>NZ_CP011101.1:927500-3030000 GCF_000978495.1 Bacillus sp. LM 4-2 | reverse complement strand
TTTTGAATGATGTCACACCTGTTATCTAGTTTTGAGAGAACACTCTCAATTTGTTTGGTGGCGATAGCGAAGAGGTCACACCCGTTCCCATACCGAACACGGAAGTTAAGCTCTTCAGCGCCGATGGTAGTCGGGGGTTTCCCCCTGTGAGAGTAGGACGCCGCCAAGCAATTGCACGTTAGTGCAAGTATGGAGGATTAGCTCAGCTGGGAGAGCATCTGCCTTACAAGCAGAGGGTCGGCGGTTCGAGCCCGTCATCCTCCACCATTTTTCATTATACATATCGGTTTTACATATATGCCGGTGTAGCTCAATTGGTAGAGCAACTGACTTGTAATCAGTAGGTTGGGGGTTCAAGTCCTCTTGCCGGCACCACTTTTATATGATATAATATTCAAGTCTCTTGTAAGAAGAGCCATTAGCTCAGTTGGTAGAGCATCTGACTTTTAATCAGAGGGTCGAAGGTTCGAGTCCTTCATGGCTCACCATTTACATGTTGCGGATGTGGCGGAATTGGCAGACGCGCTAGAATCAGGCTCTAGTGTCTTTACAGACGTGGGGGTTCAAGTCCCTTCATCCGCACCATTTCTGCGGAAGTAGTTCAGTGGTAGAACACCACCTTGCCAAGGTGGGGGTCGCGGGTTCGAATCCCGTCTTCCGCTCCAACTATACCATCCACGCCGGGGTGGTGGAATTGGCAGACACACAGGACTTAAAATCCTGCGGTAGGTGACTACCGTGCCGGTTCAAGTCCGGCCCTCGGCATTAAGTTTTGCGCCCGTAGCTCAATTGGATAGAGCGTTTGACTACGGATCAAAAGGTTAGGGGTTCGACTCCTCTCGGGCGCGCCATGATCTATATGAAATCGGGAAGTAGCTCAGCTTGGTAGAGCACATGGTTTGGGACCATGGGGTCGCAGGTTCGAATCCTGTCTTCCCGACCATTCTTGGGGCCTTAGCTCAGCTGGGAGAGCGCCTGCTTTGCACGCAGGAGGTCAGCGGTTCGATCCCGCTAGGCTCCACTTGATTTTAAAAAATATTTGGCGGTGTAGCTCAGCTGGCTAGAGCGTACGGTTCATACCCGTGAGGTCGGGGGTTCGATCCCCTCCGCCGCTACCAATGGACCTTTAGCTCAGTTGGTTAGAGCAGACGGCTCATAACCGTCCGGTCGTAGGTTCGAGTCCTACAAGGTCCACCACTATACGGAGGAATACCCAAGTCTGGCTGAAGGGATCGGTCTTGAAAACCGACAGGGGTGTCAAAGCCCGCGGGGGTTCGAATCCCTCTTCCTCCGCCATACATATTCCTAATCATCGCGGGGTGGAGCAGTTCGGTAGCTCGTCGGGCTCATAACCCGAAGGTCGCAGGTTCAAATCCTGCCCCCGCAACCAAATTTTAAAATGGTCCGGTAGTTCAGTTGGTTAGAATGCCTGCCTGTCACGCAGGAGGTCGCGGGTTCGAGTCCCGTCCGGACCGCCATTTAAATACTTAGGCTCGGTAGCTCAGTTGGTAGAGCAACGGACTGAAAATCCGTGTGTCGGCGGTTCGATTCCGTCCCGAGCCACCATTTATCATTTTATCAATATATTTTGGCGGTTGTGGCGAAGTGGTTAACGCACCAGATTGTGGCTCTGGCATTCGTGGGTTCGATTCCCATCAATCGCCCCAAATAAAAATTGCGGGTGTAGTTTAGTGGTAAAACCTCAGCCTTCCAAGCTGATGTCGTGGGTTCGATTCCCATCACCCGCTCCATTTCTATATCGTCATGGGCCTGTAGCTCAGCTGGTTAGAGCGCACGCCTGATAAGCGTGAGGTCGATGGTTCGAGTCCATTCAGGCCCACCATGACTTTTGTTCCACAGTAGCTCAGTGGTAGAGCTATCGGCTGTTAACCGATCGGTCGCAGGTTCGAATCCTGCCTGTGGAGCCAAATGGAGAAGTACTCAAGTGGCTGAAGAGGCGCCCCTGCTAAGGGTGTAGGTCGTGTAAGCGGCGCGAGGGTTCAAATCCCTCCTTCTCCGCCATATGATTACAGATATAATAATTATCGGCCCGTTGGTCAAGCGGTTAAGACACCGCCCTTTCACGGCGGTAACACGGGTTCGAATCCCGTACGGGTCATCCAGAAGCCTTGCATATCCTGCAAGGTTTTTTTGTTTTCTAAATCATGATATGTCTTAGATTTTGTTCTTTATTTTAAAAACAGACTACAAAAATCTCCATATATTTCGTTTTTCTTCAGAAAATGAAGTTAATTGTCTATAAGTATAAGCGCTTTCAGCAAAGGGCTTTTTTTTATTTCTTCGAATAAATACTATAAATGAAAACTATGATGTCAGAAAGGATGATTACATGGCCGCTGCCAGCCCGACAGCACATGATGTTTATCTTTTTCACGAAGGCAGTCTGTTTAAAAGCTATCAGCTGTTTGGCTCGCATTACCGCGAGCTGAATGGCAAAAGCGGATATGAATTCTGTGTGTGGGCGCCTCATGCGTCGGAAGTACGAGTGGCTGGAGATTTTAACAGCTGGTCTGGAGAAGAGCATGTGATGCACAGAGTGAATGATAGTGGTATTTGGACGTTATTTATTCCAGGTTTAGGAGAAAAGGAACGATATAAATATGAAATCGTGACGAATAACGGTGAGATCAGGCTGAAGGCAGATCCATACGCTATTTATTCAGAAGTCAGACCAAACACAGCGTCATTTACTTACGATTTGGAAGGGTACAGCTGGCAAGATCAAAAATGGCAAAAGAAACAGAAGGCTAAGACGCTGTATGAAAAACCTGTTTTCATTTATGAACTGCATCTTGGGTCTTGGAAGAAGCATTCTGATGGCAGGCATTATTCCTATAAAGAATTAAGTCAGACGCTTATCCCTTATATCAAGGAGCATGGGTTTACCCATATTGAACTGCTTCCGGTGTATGAGCATCCATATGATCGTTCATGGGGGTACCAAGGAACGGGGTATTACAGCCCGACAAGCAGGTTTGGCACCCCGCATGATCTGATGAAGTTTGTGGATGAATGTCATCAACAAAATATCGGAGTCATTTTGGATTGGGTCCCCGGACATTTTTGTAAAGATGCACATGGCCTTTATATGTTTGATGGAGAACCGCTTTATGAATACAAAGAAGAACGTGATCGGGAGAACTGGTTATGGGGCACTGCAAACTTTGACCTGGGGAAACCGGAAGTTCATAGTTTTTTAATTTCGAATGCGTTGTACTGGGCGGAATTCTATCATATAGATGGATTTAGGGTTGATGCAGTGGCTAATATCCTGTATTGGCCAAATCAGGATGAACGCCACACGAATCCATATGCTGTTGAGTTTTTAAAAAAACTCAATCAAACCATGAGAGAGGCATATCCCCATGTGATGATGATTGCGGAAGATTCTACAGAATGGCCTCAAGTGACAGGTGCCGTTGAGGAAGGGGGGCTTGGTTTTCATTATAAATGGAATATGGGATGGATGAATGACGTACTGAAATACATGGAGACGCCACCCGAAGAAAGGCGGCATTGTCATCAGCTTATCTCTTTTTCATTACTATATGCGTTTAGTGAGCATTTTGTATTGCCGTTTTCTCATGATGAAGTCGTATACGGAAAAAAATCACTTCTTAATAAAATGCCTGGCGACTACTGGCAGAAATTTGCCCAGTATCGGCTTTTGCTGGGCTATATGACAGTGCATCCCGGAAAGAAATTGATCTTTATGGGATCAGAGTTTGCCCAATTTGATGAATGGAAAGATACAGAACAGCTTGATTGGTTTTTGGACTCCTTCCCCATGCATCAGAAAGCCAGCGTTTTTACGCAAGATCTTCTCCGCTTTTACCAAAAAAGCAAAATCCTTTATGAGCATGACCATCGTGCACAATCGTTTGAATGGATTGATGTCCATAATGACGAACAATCAATCTTTTCTTTTATTCGTTATGGCAAAAAGCACGGTGAGGCGCTTGTCATCATTTGTAATTTTACACCCGTGGTCTATCATCAATATGATGTTGGAGTTCCTTTTTTTACTCAATACATTGAAGTGCTTAACAGTGACAGTGAAACATATGGAGGCTCAGGGCAAATCAACAAAAAGCCATTATCGGCTAAAAAGGGAGCACTTCATCATAAACCGTGTTATATCACGATGACCATCCCCCCTTACGGCATCTCGATTTTACGGGCGGTTAAAAAAAGAGGAGAGATAAAAAGATGAAAAAACAATGTGTAGCCATGCTCCTTGCCGGCGGGAAGGGCAGCCGTCTCAGCGGATTAACAAAAAATATGGCCAAACCGGCTGTATCTTTCGGGGGAAAATACAGGATTATTGATTTTACCCTAAGCAACTGTTCTAATTCAGGCATAGACACAGTCGGGATTTTAACGCAATATCAGCCGCTTGAGCTGAATTCCTATATTGGGATCGGCAGTGCATGGGACCTGGATAGATATAATGGCGGCGTGACGGTTTTACCCCCTTATGCCGAGTCATCAGAAGTCAAATGGTATAAAGGGACGGCAAGCGCCATTTATGAAAATCTCAATTATTTGAATCAGTATGATCCTGAGTATGTACTGATTTTATCAGGAGATCACATATACAAGATGGACTACGGCAAAATGCTTGATTATCACATTGAAAAGAAAGCAGATGTGACCATCTCTGTCATCGAAGTGGGCTGGGAGGAAGCAAGCCGGTTCGGCATCATGAAGGCTAATCCAGATGGGACGATCACACATTTTGATGAAAAGCCCAAATTCCCTAAGAGCAATCTTGCCTCAATGGGAATTTATATATTCAATTGGCCGCTTTTGAAACAGTATCTTGAGATGGACGATCAAAACCCTTATTCTAGCCACGACTTCGGCAAAGACATTATTCCACTGCTTTTGGAAGAGAAAAAGAAGCTTTCTGCTTATCCGTTCAAGGGATATTGGAAGGATGTCGGAACGGTGCAGAGCTTGTGGGAAGCCAATATGGATTTGTTAAAAGAGGACTCGGAGCTGAAGCTGTTTGAACGCAAATGGAAAATTTACTCCGTCAATCCAAATCAGCCTCCGCAATTTATTTCATCTGATGCGCAGGTTCAAGATTCGCTTGTGAACGAAGGTTGTGTTGTATATGGAAATGTGTCTCACTCCGTTCTTTTTCAAGGTGTGACTGTTGGTAAGCATACGACTGTTACATCATCCGTCATAATGCCGGATGTGACGATTGGGGAGCATGTAGTCATTGAAAATGCCATTGTTCCTAATGGGATGGTGCTGCCGGATGGCGCAGTGATTCGCTCCGAAAAAGACATTGAAGAGGTGCTGCTCGTTTCAGAGGAATTTGTAGAAAAAGAATTGATTTAATTACTGAAGAGGGGGCAGAGTCAGTGTTCAATAATCAAATGTTAGGTGTTATAGATGAAACCACATATAAGCATTCTCTTCAGGATTTAACAGCACAGCGGTCGCTCGGGGCGATCCCTTTTGCCGGCAGGTACCGACTGATTGATTTTATGCTTTCCAACATGGTGAATGCGGATATTAGGAGTGTTGCAATTTTTCCGAAGTATCGTTACCGTTCGCTCATGGATCACCTTGGGGCGGGTAAGGAATGGGATTTGCACCGGAAAAAGGACGGCCTCTTTTTTTTCCCGTCCCCCCATCTTCATCACGAATACGATGAATTCGGTTCCTTTCGCCAGTTTTCGGACCATCTAGATTACTTCCACAGAAGCACTCAGCAATATGCTGTAATCTCCAACAGCCATACCGTATGCAACATTCAATTTCAATATGTGCTGAAACGCCATCAGGAGGTGGGCTGCGACGTCACCGAGGTATTTCAGGACGGCCAGTCGCTGCAAATCTATATCATGTCAACAACGCTTTTAAAGGATCTGATCTACGGACATAGCGAAAAAGGCTATAAAACCATTCAGGAGGCTGTTGAAAAGGAATCTTCCGCCCTGACCATTTGCCCTTATGAATATTCAGGTTATGCCGCTGTCATTGATTCGGTGGAAAAATATTATACCCACAGTATGGAGCTCATTCAGCCTCGTTTTTGGCAGCAGGTGTTTTTGCCGCAGCAGCCGATCTATACAAAAGTGAAGGATGAGCCGCCTACGAAATACGGAAAGCACAGCACTGTCAAAAATTCTTTGGTGGCAAACGGCTGTGTGCTTGAAGGAGAGGTTGAAAACTGCATTTTGTTCAGGGCGGTTCATGTCGGAAAGGGTACGAAGCTGAAAAACTGTATTATTATGCAAAAAACGCAGATTGGCGAGGATTGTCTTCTTGAGCAGGTCATTTCGGATAAGGACGTTAAAATCGGCAAGGCGACGGAAGCTGCTGGAACAGCTGACCAGCCGCTTGTATTAAGAAAAGGTTTGGTGCAAGGAGAGCTGATGAATTCTTGAAGATATTATTTGCTGTGTCAGAATGCACCCCATTTGTTAAATCAGGAGGTCTTGCCGATGTAGCAGGTGCTCTGCCAAAGGCACTTGCACGATTAGGCAATGAAGTAGCTGTGATGCTGCCGAAGTACAGCCAAATACCTGAACCGTGGAAAAAGCGTATGAAAAAACAGGCTGAGTGTACGGTAGCTGTCGGCTGGCGGCAGCAATATTGCGGAATTGAACATATGGCCGAAGATGATGTGAATTATTACTTCATCGACAATGAGTACTATTTCAACAGGGATTCGTTGTACGGGCATTATGATGACGGTGAGCGGTTTGCCTTTTTTTCAAGAGCTGTACTGGAGGCTGCCAAAGTTGTGAATGTTCAAGCCGATATTGTTCATACTCACGATTGGCATACAGCGATGGTCAATTATTTGCTGAAAGAGGAGTACAGAAAACATCCTTTTTATGAACGGATGAAAAGCGTGCTCACGATCCACAACCTGCAGTTTCAAGGTATTTTCCCTCCTGATGTCACACATGACTTGCTGGGTCTTGAGATGGATCATTTTCATTATGAAAGGTTAGAATGCAACGGATTTGTTAATTTTATGAAGGCGGGCATCATTGCGGCTGATCATGTGACAACTGTGAGCCCCACTTACAGAAATGAAATATTGACTCCGTATTATGGTGAGCAGTTGGAACAGGTTTTGCAATATAGGGAAAATGATGTAACCGGCATATTAAATGGCATTGATGATACGTTCTATCAGCCGAAAAGCGATCCTTATATAGAGGCGCAATACGATTCAGGGGATCTTGCATGCAAGTTGTTAAACAAAACGAAGCTTCAACGGCGGATGGGGCTTCCAGAGAAAAACGATATTCCGTTGATCAGTATGGTGACAAGGCTCACTAAACAAAAGGGGCTTGATCTTGTCCGCAGAATTATGCACGAACTTCTTGAGGAGCAAGACATACAGCTGGTTGTGCTAGGCACAGGAGAACATGAATTTGAAGATTATTTCCGGTATGCAGAATTTGCTTTTCATGAGAAGTGCCGAGCTTATATCGGGTTTGATGAGCCGCTAGCCCATCAAATTTATGCGGGCTCTGATATGTTTTTGATGCCGTCGAAATTTGAGCCGTGCGGTTTGGGGCAGCTCATTGCTCTTCAATATGGCGCCATTCCGATTGTCAGGGAAACGGGCGGTCTTTACGACACTGTCCGTTCCTATCAGGAGGAAGAGGGAACGGGCAATGGTTTTACGTTTTCCGCCTTTAATGCGCATGATTTGAAATTTACGATTGAACGAGCGCTGGCGTTTTATCGCCAACAGGATGTATGGAAGAGCATCGTGAAGACCGCAATGAATGCAGATTACAGCTGGGGGAAGTCGGCTAAAGAGTATCAGCGTATTTTCGAGCAGGTGACAAGGAGTGGACGGGATGTTCTCGAGTAAAGAACGCTTTGCAGACTTATTTTTAAAGCGTCTGGAAATGACGTGCGGAAAAAGCTTTAAAGATTCTGCCAAGCTGGATCAATATAAAACGTTGGGCAATATGGTCAGAGAGTATATCAGCGCTGATTGGATCGAAACGAATGAAAAAAGCAGATCAAATTCCGGGAAGCAGACATATTATTTATCAATCGAATTTCTGCTCGGTCAGCTCCTTGAGCAAAACTTAATGAATCTTGGTGTTCGTGATGTTGTAGAAGCTGGTTTAAAGGAAATCGGCATCAATTTAGAGGAGATCCTTCAGATAGAGAACGATGCAGGTCTCGGCAATGGCGGACTTGGGCGCTTGGCCGCTTGCTTTTTAGATTCGCTTGCTTCGTTGAACCTGCCTGGGCACGGCATGGGCATACGTTATAAGCATGGTTTGTTTGAGCAAAAAATTGTAGACGGGCATCAGGTGGAGCTGCCTGAGCAATGGCTGAAAAACGGGAACGTATGGGAAGTAAGGAATGCGGATCAAGCAGTGGACGTGCCGTTTTGGGGCGAAGTCCATATGACAGAAAAAAGCGGGCGCCTGCATTTTCGCCACGAACAAGCGACAATTGTTACCGCTGTTCCTTATGATATCCCGGTCATCGGCTATGAAACGGGCACTGTCAACACGTTAAGGCTCTGGAACGCCGAGCCCTATGCGCATTATCACGGCGGTAATATTTTGTCTTATAAGCGGGAAACAGAAGCGGTTTCTGAATTCTTATATCCCGATGACACCCATGATGAGGGGAAAATTTTACGGCTGAAGCAGCAGTATTTTTTAGTATGCGCAAGCTTAAAAAGCATTGTGAACAATTACCGAAAAACACATAAATCTTTATCCGGCCTGCATAAAAAAGTGAGCATTCATATTAATGACACTCACCCTGCGCTTGCGGTGCCTGAGCTGATGCGGATTTTGCTCGATGAAGAGAACATGAGCTGGGAAGAAGCTTGGCATATCACTGTACATACGATTTCTTATACAAATCATACAACATTGTCAGAAGCGCTCGAGAAATGGCCGATTCATTTGTTTAAGCCGCTGCTCCCGCGAATGTACATGATTATTGAAGAGATCAATGAGAGGTTTTGCCGCGCAGTTTGGGAAAAGTATCCGGGAGACTGGAAAAGGATAGAGGACATGGCGATTACAGCGCATGGTGTTGTCAAAATGGCTCATCTGGCCATAGTAGGCAGTTACAGTGTAAATGGCGTTGCAAAAATACATTCCGATATATTAATGGAAAGGGAGATGCGCGACTTTCACTTGCTGTTTCCGAATCGTTTTAACAATAAGACGAATGGAATTGCCCACAGGCGCTGGCTGTTAAAAGCGAATCCAGGCTTGTCTGCCATCATTACAGAGGCGATCGGCGATGAATGGGTCAAACAGCCGGAATCACTGATCCGTTTAGAACCGTACGCCACTGATCCTGCATTTATTGAACAGTTTCAAAACAACAAAAGCAAGAAAAAACAAGAGCTTGCCGATTTGATTTTTTGCACGGCCGGGGTGGTTGTGAACCCTGAGAGCATATTCGACGTACAGGTGAAACGGCTTCATGCATATAAACGGCAGCTGCTGAATGTTCTTCACATTATGTATTTGTATAACCGCCTCAAGGAGGACGCCGGGTTTTCAATCTACCCGCAAACCTTTATTTTCGGGGCAAAGGCTTCACCAAGCTATTATTATGCCAAGAAAATCATTAAGCTGATCCATTCTGTCGCAGAAAAAGTCAATTATGATCCGGCAGTCAAACAGCTGATCAAAGTTGTTTTTTTAGAAAATTATAGAGTTTCTATGGCTGAGCGAATTTTTCCGGCATCAGACGTAAGTGAGCAAATTTCAACTGCAAGCAAGGAAGCGTCTGGTACAGGGAATATGAAGTTTATGATGAACGGGGCTTTGACGATCGGCACGCATGACGGCGCAAATATCGAGATCTTTGAGCGGGTGGGCCCTGACTGTATTTACACGTTCGGCTTAAAGGCGGATGAGGTTCTATCGTATCAGGAAAATGGTGGCTATAGATCGAGGGAATATTATCAGCATGACAGAAGAATCAGGCAGGTAGCGGATCAGCTGATCAATGGTTTTTTTGAAGGAGAAGCAGATGAATTTGAATCGATCTTTGACTCGCTGCTTCCGCATAATGATGAGTATTTTGTGCTGAAGGATTTCAGCTCATATGCAGATGCGCAGGAGCGAATTCAAGCTGATTATCGAGAGCGAAGGAAATGGTCTGAGCGTTCGATTGTAAACATTGCTCATTCAGGATATTTCTCCAGCGACCGCACGATCCGGGAATATGCGAAGGACATTTGGGGCATCAAGCCGATGATGTGAAAAAGCCGCTGTATAAGCGGCTTTTTTTGTTCACAGATTCATTGAATTGATTGTAAAGGATAAGAACGTCGCAAATGCACTCCATAAAAAATAAGGCAAAAGAAGATAGCTTGCGGCTCTGCTGTATTTTTTGGCAATGATCAGTAATACGATTGCTGTGATGGCGACAAGCAGGCAGTCAAGCGATGCAGCCAGCAGATTTTTTTGCGTAAACTGGAAATAGCTGAAGGCTTGATTGAGCACGTAATTTATCAAAAGTGTAAACCAAAAGCTTTTCGCACCTTTAAATGAAAACGCAGCATATACAATGGCTGCTGAAAGGGAGATCAGGGCAAACAGGATGGCCCAAATGATGCCGATCGCAGTTCCGCTTGGCGTCCAGTCCGGTTTTTTCAATGAATTGTACCATTCTTGGTCCACAGGAAACAGGTAGCCTGCGGCTGAAAACAGCGCATATGTAATCACAAAAACGGCTAAAGCGCCGACAATCTTTTTCATATTTGCAACCTCCGCATGTATTTAATTACCCTTTATCTTATAAAGATCAAACCCCCGATATGCGGGGGAAATGATGGTCTTAAATAAGCTGCCGCAATGCGTTTGCTTTAATGCGTTCATATTCAAAAGCTGATTCTAATTCTTCCTTCGGTAAAGCAGACTTGCGGACGTATTTTTCGCGAATGACATCGTAAAGCTCGTAAGGAAACAGCATATCAATAAACATGACTTGTTTTTGTTCTTCAGTTAATGGGGCTCTGGATTCGTATGCGTTCAGCATGACATGAAATGTTTCTTCATCCCAAACGCCCGTCGTATCCAAAAGCGGAATAATCATTTTGCGCAAATCGCGAATAGGCAGATCAAATGAAACGGTATCTAAGTCAATGACCCAAATCTGTTCATTTTCCCCTAAGAGTGTATTTCCGGTTCCGTAATCCTGGTGGCAAAGGTTAGGGCTTTTTTTCAGCTGTTCAGTCCATGGAACATAGGTCGACTGCAAAAGCTGGTCTTTGATGCGCAGCCCGTCTTCAATAAAGCCATCTATCTCCTGAAGATAAAGCTGTGAGAAAGGATCTTCATTTTCCGCCTCCGCCATCAGCTTCCACGTTTCCATCTGTTTGCATCGTTTCGTGTAGTGATTCGGCCAGCGACCTAATTTGGTAAATACGGGAACGCCATTTGGCGGCTGATATCCGACGGAAGCTGTATGAAAATCAGCAAGGCCTTTCATGATAAACTCCAAGTCCTGCTTTACAGTCAGCTCAAACGGCCTTCCTTCGATCCAGTCATATACGACAAATAGAAATGAGCCGTGCTTGGAATATAGGCTGCCTTTTTTGTTTGGGAGTATGCCAGGAACATTCATGCCTTTTTTTGCTAAATAGTCCTGCGCGAAAATGGAAAACAACGCTTTCTTTTCTGGCCTGTGTATTCGTTTTAGACAAACCGCGCCGGAGTCTGTGTGGACCTTCCAGACAAGCGCCATCTGGTTTCCCTGAATGACGTCTATTTTTTCAGCCTGCACATCCCATCCTTGAAGCACATTTTCAGCCAGCTCCGTTAATTTTTTTGCATCTTCTGCTGATAAAGGAAGCTCTGATGAATTCCCCTCCTCAATGACTTCATGGTTTTCTGCCATTAAAGGACACATCCTTACCTGTTTTACTCCTACCTTATGAATCAAAAGGAAAAAATGATTGAGTTATTTGACTATATTTAATAGATGAATCTGGTTGTTTACCCGTTTTGTTTTTAGGGCAGTCCCATTCCGCACAAGTTGGTTGTTCAGCCGTATCATGATTCTAACTAGTTAAAAATCATGCAGGAATGGAGGCTATGTATGAAAATAGCACTGATCGCCACAGAGAAGCTTCCTGTCCCATCGGTTCGAGGAGGCGCCATTCAAATCTACCTCGAAGCGGTTGCCCCTTTAATTGCAAAAAAACATGAGGTGACTGTGTTTTCTATTAAAGATCCGAATCTCGCTGATAGAGAGAAGGTAGACGGTGTCCATTATGTGCATTTGGATGAAGACCGTTATGAAGAAGCCGTTGGAGCAGAGCTGAAAAAGAGCCGTTTTGATCTTGTGCATGTTTGTAATCGCCCAAGCTGGGTTCCGAAATTGAAGAAACAGGCGCCGGATGCTG
Organism: Bacillus sp. LM 4-2; assembly: GCF_000978495.1. NCBI lineage: Bacteria > Bacillati > Bacillota > Bacilli > Caryophanales > Bacillaceae > Bacillus > Bacillus sp. LM 4-2. The sequence goes on along the minus strand of NZ_CP011101.1, from coordinate 3,017,591 downwards.
TTTTTATTTTAAGCGTTCACAATGAAATGTTCGCTTACGATAAAATCAGCCAGGCGGAAGGCGAGATTTGCATCGACTCCGTAGCGCAGATTGTTACGGTCAGCGATTATATCGGACAGACGATCACAAGCCGTTTTCCGTCAGCACGATCAAAAACAAAAACGGTGTATTCTGGTGTGGATTTAAAAACGTACCACCCTCGCTGGACGAATGAAGGGCAGCGAGCTCGCGAAGAGATGCGAAGCGAGCTGGGGCTTCACGGCAAAAAAATCGTCTTGTTTGTCGGCCGGCTTAGCAAAGTCAAAGGCCCGCACATATTATTGCAGGCTTTGCCGGACATCATTGAGGAGCACCCCGATGTCATGATGGTGTTTATCGGGTCAAAATGGTTCGGAGATAATGAATTAAATAACTATGTCAAACATCTTCATACCCTTGGTGCGATGCAAAAGGATCATGTCACATTTATTCAATTTGTGAAGCCAAAGGACATTCCGCGCCTTTATACCATGTCAGATGTATTTGTATGCTCTTCGCAATGGCAGGAGCCTTTAGCAAGGGTGCATTATGAAGCGATGGCTGCGGGACTTCCTATTATTACAAGCAATCGGGGAGGCAATCCAGAGGTCATAGAGGAAGGGAAAAACGGCTACATCATTCATGACTTTGAAAATCCTAAACAATATGCCGAACGTATCAATGATTTGCTGAGCAGCTCGGAAAAGCGGGAACGGCTTGGGAAATACAGCCGCCGTGAGGCAGAAAGCAATTTTGGCTGGCAGAGGGTGGCTGAAAATCTGCTCAGCGTCTATGAAAAGAACAGATAGAAGGGGTGAACAGAGTGTACCAAAAAGAGCATGAAGAACAGATTGTGTCCGAAATTCTCAGTTATTATCCGTTTCATATCGACCATGTGGCGCTGAAATCGAACAAAAGCGGGCGCAAAATCTGGGAAGTCGAAACTGATCATGGCCCAAAGCTGCTAAAAGAAGCGCAAATGAAACCGGAGCGGATGCTTTTTATCACTCAGGCACACGCCCATTTACAAGAGAAAGGGCTGCCGATAGCGCCGATTCATCAAACAAAAAATGGCGGTAGCTGCTTGGGCACGGATCAGGTTTCTTACAGTTTATATGACAAAGTGACAGGAAAAGAAATGATTTACTATGATGCAGAGCAAATGAAAAAAGTCATGTCATTTGCCGGCCATTTTCATCATGCCTCAAAAGGATATGTTTGCACAGATGAAAGCAAGAAGAGAAGCAGGCTGGGAAAATGGCACAAATTGTACCGTTGGAAGCTGCAGGAACTTGAAGGGAATATGCAGATCGCAGCATCCTATCCTGATGACGTATTTTCGCAAACTTTCTTAAAACATGCTGATAAAATGCTGGCAAGAGGAAAAGAAGCTCTCAGAGCGCTTGATGACTCAGAATACGAAACCTGGACAAAAGAGACACTCGAGCATGGCGGATTCTGTTTTCAGGATTTTACATTGGCACGTTTGACTGAGATCGAAGGGGAGCCTTTTTTAAAGGAGCTTCACTCGATTACCTACGATTTGCCGTCAAGAGACCTTCGTATTCTGCTGAATAAAGTGATGGTTAAGCTTTCTGTATGGGATACTGATTTCATGGTTGCACTGCTTGCGGCCTACGACGCAGTGTATCCGCTCACAGAAAAACAGTACGAGGTACTTTGGATTGATCTCGCGTTTCCGCATTTGTTCTGTGCAATCGGGCACAAATATTATTTGAAGCAAAAGAAAACGTGGTCAGATGAGAAGTATAACTGGGCGCTGCAAAACATGATTTCTGTTGAAGAATCTAAAGATTCGTTTTTGGATAAACTGCCGGAACTGTATAAAAAGATAAAAGCGTATCGGGAGGCGAATTGACATGAGGTCATCGAGACAAAAAGCCTCTATTTCTAAACTGGATCTCGACCAATTCGTATTTACACCGCCTGGACCGATGGGATGGCAGGCTCATGACTCAATCTCAGCTGAGAAGGAAGAAGAGGAGAAGCATTTAGATGTGGGCAGCATTCGAGAGCTCCCTCACATCAATGCACCGAAAGAATATCAAAAAGAAACGAAGGAAAAGGAAACAGATCGCAAAATCGTCGATGATGAAGAAGAAACAAAATTCGAAACCACTCTGGAGCCTGAGGAGGAGCGTGATTCGAAACGCTCAGCGCCCCCATATGAAGAAGAGGATGAAGATGAAGAACCAGACTTAGCGGAAGAAGCTAAAGTGGAAATCATCATTCTTCCAAGTGAATCTAAACCAGCTCCATGGTTTTCTCAAACTGTAAAGCGCAAGGCATAAAGTCACATTTATGCCTTTTTTTAAGTTCTCTGTAGCGAAAAAACAGCCCGTTTTGCAACACGAGCTGTAGGTTTTATGTTTTTGCTTTCACAAAAAGCTGATTGATAGATGATAAATCAAAATTTTGCGTCAGAAAAGGCGGCGGAAATTGTTTGTTTTTCGGGGTCAGAACGGATTGGTAAACAGTATTGAGCCTTTTGGCAGCATGGGTAAAGGTAAATAAAGCTTCTACATGCTTTCGGGCGTTTTTTGTCATTTTGTTCATTAATTCTTGATCTGTAAAGGCTCTGTCAATTGCTTTTGCAAATGAAGAAGGTTTGTTGTAGCTATCGATGACAAGGCCGGTGACTTCGTGTTTTACGACTTCACCGTTTCCGCCCCGGTTTGTGGTAATTAAGGGCGTGCCGGCCGCCATTGCTTCATAATTCACACGGGCGAGGGGTTCGTTCCACTGAGAGCTGCACACAAATACATCTGCCATCAGAAAAAGGTTTGGGATATCGTCTGCGGGAATGAATTTTGTAAAGATTATGTGGTCTCTGTATGGCAGCGCCAGCGTGCGCAGATAGGTGACATATTGGTTTTCGCTGTCATCGCTGAACCACTTCCCGCCTGCTATGACCAGTACAGCATCAGGGTGCTGCTGCAAAATCCGTCTCATGCTGTGAATGAGAAGGTGAGGCCCTTTTGTCGGGCTTAAGCGGCCGGCGAATAAAATAACTTTTTTATCTTCAATACCGTATTTTTTCCGGTATGTTTTTCTGACAGCCGAGCCTTTCATCGTCCAGACGGGCGGATAAGAGTTTAAATCAACGCCGGAATACACAACTTTTGTGATGTCCTCGGCTTCAGGGAAACGTTCAATGACGGTTTGTTTAATAAATTCGCTCACTGTTGTGATCATGGAGACATTGTCGAGTACTTCTTTTCCTTGCGCGAAGGTCATCTTTTTTTCAGAAAACATTTCGTTATGCAGGCTCAGAACGATCTTGCTGTTTGGTGAGGCTTTTTTATATAAAGAGACATTTAAAGGCCTGTTGAACACATGAATGAGGTCAAAGGAAGAGGCTCGCAGCTCTTCGGCTACCGCCTCGCGGTAATGTTCTTTTGGCAGATGGATATAATGTACGCCGTCTTTTGTTTCTCTTTTTGGGAGCGATGGATCTTCTATTGAAAAAATGGTCAGGTCGTACCTGCTGCTGAAATAGGGCGTGACACCGTCAATCATCATTTGAATAGCGCCGCCGCGTACTGCGGGCGCCGGCAGCTTTTCTGTACAGATAAAGGCAAGCTTCATTTTTATTCCCCCTGATACAGCGACGATAAATAGGCGATTTCGTTGGTCAAGCCATCCTTTAAGGATGTGGCGGGATCATAATGCAAGAGCTGTTTTGCTTTTGAAATATCCGCCCACGTGTTGCTCGGTTCCCCTGCTATTTTGTCCGAAAAGTGCAGTGTTGCTTTTCTCCCGGAAATATCCTCAATGAGGGAGACAACTTTTAAGACTGAGGCACGCTCTGCGCCGCCGATATTTACTGTTTCACCAATAAGGTGGGGTTTCCCAAGAACAGCGGTGATGCCTTTGACACAGTCGCTGATATAAGTGAAATCTCTTGACTGCTGCCCATCACCGAAGATGGTAAGCGGCTTTTGCTGAAGGTGCTGCTTAATGAGCCGGTGAAAAGCCATATCCGGCCGCTGTCTTGGCCCGTATACGGTAAAAAAACGGAGAATCACAATTGGAATGCCAAAGCTCTGTTTATACACATGGCAAAGCTTTTCTCCCGTAAGCTTTGTTACCCCGTACGGAGATAAAGGAGAAAGCGACGTGTTTTCGCTGACTTTTCCTTGTTTTTCGCCATAGACGGAAGAGGTGGATGCAAAGACGAACGTTTGAATAGAATGTTCCCGGCACGCCTCGAGGAGCCTTTGGAGCGCTTGGATATTATGTGCGGCATATGGGTGAAAATGATTGCCCCAGCTTGAGCGGACACCCGGTATGGCCGCCAAATGAAAGATGACGTCCACTCCTTCCAGTAAGGGAGCAAGATCGGCTGTCAGCAGATTTTCCTTTATGAACGTAAATCGCTTTTCCGGCAGCAGGTTTTTAAGGTTTTTTAATTTCAAGGAAAATGGAGTAGGACCGATAAAGTCATCGATTCCGATAACGTTATGTTTCTTATCTTTTAGTAATTCTTCGCAGAGGTGGGAGCCGATAAAGCCCGCTGCTCCTGTGACGAGTATTTTCATGGACGGCCAACTCCCGTACAGATCAGGCCGCAAGCCTCGATCAGTTCTTTTTTTAGTACGTTGCGTCCGTCAATCACAAGACGCCCTTTCATGATATCTGCAGCCTTTTTCCAATCAAACGCTAAAAACTCAGACCATTCTGTCGCCAAAAATAAAAAGTCACTCTCTTCGATCGCATCAAAAGCTTGAGAATGCTGAGTTACATGTTGCCGCAAATGTTCTGGAAGTACAGCTTCAGGATCATATGCATGAACATCACATCCCAGCTCCGCCAGCCTTTCCATCAGTCTGACAGCCTGAGAATTCCGGATGTCATCAGTATTCGGTTTGAAGGAAATGCCGAGTACAGCCGCTTTCTTGCCTTGAAGTGTTTCGAAGAATGACTGTATTTTTTTGATATACAGGCCAAGCTGGGTGTCATTAATGTGCTGCACGGCCCGGAGCAGGAAGGTCTCCGTGTTTTTTTCCTGGGCAGCAAATTGCAGCGCCTGCAGATCCTTTGGAAAACAAGAGCCTCCGTATCCGATGCCTGCCTGCAAAAAGTGCTTCCCGATCCTTGGGTCTAGACCGATAGCGCGGGAAATATCTGAGATATCTGATTGATAGGCTTCACATATGCGGGCCATTTCGTTAATGAACGAAATTTTGGCCGCTAAAAAGAAATTGTTGGCATATTTGATCAGCTCTGCTCCCGCTAAGCTTGTAACGATAAAAGGGGTATCAATGTGTTTGTAAATGGATTTGACGATGGCTGCCGATACGTGATCTTCTTCCTGAACACCGATGACTGTTTTGTCAGGATGCAGCATGTCATATAAGGCATTGCCTTCCCGCAGAAACTCCGGATTGGATACGATATTAAAGAGGTTTTTAGACACTCCGGAGGCAATCAGCTGTTTTGCTATGTTTTCATTTGTCCCGGGCGGAACAGTGCTTTTCGTAATAATGGTTTTATACGATCGGATCGCCTCGCTTAAATCACCGATGACGGACTGCAGGGCTTTCGTATCAGCTGATCCGTCCGAACGCGGCGGAGTTCCGACTGCGATAAAAATAACGGGACATTCCTCCATGCTCGATTTCACTTCAGAAGAAAACGAGAGATTGCCGCAACGAAGTATTGCATCTGAAAGCCCAGGCTCGTAAAAGGGAATGACTCCTTTTTTCAGCTGCCCGATTTTTTTGACGTCTTTGTCTGTGCATATCATGTCATGTCCGATGGATGCCAGTGCCGCTGATAGGGTTAAACCGACATACCCGGCGCCAACCACACAAATTTTCATCACCTGAGCTCCTTTACAAGATTACTGGTCATATATCAATATCCTATTAAAAAAGGGCTGGTTCGTGATTCCGCTTTCTGCCCAGTTGCTTCCGCCTAATTTCAGATGTACAAACATCGGGATGCGCTCTTGGAATATCATGTAATAAACATGAGCTGAGGGGAAAATACCATGATAAAAAAAGCGATCATTCCTGCAGGCGGATTCGGCACGAGAAATCTGCCGGTGACGAAGGTGATTCCGAAAGAAATGTTTCCGGTAGGATCTAAGCCTGTGATTCATTATCTTGTTGAAGAATTAAAGGAGTCAGGCATTGAGGACATTTTGATGGTTGTATCGAGCCATAAAAATCTGATTGTCGACTATTTTGATTCCTCTTTGGCACTTGAGGCTTTTTTGGCCTCTAAGAATAAACTGCATTTACTTAGAGAGCATCCCATTCCGGATATACGGATTCACTATGTGCGGCAGCCTTATGCAAAGGGTCTTGGCGACGCCATTTCTTTCGGAAAGCAATTTGCAGGAGGAGAGCCTTTTGCCGTCGTTTTGCCAGATGATCTGATTTTTTCCGCCAATCAGCCGGCTTTGGGGCAGCTGATTGAAGCGTATACGAAATATCAGTCCAGTGTGATCGGCTTAAAAGAAACAAAAACGGAGGATTTACATCATTACGGGGTGATAAAAGGGGAGCCTGTTGAAAAAGGGCTTTATCGCATACAGGATATTGTGGAAAAGCCTAAACAAAACCCTCCGTCTCATTTTGCCGCAGCAGGGCGTTATATTTTCACACCGGATATTTTTAATGAGCTGGAGGCATTAGAAGCTGATAGCGGAGGAGAAGTGCAGGTAACGGATGCGATAAAAGCTTCGCTCGGGGCATGTACCGTATACGGGAAATTGCTAGAGGGCGAGCGGTATGACATCGGCCTGCAAAAGGATTATCTGAAGCTGATTTACGATATGCTGAAAACGGAAAAGAACCCCCAATAATTGGGGGTTCAATCAGCGTGGAGATCGCCGAATGTGGTCATGATTCCCTCTTCGTCAAGTTCTTCTTCATAGCGCTCATGGGCTCTGCTTTGATAAACGGTAATTTCTTTCCCAGTGATATCTGTAGCGATGAAATTTTCGTAAGACTCCGTATTGCCGATATTCTCTTCGGCATTCATCGTCATATCATCATAGCTGAGCGGAGGGTTTTCCATATCCTGCGGCGTTTGTGAGTTCCCATATTTTTCGACATCCTGATAGGAATCCTCACTGTCATATGGCGCTCTGATTTCTTCATCATCATCAAATTCAAATTGCCCGAATGGTGTTTCTTCTTCAATCGGACGGTCTTTGGAAACCACGTCCTGTGACGAATACTCCGCGAGGGTTGTGGCAGTCGGAAGCGCTTCAAGTCGTTCGAAAGGGATTTCCTTTCCGCTGACTTCACAAATGCCATACGTACCGTTTTCTATCGCCTTCAATGAATGCTCAATGTCCCGAAGGTGCTCTCTCTCATGCAAGTCTAGAGCGATGTCTTTCTCACGCTCGTAAAGTTCTGTCGCCTGATCGCCGGGATGGTTGTCGTATGCCGAAAGCTCACCCCACGAATCATAAGGAAAGGCTGAGTTAAGCTGAAAATGATCATTGTCTTTGAAACGGTTTAAGATATCTTTTTTCGTTTGTTCCAGTTCATTTTTTAAATGCTGAAGCTGTTCTTTCGTAAGCAATGTGATCGCCTCGTTTCTCTGTGATGCATACCTTTAGTATGAACAGATCGCCTGAGAACTTTCATAAATGGCGGGTGGAGGAATATAGGAGGTTTTCCTTTTATGGTAAGCGGATACAACCTTTGCTATCAGTGGAGAAAGAAATTTAAGCTTTGTTTCTTTTTCATTTCTGAAATTAGGTTTATAATAGGTAAGGCAGGCCATTTGGACTGCATGATCTGTGTTTGACACAAAGGAGACACAGGTGTATGGTATTAAAAGCATTTTAAGGATTATGGAGGAATGTCTCATGGTGACAACGGTGCAGCGTACGTTCCGAAAGGAAGTTCTACATGCATTACATAAAGCCAAAGAAGTCAACCATGCTGTCTTAATAAGCTATTCGAGACAAATCGAGTCTCTTGACCCTCTATCATTTTTCAATTACGGAGCAAAAAAATATACAGGCAATCGATTTTTTTGGTCAGATCCTGAAAGTGAATTGACAATAGTCGGTCTTGGCAAAGAAGCGGTTTTCCAGACAAATCAAAAAAACAGCGAGCGGTATCGTGAGGTTTTTGAACAATGGGAGCGCTTTAAAAAGACGGCTTTTCATATTTATGAAGAAGAAAAGCTGCAGCATTCTGCAGTGGGACCTGTGTTATTCGGAGGATTTTCTTTTGACCCTTGCGAAGAAAGAGGTTCACAATGGGACCATTTCTCGGAAGGGGATTTCTTTGTGCCTGCGCTTATGCTGACGATGACTGCTGAAGGCCCGTTCTTAACAGTTAACAGATGGGTAAGCGGAGGAGAAGACGCAGAAGCTGTTTTAGAAGGCTTAAAAGCTTTTGCGGCGGAATTTATGGTTCCCGATTTCAAGCAAGAAGATCAGGCTGTGATTGCAGCAGCCGAAGAGCTGGATAAGGATGATTGGCTGAAAGCAATCGAAACGGCCACAAGCCAAATTAAAGAGAAACAATATGATAAGGTTGTTCTTGCCCGAGAGCTGCTGCTCACGTTTGACGGTCCAATCCAAATTGAACCGGTGCTTAAAACGCTTCTGGACGATCAGCAGACAAGCTATGTTTTTGCAATTGAACAAGAAGGCAAAACCTTTGTCGGCGCGTCTCCGGAAAGACTGATCAAAAGAGACGGCGGCACTGTCATGTCTTCCTGTCTGGCAGGCTCCATTAAACGAGGCGTGAATGAAGAAGACGACCGCCGGATAGGCCTTGAATTATTAAACGATGAGAAAAACCTGCTTGAGCATGATATTGTGGTAGGTATGATTCATAATGCTTTTGTATCAAGCTGTTCAGAGGTTGAAAAGCCTGATGGACCTGTTTTGTACAAAACAAAAAGCGTTCAGCACCTGTTTACGCCGATTGTCGGACAGCTGCGCGAGTCTGCTTCGATTTTTGACTTAATTGAGAAGCTGCACCCCACTCCCGCGCTTGGGGGATCACCTCAGGAAAAAGCTGTTGACGTGATCAGGGAGATTGAACCGATGTCCCGCGGCTGGTATGCGGCCCCTATCGGCTGGATTGACAGCCAGGATAACGGGGAATTCGCGGTCGCCATTCGTTCAGGGCTCATCGAAGGAAGCACAGCAAGGCTGTTTGCCGGGTGCGGTATTGTGGAAGACTCGGAACCAATCTCGGAATATGAAGAAACACAGATTAAATTGAAGCCGATGATCTCTGCATTAGGAGGTGAGAGGCGTTGACAGTCAACCCGATTACTCATTACATCGGAAGTTTTATTGATGAATTCGCCCTTTCCGGAATTACGGACGCCGTCGTTTGTCCGGGCTCAAGATCTACACCGCTGGCTGTTCTTTGTGCTGCGCATCCCGATATCAGCGTCCATGTCCAAATTGATGAAAGGTCTGCCGGATTTTTTGCATTAGGTTTGGCAAAAGCGAAGCAGCGTCCCGTACTATTGATCTGTACATCTGGAACAGCCGCGGCCAACTTTTATCCGGCTGTGGTTGAAGCCCATTATTCAAGGGTGCCTATTATTGTGTTAACTGCTGATCGGCCTCATGAGCTGCGCGAAGTAGGCGCACCGCAGGCTATTAATCAGCACTTCTTATTCGGTAACTTTGTTAAGTTTTTCACAGACTCTGCTCTTCCTGAAGAGTCTCCGCAAATGCTGAGATACATCCGAACGCTGGCAAGCCGCGCTGCCGGAGAAGCACAAAAGCGCCCGATGGGGCCTGTCCATGTGAATGTGCCGCTGCGCGAACCGCTGATGCCGGATCTTTCAGATGAGCCGTTTGGAAGAATGAGAACAGGCCGTCATGTGTCTGTGAAAACGGGTACGCAGTCTGTTGACCGAGAGTCCCTGTCTGATGTGGCTGAGATGCTCGCAGAGGCTGAAAAAGGAATGATCGTCTGCGGAGAGCTCCATAGTGATGCGGACAAGGAAAACATTATTGCGCTGTCAAAAGCGCTTCAGTATCCAATTTTAGCAGATCCGCTGTCTAATCTGCGGAATGGTGTTCATGATAAAAGCACTGTTATTGATGCGTATGATTCGTTTTTAAAAGATGATGAGCTGAAGCGGAAACTCCGTCCTGATGTTGTCATTCGGTTTGGACCGATGCCTGTTTCAAAACCGGTTTTCTTATGGCTTAAGGATGATCCGACGATTCAGCAAATCGTGATTGACGAGGATGGAGGGTGGAGAGACCCGACACAGGCAAGCGCGCATATGATTCATTGTAATGCGTCTGTTTTTGCTGAGGAGATCATGGCAGGCCTTACTGCTGCCACCAGATCCTCAGAGTGGCTGGAAAAGTGGCAGTTTGTCAATGGGCGGTTCCGCGAGCATCTGCAAACAATCAGCAGTGAAGATGTTTCGTTTGAAGGCAATCTCTATCGAATCCTTCAGCATCTTGTGCCTGAAAACAGCTCGCTGTTTGTGGGAAACAGCATGCCGATCAGGGATGTTGATACGTTTTTTGAAAAGCAGGACCGCCCTTTCCGGATTTATTCAAACCGGGGAGCAAACGGGATAGACGGTGTCGTCTCCTCTGCCATGGGGGTATGTGAAGGAACAAAAGCGCCTGTTACCCTTGTGATTGGAGATTTATCTTTTTATCATGATTTAAACGGCCTGCTGGCGGCCAAAAAGCTGGGTATTCCTCTTACTGTGATTCTTGTCAATAATGACGGAGGAGGGATTTTCTCCTTTTTGCCGCAGGCTTCTGAGAAGACACACTTTGAAGATTTGTTCGGCACACCGACAGGGCTCGATTTCAAGCATGCGGCTGCACTTTACGGCGGAACGTATTCATGCCCGGCTTCTTGGGATGAATTCAAAACAGCTTACGCGCCGCAGGCAGACAAGCCCGGACTCCATTTGATTGAAATCAAAACGGATCGCCAATCAAGAGTCCAGCTTCATCGCGATATGCTGAATGAGGCTGTGCGGGAAGTGAAAAAACAATGGGAACTGTAAACATAACGGTATCAGATGGTGTCCGATATGCAGTGGCAGACGAGGGACCGAATGCTTCCGAAGCCGTCGTCTGTCTGCATGGGTTTACCGGCAGCAAACAATCATGGACTTTTCTTGATGAAATGCTGCCTGATTCCCGTTTGATCAAAATTGATTGTTTAGGGCATGGGGAAACCGATGCCCCGCTGAATGGGAAAAGATACAGCACAACCCGGCAAGTTTCTGACCTTGCCGAGATTTTTGATCAATTAAAACTTCACAAAGTGAAATTGATTGGGTATTCTATGGGAGGAAGGCTTGCTTACTCTTTTGCGATGACATATCCCGAGCGGGTATCGGCACTTGTGCTTGAAAGCACGACGCCGGGGCTCAAAACACTTGGGGAACGGCGGGAACGAATCATGCGGGACCGGAAGCTTGCTGATTTTATTTTACGAGACGGGCTCGAAGCGTTTGTTGCGTATTGGGAGAATATCCCTTTGTTTTCATCTCAGCAGAGGCTGGCTGAAGATATTCGGTACAGGATACGATCGGGCCGTCTGCGGAACAATAAGATTGGGCTTGCGAACAGTTTAACCGGCATGGGCACCGGTTCACAGCCTTCCTTGTGGAGCCGTGTAGAGGAAATAGATGTTCCTGTGCTTCTGATCTGCGGGGAGTGGGACGAAAAATTTTGCGCCATCAATCAAGAGGTGCATAAGATGCTTCCTTCTAGTAGAATAGAGATTGTTCCAAAAGCAGGACATACGGTCCATGTGGAGCAGCCGCGATTGTTTGGTAAAATAGTGAGTGAGTTTTTGACAAGCATCTGACTCATTCACATAGAGAATAAAAGGAGGTCATCATATGGCTGAATGGAAAACAAAACGGACATACGATGAGATATTGTATGAAACGTATAATGGCATTGCAAAAATAACAATCAACCGACCTGAGGTACATAATGCGTTTACCCCTAAAACGGTTGCTGAAATGATTGATGCGTTTGCTGACGCAAGAGACGACCAAAACGTTGGGGTTATCGTGCTTGCCGGTGCAGGGGACAAAGCATTTTGTTCTGGCGGAGACCAAAAAGTGCGCGGCCACGGTGGATATGTAGGAGACGACCAGATCCCTCGTCTTAACGTATTGGATCTTCAGCGTTTAATCCGCGTCATCCCGAAACCGGTTGTTGCGATGGTGTCCGGATATGCGATCGGCGGAGGCCATGTGCTTCACATCGTATGTGACTTGACAATTGCTGCGGACAACGCAATTTTTGGACAAACAGGCCCTAAAGTGGGAAGCTTCGATGCAGGTTACGGTTCTGGCTACCTGGCTCGAATTGTAGGACATAAAAAAGCACGTGAAATCTGGTACCTATGCCGTCAGTACAACGCACAGGAAGCACTGGACATGGGTCTTGTCAACACAGTCGTTCCTTTGGAACAGCTTGAAGAAGAAACGATTAAATGGTGTGAAGAAATGCTTGAAAAAAGCCCGACCGCACTGCGCTTTCTTAAAGCTGCGTTTAACGCGGACACAGACGGACTTGCTGGAATTCAGCAGTTTGCAGGGGATGCTACCCTTCTTTACTACACAACAGATGAAGCAAAAGAAGGCCGTGATTCCTTTAAGGAAAAACGCAAACCTGATTTCGGACAGTTCCCTCGTTTTCCGTGATCAGCAATATCTAGTAAACCAACAGCTTGAGACTTTGCGGTCCAAGCTGTTTTCTTTTCAATACAGACATTTTACCTCGGAGATGATGACATGCTGACAGAACAGCCCAACTGGCTCATGCAGCGGGCACAGCTGACACCTGAGAGAATCGCTCTCATCTATGAAGACCAAACCGTGACATTTGCAGAATTGTTTGCCGCGTCTAAACGAATGGCGGAACAGCTTGCCGCTCATTCGGTTCGGAAAGGGGATACTGCAGCTATTTTGCTCCAAAACCGTGCAGAAATGGTATACGCTGTTCACGCTTGTTTTTTGCTTGGTGTTAAGGCGGTGCTTTTGAATACGAAGCTGTCAACACATGAAAGGCTGTTTCAGCTGGAGGATTCGGGATCCGGCTTTTTATTGACAGATTCAAGCTTTGAGAAGAAAGAATATGAACACATCGTTCAAACGATTGATGTGGATGAACTGATGAAAGAAGCAGCAGAGGAAATTGAGATCGAGGCTTATATGCAAATGGATGCAACGGCAACGCTGATGTATACGTCGGGTACGACAGGAAAGCCCAAGGGAGTTCAGCAAACGTTCGGAAACCATTATTTCAGTGCGGTGTCGTCCGCTCTTAATTTGGGTATAACAGAACAAGACCGCTGGCTTATCGCATTGCCGCTCTTTCATATCAGCGGATTGTCCGCATTATTTAAATCTGTGATCTATGGAATGACTGTCGTGCTTCACCAGCGTTTTTCCGTAAGCGATGTGCTGCATTCTATCAACAGGCATGAAGTGACAATGATATCTGCGGTGCAGACTATGCTGGCCAGTCTTTTGGAAGAAACAAACCGCTGCCCTGAATCCATCAGATGCATTCTTCTCGGCGGCGGTCCTGCACCGCTGCCATTGCTTGAGGAATGCCGTGAGAAAGGATTCCCTGTCTTTCAGTCATATGGAATGACAGAAACATGCTCGCAAATTGTTACCCTGTCGCCGGAATTCAGCATGGAAAAGCTCGGATCTGCGGGGAAACCGCTGTTTTCGTGTGAAATCAAAATAGAGCGGGACGGACAGGTATGTGAACCGTATGAACACGGTGAAATCATGGTCAAAGGCCCGAATGTCATGAAAAGCTATTTTAACCGGGAGAGCGCAAACGAAGCCTCCTTTCAAAATGGCTGGCTGAAAACAGGTGATCTTGGTTATTTGGACAATGAAGGCTTTTTATATGTATTAGACAGACGTTCAGATCTGATCATATCCGGCGGAGAAAACATTTATCCGGCCGAAGTGGAGTCAGTGCTGCTTTCACACCCCGCTGTGGCCGAAGCCGGGGTTTCAGGGGCTGAGGACAAAAAATGGGGGAAAGTGCCTCACGCCTATCTTGTCCTTCACAAGCCTGTGAGCGCAGGAGAATTGACTGACTACTGCAAAGAACGCTTGGCGAAGTATAAAATTCCGGCAAAATTCTTTGTGCTTGACCGCCTGCCGCGCAATGCGTCTAATAAGCTCTTGCGAAATCAGCTGAAGGATGCGCGTAAAGGAGAACTGCTATGATCGAAATAGAAAAAATCACGCTTTACCATTTGAGCATGAACTTAAAGAAACCGTTTAAAAACAGTATCGAAACGCTTCAAGAGCGTAAATTTCTGATCGTGGAAGCCATTGATACATCAGGTGTCACAGGCTGGGGAGAAGTTTCCGCTTTCTCTTCGCCTTGGTACACCGAGGAAACCATTGGAACATGTTTGCATATGCTAAAAGATTTTTTTATCCCAAATGTCGTCGGCCGTGAATTCAATCACCCTTCAGAAGTGCCGGACAGCCTGGCGCGGTATAAAGGAAACCGGATGGCAAAAGCGGGACTTGAATCGGCTGTATGGGATATTTATGCCAAAAAGAAGGGCGTATCCCTTGCTGAGGCATTGGGCGGAACAAGAGATAAAGTCCCTGCCGGGGTGGTAGTCGGCCTGGCGCCTCTTGACGATATGCTGAAGGAAATTGAGAGCTATCAAAAAGAAGGTTATCAAAGAATAAAAATTAAAATTCAGCCTGGGCAGGATGTGGAATTGGTCAAGGCCATCCGCAGCCGATTCCCAAACATCCCGCTTATGGCCGATGCCAATTCCTCTTACGAACTGAAGGATATCAGCCGTTTAAAGGAGCTTGATGACTATCATTTAATGATGATTGAGCAGCCGCTCCAAGCTGACGATATCGTTGACCACCGCCACTTGCAGAAACATTTGAAAACGGCCATTTGCCTTGATGAGAGCATTTGTTCAGTTGATGATGCGAGACGGGCGATTGAGCTAGGAAGCTGCAAAATTATTAATATAAAACCTTCTCGTGTCGGCGGCTTAACAGAAGCCTTAAAAATTCATGATTTATGCAAAGAGCATCATATGCAGGTTTGGTGCGGAGGAATGCTGGAAACAGGCATATCAAGAGCGCAGAACGTGGCGCTTGCTTCACTGCCTCAATTCACAATACCTGGCGATATATCTTCATCCTCACGCTATTGGGATGAAGATATTGTAACTCCTGATATTCGTATTGATAATGGATTTATTTCTGTGTCAAAACAGCCTGGTTTAGGGGTTGAGGTAAACCAAGATATTATGCGAAAATATGTGACCAAAATGGATGTTTTCACACAGCATGGTTAAGAAAAAAGCATTTTGCTATTTTGAATAAATGACACTGTGCTGTTACAGTAAAAGTGTTCGTTGAATACATCCCTTCTCGTTTGGACCGGCTGCTGACCCAGCCGGTTTTTTTATGTAAATCAGCTTGACAAAAATGGCCAAACGCGATAATTTTGCATGAGGGAAACTTTTTGTCCTGTGTAAATAAAACATGCTTTTGGCTAATTTAATGTCACATGTCTAAGAACTGACAACATAAGATAAAACAATCGGACATTGATGGCAAAGAGGAGGAGAAATATGAGACAAGGGCTGATGGCAGCAGTACTTTTTGCGACCTTTGCTTTAACGGGATGCGGAACGGATTCAGCCGGAAAAAGCGCTGATCAGCAATTACAAGTGACAGCGACAACATCTCAAATTGCCGATGCAGCAGAAAACATCGGAGGTAAGCATGTAAAAGTCACCTCTTTAATGGGACCGGGGGTTGATCCGCACCTTTACAAAGCTTCCCAAGGTGACACGAAAAAATTAATGTCTGCCGATGTTGTTCTGTACAGCGGGTTGCATTTGGAAGGGAAAATGGAGGATGTCCTCCAAAAAATCGGCGAACAAAAACAATCGGCGGCAGTAGCTGAGGCCATTCCGAAAAATAAGCTTATTCCCGCGGGGGAAGGCAAGACGTTTGATCCCCACGTCTGGTTCAGCATTCCGTTATGGATCTATGCGGTGGATGAAATTGAAGCGCAATTCAGCAAAGCAATGCCTCAGCACGCAGATGCCTTTCGGAAAAATGCCAAAGAGTACAAAGAAGATTTGCAATATTTAGATAAGTGGTCGCGTAAGGAGATCGCACATATTCCGGAGAAAAGCCGTGTGCTTGTGACTGCTCATGATGCGTTTGCGTACTTTGGGAATGAGTATGGATTTAAGGTAAAAGGCCTGCAGGGACTCAGCACAGATTCGGACTATGGATTAAGGGATGTTCAGGAGCTGGTTGATCTTCTGACAGAAAAACAAATAAAAGCTGTGTTCGTAGAAAGCAGTGTATCTGAAAAATCAATCAATGCAGTGGTGGAAGGCGCTAAAGAAAAAGGCCATACAGTCACAATCGGCGGTCAGCTTTATTCGGATGCCATGGGTGAAAAGGGCACAAAAGAAGGCACATACGAAGGAATGTTCCGCCACAATATCAACACGATTACTAAAGCGCTTAAATAAAGAAAAGAGGTGGAGGATATGTTCCCTGTTGAGCTTGATAATGTGACGGTTGCTTATCATAAAAAGCCTGTACTGCAGGACATTTCGCTGCAGGTGCCTGAAGGAAAACTTATTGGCATTATCGGCCCAAACGGCGCGGGAAAATCAACCTTGATCAAAACGATTCTCGGTCTTGTGCCCAGAGCTTCCGGAGACATCTCTATTTACGGCAAAGACTATAAGGATCAGCGGACCAGAATCGGATATGTTCCGCAGCGCGGCTCGGTTGACTGGGATTTCCCCACAAGCCCGCTCGATGTCGTCCTAATGGGAAGATACGGGAGAATCGGTTTATTAAAGAGGCCAAAGAAAGCGGATGTGGAGATGGCGAAGGCCGCATTAACAAAAGTCGGGATGCATGATTATGCGAAAAGGCAAATCAGCCAGCTGTCAGGCGGACAGCAGCAGCGGGTGTTTCTTGCCCGGGCACTCTGCCAGAACGCTGACATTTATTTTATGGATGAACCGTTTGCAGGTGTTGATGCAGCGACGGAGCGCGCGATTATGACGCTGTTGGCAGAACTCAAAGAAAAAGGAAAAACCGTGCTTGTCGTCCATCATGATCTGCAGACCGCCGAGGATTATTTCGATTGGATCTTACTGCTTCATTTAAGGAAAATCGCTTTCGGACCGACGGAAAACGTTTTTACGATCGAAAACCTGCAAAAAACATATGGAGGAAGGCTTACGTTTTTAAAAGATAAAGTGCTGGCAGAAGGACATAAGGAGTGAGCGCAATGTTTGAAAGTTTGTGGCTGCAGCTTCAGCATCCGAATACACAGTGGGTGCTGGCCGGTACGCTTTTGCTCGGGACGGCAAGCGGTGTTTTGGGCAGCTTTGTGCTGCTGAGAAAGCAAAGTTTAATCGGCGATGCGATGGCCCATTCAGCTCTGCCGGGAGTGTGTCTCGCTTTTCTGTTCACCGGGCAAAAATCACTGCCTTTCTTTTTGCTGGGGGCAGCGCTCGCCGGACTGCTCGGAACGTTTTGTATTCAGCTGATTCCTCGGCTTTCAAAAACAAAGGAGGACTCGGCGATCGGGATTGTTCTTTCTGTGTTTTTTGGCGTCGGGATCATTCTGCTGACATATATTCAGCAACAGGGGGCGGGAAGCCAAAGCGGGCTTGATTCTTTTTTATTCGGCCAGGCTGCTTCATTGGTCAGGCAGGATATCATCCTTATTGCAGGGATATCCGCTGTTCTACTGCTCCTATGTATTGTTTTCTTTAAGGAATTTACATTGATTACTTTTGATCTCGCGTTTGCAAAGGGATTAGGAATCCCGGTGCGTTTTTTAAACGGGCTTTTGGCTTGTCTGATTGTCTGTGCTGTCGTCATTGGGCTTCAGACTGTTGGTGTGATATTAATGGCGGCTATGCTGATTACACCTGCCATAACCGCGAGATATTGGACCGAACGGTTAACCGGGATGATCGTCATTGCCGGGATTACAGGCGGGGTCAGCGGCGCGGCCGGAACCCTGCTTAGCACCACGATGAAGGGAATGGCGACAGGGCCATTAATGATCTTATCTGCAACGCTGCTCTTTCTTGTTTCAATGATTTGCGCGCCTAAGCGGGGATTGGCTGCTAAAGCCATAAGGCTGATGAGGCTGCGGCGCAGAACAAGCAGGGAGCAAGTGCTTTTGGCGATTTATGAACAGTATGAAAAGAATAATCTTTGTGTAACTGTTGAAAGTGTAAGAAAGAAAAGACGCCTATCCCCTTCATTATGCCTTAAGGCATTAAATGACTTGGAACAAGAGAGGTGCATTGAGCGTATCGAAAATGGGATTTGGCAAATCACAAGCAAAGGGATAGAAAAAGGCTATCACACAGCTTTGAAGCAGCGGATGTATGAAGTGTATCTCATGCATGAAATGGAACTTGCCAATATAGAATCCGATCAGGACTACTTTGACCCGGACCGTTTACCGAGAGAAACGAGAGAGCGGCTTTATTCACTCTTAAAGCTGTATGGACGGATGCCTGAGCTTCGAAAAGTGTCTCATGATGCCGAGAAGGGACAGATCGCGAATGAGTTTTGAAGCATGGATTATAGCTACCGGTGTATTAGTCGGTGTAAGCTGCGGATTGATCGGCACATTTCTTGTACTGAGAAGCATGGCGATGCTGGCCGACGCAATCAGTCATACAGTGTTGCTTGGCATTGTCGGCGCTTTTCTAGTGACGGGAAGTCTCGATGGGATTTATATGTTTATTGGCGCAGCCGCAACCGGTCTGTTAACGGCTTTCTTGGTTCAGCTTCTTCATAGCAAGGGGGTTCAATCAGATGCTGCCATAGGAGTTGTGTTTACATCCTTATTTGCAATCGGGGTTATTTTGCTTTCTGTGTATGGAGCGAATGTCCATCTCGATATTGAGCACTCGTTAATGGGAGAAATCGCTTTTGTGCCGTGGAATACGGTGACGGTATTCGGGGTTGATATTGGGCCGAAAGCGTTTTGGATGCTGGCATCTGTTCTGGTTTTAAACGTAGTGTTGATCAGTGTGTGCTATAAGGAGTTTAAAATCGCTTCGTTTGATCCTCAAATGGCTTTAGCCTTGGGAATACCGGTTTTGCTCATTCATTACGTGCAAATGGGCATGCTGTCCTTGACGACTGTTGCTTCCTTTGATTCGGTGGGTGCCGTATTGGTTGTGGCCATGCTGATTGTTCCGCCGGCTGCGGCACATTTGCTGACAGACCGGCTTCTTTATATGCTGATTCTCAGCGCGTTGATTGGCGGGCTGTCGGCGGTCATGGGCTATTTCTTCGCAACGTGGCTTAATGTTTCGATTTCAGGAGCGATGGCGGCCATGACAGGTGTATGTTATGCAAGCGCCTTTTTGTTTTCACCTGCAAACGGGGTCATAACTAAAAAGCTGAGAACACTCAACATGCAAAAAGAAAGAGCTGGCTGATGCAGCTCTTTCTTTTAATTACAAATCATGCGGCTTAAACGTTTTGCAGTCTGTTTCCCGGCTGTTTTCAGCCGTTTCACCAGTATGGCTGACAACATAAATGGCATCAGCGGTGCATTTGTTACCTTTGCCCCAATAAGAACAGTTGTTGACCTCACATAGAATTTTCTGCTCCATGCCATCCCCTCCTTATAAAGGTTCTGGATTAGTATAGCCGGCTGGCTTGCCCTCTATTCCTCCTGGCGGATATAGCGTTTATCTCGCATAAACATTTTCCAGAAGAAATAAAAGCCCGGAAATAGAATGATAAATGCAACGATATACGTTGCAAACAGCGCTCTGAACGTTGCTGGCTCTGTGAAGCCTGACATGACTGTCACATCGGGATAAATCATATACGGAAGATGCGCCCGCCCGTACGCGTAGCTTGCGAGAAAATACTGTATCCCAATCGCAACAAGTGCGAGACGCGGTTTTCCGATGTTTTGACCAAAGCTTTTGTTAGGCAGAAAAAGAGCGATTCCAGCAATGACAAATGTAATGAACGATGCAATAATCCAAGAAAAATCATTCATCATTCCGCTGTACAGCCAGTTTGCTTCATTCCGCATAGTTACCATAATGCATACAGCAAACAACAGTGAAATCGGGCCGGTAATCAGGGCGCTTTTTCTGTAGGCTCGGTACGCATCCTGTTCCTCTGCCACATTTGAAAAATCTGCAAGCAACAGCGAGGACAAAAATAAGGTGCTTAAAATCGCAAACCCGATAAATGAATAGGCGTTGGGGCTTGAAAAGATTTTAGACATATTTAAGTTATAGATTCCATCCGTTTTTTCTATAAACCCTCCGTGTGTCACAGGAAGCACCAAAATTAAAATAGCAGGAATGATAAAGCCGGAGATGCCGGAAATATATCTTAGCGTTTTCCGCTCCTTTGCTGTATTTGAAAACACGAGAAATCCGCTTCGAATCGCTAAAAGCAGTAAAATCATGCTTCCGGGAATTAATAAAACGGTGCCGAGCACAAATGTCGCGCCGGGGAAAAAACTGAAAAGTGCCACGACGATGGCCACAATAAAGACGTTTGTGACCTCCCAAGTCGGGGACAAAAAGCGATTCGCAATATCGGTGGCCTTCATATGCTCCTTGTTTAAATAGATCATAGACCAAAATCCCGCTCCAAAATCCATTGTCGCCATGACGGCGTAAATAAACACAAAGCCCCAGATAATTGAGATGGCGATCAGAGCGTCAGTTGAAATCTCCATTTGTACGATCTTCCTTCCATTTGGTTTCCTGTTTGCGGAGCCATTACGACTCCGCTGTATTTAAATCTTCGTCAACCGGGTGCTTGCGGAAATAATACAGCAGCACGTAGACGACAGCTGCGCCTAACACGGCATAAACAAATGTGAAAAATAAGAACAGCACCCCGATCGAGCCAGTGGTTGTTACGACATCTGACGTTTTCAGCAAATGATAGATGACCCAAGGCTGCCTCCCCGTACATGCGAAAATCCAGCCGAATTCAATGCCGATGAGACTAAAAGGGCCTGCTGTCATGAAAATGACCAAAAGCCACGTTGGGAAACGGTCTTTCTTGAGCACCTTTCTCCAGACCACACCAATAATAGAATAAAGAATAAGCAGCATGCCTACACCGACCATCGCATTAAACAGCGTGTGAATGAAAAGCGGCGGCCATTCATCTCTCGGAAATGCATTTAATCCTTTTACAACAGTGTCAAAACGGTTCGCTGCCAAAAAGCTTAAAGCCCATGGAATCTCGATTGCCCATTTTACTTTTTCTTCATTCGGGTCGGTAAAACCGCCGATAGCGAGCGGGGCGTGGGATCTTGTTTCAAATAGGCCTTCCGCACCGGCTAATTTTTCGGGCTGGTATTCGTACAGCATCTGTGCAGATTCGTGTCCGTTCAAAGCGGTCAGCAATGAAAAAATACCGCCGATCGTCAGTGCGAGCAAAAGGGCTTTCCGGTGAAAGCGATAGACCTTTTCCTTTTTCCTCGTTCGGATCATTTTATACGCCGCAACAGAAGCCACGATAAACGCACCGGTCATAAACGCGGACAGCACGACATGGCCGGCAGTGATAAAAAAGCTAGGATTAAAAAACGCAGCCCACGGGTCAACATCTGTAATTTTTCCGTTTAAAATTTTAAAACCGGCGGGCGTACCTTCAAAAGCGTGAACATTCGTGATCAGAACAGCGGATGCTGCTGCCCCGACTAACACAAAGAAAACAGCAACAATCCTCATTGCAGGTGACAAACGGTCTGCAGCGTATACATAAATCGACATGAATAGGGCTTCAACAAAAAAAGCATAGATTTCAATTTGAAACGGCAGGGACATCACCCGGCCGATGACTTCCATAAATCCCGGCCATAAAAGCGCGAGCTGGGTGCCCGCGATCGTTCCGGTCGGAATGGCGACCCCCAGCAAAACGGCTTGAGCTTTCGTCCATCTTTTCGCCATGATCGCATAATGGTCATCTTTCGTTTTTTGATAGATCAATTCCGCCACTAAAATCATGAGCGGGAGACCGACTCCAAGCGTTGCGAAAATAATATGAAAGCCCATTGTCGTGCCAAAGAGGCTTCTGGCCAAAACTAAATCATCCACAATCGTAAACCACCTTTCTAAAAAGACGTTCTGTATGTATTTTGGGTTTATTATTTGCTTCCTCGGTTAGATTATTCTTCCTATTCTTAAATGCCATGAGGTTTACGATGTGAAAACAGAGGGAAGGATATAAGAAGATTGACAAAACGTTTGTAAGGTTATAAAATAAAACGTAATTATTACGATTTATTGAAAGGAGATTCACATGAAAGAAGGAATTCATCCGAAGAACCACAAAGTGATATTTCAGGATGTCAACAGCGGCTACCGTTTTCTCAGCACCTCTACGAAAACATCTAATGAAACAGCAGAGTGGGAAGACGGAAACACATATCCTGTCATTAAAGTAGAGGTAAGCTCTGACACGCATCCGTTTTATACAGGCCGCCAGAAATTCAATGAAAAAGGCGGACGAGTTGAGCAGTTCAAAAAACGCTATAACATGGGGAAATAAGGCAGGCCTGAGGGTTTGTCTTTTTTTATTATGACGAATAAACAAGGGTTGTGATATATTGAAGAGTAAAAAGAATAGAAAGGGACAACGAACATGAGTCTTCTAAATGATATTCTCGAATTTAACAAGACATTTACTGAACAAAGAGAGTATGAAAAGTATCAAACATCAAAATTTCCAGATAAAAAAATGGCGATTCTTTCTTGCATGGATACTCGTCTGGTTGAACTGCTGCCGCATGCGATGAATTTGCGAAACGGTGATGTGAAAATCATTAAAAGTGCCGGTGCGCTTGTGACACACCCATTCGGAAGCATCATGAGAAGTATACTCGTCGCAGTGTACGAGCTGAATGCAGATGAGGTGTGTGTGATCGGGCATCACGATTGCGGCATGAGCAAAATCAGCAGCAAAAGCATGCTTGAAAAAATCAAAGCAAGAGGGATTCCGGAAGAACGCATCGAAACAATAAAGTACTCCGGTGTAGACTTTGATCAATGGTTTAAAAGCTTTGATTCAGTGGAAGCGAGTGTGAAAGACAGCGTAGACGTTATTAAACATCACCCGCTGTTCCCTGAAAACGTTCCGGTCCATGGCTTAGTCATTGATCCTAAAACCGGAAAACTGGATCTTATCGTAAACGGTTATAACAATTAATGTTTTTGTTTCTTTTCAGGAACGGGATCGACTCCTCCCGGATGGAACGGGTGGCATTTCAAAATCCGTTTGATTGTCAGCCATCCGCCTTTTAAAGCGCCATGTGTTTTAATCGCTTCGATTCCATATTGGGAACAGGTCGGATAAAAGCGGCACGTTGGCGGTGTCAGGGGCGAGATGAATTTTTGATATCCTCTGATCAGAGCGATGAATAGGGTTTTCATGTTTCTTCAGCAACCTTTCTGATGCAAGTATAAGAAAAAAAACACAGATTGAAAAGTTAATCAATAATTCTTATCGGAAAAGTATGTTATAATGAAATTACATTTTTAAAAAAGGGAGAGTGCCATTATGCCTTCAGTAGAAAGTTTTGAGCTTGATCATAATGCGGTTGTTGCTCCATATGTAAGACATTGCGGCGTGCATAAAGTAGGAACAGACGGCGTTGTAAATAAATTTGACATTCGTTTTTGCCAGCCAAATAAACAGGCGATGAAGCCTGACACCATTCACACACTCGAGCATTTGCTCGCGTTTACGATTCGTTCTCATGCTGAGAAATACGATCATTTTGATATCATTGATATTTCTCCAATGGGCTGCCAGACAGGCTATTATCTAGTTGTGAGCGGAGAGCCGACATCAGCGGAAATCGTTGATCTGCTTGAAGACACAATGAAGGAAGCGGTAGAGATTACAGAAATACCAGCTGCGAATGAAAAGCAGTGCGGCCAAGCGAAGCTTCATGATCTGGAAGGTGCTAAACGTTTAATGCGTTTCTGGCTTTCACAGGATAAAGAAGAATTGTTAAAAGTATTTGGCTAAAATAGAAAGGACCTTTTTGCGCTTAAGCAAAAAGGTCTTTTTTGTGACGTCTCATATTTTGTGTACCATTTGCTGTAAGCGTTTGCTACTATTTAAGTAAACGATGAAAGGGTGATGGCATGAAAAAGATGTTGGTTGTTCTGCTTTTTTCTGCTTTTTTGCTTAATGGATGCGGATCTGGTGAAAGCAAAGCAAATACAGCTGAGACGCCCGAGGTTTTGGATGTCAAGCTGACCGGGCCTGAAAAAGTAAATCCCGGAGAAAGCGCTGCTTATGAAGCAGCCGTATCATATGGTGATGAAGCTGTGACGGATGCCGATGAAGTAGAGTTTGAAGTATGGAAAGAAGGGGAAAAAGACGCAAGCCAAATGTTTAAGGCGAAACAAGAAAAAGGCGTATACCGATTGGAAACGACGTTTAAGGAAGATGGTGTATACACTGTCCAATCTCATGTCACAGCAAAAAAACAGCATAGCATGCCGACCTTAAAAGTCCAAGTCGGAGACGCCGATGCTGCCAGCAATCAGTCAGAAGAGGAGCATTCACATCATCATTGATTGTGTGAATCAGAGTGATTTTCTTGTGGTGGATCAATGGTATGCTTTACATTATAGGCTTTTACAGTCGTCCAAATGGTTACAAGCAAAACAGCCAGCACAATCAAAATACTTATCGTAATGAGAAGCGTCATGACATTCCACCTCCCGTTTTTTAACAATTGTAGCATAATAGAAGAAATCGTGACAGATAAGGGTAAAAAAGAGGTTTTAGCGTACGATATTAAGGGTATACATAGTCATATAACAAGGAGGAGATACCATGTCAGAACAATTGATTCAAGCAGTGAACAAACAAGTAGCCAACTGGACAGTCATGTATGTGAAACTACATAATTATCACTGGTATGTGAAAGGGAAAGATTTCTTCACTCTTCATGAAAAGTTTGAGGAGCTGTACAACGAAACAGCAACTTATATTGATGACTTAGCAGAACGTCTTTTGGCGCTGAACGGAAAACCGATTGCAACAATGAAGGAATCCTTAGAAACGGCTTCTGTCAAAGAAGCTGCTGGAAATGAAACAGCTGAACAAATGGTTCAAAGCGTATATGATGATTTCACAGTCATCGCGGAAGAGCTGAAAAACGGCATGGATTTAGCTGATGAAGTCGGTGACGAAACAACAGGGGACATGCTTCTTGCGATCCATCAAAATATTGAAAAACATAACTGGATGCTAAAAGCTTACCTAGGTTAAGTTCAAAAATAGAACGGCCGGATGTCTTAAAAAAGACGTCCGGCTTTTCTTTTTGTATCTTAAAAATAGGCGACAACCAGTCCATTTTTCTGAAAAATCCAATCCGTTCGGCTTGTTTACCATAGAATATTGTAAGGCCGTTTCTGTGAAAGGATGTTGGGATAAATGGATAGAGACTTTGGCATCTTTTCGTTTTTAGCAGTCAGCGTTTCAGCAGCGGGTTTTTTCTTTGGAGGTTTTCAGTATTCATTTCTGATTTTGCTCTCTCTTATGGCAATTGAATTTATCAGTACGACTTTGAAGGAAACCATTATTCACAAACTGTCATTTAAAAAGGTATTTGCCCGGCTTGTCAAAAAATTAGTCACGCTGGCTCTGATCTCTGTATGCCACTTTTTTGATCAGCTGCTGAATACACAGGGATCAATTCGTGACTTGGCTATTATGTTTTATATTCTTTATGAATCTGTGCAAATTGTTGTGACAGCCAGTTCTCTTGGCATACCGGTTCCTCAGATGCTTGTCGATCTTTTAGAAACGTTAAAAAATAAATTTAAGCGCAAACCGTAACTTTTCCCTGTTCGCGGGTCATAATAAAGCCCAGAGCGTCGGTCGCACTTTCCGGCAAAAGTATCGCAAAAAAACTGTACGAGCTAGTCTGCATGCAGAACCTGACGGCGTGCTGGGTTTCCCTTATTTTTTGATAAAAGGCTTCCGAAGAAACGTAACTGTGGTATGATGTATGGAAGATAGCTAGGAACGGATTTGAGGGATAAACATGTACGAGTTTAAAGATTATTATCAGAATACTGTTCAGCTTTCCTTTGACGATCAGCCTTTCTCGGACAGCCCGAAGCATGTCTGGGTGATTTGCCGTTTTGGCGGCAAATGGCTTTTAACAGAACATGAGGACAGAGGCTATGAGTTTCCAGGCGGGAAAGTAGAGCCGATGGAGTGCGCAGAAGAGGCTGCGCTCCGGGAAGTAAAGGAAGAGACGGGCGCGAGAGTCAAAAGCCTCAAGTATCTCGGACAGTATAAAGTTCTCGGAAAAGAAAAAGTGATTGTAAAAAATATATATTTTGCAGATATAGAAAAGCTTGAAAAGCAGGCTGATTACTTTGAAACGAAAGGCCCGGTTTTGTTTCACGAGCTGCCGGAGAACCTTTCCCGCAATAAAAAATTCAGCTTTATTATGAAGGATTCCGTTCTTCCGATCAGCTTGAAAAAACTGAAAGAATCTGGATGGATTGAATAAAAAACCCGGCACATGTGCCGGGTTTTTTATGTCCTCCCCTTCGTCCATTTCTTTTCCAGCAGCTCGACGCCCTGATACATCAGAGTGGCGAAGATGGCGATGATCAGCAGGCTTAAGAAGACGAGTGTAAAATTGAAGACTTGGAATCCGTAAATAATCATATATCCTAATCCGACCTTCGAAACGAGGAATTCCCCTACAATAACGCCAACCCATGATAAACCGACGTTCACTTTTAGTGTTGAAATAATCGCGGGGGAGGATGCAGGCAGTATGACTTCTTTAAAAATAACCCACTTTTTTGCGCCGAATGTTTTCATGACTTTCGTATAGTTTTCGTCGACCTCTTGGAAGGCGGTGTAGACAACGATGGTTGTGATAATGACGCTGATGATGGCTCCCATCGCAATGATGCTGATAAAACTGGGACCGAGCGCGACAATCAGGATCGGGCCCAGGGCCACTTTCGGCATTGCGTTCAAAATCACAAGATACGGATCTAAAATTCTGGCAAGTCGGTTAGACCACCATAACAAAGCGGCTAGGCACGTGCCCATAAACGTCCCGAGCAAAAAGCCAAGCACCGTTTCAAATAAAGTGACGCCGATGTGTGACAGTAAAGAACCGTCACCAAGTTTCTCCAGCAATAATCGCCACACAGCTGATGGAGAGCTGAAGATCAGCGGATCGATCCAGCCCTGCCTGCTGGAGATTTCCCAGCCCGAGAAAAAGAGAATAAATATGGCAAGCTGAAAGGAATGGACCTTCCACTTTTCCTTTTTCTGTTTGAATTGATACTGCTCGTGAAGCAGATCAATGGTTTCTTTGCTGTTTCTCAAGAGAATTCAGCTCCTTCCATATCGTTTGAAACAGTGTCTGGAAGGAAGGTTCCTGACGGGCGTCAAAAGGCAACATCGCGGCCAATTCCTTAGGAATGGTAAAAATCTGATGGATGGTGCCCGGCTGATTTGAAAATAAAAAGATCGTATCGCTCATCGCTATCGCTTCCCCTATATCATGAGTGACAAGCACTGCTGTTTTTTGATATTCCTTTAATGTGCGGAATACCAGGTTTTCCAAAGACAGCTTTGTCTGAAAATCAAGCGCGGAAAATGGCTCATCCAGCAAAAGCAGACTAGGGTTAGGCGCAAGTGTTCTTGCAAGCGCAGCCCGCTGGCGCATCCCGCCTGACAGTTCTTTCGGATATTTTTTCTCCACATCTATGAGGCCGAACTCCGGCAATAGACCGAGTGCAGCGGCTTTGCTTTCTTCTGTCAGCGTGTCGGCGATTTTTAAACCGAGAAGCACATTTTCCTCGATAGATTTCCAGGGAAATAAGTAATCCTGCTGAAGCATATAGCCAATATTATGTTCTTTTTGATTCGGCTCACGGCCTTCAATCAGAACTCTGCCTTCTGATGGCTCAATCAAACCGGCAATAATGGAAAGCAATGTTGTTTTTCCGCAGCCGCTTGGGCCGAGAAATGAGATGAAATCGCCTTTTTCGGCATCGAAATGAATATCCCGCACAGCCGTTGTTTTTTCTTTAATAGAAAAATAAGTATGGGTTACATGGTCGACATGTAAGAAAGACATAGATGGCGCCTCCTATTTCTCCGAGGTGACTTTTTCAGCAATTTCTTTATTTACAAGCTGATTGTATGGAATGTGCTTCGGCAGTTCTCCCGATTTATCCATAATGGTTTGGAGAAGCTCCCATTCTTTTTCGTTAAGCAGAGGGTCTGGTGAATATGAATGCTGTTTTTTATAGCGTTCAATGGATGTTTCGATGACGTCTGGGTCGGTATCATCAAATTCATCTTTAATGGCATCTGTGATGTCCTTCGCAGAATGATTTTCAACCCACTGCTGCGCCTTATAAATGGCTTTTGTAAACTTGACGGCTGTGTCTTCATTTTTCTTCAAATAGCTTTGTTTCGCCATAAAAGTCGTATAAGGAACCTCTCCTGATTCTTCTCCGAATGAAGCCACGATATGGCCGATGCCTTTTTTCTCAAAGAGAGAAGCCTGCGGTTCAAAGAGCTGTACATACTCACCGGTTCCAGAAGCAAACGCATTGGCAATATTGGCGAAGTCTATGTTCTGGATGAGGTCTATATCCTTATGCGGGTCAATCTTATGTTTGTTCAGTACATACTCGCCGACCATTTGCGGCATGCCGCCTTTTCGCTGACCGAGAAACGTTTTTCCTTTCAGCTGATCCCAGTCGAAGTGTTCAACATCTTCTCTCGCGACAAGAAACGTTCCGTCTGTCTGAGTCAGCTGGGCGAAATTAATGACGGGATCTTTAGCCCCTTGCGCTTCGACATAAATAGATGTTTCTGACCCGACAAGCGCGATGTCGGAGCCGTTGGAAAGAAGCGATGTCATCGTTTTATCTCCGCCCCAGGTCGTATTCACATCGACATCAAGCCCTTCTTCCTTAAAAAAACCTTTAGACTCAGCAACATATAAAGGTGCGTAAAAAATTGAATGGGTCACTTCAGCTACTTTGACTTTGGTGAGCGTTTCTTCCTGCTTGCAAGCCGCCAGGGCGAACATCAGAAAGATACTGCCGACACAGGCGAAGCCCAGCCTTAACCATCTGTTCACATAGACAACCTCCTTATTTCGCATCAAGTTAATATCCTTTTTTGCTTTACATATCGTATGATGGGTATAAAAATGTGTGAATGCCTAACCAGGTTCTCCGGATGTAATTTTGGAGTAAGGAAAGCATATAGAAAAAAGGAGGCGGCTGTTTTGATTGTAGAGAAAAGAAGATTTCCGTCGCCAAGCCAGCATGTGCGTTTGTATACGATCTGCTATCTGTCAAATGGATTACGGGTTAAGGGGCTTCTGGCTGAGCCGGCGGAACCGGGACAATATGACGGATTTTTATATTTGCGCGGCGGGATTAAAAGCGTGGGCATGGTTCGGCCGGGCCGGATTATCCAGTTTGCATCCCAAGGGTTTGTGGTGTTTGCTCCTTTTTACAGAGGCAATCAAGGAGGAGAAGGCAATGAGGATTTTGCCGGAGAAGACAGGGAGGATGCATTTTCTGCTTTTCGCCTGCTTCAGCAGCACCCAAATGTCAAGAAGGATAGAATCCATATCTTCGGTTTTTCCCGCGGCGGAATTATGGGAATGCTCACTGCGATCGAAATGGGCGGGCAGGCAGCTTCATTTGTTTCCTGGGGAGGCGTCAGTGATATGATTCTTACATACGAGGAGCGGCAGGATTTGCGGCGAATGATGAAAAGAGTCATCGGCGGAACACCGAAAAAGGTGCCTGAGGAATATCAATGGAGGACACCGTTTGACCAAGTAAACAAAATTCAGGCTCCCGTGCTGTTAATCCATGGAGAAAAAGACCAAAATGTTTCGATTCAGCATTCCTATTTATTAGAAGAGAAGCTAAAACAACTGCATAAGCCGGTGGAAACATGGTACTACAGTACATTCACACATTATTTCCCGCCAAAAGAAAACCGGCGTATCGTGCGGCAGCTCACACAATGGATGAAAAACCGCTGACAGTGAAATATGTTATGATAAAGAAAAAAGAGAACGAAAGGGGATTTCACTTTGGGAATGCCTGTTGAATTTAATACACTGATTGTGACAAAAGGAAAAGAAGTTCGCATAGATGAAAATATATTCACGTTAGAGAAGGACGGATACCGAGTATATCCGATGGAGATTCCAATGGATGTACGCAAAACAAAGTTTGGCGAAAAGTCAGGCACAGCTGAAGTGCAGAAGCTTCAATGGGAAGAAGGCCGGACCATCATTACATACAAGCTGACTTCTTTGCATTCCGTCAATTAAAACAAGCCAAGAGCATAATTGCTCTTGGCTTTTGTTTTTTATACGAGAGGGCCGCCTGCCTGGGCGATGGCATCGGTATGTGCGAACTTTTTAAAGTTCTCTTTGAATTCATTTGCAAGGTAGACTGCTTTTTCTTTGTATTCTTCCTTGTTGGTCCACGTGTTTTCAGGCTGAAGGATATGATCAGGAACGCCAGGAACATGGGCCGGAATGTGCAGGCCGAAAATATCGTCAGTTATCATTTCAGCATCCTCTAATTTGCCTTCAATCGCTGCTTTGACCATTGCTCTAGTGTAAGAAAGCTTCATTCGTTCGCCTGTGCCGTAGCCGCCCCCGGTCCATCCGGTATTGACTAAGAAAACGTCTGCGCCGTGTTCATCGATCTTTTTGCCGAGCATTTCAGCATAGACGTGAGCAGGAAGCGGCAGGAACGGTGAGCCGAAGCATGTAGAAAACGTCGTTTCAGGAGACGTGACACCACGTTCGGTTCCGGCAAGCTTACTCGTGTAACCGCTCAAAAAATGGTACATCGCCTGCTCCTTCGTTAGTTTGCTGATCGGCGGCAGGACTCCGAAGGCATCAGCCGTCAAAAATACAATGGCTGACGGATGGCCGGCCATGCTTGGAGTCACGATGTTA
Organism: Bacillus sp. LM 4-2; assembly: GCF_000978495.1. Lineage (NCBI taxonomy): Bacteria > Bacillati > Bacillota > Bacilli > Caryophanales > Bacillaceae > Bacillus > Bacillus sp. LM 4-2. The sequence goes on along the minus strand of NZ_CP011101.1, from coordinate 2,986,516 downwards.
TTAATCATATGAATCGGGTAAGCTGCCCGCGTGTTTTCAGTATAGAAGGAATCATCATAATTGGCTTCGCGTGTATCTTCATCCACAACGACATTTTCGAGAACAGACCCGAAGCGGATCGCGTTAAAGATTTGCGGCTCCTTTTCCTCGCTTAAATGAATACACTTAGCGTAGCATCCGCCTTCAATATTAAAGACGCCTGTATCAGACCAGCCATGTTCATCGTCACCGATCAGCTTGCGGTCAGCATCTGCCGACAGGGTGGTCTTTCCTGTTCCTGACAGTCCGAAGAAAAGGGCGACATCGCCTTTTTCACCGACATTGGCGGAGCAGTGCATAGATAAAATATCTCTTTCAGGCAGCAGGAAATTCATAATGGAGAAAATGGACTTCTTCATTTCACCGGCATACTCAGTTCCGCCGATTAAAATTGTCCGCTTTTCGAAAGAGACAATAATAAACGTTTCGGAATGAGTGCCGTCTGTTTTTGGATCCGCTTTGAAATGCGGAGCAGAAAGAATGGTGAACGGCTGCTCAACTGTTTTCTTATCATTTCCTTCCGGACGGATAAACAGCTGCCGCGCAAATAAATTGTGCCATGCGAACTCATTTACGACAGTGATCGGCAGCCTGTATTTCTCGTCTGCTCCGGCAAATCCTTCGAAAACAAACAGTTCATCTCGCTCCTTTAAATAGCTGACAACTTTCGTGTACAGCCGCTCAAACGCTTCTTCTGAAATCGGCTGATTCACCGGGCCCCAATCGATCTTATTTTTCGTGCTTTCTTCTTCCACGATGAATTTATCTTTAGGTGAGCGTCCTGTGTAAGCGCCTGTTGTCGCGCGAACAGCACCTGTGGATGTTAAAATGCCTTCGTTTCGGGAGAGGACTTTTTCTGTTAGCTGTGCTGCTGATAAATTATGACGCACATTTGGACATGTTAATAAGGCTTGTAAATCTGCGGTCAAATCAACTGAGTTCATATGAAACCTTCCTTTATCGTTTTTTGTGTTTTGCTAATTGTGAATTAGTATAACATATATTTTCAAATAGTCTATACTATTTATTATTTTTTGTGTGTGCATTTCCATTGTTTTCCCTCAATATAGGTGCCTATTTCTTCTGAATCATATTGACATTGCAAACCCTTTTACGATAAGATATTTCATTGAGCGGATACTCTTATCCCGAGCTGGCGGAGGGACAGGCCCTATGAAGCCCAGCAACCGGTTTCTCTGTTATTCATTATGTTCAACTGAGTGAGACAACCAAGGTGCTAACCTGTTGCAAGGTTGTATGATTCCTTGAGCGATAAGAGTGAAAGGCACAAAGACCAAACCCTTTCCTCGATGGAAAAGGTTTTTTTATTTCATAAATATGCCAATTAACATTCTCTAATATAACTGTACATTGTATAAGAGGGAGCGAGTTCCGTATCATATATACAAGGTCTTTCGGGAGGCCTTGTGCAGGAGGAAGCAAATCATGAGTAAAAATCGTCGTTTATTTACATCAGAATCTGTTACGGAGGGGCATCCGGATAAAATCTGTGACCAGATTTCTGACAGCATTTTAGATGAAATTTTAAAGAAAGACCCTAACGCGCGTGTTGCTTGTGAAACATCTGTGACAACAGGTTTGGTTCTTGTAAGCGGAGAGATCACAACTTCTACGTATGTTGACATTCCGAAAACGGTTCGCCAAACCATTAAAGAAATCGGATACACACGTGCAAAATACGGATTTGATGCGGAAACTTGTGCGGTTTTAACATCAATTGATGAGCAGTCTGCTGATATCGCGATGGGCGTAGACCAAGCGCTTGAAGCCCGTGAAGGCACAATGAGCGACGAAGAAATTGAAGCGATTGGTGCGGGTGACCAAGGATTAATGTTCGGTTATGCGTGCAACGAAACGAAAGAGCTTATGCCTCTTCCAATTTCACTTGCCCATAAATTAGCCCGCCGCCTAAGTGAAGTCCGTAAAGAAGATATTCTTCCGTACCTTCGCCCTGACGGCAAAACACAGGTAACGGTTGAGTACGATGAAAATAACAAACCAGTCCGCATTGACGCGATTGTTATTTCAACTCAGCATCATCCTGAAATTACACTTGAGCAAATTCAGCGCAACATTAAAGAACATGTAATCAATCCGGTTGTTCCTGAAGAGCTGATTGATGAAGAAACAAAATATTTCATCAACCCTACAGGACGTTTCGTAATCGGAGGCCCTCAAGGGGATGCGGGACTTACAGGACGCAAAATCATCGTTGATACGTACGGCGGCTATGCACGCCACGGCGGAGGCGCGTTCTCAGGTAAGGACGCGACGAAGGTAGACCGTTCTGCAGCTTATGCGGCAAGATACGTTGCGAAAAACATCGTTGCGGCTGAGCTTGCTGATTCTTGCGAAGTACAGCTTGCTTACGCGATCGGTGTTGCACAGCCTGTGTCAATCTCAATCAACACATTCGGTTCCGGAAAAGCTTCTGAGGAAAAACTGATTGAAGTTGTTCGCAATAACTTTGATTTACGACCTGCCGGCATTATCAAAATGCTTGATTTGCGCCGTCCGATCTACAAACAAACTGCTGCGTACGGCCACTTTGGACGTCACGATGTTGACCTTCCATGGGAGCGCACAGACAAAGCGGAGCAGCTGCGTAAAGAAGCGTTAGGAGAATAATTTTATAGCCGCTTACTGGTTAAGCGGCTTTCCCTTTTTTATCGTTGTATTCATGTTTATTTTTTTACATAACTGTGAAACCAAATACTATTCACAGCGTCTATAAATAGGGGTTCAATGATGACAATTTTAATTATGGAGGCAATACTATGTGTGGATTTGTCGGGGTTTTTAACAAGCATCCGTTAGCTCAAACCGCTGATCAAGAAGAACTAATCAAACAAATGAACCAAATGATCGTTCACCGCGGTCCTGACAGTGATGGATATTTCCATGATGAGCACGTCGGCTTCGGATTCAGACGGCTCAGCATTATTGATGTAGAAAATGGCGGACAGCCTTTATCATATGAAGATGAAACATATTGGATTATCTTTAACGGAGAAATCTATAACTATATCGAACTGAGAGAAGAACTTGAAGCAAAGGGGTACACATTCAACACGGATTCGGACACAGAGGTTCTTCTTGCGACTTACCGTCACTATAAAGAAGAAGCGGCGTCCAAACTGCGCGGTATGTTTGCCTTTCTGATTTGGAATAAAAACGATCATGTGCTTTATGGGGCAAGAGATCCATTCGGCATTAAACCGTTGTACTACACAACGATCAATGATCAGGTTTATTTTGCCTCAGAGAGAAAAAGTTTAATGGTTGCTCAGAATGATATTGAAATAGATAAAGAGGCATTGCAGCAGTACATGTCTTTCCAATTTGTTCCTGAACCAAGCACGCTTGATGCCCATGTGAAAAAAGTAGAGCCGGGTTCACAATTCACAATCCGCCCGGACGGCGATATCACATTCAAAACGTATTTCAAAGCGAACTTCAAGCCGGTTCAGACTGAAGAAGACAAGCTTGTGAAAGAAGTCCGAGACGCGATCTATGACTCTGTAAACGTTCATATGAGAAGTGACGTTCCTGTCGGTTCGTTCCTGTCTGGCGGGATTGATTCTTCCTTTATTGTGTCTGTTGCGAAGGAATTTCATCCAAGCTTAAAAACATTCTCTGTCGGCTTTGAACAGCAGGGCTTCAGTGAGGTTGATGTAGCGAAAGAAACGGCAGCGGCGCTGGGCATTGAAAATATCAGCAAAGTCATTTCGCCTGAGGAATACATGAATGAGCTTCCGAAGATCGTATGGCATTTTGATGACCCGCTTGCTGATCCGGCAGCGATTCCGTTGTACTTTGTTGCAAAAGAAGCGAAAAAACATGTAACGGTTGCTTTATCAGGTGAAGGAGCGGATGAGCTCTTCGGCGGATATAACATTTACCGTGAACCGCTTTCGCTTAAACCGTTTGAACGGATTCCGTCCGGCTTGAAAAAGATGCTTCTGCACGTTGCTGCCGTTATGCCTGAAGGTATGAGAGGAAAGAGCCTGCTTGAGCGCGGCTGTACTCCGCTTCAGGATCGTTATATCGGTAACGCGAAAATCTTTGAAGAGTCTGTCAAAAAGCAGCTGTTGAAGCATTATAATCCGAACCTTTCATATCGCGATGTGACGAAGACTTACTTTACAGAAAGCAGCTCGTACAGCGATATCAATAAAATGCAGTATGTCGATATCCACACTTGGATGCGCGGCGACATTTTGTTAAAGGCGGATAAAATGACGATGGCGAATTCTTTGGAACTGCGTGTGCCGTTCTTGGATAAAGTCGTATTCGACGTCGCTTCAAAAATTCCTGATGAGCTGAAAACGAAGAACGGCACGACGAAGTATCTTCTTCGCAAAGCCGCTGAAGGAATTGTGCCTGAGCACGTATTAAACCGCAAAAAGCTTGGTTTCCCTGTACCGATCCGTCATTGGCTGAAAAATGAAATGAACGAATGGGTGCGGAATATTATTCAGGAAAGCCAAACGGATGCTTATATCCATAAGGATTATGTCCTTCAGCTTCTTGAAGACCATTGTGCGGACAAGGCTGATAACAGCCGTAAAATCTGGACTGTACTGATCTTTATGATCTGGCACAGCATCAATATTGAAAAACGGTATATGCCTGAAGAGCTGAGCCATCAGCCTAAAGAAGTCATCTTTGTGTAACAGACAACAAGGCTTTCGAGTAGTCGAAAGCCTTGTTGTTATCCTTTTATTTCTCCATCATCATTGGTTTACCCAATTCATACGGAATATTCAGAAAAATGATTTAATGATATTTTTTTCTAGGGGAGAAGAAGCATGCAAAAACAAAAACAAGAGCTGCACCGCGGACTCGAAGAAAGGCATATTTCTTTAATGTCTTTAGGAGCTGCTATAGGAGTAGGGTTGTTCCTCGGCTCCGCATCAGCTATTCAATTAGCAGGGCCTGGTATTCTGGTAGCGTATGCCGCAAGCGGCCTGATCATGTTTTTTATTATGAGAGCGCTTGGGGAAATGGCCATTCAAAAACCGGTCGCAGGCTCATTCAGCAGGTATGCGCGTGACTATTTGGGACCGCTTGCAGGCTATTTAACAGGGTGGAACTACTGGTTTTTATGGGTTGTCACCTGTATGGCCGAAATTACTGCTGTCGGCATCTATATGGGGTTCTGGTTTCCGGACGTGCCTAACTGGATTTGGGCATTATCGGCGCTGGTCATTATGACGGGTGTTAATTTCCTGGCTGTCAAAGCTTACGGCGAGCTGGAATTTTGGTTCGCATTGATTAAAATTGTTGCGATCTTATCCATGATTGCTGTCGGTTTATTGATGATTATTGCAGGAGTCGGCAATGGAGGCATTGCCACCGGAATCAGCAATTTATGGAACAACGGTGGATTTTTCCCTCATGGTTTAAAAGGGGTTCTATTGTCTCTCCAAATGGTCATGTTCGCCTATTTAGGGATTGAAATGATCGGGGTGACGGCTGGCGAAGTAAAAAACCCGCAAAAATCGTTAGCCAAAGCAATTGATACAGTATTTTGGCGGATATTGATTTTTTATGTAGGCGCTTTATTTGTCATTATGTCTATTTATCCGTGGCAGGAAATTGGCTCTCAAGGAAGTCCATTTGTTCTCACATTTCAAAAAGTGGGCATTCCATCGGCCGCAGGTATCATTAACTTTGTCGTGTTGACAGCCGCGCTGTCTTCATGCAACAGCGGTATTTTCAGCACAGGGCGGATGCTGTTTAACTTGGCAGAACAGAAAGAGGCGCCACAAGCATATGGTCAGCTGACGAAAGGCGGCATCCCGGGTAAAGCTGTTCTGGCTTCAGCGGGGGCTTTATTAGTCGGAGTGCTGTTAAACTATGTTGTCCCTGCGAAGGTATTTACTTGGGTTACAAGTATTGCGACGTTCGGAGCGATTTGGACGTGGGCAATCATTTTGCTTTCTCAAATAAAATACAGGAAAAGTTTAAAACCTGAAGAAAAGAAACAATTAAAGTACAAAATGCCTTTATTTCCGTTTACGTCTTATGTGTCATTGGCATTTCTAGCATTCGTTGTCATTCTTATGGCTTACAGCCCTGATACAAGAGTAGCCGTGATTATCGGGCCGATATGGTTTCTCATCTTGCTGGCTGTGTACTATGGAAAAGGGTTTCACAAAAAAAATGCAGCAGCTGCCAGCGAACGAAATATCAGCTGACAAAAAGAGCTCCCAGTGGGCTCTTTTTGTGTGTGCTCATAGAAAATAGAGAACAGGAAAGAATAGGTATGTGTTTTTGCAGAGGCTGTTTATAGTTTTGTGATAAGATAAAAGTCATACGTTTCATGCTATATGTGAACGTTTTATGGAAAAATCGAAACCCGAACTGTTATGACGTCCGGGTTAACGATGGTTATTGCTTTCAAATATAATTTGAAAAATGGTAAAGTAAGACGAAGCAGGTCTTATGTTTGTTGAAGAAATTTATAATATTGGCCCTTTTCTACATATTCTGACCGTATTCTTTGCATATCTTTTCGGTCTTCTTCCGTCAAAGGGCGGATGACTTTTGCAGGGCGGCCAAAGGCGAGATGGCCAGGCGGAATGATTTTTCCGGGCGGGACAAGACTGCCGGCACCAATAAAAGCGCCTTCTCCAATTTCGGCCCCGTCTAAAATGATTGAGCCCATGCCGATTAAGGCGTTCTTGCGGATAACAGAGCTATGAAGTGTAACCTGATGGCCTATCGTGGCGTCATCTTCAATGAGTAGCGTCTTGTTCGGGCTTTGATGGAGGCAGCTTAAATCCTGGATATTGACTCTGTTTCCGATTCTGGTCGGCGCAACATCTCCCCTTATGACAACAGAAAACCAAATGCTGGACTGTTCTCCGATAACGACATCACCGGTAATTGTTGCATTATCAGCTATAAAGGCTGTTGGGTGGATATCTGGCTTGTGTTCCTTATAAGGGTAGATCATAAGATTCATCCTTCTTTCTCTATTTAAATTTCGTATGAGGTGAAGAGCATGTGGACCTGGAAAGCAGACAGACCTCTTGCAGTGATTGTAATCATTCACGGAGCAAGTGAATATCACGGACGATATAAATGGCTGATTGAAATGTGGCGGTCTTCGGGTTATCACGTTGTCATGGGCGATTTGCCTGGACAGGGAACAACGACAAGAGCGAGAGGGCATATTCGCTCGTTTCAAGAATACATTGATGAAGTAGATGCTTGGATAGATAAAGCGCGAACCTTTGATCTTCCGGTTTTTCTTCTAGGTCACAGCATGGGCGGTCTGGTCGCGATTGAATGGGTTAAACAGCAAAGAAATCCCCGGATTACGGGAATTATTTTATCATCACCGTGTCTCGGACTGCAAATTAAAGTCAATAAAGCGCTTGATCTTGCATCAAAAGGCCTGAATGTCATCGCTCCGTCACTTAAGGTTGATTCGGGATTATCAATTGATATGGCGACGCGCAATGAGGACGTCATCGAAGCTGACCAAAATGATTCGTTATACGTCAGGAAAGTTTCTGTCAGATGGTACAGAGAGCTTTTAAAGACAATTGAATCGGCAATGGTGCCGACAGAGGCATTTTTGAAAGTTCCGCTTCTTGTGATGCAAGCCGGTGATGACAAGCTTGTTGACAAAACGATGGTCATCAAGTGGTTTAATGGTGTTGCTTCTCATAATAAAGCATACAGAGAGTGGGAAGGGCTTTACCATGAGATCTTCAATGAACCCGAGAGAGAAGATGTCTTTAAAGCAGCAAGAGCGTTTACTGATCAATATATTTGAACTAGTAGGGGGTGCATGTGTTGACAGTACCGGAACATCCTTTTGGATTGATGGCAAAGGTATATCGAGATATTTTTCCGCTCGTTCATCAAGAGCTGGACATATGGAAGCAAAAATCAGAATCGATTCATAACAGTGAATTGAAAGCACAGGCAACCGCAAGTATTCGGGACAAAACGTTTCACTGTGAAGGCGGCGGCATACTGGCCTTATTGTCAGGCAGCCAAAAGCAGAAATGTGTCGAGTTTATCATCGCGTATCAAACGATTAGTGATTATTTGGACAATCTATGTGACCGCAGCACCTCGCTGGACCCACAGGATTTTCGGATGCTCCATGCCTCAATGCAGGACGCACTGACAGTGGGAGCGGAACTGCAAAACTATTATCAATTCAGGGAAGAACAGGATGACAGCGGATATCTGCACGAACTGGTCAAAACGTGCCAGCGTGTCCTTGGTTCCATTGAGCACTATGACATGATTAAACCTTATCTGCTTGAACTGTGCGGCTATTATTGCGATTTGCAGGTGCATAAGCACGTTATTGAGCATGAGCGTGTTCCGCGGCTTGAAAAGTGGTTTACTCAATATGAATCAGAGCTGCCTGAGATGGAATGGTATGAATTTTCAGCCTGTGCAGGCTCAACGTTAGGCATTTTCTGTCTGGTTGCGTATTCGTTCCAGCCTGATTTCACAGAAAGCACCGCTAAAAAAATCCGCGACAGTTATTTTCCTTACATACAGGGTCTTCATATTCTTCTTGATTATTTGATTGATCAAGAGGAGGACTTGCTGGAAGGAGACTTGAATTTCTGCTCGTATTATCAGTCTCATGAAGAGATGATGAATCGGCTTGAACACTTTATCCATAAAGCCGACGAGCATTTACAAGGCATTCCGCATGAAAACTTCCATCGTTTAATCAATCGCGGCTTGCTTGGTGTTTATTTGTCGGATGATAAAGTGGCAGGCCAAAAGGAAATGGGCCGGCTCGCAAAGAAGCTGATCAAAGCCAGCGGAAAAACCTCCCTTTTCTTTTATATCAACGGCAGAGCCTACCGGAAATTTCAAAAAATGTCCTGGATGAAAAACTCAAAGAAAAAAGCTCAAATCATTTGCTGATCTGAGCTTTTTTTTCGATGGCGACAATAAATGGCGGGTCATTTTGCTGATTGATAAACCCGTATGTTAATACACGGGCTGTTTGCTGGTCCAAGTCCCGGCAAAACTCGAGCACGTCGTTTTTTTCAGCTTTGCCTTCCGGGTGGCCATGATAGACGACGAGAACAATCAGACCTTCGTCTTTCATGATGCTGAGAAGCTGTTCAATGGCTTTGATCGTAGAACTGCCGTTTGTCGTAATTGATTTGTCCCCGCCCGGCAAATAGCCGAGGTTAAATACCGCGGCCGCCACTTTGCCATGTGTTTCAGGCGGGAGGGATTCAGCGATTTTATCATGGCTTTTGTGAAATAACGTTGTTCGCGCTTGATACATGTCACCGAGCCGTTCCTTTGTATTGGCCACGGCTGATTCTTGGATGTCGAATGCGTATACATGGCCGTTTTCACCGACAAGCTCCGCTAAAAACTGTGTATCATGTCCGTTGCCCATTGTCGCATCTACGACAATATCTCCCTCTCCCGCGGCCATTTTCAGCAGTTCTTTGCTGTAAGGAAGAATTTTCTTCAAAATCATAGCGCTGATTCCTCCTCAAGCCGTTGAAAGAACTTTCCTTGATAGCTGCCTCGATTTTCTAGCTCTTTATTAATGGCGCCAAGCACTTCCCATTTGTTGACGCTCCACATTGGCCCGATCATCAACTCAATCGGTCCGTCACCTGTAATGCGGTGGACGATCATTTCAGGCGGAATGATCTCAAGCTGATCGCAGACGAGCTGCACATAATCATCTTGAGAAAGAAATTCCAGCTTGCCCTTTTCATATTGTTTGACCATCGGCGTGCCTTTCAGTAGGTGAAGCAGATGGATTTTAATGCCCTGGACATCCAAATCTGCGACGGCCTTTGCCGTTTCCATCATCATGTCCCGGTCTTCCAAAGGCAGCCCGTTGATAATATGCGAGCAGACACGTATGCCGTGTTTTCTTAATTTATTGACGCCTTCCACATAGCAGTTAAAATCATGTGCGCGGTTGATCAAAAGTGCAGTCCGTTCATGAACTGTTTGAAGCCCAAGCTCCACCCACAAATACGTACGTTCATTCAGCTCTGCCAAGTAATCAACGACATCATCAGGCAGACAGTCCGGGCGTGTGGCGATCGAAATGCCGACCACATCATCTAAGGCGAGGACGGATTCGAATTTCTCACGAAGCACCTCAACCGGGGCGTGAGTGTTTGTGAAAGCCTGAAAATAAGCGATGTACTTGCCGTCCTTCCATTTTTCGTGCATGCGGTTTTTGATGTCATGGAATTGCGTAATTAAATCATCGGTCCGGTTTCCAGCAAAATCTCCGGAGCCTGCTGCGCTGCAAAACGTACAGCCTCCGTGGGCTACGGTGCCATCCCGATTTGGACAGTCAAAACCGCCGTCAAGCGCTACTTTAAACACCTTATGGCCGAAATGTTCTCTGAGATGATAATTCAATGTATGATAGCGTTTTTCCGTATTTGAATAAGGAAAAGGATTGTTCTGCATCACAATTCATGTGCCTCCTTGCGTACGATTGCATCCTAAAATTGTAGCACGCATTTCACAAGAGAACAAATGAATATCGACCATAAATTACTTTATTGAATAAAGTCAGATGAGGCTACAATATGAATGATGGATGATTTCCATTACCAAGAGGAGGGGTTACTGTGGCAACAAGACAATCAGTAGATGAACATCTCCAGCAATGTATGCAGGCCTATGATTATGCTGAAGAACAGCTGAAAATCGCTTCTAAACAAGAGCATTATAACGATCAAGAATATAGTGATGCACAAATGCAGCTAGAAGATGCGGTAAATGCCTTGAATAAACTATGGCTGTCGTCAAATGATCAGCAGAGAGAACAGCTGTACAGAATGAGACTTCAGCTTCAATCTTTGCAAAATAATATGATCCTGCAGCACCCTCTTGATGTGTAGGAAAACGGACCCTTTTAAAAGGGTCCGTTTTTTTGTAAAAAAAGGATTGACTTTGTGAGTCAAAGTATTTATTGTATTAAGTGTACTAATTGAAGTAATACACTATAGACACTAATATAAAATCATTTATATATTGACATTAAGGGAGGCAGTTATGAAACATAAAAAACGAAACAAACGTAACGTGCCAATGCTGATTGCGGCATCTGTGATCGCTTGTTCTTTTTTTCTTGTTCTTGTGATGATCGGTTTTGAATGGCAAAAAAGTATAATTGATCATTTTTATCTATAAAAGGTTCAGATCGTATAGAAAGTAGGGAAGTAAATGATTCAAATCGATCCAAGAAGCTCAACACCCATTTACGAACAAATTATTCAGCAAATGAAAGAGCTTTGTTTGAAAGGGATCATGAAGCCTGGTGATAAGCTTCCTTCTGTCAGAGAATTGGCAACGATCATTATTGCGAATCCGAACACTGTCAGCAAAGCGTATAAAGAACTTGAGCGAGAGGGGATTATTGAAACGCTGCGGGGCAGAGGGACCTATATATCGGAGAATGCAAAAACGACACTGGTTGAAGGGAAGATGACGATGATTAAAGAGCAACTCAAACAGCTCATCATCGATGCACACTATGCAGGGGTTGAGCTGGAAAAACTGCACGAATGGATAAAGGAAATCAGCGCTGATGTGAAGGGAGGCAAAAAAAATGATTGAACTACGGCAGCTGTCAAAAGCGATTGACGGCAATCAAGTATTAAAAGATGTTTCATTAACAATCGAAAAAGGAGAAATCTTTGGATTGCTTGGACGCAACGGATCAGGGAAAACGACGATGCTTCGCTTAATCCAGCAAATCATTTTCGCTGACAGCGGAACGATTTTATTTGACGGCGTAGAAATCAAAAAGCACCCGAAGGTCAAACAAAATATCATCTACATGCCTGTTCAAAATCCTTTTTACGACAAGTATACATACAAGCAGCTTGTTGATATCCTGAGAAGAATATATCCGAAATTTGATGTCACGTACGCGAATGAACTGATGAACAGATACGAAATTCCAGAAACGAAAAAATACCGTGAGCTGTCGACAGGCTTGAAAAAACAGCTGTCGCTCGTTCTGTCGTTTGCGGCGAGACCGGCGCTGATCCTCCTTGATGAGCCGACGGATGGTATTGATGCGGTAACTAGACATGATGTGCTGCAGCTGATGGTTGATGAAGTGGCAGAGCGTGATACGAGTATCCTGATTACGTCCCACCGGCTTGAAGACATAGAGCGGATGTGCAACCGAATTGGTTTTCTCGAAGATAACAGACTGACCAACGTCATGGATCTTGATGAGTTAAAAGAAGAATACATTAAAATTCAAATGGCTTTCGATACAGATGTCAATTTGGCCATCAGAGAGCAAAACATTCCGATGCTCGATCAGGCCGGCGTGTTTTACACAGTGCTGATTCCGAAAAGCGATGAGGAGAAAAAGAGCTTTTTGAGAGAGCTGAAGCCAAAAGTATGGAATGAGCTTCCTGTCAACCTGGAAGAAGTGTTCATTGCGAAGTTTGGAGGGAAGCGGAGATGGTAGACCGAGGTCTCCTCTATCGAGAGTGGAAGCAGAATCAAGTGGTGATTTTGTTAAGTATCGCGTTTTTAGTATTGGCAAATCCGCTTTCTATCGTTAATACGTATTTGTCTTATCAAGGGTGTCTGGCTCATCAAGACCCGCAATATTGTGAATTTATTGTGAATTATCATAGGAGCAATCTAATAGATATCAACTGGGTGCCGGGGGTCATTTTGGCGGTCTGCTTCCTCGGAATGGAACGTTCGAAAGGCACGATGGATTTTATATTAAGCCTCCCATATAACAGAAGCCAAATTTTTCAGACAAAATTTTGGTTAGGCGGTTTTGTGATTGTGCTGTCACAATTGATTGGCTTTTTACTTGCATGGCTGCTGATTCTTGTCTATAACCCTGAACACGTCTACTTTTTTGAGCACAGCAGCATTGGAGTAATCGTGATAAGTTTTATGGCTTTTTCACTGGTGATGGCCGCCGGAGCGTTAACTGGAAATGCTTTTGCCCAACTGTTAACGGCGTTTTCAGCAGCTATATTGCCGTATTTAATTATTGCATTGCCGGTTGGAAACCTAGAAGTTGTTTTTGGTGCGAATATATGGGAAATATTCCCTTCCCCTGAGAGTTATTTCTCTCTGGCAAGCAATTTATCGAACCTAGTACCGATTAGTTACGTTGTAAATGAATGGCTGATTAACAGTAAATATCTTTTATTGATTCCAGCCGTAATGAGCATGCTATTTTACTTGATTGGCTTTATAAGCTTCAAGAAGCTTCCAAGTGAACGGAACGGACACTTTTTCTTATGGAACAGATTAGATCGCCCGGTGCAAATTCTGGTTATGGCTTTCGGCATCCTTGGATTTGGTTTATTTGGATACTATACCGGACATTCCATTATTGGTTATATTTTGGGTATGATCATTGGAGCAGTGGCTGGATTCTTTGTGAGCTACTTCTCTATTTATAAGAAAACAAAAGTGTAAGAAATGCCTTAGGTTTGGAGGGAAGTGAGTTGCCGGATTCCGGACTGCTTTACAAAGAGTGGCGGCAGAATAAAGTCGCCTTAGTTATCACCATTTTGGTTTTTATATTAGGTAATCCATTATCAATTTTAAATATGTATCTCATCTATCAAGGCTGTGTCACTGGAAAAGAAAATTGGGTCGGCCCCTGCGTATTCAGCGTTGATTATTTAAATAGCTCATTTATCTCATTGTTTTGGATTTGGGGAGTCGTTTTGGCGGTCAGCCAGCTTGGGATTGAACGTAGCAAGAGCTTCTTTGATTTTACATTAAGCCTTCCATATACACGAGGGCAGATATTTCATGCGAAGTTCCTTACCGGCGGAATGGTGATTGTGGTGCCGCAGCTCATAGGTTATGTTTTGTCTGTTTTGCTGATCATGCTTTTGAAGCCAGATCAGGCCGTTTATTTTCACAATTACAGCTTGGGAATGATTATTGTTAGCATGCTGGCTTATTCTTTGGTTATGGCCGGAGGAGCTTTGACAGGCAATAGTTTCGCACAGCTTCTAGTCTCATTTACCGTGGCCATTTCGCCGTTTTTACTCATCAGCCTGCCTGTGATCAACCTCGAGATCCTTTTTGGCGGATCAATAGATTTTATCCATGGTCCAGTACCTAAATGGGTGCAGTATTTCATTCCGATAATTTATGTAGACTCGAAATGGGCTGAGAATTCACCATATTATTTAGTCATTCCGGCTATCATGACTATCATTTTTTACATCATCGGCTATATTAGCTTTGTTAAAATGTCTAATGAAAGAAACGGATATTTCTTCTTATGGAAGCCGCTTAACCGCCCGGTGCAGATCATCGTTATTATCATAGGAATCATGGGCTTCGGCTATTTTGGATTTACTGCAAGCGAGAGCTTTGCCGGTTATCTCATTGGCATGGGTACAGGTGCGGTAATCGGTTTCTTGATTAGTTATTTTGCGATTTATAAAAAAATGAAACTTTTGTAAGGGAGAGAGAACATATGATTGATGTTCAGCATATCGACCATTCTTTCACGATCGGAAAAAAGGGCCGTGAGAATGAAGTTCCAGTATTGAAGGATGTTTCATTGAGCGTGGCGAAAGGGGAAATCGCCTGCATTGTCGGACGAAGCGGCTCAGGGAAATCAACGCTTTTGAATTTAATTTCCGGCTACATATCGCCGACAAAAGGGCGGATTGTCATTAATGGCACTGATGTTACGGGGTTTAATGAAAAGGAATGGGCGCAATTTCGGCTTGACCATTTCGGGTTTATTTTTCAGAGCTTTCAGCTCATCCCGGGTTTAACGACGTATGAGAATGTGGAAATGCCGCTGGCGTTAAAAGGAATCAAGCCATCTGAGCGGAAGCAAAAGGTGCAGGACATGCTGAAACGCGTCGGTCTGGAAAACCACGCCGCTCATTATCCGAATGAACTGTCAGGCGGCCAGCAGCAGCGTGTCAGTATTGCTCGAGCATTGATTTTAAATCCTTCGATTATCTTAGCGGATGAGCCGACGGGAAGCCTTGATTCAGAAACGGAACATGAAGTGCTGGAATTGATCCAGCAGCTGAATCGTGAGCGTGGCATTACATTTGTGATCATTACTCACGATGATGAAGTCGCTTCTATCGGACATTCAAAATTTCAGCTTCATGATGGTGTGCTAAAAGGAGGAATTACCGTTGAGGTTTAAGGATCAGGTTCATTTTATCAGAAGAAATATGAAGAAAAACAGACTTCGCGTCTTTATGACGATTCTTGCGACAACAATGGCGTGTGCGTTTTTGGTTGTGCTGTCGTCCGTTGGATTTGGGATTCAAAAGACAATTACAGATATGACAATGAGCCAGCAGATTGTAACGAAAGTCAGTGTAATGGGCAAGGAAGGAGACAAGCCTATTAAAAAAGCTGATTTAGAGAAGTATGATCACGTAAGGTCAGTTGTAGAAAGAACGCAAGTGTATGAACCAAACAAAGCTACTTTAGGCAATCGTACAAATGAAAGCTCAAATCTCATTTTTACTAATATGAATGATGAATTAAAGGCCAATATGGAATTGGAAAAGGGAAGAGTCGCAAAGTCGGAAAATGAAATCGTAGTAGGATACGACTTCGCAAAGAGATTATTGACGAAAAAAGAATCGGAAGAATATAACAAAAAAATCGAAGAAGCAAAAGGAAATCCAGAAGATATAAAAGAACCAAAGGGCTATACGAAAGATATTCTGAACAAAACAATAGAACTAAGTGTATCGAAGACAGATCCTAAAACAGGGGATGTTACAAAAACAAAAACATATGACTTTAAAATTGTCGGTATTACAAAAAAACCATCTCAAGACTGGATGGAGGACTCAAACATTTTTATCAGTGATCAATTCAAAAAAGATTTTTCGGAATTCTTAGATTTCAAAGGCGGAAATGTTGAAACGAACATTGGTGTTTTTGCTGATAAGTTTGAGAATGTGGAACAGCTGACAAATGATCTAACAGATGACGGGTACTATGTCACATCAGTGACTACTGAACTTGAGGGAGCCAATACCTTCTTCATGGTCTTCAAAATCGGACTGATCTTTGTCGGATGTATCGCAGTTATCATTTCAGCGATCGGCATTTTTAACACGATGACGATGGCGGTGACAGAGAGAACGCAAGAGATCGGCATTATGAAAGCGATTGGGGCGAGCCCGTCAATCATTCGCCGAATGTTCTTGATGGAAAGCGCGTATATCGGAATTTTAGGCTGTGTGATTGGGATTATCATTTCTTACGGCGTGAGCTACCTTGTCAACCTGGCCGTTCCGATGATTCTTGCGGCCACAAGCGGAAGCGATGCGGGCGACTTGAATTACACATTCTCCTACATCCCGGCGAGTCTTGTGATCATTGCCGTTGTGATTTGCGGAGGGGTCGCAGTCATTTCCGGAATGAACCCGGCGAGAAAAGCAACAAAAACCAACGTGCTGACAGCGTTGAGAAGAGAACTATAATGCGAACGAGCCGGCTGAGACAGCCGGCTTTTTCTATAGCGCATGATAGCGTTTTGCTATACACTTGATAAAAAAGGAAAAAGTGCGGTGAGTTGATTGTTTAAACTTTTGCTGATTGAAGATGATGAATCGCTGTTTCATGAAATCAAGGATCGTTTAACGGGATGGTCCTATGATGTATACGGCATTCAGGATTTCAGTCAGGTGCTGCAGGAATTTGCGGCGGTTAATCCTGATTGTGTCATTATTGATGTACAGCTGCCTAAATTTGACGGCTTTCATTGGTGCCGGCTGATCCGCTCCCGGTCAAATGTTCCGATTCTCTTTTTATCCTCCCGGGATCATCCTGCTGATATGGTGATGTCCATGCAGCTCGGGGCAGATGACTTTATCCAAAAGCCATTTCATTTTGATGTGCTGATTGCGAAAATCCAAGCGATGTTCCGGCGTGTGCACCATTATAATACGGAGCCGAATACGATTAAAACGTGGTGCGGCGCTGCTGTAGACGCGGAGCAGAACCTCGTCAGCAATGACAAAGGATCTGTTGAACTGACCAAAAATGAAATGTTCATTCTAAAACAATTAATAGAGCAAAAAAACAAGATCGTCAGCCGGGAAGAGCTGATCAGAAGCTTGTGGAACGATGAGCGTTTTGTTAGTGATAATACGCTGACCGTCAATGTCAATCGCCTTCGAAAAAAACTGGACGCCCTGCAGCTTGGTGCATATATCGAGACAAAGGTGGGCCAGGGCTACATCGCGAAGGAAGAGGACAAGTTCTATGATTAAAGCATTCCTTATCGAAAGGCGGAGCTGGATTGCCGCGTTTTTGTTTCAGCAGGCTTTGATGCTGTTCATTGCTTTTGTCGATCCTTCCATATCATTTGGGAATGTACTTTATATGGTGTATTTGTGCATCTTGTTTTTTATCATATTCCTTTGGTTCCGCTATCGGAAAGAAACAGCGTTTTATAAAAGCTTGAAAACATGGGAGAACAATCTCGATGTGACAGCCATAAATGAACCGGAAACGCCGTTTGAAGCAATGGTTGAAAGAAGCATTGCCGGGCAAACAGAACACTTGAAGCAGACCGCAGCACGGCATCGCTTAGCATTGGAAAATGAAAAAGATGAGCTGATGGCATGGATCCATGAGGTCAAAACCCCATTAACAGCGATGCATTTAATCATTGATAGAATGGAAGAAAAAGCACTGAAATCCCAGCTGTCATATGAATGGCTGCGTATTCACCTGCTTCTTGATCAGCAGCTTCATCAAAAACGCATTTCATTTATTGAAAACGACCTGTCAGTAGAATTCATTCAGCTTCAGCCTTTGATCTTTAAAGAAATCAAAGATTTACAATCGTGGTGTATCCAAAAAGGGATCGGTTTTGACATACAGCTCGAGGCCAAAGAAGTGCTGAGCGATGCAAAATGGCTGGCGTTTATCATCAGGCAGCTGCTGACAAACGCGGTGAAATACAGCGAAGCCTCTGAAATCGAGATCAAAAGCTTTCAAAAAGGGGAACAGACGCAGCTCCAAGTGAAAGATTGTGGCAGGGGCATTGATCCAAAAGATGTACCGCGTATTTTTGATAAAGGATTTACATCCACAACGGATCACCATGATCAAGCGTCAACTGGCATGGGCCTGTACCTGGCAAAAAAAGCAGCGGCGCCGTTATTGATCCTTATTGATGTTGAGTCGGAGTTTGGTGCGGGGACAGTTTTTACATTAACCTTTCCAATACGGAATCAATTTGAACATGTCATAAGCGTGTGACGAAAATGTCACATGCTTTTCTTTTTTGTTCGCCGTATCGAAGGAAAAGCCCGGCATTCCTTTTTATAATGAGATTATCCAATATAAAGGAGACTGCGTAAATGGTGATTTTAGAAGCGAATAAAATTCGAAAAAGTTATGGAAACAAGCTGAATAAACAGGAAGTGCTGAAGGGCATCGATATTCACATTGAAAAGGGCGAATTCGTCAGTATTATGGGTGCTTCCGGGTCGGGAAAAACCACTTTGCTCAACGTTCTGTCCTCAATCGATCAGGTCAGTCACGGAACCATTCATATTAATGGAAATGACATGACGGCTATGAAGGAAAAGCAGCTGGCTGAATTTAGAAAACAGCATTTAGGCTTTATCTTTCAGGATTACAATTTGTTAGACACATTGACAGTGAAAGAGAATATCCTTCTGCCTTTATCGATCACGAAACTATCAAAAAAGGAAGCCAATCGCAAGTTTGAGGAAGTTGCCAAGGAACTGGGAATATATGAATTGCGGGATAAGTACCCGAATGAAATTTCCGGCGGCCAGAAGCAGAGAACATCCGCTGGAAGAGCGTTTATTCATGACCCGAGCATTATTTTCGCTGATGAACCGACCGGCGCGCTCGATTCGAAATCGGCCTCCGATCTATTAAATAAGCTGAGCCAGCTCAATCAAAAACGCAACGCGACGATTATTATGGTTACCCATGATCCCGTCGCTGCCAGCTACTGCGGCAGAGTCATTTTTATTAAGGACGGGCAAATGTATACACAGCTGAATAAAGGGGGCCAGGACAGGCAAACGTTTTTCCAGGATATTATGAAAACGCAAGGCGTGTTAGGCGGGGTGCAGCATGAACATTAATCAGCTCATCCTGCGAAATTTGAAAAAGAATCTCCGGAATTACTATTTGTATGTGTTTGCGCTCATCTTTAGCGTGGCGCTTTATTTCGCCTTTGTCACGCTGCAGTATGATCCAGCAATTAACGAAGTGAAGGCTTCAATCAAGGGAGCCGCGGCTATTAAAACCGCTTCGATTTTGCTTGTGGCTGTTGTGGCGATCTTCATTTTATATGCCAATACGATTTTTATTAAGAGACGGAGTAAAGAAATCGGGCTGTTTCAATTGATTGGAATGACGAAGCATAAAATTTTTCGCATCTTAAGTGCAGAAAATGTCATGCTGTATTTCGGTTCATTAGCGATCGGGGTAGCGGCCGGGTTTTCGATATCGAAGCTGGTCTTGATGATTCTGTTCAAAATTGTCGATGTCAAAGCGGATGCGAAACTGCATTTTTCTGAGCAGGCTTTGGTCCAAACGGTCATTGTGTTCTGCGGCATTTACCTTTTGATCATGATCATGAATTATACGTTTATCAAAAAACAGAGTATTTTATCTTTGTTTAAAGTAACGTCCTCCACTGAAGACAAAGTAAAGAAAATATCATTTTTCCAAATGCTGATCGGCGCTTTAGGCATCGTGTTGATTTTGACAGGATACTATGTGTCTTCTGAGCTGTTTGGCGGAAAATTTAAGACCATTAATGAACTGTTTGTTGCGATGAGCTTCATTCTGGGGAGCGTCATTATCGGGACGTTTTTGTTTTATAAAGGATCAGTTACGTTTATCTCGAATATCATTCGAAAAAGCAAGGGCGGCTACTTAAATATTTCTGAGGTTCTGTCACTGTCATCGATCATGTTCAGAATGAAATCGAATGCGCTGCTGCTGACGATTATTACAACCGTTTCAGCGCTCGCCATCGGGCTGTTATCTCTTGCTTACATCTCGTATTACTCGTCGGAAAAGACCGCTGAACAAAATGTAGCGGCTGATTTTTCATTCATGAATGAGAAAGATGCCAAGTTATTTGAAAACAGATTGAGGGAAAGCAACATCTCGTTTGTAAAAAAGGCAACACTTGTCCTGCAAGCAAATGTTGACATTGCAAATATTATGGATGGAACTCCGAAAGAGATGCAGGGCGATCCCGGCAATATGCAGCTTGCTGTTGTTAGCGACAAAGATGTAAAAGGAGTCGATGTGGCGGCTGGAGAAGCCGTTTTCTCAGGATACACCGACTTGCTGCAAAAAATAATGGTTTTCAAGGACTCTGGTGTTATTAAAGTAAAAAGCAAGCACGAGGCGCAGCCATTAAAATATAAAGGATTAAGAGAAGAGTTTCTTGTATCCTACACGTTTACAAGCGGGGGCATGCCCGCTGTCATTGTGGATGACAGCCTGTTTAAACAGCTGAACAAGGATAAGGACCCCCGCATTCAGCTGGCGCAATCTACATTTATCGGCGTCAATGTGAAACATGACGATCAAATGGAAAAAGCAAATGAGCTTTTTCAACAGGTGAACAAGAAAAACGAGCATTTATCAAGACTGGATACAAGCGCTGCGCAAAAATCACTGTTTGGTATGGTGATGTTCATCGTCGGCTTCTTAGGGTTAACGTTCCTTATTACATCAGGTTGTATCCTTTATTTTAAACAAATGGGTGAAAGTGAAGATGAAAAACCGAGCTATACGATTTTAAGAAAACTCGGCTTTACGCAGGGCGACCTAATAAAGGGAATACGCATCAAACAAATGTATAACTTCGGCATTCCGCTCGTTGTCGGGCTCTTCCACAGTTACTTTGCCGTCCAATCCGGCTGGTTCTTATTCGGATCAGAGGTATGGGCGCCCATGATTATGGTGATGGTGTTATATACTGCGCTCTACTCCATTTTTGGTTTTCTGTCAGTTCTTTCTTATAAGAAGGTCATTAAATCGTCGTTGTGAAACAGAAAAAGCTCCAGACATACTGGAGCTTTTTGTTTATCGTTTTGGCGCCCGATAACCGGCGGCTTCAGCTTCTTCAACTGAGCAAAACATTTCAGCCGGATCGGTTGTCCGGTCATAGTATGTACTGCCTGGCGTGTGGTAGATGCCGTTTTTGCTTCCTTTGATATTACAGCCTTCTGCTTTGTCAGCTGTTTTGGTTTCATCACTTTTACTCGTATTGTTTGAAGAACTTCCAGTGTCTTCATGAGAACTGGTAGTTTGGCTTTCCGTCTCTTTTAATTGATTTTCAAGCTTTGTTTTATCTTGTCGGAGTGTTTCATTTTCAGCCTTTGCCGTTTTTGCATCTTCTTTGAGCTGCTTTTGATTTTCTTGAAGCTCTTTAATCTCAGCTTTTAATGATTTCTGAGTCTTTTTTAGATCGCTATTTTCGTTTTTAAGCTTCTCAAGCTTGTCTTGATCTTCTTTGTTGTCTTTTAATTTTTTTGCTTCAGAGCTGACAGATTTATATTCTTTCTCAAGTTCTTCATGCTCTTTTGTGAGGTTTTTGTATTCGGCGTTTAGCGCTGAATATTTTTTCTCGGCATTTGCTGCGGAAGTGTCAGGTTCTGCCAATGCTGCTCCGGTAAAGAGCAGCACAAGGCCTCCAATGAAAAGCGGCCAAAAAAGTCTCTTGGAGAAACGTTTTTCCTTTTTCAGTACATATCTGACAAAGTGATATAATCCATAGCCCAGTGCAATGAGACATGCCAGAAAACCTAAGAATGCTAATGCCATTTCCATAATATGCCCCCTTTTTCTATTTATTTTACATTTTCCAAACAATATTTGTTAGATTTTTTCACGCTCATCAGTTGAAAAATGTGAGAGAGACAGATAGAATGAATGTGCTATGATAACTGGATTCGTACGGAGCCGTTTTAGGTTTCGTTTTTTTCATGAGCTTTTTTAGGTAAGAAAGGGGGATGAGTATGCCGCGTGCTCTTAAAATTTTAGTCATTGGAATGTTTATCAATGTGACGGGTGCTTCTTTTTTATGGCCGCTGAATACGATTTATATCCATAATCATTTAGGAAAGTCGTTAACGGTAGCCGGACTTGTCCTGATGCTGAACTCCGGCGCCAGTGTGGCTGGCAATTTATGCGGAGGTTTTTTGTTTGATAAAATCGGCGGTTTTAAATCGATTATGCTTGGGATAGCCATTACGTTAGCAAGCCTGATGGGCCTTGTCTTTTTTCATGATTGGCCGACCTATATTGTGCTGCTGACGATTGTGGGCTTTGGCTCCGGTGTAGTTTTTCCGGCCAGCTACGCAATGGCGGGATCGGTATGGCCTGAAGGGGGAAGGAAGGCATTTAATGCGATATATGTCGCGCAAAACGCGGGTGTGGCCGTCGGTTCAGCACTTGGCGGTGTCGTGGCATCTTTCTCGTTTTCATATGTATTTTTGGCAAATGCCGTATTGTATCTGATCTTTTTCTTTGTTGTATATTTCGGATTTCGAAATATTCAGACGGGCGATGCATCCCAACCATCCGTGCTTGATTACGATGCTGTGAACAGCAAAGCAAAATTTGCCGCATTGTTCATTTTAAGCGGAGGCTATGTACTCGGATGGCTGGCTTATTCTCAATGGTCAACCACAATTGCTTCGTACACACAAAGCATTGGAATATCTCTTTCCTTATATAGCGTGCTATGGACAGTTAACGGAATTCTCATTGTGCTCGGCCAGCCGCTCGTCAGTTTTGTGGTGAAAAAATGGGCCGAGTCGCTAAAAGCGCAAATGGTCATCGGCTTTATCATTTTTATTGTGTCTTTCAGCATGCTGCTGACTGCAAAGCAATTTCCGATGTTTCTCGCAGCGATGGTGATCCTGACGATCGGAGAAATGCTTGTTTGGCCTGCTGTGCCGACAATTGCCAATCAGCTTGCCCCTAAAGGGAAAGAAGGCTTTTATCAAGGCTTTGTCAACAGTGCGGCGACAGGCGGAAGAATGATTGGTCCCCTGTTCGGAGGAGTGCTTGTCGATCATTACGGCATTAAGGCCCTTGTTTTATCTCTGTTGGTATTGCTGCTGATCAGTATTGCCACAACGCTTCTATATGACAAACGGCTAAAATCAGTTAAAGAAACAAATAAGCAGGCATCAATCTCTTCATAATAAAAGATCCCGCTGGGTGAGCGGGATCTTTCAGCGTGTCGACAAACCCTCGCATTCGTTGTCAGGCCTGCGCTTCGGTGCTCACGAATTAGAACATTCGCTCCGCTCCTATGCTCGTCCTTCCTAGACTTCAAGGGTTTTCAATCACGCTGAAAAGATGACAAAATCCTAAAATGAAAACCATTTTAGGATTTTGTCAACAATCTGAAAGATCCCGCCGGATGAGCGGGATCTTTTTACATAATCGGAAGCACTTTAACGGCATCCTTTACATTTGAATATGTTTTCAGCGACGAAAAATTGGCATCCAATTTATTCATTTTCATGGCCAATTCAGGCTTAATGCCGGTAATGATTAACTCAGTTCCGGTCAATTTCAGCAAATGGCTCAGCTTGAAAATTTGGTCGGCCGTTTGTTCGTTCACTTGGGCCAATCCGGATAAATCAATGATCAAATAATCATCTTTGGATGTTGATAAGATATTCGTCAATGTGCAAACAATGGAATTAAATCGCTCCTCTGTCAGGTTTCCGACTAGCGGAAGAGCCGAAATGCCATTGCGAATCGGGACAATAGGAGTTGAAAGTGCAGTAATTTCCGTGAGGGAATCCTCGAGAAGCTTTTCATACTCTTTTTGCTTGGTGATGTCTTTCTGAATTCCGACAAAATACGTTTTATCCTCTATTTCCATTGGATCAATATTTAATTCATTCCAGAACATCGTTCCGTCTTTTTTGTAGTTTTGAATCTGAACGGTGACCGGTTCTTTATTTTGTAAAGCGGTTCTGATGTTGTCCACTTCTGCAGGATCTGTGTGTTTCCCCTGTAAGAAGCGGCAGTTCTTTCCTAAAATTTCCTCGGTTTCGTAGCCGGTCATTTGAACAAAGCCTTGATTTACGTAGACAATAGGATTATCTTCAAGTGCGGGATCTGTAATTACCACACCGACTCGCACGTGATCAAGCGCTTTTTTGATGACTTCCAGCTGTCCTGGTATCCCAAATGATTGAAAACTAGCCATATAAATCCCCCTTAGGCCGTCAGCTTGCTATGCGAAAGCCTGATATTCCCCTTTTTTAAAATGAATTCTACAGTAACCGTAGCACAACACATGTTCTGATTCAAGCAAGTGCAGTTTGTTGTTTGTCATTAGGGCTTGTCCTCGTATACACTAAAAATAAGAACAGAATTTGAACATATGAACGGAAAGGTTTTCTACATGCTAAATAGGTGACTAGGTCAATGTCACTGGGTGAAAAATGAATCCAATGCATCAAGCTTACCGATCATGTGTTCACATATAATGGAAGAAACAAGCTTTTTACAGATTTGCCGGTATGTAGATATCGAAAATCATCGGAATCGTTTAAGGGGGCTGGATGGCCTGAAGTCGCTTTACGAAATAAGGGCTTTAGGAAGGTGATGATGAAGATGCTGCATCAGGTACTCATTGCTTGTGTAATTGGAGGAATCATGGGGATTCTCGGTCATGTGAAAAAGAGAGGCAGGCTGGAGAAGCCCAGAATGACGAAGCGGTTTATCTACCTTGGATTTTTGGAAGATTGGTTTATCGGCATGACGGCTTCCATTTTACTTGTATTATCCGCTGACCCCGATTCAGGAATTCAACTTGTCATCTTATCCATTATCTCAGGCTACGGCGGTGAAGCTGTTCTCAGAAGTTTTGACTTTGTGAGAGAACTGAACAGCGGCGGCGAACCGGCCGAGTCCAAACGTCAAACCAAAACTCCACCCGAATAATTGTCCTCAATCTCCGCCCGTTCAGGGTACATTCCCATTGTATACAAACCTGCTTGCACTTATGAACAGAATTCTATAAAATACAGTTAGATTACGGTTGCGATAAGAACAATGAAGAGGAGCAGTAAGAAACAGATATTGTTGCAGAGAGTTGACGGCTGGTGAAAGTCAATCAAGTTTGTTTCCGAACTCACCTCAGAGTTGCAGCGGTGAAAAGCCGCTGACGCATAACTGCGTTAAAAGTATCAAGTGAGTGCGGCGTATGCCGCGCTAACGAGGGTGGTACCGCGGGAAAACGAAAGTCTCTCGTCCCTTTTTGGGATGAGGGAGTTTTTTTTAGTTTGGGAATATTCTGAATATAATCCTCTCCTTCCCGTCAATACTTGAACCATACACGCCGTATTCAATCAGAAGGAGGTTTTTACTTTGAGTTTTCAGCACAAAGAGATAGAAAAGAAATGGCAGACATATTGGCTTGAAAACAAAACATTTGCCACTCTTGATAATAATGAAAAACAAAAATTTTACGCGCTGGACATGTTTCCTTATCCGTCTGGAGCTGGGTTGCACGTCGGCCATCCTGAAGGATATACAGCTACGGATATTCTGTCCCGCATGAAGCGCATGCAGGGCTATGATGTCCTTCATCCAATGGGCTGGGACGCATTCGGCCTGCCAGCTGAACAGTACGCGCTTGACACAGGGAACGACCCCGCTGTGTTTACGAAGCAGAATATTGATAACTTCCGCCGCCAAATTCAAGCGCTTGGCTTCTCATATGACTGGGATCGCGAAATCAATACGACTGACCCTGAATACTATAAATGGACGCAATGGATTTTCTTAAAGCTATACGAAAAAGGCCTTGCTTACGTTGACGAAGTGCCTGTAAACTGGTGCCCTGCGCTCGGTACGGTTCTTGCCAACGAAGAAGTCATTGACGGCAAGAGCGAACGCGGCGGCCATCCGGTAGAGAGACGCCCAATGAAGCAGTGGATGCTGAAAATCACCGCTTATGCGGACAGGCTCCTTGAGGACTTGGAAGAGCTTGATTGGCCGGAAAGCATTAAAGATATGCAGCGCAACTGGATCGGCCGTTCGGAAGGCGCTCACGTTCATTTTGCTATAGATGGACATGATGATTCCTTTACGGTGTTTACAACAAGACCAGATACGCTGTTTGGCGCTACATACACTGTCCTTGCCCCGGAACACGCATTGGTGGAAGACATCACAACGGCAGAGCAAAAAGAAGCTGTTGAAGCTTATATCAAAGAAATTCAATCAAAGAGTGACCTAGAACGCACAGATCTTGCGAAAACAAAGACAGGCGTATTTACAGGAGCGTATGCGATCAATCCTGTAAACGGAGAAAAACTGCCGATTTGGATTGCGGATTATGTTCTTGCATCATACGGAACAGGTGCTGTCATGGCAGTTCCTGGACACGATGAGCGTGATTTTGAATTCGCCAAAACATTCGGCCTTCCGGTGAAGGAAGTCGTAAAAGGCGGGAACGTTGAGGAAGCAGCCTATACTGGCGACGGCGAGCACGTGAACTCTGATTTCCTGAACGGCCTTCACAAACAGGAAGCGATTGAGAAAGTGATCGCTTGGCTGGAAGAAACGAAAAACGGTGAGAAGAAAGTGACGTACCGTCTTCGTGACTGGCTCTTCAGCCGCCAGCGTTATTGGGGCGAGCCGATTCCGGTCATTCATTGGGAAGACGGAACGTCAACAGCTGTCCCTGAAGAGGAGCTGCCGCTGATTTTGCCGAAAACGGATGAAATCAAACCGAGCGGAACGGGCGAATCACCGCTTGCGAACATTAAAGAGTGGGTGGAAGTCACAGACCCTGAGACAGGGAAAAAAGGAAGAAGAGAAACGAATACAATGCCGCAATGGGCGGGAAGCTGCTGGTATTTCTTGCGCTATATTGATCCGCACAATCCGGATCAGCTGGCATCACCAGAAAAATTGGAAAAATGGCTTCCGGTCGATATGTATATCGGCGGTGCAGAGCATGCCGTGCTTCACCTTCTGTATGCCCGCTTCTGGCATAAGTTCCTTTATGATATCGGCGTAGTGCCGACGAAAGAACCGTTCCAAAAGCTGTACAACCAAGGAATGATTCTCGGCGAAAACAACGAAAAAATGAGTAAATCTAAAGGGAACGTTGTCAATCCTGACGAAATCGTGGCCTCTCACGGTGCTGATACGCTGAGATTGTACGAAATGTTCATGGGACCTCTTGATGCTTCAATCGCCTGGTCTGAATCAGGATTAGACGGTGCGCGCCGTTTCCTTGACCGTGTATGGCGCCTATTTGTTGAAGAAAACGGTGAGCTTAATGGCAAAATCGTTGAAGGCGCGGGTGAAACATTGGAGCGCGTCTATCATGAAACGGTCATGAAAGTCACAGACCATTATGAAGGCCTTCGTTTCAACACGGGTATTTCCCAGCTGATGGTCTTTATTAATGAAGCTTATAAAGCAACAGAACTGCCGAAAGAATATATGGAAGGCTTCGTGAAGCTTCTTTCTCCTGTCGCGCCACACTTAGCGGAAGAGCTATGGGAGAAGCTTGGCCATTCCGGCACAATTGCCTACGAAGCTTGGCCTGTATATGATGAAACAAAACTTGTGGATGATGAAGTTGAAATCGTTGTTCAGCTGAACGGAAAAGTAAAAGCGAAATTACAGGTTCCTGCCGATGCAACGAAAGAACAGCTGGAACAGCTTGCTCAAGCAGATGAAAAGGTCAAAGAGCAGCTTGAAGGCAAAACGATTCGGAAAATCATCGCGGTGCCTGGGAAGCTTGTCAATATTGTGGCAAACTAAGCCTAGAAAAAATCCCCTTTGCCAAAAGGGGATTTTTTTTCATCAGTCTCAGAATAGCAATCGTTCGGCTGACTTTGATATACTGAACATGATCACTGTGAATAGGAGTGTTTTCTTTGGAAATAAAAGAAATCAGCACAGCCGCTTTGAAAGAAAAAATTGAGGCGGACGAAGAATTATATTTAATTGATGTCAGAGAAGATGAAGAGGTAGCGGAAGGCATGATCCCGCAAGCCGTTCATATTCGCATGGGGGATATTCCTGAAAAAATGGAAACCCTTGATAAAGACAAAGAGTACGTATTTATCTGCCGCTCAGGAATGCGCAGCATGAACGTCTGCAAGTACCTGGATGAGCAAGGCTTTAAAACAGTCAATGTTGAAGGCGGCATGATGGCCTGGGAAGGCGAAACAAAACCAAAAAACTAGGGGAGAGCGGTCCCCTAGTTTTTATTTGTATTCCGGAAGCCAATCGCCGTGTGCTGCAAATAAATCGTCGCACATGGAGATGATGTCCTTCATGGAAAGCTCCGCGCTTGTATGCGGATCAAGCATTGCAGCTTGGTAAACCGCTTCTTTTTTCCGTGTGACAGCCGCTTCGATTGTCATCAGCTGTGTATTAATATTCGTCCGGTTTAAGGCGGCAAGCTGCTCAGGCAGTTCTCCGGCGAAGCACGGTGTAATTTTTTTTCTGTCGGCGACGCATGTCACTTCCACAACCGCTTTTGAAGGAAGGTTGGTGATCAGCCCTGTATTCAAGACGTTTCCTCCGAAGGTGAATGGTTCGTTTGTTTCCATTGCTTCTATAATTCTTGAACCATATTCCTTTGAGCGTTCGTGCGTAAGGTTTTTATTATTGACGATATCATCCCGCATTTTCTCCCAATTTTCAATTTGCTTGACGCACCTTCTCGGATATTCGTCGAGCGGGATTTGCAGCTCGCTGATCAGTTCAGGGTAATTCCGTTTAATAAAGTATGGGTGATACTCTGCGTTATGTTCGGACGATTCCGTGACATAATAGCCGAACTTATCCATTAATTCAAACCGCACCATATCATGATGCTTTGTTTTTTGTTTTTCTTTCGCTCTCCTTTTGATTTCTGGATATAAATCTGTGCCGTCTTTTTTGACTTCCAAAAGCCAAGCCATATGATTAATGCCCGCAATGCGTTCCTCAATTCCGTCATGCTCCATTCCGAGAGCTTTAAATAAATCCTTCGTGCACACTTGAACACTGTGGCAGAGCCCGATTGTTTTGATATTGGTATAGCGGAGCATGGCGCCTGTAAGAGTGGCCATTGGATTTGTATAGTTTAAGAACCATGCGTCAGGGCACATTTCCTCCATATCTTTTGCGATATCAAATAAGACCGGGATTGTTCTGAGAGATCTGAATATCCCGCCGATGCCGACTGTATCGGCGATCGTCTGGCGCAGCCCATACCGTTTAGGAATCTCGAAATCGATGACTGTGCTGGGTTTGTATCCTCCAACCTGAATCGCATTGATGACATAGCCTGCGTTTTGCAAGGCGAGTTTTCTGTCATCATAGCTGTTGATGGCCACACTTGGGTTATAACGGTCTCTTAGATTTTCGAGCATGAGCTGAGATTCCTGCAGGCGTTTGGAATCAATGTCGTAAAGAGCGAACTCAAATCCATTCAGTGCCTCTGTTAACAGGCAGTCTCCCAAAACATTTTTGGCGAAAATCGTGCTCCCTGCACCGATAAATGTAATCTTTTTCATATTGCTTCCTCCTTTAATGTTAACCCTTTACCGCTCCGGAAGACAGGCCGGCAATAAAGTATTTTTGCAGCGCCAAAAACAGAACAACCATCGGCAGCATTGCCATAAGTGCCGCTGCGGCAACTAAATGAAGGTTGTTTGCGTTTTCTCCAAAAAAACTTGCCATGGCTACTGTTAATGTCTGAACCTTTTGATCTTGTAAAAAGAAAATGGCAAATTGATAGTCGTTCCAAATAAAGACACAAGAAATAATACAGATGGTCGCAGTGATCGGCTTCAGCAGAGGAAACACAATCGTAAAAAAGATTTTCAGCATGCCTGCGCCGTCAATTCTTGCGGCTTCTTCAAGCTCTTTTGGAATGGTCGATCGGATAAAGCCTGAATATAAGAATACGGTTAACGGCATGTAAGCCGCTGTATTGATGAAAATGGCGATTGCGTGTGTATTGACCATTCCGGCGTCCACGACCATTCGGTACAAAGGAACCATGGACGTTAACGGAGGGATGATCATAATGGAAATCAGCAAGGCAAAAACGACTTTATTCAGTTTCGTTTCCCGCCGGGCAAGCGGGTAGGCGGCAAGTGAGCCGAATATAATTAATAACAAGGCAGAAAAACCTGTGATGATCATGGTGTTTATAAAAGAGTTTCCTAGCGAAGCGCGCTCCCACGCCTCTGAAAAATTATGAAAGGAGATGTCGGCTGGAAATATCCATTTCGAACTGTAGTCTCCTTTTGCTTTCAATGAAGTGGTCAGCAGGATATAAAAAGGAATAAAATGCGCACAGGCCACAATGGCTGCAAGAAGCGTAATGATCCGCATGCTTTTTGTACGGGCGGCTCTCATGACATTTCCGTCTCCTTTCTTTTAAAGTACGCAAGTGCGCAAAAGCTGATGATCAAAATGACAAAAGCCATAAATATGCCTTGCGTTGCGGCATAGCCGGCATCCTGCCGTTTGAAATACAAATCATACATAAACGTGGACATGGATTGTGACGCATTTCCGGGGCCGCCGGCGGTGAGTGCAATGATGACGTCAAACAGCTTTAAGCCTCCGATAATGTTGATGACCATATTAATGGTAATGGAGGGCATTAACAGCGGCAGCGTGATGGTAAAAAACTGCTGGCCTTGTTTCGCGCCATCCATTTGCGCCGCTTCATAGTAATCTCTTGGAATGCTTTGCAGACCGGCTAAGTAGACAACCATAGCGATCCCGACATATTGATAGGTGTTAATCATGACAATGATCCATGGATTGAGCGATGGACTGGCGAGCGCATTAATAGGGCTGATGCCGAAGACCCCGAGCAAATCGTTGAGCGCGCCTCCGTCATAGGAGAAGAAAAAGTACCAAATGTAGCCCATAATGAGCGGGCTGATCATCACCGGCAAATACACAATTGTTCTTGTTACCGCTTTCGTTTTAATGCTTTGATTTAAGAGCAGAGCGTACAGAAGCCCGACCACATTTTGAAAAAAAGTGCTGCCAAGCCCGTAAAGCAGAGTGTTTTTTAAGATGTGCCAAGTGTCAGGATCAGAAAACAGCCTTTCATATTGCGCGAATCCAACCCATTGGTAGACTTGTGAAAAGCCGTTCCAGTTTGTAAAGGTAATCAATGTGCCTTTCACAAACGGATAAATCATAAAGACCAGAACGGAGAGCAAAGCAGGAATGTACATCCACCAAAGTGAGGACTGCTTTTTTGGCTTAACCTGTTTCACATGAACGTCCCTTGCGATCTCACTCATTGTTTTCAGCTCCCTGTGTTTCCGATTGCTCCCGGAGTCGTTTATATTCTCTTCCCAGCTTCTGCGAAATGTCTTGAGGCGCCAAAATGTCAGCCGCCAGCTCCTGCCCGACCGTGCCCAGGACATCCCACATTCCGTTTGGCAAGTATAAACGGTCGAAGTAAGGCTCGACTTTGACATCTTGATAATGCTCATAATCGTTTGCGTAGAAAATATCAGCTTTCACATTGGTCAGCCCTGAAGGAAGCGATGTGGCTTCAGCCATTTGTTTGGCATTGGCCGGGCGGGCCATAAATGCGATAAAATCTTTTGCCTCTTTTAATTGAGGCGAATCTTTCCATGCTGCAAGGGTGTAGCGTTCACCGCCGATCCATATCGGGTCATCACCGGGATGGATGGCAGGAGTCGGGATAATGCCGACCTTGACGTTCGGGTTGATCTGGGCAACGTCTTGGCCGAGTGTGCCGCCTTGCATTGTAAAGGCGATTTTGTTTTGGGCCATTAATTCAATGAGCTGTGATTTTTTTGCCGTGACGGCGTCGATATTGATTAATTTTTCTTTCTGCATTTGTTTGAGGATTTCTGATAAATAAGTGAATTTACTCCATTGAAAAGTGCCGTTGATGAGCTGTTTTTTTTCATTATGGGCAGGGTCTGTGATGAGAAGAGGTGTAGCGAATTGGTCGTAATATTGAGCGAATGAGCTTTTGTCATATCCGGCAAACCAGAAGGGAACAATGCTTCCCTTGCTCTTTTCTTTAATCGTTCTCAGTGCTTTGATAAAGTCATCCATGGTTTCCGGCGGAGCAATGCCGTAACGGTCTAAAATATTGCGGTTATACGCCAGGCCGTCTTTTGCCTGATTGACCGGATAGGCATACACCTTTCCGCTTTTATTTTTGAGGATGCTGTTTAAATTAGGATCAAGATCTTGAGTCCATTCCATATCCCGGAGATCCGCTGTATATTCTCCGTACCTGATTTTCCCCCAGCCATGTGTATCGAATAGATCTGGCAAATCATTGGCCGCCATTCTGACACGCATTATATTTTCATAGTCATTGCCTGGGAAATGAAGGCTGACACGAATGTCACTGTGTTCCTTTTCGAATGTTGCTGCCAGTTTTCTGAACGTATCTCTTTCACTGTCGGTTGACATTGTAGAATAAATGGTTAACGTCTTTTTTGCGGTATCTGCTGAGCTTTTCTCTGCTGAACACCCGGGCAGAACAAGCAGAATAAGAGAGAGAAATAAAACAAAAGTGTGTTTCATCTTTTCCTCCTTATCATCGTGATGAATCTTTGCTTATGTCACCTCCTTTACTGTACATCCGCAGCTTTGTCTTACGATTAATGTTGTAGGCAGGGTGACATGGTGAGGAAGCGTTCGGCCATTGAGACGGTCAAGCAGCAGTTTTACGCCTGTCCGGCCCATTTCCTCTGTGTATACCTTCACCGTCGTTAAAGGCGTGCTGGCAAATTCAGCTTCCTCAATGCCGTTAAAGCTGACGATTGCGGTATCCCGCGGCACTTGCAGTCCGGCTTCCTGCAGCGCTTTTAATGCGCCGATCGCCATAGAATCGCTGGCAATAAAGAATGCTTCCGGCAGATGGCCTTGATCGATTGCTTTCTTCATCAGGCGATAGCCCTCACGCATGCTGTATTCTCCGATCAGCACATGCTCAGGCTGGGGGGCGGCTGACTCCAAAAAAGCGGTCAGGCGTTTATCTTCAATCGTTCTGCGAATGCTTTGGCCGTCCTTCAGCGTATGCTCTTTTTCTTGTCCGCCAATGTAGCCTAACCGTTTGTAGCCTAAGTCGAAAAGGTGATCAATCGCCTGGCGTGAAGCCGATTCAAAATCGATTCCAATCGAATCGTATGCTTGCGGATCTGGTGAATGATTGATAAATACAGCATGCTCCAGCCTTCCGCTGATATGCTTAACCGCTTCATCATGAACACGGCCGATGACAATGACACCATCCAATTCCCGAAAGATATGTTCCTGAAAGGAGCCGAGATGAATTGAATTTGTAATGAAAATTTCCTGTTCAAAGCATTCCTTTTCAATCCCTTTCCGAATGGAAGAAAAATAAGGGTCCTGCCTTTCCTGATCAGGGGACAGACAGCTCAGCACACCGATCAGCGGCTGGGCCCGCTGTTTTTGCCCGCGGGCTTTTCGGCGTTTGGCAACGGTTTGATAACCAAGCTCTTCAGCGATGTTGATGACTCTTTGTCTCGTTTCGCCCGCAACAGAAAGCGACTCATCTTCATTTAAAATTCTGGACACAGTTGCGCTGGAAACTTTAGCTTTCAAGGCGATATCTTTAATACGAACCATGGGTATCCCTCTCATCTATTTAGTAAAATATTAACTCATCTGTTTTTGATAAATTGATACTATCATATAAAAGTAAGCGGTTACAATAATTGTTTTCGAAATATTCCATAATATTTACTAAATATTTAGTAAATGATGTGATTTATGTTGGAAAAATAAAGGGGAACCCAGAATCTGTCTCGTAAATGTGAAGTAAGCGAATAAGGAAGGGTGATGGGATGAGAGCCGAAAGAAGAAAGCAACTGTTTCGATTGCTTGGTGATTTGCCTGATCGGAGGCCAATCAGTGTTGAGACATTACATATTGAAGAAAGAGAAGAAAATATCGTTGAAACGCTCCTGCTCGATTTAAATGGACATGAAAAGGTGCCCGCTTATTTTGTGAAGCCGAAGAAAACAGAAGGACCGTGCCCAGCCGTATTGTTTCAGCATTCGCATGGGGGCCAGTATGATAGGGGAAAAAGTGAGCTGATTGAGGGAGCGGATTATTTGAAAACGCCTTCTTTTTCTGATGAGCTTACTTCACTCGGATACGGCGTTCTTGCGATTGATCATTGGGGATTTGGAGATCGGCGGGGAAAAGCGGAAAGCGAGATATTTAAAGAAATGCTCCTCACCGGAAAAGTGATGTGGGGGATGATGATTTATGACAGTTTAAGTGCGTTAGACTATATGCAGTCACGCTCTGATGTTCAGCCTGACAGGATCGGAACCATCGGCATGTCTATGGGAGGTTTGCTGGCGTGGTGGACAGCGGCGCTCGATGACCGGATTAAGGTGTGTGTGGATTTGTGCAGCCAGGTGGATCATCACGTGCTGATCAAAACACAGAATCTTGACAGGCACGGCTTTTATTATTACGTCCCATCGCTTGCAAAGCATTTTTCCGCATCGGAGATCCAAAGCCTGATCGCGCCGCGCCCGCACCTTAGTCTTGTTGGTGTACACGATCGGTTAACGCCGGCCGAGGGCGTGGACAAAATCGAAAAAGAATTGACAGCTGTCTATGCTGGACAGGGAGCTGCTGATTGCTACCGAGTGGTCCGTTCTGCTTCGGGACATTTCGAAACAGCAGTTATGAGGCATGAAGCTGTCCGGTTTTTGCAAAAGTGGCTGTGACTGTAAAAAGAAATCGAAAAAGACCGTTTTGTGTGAAAACGGTCTTTTTGTTTCCTTTTAACCAACTGCCATAAATCGATCCTTTCTTCTATTGACAGAAACAGGAGAGAATAATATATTCTAATTGTTAACCTTTGAATATAATCGGTTAACAATTGAGGTGAGAAGCACTACACGTTCTTCAGTTATCAGTGAAAGGGCGAGAAATGATGCAAGAAGAAACTTTTTATAGTGTCAGAATGAGGGCTTCTATGAATGGATCTCATGAAGACGGCGGAAAGCATATATCCGGCGGAGAACGGCTTATTCCTTTCCATGAGATGAAGCATACAGTCAATGCTTTATTAGAAAAAGGGTTATCCCATTCAAGAGGAAAACCTGATTTTATGCAAATTCAATTTGAAGAGGTACATGAATCGATAAAAACCATTCAGCCATTGCCTGTGCATACGAATGAAGTGAGCTGCCCGGAAGAAGGACAAAAGCTTGCCCGATTGTTATTGGAAAAAGAAGGCGTTTCACGAGACGTGATTGAAAAAGCATATGAACAAATCCCTGAATGGTCAGATGTCAGGGGTGCGGTGTTGTTTGATATTCATACAGGCAAGCGAATGGATCAAACAAAAGAAAAAGGGGTGCGGGTCTCCAGAATGGATTGGCCGGACGCTAATTTTGAAAAATGGGCGCTTCACAGTCACGTGCCGGCTCATTCAAGAATAAAAGAGGCCCTTGCGCTCGCTTCAAAGGTAAGCTGGCACCCGGCAGCCGTTGCAGAATTATGCTGGTCGGACGATCCGGATTACATAACAGGCTATGTTGCGGGTAAGAAAATGGGCTATCAGCGTATTACAGCAATGAAAGAATACGGGACTGAAGAGGGCTGCCGAGTCTTTTTTATTGATGGATCAATTGATATAAACACGTACATACATGATCTGGAGAAGCAGCCTATTTTAATAGAGTGGGAGGAAGATCATGACTCATGATTTGATAGAAAAAA
The DNA here is from genome assembly GCF_000978495.1 of Bacillus sp. LM 4-2. Lineage (NCBI taxonomy): Bacteria > Bacillati > Bacillota > Bacilli > Caryophanales > Bacillaceae > Bacillus > Bacillus sp. LM 4-2. The sequence continues at coordinate 2,950,666 of NZ_CP011101.1, read as the reverse complement.
GTAAAAAGTACCTCTGGCTGCCATTTACCCAAATGAAAGATTATGATGAAAACCCCTTAATCATCGAAAGCGGGACTGGAATCAAAGTCAAAGACATAAACGGCAAGGAATACTATGACGGTTTTTCATCGGTTTGGCTTAATGTCCACGGACACCGCAAAAAAGAACTAGATGACGCCATAAAAAAACAGCTCGGAAAAATTGCGCACTCCACGTTATTGGGCATGACCAATGTTCCAGCAACCCAGCTTGCCGAGACATTAATCGATATCAGCCCAAAAAAGCTCACGCGGGTCTTTTATTCAGACAGCGGCGCAGAAGCGATGGAAATAGCCCTAAAAATGGCGTTTCAGTATTGGAAGAACATCGGGAAGCCCGAGAAACAAAAATTCATCGCAATGAAAAACGGGTATCACGGTGATACGATTGGCGCCGTCAGTGTCGGTTCAATTGAGCTTTTTCACCACGTATACGGCCCGTTGATGTTCGAGAGTTACAAGGCTCCGATTCCTTATGTGTATCGCTCTGAAAGCGGTGATCCTGATGAGTGCCGTGATCAGTGCCTCCGAGAGCTTGAACAGCTGCTTAAGGAACATCACGAGGAAATTGCCGCGCTTTCCATTGAATCAATAGTACAAGGCGCGTCCGGTATGATCGTGATGCCGGAAGGATATTTGGCAGGGGTGCGCGAGCTATGTACAACATACGATGTCTTAATGATCGTTGATGAAGTCGCTACAGGCTTTGGCCGTACAGGAAAAATGTTTGCGTGCGAGCACGAGAATGTCCAGCCTGATCTGATGGCTGCCGGTAAAGGCATTACAGGAGGCTATTTGCCAATTGCCGTTACGTTTGCCACTGAAGACATCTATAAGGCATTCTATGATGATTATGAAAACCTAAAAACCTTTTTCCATGGCCATTCCTATACAGGCAATCAGCTTGGCTGTGCGGTTGCGCTTGAAAATCTGGCATTATTTGAATCTGAAAACATTGTGGAACAAGTAGCGGAAAAAAGTAAAAAGCTCCATTTTCTTCTTCAAGATCTGCACGCTCTTCCTCATGTTGGGGATATTCGGCAGCTTGGCTTTATGTGCGGTGCAGAGCTTGTACGATCAAAGGAAACTAAAGAACCTTACCCGGCTGATCGGCGGATTGGATACAAAGTTTCCTTAAAAATGAGAGAGTTAGGAATGCTGACAAGGCCGCTTGGGGACGTGATTGCATTTCTTCCTCCTCTTGCCAGCACAGCTGAAGAGCTCTCGGAAATGGTTGCCATTATGAAACAAGCGATCCACGAGGTTACGAGCCTTGAAGATTGATTCCTGGTTAAACGAGCGGTTAGACATAGTAAAGGAAGCCGGCGTACACCGTAATCTGCGGTCAATGAATGGGGCACCGGTTCCAGAGAGGAACATTGATGGCGAAAATCAAACGGTCTGGTCCTCAAACAATTATTTAGGGCTCGCAAGCGATAGACGTTTGATCGATGCAGCCCAAACAGCATTGCAGCAATTTGGGACAGGAAGCAGCGGTTCACGTTTAACGACAGGCAATTCGGTCTGGCATGAAAAGCTAGAAAAGAAGATTGCCAGCTTTAAGCGGACAGAAGCGGCCCTGCTGTTTTCGAGCGGTTACTTGGCCAATGTCGGTGTCCTTTCATCCTTGCCAGAAAAGGAAGATGTCATTTTAAGTGACCAGCTCAATCATGCAAGTATTATCGACGGCTGCCGACTTTCTAAGGCTGATACAGTTGTTTATCGGCATATTGATATGAATGATCTTGAAAACAAGCTGAATGAAACACAGCGTTATCAGCGCCGTTTTATCGTAACAGACGGGGTATTCAGCATGGATGGCACAATCGCCCCTCTTGATCAGATCATCTCACTTGCGCAACGCTATCATGCCTTCGTGGTCGTTGATGACGCCCATGCAACAGGAGTTTTGGGTAATTCGGGACGAGGAACGAGTGAGTACTTTGGTGTTTGTCCTGACATTGTGATCGGCACCTTAAGCAAGGCTGTTGGTGCGGAAGGAGGTTTTGCGGCAGGATCAGCGGTCTTCATCGACTTTTTGCTGAACCATGCCAGAACATTTATCTTTCAAACCGCTATTCCGCCAGCCAGCTGTGCGGCTGCTCATAAGGCTTTCAACATCATTGAAGCCAGCAGGGAAAAACGACAGCTTTTATTTTCTTATATCAGCATGATCAGAACCAGTTTGAAGAATATGGGTTATGTCGTGAAAGGAGATCACACGCCGATTATTCCTGTCGTCATTGGCGATGCCCATAAAACGGTCATATTTGCTGAAAAACTGCAGGGCAAGGGAATTTATGCTCCTGCCATTCGGCCGCCGACCGTTGCGCCGGGTGAAAGCCGTATTCGAATTACAATCACGTCTGACCACAGTATGGGTGATATTGATCATTTGCTGCAAACATTTCATTCAATCGGAAAGGAGCTGCATATCATTTGAGGGGTTTTTTTGTGACGGGAACTGATACAGAAGTAGGGAAAACGGTTATATCCAGCGGTCTTGCTGGCTTATTGAAAGAACATAATAGAGATGTCGGTGTGTATAAACCATTTTTAAGCGGGATATCGCGTCATCATCCAGATAGTGATACTAGTCTGCTGAAAGACATGTCGCAGACCAGTCTCTCCCATGAAGACATTACGCCTTTTGCCTTCAAGGCGCCGCTTGCACCATACGTTGCAGGGAAACTTGAGGGAAAGACTGTCACCATGGAAGAGGTTTTAAGCCGTTGGGGGCGGATTAGAGAAAAACATGAATGCTTCATCGTAGAAGGTGCAGGCGGTATTTCTGTGCCATTGGGAGAGGACTATTTGGTCAGTCATGTCATAAAAGCGTTGCAGCTTCCCATGATTATTGTGGCGCGTCCTCGCCTTGGAACCATTAATCATACCTTTTTAACTGTCAAATATGCTGAAAACATGGGGCTTCCAATCGCCGGAATTATCATCAATGGAATCAGTGACTCTCCTGATGAAGATGAAAAAACCAATCCTGAGATGATTGAGCGCTTATGCGGTGTGCCGATTTTAGGGGTTACGCCAAAGCTTGCCAACGTGACGAAAGAAACGGTTCTACATATGGTAAAAGACCATATCAATCTATCATTACTGATGAATCAAGTGGGGGTATGAGAATGAATCAATGGATGGAACTCGCAGACCGGGTGCTGGCTGGAGCAGAAGTGACTGACGAAGAGGCGCTTTCAATATTACATTGTCCTGATGAAGATATTTTGCTATTAATGCATGGAGCTTTTCATATCAGAAAACACTTTTATGGAAAAAAAGTAAAGCTCAATATGATTATGAATGCGAAATCCGGGCTCTGCCCGGAAAACTGCGGCTATTGTTCACAGTCTGCGATTTCGAAAGCGCCGATTGAGTCTTACCGGATGGTGAATAAGGAAACACTGCTTGAAGGCGCGAAGCGGGCGCACGATTTGAATATCGGCACATATTGTATCGTGGCAAGCGGCAGAGGGCCGTCTAACAGAGAAGTGGATCAGGTCGTAGATGCGGTTCAGGAAATTAAAGAGACGTATGGACTGAAAGTTTGTGCGTGTCTCGGACTGTTGAAACCAGAGCAGGCGAAGCGGCTCAAAAATGCCGGAGTAGACCGCTATAATCATAATTTGAATACGTCACAGAGAAACCATTCAAACATCACGACCTCACATACATACGATGACAGAGTCAATACGGTTGAAATCGCAAAAGAATCGGGGCTGTCTCCGTGTTCAGGCGCCATTATCGGGATGAAGGAGACGAAACAGGATGTCATTGACATCGCCAAAAGCTTGAAGGCTCTTGACGCGGATTCCATTCCGGTGAATTTTTTGCATGCAATTGATGGCACGCCGTTAGAAGGCGTCAACGAATTAAACCCGCTGTATTGTTTAAAAGTGCTGGCGCTGTTCCGTTTTATCAATCCATCAAAAGAAATTCGCATTTCCGGAGGAAGAGAGGTCAATCTCCGCTCATTGCAGCCATTAGGGCTTTACGCCGCAAACTCCATTTTTGTCGGAGACTACTTAACAACTGCCGGGCAAGAGGAGACGGAGGATCATAAAATGCTGAGTGATTTAGGCTTTGAAGTTGAATCAGTCGAAGAAATGAAGGCCAGTTTAAGTGCGAAAAGCTGAAAGAATCAATAAAAGCAATCGGTATGATGTCGATTGCTTTTATTTTTGAACAGAAAGGAGAAAATCACGTGACAATTGCATCGTCAACTGCATCTTCTGAGTTTTTGAAAAACCCATATTCTTTTTACGACACATTGCGAGCTGTTCATCCTATCTATAAAGGGAGTTTCTTAAAATACCCGGGCTGGTATGTCACAGGATATGAAGAAACGGCTGCTATTTTGAAAGATGCGAGATTCAAAGTCCGCACCCCGCTGCCTGAGAGCTCAACCAAATATCAGGACCTTTCACATGTGCAAAATCAAATGATGCTGTTTCAGAACCAGCCTGATCATAGACGATTGCGGACGCTTGCCAGCGGAGCGTTTACGCCGAGAACGACAGAGAGTTATCAGCCGTATATCATTGAAACTGTCCATCAATTGCTTGATCAAGTGCAAGGTGAAAAAAAGATGGAGGTCATTTCGGACTTTGCTTTTCCTTTAGCAAGCTTTGTCATAGCTAACATTATAGGTGTACCGGAGGAAGATAGGGAGCAATTAAAGGAGTGGGCTGCGAGTCTCATTCAAACGATTGATTTTACCCGGTCAAGAAAGGCATTAACAGAGGGCAATCATATGGCTGTGCAGGCTATGGCATATTTCAAAGAGCTGATTCAAAAGCGAAAACGCCACCCTCAACAGGATATGATCAGCATGCTCTTGAAGGGGAGAGAAAAGGATAAGCTGACGGAAGAGGAGGCGGCATCTACGTGCATATTGCTGGCGATCGCCGGACATGAGACAACGGTCAATCTCATCAGCAATTCAGTCCTTTGTCTGCTGCAGCATCCAGAACAGATTTTGAAACTGAGAGAAAATCCAGATCTTATTGGTACCGCAGTCGAGGAATGTTTACGCTATGAAAGCCCCACGCAAATGACAGCCAGAGTTGCGTCAGAGGATATTGACATCTGCGGGGTGACGATCCGTCAAGGAGAGCAAGTCTATCTTTTGTTAGGAGCGGCTAATCGAGACCCTAGCATATTCACGAACCCCGATGTCTTCGATATTACGAGAAGTCCTAATCCGCACCTTTCATTCGGGCATGGCTATCATGTTTGTTTAGGGTCCTCGCTGGCGCGATTAGAAGCGCAAATTGCGATTAACACTCTTCTGCAGCGAATGCCCAGCCTTAAGCTCGCGGATTTTGAATGGCGGTATCGGCCGCTTTTTGGATTTCGGGCGCTTGAGGAGCTGCCGGTGACCTTTGAATAAGCCTAAGAATGTGATTGCCAAAAAAGTGTCAGCCCCGCCGAAAATGGGCAATCTATAAAAAAGGGGAGTGAACATCGTGAAAAAAGTGCTGATCGCCGGCGGAAATGGTGTGATTGGGAGACTGCTTGCTGAAGGGCTTATTTCAGACTATGAAGTGACAGTGCTTGATAAAGATCATTTCGATGGCAAAGCCTCTTTTATTCAGGCTGACGCGGCAAATTATGAGGAGCTGTTGAAGAAGATTCCAAAAGATACCGATGCCATCTTGAATTTACTCGCTGTTAAAATCAAATACGATATTATGGACATCGCTGAGTTTGAAAAAATGACGGATGTTTTCTATAGGGCAAGCTATTATCTGTGCCGTGCGGCAGCGGAGCTCGGCATTCAAAAGCTCGTGTTCGCCAGCAGCAATCATGTCACAGATGTATATGAAAAAGACGGGCGCTCGCTCTTAGGACGGGAAATCACAACAAGCGATTATCCGCTGTCAAAAAACTTGTACGGTGTATTAAAGCTGACCTCTGAACAGATCGGCCATTTGTTTTGTTTGGAAAATAAGCTATCAGTAATCAACCTTCGAATCGGAACAGTCGTGACAGATGAAATGGATACGCTGCATGAAAAAGAACGGACGAAAAAGACACTGCTTTCTCACCCCGATCTGCTGTCGATTTTCAAAGCCGCCATTGAGACCAACATCCGGTACGGCACTTATTACGCCGTCTCTGATAATCCGGGCCGGCCATGGTCCATTGAATCTGCCGTGAATGAACTTGGGTTTTCGCCACAAATCAATACGGCCGAACTTCTGAACGGGGAGGAGAATGGAGCATAATCATTTTCTAAGATTATGCTCTTTTTCTTTTGTTATCGGTCTCAATTCGCGGCAGCCCCCGCCCGGCCGGGGACTCTGTTCAAATGATTATAGACATGGCAATCACAGATTTGCTACATTTTAGACACGATATCGTCACATGCTGAGCTCGGTTTTCAAAATATGATAACGCTTACAAAGAGAGGTGGGAGCTATCGCACATTCACTGAAAAACCGTCTGTTTGATATGTTGATTTATAGTTTCTTGCTGATGTTCGCTTTAATATGCGTACTTCCGTTCATTCATGTCATCGCAGCATCCTTTGCCACAGTAGAAGAAGTCGTGTCGAAAAAATTTATTTTAATACCGACCACTTTTTCGCTAGATGCTTATCGCTACATTTTTTCAACAGATATTATTTATAAGAGTTTGCTTGTTTCTGTGTTTGTGACAGTGATAGGCACTGCGGTCAGCATGTTTCTTTCTTCACTGATGGCTTACGGGTTATCCCGCCGTGATTTAATCGGCCGGCAGCCGCTCATGTTTCTCGTCGTATTTACGATGCTGTTTAGCGGCGGCATGATTCCGACTTTCCTTGTGGTCAAATCGCTTGGATTGCTCGATTCTTACTGGGCGCTTATTTTGCCGACAGCCATTAATGCCTTTAACCTGATTATTCTGAAAAACTTCTTTCAAAATATCCCGTCTAGCCTGGAAGAGTCCGCGAAAATTGACGGGTGCAATGATCTGGGCATATTCTTTAAAATTGTGCTGCCGCTGTCTCTTCCTGCGATCGCAACGATTTCACTATTTTATGCGGTCACGTATTGGAACACGTATATGACAGCGATCTTGTACTTAAATGATTCAGCAAAATGGCCGATTCAGGTGCTTCTGCGCCAAATCGTCATTGTATCAAGCGGTATGCAGGGGGATATGTCTGAAATGGGGTCGGGCAGCCCGCCGCCTGAGCAAACCATTAAAATGGCGGTCATAGTGGTGGCGACCATCCCGGTTCTGCTTGTCTATCCGTTTATACAAAAGCATTTTGCAAAAGGAGCTTTGCTGGGATCTGTCAAAGGATAAAGAAATATGAAACGGAGGGGTACGATGGGAAACAAATGGAGGGTGCTTTTGATTGTGCTTGTACTGGCACTCGGCGGAGTGCTGGCGGGCTGTAAAGGAACTGATCAGTCTTCGGCTGAAGGCAAAGCTGGCCCAGATTCAAAGGTAAAGCTGTCTTGGATGGCGATTTTGTATCATCAGCAGCCGCCGAAAGACAGGGCGATTAAAGAAATTGAAAAGCTGACAAATACAGAACTCGACATCACCTGGGTTCCAGACGCGGTGAAAGAAGACAGGCTGAATGCAGCGCTTGCAGCCGGGAATCTTCCGCAAATCGTGACCATCCAGGATATTAAAAATTCGTCAGTCATGAATGCCTTTCGGTCAGGAATGTTTTGGGAAATCGGCGATTATATCAAGGATTATCCCAACTTAAACAAAATGAACAAACTCATTAATAAAAATGTGACAATTGACGGCAAGCTCTACGGGATATACAGAGAGCGCCCGCTTTCCAGACAGGGGATCGTCATTCGGAAGGACTGGCTGGACAATTTAAATTTGAAAACCCCGAAAACGTTGGATGAGCTTTATGAAGTGGCCAAAGCATTTACGGAGGACGACCCGGACAAGGATGGGGAAGATAATACGATCGGGCTGGCAGACCGTAATGACTTGATTTACGGCGCGTTTAAAACGATTGGCTCGTATGAAGGCATGCCGACAGATTGGAAGGAATCGGGCGGCAAATTCACGCCTGATTTCATGACACAGGAATACAAAGACACGATGAACTATATGAAAAAGCTGCGTGATAACGGGTATATGAATAAGGATTTTCCCGTCACAAGCAAAACCCAGCAGCAGGAGCTGTTTTCTCAAGGAAAAGCCGGAATTTATATTGGCAATATGGTAGATGCGGTCAATCTGCGCGACCATGCCTCTGATAAATCGATGAAGCTCGAGATCATCAACCGCATAAAAGGCCCAGATGGGAAAGAGCGGGTATGGGCATCAGGAGGCCATAACGGCGTGTTTGCTTTCCCGAAAACGAGTGTGAAAACGGAAGCTGAGCTTAAACGGATCTTGGCGTTTTTTGACCGAATTGCCGAAGAAGATGTCTATAGCCTGATGACTTATGGCATTGACGGCGTTCATTACAACAAAGGTGAGGACAAAACGTTTACACGCAAAGAAAGCCAGGTAAAAGACTGGCAGACTGATATTCAGCCGCTGTCCGCTTTAATTGCCATTGATAAAGCCTACTTAAAAAACACTGGAGATCCGCTTCGGACGGCGTACGAGGAGCTGACCGAGGACAATGAAAAGATTATCGTCTCAAACCCGGCTGAAAGCCTGTATTCCGCATCGGAGTCGGAACGGGGTGATGAACTGAAGAAAATCATTGATGACGCGACCTACAAATATATGATTGGAGACATCACAGAAAGCCAGTTCGATAAAGAAGTGGAAAAATGGGAGTCAAGCGGAGGAAAACAAATTATTCAGGAATACGAAGAAGCGTTTAAACAAGCAAAATAATGTTGGAAAAACCCAAAACGCGCAAGCGGTTTTGGGTTTTTTACATGCTTCTTTTTTGCTGGCGGTAGTTTCCCGGTGTAATCCCCTCCAGCTTCTTAAATGATCTGATAAAATTTTGCGAGTTTTTATATTTCAGCTTTTCGGCAATGTCCTTGACCGCCATGTCTGTTTCGGCAAGCCAGCTTTTTGCCATATGGTGTCGGTAGCTTGAGACATACTCGCTGAATGAAATTCCCATTTCTTTTTTGAAAATGCTGCTTAAATAATTTGGGTTGTAATGCAGCCTGCGCGCGATTTCGTCCAGTGTCAATTCGGATTCAAACTCATGATGGATGATATGAATGATGTTGTCGGAAATATTTTTGTACTGGGCATCCGCGCGGGCGTTCACTTTGTCTGTCATCGGATCAATAAACTCATTCTTTAGCCAGTTTTCGGTATCCTCGAACGTTTTCAGCTCAAAAATTTGGTCATACAGCATTTTGTTTTCTTCAAGCTCAAACAATTCGATCCCGAGCACATGCATCAGCTCAATCACATGGTTCAAAAAACGGGCGATGGCGATTTGAAATTGATACGGGTTGGTGTTCTGGGTGAAAATGGCTTGCAAAATCGCGTGCAGGCATTTATCCGCTTTCTCCTTGTCTCCTGCTTTGACAGCATCGAACAGCTCATGCTGAAGCTGCTTTGGAAAATGGGTTTTGAAGGTTTTTTTCTGGTCAAGGTCTTCGTAAAAGATGATCGACTTGTTTTCCGCTTTCAGCCGATATTTCAACGCTTCTGAGCCTTCCGCATAGGCTGTTTTCGCTTTTGTCAGCACATCAAACGGCTGGCTGATGCCGATGCTGACAGACAGCTGCAGCTCAGCTTCCGCTTTTTCCTGAATCATCCTTGCAGTCTCATTCAGCTCAGCCATGAATTCTTCCTTTGTCCCGCTTTGATTGATCAAAATCGTCGCCTGCTGTTTGTCAACTACGGCGGGGGCAAGATGTTTGTCCGTCGGGATGTTGCGCTCAATCAGGCTGTTGACGGCAAACAAAAGCAGATCCATATCTTTTTTCTCATAAGGCGTATGATTCAGTGTGTCAATTTGGAGCACAAGCAGGGCAAGGTGCCGCCAATTTTGCTTTAAGCCGAGGCTTTCAAAACGGTTATCAACCTCCTCATCCGTCAGTTTTCCAAGCATAAGCCTGACCATAAAATATTGCTGCAGATGAGTGGCCTGCTGCTTCATCGTTTCTTCAAGGTCGTCATTTCTGTCCTTCAGCTGCTTAAAGCTCTGTTCAATTAACTCAAATTCATTTTGAGGAGGCTGTTGTTTCTCTTGTATGGCTCCATGTCTTGCGAATGATTCGTAAAGCACCCTGATCGGCTTGTAAAAATGGCGGGAGCCAAGCCAAGAGAACAGCAATGAAAGCGTTAACAAAATGAGGCATACTGCAAAAGTGATCCAGCCGATTGATTTGGCTTCTTTTTTTAACTCAGGCAGGGAAACGAGAGAAAAATAAGTCCATGCATTATAGTCAGATTTTTGATAGGTGACTTTATAATGAATCCGGTCAATCACTGTTTCAAACTGTCCGCTATTGGCCGTTTGCGCCAGCACTTTTTGGACAAAGCCGTCGTTATGAAGAGATTCACCAACGTCAGACATATTGTTATGAAGGATGATGAGGCCTTTTTCATCGATGATAAACAGGTTGTTGGCGTTTGAATAGCCGGGCATATTTTTGACAAGCGAACAGCTCGGGATGCTTGCGGCGGCCAATCCCTTTGTATTTGTGCTGTTCAAAGGAAGCTGCTTAATTAAATTGATATTGTAGCGGCAGTTTTCTGCTGTGCCTTCTTTGGTTGAAATCAAATGATTGTTTTCCTCAAGCGTCCAATAGGAGCGGCTCGCTTTTTGTTTCGTGTACGCTGAGGCTGCTTCATGAAGAGTGTCTGTATTCAAACGGTACAAACCGGAATTGTTCATGTACCATTTTTTCGTATAACTGACTAACGTCATGTTGGACAGATCGGTATCAAAGCTTTGCAGATAATTGAGCTCTTGGTTCACTTGGTTATAGATTTGAAATTGGTCTGAGTGCAAAGGCTCGGACAATGTGCGAAGGAGAGGCGGCGAACTCACATAGTGGGTTAAAGAGTGATCGACGGTTTTCAATATATGCTCGATGCTTTGCTGGGTCTGCTGGAGTGTGTCGAATTTTTCCTCCGAAACGTTGGAAATAGCCGTTTTCTGAGAGTGCTCGTACGAAAATAATCCGACCAAAATAACCGGAATGGTGCTGAGCAGGCAGAAAAACGTGATCAGTTTGTAGTAAAACTTGTATTGGCTTCTTTTCATAAAACCCCCCATTTCATAACATCCACTTCACCTTAATACAATTAATCCAAAGATTGATAGATATTGTCAATAATCATTTTCTAATATCGGTGTCTTTTTTTCAGGTGGACCGGCTGAACCCTTGATTATAAAGGGATAAAACAGGATGTGATCATATGATTGTAGACGGACTTTTGCCTGCTGCGCTACAGTGAATGCAAGAATCCGTGAAAGGAGGCTAGGAAAAAATGAAAACAGCAGAAGCGCAAGCGCCGGCTGTTGATGCAGTCATTTTTAAAAAAGAAAAAAGAAAGCGCTTACTAATCAAGCTGATTCAACAAAAATATTTGTACTTGATGATTTTGCCGGGGTGTATTTATTTTTTGCTTTTTAAGTATGTCCCGATGTGGGGAATTGTGATTGCGTTTCAGGATTATCAGCCGTTCCTCGGCATTTTGGGCAGTGAGTGGGTGGGGCTGAAGCATTTTATCAGGCTGTTTACTGAGCCTACATTTTTTCTCTTGTTAAAAAACACGCTCGTGTTATTTGCTTTGAACCTGGCCATATTTTTCCCGGTGCCGATACTGCTGGCGCTTCTATTGAACGAAGTGCGGATTGCTCTCTTTAAAAAATTTGTTCAGACGCTGATTTATATCCCGCATTTTATGTCTTGGGTCATTGTTGTATCGCTTTCGTTTGTGCTTTTAACGGTAGACGGAGGCTTGATTAATGAACTGATTGTGTTTTTTGGCGGTGAAAAAATCAATTTTCTGCTGAACGAAGAATGGTTCCGGCCCCTGTATATTCTGCAGGTTATCTGGAGGGAAGCGGGCTGGTCGACGATCATTTATCTGGCGGCCATTACAGCGGTTGACCCCCAGCTGTATGAAGCGGCGAAAATGGACGGAGCGGGACGGCTGCGGCAAATGTGGCATATTACGCTGCCCGCCATTAAAAGCGTTATCGTCGTTTTGCTGATTTTGAAAATCGGAGACACGCTGGAGCTTGGCTTCGAGCATGTGTATTTGCTGTTAAATGCGACTAACAGGGAAGTGGCGGAAATTTTTGATACGTATGTTTATACTGCAGGGCTGAAACAGGGCCAATTCAGCTACAGTACAGCAGTCGGCGTATTTAAAGCGGCGGTCGGGCTGATTTTGGTCATGCTAGCGAATCGTTTGGCGAAGAAATTTGGCGAGGAAGGAATTTATTAGGAAAGGGATGGGATCAATGGATCAATCAATCGCTGTAAAATCGCCTCTTACGTACGCGGAGGCATTGGCAAACACCATTATGAACACGTACACAGTCGAGGAGCTGCCACCTGCAAACCGCTGGCACTACCATCAGGGTGTTTTCTTATGCGGTGTATTGCGGCTGTGGGAAGCAACCGGGGAAAAGCGGTATTTTGAGTATGCGAAGGCTTATGCAGATCTCTTAATCGATGATAATGGCAATCTATTATTTAGAAGAGATGAACTGGACGCCATTCAAGCAGGTCTCATTCTTTTTCCATTATACGAGCAGACGAAGGATGAACGGTATGTCAAAGCGGCAAAAAGGCTGCGCAGCTTATATGGAACACTGAACCGGACGTCTGAGGGCGGTTTTTGGCACAAAGACGGTTATCCTTACCAAATGTGGCTTGACGGCTTATACATGGGGGGGCCGTTTGCACTGAAATATGCCAATCTGAAGCAGGAGACGGAGCTGTTTGATCAGGTTGTGCTTCAGGAGTCATTGATGAGAAAGCATACGAAGGATGCAAAAACCGGACTTTTTTATCACGCCTGGGATGAAGCGAAAAAAATGCCTTGGGCCAATGAAGAGACAGGCTGTTCACCGGAATTTTGGGCACGTTCCATCGGCTGGTACGTCATGTCTCTTGCTGACATGATTGAAGAGCTGCCGAAGAAGCATCCGAACCGTCATGTGTGGAAAAACACGCTGCAGGACATGATTAAAAGCATCTGTCGCTATCAAGACAAAGAGACGGGGTTATGGTACCAGATCGTTGATAAGGGAGACAGGTCTGATAACTGGCTGGAAAGCTCAGGATCCTGTCTGTACATGTACGCAATCGCAAAAGGAATCAATAAAGGCTATCTAGACAGAGCTTACGAAACAACACTGCTAAAAGCGTATCAAGGCTTGATTCAGCATAAAACCGAAACATCAGAAGACGGAGCGTTTCTCGTCAAAGACATATGTGTCGGAACGTCAGCCGGTTTCTATGACTATTATGTCAGCCGCGAAAGAAGCACAAACGATCTGCACGGAGCCGGCGCGTTTATTTTAGCTATGACAGAGCTGGAGCCTCTTTTTAGGTCAGCGGGGAAATGACAAAAAGGATACGTACGGCTTTGTGTGTGATCGTCTCAGTGCTCTTTTTGGCATCATGCTCAAGCAGGCCGGACGGAATGCATGTCATTCTCTTTTCTGATATGCAGGCTGGCGTACAGGAAAAAATAAAAAAGGCCGCCGAGCAGAATGCCGGGAAGGTCGATATCTTTCCAGCTTTTCAGGAAAAACTGCTGACTGAAATTACCGCCCATGAGGGAGATGTTTTCATCGTGCCTGAAGACATGTTTCAAGCTTACGATGATCCGGAAAATTTTCAGCCGTTAAACGGATTGCCTCCTGAAAAAACATCTCCTTATACAACTGTTAATAAAAAAACAGGAGAAAAAACGATCTATGCCGTTCAGATCGAAAAAGGGAAAAAACAGCTGAACGGCTATTCTTTTCAATTGAATCGCGATATGGCGGCGTTTATCCCTGTGTATGCTGAAAAAACAGAGGAAGCGCTGCAGCTGATTTCTCAACTAACTGAAGCCCGATAGAGGTGAGGATATTGAAGAACATCGTCTTTTGCGGATTGAGCAGCAGAGCATTCAGTATGTTTATCAAACCACTGATGGAGCGGTTTTCAACTCATTATGAGATTACGGGATTGCTGGATGCCGATCCGAAACGTTTTGCCGTTTGCAAGAAGAAATTTCCCGAGCTGGCCCACGTGCCTGAGTTTAGCGAAGATGCTTTTGACGAGATGATGCGCGTCTCAAAGCCTGATATCGTCATTGTGGCAGGCAGGGACGATACGCATGTCGCATATATTGTAAAAAGCCTTCAGTGGAATACAGATGTGATTACTGAAAAACCAATGGTGACAACAGTGCAGGATGCGAATCGGGTGCTTGAAGCGGAGGCCAAAAGCGAAGGAAAAGTCACCGTCGCGTTTAACTATCGCTACAGCCCGTTTCATCGGAAAATAAAAGAAATGATTCTGGACGGAAAAATAGGCAGGGTCACTTCTGTTGATTTAAATTGGTATATTGATACGTATCATGGCGCCAGCTATTTTAAACGCTGGAACAGGTCGAGACAGTTTTCCGGCGGTCTTTCTGTCCATAAATCAACACATCACTTCGATCTCGTCAATTGGTGGCTCGGGCAAAATCCGGAAGAGGTATTTGCTTATGGCGCCTTGAATTACTATGGGCCGGACAGTGAGTGGAACCCCTTGCCGGAAGAAGACGGGCGTTTTTGCGGGACGTGCCGTGTTAAAGAAAAATGCCACTACTATTCAAGGTGGCATCCCCGTTCCTCTAAAGCTTCTATAAAGGATGATCATCTTGAAGCAGGAGACCAGTCCAGCTTATATACTGCATACAGGCCTGACGCGTGTATTTTTGACGAGGAAATTGACATCGAGGATACGTACGTGGCGGCAGTCAAATATGATGGCGGCGCACTGTTAAGCTACTCGATTATTTTTTCGGCCCCGTATGAAGGCTACCGGCTGACGATCAACGGCACAAAAGGACGTATTGAATCAAATGAATTTCACGAACCTTCCAGAATTCCGTTTGCTTTTCCTGAGCAGACAATCGAATACTATCCGCTTTTTGAATCAAAGCAGACGATACAAGTGGTCAAAAATGAAGGGGGGCATGGCGGAGGTGATCCGCTTTTGCTTGAGGATCTTTTTTTAGGGAAAGACCCGCTGCGCCGCTATGATATTTTAGCCGGGGCTGAAGCTGGAGCCTACTCCATCGCGGTTGGTGAGGGAATGTGGCGCTCGGTTGCCGAAAAGAAGCCGATCGGCATGAAAGAGCTTTTTCAGATGCAGAATGTATAATGCAAAAAAGGAGGGGGCGCCATGGAACATGATGGCTCACTGGGACGGATGCTGCGTTTTTGCGAATGGATTATGAGATTTGCGTATACAAACTTGCTGTGGCTGTTTTTTACGTTGCTCGGTCTCGGCGTGTTTGGCATCATGCCCGCGACCGCGGCTTTATTCGCTGTCATGCGGAAGTGGATCCAGGGGCAGGACAACGTTCCGGTGCTCAAAACGTTTTGGCAGGAATACAAGGGTGAATTTTTTCGTTCAAATCTGCTCGGCGCTGTACTGGCGCTCATCGGAGTGATCATTTATATTGATTTGGCCTTAATTTATCCAAGTCATTTCCTTCTGCACATCCTGCGCTTCGCCATTATGATATTTGGCTTTTTGTTCGTATCCATGCTTTTTTATGTGTTTCCGCTGCTTGTCCATTTTGACTGGAAAAAACGTCTGTATGTGAAATTTTCGCTCTTGCTCAGTGTGGCGTATTTGCAATATACGCTTACTATGCTTGCGCTGACTGTTGCTCTCTTTTTCTTGCTTGCGTACCTGCCGGGCATTGTCCCTTTTTTCAGCGTCAGCCTTATCAGCTACTGCCATATGCGCATTGTTTATGCCGTGCTGCTGAAAGTGGAGCAGCACGGCGGCGAGCCACAGAGGAAATCCCATATACGGAAAGCTTTTTATCCGGAAACGAGATAATCATCATTTCTCTATCATAACGCTGTTCCAAACGGAATAGATTGATAGAGAAAGGAGAGCGGATAAAATGCTGAAGGTAGCGGTATTTGATGAAGAGCATGAAAAAGACTTACAAACGGAAATCAATTCATTTTTAAAAGGGATATCGGAGGAGCAGCTGATAGATATCAAATATACGGTTTCGGCGGCGTGCGACCCAGACGGCGAGCAGCTTTACTGTTTTTCCGCCCTTATTTTATATCGCAAATAAAAAGATCTTTCCGCAGGCGCGGAAAGATCTTTTTTGTTAATATGCTTTTTTCACTCTTGGACTTCTTGGTTTATCGAGTTTCTCCGCTTTTTTGATCTCTCTTCTTTCTTTTGAGAGCGATTGATAGAGAGAGGCAATCATCAGCAGGATAACGATAGAAAACGGCAGCGCTGCCAGAATCGCTGTGTTCTGCAAAGCGGCAAGCCCTCCGGAATATAGGAGCACAGCCGCCATGGCGGACTGAATGATACCCCAGCTGAGTTTCACAGAATTCGCCGGATTTAAAGAACCGTACGACGTCTGCATGCCCAGCACGAATGTAGCTGAATCAGCTGACGTGATAAAGAATACTGCGATCAGAATCAATGCAAGGATCGATGTCACCATTGTCAGCGGATAGTGATCAAGTGTTCCGAACAGCATCGTTTCAGTGGACAGCTTTGCTACATTGAACGCGCCTTTTTGCTGGAGATCCATGGCTGATACGCCGAAAATGGAGAACCATAGAAATGTCAAAATACAAGGTGTCACCAAGACGCCGATTAAAAATTCGCGGATCGTCCGGCCTCTGGATACACGGGCGATGAAAATGCCGACAAATGGAGACCAGGAAATCCACCATGCCCAATAGAAAATCGTCCAGCTGTTAATCCATTCGCGTTTTTCAGGATCGTTCGGTGTCAGTCTGAAGCTCATTTGAACGATATTTTGAATGTATTGTCCGATAGAATCTGTAAATGAGTTCATTATCAGCACTGTAGGCCCGACAACGAGCATAAACAACATTAACAATCCGGCCAATACCATGTTTGTGTTGCTTAAATACTTAATTCCTTTTCCGAGTCCGCTCCACGCAGAAAGTAAAAAGAGCACTGTCACAATAATGATTAAAACCAATTGGACGATAAACGCATTCGGAATGCCGAACAGGTAATTCAAACCGCCGTTAATTTGGGTTGCGCCAAGACCAAGACTTGTTGACACCCCGACAACAGTGGCGAAAACTGCAATACAGTCAATGGCCTTTCCGATCGGTCCGTTTACTTTATCCCCGAGAATCGGTGACAGTGTGCTGCTGATTAACCCGGGTGCGCCTTTGCGGAATTGGAAATAGGCAATGCATAATGCCACAATGGCATAAATGGCCCAAGCGTGCAAACCCCAGTGGAAAAACGTATAGCGGAGTGCATCTCTGAAGGCTTGGGGGGTTTCTGTTTCACCTGATGGAGAGCTAATTGCGTAATGGCTGATCGGTTCAGCCGCACCGTAGAATACTAAGCCGATTCCCATGCCTGCGCTGAACAGCATGGCAAACCATGATAATAACCCGAATTCCGGTTTTTCATCAGGCTTTCCGAGTTTGATTTTTCCGATCGGGCTGAAAATCAAAAAGAGACAAAACCCGACAAACAAAGAGACAACTAAAAGATAATACCAACCAAATGAATCGGTAATAAATGCTTGTGCCGATTGAGACACATTTTGCAGGCTGTCAGGAGAAATAACACCCCATAATACAGCTGCAGCTGTGATTGCAATCACAATCCAAAATACACTAGATATATGTTTCAACATTTCTCACCCTCTAATTTTTTGTGTACGCCTATATCTTGCTCGCAGGCTTAGTATGGTCGTACGATGGCAGCTCATTCCTCTCTTAAAATTACCCCGCAATCAGGTGAAACAAAACAAGTCTCACCCTAACATGAATGCGGGGAATGTTCAAATGTGAGTTTGGCGGCAAGAGATTTAAAGAGTAATGATTAAGAACGGGCGTATTGCCCGGCATTTAGCCCTGCAAGCCTGCCTGTGACAAGGGCGGAGGTAATATTGTATCCGCCTGTGTAGCCGTGGATATCCAGAATTTCACCGCAAAAATAAAGCCCCTCCATTTTTTTAGAAGCCATCTTTTTCGGGTCAATTTCTTTTACAGATACCCCGCCTCCCGTGACAAATGCCTTATCAAGCGACAGTGTGCCATTTGCGAGGACAGTAAACTGCTTGCAGTCCCTTACAAATTGTCTGAAAGGATCCTTCGGCAGCTCAGAAAACGATACGTTCGGAGAGATGCCGTTTTTTTCGAGCAGGAATAGGAGATAGCGCTCCTGCATCCAAGGCTTCAGCACGTTTTTAATGGTTTTTTTCGGTGCTTCCTTCAGTTCTTTATACATCTTTTGGAAAAGCGTTTCTTCATTGATATCCGGATACAAGTCGATTCTGATCGGCACTTGAGGCTGTTTTTTCAGCTCTTTTACGACAAATTGGCTGCATCTGAGAATGGCAGGTCCTGAGAGGCCGAAATGGGTAAACAGCATGTCCATTTTATGTGTGATAATCGGTTTGCCTTTTTTATTTAACACACTGACGGCTACATCTCTTAGTGATAAGCCCTGAAGTGTTTTTTGCTTAATGAACGGTTCAGCAGAAGTGACGGGAACCTCTGTCGGAAACAGCTCTGTTATGGTATGGCCCGCGGCTTCAGCCCATTCATAGCCGTCTCCCGTGCTTCCGGTATGAGGCACGCTTTTACCGCCTACAGCGATAATGACTGCCTGGCTATGGATCATTTCGCCATTATTCGTCACAATCCCTGCTGCCTGTCCATCTTCATATAAAACAGATTTAATTTTCTCGTTCGTTCTGATTGTTACGCGGAGCTGCTTCAGCCTGTTTAACAGCGCGTCAACGACACTTTGGGCTTTGTCGGTCACAGGAAACATCCGGCCGTGATCCTCTTCCTTCAATTGAATGCCGAGGTTTTCAAAAAACTTGATAATGTCCTCATTATTAAATTCAGAAAACGCGCTGTATAAAAAACGCCCGTTGCCGGGGATGTGCTTGATAATTTCTTCCACAGGAAGGCGGTTCGTCACATTACAGCGGCCGCCCCCGGAAATCGCGAGTTTCCGTCCTAATCTATTTCCTTTATCTATCAGCAACACGCCAGCGCCCTGTTCTCCTGCTGCAATCGCAGCCATCAAGCCTGAAGGGCCTCCGCCGATTACGATTACGTCATATTGTTTCATCTTTATCATCAACTTTCTTTTCATTTCGTGTGCGGACACCCCGTCCGCAGTACTATTATAGCGAAAGAAAGCCGCTCCTTAAACGTCTTTTGCCGCGGACATGAATGTTCACAGGATTGCTTTTGTATTTATTACCGTCTAAATGCCCAGTTGTGGTAAAATAGAAAAGTTGAATCTTCGTAGAAAATGGTGATGAAGAAACATGTCAAGCAAACTGTTAAGAGGCACGTTTGTATTAACGCTCGGTACATATATATCGCGGATTCTGGGGATGGTCTATTTAATTCCCTTCAGCATTATGGTCGGGGCGACAGGCGGTGCATTATTTCAATACGGATACAACCAATACACTTTATTTTTGAATATTGCTACGATGGGCTTTCCGGCCGCTGTTTCTAAATTTGTTTCCAAATATAATTCAAAAGGGGATTATGAGACAAGCAGGAAAATGCTCAAGGCGGGCATGTCGGTTATGCTCGTCACAGGAATGATAGCCTTTTTCATTCTGTATCTATCGGCTCCGATGTTTGCGGAAATATCGCTAGGAGGCAAGGATAATAACGGCCTGACAATTGATCATGTCGTTTATGTCATCCGCATGGTCAGCTTAGCGCTTTTGGTCGTACCGATAATGAGCCTTGTCCGCGGATTCTTTCAAGGGCACCAAATGATGGGTCCGACAGCTGTTTCCCAAGTCGTTGAACAGATTGTCCGCATCATCTTTCTATTGAGTGCGACATTCTTGATTTTGAAGGTTTTCAACGGCGGCCTTGTCATCGCTGTGGGCTATGCAACCTTCGCAGCGCTGATCGGTGCCTTCGGAGGGCTGGTCGTGCTTTATATTTATTGGAACAAACGGAAGGGCAGCCTGCTGGCGATGATGCCGAATACGGGTCCGACAGCAAACCTAAGCTACAAGAAAATGTTTTTCGAGCTGTTCAGCTATGCTGCTCCGTACGTTTTTGTCGGACTAGCCATCCCTTTGTATAACTATATTGATACAAATACGTTTAACAAAGCGATGATTGAAGCCGGTCATCAAGCCATCAGCCAGGACATGCTTGCGATTCTAACCCTGTATGTTCAGAAGCTCGTGATGATCCCGGTTTCCCTAGCAACTGCTTTTGGACTGACATTAATTCCAACGATTACTGAATCGTTTACAAGCGGAAACTATAAGCTGTTAAATCAGCAGATTAATCAAACGATGCAGACGATCCTGTTTTTAATTATTCCGGCTATTGTCGGGATCTCTCTATTGTCAGGACCGACGTATACGTTCTTTTACGGGTCAGAGAGCCTTCATCCTGAACTGGGGGCAAACATTTTGCTTTGGTATTCGCCTGTCGCAATTCTGTTCTCTTTGTTTACAGTCAACGCAGCTATTCTGCAGGGCATCAATAAGCAAAAATTTGCGGTTGTCAGCCTTGTGATCGGTGTCGTGATCAAGCTTGTGCTGAATGTTCCGCTGATCAAGCTGATGCAGGCTGACGGAGCGATTTTAGCGACGGCGCTTGGATATATCGCTTCCCTTTTATATGGGTTTATCATGATTAAGCGCCATGCAGGCTATTCGTATAAGATACTTGTTAAACGAACTGTTTTGATGCTGGTCTTATCAGCCATTATGGGTATTGCCGTGAAAATCGTGCAGTGGGTATTAGGCTTCTTTATTTCCTATCAGGATGGCCAGATGCAAGCTGCGATTGTTGTGGTGATCGCGGCCGCTGTTGGCGGAGCTGTCTACCTGTATTGCGGCTACCGATTAGGATTTTTGCAGAAAATTTTAGGCCGCCGTTTGCCAGGTTTCTTAAGGAAAGGCAGACATGCAGGCTGATGAACTAGATATGATGAAACTGAGGGCTCGCATGCTGCGGGCTTTCTTTTATAAAGGAGAGATTGGGAATGAGACTTGATAAGCTGCTTGCCAACAGCGGGTATGGTTCCAGAAAAGAAGTCAAAGCCGTTGTGAAGGCTGGAGCCGTGATGATCGACGGCAAACCTGCCAAAGATGTAAAGGAGCACGTTGATCCTGATACGCAGGAGGTGACCGTATACGGGGAACCGGTTGATTATCGAGAGTTCATTTATCTTATGATGAATAAACCGCAGGGCGTGCTGTCGGCGACTGAGGACAGCCGGCAGCAAACAGTGGTCGATCTGCTGACGCCGGAGGAGATGAGATTTGAGCCATTTCCAGCCGGCAGGCTTGATAAAGATACAGAGGGCTTTTTGCTGCTCACAAATGACGGCCAGCTCGCACATCGGCTCCTTTCTCCTAAAAAGCATGTTCCAAAAACGTATGAAGTCCATTTAAAATCACAGATTTCTCGGGAAGACATTTCCGATTTGGAAACGGGTGTCTACATAGAGGGCGGCTATAAAACAAAGCCGGCAAAAGCGGAAATCAAAACAAACGACAGTGGCAATACCGTTATATATCTGACAATTACAGAAGGAAAATACCATCAGGTCAAGCAAATGGCAAAGGCAGTCGGCAATGAAGTGGTTTATCTGAAGCGGCTTTCGATGGGACGCGTTTCCCTAGATCCCGCTCTGGCACCCGGAGAATACCGTGAGCTGACAGAGGAAGAGCTTCATTTGCTAAATGAGCCGCAAGCATGACAAAAACCCCGCATACCGAATGCGGGGTTTTATTTATAAGCACACAAAAACAAGGCTCAGTAGTTTCTTCGCCCTGTTATCTATCGGACCGCTCTCAGGCGGCCCTATGTAATTTTCAATTTATGAGGTAATCTTTACTTTCTTTCTCGTTGTCTCCCACTTGCCACGGCTTGGACTATGAACAAGATCATTATATGCCAACACATTTAAGTCTCTTTGAATCGTTCTAGGTGTAATGCCGAATTCGTCAACCAGTTCCTGTGTTGTCACAAGACCTTTTTCTTGAATAAACATGTAAACTGATTTGATTCGAGTTAGCATACGGTTTGTTGAAGGTTTCAAAAAACCACTCCCTATCATAAGATCGGATGGACTTGACTAACCACAACTCACGACTATCAACTGCGTACGAAATAGCAACAAAGGCAGACATCTGTAATTGTTAAAATAATTCGCCCTCATTATACACGATATTGCAGTGATGAATCTAGGGATAACTCCTATTAATTTTTTCCAATTTCGCGTTGGGCAGCCATCCTTGTTGGATTACTATGTATTTCGGCTCAATATTATTATGGTTAAAGAAACTTTTTTTATTCTATTTCGTAGTAAATTTTGGAGGTGAGTGAGTTTTGACAAATTTGCTTGAAGCTTCAATAGAACAGGCCGGGTATACAAGCCGAAAAAAAGTGCTCACCGATGTTTTTCTGGAAGTCAGAAAAGGGGAACTGGTTGGACTGATCGGAGCTAACGGCGCAGGAAAAAGCACCGCAATCAAGGCGATACTCGGCCTTTCAGAAGATTTTAAAGGGCATATTGCCTGGAACGACTGTTCATTTGCATATATTCCGGAGCATCCGTCCTTCTACGAAGAACTGACGCTGTGGGAGCATTTGGATCTGATCAGCACACTTCACGGCATTGAAGAGAGTGAATTTGCGCATCGGGCCCAAAGCCTGCTGCAGACGTTTTCGCTAGATCATGTCAAACATGAGCTGCCTGTCACCTTTTCGAAGGGCATGCAGCAAAAACTAATGCTTATCCAGGCCTTTCTCTCTAAGCCGGATATGTATGTGATTGATGAACCGTTTATCGGCCTTGATCCGATATCGACGAAACGCTTTGTGGACATGCTTAAGGCTGAAAAAGAACGTGGAGCCGGAATTCTTATGTGCACGCATGTACTCGATACCGCGGAAAAAATCTGTGACCGGTTTTATATGATTGAGAAAGGTTCATTATTTCTCCAAGGCACGTTAAAAGATATTCAGGACAAGACCGGATTAGAGGGGCAGTCATTGCTTGACTGTTTTTATAAGGCAGTTCAAGGTGATGGGCTATGAACGGGCGTACGCTCTTTTTTCGAAGGCTGTTTGACTATTATAAGTATCAGTTTAAAGTGTTGCATGCGGTCATTGACTGGACAGTCGCTCTCTATATCGTTTTGCCGGCGATTGCTTTTGTCATCTATCAGTATATTGATTTGATGAACGGAAGAGGCCTTCTTTATGAGTGGTCTGAAGTGGCGGAATGGAGATGGCTGTATGCTGTGTGTGTGCTGATCATGTTTACAGGTTCGATTCGCACATTTTTAATGGAAGCGGACAAAGTGTTTTTGTTGCAAAAGAAAGAAATCATCTATCAGCTCAAACGGTACGCGCTTTTGTATTCTTTTCTCGTCACGCTGGCTAAATGGCTGCTTCTCTTTTTTATTGTCCTTCCCCTTATCAGTCATTCTGTTCACATCACATTCGCAGAAAGCACTGCTCTATTGTGTTATTTGTTTGGCCTTCATATATTCTTTTTATCCTTAAAGCAAGACAGGATCAGAAAGCCGCGCTCTATTTCGAGATGGATTGGCGATATCCTTGTCAGAGCTATTCTTTTTGCTGGTTCTGCTATCCTGATTGTTTTTACTGAGCGGCATTTGCTTGCGCTTTTTGGCATTTTATTTTTGCTTTTCTCAGTTATCGGCAGTTTGAAAAAGACGGCTTCGTTCACGGCTTTTGAAGCTGAGGTGACTGAAGAGAAAAAAAGCAGGCTTGCCCTTGCAGGACTTGTGATGATGATGAGTCAGGAGGCGGGAATGCCAAAAGTAAAAGACAGGATGAGAAGAAAACCATTATTATACCGAAATTCAAAAAGGATATTTAAAAGACGAACGATCTGCACAGGCTATAAGGAGTTGTTTTTTAAAGTTATGCTGAGGAATGGCGAGTATGCAAGGCAGATGTACATGCTACTGTCAGCTTTCACTGTTCTCATATTTGTTTCCCCAATTTGGCTGAAGGTGATTGCGCTGCTGGTATACACAGGGGTTTGCCGTTATATCCTGACGCTTATTTTTGACAAGGTCATGGATGCCCCTTTTTTAATTGGCACCGATAAGGAAAGTGATGAATATTATCGGGCCAGAAAAAGCTGTATCAACATCCTGCACTATGCGTTTGCCGCCTGTTGTTTTTTAGCGGCCGCTGTCTCTTTATTGTTTACATAAAAAACCCAAACGGCGACGTTTGGGTTTTTTGGTCTATCCTTATAAAATAAACAGCTGGATGAAAAACAGAATGGCGAAAACGATGACGAGCGGATGAATCTCTCTCCATTTTCCCCGCGCCGCTTTTACAATTGGGTACGAAATAAAGCCAAGCGCGATTCCTGTAGAAATGCTCGAGGTCAAAGGCATGGCTAGAATGACGAGAAACGCAGGAAATGCCTCGTCCATCTCTTTCCAGTTCATATTGGAAACTGAGCCCATCATCAGGCTGCCGACGATAATCAAAGCAGGCGAGGTGATGGCGGCTATACCTGACAAGGCGCTGACAAGCGGACTGAAAAACATTGAAGCCGCAAACATCACCGCGACAGTCAAAGCCGTAAGCCCCGTTCTTCCCCCGGCTGCGACACCGGCGGAAGACTCGATAAATGCAGTCGTCGGACTTGTGCCGAAAACAGCTCCTACTGTCGTCGCGGTTGAATCAGCAAGCAGCGCTTTTCGCACGTTCGGCAGCTTGTTGTTTTTCATCAGCCCGGCTTGCTCGGCAACTCCGATCATCGTGCCTGTCGTATCAAAAATGGTGACTAATAGAAAAGAAAAGACGACAGCGTACAGGCCGTGATGAATGACATCGCCAAAAGCGGTAAATGGATTTGAGATCATCAATCCTTCCGGCAAATGAGGAAGCGACATAAATCCCTTTGAAAAATGGAGCTGACCGGTGAAAAAGGCGATCAAAGCGGTAGCTGCCATTCCGATAAATAAAGCGCCGCTTACATTCAGCACCATCAGGACCACGCTGATCAAAAGGCCGACCAGCGTTAAGATAACACCAGGTGAATGCAGATTGCCGAGAGTGACCAGGTTTGACTCATCAGCTGCCACAATTCCCGCTTGACGCAAACCGATAAAAGCAATAAACAGCCCGATCCCTGTTGTGATCCCGTATTTTAAATTGTTTGGAATCGCTTCTATAAGTTGTTTTCTTAAAGGCGTTAACGATAGAATAATGAAGAGAACCCCTGCTGTAAATACTGCGCTGAAAGCTGTTGCGTACGTGATGCCGCCATCGCTTGCGCTTACGACATGAAAGGCTAAATAAGCGTTCAAGCCCATGCCGGGCGCAATAGCAATCGGATAATTTGCTGCCAGGGCCATCCACAGCGTTCCGACAATGGAGGCAATAATCGTTGCGGTGAAAACCTGGTCGAAAGGAACCCCGGCGTTAGCCAGAATGACCGGATTGACCACGACGATATAGACCATTGTGAAAAAGGTCGTCAGCCCTGCTATGATTTCTTGCTTTATGGATGTTTGCTGCTCTTTTAGATGAAACATAGTATCCTCCAATTACGAACGTTTTAACAAAACACCATTAATATTATTCGTTTTATTTGGTTTTTGCAAGTCATTTCTTGCGGAAAGGGGATCATTATGAACTGGGAAGTTGAAGTGATCAGAAAAAAAGAGGATTTAATTCGTGATACACAGGAATTTTTGAGAATCAACAGTGTCATGGACGAAACAACCGCCGGACCCGGTAAACCGTTTGGAGAAGGGGTAAATGCCAGCCTGACTTCATTGCTGGAGCTTGGAGAAAAAGAAGGCTTTACAACAAAAAATCTTGACGGCTTCGCAGGTCATATTGAATGGGGGGAGGGCGATGACATTATCGGCGTACTTTGCCATGTTGACGTCGTGCCGCCGGGAGATGGGTGGACGAGTGATCCATTTTCAGCTGAAATCCGCAACGGACGGATTTATGCAAGGGGCGCCATTGATGACAAAGGCCCGACAATGGCGGCATTCTACGCGCTGAAAATCGTGAAAGACATGAATTTGCCCCTGTCCAAGCGAGTCAGAATGATTATCGGAACAGATGAAGAAAGTGATTGGAGATGCGTAGAGCATTATTTCAAGCATGAAGAAATGCCAACAATGGGCTTTGCGCCTGACGCCGATTTTCCGATCATTAATGCGGAAAAAGGGATCATCGATGCTTCTTTACTTATTCCGCACCGCCCAAATCAAGCTGAACCAAAGGCAGTGCTTGTCTCGTTTCAATCAGGCCTTCGCTTAAACATGGTGCCCGACGCTGCGGAAGCTGTCATTGAAGGGCCGAAAAATGAAGAGATTCTGTCTTCATTTAAAGACATGCTCCGCACGACGGACCAAAAAGGGGAAGCTGCAATAGAGAACGGACAGCTCATTTTGCGTATGTACGGTCTTTCCTGCCATGCGATGGAACCGAACAATGGGATCAATGCCGGCATTTTATTGTGCGAATTTCTCCAGCAGACTGAGCTTGACGATGCAGGAAAGCGGTTTGTGCAAGTTGTGACAGATAAGTTCTCAGGTGATACAAGAGGAAAAAAACTGGACATCGACTGTGAGGATGAAATCAGCGGAGAGCTGACATTAAATGTCGGAACACTGCGCTATAAAGAAGGGCAAGGAGGCGAGCTCGGGATCAATATCCGCTATCCTGTGACAGCAGAAAGCAAAGTGATCCGCGATACATTCGAAAGCGCATCTGAATTTGAGCTGGGAGAATTCAAAGACAGCAAGCCGCATCACGTGTCCGCAGATCATCCGTTAGTCAAAACCCTGCAAAAGGTTTATGAAGGCCAGCTGGGTAAAAAAGCTGATTTAATCTCAATCGGCGGGGGGACTTATGCGAGATCCTTAAAAGCCGGTGTCGCGTTCGGCCCGCTGTTCCCCGGACGCCCTGACAGCGCACACCAAAAGGATGAATATATCGAAATTGATGACCTGCTGAGATCGACAGCGTTATATGCTCAGGCCATTTACGAGCTTGCAAAATAAAAGGACCGGCTTCTGCTGAAGCCAGTCCTTTTTTTAAATAAATGACCATAAATCAGTTGATAAGTACCGTTCTCCTGTATCAGCTGTCATGCAGACCACAACTTTGTCAGGAGAGAGGCGTTTCGCTGTTTCGATTGCCGCGAAGCAGGCAGCGCCTGATGAAGGACCGACAAGAATTCCTTCTTCAGCAGCAAGCCGTCTTGTCGTCGTATACGCGTCTTCATCAGAGATTTTGATAATTTCATCATAAACGTCTTCATTTAAAATCGGCGGTATAAAGCCTGGGCTCGTTCCTACAAGTTTATGCGCGCCAGGTTTTCCGCCGGATAATACAGGCGAACCCGCTGGCTCAACAACATGAACCGTGATATCCGGAAAAAGCTCTTTGAGCGCCTCACCTGTTCCGGTAATGGTTCCGCCCGTTCCAGAGGAGGCTACAAAAGCGCCGAGCGGTTTTCCGATTTCCTCTATTGCCCGGGCGATTTCAGGCGCTGTTGTTTTTCGGTGCGCATCAGGATTAGCAGTGTTATCGAACTGCATTGGAATATAGCTGTTCGGAATTTGTTCGGCAAGCTCCTTCGCTTTTTTGATGCTGCCCGGCATTCTTTCCTCTCCGGGAGTTAATACAACCTCTGCACCGTAAGCTTTAAGTAGGTTGATCCGTTCCTTCGTCATCGTATCAGGCATAACTAAGATTGCTTTATATCCGCGTGCTGCCGCATTCATGGCGAGCCCGATGCCGGTATTTCCGCTTGTCGGCTCTATAATAACTGATCCCGGCTTGAGTAAACCGTTTTGTTCAGCTTCTATGATCATTTGATAAGCGGCTCTGTCTTTCACACTGCCGCTCGGATTGAAAAATTCAAGCTTTAAATAGACTTGTGCCGCATTTTCCGGCTGAAGCCGATTCAATCTCACTAGCGGTGTATCTCCTATCAGATCAGCTGTGTTTGCAACGATTTTCAACATTGTCATTCCTTTCTGAATAAAACAAGTGTCATATAATATCCTAACATAATAAACGTTTGTGCGAGAGTGTTTTCATACACTGTTCCTCTATCCGCACAGCCTCTTTATTGATAAAATAATAGCTGTCAAAGAAGGGAGTGTCAGACGGATGCCAGATATACGGCCTCATTATTTCATCGGCGTTCCCATACCTGAGGGAATTGCAAATCCGATCTACCAGGCTGCGAAAAACGAACCGATATTGACGTTTCAAAAATGGGTGCACCCGCTTGACTATCATATCACGTTAATTTTTCTCGGAGCGGCGGATGAGACACAAATAAAGAAGCTTGAAGGTTCGCTAGCAGAGATTGCTTCAGAAATTGATCCATTTTCAATTAAGTTTGGCAAGATAGATGTATTCGGCGACCGCAGAAAGCCGCGCGTTTTACATCTGGAGCCAAAGAAAAACAAAACGCTTGATAGACTGCGGGAACATACGAAGCAGGCTGTACTTCAGGCCGGCTTTCAAGTGGAAAAAAGACCGTATCATCCTCATATGACGCTGGCAAGAAAATGGACAGGCGAAGATGGATTTCCAGCTCATGTTCCGTTTGAAAGCGGCGAGGTTTCGATGATGGCTGAACGATTTTCGCTCTTTCAAATACACTTGAACCAATCACCAAAATACGAGGAAATATTCAAATTTCAATTATCTTAATTCATTGCGGAGTGGAGAAACAAACATGGCACAAATCATCAAAATTCATGATTATATATCGAGATATGAGCTTGATCCGTACCATTATATCAACCAGTTTGTACGTTTGAAAAAAGAGCGCTGGCTTTCACTAGTAGAAGCAGCGGAGCGCCAGCATGAAGAAAGGCAAGCCAGTGCTGAAGAACCGGAACCGGTGCAGAAACGAAAAAAATTTTCATTGAAAAGAAGAAAAGAAGAGATAAAAGCCGATATACAAGAAGAGAGACACCAATGGTTTGAGGACGAAGAAGATATTCATGTAAGGCTCCCGAAGAGCAGGGTGGCGCTTGCTTCTTTTTATAAAAGGCATTTATATGATTTTCAGCTCAAATGGGCAAGCTCTACTCTTTCAGAAATATCTCAACTCTCAAACCAAGTGAAGCAGGACCGCATTTTGCGTTATCTGACCCAGCAGCTGCCTGATTCTTATTTTATTATGTATAAGCCTGTGCTGAAAATTCAGCAGGCGGCGGTTGAATTAAGCATTGTGATTATTTCTCCTCTGGAAATTTATTGCGTTTCTTTTTTAGAGGCTGAGGAAGACAGTGTCTACATAGGGTCTAAAAATCGTTTTTGGGACAAGAAAACAGCCTCTCAGACTGCATCAGTGTTAAATCCAGGGCTTAGCCTGTTTCGTACGGACTCGGTTGTGTCAAAGATCGTAAAGGAAAAACAGGCTGAGATTCCGGTTCGAAAATTGCTTCTGAGCAGAACGTCGTACATCGATTACCCGGAGCCGCCATACGGCTTAGAAATAGCGGATAAGCGGAGCGCGGAAGAATGGATTGAGCGGCAGAAGAAAAACACTGCTCCGATCAAACATCATCAGGTAAAGGCTGCAAAGGCTCTATTGTCTTACTGCATGTCTGACTCCTATCGCAGACAGGAGTGGCTGGAGTAAAAGAGAACGATTTGAGCGGTTTTCTCATAACATAAGCAGGTGAGAAAGATGAGCCATTGGTTTTTTATTATTAATCCGACAGCAGGACATCGAAACGGCCTGCGTGTTTGGAAGTCCATTCAAAAAGAATTGATCAAACGAAAGGTTGAGCACCGTTCATTTTTAACTGAACATCCGGGACACGCCGAGGTGCTCGCCAGACAGATTTCAACGATACAGGAATATAAGCTGAAGCGCCTGATCGTCATTGGCGGAGACGGAACCATGCATGAAGTTGTCAACGGGCTGAAAGATGTTGACGATATTGAGCTGAGCTTTGTGCCGGCGGGCGCGTATAATGATTTTTCGCGAGGGTTCTCTATTAAAAAAATCGATCTGATACAGGAAATCAAGAAGGTAAAGCGCCCGTTAACAAGAACCTTTCATTTAGGGAGCGTCAATTTCCTTCAGGATAAATCACAGATTCTTTATTTTATGAATCATATCGGGATCGGGTTTGACGCATATGTCAATAAAAAGGCGATGGAATTTCCGTTGAGACGGGTTTTTCTTTTTCTCCGCCTTCGATTTCTTGTGTATCCGCTTTCTCATTTGCACGCTTCGGCAACCTTTAAGCCGTTTACGTTAGCTTGTACGACGGAAGACGAGACGCGCGAATTTCATGATGTCTGGTTTGCCGTTGTATCCAACCATCCGTTTTACGGGGGAGGCATGAAGGCGGCGCCCCTAGCAAATCCGCGCGAGAAGACATTTGATATCGTAATCGTTGAAAACCAGCCGTTTTTGAAAAAATATTGGCTTTTATGTCTCATGGCATTTGGAAAACATACAAAGATGGATGGCGTTACGATGTTTAAAGCGAAGGACATTACATTTTACACGAAGGACAAAATCCCGTTCCATGCTGACGGAGAAATCATGGGCACTACCCCGTTTCGTCTGGCATCTAGTCCTTCACCCCTAAGAATCAAAACATAAACGTGTTTGGAGGAGAGAGCTTCCGATGGTCAGCATCCGCCGCAGCTTCGAAGCGTATGTCGATGACATGAATATCATTACTGTTCTGATTCCTGCTGAACAAAAGGAAATCATGACACCGCCGTTTCGGCTTGAGACAGAAATAACAGATTTTCCTCTGGCTGTCAGGGAGGAATACTCCCTTGAAGCAAAATACAAGTACGTCTGCGTATCCGACCATCCTGTGACATTTGGAAAAATCCATTGCGTCAGAGCATCCAGCGGCCACAAAACGGATCTCCAAATTGGCGCGGTCATCCGGACGGCAGCGTTTGATGACGAATTTTA
The DNA here is from genome assembly GCF_000978495.1 of Bacillus sp. LM 4-2. Taxonomy (NCBI): domain Bacteria; kingdom Bacillati; phylum Bacillota; class Bacilli; order Caryophanales; family Bacillaceae; genus Bacillus; species Bacillus sp. LM 4-2. Next base: position 2,919,507 of record NZ_CP011101.1, on the reverse strand, counting down.
TTATGACGGAGAGCTGGGCGCCGTTTATACCGCGGATCATACCGTATTTAAAGTATGGGCGCCTGCTGCAACCTCAGCTGCTGTCAAGCTTTCACACCCCAATAAAAGCGGGCGCACATTCCAAATGACTCGCTTGGAAAAAGGCGTCTATGCCGTTACGGTCACAGGTGACCTTCACGGATATGAGTATTTGTTTTGCATCTGCAACAATTCAGAATGGATGGAAACAGTTGACCAGTATGCCAAGGCTGTGACTGTAAATGGAGAGAAGGGCGTCGTCTTGCGCCCGGATCAAATGAAATGGACTGCTCCTCTTAAACCATTCTCACACCCTGTGGATGCCGTCATCTATGAGACGCATCTTCGCGACTTCTCCATCCATGAAAACAGCGGCATGATAAACAAGGGAAAATACTTAGCGCTGACGGAAACTGATACACAAACCGCAAATGGCAGTTCTTCGGGATTAGCGTATGTAAAAGAGCTTGGTGTGACACATGTGGAGCTTCTGCCGGTGAATGATTTTGCCGGAGTTGATGAAGAGAAGCCGCTTGATGCATACAATTGGGGATATAACCCGCTTCATTTCTTTGCCCCGGAGGGAAGCTATGCCTCAAATCCTCATGATCCTCAAACGAGAAAAACAGAGCTGAAACAAATGATCAATACCCTGCATCAGCACGGTCTGCGAGTCATTCTGGATGTTGTTTTTAACCATGTGTATAAGAGGGAGAATTCCCCCTTTGAAAAGACAGTGCCCGGTTATTTTTTCCGGCACGACGAATGTGGGATGCCATCAAACGGCACCGGCGTTGGCAATGATATTGCATCAGAAAGAAGGATGGCAAGAAAATTCATTGCGGATTGCGTGGTCTATTGGCTTGAAGAATACAATGTTGACGGCTTCCGCTTTGATCTCCTCGGGATTTTAGATATTGACACCGTGCTTTATATGAAAGAGAAAGCAACTAAGGCAAAGCCCGGAATCCTGCTTTTTGGAGAAGGGTGGGACCTGGCTACACCGCTGCCGCATGAACAGAAAGCTGCTTTGGCGAACGCGCCAAGAATGCCGGGCATCGGCTTTTTTAATGATATGTTTCGTGACGCTGTAAAAGGGAACACCTTTCACCTTAAGGCAACAGGGTTTGCGCTCGGCAACGGTGAATCAGCACAAGCTGTGATGCATGGAATTGCCGGGTCTTCCGGATGGAAGGCATTAGCACCGATTGTTCCGGAACCAAGCCAGTCCATCAATTATGTCGAATCACACGACAATCACACCTTTTGGGATAAAATGAGCTTTGCGCTTCCTCAAGAAAATGACAGCCGAAAGCGAAGCAGGCAAAGGCTTGCAGCCGCGATTATTTTGCTTGCCCAAGGGGTGCCGTTTATTCACAGCGGCCAGGAATTTTTCCGGACGAAGCAGGGAGTGGAAAACAGCTATCAATCCAGTGACAGCATCAACCAGCTCGACTGGGATCGCCGTGAAACATTCAAAGAAGATGTTCACTATATCCGCAGGCTGATCTCGCTGAGAAAAGCGCATCCTGCATTCCGTCTTAGGTCCGCTGCAGACATCCAGCGCCATCTTGAATGCTTGACGCTAAAAGAACACCTTATCGCATACAGGCTTTATGATCTTGACGAGGTTGACGAATGGAAAGATATCATTGTTATCCATCACGCGAGTCCAGACTCCGTCGAGTGGAGGCTGCCAAACGACATACCTTATCGGCTTTTATGTGATCCATCAGGATTTCAGGAAGACCCAACAGAAATCAAGAAAACGGTTGCAGTAAACGGCATCGGAACGGTTATCTTATATTTAGCATCAGATCTTAAGAGTTTTGCTTGACGAAGTTTGTGCTATAGCGCTAAAATTTAAAGGACGGCTATTGATTAGCATATGAGACTCTCAATAGCTGTCTTTTTTATTTTTATACGATTCGTACGAAAAAGGCATTCGCTGGATAGACTAGAGACGATTAGCCTTAATTCTAAAATATTTTAAGAAATGATGGGTTGAACATTGATATGAACTGGTTGGGACAATTACTAGGTAGCGATTGGGAGATCTTCCCCGCCGGAGGAGCTACAGGAGATGCATATTATGCGAAACATAACGGGCAGCAGCTTTTTTTAAAACGTAATAGCTCACCTTTTTTAGCTGTTTTATCCGCCGAAGGCATTGTTCCGAAGCTGGTTTGGACAAAACGGATGGAAAATGGGGACGTCATTACGGCCCAGCACTGGATGACCGGCAGAGAGCTGAAGCCTAAAGACATGAGCGGACGGCCCGTTGCTGAATTGCTTCGTAAAATACACACATCAAAAGCCTTGCTGGACATGCTGAAGAGACTTGGAAAAGAACCGCTGAACCCGGGGGCTCTTTTGTCTCAGCTGAAGCAGGCTGTATTTGCTGTGCAGCAATCTTCGCCGCTGATTCAAGAAGGGATCAAGTATTTGGAAGAACACCTGCATGAAGTGCATTTCGGTGAGAAAGTCGTTTGCCATTGTGATGTCAATCATAATAACTGGCTATTGTCTGAAGACAACCAGCTGTATTTAATTGACTGGGACGGCGCCATGATCGCTGATCCGGCGATGGACCTCGGGCCTTTGCTGTACCACTACGTCGAAAAGCCAGCTTGGGAGAGCTGGCTGAGCATGTACGGCATAGAGCTGACAGAAAGCCTTCGGTTGCGAATGGCTTGGTATGTGTTATCTGAAACAATTACTTTCATTGCCTGGCATAAAGCAAAAGGTAATGATAAGGAATTTCATGATGCAATGGAAGAGCTGCATATCCTCCTGAAACGAATTGTTGATTAATCAGGAATACGAATCCATTTGCTCTACCCATTGAGACAGGCTGTTCTGATGCTCTTGTATGTGTGAGTCGATGGATTTGGACGATATTCCTGATTGGCTGTAGCGGTAAACATCTTCAAGCACGTTTTTGAAATTTGAATCAAGCTCGGTGTTTGCCATCAGTGATTTAATCACACGCTCAAGCTGCTCGTACTCTGCGACTGTTCCGCAGCAGTCCAATTGATGGTCAGTCAATATATCCTTCAATAAATGAACTTGATGCTCATAATGTAAACCCATAACGGTACACATCCCTTCAGTATCATACGGGTTAAATTGTTCAAAACAGAGCGTTTTTATACATGGGAAAGGAGTGTTCCAGCAGACGGGACCCTCTTTTTTTATGCGCTCGGCCTTAAGAGAGATACACTGGAAAAACGAGCTTGCGGGTCTTTTTAATTCATGGTATGTTGTTAGTCGAAATAATAGATAGAGGTGTCAATCATATGAGAATGCGCCACAAGCCTTGGGCTGATGACTTTTTGGCTGAAAACGCAGATATTGCCATCAGCAATCCTGCTGATTATAAAGGGAAATGGAACACAGTGTTTGGCAACGACAATCCGATCCATATCGAGGTTGGTACAGGAAAAGGCCAATTTATTTCTGGTATGGCCAAACAAAATCCCGACATCAATTATATTGGTATTGAGTTATTTAAAAGCGTCATCGTGACAGCCGTCCAAAAAGTAAAAGACAGCGAAGCGCAGAATGTAAAGCTTCTGAATATAGATGCGGACACGCTGACGGATGTGTTTGAGCCGGGGGAAGTGAAACGGGTCTACTTGAACTTTTCTGATCCTTGGCCGAAGAAACGGCATGAAAAACGCCGCCTGACATATTCCCACTTCCTCAAAAAATATGAAGAAGTAATGGGCAAAGGCGGATCGATTCATTTTAAAACGGACAACCGAGGTTTATTTGAGTACTCTTTGAAAAGCTTCTCTGAGTATGGCCTCCTGCTGACATACGTCAGTCTTGATTTGCATAACAGCAATCTGGAAGGCAATATTATGACAGAATATGAAGAAAAATTCTCTGCACTCGGCCAGCCGATCTATCGGGCTGAGGTTGAATGGAGAACGTAAAGACAGACTCTGACAGGAGTCTGTTTTTTTTATGGGCCGTTTGCTACCATGATGACAGGGGGGATGAAAATGGAAACAATGAAAATTGGAAACATCACGTTGACCTGGCTTGACGGAGGCGTGACGCATATGGACGGAGGCGCCATGTTCGGCGTTGTGCCAAAGCCGCTTTGGTCTAAAAAATATCCAGTCAATGAAAAAAACCAGATTGAACTAAGAACAGACCCTATTTTGATTCAAAAGGATGGGCTCAATATCATCGTTGACGCCGGAATTGGGTCCGGCAAGCTGACTGATAAACAAAAACGAAACTATGGCGTGACACAAGAGTCGAATGTGAAACCATCGTTAGCAGCACTCGGATTAACGGTTGCCGATATAGATGTGATCGCAATGACACACCTTCATTTTGATCATGCATGCGGTTTAACGGAGTATGAAGGTGAACGGCTCGTCTCTGTCTTTCCGAATGCAGTAATTTATACATCAGCTGTTGAATGGGACGAAATGCGCCATCCGAATATCAGGTCGAAAAATACGTATTGGAAAGAAAATTGGGAGGCTGTAGCTGGCCAAGTCAAAACCTTTGAAGACACCTTAACGATCACAGAGGGTATTACAATGCATCACACCGGAGGCCATAGCGACGGACACAGTGTCCTGATATGCGAGGATGCGGGTGAAACTGCCGTACATATGGCAGATCTGATGCCGACACATGCCCACCGCAATCCGCTATGGGTGCTGGCTTACGATGATTATCCGATGACCTCTATCGCGCAAAAGCAGAAATGGCAGGCGTTCGCAGCAGAAAAAGACGCTTGGTTTATTTTTTATCATGATGCCGAGTATCGCGCCCTTCAATGGGAGGAGGACGGAAGCATCAAAGATTCAGTCAAGCGAATGAAGCAATAGCATATTTTTATGTTTACCCTGCATGTTTTCCGGCTAATAATGCAAACCTAGTACTAATTATGCTCAGAAAGGAAGAGGCAGGGTGAAACAATTCAGAGTAACAAACGAAGGAGACATTCAAACAACATTAAGAGGCCTTGAAGTGCTCTCTGTTCCTTTTTTGAACAAAGGTGTTGCTTTTACTGAGGAAGAAAGAAAAGAACTTGGTTTAAAAGGCTTTCTGCCGCCCAAGGTATTAACAATTGATGAGCAGGCGAAAAGAGCGTATGAGCAATATTCCGCACAGCCTGACGATTTGAGCAAAAATGTCTATTTAACGGCGCTGCACGATCGGAATGAAACGCTGTTTTACCGCCTGTTAAATGACCATTTAGGGGAAATGCTCCCGATTGTCTACACACCGACAGTCGGAACGGCAATCCAGAGATACAGCCATGAATACAGAAAACCACGAGGGCTCTATCTGTCAATCGATGACCCGGACGGTATGAAAGAAGCATTTAAACAGTATAAAGATCAAAGCGATACGATCGATTTAATTGTTGCAACTGATGCAGAAGGAATTTTAGGAATCGGTGACTGGGGCGTCGGAGGAATCGCGATTTCTATTGGCAAGCTGGCGGTTTATACAGCGGCTGCGGGCATTGATCCGAGCAGAGTGCTGGCTGTTGTTTTAGATGCGGGGACAAATCAGGAGAGCCTTTTGAACGACCCGCTTTATGTCGGCAACCAGCATTCCAGAGTGCGCGGGGAACGTTATGACCAATTTATTGACGACTACGTTGCGCTGGCGAGAGAAACATTTCCGAATGCATTGCTGCATTGGGAGGATTTCGGGGCGAAAAACGCGCGAAGCATTTTGAAACGCTATAAAGATAAAGTGTGTACCTTCAATGATGATATCCAAGGAACTGGCGCTGTTTCTTTGGCCGCAGTCTTATCCTGTGCAAAAGCGTCTAAAGTTCCGCTGAGAGATCACAGAGTTGTTATATTCGGAGCGGGAACGGCAGGAATCGGAATTGCCGAACAGCTGCGGGAAGCATTGGTGCGCGAGGGACTGAGTGAAGAAGAATCATACAAGCGCTTCTGGTGCATAGACAGGAACGGGCTGTTAACAGATGATATGGATCAGCTTCTTGATTTCCAAAAGCCGTATGCCCGTTCGGCTGATGAAGTGAAGGATTATCAGCGGAACGGAGACGGCGGAGGCATTGATCTTCTTGAAGTGGTCCGGCAGGCGAAACCGACGATCCTGATCGGCACATCTACGGTTTCCGGCGCTTTCACTGAAGAAATTGTAAAAGAAATGGCGTCACATGTGAAACGGCCGGCGATTTTGCCAATGTCAAATCCGACAACTCTTTCTGAAGCAAAACCGGAGGATTTAATCGAATGGACAGAAGGCCGTGCGCTGATCACGACAGGAAGCCCGTTCCCGCCAGTTGAATATAACGGAGTTACGTATCATATCGGGCAGGCAAACAACGCGCTTGTCTTCCCTGGTCTCGGTCTTGGAACGATTGTTACCAAATCAAAATTAATTACCGACGGCATGTTTGAAGCATGTGCCCGGGCAATCGCAGGTATGGTCAATGTCGGGGTGCCTGGCGCGCCGATGCTTCCAAAAGTTGAAGATTTGCGCACTGTTTCGGCAACCGTTGCTGTTGAAGTTGCAAAAACCGCAATGAAGGAAGGCGTCGCTACGGAAGAGCCTGAAGACATTATACAGGCAGTGCAGGATGCGATGTGGTATCCGGTATACAAACCGATTCGCGCGATATAATAAAAAAGAGCCGCTGCGTAGGCAGCGGCTTCTATTTTTTGCTTGTCCGGTGTTAAGAGGCGATTGTATCAATGACATCAACAATTTCTCCCGTTTTCGCATCCACCATGACTTCATACTGTTCTAATTCTCCGAAAGCTGATCGTGTAATGCCGGTTTTGTATACCTGTACCGTTTCTCCGTTAATATTGTAGGGCTCCGGCTGGGTGTAAATCCATGATCCGTCAATCGGGCCCCGCTGCTTAAAAGCAGACTTTACAATTCGAAGCGCTTTTTCTGAAGAAATATAAGGCTTCATCACATATTGTTTCACAACGACAGCCGCACAAATTCCAAGTCCTGCTCCTAAAAGAAGATGACGCAATTTCAAAATAAAGCACCTCCTGGTTGATCGTACTTTTCATTATACAGAAACAGCCAAATCCTGTTAAGCAATACGCGGCTGATCGAGCAGATTGGGTCAGGGTGCTTGGAAAACTTCACTGTTTCTAATAAAATAAAAGGACTACATAGAAATGAGGGGAAAACATGAATCAAGAAACGAAAGCGCTTTTCCAAACACTGACGCAGCTTCCCGGCGCGCCGGGCAATGAGCATCAGGTTCGTGCTTTTATGAAGCAGGAGCTAGCCAAATATGCCGATGACATCGTTCAGGACAGACTGGGAAGTGTTTTCGGAGTCAGACGAGGCGCAGAGGACGCACCGAGAATTATGGTAGCCGGGCACATGGACGAAGTCGGCTTCATGGTGACATCCATTACAGACAACGGGCTGCTCAGATTCCAGACGCTCGGAGGCTGGTGGAGCCAGGTTTTGCTTGCGCAGCGGGTTGAAATTCAAACAGATAACGGGCCGGTTCCGGGTGTGATTTCAAGCATACCGCCGCATTTATTGACAGATGCGCAGCGAAACCGACCGATGGATATCAAAAACATGATGATCGACATTGGAGCGGATGATAAGGAAGACGCCATCAAAATCGGCATTAGACCGGGACAGCAGATCGTGCCTGTTTGTCCGTTTACGACGATGGCGAATGAAAAGAAAATTTTATCAAAAGCATGGGATAACAGATATGGATGCGGCTTAAGCATTGAACTTCTGAAGGAATTACACGGTAAAGAGCTTCCGAATACACTCTATGCGGGTGCAACGGTTCAGGAAGAAGTAGGGCTAAGGGGCGCGCAGACGGCTTCTCATATGATTAAACCGGACTTGTTTTTCGCCCTTGACGCCAGCCCGGCAAACGATATGAGCGGAGACAAAAATGAATTCGGCCAGCTTGGAAAAGGCTTTTTGCTGCGCATTCTTGACAGAACGACAGTCATGCATCGCGGAATGAGGGAATTCGTTCTTGATATGGCTGAAACGCATGATATTCCATATCAATATTTTGTATCCGGCGGGGGAACAGATGCAGGCAAGGTTCATATTTCGAACAGCGGTGTGCCGTCAGCGGTTATCGGAATATGTTCCCGCTATATTCATACAAACGCTTCTATCATTCATATTGATGATTATGCTGCTGCTAAAGAAATGCTCATCAAACTTGTAACAGCCTGCGATAAGCAGACAGTGGATGCGATTAAAGAAAATATGTAGGTTTCATAAAAGCTTGTTGAACGAGCAGTAAGCCCGGATCGACAAGCTTTTTTCTTATTCTGTTTCAAATAGATAGGAAAGGGCCTTAATGGCTTGGTTAACGGTTTCAACCGTAATATTCGCTTTATTGGAAAGCTCTTTTAAAGGATGGTGGAGCGATTCCGGCCGGATAATAATCAGGGGTTTTCCTTTTGCGATCGCATATGATGCATCCATTGCCGTGTTCCACTGTTTGTACTTTTCGCCAAACAGGGCGATCACAAAGTCTGCTTTATTCATCAGGACGGCGGTTCTGAAGTTGTTGATGTCAGAGGCTTTGTCATCCTTTAAAACGGCATTTGGCTGTACGCCCATAATTTCTTCACCAATATTGTCTGAGCGGTCATGATTCTCCATCGGGCCAATAAACGTAATCGGGAGCTTCAGTGATTTTGTTTTCTCTTTAATTTCCTCGCGCCAATTGCTGTGGATTTCTCCTGCTAAATAGACGATAAACTCCATATAAAAATCCCTCCTTATGTATGTCCATCTGTGAATTTTACCCTCATGTACACGATGTTAAACGAAACGAGCTTGATAATGCAAATAAAATATGATAATGATAATGGGAAAGCCAATCTTACATATTCATTCGTTGCATATAAGTGGTTTTGCCTCAAGCAGTTTGGTATGATCCAAATGGACGAGTATCGATAAAAAACATGTAAGAACATAAACAACTGGAGGGATATGAAATGAAAAAAATTGAATCAACTCAAGAGCTGGAAAAAGCGGTAAAGGATGATTGGTCTGTATTTATGTTTTCAGCCGATTGGTGCCCGGATTGCCGTTTTGTAGAGCCTTTCCTGCCTGAATTGGAAGCGAATTTCCCTGAATTCACCTACTACTACGTAGACCGTGACAAATTCATTGATACATGTGCAGAGTGGGAAATTTACGGAATCCCAAGCTTTGTGGTGTTTAATGAAGGAAAAGAAGTAAATCGTTTTGTGAGCAAAGACCGCAAAACAAAAGAAGAAATTGAACAGTTTTTAACAGACTCTCTCGCTAAAGCGTAAAGGAGGACATCGGTTTGAAAATGACCTCAAGGAAGCTGTCAGATATACTGAAGCAGCGCCTTCAGCACGAGAATCGCTCCTTTCTGTTTGACAGAGAAAAAGACACCCTCCGTGTTGAGGATCAAACGACTAAAAAAGGGATTACACTCGATTTGCCGCCGATTATTGCAAAATGGGAACTGAAAAAAGACGAAGCCATTGATGAGATCGTGTACTATGTCTCCGAAGCGATGACGGCAATGGAAGGGAAGGCTCAGGAAATGACCGGGAAAGAAACTCGCATTTATCCGGTCATCCGCTCGACTTCCTTCCCGGACAAGTCCAGTGAAGATATCCCGCTCATTTATGACGATCATACCGCAGAGACAAGAATTTATTACGCGCTTGATCTCGGGAAAACCTACCGTTTAATTGACCAGCGCATGCTTGAGAAAGAAAACTGGACAAAAGAGCGGATCAGAGAGACGGCCGCATTTAATCTCCGTTCCCTGCCGACGGTTGTCAAAGAGGATACGGTTGCCGGCAATTACTTTTATTTCTTCAGGGCAAACGACGGATACGACGCAAGCCGGATTTTGAACGAAGCGATCTTAAATGAGTATAAGCAGCATGCAGAAGGGGAGCTGGCGATCTCTGTTCCTCATCAGGACGTTTTGATTCTTGCTGACATCCGGAATGAATCGGGGTATGATATTCTAGGACAAATGTCGATGAGCTTCTTTGCAGGCGGCACCGTCCCGATTACCGCCCTTTCATTTTTGTACAATGAAGGAAAGCTGGAACCGGTGTTTATCCTGGCGAAAAGCCGTCCGAAAAAGGATTAGAAAGGATTTTTACTTATGAACGCTTTTTATAATAAAGAAGGTGTGGGAGACACGCTCCTGATCTCTCTTCAAGATGTGACACGCGAACAATTAGGCTATGAAAAACACGGCGACGTCGTCAAAATTTTCAATAACGAAACAAAAGAAACAACGGGCTTCAACATTTTCAACGCGTCTTCTTACTTGACCATTGATGAAAACGGCCCTGTTGCGCTCTCAGAAACATTCGTGCAAGATGTGAATGAGATTTTAAACAGAAACGGCGTTGAAGAAACATTAGTCGTTGATTTATCTCCGAAGTTTGTTGTGGGTTATGTAGAATCAAAAGAAAAACATCCGAATGCGGATAAATTAAGCGTATGTAAAGTCAACGTAGGAGAAGAAACGCTTCAGATCGTCTGTGGCGCGCCTAACGTTGATCAAGGCCAAAAAGTTGTCGTTGCCAAAGTCGGTGCTGTGATGCCTAGCGGACTTGTCATTAAGGATGCAGAGCTTCGCGGCGTTCCGTCAAGCGGGATGATCTGCTCAGCGAAAGAGCTTGATTTGCCGGATGCCCCTGCTGAAAAAGGAATCCTTGTGTTAGAAGGAGACTATGAGGCGGGAGACGCATTTCAGTTTTAGACTCCCATAAATCCGCCAAAAAAAACGAATCATGTGAAAAGCCGCTAAGCCCTTGTTTAGCGGCTTTGTTTCTGCTGATAGCTTAATCTTTTCTGGGCCGACCAGCAGTGGTATACTAAAAACCGTCCCAGAAAACTATAAGGGAGTTAGAGATAAATTATGAGTTGGCTTCATAAATTTTTTGATTTGTTTTTAGGCGAAAGCGAAGAGGATGCTGAACGGGAGACAAAACCCGCTCAAATTCCGCAGCAACAAGAAGTACATCATCCTGAAGGACAATTAAAAAGATTGGAAGATCCTAAAATATATTATGAATATCCAAAAGGCAAATTCCGTTTTCCAGTCGTGCCTGACGGATACAAAAATCATGACCTGAGAAGGCGCCGCACACCATCGGACGAACCGAAATCCGCGCCTCGTCCAAGTGCTGCACCTTACAGAGAGCGTCCCAGAAATGAAAAAGAGCAGCATACATATCAAGCAGCAGAGCCGGCGAAGAAACCGTTTAAACCGACAAATATCCCTTCGCCTATCTATGGATTTAATCAAAAACCATCCGTTAAAAAGGATGTGCCGAAAAAGCCTTCTGAAACATTGAACGAATCGGATAAATCGGTAAAAGAGAAGGTAACACTGCTGTCAGAAGAGATCGAACGTGAACGCGGCTATCCTGCTTCAGACACACAGGCGCATTCCAAAAAAGAAAGTCCTTTCTTCCCGGATACCCAATTTGAAAAACAGCCTTCTGGCGTTTTAAACAGAAAGGATACGGAGAATGATGAGGCGCTGGCGAAACGGCCAGCCGAGCCGTCAGGTAACAAAGTGCCATTTGAGTCAGGCGTTCAACAGCCGGAAAAAGAGGAGCCTTCCTTCCCAGCTGAACATGCCGAAGAACAAACACCGCCTGAGATGCTCACAGATACGGCGGCTGAAGGGCTTTCAGACAGTGAAGTAGGCCGCGAAGAGCCTGCAACGGCTAAGGAAGAACAAAGGGAGCAGCAGCCAGAGAAATTTGAAGAGCCTGTTTTCTCCGCTGAACTTGATGAAGAGCAAACAGCTCCTGAATTTCAGACAGAGGCAGTATCTGAGGATGAAAAAGCAAAAGAGCCGTCAGACAGCCCAGTATACAATCATCATGAAAACGCGGCAGAAGGTGCTGAGTCCCCGTTCGTTCAAGAAGAACAAATAGACATTCGTCAGGAAGAGCCTTTATTTACTGATCATGAGTATTCATCAGAGGCTCTGGCTCAAGCAGAAACTGTGGCAAAAGAATCAGAAGAGCCATCAGACAGCATAATAAATAATCATTATGACATCCTGGGAGAGGCTCAGGAAACGAAGATAGATGTTCAGCCAGACAGCCATACAGAGCTTGAGAAAACTGAACACATGGAGCAGGGTTCCAAATCGTCTACTGCACCTCTTGAAAATCGGCAGGGAATTCACGCAGACAAACCTCGCGAAGCTTCAGCAGAGCCGAAAAAAAGGCCTGGTGTACAGGAGAAAAGGACCGAACAAATCGCATCTTCTCAAAAAGGGCCATCCGTTCCTTTTAATGTGATGATGCTGAAAAGAGATACGCATAAACAGCAAAAAGCAGAGGAGCGCCGCGGCAGCTATGTATTTCCGAATGTTGCACTCCTTGATGTCCCGCCAGCGCAGGTTCAAGATGATACTGCGTGGATCGAAGAACAGCGTCAGCTTCTTGATTTAACCTTGAAAAACTTCAATGTCCGCGCCAATGTGGTCCATGTAACCCAGGGTCCGTCTGTCACGAGATTTGAAGTGCATCCTGAACCGGGTGTAAAGGTGAATAAAATCACCAACTTGTCCGATGATATTAAACTCAGTCTCTCAGCGAGAGATATTCGGATTGAAGCGCCGATTCCGGGGAAAAACACGATCGGAATTGAAGTGCCGAACCGCACGAGCAAGGTGGTTGATTTGCGCCAAATGATTCGCAGCTCAGCTTTCAGGACAAGCAAGTCACCGCTCACAGCTGCGCTGGGATTAGATATTTCGGGAAATCCTGTTGTTATCGACTTGAAGAAAATGCCGCATGGCTTGATTGCCGGCGCTACAGGCTCCGGAAAAAGCGTATGCATCAATACAATATTAGTCAGCCTGCTTTATAAAGCTGACCCGAGTGAGGTAAAGGTGCTGCTGATTGATCCGAAAATGGTAGAGCTGGCCCCTTACAATAAAATTCCTCACCTCGTCAGCCCGGTCATTACTGACGCTAAAGCGGCTACAGCTGCTTTGAAATGGGTCGTTGAGGAAATGGAGCGACGCTATGAGCTTTTTGCCCATTCAGGTGTCCGCGACATTGACCGCTTTAATCAATTAACCGCTGAACACCAAATGGGTGAAAAGCTGCCATATTTAGTTGTCATTATTGATGAGCTTGCAGATTTGATGATGGTGGCTCCAAACGATGTGGAAGAAAGCATTGCGCGGATCGCCCAAAAAGCCAGAGCGTGCGGTATCCATCTTCTCGTCGCCACTCAGCGTCCGTCAGTCGATGTCATAACAGGTCTGATTAAGGCGAATATCCCGACAAGAATCGCCTTTTCTGTCTCAAGCCAGGTTGATTCCCGAACAATTATTGACATAGCCGGTGCAGAAAAGCTTCTCGGAAAAGGGGATATGCTCTTTTTGGAAAACGGCTCGGGAAAACCGGTACGTCTGCAAGGTAACTTTGTGTCAGACCGGGAAATCGACCGCGTCGTTTCCCACGTCAGAAGCCAAATGCCGCCGACTTATTTATTTGAACAAGAAGAGCTCGTAAGACAAGGATCAGCCCTGAAAGAAGAGGACGAACTGTTTTACGAAGCGTGTGAGTTTGTTGTAGAGCAAAACAGTGCGAGCACTTCAAGCCTGCAAAGAAGATTCAGAATCGGTTACAATCGTGCGGCAAGGCTGATCGACATGATGGAAGCGGAAGGCATGATCTCTGAGGCAAAAGGAAGCAAGCCTCGGGAGGTGCTGATCACAGCAAGTGATTTAATAAACGAATAATATGGGTTCATTTTCACACCAAACATGGTATGATAGTGTTTAGAGCATTTAACAGCTATGCCGCTTTACAGCAGCTGTGCATAGACAAATCTTGATATCTGGGTTTAATCGGAAAGAAATAACCTGATACTAAACATAACAAAACATATAAAATACGCCGCTAAGGGAGGCTTTTCAGCCGCCGCGGTCGCAAATTGAAATGAGCGTCATATACTGGGGAACAGATAGACGTTTGTTGGAGGTACAATTATGACTGTTTATCATTTTGTTGGAATAAAAGGGACCGGTATGAGTCCGCTTGCCCAAATACTTCATGATAATGGATATACTGTCCAAGGATCGGATATCGAAAAATTTATTTTTACGCAAACAGCGCTTGAAAAAAGAAATATTACGATTCTTCCTTTTAGCGCGGAAAATATTAAACCCGGCATGACAGTCATCGCCGGAAACGCATTCCCAGACACGCATCCTGAAATAGAAAAAGCGATGTCTGAGGGAATTCCGGTGATACGTTATCATAAGTTTTTAGGCGACTACATGAAAAAATTCACGAGTGTTGCCGTTACGGGCGCACACGGCAAAACGTCGACTACGGGTCTGCTGGCTCACGTGATCCAAAACGCAAAACCGACGTCTTTCTTAATCGGAGACGGAACAGGCCAGGGAAATGAAAACAGCGAATACTTTGTGTTTGAAGCGTGCGAATACCGCCGCCATTTCTTAAGCTATCAGCCAGATTATGCGATTATGACGAATATTGATTTTGATCACCCTGATTACTTCTCAAGCATTGACGATGTATTTGACGCTTTCCAAGAGATGGCTCTTCAAGTCAACAAAGGCATTATTGCCTGCGGAGACGATGAGCATCTGCCGAAAATCCATGCGAACGTCCCGGTTGTGTATTACGGCACGGGGGAAGAAAATGATTTTCAAGCCAGAAACATCGTAAAAAGCACGGAAGGGACAACTTTTGATGTCTTTGTCCGCAATACGTTCTATGATACGTTTTATATTCCTGCGTACGGCCACCACAATGTATTAAACTCATTGGCGGTCATTGCGTTATGCCATTATGAAGAAATTGATTCCAGCATCATTAAGCATGCTCTCAAATCCTTTGGGGGCGTCAAACGCAGATTCAATGAGAAGCAGCTTGGGGATCAAGTGCTGATTGATGACTATGCCCATCATCCGACAGAAATAAAAGTGACAATCGAGGCGGCAAGACAGAAGTATCCTGATCGGGAAATTGTCGCGGTATTCCAGCCTCATACATTTACACGGACGCAGCAGTTCCTTGACGAATTTGCAGAAAGCCTGAGCGGCGCCGACTGTGTGTATTTATGCGATATTTTCGGCTCAGCCCGTGAGAATGCCGGAAAGCTGACGATCGGTGATCTCCAGGGAAAAATTCATAATGCCAAGCTGATTGAAGAAGATGACACATCTGTTTTAAAAGCTCATGATAAAGCCGTTCTCATCTTCATGGGAGCAGGAGATATCCAAAAATATATGAGAGCCTACGAAAACGTCATGGCATAATAAAAAGCAGTGATCTCACTGCTTTTTATTTATCTGATGGGAAAGCTTATTAAAGGATTTTCTTACATAACGGAGAATAGTATGTATACAGCCCAGTACACATGTTTATGATTGAAGAAAACGGGTAAACAGCAGTATATCCTGCAGCAAGGAGGTTTGAGATGATTATTATTCTTTATTTGAGCGTTGCACTCATCGCAGTTGCATTTCTCGTATTAGTGATCTACTTGTCTAAAACATTGAAGTCATTGCAGCTGACACTAAAAAACGTCGCATCCACTCTTGAAGGGCTGGAGGGACAAATGAAGGGCATCACAACTGAAACAGCCGAGCTTTTACATAAGACCAACCGCCTGGCTGAAGATATTCAGGAAAAATCAGAAAAGCTGAACACGGTCGTTCATGCTGTTCAAGGAGTGGGAGCTTCTGTACAGCAGTTCAATACATCCATGAAACAAGCGGCAGGGTCTGTATCGGCATCAGTTAGAGAAAATCAAGATAAGATCAATCAAGTTGTCACATGGAGTCAAGCAGCAATGGAAATTTGGGAGAAATGGAAGCAAAAGAAAAAATCAGCCCTGTAAGAGAAAAAAATACTAAGAGGAGGAATAATGATGAGCAAAGATGGAATTAATAGTAAAGATTTTTTAATCGGAACTTTAATCGGGGGAATCATCGGTGCCACTACAGCTCTTTTTCTAGCGCCTAAATCAGGCAAAGAACTTCGCGACGATCTTGGCAGCCAAGCTGTTGCTTTACGGGACAAAACTGATAAAATGACGGCAGATGCGAAGGAAAAAGGCACGCAATATGTCAGCATCGCAAAAGACAAAACTTCCAACATCACACAGCTTGTAGCGGATCAGTCTGGGCAGATCATGAACAAGGTAAAGGATTTAAGAGACCGTTCCAAATCTGACAAAACGGATTCATCGACTGCAATGCAAGATATGAGGGAAGAAGCGATGCAGGCAGCTGATGAAACAAAAGATCAAGTCCTCCAGACGAAAGAAGATGTAAAAGACGAACTGAAAGATGCACAAAAACAGGCTGAGCAGTTGAATCGCTGAGCAGGGAAGGAAGAGCTTGAGTCATGGCTAAACAGCTTATTCAATCTGAGGAAGAATTTAAACGGATTGCAGAACAGGAAGGCGTTTTCGTCTTCTTTAAACACAGCACCACATGCCCGATCAGCCAGGCAGCATTTCATGAGTTTGATGCCTTTGCAAATCAGCATGAGGATGTGCCGGCTTACTATCTTCAAGTACAAGAAGCCCGGCCGCTGTCAAATTTCATTGCAGAAACATATGAGGTCAAGCATGAAAGCCCTCAGATATTCATCATCCAGAACGGTGAAGTGAAATGGCATACCTCACATTCACAAATTACAGAAGCCGCTATTGAGCAGCATTTGTCATAGAAAAAAGCGTCCAGATATCATCTGGCGTTTTTTTTTGTAAAAAACCCTTGAACATTGCCCTCACATCATGTAGGATAGCTTCATAGATTACTTTATCACTTAAAAGCGTTTGGGTGATAAAGTAGAGTTTTTATAAAATTTTTTGTATTTCAGTATTTCCATTTGGAATTACTTATAGTAAGATGCATGATAACTACAAAATAAAAAATGAATGTGCAGGGAAAGGATGAAAAAAATGAGCAACACAGAGTTAGAGCTTTTAAGGCAGAAAGCAGACGAATTAAACCTACAAATTTTAAAACTAATCAACGAACGCGGAAATGTTGTAAAAGAGATCGGTAAAGCGAAGGAAGCACAGGGTGTCAACCGATTTGACCCTGTCAGAGAACGCACAATGTTGAACAATATCATTGAAAACAATGACGGGCCGTTCGAAAATTCAACCATCCAGCACATTTTTAAAGAGATATTCAAAGCCGGTTTAGAGCTTCAGGAAGAAGATCACAGCAAAGCGCTGCTTGTCTCCCGCAAGAAAAAACCTGAAGATACAATTGTTGATATCAAAGGCGAAAAAATCGGAGACGGCCAGCAAAGATTCATTGTCGGCCCATGTGCGGTAGAGAGCTATGAGCAGGTAGCTGAAGTCGCTGCAGCTGCGAAAAAACAAGGGATTAAAATTTTGCGCGGTGGAGCCTTTAAGCCTCGTACGAGCCCATACGATTTCCAAGGGCTTGGTGTTGAAGGCCTTCAAATTTTAAAACGTGTAGCGGATGAATTTGATCTGGCGGTTATCAGTGAAATCGTAACTCCGGCTCATATCGAAGAAGCGCTGGACTACATTGATGTCATTCAAATCGGAGCGCGCAATATGCAAAACTTCGAATTGCTGAAAGCGGCCGGCGCCGTGAAAAAGCCAGTGCTTCTGAAGCGCGGTCTTGCTGCAACGATCTCTGAATTCATCAATGCTGCTGAATACATCATGTCACAAGGAAATGACCAAATTATCCTTTGTGAGCGCGGAATCAGAACATATGAAACAGCAACGAGAAACACGCTGGATATTTCAGCTGTGCCGATTTTGAAACAAGAAACGCATTTGCCAGTCTTTGTTGATGTTACGCATTCAACAGGCCGCCGTGACCTCTTGCTTCCGACAGCTAAAGCCGCTTTAGCGATCGGTGCTGATGGCGTAATGGCTGAGGTTCACCCTGATCCGTCAGTCGCACTTTCTGACTCTGCTCAGCAAATGGCGATTCCTGAATTCGAAAAATGGCTGAATGAACTGAAGCCAATGGTGAAAGTCAACGCTTAATTGAACAATCCAAAAGGCCGCGCCTGCGGCCTTTTTTTATGCTTTCTCGTTTATTTAGTTATAAAAACCAAGTATACGTTTTCATCATCTATAAAAACGTGTATAATTTCATGAGAAGTAATTAAATTTGATGAATAATGAAAAATAATGTACACTACTGACTTACGCTTACAAATCATAAACGACATAAATTCGGACATTATGACATTTCTCTACATAAAGTGTTTATGCTATAGATAAGGATAAGTGTATCCAGTAAAAGGAGTGGTTTTAGGATGAGCAATATTACGATCTACGATGTAGCGAGAGAAGCTAATGTAAGCATGGCAACCGTTTCCCGTGTCGTGAACGGCAACCCGAATGTAAAACCGACAACGAGAAAAAAAGTCTTGGAAGCCATTGAACGTCTCGGTTACCGTCCAAACGCGGTGGCAAGAGGGCTGGCAAGTAAAAAAACAACAACTGTAGGTGTCATCATTCCCGATATCTCAAGCATTTTCTATTCAGAGCTTGCGCGCGGAATTGAAGATATCGCGACAATGTATAAATACAATATTATTTTGAGCAACTCTGACCAAAACATGGAGAAAGAGCTGCACTTGTTAAACACAATGCTCGGCAAACAAGTGGACGGCATCGTGTTTATGGGCGGAAACATTACGGACGAGCATGTGGCGGAATTTAAGCGTTCTCCAGTGCCGATTGTACTTGCCGCTTCTGTAGAAGAGCAGGAGGAAACACCGTCAGTCGCTATCGATTACGAACAGGCGATTTATGATGCCGTGAAGCTTTTGGTTGATAAAGGACATACAGACATCGCGTTCGTTTCCGGACCAATGGCAGAACCGATCAACCGTTCGAAAAAACTCCAAGGCTACAAACGTGCGCTTGAAGAAGCGAACCTTCCGTTTAATGAACAATTTGTAGCTGAAGGGGATTACACATATGATTCCGGACTCGAAGCACTGCAGCATCTGATGAGCCTGGATAAAAAGCCGACAGCCATTCTTTCTGCAACTGATGAAATGGCACTCGGCATTATCCATGCCGCTCAGGATCAGGGCTTATCCATTCCGGAGGATCTCGACATTATCGGTTTTGATAATACAAGATTAAGCCTCATGGTTCGTCCTCAGCTTTCAACAGTTGTTCAGCCGACATATGATATCGGCGCCGTTGCGATGAGACTGCTGACGAAGCTCATGAATAAAGAGCCGGTTGAAGAGCATATCGTCGAACTGCCGCACCGTATAGAGCTTAGAAAGTCAACCAAGTCATAAGAAAAACAAAGAGCAAGCTTCACCTTTATGGTGAATTCTTGCTTTTTTCATGGGGAGAAATGATGAAACGTTTTGATTATCTTACACCTGTTGGATTTGTGTTAGGAACGATTATTATTGTTATCGGGATTATTTCAGGATCGGGAGTAAGCGGTTTCCGCTCTTTTCTTGATCTGACCTCTTTCTTCATCGTAACAGGGGGACTTTGCGCCGCTGTTTTTATCAGTTTTCCGCCAAGAGAGCTGAAAAAAGCGCCCTCTGTGTTAAAGCAGGCATTCATCCGCCAGGAAGACAATGTGAAAGATCTTGTGAAAACCTTTGTTTCCCTTTCCGATCACGCGCGAAAACACGGGCTTTTATCATTGGATGATCAGGCTCGGGAAATCAAAGATCCATTCTTGAAAAAAGGGCTGCTTTTAGCCATTGATGGCTGGGATGAAGAAACGATTCGGCTCGTCATGGATTCAGAAATCGCAGCAATGGAGGAACGGCACCGAAAAGGGCGGCGAGTTTTTGAAAAAGCGGGAGAATTCGCTCCGGCGTGGGGAATGATCGGAACACTCGTCGGGCTTGTGCTGATGCTCAAAAACTTAAACGACCCGCATATGCTCGGACCAAACATGGCCATTGCGCTTCTGACGACTTTATATGGTTCATTACTGGCAAATATGGTCTTCAACCCGATCGCGGCTAAGCTTGAAGAGAAAACAGAAAGTGAAATTTTCATCAAGCAGGTAATGGTGGAAGGGATTATCGGTGTTCAATCCGGAAAAAACCCGCGCAACCTTGAAAGCCAGCTGGTCGTTTTCAGCTCACGGGAAGAATGGCAGAAGCAGCCAAAACAAGTAAAAACAAAAAAGGGATCTGTACATGAAGCTTAGAAGAGAACGTTTTGAAAGAAGGAATGGAAGCGGAAAAAACAGTCAATCTTCATCCAGCTGGATGGTAACCTTTACAGATTTGATCACCTTGATCCTTGTGTTCTTTATTTTACTCTTTTCGATGTCCCAAATTGATCTGCAAAAATTTAAAGCGGCAGTGGACTCGATCCAGAAGGAAGGCAACGGGCTTCAGCCGGACCAAACATCCATAGAAAAAAAGAATACATCCCCATCTGATACGAAGAAGCAAGAGGATCAGCAGGATCAGCTTCTCAAGAAAGTAAATACATATATAAAAGACAATCATTTGAAGGCCCAAATGACAGCCAAACGGGATGAACGCGGTGTCGTGCTCGTTCTTCAGGAGGCTGTGCTGTTTGATACAGGTGAGGCAAAGGTGCTGAAAAATGCCGAAACACTTCTTCACCAAATTGCCGTTCTTCTTCAAACAATTCCAAATGACATTCAGGTTGAGGGACATACAGACAGCCGAAACATTTCGACATACCGATACCCGTCGAACTGGGAGCTATCAGCAGCACGGGCAAGTGGAGTGATTCAATACTTCACGTCTAAAGAGAAGCTTCCCTCCAAGCGCTTTATTGCTGTCGGTTATGCGGATACAAAGCCAGTAAAGGATAACAAGACAAATGAACACATGAAGGAAAATCGGCGTGTGGAAATAGTGATTAAAAAATCAAAAACGACCTCTTCGTAAAGGTCGTTTTTTACTTTGTTCTTTGCTGTTCAGAACGTATCGCATATAATGCTTTGCTGACAGTTTGGGCATTTTTTTCTGTAATTTCAGGCTTGCGGGGAATCGGAGGATATAAATCAGCCGGATCGCTCCAGCTCGACGGAAGGGCCACGGGGCATTGTTTTTGCCATTTAACAATCCATTCCGGCGGGATCTCGTGACCCGGGTCAATTCCCTTCATTTCAAGCCATATTCTGGCCCAGGCGCGGGGCACGACACGCCAAATATCATATCCGCCGCCTCCGACTGCAATCCATTTCCCTCCGCAATATTGATGAGCCAAAGTGTGTGCAAGACGGGGGATTTCTTCGTATATATTGATTGTTGCTGATAAATGCGTCAGCGGGTCGTAGTAATGGGCATCGGCGCCGTTTTGGCTGATAATGACATCGGGCTCGAAATACGCGGCGACTTCTGAAGCTGCTGTCCGGTAAGCCTCAAGAAAAGAATCATCCTCTGTAAAAGCGTCAAGCGGAATATTAAAGGAATAGCCATATCCTTTTCCGCTTCCTTTTTCTTGGATCTGACCGGTTCCAGGGAATAAATACCTTCCTGTTTCATGAATGGACAGCGTGCATACGTCAGGATTATCGTAAAATGTAAATTGCACACCGTCCCCGTGGTGGGCGTCCGTATCAATATAAAGCACTCTGGCGCTATATTTTTTCTGGATATATTGAATAGCCACAGCGCTGTCGTTGTATATGCAGAATCCTGATGCTCTCCCGCGAAAGCCGTGATGAAGCCCTCCGCCAAGGTTTGCCGCATGCAGGGCTTGTCCTGACATGACCCAGTCTGCGGCCGTTAAAGTGCCGCCGACCAAGAGTGATGCCGCTTCGTGCATGCCGGCAAAGACGGGTGTGTCTTCAGTGCCGAGCCCGTAGCTTTCTCCTTCTTCAGCGGGGAGCTTTCCGGCGCCCGCAAGCTTTACGGCCTGAATGTAATCGTCCGTGTGGACAAGGGAAAGCTCCTCTTCTGAAGCGAGTCTGGGGGTGACAATGTCTCCATCATCAAAGGCATTGATCGTCTTAAGCAAATCATATGTTAACAGAACCCGCTGCTGATTAAAGGGATGCTCCTGATGAAACATATAGGTTTGGTAGGATGGAGAATAGATAAATACACTGTCTCTCATAGCAGATCCCTTTGCTCTGACGGCCATACGACGTGGTGTCCATTTCTTTGTAATGCCTGCAAAAACGGCAGCGGATTCATCGTTTTTACACGGAAGACAAGCACTTTTACACCGGGATCGTCATGCGGATAAACAAGCACGCTTAATATTTTCACTTGAAGGTCTTGGCAAAGACTGCTGATCTCAGCGAGGCTTTTGGTGATGTCGTTTACTTTTATCTCAATTTGCGAGCCCGGCTGGTCAGCGCCTGTCAATTTGACAAACGTCCGCAGCAAATCGGTTTTTGTTAAAATGCCTATTAATTTTTGATGGTGTACCACTGGTAGGCAGCCGATGCCATGCTCGTAGAACACGGCTGATATTTCTTCGACAAAATCTAACGGGTGGGCGCAGACAACATCCTTTTTCATAATTGAATCTACGCTTCGTGTGAGAAATAGGCTTCGTTTGTTTTCTTCAAAAATACTCGGGCTGGCCTGTTTCATGTCCCTGTCTGTAATCATGCCGATCACGTGTCGTTCTTCATCTACAACAGGCAGATGCCTGATATGGAATTCCTTCAGTTTGCATATTGCTGTTTCAAGCGTATCCGTCTTCGTTAATGTAATGACATCTCTTTTCATGATTTGCTCAACAATCATTATTTTTTCCCCTTTGTCAGTGTCAGTTAATACATATAACGATGATAAAAACGGAGCCTGTCAAATTGCTCAATTGATTCTTGGCTGACGTTTTTTCCAATGCGGGCCATCAGACAGTTTGCAGGGTGGGAGCTGATCTCCGGCTCATCCGTTGCAAACCAGACCAATCCGCCTGCATTCATCATCTTTTCCATGATCTTTCTGTATTCCCACACATCTTTTTTCATCCCTTTTAAATCCCAATGCCAGTAATATTCTGTCGTCATCACAATGTAGTTTTCCATTTGTTCATCCATCATGCTGACGGTCAGGAGCGTCTTTCCGACAGCGCATCCCCGATAGTCCGGCGCTACTTCGATGGCTCCGAGCTCAATCAAATCCTCCATATTTCCTTCAGACCATCTTTCGAGCGGGTCAGGATATAAATACGTGACATAGCCGACAATGGTTCGGCCGTCTCTGGCAATAATAATGCGCCCTTCGGGAAGGCCTGCAATGTCGACTAGCGCTTCATGCTGCTCGCGAGGCGGGCGAAATGCGGTTAAATCTTTATGAAACTCATAACCTGCCAAATCCTCTGGAGAGACAGGCCCTTCTATCAGTAAAGAGCCGGTTGCTGTTTTGATGTTTGCTGAATGGTATGTTTTATGATGTTCCACTAATTCACCGTCCCATCAATTCTTATCAAAAATACATGCCTTCTTTAAGAATACCAAATTATAAAGCGTTTTCAACATGGTTTATATTTTAAAAATTGAGAAGAATATGAATATATACTATAATAATTGTGACAACTTCAGCAAAGGGGGATGTTTGGGCATGAACTTGAAAGCGTTACCAGCAATAGAGGGGGATCATAACTTAAAAAACTATGAAGAAACGTACCGGCATTTTGATTGGGCCGAGGCAGAGAAACATTTCTCTTGGCATGAGACAGGGAAACTGAATGCGGCGTATGAAGCGATTGACCGCCATGCCGAATCGTTTCGAAAAAACAAAGTAGCGCTTTATTATAAAGACGCAAAAAGGGATGAAAAATACACATTTAAAGAAATGAAGGAAGAATCAAACAGAGCCGGGAATGTGCTGAGACGGTATGGAAATGTGGAAAAAGGGGACCGCGTTTTTATTTTTATGCCGAGATCACCCGAGCTTTATTTTATTATGCTTGGCGCAATCAAAATTGGCGCCATCGCCGGGCCGCTGTTCGAAGCATTTATGGAGGGAGCGGTGAAAGACCGGCTTGAAAACAGTGAGGCAAAGGTTGTTGTCACAACGCCTGAGCTGCTGGAGAGAATACCGGTAGACAAACTGCCTCACTTGCAGCATGTCTTCGTAGTCGGGGGAGAGGCTGAGAGCGGCACGAATATCATCAATTATGATGAAGCAGCGAAACAGGAAAGCACAAGATTGGATATCGAATGGATGGATAAAAAAGACGGCTTTCTGCTTCACTATACATCAGGTTCCACTGGTACGCCAAAGGGCGTGTTGCATGTCCATGAAGCGATGATTCAGCAATATCAAACAGGAAAGTGGGTCCTTGATTTAAAGGAAGAAGACATTTATTGGTGCACGGCTGATCCAGGCTGGGTGACAGGTACGGTATACGGCATTTTTGCACCGTGGCTGAACGGAGCGACAAATGTCATCGTCGGCGGACGTTTCAGCCCGGAAAGCTGGTATGGAACGATTGAACAGCTTGGCGTCAATGTCTGGTACAGCGCGCCGACAGCTTTTCGGATGCTGATGGGAGCGGGAGATGAAATGGCTGCGAAATATGATCTAACTTCACTCCGGCATGTGCTCAGTGTCGGTGAGCCGCTAAATCCGGAAGTCATCAGATGGGGACATAAAGTTTTTAACAAACGAATCCATGATACCTGGTGGATGACCGAAACGGGCAGTCAGCTCATCTGCAACTATCCTTGCATGGATATTAAACCGGGTTCAATGGGTAAGCCGATTCCAGGAGTGGAGGCAGCGATCGTTGACAATCAAGGCAACGAGCTACCGCCGTACCGAATGGGCAATCTCGCCATCAAAAAGGGCTGGCCTTCCATGATGCATACCATTTGGAATAACCCTGAAAAGTATGAATCGTATTTCATGCCGGGCGGCTGGTATGTGTCTGGGGATTCTGCTTACATGGATGAAGAGGGATACTTTTGGTTCCAAGGCAGAGTTGATGACGTCATCATGACCTCCGGTGAGCGCGTCGGCCCATTTGAAGTGGAAAGCAAGCTTGTCGAACATCCGGCTATTGCAGAAGCAGGCGTTATCGGAAAGCCTGACCCGGTGCGTGGAGAAATCATTAAAGCCTTTATTGCACTCAGGGAAGGATTTGAGCCGTCTGATAAACTGAAAGAAGAGATCCGCCTATTTGTAAAGCAGGGTCTTGCAGCCCATGCGGCTCCGCGTGAGATCGAATTTAAAGATAAGCTTCCGAAAACCAGAAGCGGAAAGATCATGAGGCGCGTGCTGAAGGCATGGGAGCTTAATCTGCCGGCTGGAGATCTGTCAACAATGGAGGATTAAAAGGCGGCGTTGACACAGGATTTTATTTATGTTAAAAATGATATAGCTTCATATGAAAAGGTAAAGATTGAGACAAGTAGAATATCCTTACGTTCCAGAGAGCTGATGGCCGGTGAAAATCAGCACAGACGGATATATCGAATACACTCATGAACCGCTTTTGCAAACAAAGCCGGCCAGGCTTTCAGTAGTGAAAGAACGGACCTGATCCGTTATCAGGCAAAGTGATAAGACGAATGTTTGCATTCTCTTATTAGTAGGGTGGTACCGCGATAATCAATCGTCCCTTCGTGTAAACGAAGGGGCGTTTTTTATTTTAATTAAAAAAGGAGCTTTATCTTATGACTAACTTACTTGAAGACTTATCCTTCCGCGGATTGATTCAGCAAATGACAGATGAAGAAGGGTTAAATAAACAGCTGAATGAAGAAAAAATCCGCTTGTACTCAGGCTTTGACCCTACAGCAGACAGCTTGCATATCGGACACCTGCTGCCTATTTTAACACTTCGCCGTTTTCAGCTTGCAGGGCATCATCCGATTGCGCTTGTGGGCGGCGCGACGGGCCTCATCGGTGATCCAAGCGGAAAAAAAGCAGAGCGTACATTAAACACTGCTGACATCGTATCCGAATGGTCCCAAAAAATCAAAAACCAGCTGTCCAGATTTCTAGATTTTGAAGCAGCAGAAAACCCAGCTGTCATCGCGAACAACTTTGACTGGATCGGCAAAATGAATGTGATCGATTTCCTTCGTGACGTTGGTAAAAATTTCGGCATCAATTACATGCTGGCAAAAGATACGGTCAGCTCAAGAATTGAATCCGGCATCTCGTACACGGAATTCAGCTACATGATTCTTCAATCTTATGATTTCTTAAATCTTTACAGAGACAAAAACTGTAAACTGCAAATCGGCGGAAGCGATCAGTGGGGCAACATCACAGCGGGTCTTGAACTGATCAGAAAATCAGAAGAAGAAGGAGCAAAAGCGTTTGGCCTAACGATTCCGCTTGTCACAAAAGCAGACGGCACGAAGTTCGGAAAAACGGAAGGCGGCGCGATCTGGCTTGATAAAGAAAAAACATCGCCATATGAATTCTATCAATTCTGGATCAACACAGACGACCGTGACGTTGTCAAATACTTGAAATACTTCACGTTCCTTTCAAAAGAGGAAATTGAAGCATACGCTGAAAAAACAGAAACGGCGCCAGAAAAACGTGAAGCGCAAAAACGCCTGGCAGAAGAAGTGACATCACTTGTTCACGGACGCGAGGCGCTGGAGCAAGCCATCAACATCTCCCAAGCGCTGTTCAGCGGCAATATTAAAGAGCTTTCTGCTCAAGACGTAAAAGTAGGCTTTAAAGATGTTCCTTCTATGGAAGTTGACAGCACCCAAGAGCTTTCACTTGTAGATGTGTTGGTGCAATCTAAATTATCTCCTTCTAAACGCCAAGCGCGTGAAGACATCCAAAACGGAGCTGTTTACATTAACGGTGAACGCCAGACGGAAATAAATTATACCCTATCAGGTGAAGACCGCATCGAAAACCAATTTACTGTTCTGCGCCGCGGGAAGAAAAAATACTTCCTTGTGACGTATAAATAAGAAAAAGATCCTTTGCCACTGAAGGCAAAGGATCTTTTTGTTTACCGCATAGGAATGAAAGGAAAAGAGTATATTAGATAGGGCAAACACGACCAATCACCACCTTTTAAATGAAAGGAGCGCTAAAGCGTGAATCTCATGTGTACGATTGCAAAAGAACGGCTGCAGCGGGATCATTGGGAGCAGCAGGCGCAAGATAGTGTTGGCCAGCAAGAGGCGAAAGCCGATAAAAAAACCCCGACCGCATAGCGGCAGGGGTTTTTAAAACGATTAACGAGAGTAGAACTCAACGATAAGCGCTTCGTTAATTTCCGGAGCAAGTTCAGAACGCTCAGGAAGACGAGTGAAAGTACCTTCAAGCTTTTCAGCGTCGAAAGTAAGGTATTCAGGAACGAAGTTGTTCACTTCAACAGATTCTTTGATGATAGAAAGGTTTCTTGATTTTTCGCGAACACCGATTGTTTGACCAGGTTTCACTAGGTAAGACGGGATGTCAACGCGGCTTCCGTCTACAAGAATGTGACCGTGGTTAACCAATTGGCGAGCTTGACGGCGAGTACGTGCTAAACCTAGCTTGTACACAACGTTATCAAGACGAGAATCTAAAAGAATCATGAAGTTTTCACCGTGTTTACCAGCTAGTTTGCCAGCTTTGTCAAACAAAGTGCGGAATTGACGTTCGTTTACACCGTACATGTGACGAAGCTTTTGCTTTTCTTGCAATTGCAAACCGTATTCTGATAATTTTTTACGTTGTCCTGGGCCGTGTGGACCTGGAGCGTAAGGGCGTTTTTCTAATTCTTTTCCTGTACCGCTAAGAGAGATTCCTAGACGGCGGGACAGTTTCCAAGATGGACCTGTATAGCGAGCCATAATGTGACTCCTCCTTTGGTTTTATTTTTGTGGAAAATAAAAACCGTCTGCTCTATTCGACCATGCACATTTTGTTTTCATGTATCCTCGCTCCAGCAGCAGAGAGTTACACGATACACCTTATTGATAAGGAACAAAATGAAAACATAGAAGCTGAACAAAAAGGCTGCAATATTTCACACAAAGGTCATTATATAATTTATTTGTTTTGAAGTCAACCATTCCTCCATTATTGCTTCACCGTTTATGATATAATAAACAAAAATTAGTGGTAAACTTTTAGGTGATAAAAACATGGTAGAACAAACTAAAGATCAATTATCCGCCTTTCATTATCATATGCTCGATTTTTTATTAACCAAATCTGAAAAAGTCACATTCACCGACTCTTTCATATGGCTGACTTCGGCTATTCAAACCTATTTTTCAACCCTTTGTGTTTCGCTTACACCGTCACCATCAGACTTTGTGACAAAACTGGCAGATGGTGAAGCGCGTTTTTCCGCTTCAAAAATAAACGCTTCATGTTATCTGATTGAGGACGGCTCCGGCAGGCGTTTCCATCTTGCGTGCAGGCAGGATGAAGAGATTCCTGAAGGGCTTCCGGACGTGGTTGCTTCATTTTTAAACCAGTCGATGAAACAGGAAAGACTCTATAACAAAACGATCTACCAAAAAAAGATATACAAAATGACAGAGCTGTTCCATTCACTGCTTGATCAGACAGATGTGCTGAAGCAGCTTTTAGAAAGCTTGACAAGCACATTTTCTCTTTTTGAGTTTTCTTTATTTATATCGCACGATCAAGACCAATGTTTAGGGATTCCTGCAAAAGAGCTGTATATGGAAGGGGAAAAATCCGATTCCTTTGCGCTCAAAGTGTATTTGTCCGGAGACATTTTGCGGAAAAATGAATCTGTCGCCTATATTCCGATCAAAGGACAGCAGGGCACATACGGGGTGTTGAAGGCTGAAGGAACGGGTGACAGCTTTC
This sequence comes from Bacillus sp. LM 4-2, assembly GCF_000978495.1. Lineage (NCBI taxonomy): Bacteria > Bacillati > Bacillota > Bacilli > Caryophanales > Bacillaceae > Bacillus > Bacillus sp. LM 4-2. The sequence goes on along the minus strand of NZ_CP011101.1, from coordinate 2,890,738 downwards.
TTACTGATGCCTGCCTTGATGAAATGTCGCTGTTAGCAAACGCCGCGGGAAAAGCGTTTGAAAATGCCCAGCTCTACGAACAATCCAAAGCAAGCATCGCAAATTTGGAATTGATTAATGAAACATCACGACGCCTGAATCAGCGGCTGACATTGACTGATACAATGAATGATCTGGCTGTGAGAATGGCAGAATCGTTTCAGGCAGAAGAAGTGGGATTTTTTCATATAGACCATTTTGAAAACCTAACATTGCTCCCAGGCAGCACAGCATTTTTTAAAGAAGCGAAGCCGTCAGATTTTTATAATGAGCTGAAAGAAAAGCTGTATGAAGGTGAAAAAGGGGTTTTCATCGGGAATGGCCAGTCTGTTTTTGGGAAGGCGGGGTACGGCTCGCTGATGGCTGCTCCGATGATTCAAAACGACCGGCTTTTAGGCTTTGCGGTTTTATTGAAACAGGAGCTGTACGCTTTTACATTTGAAATGTACAAGCTGTTTCAGGCGCTGATTCATCACGCGACACTGGCTGTAACCAATTCAATGCTTCGCGACCGCCTTGAGCATCTCGTGAAAACAGATCAGCTGACTGAACTGTATTCACGAGCGTATTTAGATGAAAAAATTCAATACAGCATGAAAATCCATCAAAAGGGTGTTTTTATTCTTGTTGATATTGATAATTTTAAAAATGTAAATGATACGTACGGCCATCAGACTGGGGACGAGATTTTAATTCAAGTCGCTTCAGTGATTAAAAGCAACATCCGAAAGCATGATGTCGGTGCCCGCTGGGGAGGAGAGGAGCTGGCGATTTATTTGCCAAATGTGCCGGTTGCAGTGGGGAAACGGATTACCGAGCGACTGGTTTACGCGGTCAGAAAAAATACGAAACCCGAGGTAACCATTTCCTGCGGTATCTCCTGCTGGACGACAGAAACAAAAAAGTCGCTGAAAGAGCTTGTGCATGAGGCAGATGAAGCGCTCTACAGCGCGAAACGGAGCGGGAAAAACCGCTTGATGATTCATGACTCAATAAAATAAAAAAAGCCCAAAACGATATCAGTTTTGGGCTTTTATATTACTGCGCTAACGCTTTTTCTAGCGTTTCGGCAAATTGAGTTAAGTATTTTTCATCAATTTCGTCGAAACGGTTTTTCACTGGGCTGTCGATGTCCAAGACGCCGACAATTTTTCCGTCTACACGAATCGGAAGCACAATTTCTGATTGAGACGCTGCATCGCAGGCGATATGTCCCGGAAACGCGTTTACATCCTCAATACGTTCCACTTTTCCGTTTGCGTACGCTGTGCCGCAAACCCCTCTGCCGAAAGGAATCCGAACACATGCCGGCAGGCCTTGGAACGGACCTAACACAAGCTGTCCATCCTCTTCTTTGGCAAAATAGAAACCCGCCCAGTTGACTTCAGGCAGCGAATGATACAGCAGTGCTGAGGCATTTGCATAGTTAGCTATTTGGTCTGTTTCGTCTTCGGTCATGGCTTCGAGCTGTTTTAGCAGAAGCTGATAGTCTTTTTCTTTATCTCCAGATTGTTTTTCGACATGGAACATGGAAAACCCTCACTTTTTCTATAATATAAAACAAAGTTCCGGCTTTTCTGCCGGCATTTGTCGATAAGTTCTTACAGGAACAGCGGCTTTCTGCTTGAATAGTATCAAGAGGAAGGAGTGAGCCGTATGAAAGTAAGCACCAAAGACAAAATTATTGAATCTGCTGTCATGCTTTTTAACCAAAAAGGATTTTCTGGCACGTCTGTCCGTGAAATCGCAAAGTCAGCTGATGTAAATGTTGCGCACATCTCCTACTATTTTAAAGGCAAAGGAGGCTTGATGGAACACTTAGTTTCAGAGTTTTACGAAGGCTACAGCAAAACGCTTGAAACAGCGGCAAGCAATATCTCTACTCAAAGCACGCAGGAACAGCTTCTTCAATTGGTTTTCGATATTTTATCCTATCAGCATAATCATCGTCAATTAACTCGTTTTGTCTACCGGGAAGTCACAATTGACTCCACATTAATCAGGGAAATTATGTCGACATATCTAATGAAGGAAAAGTATATCTTCCAGCTGATCATTGAGGAAGGAGAAAAACAGCGTGAATATTTAACGCTGCCGCTGCCTCATTTTATTCTCCAATTAAAATCTCTCTTGATGATGCCCTATCTCCAGCCTCAATATATTTCAGAAGTACTCTACATGCAGCCGCACGAGCCGTATTTTTATAAAATGTATTTTGAAGAAATCAAGATTTGGATCAGAAGCGTCTTCCGGACAGGAGACGTGGCGCTCACCAACTAGCACCGTTCCAAAAACGCCTCATACGCATATCCGACATCTCCCGCTTGATGGGCATCAGACCCAAACACAAGCGGGATCTTCTTTTGCTTCGCTTCATTCAGCATCCAATCCTCGATATAAATACCGCCAGCGTAAGTTTTTCTTAAGCCGGAAGTATTGAAGTCGAGCTCCATTCCGTTTTCTTCAATGGCATTCAGGCACAGAGAAACGAGGCCGCGAATATGCTCTGACATGCTGTATGGAAACAGCTTGATGAATTTTTGGACGAGTGTGATGTGACCGACTCTTTTTGGCTTATAAACGCCGAGAGATGCTACAATGGAAGAATAGATACTCCGGTAATATTGTTCATATACCGCTTCAATGCTTCCGCAGGCTGAAATCAGCTCTTTGAAGGTATGCTCGTCATAATCAAGGCATAGATAGGAAGAGTCTGTGCGCAAAAAATGAACGGATAAGATGCTGTCATCTAAATATGGCCCGTATGTGTCTAGGAATAATGTAATTTCGTCTTCAAATTCAGCGATATAATCGACTTCAAGCCCTGTCCGTATGCTAAGCTGTCCGCGATATTCTTTTTTTAATCCGGAAATTTCATGAATATAGCGTTCCAAAGAAGCTTGCGCCATCGCGCTGTCTTTCAGCGGCGTGGGATCGGTAAAAGATGGCGGCAATGGGGCGTGTTCGGTAAAAGTAATCGATTCGAACCCTTTTTTTAAGGCTTCTTCTGCATATTGTCTGAGTGTGTCATTGGAGCCGTGAGGGCAAAATGGTGTGTGAATATGTCCGTCTCGCTTTTGCATTGATGTCACCCCATGAAAAAATAGTCAAATCCTGCCGATTTTGCACAAAAAGTTTTTGATTTCTGGTCAAAAAATGTTTGTTACATGGTATCATAATAACAATGAAAACGACAGTTTTTCTCAATACATATCCTGAAATCTTTCTGAATAAATAAAACACCCTGACAGATTAAGGTAAACAGCAAGGGGGCTCATTATGGAGTTTGTCATTGGATTATTAATTGTACTGCTTGCGCTGTTTGCGGCAGGCTACTTTTTCAGGAAAAAAATCTACGCCGAAATCGACCGGCTGGAATCGTGGAAGATTGAAATTCTGAATCGGTCGATCGTGGAAGAAATGTCTAAAATAAAACATTTAAAAATGACGGGTCAGACAGAAGAGTTCTTTGAGAAGTGGCGTGAAGAATGGGATGAGATTGTCACAGCCCACATGCCGAAAGTTGAAGAGCTCCTTTATGATGCCGAGGAAAATGCAGACAAATACCGGTTTAAAAAGGCCAATCAAGTGCTCGTTCATATCGACGACCTGCTGACAGCGGCTGAATCAAGCATTGAAAAGATTCTTCGGGAAATCAGCGATCTTGTCACAAGTGAGGAAAAGAGCCGTGAAGAGATTGAACAGGTGAGGGAGCGCTATTCGAAATCTCGAAAAAACCTGCTGGCTTACAGCCACCTTTACGGGGAGCTTTATGACAGCCTTGAAAAGGATCTGGACGAAATTTGGAGCGGCATCAAACAATTTGAAGAAGAAACAGAAGGCGGAAACTATATTACTGCACGAAAAGTACTGCTTGAGCAGGACCGCAATCTTGAACGGCTTCAGTCATACATAGATGATGTGCCGAAGCTGTTAGCTGACTGTAAACAGACGGTGCCCGGACAGATTGCAAAGCTCAAGGATGGCTATGGCGAAATGAAAGAAAAAGGGTACAAGCTTGAGCATATCCAGCTTGATAAGGAATTAGAAAATCTGTCAAACCAGCTGAAACGAGCGGAACATGTCCTGATGACTGAACTGGATATTGATGAAGCGTCCGCAATCCTGCAGCTCATTGACGAAAATATTCAATCTGTTTATCAGCAGCTGGAGGGCGAAGTTGAAGCCGGTCAATCCGTACTAAGCAAAATGCCTGAATTGATTATTGCTTACGACAAGCTTAAAGAAGAGAAAGAGCATACGAAAGCGGAAACTGAGCTGGTGAAGGAAAGCTACAGGCTGACAGCCGGTGAGCTCGGCAAACAGCAGGCTTTTGAAAAGCGCCTTGATGAAATTGGAAAGCTGCTATCATCCGTTAAAGATAAGCTTGATGCAGAGCATGTCGCCTACTCACTTTTAGTAGAAGAAGTTGCTTCAATAGAGAAGCAAATTGAAGAAGTGAAAAAAGAGCATGCCGAGTATCGTGAAAATCTGCAAGCGCTGAGAAAAGAAGAGCTTCAGGCGAGGGAGACGCTCAGCAATTTGAAAAAAACAATTTCTGAGACAGCAAGACTGCTGAAGACTAGCAACATTCCAGGCATTCCGAGCCATATTCAAGAGATGCTGGAGAACGCGCATCATCATATTCAAGAAACGGTCAATCAACTAAACGAACTTCCATTAAATATGGAAGAAGCCGGAGCCCATTTGAAACAAGCAGAAGATATCGTCAACAGGGCAAGCCGGGAATCAGAGGAACTTGTCGAGCAGGTCATCCTCATTGAAAAAATCATTCAGTTCGGAAACCGGTTCAGAAGCCAGAATCATATTTTATCTGAACAGCTGAAAGAAGCGGAAAGACGTTTTTATGCTTTTGATTATGACGACTCTTATGAAATTGCCGCTGCCGCTGTAGAAAAGGCTGCGCCAGGTGCAGTTGAAAAAATCAAAGCTGACATATCCGCTTAGATAATCACGACCATGAAAAAGAGCCCGCAGTGTAATGAGCAGGCTCTTTTTTTATTACAAAACGCCTGCGCAATAACGCAGGCGTTCTGTGACATTAACTTATTTCATTAAGCTGTTTGGATGGTCCGATGAATAAGGTCAGCACATAGCCGATAACCGCTCCGACGATTCCTGGAAGCACCCAGCCGATGCCGAGGCTGTAAAGAGGAAGATTCGCATTTAGAAACACATCTAAAGATCCAAGTGAAAAACCGGCTGCTTTGATACCGTCTAAAATACTGAAAAGTCCTGTACCGATCAAGCATGCGATGTACACTTCGCGTCTTTCTTTAAAGATCTTATCGATGAAGGAAAGAACGATAATGACAATGGCAAGCGGATAGATAGCTGATAAAATAGGAACAGAAAACGCGATAATTTGCGCGAGTCCGAAATTCGCAATGATCAAGCTGAATAACGTGACAATCGTAACGACAATTTTATATGATAATGCCGGAATAAGTTTTGAAAAATATTGGCCGCAAGATGTGACAAGGCCGATGCTTGTTGTTAAACATGCGACTGTAATCGCTGCTCCGAGTACGATGTTGCCCAATGAACCGAATAAATAATGGGAAGACGCAGATAAAATTTTAGCTCCTTCACCAACAGGACCAATGGCATTTGTGCTTGTTGCACCTAAATAAGCAAGGGATACATAAATGAAAGTCAGGCCTAAAGCGGCAATCACACCTGCTTTAATGCAGGCTGCAGCAAGAGCTTTAGACTGTGTAACGCCTTTGCTTTTTACAGCATTTACAACGACAACGCCAAATACAATTGAAGCAAGTGCGTCCATTGTTTTATAGCCTTCTAAAAATCCTTTAAAAACCGGTGTTCCTTTATATGCTTCTGTCACGGCGCCCAATCCGCCCATCGGCGTGAAGATGGCTTTGAGAACAATGATTAAAATAATTGTGAATTTGATGGGAGTCAGAATTTTTCCGACTCGATCCACAACCTTAGATGGGTTTAACGCTAAATAGTACGTAACGCCGAAAAAGATAAGTGTAAATATTAATAAAGAAAGTCTTTCTGGTACACCAGTCAAAAACGGAACAGCGCCAATTTCATATGAAACAGTTCCTGTTCTCGGGATGGCGAATAATGGTCCGATTGATAAATAAAGCACGACAGTAAAGATTGTGCCGAAAACAGGGTGCGCTTTGTCAGCAAGGCCTTTAGCGTCCTTACCGGTTAATGCGATGGCGATAATGCCGAGAAGCGGCAGGCCTACCCCTGTCAGTAAAAATCCGCCGATGGCCTTCCAGACGTTGTGTCCGGCTGCTTGTCCAAGTTCCGGCGGATAAATCATATTTCCTGCTCCAAAGAATAACGCAAATAGCATGAAACCAATAATAATGGTATCTTTGACAGGCAGTGAGTGTTTCATGAAAAAAATCCTCCTAATAATTATGTTAAAATATTCTGTCAATTAATTGTCAGATAATATGACGAAACGAACAAATCTTATTATATGGTAAAAAAATTAGAAGTCAATACTAGTTTTTCGTAATTTTCTATTAAATTTTGTTATGGTAACATAAATATCATACCTTGTACCGCTTTCATAAAGGAGTAAAAAAGATGATATATTTAGATAATAGTTCAACGACGAAGCCTTACGATGAAGTCTTGAACGTATATGAACAGACGAGCAGCCGATACTTTGGCAATCCTTCATCTTTGCACCGATATGGAGCCGAAACGGAACAGCTGCTTCAAGCAGCCAAAAATCAAATCAAAAGGTCCTTAGGCCTAAAAAAATATGATATTGTATTTACGTCAGGCGCCACAGAAGCCAATAATGCGGCTTTAAAAGGAGCGGCTTTGTCAAAGATAAAAACAGGCAAACATATCATTGCCACTTCTATTGAACATCCATCCGTTACGGAATCGTTAGAACAGCTGAAAGAGTTGTTCGGGTTTGATATCACTTATCTTTCTGTGAATGAAGACGGATTTGTTTCTATTGAAGATCTAAAAGCAGCCATCCGTCCCGATACCGTGCTTGTCAGCATGATGCATGTGAACAATGAAGTCGGTTCCGTGCAGCCGATTGAAGCGGCAGGAGAAGTGCTGAAAGAGCATTCGAACATTTTGTTTCACGTCGATTATGTGCAGGGCATCTATAAAGTGCCCTTGGCAATTGAAAAGGCCGGCATTGATCTATGTTCAATTTCGGGGCATAAATTTCACGGCCTAAAGGGGACAGGCGCACTTATTGTAAAAGAAGGAACACGCCTTATTCCGCTCATAACGGGAGGCTCTCAGCAAAAAGGCATACGGGCCGGAACAGAACATACTGCTGGTGCGGTTTCGCTTGCCAAGGCCATTAATCTGGCCTCTGCTGATTTTGACACACGGCTTGACACGATGACTGCCGTAAAGGAATTGTTTATGAATAGGCTGAGTGAAATTGAGGGCGTCGTTATCAACACGCCTCAAATGAATAGCGCGCCGCACATTATTAATTTCTCTGTACCGGGGATTAAAGCGGAAGTGCTTTTACACATGCTTGAGGAACAGGATATATTCGTCTCCACAACATCGGCTTGCTCGGCAAAAGAACATAAGCCCAGCAAGGTTCTCTTAGAGATGGGCAAAGGAGAGCAGATTGCCGGAAGCAGCATCAGAATCAGTTTAAATTACAGCCAGACAAGCGATGTGGCAGAACCGTTTATGAACGCGCTTCGTCCTGGCATCAAAAAATTAAGGGAAATGATGAGGTAGAACATGAATTACGATCATATATTAATTCGTTTTGGGGAAATTTCGACCAAAGGCAAAAACAGAAAAAGCTTTATTGAGCGCTTAAAACAAAACATCAGACTCGTTTTGAAAGACTATCCGAATTTAAAATACTTTTCCAACAGGGATCGTATGACGATTACATTAAATGGAGAGGATCCTAAGGCTCTTTTTCCTCATTTAAAGCAAGTGTTTGGGATTCAAAGCTTCAGCCTGGCAATTAAGTGTGACAGCCGCCTTGATGATATTAAGGCAACCGCACTAAAGGCTATCAAAGATCAGTATAAACCAGGTGATACGTTTAAAGTCGCGACAAAGAGAGCGTATAAGCAATTTGAATTAGATACAAACCAGATGAACGCTGAAATCGGCGGCCATATTTTGCGAAATACAGAAGGATTGACGGTCGATGTTCGCAACCCAGACATCCCGCTCAGAATCGAAATCAGGGAAGAAGCAACATTTTTGACAATTCGTGATGAAAAAGGTGCAGGCGGGCTGCCAGTTGGTTCAGCAGGAAAAGCGATGCTGATGCTTTCTGGCGGTTTTGACAGCCCTGTGGCCGGTTTTTATGCGATGAAACGGGGATTGTCGGTAGAAGCTGTTCATTTCTTCAGCCCGCCATACACAAGCGAGCGCGCAAAGCAAAAGGTAATGGATCTGGCGAAATGTCTGTCCCGTTTTGGGGGAAGCATGACACTTCATATTGTTCCATTTACAAAAACGCAAGAGCTCATCCAAAAACAAATTCCTGAAAATTACACAATGACGGCAACCCGCCGCCTCATGCTTCAGATAGCCGACAGAATCAGAGAAAAGAGAAACGGGCTTGCCATTATTACGGGAGAAAGCCTCGGTCAGGTAGCGAGCCAAACGCTTGAAAGCATGTATGCAATTAATGCGGTGACGTCAACACCGATTTTGCGTCCGCTAATCGCCATGGACAAAACAGAAATCATCGAAAAATCACGGGAAATTGGCACATATGAGACAAGTATTCAGCCGTTTGAAGACTGCTGCACGATCTTTACACCGCCAAGCCCGAAAACACGCCCTAAAAAAGAGAAAATTGAACACTTTGAAAGCTTTGTTGATTTCGAGCCGTATATTCAAGAAGCGGTAGATAACATTGAGACAATGACCCTTTATAGCGAACAAGAAGCTAACGATAAATTCGCTGAACTCTTTTAAATCAATTTTCAGCTCCTGTATACAATTACCAAAGTTTTTCTGAATGAAGCCATGTGTTTTGACACATTCTATACTCACAAGGAGGTGAGACACATGGCTAACAATAACTCAGGTAACAGCAACAACCTTTTAGTACCAGGAGCTGCTCAAGCGATCGACCAAATGAAATTAGAAATCGCTTCTGAATTCGGTGTAAACCTTGGAGCAGACACAACTTCTCGCGCTAACGGTTCTGTTGGAGGAGAGATCACAAAACGTCTTGTATCTTTTGCTCAACAAAACATGGGCGGAGGACAATTCTAATTTACAATTTCACATAATGGCTTAGGAGTGGGGGTATCCCCACTCTTTTTCATTTTTTACATATAAAAAAGGACCAGCGGCCTATAAAATCTATGTTTACAGAGGTTGCTTTTAGGCATATCCTTACGGAAAGAGCCTGTATTTATGTATAATGGGTGGAGAAAGTGAGGAGTTGTTCGTGTTAAAACGTGAAGATTTAATTGCCCCTGTGCAATATAATTTAGTGAATGAAATGGAAAAGTTCAGTGCTGCTGGACAAAAAACCGCTCTTCTTTGGGAGGACGAGTCGGGCAAGCAAGAATCTTGGTCGTATGAAAAGCTGATGGAAGAAACAAATAAAATCGGAGCGGCCTTAGCTGATCTTGGATTTAAAAAGGGAGACAAGCTGATTGTAATGGTTCCGCGGGTGCTTGAAGCCTATGCTGTTTATTTGGCTATCCTGAAATCAGGAATGGTTGTCATTCCGTGCTCCGAAATGCTTCGCGCGAAAGATCTTGAATACCGGATTGAACATGCAGAGGTAAAAGGCGCTATCGTCTACTCCGAATTTATTGGCGCTTTCCGGGATGTCAGTACGGCTGACAAACTGATTACACTGTCTATTGGTGAAAATGATGCCGGCTGGAAAAACCTCTTATCAATTGAAGCGGACGGAAGCCAATTTAAAACAGCTGACACAACAAGAGATGATATGGCTTTCTTATCTTATACATCCGGGACAACAGGTCAGCCGAAAGGTGTTGTACATACACATGGATGGGCATTTGCTCATTTAAAAACTTCTGCCGGCGCTTGGCTTGACATTTCTGAAAAGGATATCGTCTGGGCAACTGCTGCCCCTGGCTGGCAAAAGTGGGTATGGAGTCCGTTTTTAGCGGTGCTTGGCAGCGGAGCAACCGGTTTTGTGTACCACGGCAGATTCAAAGCAGAAAAATATCTAGAGCTTTTAAATCGCTACAAAATCAATGTTTTCTGCTGCACTCCGACAGAATACCGCTTAATGGCGAAGGTTGAAGGCTTGAAACGCTTTGATCTTTCTGCCCTGCACAGCGCTGTTTCCGCAGGTGAGCCGCTCAACCGTGAAGTCATTGATGTTTTCCAAAAGCACTTTGGCATTAAGGTACGGGACGGATATGGCCAAACAGAAAGCACGCTTTTGGTTGGTGTTTTGAAAGATACGCCTATTAAACCGGGAAGCATGGGAAAACCGACACCGGGAAATCAGGTGGAGATCATAAATGAAGACGGTGAAATCTGCAAACCTGGTGAGGTTGGCGATATCGCTGTTCACCTCAGTACGCCTGCGCTCTTTAAAGAGTATTTTAAAGATCCGGAAAGAATGAAAACACAAATTCGCGGCGATTATTTCCTAACGGGAGACAGAGCAAGAAAAGATGAGGAAGGTTACTTCTGGTTTGAAAGCCGAAATGACGATATTATTATCAGCTCCGGCTATACGATCGGGCCTTTCGAGGTGGAAGACGCGCTTGTTAAGCACCCAGAAGTAAAAGAATGTGCTGTTGTCGCAAGCCCTGATGAAATCAGAGGCTCCATCGTAAAGGCATATGTTGTCCTGCAAAATCATGAAAAACGCAGTGATGAGCTTGTCAAAATGCTGCAAAACCATGTGAAGACGATTACCGCTCCATACAAATATCCTAGAGAAATTGAATTTGTGGAAAGCCTGCCGAAAACGGCTTCTGCAAAAATCAGACGAGTGGAATTAAGAAAACGTGAAGAACAGCTCAAAGCCAATAAAAAGGCGTAAAGAAAGAGAGTGAACGTGAATGAAGGCGATATGGCACGGCGGTTTCATTTATACGATGCTCGAAGAAGGCGATCGGACTGAGGCAGTTTATGTTGAGGATGGTGTTATAAAAGGCACCGGCAGCTATGAACGTTTGAAGGAAAAGTACGGGTCGCCGGAAACAGAAGAAATCAGCCTGAACGGAGCAGTGATGTTCCCCGGTTTTGTTGACAGCCATCTACATTTGATCGGCCACGGTGAGAAACAGCTTCAGCTCGATCTGTCCGCACTGACGTCGAAAGATTCAATTTTACAGGCTGCGAAGGAAAGAGAGCGGCAGCTTCCTAAAAACGATTGGCTCATTGGAGAAGGCTGGAATGAAAATCAGTTTGAGACACCTGACTACTTGACTAAGCATGATCTTGATCGCCTGTTTCCTGACAGGCCCGTCTTGCTCAAGCGTATATGCCGGCATGCAATAGCTGTCAATTCTGCGGCTCTTCAAGCAGCGGGAATTTCAAGAAATACTCCTGATCCTGACGGCGGAGTCATCGTAAAAGATGCAAATGGCGAGCCGACCGGACTCCTGTTTGATAAGGCGCAGGATTTGATTCTGAAGGCTGTCCCGCCAGTCTCCCAGCACTATGTTGATGAGGCATTAACGGCTGCAATAAAGGATTGCTGGACAAAAGGCCTGACGGGCGGTCATTCGGAAGACTTGTCCTATTATGGTGATGTTTCGGTGCCGATGAAAGCTTATGAGAAAGCTGCCGCTGGCGGAAAGTATCCGTTTCGCTGCCATTTGCTCGTTCATCATGAAGCTGTCGATCGATGGGAGCAGCTGGAGAAGCTGTCCGGCCCGTATGTGGAGTTCGGTGCTATGAAAATCTTTGCGGACGGGGCGCTTGGCGGGAGAACGGCTTTATTGAAAGAACCATATCAGGATGATCCATCAACAAATGGTGTTCAGGTTCACGATGACGAAACCCTTGGCCGGCTCATTCGCAAAGCGAGAGAAAAAGGGATGGAGGTTGCTGTTCATGCAATCGGCGATCTTGCTTTTGAAAAAGTGCTGAACGCAATAGAAAAGCATCCGCCCAAAAACGGCCGGCATGATCGGCTTATTCATGCTCAAGTGCTTGATAACGAATTAATCGAGAGAGCAGCACGCATGCCGATCGCACTTGACCTTCAGCCGCACTTCGTTGCAAGCGACTTTCCGTGGGTCATTGACCGTCTCGGAAAAGACCGGATGAAGACTGCATTTGCCTGGAAAACCCTCATATCTAAAGGCATTTTATGCGCGGGCGGTTCAGACGCCCCGATTGAGCCTGTTGACCCGCTTCTAGGGATCCAGTCCGCGGTCCTCCGGAAAAGCAGTCATGAGCAAAACGGGCCAAGCTATAATGAAAGTGAATGTTTACCTGTATATGAAGCGATAAAGCTTTATACAGAAGGTAGCGCCGGTATCATTTATAAAGAGAAGTCACGCGGAAAAATTGCGGAAGGCTATGACGCGGATTTTACAGTTCTCAGTGGTGATCCGTTTGCCATTGACCCCGCACAGCTTCATCTTTTAGAGATTAAAAAAACCGTGATTAACGGCCAGATTGTATATGAGAAATCATAAAAGGACAGGCAGCAGCCTGTCCTTTTATTTTCTATAAAAAAGTACGCTTCACTTTTTCCCAAAATGAATTGTCCTTTAGTTTGACTGTTTTGATTTTCTTATTAGACAGTTTGATTTCGATCGTTTTCACATTTCTCGTGCTGAGTGCTTCATTGTCCAAGCCGATGATTGGGTGTTCGTTGCCGTCCTGCACCACACGAAGGGTCAGCTTTCGGTCAGAGCTGAGGACAAATGGCGAGCCGAGTGTCCGGTAGGTATTATTGTTAAGGGATGCAAGCTCTGATACCTGCATGCATGGAAGCAATGGATCAACAACAGCTCCTGCAACAGACTTGTTATAGGCGGTGCTCCCTGTAGGCGTTGAGATAATCATTCCGTCACCTCTAAACGTTTCAAAGTGCAGATCGTCAATCAGCACGTCCATCACAAAGGTTTTGATGATGCTTGAGCGGATGGATACCTCGTTTAAGCAGTGAAAAGGACTGGCTTGATCCACTGTCACTTCAATCAGCGGGTATTTTCTCACTTCAATTTGTTCAAACGTCATTGCATCGACCATTTTTTCTCGCTCATCACTATGAAAGTCGCAATATAAATGAGCTTTCCCCTTTTTGGTAATGCCGACGTACAAGCAGTCGTCACGAAAATTCGTCTTTCTGACTGCCTGCAAAAATGTGCCGTCCCCGCCAATGCTAGCGATAATATTGGCGTCTGAGTGCTGGTTCACAACGGTAAATCCATGCTCTTCCGCTAATTGTGTTAACGAGCGGGCTTGTTCGTTCGTTTCCTGATCCTGTTTGTGAAAAAAATAAACATTACGGCGTTGATCGGTCATATCCCATTTCCCCTTTGCTGTCATATTTAAGTTTTTCTGCCATCCAGTATTTGTGATAAAATACCTTTGGCCATAAGTGTACCACGTTTGCCGGCAGCCCGTTAAGCCGGAGCTTTCTCATGAAGTGAAACATTTTTCATATTGAATCGTATAATGAGAGAGTTTAGGAAAAAGGAGGAGAAAAAATGAATGCAAAAAGATGGATTGCATTAGTGATTGCTCTGGGGATTTTCGGCGTGTCTATTATCGTCAGCATCTCTATGAGTTTCTTTGAAAGCGTCAAAGGCGCTCAAACGGATCTCACATCACTGACGGATGAATCGCAGGAGAAGACGCTGGAAAACGGCAGTCCCTCAAGTAAAATTGCCGTATTAGAGGTCAGCGGCACCATTCAGGATAATGGGGACTCAAGCAGTCTGCTTGGTGCAGACGGATATAACCACAGAACGTTCTTAAAAAACCTTGAGCGCGCAAAAGATGACAAGACGGTCAAAGGTATCGTTCTGAAGGTGAATTCTCCGGGTGGCGGAGTGTATGAAAGTGCTGAAATACATAAGAAACTGGAAGAAATCAAGAAAGAAACGAAAAAACCGATTTACGTGTCAATGGGTTCGATGGCAGCATCAGGAGGCTATTACATCTCAACAGCGGCTGATAAGATTTTTGCGACACCGGAAACCCTGACCGGGTCACTCGGCGTCATTATGGAAAGCGTCAATTATTCAAAGCTTGCCGACAAGCTTGGCATTTCTTTTGAAACGATTAAGAGCGGGGCCCATAAGGACATTATGTCTCCTTCCCGTGAGATGACGAAAGAAGAAAAAAACATCATGCAATCGATGGTTGATAATTCGTATGAAGGCTTTGTTGATGTCATTTCAAAAGGGCGCGGCATGCCGAAAGCAGAGGTAAAGAAAATTGCGGACGGCCGCGTGTATGACGGACGGCAGGCGAAAAAACTGAACCTCGTTGATGAGCTTGGTTTTTATGACGATACCATTACGGCCATGAAAAAGGATCACAAGGATTTGAAAAACGTCTCTGTCATTTCTTATGAGGAAAGCTTCGGATTAGGCTCACTGTTTTCCATGGGCGCGAACAAAATGTTTAAAAGTGAAATTGATTTTTTGAATATGAGAGAAATTCTATCGCAATCCGGTTCGCCGAGAATGATGTATCTCTATGCGAAGTAGGAGGGAACAATAATGGACGCGACATATGAAGAGTTAGAGCGCAATGACATCAAAGGCCCGCAAGAAGCGGAGCTGCTGACACATGCCTATGCTGGCTTTTGGGTTCGTTTCTGGGCTTTCCTGCTTGATTGGCTCGTGATATGGGGATTAAACCATTTGCTCGTTTCTCCCCTCTTTACCGTATTGGATCTGCCGAAAACATCCGGCATGTTTACCTTCTCGGCCTACAGTGTGACAACGCTTATTGTGTATCTTGCCTATTTCGCACTCATGACAAAATACTTCAGGCAGACGCTTGGTAAAATGGTGTTCGGCCTCAAAGTGGTTTCTGTGAAGCAAGATAGCAAGCTGACATGGAGTACAGTGATTTTTCGTGAAGTGGTTGGACGGTATATTGATAAGATTTGGATTTTATATATCGTTGTTGCCTTTTCACCTACAAAACAAGGGATTCATGATTACATCGCGGATACCACCGTGGTGCATGAAAAATTATACCGCAAATAACCGATAACCCGGACTTCCGTCCGGGTTTATTTTTTTAGGAATTGGCGATAATGCTCCTAGAGGAAGTGAAGAATATGGTGTATGTACTGACAGCCATTCTTATTCTCATAGGGATCGTACTGCTTCTCAGAATGAAAATCCATGTCGCGCTGGAGTATCTTCATGCCGATGATAATGACAAATTGACCTTGAAGATTACGGCGCTGTTTGGCCTTATAAGGATCAAAAAAACAATCCCGGCGATTAAGGTGAACAAAGAAGACGGAACAGTGGATATCAAACAAAAAACTGAATCCAAAATGAAAAAAAGCAGCGGAAAGAAAAAAATTACACAAAACGATGTGCAGCAAAGCATTAATAAAATCGAAATGCTTTTGCATCAGGTCACCAGACTGCGGAAAATCAGCGCGTCTTTTCTCGCGCATTTACATATCACAAAACTAGAATGGGTTACAGTAATCGGAATTCAGGACGCGGCAGTGACAGGTGTGTTAACCGGTGCTGTATGGGGCGTGAAGGGCGGTATCGCAGCAATGCTCTACGACCACCTGGACTTTGTGAATAAACCTGTCTATGAGGTGATCCCGTCGTTTCAAGTCCCTGTTTCCAAGACCCATTTTCAGTGTATATTCTTTTTTCGCTTTGGACATGCTATGCTTGCAGCTTTCAAATTCGTCAAATACGGACGGGAGCTATCCGTATTAAAGAAGAATCCGTCGGCTAGAATGACTTCAAAGAATGATTCATCAGTTTAAGGAGGAAGCGTATATGGCAGACCATCCCATCCAAGGTTTAATGAAAACCGCAATGGAAAACTTGAAGGAAATGATTGATGTTAACACCATCATCGGAGATCCAGTGGAAACGCCTGATGGAAGTGTGATTTTAACTGTTTCTAAAGTTGGATTCGGATTCGCCGCAGGCGGAAGCGAGTTTGGCGGAAAGCCGGCCGAAAAGAAATCGGAAGACGATGAGACAAGAGAACAGAAACTTCCTTTCGGAGGCGGAAGCGGGGGCGGTGTGTCCATTACGCCGATCGCGTTTTTAATTGTCGGATCGACAGGCATCAGAATGCTTCATTTAGATGAAAATACCCATTTAATAGAGAAAATTTTAGACGCAGCCCCTCAAACACTCGAGCGCATCCAGCAAATGTTCAAGAAAAATAACAAAAACCAAAGCCAAGGCCAAAATCAAAACCAAATGAACAATATGAATTATTAAAAAAAGGTTAACTGCGCTGGCCGCAGTTAACTTTTTTTTGGCATAAACTTTGCAGTTTGCAGGAAACTTTACTATGATAGAGACATACATACAAAAGGGAGGAATTATAATGGCTGAAATTACATTCAAAGGCGGTCCGGTTACACTTGTCGGACAAGAAGTGAAGGTAGGAGATCAAGCTCCTGATTTCACAGTGCTGACTAACAGCCTTGAAGAAAAATCGTTAGCTGACATGAAAGGAAAGGTAACGATTATTTCTGTTATCCCTTCAATTGATACAGGTGTTTGTGATGCACAAACACGCCGTTTTAACGAAGAAGCTGCAAAGCTTGGAGATGTCAACGTCTACACAATCAGTGCAGACCTTCCATTCGCGCAAGCGCGCTGGTGCGGCGCTAACGGAATTGACAAAGTGGAAACACTGTCTGACCACAGAGATATGTCATTTGGCGAAGCGTTCGGTGTGTATATTAAAGAACTTCGTCTGCTTGCGCGTTCCGTATTTGTCCTTGATGAGAACGGAAAAGTCGTTTACGCTGAATATGTAAGCGAAGCAACAAACCACCCGAACTATGAAAAGCCAATTGAGGCTGCTAAGGCATTAGTAAAGTAAGCAGGGAAAAAAGCTCCAGGCTGCCGCCGGAGCTTTTTTCATGGCAAGGAGGAACACAATATGCAAAAAGACCATGTAGGTGCGGTGTATGAGCTGTTAAACGAAGCCGCGATTATGATAAAGAATGAATTGCAGATTTCATATATAGAGGCGCTGGCCGAAGCAGGAGAAATGTATTTTCTTGAAAAAACGGATCAGCTGAAACTGCCTGCTGATCAGAAAACCAAACAACTTCAGGCTCTGCTTGAAAAAGCGGAATTCGGCACGTATGAGCATGAGTGGGTACGCAAGGCTTTTCAGCTTGCCGTCCTTAAAGGAATGAAAGATATCTCGCATCCAAACAGACAAATGACGCCGGATACGATCGGGCTTTTCATCAGCTATTTGGTGAATAAATTTATGGCGGACAAAAAGGAACTGACCATTCTTGATCCAGCCCTGGGAACTGGGAACCTTCTGTTTACCGTGCTGAACCAGCTGTCTGAAAAAACGGCAAACAGCTTTGGCATTGAAATTGATGATGTGCTCTTGAAGATCGCCTATGCCCAAGCGAACCTTCTGAAAAAAGAGCTTGAGCTTTTCCACCAGGACAGCCTTGAGCCGTTGTTTATCGATCCAGTTGACACGGTCATTTGTGATCTGCCAGTCGGCTATTATCCGAATGACGAAGGAGCAGAAGCGTTTGAGCTCAAAGCTGACGAAGGCCATTCCTTCGCTCATCATCTGTTTATTGAACAGAGCGTCAAGCATACCAAACCGGGCGGCTACTTATTTTTTATGATTCCGAATCATTTGTTTGAGAGCTCCCAAAGCGGCAAGCTGAAACAGTTTTTCAAAGATAAGGTTCATATCAACGCACTGTTGCAGCTGCCAAAATCTATTTTTAAAGACGAAGCTCATGCCAAAAGCATCCTTGTGCTTCAGAAACAAGGAGAGAATACGAAAGCGCCGGGGCAAATTCTGCTTGCGAATCTTCCGTCTTTCTCCAATCAAAAGGCGATGCTTGATATGATGGCTCAATTTGATGAATGGTTTAAAAAAGAAAAGTAAGTGTTTTAAAAGCAGCTTAGGCAGCCGTATGAGGTCGATGCCTAAGCTGCTTTTATTTATGCTTTTGAAGACCGGACTTGACGAATTGAATCCAGCTTTGAAACACAAAATACAGAGGGAAAAACCGCAAATTGTAAGCGTTCATCAATACAAAACCTATAGTGAATGTGTCTGAAAATAACGACTTCTTATTGTAAGCGTTATCAATACGCAAGTTGACTTGAAAAGCCGACATGACAATGTTTAAATGGAAAAGTCAGATATTTTTCGGAGAAGATGTTGATATTCACCGGGAAAAAAGTACGAAAAACGAAGTTGTTGATACAGAGTATAAAGGAGCGTCAATCATGTCCAAAATTATTGCAATTAACGCAGGAAGCTCGTCTTTGAAATTTCAGCTTTTCGAAATGCCTTCAGAAACCGTTTTAACGAAGGGTTTAGTTGAACGAATCGGTATCGCCGACAGCGTATTCACAATTTCTGTGAACGGCGAAAAAAATACAGAAGTAACTGATATTCCAGATCATGCGGTAGCTGTTAAAATGCTGCTGAATAAGTTAACGGAATTCGGCATTATTAAAGACTTGAATGAAATTGACGGAATTGGCCATCGTGTCGTTCACGGCGGAGAAAAATTCAGCGATTCTGTTTTATTAACGGATGAAACCATTAAGGAAATCGAAGATATTTCTGAATTGGCACCGCTTCACAATCCGGCAAATATCGTTGGAATTAAAGCGTTCAAAGAAGTGCTTCCAAATGTTCCTGCGGTAGCTGTATTTGATACAGCATTCCACCAAACAATGCCTGAGCAGTCTTACCTTTACAGCTTGCCGTATGAATACTATGAAAAATTCGGCATCCGTAAATACGGCTTCCACGGCACTTCACATAAATATGTAACTGAGCGTGCGGCAGAGCTTCTCGGCCGTCCGTTAAAAGACTTGCGCCTGATTTCCTGCCACCTTGGAAACGGAGCAAGTATTGCCGCTGTTGAAGGCGGAAAATCTATTGACACATCCATGGGCTTTACGCCGCTTGCCGGTGTAGCAATGGGCACACGCTCTGGAAACATCGACCCTGCCCTGATCCCATACATCATGGAGAAAACAGGCCAAACGGCTGACGAAGTACTGAATACATTAAACAAAAAAAGCGGACTGCTCGGCATTTCCGGTTTCTCAAGCGATCTTCGTGACATCGTTGAAGCTACGAAAGAAGGAAATGAGCGCGCGGAAACGGCTCTTGAAGTATTCGCAAGCAGAATCCACAAATACATCGGTTCTTACGCTGCAAGAATGAGCGGTGTAGATGCGATCATCTTTACTGCCGGTATCGGTGAAAACAGTGTGGAAGTCAGAGAACGCGTTCTTCGCGGTTTAGAATTCATGGGCGTATACTGGGACCCTGCGCTTAATAACGTGCGCGGCGAGGAAGCTTTCATCAGCTATCCGCATTCTCCAGTAAAAGTCATGATCATCCCGACTGATGAAGAAGTCATGATTGCGCGCGACGTTGTTCGTTTAGCAAAATAAATCGCATGAAAGCACATTCTCTTGAATGTGCTTTTTTGTTGATGCATGATAGTGACAGACAGAAAACATAAAAGAGGTGGGCCAATGAGCGTTCAAGAGCATAAACAAGAAGCTCCCGATATCGTTCGGTGCAAAGTGATTACTGTCAGTGACACGAGGACAGATGAAACCGATAAAAGCGGCAAGCTGATGATCTCATTTTTAGAAGAAGCCGGTCATCATATTGCCGCATATGAAATTGTAAAAGACGAAAAGGATGCTTTGCAACGGTCAGTGCTTGCGGGCTGCATGGATGAACAGACAGACGCGGTACTCTTAAACGGAGGGACAGGCATAGCAGATCGGGATGTCACAATTGAAGCCATAACGCCGCTGTTTTCGAAAGAACTGCCCGGCTTTGGAGAAATATTCAGGATGCTGAGTTATACAGAGGATATCGGCTCTGCCGCAATCATGTCGAGAGCAACTGCCGGCGTCATTCAGCATACCGCTGTTTTCTCAACGCCAGGCTCAAGCGGCGCAGTAAAGCTGGCAATGAATAAGCTGATTATTCCCGAACTTGCGCATGTGGTCAGAGAAATCAGAAAAGACAAGTAAATGAATAAATACTATGAAACTTCACCTGAAATTTAGGTGAAGTTTTTTTTATAAAAGGCTTGAAAAAACGAAACGTACTTGTTAAAGTGTATACATACAAAATGTATTTTTATTAAATATAATTTATTTTTATACAAAATAGAAACACGGTTGAGAGGGGATTTTTATCATGTCAGAACAGAAAAAAGTCGTATTAGCATACTCAGGAGGTCTTGATACTTCCGTCGCAATAAAATGGCTTCAGGAGCAAGGATATAATGTAATCGCCTGCTGCCTGGATGTCGGTGAGGGCAAAGATTTGGCATTTGTTCAGCAGAAAGCGCTTGAAGTCGGCGCGACAAACTCCTACGTGATCGATGCAAAAGAAGAATTTGCACAGGATTACGCGCTTATCTCTTTGCAGGCCCACACAATGTATGAAGGAAAATACCCGCTTGTTTCGGCATTATCTCGACCGCTGATCGCGAAAAAACTGGTTGAAATTGCGGAAAAAGAAGATGCACAGGCGATTGCCCACGGATGCACAGGGAAAGGAAATGACCAGGTTCGTTTCGAAGTCTCCATTAAATCATTAAACCCTGACCTAGAAGTCATCGCGCCGGTTCGCGAATGGCAGTGGTCACGTGAAGAAGAAATTGAATATGCGGCTAGCCGCGGCATTCCGATTCCGATCAATCTTGACAGCCCGTATTCTATCGACCAAAACCTCTGGGGACGCGCCAATGAGTGCGGCATTTTAGAAGATCCATGGGCGGCGCCGCCAGAAGGTGCATACGATTTAACAGCTCCGCTGGAAAAAACGCCGGACACGCCGGAAGTGATTGAAATTGCATTTGAACAGGGCGTGCCTGTCTCCATTGACGGTGTTTCCTACTCGCTTTCTGAGCTGATCTTGAAGCTGAATGAAATGGCGGGCGCGCACGGTGTCGGACGTATCGACCACGTGGAAAACCGCCTCGTCGGCATTAAATCCCGGGAAGTATACGAATGCCCTGGTGCGATGACACTGATCAAAGCGCATAAAGAATTAGAAGATTTGACACTGGTGAAAGAGGTAGCCCACTTTAAACCGATCATCGAGCAAAAAATGTCAGAAATCATTTACAACGGCTTATGGTTCTCACCGTTAAAAGACGCGCTGCACGCTTTCTTAAAAGAAACGCAAAAGCATGTCACAGGCATTGTCCGCGTGAAGCTGTTTAAAGGCCATGCAATTGTAGAAGGACGTAAATCGGAATACTCTCTATATGATGAAAAACTTGCAACATATACAAAAGACGATGCATTTGATCACCATGCAGCAATCGGATTTATCGAGCTTTGGGGACTTCCGACAAAAGTGAACAGCATCGTGAAAAAGAAGGAGCAGATTAAAGCATGAAGAAGCTTTGGGGAGGCCGATTTCAAAAAACACCGGAAAAATGGGTCGACGAGTTCGGCGCGTCCATATCATTTGACCAAAATTTAGTTGCTGAAGACATTACAGGGTCTCTCGCACATGCTGCCATGCTGAAAAAATGCGGTATTCTGACAGCAGAAGAAGAGTTGAAAATCCGAGAGGGCCTGAATACCCTTTTGCAAAAAGCAGAGGAGGGAGCATTGGAATTCTCAGTCGATTATGAGGATATTCATTTGAACATTGAGAAAATGCTCATTGACGAAATCGGTCCTCTTGGCGGCAAGCTGCATACCGGCAGAAGCCGGAATGACCAGGTGGCGACTGACATGCATTTATACTTGAAGAATCATGTCGGCCACATCATCGAGCTGATTGAGGCATTCCAAAGTGCGCTGATTGAAAAGGCGGAAGCGAACGTTGAAACGATTCTGCCGGGCTACACACATTTGCAGCGCGCCCAGCCGATTTCATTCGCTCACCATCTGCTTGCGTATTTCTGGATGCTTGAGCGCGACAAGGAGCGTTTTCAGGATTCAATGAAGCGGATTAACAAATCTCCGCTCGGCTGCGGGGCGCTCGCGGGAACAACCTTCCCAATTGACCGTGATTATTCAGCGGAACTGCTCGGCTTTGATGCCATTTATGAAAACAGCTTGGACGGCGTCAGCGACAGAGACTTCATTTTGGAGTTTTTAAGCAACAGCAGTATGCTGATGATGCACCTATCCCGTTTCTCTGAAGAAATCATTTTATGGTGCTCGCAGGAGTTTAAATTCATCGAGCTTGACGATACGTACGCAACAGGAAGCAGCATGATGCCGCAAAAGAAAAACCCTGATATGGCGGAGCTGATCCGCGGCAAAACAGGACGCGTATACGGCGATATGATGGGGCTGTTTACGATCATGAAAGGACTTCCGCTCGCTTACAACAAAGATCTGCAGGAAGACAAAGAGGGCATGTTTGACACGGTGAAAACGGTGGAGGGCAGCCTGCAAATCTTCACAGGCATGATCCAAACAATGACTGTAAACAAAGACGTCATGAAGCAAGCAACAAAACAAGACTTTTCAAACGCGACGGAACTGGCCGATTATTTAGCTAAAAAAGGAATGCCGTTCAGAGAAGCGCATGAAGTGGTCGGGAAACTTGTGTACACATGCATCGAAAGAGGGATCTATTTAAGCGATATGCCGTTTGGCGAGTTTCAGCAGGCGAGCACACTATTTGAAGAAGATATTTACACTGTGTTAGACCCTTACTACGCAGTTGAAAAAAGAATGAGCGCCGGGGGCACCGGATTCAAACAGGTGGAACAGGCGCTTGAAAAAGCGAAAGCTTGCGTGGCAGCAGGAGTTTGTTAAAATTTCCTTCATAAAATCCCGTCATTATAGCCAACCTACCTCTATAATGATGGGAGGCAGAATGATGAAAAAAGAACCGGAACGCTATATTTATGATGAACAAGAAAGCCAGGAGACAACAAGGCTCATTTCAGAAGCATATCAAAGCGGTTATGTCGATATGCCTGATCAGGAGTCTTCATCTCCTGCAGAATAAGCTGTCTGTACAGGCAGCTTTTTTTGTATGCCAAAGTGTAAAAAGTGATATTGCAAGCCTTTTATAGTAAAGTAGAAGAAGAAACACTTTATTGAAAGCGGCGACGTTGCTTTGGGAGGTATTCATGTGCGACATGCTTTAATTACTGCCGGTTCGAAGGGTTTAGGCCGCAAAGTGACTGAAACGTTGCTTGCAAAGGGGTATTCAGTAACAGTCAATTACAGACAGGATGAGGAGGCAGTCAGCCGCCTGAAGGAAGCCTGTCCCGATTGTCTTGACCGGCTGCAATTTGTAAAAGGTGATGTCACCAAAAAAGAAGATCTGCTGCGTATTGCAGAGGCTGCCTTAAACCGCTTCGGAAGGATCGACTTTTTGATTAACAACGCTGGACCATACATATTTGAACGTAAAAAGTTAGCCGATTATACTGATGATGAATGGTATGGCATGCTGGAAGGAAATTTAAGCGCCGTCTTTCATTTATTCAAAGCGGTTATTCCTATTATGAGAAAACAGCAATTTGGACGCATTATTACGTACGGATTCCAAGGTGCGGCTCACGCGCCCGGCTGGCTTCACCGATCGGCATTTGGCGCTGCGAAAGTGGGCTTGGCTTCTTTGACGAAGACAATTGCCATTGAAGAAGCCGAATTCGGCATAACCGCCAACATGGTTTGCCCAGGAGACATTGTCGGCGACATGAAAGAAGCATCGATAGAGGAAGCCAGAATGCGAATCGGCAAAGAAAAAACGCCGATAGGAAGATCCGGTACAGGCGAGGATATTGCCAGGATTATCGCTTTCTTGTGTGAGGAGAACTCAGACCTTGTGACAGGGACTGTCATTGAAGCCACCGGAGGCCTCAATGTCATTAACAAGAATCAAACAACATAAGTTTTTCAGCTTTTTAAAAAGGGAAAATAAAAAAAACAAAATCATGTGACGAGGTGAAAGAAATGAAAGTGACATATCACGGACATTCTGTAATCACAGTGGAAACGAAGGACCATCATATTATTTTTGATCCGTTTTTAACAGGGAATTCATTAACGGATATAAAGCCGGAGGATGTAAAAGCGGATGTCATCTTACTAACGCACGGCCACAATGACCATGTCGGTGATACTGAACAAATCGCCAAGCAAAATAACGCGCTGGTTATAGCCCCGAACGAGCTCGCTGTGTACTTAGGCTGGAAAGGCTTGAATGTTCATCCAATGCATATTGGCGGCTCCCGCCAGTTCGATTTTGGAAAAGTGAAGCTCACACAGGCCTTTCATGGATCAGCCATCACAGATGAAGAAAACAAAACGATCACTTACACAGGCATGCCTGCCGGTATTTTGCTGACTGTAGAAGATAAAACGATTTTCCACGCGGGCGATACGGCACTTTTCTCTGATATGAAACTCATTGGCGAATTGAATCATATCGACCTTGCTTTCCTTCCGATTGGCGATAACTTTACAATGGGGCCTGAAGACGCCAAGCTTGCTGCTGAATGGCTGCGCGCAAAACAGGTCGTGCCGGTGCATTACAATACATTCCCGGTCATCGAACAAGACCCAGAAGCATTCGCTGACAGCCTGCCGGGCGGAGTCGGCAAAGTCATGTCGGTCGGTGAGACGATCGAGCTTTAAACCGTGAAACCATCTCCTGATGAATCAGGAGGTGGTTTTTATTTTTTCAGTTATCCTGTAATGGTCTTATCAGAGGTTCCTTCCAATTCTTTGCTGCGCTGCTGAAAACGTTTGGTTATCCGGGCGATCAAGTCCTTCGTGGCGCGGTCAAAATGAACTTCTTTTTGATTTGTCAACAGCCCTATGGGCGGGGTGATATCCAGGTTCAGAATTGGAATGACTTTAGTGCCGTTGAACGGTTTAGAATGTGCGGTGCTGGTAAAGATTGAAATTCCGATGTTTTCACGTACGTAATATTCATGTGACATGCTGCTTGTGAGCTCCATTTTTTTGTAGCGATTCCCGAGTTCTCTATGTAAATGCTGTTCAATTTGTAAGCGAATGGGGCAATTGGCGGGCGTAAATATGAAGCGCTCTTCTGCTAAATCAGACAAATGGACAGCCTTCTTCTCAGCGAGCGGATGTTGATCAGATACAATCACATTTAATGTGTCATAAAAAAATGGATGGTAGTAATTTTCAAGAATCAGCTCCGGCTCGCCGCAGACTGCAAAATCAATCGTCCCGTCTAAGAGCTTTTGACTGCAGGTATTGGCGTCATCAACCTTGATATTAACCGTTATCTTTGGGTAATCCATTAAGAAATCCTTTAAAATCTCGGGGAATATCAGACTGGCGGTTGGCTCTGAAACCCCTATGTTGATAATGCCTGCCTCTTCTTCCTTTAAGTCGGAGAGGTTGTGTTTAAGCGCCTCGTATTGCATCAAAAGATCTCCTGTTCGTTCATAAAAAAGCTTCCCTGCTTTTGTCAACTGCAGGCTTTTTCCTCTTTCAAACAGCAGTACGCCTAAATCCTGCTCCAATTGCTTCATACGCATCGATATCGTCGGCTGCGAGTAGTTGAGTATTTCTGCAGCTTTATAGAAGCTTCCAAATTTTACAATCGTATGAAACGTTTTGATTGAGCGTAACTCCAATGTGCTCCCTCCTGTTTTTCATCATTAAAATTACTGAAGTGAAGGTTTACTTTTTTTGATTAGTCAAAGATCAGAGTATGCTTTATAGTATAAACAATAAAAGCTTAGTAAACAAATAGGAATTATATATTTTGTGAAGAGGAGTGACAAAAATGAGTGATGATATTTTTCGACTGGCAACTGTTGAAGATGCATCGGAGCTGTTGAAACTGGTTAACAGCGCATTTCAGCCCATTCGGCAGCTGGATATTGATTGGCCATCCACGAGAGCTGATATCCAAATGGTATCAGAAAATATTGAACATCATTCAGCGATTGTGCTGGAGCGGGATGGGAAGCTGATTTCAACGATTACAATCAGGTTCCCGTGGGAGAGTGAGACGCCTCCTTCAAAATATCCATTTGTGTGGTGGTTTGCGACACTGCCGGAATATAAAGGGCAAGGCGCCGGAAGTAAGCTGCTTACGTATGTTGAAGAAAAAGTGCTTCGAGATATGCTGAAGGCTCCTGCGCTGACACTCGGCACATCGGCGCGCAAGCATCCTTGGCTTGCTGACATGTACAGAAGGAGAGGGTATGAAGTGTATTTTGAGCAGGAAAAAGACGGGGACATAGGTGTGATGATGCACAAGGTTCTGATTCCGGAACGATTTAACCCAACGCTTTTAGGTGCGCCCAGCTGGGCATGATGTGAGGCAGCCTATGAATAAGCGTAAAGGATTGGTTTTGCTGCTGTCAGTGTTTGCATTACTTGGCGGGGGATGTTCGCAAACAAATAACAAAACAGATCGTCAGGCTCAAACGGTCATAGTCGGCACTGGAACAGATTTTCCGAATATTGCGTTTTTAAATGAAAAAGGTGAATTGACCGGGTATGACATTGAAGTGATGAAAGCCATCGATAAGGAGTTGCCTCAATATACATTTGAATTTAAAACGATGGATTTCTCAAATTTGCTGACGAGTCTCGGAAATAAAAAAATTGATGTGATTGCGCACAATATGGCCAAAAATAAAGAACGAGAAAAGCGTTTTTTGTATCATAAAGTCCCATATAACTACTCGCCGATGTACATCACGGTGAAAGAGGATAATCACAAGATTCATACATTAAAAGACTTACACGGAAAAACAGTCATAGTTGGCGCCACGTCAAATGCGGCAGATTATATTACAAAGTACAACAAAACGCACGGCAGCCCAATTCATTTGAAATATGCGGGACAGGGAAGCAATGATACCGCCAATCAAATTGAAACCGGGCGCGCAGATGCAACGATAGCTACACCGTTTGCCGTCGATTTTCAGAATAAAACGCACGCCTTCCGCCAAAAGACAGTCGGTGACGTGTTATTAGATACCGAGGTGTACTTTATGTTTAATAAAGGCAGCCAAACCTTGGCGGATGACACGGATCAAGCGATTAAAAAGCTGGAGAAAAACGGAACGCTAAAAAAACTAAGCCGAAAATGGCTCGGGGCAGATTATTCAAAATCAAGTTTTGAAAAATAAATGGGGCGATGAGATGAAAACGAAAACAGCATTCATGGCAATATTATTTTCGCTTATAACAGTTCTGTCAGCTTGCGGTGCAGGCAGTCAAACGACGGGAGCCGGGCAAAAGAAGGTACAGACGATCACGGTCGGAACTGGAACCCAATTTCCGAATATTTGCTTTATCGATGAAAAAGGCGATTTAACCGGTTATGATGTCGAACTGATCAAAGAGCTTGATAAGCGCCTGCCACATTATAAATTCACATTTAAAACGATGGAATTTTCCAACCTGCTTGTCAGCCTCGGACAGCATAAAGTCGATATCGTGGCACATCAAATGGAGAAAAGCAAAGAGCGTGAGAAAAAATTTCTGTTTAACAAGGTTGCTTACAACCATTTTCCTTTAAAAATTACTGTGCTTCAAAATAACGATACGATCCGTGGAATTGAAGACTTAAAAGGAAAACGGGTGATTACGAGTGCAACCTCCAACGGAGCGCTTGTACTGAAAAAATGGAATGAGGATAATGGACGGCCGTTTGAGATTGCCTATGAGGGCCAAGGCGCAAATGAGACTGCGAATCAGCTGAAATCGGGGCGTGCGGACGCAACGATCTCAACGCCTTTTGCAGTAGACTTTCAAAACAAGACGAGCACTATTAAAGAAAAAACCGTCGGTAATGTGCTTTCAAATGCCAAAGTGTATTTTATGTTTAACAAAAATGAACAAACGTTAAGTGACGATATTGATAAAGCCTTACAGGAAATCATTGATGACGGAACGTTGAAAAGGCTCAGTTTGAAATGGCTTGGTGACGACTATTCCAAAGAGCAGTATTAGGTAAAAAGAGAGGGAGCAGTGATGGAAAAAGCGTTTGATATGAACATGATTGGAGATTTTGTGCCGACGTTAACCGCTTATTTACCGGTTACATTATACATTTTAACACTGTCCTTGCTTTTCGGTTTTGTATTAGGACTCTTTCTGGCACTGCCCCGCATCTATAATATTCCAATTGTAAATCAATTGGCAAAAGTGTATATCTCGTTTTTCAGGGGAACGCCTATCATGGTGCAGCTTTTCATCGTGTTTTACGGGATCCCGGCGCTTACGGGGCTTATCGGGATTGATACATCAAAAATGGACCCGTTTTATGCTGCTGTCGCAACCTACGCGTTAAGCAATGCAGCGGCAGCCGCAGAAATCATTCGAGCGGGGGTGGGCAGTGTAGATAAAGGCCAAACGGAAGCGGCGTACAGTATTGGCTTAAGCGGTAGTCAGGCCTTCAGGCGAATCGTTCTGCCCCAGGCACTTGTCCAGGCGTTTCCGAATATGGGAAACATGGTGATCAGTTCTTTAAAAGATACGTCTCTAGCCTTTTCAATAGGTGTTATGGATATGTCCGGAAGGGGCCAAACACTGATTACCTCAAGCAACCATTCTCTTGAAGTTTACATTGCGCTATCGATTGTTTATTATGCTGTAGCGGTTTTATTCGAATGGTTCTTTCGAGTGGCAGAAAAACGAATCAAGAAGAATCAAACAAGGATTGTTACTGTTTTTGACATGAACATACATTGATATATTTCTTCGGATGAGGGGGGAGAAGATTGCAATTTGACTTTCCATTTATCGTTTCCGCCATGAAAGAAATGGTAAAGACCATTCCTCTGACATTGATGATGGCTGTTTTGCCGATTGTGTTTGGATTTCTCGTGGCTCTTGGAAATATAATTGTTAGAATTTTTAGAATTAAGGGCTTGGTGGCTTGCTCAAGGTTTTATGTGTCTTTCTTTCGAAGTACACCTGCAATTCTTCACATTATGTTGATTTATTTAGGGATACCGCCTGTTGCAGATCAAGTCAGCAGTTTTTTTCATCTCGGCTGGTCCGCTAATGAGATACCGGTCTCCATGTTTGTCATCATGGCCTTGTCTTTAACTGCCGGAGCTTATCTCACAGAAATCATCCGGTCGGGCATTCTGGCGATGGATACCGGACAGGTCGAAGCGGCTTATTCAATCGGCTTGACATACAGCCAAACCTTTCGGCGTGTAATATTGCCGCAGGCGCTGATGGTTTCCATCCCAAACTTCACAAATTTGGGTATCGGCTTTTTGCATACCACCTCTATCGCGGCTATAGTGGCTGTCCCAGAGATTACAGGGACGGCGACTATCGTTGCTTCTGATAATTATGCATTTTTAGAAGCGTTTATCGGAGCAGCGATTATCTATTGGGTGCTGACTCTAATCCTAGAATCCGCAAATGGAGTATTAGAGAGAAAGGCAGCCAGATTTCAAGGAGGCACTTTATGATTGAGATTAAAAATATCCATAAACAGTTTGGCATCCACCATGTATTAAAAGGGATAAATCTCACGGTACGCAAGGGAGAAGTTGTGACGATTATCGGGCCGAGCGGATCAGGGAAAACCACCTTTTTACGGTGCCTGAATTTATTAGAACGTCCAGACGAAGGGATCATTTCTATACATGACAAAGTGATTAATTGCCGCTTTCCGTCCAAAAAAGAGGTTCACTGGCTCAGAAAACAGACGGCAATGGTATTTCAGCAATACCACCTGTTTGCTCACAAAACGGTGATTGAAAATGTCATGGAGGGCTTGACGATTGCCCGGAAAATGAGAAAACAAGACGCGTATGCCGTA
Organism: Bacillus sp. LM 4-2; assembly: GCF_000978495.1. Taxonomy (NCBI): domain Bacteria; kingdom Bacillati; phylum Bacillota; class Bacilli; order Caryophanales; family Bacillaceae; genus Bacillus; species Bacillus sp. LM 4-2. The sequence continues at coordinate 2,860,771 of NZ_CP011101.1, read as the reverse complement.
GCGGAAAATGAACTGAGAAAGGTCGGGCTTCAAGATAAATTGAACGCTTATCCGAGTCAGTTATCGGGAGGACAAAAGCAGAGGGTAGGGATAGCAAGGGCGCTTGCCATTCATCCTGATGTGCTGCTGTTCGATGAGCCGACGGCAGCGCTTGACCCGGAGCTGGTCGGTGAAGTGCTTGAGGTAATGCTGGAAATCGTGAAAACCGGAGCCACCATGATTGTTGTTACACATGAAATGGAGTTTGCAAGAAGGGTCTCTGATCAAGTTGTTTTTATGGATGAAGGAGTCATTGTTGAACAAGGAACCCCGGAGGAAGTCTTCCGCCATACCAAAAAAGACAGAACGAGGCAGTTTCTCCGCCGTGTTTCGCCGGAATATTTATTTGAACCAAAAGAACACATAAAGGAGCCGGTGATATGATCCGCTTAAGTATTTTAGACCAAAGCTTGATTGGTGAAGGGGAGACAGCAGCTGATACATTACAGCATACAGTGAAATTGGCACAAATGGCTGAAGAATGTGGATATCACCGATTTTGGGTGGCCGAACATCACAACAATGATGAGATTGCAGGGTCTGCACCCGAGGTTCTTTTAGGCTATCTTGCTGCAAGCACAAGAAAAATTCGTTTAGCATCAGGCGGAGTGATGCTGCAGCATTACAGCTCTTATAAAGTAGCGGAGCAATTCCATCTTCTATCAGCGTTAGCTCCCGGCCGTATAGATCTTGGAGTGGGCAAAGCGCCCGGCGGGTTTCAGCTGTCCACAGACGCGCTGCAGGCCGAATATAAAAAACCGGTGCGTCAGTTTGATGAAAAACTGGAGGAGCTTACTCATTTCGTTCGGGATGATTTTCCTGATACCCACCGCTATGCCGCATTGCGTCCTAGGCCGCAGGTTGATCGGAAGCCGGGTATTTTTCTATTGGGAGGAAGCACAGAGAGTGCCATTTCTGCTGCAAAACTGGGAATCTCTTTTGTCTTTGCTTACTTTATTAACGGTGAAGAGGAAGTGCTGAAGGAAGCCCGCCGAGCATTTGACGCGCATCTCCCGCCAGGATCTGAGGCTGAATTTCATCTTGCCCCCGCTGTTTTTGCGGCACATACAAAAGAAGAAGCGGAAAAACATATTGTGTCGCGTGAATCGATAAAAGTGGTTTTGAAAGACGGGCGTAAGGTCAACGTCGGTTCCCGCGAACAGGCTGAGGCCTATCTGGAAAACGTCACAGAGCCCTATGACATCATCGTGCAAAAAACCGGGATTATTGCCGGAACAAAGGAAGAAGTGGCAGAAGAATTAACACGTTTATCAGGCACATACAAAATCAATGATTTTGTTATTTTTACACCGATCAAAAATGCTGTAGAAAAACAGCTGTCTTATCAGCTGCTGAGCGATGCAGTTTTAGCTGCAAAACGTTAAGGAGGGACAGAAGAATGAGTGATGTTGTGAACATTGTGGTTTGGAGTAAAAAAGGCTGTTCGTATTGTGAGGAAGTCAAGAATTATTTGAATGAAAAAGGGTTCCCGTTCCAAAATATCGATGTTTCAGAGAAAGAAAAGCTTCGGGATATTTTACAGGTGAAATATGGGGTGCGCCATGTGCCTGTGGTCGAAATCGGGCGCGGCAATCAGTATCAAGGGATAACTGAAATCGGCATTGAACACCTTGATCTTGCACTTGCTAATCATGCACAGATAAAGGAGGCAAAAAGATGACACGTGCAGATTTTATTCAGTTTGGAGCCATGATTCACGGTGTCGGGGGAACAACTGACGGCTGGCGTCATCCCGATGTTGATCCCTCGGCCAGCACGAATATTGAATTTTACATGAAAAAGGCGCAAACAGCTGAAAAAGGTTTGTTTAGTTTTATTTTCATTGCAGACGGCTTATTTATTTCTGAAAAATCGATTCCTCATTTTTTAAACCGTTTTGAACCGATCACCATTTTATCTGCGCTGGCATCGGTTACCAAAAATATTGGTTTAGTAGGGACGTTCTCTACATCTTTTACTGAGCCATTCACTATCTCCAGACAATTGATGTCGCTGGACCATATCAGCGGGGGCAGGGCCGGCTGGAATCTGGTTACTTCGCCGCAGGAAGGAGCGGCGCGCAACCATAGTAAGTCTAATTTGCCAGAACACACTGAACGTTACGAGATCGCACAAGAGCATTTGGATGTTGTGCGCGGGCTGTGGAATTCCTGGGAGCATGACGCATTTATACACAATAAGAAAACAGGGCAGTTTTTCGATCAGGCGAAGCTTCATCGCCTGAATCATAAAGGAAAGTATTTTCAAGTAGAGGGGCCCTTGAATATCGGGCGCTCTAAGCAGGGAGAGCCTGTAGTGTTTCAAGCGGGTTCATCAGAAACAGGCCGGCAGTTTGCTGCTAAAAATGCGGATGCGATTTTTACCCATTCCAATTCATTAGAAGAGACAAAAGCGTTTTATGCGGATGTGAAAAGCCGAGCTGCTGATGAAGGGCGTGATCCTTCAAGTGTGCGGATTTTTCCAGGGATCAGCCCGATTGTGGCAGATACGGAAGAAGAGGCGGAAAAGAAGTATCGTGAATTTGCAGAATTGATACCGATTGAAAATGCTGTTACTTATTTGGCCCGTTTTTTTGATGATTATGATCTGAGTGTTTACCCGTTGGATGAGCCATTTCCCGATATTGGCGATGTGGGAAAGAATGCGTTTCAAAGCACAACAGACCGGATTAAGAGAGAAGCAAAAGCCAGAAATCTGACATTGCGGGAGGTAGCACAGGAAATGGCTTTTCCACGGACTCTATTCATCGGAACACCAGAGCGTGTCGCATCCTTAATTGAAACTTGGTTCAACGCTGAGGCGGCGGATGGGTTTATCGTTGGGTCGGATATACCGGGAACACTTGATGCTTTTGTAGAAAAGGTGATTCCGATTCTTCAAGAAAGAGGGCTTTATCGTCAAGATTATCGCGGCGGGACATTGCGGGAAAATCTCGGTCTTGGCATTCCGCAGCATCAATCCGTTTTACATTCATCACATCATTAGGTTTCGTCTGATCGAATGCGGAAGCTGAGAGAGGAGGCTGACTTTTTTGACGATCATTGCCGGTACGGTTGTGAAAGGAAAACAATTAGGCAGAAAGCTTGGATTCCCCACGGCAAATGTAGATGCAAAAATACATGGGCTGCGTAATGGAGTTTATGGGGTTCTGGCGACAGTCAATCATCAATTTCATTTAGGGGTTATGAATATCGGTGTGAAACCGACGGTGGGCTCTAACCTTGAAAAGACATTGGAGATTTTTTTGTTTGACTTTCATAGAGACATTTATGGAGAAAAAATCGAATGCAGCATTCTCTTTAAAATTAGAGAAGAAAGAAGGTTTGATTCTTTGGAGTCTTTAACAAAGCAAATTAAAAAGGATATTTCGTGCGTTGCAAAACGCTTTGAGCTGATTGGGATTATGGCACCAAACAAAAAAGAAAGCCTTCTTTCCCATCAGGAGTTAAATCTTCCGGATCTCTGCTTTTACAAGAAATGTAATAACCTATATGGCGTCAACCGAGGCGTATACAATGTCATTGATAACTGGTTTTTTGAGTACGGAATTACACAAGTAGCTTACAGGCGCATTTATATTTTATCTTTTTTAAGCTTTTTGAAAGAAGATAATCCGAAAGTTTCCAGCAAGTATATAAGATTTGGGGCGGGCGGTCTTGCTGATAAATTGAACCGATTTATTTCATCTTATGTTGAAGAGTCTGAAGAAAATATATTGGGATAGGGAAAGGAGCGGAACATATGTCTTTGGATTATTGGAGAAATATAGAAGGCTCCTATCCATATCAGACTACAGGAAATGACATCCTGACGTTGAAAGAGGAGTCTAATCCCGTAAATCTCTCAACGCTAGAAAAGCAGCTCATCGGCATTCGCCGGCACCTGCACCAATATCCTGAACTGTCAAAAGAAGAATTTGAAACAACTGCTTTTATAAAAAAATGCCTTAAAGAAAAGGGGATACAGATTCGCCCTACTGCTCTAAAAACGGGTGTGTTCGCAGACATAGCAGGGGAGTCAGAAGGTCCGGCGATTGCTTTGAGGGCTGATATTGACGCCTTGCCAATTGAAGAAAAAACAGGATTGCCTTATGCGTCTAAACATAAAGGGATCATGCATGCGTGCGGTCATGATTTTCATACGGCAGCGCTTCTTGGTGCGGCCTTTTTATTGAAGGAAAATCAAGACAGTCTGAAAGGAAAGATTCGTTTATTATTTCAGCCAGCAGAGGAAGCGGGTGCAGGCGCTACAAAAGTGATAGAGGACGGCCAACTGGATGGCATTGATGCGGTTATTGGCCTTCACAATAAACCGGATATCGCGGTTGGGACTGTAGGGTTAAAAACAGGCCCGCTTATGGCTGCTGTTGACCGATTTAAAGTAGAGATAGAAGGGAAAGGTGCTCATGCAGCATTGCCGCATAATGGTTTTGATCCAATTATCGGCGCCTCTCAGCTTATTGTCGCCCTGCAAACGATTGTAAGCAGAAATGTAAACCCGCTGCAAAGCGCGATTTTAACCGTAGGGAAAATCAACGGCGGCAGCACTTGGAATGTCATTCCGGATACAGTGGTCATTGAGGGCACTGTTCGTACATTTGATTCAGAGGTTCGTAATCAAGTGAAACAGCGTTTTTTTGCAGTCACAGAGCAGATTTCTGCCGCTTTCTCGTTAAAGGCAAATGTGAAGTGGCATTCCGGACCGCCGCCGCTTTGTAATGATGAGGCAATTACGGGGCTGGTGCGAGACGCTGCACATAAAGCGAAACTTCAAGTCATTGATCCCGCCCCATCAACCGCGGGGGAAGATTTTGCTTATTATCTTGAGCATATTCCGGGATCCTTTGCGTTTTTTGGAACAGACGGTGATCATGATTGGCACCACCCTGCATTTACAATAGATGAAACTGCAATTATCAAAGCCTCTTATTTTTTATATGAAAGCGCCAAGAGATTGTTAGATTCGAATGAAGAGTCAAAAATATCTGATTGATATAGATGGGGTGTTCTGATGAAGAAATTAATCGTTTTTGCATTTATTGGTTTATTGTCGCAGTTAATAGACGGTTCGTTAGGTATGGCTTATGGGGTTACCTCAACTTCTTTGTTATTGGCGTTTGGCATCACACCTGCTGTGGCTTCGGCTTCTGTCCATTTAGCGGAAGTCGTAACGACTGCCGCATCGGGAGTGTCGCATATTAAATTTGGCAATGTTGACAAACAAACCGTTTATCAGCTTGTCATTCCCGGCTCTATAGGCGCTTTTTTAGGCGCGGCATTCCTCAGCCAATTACCTGGAGATGTGGCGAAACCCTATATTTCTTTGTTTTTGCTCCTTCTGGGCGGATATGTATTGATCAGGTTTTTATTTCAATATAAGCCGGCTCTTGAGAAGAAGCATGTGCCGTTAAACCGAAAACAATCCATCCCATTGGGAGTGATCGCTGGTTTTGCAGATGCCACAGGCGGAGGCGGCTGGGGACCGGTGACCACTCCGATTTTATTATCCCGCAAAGGCTTGAGCCCGAGGAAAGTTGTCGGGACTGTAGACACAAGTGAATTTGCCATCGCCGTATCTGCAACCGCCGGTTTTCTTATTTCATTAGGATGGGAGGACGTCAATTGGTTATGGGTGTTTTCACTAATGGCCGGCGGAATTATCGCTGCCCCTATCGCAGCATGGCTGGTGCAGAAGTTTCATCCGCAATTGATGGGTGTGCTTGTAGGAGGATTTATTATTCTGGTAAATGCCAGAACATTAATAAATGAATGGATCGCAAACACAGCTGTTCATCCATTGATCTATACGGCCATAGGGGCGATATGGCTATCCGCAGTTTTATTTGTTTTATCTAAAATAGGGAATCGAAATATTGTTAAGACAGCGGTTGATGTCCATTTAAAAGAAAAATAAAGGTTTTTCCGCTTTACGATGTAAAAGGAATCACGTGGTCCTTGCGTTTGACTGGAACGAAATCAACGCTGTAAGAAGCCGGTCGGGCTTCTTTTTTATTTTCCAGCCTCATTGCGTATAAATCCTTTGAAACCTTATAATAAAAACAAGAAGACTGTCCTTAGAGGTGAAAGGCTTGGCAACGAAGCATGAACAAATTTTAACGTATATCGATTCACTGCCTGTCGGTGAAAAAATTTCTGTCCGAAGAATTGCAAAGGAAATGAAAGTAAGCGAAGGAACCGCGTACAGAGCGATCAAGGAAGCAGAGAATAAAGGGTTTGTCAGCACGATTGAACGTGTGGGCACAATCAGAATTGAACAAAAGAAAAAAGAGAACATTGAAAAGCTTACCTATGCAGAGGTTGTAAATGTTATAGACGGACAAGTGCTCGGAGGCAGGGCAGGGCTCCATAAGACATTGAATAAATTCGTCATCGGCGCGATGGAGCTTGACGCGATGATGCGTTACACCGCAGCGGGGAATCTTTTGATTGTCGGAAACAGAATCAATGCACACAGGCAGGCGCTTGAAGCGGGCGCGGCCGTATTGGTGACCGGGGGCTTTAACACGGATGACAGCATTGTGCAGCTGGCAGATGAGCTTGAACTGCCGATTTTATCCACGAGCTATGACACCTTTACAGTTGCCGCGATGATTAACCGGGCAATATATGACCAGCTGATCAAAAAAGAAATTGTTTTGGTGGAGGACATCCTAACACCTGCTGACCGCACGGTATATCTTTCGCCTAAGGATAAACTTGAAAAATGGTATGAGAAAAATTTTGAAACGGGGCACGGCCGCTTCCCGGTTGTCGACGATCAAATGAAAATCCATGGCATTCTGACATCAAAAGATATTGCTGGCCATGACCGAAATGCATCTATAGAAAAAGTCATGACCAAAAATCCCGTCACGGTTATTGGGAAAACATCTGTCGCTTCAGCTGCGCAAATGATGGTATGGGAAGGGATCGAAGTGCTTCCCGTCACTGACGGCCACCAAAAACTCATCGGCATGATCAGCCGCCAAGACGTATTGAAAGCTCTTCAAATGATTCAAAAGCAGCCGCAGGTCGGGGAGAAGCTTGATGATATCGTTTCAAGGGGGTTTAAAGATGAGGGTGATGATAAAGAAGATCAAACGGTTTACGAGTATGAAGTCACGCCGCAAATGACAAATCAGCTTGGAACCATTTCTTATGGCGTATTTACGACCATTTTGACGCAAGCGGCAAACCGATTTTTGCGCTCGAAAAAACGCGGCGAACTCGTCATAGAGAGCATCACCATCTTCTTTTTGAAGCCTGTGCAGATGGAATCAGTCATCGAAGTCAAACCTCGCATCTTGGAGGCCGGCAGAAAGTTTGGGAAAATGGAAGTGGAAGTGCACAGCCAAGGTCATATCGTGTCTAAAGCGATGCTGATGGTTCAGCTGATGGAAAGAAGCTAAGGGACGTTCAGGCGCCCCTTACGCGTGATCTCTTTCAGCTTCTTTGGCGTGAAGGGGATTGTAATGCCTGAAGGCTTTATAACCTGCCCAAGCGCTTCCTGCTCCTATGACGATAAAGATACCGCCGATTACTAACGTTAATACTGAATGGAATAATATCATTTGGTTAAGCCCGTAGAACAGGACTAGTGACCCTAAGGCCATGCTTGATTTTGCTGAACATATTTCTTTTGCCAAAGATGGCTTTGCCCGTACGCCTTTTACTTTATAGTACACATAAAAGCAGGCTGAAAGCCCAATCAAAAAAACAAGAACCAGCATAAATGAAATCCTCCATCGTAAAAGTTTACAACCCCATTTTATACAAAAACGGGCTTGGTTTTGACGTTATTTTTCTTTTCCGTCGGCAGAGAATGTGATTTAATGAATAAAAACAATAAAGGAGTATCAAATGAAAACAGAATTGATCAGAACCATATCATTATATGACACGATTATCTTACATAGACATGTGCGTCCTGATCCGGATGCCTACGGATCACAGTGTGGGCTTACGGAAATCCTGCGTGAAACATATCCTGAAAAAAATATTTTTGCGGTCGGCACGCCTGAACCGTCCCTCTCTTTCTTATATTCCCTTGATGAGGTGGACAATGAAACATATGAAGGCGCACTTGTCATTGTCTGCGATACGGCAAATCAGGAAAGAATCGACGATCAGCGTTATCCTTCAGGCGCCAAACTAATGAAAATCGACCACCATCCGAACGAAGATCCATACGGTGACCTTCTCTGGGTCGATACAAGCGCCAGCTCAGTAAGTGAAATGATTTACGAGCTGTATTTAGAAGGAAAAGAGCACGGCTGGAAGCTGAATACGAAAGCGGCAGAGCTGATCTACGCCGGCATTGTTGGAGATACCGGACGCTTTTTATTTCCGAATACCACGGAAAAAACACTAAAATATGCAGGCGAGCTCATTCAGTATCCATTCTCTTCCTCAGAGTTATTTAATCAATTGTATGAAACAAAACTGAATGTGGTGAAGCTTAACGGCTTTATCTTTCAAAATGTGTCTTTGTCCGAAAACGGGGCGGCTTCTGTTTTCATCAAAAAGGATACGCTTGAAAAATTCGGCACAACGGCTTCTGAAGCGTCGCAGCTTGTCGGGACGCTTGGCAATATCTCAGGTATTCGCGCCTGGGTGTTTTTCGTAGAAGAAGACGATCAAATCAGAGTCAGATTCCGTTCGAAGGGGCCTGTCATTAACGGACTTGCCCGGAAATATAACGGCGGAGGGCATCCGTTAGCTTCAGGCGCCTCTATTTACAGCTGGGATGAAGCTGATCGTATTTTAGCTGATCTGGAAACATTATGTAAAGAACACGAGTAGAGGGGAGACCCTCTCTCTTAGTGTTCATCTGTGACGGGGATGAACCAGCAGCCGAAATCAGTAAGGTCCTCGTAGACTTGGAGATTGTGTGATTGAAGTTCTTTTTTGATGAGGGAAGCGAGTGAGTTTGTTTCGGCATATGCAGAAAAACCTTGTCTGAGACGGGCTGCTTGATCTTTTGCTAACTGACGGTCACTGTAAACCTCCATTTCCCTTCCTCCTTCCTTTCGCCATTAAGCCTCACATATAGTTTATAAAAAAGAATGGGAAAAAGCGACAGAAGTTTGGAGAATTTAAAAAAAATCCATAATTATGTGGCGAAAGAAATTTCAAGTTCCACTGTCAGCCTCGTATAAATAATCAATTCTCTGACGGTTGCCTCGTATTTTTTTTCATTGATCATATAGACTTTATTTTCAATTGTCCGCTTCAAGAGATCCTTTGTTTGATAGACGCTCTCTATGTCTTTTGTAATCACCTCTGAAATATCATCCTTTACATGCTCCTCGAATTTCGTTTTATCCGGCTGTGATATTTTATATTTATCCCCATTCAGCAATTTGACGCTGACGCTTTGAATCAGCAGTTTTCTTTTATTATCTTCATTCAGTTTATGGAGGTCTTCCTGATAGATCGAAATTTGATTGTTCAAGTCTTTTACATGCTCTTTTTGCTTTTCGATGAGGCTGACCTGCTCCTCTTGGAATGTTCCGTAAGTAAACAGGAAAAAGAACCAGCTGATTACGGCTCCGCACATCATTCCCGCGAAAAAACGCTGCCATCCCGGTTTTTTGTAATGCTGGGGGACCCTCATGAAGAAAGATGCTCCTGGGTCAGCCATGATATAATAAGCCAGCCGCTTTGCGCGCCCCCCATGGCCGAAATAATTAAAAGAAGCTGTTTAAAGATATCTCTCGTATTGCCTTCGAGTATGCCGCGTTCAAAGCTGTATACCGCATCAAAGGTGCCTCCGATAGCTGCGACAAGCGCCCATATTTTTAACCGGTTGGCAAGCTTTGTAATGGCTGTAAGCGGGGGTTCGCCTGCCAAGTATGCTCCGAGCCCTCCGATGAGTGCGCCCCCGATCAGCACCCCTAACGCAATGAAGTAGCTATTGATAAAATTCACCATAAATCCTGCTTCCTGATCCATCTTTATCACCTCACCTTTTATATCATATTGAGCTTTCAGGACAAGTATGATGATGAGTCAAAAAAGAACATTTGTTTCTTTTGGAAACCGGCCTTATAATGAAGGAAGAAATGGATCGTAATGAGAAAGAGGTGATAGCATGTCTTTTGTTCACCTGCAAGTGCATAGCGGGTATAGCCTGCTAAACAGCGCCGCGGCTGTGGAAGAACTCGTCAGTGAAGCTGACAGGCTCGGATATGCGTCTTTGGCGCTGACAGATGATCATGTCATGTACGGAGCTATTCAATTTTATAAAGCTTGCAAGGCGAGAGGGATCAACCCAATAATCGGTTTGACGGCTTCTGTTTTTACAGATGACAGCGAGCTTGAAGCATACCCGCTCGTCCTGCTGGCAAAATCGAATACAGGCTATCAAAACCTGCTGAAAATCAGCAGCGTTCTGCAATCTAAATCAAAAGGCGGACTGAAGCCGAAATGGCTTCACAGTTATCGAGAAGGGATTATCGCAATAACGCCCGGCGAAAAAGGATATATTGAAACGCTTCTTGAAGGAGGGCTGTTCGAACAGGCTGCTCAAGCCTCGCTGGAATTTCAGTCTATATTCGGAAAGGGAGCTTTTTATTTCTCCTATCAGCCTTTTAAAGGGAATCAAGTCTTGTCTGAGCAGATTCTAAAGCTGTCAGAAGAAACGGGTATCCCTGTTACGGCCACAGGCGATGTGCATTACATAAGGAAGGAAGATAAGGCTGCCTACCGTTGTTTGAAAGCGATTAAAGCGGGGGAAAAACTGACGGATGCACCCGCTGAAGATTTGCCTGATCTCGATTTGAAACCACTCGAAGAAATGCAAAACATTTATCGAGAGCATCCCGAGGCACTGCAAGCTTCTGTAGAGATCGCGGAACAATGCCGGGTTGACGTCAGTCTCGGGCAGACCCGTCTACCGTCTTTTCCGACCCCAGACGGAACGTCCGCTGATGATTATTTAACGGATATCTGTATGGAGGGACTCCGCAGCCGTTTCGGCAAGCCTGATGAACGATACCTTCGCCGTCTTCAATATGAGCTTGATGTCATCAAGCGGATGAAGTTCAGCGATTACTTTCTGATCGTGTGGGATTTTATGAAGCACGCCCATGAAAAAGGGATTGTTACAGGACCGGGAAGGGGTTCTGCGGCGGGTTCTCTTGTGGCATATGTGCTGTATATCACAGATGTTGACCCGATTAAGCATCACCTTCTGTTTGAAAGATTTTTAAATCCCGAACGCGTCAGCATGCCGGATATTGATATTGACTTTCCCGATACTAGAAGGGATGAAGTCATTCAATATGTTCAGCAGAAATACGGTGCAATGCACGTCGCACAGATTATCACCTTTGGAACACTTGCGGCAAAGGCGGCGCTCCGGGACGTCGGCAGAGTATTCGGCGTCAGCCCGAAGGAGGCAGATCAGCTTGCAAAACTCATTCCTTCAAGACCGGGAATGACGCTGGATGAAGCGAGACAGCAGTCACCGCAGCTGGATAAGCGGCTTCGGGAGTCAAGCCTGCTTCAGCAAGTCTATTCAATTGCCCGGAAAATAGAAGGGCTGCCAAGGCATGCATCAACCCACGCAGCGGGCGTTGTCCTGAGTGAAGAACCGTTAACAGATGTTGTTCCGCTTCAAGAAGGGCATGAAGGGATCTATTTAACGCAATACGCGATGGACCATCTTGAAGACTTGGGCCTTTTAAAAATGGATTTCTTAGGTTTGAGGAATCTGACACTTATTGAATCCATCACTTCAATGATTGAAAAAGAAGAAAATATTAAAATAGACCTTTCAAGTATTTCCTACAGCGATGACAAAACGTTCTCCTTGCTGTCAAAAGGGGATACGACAGGCATTTTCCAGCTTGAATCTGCAGGGATGAGAAGCGTCTTGAAACGGCTGAAACCTTCGGGCCTAGAAGATATTGTGGCGGTCAATGCACTGTACCGGCCGGGTCCGATGGAAAATATTCCGTTATTTATCGACCGTAAACACGGTCGGGCGCCTGTTCACTATCCTCATGAAGATTTAAGGAGCATTTTGGAAGATACATATGGCGTCATTGTGTATCAGGAACAAATTATGATGATTGCTTCCCGTATGGCGGGGTTTTCTTTAGGCGAAGCGGACCTATTGAGAAGGGCGGTCAGCAAAAAGAAAAAAGAAATCCTGGACAGAGAGCGAAGCCATTTTGTTGAAGGGTGCTTAAAAAAGGAGTATTCTGTAGACACTGCAAATGAGGTCTACGATTTAATCGTCAAATTCGCAAACTATGGCTTTAACAGAAGCCATGCGGTGGCATACAGCATGATCGGGTGCCAGCTTGCGTATTTGAAAGCTCATTATCCGTTATATTTTATGTGCGGATTGCTGACAAGCGTCATTGGCAATGAGGATAAAATCTCTCAATATCTTTACGAAGCAAAGGGGAGCGGGATTCGTATCCTTCCTCCGTCAGTGAATAAAAGCAGTTTTCCGTTTACAGTTGAAAACGGATCTGTCAGATACAGCCTCCGCGCGATAAAAAGTGTAGGCGTCTCAGCAGTCAAAGATATATATAAAGCAAGAAAAGAGAAACCATTTGAAGATCTTTTCGATTTCTGCTTTCGCGTGCCGTCAAAAAGCGTAAATCGCAAAATGCTTGAAGCACTTATCTTTTCTGGTGCGATGGACGAATTCGGCCAAAACCGGGCCACGCTGCTCGCATCCATTGATGTTGCTTTGGAACATGCTGAGCTATTCGCCGCGGACGATGACCAAATGGGATTGTTTTTAGATGAATCGTTTTCAATTAAGCCGAAGTATGTGGAGACGGAGGAGCTTCCTCTGGTGGATTTACTTGCGTTTGAAAAGGAAACGCTTGGCATTTATTTTTCAAATCATCCCCTCTCCGCCTTCCGAAAACAGCTCACTGCGCAAGGAGCAGTCTCCATTCTGCAGGCTCAGCGGGCAGTCAAAAGGCAGCTTTCACTAGGCGTTCTGCTGTCGAAGATCAAAACGATTCGGACGAAAACAGGTCAAAACATGGCGTTTTTAACGCTCAGTGATGAAACCGGCGAGATGGAAGCCGTAGTCTTCCCTGAACAATTCAGACAGCTTTCTCCCGTTTTAAGAGAAGGCGCTCTTTTGTTCACTGCGGGGAAATGTGAAGTTAGACAAGATAAGATCCAATTCATCATGTCCCGGGCAGAATTATTAGAAGATATGGATGCAGAAAAAGCGCCATCGGTTTATATAAAAATAGAAAGCAGTCAGCACAGCCAGGAGATCCTGGCAAAGATTAAGCGCATTTTGCTGGAGCATAAAGGGGAAACAGGCGTTTATCTCTATTATGAAAGGCAAAAACAGACGATTAAGCTACCTGAGTCGTTCCATATCAATGCAGATCACCAGGTGTTATATCGCTTAAAAGAGCTGTTGGGTCAAAAAAACGTCGTTTTAAAACAGTGGTAACGATTCGCTTTTTGTTATACAATTGGAGCAATTATGTGATCCTGTTTAAATATTCAGATAGATTTACTCCGCAGAATGCAGCAATCAACGCAGCAGTATACGAATCAAAAAATATCCATAAGGAGTGTTTAGGAGAATGTCATTAAGAGAAGAAGCATTACACCTGCATAAAGTCAACCAGGGGAAACTGGAGTCTAAATCAAAAGTAGAGGTCAGAAATGCGAAAGATTTAAGCCTCGCGTATTCTCCGGGTGTTGCAGAACCGTGTAAGGATATTCATGAAGACATTAACAAAGTATATGATTATACAATGAAGGGGAACATGGTAGCAGTTGTAACTGACGGTACAGCTGTGCTTGGCCTTGGAAACATCGGCCCTGAAGCGGCGCTTCCTGTTATGGAAGGGAAAGCAGTTCTTTTCAAAAGCTTTGCGGGCGTAGATGCGTTCCCGATTGCTTTAAACACAAACGATGTTGATAAAATCGTTGAAACTGTAAAATTGCTGGAACCGACATTTGGCGGCGTCAACCTTGAAGATATTGCAGCGCCAAACTGCTTTATCATTGAAGAGCGCCTCAAAAAAGAAACAAACATCCCGGTTTTCCATGATGATCAGCACGGTACTGCCATTGTAACCGTAGCAGGTCTTGTGAACGCGCTGAAACTGTCTGGAAAATCCATGTCATCCATTAAAGTTGTCGCAAACGGCGCGGGTGCGGCTGGCATTGCGATTATCAAGCTTCTTCATCATTATGGCGTTCGCGACATTGTGATGTGCGATTCCAAAGGGGCCATTTATGAAGGGCGCCCGAACGGCATGAACGATGTCAAAAATGAAGTGGCGAAGTTCACGAACCAAGATCGCAAAGACGGTTCTCTGAAAGATGTTATCGTTGATGCTGACGTATTTATCGGTGTCTCTGTAGCAGGCGCGTTAACAAAAGAAATGGTTCAAAGCATGGCAAAAGATCCGATTATCTTTGCAATGGCAAATCCAAATCCGGAAATCATGCCGGAAGATGCGCGTGAAGCCGGAGCAAGCGTTGTCGGAACTGGCCGTTCTGACTTCCCGAACCAAGTAAACAATGTTCTTGCATTCCCTGGTATTTTCCGCGGAGCACTTGATGTGCGTGCCACTCATATTAACGAGGAAATGAAAATCGCAGCGGTTGAAGCCATTGCTTCACTGGTTTCAGAAGATGAGCTTAGCGCAGACTATGTCATCCCTGCACCGTTTGATAAACGTGTTGCGCCTGCTGTTGCGAAGGCTGTGGCAAAAGCTGCGATGGAAACAGGTGTTGCAAGAATCACTGTTGACCCTGAGGAAGTCGCAGAAAAAACAAGAAAACTTACGATTATTGGTGAATAATTTTAATTCATTCCAAAAATGGCAGCGCGTTGGCGGAGACCGACGCGCTGTTCTCAAGTTAAACTGACGGCTGAAATTTTTTTAGGGGGTTAGCCTTAAAAAAATTTCAGCCGGGTTTAACATTATTTTTGAATGCGCTGTCAACCTTGTCGTTTCAACACCTTATCTGATTTCATACAAGCCTTTCCGAGCACGTCATCGAATAAAAAGTTGTCGAATTGAGGATGACAGCGTTTGACAAAAAAAGTACAATAGTTTCGGTAAAGTTATTAGCAAGTCTATCTGTTTGATGACATGCGGTGAAGAGAACCCTTCACAAAAGGGAGGTAATCATTTGTTAAAGGATATATTCACGAAAAAGAAAAAGTATGCTTCCGTACCATCTGATCAAGCGAAGCACGATGTTCCGGAAGGCATTATGACAAAATGTCCTAAGTGTAAAAAAATCATGCTCACTAAAGAGTTGGATAAAAATATGCGGGTATGCATGAACTGCGATTATCATTTCCCAATGAACGCAAAACAGCGTATCGAAAGCTTGATGGATGAAAAATCCTTTGAGGAATTCAATCAGGGAATGCTCTCGGAAAATCCGCTTGGTTTCCCGGGATATCTGGAAAAGCTTGAAAAAGATCGCGAGAAAACATCCTTAAACGAGGCTGTTGTGACAGGCAAGGGCACCATCGGCGGACGCCCGGCTGTAGTCGCCGTCATGGATTCTTCATTCAGAATGGGCAGCATGGGTTCAGTCGTCGGTGAAAAAATCACGCTTGCGATTGAAAAAGCAAAAGCTGATAAAGTTCCGTTTATTATTTTTACGGCTTCAGGCGGCGCTAGAATGCAGGAAGGCGTATTAAGTTTGATGCAGATGGCTAAGACAAGCTCTGCGTTAAAACTGTTCAGTGAAGAACAGGGTCTTATTATTTCAGTAATGACGCATCCGACTACCGGGGGCGTATCAGCAAGCTTTGCATCCCTTGGCGATTACAATTTCGCTGAGCCTGGCGCGCTGATCGGTTTTGCCGGAAGACGGATTATTGAACAGACAATAGGAGAAAAACTGCCTGAGGACTTCCAAACGGCTGAATTTTTATTAAAACATGGACAGCTTGATGCGGTTATTCATCGCGACGATATGAAAAAAACGTTAGAAAATCTGCTGGATATGCATCAAACAGGAGGTGACATTGAGTGGCTCCAAGATTAGAATTTGAAAAACCGGTGATTGAACTGCAAACCAAAATCGCAGAACTAAAAAAATTCACTCAAGATTCCGATATGGATCTAAGTGCGGAAATCGAACGGCTCGAAGACCGTCTCGCTAAGCTTCAGGATGATATTTACAAAAATCTGAAGCCATGGGACCGGGTTCAAATCGCGCGTCTGGCGGACCGTCCGACAACTCTTGATTATATCGAACACCTGTTTACCGACTTTTTTGAATGTCACGGAGACAGAGCGTACGGGGACGATGAAGCCATTGTCGGCGGGATTGCGAAGTTCCACGGCCTCCCTGTAACGGTAATCGGGCATCAGCGCGGCAAAGACACGAAGGAAAACCTAGTCCGCAATTTTGGGATGCCGCATCCAGAAGGCTACAGAAAAGCGCTTCGTCTGATGAAACAGGCTGACAAATTTAACAGACCAATTATCTGTTTTATTGATACGAAGGGGGCATACCCTGGACGAGCAGCTGAAGAAAGAGGACAAAGTGAAGCTATTGCCAAAAACCTGTTTGAGATGGCCGGCCTTCGAGTGCCTGTTATCTGCATCGTCATCGGTGAAGGCGGAAGCGGCGGAGCCCTTGGTCTGGGTGTAGGCAATCACTTGCATATGCTGGAAAACTCTACTTATTCTGTTATTTCTCCGGAAGGTGCCGCGGCACTTTTATGGAAGGACTCCAGTCTTGCTAAAAAAGCAGCGGAAACAATGAAAATCACTGCGCCGGATTTAAAAGAATTAGGTATTATAGATCATATGATTAAAGAAGTAAAAGGCGGAGCGCACCATGATGTGAAGCTGCAGGCAAGCTATATGGACGAAACCCTTAAACAATCGTTAAAAACTTTGCTGAAGCTGAGCGAAGAAGAATTAGTTCAGCAGCGCTATGAAAAATATAAAGCAATTGGCAAAGTCTCGGTTGAAGATCAATATATCGGGGTAAACTAAATAAACGTGAAGCCTTTGGCTCACGTTTATTTTTTGTGACATTCCTTAAATTTTATTTAAAAACAATTTATTTAATTGTATAATAGGTAAGGTTTCATAGGGAGGATGGAGATCCCTTTTCATTGTTTTTAGGGCAATGATCATGTTATGTTTAATCATATATGTTGCTGAGGTGAATGGAGAATGAAACGTATAGGGGTATTAACGAGCGGCGGGGATTCCCCGGGAATGAACGCAGCAGTTCGCGCAGTAGTCAGAAAAGCGATCTATCATGACGTTGAAGTTTACGGTATTTACAACGGATACGCGGGATTGATCAGCGGAAAGATTGAAAAGCTTGAACTTGGATCAGTAGGCGATATTATACATCGTGGAGGAACTAAGCTTTATACGGCAAGATGTCCTGAATTCAAAACAGTTGAAGGCCGTGAAAAAGGGATAGCAAACTTGAAGAAGCTTGGTATTGAAGGCCTTGTTGTTATCGGCGGAGACGGTTCATATATGGGTGCGAAAAAATTAACGGAACACGGGTTTCCATGTGTCGGTGTACCGGGTACAATTGATAATGACATTCCGGGCACTGATTTTACAATCGGTTTCGATACAGCTTTAAATACAGTAATTGACGCAATTGATAAGATTCGCGATACAGCGACTTCTCATGAACGTACATATGTAATCGAAGTAATGGGCCGTCATGCCGGCGATATCGCATTGTGGGCCGGTCTTGCAGGGGGCGCGGAATCGATCTTAATCCCTGAGGCAGACTATGACATGCACGAAATCATTGCCCGCTTAAAACGCGGCCACGAACGCGGCAAGAAGCACAGTATTATTATTGTTGCCGAAGGTGTAGGCAGCGGTGTTGAATTCGGGAAACGCATTGAAGAAGAAACAAATCTTGAAACTAGGGTATCTGTATTGGGCCATATCCAGCGCGGAGGTTCTCCGAGTGCTGCTGACCGTGTGTTAGCAAGCCGTCTCGGCGCATATGCAGTTGAACTGCTGCTTGATGGAAAAGGCGGACGCTGTGTAGGTATACAAAACAATAAGCTTGTAGACCATGATATTATAGAAATACTTGAGACAAAACACACAGTTGAGCAAAACATGTATCAGCTTTCAAAAGAACTGTCTATCTAATGTGCAGATGAAGGCTGAAGATTTCAGAAGGAAGTGAACCAAATGAGAAAAACTAAAATTGTTTGTACCATCGGTCCGGCAAGTGAAAGTATTGAAATGCTTACGAAATTAATGGAGTCAGGAATGAACGTGGCTCGATTAAACTTTTCTCACGGAGATTTTGAGGAGCACGGTGCAAGAATTAAAAATATCCGCGAAGCAAGCAAAAAACTTGGCAAGAACGTTGGAATTCTGCTTGATACAAAAGGTCCTGAAATCCGCACACATACAATGGAAAACGGCGGTATTGAGCTTGAAACAGGCAAAGAGCTCATTATTTCAATGGACGAGGTTGTAGGAACAACAGATAAAATTTCAGTGACATATGAAGGTTTAGTCCATGACGTTGAACAAGGTTCAACGATTCTGTTAGATGACGGCCTTATCGGTCTTGAGGTACTTGATGTAGATGCCGCTAAACGCGAAATCAAAACAAAAGTATTAAACAACGGAACACTCAAAAATAAAAAAGGTGTTAACGTACCGGGCGTAAGTGTCAATCTTCCGGGTATTACTGAAAAGGATGCGCGAGACATCGTTTTCGGTATTGAGCAAGGAGTAGACTTCATCGCACCATCTTTCATTCGACGTTCTACGGATGTGCTCGAAATCCGTGAGCTTCTTGAAGAGCACAACGCTCAGGATATTCAAATCATCCCTAAAATCGAAAACCAAGAGGGCGTTGACAACATCGATGCGATTCTCGAAGTGTCTGACGGCTTAATGGTTGCACGCGGAGACTTAGGTGTGGAAATTCCAGCTGAAGAAGTGCCGCTTGTGCAAAAAGAACTGATCAAAAAATGCAACGCGCTGGGCAAACCTGTTATTACAGCGACACAAATGCTTGACAGCATGCAGCGCAACCCGCGTCCGACTCGTGCGGAAGCAAGTGACGTTGCAAACGCGATCTTCGACGGAACAGATGCGATCATGCTTTCTGGTGAAACTGCTGCCGGAAGCTATCCGGTTGAAGCAGTTCAAACAATGCATAACATCGCGTCCCGTTCTGAAGAAGCATTAAATTATAAAGAAATTCTCTCAAAACGCAGAGACCAAGTAGGCATGACAATTACAGACGCAATTGGACAATCTGTCGCGCATACGGCGATTAACCTGAATGCTGCTGCGATCGTAACGCCGACAGAAAGCGGCCATACAGCACGTATGATTGCAAAATACCGTCCGCAGGCTCCGATTGTTGCGGTTACTGTAAATGACTCTATTTCCAGAAAGCTTGCCCTCGTATCTGGCGTATTCGCGGAAAGCGGCCAAAATGCGAGCTCAACAGATGAGATGCTTGAGGATGCTGTCCAAAAATCATTGAACAGCGGAATTGTAAAACACGGCGATCTTATCGTTATTACAGCAGGCACTGTCGGTGAGTCCGGCACTACGAACTTAATGAAGGTTCATACTGTCGGCGATATCATCGCTAAAGGCCAAGGCATTGGACGCAAATCAGCTTACGGTCCGGTTGTCGTTGCACAAAATGCAAAAGAAGCTGAGCAAAAAATGACTGACGGTGCGGTACTTGTTACCAAAAGCACTGACCGTGATATGATTGCATCCCTTGAAAAAGCGTCTGCTCTTATTACAGAAGAAGGCGGTTTGACTAGCCATGCTGCGGTAGTCGGATTAAGCCTTGGCATCCCGGTTATCGTGGGTCTGGAAAATGCGACATCTATTTTGACAGATGGCCAGGATATTACAGTTGACGCTTCCAGAGGTGCAGTCTATCAAGGCCGTGCGAGCGTTCTTTAATTACAGGTGAAAATGGAAGGGGAATCCCTTCCTTTTCTCTTTATCATGCCTTTTGTTGAACAGAACGTGTTACACGTGTGGGGGGCTTGGATATGAGATTTTTGTTTTTGCTTTTTATTGTGTTTCCGGCAATAGAAATCGGCATATTCCTATTTTTAGGCAAGCTGATTGGCATTTTACCGACAGTTCTATTCATGATTCTGACTGGCATTATCGGCGCAGCAGCTGCAAAAAAACAAGGAACCGAAGTGTATTATAAGGTTCAGCGTGATCTTCAATATGGCAAAATGCCGGGAGAAGCGATTGCTGACGGTCTGTGCATTTTCATTGGCGGTCTATTGCTGATGCTTCCGGGCTTTTTATCAGATTTGGCCGGCGCCTGTCTTCTTATCCCGTTTACCCGCGGCTGGTGTAAGCCGATTCTGTTCAAATGGCTGAGAGGTATGTCGAAGAATAAGCGGATCATCATCAAATAAAAAACGGTAGCCATGAAAAAACGGCTGCCGTTTTATTTTTGCTGAACGGTGATATAGGACCATATTTCTTTTAATGCGCCTGTTGTGATGAAAGCTTGGATGATGACGAGTACAGCCGGTCCCGCAATCAGTCCTAAAAACCCGAATAATTTAAAGCCGGCAAACAGGGCGATGAGTGTTGCCAGCGGATCGATCCCGATAGATTTACTTAGTATCTTGGGCTCTGTCAGCTGCCGCTGAATAAGAACGACGAGGTACAGGATACCAATTCCGATCGCTTGGGGCAGCTGGCCCGTAATCGATAAATACAAAATCCAGGGCACAAATACGGAGCCGGCACCTAAGTAAGGGAGAAGATCTACAAGCCCGATTAAAAAAGCAATTGTTGCGGCGTGTTCAACCTTTAAGAGAGAAAGGCCGATAAATACAATCACCATCGTGATGAAAACGAGGACGGCTTGTGCTTTGATAAAACCAGCCATTGCTTTTTTTAATTCGCTGCTGATCGCTTTGCTGTTAGCTGTCACACGATCCGGCAGAATTAAAACAAGCATGGCTTTAAGCTTATGCCAATCCTTTGTCATAAAAAAGGTTGCCAGAAGAGAAAAAATCAGAACCGCCGCCGTATTGGGAAGAAGAGCGAAAAATCTCGGGATCATCTCTAGAATGTGGGACAGCAGGAGCCCGGCATTTTTAGCGGCAGAATCTCCGAGTGTCTGGATATGAGTGACGATGGAAGCCTGCTGGTTCGTTTCCAATTCTTGAAACAAAAGAGTTAACTCGTTATAGAGCGGCTGAATATGAGTTGTAAACAATTTTTCGCAATATGAAATAAACGTGCTGATATGCGGAGGCAGCGTTTTTGCTAGATAGGCTGTTCCCGTTACGATTTCGGCTACCAGAATGGTAAGGACGCCGAAGGCTGCGAGCAGAAAAAAAGCAAGAACGCCCAGAACATTTATCGTTCGGGGGAATCCTGTCACTTTGTCCAAATAATCGACAACAGGATGAATCACTGAAGATAGAATAAGGGCGATCAGGAACGGATAAGTTAACGGAAACGAATAATAGGCCGCAGCTATCGACCCTGCGGTCATTGATATGACAAAGAGGGTTCTGAAAAAAATAGTGATATAAGATTGATTCACAAAAACGGTCCTCCTCTCGTCAGCATGTCCTATTTTTTATATGTATTCACGCTGCGGCTGAATATGAATACATTCATCTTAAAGGAGGGATGGCATGTGTTTACACAAGCGAATTTATTTTTAATTTTACTCTTGGCTATCGCACTTATCGCAAAAAACCAATCATTGCTCTTTGCTGTATCCGTCCTTTTGATCATCAAAATCGTTGGGCTTGATCAGAAATTATTTCCGACCATCCAGTCAAAAGGCATTAACTGGGGTGTGACCATTATTACCATCGCCGTTCTTGTCCCGATTGCCACGGGAGAAATCGGATTTAAGCAGCTTGGAGAAGCAATGCGGTCTTCCTACGCATGGATCGCCCTTGGAGCGGGGATCGCAGTGGCGCTGATTGCAAAAAACGGCCTGACCCTGCTTGAAAATGATCCGCATATTACAACTGCTCTCGTGATCGGGACCATTCTTGCAGTCGCGCTTTTTGGAGGAGTTGCGGTGGGGCCGCTGATCGGAGCGGGGATTGCTTATTTAGCCATGCAGATCGTAAAACTGTTCACTTCATAAAAAAAAGCGGCCTTAAAGCCGCTTTTTTTTTATGCAAAAACCCGCAAATAAAGGCGTTTTTTCGGGGAAATCACAGAATGGAAAAAAAAAATTATAGGTAAACATTTAACAAATGTCTGATTATTGTTTATAATGAGAATAGGCTTAAACTTAAATAAGCTTATAAGAATTTGTTATGTTCTTTCATAAGCAAAGGGTTTTAGTTCCAGCAGCCAGTAAAATGTAAGCATTTTCTTTTTGGGGGAGAGAAATACTTGCATCGTGCTTTTTAAGTAAGCCTCATGTTT
This sequence comes from Bacillus sp. LM 4-2, assembly GCF_000978495.1. NCBI lineage: Bacteria > Bacillati > Bacillota > Bacilli > Caryophanales > Bacillaceae > Bacillus > Bacillus sp. LM 4-2. The sequence goes on along the minus strand of NZ_CP011101.1, from coordinate 2,838,318 downwards.
TTACAACACTCTTAAAGGGGAAATTTATTGAAAAGGAGATGTTATATATGACAGCGACACGCGGTCTTGAAGGGGTTGTAGCAACAACATCATCTGTTAGTTCTATTATTGATGATACCCTTACATATGTGGGGTATGATATCGATGATTTGACAGAGAATGCAAGTTTTGAAGAAATCATCTACTTGCTTTGGCATCTAAGGCTGCCAAACAAAAAAGAGCTTGAAGAGTTAAAGCAGCAGCTTGCAAAGGAAGCTGCCGTTCCGCAAGAAATTATTGAGCACTTCAAATCTTATTCCCTCGAAAATGTTCATCCCATGGCTGCTCTTCGGACAGCAATTTCATTACTAGGCCTGCTTGACAGCGAGGCTGATACCATGAACCCGGAAGCCAACTACAGAAAGGCGATCCGCCTTCAGGCAAAGGTGCCTGGCCTGGTTGCAGCGTTTTCCAGAATTCGCAAGGGTCTTGAGCCTGTTGAACCGAGAGAAGATTACGGTATTGCGGAGAATTTTCTTTACACATTAAACGGTGAAGAGCCTTCACCAATTGAAGTTGAAGCCTTCAACAAAGCATTGATTTTACATGCTGACCATGAGCTGAACGCGTCAACGTTCACAGCGAGGGTCTGCGTCGCAACACTTTCTGACATCTATTCAGGCATTACTGCAGCAATCGGCGCGCTGAAAGGGCCTCTTCACGGCGGAGCGAATGAAGGCGTTATGAAAATGCTGACAGAAATCGGTGAAGTGGAAAACGCTGAGCCGTACATCCGCGCTAAACTTGAAAAGAAAGAAAAAATCATGGGATTCGGCCACCGTGTGTATAAGCATGGTGATCCGCGCGCGAAGCATCTGAAAGAAATGAGCAAGCGCCTGACCAACCTGACAGGCGAAAGCAAATGGTATGAGATGTCGATTCGTATAGAAGACATCGTCACATCAGAGAAAAAGCTTCCGCCTAACGTTGATTTCTATTCGGCTTCTGTATATCACAGCCTCGGTATTGACCATGATTTGTTTACACCGATTTTTGCTGTAAGCAGAATGTCCGGCTGGCTCGCTCATATTCTTGAGCAGTATGACAACAACCGTCTGATCCGCCCGCGGGCAGATTACACAGGCCCTGACAAACAAAAATTCGTTCCGATTGAAGAAAGAGCCTAAAGAACCATTGGAGGCTGGCTTGCGTCAATGAGGTTAGCCTCTTGTTCAGAACATCAAAATTGGGTTACACTTTAAATTGAATGTTAGGAAAAATCATTTTATTTTCTATATAAGAAAAATAAAATGTTTTCTAAATATGAATTACATACTGGGAGGTTTTTATTGTGGCACAAGGTGAAAAAATTACAGTCTCTAACGGAGTATTAAACGTACCAAACAACCCGATTATCCCATTTATCGAAGGAGACGGAACCGGTCCTGATATTTGGAACGCGGCTTCGAAGGTTTTGGAAGCAGCAGTAGAAAAAGCATACAAAGGCGAAAAGAAAATTACATGGAAAGAAGTTTACGCCGGAGAAAAGGCTTATAATAAAACAGGTGAGTGGCTCCCTGCTGAAACATTAGATGTGATCCGCGAATATTTCATCGCGATTAAAGGCCCGTTAACGACACCTGTCGGCGGCGGTATCCGTTCTTTGAACGTAGCGCTCAGACAAGAGCTTGACCTATTCGTCTGCTTAAGACCTGTAAGATACTTTACTGGAGTGCCGTCACCGGTAAAACGCCCTGAAGATACTGATATGGTCATCTTCCGTGAAAATACAGAAGATATTTACGCAGGCATCGAGTATGCAAAAGGCTCTGAAGAAGTGCAAAAGCTTATCAGCTTCCTTCAAAATGAGTTAAACGTCAATAAAATCCGTTTCCCTGAGACATCAGGTATCGGCATTAAGCCTGTTTCAGAAGAAGGAACAAGCCGCTTGGTCAGAGCTGCCATTGATTATGCGATCGAGCATGGCCGCAAATCTGTAACACTTGTTCACAAAGGAAACATCATGAAGTTCACAGAAGGCGCCTTCAAAAACTGGGGCTATGAACTTGCTGAAAAAGAATACGGAGATAAAGTCTTCACATGGGCTCAATATGACCGCATTGCTGAAGAACAAGGAAAAGACGCTGCCAACAAAGCGCAAAGCGAAGCGGAAGCAGCAGGAAAAATCATTATCAAAGACAGCATTGCTGACATTTTCCTTCAGCAGATCTTAACGCGTCCAAACGAGTTTGATGTCGTTGCGACAATGAACTTGAACGGAGATTACATTTCTGATGCTCTTGCTGCGCAAGTCGGCGGAATCGGCATTGCTCCTGGAGCGAACATCAACTACGAAACAGGACATGCGATTTTCGAGGCGACGCACGGAACGGCTCCTAAATATGCAGGCCTTGATAAAGTAAACCCATCTTCAGTTATTCTTTCAGGCGTTCTGCTTCTTGAGCATTTAGGATGGAACGAAGCGGCTGATTTGGTTATCAAATCTATGGAAAAAACAATCGCTTCTAAAGTCGTAACTTACGATTTTGCCAGATTAATGGACGGGGCGACTGAAGTGAAATGTTCAGAGTTCGGAGAAGAACTGATCAAAAACATGGACTAAGCAAGGAAAAAGCCTAAAACTAGCCATAAAGGAGAAGAGAGACATGGGAAATACTCGTAAAAAAGTTTCTGTTATCGGAGCAGGTTTTACCGGAGCTACAACTGCATTTTTAATCGCTCAAAAAGAGCTGGCAGACGTTGTTCTTGTTGACATTCCGCAATTGGAGAACCCGACAAAGGGAAAAGCGCTTGATATGCTTGAAGCAAGCCCGGTTCAAGGCTTTGACGCAAAAATTACGGGAACATCCAATTACGAGGATACAGCCGGCTCTGACATTGTTGTCATTACAGCCGGTATCGCAAGAAAACCTGGTATGAGCAGAGATGATCTGGTCTCTACAAACGAAAAGATTATGAGAAGCGTTACGCAGGAAATCGTGAAATATTCTCCTGACTCTATTATTGTGGTGCTGACAAATCCTGTTGATGCAATGACATACGCGGTGTACAAAGAATCAGGCTTCCCTAAAGAGCGTGTAATCGGCCAGTCAGGTGTGCTTGATACGGCAAGATTCAGAACATTTGTGGCAGAGGAATTAAACCTGTCAGTGAAAGATGTGACTGGTTTCGTACTCGGCGGACACGGTGACGATATGGTTCCGCTTGTGCGTTATTCTTATGCTGGCGGTATCCCGCTTGAAACTCTTATTCCGAAAGAACGGATTGACGCAATTGTGGAGCGCACTAGAAAAGGCGGAGGCGAAATCGTGAATCTTCTTGGAAACGGAAGCGCGTATTATGCGCCTGCGGCTTCTCTGACAGAAATGGTCGAAGCGATCTTGAAAGATCAGCGCCGCGTCCTTCCTACAATTGCTTATCTTGAAGGGGAATACGGCTATGAAGGCATCTACCTTGGTGTTCCTACAATTGTAGGCGGCAACGGTCTTGAGCAAATCATTGAACTTGAACTGACAGACTATGAAAGAGCGCAGCTGAATAAATCAGTTGAATCTGTCAAAAATGTCATGAAAGTATTATCCTAATAAAAAGAGAGAAAGGCTTGCTTAATACAGCCTTTCTCTTTTTACTATAAATGAAAGCGCTATCATAAACGTCTTTATTTCTTTTAAAAATGATGTAAAAGGCGAATTGTCGGAATGTCCTGCTTTCGCTAAAATAAAATCATGAAACATGTTAAGATGACATAAAATAGAGAAATAGGATGTCGGGGAATTATAATACTGGAGGCACAGCATGAACAAGAAAATTTTAGTTGTGGATGATGAAGAATCTATTGTTACTCTTTTACAGTACAATTTGGAACGGTCAGGCTATGATGTCATTACCGCCTCGGATGGGGAAGAAGCACTCAAAAAAGCGGAAACAGAGAAACCTGATTTGATTGTGCTTGATGTGATGCTTCCAAAATTGGACGGAATCGAAGTATGCAAGCAGCTGAGACAGCAAAAACTGATGTTTCCCATTTTAATGCTGACAGCGAAGGATGAGGAATTCGACAAAGTATTAGGGCTGGAGCTCGGTGCTGATGATTATATGACCAAGCCGTTCAGTCCAAGGGAAGTAAATGCGAGAGTCAAAGCGATTTTAAGGCGTTCGGAAATAGCTGCGCCCTCTAGTGAGATGAAGAACGATGAAATGGAAGGCCAGATCGTAATCGGCGATCTGAAAATCCTGCCTGATCATTATGAAGCGTACTTTAAAGAAAGTCAGCTTGAACTGACACCGAAAGAATTCGAACTGCTGCTCTATTTAGGCAGACATAAAGGCAGAGTTCTGACAAGAGACCTGCTGCTGAGCGCAGTCTGGAATTATGATTTTGCCGGAGATACGAGAATTGTTGATGTGCACATCAGCCATCTTCGCGACAAAATTGAAAACAATACCAAAAAACCGATCTACATTAAAACGATTAGGGGATTGGGGTATAAACTGGAGGAGCCAAAAATGAATGAATAAATACCGTGTGCGCCTTTTTTCTGTATTCGTTGTCTGTATGATTCTGGTGTTTTGTGTCCTCGGGCTGTTTTTACAGCAGCTTTTTGAAACATCTGATCAAAGGAAAGCAGAGGAACACATTGAAAAAGAAGCAAAATACTTGGCTTCGCTTCTTGATGCCGGCAATCTGAATAATCAAGCAAATGAGAAAATCATTAAAGATGCAGGCGGCGCGCTTGATGTGAGCGCATCCGTTATCGATACAGACGGTAAGGTGCTGTATGGGTCAAACGGTAGATCGGCTGATTCCCAAAAGGTGCAGGCGCTTGTTTCTGGCCATGAGGGTATTCTGTCAACAACAGATAACAAGCTTTATTACGGACTTTCACTTAGAAGCGAAGGTGAAAAAACAGGATATGTGCTGCTTTCCGCCTCTGAAAAAAGCGACGGCTTAAAAGGCGAATTGTGGGGGATGCTGACGGCCAGTCTTTGTACCGCATTTATCGTCATTGTTTATTTTTATTCCAGCATGACCTCACGTTATAAAAGGTCAATTGAGTCAGCGACAAATGTAGCCACAGAACTCTCTAAGGGCAACTACGATGCACGGACGTACGGCGGCTATATTAGGCGTTCTGATAAGCTAGGACATGCGATGAACAGCCTTGCCATTGATCTGATGGAAATGACGCGAACGCAGGAAATGCAGCGGGATCGGCTGCTGACAGTCATTGAAAACATTGGCTCCGGGCTGATTATGATCGACGGAAGAGGCTTTATTAATCTCGTAAACAGGTCTTACGCCAAGCAGTTTCATATCAATCCGAATCATATGCTGCGCCGTCTTTATCACGATGCATTTGAACATGAAGAAGTGATCCAGCTTGTCGAAGACATTTTTATGACGGAGACAAAGAAATGCAAGCTGTTAAGACTGCCGATCAAAATAGAACGGCGTTATTTTGAAGTGGACGGCGTTCCGATTATGGGGCCGGACGATGAATGGAAAGGAATTGTGCTCGTTTTCCATGACATGACGGAAACGAAGAAATTAGAGCAGATGAGGAAGGATTTTGTGGCCAATGTTTCTCATGAGCTGAAAACACCGATTACGTCCATAAAAGGGTTTACGGAGACGTTATTGGACGGGGCGATGGAAGACAAAGAGGCGCTTTCTGAATTTCTCTCTATTATTCTTAAGGAAAGCGAAAGGCTTCAGTCTTTGGTTCAGGATTTGCTCGATCTCTCAAAAATCGAGCAGCAAAATTTCACGCTCAGTATCGAAACGTTTGAGCCGGCCAAAATGCTTGGTGAGATTGAAACGCTTCTGAAGCATAAGGCGGATGAGAAAGGCATCTCCTTGCACCTGAATGTCCCGAAAGACCCTCAATATGTATCTGGTGACCCGTACAGGCTGAAACAGGTATTTCTTAATCTCGTAAACAATGCATTAACCTACACGCCTGAGGGGGGCTCCGTGGCTATCAATGTAAAGCCCAGAGAAAAAGACATTCAGATTGAGGTTGCCGATTCTGGAATCGGAATTCAGAAAGAAGAAATTCCGCGCATCTTTGAACGCTTTTACCGTGTAGATAAAGACAGAAGCAGAAATTCGGGCGGAACCGGGCTGGGCCTAGCGATTGTCAAGCATTTAATAGAGGCTCATGAAGGGAAAATTGATGTCACAAGCGAGCTTGGACGGGGAACTGTCTTTACCGTGACGCTGAAACGGGCCGCTGAAAAGTCCGCCTAATGTTTACAAAGGTTTAACAATATCTTCATGCACTGTTAAACCTATGCTGGTAGGATGTAGTAGAACCCCTTCATCCAAGGAGCCAATTTTGACGGCGGGAACCTATTTGTGTTCCCGTCCTTTTTTGTGTCTTCTCTTATAGTTCACGTATTTTCCTTTCAAATTGAACTTTGTTAAAATAAGAGGAGCTAATGACTATGTAAGAGATGAATGGAAGCCTGAGGCTTCTTAGGAGGAAATTGAATGACGGAACGAAAAAAATTAGTGCTTGTAGACGGAAACAGTCTGGCTTACCGGGCGTTTTTTGCATTGCCGCTGTTAAGCAATGATAAAGGTGTTCATACGAATGCTGTATACGGCTTTGCGATGATTTTGATGAAAATGCTTGAGGATGAAAAACCGACGCACATGCTGGTTGCGTTTGATGCCGGGAAAACAACATTTCGTCACGGCACATTTAAAGAATATAAAGGCGGCAGACAGAAAACCCCGCCTGAGCTTTCCGAACAAATGCCGTTTATCCGCGAGCTGCTGGATGCCTACCAGATCAGCCGCTATGAACTGGAACAATATGAAGCGGATGATATTATCGGCACACTGGCCAAATCGGCTGAAAAAGACGGATTTGAAGTTAAGGTTTTCTCAGGAGATAAGGATTTAACCCAGCTGGCAACGGACAAAACGACAGTTGCCATTACGAGAAAGGGAATTACCGATGTTGAATTTTACACACCGGAGCATGTCAAAGAGAAATATGGGCTTACGCCTGAACAAATCATTGACATGAAGGGTCTGATGGGCGATTCCTCAGATAATATTCCGGGTGTGCCCGGCGTCGGAGAAAAGACTGCGATTAAGCTTTTAAAACAATTTGATTCCGTTGAAAAGCTGCTGGAGTCCATTGACGAGGTGAGCGGAAAGAAATTGAAGGAAAAGCTTGAGGAGTTTAAGGATCAGGCATTGATGAGCAAGGAGCTTGCGACAATTATGACGGATGCTCCGATTGAGGTATCTGTTTCCGGCCTGGAATATCAAGGCTTTAATCGTGAACAGGTCATTGCCATCTTTAAAGATCTTGGCTTCAACACGCTTCTTGAACGGCTTGGAGAAGACAGTGCAGAAGCAGAACAGGATCAATCGTTGGAAGACATTAATGTCAAAACAGTCACAGACGTGACAAGCGATATATTGGTTTCTCCATCCGCATTTGTCGTTGAACAGATTGGCGATAATTATCATGAAGAGCCGATCCTCGGATTTTCGATCGTAAATGAAACGGGAGCTTATTTCATTCCGAAAGACATTGCCGTTGAGTCTGAGGTGTTTAAAGAATGGGTGGAAAATGACGAGCAGAAGAAATGGGTCTTCGACAGCAAGCGGGCCGTTGTCGCTTTGCGCTGGCAGGGCATTGAGCTGAAAGGAGCCGAGTTTGATACGCTCCTTGCGGCTTATATCATCAACCCGGGCAATTCATATGACGACGTTGCGAGTGTGGCTAAGGATTACGGCCTGCATATCGTTTCAAGTGATGAATCAGTTTATGGAAAAGGAGCAAAACGGGCAGTGCCGTCAGAAGACGTACTGTCTGAGCACCTTGGCCGAAAAGCGTTAGCGATTCAAAGCCTTCGGGAAAAGCTCGTTCAAGAGCTGGAAAACAACGACCAGCTTGAACTGTTTGAAGAGCTGGAAATGCCTCTTGCGCTTATTCTTGGCGAAATGGAATCAACTGGAGTCAAGGTCGATGTTGACCGTTTAAAACGGATGGGTGAAGAACTGGGTGCGAAGCTGAAGGAATATGAAGAAAAAATCCATGAGATTGCGGGAGAGCCGTTTAACATCAATTCTCCGAAACAGCTAGGCGTCATCTTATTTGAAAAGATCGGCCTTCCTGTCGTAAAGAAAACGAAAACAGGCTATTCTACGTCTGCCGATGTGCTTGAAAAGCTGGCTGACAAGCATGATATTGTCGACTATATTTTACAGTACAGACAAATTGGCAAGCTTCAATCAACATATATCGAAGGGCTTTTAAAGGTGACGAGACCGGATTCGCATAAAGTGCACACGCGATTTAACCAGGCCTTAACGCAAACTGGCCGTCTCAGCTCGACTGATCCGAACCTGCAAAACATTCCGATCAGGCTTGAGGAAGGGCGGAAAATTCGCCAAGCTTTTGTGCCGTCTGAAAAAGACTGGCTCATTTTTGCAGCCGATTATTCACAAATCGAGCTGCGGGTGCTTGCCCATATTTCAAAGGATGAAAATCTGATCGAAGCTTTTACTAATGATATGGATATTCACACGAAAACGGCAATGGATGTGTTCCATGTCGCTAAGGATGAAGTGACATCTGCGATGAGACGCCAGGCGAAAGCGGTCAACTTTGGCATTGTTTACGGGATCAGCGATTACGGTCTGTCACAGAACCTCGGCATTACCCGGAAGGAAGCGGGAGCATTTATCGACCGCTATCTGGAAAGCTTCCAAGGCGTAAAAGCGTACATGGAAGATTCAGTACAGGAAGCGAAACAAAAAGGATACGTAACAACGCTTATGCATCGCCGCCGCTACATCCCTGAGCTGACGAGCCGGAACTTTAATATCCGAAGTTTTGCGGAGCGGACGGCCATGAATACGCCGATTCAAGGAAGCGCCGCTGATATTATCAAAAAAGCCATGATTGACATGGCTGCCAAGCTGAAAGAAAAACAGTTGAAAGCAAGGCTTCTGCTTCAAGTACACGATGAATTGATTTTTGAGGCGCCAAAGGAAGAAATTGAAATTCTTGAAAAGCTTGTTCCTGAAGTGATGGAGCATGCGCTTGCATTAGATGTGCCGTTAAAGGTGGACTTTGCATCAGGCCCATCTTGGTACGATGCGAAATAAACAGAGATAGGAAGTGATGGATGTGCCGGAATTACCAGAGGTTGAGACGGTCCGGCGCACTCTGACCGGGCTTGTAAAGGGAAAAACAATCAAATCGGTAGAGATCAGATGGCCGAATATCATCAAACGGCCTGCCGAACCGGAGGAATTTGCGCGAAAACTAGCAGGAGAAACGATACAGTCCATCGGAAGACGGGGAAAGTTTTTACTGTTTCATTTAGATCATTATGTTATGGTTTCTCACCTTCGAATGGAAGGAAAATACGGTCTTCATCAAGCCGAGGAGCCTGACGATAAACACGTGCATGTCATATTCACGATGACGGATGGAACCCAGCTCCGGTACAGGGATGTGCGGAAATTTGGAACCATGCACTTATTTAAACCGGGAGAAGAAGCGGGCGAGCTCCCGCTTTCTCAGTTAGGGCCGGAGCCGGATGCAGAAGAATTTACAAGTGCGTATTTAAAAGACCGGCTTGCGAAAACAAACCGCGCTGTCAAAACTGCCCTACTGGATCAAAAAACGGTAGTTGGACTCGGGAACATTTATGTGGATGAGGCTCTTTTCAGAGCGGGTGTCCATCCCGAGACAAAAGCAAATCAATTATCAGATAAAACAATCAAAACCCTTCACGCTGAAATCAAAAACACTCTGCAGGAGGCGATTGATGCGGGCGGAAGCACAGTCCGTTCATATATCAACTCCCAAGGGGAAATCGGAATGTTCCAGCTGCAGCATTTTGTGTACGGAAAAAAAGACGAGCCATGCAAAAATTGCGGAACGATGATTTCGAAAATTGTCGTTGGAGGAAGAGGCACGCATTTTTGCGCAAAGTGCCAGACAAAAAAGTAGCATAATGCTTCATTGTCCAAGCTGTCGGTGCATATATCAGTAACTCTGGATTAAGGATGCCATTTTCGAAACACGGATTTTTCACTTTCCCATATATATGATTGTGATGAATCCCGGGCATTTCACATCTGATACAAGAGCACCAACAGAAAGGAAGAAACGGATATGCAAATGGTTTCTATACTGCTGCTGGCGTTGGCTGTCAGCTTGGACAGTTTTTCAGTCGGATTTACGTACGGATTGAGAAAAATGAAAATACCGTTTAAAGCGATTTTGGTTATCGCCTGCTGTTCCGGTGCTGTCATGTTTATATCCATGCTGATCGGAAGCTTTCTCACGAAGTTTTTTCCTGTATATGTGACGGAGAAGCTTGGCGGTTTGATATTGGTTGGAATCGGTGCGTGGGTTCTGTATCAATTTTTCAAACCGGCAAAAGATAAAGAATACCTATTGCATGAAAAAACACTGCTTAATCTAGAGGTTCGGTCATTAGGAATTGTGATTCATATTTTGAGAAAACCCATGAGTGCGGATATCGACAAATCGGGTGTGATCAACGGAATTGAGGCGGTCTTATTGGGATTTGCCTTATCGATTGATGCCTTTGGAGCAGGTATAGGCGCAGCCATTCTCGGTTTTTCGCCGATTGTGATGAGCATCGCCGTGGCAATCATGAGCTCGCTGTTTGTATCAATTGGAATCAATGCCGGCCATTTTCTGTCTAAGTGGAAATGGATCGATAAAATGGCGTTTTTGCCGGGGCTTCTATTAATCACGATTGGGCTCTGGAAATTGTAAAAAGGAGTGGATCTCTTGACCTTAGTCATTGGTTTAACGGGAGGAATAGCTAGCGGCAAAAGCACGGTAGCCAATATGCTGATTGAAAAAGGAATAACAGTTATAGATGCAGATATCATTGCAAAACAAGCGGTAGAAAAAGGGATGCCGGCCTACCGGCAAATCATTGACGAATTCGGTGAAGACATACTGCTCTCAAATGGCGATATAGATAGAAAAAAGCTTGGAGCGCTGGTATTTACAAATGAACAAAAACGTCTCGCTTTAAATGCAATTGTTCATCCCGCAGTCAGGCAGGAAATGCTCAATCGCCGTGATGAAGCCGTTGCAAATCGGGAGGCATTTGTTGTATTGGATATCCCGCTATTGTTCGAAAGCAAATTGGAATCATTGGTTGATAAAATTATTGTGGTCAGTGTGACAAAAGAGCTTCAACTGGAACGTCTGATGAAGCGCAATCAGCTGACAGAAGAAGAAGCAGTCAGCCGTATCCGCTCTCAAATGCCCTTAGAGGAAAAAACAGCAAGAGCAGATCAAGTCATTGATAACAGCGGCACGCTTGAAGAGACCAAAAGGCAGCTTGATGAAATCATGAACAGCTGGGCATAATACAAAAAACACCGTTCATATTGAACGGTGTTTTTTGGCCATTAAAAATCAAAGTTGTCCGGATCAGGACCGACGCGCAAGTTTTCATTCAGTGCATCGATTCGGTTCATGTCATCCTGCGTTAATTCAAAGTCAAATACGCTTGCATTTTCTTTAATGCGGTGTTCCTTCGTTGATTTAGGAATCGTTATAATGCCATGCTGCAGATCCCAGCGCAAAATAATTTGTGCGACAGATTTATTATATGTTTGAGCGATGTCAGCCAATACAGGGTGATCCAGCAGCTGTCCCTGCATTAAAGGTGACCAAGCCTCCATCTGGATGCCCTGATTTTGGCAGTATCTTATCAACTCTTTTTGTGTGAGGCGCGGGTGAAATTCCACTTGGTTAATCATAGGCTTAATTTCAGCTGCCGTCATCAGATCTTCAAGATGGTGAATTTGGAAGTTGCTTACGCCAATCGCTTTGATACGGCCTTCTTTATACAGCGTTTCAAGCGCTCTCCAAGCTTCTTTATACTTTCCTTCTACAGGCCAGTGGATGAGGTATAGATCCAAATAATCCAGACCGAGTTTGGACAGACTTGTTTCAAACGCGGCGAGTGTTTCTTCGTAGCCTAAATCCGCATTCCATACTTTCGATGTGATAAACAGATCCTCTCTTGAAATGCCTGCTTCTTCAATGCCTTCCCGAATCCCTTCTCCGACTCCAGCTTCATTTCCATAGATTGCTGCAGTATCAATACTGCGGTACCCGTGAACAATGGCAGTTTTAACTGCGTTTACCAGTTCAGATCCTTCTTCCACTTGGAACACGCCGAGGCCGAACCAAGGCATTTCTACCCCATTATGAAGTGTTGCTTTTGCTTGTAAATGTGTTGTCATGTTTATTTCCTCCTTTAAAATTGTCAGGCTTCCTGCCGATCTCGTTTTTCCATCAAGCGGCTCCAGCCTGTTAAAATGACTGCACCGACCACCATTAATCCGCCTATCCAAGCGGTATGAATCAATCCGATTGAATCGGTGATCACACCGCCAAGGTATGACCCAAGCGCGATCCCTGCATTAAAGGCAGCGATATTCATCGCGGATGCGACGTCAACTGCACTCGGGACAAAACGCTCAGCCAGCATGACGACATACACCTGAAGGCCGGGCACGTTCATAAAGGCCAGCAATCCCATACAGAGAATGGTAATGAGCCCTGCTGCTTGATACGGGGCTGTAAATGTCAGTACGAATAGAACAATTGCTTGTACGATAAACATATAGAATAAAGCGGCAATCGGATTTCGGTTTGACAGCTTTCCGCCAATCATATTGCCGATAGCAATAGCTATTCCGTATCCGAGCAGAATCACTGCAACAGTCCCGGCTTTGAAGCCTGTTACTTCCTGAAGCAGGGGAGACAGATACGTGAACACAACGAATGTTCCTCCGTATCCAAGCGCTGTAATGACAAATAAAAGCAATAACCGGCTGTTTGTCACAAGCTTCAATTGATCCCGCATCGTTGTTTTCGTCCCTTTTCGTAATTTGGACGGTACAAGAATGCCATTTGTAATGAAAGCAATGATTCCGACGGCGATAATGACCATAAAGGCGAAACGCCAGCCGAACTGCTGGCCGATAAATGTCCCAAAAGGAACTCCGGTTACAGTTGCCACAGTGAGGCCAGTAAACATAATTGAAATCGCGCTAGCCCTTTTATCCTCCGGGACAATATCCGCTGCGATTGTCGAACCGATCGACATAAACACACCGTGCGAAAATGCCGATATCACACGTGCTGCTAGTAAAATCCCGATGCTTGAAGCGGTTGCTGCCATCGTATTACCGGCAATAAAAATAAACATGATCCAAAGCAATAGTGTCTTACGTGACATGCTTGAGGTCAATGAAGTTAATATAGGTGCCCCAAATGTAACGCCGAGCGCATAAAGGGAAACGGTCAATCCTGCTGTCGTGACGGGAATATCCAGGTCATCAGCAATGAGCGGCAAAAGGCCGACACTGATAAATTCAGTTGTCCCTATTGCGAATGCACTTACGGCCAAAGCCAGTAGTGCAGGAATATTGCTTTTATTGGCTGAAGTCATGATGTTCCTCCTTTGTAAGATGTGTTGTATGATTGAAATTCTGCCGAGTAAGCTATATAAATAAAAAAGAGCAGATTCAAATCAGCCGGCAAATGTGATTATGAAACATATCGTTAAGAAATAAAAGTACGTACTTTGAAGTGCTATAGTCACTTTTTGGTGCCTGTGAGGAGAATGGATTGTATGGAGAAGAAAAAATATAACATTTCTGTTGAAGCGACTCTTGAAGTGATCGGTGGGAAATGGAAATGCGTCATTTTATGCCATCTGACGCACGGAAAAAAACGCACAAGTGAATTAAAACGCCTAATGCCCAATATCACGCAAAAAATGCTGACTCAGCAGCTGCGCGAGCTGGAAGCGGACGGTGTCATTAACCGAATCGTATATAATCAAGTTCCTCCCAAAGTGGAATACGAGCTCAGCGAATACGGCCGCAGCTTAGAAGGGATTTTAGATATGCTGTGTGCTTGGGGAGCGAATCATATTAACAGAGTGTACGGGGATACATTTTCTGTGCTAGAAGAAAGTGTGCTCAATGATAAGTTAAAACAGGAATCATAAAGCATGAGGGCAGTCAGTGCGGAGCGCTGGCTGCTTTTTGGTTCTTACGCCTGATATTCTGTGCAAGAAAACATAAGATGCATCATAAATTAGCGTTATAATCGTTGATTTTTATCAATATGTACTGGCGAATTTGTTTTAATGTGTTATACTAATTTTAGATAGTAACAAATTAGGATGGCATAATTGATAAGGGGTGTCCAACATGAAGGTAAAAGTAGCGATCAACGGGTTTGGAAGAATCGGAAGAATGGTTTTTAGAAAAGCGATGTTAGACGATCAAATTCAAGTAGTGGCCATTAACGCCAGCTATTCCGCAGAAACGCTGGCTCATTTAATAAAGTATGACACAATTCACGGCAGATACGACAAAGAGGTTGTGGCTGGTGAAGATAGCCTGATCGTAAATGGAAAGAAAGTGCTTTTGTTAAACAGCCGTGATCCAAAACAGCTGCCTTGGCGGGAATATGATATTGACATAGTCGTCGAAGCAACAGGGAAGTTTAATGCTAAAGATAAAGCGATGGGCCATATAGAAGCAGGTGCAAAAAAAGTGATTTTGACCGCTCCGGGAAAAAATGAAGACGTTACCATTGTGATGGGCGTAAATGAGGACCAATTCGACGCTGAGCGCCATGTCATTATTTCAAATGCGTCATGCACGACAAATTGCCTTGCGCCTGTTGTAAAAGTGCTGGATGAAGAGTTTGGCATTGAGAGCGGTCTGATGACTACAGTTCATGCGTATACGAATGACCAAAAAAATATTGATAACCCGCACAAAGATTTGCGCCGGGCGCGGGCTTGCGGTGAATCCATCATTCCAACAACAACAGGAGCGGCAAAGGCGCTTTCGCTTGTGCTGCCGCATCTGAAAGGAAAACTTCACGGCCTCGCCTTGCGTGTCCCTGTTCCGAACGTCTCATTGGTTGATCTCGTTGTTGATCTGAAAACGGATGTTACGGCTGAAGAAGTAAACGAGGCATTTAAACGCGCTGCCAAAACGTCGATGTACGGTGTACTTGATTACTCAGATGAACCGCTCGTTTCGACTGATTATAATACGAATCCGCATTCAGCGGTCATTGACGGGCTTACAACAATGGTAATGGAAGACAGGAAAGTAAAGGTGCTGGCGTGGTATGACAACGAATGGGGCTACTCCTGCAGAGTTGTTGATCTAATCCGCCATGTAGCGGCACGAATGAAACATCCGTCTGCTGTATAAAATAAGGTCATGGACACATTTTAAAGAAAAAACCCTTAACAGCATATTTCTGAAAAAACGCACCTTGCAAATTAGACTTAAACACAGTATACTATTTTTCGTGAACTTCTTGCTTGAGACTGTTTCGGAATTACTTAAAGGGTTAGGACCTCTCCGGACTAACTTTCCCCCGTGGTAAATGGCCGACCCAGTTGTTGGAATTTCACTTTTTAATTCTTGTTAAGGGGGGTCCATGACTATGGAAACAATGGGGCGTCACGTTATCTCCGAGCTATGGGGATGCGATTTTGATAAGCTGAATGACATGGATTTTATTGAAAAAACGTTTGTAAATGCTGCTCTAAAATCAGGTGCTGAGGTGCGCGAGGTTGCATTTCACAAATTTGCACCGCAAGGCGTAAGCGGAGTTGTGATTATTTCTGAATCACACTTAACGATTCACAGTTTTCCTGAGCACGGATATGCGAGCATTGATGTTTATACTTGTGGAGACTTAGATCCTAATGTCGCTGCTGATTACATTGCAGAGGCATTACATGCTGATACAAGAGAAAACATTGAAATACCAAGAGGAATGGGGCCTGTGCAAATTAAACAGGCGCAAGCGAAAGTACTATAAAGTAAATTGCGAACACAAAGGGAGCTGAAGCTAGAAAGCCATTATGCGCTTTTTAGCTTATGCTCCTTTTATTTTTATAAAGAAACGAGAGTGTCAGCTTTTTCTTTTTTCATTTTTTTTGTAAAATAAGAAGGAGATTTTCACAAACCACCTAATGCTATAGAAACAAATTTAACAACGGCTCTCCCGACAGATGCTGTCACATCTATTTTTAAAAGGCGGAGGCTGCCGAAAATACATTGCAGGGAACGATATAGTTGGGAGCTGATTTTATTGAAATGTCCTTCATGCCAGCATAACGGAACACGAGTCCTTGATTCACGGCCTGTGGATGACGGAAAGTCGATTCGCCGAAGACGCGAGTGCGAATCCTGCCACTACCGGTTTACGACCTTTGAGAAAGTGGAGGAAACCCCGCTCATCGTTGTGAAAAAAGAAGGTGTGCGTGAGGAATTCAGCAGAGAAAAAATGCTGCGCGGCCTCATAAAAGCATGTGAAAAAAGGCCTGTTTCACTCAAAACGCTTGAAGACATGTGCTTTGATATTGAAAAAGAACTTCGCAATCAAGGCTGCTCCGAGGTGAAGAGTGAGCTCGTCGGAGAAATGGTCATGGACCGGCTGGCTAAGATTGACGAAGTCGCATATGTGCGGTTCGCGTCCGTCTATCGGCAGTTTAAAGATATAAACGTCTTTATCGATGAATTAAAAGACTTAATAAAGAAAGAGCGTTAAAAGAGCTAAGAGGATTCTTCTAGCTCTTTTCTCATGTGCAAAATTGGCATTTGATAGATATAAGAAACGGTGTAAAATGAAAGGTAGAAACAAATTCGGAAGGTTTGAGAATGTATGGCTGACTATTGGAAAGATGTACTGCCTGTAGACCCGTATGTGGTTAAAAGCAGATCGATGCTGCAGGATATTGACAGACAAATTATTACACAACTGTACCAGCCCTTAATCGGCCCTGTTGCATTCTCTCTTTATATGACATTGTGGGGAGAGCTTGAACAAAACCGTCTGTGGGGCGGAGAGTCCACACATAGACAGCTGATGGGGATGACACAGTCCAACTTAAAAACGATCCATCAGGAACAGGGGAAGCTCGAGGGCATCGGATTGCTGAAAGTATATATGAAAGAATCCGAGCGGCAGGAGCGCCTCTTTATATATGAACTCCTTCCGCCGCTCAGACCAAATGAATTTTTTGAAGACGGAATGCTGAATGTTTTTCTGTATAATAGGGTCGGAAAAACGAAATATCAGCAATTAAAACAATTTTTTACGCACCCGGCCATTTCAGAAGATGCGAAGGACATTACGCGTCCGTTTAATCATGCGTTTGAATCGCTGCAGCCGAGTGAATGGAAGCTCACATCCGATATGGAGGAAACGGTAAGGCTTGCCGAGGGGTCCGAGTATACTTCTGTCGGACAGTCTCCGTCCTACACCATAACGGAGGATGTGTTTGATTTTGATTTGTTTTTAGCGGGACTTTCTGAGACGATGATACCGAGAAAAGCGATGACCCAGCAGGTGCGGGACACAATCAAAAAGCTTTCTTATCTGTACGGAATTGACCCTTTGCAAATGCAAAATGTTGTGATGAGCGCAATTGATGAGCGTGACGTCATTACGACGGAGGCATTAAGAAAAGCGGCGAGCGACTGGTATCAAATTGAAAGAAACGGACAGCTGCCCGATTTGGTGGAAAAAACACAGCCGGTGCATCTGCGTGAAGGCGAACAACCGGCAGAAGAGGATTCTCTGGATGGGAAGCTGATTGCATTGCTGGAGGCGATTTCCCCGAAGAAGCTTCTGCAGGACATTGCTGACGGAACAGAGCCGTCAAAAGCTGATCTGAAGATCATAGAAGAAATTATGTTCGAACAGAAGCTCGAGCCAGGCGTCACAAATGTGTTAATTTATTATGTCATGCTGAAAACCGACATGAAGCTGTCGAAAAACTATATCCAAAAAATCGCTTCGCATTGGGCACGCAAAAAGGTGAAAACGGTCAGGGAAGCGATGAAGCTCGCAATAGAAGAAAACCGCCAGTATCTTGAATGGGCTGAGGGAAAAACAAAGTCTTCGAAACGAAACCAAAAAGTGATTCGTGAAGAAAAGCTTCCTGATTGGATGACAGAAAAGGAAACAGCGTCCGATTCAGAATCCGGACAGCAGAAGCTGCATCCGCAGGATTTGGAAGAACAGAAGAAAAAGATGATGGAAGAAATGCAAAAACTGAAAAAATACTCTGCCTATTAAAGACAGAGATGCGGGGTGAAGGAATAGATGGAACCAATCGGCCGTTCCCTGCAGGGCGTAACCGGCAGGCCGGATTTCCAAAAACGTCTTGAACAAATGAAGGAAAAAGTCATGAAAGATCAAGATGTTCAAGCATTTTTGAAGGAAAACGAAGAAGTGATTGACCAAAAAATGATCGAAAAGAGCTTAAATAAGCTTTATGAATATATCGAACAAAGCAAGAATTGCTCCTATTGTTCGGAAGATGAAAACTGCAACAATTTGTTGGAGGGCTACCATCCGAAGCTTGTTGTCAATGGGAGGTCTATTGATATCGAGTATTACGAATGTCCAGTCAAACGGAAGCTCGACCAGCAGAAGAAACAACAGTCTCTTATGAAAAGCATGTATATCCAGCAGGATCTTCTTGGAGCGACGTTCCAGCAAGTTGATATCAGTGACCCAAGCAGACTCGCGATGTTTCAGCATGTTACAGACTTCCTGAAAAGCTATAATGAGACGGGAAAAGGGAAAGGATTATATTTATACGGGAAATTTGGGGTAGGAAAAACGTTTATGCTCGCTGCAATTGCCAATGAGCTGGCGGAAAAAGAGTATTCCTCCATGATTGTTTATGTGCCTGAATTTGTGAGAGAGCTTAAGAATTCGCTGCAAGACCAGACATTGGAAGAGAAGCTCAATATGGTAAAGACCACACCCGTATTAATGCTTGATGACATCGGAGCAGAATCAATGACAAGCTGGGTAAGGGATGAGGTCATCGGAACGGTGCTTCAGCACAGAATGTCCCAGCAGCTGCCAACGTTCTTTTCTTCTAATTTCTCACCTGACGAGCTGAAGCATCATTTTACGTATTCGCAGAGGGGAGAAAAAGAAGAAGTAAAAGCTGCAAGATTAATGGAGCGGATATTATATTTGGCTGCTCCGATCCGCCTTGACGGAGAAAACCGCCGACATCCATAATTGCTGTGGTTCAAAGGGGAAGGAACTGAGGGTATGAAACGAAAAACGGCTGTCAAATGGCTGGCAGTGCTTGCAGGTGCTGGTTTACTCTATTGGGGAAATAAAACGTATTTGAATGTATCGCCGAAAGAAATCAGGGTATGGGTATTGTCGTTCGGAGTCTTTGCACCTCTGATGTTTATCGGGATATCCATCGTCAGGCCACTTGTTTTATTTCCGGTGTCTGTTATTTCAATAGCTGGCGGACTTGCGTTTGGCCCGCTTCTCGGCACGCTTTATACGTTATTCGGTTCGATGTGCGCTTCAGCTGTTTCGTTTTTTGCGGCTGGTTTGTTTTCGGCGAAAAAGAACGGGCATTACGAAAGGCTTGAAGCCATACAGAAGCAAATGGAGGATAACGGATTTTTCTATATCTTTCTTTTGAGAATCCTGCCGATCAATTTTGATTTCGTCAGCTATGCGGCAGGCCTTTCCAATGTCAAAGCGCTGCCGTATTTTGCCGCAACGGCTGTGGGAATCATCCCTGGGACGATTGCGCTTAATGTGCTGGGTGCGAGCTTTTTGGCTGGCAATCTGCCCGCTTTCTTTATGGTGCTCGCTTTGTATATCGTGTTTATCTCATTGCCGTTCATCTTCAGAAAGAAAATGCAAAACTTGTTCCAAGAATCAAATTAAGATTTGCCAATGACCTTTACGTCTATTTTAAAAACATCCCCCATATACTTGTAACAGATGCCGTAAGGGGGGACAAACATGCTTGAAATAATCTTTGAAGATGACCATGATGCAGCCGCTTTTTTACATCTCATTCAGCATTCGGACGATCGGAACAATATCATTGTCCGTGAAGGTATACGAAAAATCGGGATTGAAAAAGCGAATCCGGCTTTTCCTATTCAGCGTTTTATGGAGCCGATTCTGGTCAAATTTTTTTTGGAATGCAAAGAAGACGAGCATATGCTGTCATTGATTGAGGAAACGTATTGTTTCACGGACCAGGATGAACAGCAGCAAATCCTTCAGCTCGCACACAGTATTATTGAAGGTGAAGCAGACGATCTTCCGTTTGAGCCGCTGAAGCTTTCACGGAAACAATCAATTTTGGATGAACTCCAAACGATCTGTTTAGAGGAAGGAGTATTTTACATTCGCTCCTTTCAGACCTTCCGACTTGGATCATACTATAAGCAGCTGAGAGATATTACAGAAGCAGCGATTGATGAATATAAGATGGAACAGGAATATCAAAACTTTATTCAAACACTCAGAGACTATGTGGACGCCAAACAGCCGCGAATCAAAAAAGTGCATATTGTCCATGATGGTTCCTTTACATTATGGGAGCTGCGCTATGTGCCGGAACGGGAAAAAATGAAATACATAGACAGAAGATTTGTCCGGGATCATCCTATGTATATTGATTCTCATTTGCTCGCGCCGCTGATTTCCATTGCGCCTGATGAAGTCGTGCTTTATACCGACCAGCCCGAGCACATGATGGCAAGGACCATTCAAAACGTATTTCAAGAGAGAGTGGAAATGCTCCCGCTGCATGCTTTTACAGATGCAGAAATACCGGTGAAGCACTCGGAAGGATGAGGGCCGGCAGCCTGTCTATTTAAGGCTGTCGGTTTAAAAAAAAGGAAACGCGATCGTGTTGATTTTTTGGATTGAACAATTTATAATACATAGGAGATTAAGAAAGACACACGTATTGATAAGGACACGAAGGAATGATACCGGCTCAAAGAGAGGGAAGCCCTGGCTGCAAGCTTCCCAGCTAAGGACCATTCGCTTTACCGCCTTTGAACTTCAGCTGTGAACCTCTTGAAAAGGAACAGTAATGGCTGACGGGAACTCCCGTTACAGAGCTTAGAGCCGCAGGTGCCGTGTATTGGCTTTGCGGAAAAAAGGGTGGAACCACGATTCCGTTTATTCAACCTCGTCCCTTTCATAGGGGGCGGGGTTTTTATATGCAAAAAAAGGAGTGACAAAGATGTCAGATATGGTAAAAATCACATTTCCTGATGGAGCAGTCAAGGAGTTTGCGAAAGGAACAACAACAGAAGATATCGCGGCATCCATCAGTCCGGGATTAAAGAAAAAGTCATTAGCCGGAAAACTGAACGGAAAAGAAATCGATTTGAGAACGCCGATCAATGAAGACGGTACAGTGGAAATCATTACAGAAGGCTCAGAAGAAGGTCTTCAAATTATGCGCCACAGTGCGGCTCACTTGCTGGCTCAAGCGATTAAACGCATCTACAAGGATGTTAAATTCGGCGTCGGTCCGGTTATCGAAAACGGTTTTTACTACGATGTAGAAATGGACGAAGCGATTACACCGGAGGATCTGCCGAAAATCGAGAAAGAAATGAAAAAAATCGTTAATGCGAACCTTCCGATCGTTCGAAAAGAAGTCAGCCGTGAAGAAGCGAAAGCCCGTTTTGCGGAAATCGGCGACGACCTGAAGCTTGAACTATTGGATGCGATTCCTGAAGGAGAAACCGTTTCGATCTATGAGCAAGGCGAATTCTTTGACCTGTGCCGCGGCGTCCATGTTCCTTCAACCGGAAAAATCAAAGAATTTAAGCTGTTAAGCCTTGCAGGCGCATACTGGCGCGGTGACAGCAAAAACCAAATGCTTCAGCGCGTATATGGTACAGCTTTCTTCAAAAAAGCTGATCTTGAAGAGCATCTTCGTATGCTAGAAGAAGCGAAAGAACGCGACCACAGAAAGCTTGGCAAAGAATTAAAGCTGTTCGCGAACTCTCAAAAAGTCGGACAAGGCCTGCCGCTTTGGCTGCCAAAAGGCGCAACAATCCGCCGCGTCATCGAGCGCTACATTGTCGATAAAGAAATCAGCCTCGGCTATGAGCACGTATACACACCTGTGCTAGGCAGCAAAGAGCTGTATGAAACATCAGGACACTGGGATCATTATCAGGAAGGCATGTTCCCTCCGATGGAAATGGACAATGAAACACTTGTATTGCGTCCGATGAACTGTCCGCACCATATGATGATTTACAAACAAGACATTCACAGTTACCGCGAGCTTCCGATTCGTATTGCAGAGCTTGGAACGATGCACCGCTATGAAATGTCAGGTGCGCTGTCAGGACTTCAACGGGTACGCGGAATGACGTTAAATGATGCACACATCTTTGTGCGCCCGGATCAAATTAAGGATGAGTTTATCCGTACAGTCCGTTTAATCCAGGATGTTTATGAAGACTTCGGTTTAAGTGATTACACATTCCGTCTGTCTTACCGCGATCCGGAAGATACAGAGAAATATTTTGATGACGATGAAATGTGGAACAAAGCGCAATCCATGCTGAAAGAGGCAATGGACGAAATCGGCCACGACTATTACGAAGCAGAAGGTGAAGCGGCATTCTACGGACCTAAACTTGATGTTCAGGTGAAAACTGCGATCGGAAAAGAAGAAACACTGTCTACGGTTCAGCTTGATTTCTTATTGCCGGAACGTTTCGACCTGACATACATCGGTGAGGACGGCAAGCAGCACCGTCCGGTTGTCATTCACAGAGGTGTCGTTTCAACAATGGAACGCTTTGTTGCTTTCTTAATCGAAGAACACAAAGGCGCGCTGCCGACATGGCTTGCACCGGTTCAGTTCCAAGTCATCCCGGTTTCTCCGGCTGTGCATTTAGACTACGCGAAAAAAGTGCAGGAACGCCTGCAATGTGAAGGCCTGCGTGTTGAAGTCGACAGCCGCGATGAAAAAATCGGCTACAAAATCCGTGAAGCGCAAATGCAAAAAATCCCGTACATGCTGGTGGTCGGTGACCAAGAAGCAGAAAACGGAGCGGTAAACGTGCGTAAATACGGAGAACAGAACTCTGAAACCATTTCACTTGATGAGTTTGTGAAAAAGGCAGTAGCTGAAGCGAAAAAATAAAATAAAAAAGCATGATCTCATTGAAGAGATCATGCTTTTTTTATTTCTCTAATATAGGAAACAAATCATGAAGGCTGCTGATGATGTAATCAGGCTTTACGTCAGTTTCGTTTTTCTTATCAGTCCGGTTGATCCAAACGGTTTTGATTCCGGCTCTTGAAGCGCCTAAAATATCAGTATTCAAATTATCGCCGACCATGATGGCATCGTCTTTTTCAATATTCATCAGCTTAAGGCAGTGTTCAAAAATTGAAACATCCGGCTTGCCCTTGCCGAATGCGCCCGAGATGACGATTTCATTGAAGTAAGGAGCGAGCTCAGGCACGCCGGCAAGCTTCTCCTTTTGCAGACTAGGATCGCCATTTGTCAAAAGCAATAATTCATACTTGCCTTTTAATTGATCGAGTACAGCAAAAGTTTCATCATATACAAACGGGCGCTTTCTGCGCTCTGCCGCAAAAAACTCTCCCAAGTATTCGCCATATGCAGGATCATCGATCCCAAGCGCTTTCAGTCCGTTGGTCCATGCATTTCTTCTGTACTCCGGCACAATCTTGTTCAGCTTTTGAAAGCCTTCACTGATTGGCTCTGAGAAATTGGACCACAGTCCTTCAAACGGGTTAATGCCGATCATCACTGTATATGGATACGTCTCATATGACATGTACAATTCTCTCGCCGCTTCGCGAACAGCTGCTTCGAATTCCTCAGGGGCAAGGCCATATTTTTTCTCCGCCTGTAAGCAAGTTTCTGCAAATGTTGTTCTGACGCTTTTTTCGTCCCAAAGTAGTGTATCATCTAAATCAAAAAATACGGCTTTCATGATCTTCTCCTCTGCTTCAGATTCAAATCTTTCTGCCAAAAGGCTCATGTTTTATTTTACAATAGATAAAAGCCTTGTGAAATATGTTTTCAGACGATTTTAAAAAAACAGTCAGCCGCAAAACGAAAACATGCTAGAATGAAAACGGAAAGAACAGGTGACATGAATGATTCATTTAATGATTATGATGCTGGAGAGAGTGGGGATTATTGTTATATTAGGGTTCATTCTCGCCCATACGAAACTTTTCAGACAAGCTCTTCAGAATCAGGACGGCTATAAAGGAAAAGCGATTTTAATTTCTATTTTTTCTCTTTTCAGCATCATCAGCAATTATACAGGCATCGAAATTCAAAGAAATATGATTGTAAACAATGACTGGGTGTTTACGATAGATCCATCGGGCTCTATCGCGAATACCCGTATTTTGGGCGTGGAAATCGGGGGCCTTCTCGGAGGTCCTTTTGTAGGGGCTGGGATCGGCATACTTGCGGGCCTGCATCGTTTTTCACTCGGTGGCAGCACGGCCTTAAGCTGTGCCGTCTCATCTATTTTAGCGGGTGTTCTTGCAGGCTTGATCGGCAGGTATTTTACGAAGCGATATCGAATGCCGACACCGCGCATCGCCGCTCTTGTGGGAATCGGCATGGAGTCACTGCAAATGATCATTATTTTGCTGATGGCAAAGCCGTTCAGTGACGCTTGGGAGCTTGTCAGCATGATCGGAATTCCGATGATACTCATCAATGGAACAGGCAGTTTTATTTTTCTGTCTATTATTCAAGCGATCATTCGCAAGGAAGAACAGGCAAGGGCTCTCGAAACGCATCGAGTGCTTACGATTGCTGATCAGACACTTCCATTTTTCCGCCAAGGATTAAATGAAAACTCCTGTAAAAGTGTAGCGGCTATTATCCATAAGCTGACAGGAACAGATGCGGTGTCTCTCACTGACAAAGAAAAGATCCTTGCGCATGTCGGTGCGGGAATGGATCACCACATCCCATCGAAAAGCTTGATCACCGGCCTGTCCAAAAAGGTGATTAAAACAGGGCATATTATGAAGGCGATTTCGCAGGAAGAGATTGAATGCACGCATGCTGAATGCCCTTTGCACGCTGCAATTGTCCTACCGCTGACATCGAACGGCAATACAATCGGCACCTTAAAAATGTACTTTAAAAGCCCGGCAGGCCTGAGTCAGGTAGAGGAGGAACTTGCCGAGGGGCTGGCCATGCTGTTTTCGACACAGCTTGAGCTTGGGGAAGCAGAGCTGCAAAGCAAACTTCTCAAGGATGCTGAAATTAAAGCGCTTCAAGCACAGGTGAATCCGCATTTTTTATTTAATGCGATCAACACGATTTCTGCGTTATGCCGTACAGATGTTGAAAAAACCCGTAAGCTCCTATTGCAGCTCAGTGTTTATTTTCGTTCAAACCTTCAAGGAGCGAGACAGCTGCTGATTCCGCTCTCAAAGGAGCTGAACCATCTTAACGCCTATTTGTCATTAGAACAGGCGCGTTTTCCCGGGAAATATAAAATTGAGCTTAATATCGACAGCAGACTGGAGCAGATTGAAATCCCTCCGTTTGTTTTGCAGGTGCTTGTCGAGAACGCGCTTCGGCACGCGTTTCCGAAAAAACAAGACATATGCAAGGTTACAGTCTGTGTCTTATCTGATGATGCATCCGTCTATATGAAGGTGGCGGATAACGGACGCGGAATTCCGCCGGACGTCTTGCCGGAACTGGGGAAGAAACCGTTTCCGTCTAAGGAGGGAACCGGTACAGCGCTTTATAACCTAAATCAGCGGCTGATCGGTTTATTCGGACAGCAGGCTGCACTGCATATCAGCAGTGAGGTTCATAAAGGGACAGAGGTTTCCTTTCAAGTGCCAATGCAACAGATGAAAGAGGGAGAAGAACATGCTCAGGGTGTTAATAGTTGATGATGAGATGCTGGCAAGGGATGAACTGGCTTACTTGCTTAAGCGGACCAATGATGAAATGGAAATCAATGAAGCGGAAAATATCGAATCCGCTTTTGACCAAATGATGGATCAAAAACCTGATTTGCTGTTTTTAGACGTTGATTTATCCGGAGAAAACGGTTTTGATATCGCAAAGCGATTGAAGAAAATGAAGCATCCTCCTGCTATTGTGTTTGCGACAGCGTATGACCAGTATGCGCTCAAAGCGTTTGAGGTGGACGCTCTTGATTATTTAACCAAGCCTTTCGATGAAGAAAGAATTCAGCAAACGCTGAAAAAATATAAAAAAGTCAATCGGGATATTGTAGAAACAGAGCAAAACAGCCATGCCGGCCAGCACAAGCTCGCGCTATCTGTGGGGGAATCGATTGTGATTGTGGATACGAAGGACATTATCTATGCCGGAACAGAAGATGGTCATGTCAATGTAAAAACCTTCGATCATTCTTATACGGTCAGCGATACACTCGTTGTGATTGAGAAAAAGCTGCCGGATTCTGATTTTATCCGCGTCCATCGGAGCTTTGTCGTGAATACCGAATATATTAAAGAAATTCAGCCATGGTTTAATTCAACGTATAATCTGATCATGAAAGACGGATCGAAAATACCGGTCAGCCGGACATATGCGAAGGAATTGAAAAAGCTGCTCCATATTTGATGGGCGGCTTTTTGCATTTCACCCATTTGATTCTGCAACTCAGACCCGCTATTCGGCATGTTATCTTGTAAGCGCTTTATAACAGGGGATTCTTATTTATAATGAGGGTACCAAAGAGAAAGAGGTGAAGAAAATGAGTGCTAAAAAAGTGTACGGGTTTTTAACACAAGCATTTATTTTTGCCGTCATTATGCTGGTTTCAAATATGATTGCCGCTATTGTCCCAATACCTATCCCGGCATCGGTTGTAGGGTTGGTCTTATTATTTCTCCTATTATGTTTGAAAGTCATTAAACTGGAACAAGTGGAGACGCTCGGAACGTCTTTAACCTCTCTGATCGGATTTTTATTTGTTCCGTCAGGTATATCTGTTATGAATTCGCTTGGTGTGATGCAGCAATACGGCCTGCAAATTGTTCTTGTCATTCTGCTCGCAACGATTATTCTGCTGGGGGCTACGGGATTGTTTTCTCAGCTGATTCTTTCGCTGAGCGGAAAACGCAAAACCGCAGCGGACATGAAAACAAAAACAGTGCAAAGCCCGCAGAACAATAACGAACTCGTTCACCATTAAGGGAAACAGGAGGTTCTTCACATGGAAAGCACAATGAGTCCTTATTTTGGGATTGTCGTATCACTTGCTGCATTCGGCATCGGCACCTTTTTATTTAAGAAAACGAAAGGCTTCTTCCTTTTCACTCCTTTGTTTGTTGCCATGGTGCTGGGGATCGCATTTTTAAAAATCGGCGGTTTTTCCTACGCGGATTATAATAACGGGGGAGAGATCATTAAGTTTTTCCTTGAACCGGCAACGATCGCATTTGCAATTCCTTTGTACAAACAAAGAGATAAGCTTAAAAAATACTGGTGGCAAATCATGGCCTCCATTATTGCCGGCTCTATCTGCTCTGTCACGATTGTTTATCTGCTCGCTAAAGGCATTCATCTCGATTCGGCCGTAATGAAAAGCATGCTTCCGCAGGCGGCTACAACGGCAATTGCGCTTCCTTTATCAAAAGGCATCGGGGGCATCAGCGACATCACAGCCTTTGCGGTCATCTTTAACGCTGTCATCGTATATGCGCTCGGAGCATTGTTCTTGAAGGTGTTTAAAGTGAAAAATCCGATTTCTAAAGGATTGGCTCTTGGAACATCCGGACATGCACTTGGTGTAGCGGTCGGGATTGAGATGGGAGAAGTTGAAGCTGCGATGGCAAGTATTGCTGTTGTCGTAGTAGGAGTGGTAACGGTTCTGGTCATCCCTGTGTTCGTGCAGCTGATCGGAGGATAAGCCAAGGCTGAATGCCTTGGCTTTTTTTATTTTATGGTGCGTCTTCGGGATCGATATACCCTTGTTTAATGCCCCATTCTACTTGATCGTCATGCCACTTTTTTCGTTCTTCATAACCATAACCATCGTCATCAGGAAGCTCTGAAGCTGGCTGTTGAATGGTTTTATCTGTCTGACTCGAGGAAGATGGTGGATTTTTACTATTAGATGAGGGTGCCTCAGTCTGCTGCCGTTGTGCCTGTGATTGCCGCTTTTTCTCAGCGTTCGCTTTCTGCTCTTTTTGGATTGCTGCCTGCCGCTGTCTTTCAAGTTCAGCTTGTCTTTTTGCTTCCGCTAATCGCTGATTCTCCGCCGCCTGCTGCTCTGCTAATCGCTGTCTCTCCGCTTTTTCCTCCTGCTGTTTCTTTCGTTTCGCCTCCCGCTCTTTTTCAAGCTTTTTCTCGGCGGCGATTTGTCTTTGCTTTTCAGCTTCTTCTTTTGCCTTCCGCTTTCCTAACTCAGTAGCAAGTGGACTCTCGAACTTCATGTCCAATGAAACGGGTTTTAGTTTTTTTAGCTCTTTCTCCAGCCCCTTTTGAGGAAATGCTGCAGTTGTCTTAACAGTTTCGACTTTTGATTCGGAAGATGTGCTGCTATTCGAGCAACCGGTTAATATCAATGTGAAAAATAAAGCAAGCTGTATCAGTTTGTTCATGTGTCAGGCTCCCTTCTGCTTCTTATATCGGTCAGAGATTAACTTTGTTTTACATTTCTTCCTGTCGGTGGTTTTGTTGTAAATTGCGAAATAAGGGGGGAATTGTTGGTTCTTTGTATTCTGGGTGGGGATGAAAGATTTTCTTTTTCTCTCTTGCGCTCATAGAAAACCCATGTTACAATGTAAAAGTTGTTCCGGATAAGTCGTCCTTGACTAAAGATCCGGTATTGTGTAGAATAGTTATTGAATTGAATATAAATCACAAGCAGAAGCACCCGCTTCTCACCTGATTGACACATGCATGTAGTTGGCAGGTTGACCGTACATTTTTATTGATACAGATGTTCGTAGTGTGGGTGTTTTATAATGCCCACACTTTTTGTTTGCCTGCAAAATGCATTCAAAATGAGTTGTGAATCAATTCGAAGAAACTATGGAGGTGGCTCATTATTAGCAAAGATCAATTGGTTAATGAGGGTATCCGTGCACGTGAGGTCCGTTTAATCGGACAAAATGGCGACCAGCTTGGAATCAAGTCCCGTCAGGAAGCACTTGAAATCGCCGGCCGCGCAAATCTTGACCTTGTGTTAGTTGCAGCGAATGCAAAACCGCCTGTCTGCCGAATCATGGACTACGGTAAGTTCCGATTTGAGCAGCAGAAAAAGGAAAAAGAAGCACGCAAGAATCAAAAAATCATTAACTTAAAAGAAGTTCGGTTAAGTCCGACAATCGATGAGCATGACTTTAACACGAAATTGCGCAATGCGATTAAATTCCTTGAAAAAGGCGATAAAGTGAAAGCTTCTATCCGCTTTAAAGGACGCGCAATCACTCATAAAGAAATCGGTCAGCGTGTATTAGACCGTTTCTCCGAAGCATGTGCTGAGGTTGCGACAGTCGAAACAAAACCAAAAATGGACGGCCGCAGCATGTTCTTAATGCTCGCACCGAAAAACGAAAAGCAATAAGGAGGAAATCCCATGCCAAAAATGAAAACTCACCGCGGATCTGCTAAACGTTTTAAAAAGACAGGTTCTGGGAAGTTAAAACGTTCTCACGCGTACACAAGTCACTTATTCGCCAACAAATCTCAAAAGCAAAAGCGTAAGCTTCGCAAGAGTGCTGTTGTAAGCGCAGGAGACTTCAAACGTATCAAACAAATGCTTGCTAACATCAAGTAATCGGATAAGGAACAATTAGGAGGGAAATTCAATGCCAAGAGTAAAAGGCGGAACTGTTACACGTAAGCGTCGTAAAAAGGTTCTTAAATTAGCAAAAGGTTATTTCGGTTCAAAACATACATTATACAAAGTAGCTAACCAGCAGGTCATGAAATCTGGAAACTATGCTTTCCGTGACCGTCGTCAGAAAAAACGTGATTTCCGTAAACTTTGGATCACTCGTATCAACGCAGCTGCTCGCATGAACGGCCTTTCTTACAGCCGTTTAATGCACGGTCTTAAGCTTTCTGGTATCGAAGTAAACCGTAAAATGCTTGCTGATCTTGCTGTAAACGATCTTACTGCATTCAATCAGCTTGCTGATGCTGCTAAAGCTCAATTAAACAAGTAATCATATAGAGCCGCTCTCCAGCAGAGCGGCTTTTTCTATATAAAGGATGAGGCAACATGATTATTGCTGCTTATTTGGTGTTGATTAATCTGTGCGGTTTTTGGGTGATGGGCATTGACAAACGCAAAGCGCAGCAGCACAAGTGGAGAATTTCTGAAGACCGGCTGTGGCTGATAGCCATCGTGTTTGGAGCGCTCGGTGTCTGGCTTGGCATGCAAACCTTCAGACATAAAACGAAACACGCTTCTTTTAAGTACGGAGTACCGCTTCTTCTGGTAATAGAAGCGATTCTCATCGCTATTTACTACAGCCCGTTTGATTTATAAAAAGCAGAAAAGCGTTTAACGCTCTTCTGCTTTTTTTGCGAGTTTAATGGGCTGGTCCCAGTCAATCTTACAATTTGGATATCGTTCCAGCACTTTTTCTTCAATGTTCTCAAAATCTTTTGCAGAGAAATGTTTCAGCTTCTCAGGAGATTCTGTCCAGACAAAGATCGTGTGAATAAACAGCGGATGATCCTTGGAAGGAATATGCTTTTCTCCCTCAAAAAGCACGCCTTTATACGTCAGCTGAAAATTCTTCCGGGTATTGTTTTGTTCATCAATAATATAAAAATGTTCTTTTGATTGGGCCAGCTTAAGCCTTCTCTTAGGATTCGCGACATATTTGACCACGGCATAAATACAATAAGCAAAAAGTGCAAGCAAAATAATCCTTAGAACCATGACAAACATTGTGTGAAGGCACCTCCCTTATGGTGATGATCTGATGTAATACGAAAAGCATAGAAAAAGGTTTCACTTTTTCTAAAAGAAAGCTGTAAAAACATATACCCGATTTTCAAGTGAAATAGTCGTATGGTTAGCGCCATGTTTTGTATAATAAGAATGCAGGACTGATGAAGGAGGGTTTGGAACATGGCAAAATTAGATGAAACATTGACCATGCTGAAAGATTTAACAGATGCAAAAGGCATACCGGGCAATGAAAGAGAAGTAAGGCAAGTGATGAAATCATACATAGAACCATTTGCTGATGAGGTGACAACAGATCGCCTGGGCAGTTTAATTGCCAAAAAAACTGGTGCAGAAAACGGCCCGAAAATTATGATCGCCGGACATTTGGATGAAGTCGGCTTTATGGTGACACAAATCACAGATAAAGGCTTTATCCGTTTTCAAACCGTTGGCGGCTGGTGGGCTCAGGTTATGCTTGCTCAGCGCGTCACCATTGTCACAAAAAAAGGAGAAATCACAGGGGTTATCGGATCTAAGCCGCCTCATATTTTGTCTCCTGAAGCAAGAAAAAAATCAGTGGAAATAAAAGACATGTTTATTGATATTGGAGCTTCAAGCCGGGAAGAAGCCTTGGAGTGGGGTGTACTTCCGGGAGATATGATCGTTCCGCATTTTGAATTTACGGTCATGAACAATGAAAAATTCCTACTCGCAAAGGCCTGGGACAACCGCATCGGCTGTGCGATTGCTATTGATGTGTTAAGAAACTTACAAAACACAGATCATCCAAATATAGTGTATGGCGTCGGAACCGTGCAGGAGGAAGTCGGGCTGAGGGGAGCGAAAACGGCTGCACACACCATTCAGCCTGATATTGCGTTTGGCGTTGATGTAGGGATAGCAGGAGACACGCCTGGCATTTCCGAGAAGGAAGCGCAGAGCAAAATGGGCAAAGGCCCGCAGATTATCGTTTACGATGCATCCATGGTCTCTCACAAAGGTTTGCGCGATGCAGTTGTAGCCACTGCGGAGGAAGCCGGCATTCCGTACCAATTTGATGCCATTGCCGGCGGCGGAACTGATTCGGGTGCCATCCATTTGACGGCAAATGGCGTTCCTGCGCTGTCCATTACCATTGCAACCCGCTACATTCATACGCACGCGGCCATGCTGCATCGTGATGATTATGAAAACGCGGTAAAGTTAATTACAGAAGTCATTAAGAAGTTAGACCGAAAAACGGTTGACGAAATTACGTACCAATAAAAGATACGGAAGAATCCGCCTATTGAGGCGGATTCTATTTTTTTGTCTGTACAAATTACAGCATAGTGACTACAATAAAGGGGATACCGAAAATTTCCTGAACATGACGATATACGATACGCAGCTCGATTTGACAGGAAGGGAGGATAAATAATCTAATTTGTAAGCGCTTTCTAAAATAAAGGAGGTTGAACAAAATTGAAAAAGAAAAAAACATGGAAACGCTTCTTACACTTTTCGAGTGCAGCTCTGGCTGCAGGTTTGATATTCACTTCTGCTGCTCCCGCAGAGGCAGCGTTTTGGGGTGCATCCAATGAGCTGCTTCATGACCCGACTATGATTAAAGAGGGGAGCTCATGGTATGCGCTCGGAACAGGGCTTACTGAAGAACGGGGACTGCGGGTTTTGAAGTCTTCAGACGCTAAAAATTGGACCGTACAAAAATCCATTTTCACTACACCGCTATCGTGGTGGTCCAATTATGTGCCGAATTATGGCCAAAACCAGTGGGCGCCGGACATCCAATACTATAACGGCAAGTACTGGCTATATTATTCCGTTTCTTCTTTTGGAAGCAATACATCTGCCATTGGCCTGGCATCTTCAACAAGCATCAGTTCGGGGGGCTGGAAGGACGAGGGCTTGGTGATCCGTTCGACAAGCTCAAATAATTATAACGCCATTGATCCGGAGCTGACATTCGATAAGGATGGCAACCCGTGGCTTGCATTCGGCTCGTTTTGGAGCGGCATTAAGCTGACTAAGCTCGATAAGAGTACAATGAAGCCTACAGGCTCGCTCTATTCGATTGCAGCTAGACCGAATAATGGAGGTGCCTTAGAAGCTCCTACTCTTACGTATCAAAATGGATATTACTATTTAATGGTTTCATTTGATAAATGCTGTGACGGGGTAAACAGTACGTACAAAATTGCTTACGGAAGATCCAAAAGCATTACAGGCCCTTATCTTGATAAAAGCGGAAAAAGCATGCTTGAAGGCGGAGGCACCATTTTGGATTCGGGCAATGACCAATGGAAAGGACCTGGAGGCCAGGATATTGTGAACGGAAACATTCTTGTTCGCCATGCCTATGATGCCAATGACAACGGCATTCCAAAGCTTCTCATCAATGATTTGAATTGGAGCTCGGGCTGGCCGTCCTATTGAATTAAAAAGCCGGGCTCTGCCCCCGGCTTTTTTTAAAAGAAAAGATTGACAGTATAATAGTCAATTACTATAATAAAATTGTTCGTACAAATATTTATTTATAGGTTTATTTTCTATCATTAGTACGTATCTTTTGTATTTGAAAGCGTTTTATTTTATGAGAAAGGGGCAGTTTACATGCTTCAGACAAAGGATTATGAATTCTGGTTTGTGACAGGAAGCCAGCACCTATACGGGGAAGAGACGCTGGAACTCGTAGATCAGCATGCTAAAAGCATTTGTGAGGGGCTCAGCGGGATTTCTTCCAGATATAAAATCACTCATAAGCCCGTCGTCACTTCACCGGAAACCATTAGAGAGCTGTTAAGAGAAGCGGAGTACAGTGAGACATGTGCTGGCATCATTACATGGATGCACACATTTTCCCCTGCAAAAATGTGGATAGAAGGCCTTTCCTCTTATCAAAAACCGCTTATGCATTTGCATACCCAATATAATCGCGATATCCCGTGGGGTACGATTGACATGGATTTTATGAACAGCAACCAATCCGCGCATGGCGATCGAGAGTACGGTTACATCAACTCGAGAATGGGGCTTAGCCGAAAAGTCATTGCCGGCTATTGGGATGATGAAGAAGTGAAAAAAGAAATGTCCCAGTGGATGGATACGGCGGCTGCATTAAATGAAAGCAGACATATTAAGGTTGCCAGATTTGGAGATAACATGCGTCATGTCGCGGTAACGGACGGAGACAAGGTGGGAGCGCATATTCAATTTGGCTGGCAGGTTGACGGATATGGCATCGGGGATCTCGTTGAAGTGATGGATCGCATTACGGACGACGAGGTTGACACGCTTTATGCCGAGTATGACAGACTATATGTGATCAGTGAGGAAACAAAACGTGACGAAGCAAAGGTAGCGTCCATTAAAGAACAGGCGAAAATTGAACTTGGATTAACCGCTTTTCTTGAGCAAGGCGGATACACAGCGTTTACGACATCGTTTGAAGTGCTGCACGGAATGAAACAGCTGCCGGGACTTGCCGTTCAGCGCCTGATGGAGAAAGGCTATGGGTTTGCCGGTGAAGGAGATTGGAAGACAGCGGCCCTTGTACGGATGATGAAAATCATGGCTAAAGGAAAAAGAACTTCCTTCATGGAAGATTACACGTACCATTTTGAACCGGGAAATGAAATGATTCTGGGCTCTCACATGCTTGAAGTGTGTCCGACTGTCGCTTTGGATCAGCCGAAAATCGAGGTTCATTCGCTTTCGATTGGCGGCAAAGAGGACCCTGCGCGTTTGGTATTTAACGGCATCAGCGGTTCTGCCATTCAAGCTAGCATTGTTGATATTGGCGGGCGTTTCCGCCTTGTGCTGAATGAAGTCAACGGCCAGGAAATTGAAAAAGACATGCCGAATTTACCGGTTGCCCGTGTTCTCTGGAAGCCGGAGCCGTCATTGAAAACAGCAGCGGAGGCATGGATTTTAGCCGGCGGTGCACACCATACCTGCCTGTCTTATGAACTGACAGCGGAGCAAATGCTTGATTGGGCGGAAATGGCGGGAATCGAAAGTGTTCTCATTTCCCGTGATACGACAATTCATAAACTGAAACACGAGTTAAAATGGAACGAGGCGCTTTACCGGCTTCAAAAGTAGAGGGGGATGTCACATGGCTTACACAATAGGGGTTGATTTTGGAACTTTATCAGGAAGAGCAGTGCTCGTTCATGTCCAAACAGGGGAGGAACTTGCGGCTGCTGTAAAAGAATACAGGCATGCTGTCATTGATACCGTCCTTCCAAAAACGGGTCAAAAGCTGCCGCGTGACTGGGCGCTGCAGCACCCTGCTGATTACCTCGAAGTCTTGGAAACAACCATTCCGTCTTTACTCGAACAGACGGGCGTTGACCCGAAAGACATTATCGGGATTGGAATTGATTTCACGGCATGTACGATCCTTCCTATTGACAGCAGCGGGCAGCCGTTATGCATGCTGCCTGAATATGAAGAGGAGCCGCACAGCTATGTGAAGCTCTGGAAGCATCATGCGGCCCAAAAACATGCTGATCGGCTCAATCAAATCGCGGAAGAAGAAGGAGAGGCTTTTTTACAGCGGTACGGAGGAAAAATTTCATCAGAATGGATGATTCCAAAGGTCATGCAAATTGCCGAGGAAGCGCCTCACATTTATGAAGCGGCTGACCGGATCATCGAGGCTGCGGACTGGATCGTGTACCAGCTGTGCGGCTCGCTCAAGCGAAGCAATTGTACCGCAGGGTATAAAGCGATGTGGAGTGAAAAAGCGGGGTATCCGTCAGATGATTTCTTTGAGAAATTAAATCCTTCAATGAAAACGATTACAAAGGACAAATTGTCAGGTTCTATTCATTCAGTAGGAGAAAAAGCCGGCAGTCTGACTGAAAAAATGGCAAAGCTGACAGGGCTTCTCCCGGGAACGGCTGTTGCGGTTGCCAATGTGGACGCTCATGTTTCGGTACCGGCGGTCGGCATTACAGAGCCAGGGAAAATGCTGATGATTATGGGAACCTCGACGTGCCATGTTCTACTTGGTGAAGAGGTGCATATCGTTCCAGGAATGTGCGGCGTTGTGGACAACGGAATTCTCCCGGGCTATGCGGGATATGAAGCCGGGCAGTCCTGTGTCGGCGATCATTTTGACTGGTTTGTGAAAACATGTGTCCCGCCAGCTTATCAAGAGGAAGCAAAGGAAAAAAACATTGGCGTTCATGAGCTGCTGAGTGAGAAAGCAAACCATCAAGCGCCTGGTGAAAGCGGCTTGCTTGCTTTAGATTGGTGGAATGGAAACCGTTCAACTCTTGTTGATGCAGATTTAACAGGGATGCTGCTTGGCATGACACTGCTGACGAAGCCTGAAGAGATTTATAGAGCGTTAGTTGAAGCGACAGCTTACGGAACCCGGATGATTATCGAAACATTCAAAGAAAGCGGTGTTCCGATTGAGGAACTGTTCGCAGCCGGCGGAATAGCTGAGAAAAACCCGTTTGTCATGCAGATTTATGCGGATGTGACAAACATGGACATTAAAATCTCTGGTTCACCGCAAGCCCCAGCCTTAGGATCTGCCATTTTCGGCGCGCTTGCAGCAGGCAAAGAAAAAGGCGGCTACGATGATATCAAAAAGGCAGCGGCGAACATGGGAAAACTGAAAGATATAACTTATACGCCAAATGCCGAAAACGCCGCGGTTTATGAAAAATTGTACGCTGAATATAAAGAGCTGGTTCATTATTTCGGAAAAGAAAACCATGTCATGAAGCGTCTGAAAACGATCAAAAATCTTCAATTTTCATCTGCCGCCAAAAAGAATTGATAAAGGGTGATGGAGCATGCTTGAAACATTAAAAAAAGAAGTGCTGGCTGCCAACCTGAAGCTTCAAGAGCATCAGCTGGTAACCTTTACGTGGGGAAATGTCAGCGGCATTGACCGTGAAAAAGAAAGAATTGTCATCAAACCTAGCGGAGTCGAATACAGCGACCTGACAGCCGATGACTTGGTTGTTTTGAACCTTGATGGAGAGGTCGTCGAAGGCTCGCTTAAACCTTCTTCAGATACACCTACCCATGTTTATCTATATAAAGCCTTTCCGAATATCGGGGGAATTGTCCATACCCATTCTCAATGGGCGACAAGCTGGGCGCAATCGGGCAGAGACATCCCTCCGTTAGGCACGACCCATGCTGATTATTTTGACAGTGCGATTCCATGTACTCGAGAAATGTACGATGAAGAAATCATTCATGACTACGAACTGAATACAGGAAAAGTCATAGCGGAAACCTTTCAGCATCATAATTACGAACAGGTGCCGGGTGTGCTCGTGAATAATCACGGACCGTTCTGCTGGGGCACTGACGCCTTAAATGCCATTCATAACGCAGTTGTATTAGAAACGGTTGCCGAAATGGCCTATCACTCCATTATGCTGAACAAGGATGTAACCCCAATCAATACAGTCCTGCATGAAAAGCATTTTTATCGAAAACACGGAGCAAATGCGTATTATGGCCAGTCATGATACGCCTGTGTCACCGGCTGGCATTCTGATTGACTTGGACGGTACTGTATTCAGAGGAAATGAGTTGATCGAAGGAGCAAGAGAAGCGATCAAAACGCTTAGGAGAATGGGAAAGAAAATCGTCTTTTTAAGCAACCGGGGGAATATCTCCCGTGCCATGTGCAGAAAAAAACTTCTTGGCGCGGGGATTGAAACGGACGTAAACGACATTGTTCTGTCATCAAGCGTGACAGCGGCTTTTCTGAAAAAACATTATCGTTTTTCAAAGGTATGGGTGCTTGGGGAGCAAGGCTTGGTTGACGAGCTGAGGCTGGCCGGTGTGCAGAACGCGAGCGAACCGAAGGAAGCGGATTGGCTCGTGATCTCCCTTCATGAAACGCTCACGTACGACGATTTAAATCAAGCCTTTCAAGCGGCTGCCGGCGGCGCTCGTATTATCGCTACAAACAAAGACCGCTCTTTTCCGAACGAAGACGGAAATGCCATTGATGTGGCTGGAATGATTGGGGCGATAGAGGCTTCCGCACAAGCGAAGACTGAACTTGTTGTCGGAAAACCGTCATGGCTGATGGCGGAGGCTGCCTGTACAGCAATGGGGCTGTCCGCACATGAATGCATGATTATAGGAGACAGCATTGAATCTGACATTGCGATGGGGAAGCTTTATGGCATGAAAAGCGCCTTAGTGCTAACTGGTTCTGCGAAACAGGGTGAACAGCGTTTGTACACGCCGGATTATGTGCTGGATTCTATTAAGGATGTAACCAAATTGGCTGAGGAGGGGATTCTGATATGAATCGTATCGCAGCTGACGTTCAGCGTGCTTTTGAAAACGCCGGAGAAAAGACGTTACCTATAAAAGTTGAAGAAATTGTTCTCGGTAAACAAGCAGCTGATTCGCTTTTGGATTATGTAAAACGAAAAAACAATCAACATATTGTCCTTGTCTGCGACGCGAATACACACCGCATTGCAGGAATTGATCTGGAAAATCAGCTGAATCAAGCAGGATTTCAGGCCGAGTGCCTGATCATTCCAGAAAATGAAGCTGGAGATGTGACAGCTGATGAACGATCGCTCATTCATGTGCTGATCCATACGAAACAAACAACGGATGTCATGATCGCAGTCGGTTCGGGCACGATTCATGATATCGTCCGCTTTGCAGCGTTTCAAAGAGATTTGCCGTTTATTTCTTATCCGACTGCTCCATCTGTAGACGGTTTTACATCAGCAGGGGCGCCGATTATTTTATACGGTACGAAAACAACCATTCAAACGAAGGCCCCGTCTGCACTGTTCGCTGATCTGGATCTATTAAAAGCGGCACCGCAGTCAATGGTGGCGGCTGGATTTGGTGACATGCTCGGTAAAATAACGTCTTTAGCAGATTGGGAAATATCCCGGAATCTTGCCGGTGAGCCTTATTCGCCTGCAGGAGCTAAGATTGTTCAGGAGGCGCTTGCTGCCTGCATTGAACACACAGAAGACATTGCGATGAAAACGGAAACAGGCATACGGGTTTTGATGGAGTCTTTACTTTTATCGGGGCTTGTCATGCTGGCATTAGATCATTCCCGCCCGGCATCAGGCGGAGAGCATCATATTTCACATTGGATTGAGATGGAATTAATGGAGAAAAAACGGCCGCAGATTCTTCATGGGGCAAAGGTGGGCTGTGCAGCTGTTTTATTAACTGACACATACAGAAAGCTCGCTAAGGATGAGGGATTGAACGAATTTTCACCGAGCCGGCGGCAAGCCATCCAATCGGCTTATCAAACTCTCCCGGAAGGAGAAGTGCTGGCTGATTGGCTGAGATCAGCCGGAGGCCCTGCGTATTTTGACGAAATCGGTGTCGGGCAGGATTCTGTCAAGAATGCCTTCAGACACGCGCATACCTTAAGAGACCGCTGCACCGGATTAAGAATCATTAATGAAAACAAAACACTGATCAACCATGGTCTATATGAATAGCCCGCACCTCGAATGGAAGGGGTAACGCAGATGAAAAAAATGACTGTCTGTTTTCTTGTGCTCATGATGCTGCTGACATTAGTCATTGCTGGGTGTTCAGCAGAAAGATCATCCGGGAAGTCGGGTGAAACCGAGCTGACCTTTTGGACATTTAACGGACTTCATGAGCAGTTCTATGTAGAAATGGTGAAGGAATGGAATGAAAAGCATCCTGACCGCAAAATTAAGCTGAATACGGTCGTTTATCCGTATGGACAAATGCACGATAACTTATCTATCTCCCTAATAGCGGGAGAAGGCGTCCCTGATATTGCCGATGTCGAATTGGCCCGTTTTTCAAACTTTTTGAAGGGCTCTGACATACCGCTTGCCGACTTGACTCCGCTGATTGAAAAGGACCGTGATAAATTCGTTGAGGCGCGGCTGACCCTGTACAGCAAAAACGGCAAGCTTTACGGACTCGATACGCATGTAGGAACAACAGTCATGTTTTATAACATGGATGTTATGAAGAAAGCCGGCGTCAATCCTGACGATATTAAAACATGGGATGATTACCATAAAGCCGGACAGAAAGTGCGCAAAGTGACCGGGAAGCCGATGGGAACGGTGGAAACAAATGATTCCGGAACGTTCTTATCTATGATTTCACAGCAAAACTCAGGCTATTTTGATAAAAACGGCAAGCTGATCCTCAATAATGACACCAACGTAAAAACACTTCAATATTTAAAAGACATGATCAATGATAAAACGATGATTCCTGCGCCGGGCGGCGGGCATCACAGTGAAGAATACTACGGCTTTATGAACCAAGGAGGAGCTGCTTCAGTCCTCATGCCGATTTGGTATATGGGAAGATTTATCGACTATATGCCTGATCTGAAAGGGAAGATTGCCATCAGGCCGCTCCCGGCATGGAAAGAGGGGGGCGACCGCTCGGCAGGCTTGGGCGGTACGGCAACCGTTGTGCCGAAGCAATCCAAGCATGTTGAGTTAGCAAAAGAGTTTTTGGCCTTTGCGAAGGGCTCTGAAGAAGGAAATAAAAAACTCTGGAGCGTACTCGGCTTTGACCCGCTTCGCTGGGATGTTTGGAGCTCCAAGGAATTGAAAGAGAAAAACAAATACACGGATTACTTCCAAAACGGAACAGGCATTTTTTCTGTGCTGCTCGATATCAAGGATGAAATCAATCCAATTTATTTACATGAGGATTTTGCCAAGGCTTCAGACCTTGTCAACAGAAGCGTATTGTTCGACGCGCTTAAATCTCAGCAAAAAACGCCTAAACAAGCCTTGGACAGAGCGGCAGGTGAACTGAAACAGAAATAGAATCCCATTCAAAAAGTGAAAGCGGGGAGGTTCTCATGAAACCTGTGAAAACAGGAACGGTTCATCCCGTTCCTTCAGCTGCGAAACAATCAGGCTGGCGAGATGTATTTTATTCGAAAAAAGCGGCGCCCTATCTGTTTACAGCGCCATTCGTTTTATCCTTTCTCGTATTTTTTCTATACCCCATCATTAGTGTCTTCATCATGAGCTTTCAAAGAATATTGCCGGGAGAGGTGTCCTTTGTCGGATTGTCTAATTATACAGCGCTAAACAACCCGACGTTCTATACCGCCCTTTGGAATACGCTGGAATACACCTTTTGGACGCTGATCGTGCTGATTCCTGTTCCATTGCTTCTGGCCATATTCCTGAATTCAAAGCTGGTCAAATTTAGAAATATATTTAAATCAGCACTATTCATCCCGGCATTGACCTCCACCATTGTCGCGGGGATCATTTTTCGGCTGATCTTCGGAGAAATGGAAACGTCTCTGGCCAATTCCATCCTACTCAAACTCGGCTTTTCACCTCAGAACTGGATGAACAATGAACATACCGGCATGTTTTTGATGGTGCTGCTTGCTTCATGGAGATGGATGGGAATCAACATCCTTTACTTTTTAGCTGGTTTGCAAAATGTGCCGAAAGAGCTGTACGAAGCCGCTGATATAGACGGCGCGAATACAATGAAAAAATTTCTGCACATCACGCTGCCGTTTCTCAAGCCTGTAACCGTATATGTGCTGACCATCAGCATCATCGGCGGCTTCAGGATGTTTGAGGAAAGCTACGTCCTTTGGCAGAATAATTCCCCGGGTAATATTGGTCTGACGCTTGTCGGATATTTGTATCAGCAGGGGCTTGCCTACAACGAAATGGGGTACGGAGCAGCCATCGGCATCGTGCTTTTGATTGTGATCCTTGTTGTCAGCCTGATTTCATTAAAGCTGTCAGGCTCGTTTAAGGGGGAGGGATAAATGTTGCGGCACAGTCCTCAGTTCAGCGTTTATAGAATTGCGCTAACCCTGTTTTTTATTATGCTGAGCCTATTGTATCTTTTTCCGATTTTCTGTTTGCTTTTAGGATCATTAAAGCCGTCATCTGAGCTTTTGCGTGTGGGGCTCAATCTCGACATTGATCCTAAAGTAATGAGTCTTGATAATTATACATTTCTGTTTAACGGCGGAAGCATTTATTTCAAATGGTTTTTTAACAGTCTTGTACTTGGGCTTTTCACAACCATGCTCACCCTGTTTTTTTCTTCGATGATCGGGTACGGGCTTGCGGTTTATGATTTTAAGGGAAGAAATATCATCTTTGTTCTTGTGCTGATTATTATGATGGTTCCGCTGGAAGTGATGATGCTTCCTCTGTTTAAGCTTACTGTCGGACTGCATTTGATCGATTCATATACGGGTGTCATATTGCCGTTTATCGTTTCACCTGTTGCCGTTTTCTTTTTCAGGCAATATGCTCTTGGCCTTCCAAGAGATCTGCTGGACTCTGCAAGGATGGACGGCTGTACGGAATTCGGCATCTTTTTCAGGATTATGGCACCGCTGATGAAACCGGCTTTCGGTGCGATGATTATCCTTCAGTCCTTAAACAGCTGGAACAACTTCTTGTGGCCGCTGATTGTGCTTCGGTCGAAAGAAATGTTTACGCTTCCAATAGGGCTGTCCAGCTTGCTGAGCCCTTATGGAAATAATTACGACATGCTTATATCCGGCTCAGTATTTGCGATTTTGCCGGTGATTATCATTTTCTTGTTTTTCCAAAAGTACTTTATCTCCGGCCTGACGGTAGGGGGAGTCAAAGGTTAATGAAGGAGGAAACGTGTGATGAAAAAAGCGCGAATGATTGTAGACAAAGAATATAAAATCGGTGAAGTAGATAAACGGATTTATGGCTCGTTTATCGAACATATGGGTCGTGCGGTATATGAAGGCATATACGAGCCTGATCACCCTGAAGCGGATGAAGATGGGTTTAGAAAAGATGTTCAGTCGCTGATCAAAGAATTACAGGTTCCCATCATCCGCTATCCGGGCGGAAACTTTTTATCCGGATACAACTGGGAGGACGGTGTCGGACCAGTCGAAAACCGCCCGAGACGGCTTGACTTGGCATGGCAAACGACAGAAACCAATGAAGTGGGAACAAATGAATTTTTATCTTGGGCCAAAAAGGTGAACACTGAGGTCAATATGGCCGTCAACCTCGGCACAAGAGGCATAGATGCCGCCCGTAATCTCGTTGAATACTGCAACCACCCGAAAGGCTCTTACTGGAGTGATTTAAGAAGATCGCATGGCTATGAACAGCCGTATGGCATCAAAACATGGTGCTTAGGAAACGAAATGGATGGACCGTGGCAGATCGGCCACAAAACAGCTGATGAATACGGACGGCTTGCCGCAGAGACAGCAAAGGTCATGAAGTGGGTTGACCCATCAATTGAACTCGTTGCCTGCGGCAGCTCAAACAGCGGCATGCCGACCTTTATCGATTGGGAAGCGAAGGTGCTGGAGCATACGTATGAGCATGTCGACTATATCTCTCTTCACACCTACTACGGAAACCGGGATAACAATCTGCCAAACTACTTGGCACGTTCTATGGATTTGGATCATTTTATCAAATCAGTCGCTACGACCTGTGACTATGTAAAAGCAAAAACACGCAGCAAGAAAACAATTAATCTTTCTCTGGATGAATGGAACGTCTGGTACCACTCAAATGAGGCTGATAAAAAAGTCGAGCCGTGGATCACTGCGCGTCCGATTTTAGAGGATATTTACAATTTTGAAGATGCCTTATTAGTCGGCTCTCTGCTCATTACGATGCTGCAGCACGCAGACCGTGTGAAAATTGCGTGTCTTGCACAGCTTGTCAATGTCATCGCGCCGATCATGACGGAAAAAGGCGGAGAAGCATGGAGACAGCCGATTTTCTATCCATACATGCATGCTTCTGTTTACGGAAGGGGCGAGTCACTGAAACCGCTTATTTCCTCTCCTAAGTACGATTGTTCTGATTTCACTGATGTGCCATATGTTGATGCTGCTGTTGTGTACTCTGAAGAGGAAGAAACACTCACTATTTTTGCGGTAAACAAGGCTGAGGATCAGATGGAGACGGAGATTTCGCTCAGAGGCTTTGAATCCTACCAAATCGCAGAGCACATCGTACTTGAGCATCAGGATATCAAAGCGACAAACCAGCATAACAGAAAAAATGTCGTTCCGCATTCCAACGGATCATCGTCTGTCAGCGAAAATGGCTTAACTGCTCATTTCACGCCGCTTTCCTGGAATGTGATACGCCTGAAAAAACAGTCATAAGAGAAGCGAAGCCGGAGATTTCTCTCCGGCTTGTCTTTCAACTGCCACGAGCCGGCCCGTTCAAGCCGGCTTTTTGTATAGGAAAAAATGACCGCTTTTCACCATGAAATTATGATATATTTATGAAAAACAGCAAAG
The DNA here is from genome assembly GCF_000978495.1 of Bacillus sp. LM 4-2. Lineage (NCBI taxonomy): Bacteria > Bacillati > Bacillota > Bacilli > Caryophanales > Bacillaceae > Bacillus > Bacillus sp. LM 4-2. Next base: position 2,794,192 of record NZ_CP011101.1, on the reverse strand, counting down.
GGGATGGGAGAAAATGAATGCGGTTACAATTGTGATAGCGTCAATGTGTATTTTGGCTATTGCCTATCGTTTATACGGAACATTTATGATGGTGAAGGTTCTCAAAGTAAATGATGACAAGCCGACACCTGCTCACGTGCTTGAGGATGGAAAAGACTATGTGCCTACAAATAAATGGGTTTCGTTCGGCCACCATTTTGCCGCGATCGCAGCGGCCGGACCGCTGGTCGGACCAATTCTGGCGGCGCAGTTTGGCTATTTGCCGGGATTATTGTGGCTGTTAATCGGGGCGGTAATTGGGGGAGCCGTCCATGATATTGTGGTGTTGTTTGCATCGATGCGCAAAAACGGAAAATCGCTGTCGGAAGTGGCAAAGGATGAGCTTGGCCCTGTTGCAGGATTTTGTACAGGACTGTCCATGCTGTTTATCATCACGATCACAATGGCGGGCCTGTCGATGGTTGTCTTGCATGCGCTTGAACGTAATCCATGGGGAACATTTGCGGTAGGGATTACGATTCCGATTGCGATGGGTGTGGGCTTATTTTATAAGAAAACGGGAAATTTAAAGCTCGCTTCAACGGTCGGCTTTCTCTTTTTAATGGCAGGAGTCTTTATCGGTCCATGGGTACAGACTACCGCGCTCGGTGACTTTTTAACGCTAGATACGAAAACGCTTGCAATCGCGCTTCCTGTTTACGCGTTTTTTGCGGCTGCGCTTCCCGTTTGGCTGCTTCTGGCTCCGCGTGATTATTTAAGCAGCTTTATGAAAATCGGTGTTTTTATCGCTTTGATTGTTGGTGTGTTTGTCGTCAATCCGTCCATTCCGTTCCCTGCGTTTACAGAATTCGTAAAAGGCGGCGGGCCGGTGCTGGCAGGACCTGTCTGGCCGTTCATCTCAATAACCATCGCCTGCGGGGCGATCTCTGGGTTCCATGCCTTTGTCGGTTCAGGAACGACACCGAAAATGCTGAATAAATGGAGTGATATGAAGCCGGTTGCGTTTGGCGCAATGCTTGTTGAGTGTCTTGTCGGCATCATGGCGCTGATTGCAGCGACCGCTTTACAGCCTGCTGATTACTTTGCGATTAACAGCACGCCTGAGGTTTTCCGTACGCTTGGCATGAATGTCGTACATTTGCCTGAATTGAGCAGGGAAATCGGTTTGGACTTAGAAGGAAGAACAGGGGGAGCCGTTACGCTTGCGGTGGGGATGACTTATATTTTTACCGGAATGCCGTTTTTCAGCCATTTGGCCTCATACTTTTTCCAATTTGTCATTATGTTTGAAGCGGTCTTTATTTTAACAGCGATTGACGCCGGCACACGTGTCGCCCGTTATTTGATCCAGGATTTCTTCGGGGAGGTGTATAAACCGCTGAAGAAAACAGACTGGATTCCGGGCTCTATATTTGCCAGCGCGCTTGCCTGTTTGATGTGGGGGTACTTGCTGTATTCAGGAGATATCGGTTCCATTTGGGCGCTGTTCGGCGTTTCTAATCAGCTGATGGCTTCAGTGGGGCTGATTATCGGAGCGACCATCGTGCTGAAAATCGCTGATAAACGCCGGTACATTCTGACTTGCCTTATCCCGCTTGCCTATTTATATGTCACTGTCAATTATGCGGGCTATTGGATGGTGCGCAATGTGTATCTCAATCCTGAAGCAGCAGGATATAGTGTATTGAATGGCGTATTATCTATCATCATGCTGGTGTTAGGCTTCATCATTATTGTGGCGGCTGTGAAAAAATGGGCGCAGATGTGGAAAGATCCGAGCTTAAGGATGGAAGCATCTATACCGGGCTAGAAGGACTATTGAAAATGCTGAGGGGGGTTGGCAATGAATCTATCAATGAAATATCTTATTCTATACGTATCGGACAGCAAGCGGGCTATTCATTTTTACCGGGATATTTTAGGACTGCCGATTCGTGCTGAACACGGCACGTATGTCGAATTTGATACAGGGTCTACGATATTGGCGCTTAATACGCGGGAAAGCGCCAGAGACATCACGGCGCTGGACATTCCGGATACATCTGCTTCAAACACATTTGAAATCGGGTTTGTTACTGAAAATGTAGAAGCGGTCATCAAAAGGATGAGAGAACAAGGCGTATCGATTATCGGGGAGCCGAAAGTGAAACCATGGGGGCAGACGGTCGCCTATATCGCTGATCCGGATGGACATTATATCGAAATTTGCAGTCCGATGGAATAACGCACAAAAGCCCAAAACAATATCTGTTTTGGGCTTTCTCATGATGTTTTGTGCCCGGCTGCTTCCAATAGCAAATCAGCCAGGTGAACGGCTCTGACTTTACCGCTTAGTCCTTCGCGTTCAATGCCGAGCTTCATTTGCAGCAGGCAGCCGGGATTTGCTGTTACAATGAGGATCGCTTCGGTTGCTTTGACGGCAGCCATTTTACTGTCCAGTATTCTCATAGACATTTCAGCTTCGACGATGTTGTAAATTCCCGCTGATCCGCAGCAGCTGTCTGCTTTCTCCATTTCTTTGAATTCCGCCCCTTTGATGCTTTTAAGAAGCTGGCGGGGCGCAAGCGACGTATGCATTACATTTCTTAGGTGGCATGAATCTTGGTAGGTAACGACCTGAGGCGTCTCGAGCGCTAAGTCCATTTGATGGAAATCGAGTTCAACCAAAACAGAAGAAAAATCCTTCAGCTTTTGAACAAAAGCGGCGGCCCGCTCCGACCATTCCGGGTCATCCTTCAGCAAATGATCATATTCGGTCAGAAAGGCTCCGCATCCTCCTGCGTTTGTAATGACTGCATCCACGTCTAATGCTTCGAAAGCAGCGATATTTTGTTTCGCGAGCTCTTTCCCTGTGTTTTTTTCACCGCTGTGTCCATGCAGCGCCCCGCAGCAAGCCTGTTCAGGCGGAATGACAATGTCGCAGCCTGCCAGCTGTAAAAGCTTCAATGTGGCATTGTTAGTCGGTAAAAACATCGTATCCATTAAGCAGCCCGAAAAAAAGGCGACCCGTTTTTTCATGGGGCCAATTGACGGCAGGAAACGCGGCCGATGTTTCATGTCTTTGCTTTTTGGAACATCAGGAAGAACAGCTTCCATCGTTCGCAAATGCTCAGGCAGGACGCGAAGCATACCGGTTTTACGCACAGCGGTTTGCAGCCCTGACCGCTGATACAAACCGATAAGGCTTACAGCTGAGCGCATGCGGTTTTGATGCGGAAACAGCTCGTGAAAAGCCGCCTTTCGCATGACACGTGCGCCGAGCGAGTGTTTTTTGTTTTGGTGGATAATATCTCTGGCTTCCTCAAGCAGCTGTCCGTATTTCACGCCTGACGGGCATACAGGTTCACAGGCGCGGCAGCCGAGGCAAAGTGACAGCGACCGTTCGACATCTTCATCCGGTTCAATCATACCGTCGGCTACGGCTTTCATTAAGGCGATACGCCCGCGCGGAGAGTGTGTTTCCTGAAATCCCGATTCGATATAGGTCGGACAGGAAGGAAGACAGAAGCCGCAGCGCATACAATTTAATAACTCGCCTTCATCCATACGCTCTTTAAATTCATTTTGGATCTGTTTCATTTCTTTTTCTGTTGTCATCTTTCCGCCACCACACGTTTTCTGGCATCTTTCGCAAACACTTTGCCCGGATTTAATATGTTCCGGGGGTCAAATGCCGCTTTCAACGCTTTCATCGCATCAATGCCTTCTTTTTTCAGCTTCATTTCCAAGTAAGGCGCTTTCATTTCCCCGACTCCGTGCTCTCCGGTTATCGTCCCGCCAAGTTCAATCGCTTTCTCAAAAATCTCGGCAAAAGCCTGTTCGACACGTTCCATTTCATCCTCATTTCTTATGTCTGTCGTGCATGTCGGGTGAAGGTTCCCGTCTCCCGCATGGCCAAAGGTGCAGATGGAAATATCATATTTAGCAGCAATATCATTAATCGCTTTAACCATATTGGCTATTTCTGAGCGAGGAACGGTCGCATCCTCTAAAATCGTCGTCGGTTTGAGGCGGGCTAGGGCAGAAAGTGCAGAACGCCGGGCTTCAGTCAGGGCAAACGCTTCCTCCTCTGTTTGTGCGGTCTGAACGGAAACGGCGTCGCCTTTTTTGCAAATCGCCTCAATCTTTTCCATATCCCGTGCCACGATTTCAAGCGGTCCGTCTTGCTCAATTAATAAAACCGCCTTTGCGTTTGTCGGCAGTCCGATTTTGGCATAATCCTCAATCACCAAAAGTGTAGGCTGGTCGAGAAATTCAAGCGTGGCGGGTATGATTTTTGCGGCAATGATGTCCGATACCGTTTGAGCAGCGGCATCGATGTTTTCATAAAGGGCAAGCAGCGTCTTCTTTGTTTCCGGCTTTGGAACGAGTTTGACGATTGCCTCTGTCACAATGCCGAGTGTTCCTTCTGAGCCGACAAAAAGACGTGTGAGGTCGTATCCGGCCACATCCTTTGCGAGTTTTCCGCCGGTGCGGATGATGTCACCATTTGCGAGAACAACCTCCAGTCCAATAACATAGTCGCGGGTGACGCCGTATTTTAATCCGCGGAGCCCGCCGGAATTTTCATTGATGTTTCCGCCCATGGTTGATATTTTCATAGAACTCGGGTCAGGCGGATAAAACAAGCCTTTGCTTTCAACCGCGCGGATCATATCCAGCGTAATGACGCCCGGCTGAACTGTGGCAGTTAAATTTTCTTCATCAATTTCAAGAATCTGGTTCATGTGCTTAAAGAGAAGCACAAGTCCGCCTTCAGTCGGGCACGTGCCGCCGCACAGGTTTGTCCCTGATCCTCTTGGAACGATCGGCACTCGATGTTCGCTGCAAATTGTTAAAATGCGTGATATTTCATCAGTATTCCTCGGAGCAATCACGGCATCAGGCATAGACTGATACTGAGGCGTCGCATCATATGAATAGACGAGACGGCCGGCATTCGAGTCATCAAAGTTTTCTGGTCCGGAGACCTGAATCAGCTGCTCCTTTACATCCTTGGTGATCATTTCACCCATCCCCCTGTCAAAAAACGCTTTCAATCTATTGTAAAAGAAAAAAAGCAAAGCCTTCCATGGAGAAACATACAAAAAATGAAACTGAAACTCTCTCTATTTTGTATCTTGATCTAAAAAATAGAGTGCGACGTACATCGTGACGACGTCCTCGGTACGGTCAAAACGTAATCCCGTCAGCTGTTCAGCCTTAGCCAGACGATAACGCAATGTATTGATGTGTATATGCATGTCTTCAGCGGTTTGTTTCAAAGACAAATCGTGATGAAAGAAAGTCCGTATCGTATTCATAAGTTCCTGATGCTCTAGCGCCTTTCCTAATACTCTTTGCGGAAATTCGTTTCGGGTTCCCGGGCTGATCTCCGTCAGACACATATCAAGCTTCAGATCCTCTTCAAATATGGGCGTTTTTCGCTTAAGGCTGACAGCCAGCGCTTTTTCCGCTTGCTCGTATGAATCTGTCAGGCTGGAGCTTGCGACAGCCCTTCCGGCGCCAGCTGCTGTATATTGGCTGCTTGCGGTATTGGCAAACGAACAAATGTGAAGGATTTTCCGTAAAAGCCGATCCCTTTGTTCATGCTGCGGCACTTCATGATTAATCAAAATCCGTTCATTTCCCCACCTGATGAACAAATCCGCAGGGTACGATGATTTCCAGATGCGTGCCATTTTTTCAATATCATGACGTGACCACTCATACCCCTGAATAAGAATCATTTGGCGCCGGGAGGAAAGGTCAACACCAAGAAGCTGAGCTTTCTCAAGAAAACTGGGAGACCACTCCTTTAGTTGCAGCCAATCGATCATAAAGGACTCCAGCATTCTCTCACGCCACTGGGATTGCTCTAAGTGCCGCGATTCCTTAATGAACAGCTCTGTCATTTTTCGAAGCAGTTCTCCGAATGGCTGAATCTCTGCAGGCTCACCTGTCAGCCCGAAGACGGCGATCACATCATGGTCAAAAAATACAGGGAGGTTTATGCCTGCTTTCACTCCTTTTAACCTTGTTTCATCTTCTTTTGTAATAATCACGCTGCGTCTTTCTTTTGCGCAGATAAGCGCTCCCTCATGAAATTGTCCGACACGCTCATCGTTTGTGCCTGCCATAATAAGACCGTCCGTGTTTACAATAATGACTTCACGTTCGTACATTTTTTTAACTTCAGCAATAATTTTTTTCGCTAATAACGGCTGTAAAAACATGGCGTTCCCCCTCATCATGTTTTTATAATATAAGAAAAAAACCGGGCGCTGTCACCCGGTTTCATGTCTTATTCGGCGGGTTTTAATCCGCCTTCAAGCGTTTTCAGCATTTCGTTTTTCTCACTTTCGGATGCGTGCTGCCAAATGACTTCGAATAAAACGCCGAGCCCTGGAAGCATTTTTTCTTCACCGCTTTGAATCGCATCTACGATTGTATGCTCAAGCTGCTCCTGATTATTGCCGGTGACATTGGAGATGACGGCATGACGTAAATTAAGATCCATGTAAAACGCTCCTTTTTCTAAAATGTAATACGTATATTCTAACCCTGCACCTGGTTTATTATGTGCTGTTCTTGCGATATAATAACATCATGTTAAAAAAAGGAGCGCCACATAGACAGTGAAACAAATAGAATCGGCAAAAAATCAAAAAGTGAAGGATTGGAAAAAGCTTCACACAAAAAAAGAACGAACAAAAACAAATACATTTCTGATAGAGGGAGAACACCTCGTTGAAGAGGCGTTGAAAAGCCCGGGCATTGTGAAAGAAATCCTTGTAAAGGATGAAACGAAGATTCCTTCAGATCTTGAGACTGGTATCCAGTGCTATATGCTGAGTGAAGATGCGTTTTCAGCTGTGACTGAAACCGAAACGCCGCAGCAGATTGCCGCTGTGTGCCATATGCCTGAAGAAAAGCTGGCAACGGCACGCAAGGTGCTGCTGATTGACGCTGTTCAAGATCCGGGAAACCTTGGCACAATGATTCGAACGGCTGATGCGGCCGGTTTGGATGCGGTTGTACTCGGTGACGGCACGGCGGACGCCTTTAACGGAAAAACACTGCGATCTGCTCAAGGATCTCACTTCCATATTCCTGTTGTGAGAAGAAACCTGCCTTCATATGTGGACGAATTGAAGGCAGAGGGCGTAAAAGTATACGGCACGGCGCTGCAAAACGGAGCGCCTTACCAAGAGATTCCTCAGTCTGAATCCTTTGCGCTCATTGTAGGAAATGAAGGTGCAGGGGTGGATGCTGCATTGCTGGAAAAAACGGATTTGAACCTGTACGTGCCGCTTTACGGACAGGCTGAATCACTAAACGTTGCGGTTGCGGCTGCCATCCTCGTGTATCACTTGCGAGGATAGTGTTGCGCCAAGCGTTGGATTTCACTATAATAGAACATAATATTTCAAAAACCGTGACAGAGGACCTCAATTTCTGATCAACTGTTTTCCAGGGAGAAAATGCCGCTGACTGAGAGCATTTTTAATGCAGCCGGAAATTGGCTTCACCTCTTGAGTTGTCGCCGGGACCGCGTACACTGCGCGTAAAGGTGAACCGGAATCTGATTCCGTTATGTCAATGAAGCTGACGACAGCATCAGTCTGTCTGAAATAAGGGTGGTACCGCGGCCACAACTCGTCCCTTGTACAAGGGACGGGTTTTTTTTATTTTCCAAAGACATATGAACGGTTTGTTTACATAAAAGGAGGATGCAAAATGGAAGAAAAGCTAAAACAGCTGGAACAAGAAGCTTTAGAACAAGTAGAAGCGGCAAGCTCATTGAAGGTTGTCAATGATATTCGGGTGCAATATCTCGGAAAAAAAGGGCCGATTACAGAAGTGCTGCGCGGAATGGGCAAGCTTTCTGCTGAGGAACGTCCAAAAATGGGGGCGCTCGCGAACGAAGTAAGGGAGCGTATTGCCAATGCGATTGCTGACAAAAACGAGAAGCTTGAAGAAGAGGAAATGAAACAGAAGCTTGCAGGACAGACAATTGACGTCACGCTGCCGGGGAACTCTGTTGCAGTCGGCGGCCGCCATCCGCTCACTGTTGTCATTGAAGAAATTGAAGATTTATTTATCGGGATGGGCTACACAGTCGAGGAAGGGCCAGAGGTTGAAACGGATTACTACAACTTCGAATCGCTCAATCTTCCGAAAGAACACCCTGCGCGCGATATGCAGGACAGCTTTTACATCACAGAGGAAACTTTGATGAGAACGCAAACTTCTCCTGTCCAAACACGGACGATGGAAAAGCATGAAGGCAAAGGTCCCGTTAAAATCATTTGCCCGGGTAAAGTATATCGCCGTGATAACGATGATGCGACGCACTCTCACCAATTTATGCAAATTGAAGGGCTTGTCGTTGACAAAAACATCAGCATGAGTGATTTAAAAGGAACGCTTGAACTCGTTGCGAAAAAAATGTTCGGGCAAGACCGCGAAATCAGACTCCGCCCAAGCTTCTTCCCGTTTACTGAGCCTTCAGTAGAAGTGGATGTGACATGCTTTAAATGTGGTGGGAACGGCTGCTCAGTATGTAAAGGAACAGGCTGGATTGAAATCCTCGGCGCCGGCATGGTTCACCCGAACGTGCTTAAAATGGCTGGCTTTGATCCGAAGGAATATCAGGGCTTCGCATTCGGAATGGGTGTTGAGCGCATCGCGATGCTGAAATACGGCATTGATGATATCCGCCACTTCTATACAAACGATGTCAGATTTATTTCGCAGTTTAAACAGGCGTAAGAGGAGGATGCAAGGATGTTTGTTTCTTATAAATGGTTAGAGGATTATGTTGATTTAAAAGGCATGGACCCGGCTGTTCTTGCTGAAAAAATTACAAGAGCCGGTATTGAGGTTGAAGGAATTGAATACAAAGGAGAAGGCATCAAAGGCGTTGTCATCGGCCATGTGCTGGAGCGCGAGCAGCACCCGAATGCTGATAAGCTGAATAAGTGCCTTGTGGATATCGGAGCTGAAGCCCCTGTACAAATCATTTGCGGTGCGCCGAATGTGGATAAGGGACAAAAAGTCGCAGTTGCAACAGTCGGAGCGGTGCTGCCGGGCAATTTCAAAATCAAAAAAGCTAAGCTTCGCGGTGAAGAATCAAACGGCATGATCTGTTCCTTACAGGAGCTTGGTATTGAAAGCAAACTTGTGGCGAAGGAGTATGCAGAAGGCATTTTCGTATTCCCGAATGACGCTGAAACAGGAAGCGATGCCTTAGCGGCTTTACAGCTTGACGATGCGATTCTTGAGCTGGGTTTAACGCCAAACCGCGCGGATGCCATGAACATGCTTGGTGTTGCTTACGAGGTTGCGGCGATTTTAGACACTGAGGTAAAGCTTCCGCAAACGGATTACCCGGCTGCTTCAGAACAAGCGTCTGATTACATTTCAGTCAAAATTGAAGATCAAGAAGCGAACCCGCTGTACACTGCAAAAATCATTAAAAATGTCACGATTGCTCCGTCACCGCTTTGGATGCAGACAAAGCTGATGAATGCAGGCATTCGTCCGCACAACAACGTCGTTGACATCACAAATTTTGTCCTGTTGGAATACGGACAGCCGCTTCATGCGTTTGATTATGACAGATTTGGCTCTAAGGAAGTCGTAGTAAGAAAAGCAGCTGAGAATGAAATGATCGTAACACTTGATGATCAAGAACGTAAGCTGTCTGCCGATCACCTTGTCATTACAAACGGAACGAAAGCGCAGGCCGTTGCCGGTGTCATGGGAGGAGCAGAGTCAGAGGTTCAGGAAGATACGAAAACGATTTTGCTTGAGGCTGCGTATTTCAACGGGCAGACGGTTCGCAAGGCTTCCAAAGATCTTGGTTTGAGAAGTGAATCAAGCGTAAGATTTGAAAAAGGAATTGATCCGGCGCGCGTACGTCTTGCAGCAGAACGGGCTGCGCAGCTGATCCATCTGTATGCCGGCGGTGAGGTGCTTGCAGGAACAGTTGAGGAAGATCACCTGACAATCGAAGCAAATAACATTCACGTATCTGCTGACAAAGTGAGCAGCGTTCTAGGCCTGACGATCAGTAAAGAAGAACTGATCAGCATTTATAAACGTCTCGGTTTTACGGTCGGTGAAGCGGGTGAACTTCTCGTTGTGACCGTCCCATCACGCCGCGGTGACATTACAATAGAAGAGGATTTAATCGAAGAAGCGGCAAGACTGTACGGCTACGATAACATTCCGTCTACGCTTCCTGAGACAGCGGGAACTACAGGCGGATTAACGCCATACCAGGCAAAACGCCGTAAAGTCAGACGCTTCCTTGAAGGCGCAGGCTTATCACAAGCCATCACTTACTCATTGACAAACGAGAAGAAAGCGGCAGCGTTTGCGATTGAAAAATCACTGAATACTGTGCTTGCGCTTCCAATGAGTGAAGAAAGAAGCATTCTCAGACACAGTCTTGTTCCGAATCTGCTTGATTCTGTTTCTTACAACCTTGCGAGGCAGACTGACTCAGTTGCACTGTACGAAGTTGGCTCCGTTTTCCTGACGAAGGAAGAGGACACAAAACCTGTTGAAACTGAACGCGTAGCAGGAGCTGTTACCGGATTATGGCGCAAGCAGCTATGGCAGGGTGAAAAGAAACCAGTTGATTTCTTTGTTGTCAAAGGAATTGTGGAAGGGCTGTTAGACAAACTCAACGTTCTAGACAGCATTGAATTTGTACAGTCTGAACGCAAACAGCTGCATCCGGGCAGAACAGCGAACATTTTATTGAATGGTTCTCTGATCGGCTTCATCGGCCAAGTCCACCCTTCATTGGAAAAAGAACTGGATATAAAGGAAACATACGTATTTGAGCTCGATCTTCATGCGTTGCTCGCAGCAGAAACAGCACCGCTTGTTTACACGGCGATTCCAAAATATCCGTCTGTGACACGTGATATCGCTCTTGTAACAGATAAAACCGTCACGAGCGGCCAGCTCGAGAGCGTCATCAAAGAGGCTGGCGGCAAGCTTCTGAAAGAGGTAACCGTCTTTGACGTATACGAAGGCGAACATATGGAGGAAGGCAAGAAGTCAGTCGCTTTCTCACTCCAGTATGTCAATCCTGAACAAACACTGACTGAAGAAGAAGTGACAAAGGCGCACAGCAAAGTGCTGAAAGCGTTGGAAGACACATATCAAGCTGTTTTAAGAGGCTGATAAAAAAGCTTGCAGAGAAATGCAAGCTCAGCGTGTCGGCAAACCCCCGCATTCGTTGTCAGGTCTGCGCGTTGGTGCTCACGAATTAGAACATTCGCTGTGCTCCAATGCTCGCCTTTCCTAGACTTCAAGGGTTTTCAATCACGCTGAAAAGATGAAAAAAGCTTGCAGAGAAATCTGCAAGCTTTTTTCTATGAACGTTTTTTATCAGCAAGGCGCTGCGCTTTTTGCGTATTGGCGAAATGGAGTTTTGTAAAGGTTCTGAGTGCAGATGCCCCTTTTTTGAGGATTAGCTTGGCGGCCGCTTCATCGACGTGCGGACCGGCGCCTTTTGGAAGCGTCATTCCTGCCGCGCGTGATAGTTTATCCATTTCCATTAAAAACGAATATCTTGCAATGATTGAAGCAGCGGCGACAGCCAGGTGAATGCCTTCAGCTTTTGTGCTAAAATAGGTCCGCTCCTTCACAATGTCTCTGCCCTTTAAATGATTGAAGTAGACGCCTGGCTCAGCGAATTGGTCAATCAAAATGGCTTCAGGCTTTACTCCATCCAATTTTCTTAATAAATGTGTGATCGCCTGATTGTGCAGCAAAGCTTTCATTTTCCCTTGGCTCATGCCTTTTTCCTGCATGCTGTTATACTTTTCATTTTTTAAAACCAGGAGGCTATATGGAATAGTTTTGATCAGGTTTCGGGCAATCTCGATGATTTGCGGATCTTTTAAATCTTTAGAATCCTTAACACCGAGTTCCTTCATTAAAGGAAGCATGGTTTTGTCGACGTACGCGCATACAACCGTCATTGGGCCAAAGTAATCTCCGGTTCCGACTTCGTCAGAACCGATAACAGACATTCCGGCGATATCTGCCGGAGGGGCATAGCGGGGATCAGCCGGCTTTTTGGCCGTTTTCTTCTTTTCCTGAGGCTCTGCTGTTCCCCAGCGCGCGGATTCTGCCGCAGCGTTTTTTCCTTGAAACAAGACCTTACCTGATTGATATGCTGTAATGGTACAGCCGGGCGGTTTTGCCTGAAAAACGGCTCCCTGCGGAACAGAGGCTGTAAGTGAACCGCTGTACGTCATTTTCATTTGGTCAATAGCAGACAACGATACTTTTATCACTGAATGGGACACGTAATAATCTCCTTTTTTTACACTTTTCGCTGTATATACCAGTGTATCATAACAGCGGGAGGCTCGTCTTTCCATTCATTTAATAAACGTGTTATGATAAGAACTAGGATTCTCGCGGAATGGAGGAGAAACGTTGTCTGACGGCAAAAAAACAAAAACAACCGTTGACATTTACGGCCAGCACTTCACGATTGTCGGTGAAGAAAGCAGAGCCCATATGAGGTATGTCGCCGGAATTGTTGATGATAAAATGAGAGAAATCAATGAAAAAAATCCATACCTTGATATAAATAAACTTGCAGTGCTGACAGCGGTAAATGTGGTGCACGATTATGTCAAATTACAAGAGAAATGTGAAAAACTGGAGCGTCAGCTTAAAGAAAAGGATTGAACAACTATGCTAGATATCATCATCTTAATCTTGCTCCTGATGGGGACTTTACTGGGGTTAAAACGCGGTTTTATCCTGCAGTTTATCCGCTTGACGAGCTTTATTTTATCAATTGCCTTTGCGGCTTTATTCTATAAAAACGTGGCACCGCATTTACATTGGATTCCCGCACCCGATTTTTCAGCGGGACAGCCGGCTCTTTCTTTTTTTACGGGGAATTTGGAAGCAGCGTACTATAATGCGATTGCGTTTATCGTTTTATTTATCATTGCTAAAATCTTACTGAGAATCATCGGCTCGTTCCTGAGTATTGTAGCCGGCATTCCGGTGATTAAACAAATCAACCAGATGCTGGGAGCCGTTCTCGGTTTTCTAGAAGTCTATTTATTTACATTTGTGCTGCTGTATGTCGCATCCGTTCTGCCGGTAGACGCGTTGCAGCAAATGATGGGGCAATCGTCTCTCGCAAATGTGATCATTAACCATACACCGTACTTGTCAGGGCTTTTACAAGAGCTGTGGACACAGTACGGGGCATAAAAAAACTTCTCTTGTCCGGAGAAGTTTTTTTCAAGTATGATGGAAACATATGTGAACGTCTGGGGGTTATGATATGCATAAAAAAGATATTATCCGGCTGCTTGAAACCATTGCAGTCTATATGGAACTCAAAGGGGACAACCCGTTTAAAGTATCCGCCTTCCGAAAAGCGGCGGCAGCTCTGGAACAGGACGACCGAAGCTTATCAGAAATGGACGATATGATGTCGCTGTCCGGCATTGGAAAAGGAACGTACAGCGTCATTAAAGAGTATATAGATGAAGGAAAGTCAAGCACGCTCGAATCGCTTCAGAAAGAAGTGCCGGAAGGACTCGTGCCTTTATTGAAGCTGCCGGGGCTCGGCGGCAAAAAAATCGCAAAGCTGTATAAAGAGCTCGGCGTACACGATGCAGAATCTCTGAAGGAAGCCTGTGAGCAGCAAAAGGTCCAGGGTCTTGCGGGCTTCGGCAAAAAATCGGAAGAAAAAATATTACAGGCGCTCGGGGAAGCCGGAAAACAGCCTGAACGGTTCCCGATCGGCTACGCCCTCCGGATCGCGCGGGAAATTGAGGAGCATCTTTCTCAATTTACGCATATCATCAAATTTTCTCGTGCCGGAAGTCTCCGCAGAGCGCGGGAAACGGTGAAGGATCTGGATTATATCATTGCTACAGATCATCCGGCTGAAGTAAGAGAGCAGCTTCTTGAGCTGCCAAACATCAAAAGCGTGATCGCAAGCGGAGATACGAAGGTGTCCGTCATCCTTTCCTTTGAATATGAAACAAGCGTCGATTTCCGTCTTGTGACGGAAGAGCAGTTTCCGACAACACTCCATCATTTTACGGGATCAAAGGATCACAATATTAAGATGCGCCAAATCGCCAAAGAACGCGGCGAGCGGATCAGTGAATACGGCGTTGAGACAGTTGAAACCGGAGAGATCAAAACATTTCCGAGTGAACGTGAATTTTATGCGCACTTCGGCCTGCCGCTGATTCCGCCGGAAATTCGTGAAAGCGGACAGGAAGTGGAAACCTACAGCGACAGCATTGAACTGATAGAGCTCGGGCAAATCAAAGGTGATCTCCACATGCACTCAACGTGGAGCGATGGCGCATTTTCGATCAGAGAGATGGCTGAAGCCTGCATCAAAAAAGGCTATCAATACATGGCGATCACCGATCACTCACAATATTTAAAGGTCGCCAACGGGCTTACTGCAGAAAGACTTAAGCAGCAGGCAAAAGAAATTGACGCGCTGAATGCAGAGTTTGAAAACTTCCGTATTTTGAAAGGCGTTGAGATGGATATCCTGCCTGACGGTACGCTCGATTATGATGACGATGTGCTTGCGGAAATGGATATCGTTATTGCATCGATTCATTCCAGTTTTAATCAGCCGGAACACGTGATTATGAAACGGCTTGAGACGGCACTGACAAACAAGCATGTTGACATTATCGCACACCCGACCGGGCGCCTTATCGGCAGACGGGCCGGTTACGAAATCGATATTGATCAGCTGATTGAGCTTGCGAGGAAAACAAATACGGCGCTTGAACTCAATGCCAACCCTGCGCGCCTTGATCTGCGCACAGAGCATTTAATGAAAGCAAACGAACAAGGGGTTACATTGGTGATTAATACTGATGCCCATAATATTGAGATGTTAGACGATATGAAAACTGGCGTTACTGCCGCGCGCAAAGGATGGACGGAAACGAAAAACGTTCTGAATGCCCGGTCGCTTAAAGACGTAGAGGCATTTCTGAAGCGCAACGATTAAGTAAGGAGGCTCACACAATCGTGCAGCAAAAAGTATTATCAGCTCTTGAATTTCATAAAGTGAAAGAACAGGTTATTGGGCATGCCGCTTCATCGCTCGGAAAAGAAATGCTTCTCGAGCTTAAGCCTTCTGCTTCTATAGACGAAATCAAAAAACAGCTGGATGAAGTAGACGAAGCTTCTGACATTATCCGGCTGAGAGGCCAAGCGCCATTTGGCGGCCTTGTAGATATCAGAGGAGCGTTAAGACGGGCGGAAATCGGCAGCGTTCTCAGTCCTTCTGAATTCACTGAAATCTCAGGCCTGCTTTATGCAGTTAAACAAATGAAACATTTTATCACGCAAATGGCTGAAGACGGTGTCGACATTCCGCTGATCCATCAGCATGCTGAACAGCTTATCACGCTGTCCGATTTAGAGCGGGACATTAATTCCTGCATCGATGATCACGGAGAAGTGCTTGATCATGCATCGGAAACATTAAGAGGAATCCGCACACAGCTCAGAACACTCGAATCAAGAGTCAGAGACCGGTTAGAGTCGATGCTGCGTTCCTCTTCCGCATCGAAAATGCTGTCTGATACGATTGTTACGATTCGGAATGACCGCTTTGTGATCCCGGTCAAACAGGAGTACAGATCCAGCTATGGAGGAATTGTGCACGACACCTCATCCTCTGGTGCGACACTATTCATTGAACCGCAGGCAATTGTAGATATGAACAATTCCCTTCAGCAGGCGAAAGTGAAAGAAAAGCAAGAAATTGAACGGATTTTGCGTGTGCTGACAGAGAAAACGGCAGAGTATACAGAGGAGCTATTTCTAGATTTGCAAGTGCTGCAGACGCTTGACTTTATTTTTGCAAAAGCTAGATATGCAAAAGCGGTTAAAGCGACAAAACCGATTATGAACGACACCGGCTTTATCCGTTTGAAAAAAGCCCGCCATCCATTGCTTCCGCCTGATCAGGTTGTTGCCAATGACATCGAGCTTGGCCGCGATTTTTCAACCATTGTCATCACAGGGCCAAACACCGGGGGGAAAACAGTCACCCTTAAAACGTTAGGCCTGCTAACCTTAATGGCGCAATCAGGTCTTCATATCCCGGCAGATGAAGGGTCAGAAGCGGCAGTATTTGAGCACGTATTCGCTGATATCGGTGATGAACAGTCGATTGAGCAAAGTTTAAGTACGTTCTCATCCCATATGGTGAATATTGTCGGCATTTTAGAACAGGTCAATGAAAACAGCCTTGTGCTTTTCGATGAACTTGGTGCAGGGACAGATCCGCAGGAGGGGGCGGCCCTCGCCATGAGCATCTTGGATGACGTGCATCGCACCAATGCACGAGTGTTAGCTACGACGCATTATCCGGAATTGAAGGCGTACGGCTATAACAGAGAAGGCGTCATGAATGCCAGCGTTGAATTTGACATCGAAACGCTGTCACCGACCTATAAACTTTTAATTGGTGTGCCGGGTCGAAGCAATGCTTTCGAAATTTCAAAACGCCTCGGGCTCCCGGACCATATCATCGGGCAGGCGAAGTCAGAAATGACGGCCGAGCATAACGAAGTCGATACGATGATTGCGTCGCTGGAACAAAGCAAAAAACGTGCGGAAGAAGAGCTTTCTGAGACAGAATCAATCAGAAAAGAAGCGGAAAAACTGCATAAAGAGCTGCAGCAGCAAATCATCGAGCTTAACAGCAAAAAAGACAAAATGCTTGAAGAGGCAGAACAGCAGGCTGCTGAAAAAGTAAAAGCGGCAATGAAAGAAGCCGAGGACATTATTCATGAATTGCGCACCATAAAAGAAGAACACAAATCCTTCAAGGATCACGAGCTGATTAACGCGAAGAAACGGTTAGAAGGCGCTATGCCTGCTTTTGAAAAGTCCAAGAAACCGGAAAAGCCGAAAACGCAAAAACGCGACTTTAAGCCTGGCGACGAGGTGAAAGTCCTCACTTTCGGGCAAAAAGGAACATTGCTCGAAAAAACAGGCGGCAATGAATGGAACGTTCAAATCGGTATTTTAAAGATGAAAGTAAAAGAAAAAGATCTGGAGTTTATCAAATCAGCTCCGGAGCCAAAAAAAGAAAAAATGATTACAGCGGTCAAAGGAAAGGACTATCACGTATCGCTTGAACTTGATCTTCGCGGCGAACGCTATGAAAATGCCCTCAGCCGGGTTGAAAAATACTTGGATGATGCGGTGTTAGCCGGATATCCAAGAGTGTCAATCATCCACGGAAAAGGAACCGGCGCTTTAAGAAAAGGCGTACAGGATCTTCTGAAAAACCACCGCAGCGTCAAAAGTTCCCGTTTCGGTGAAGCAGGTGAGGGAGGATCAGGCGTTACGGTTGTTGAACTAAAATAAAAGGGAGTATGGCCATGAGTGATTTTTGGGAAAACGAGCTTGTGGAAATCGCGGCATATTACAGTGTCGCGGTTCTCTGCCTCGTCCTCTTTTTGACTGTGTTTGAGCTGGTGACGGCTTATAAAAACTGGGAAGAGATTCAAAAAGGAAATCTTGCGGTGGCAATGGCGACCGGCGGAAAAATTTTGGGAATCGCAAACGTATTTCAGCATTCCATCTCCCAGCATAATTCGCTGCTGCAAATGATCGGCTGGGGCGTTTACGGGTTTGTTATGCTTCTGATCAGCTACTTTATTTTTGAGTTTTTGACTCCGCGGTTTAAAATTGATCAGGAAATCGAAAATGATAACCGGGCTGTCGGCTTTATTTCATTTGTCATTTCTGTCGGGCTTTCTTTTGTGGTGGCAGCCGGAATATAAGGGGACGGAGAATAGATGGAAAAGCTTGCGAAAATACTGCTCGCCGCAGCGGGAATCTTTTTGTTAATTGGTCTTATATATCTGTTCATATTATGAGAAAAAGAAAGATTTACCTTTCTTTTTCTTTTTTTTGCCGTCCATCTGCTATAATGATAAGGTGGATCTCTAAAATCGAAAGGGGAGGTTTTATGCAGTCTCAAAAGCCGTGGCTTGCCGAGTATCCCAACGATATCCCGCATGAGCTTCCGTTGCCGAATAAAACCCTGCAATCCATCCTGACAGACTCCGCCGCACGATTCCCTGATAAAACCGCAATATCGTTTTATGGAAAAAAACTCACCTTTCATGACATTCTGACGGATGCTCTTAAACTTGCAGCTTTTTTGCAGTGCAATGGCCTGCAAAAAGGAGACAGAGTGGCTGTTATGCTGCCCAATTGCCCGCAAACAGTGATTTCTTATTATGGCGTCTTGTTTGCCGGTGGCATCGTGGTGCAGACGAATCCGCTTTATACCGAGCATGAGCTTGAATACCAGCTTAGAGATGCTCAGGTAAGTGTAATCATCACCTTAGATTTGCTTTTCCCGAAGGCAATAAAAATGAAAACGTTATCAATAGTCGACCAGATTTTGATAACCAGTGTAAAAGACTATTTGCCTTTTCCGAAAAATATTCTTTACCCGCTGACGCAAAAACAAAAAGTGCATATCGACTTTGACAAAACAGCTAACATTCACACGTTCGCTTCCTGTATGAAGCAGGAAAAAACTGAACTCCTGACAATCCCGAAGATCGATCCTGAGCATGATATCGCTGTCCTCCAGTATACCGGAGGAACAACCGGAGCTCCAAAAGGGGTCATGCTCACGCACCAAAATATTTTGGCAAATACTGAAATGTGCGCCGCTTGGATGTATGACGTGAAAGAAGGCGCTGAAAAAGTGCTGGGCATCGTTCCATTTTTTCATGTCTACGGACTGACGGCAGTCATGAACTATTCGATTAAACTAGGCTTCGAAATGATTCTTCTTCCTAAGTTTGATCCGCTCGAAACACTTAAAATCATCGACAAACACAAACCGACGCTCTTTCCTGGCGCACCGACAATTTACATTGGCCTTTTGCATCACCCTGAATTGCAGCATTATGATCTGTCATCCATTAAAAGCTGTCTTAGCGGATCAGCCGCGCTCCCCGTGGAGGTAAAGCAGAAATTTGAAAAGGTGACTGGTGGAAAGCTTGTGGAAGGCTATGGTTTGTCTGAGGCATCCCCAGTGACGCACGCCAACTTTATCTGGGGAAAAAACAAGCCGGGCAGTATCGGCTGTCCTTGGCCGAGTACGGACGCTGCGATCTATTCTGAAGAGACGGGTGAGCTTGCCGCTCCGTATGAGCATGGAGAAATCATTGTAAAAGGTCCGCAAGTCATGAAAGGATACTGGAATAAACCAGAGGAAACCGCCGCAGTGCTGAGAGATGGCTGGCTGTTCACCGGGGACATGGGCTATATGGATGAAGAAGGCTTTTTCTATATTGCTGACAGGAAGAAGGATATCATCATTGCCGGCGGTTACAATATTTACCCGCGTGAGGTAGAAGAAGCGCTTTATGAACATGAAGCCATCCAGGAAATTGTTGTCGCAGGCGTTCCCGATTCCTACAGGGGAGAAACAGTAAAAGCATTTGTCGTATTAAAGAAAGGCGCAAAAGCCGATACAGAAGAACTGGACGCTTTTGCGAGATCACGTCTAGCTCCCTATAAGGTGCCCAAAGCCTATGAGTTCAGAAAGGAGCTGCCGAAAACGGCGGTGGGAAAAATTTTAAGAAGGCGTTTACTTGAAGAAGAAACCGAAAATCATCATATCAAATAAAAAAAGAGAACGCCTATGAATAAACTTGACAAACCTGAAAATCCTTCTTATCATGAAATTATGAATGAATAGTCATTCATTTCTATAGGAAGGAACGATGAACATTGAAGCAAAAACGGCCAAAGTATATGCAGATTATTGATGCAGCAGTAGAAGTCATTGCAGAAAACGGCTACCACCAGTCACAGGTATCCAAAATTGCCAAACAAGCCGGGGTAGCGGACGGCACCATCTATCTCTATTTTAAAAACAAAGAAGATATTTTAATTTCTCTTTTCAAAGAAAAAATGGGTCAATTTATTGAGCGGATGGAAGAGGACATTAAAGAAAAAGCAACAGCGAAAGAGAAATTGGCGCTTGTGATTTCAAAGCATTTTTCCCTTTTAGCGGGTGACCATAATCTCGCCATTGTCACGCAGCTTGAGCTCCGCCAATCCAACTTGGAGCTGCGCCAAAAAATCAACGAAATATTAAAAGGCTACTTAAATATTTTGGATGGCATTTTGACGGAAGGTATACAATCAGGCGAAATAAAAGAAGGCCTCGATGTCCGCCTCGCCCGGCAGATGATTTTTGGAACGATTGACGAAACTGTGACAACTTGGGTGATGAATGACCAAAAGTACGATCTCGTTGCGCTTTCAAACAGCGTTTTAGAATTATTGGTATCCGGAATTCACAATAAGTAAAGGAGTTCTGTCCTATGAATGCAATTTCACTTGCGGTTGATCAATTTGTGGCAGTCTTGACGATTCACAATCCGCCGGCAAACGCGCTTTCAAGCCGGATATTAGAAGAGCTGTCTTCCTGTCTTGATCAATGTGAGACAGATGCAGGCGTACGAAGCATTATCATTCACGGCGAGGGAAGATTTTTCTCAGCCGGCGCTGATATTAAAGAATTTACATCGCTTAAAGGCAATGAGGATTCCTCATTGCTCGCTGAGCGCGGCCAGCAGTTAATGGAGAGAATCGAAAGTTTTCCAAAACCGATTATCGCAGCGATTCACGGCGCTGCTCTCGGAGGCGGGCTGGAGCTTGCAATGGCCTGTCACATCAGAATCGCGGCAGAAGATGCTAAGCTGGGGCTCCCGGAGCTTAATCTCGGTATCATTCCAGGTTTTGCGGGGACACAGCGCCTTCCGAGATATGTCGGTACAGCCAAAGCACTGGAGCTCATCGGATCAGGAGAACCGATATCCGGAAAAGAAGCGCTTGATCTCGGACTTGTCTCAATTGGAGCGAAAGATGAGGCAGAAGTGATTGAAAAAGCAAAAGCACTTGCCGCTAAGTTTGCAGAGAAAAGCCCGCAAACGCTGGCATCTTTGCTTGAACTTCTTTATTCCAACAAGGTGTATTCCTATGAAGGCAGCTTAAAGCTTGAAGCAAAGCGATTTGGGGAAGCATTTGAGTCAGAGGACGCCAAGGAAGGCATCCAGGCATTTCTCGAAAAAAGAAAGCCTCAGTTCAAAGGCGAATAAAAGGGGATATGATCATGAATCTATTTGTACTGATGAAACGGACGTTTGACACAGAAGAAAAAATCGTCATTGAAACAGGAAAGATTCAGGATGACGGAGCGGAATGGATCATTAATCCATATGATGAGTACGCGATAGAAGAAGCCATCCAGCTGAAGGAAAAGCATGGCGGCACGATCACCGCTGTCACGGTCGGCGGTGAAGAAGCGGAGAAAGAATTGCGTACGGCGCTTGCCATGGGTTGTGACCAAGCTGTTTTAATCAACATAGAAGATGATCTTGAAGAACCCGACCAATATTCCATTTCTCAAGTTTTATACCACTATATGAAGGATCAGGAGTTTGATTTGATTCTCGGCGGAAATGTTGCCATTGACGGAGGATCAGGACAAGTGGCGCCTCGGCTTGCCGAGCTACTGGACATTCCGTGTATCACTACGATCACCAAACTCGAAATCAACGGCACTGATGCAGAAGCAGAAAGGGACGTCGAAGGGGATGTTGAAAAAATCAAAACGACGCTCCCATTGCTTGTCACAGCTCAGCAGGGCTTAAACGAGCCGCGCTATCCATCGCTTCCGGGAATTATGAAGGCTAAGAAAAAGCCGCTTGAAGAGCTTGAACTTGATGATCTTGATCTGGACGAAGAGGATGCTGAACCAAAGCTGAAAACCATTGAACGTTTTCTGCCGCCGAAAAAAGAAGCCGGGAAGCTTCTCCAAGGTGAGCCTGCTGAACAGGCAAAAGAGCTTGTTTCATTGCTCCGCAGCGAAGCTAAAGTCATTTAAAACTTGGACATTCAAAGAAACAGGGGGATGTTAGAATGGGAAAAAAAGTGATCGTGCTTGGAGAAATACGCGATGGGGAATTGCGAAATGTCACCTTTGAAGCAATAGCTGCAGGAAGAACCATTTCAGGAGATGGGGAAGTCATCGGTGTTCTCATCGGTGAAAATGTACAAAGCATTGCACAAGAGCTTATTCATTACGGAGCAGATAAAGTTCTTACCGCTGAGGACCCGAAGCTGAAAACATACACGGCAGACGGGTACAGCCAGGTCATGAGAGGTGTTATCGAGCAAGAAAATCCTGATTCAGTCATCTTCGGGCATACGGCAATGGGCAAGGATCTTTCACCGAAGCTTGCTGCCCGGCTGCAAACAGGCTTAATTTCTGATGCTATAGATGTAAGCGTTACCGGAGGAAATGTTGTGTTCACACGGCCGATTTACTCGGGGAAAGCTTTTGAACGTGTCATTTCAACCGATCCGATGATCTTTGCAACAATTCGCCCCAATAACATTCAAGCTTCAGAAAAAGACACCAGCAGGTCGGGAAGCATCGAAAGCATAAATGTCTCTCTTACTGACCTTCGCACCGTGATTCAAGAGGTCGTGAAAAAAACGGCGGACGGTGTTGATCTCTCCGAAGCGAAAATTATCGTTGCGGGCGGCCGAGGAGTCAAAAGCAAGGAGGGATTTCAGCCTCTGCAGGAGCTTGCAGAGGTGCTAGGGGCCGCAGTCGGGGCTTCTCGCGGGGCATGTGACGCTGATTATTGCGATTACGCTCTTCAAATCGGGCAGACGGGGAAAGTCGTCACTCCGGATTTGTACATTGCATGCGGCATTTCCGGTGCCATCCAGCATTTGGCCGGCATGTCAAACAGCAAGGTGATCGTCGCCATCAATAAAGATCCCGAAGCCGATATCTTTAAAATAGCGGATTACGGCATCGTCGGTGATTTATTTGAAGTTGTCCCGTTATTAACTGAGGAATTCAAACAGTTGAATATACACTCATAAAGGAAATCCCGGACTTTAAAAGTCCGGGTTTTTATATTTGTAAATACATACGCACAAATATAAATGAGATAGAAAATGTCGTTGACATGTACGAACATATATAATATGGTTACTTTAAAAGCGCTTACATTCATGCTGACTCCTCAGGCAAAAGACAGATCACATATTTGACTGTGGTGCTTTTCATATCCGTATGAAAGGAATGATCAGAGGCATGTCTGAACATCAAGCAGTGATTCAAACAGATATCGTAAAAGGAACCATTAACAAAAATATATACGGTCATTTTGCTGAGCATTTAGGAAGAGGGATTTATGAGGGGATCTGGGTTGGAACGGACTCAGACATCCCCAATATCAACGGGATACGAAAGGACGTGCTGGAGGCGCTCAAACAGCTGCACATTCCTGTCCTCAGGTGGCCGGGCGGGTGTTTTGCGGACGAATACCATTGGGCAAACGGTGTCGGTGACCGTAAGACAATGCTGAACACTCACTGGGGCGGTACAATTGAATCAAATGAATTCGGAACGCATGAATTTATGATGCTTTGCGAGCTGCTTGAATGCGAGCCATATATTTGCGGCAATGTCGGAAGCGGAACCGTTCAGGAAATGTCGGAGTGGATTGAGTATATGACATTTGAAGAAGGCACGCCGATGTCAGACTGGAGAAAGCAAAATGGAAGAGAAGAGCCTTGGAAGCTGAAATATTTCGGCGTGGGCAATGAAAACTGGGGCTGCGGCGGCAACATGCATCCCGAATACTACGCAGATCTGTACCGGCGTTTTCAGACTTATGTCCGCAATTACAGCGGGAATGACATTTATAAAATTGCAGGCGGCGCAAATGTGGATGATTTTAATTGGACGGACGTGCTTATGAAAAAAGCCGCTGGCCTGATGGACGGGTTGAGTCTTCATTATTACACGATTCCGGGGGATTTCTGGAAGGGCAAAGGATCAGCCACAGAATTCACGGAAGATGAGTGGTTTATTACGATGAAAAAAGCCAAATACATCGATGAATTGATTCAAAAACACGGCACGATCATGGACCGGTACGATCCGGAGCAGCGGGTCGGGCTGATTATTGATGAATGGGGCACTTGGTTTGATCCCGAGCCAGGCACGAATCCCGGTTTCTTATATCAGCAAAACACCATTCGTGATGCACTGGTGGCGGCTTCTCATTTCCACATTTTCCATCAGCATTGCCGCCGGGTGCAAATGGCCAACATCGCCCAAACAGTAAACGTTCTACAAGCGATGATTTTGACTGAGGGCGAGCGGATGCTTTTGACACCGACGTACCATGTATTCAATATGTTTAAGGTGCACCAGGACGCTTCTCTTTTAGCAACAGAGACAATGTCTGCCGACTATGAATGGAAGGGTGAAACGCTTCCGCAAATCAGCATTTCAGCGTCGAAACAAGCTGAAGGTGATATCAATATCACTATTTGCAACATCGATCACCAAAACAAAGCGGAGGCGGAAATCGAGCTGAGAGGCCTACACAAGGCAGCGGACCATTCCGGAGTCATTCTTACGGCAGAAAAAATGAATGCGCATAACACGTTTGACGATCCTCATCATGTCAAACCGGAATCCTTCAGACAATACACGCTCAGCAAAAACAAACTGAAAGTAAAACTCCCGCCAATGTCAGTCGTCTTACTTACGCTGCGTGCTGATTCTTAATCGCGCAAGAGCGCCGGAGCTTCATGCCGGCGCTCTTTTTCAGGTTTTAAAACAGCTCCGGCAGGGCATGGTAAAGTACATGACAGTGAAGAGGAGATGTGATCTTATGCTTCGTACCATTTTAATGATTATTGGGGCAATTGTAGTGATCGGGGCCATTATCAGATTTGTGTTTTAAAAAAAGAGCATATCCCATTCAACCATATAAAAATGAGTAAACCGGCTGTGATCAGGAAAAAATAATTTGTAAGCATTAAAATAGCGTGAACGAATGGGAGATGCTATACTAAAAATCATCATTTCACATTGGAGGAATTCAATAATGGCTATCGTAAAAGCAACTGATCAATCTTTCTCAGCTGAAACAAGCGAAGGCGTCGTACTGGCAGACTTCTGGGCTCCTTGGTGCGGACCTTGTAAAATGATTGCACCTGTTCTTGAAGAATTGGATCAAGAAATGGGAGACAAACTGAAAATCGTAAAAATCGATGTAGACGAAAACCAAGAAACTGCCGGAAAATACGGCGTTATGAGCATCCCGACTCTTCTTGTGTTAAAAGACGGCGAAGTAGTTGAAACTTCAGTCGGCTTCAAACCAAAAGAAGCGCTTCAAGAGCTTGTAAACAAACATCTTTAATTTTCCGCTGCTTACATGCCAGAGCGATTCCGATTGAGGGATCGCTTTTTTTATTCGCCAATTGTGAACCATAGAGAAAAACAAACGTTCGTGTTAAACTGGAAATAAAGGATTAAACATAAGGAAGGGTAACATATGAACAAACAACTGAAAGAAAAACTCGCTCTCCTTCCTGATCAACCGGGTTGTTATCTCATGAAGGACCGGCAGCAGACTGTGATCTACGTAGGGAAAGCAAAAGTGCTGAAAAACAGAGTGCGCTCCTACTTCACCGGTTCTCACGACGCGAAAACCCAAAGGCTTGTGACGGAAATCGAGGATTTTGAATATATCGTGACGTCCTCCAATCTTGAAGCGCTTATTTTAGAAATGAATCTGATCAAAAAGCATGATCCGAAATACAACGTCATGCTCAAAGACGACAAAACCTATCCTTTCATAAAACTCACCCATGAACGCCACCCAAGGCTGATTGTCACCCGCAATGTCAAAAAAGACAAAGGGCGCTATTTCGGGCCGTATCCGAATGTACAGGCAGCAAGGGAAACAAAAAAACTGCTCGACCGTCTGTATCCTCTCAGAAAATGCTCCAAGCTCCCGGACAGAGTGTGCCTTTACTATCATCTGGGCCAATGCCTCGCTCCGTGTGTAAAGGATATTTCCGAAGAGACGAACAGAGAGCTGGTTGAAAGCATTACACGTTTCTTAAGGGGCGGCTATAATGAGGTCAAA
This sequence comes from Bacillus sp. LM 4-2, assembly GCF_000978495.1. Lineage (NCBI taxonomy): Bacteria > Bacillati > Bacillota > Bacilli > Caryophanales > Bacillaceae > Bacillus > Bacillus sp. LM 4-2. The sequence goes on along the minus strand of NZ_CP011101.1, from coordinate 2,768,138 downwards.
AAAGAGCTTGAAGAGAAAATGCATGAAGCTGCTGAGAATCTTGAGTTTGAACGAGCAAAAGAGCTTCGTGACCAAATGGCCCATATTGAATCAACGATGGAAAAACAAAAAATGACGATGAACGATCTAGTCGACCGTGATGTGTTCGCGTACGCGTACGATAAGGGCTGGATGTGCGTGCAGGTCTTTTTCATCCGCCAAGGAAAGCTCATTGAACGCGATGTCAGCATGTTCCCGCTTTATCAGGAAGCAGATGAAGAGTTCCTCACGTTCATCGGGCAGTTCTATTCAAAAAACAACCACTTCCTTCCGAAGGAGATTTTAGTTCCGGACAGCGTAGATCAATCTATGATCGAGCAGCTGCTGGAAACAAACGTTCACCAGCCGAAAAAAGGCCCGAAAAAAGAACTGCTCATGCTTGCCCATAAAAATGCGAAAATCGCATTGAAAGAAAAATTCTCTTTAATCGAACGGGACGAGGAGCGTTCAATCGGGGCAGTGCAGAAACTAGGTGAGGCATTAAATATTTATACGCCGCACAGAATTGAAGCGTTTGATAACTCAAATATACAGGGGACAAACCCGGTTTCCGCGATGATTGTGTTTATCGATGGCAAACCATACAAAAAGGAATACCGCAAATATAAAATCAAAACTGTTACAGGGCCGGATGATTACGGTTCTATGAGAGAGGTTGTCAGAAGACGCTATACGAGAGTGCTTCGTGAGAATCTGCCGCTGCCCGATCTGATTATCATTGACGGAGGAAAAGGGCAGATCAACGCAGCAAGGGATGTCATTGAAAATGAACTCGGCTTGGATATCCCGATCGCCGGTCTAGCGAAAGATGAAAAACACAGAACCTCAAATTTACTGATCGGTGAGCCGCTGGAGGTAGTGTATCTGGAACGAAACAGCCAGGAATTTTACCTCCTGCAGCGCATTCAAGACGAGGTGCACCGTTTTGCAATCAGTTTTCACAGGCAAATCCGCGGAAAAAGCGCGTTTCAATCCGTTTTGGACGACATCCCGGGTATCGGAGAGAAAAGAAAGAAAATGCTGTTAAAGCATTTCGGTTCCGTTAAAAAAATGAAGGAAGCAAGCCTTGAGGACATCAAAAAAGCCGGTGTTCCCACAGCGGCGGCTCAGCTCCTTTACGACAAATTGCAAAAATAATGTTGTCCTTTTAAATAAGATCTGATAAAATGTGAACTAATTTCATAGTTAGATCGTGTTATATGGTGAAGATAGAGGTGCGAACTTCAAGAGTATGCCTTTGGAGAAAGATGGATTCTGTGAAAAAGGCTGAAAGGGGAGCGTCGCCGAAGCAAATAAAACCCCATCGGTATTATTTGCTGGCCGTGCATTGAATAAATGTAAGGCTGTCAAGAAATCATTTTCTTGGAGGGCTATCTCGTTGTTCATAATCATTTATGATGATTAATTGATAAGCAATGAGAGTATTCCTCTCATTGCTTTTTTTATTGTGGACAAAGCGCTCTTTCTCCTCACCCGCACGAACCAAAATGTAAAGGGTGGTAATACATGGGTCTTATTGTACAAAAATTCGGAGGCACTTCCGTCGGCTCAGTCGAAAAAATTCAAAATGCGGCAAACCGCGCAATTGCAGAAAAACAGAAAGGCCATCAAGTCGTTGTCGTCGTTTCAGCAATGGGAAAATCCACTGACGAATTGGTCAGCCTTGCAAAAGCTATTTCTGACCAGCCGAGCAAACGCGAAATGGATATGCTGCTGGCGACAGGCGAGCAGGTCACGATTTCACTCCTTTCAATGGCATTGCAGGAAAAAGGCTATGACGCTGTGTCTTATACTGGCTGGCAGGCGGGAATCCGTACGGAGGCCATTCACGGAAACGCCAGAATTACAGATATCGACACTTCGGTTTTAGCAGACCAGCTTGAAAAAGGAAAAATTGTCATTGTTGCAGGATTTCAAGGCATGACAGAGGATTGTGAAATTACGACATTGGGCCGGGGCGGTTCAGATACAACAGCAGTTGCTTTGGCTGCCGCTTTAAAAGCTGATAAATGTGACATATACACAGACGTGCCAGGCGTGTTTACAACCGATCCGCGCTATGTGAAATCAGCGAGAAAACTTGAGGGCATCTCATACGATGAAATGCTTGAACTTGCCAATTTAGGCGCCGGTGTTCTTCATCCGAGAGCAGTTGAGTTCGCGAAAAATTACCAAGTGCCGTTAGAAGTGCGTTCAAGTACAGAAACCGAAGCGGGAACATTAATTGAGGAGGAATCATCCATGGAACAGAATTTAATTGTCAGAGGCATTGCATTTGAAGATCAAATCACAAGAGTAACCATTTACGGGCTGACTAGCGGCCTGACAACTTTGTCTACTATTTTTACAACACTTGCCAAAAGAAACATAAACGTGGATATCATTATCCAAACGCAGGCCGAGGACAAGACTGGAATTTCCTTCTCTGTCAAAACAGAAGATGCAGACCAAACCGTTGCGGTGCTTGAAGAGTATAAAGACGCGCTGGAATTTGAGAAAATCGAGACAGAAAGCAAATTGGCTAAAGTATCTATTGTTGGATCCGGCATGGTCTCAAATCCCGGTGTAGCGGCTGAAATGTTTGCTGTACTGGCGCAAAAAAACATTTTAATCAAAATGGTCAGCACATCTGAAATCAAAGTGTCAACAGTCGTAAGCGAAAATGACATGGTGAAAGCAGTCGAGTCGCTTCACGATGCATTTGAGCTTTCAAAACACCCTTCAGCTGTGTAATGACAATCAAAAAGGCGGGACTATGCAGTCACCGCCTTTTTGATTACACTGGGTCTTTCATATCCCATTTCACAGTCAGAACCACTTTATCGGCTCTCTTTTTCACTTGTTCATATGATTCGGCAATCTGATCATTCATCAATTGAATTTGTTCAGCGATAAAACCAGCCTCCAGCTGAAAGCAAGGTTCTTTCTGATGTTTAAGCCGGTTGGAAATGATCGGCCCTTCAAGTTCAAATTCAAGCTCCTGTTTTTTAGCGCTTACGTTGGTGAGGGTTCCCCAGCCCGCTTCTTCAAAGAAGGCCGGAAATTCCTCCCATGATTCAAGAGGAAACTTACGGGCGAGATGTTTTCCTGCCCAATACATCATGGAAGAGTAATCTTGGCCAAGCATATCTGGGAGAACGATCTCTCGTATTAGTTCGTAGGCATAGGCGTTCATTTCAATTTCTTTTAGGTTGTCAATAGATGCTTCAAATTTAGACTTCATATCTGTCTCCCCTCTCTCCTGCGTATATTATAGCTTAAACAGGGGGGAGGATTACAGAATGATCCTGTAATTCTTATGAAAAATTAAGCAAGAAATATATATTGATAAAATAAAATTTTTCAATCAACTAATCAATTCGGAAAATTATAATTTATGTACGCGTTTTCTTGACGCCCTTTTGAGGGAGGAGTAAAATGAAATTGTCAATAAATCTTAATAAAGTGCTTACAATTGAAAGAAGTGGGGGAAGAGATTTAGCACATTTCGCACTTATCAAACAGGGGGTAAAGTAATGTCTGGGAACAGAGAGTTTTATTTTCGAAGATTGCATTCCTTGCTTGGCGTCATACCGGTCGGCATCTTTCTTATTCAGCATTTAGTCGTCAACCAGTTTGCCGCAAGGGGCGCTGAAGCATTCAATAGCGCTGCTCATTTTATGGATAGCCTGCCTTTCAGGTATGCCTTGGAAATTTTTATTATCTTCTTACCATTAATTTATCATGCAGTTTATGGTGTGTACATAGCGTTTACTGCGAAAAATAACGCAGGCCAATACAGCTACATGAGAAACTGGCTATTCGTCCTGCAGCGTGTAACCGGTATCATCACCCTCATTTTTGTCAGCTGGCACGTGTGGGAAACCCGCATTGCCGCACAAATGGGCGCTGAGGTCAATTTCGACATGATGGCGAATATTTTGAGCTCTCCGGCTATGCTTGGTTTTTACATTGTCGGTGTTTTATCAACAATTTTCCACTTCTCGAACGGTTTATGGTCTTTCGCTGTTACTTGGGGCATCACGGTAACGCCTCGTTCTCAAAGAATTTCGACATACGTTACGCTGATTATTTTTGTTGCACTGTCATACGTAGGCTTAAAAGCGATTTTTGCATTTGTTTAAGAGTACTAGATTACTAGAGGGAGAGGGGCTATCATGAGTCAATCAAGCATTATCGTAGTCGGCGGGGGTCTTGCCGGCCTCATGGCGACAATTAAAGCAGCGGAATCAGGAATGGCGGTTAAGTTGTTTTCCATCGTTCCTGTCAAACGTTCTCATTCGGTTTGTGCGCAAGGCGGCATAAACGGAGCGGTCAATACAAAAGGGGAAGGTGACTCTCCGTGGGAACATTTTGATGACACGGTATACGGGGGAGACTTTCTTGCCAACCAGCCGCCGGTCAAGGCGATGTGTGAAGCGGCGCCTTCAATCATCCACTTATTAGACCGGATGGGCGTCATGTTTAACCGGACGCCTGAAGGCCTGCTTGATTTCCGCCGATTCGGGGGTACACAGCACCACAGAACTGCTTATGCTGGTGCGACAACGGGACAGCAGCTGCTTTACGCACTGGACGAGCAAGTGCGCAGATACGAAGTTGCGGGTCTGGTCACAAAATACGAAGGCTGGGAATTCCTTGGCGCTGTTTTAGATGATGACAGAACCTGCCGTGGAATTGTTGCACAAAACCTGACAAACATGCAAATTGAATCCTTCCGTTCAGACGCTGTCATTATGGCGACGGGCGGACCGGGAATCATCTTTGGAAAATCAACGAACTCCATGATTAATACAGGATCTGCTGCGTCAATCGTTTATCAGCAGGGAGCGTATTATGCAAACGGAGAATTCATTCAAATCCACCCGACAGCCATACCGGGCGATGACAAATTAAGACTGATGAGTGAATCAGCGCGTGGTGAAGGCGGGCGCGTGTGGACATATAAAGACGGCAAACCATGGTATTTCCTGGAGGAAAAATATCCGGCATACGGAAACCTGGTGCCGCGTGATATTGCGACACGCGAAATATTTGATGTGTGTGTGAACCAGAAGCTCGGCATTAACGGTGAAAACATGGTATATCTCGATCTGTCTCATAAAGATCCGAAAGAGCTTGATATTAAGCTTGGCGGCATCATTGAGATTTATGAGAAATTCATGGGAGACGACCCGCGTAAGCTCCCAATGAAAATCTTCCCGGCGGTCCATTATTCTATGGGCGGTTTATGGGTAGATTACGATCAAATGACAAACATCCCTGGACTGTTTGCGGCTGGGGAATGTGATTATTCTATGCACGGCGGCAACCGCTTGGGAGCGAACTCCCTGCTGTCTGCGATTTACGGAGGCATGGTGGCCGGTCCGAATGCGGTGAAATATGTAAACGGCTTAGAATCTTCAGCGGAAGACATGTCTTCATCTTTATTCGACGCTCACGTTAAGAAAGAAGAAGAAAAATGGGCTGATATTATGAGTATGGACGGAACCGAAAATGCCTATGTTCTTCACAAAGAGCTCGGTGAGTGGATGACGGCGAACGTAACGGTTGTCCGCCATAATGACAAGCTTTTGAAAACGGATGACAAAATTCAGGAGTTAATGGAGCGCTTCAAAAAGATCAACATCAATGACACGACAAAATGGAGCAACCAGGGAGCGATGTTCACACGCCAGTTCTCGAACATGCTTCAGCTTGCGAGGGTGATTACCCTTGGCGCATACAACCGTAATGAAAGCCGGGGCGCCCATTATAAACCGGATTATCCTGAACGTAATGATGACGAATGGCTCAAAACAACAATGGCTAAACATGTAAGCCCGTATGAAGCGCCGGAATTTGAGTATCAGGATGTCGATGTATCACTGATAACGCCTCGGAAACGGGATTACTCGAAGAAGAAGGTGGCGAAATAATCATGAGTGAACAAAAAACCATACGATTTATTATCACACGTCAAGATACAGCCGACAGCACGCCTTACGATGAAGAATTTGAGATTCCATACCGCCCGAATCTGAACGTCATTTCCGCTCTGATGGAAATCCGCCGGAATCCGGTTAATGTCAAAGGTGAGAAGACAACCCCTGTCACATGGGATATGAACTGTCTTGAGGAAGTATGCGGCGCATGTTCAATGGTCATAAACGGAAAACCCCGCCAGTCTTGCACGGCGCTTATCGACCAGCTTGAACAGCCGATCCGTTTAAAACCAATGAAAACATTCCCAGTTGTTCGTGATTTGCAGGTTGATCGCAGCAGAATGTTTGATTCATTGAAAAAAGTAAAAGCGTGGATACCGATTGACGGTACGTACGATTTAGGACCGGGGCCGAGAATGCCGGAAAAACGCCGTCAATGGGCATATGAATTATCAAAATGCATGACATGCGGCGTCTGCCTCGAAGCTTGCCCGAATGTGAACAGCAAATCGAAGTTCATGGGGCCTGCACCGATGTCGCAAGTCCGCCTGTTTAACGCGCATCCGACAGGCGCCATGAATAAATCTGAACGATTAGAAGCATTAATGGATGAAGGCGGCCTTGCAGATTGCGGCAACTCGCAAAACTGTGTTCAATCCTGTCCGAAGGGGATTCCGCTTACCACTTCGATTGCAGCCTTGAATAGAGATACAAACTTACAAGCGTTCCGCAATTTCTTCGGAAGCGACAGAGTATAAGAAGAAAAAACCTCTTCCGCATGGGAGAGGTTTTTTTAAACAATAAGGAGATGAAAAAAGATGAAGCTTCCCGCTTATATTGATATGCCGTTTCAAGAATGGAAAACATCCTTTTCTTTTTTCAATGAGGTATCCGTAAGATTTTCGGAGACAGACATGTTTGGGCATATGAATAATGTAACCCCTTTTATATATTTTGAGGAGGCGCGGATTTCTTATTTTAAAAAGTTGAATATGATGAGTGAAAACAAACAGACCATGACAGTCGTGGCAAGCCAGCAATGCGATTATTTGCGCCAAGTCATGCCTTATGAAGAGTTGCGCATCTATGTGAAAACAAGCGCAGTCGGCAGTTCATCTCTTACCTTGCACTATCTCGGAGAGAACCTCGAAGGCGAGCCCTGCTTCACCGGGGCAGTCGTGATGGTTCAAGTCTCAAAGGAAAGCGGCAAAGCTGTCAGCTGGACAGATGAGGAGAAAGAAACGCTTCTTCATACACGATAAACTAATTATCTTGTAAACGTCACCTCCTGCGCCCTTCTTACATATGATATCTCGACTATATCAAAACCCATTCGTTTCTGATTCGCTCTCACCTTAGCAAGGAGGGTTACAATACTTGAAGGAGAAAGAATTTCAATCGAAGCCGCTGCTAACGAAAAGAGAAAGAGAAGTGTTCGAATTGCTCGTTCAAGATAAGACAACAAAGGAGATTGCAAGCGAGCTATTTATCAGTGAGAAAACCGTTCGAAACCATATTTCAAATGCCATGCAGAAATTGGGTGTGAAAGGGCGTTCGCAAGCCGTTGTTGAGCTTCTTAGAATGGGTGAGCTAGAGCTTTAATCCTTGCCGGTATTCCTTCTTTTGGAAGGAGCCGGTTATTGCTGTTTGTTTGGAACATTCGAAACCATATTTGGAATGCTGTGCAAAACGTAGGCAAGTCATAAATTAAATTTTATTTCTTGATGTTGTTTGACTAAAGTCCTCTATTTCTCTCCTGCGAGTCTTGCATTTTCTTCAAAAAAGAAGGAAAATAGACACGGAACGCTTTTGTGCGTAAGAGATCCTTGAGTGAGGGATGGACAAATGACATCAAAACCTTTGGAGCATGTTGCGGATATTGAAAAGTCACTCCGCCACATTGCCGCGATCATTAAGCAAAAAGGACGAGAAATCCTTAATCAATATGCGATTACGCCGCCGCAATTTGTCGGCTTGCAATGGCTTTATGAATTAGGAGATATGACAATCGGTGAATTATCGGGCAAAATGTATCTGGCATGCAGCACGACAACGGACTTAATCGACCGCATGCAAAAAAATGAGCTTGTTGAGCGGGTCAAGGACCCGGCGGACAGACGTGTCGTCCGGATACATCTGCTGCCTGAAGGAGAACGGATTATCCAAGAGGTCATTACAAAAAGACAGGAATATCTGCGTGATATGTTCGAATCGTTTACAGATGAAGAAATAGCCATCTTCGAAAAATCTTTGATGAAACTGCAGCATGAAATGAAGAGAAAATGAGGCGATTTTGTTGGAACAACCAATAGGAGTCATTGATTCCGGGGTTGGCGGTTTAACCGTTGCGAAGGAAATCATGAGACAGCTACCTAAAGAAAATATTATCTACGTCGGGGATACGAAACGGTGTCCTTATGGGCCGCGCCCTGAAGAAGAGGTGCTTCAATATACGTGGGAGCTGACGAATTATTTACTCGAAAACCACCACATCAAAATGCTCGTGATCGCCTGTAACACAGCAACAGCGATCGCATTGGATGACATCCAGCGAAGCGTCGGTATACCGGTGGTCGGAGTGATCCAGCCTGGTGCGAGAGCAGCGATAAAAGTGACGGATAATCAGCATATCGGTGTCATCGGCACAGAGAATACGATTAAGAGCAATGCATACGAAGAGGCGCTTTTGGCATTAAACCCTGATCTGAAGGTTGAAAACCTTGCCTGCCCGCTGCTTGTGCCTTTTGTAGAAAGCGGGAAGTTTCTCGACAAAACAGCAGACGAGATTGTCAAAACCTCGCTGTATCCGTTAAAAGACACATCGATTGATTCGCTGATTTTAGGCTGCACCCACTATCCCATTTTGAAAGAAGCCATTCAAAGATATATGGGAGAACACGTTAACATTATTTCGTCCGGCGATGAAACAGCCCGGGAAGTCAGCACGATTCTCTCGTATAAAGGGCTGCTGAACCAGTCTGCGAATGCCCCGGATCATCAATTCCTGACAACAGGGGCGCGTGATCAGTTTGCAAAAATCGCAGACGATTGGTTTGGCCATGAAGTCGGCCATGTGGAATGCATCTCACTGCAAGAACCGATTAGAAGATAGTTTTCCCCGCAACGGTATGTTGCGGGTTTTTTTCTGTTTTGCCGGAATTCTTCGGTCTATTTCCTAAAGAGGCTCGTATACATAATAGTACAAACATCCTTAGGAGGGAAAAGTATGCTGAAAAAAGGACCTGCAGTCATTGGTGCCACTTGTCTCACCTCTGCCTTGCTTTTATCCGGATGCGGTTTGTTTCAATCTGATAAGGCAGCCGAGGAAATTGATCCGCCTCAAGATGTTACATTCGTGAACGATGAAGCGGGTGCCAATTCAAATACAACAGCAGCCAAAAAAACAGAAAGCGAAAAAAGCGATACAGCAAAAGCGGATCAAGCCTCATCTACTGTTATGAGGGAGCTTTATCTCATTGATAAAAACGGGTATGTTGTTGCGCAAACGCTGCCTCTCCCTAAAAGTGAGAGCACGGCTAAGCAGGCGCTTGAATACCTCGTACAGGGCGGGCCTGTGTCTGAAATTCTTCCGAATGGCTTCAGAGCTGTATTGCCGGCTGACACCACCGTTAACGTTGACATCAAAAAAGATGGAACCGCGATAGCTGATTTCTCTAATGAGTTCAAAAATTATAAGAAAGAAGACGAACAGAAAATCGTTCAATCTGTGACGTGGACGCTGACGCAATTTAGTTCGATAGATAAAGTGAAGCTGAGAATAAACGGGCATGAACTGAAGGAGATGCCTGTAGGAGGGACGCCGATCTCAGATGATTTAAGCCGCAAAGACGGCATTAATTTGGAGACAGCCGGTGTAAATGATCTCACTGCTACCCATCCGCTGACAGTCTACTACTTGGCGGAAAACGAAGACAGTGAATACTACGTGCCGGTGACCAAACGAATCGACAATTCGGAAAAAGACGACATTACGGCAGCCATTAATGAATTGGCTAAAGGGCCAAGCAAGGTGAGCGGGCTGTTAACAGACTTCAGTGAAGATGTAAAGCTGGTCAGCAAACCGAAAATCAAAGACGGGCGCGTGACGTTGGATTTCAATCAATCTATATTCGGCAGCGCCGATGAGAAGACGAAAATGATTTCTTCAGAAGTGCTGAACAGCATTGTGCTGACGTTAACGGAGCAGCCGGATGTAAAAAGCGTCTCTGTTAAAGTGAACGGAAAATCAGAGCTTGTAAATGAAAAAGGCGAAAAGCTCACAGAACCGGTCTCCAGACCTTCTCAAGTGAATACGGGTAGTTTTTAAATTGGGATTTTTGATATACTAGGAAGAAAGAGGTTAGCGTTCCGGCTGCCTCTTTCTTTATTCAATTCCGGGACAAAAATGGTTTATGTACATACAATCGGAGGTAAAACATGAGACATGACGGAAGACAACACGATGAGCTGCGTCCAATCACATTCGATTTGGATTTTATCAGCCATCCGGAAGGTTCTGTTCTAATAACAGCGGGAAATACAAAGGTAATCTGCAACGCGTCTGTTGAGGACCGCGTACCGCCGTTTTTGCGGGGCGGAGGGAAAGGCTGGATTACAGCAGAGTACAGCATGCTGCCGCGGGCAACAAACCAAAGAACAATCAGAGAATCTTCTAAGGGGAAAATTTCCGGCAGAACAATGGAGATCCAACGCCTGATCGGCCGCGCGCTTCGAGCTGTTGTAGATCTGGAAAAGCTCGGTGAACGGACGATTTGGATTGACTGTGATGTCATTCAAGCTGATGGAGGAACTAGAACAGCTTCCATTACAGGCGCATTTCTTGCTATGGCGATTGCGATTGGCAAGCTGATCAAAGCAGGAACAATCAAGACAAATCCGATCACTGATTTTCTTGCTGCAATCTCTGTTGGAATTGATAAGGAACAGGGAATTTTGTTAGATTTAAATTATGAAGAAGATTCCTCTGCTGAAGTTGACATGAATGTCATCATGACAGGCAGCGGCCGTTTTGTGGAATTGCAGGGAACCGGGGAAGAGGCAACTTTTTCTAGAGAGGATCTGAACGGTCTTCTGGGTCTTGCGGAAAAAGGAATCCAAGAGCTGATTGACAAGCAAAAAGAAGTGCTGGGTGATTCTCTGCCAGAACTGAAATAAAGACAGAAAGGCTTGATCATCATGAAAGAAGCAATTATTGCAACACATAATCCGGGAAAAGTGAAGGAATTCAAAGAAATTCTTGAGCCAAGAGGCTATGATGTCAAATCTTTAGCTGAAATTGGATTCACAGAGGAAATTGAAGAAACAGGCCATACATTTGAAGAAAATGCCATTATGAAAGCGGAAGCTGTTGCCAAAGCAGTGAACAAAATGGTGATTGCGGATGACTCCGGACTATCCATCGATAATCTTGGCGGCAGACCCGGGGTTTATTCAGCCCGCTATGCAGGGGAACAGAAAGACGACCAGGCAAATATCGAAAAAGTGCTCAGCGAGCTGAAAGGTATCGAAAAAGAACAGCGCACCGCCCGTTTCCGCTGCGCACTGGCCGTGAGTATTCCCGGAGAGGAAACAAAAACAGTCGAAGGCCATGTTGAAGGGTATATTGCTGAAGAACCGAGAGGAGAATATGGCTTTGGCTATGACCCAATTTTTATCGTGAAAGATAAAGATAAGACGATGGCTGAACTGACAAGTGATGAAAAAAATAAAATCAGCCATAGGGCTGACGCGCTTAAAAAGCTGTCTAAGCTTTTGGAGGCATAAGGAGGAAGCTTGTACATGAACGTGCTGATTATCAGTGACAGCCATGGGCTTGAAGAAGAACTCCAAACCATTGCGAAATGGCATGAGGCAGAAGTTGATCTCATGATTCATTGCGGGGACTCTGAGCTTGAGACGAGGCATCCTGCATTGGAGCCTTATGCGGTTGTAAAAGGCAATTGCGATTTTGCCGGCGATTTTAAGGACGAGCTTCTTCTGACTGCCGGCTCAAGAAAAATACTAGTCACACACGGCCACCTTCACGGTATAAAACAGACCTTGTTAAACGTATACTATCGTGCAGAGGAGCTCGGGGCGGATGTTATCTGCTTCGGGCATTCGCACATCGCGGGAAGCGAAGTGCTGCGCGGAAAACTGATGATTAACCCAGGCAGCATCCGGCTTCCGAGGGTGCGCAGGACAGAAAGCTATGCTATACTGACATTAGAAAATGATGCTGCGACAGTCCGTTTTTACGACCAAGCAGGCAATGAAATTGAGGATCTGCAAAATCGAGTCACACTATGAAAATGTCATGAGGAAGAAAATTTTCTTCCTCATGAAAAAAATTCTAAAAAACCGTTGACTTATTATTGCATCCCATATATAATAAATCTTGTCGCTGATAGTTAAAGCGAAAAACAAAAAAACAAAACGTGTCCCAGTAGCTCAGCTGGATAGAGCAACGGCCTTCTAAGCCGTCGGTCGGGAGTTCGAATCTCTCCTGGGACGTACCAAAAGAAAAACCTCAAATCCATTTAGGATTTGAGGTTTTTTGTTGTCGGTCTATGATTTTCATTTGTTATTTAACGGATCATCATCCAAGCCGTCAACTTTTCCTTCTTTATTCAGACGAGGTTCTTCTTTTTTCACAGTTTCAGAAATATGTTCATTTTCTTCAACAGTGCGTTTGCCGACAACCACTTCATCAGTGACAACCGGTTTTTTAGTCACTTCCAGCTTTTCCTCAACGATTGGAACTCTGATCTCTTCCGAATCGTTGACGGGAGCAGCGTCCGTTTTATTTTCATCCACTGGACGGCGTTCGACATAAATTTCATCATGTCTCACCGGAATGTCCATATCTCTTTTTTCTGTTTTCACTTCTTTTCCTATTTCTACTTCGCCGGTTTGAACGTCTTCCTTATCGACCTTCAGCTGTTCTTCCCGGAGCGGCATCGTTTTTTCTTCTTTCGTTGTATAATCCAATTCATTTGTGCTTGAAAAGCCGCCTGAAAGGGCATTGCCGTTATCAATAGGAGCAATTACATCTGCATCTGTATCGACGGCTACCAGAAGTTTTCCGTCATCCAAATCTTCTTGATACTTGTCTATTTCATCAGTTTTAATATCCAAGTCGGATAATGCTTTGCTGTGTGTAGCAGTATCATCCATTGTGAAATAATCTTTCAGTTTATCGAAAAAAGATTCAGATTCGTCCTGATGTGCATCGATAGCTTGATTGACTTCTGTTCCTGTACGTGACTCCAAATAATCTGTATCTCGCCGGCTTGTCACAACAGAAATGTCATCAGAATCATAGCCTTTTGTAAGTAAGCCTTCAATCGCTGCGATGGTTTCCTGCGGAGTTTCATATACACCAACTATGCTTTTCATATCAATCTCCTCCTTTATGAATTTGCATGATATCGTTCATGTCGTTTGTAATTCCCGCTGTTCTTTGAATTAAACAAAATTGAAAACATTGGCGTGTATCATAAAGGTGAAAAATGTGTGAATATAAAAAAAGATAGATAAGACAGACCTTCCCCTGCACTTATCTATCCTTATAAAGCCGTCTCACAATTTCTTCGTCATAAACACACTGTTTGGATCTTCACCGTAGTCTGCAAACGGTTCACAATACTGGAAACCGAAGCTTTCATACAATTTTCTTGCCGGCTCAAATGAAGCCATTGAACCCGTTTCTAAGCTTAACCGCTCATAGCCTCGCTTCTCGGCTTCTTCAATGATGTGCTGGAGAACTTGTTTGGCAACGCCTTTTCTTAAATGTGATGCAGATGTTCGCATTGATTTGATTTCTCCATGCCGGGTGTCCAGTTCTTTTAGCGCTCCGCAGCCAGCTAGTTCATCACCTTCCCATGCGCTCCAAAATGTTATTTCAGGCCCTCTTAGTTTTTCTAGACCTAAGGCATGAATGCTTTCTGGCGGGGACATAAGCGTCATGCTATGTAAATGCTCATTCACCAGTGAAACCACCTGACGTCCAGTTAAATCGTCTATTTTTATATGCAATTTTATTCCTCCTCGAAAACTTACGGATTGTGCAGAATATCGTTCAATTCATCTTAATCATATTCCATCCTGTTTCCAAATATAAAGACAGAAAATGTGACTGTACTTGTGAAGTCGTTTTAAAACAATAAAAGGACCGCAATAGATGTTCGGCCCTTGTGGTATTCTTTAATATCTAAAGCCTCCGTGTACGCCTGGCGCCCCGCTGAATCCGCCGGCATGTATCGCTGGAGCACTTAAGCTGCCGCCATGGCCGCTAAAGCCTGCACCTGAAAATTGCTGTCCGTAAAATCCTGAAGCGTATGGGAATGAGGAGTACATTCCAGAGGGAGTGGTTAACGGGCTGTATGCCTGACTGAACGGCTGTCCGTATCCGTAGCCTCCAAATGGCTGCTGGCTTTGCTGGTAAAAGGGAGGGACAGCAGGATAGTACTGCTGCGGAAAGTTGGGGAAGCTTGGAAAGCCCGCAGGAAATCCTTGCATGTCTGCAAATGATTTATTCATCGTATCACCTTTTCTTTGCAAGATATCATTAATGTATGCCGAGGGAACAAGAGAAGTGCCTATCCGAAATTGAAATGGATTGCAAGATGATCTGTCAGACTCAATCCATATACGAACCATATCGTGTTATAAAATCTTCCATGTTTATATAAAATTAAATAATTCTGGTGTATTCTTGATAGATTAATAAAAAAATTATAAAAACTTTTAACATTTGCAATTCCTTTTGTACCAATAATGAAAGCGTATACAATATAGATTGATTAATCAAAATTGTCTAATAATTTTAAAAAATGCTGTTGACACTGCGTCCAAAGCGGCGTAATATGAGTTCAACAAAAGATAAATGCAAGCTTCACAAGCGAAAATCATCGCAGTATGATTCTAAAAAAATGAAAAACAAACGACCTTCTTGAACAGCTGGAAAGCCGTTCCGAAGGCTGAATATGAAAAGCGCAGATGAGGATAAGTAGCCTTGATAAAGTTTTCCACAGAGAACCGGGTTAGCTGAGAACCGGCGAAGCTTTACAAGGTGAACTCGCCTCAGAGTGCCAGTCTGAAATGACAGTAGGACTTGGCCGGGTGAACTTGATTCACTCGTTACTAAAGCGGATAGAAATATCCATGAGACGGCCGATTAACAGGCCGTAAACAAGGGTGGTACCGCGGAAAGAAAAGCCTTTTCGCCCCTTTTAGCTATCGCAGTTACTGCGCGGCTGATTGTGGGCGGAAGGGCTTTTTTTATTGAATAATCAGCTATCTAGCTAATGAAAAGATGATCTTTAAAGGATGAAAATCCAAAAGGAGGAACTAAAATGGGGACTAATGTACAGGTGGATTCAGCATCTGCCGAATGTACACAGACGATGAGCGGAGCATTAATGCTGATTGAATCATTAAAAAAAGAGAAAGTAGAAATGATCTTCGGTTATCCGGGCGGGGCTGTGCTTCCGATTTACGATAAGCTATACAATTCAGGGTTGGTACATATCCTTCCCCGTCACGAACAAGGAGCAATTCATGCAGCGGAGGGATACGCAAGGGTCTCCGGAAAACCGGGTGTCGTCATTGCCACGTCAGGGCCGGGAGCGACAAACCTTGTTACAGGCCTTGCTGATGCCATGATTGATTCATTGCCGTTAGTCGTCTTTACAGGGCAGGTAGCAACCTCTGTAATCGGGAGCGATGCATTTCAGGAAGCAGACATTTTAGGGATTACGATGCCAGTAACAAAACACAGCTACCAGGTTCGCCAGCCGGAAGATCTGCCGCGCATCATTAAAGAAGCGTTCCATATTGCAACAACTGGAAGACCCGGACCTGTATTGATTGATATTCCGAAAGATGTAGCAACAATTGAAGGAGAATTCAGCTACGATCATGAGATGAATCTCCCGGGATACCAGCCGACAACAGAGCCGAATTATTTGCAGATCCGCAAGCTTGTGGAAGCCGTGAGCAGTGCGAAAAAACCGGTGATCCTGGCGGGTGCGGGCGTACTGCACGGAAAAGCGTCAGAAGAATTAAAAAATTATGCTGAACAGCAGCAAATCCCTGTGGCACACACCCTTTTGGGGCTCGGAGGCTTCCCGGCTGACCATCCGCTTTTCCTAGGGATGGCGGGAATGCACGGTACTTATACAGCCAATATGGCCCTTCATGAATGTGATCTATTAATCAGTATCGGCGCCCGTTTTGATGACCGTGTCACAGGAAACCTGAAACACTTTGCCAGAAACGCAAAGATAGCCCACATCGATATTGATCCAGCTGAAATCGGAAAAATCATGAAAACACAGATTCCTGTAGTCGGAGACAGCAAAATTGTCCTGCAGGAGCTGATCAAACAAGACGGCAAACAAAGCGATTCAAGCGAATGGAAAAAACAGCTCGCAGAATGGAAAGAAGAGTATCCGCTCTGGTATGTAGATAATGAAGAAGAAGGTTTTAAACCTCAGAAATTGATTGAATATATTCATCAATTTACAAAAGGAGAGGCCATTGTCGCAACGGATGTAGGCCAGCATCAAATGTGGTCAGCGCAATTTTATCCGTTCCAAAAAGCAGATAAATGGGTCACGTCAGGCGGACTTGGAACGATGGGATTCGGTCTTCCGGCGGCGATCGGCGCACAGCTGGCCGAAAAAGATGCTACTGTTGTCGCGGTTGTCGGAGACGGCGGATTCCAAATGACGCTTCAAGAACTCGATGTTATTCGCGAATTAAATCTTCCGGTCAAGGTAGTGATTTTAAATAACGCTTGTCTCGGAATGGTCAGACAGTGGCAGGAAATTTTCTATGAAGAACGTTATTCAGAATCTAAATTCGCTTCTCAGCCTGACTTCGTCAAATTGTCCGAAGCATACGGCATTAAAGGCATCAGAATTTCATCAGAAGCGGAAGCAAAGGAAAAGCTGGAAGAGGCATTAACATCAAGAGAACCTGTTGTCATTGACGTGCGGGTTGCCAGCGAAGAAAAAGTATTCCCGATGGTGGCTCCGGGGAAAGGGCTGCATGAAATGGTGGGGGTGAAACCTTGAAAAGAATTATCACATTGACTGTGGTGAACCGCTCCGGGGTGTTAAACCGGATCACCGGTCTATTCACAAAAAGGCATTACAACATTGAAAGCATTACAGTTGGACACACAGAAACAGCCGGCGTTTCCAGAATCACCTTCGTCGTTCATGTTGAAGGTGAAAATGATGTTGAACAGTTAACGAAACAGCTCAACAAACAGATTGATGTGCTGAAAGTCACAGACATCACAAATCAATCGATTGTCCAGAGGGAGCTGGCCTTAATCAAGGTTGTCTCCGCACCTTCAACAAGAACAGAGATTAATGGAATCATAGAACCGTTTAGAGCCTCTGTCGTTGATGTCAGCAGAGACAGCATCGTTGTTCAGGTGACAGGTGAATCTAACAAAATTGAAGCGCTTATTGAGTTATTAAAACCTTATGGCATTAAAGAAATCGCGAGAACAGGTACAACGGCTTTTGCGAGGGGAACCCAGCAAAAGGCGTCATCCAATAAAACAATATCTATTGTATAAAACATAACAAGGGAGAGATTGAAATGGTAAAAGTATATTATAACGGTGATATCAAAGAGAACGTATTGGCTGGAAAAACAGTAGCGGTTATCGGGTACGGTTCGCAAGGCCACGCACATGCCCTGAACCTTAAAGAAAGCGGAGTAGACGTGATCGTCGGTGTTAGACAAGGAAAATCTTTCACTCAAGCCCAAGAAGACGGACATAAAGTATTTTCAGTAAAAGAAGCGGCAGCCCAAGCCGAAATCATCATGGTTCTGCTTCCGGATGAGCAGCAGCAAAAAGTATACGAAGCTGAAATCAAAGATGAATTGACAGCAGGAAAATCATTAGTATTCGCTCATGGATTTAACGTGCATTTCCATCAAATTGTTCCTCCGGCGGATGTAGATGTATTCTTAGTGGCCCCTAAAGGCCCGGGACACTTGGTAAGAAGAACATATGAGCAAGGAGCTGGCGTACCTGCATTGTTCGCAATCTATCAAGATGTGACTGGAGAAGCAAGAGACAAAGCCCTCGCTTATGCTAAAGGAATCGGCGGCGCAAGAGCGGGCGTATTAGAAACGACATTTAAAGAAGAAACAGAAACAGATTTGTTCGGTGAGCAAGCAGTTCTTTGCGGCGGATTAAGCGCGCTTGTCAAAGCCGGATTTGAAACCTTAACTGAAGCAGGTTATCAGCCTGAACTTGCATACTTCGAGTGTCTTCATGAGCTGAAATTAATCGTAGACCTTATGTACGAAGAAGGACTTGCAGGAATGAGATATTCAATCTCTGACACAGCACAGTGGGGAGATTTCGTATCAGGCCCTCGCGTTGTGGACGCTAAAGTAAAAGAATCTATGAAAGAAGTATTAAAAGATATCCAAAACGGTACATTCGCAAAAGAGTGGATCGTCGAAAACCAAGTAAACCGTCCTCGTTTCAACGCTATCAATGCAAGCGAGAACGAACATCAAATCGAAGTAGTGGGAAGAAAGCTTCGTGAAATGATGCCGTTTGTGAAACAAGGCAAGAAGAAGGAAGCGGTGGTCTCCGTTGCGCAAAATTAATTTTTTCGATACGACGCTTCGTGATGGTGAACAGTCCCCTGGAGTGAACTTGAATACACAGGAGAAACTTGCCATAGCTAAGCAGCTCGAAAGACTCGGGGCAGACATCATTGAAGCGGGATTTCCCGCTTCGTCCCGAGGTGACTTTTTAGCTGTTCAGGAAATCGCAAGAACCATTAAAAATTGTTCAGTAACTGGTCTGGCCCGTTGTGTAAAAGGTGATATTGATGCTGCTTGGGAAGCGTTAAAGGATGGCGCTCAACCAAGAATTCATGTATTTATCGCGACATCGGACATTCATTTGAAGCACAAGCTGAAAATGACACGTGAACAAGTCATTGAAAGAGCAGTTGGAATGGTGAAATACGCAAAAGAACGTTTTCCGATTGTGCAATGGTCAGCTGAAGATGCCTGCCGCACTGAACTGCCGTTTCTAGCAGAAATCGTCGAGAAAGTGATTGACGCAGGCGCCAGTGTTATCAATCTTCCGGACACTGTCGGCTACCTGGCCCCGGCGGAATACGGAAATATCTTTAAATATATGAAAGAAAACGTTCCGAACATTCACAAAGCAAAGCTTTCAGCCCACTGTCATGATGATTTGGGAATGGCAGTCGCAAACTCTCTTGCTGCGATTGAAAATGGCGCTGATCAAATCGAATGCGCTGTGAACGGGATCGGTGAAAGAGCCGGAAACGCGGCATTAGAGGAAATTGCCGTAGCCCTCCATACCAGAAAAGATTTCTACCAAGTCGAAACAGGTATTACGCTGAACGAGATTAAGAGAACAAGTGATTTAGTAAGCAAACTGACAGGCATGGCTGTCCCGCGCAACAAAGCGGTTGTTGGAGATAATGCATTTGCTCATGAATCAGGCATCCATCAGGACGGCTTTTTAAAGGAAAAATCGACTTATGAAATTATTTCACCGGAGCTTGTCGGCGTAACCGCAGATGCGCTTGTCCTAGGTAAACATTCCGGACGCCACGCATTTAAAGACCGGCTGACTGCTTTAGGATTCCAATTTGACAGTGAAGAGATTAATAAATTCTTTACGATGTTCAAAGAGTTGACTGAGAAGAAAAAAGAAATCACTGATGAGGATCTTGTTTCTCTTATTTTAGAAGAAAAAGTAACAGATCGCAAGATTGGGTATGAATTTCTTTCTCTGCAAGTACATTACGGAACAAGTCAGGTCCCTACGGCTACTCTATCTTTGAAAAATCAAGAAAACGCACAGCTTATTCAGGAAGCTGCAACTGGAGCTGGAAGCGTGGAAGCAATCTACAATACGCTTGAGCGCTGCATCGATAAGGATGTGGAGCTCTTAGACTACCGCATTCAGTCTAATAGAAAAGGCGAAGATGCATTTGCCCAGGTGTATGTAAGAGTTTTGGTGAACGGAAAAGAATCAGCAGGGCGGGGCATAGCGCAAGACGTATTAGAAGCATCAGCGAAAGCCTATTTGAACGCAGTAAACCGTCAATTGGTTTTCCAGTCGAATATGAGCGGATTGAAAAACCACACAGCTGTCGGATCATAAAAGAAAGGAGAACGGTTAACTTGAAGAAACGTATTGCTCTATTGCCCGGAGACGGGATCGGCCCTGAAGTATTAGAATCAGCGACAGACGTACTGAAAAGTGTTGCCGAACGCTTTAACCATGAATTTGAATTTGAATATGGCCTGATTGGAGGGGCGGCTATTGATGAACATCATAACCCCCTCCCGGAGGAAACCGTTGCTGCTTGTAAAAATGCAGACGCGA
This sequence comes from Bacillus sp. LM 4-2, assembly GCF_000978495.1. Lineage (NCBI taxonomy): Bacteria > Bacillati > Bacillota > Bacilli > Caryophanales > Bacillaceae > Bacillus > Bacillus sp. LM 4-2. The sequence continues at coordinate 2,747,759 of NZ_CP011101.1, read as the reverse complement.
TATTGCTTGGTGCTGTCGGCGGACCGAAATGGGATCAAAATCCTTCGGAACTGAGACCGGAAAAAGGGCTGCTCAGCATCAGAAAACAGCTTGATTTGTTTGCGAATTTGCGGCCTGTGAAGGTATTTGAAAGCCTTTCTGACGCTTCGCCTTTGAAAAAAGAATATATAGATAATGTTGATTTCGTTATCGTTCGTGAGCTCACAGGCGGCTTGTATTTCGGCCAGCCGAGCAAACGTTATGTAAACACTGAAGGTGAGCAGGAAGCAGTAGATACACTGTTTTATAAGCGAACGGAAATTGAACGAGTGATCAGAGAGGGCTTCAAAATGGCGGCAGCCAGAAAAGGCAAAGTGACCTCTGTAGATAAAGCGAATGTTCTTGAATCAAGCCGGCTGTGGCGTGAAGTGGCTGAGGACGTTGCACAAGAATTTCCTGATGTGAAGCTTGAGCACATGCTTGTGGATAACGCGGCCATGCAGCTAATTTATGCACCGAATCAATTTGATGTCGTGGTGACTGAAAATATGTTCGGTGATATTTTAAGCGATGAAGCGTCCATGCTTACAGGCTCGCTCGGAATGCTCCCGTCAGCCAGCCTATCAAGCTCTGGCCTTCATCTGTTTGAACCTGTTCATGGCTCCGCGCCTGATATTGCCGGTAAAGGGATGGCAAATCCGTTCGCAGCCATATTGTCAGCGGCAATGCTTTTGAGAACATCTTTCGGGCTTGAAGAGGAAGCGAAAGCTGTAGAAGATGCGGTAAACAAAGTCTTGGCTTCTGGAAAAAGAACAAGAGACTTGGCACGGAGTGAAGAGTTCAGCAGCACTCAGGCCATTACAGAGGAAGTTAAGGCAGCAATCATGAGTGAAAATACAATTTCTAATGTGTGACAGCTTACGTTAAGCGGTCTTAGCTCTAGGTAGAGGGAGGAAATAAAAGATGATGCCTCGAACAATCATCGAAAAGATTTGGGATCAGCATATTGTAAAACATGGTGAGGGAAAGCCGGATCTTCTCTATATTGATTTGCACCTCATTCATGAGGTGACGTCTCCTCAGGCATTTGAAGGCTTGAGACAAAAGGGAAGAAAGGTCAGAAGACCCCAAAACACATTTGCGACAATGGACCACAACATCCCGACTGTCAATCGTTTTGAGATAAAGGATGAAGTTGCGAAACGCCAGGTAACGGCGCTTGAAAGAAACTGTGAGGAATTTGGCGTGCGCCTTGCCGATCTTCACAGTGTGGATCAAGGGATTGTCCATGTCGTCGGACCTGAACTAGGCTTAACGCTTCCAGGGAAAACGATTGTGTGCGGTGACAGTCATACATCAACACATGGCGCTTTCGGCGCTCTTGCATTTGGAATCGGGACGAGTGAAGTTGAACATGTCCTTTCCACACAGACACTTTGGCAGCAGCGTCCAAAAACACTTGAAGTGCGCGTAGATGGAACGCTTCAAAAAGGGGTAACGGCAAAGGATGTCATCCTTGCTGTCATCGGCAAATACGGTGTGAAATTCGGCACAGGCTACGTCATTGAATACACTGGGGAAGTATTCAGAAATATGACGATGGATGAACGAATGACTGTTTGTAACATGTCAATTGAAGCAGGAGCAAGAGCAGGTTTGATTGCACCTGACGAGGTGACGTTTGAATATTGCAAAAATCGCAAGTACACGCCAAAAGGCGAAGAATTTGACAAGGCCGTAGAGGAATGGAAGGCGCTGCGCACAGACCCGGGCGCTGTTTACGATAAATCTATCGTCCTTGACGGCAACAAAATTTCCCCTATGGTGACATGGGGCATTAACCCGGGAATGGTTCTTCCTGTCGATTCTGAAGTTCCTGCGCCGGAAAGCTTTTCTGCAGAAGACGATAAAAAAGAAGCGATTCGTGCTTATGAATATATGGGATTGACTCCTCACCAAAAAATTGAAGACATTAAAGTGGAGCACGTATTTATCGGTTCCTGCACAAATTCCCGCATGACTGACCTTCGACAGGCTGCTGACATGATCAAAGGGAAGAAGGTAGCTGACAGCGTAAGGGCCATCGTCGTGCCCGGATCCCAAAGCGTGAAGCTTCAGGCTGAAAAAGAAGGGCTTGACCAGATTTTCTTGGAAGCTGGATTTGAATGGAGAGAGTCAGGCTGCAGCATGTGTTTGAGTATGAATAATGATGTTGTTCCTGAGGGAGAGCGCTGTGCATCAACCTCTAACCGCAACTTCGAGGGCAGACAAGGAAAAGGTGCAAGAACACATCTCGTCAGCCCGGCAATGGCTGCGATGGCTGCCATTCACGGACACTTCGTTGATGTCAGAAAGTTTTATCAGGAAAAAACAGTTGTGTAAGGAGTGCGCGAGATGGAACCTTTGAAATCACATACGGGGAAAGCAGCCGTATTAAATCGGATCAATGTGGATACAGACCAGATTATTCCTAAGCAATTTTTGAAGAGGATTGAAAGAACAGGCTACGGACGTTTTGCATTCTTTGACTGGAGATATGATGCGAATGGTGAACCGAACCCTGAATTTGAATTAAACCAGCCTGTTTATCAAGGAGCTTCCATTTTAATAGCAGGAGAAAACTTCGGCTGCGGGTCATCGCGTGAACACGCTCCGTGGGCACTTGATGATTATGGGTTTAAAATTATCATTGCGCCGTCATTCGCTGATATTTTCCATCAGAACTGCTTTAAAAACGGCATGCTTCCGATCCGCATGCCATATGACAATTGGAAACAGCTTGTCGGCCAGTATGAAAACCAGTCATTGCAAATGACTGTTGACCTTGAAAATCAGCTGATTCATGACAGTGAAGGCAATCAAATTTCATTTGAAGTTGATCCGCATTGGAAAGAGATGCTGATCAACGGATATGATGAAATTTCATTAACGCTGCTGCTGGAAGATGAAATCAAGCAATTTGAATCACAAAGAAGCTCTTGGCTTCAAGCCTGAAAAAGCGGCCGGTATTTGTCCGGCGGCTTTTTTTGCCTGGTGAAACCTTTCATTTCTTGTTTTTGTTCACAGGTGTTGATACACTTGAACAAAATAAATGCCTGAAAGGAATATAGGTATGACGCATGACAAGAAAAACGCAAAAATTATTCCTTTTCCTCATCTGAAAGACCGCCTTGTGGAAAAAGGGATGTCATCACTCAAGGAAAAAAAGTATCAAGAAGCGCTTGAACTGTTTTCAGAAGCGATGAAATATGATGATACTGAATCCGATCTTCACTTAGGGATGGCCATCTGCTTTTTAGAGCTGGGCGAGCTGGAAGAGGCAGAAAGCGTGTGCGAGAAGATGCTCAAAGAAGGTTATGGCCATTATTTTACGGTTTTGCAGGTGTACATGACCATCTTAATTCAGCTCAAAAAGTACGAAGAAGTCAAAAGCACCATTGAAGCCGTTTTGGAAGAAAATCAGCTGCCGGCAGAAAGTGCCGAGCAATTTTATAAGCTGCTGGATTTCAGCCGGAAAATGACCGATCCGGATCGTGAGGACGAGGCTTGGGCCGAAGAATATGAGGATACAATTGACACCGAGAAAGTGCTGGCAAGCCCTGAGGAGCAAATGAATCTCATTCATTCCTTAAAAGACCGTAACGTAGCAAAGTATACAGGATTGCTCAAAACAATCCTCCAAGACCCCTCAGCCCATCCGATTATCAAAACGATGATTGTCATGCTGTTGGCTGAGCATGAGTACAGTAAACCTGTACACATTAGTAAATTTGGCGAGTCGTTGACAATTGAACCGTCAGAGATTGTTCCGCCTGATGCCGCGCCGATTCTTCACCGTGTTCTCAGGGTGCTAGATGAGACACTTGGAAATGAAAATCCAACCTTATATGCAGCAGTAGAAGAATTGTGGAGAAGACATTTGTACGTTTTATATCCGTTCCAGCCGAAATTGCTGTCGGCTGACCTTTGGGCGGCTGCCCTTCATAAAGTCGGTTACGAGATGCACGGGATTGAAATTGAAAGCGAAGAACTTCATATGATGTATGAATTTACAGACAGAGAACTCGATGAAGCTTGCACAATGTTAAAAGATATTGAAGAAATTTCTTATTTGTAAATCGCGCCATATAGTTGAAAGCGCTATGTGTTATGTTATAATATAGTGGTTGTATTTGTGTATAACGGGTTATAAGAAATACGGTTGGACAGGCTTTGCAGTTCATTATTAACATCTATACATAATGATTCTGATCTTTGGCAGCTTTGTTTTTGTTGGACGAAGCCGAATGATTGCTTTAGAATGGAAGACCGACACAACCTGAATAGATTTTTGGAGGGAAACACATGTCTGTAAAATGGGAAAAACAAGAAGGCAACGAAGGCGTTTTAACGGTTGAAGTTGATGCTGAAACGTTTAAAACAGCACTTGATGATGCATTTAAAAAAGTAGTAAAACAAGTTTCAATTCCTGGATTCCGTAAAGGTAAAATTCCTCGCGGATTATTCGAACAGCGCTTTGGCGTAGAAGCTCTTTACCAAGATGCTTTGGATATTCTTCTTCCTGTAGAATACCCTAAAGCGGTTGAAGAAGCTGGAATCGAGCCTGTAGACCGTCCTGAAATCGATGTTGAAAAAATCGAAAAAGGCGAAAGCTTAATCTTCACTGCGAAAGTAACAGTAAAACCTGAAGTGAAGCTTGGCGAATACAAAGGCCTGGGCATTGAAAAAGACGACACAACTGTAACTGACGAAGATGTTCAAAACGAACTAAAAGCCCTTCAAGAGCGTCAAGCTGAGCTTGTTGTAAAAGAAGAAGGCGCCGTTGAAGAAGGAAACACAGTTGTTCTTGATTTCGAAGGATTCGTTGACGGCGAAGCTTTCGAAGGCGGAAAAGCTGAAAACTACTCTCTAGAAGTAGGTTCTGGTTCATTCATCCCTGGCTTCGAAGATCAATTAGTTGGCCTTGAAGCAGGTGCTGAGAAGGATGTTGAAGTGACATTCCCTGAGGAGTACCACGCTGAAGATCTTGCAGGCAAACCAGCTGTGTTTAAAGTGAAAATTCACGAAATCAAAGCGAAAGAGCTTCCTGAGCTTGACGATGAATTCGCAAAAGATATCGATGAAGAAGTGGAAACACTTGCTGAATTAACTGAAAAAACAAAGAAACGTTTAGAAGAAGCAAAAGAAAACGAAGCTGACGCTAAATTGCGTGAAGAGCTTGTTCTGAAAGCTTCTGAAAATGCTGAAATCGATGTGCCTCAAGCAATGGTCGACACTGAGCTTGACCGCATGCTGAAAGAATTCGAACAGCGTCTGCAAATGCAAGGCATGAACCTTGAGCTTTACACTCAATTCTCAGGCCAAGATGAAGCTGCGCTTAAAGAGCAAATGAAAGAAGATGCTGAAAAACGCGTAAAATCTAACCTGACTCTTGAGGCGATTGCGAAAGCGGAAAACCTTGAAGTATCAGATGAGGAAGTTGATGCTGAGCTTACAAAAATGGCTGAAGCATACAACATGCCTGTTGAAAATATTAAACAAGCCATCGGTTCTACTGACGCGATGAAAGAAGATTTAAAAGTTCGCAAAGCAATTGATTTTCTTGTAGAAAACCGTTAATATGGTGCATAATAATAGTACTAATAAAACAGGGCGCGAATCATTCGTGCCTTGTTTTGTACAATTATGAGTTATCTCTTTTTCTTGGGGCAATATAGTTAATGCAGGGCTGTTTTTTGTCATACATATAGAATGTGCAAGTCAGAAACACATTGTTACCGTCTTTTTGGAAAGTATGGTAAAATGCAATACATACTCGTTCGTTTCAAGAATCATTTTCTTTTGCTCTGCCGGTAAAAGAAAAAGTGAGACAAGATTAAGGGGTGAAAGAATGTTTAAATTTAACGAGGAAAAAGGACAATTAAAATGCTCGTTCTGTGGAAAAACACAAGATCAGGTTCGTAAGCTTGTAGCTGGACCTGGTGTATATATATGTGACGAATGTATCGAACTCTGCACTGAAATTGTAGAGGAAGAACTCGGAACAGAAGAAGAAGTAGAATTTAAAGACGTACCAAAGCCTCAGGAAATTCGCGAAATTTTGAATGAATATGTCATCGGCCAAGATCAAGCGAAGAAATCACTTGCTGTTGCTGTGTATAACCACTATAAGCGCATTAACTCCAACAGCAAAGTTGATGATGTTGAGCTTTCAAAAAGTAATATTTCATTAATCGGCCCTACGGGAAGCGGTAAAACCCTTCTGGCGCAAACATTGGCTCGCATTTTAAATGTGCCGTTTGCGATTGCGGACGCTACATCTTTGACTGAAGCTGGATATGTGGGTGAAGATGTAGAGAATATTCTCTTGAAGCTCATCCAAGCTGCTGATTATGATGTGGAAAAAGCCGAAAAAGGCATTATCTATATTGATGAAATCGATAAAGTGGCTAGAAAATCTGAAAACCCGTCTATCACACGTGATGTGTCAGGTGAGGGTGTACAGCAGGCATTGCTTAAAATTCTTGAGGGTACAGTGGCAAGCGTACCGCCTCAAGGTGGACGTAAGCATCCTCATCAAGAATTCATTCAAATTGACACAACAAATATTTTGTTCATTTGCGGCGGAGCTTTCGATGGTATCGAACAAATCATCAAACGCCGTTTAGGCCAAAAAGTGATTGGATTCGGTGCCGACAATAAAGCTGCTGATCTTGAGAAAGAAGATCTTCTTTCAAAAGTGCTTCCAGAAGATTTGCTCCGTTTCGGGTTAATTCCTGAATTTATCGGACGTCTTCCGGTTATTGCAAGCCTTGAAAAGCTTGACGAAGAAGCATTGGTTGCGATCTTAACAAAACCGAAAAACGCTCTTGTTAAGCAATTCAAGAAAATGCTTGAGCTTGACAACGTTGAGCTTGAGTTTGAAGAAGAAGCGCTTTCTGAAATTGCTAAAAAAGCAATTGAACGCAAGACTGGAGCACGCGGACTCCGTTCTATCATTGAAGGCATCATGCTTGATGTGATGTTTGAGCTGCCTTCTCGTGATGACATTGAAAAATGTGTAATCACCGGGGCAACTGTGACACACGGAGAGCCTCCTCGCCTCTTATTAAAAGACGGCACTGAGGTAAGCCAAGATAAAACATCTGCATAAAGATAAGCACAAACCTCCTGAGTGGTAACACTCAGGAGGTTTTTTTGCATGCAACTCTTCCGGAAAAACGTTTATTCCCGTCTTCTATGGGAGATACTAGCAATCAGAGGAATGAATTGGATACATAAATTGTTTTTCAGGAGGGACCACCATGAGTTGGACAGGGATCGCGTTATTTATTCAGCTGTTTTTTGGGATCATCATCGGTTTGTATTTTTGGAATTTGCTTAAAAATCAAAGGACACAAAAGGTCACGATAGATAAAGAATCAAAGAAGGAAATGGAGCAGCTTCGGAAAATGCGCGCTATCAGCTTGTCCGAGCCATTATCTGAGAAGGTCCGCCCCAAAAGCTTTAAAGATATCGTCGGACAGGAAGACGGCATTAAAGCATTAAAGGCGGCTTTATGCGGGCCAAATCCTCAGCATGTGATTGTCTATGGGCCACCGGGAGTTGGGAAAACGGCTGCTGCGCGGCTTGTGTTGGAAGAAGCAAAAAAACATAAACAATCACCGTTTAAAGAGCAGGCTGTCTTTGTGGAACTCGATGCGACAACAGCCCGTTTTGATGAAAGAGGAATTGCCGATCCGCTCATCGGCTCTGTCCATGACCCGATATACCAAGGGGCCGGAGCGATGGGACAGGCTGGGATTCCGCAGCCGAAGCAGGGAGCTGTCACCCATGCCCATGGCGGTGTGCTGTTTATTGATGAAATAGGGGAGCTGCATCCTATTCAAATGAATAAAATGCTGAAGGTGCTTGAGGACAGAAAAGTCTTTTTAGACAGTGCGTATTACAGTGAGGAAAATACACAAATTCCGAATCATATTCATGATATTTTTCAAAATGGGCTGCCGGCTGATTTTCGCTTGATTGGCGCGACCACGAGAATGCCAAACGAAATTCCGCCAGCTATCCGGTCCCGCTGTTTGGAGGTTTTTTTCCGCGAGCTTGAAAAGGACGAGCTGAAAACGGTTGCCAAAACAGCAGCGGATAAAATTGAAAAAAATATCTCCGAAGAAGGACTGGATCTTTTGACCAGCTACACGCGGAACGGGCGGGAAGCCGTCAATATGATTCAAATCGCAGCGGGGATGGCTGTAACGGAGAATCGAAAGGACATTACGATTGAGGATATTGAATGGGTCATTCACTCCAGTCAGCTTACTCCAAAGCACGAGCAAAAAATCGGTGTTGAACCACAGGTTGGCATTGTAAATGGGCTTGCAGTCTATGGGCCTAACAGCGGATCGCTTCTGGAAATCGAAGTAAGTGTAACCGCGGCTCAAGATAAAGGATCAATTAACATCACAGGAATAGCTGAAGAAGAAAGCATCGGCAGCCAATCAAAATCGATCAGGCGAAAAAGCATGGCGAAGGGTTCGGTTGAAAATGTATTAACCGTGCTCCGGACAATGGGAATGAAGCCTTCTGATTATGATATTCACATCAATTTCCCAGGAGGGATTCCGATTGATGGGCCGTCAGCAGGCATTGCGATGGCGGCGGGGATTTTCTCGGCGATACACAAAATTCCTATTGACAATACCGTTGCGATGACGGGCGAAATCAGCCTGAACGGTCTTGTGAAACCCATCGGAGGCGTCATTCCGAAAATAAAAGCGGCCAAGCAGTCCGGTGCGAAAAAGGTGATTATCCCATATGAAAATCAGCAGGCCATCTTAAAGCAGATTGACGGGATCGAGATTATTGCAGTGAAGACGTTCCAAGAAGTGCTTGATGAAATTTTGGTGAATCCGCCAACGGAACAAAAACCGTTTCATATCGAAATCAATAAAGAATCCGTTTAAACCCTATTTTGATAATAGGGTTTTTTTCATGAAGGACATCTTTTCCTTTTTCATATCAGAAAGAAAGGGTATACTACGAGGAGACTGTTTTATAGAAAATGGAACCATGCCGTTTATTGTACAAGGATGAAAAAGTTGTATTATAATGGTTCATACTAAAGTCACGGAGGTGTCAGTCACATGGCAGAAGAATTAAAACGCAGCATCCCGCTCCTCCCTTTAAGAGGTTTATTAGTGTACCCGACGATGGTTTTGCATTTAGATGTAGGACGTGACAAGTCGGTTCAGGCTCTTGAACAGGCAATGATGCATGATCATATGATATTTTTAGCCACTCAGCAGGATATTTCGATAGACGAACCTGGTGAAGACGAGATTTTCACTGTCGGCACCTATACAAAAATTAAGCAAATGCTGAAGCTTCCGAACGGTACGATTCGTGTGTTGGTGGAGGGCCTCAAGCGCGCCCATATCGTCAAATACAATGAACACGAGGATTACACGTCGGTTGACATTCAACTTATTCATGAAGATGATTCAAAAGATACAGAAGACGAAGCATTGATGCGGACTTTGCTAGACCACTTTGATCAGTACATAAAAATTTCTAAAAAAATCTCGGCCGAAACGTACGCTGCGGTTACTGATATCGAAGAGCCGGGGAGAATGGCAGACATCGTTGCTTCTCATCTGCCCCTTAAACTAAAGGATAAGCAGGATATTTTAGAAACGGCTGATGTCAAAGACAGGCTGAACAAGGTCATTGATTTTATTAATAATGAAAAAGAAGTGCTGGAGATTGAGAAAAAAATCGGCCAGCGCGTCAAACGTTCGATGGAGCGTACGCAGAAGGAATACTACTTGCGTGAACAAATGAAGGCGATCCAAAAAGAGCTTGGCGATAAAGAAGGCAAAACTGGCGAAGTTCAGACGCTGACGGAAAAAATCGAAGAAGCAGGCATGCCTGATCATGTGAAAGAAACAGCGCTTAAAGAATTGAACAGATATGAAAAAATTCCGTCAAGTTCTGCGGAAAGCTCTGTGATCCGCAACTATATCGACTGGCTGGTTGCTCTTCCGTGGACGGATGAAACAGATGATAAGCTTGATTTGAAAGAAGCAGGACGTCTCTTGGACGAAGAGCACCACGGGCTTGAAAAAGTAAAAGAACGTATTTTAGAATATTTGGCTGTCCAGAAGCTGACAAAATCCCTGAAAGGCCCGATTCTCTGTTTGGCAGGACCTCCAGGTGTCGGAAAAACGTCTTTAGCCAAATCAATTGCAAAAAGCTTGGGACGCAAATTCGTCAGAATCTCACTCGGAGGAGTTCGGGATGAATCAGAGATACGCGGACACAGACGGACCTATGTCGGAGCAATGCCTGGACGTATTATTCAAGGGATGAAAAAAGCGGGCAAGCTGAATCCGGTCTTCTTATTAGACGAAATTGACAAAATGTCATCTGATTTTAGAGGAGACCCATCATCCGCTATGCTTGAAGTGCTTGATCCAGAGCAAAACAGCAGCTTCAGTGATCACTATATTGAAGAAACCTTTGATTTATCCAAAGTGCTGTTTATCGCAACGGCGAACAATTTGGCCACAATCCCGGGCCCGCTCAGAGACAGAATGGAAATTATTAATATCGCAGGCTACACAGAAATAGAAAAACTTGAAATTGTAAAGGATCACTTGCTTCCAAAGCAAATCAAAGAACACGGGCTGAAGAAAAGCAATCTTCAGCTGCGTGATCAGGCGATTCTTGATATTATTCGTTACTATACGAGAGAAGCGGGTGTAAGAAGCCTTGAACGCCAGCTTGCCGCAATTTGCCGTAAAGCTGCAAAAGCCATTGTTGCTGAAGAGCGAAAACGAATTACGGTTACTGAGAAGAACCTTCAAGATTTTATCGGAAAACGCATTTTCAGATATGGACAAGCTGAAACAGAGGATCAAGTTGGTGTAGTGACAGGGCTTGCGTATACAACCGTTGGCGGAGATACGCTTTCGATTGAAGTATCGCTTTCACCGGGAAAAGGGAAATTAATCCTGACAGGAAAGCTCGGAGATGTTATGAGAGAGTCTGCTCAGGCTGCATTCAGCTATGTGCGATCCAAAACAGAAGAACTTGGCATTGAACCTGACTTTCATGAGAAGTATGATATTCATATACATGTACCAGAGGGTGCGGTGCCAAAAGATGGTCCGTCAGCCGGTATTACGATGGCAACAGCGCTTGTTTCTGCTTTAACGGGACGGGCGGTTTCGCGTGAAGTCGGCATGACTGGGGAAATCACGCTTCGCGGGCGCGTGCTGCCGATCGGCGGCTTAAAGGAAAAAGCGCTTGGCGCACATAGAGCGGGATTAACGACCATTATTGCGCCTAAAGATAATGAAAAAGATATAGAGGATATTCCGGAAAGCGTCAGGGAGGGGCTGACATTTATATTGGCGTCCCACTTAGACGAGGTTTTGGAACATGCCTTAGTAGGAGAGAAGAAATGAAAGTCACAAAGTCAGAAATCGTGATCAGTGCAGTAAAACCGGAACAGTACCCTGAAGGGGGGCTTCCGGAAATCGCATTGGCCGGAAGATCGAACGTAGGAAAATCGTCTTTTATCAATTCATTAATCAATCGCAAAAATCTTGCGAGAACGTCATCAAAGCCGGGAAAAACACAAACGCTTAATTTCTACATTATCAATGATGAGCTGCATTTTGTGGATGTGCCGGGCTACGGTTTTGCCAAAGTGTCAAAGTCTGAGCGTGAAGCATGGGGCAGAATGATTGAAACCTATATCACGACACGCGAGGAATTAAAAGCTGTGGTGCAGATCGTTGATTTGCGGCATGCGCCATCTAATGATGATGTACAGATGTATGAATTTTTAAAGTATTACGGCATTCCTGTTATTGTTATCGCTACAAAGGCGGATAAGATCCCGAAAGGTAAATGGGACAAACACGCGAAGGTTGTCCGACAAACATTAAATATTGATCCGGAAGACGAGCTGATCCTCTTTTCTTCAGAAACGAAAAAGGGAAAAGACGAAGCTTGGGGAGCGATCAAAAAAATGATAAACCGGTAGAGGATCCTCTACCGGTTTTATTTATCGTATAGATTTTTTTCGTTTTATCAATAATAACAATAAACTGATTCCAATAAAGACAAACGGCCAATACTCCTTCAGAAGCGCTGTTGGAATATGCGCAGACTCAAGCCATGCCATAATTTGTTTGAAAAAGTACAAAAACAGGGAAAAACAAATCATCGACACAGCTTCATATACATATTCTTTTTTTTGAACGGTTGAAACGAGAAGTGAGAAGCCGATCATAAAGAGGAGCATTTCAAAATCATCCGGCCACCATACCCACTTCGGCTTGGCAAAAAAGTGTAAACCGATCCCGAAGAGAAGCAAACCGATAAAAAAATGGGGTGTAACGGCTTCTTTTTTTCCTTGATATACAAAGGCTGCGCCTAACAGCATGAGGAGAACAGGCCATTGATCCTGCCCTGAAAACAGTTCGGCTTGGCCGCTTTCTAGCCATGCATATACAGAAGCGGCAAGCAGCAGACAAGGGAATAAAATTGATTTTTGTTTCATGATATCACCTTCTTGTTTTTTAGAGCTGATGTGTAGTAAATTTCTGCTGTTTTTGGTATTGTCAATAGGAATGCTTCTTTTCCCTGAAGCTTTTTCTAATATAGCATAAGAATTTTAAAATCTGTTCACATTTTGTGAAAGAAACTATGTTATAATTATTATAAATAATGAGTTCTATGTTAGAATGATTATAAATTAAGATTGGGTGTTGGGGGTGTAATTAGAGCGATGCATATACTTGTTGTGGGAGTAGATTATAAATCCGCCCCTATTGAGATACGTGAAAAAGTAAGTTTTCAGCCGAATGAGCTGGCAGAAGCAATGGTGCAGCTGAAAGAAGAGAAAAGCATTCTTGAAAACATCATTGTCTCAACCTGCAACCGCACTGAAATTTATGCGGTAGTCGACCAGCTCCATACCGGCCGTTATTATATAAAAAAGTTTTTAGCTGATTGGTTTCAATTAAGCAAAGAAGAGCTGTCACCGTTCTTAACGTTTTATGAGAGCGATGCCGCTGTTGAGCATTTATTCCGTGTAGCCTGCGGACTTGACTCTATGGTGATTGGCGAAACGCAGATTCTCGGACAGGTACGCGACAGCTTTAAAACAGCTCAGCAAGAAAAAACGATCGGGACTATTTTTAATGAGCTGTTTAAGCAGGCAGTTACAGTGGGCAAACGGACTCACGCCGAAACAGACATTGGCTCAAATGCGGTGTCAGTAAGCTATGCTGCAGTTGAACTTGCCAAAAAAATCTTCGGAAATCTTTCAAGCAAGCACATATTGATTCTCGGTGCGGGAAAAATGGGCGAGCTTGCTGCGGAAAACCTGCACGGACAGGGAATCGGCAAGGTCACTGTCATTAACCGAACATACTTGAAAGCGAAGGAGCTTGCAGACCGTTTTTCAGGTGAAGCGAGAAGCTTGAATCAGCTTGAAAGCGCGCTTGCGGAGGCTGATATTTTAATCAGTTCAACCGGTGCAAGTGAATTTGTCGTGTCCAAAGAGATGATGGAAAACGCGAATAAGCTTCGCAAGGGACGTCCGCTGTTTATGGTCGACATTGCCGTGCCTAGAGATCTTGATCCGGCGCTGAATGATCTTGAAGGTGTTTTTCTTTATGATATCGACGATCTGGAAGGCATTGTAGAAGCGAACATGAAAGAGCGGAGAGAAACAGCTGAAAAAGTTGAACTGTTAATTGAAGAAACCATTGTGGAATTTAAACAATGGATGAATACACTTGGTGTTGTGCCGGTTATTTCTGCATTGCGCGAAAAGGCGCTTGCTATCCAGTCAGAAACGATGGACAGCATTGAGCGTAAGCTGCCTCACTTAAGCACAAGAGAGAAAAAACTGTTGAACAAACACACCAAAAGTATTATTAACCAAATGCTTCGTGATCCGATTTTAAAGGTGAAAGAGCTTGCGGCAGATGCTGATTCGGAAGAAAAGCTCGCGTTGTTTATGCAGATTTTTGATATTGAAGAAGCTGCGGGCCGTCAAATGATGAAAACCGTTGAAAGCAGCCAAAAGGTCCACTCTTTTAAGAAGGCTGAATCAAAAGCGGGCTTTAGCCCACTTGTAAGTGAGTGAAAGCTGAATGATTGATACTGCAATGGCAAGACTTAATGAGGGGACAATCGTCATTTACGCGTTAAGTGTACTCTTTTATTTTATAGATTTTCTTCAACACAACCGGAAGGCTGGAAAAATGGCCTTCTGGTTGCTTTCTATTGTCTGGACTCTGCAAACCGTGTATTTGGCCTATTTTATGTGGGTGACGGGGCGGTTTCCGGTATTAAATGTGACAGAGGCGCTTTATTTTTATGCCTGGGTGCTTGTCACGCTGTCACTTGTACTGACAAAGCTTTTACGTGTTGACTTTATCGTGTTTTTTACAAATGTTATAGGATTTTCTATGATCGCCATTCACACATTTTCACCGACAGAGCAGCAGTCAGCTGCTTTTTCCGGGCAGCTTGTATCCGAGCTTTTGGTGATTCATATTACAATGGCGATTCTTTCATACGGCGCTTTTTCCCTTTCTTTCGTTTTTTCTGTGCTATATATGTTTCAATATCATCTGCTGAAAAAGAAAAAGTGGGGAAAATGGCTGTTGAGAATAGAAGATTTATCTAAGCTTGATTATATGGCGTATGTTTTAAATGTCATTGGGGTTCCGATGCTGCTGCTGAGTTTGATTCTCGGCGTCATTTGGGCATATGTCTCACTAGAAACGCTGTATTGGTTTGACGCCAAAGTGCTTGGTTCGTTTGTCGTCCTGCTGCTGTACAGCTATTATCTTTATATCAGGCTGATTAAAGAGCTGCAAGGAAAGGTCGCTGCACTGTGGAATACGGCTTGTTTTCTGGTGCTGATGATCAATTATTTCCTGCTTGGAAGCCTGTCGCAATTCCATTGGTTCAGTTAAACGATGTCCCAAGCAGATTCGGGAGGAAAGAAATGATGAGAACGATTAAAGTAGGTTCCAGACGGAGCAAACTCGCTATGACTCAAACAAAATGGGTTATTCAAAAACTGAAGGAAATCAATCCTTCGTTTGCTTTTGAAATTAAAGAGATCGTGACAAAGGGCGACCGGATTGTCGATGTTACACTCTCAAAAGTGGGTGGAAAAGGGCTGTTTGTCAAAGAAATTGAACAGGCGCTTTTAAACGAAGAGATTGATATGGCAGTGCACAGCATGAAGGACATGCCTGCTGTTTTGCCTGAAGGCCTTGTGATCGGCTGTATTCCTGAACGGGAGGACCCGCGTGATGCCCTTATTTCAAAGAATCGCGTAAAGCTTTCAGAAATGAAGGAAGGTGCTGTCATTGGCACAAGCAGTTTAAGAAGAAGCGCGCAGCTTTTGATTGAGCGCCCTGACCTTACAATTAAATGGATTAGAGGTAATATAGATACAAGACTTCAAAAGCTGGAAACAGAGGATTATGACGCGATTATTTTAGCGGCTGCCGGCCTTTCCAGAATGGGGTGGAAACAAGATGTCGTAACCGAATTCCTTGAGCCTGAGCGCTGTTTGCCTGCTGTGGGGCAGGGAGCCCTGGCGATTGAGTGCCGAGAATCGGATGAAGAGCTGTTGGCGTTGTTTTCTCAGTTTACAGATGAATATACAAAACGGACTGTCTTAGCAGAACGTGCTTTTTTAAACGCGATGGAGGGCGGCTGCCAGGTTCCGATCGCGGGCTACTCCGTGTTAAATGGACAGGCTGAAATTGAAATGACAGGTCTTGTCGCTTCACCTGACGGCAAAATCATTTTTAAAGAAACCGTCACCGGAAACGATCCGGAGGAAGTAGGAAAGCGCTGTGCCGCTCTTATGGCTGACAAAGGAGCAAAAGATTTAATTGATCGTGTAAAACGGGAGCTTGATGAGGATGGAAAATGATTTTCCGTTGAAAGGAAAAACAGTGCTTGTCACCCGGAATAAGGCACAAGCAACATCATTTCAGCAAAAAGTGGAGGCGCTTGGCGGTAAAGCGGTTTTAACCTCTTTGATTACGTTTCGCCGCGCTTTGCCGAATGATGTTGCGGAACAGGTAAGGGAGGATCTAACCGCGCCAGGCTGGCTTG
Organism: Bacillus sp. LM 4-2; assembly: GCF_000978495.1. Lineage (NCBI taxonomy): Bacteria > Bacillati > Bacillota > Bacilli > Caryophanales > Bacillaceae > Bacillus > Bacillus sp. LM 4-2. The sequence continues at coordinate 2,731,613 of NZ_CP011101.1, read as the reverse complement.
TTTTTACAAGTGTGAACGGGGCAGACTTCTTTTTTTCTTATCTGAAGGAAAATCAGCTTATTCTCCCTGCGCATAAAAAAATTGCAGCCGTCGGTGAAAAAACCGCCCGCCGTTTAAAAACGCATAACGTATCGGTTGATGTGATGCCACAGGAGTATATTGCTGAACAATTGGCTGACGCTCTTAAGCAGCATGCTGAACCGGGGGAGCCCATTACCGTGATGAAAGGGAATTTGTCACGTGATGTGATAAAACAAGAGCTTGTCCCGCTCGGTTTTGAAGTAAAGGAATGGGTTCTCTACGAAACGATTCCGGATGAAGAAGGCATTGAGGCATTGAAAGACGCTGCGGGTCAATATTCCTTTGACTATGTAACATTTACGAGTTCATCAACCGTACATACGTTTATGCATGTCTTGGGAGAAGAATTAAAAAAGTGGAAGGCGAATGGGACGGCCTGTATCAGCATTGGGCCTTTAACAAATGATGCCCTTCTGACGTACGGCATCACATCGCATACGCCTGATACATTTACAATAGATGGCATGCTTGAGTTAATGTGCAGCATGTCAAGAGAGGAAGAGAGAATATGAGTCAATCATTTAATAGACACCGCCGCCTGCGGACATCAAAAGCAATGAGAGAAATGGTAAAGGAAACACGTTTGCATCCATCAGATTTTATATATCCGATTTTTGTCGTTGAAGGGCTGGAAGGCAAAAAAGCTGTTCCGTCAATGCCTGATGTTCACCATGTATCATTAGATTTATTGAAGGATGAAGTAGCGGAGCTGGTCAAACTGGGCATTCAATCTGTTATCGTGTTCGGCATCCCGGAAGAAAAAGATGATTGCGGAACACAAGCGTACCATGATCACGGAATTGTCCAAAAAGCCATCACAGAAATTAAAGAACACTTCCCTGAAATGGTTGTTGTCGCTGACACGTGCCTGTGCGAATATACAGACCACGGCCATTGCGGACTTGTCAAAGACGGAGTCATTCTCAATGATGAATCGCTGGAGCTTTTGGCGCAGACAGCTGTCAGCCAAGCGAAAGCAGGTGCGGATATCATTGCGCCATCAAACATGATGGACGGATTTGTTACAGTGATCAGAGAAGCACTTGATAAAGAAGGATTCGTCAATATTCCCATCATGTCTTACGCTGTTAAATATTCAAGTGAGTTTTACGGTCCGTTCCGTGATGCAGCAAACAGCACACCGCAATTCGGAGACCGCAAAACATATCAGATGGACCCTGCCAACCGTATGGAGGCACTCCGCGAAGCACAATCAGATGTTGAGGAAGGCGCGGACTTTTTGATTGTCAAACCTTCGCTTTCTTATATGGATATCATGCGTGACGTAAAAAATGAGTTTACTTTGCCGCTCGTCGCTTATAATGTAAGCGGAGAGTATTCAATGGTGAAGGCTGCAGCGCAGAACGGCTGGATCAAAGAAAAAGAAATTGTGTTGGAAATTTTGACAAGCATGAAGCGCGCGGGTGCCGACCTGATTATTACGTATCATGCGAAAGACGCAGCGAAATGGCTTGCGGAGTAATTTTATTCAGTTGACAGGAGTTGAGGCAGATGAGAAGCTATGAAAAATCAAAAACGGCTTTTAAAGAAGCGCAAAAACTCATGCCGGGCGGTGTGAACAGTCCCGTTCGCGCATTTAAATCGGTAGACATGGACCCGATTTTTATGGAGCGCGGAAAAGGCTCGAAAATCTTTGATATTGACGGGAATGAATATATTGACTACGTCTTGTCATGGGGGCCTTTAATTTTAGGGCATACAAATGACCGCGTCGTAGAAAGCCTCAAAAAAGTGGCTGAATACGGGACAAGCTTTGGTGCTCCGACTGAAGTAGAAAATGAACTGGCTAAGCTCGTCATTGATCGTGTGCCATCTGTAGAAATTGTACGAATGGTAAGCTCCGGAACAGAGGCTACAATGAGTGCCCTCCGTTTGGCAAGGGGCTATACGGGCCGCAACAAGATTTTAAAATTTGAGGGCTGCTACCACGGACACGGCGATTCTCTCTTGATTAAAGCTGGTTCAGGTGTTGCCACTCTCGGTCTGCCTGACAGCCCGGGGGTGCCTGAAGGCATTGCGAAAAACACCATCACCGTTCCGTACAATGATTTAGAAAGTGTAAAGCTTGCTTTCCAGCAATTCGGTGAAGACATTGCGGGAGTCATTGTAGAGCCAGTTGCCGGAAATATGGGTGTTGTTCCGCCGCAAGAAGGTTTCCTTCAGGGTCTGCGTGATATCACTGAGCAGTACGGCTCCCTGCTGATTTTTGATGAAGTGATGACTGGCTTCCGGGTCGATTATAACTGCGCTCAAGGCTACTTCGGCGTAACGCCTGATCTGACTTGTTTAGGAAAAGTAATCGGGGGCGGACTTCCTGTCGGCGCTTATGGCGGAAAGGCAGAAATCATGGAGCAGATCGCTCCAAGCGGTCCGATCTATCAAGCTGGTACATTGTCAGGCAACCCGCTTGCGATGACGGCTGGCTTAGAGACATTGAAACAGCTGACACCTGAATCCTACAAGAATTTCATCAAAAAAGGCGACAGACTGGAAGAAGGAATTTCAAAAGCCGCCGGGGCTCATGGCATTCCGCATACCTTTAACCGTGCAGGTTCGATGATCGGTTTCTTCTTTACAAACGAACCAGTCATCAATTATGAAACAGCGAAATCATCTGATTTGAAGCTGTTCGCAAGCTATTATAAAGGGATGGCAAATGAAGGGGTATTCCTTCCGCCATCACAATTCGAAGGTCTTTTCCTCTCAACGGCCCATACTGATGAAGATATTGAAAACACAATCCAGGCAGCTGAGAAAGTATTTGCTGAGATCAGCCGCAGATAAGAGTGAAAACCGGTATCAAGGACTCCTTGTGCCGGTTTTTTCGTGCTCTCCCACTCATATTTTCTCCAGTTCATACATACACCTTTAGTGACATCTAATTTTAAGGATTAGATGAAAGGAGGATATGAACTTGCCGCAAAATCATCGATTGCAATTTTCTGTAGAAGAATCGATCTGTTTCCAAAAAGGACAGGAAGTTTCTGAACTGCTTTCTATTTCATTAGATCCTGATATTAGGGTTCAGGAAGTAAATGATTATGTATCAATCATAGGATCGCTTGAACTTACAGGTGAGTACAACATAGATCAAAACAAACATACCGAAGAGATTTATACAGATAAGCGGTTTGTTGAACAAGTCAGAAAGAGAGAGGATGGAAGTGCGGAACTGACTCACTGTTTTCCTGTGGATATTACCATTCCGAAAAATAAAGTGAGCCATTTACAGGATGTCTTCGTCTTTATTGACGCATTTGACTATCAATTGACGGATTCGCGCATTTTAACAATTCAAGCTGATTTAGCGATCGAAGGGCTTTTGGACGATACGCAAGACAAAGAGCCGGAGATACCTTTATATGAAGCTCCTGCGGCATTCAGGGAGGAAGAGCTTTCAGAGCCGCCGGCACATAGTGTAGTAGAAGAACCGGGTGCATCATCGGCAGAGGAAGCAGTTCTTCAGCATGAACCGCCAGCCGAACCGCCAGAACTTTTTATCTCGAAAGCGGGGCTCCGTGAAGAACTGGAGACAGAAAAAGCAGAATCTGAGCCGCCTGAATCGGTTGCTTCAGAACCAGAGGCCAGAGAAGATGTGAAAGAGGAAGAAGAGTCAGAAGAGCTTGCTGTGCCGGAAACGGAGGTTCGTGCTGAATCGGAAACAGAAGAATCTGAGCCAGAACCTGATCCTTCAGAAATAGAGATTCAAGAGATCGTTAAAGCAAAAAAAGAAACGGCAGAGCCGGCAGCTGCAATAGCGGATGTTCGTGAAGAAGCAGACTCTCCAGCGGAGACTGAGCTTCGTGAACACGTTGGAGCAGAAGAATCGCCTGCTTTGGAAGCTGAGCTTCATTCAGAGACTGTGATTGCAGAGGAAAAAGCGGAAACAACAGTGTCTCCTAATCATGAATATGCGCTGCGCCAAGAGGCTCAAAATGAAGAAGCAGCTCAATCGGATCAGGCTGATCCTGCGCTTTGCCAAGAAGAGGCGGAACCGGATGAAGCTTTGGAGAGTGTATCAGAGGCCGCTCTCTCCATAGAAGATAGCAGAGAAACAGCTTCAGCTGTATATATGGAGAATGACAATGCCGATTTACATTTCCATTTCAATCAAAAAACAAGCTCGGAGGAGGCATCTCAAGAAGAATTGCCTGAACCGGCATACCGTACCTTCCTGCCTGAACAAGAAGAGGAGGATTCTTTTTATTCAGCGCCTAAGCTGCTGGAGGAGGAAGAACAAGAGGAAGAGAGCTTCGAAATTGAAGTGAGAAAAACACCATCAGCTGAAGAGCCTAAGGAAGAAACACCTTTTCAATCCTTCCAGATGCCTGAATCTTCTGAGACTGAAAGGAAGGAAACGGATGCTGTTCCTAGGGTTGCTCCTGCTCCTGAAACGAAGGAACCTCAAACAAAGGAAAGTGATAATTCTCTTTATTTAACAAAACTCTTTACAAAAGAAGCGGATGAGTTTTCGAGAATGAAAATTTGTATTGTGCAGCAGGAAGATACGATCGAGCGTTTATGCGAACGGTATGAAATTACATCCCAGCAGCTGATCAGGATGAATTCTTTAGCCTTGGATGATGAATTAAAAGCAGGACAGATTCTCTATATTCCTCAATATAAAAATAGCCATGCGTAAACCGTAAGCGATCGGAAAATGTGGTGAATGAAATGGAAGATACCCAATCGGTTCTTCAGGAATACGGACTGACTGCTCAATTTATTGAGCCTGTCAGTCCTCTTGTTTGGAAAGTGTATACAGACTACGGCATATTTGCCCTGAAAAAATTGAAAGAGGGGCGCGGCAAGCATTTTACAGATCATATGGTGGCGATTGAGGAAAAAGGCTATCGTTCATTCGTTCCCGTTTACAGAACAAATAGCGGTGAGTTTTTCTCAGCAGGCATACAATACGGAGATACCTACTATTTAATGCCTTGGCTCCAATTTGACCAAGAGGAAGAACGGGATCAGAAACATGCTTATTTATTTAGAGAAACAGCCCGTCTTCACGAGAGAACCGCGCAGGAACTAAAGGTTAGACGTGATGAGATTGAACGTTATTACGGGCAAACGAAAAAAAAGTGGGAACAAGATAAAATTTTCTATGAGCAGTTTGTGGATAGAGCGGAGAAGGAGTGGTACCTTTCTCCTTTTGAACTCCAGGCCATAACCTATTTTTCAGAAACCATTTCCGCGGTGAACTTTGCGCTGGAACGGCTGGAGGACTGGTATGAGTCGGCAAAGGAAAAGGACGTTTCAAGGGTTGTAATGAACCACGGCAGCCTGTCTATACACCATTTTCTGTATAATGATGCTGGGACCGGATATTTTACAAACTTCGAAAGAGCATCTGTCGGTCCGCCGCAAAACGACCTGCTCGGCTTTTATACAAAAATGTTCAGAGGCTTTCCGAAAGCTTGTCCGGAATGCGTCGAATGGTTTTATGGATATACGAAATCATTCCCTTTGCGTGAAGCGGAAGTCAGCCTTTTTCTCAGCTATATGGCATATCCGGCAGCCATGTACAAGGTGCTGAACGGTTATCAAACTGGGAAAAGACAGCATGAAAAAGAGGAATGTACACAATTATTAAAGGCTTATTGGCAAATGAAAAATATAGAGCCGTTTGTGATGAAAATTCATCAGATTGAACAAGAGAAAAAATTTCAGGCTGAAAACGAGTCCACGTCTTAATGGCGCGGACTTGTTTGTTTATATCCATTCTAAATGAAGGGCGCAAGCTAAAAAGATTAGGATTGCGAGCAGCAAAACATCAAAGGTTGTCGGAAAGAAAATGGTTCTGATTCCTTGAAAAATCGTAATGGGAATAATCACTTGTGCGGATACAAGCCGAATTTGCCTTACCCATGGCGGCAGCGAATAAGAGCTGAAACGTTTCTTCACGGTGCATCCTCCTCTACGCATTTACAAGCATCATATGTAAACTTGGGCAATAGGTGCCTGCCCATCTGTATAGAAAGCGGTGTTTTTGGAAAAGATGATTGACGAATCAAAAACACTTTTACTATAATAAAGAACATAAATAATGTATACAATGAGCTGATAAATACACCTGCTTAGAACGGGAAGAGTACAAAAAAGGCGCATGCAGAGAGAGAAGCCGTTTGCTGAAAGGCTTCTTATGTTGTCTGATTGGAAGGTCGCCCGGGAGCATAATTTCTTGAAAGAAGAGTAGAGAAATTCGGGAAACACCCGTTATCCGTTATAAGTGCATGAACTGATAGAGTTCATGAAAAAAGGTGGTACCGCGAAAGAGCTTTTCGTCCTTTTACAGGGATGAAGAGCTCTTTTTTCGTTCTCAGCCATTTTTAAACATGCTGGAGGGTTATGATGGAAACGAATGAACAAACAATGCCGACGAAATATGATCCGGCAGCGGTTGAAAAAGACCGATATGATTTTTGGCTAAAAGGCAAATTTTTTGAAGCGGGCAGTGACCAGACAAAAGAGCCATACTCTGTTGTCATCCCGCCGCCAAACGTAACAGGAAGACTTCACCTTGGCCACGCATGGGACACAACGCTGCAAGACATTGTAACAAGAATGAAACGCATGCAGGGCTATGATGTGCTGTGGCTTCCTGGCATGGACCACGCCGGCATCGCGACACAGGCTAAAGTAGAGGCGAAACTTCGTGAAGAAGGCAAATCCCGCTACGATTTAGGCCGTGAAAAATTCCTCGAAGAAACGTGGAAGTGGAAGGAAGAATATGCTGACTTTATTCGCAGCCAGTGGGCGAAATTAGGTCTTGGCCTAGATTATTCCCGTGAACGTTTTACGCTGGATGAAGGCTTGAGCAAAGCGGTAAGAGAAGTATTCGTTAAGCTTTATGAAAAAGGCCTGATCTACAGAGGCGAATATATTATTAACTGGGACCCAGCGACAAAAACAGCCCTATCCGACATTGAGGTGATTTACAAGGATGTTCAAGGCGCGTTCTATCATATGAGCTATCCGCTTGCTGACGGTTCAGGCTCAATTGAAATTGCGACGACACGTCCTGAAACAATGCTCGGTGATACAGCTGTTGCCGTTCACCCTGAAGACGAGCGCTATAAACACCTTATCGGAAAAACGGTGATCCTGCCGATTGTAAATCGTGAAATTCCGATTGTCGGTGATGACTATGTTGATATGGAATTTGGTTCAGGTGCCGTGAAAATTACGCCTGCTCATGATCCGAACGACTTCGAGCTTGGCAACCGCCACAAATTAGAACGCATTCTTGTCATGAATGAAGATGGCACGATGAATGAAAATGCTCTGCAATATCAAGGCATGGATCGTTTTGAATGCCGCAAAAAGCTCGTGAAAGATTTACAGGAAGCGGGAGTTCTCTTCAAGATCGAGGATCATATGCACTCTGTCGGCCATAGTGAACGAAGCGGAGCTGTTGTGGAGCCTTATCTTTCTACACAATGGTTTGTGCGCATGCAGCCGCTTGCTGATGCAGCGATTGAGCTGCAAAAGAAAGAAGAAAAGGTCAACTTTGTGCCTGACCGTTTCGAAAAAACGTATTTACATTGGATGGAAAATATCCGCGACTGGTGTATCTCCCGTCAATTGTGGTGGGGCCATCGTATTCCTGCCTGGTACCATAAAGAAACAGGCGAGCTATATGTCGGGCTTGAAGCGCCGGAAGACAGCGAAAATTGGGAACAGGATACAGACGTACTGGATACATGGTTCAGTTCTGCGCTATGGCCTTTCTCCACAATGGGCTGGCCTGATGTAACGGCTGAAGACTTTAAACGCTACTATCCGACAGATGTTCTCGTGACAGGGTACGATATCATTTTCTTCTGGGTATCACGCATGATTTTCCAAGGCATTGAATTTACAGGCGAGCGCCCGTTCAAAGATGTTTTAATCCACGGCTTAATCCGTGACGAGCAAGGCCGGAAAATGAGTAAATCTCTTGGCAACGGTGTCGACCCGATGGATGTGATTGACAAGTACGGAGCCGATTCTCTACGTTATTTCCTTGCGACTGGAAGCTCTCCTGGCCAGGATCTGCGCTTCAGCTATGAAAAAGTGGAATCGACCTGGAATTTTGCCAATAAAATTTGGAACGCCTCCCGTTTTGCATTAATGAATATGGATGGCATGACGTACGATGAGCTTGATCTGTCAGGCGAAAAATCAGTCGCTGACAAGTGGATTTTAACGCGATTAAATGAAACGATCGAGCACGTGACCCAGCTTGCTGATCGATATGAATTTGGTGAAGTAGGACGCCATTTATATAACTTTATTTGGGATGATTTCTGTGATTGGTATATTGAAATGGCGAAGCTTCCACTTTATGGGGAAGACGAAGCGGCTAAGAAAACTACCCGTTCCATCCTTGCTTACGTACTTGATCAAACGATGCGTCTGCTCCATCCGTTTATGCCATTCTTAACGGAGGAAATTTGGCAGCACCTTCCTCACCAAGGGGAATCGATTACAGTAAGTCAATGGCCTGTAGTAGTGCCGGAGCATACCGATACTGAAGCGTCAGCTGACATGAAGCTTCTTGTTGAGCTGATCCGTTCTGTGCGCAATATCCGCAGTGAAGTCAATACGCCAATGAGCAAGCAGGTTGAACTGTACATTAAAACAAGCACAGACGAAATAGCAGCCCGCCTCGAAGCGAACCGTTCATATGTTGAACGCTTTACGAATCCGAGCGTGCTTAAAATCGGCACCGATATTGAGGCTGTTGATAAGGCGATGACGGCCGTTGTCTCAGGAGCAGAGGTTATTCTTCCGCTTGAAGGCTTAATCAATATTGATGAAGAAATTGCCCGTCTGCAAAAAGAATTTGATAAACTGACAAAAGAAGTTGAGCGTGTCCAAAAGAAACTTGGAAATGAAGGATTTATGAAAAAAGCGCCTGCACACGTAATTGATGAAGAACGTGAAAAAGAAAAAGATTATGTGGCGAAGCGTGACGCTGTTCAAAAACGAATGGCTGAGCTGAAGGGTTAATGAAAAGCCGGGGCGGTTTCTAGAGAAACCGCCTTGTCTTATAAAAGAGGGGATTATCATTGTTTACTGCATATCAAGATGCGCGCAGCTGGATTCACGGGAGGCTAAAATTCGGGGTGAAGCCCGGACTTGGTCGAATGAAACAGCTGATGGCGCGGTTAGGACATCCTGAAAAAAAAATCCGAGCGTTCCACGTCGCAGGAACAAACGGTAAAGGATCAACTGTCGCTTTTATCCGTTCTATGCTGCAGGAAGCCGGATATACGGTTGGAACATTTACATCGCCTTATATTATTACGTTTAATGAACGGATCAGCGTAAACGGGATACCGATTTCAGATGAGGAATGGACAGCACTCGTCAATCAAATGAAACCGCACGTTGAAGCCCTTGATCAAACGGAATACGGACAGCCGACAGAATTTGAAATTATGACGGCCTGTGCATTTTTATATTTTGCAGAATTTCATAAGGTCGATTTTGTTATTTTTGAAACAGGTCTGGGCGGTAGATTCGATTCTACTAATGTGGTTGAACCGCTCTTAACTGTGATTACAAGCATTGGACACGATCATATGAATATTTTGGGAAACACCATTGAAGAAATTGCAGGAGAAAAGGCCGGTATTATTAAAGAAGGTATTCCAATCGTTACAGCAGTTACCCAGCCGGAAGCTTTACAGGTCATCCGCCATGAAGCCGAACGGCATGCTGCGCCGTTCCAGTCATTGCATGATGCATGTGTTATTTTCAATGAAGAGGCTCTGCCTGCAGGAGAACAGTTTTCATTCAAAACGGAAGAGAAATGCTATGAAGATATTCGGACATCTCTGATTGGCACCCATCAAAGACAAAATGCTTCTTTGTCCATTTTGGCTGCGGAGTGGCTCAATAAGGAGAATATCGCCCATATCAGTGACGAAGCGTTAAGGAGCGGGCTTGTGAAGGCTGCTTGGCCGGGACGGTTAGAGCTTGTTCAGGAACATCCTCCGGTATATTTAGACGGTGCGCATAACGAAGAAGGTGTTGAAAAGCTGGCGGAAACGATGAAGCAGCGTTTCGCCAATTCACGCATTTCTGTGGTGTTTAGCGCGTTAAAGGACAAACCGTATCAGAACATGATTAAAAGACTGGAAACCATTGCTCATGCGATTCATTTTGCTTCTTTTGATTTCCCGCGTGCTTCTCTTGCAAAAGATCTCTATGATGCAAGTGAAATCAGCAATAAAAGCTGGAGTGAAGATCCAGACGATGTGATCAAATTCATAGAAAGCAAAAAGGGCTCAAATGAAATTGTGCTGATTACCGGATCTCTTTACTTTATTTCTGACATTCGAAAAAGGTTGAAATAAAAGCATCCGGCTCGGCAGAATCAAAAAAAAGATTCTGCCGTTTTTTTTATGTGTAAAATTGAATATTCCCAATTGGAGCTCAGGATGTCCATTTTGCTACAATCCATACCAGAACTCAATGAGTAAAGGTGTGTTGTCTATGCTATCCATTCTTTTTATCTTTGGGCTGATCCTTGGTTCTTTTTACTATACGGCCGGGTGCCGTATCCCCTTACATCTATCTATTATTGCGCCCCGTTCATCATGCCCGTTTTGCCGGCGGACATTAACTCCTGCAGAATTAATTCCCATCCTGTCATTCCTATTTCAAAAAGGTAAATGTAAAAGCTGCGGGCATAAGATTTCTTTTATGTATCCCACAGCAGAGCTTGTGACAGCGTGTTTATTTGCTGCCGCAGGAATACGCTTTGGCACATCGCTGGAACTGTTTCCCGCTGTGGTGTTTATCTCTCTTCTCATTATTGTTGCAGTGACAGATCTTCATTTTATGCTGATTCCAAATCGAATATTGATTTTCTTTCTTCCCTTTTTGGCGGCCGCGAGATTGATTTCTCCGCTTGATTCCTGGTATGCAGGCCTGCTAGGTGCGGCAGCCGGATTTCTATTTCTGGCTGTAATTGCCGCAATCACCCATGGTGGAGTAGGGGGAGGAGATATTAAATTATTTGCGGTGATTGGCTTTGTGCTTGGTGTGAAAATGCTGGCAGCTGCCTTTTTCTTTTCAGTTTTGATAGGTGCATTATATGGAGCGACAGCTGTTCTGACTGGTAGGCTCGCTAAAAGGCAGCCGCTTCCCTTCGCCCCCGCTATAGCCGCAGGGAGCATTTTAGCCTATTTATACGGTGACTCTATCATTTCTTTTTATATCAAAATGGCATTGGGCTGACTGCTGAAAAATTTGACGAACGTTTTTTGGACAAGGCGACAAAAGTCTTGTTCTTTTTTTCTTTGCCTGTGCTAAAGTGTGTAGCATGAAAAGCCGACAAGAACGGTCAAGCAAATGAAGGGAGGAAGCGGAATTGAAAAAAAGAAAGAATAAAAAAAACAGTAAAGCCGCAGAAAAAGCCCTCAAGGTGACGATTAATGGAAAAGAAGAGACGGTTTACGAACAAGAGACACCAGATACAGAGGCAGATAAAAGCATGACATTTTCAAATTGGGAGGAAAAAAGACAGGCAGAACAAGAGGTTGCGGCATCCCAGGAACACCCTGATGAAGATGAATTCAATTGGGATTCCGAGGAGGACAAGGTGTTTAAAGAGGACCCTAAAGTTGTTCCTCCTTATCAAAAGAAAAAAACAAAGCTTTATGCAAAAGGAAAGACCGGGGCTGCCAAACCGGTAAAAAGAGTGGCCGCGACGATTGCCTTCGCGGCTATCATTGGCACTGGATTAGGGTTATTCGCGTTAAACATATCGGGGAATAAAGAAGCGTCAGCACCGGCCTCTTTAGAGGATTCTCTAGGCAGCCAAACGGCAAAAGCAGGGGATACTTCTGCTGATAAACAAACCTCAGACGCAGAAAAACAAGCAGCACAAACTGAAGGTACATACAAAACATACGCTGTGCAAGCCGGAAAATTTTCAAATGAAAAGGGCGCCGAAACGTTAACAGAACAATTGACCGAAAAAGGATATTCCGCCGTGTCACTGTCAAAGGATGACGGGTATACGTATGTTATTGCAGGCTTAGCAAGTGAAAAGGATGTCTCACAGCAGTTAGGACAGGTTTTAATCGACAGTGATTTTGAAGCCTGGGGAGGCAAGGAGCTTTCCTTATCAATAGAGTCAGATATGACAGATTCTTTTAAGGAAACAGCGGAGCTTGCAGCAAAGGCGATTCTCGGCGAAGACATTACAAAAGCGAGTGTAGAGAAAATAGAAAAGTCGCTTGGTGAAACAAAAGCGTCAGAAACAGGAGAGAAAAAAGCGATTTTGCAGGCTTTAAAGGAATTAGAAGATCCAAGTGCTGAAGCCGGGTGGAAGGCTCAGCAGGAGCTGTTAGCCGTCGTAAAATAAGAGATAGTGCCCTGAGCCTTCGTCCTTTAGTGACAGGCTTTTTTTATTTTGTCATGAAAAAGTTATTTTTCTGAAATTGTGACAAGCCTCGTGATTTGGTAGGATAAACGAGTATCTTTTTTTCTTAAGCAAACCCTGAAAGGATGACGAACATGACAAAACCGCTAATACTTGCATCACAATCTCCGCGCAGGAAAGAACTCCTCGATCTTCTCCAGCTGCCCTACTCCATTATTGTCAGTGAAGTAGAAGAAAAATTAAATCGAAACTTTTCACCAGAAGAAAACGTCCAATGGTTGGCAAAACAAAAAGCTAAGGCTGTAGCTGATCTCCACCCGCATGCAATCGTTATCGGTGCTGATACAATGGTATGCCTTGACGGCGAATGTCTTGGCAAACCGCAGGATCAAGAAGAAGCTGCTTCTATGCTGCGGAGGCTTTCAGGCCGAAGTCACTCAGTAATAACCGCGGTCAGCATTCAAGCTGAAAATCACAGCGAGACTTTTTATGATAAGACAGAAGTTGTGTTTTGGTCCCTCAGTGAAGAAGAGATTTGGACGTATATTGAAACAAAAGAGCCGATGGATAAAGCAGGTGCATACGGCATCCAAGGAAGAGGCGCGCTTTTTGTAAAGAAAATAGACGGAGATTATTATTCAGTCATGGGCCTTCCTATATCAAAAACAATGAGAGCTCTTCGCCATTTTGATATAAGGGCATGACGGTTCTATAAACGGGAAGGGAAAGAAAAGGAGTGCTTGGTCATACACGATCTGCCATTAAAACTCAAAGATTTCCCAATCAAAGAAAAGCCAAGAGAACGGCTCCTGAAAGTCGGAGCCGAGAACTTAGCGAATCATGAACTTTTGGCTATATTATTGCGGACAGGGACTAAACACGAATCTGTTTTGGACCTGTCAAACAGGCTGCTGCGCTCATTTGACGGGCTGCGCCTGCTCAAGGAAGCATCGGTTGAAGAGCTGTCAAGCATCCCGGGAATCGGTATGGTAAAAGCGATTCAAATACTGGCTGCAGTTGAGCTTGGAAGCCGGATTCATAAATTAGCCAACGAAGAACATTTCGTTATTCGCTCCCCGGAAGACGGCGCTAATCTTGTCATGGAGGATATGCGCTTTTTAACCCAGGAGCATTTTGTCTGTTTATACTTAAATACAAAAAATCAAGTCATCCATAAACGCACCGTATTTATCGGAAGCCTGAATTCATCTATTGTCCACCCGCGAGAGGTGTTTAAAGAAGCGTTTAAACGATCTGCCGCTTCCTTTATCTGTGTTCATAATCATCCTTCTGGAGATCCGACGCCGAGCAGGGAAGATATTGAAGTGACAAGACGGCTGTTTGAATGCGGAAACCTGATTGGCATCGAGCTGCTTGACCATTTGGTGATCGGGGATAAAAAATTTGTGAGTTTAAAGGAAAAAGGATATTTGTAACACTTTTTTTTTCGTCGAATTAAGCTATAATAGAGTTTATGAGTTTTTCCCTTTAGGGTATTTTTGCTTTAAGAAAGGAAGATACATACATATGTTTGGAATTGGTGCTAGAGACCTTGGTATAGATCTTGGAACTGCGAATACGCTTGTTTTTGTAAAAGGAAAAGGAATTGTTGTGAGAGAGCCGTCAGTTGTCGCTTTGCAGACGGATACGAAATCGATTGTCGCTGTCGGAAATGATGCGAAAAATATGATTGGACGGACACCGGGCAACGTGGTGGCTCTTCGCCCGATGAAAGACGGCGTTATCGCTGATTATGAAACAACGGCGACGATGATGAAATATTACATCAATCAGGCCATAAAAAATAAAGGCATGTTTGCCAGAAAACCATATGTAATGGTATGTGTCCCATCAGGCATTACAGCTGTTGAAGAACGCGCTGTTATCGATGCGACAAGACAGGCGGGAGCGCGTGACGCGTATCCAATTGAAGAGCCTTTTGCCGCAGCAATCGGGGCCAATCTGCCAGTTTGGGAACCGACTGGAAGCATGGTTGTTGATATCGGGGGCGGTACGACAGAAGTTGCGATTATTTCCCTCGGAGGCATCGTAACGTCTCAGTCAATCCGTGTAGCCGGTGATGAGATGGATGACGCGATTATCAACTACATCAGAAAAACGTACAATCTGATGATCGGTGACCGTACAGCTGAAGCGATTAAAATGGAAATCGGATCTGCAGAAGCTCCTGAAGAATCCGACAACATGGAAATCCGCGGCCGCGATTTGCTGACAGGTTTGCCGAAAACAATTGAAATTACAGGAAAAGAGATTTCTAACGCTCTGCGCGACACTGTATCTACAATTGTCGAAGCAGTGAAGAGCACACTCGAAAAAACACCGCCTGAGCTTGCAGCAGATATCATGGACAGAGGTATAGTGTTAACCGGCGGCGGAGCGCTTTTGCGCAATTTGGACAAAGTCATCAGCGAAGAAACAAAAATGCCGGTCCTTATCGCCGAAGATCCGCTTGATTGTGTAGCGATCGGAACAGGGAAAGCACTGGAGCACATCCATCTTTTCAAAGGGAAAACTAGATAATCGGGAGTTCAATAGAAGAGGTGTAACACGATGCCGAATAAGCGGTTAATGCTATTACTTCTGTGTATTATCATATTGGTGGCTATGATTGGATTTTCGCTGAAGGGCGGCCGCAATACCACCTGGCCTGAGAAAGTGATCGGCGATACGACGGGAGTATTTCAAAATATTTTTCATACGCCTGCCGAATTTTTTGCAGGAATATTTGAGAACATCAATGATTTAAAAAACACATACAAAGAAAACGAGCGTCTAAGAGAAAAACTTGACGGACAGACACAATATGAAGCCAAGCTTCAAGAGCTTGAAGAAGAAAACAAATCCTTGCGTGACGAGCTTGGCCATGTCAAATCGATTAAAGATTACAAGCCGATTTTAGCAACGGTCATCGCCAGAAGCCCTGATAATTGGGCGAAACAGGTCACCATTAACAAGGGGACTCAGCAAAACGTAGCGAAAGATATGGCCGTTACAAACGAAAAAGGCGCATTAATCGGCAAGATCAAAAGCTCCGGACTTAACAATTTTACGTCTGCTGTTCAGCTTTTAAGCGATACTGACCGCAATAACAGAGTCGCGACAAAAATTTCCGGAAAAAAAGGCAGCAAAGGCTACGGCTTGATCGAAGGATATGACAAAGAGAAAAAACGTCTTAAGATGACAATTATTGAGCGTAAGGATAAACAAGACGTGAAAAAAGGCGATCTTATTGAAACATCAGGGACAGGCGGTGTTTTCCCAGAAGGGCTGACAATCGGTGAAGTGACTGATATCGAGTCAGATTCCTATGGATTAACGAAGGTTGCTTATGTAAAACCTGCGGCTGACCTTACAGATTTAAATAATGTGATCGTTGTTAACCGTGACGTGCCGACTGTCGATACAGAGGAGGAAGGATCGTGAAACGTTTCCTTCTCCCTTTCGTTATGATGCTTGTTTTTTCTGCGGAAAGCATTTTTACAGATTTGGTGCATTTTCCTTTCGTTACAGATGACCAAGTGCTCGCCCCGCGTTTTTTGATGCTTGTATTGATATTCATGTCGGCTTTTATCAACCAAAAACACGCGATGATTTACGGATTTATTTTTGGTTTTCTATATGACATGAACTATACAAGTCTATTAGGCGTTTACATGTTTGGTTTTGCAGGGCTATGCTATTTGGCTTCAAAAGCGTTTAAAGTGTTACATACAAACGCATTTGTAGTGATATTGATAGCGGTTCTGGCTGTCTGTCTGCTCGAATTTTATGTATTCGGCATTCAGTCTTTGATTCATAAAGATATTATGACGTTTAACGGATTTGTGCTTGACCGGTTTATACCGACAATTTTATTAAATATTGCAGCAGCTCTTATTCTTGTTCTGCCATTTAGATTGTTTTTTATGAGTCTAAAGAAAGAATTGAGAGATGAGTAAAAAGGATTTTATCTTTTTTTGACGAAATGAGTATGTTGTTGAGGTGAATATTGTGAAGACCAAAAAGCAGCAATATGTAACAATAAAAGGAACAAAGAATGGACTAACATTGCATCTGGATGATGCGTGTTCTTTTGATGAGCTTCTCGATGGTCTTCAGAATATGCTGTCAATTGAACAATATACCGATGGAAAAGGCCAGAAAATCAGCGTTCATGTTAAGCTGGGAAATCGCTTTTTATATAAGGAGCAAGAGGAACAGCTAACCGAATTAATTGCGTCAAAGAAAGATTTGTTTGTTCATTCTATTGACAGTGAAGTCATTACTAAAAAAGAAGCACAGCAGATAAGAGAGGAAGCCGAAATTATTTCTGTTTCAAAAATTGTCCGTTCAGGCCAAGTGCTGCAGGTAAAAGGCGACTTGCTCCTGATCGGTGACGTGAATCCCGGCGGAACAGTCAGGGCCGGAGGGAACATTTTTGTTCTGGGCTCACTGAAAGGAATCGCGCATGCCGGATTTAATGGAAATAATCAAGCGGTCATCGCCGCCTCTGAAATGCTTCCGACACAATTAAGAATCAATCATGTGTTAAATCGCTCCCCAGACCACATTCAAAAAGGGAACGAAATGGAATGTGCTTATTTAGATACAGACGGAAATATGGTCATTGAACGCCTTCAACATTTGGCTCATTTAAGACCTGATCTAACAAGGCTTGAGGGAGGAATGTGAATTGGGTGAGGCTATCGTAATAACTTCGGGAAAAGGCGGAGTAGGTAAGACAACAACATCTGCGAACCTCGGTACCGCCTTAGCCATTTTAGGGAAGCGCGTATGCTTAGTAGATACTGATATAGGACTGCGCAACCTTGATGTTGTAATGGGTCTTGAAAATAGAATTATTTACGATCTGGTAGACGTTGTAGAGGGCAGATGCAAAATGCATCAGGCGCTCGTAAAAGACAAACGTTTCGATGATCTGCTCTATTTAATGCCCGCTGCTCAAACGAGCGATAAGACAGCTGTTGCTCCTGAACAAATTAAAAACATGGTCCAAGAGCTCAAACAGGAATTTGACTATGTCATCATAGACTGTCCTGCCGGAATCGAGCAAGGGTACAAAAATGCCGTTTCCGGAGCTGATAAAGCGATTGTGGTCACTACGCCTGAAATCTCAGCTGTTCGTGATGCTGACCGTATTATAGGGCTGCTGGAGCAAGAAGAAAATGTTGAATCGCCGCGGCTTGTTGTAAACAGAATCAGAAATCACCTGATGAAAAATGGTGACACGATGGATATCGACGAAATCGTACAGCATCTGTCGATCGATTTGCTCGGAATCGTGGCTGATGATGATGAAGTCATCAAAGCTTCCAACCATGGTGAACCGATTGCGATGGACCCGAAAAATCGCGCTTCTATTGCATATCGCAATATTGCCCGCCGCATCTTAGGTGAATCTGTTCCTTTACAGGTGCTTGAAGAGCAAAATAAAGGAATGATGGCTAAGATTAAGTCATTTTTCGGAGTAAGATCTTAATGTGATAGAATCAAAGAGAAGAATCTGACAAAGCATATGCTGTGTCAGGTTTTTTTGTTTTTGCCTGCTTTGTTCTTGACTAAACCGAATATTTGCCATGGACAAGACATATGATGTACAAACCCAACGAATGCAAAGGATGATGGCAATGAGTCACAGAGCAGATGAAATCAGAAAACGATTAGAGAAAAGAAGAAAGCAGCTTTCCAGCTCAAAGCGTTTCTCTACTCAGACAGTTTCTGAAAAGCAGAAACCCCCGTCCTGGGTGATGGTAACAGATCAGGAAAAACACGGAACACTCCCGGTATATGAAGATAACATGCCAACATTCAACGGAAAACACCCATTGGTGAAAACAGATTCAATTATCCTGAAATGTCTTCTGTCGGCCTGCCTTGTTCTCGTTTCAGCTATAGCCTATAAAACAAACATTGGACCCGTCAGTCAGATTAAACCCGCCGTAGCCAAAACCTTTGAAACTGAATTTCAATTTGCTTCAGCAAGCCATTGGTTCGAAACCAAATTCGGAAATCCGCTTGCTTTCCTGGCTCCTGAACACAAAAATAAGGAACAGCAGATTGAAGTAGGCAAAGATCTGATCGCGCCTGCATCCGGGAAAGTACAGCAGGATTTTCAGGACAATGGGGAAGGAATTAAAGTCGAAACAAGCAGCGATAAGATTGATAGTGTAAAAGAAGGCTATGTGGTTGAAGTCAGCAAAGACAGCCAGACGGGACTGACGGTTAAGGTGCAGCATGCTGACAACACCTATAGTATCTATGGCGAGCTCAAAGATGTGGATGTTGCTTTATATGATTTTGTGGATAAAGGCAAAAAGCTCGGTTCGATTAAGCTTGATGATCATAATAAAGGGGTCTATTATTTTGCCATGAAAGACGGCGATAAATTTATTGATCCAATTCAGGTGATTACATTTGAATAAATGGCTCGACCTTATCTTAAAGATCCATGTGCATCCTTTTCTTTGGATTATCGCGGCGCTGGGCTTGCTCACAGGCCATATGAAAGCATTATTATGTCTGCTCCTGATTGTATTGATTCATGAGCTGGGGCATGCTGCTCTGGCCGTATTTTTTTCTTGGAGAATCAAGCGTGTTTTTTTGCTGCCGTTTGGGGGAACGGTCGAAGTGGAAGAGCACGGGAATCGGCCGTTAAAGGAAGAGTTTGCGGTCATTATTGCCGGCCCTCTTCAGCACATCTGGCTTCAGTTTGCCGCCTGGATGCTTGCAGAAGTCTCAGTGATTCATCAGCATACCTTTGAACTCTTCACCTTTTATAATCTTTCTATCTTATTTGTCAATTTACTGCCGATCTGGCCGCTGGATGGAGGAAAACTGTTATTTTTGTTGTTTTCCAAACAGCTGCCTTTTCAAAAGGCTCACCGGCTTAATCTAAAAACGTCGCTCTGCTTCTGCCTGTTGCTCGGGTGCTGGGTTTTATTCGTGATTCCTCTGCAAATCAGCGCATGGGTTTTGTTTGTCTTTCTGGCTGTTTCCTTGTTTGAGGAATATCGGCAAAGGCACTATATCCATGTGAGATTTCTCCTCGAAAGGTATTACGGAAAAAACAGGGAGCTTGAGAAACTTCTGCCGCTGACAGTAAAGGCGGAGGATAAAGTCTATCATGTGATGGCCGAGTTCAAACGTGGCTGTAAGCATCCGATTATTATAGAAAAATCAGGCCAAAAGCTCAGCCAGCTTGACGAGAATGAAGTGCTGCACGCTTACTTTGCCGATAAGCGGACGAATTCTTCCATGGAGGAACTGCTTCTGCCCTACTAAAACTGATTGACAAACGCCTTGTATTTTGGTATATTTTTTAATGTTATGGATGTAGCACCATTGCTACAACCGCTCAGTACAGGTGTTAAGAGCTTTTACAGCCCCCTGGTATCTGGCGAGTCTTAGTCTAATAGGAGGTGCAGAGAATGTACGCAATCATTAAAACAGGCGGTAAACAAATCAAAGTTGAAGAAGGCCAAACTGTTTACATCGAAAAACTTGCTGCTGAAGCAGGTGAAACAGTTACTTTTGAAGACGTTTTGTTTGTTGGCGGAGACAACGTGAAAGTCGGCAACCCTACAGTTGAAGGCGCAACAGTAACGGCTAAAGTTGAAAAACAAGGCCGCGCGAAAAAAATCACTGTTTTCAGATACAAACCAAAGAAAAACGTTCATAAAAAACAAGGTCATCGTCAGCCTTACACTAAAGTAACGATCGAAAAAATCAACGCGTAAGCATGATTCAGGCAACAATCAGAAGGTCTCATGATAAAGGCATATTGTCTTTTGAAATGACGGGCCATGCGAATTTTGCTGAATATGGACAAGATCTTGTTTGTGCCGGAGTGACAGCCGTTGTGTTTGGAGCCGTTAACGCGGTCATTGTGCTCGCGGGCTTCGAGCCGCTTCTTGATATAGGGGAGGACGGGGGTTATTTTTATTTTGAATTCCCTGAATCTCTTGATCCAGAGGCACGCCAAAAAGCTCAGCTGCTGATTGAAGGCATGATTGTTTCGCTGGAGACAATCGAACGGGATTACAAAGACAACTTGCGTGTGACCACAAACATAATATAGGAGGTGAGCTACATGCTTAGATTAGATCTTCAGTTTTTCGCTTCTAAAAAAGGAGTAGGTTCTACAAAGAACGGACGTGACTCTGAGGCTAAACGTTTAGGTGCTAAACGTGCTGACGGTCAATTCGTAACAGGCGGTTCTATCCTTTACCGTCAACGCGGAACAAAAATTTACCCAGGTGAAAACGTGGGCCGCGGCGGAGATGACACTCTATTTGCGAAAATCGACGGAACTGTTAAATTCGAACGTTTCGGCCGTGACCGCAAAAAAGTGAGCGTATATCCTGTAGCTCAATAATGATTCAAAAAACTCCGGTCGATGATGACTGGAGTTTTTTTTGCAATATGCGGAGTAAACACCTAGAATGAAATGCAGAGTATGTGCGAGCAGACCCCGCCAAGAATGAGAATAAACATCTCAAACCCACTGGATATGTTCCCCAAGCAGTAATACATAAAATGTTCTGCCTGGCTGCAAATCAACCAAAGCCAGAAAAAAGGAACATGATATTTCTGGGAAAAACAATTGTTTTTCTAACAAAGCCTTCTCTGTTATAATTCATAATACACACTTATACAGACTCCTAAATAAGAAATTAAATGATTGGGAGTGCGAAAATGAAGGATGTTTCAAAAAATCAAGAAGAAAATATAAGCGACACGGCATTAACAAACGAACTGATTCATCTGCTTGGCCATTCCCGGCATGATTGGATGAATAAGCTGCAGCTGATTAAAGGAAACTTAAGCTTACAGAAGTATGACCGTGTCTTTGAAATGATTGAAGAAATGGTTATAGACGCAAAGCACGAATCAAAGCTCTCAAACCTGAAAACACCGCATTTGGCGTTTGATTTTCTTACGTTTAATTGGAAAACCCATTATATGACGCTTGAATATGAAGTTCTCGGAGAAATTAAGGATTTGTCGGCTTATGATCAAAAGCTGGCGAAACTGATGAGAAAGCTGTTTCATCTGTTTGATCAAGCAGTCAGCAGAGAGAGTGAAAATCATTTAACGGTTTCGCTTCAAACGGATCATCCTGACAGACAGCTGATTCTGTACCTTGATTTTCACGGCGCCTTTGCCGATCCATCTGCTTTTGATGATATTCGGCAGAATGGATATGAGGACGTTGATATCATGCGTTTTGAAATCACGAGTCACGAATGTCTGATTGAAATTGGGTTGGACTAGCGGAGTTTTTAACGGTTTAGAACGGAGGACATTATGTTTGTAGATCAGGTCAAAGTATATGTAAAAGGCGGCGACGGCGGCAACGGTATGGTTGCGTTTCGCCGTGAAAAATATGTGCCGAAAGGCGGCCCTGCCGGCGGTGACGGAGGAAAGGGAGGAGACGTCGTTTTTGAAGTAGATGAAGGTCTCCGCACCCTGATGGATTTTAGATACAAAAAACACTTTAAAGCGATTCGCGGCGAGCATGGCATGTCCAAAAACCAGCACGGGCGAAATGCTGATGATATGGTCATTAAAGTTCCGCCGGGCACCGTTGTGACAGACGATGATACAAAACAGGTCATTGCTGATTTAACAGAGCACGGACAGCGGGCTGTCATTGCAAGAGGCGGAAGAGGCGGAAGAGGAAATAGCCGCTTTGCTACACCGGCTAATCCCGCGCCTCAGCTTTCAGAAAACGGCGAGCCGGGAAAAGAACGCTACATTGTTCTTGAATTAAAAGTGCTTGCAGATGTCGGACTTGTCGGGTTCCCGAGTGTGGGAAAATCTACTTTGCTGTCTGTTGTCTCATCTGCAAAACCGAAAATTGCGGACTATCACTTTACAACGCTTGTCCCGAATCTCGGCATGGTTGAAACGGATGACGGACGCAGCTTTGTCATGGCTGATTTGCCGGGGCTGATTGAAGGCGCACACCAAGGCGTCGGACTGGGCCACCAGTTTTTGCGCCATATTGAACGGACGAGGGTTATTGTTCATGTCATTGACATGTCAGGCTTAGAAGGCCGTGATCCATATGATGATTATCTTACGATTAACCAGGAGCTGAGCGAGTACAATCTGCGTCTCACTGAGCGTCCGCAAATTATCGTTGCAAATAAAATGGACATGCCGGAGGCTGCGGAAAATCTCGAAGCCTTTAAAGAAAAGCTGACGGATGATTATCCGGTATTCCCGATCAGTGCGGTGACAAGAGAAGGTCTGCGTGAGCTTCTGTTTGAGGTTGCCAATCAGCTTGAGAACACACCGGAATTCCCGCTGTATGACGAGGAAGAGCTTACACAAAACCGTGTCATGTACACGATGGAAAATGAAGAAGTGCCATTTAACATTACACGCGATCCAGACGGTGTATTTGTGCTTTCAGGAGACAGCCTTGAGCGGTTATTCAAGATGACTGATTTCTCACGTGATGAATCGGTTAAACGGTTTGCAAGACAGATGCGCGGAATGGGTGTTGATGAAGCACTCAGAGAACGCGGAGCCAAGGATGGAGATATAATCAGGCTTCTGGAATTTGAATTTGAATTTATTGATTAATGAATGTTGGCTGAAAAGAGAGCCTGGTGCCAGGCTCTCTATTTTAAAGGGGGGATGCAAATGAAAGAGGAGACATTTTATCTTGTCCGTGAAGATGTATTGCCCGATGCAATGAGAAAAACATTAGAAGTCAAAAAGCTGCTTGATCGAAAAAAAGCAGATTCAGTAGCAGATGCCGTTCAAAAGGTCGATTTAAGCAGAAGTGCGTTTTATAAATACAGGGATGCTGTTTTTCCATTCTACACCATGGTAAAAGAACAAATTATCACACTTTTCTTTCATTTGGAGGATAGGTCAGGTGCGTTATCTCAGCTTCTTCAGGCGGTAGCTGATTCTGGAAGCAACGTTCTTTCCATTCACCAGACCATTCCGCTTCAAGGCAGAGCAAATGTGACACTGTCTATCAGTACGTCGGCAATGGAAGAAGACATTCATACATTAATGAATAAACTCAGGAAGTTTGATTTTGTAGAAAAGGTTGAAATATTAGGTTCAGGTGCATAAGGGAGAGAAAATCGTCATGAAAGTCGGTTATTTAGGTCCAGCAGCTACATTTACACATCTAGCAGTCAGTTCTTGTTTTCAAAACGGCGCCGAACATGTTGCTTACCGCACCATTCCGGAGTGTATAGATGCAGCCGTTGCAGGCGAAGTTGATTTTGCTTTTGTTCCTTTGGAAAATGCATTAGAAGGATCTGTTAATCTAACAATAGACTATTTAATACATGAACAGCCCTTGCCAATCGTGGGTGAAATGACGTTGCCGATTCATCAGCACTTGCTCGTCCATCCCTCTAGAGAGAATGCATGGAAAGAGCTCGACAAAATTTACTCACATTCACACGCGATTGCGCAATGCCATAAATTTCTTCATCGACATTTTCCTTCCGTTCCATATGAATACGCCAATTCTACCGGGGCGGCAGCAAAGTTTGTCAGTGACCATCCCGAGCTGAATATCGGGGTCATTGCCAATGATATGGCAGCTTCTACATACGAATTAAAAATCGTGAAACGGGATATACAGGATTATAGGGACAATCATACAAGATTTGTTATCCTGTCTCCTGATGAAAACATATCTTTTGAAGTGAATTCAAAATTGAGTTCTAGGCCCAAAACGACCTTAATGGTCATGCTGCCGCAGGATGATCAGTCCGGGGCGCTGCATAGAGTGCTGTCTGCATTTTCTTGGAGGAATTTAAACTTGTCAAAAATTGAGTCACGTCCGACTAAAACCGGATTAGGCCATTATTTCTTTATTATTGATATTGAGAAAGCGTTTGATGATGTATTGATTCCAGGGGCCATGCAGGAGCTTGAAGCGCTCGGCTGCAAAGTGAAGCTCCTGGGTGCATACCAGTCTTACCAATTATAAAAAAGCCCTCTAGAGGGCTTTTTTTAGTCTTTAATTAAAATGCCGGCTTCTTCGAGGGCTTGGCAAGCTTGATCGATGCGATGTTCATCAGGTGCTGTCAGTGTATGCAGGTGCACGCCGTCGGTCAGCTGTGATAAGTAGGCAGCATTCGTAGAATTGATTTTTTTAATGAAATGGCTAACTTCCTTCCGGGTGCCTACTTGGATGGCTGCAGTTAAATCTCCATACACGGGATGCTCGATTTTTACGTCTTTTACTGTAACGCCTTCGTCGACGATGAGCTGCAGTTCCTCTTCTGTCCGTTCAGGACCGTGCAGACATGCTATGATTCTTTCTGCCTGCTGGTGCTGCTGAGCGGCTGCATCCATGTATACATATCCTTGGCTTGTGGCGATAATCGGTACATTTTTCGCTTTCAAGAGCGATATATCCTGTACAATAACCTGTCTTGAGACGTTCGCTTTTTTTGCGAGTTCTCCTCCTGTCAGCGGTGATTTAGATTCCTTCAGCCACAGAAGAAGCTGGTCACGCCTGTTGGCGCCCATTAGCTTTAATTCTTCGGTCAATATCAAATTCTCCTTTCTTTTGTTCCCAAAGCACTGTAAACGTATGTAATAACTGTTCCAGCTGTTCAGCTGTTGTATGCCTGCCAAAAGAGATGCGGATAAATTGCAGAGCTTCTTGTTCGGTTTTTCTTAATGCTTTCATTGTTTCAGACGGACCGTGGTAACCTGCAGAACAAGCGCTGCCGGTTGAAATGCAAATATTACTCCGATTACATTCTAACATAACATATTGTCCTTCAAATGAGTGAAAAAAACACCCTATAATATGCGGAAGACATTCTGCTTGCGAAGTGTTTGCCGCAAGGGTTACAGGGAGAGACCGAATACGGATTTGGTCTAGAAAGTAAGTTCTTAATGCCTCATTGCGGGATATCTGTTTTTCCATTTCGCTTACGATCAATTCTGCAGCGGCAGTGAAGGCACCGATCCCGGGAACATTTACGGTGCCGGCTCTGAATCCGTATTCGTGAGTAGTCAGAGGGTAAACGGGTTTCCAAGGGACATCCGGACGGATATAGACCGCCCCTACTCCTTTAGGACCGTGGATTTTATGGCTGGACATTGAGAGTGCATCTACTCCCAGATTTTTTGTATTGATCGAGATCTTTCCAAACGTTTGAACAGCGTCGCAATGAAGAAGAATCCCCTTATTGTGCAGGTATGAAGACAGGCGTTGAATGGGCTGAATGATCCCGGTTTCAGAATTTGCATGCTGAATAGATACAAGGCCTGTTTCCGGCCGGATATGGGCTAGTAATATTTCCTCGGTAATAAGCCCGTATTCATTCGGTTCAATGACTGTTACATCATATCCCTGCTGTTCCAAAAAAGCAGCGCAATTGTGAATGGACTGATGCTCCATGGCAGTCGTAATAAAATGTCTTTTCGTTTTCGGCAGGCCGTTTAGCAATGATTGAATGGCCAGAAAATTGGATTCAGTGCCGCCACTTGTAAAATAGATGCCGCTTGCTTCTCCGCCAATGATGTTGGCGATTTTTTCACGGCAGTACTCCAGTATGTGCTTTGCTTTTCCTCCTGCATCATGCAGGCTGCTGGCATTTCCGTACATATCCATACTAAGCTTCTGATATACAGTAAGGGCTTCCTCACAAATAGGCGTTGTCGCTGCATAATCTAAATAAATCATCCGGTCTTCCTCCATCCGTTCTCCATAAAAAACTCTTGAGTTTATTTTATCCTTGTGTAAATATAGGTGTCAAGACAGGTGTAAACAACAGGAGGATGGCATATGTCTAAAAAGACGATTGCAGTCATCGGTTCAGGGGCGGCGGCACTTTCCTTAGCTGCAGCTTTCCCGCCCTCATACGAAGTGACTGTTATCACAAAAAAAAGCGTCAAAAACAGCAATTCTGTCTATGCACAAGGCGGGATTGCTGCGGCCTATGCAAAAGATGACTCGATTGAAGCCCATCTGGAGGATACGTTATACGCAGGGTGCGGCCATAATAATCTAGCTATTGCAGCAGACGTATTACATGATGGAAAAATGATGGTTCAAAGCCTATTGGAGCGTGGATTTCCATTCGACCGCAATGAACGAGGCGGTGTTTGTCTTGGAAGAGAAGGGGCCCACTCATACAACCGCATATTTCATGCAGGCGGAGACGCAACAGGCAGGCTGCTTATCGATTATTTGCTCAAACGGATCAACAGCAAAATCAAATTAATCGAGAATGAAATGGCAGCAGATTTGCTTATAGAGGACGGACGATGTATCGGCGTCATGACAAAAGACAGCAAAGGGCGGCTCAAGGTAAGGCACGCAGACGAAGTTGTGCTGGCTGCCGGCGGCTGTGGAAACCTGTTTCTTCACCATACGAATGATCTCACTGTCACAGGTGACGGTCTTTCTCTGGCTTACCGGGCCGGGGCGGAATTAACGGATTTGGAGTTTACTCAGTTTCACCCGACACTGCTTGTGAAAAATGGTGTTTCCTACGGGCTTGTTTCAGAAGCTGTCAGAGGGGAAGGCGGATGTTTAGTAGACGAAAACGGCCGCAGGATTATGGCTGAACGGCATCCTTTAGGTGACCTGGCTCCAAGAGATATTGTCTCACGGGTTATTCACGAAGAAATGGCAAAAGGAAATCGCGTTTATATAGACTTCAGTGCGATTTCTGATTTTGAAACGCGTTTCCCTACCATCACCGCTATTTGTGAAAAAGCAGGGATTGATATCCACAGCGGAAAAATTCCTGTTGCTCCGGGAATGCATTTCTTAATGGGAGGTGTTTCAGTTAATCGCTGGGGAGAAACGACAGTGCCGGGGCTTTATGCGATTGGCGAGACAGCATGCTCCGGTTTACATGGAGCAAACCGGCTTGCAAGCAATTCTTTATTGGAAGCGCTGGTATTTGGAAAAAGGGCAGCAGAGCATATTATCCAAAAACCGGTTTATAACAGGCAATATCAATCAGGGCTAGAAACCAGTGTCGTCTACGAGGTGCCGGATATAGAGGTGTATGAACTGCAAAGCAAAATGACAAGCCACATGTCTATTCTGCGGGAACAAAGCAGTTTGATTGAGCTTAGCATCTGGCTTCATACGCTGCCTTTTCAGGAAGTAAATGTGAAGGATATCACAATTCGGCAGATGGAGCTTTCTCATCTATGGCAAACTGCAAAGCTGATGACGTTTTCTGCGCTTTTGCGGGAGGAAAGCAGAGGGGCTCACTTCCGAACCGATTTTCCTCATGCTGAGGTGAGCTGGCAAGGAAGACAAATTGTCCATACAAAAAAAGGAACGAAGATCAGAAAAAACGAGGGGATTTGGAACAATGAATCATTTACAGCTGAAAAAATTACTGAATCACTTTTTTCTTGAGGATATTGGGACAGGGGATCTTACATCGCAGTCTATTTTTGGAGAACAGAGCTGTGAAGCGGAGATTGTTGCAAAGTCAGAGGGTATTTTTGCAGGAGCAGCGATCATAAAAGAAGGCTTTTCGTTATTGGACGAAAATGTTCAAATCATTTTACACAAAAAAGATGGGGACATGTTGCATAAAGGTGAAGTGATTGCCGAGTTACACGGTCCCGCAGCTGCGCTCCTTTCAGGAGAGCGGGTCGTATTAAATCTTATTCAGAGGCTGTCAGGAATTGCGACAATGACAAGAGAGGCTGTTCGGTGTCTGGATGATGAACAGATTAAAATTTGTGACACGAGAAAAACAACACCGGGGCTCAGAATGCTGGAGAAATATGCTGTCAGAGCCGGCGGTGGGTATAATCATCGATTCGGTTTGTATGACGGCATCATGATTAAAGATAATCATATCGCAGCATGCGGCTCTATTTTAGAGGCGTGCAAAAAAGCCCGTCAGGCCGCAGGGCACATGGTAAATATCGAGGTGGAAATTGAAACGGAGGAACAGCTGCGGGAAGCAATTGCAGCTGGAGCGGATGTTATTATGTTTGACAACTGTCCGCCTGATACGGTCCGTCATTTTGCAAAGCTCACACCGGCTCATATAAAAACTGAAGCCTCTGGCGGGATTACGTTAGAATCTTTGCCTGCTTTTAAAGGGACGGGTGTGAATTATATTTCATTAGGATTTCTGACTCATTCCGTCAAAAGTTTAGATATCAGCATGGATGTTACGTTATCAAATGAATCTGTGGAGGAATGCCGTTATGTCAATTCTTGATGTGATCAAACAATCGAATGATATGATGCCCGAAAGTTATAAAGAACTATCGAGAAAGGATATGGAAACGCGCGTTGCCGCCATTAAGAAAAAGTTCGGCAGCAGGCTCTTTATACCAGGCCATCATTATCAAAAGGATGAAGTGATACAATTTGCTGACCAAACAGGCGACTCCCTGCAATTGGCCCAAGTAGCGGAAAAAAACAAAGAAGCGGATTATATCGTATTTTGCGGCGTTCACTTTATGGCAGAAACCGCCGATATGCTGACAAGCGAGCAGCAAACGGTCGTCCTGCCAGATATGAGAGCTGGATGTTCTATGGCTGACATGGCTGACATGCAGCAGACCAATAGGGCATGGAAGAAGCTTCAGCATATATTTGGAGATACGATCATACCTTTAACTTATGTGAACTCCACTGCGGAGATCAAGGCATTCGTCGGAAAGCATGGCGGAGCAACTGTAACTTCTTCGAATGCGAAAAAAGTGCTTGAATGGGCGTTTACACAGAAAAAAAGAATTTTATTTTTGCCTGATCAGCATTTAGGGAGAAATACGGCTTATGATCTGGGCATTGCGCTTGAAGATATGGCTGTGTGGGATCCGATGAAAGATGAATTAGTAGCTGAATCCGGGCATACGAATGTGAAAGTGATTTTGTGGAAAGGGCATTGCTCTGTTCACGAGAAATTCACCACTAAAAATATCCATGATATGAGAGAGCGAGACCCCGACATTCAGATCATTGTGCACCCGGAATGTTCACACGAAGTCGTGACACTAAGCGATGATAACGGATCAACGAAATATATTATCGACACAATCAATCAGGCTCCGACGGGAAGCAAGTGGGCAATCGGGACAGAAATGAATCTTGTTCAGCGGATCATTCACGAGCATCCAGATAAACAAATCGAATCACTCAACCCTGACATGTGCCCTTGCCTGACAATGAACCGAATTGATTTGCCGCATTTGCTGTGGTCGCTGGAACAAATTGAAAAAGGAGAACCTTCAGGCGTCATCAAGGTGCCAAAAGCCATTCAGGAAGATGCACTCCTTGCTCTGAATCGAATGCTTTCGATCACGTAGATCAGAAATATTTTCCCTTCCTTTACTCATAACTTCTTTTGTTCAGGCATATGTTGTGAAGAAACATATTGTAATCACAGCTGAACTGTTCACGTTTTGCATAGGAGGGGAAAACGTTGAAAATCCATATCGTTCAAAAAGGCGATTCGCTCTGGAAAATAGCTGAAAAGTACGGAGTCGATGTTGAGGAAGTGAAAAAACTCAATACACAGCTTAGCAATCCAGACTTAATCATGCCTGGAATGAAAATAAAAGTGCCGTCAGAAGGAGTCCCGGTCAGAAAAGAGCCAAAAGCGGGCAAAAGTCCTGCGGCCGGGAGTGTGAAGCAAGAACATCCATATGCGAAAGAGAAGCCTAAATCCGTTGTCGATGTAGAAGACACAAAGCCGAAAGAAAAGAAGTCCATGCCGTATGTCCCGCCGATGCCTAATTTGCAGGAAAATGTGTACCCTGAAGCTGATGTGAACGATTATTATGATATGAAACAGCTTTTCCAGCCTTGGTCGCCTCCTAAACCGGAGGAGCCAAAAAAACATCATGACGGAAATATGGATCATATGTATCATATGCAAGACCAATTTCCACAACAGGAGGCTATGAGTAATATGGAAAATGCAAATTATCCGAATATGCCTAATATGCCAAAGGCGCCAGAGGTAGGCGGTGTAGAAGAGGAAAACGTTCATCACACAGTTCCGAATATGCCGATGCCGGCTGTTCAGCCTTATTATCATTATCCGGCTCATTTCGTACCGTGTCCGGTGCCTGTTTCGCCAATTCTTCCAGGATCAGGATTATGCTATCCGTACTATCCGGCACAAGCTTATCCAATGCATCCGATGCATGGATACCAGCCAGGCTTTGTATCGCCTCAGTATGACCCGGGTTATGAAAACCAGCATCATGAAAACAGCCATCACGGACATTACGGTTCATACGGTGCGCCGCAATACGCATCTCCGGCTTATGGATCTCCGTATGGACATATGCCGTATGGCCCTTATTACGGCACTCCCCAAGTAATGGGAGCATACCAGCCTGCTGCGGCTCATGGTTACATGCCATACAAAGATCATGACGACTGCGGCTGTGACGGTGATCATCAGCCATATTTCTCTGCGCCTGGCCATTCGGGAATGGGAGCTTATGGAAGCCCTAATATGCCATATGGCACAGCTAACCCAAATCCAAACCCATATTCGGCAGGAGTTTCTATGCCAATGACGAACCAGCCTTCTGTAAACCAAATGTTTGGCCGGCCGGAAGAAGAAAATGAGTGATCGTTCGGAACGATGTAAATCGTTCCTTTTTTTATTTTCAAGCTGATCACTGCCAAATGGAGAGAACTGACACGCTTAACATGCCTCCCATACGCACATGATAAAAGCGAGCAAACATGCTCAATTCGTCCACGGGGGGTTTTTCCATTGGGTAAAAAAATGACGATCGCTAGCCTGATTCTAATGACAGCCGGCTTAACAGCATGCGGAGCAAACGATAATGCTATGAATGATACGCGCAATAACGGCAATACCCGTCCAATCGGATATTATACAAATGAAAATGACGCCGATAGACAGGGAGACGGAATCGACCACGATGGTCCTGTTTCTGAATTAATGGAGGATCAGAACGACGGTAACCGAAACACCACGAATGTAAATAACCGTGACCGTGTTACTGCTGACGATCGTGTTCCTTTGGCAACTGACGGAACATATAACAACACGAATAACCGAAACATGAATCGGAATGCAGCGAACAACGGGTATGACAACCAAGAAAACAGAAGACTGGCTGCAAAAATTGCCAACCGTGTGAAACAAGTGAAAAACATCAATGACACACAAGTTATGGTATCGGATGACCGAGTAGTTATCGCAGTCAAAAGCCACAGAGAGTTCACAAAGTCTGACAGAGATAATGTCGTAAAAGCAGCGCGCAACTATGCAAATGGCCGTGACGTTCAAGTATCAACAGATAAAGGGCTGTTCAGAAAACTTCATAAAATGAACAACCGCTAGGAAGGAAGGGCTGCCGGAAGTGATATTCGGCAGCCTTTTTCTTTGCATCAGCGAACAATTCCCATTAAAGTGTACATAGAAAATGTAAAAGAAGGTGAAAACATGGCAGGCCATTCCAAGTGGAAAAACATTCAAAAAAGAAAAAATGCACAGGATGCAAAGCGCGGCAAAATATTTATGAAGCTGGCAAAAGAAATCTATGTGGCAGCGAAAGAAGGCGGAGCGGATCCAGAAGCAAATTCAGCATTGCGTCTTGTCATCGAAAAAGCAAAAGGCGCCAATATGCCGAATGAAAATATAGATCGGGCCATTAAAAAAGCTGCGGGAGGCCAAGATGGAAGCAGTTATGAAGAAATCACCTATGAAGGCTACGGCCCTTCAGGGATTGCCGTCATGGTTGAATGCGTAACAGATAATAAAAACCGAACGGCGTCAAATGTGCGGACAGCCTTTAATAAAAATGGCGGAAGTCTGGGAGAAAGCGGATGTGTAGCCTTTTTATTTGAACGGAAGGGTTTCATTACGATAGACCGCACTGAACGGCAAATAGAAGAAGATGAGCTCATGCTTGATGTGCTTGAAGCAGGAGGAGAAGAGCTGCGAATTGAAGAAGACCTATATGAGGTTTTCACAGAGCCTGAGCATTTTGAAGAGGTGAAAACAGCCCTCGAATCGAAATATCCAATTTCTTCGGCGGAGGTGACCATGCTTCCCAATACCTATGCAGATGCCGATGATCAGGCTGTTGAGAAGCTGGAAACATTAATAGACATCTTTGAAGATGACGATGATGTTCAAGAAGTGTATACAAACTATCGCTCATAAAAAACCGGCACGATGTCATATCGGGCCGGTTTTAGTATGTTCAGGAGACACGTTCACTATCATGAGTGTATTCTTTCTCCCAGAAATCAGCGTTTTTGATACCCAGCGCTTTTGGATCAAAGACCGGGTCTAAGCCCTGCTTCTTTTGGCGCTCATAATCCTTTAAAGCAAGAAGCGCCGGTTTGGCAAGCAGCACAATGGCAATGACGTTCAGCCATACCATAATGCCAAGCCCTGCATCCCCTAATGCCCAAGCTAGTGAAGCTGTTTTCACAGTACCATAGAATGTGGCGGCTAAAATAATCAGTTTTAAGCCAAGCATTGCCCATTTGCTTTCTCTGCCTCGTGCTAAATAGGCGATATTTGTTTCTGCGATGTAGTAATACGCCATAATTGTTGTAAAAGCGAAGAAGAATAAAGCGATGGCAACAAAGCCTGCACCGAATCCGGGAAGAACACTGTCAATTGCCGCTTGTGTGAAACCAGGTCCTGCTTCTACGCCTTTAAGCTGGTGAACGATAAAGGAACCATCTGCAGCCTGGGTATTGTACATGCCGGTAAACAAGATCATGAAAGCTGTAGCGGAACATACAAACAAGGTGTCAATATAAACAGAAAATGCCTGAACCAGTCCCTGCTTGACCGGATGAGAAACCTCTGCAGCGGCTGCCGGATGCGGGCCTGTTCCCTGGCCGGCTTCGTTTGAGTAAATGCCACGTTTAACGCCCCAGGAAATCGCCATGCCGATCAAGCCGCCAAAAGCGGAATCCAATGCAAAGGCGCTTTTGAATATTAATGAGAGCACAGCAGGTAATTCAGACACATTCATGACAATAATAATCAAAGACAGCAGGATATATCCAATGGCCATAAATGGAACAATCATTTGCGCCGCACTGGCAATTCGTTTGACGCCGCCAAAAATAATGAACCCTAATAATAAAACCAGACCACACCCTGTGACGAAAGGAGAGATACCGAATGCATTTTGGATCCCAGCCGCAATGGAGTTGGACTGTACGCCCGGCATTAGAAAGGCCATTGCAATAAGGGCAGCAGCGGCAAATAAGACGGCAAACCACTTAATGCCTAAGCCTTTTTCTATATAATAAGC
Source organism: Bacillus sp. LM 4-2 (assembly GCF_000978495.1). Lineage (NCBI taxonomy): Bacteria > Bacillati > Bacillota > Bacilli > Caryophanales > Bacillaceae > Bacillus > Bacillus sp. LM 4-2. The sequence continues at coordinate 2,697,841 of NZ_CP011101.1, read as the reverse complement.
AGGGCCGCCCCGATATTGACCGTCTTGTTTCACTTTGTAAATTTGAGCAAGCGTTGATTCTACAAAGGCACTCGCCGCCCCGATAAAGGCAATCGCCCACATCCAGAACACTGCACCGGGTCCGCCGAATGCAATTGCTGTCGCCACTCCCGCGATGTTTCCTGTGCCCACACGGCCGGACAGCGCAATCGATAACGCTTGGAAAGATGAAACGCCGGCTTCAGAGCTCTTGCCTTTGAACATCTGAACAATCATTTCTTTTAAATGTCGGACTTGTAAAAAACGGGTCATAATTGAAAAGGCGAATCCAATTCCCAATAAAATATAAATGACGGGCGTACTCCATAAGACCGCATTCAAACTAGCAACAAAATCTGCCATCAAGCTTCCCCCTCACTTCAAATTCGAATACATGTATAAAAAGGATTTTGGTCTAATCGAACTATTTCTACAATCGATTTGTCACATTATATGACCTGTAATTATCAATAAGAAGAGGAAGGGAAAAAGAAAAAACGCGGCGTATCGACTACGCTGCGTTTTTCTACAGAGGCAAACTTATGGCAATTGTTATAAAATCCTTCAGCAACAAATAGCCTAGTTCAGTCAAACCGTATATAAAGGATAAAGCAATCACAAAATGATTGAAATGCTTGTCATCATTTGTTCCGTTTATCTTATTCATGTTTCATCACCTCGCTGACGCCTGCGGCGGTTCTTCACGGATCCAATGATCATCTTTTCGCCAATCATATGTTTCATCAGTATCAAGATGTAAAGTCTGATTGCCGATTTTCACTGTATTGTGATTGACCCACGTCACTGCTGGGCGGCTGTCTGGGTAATTCCAGTAGATTGTTCTCTTGACAAGTGTTTTTTCATTTGCAAGTTCACCTCTGGCTGCATCTAAGCTCAAGGTGTTTTCGGATACATAAGTGTTTAACGTATAGCTGCCGTCCGGCGATTCAACCGATTGGACGAGATTTCCTTTCGGAACGTTTTTTAGTGAAAATAACATCCAATAGATGGCGCCGCCGAAGAAGACCAGCAGGGCAAACATAATAAGCGGGATGTTGCTGCGTGTCTTAATGTCTCTCCCTTTTTTTCTCTCATTTTACTATATATCGGATTCATATGATCTTTACATTTCTTTAAAATTACCTTAATAAAGCAATGATAAGATGAAATAAAGCCAATAAAGGGTGAGGGGAGACAGAAATGGAGAAAACGTATTGTCATTCCGGCGAGAAGGACCCAGAAGCGGTCTACTTAACTGTGAGAGGCTATCGAATTAAGCTGTCGCCTGAACAAATGAAACTGATTTCTGCCGTCAGAAAGTAAAAAATACATGATAAAGGCAGCCGCTTGTGCGGCTGCCTTTTTGATTTAAGAATATTTTCTTTTCCGCTGTGCGAAATGCTTTTGAAACCAATCTTTCTTATATAAAAATGCGATGATCTCCAGCCAAAAACCCGGAATCTTTTTGGGGAATATCGGTTTTTTGTAGAGTGCATGATATGCGGATTTTAAGTCGTCCCACTGCGTGCATGTTTTTGTCTGCTCAAATCTCGCAACATCAATCACCCGCACCGCCCCGGTTTCTGTCAATATCAGATTCCGCAAATGGATATCTGACGGGTTCAGGCCGGCAGCCCGGGCGTCAGAAAGTGCTTCTTCAACCTGCTGAATCATGTCATCACTGATCGCAATGCCTTTCTTCAGACAGTTATAAAAGGTTTCACCTTTAATATATTCCATGAGAATAAATGAATCGCCAGTTTCGTAAATGTCAGGATAGAATGCGGACCCGGCTAATTTTTCATAGATCGCTGCTTCTTTGACTGCTGTCGCTTGATATTCCGGAAAAAATACTTTCAGCGCCATTTTTCGACCGCCTTCTGTTAAGGCAAACACATAGGCGCTTCTTCCCTTGCCGATTAGTGTTAATTCCTCGGATTTCTCTTTGACTTTATCAAATCTGCTGTTCTTGCGGTATATGACGGTATGGGCCAGTGCCTCTGCTTTTGTCAGCATTTCATTCACCTTCTTTGCTCTATTTTATGCAGCTGTTTATAGGAAAATCATAAACTGTTCAGGAAAAAGAGCCTAATTCTAGTGTATCTGGTCTTGAAGAAGAAGGCTACTTATAAGCATGAATTGTGATAAAAGAGACATAGAACGTTTAATTTCCATTCTTGAAAAGCGCTTACAAATGGGATAGTATTAATTTTAAATAAAGCGCTTTCGTGAATGATCAAGGGGGAAGAAGCCATGACAAAACAGATTGTGACAGGGATTATCGGTGCAGGCCGCATCGGCAAACTTCATGTTCAAAATATAAGCCGGATTCCTCACATGAAAATAAAAGCAGTCTCTGACATTCAGGCAAGCCGTATAAAAAGCTGGGCCGACAGTCATCAGATTGAATACATAACCTCTGATTATCGTGATTTATTACATGATCCTGATATTGATGCTATTTTTATTTGCTCTCCTACAGCCGTACATGCACAGATGATCAAAGAAGCAGCCGAGGCGAAAAAGCATATATTTTGTGAGAAGCCCGTTAGTTTCTCTCTGGACGAAACGAGTGAAGCGCTTGCGGCTGTCCGGAAACACGGGGTAACACTTCAAGTCGGATTTAACCGCCGCTTTGATCCTCATTTTAAGAAAATCAAAACGATTGTTGAAAATGGTGAAATCGGTACACCTCATTTATTAAAAATCACGTCCCGGGACCCAGAACCCCCGAATATAGATTATGTCCGTACGTCAGGCGGATTGTTTATGGATATGTCGATCCATGATTTTGATATGGCCAGATATATTATGGGAAGCGAAGTGACGGAAGTGTATGCCAAAGGGGCGGCTTTGGTGAATCCTTCTTTTGCAGAGCTGGGTGATATTGATACAGCTGTTATTACACTGACTTTTGAAAACGGTGCCATGGCTGTGATTGATAACAGCCGCCAAGCTGTGTACGGATATGACCAGCGGGTTGAGGTTTTCGGGACGAAAGGCTCTGCAGCGGCTGACAATAGCAGGCCGACAACGGTTGAGGTGTCAACAGCTGATTTTGTGATGAAGGATAAACCGCATTTCTTTTTCCTTGAACGCTATAAGGATTCATATGAGGAGGAGATTCTCCGTTTTGCAGAAGCGATCGGCACAAACCAGGAGACTCCCTGCACCGGCAATGACGGTTTACAGGCCGGAAGGATCGCCAGAGCAGCACAGCAATCGCTTGCTTTTGGCATGCCTGTCAGCATTGAGCACTCTGAAAAAATCGCTTTTTAATCTAACAGGATTACAATTCAGCAAGCTTGGGTATATACTCCATTGATACTTTAAGTAGGCGGTGGAGAAAATGAATACAGTACATGCTAAAGGAAATGTTTTGAACAAAATCGGAATTCCTTCTCACATGGTTTGGGGTTATATTGGCGTTGTCATCTTTATGGTTGGAGACGGCCTCGAACAAGGCTGGCTGTCTCCTTTTCTCGTTGATCATGGTCTCAGTATGCAGCAATCCGCATCGTTATTTACCATGTATGGCATTGCTGTCACCATCTCAGCTTGGCTCTCAGGAACGTTTGTCCAAACTTGGGGGCCGAGAAAAACGATGACTATCGGATTGCTTGCATTTATCCTCGGTTCGGCCGCTTTTATCGGCTGGGCGATTCCTCATATGTATTATCCGGCTCTCTTGGGCAGCTATGCTCTTAGAGGCTTGGGATATCCGCTGTTTGCATACTCTTTTCTCGTATGGGTGTCATACAGCACCTCTCAAAATATTCTCGGAAAAGCCGTCGGATGGTTTTGGTTTATGTTTACGTGCGGCCTTAACGTGCTCGGCCCGTTCTATTCCAGCTATGCGGTTCCGGCCTTTGGAGAAATCAATACGCTTTGGAGCGCTTTACTGTTTGTGGCGGCAGGCGGATTTCTGGCCTTGTTTTTTAACAAAGATAAATTTACTCCGATACAAAAACAAGATCAGCCGAAATGGAAAGAATTGTCGAAGGCATATACAATTATGTTTGAAAACCCTAAGGTAGGCATCGGCGGAGTGGTCAAGACGATTAATGCGATAGGACAATTTGGATTTGCCATCTTTCTTCCTACTTATTTAGCACGATACGGGTATTCGGTTTCGGAATGGCTGCAAATATGGGGGACGCTGTTTTTTGTGAATATTGTGTTTAATATCATTTTCGGTGCAGTCGGAGATAAACTTGGCTGGCGCAATACGGTCATGTGGTTTGGCGGTGTCGGATGCGGTATTTTTACGCTGGCGCTGTATTACACGCCTCAGCTGATCGGGCATCAGTATTGGGTGCTCATGATTATCGCCTGCTGCTACGGCGCGGCTTTAGCAGGGTACGTCCCATTAAGCGCGCTTTTGCCGACGCTTGCACCTGATAATAAAGGTGCTGCCATGTCAGTGTTGAATTTGGGATCTGGTTTATGTGCGTTTATCGCGCCGGGCATCGTGAGTCTTTTCATTGGGCCGCTCGGTGCAGGCGGCGTGATTTGGATCTTTGCGGCATTGTATTTTTTCAGTGCCTTTCTGACGCGATTCTTGACAATTTCTGAGCAAAGCACAGATGTGTATACGGAGGAACGGTTTGTCAGGGAAAATGTGCAGACAAATTTTGATAAAACGGTTAAGCAGTAGCCTCTTTGGTCAAACTAATCATAAACGTGTGCAAAGAGGTGTAGAGGGTGAAACGATTCAGCACGGCGTATCTTTTGCTGGGCATTCTTTGCTCAGCGGCAGTATTTTTAATAGGAGCTCCTTCCCGCGCACTTGGCGCGGAAGTGGAGCACTATGAGCCGCTGCAGGTGCATGTGCAGCTTGAAAAGGTGTATTTGGACGGCGATGTCAGCATTGAGCATAAGCATGAAAAAGTGTTTTCTATGGATGATTTTTGGGCAGCTTATGCCGGATGGACGCTTGTGGAACAAAAAAAGGGATATGTGCTCTTTCGGAAGCAAATGGACGATATTTCTCCGCTCAGCAAGGTCAACGGGTATATCGGTGTATCGGATAATGGAGTGATTTCCACTTTTCATGGGCGGCCTGAGCCAGCTTCCGAACCAATTCAGTCTTTTTTTCAAATTGATTTAGAAAGGCTGGAAAGCCATATGCAAAAAAATCTGCTGAAAGGCATTCCATTTCGGACAAAAGCGGAGTTTGAGGATGTCATCGAACATATGAAGACATACAGCGGGTAACGCCCGCTGATTGAAGACATGAATTCATGTCTTTTTTTTCGTGAAAGAATGAGAGAGAAGCGAACATATGTTAACTTTTCTATAAGACTTTGGCTGTTTTTATGGTACAATGAAGAACAGTCAAAGAGGTGAATTTGCGTGATTGAATTTGTTAAAGGGACGATTGATTATGTATCTCCCCAATATATTGTCATAGAGAACGGCGGCATCGGCTATCAGATTTTCACGCCGAATCCGTTCATATATAAGGAGAGAAGCCAAGAAACGATTTTTACATACCATCATATCAGAGAGGATGCTTTTTCGCTTTACGGTTTTTCAACAAGAGAGGAGAAGGCGCTCTTTATAAAGCTGTTAAACGTGACCGGAATTGGCCCGAAAGGAGCACTTGCCATCTTGGGCTCGGGTGATCCCGGAGCGGTCATCCAAGCAATTGAAGATGAGGATGAAGCTTTTTTGGTCAAGTTTCCTGGAGTAGGAAAGAAAACCGCACGCCAGATTATTCTAGATTTAAAAGGAAAGCTGGCAGATGTTGTGCCTGAAATGATTGAAAATCTGTTTAATCATGAAGAAAGGCTTGAAAAGCAAACAGCGGAAACGGCTCTTGAAGAAGCACTTGAAGCCCTCAGGGTTCTCGGATATGCTGAAAAAGAAATCAAAAAGGTGCTTCCTCACCTTAAAGAAGAAATTGGGCTGACAACAGACCAATATGTGAAAAAAGCATTACAAAAACTATTAAAGTAAGGTGATGTTCATGGATGAACGGCTCGTCTCAAGTGAAGCAGACAACCATGAATCAGTGATAGAGCAAAGCCTGAGGCCGCAAAATCTGGCACAGTATATCGGACAGCATAAGGTAAAAGAAAATTTGCGCGTGTTTATAGATGCGGCGAAAATGAGACAGGAGACGCTGGATCATGTTCTTCTGTACGGGCCGCCCGGACTCGGAAAAACAACGCTTGCTTCGATTGTTGCTAATGAAATGGGAGTGGAATTGCGGACGACATCAGGGCCTGCGATTGAAAGGCCTGGTGATTTGGCTGCTATATTAACGGCGCTGGAACCGGGAGATGTATTATTTATTGATGAAATACATAGGCTGCACAGATCGATCGAAGAGGTGCTTTATCCTGCAATGGAAGACTTTTGCCTGGACATTGTGATTGGCAAAGGCCCATCTGCCCGCTCGGTTCGGCTCGACCTTCCGCCTTTTACGCTGGTGGGAGCCACGACGAGGGTGGGGCTTTTGACGGCTCCTTTAAGAGACAGATTCGGCGTCATGTCTCGCCTTGAGTACTATACACAAGAAGAACTGGCGGATATTGTCACAAGAACCGCTGATGTATTCGAGGTTGAGATTGATAAACCGTCGGCTCTTGAAATTGCAAGAAGATCGAGAGGGACGCCCCGCGTGGCGAACCGCCTGCTGAGAAGGGTGCGCGATTTCGCCCAAGTGCTGGGTGACAGCAGGATTACGGAAGACATTTCTAAGAATGCGCTGGAGCGGCTTCAGGTTGACCGCCTCGGTTTGGATCATATTGATCATAAGCTGCTGATGGGCATGATCGAAAAATTCAACGGCGGCCCAGTAGGCCTTGATACGATTTCAGCTACCATCGGCGAGGAATCGCATACGATTGAAGACGTATATGAACCATATCTGCTGCAAATTGGATTTATACAAAGAACGCCGCGTGGAAGGATCGTGACACCGGCCGTTTATCATCATTTCCAAATGGAGGCTCCCCGATATGACTGAATTTCCGAAGATCATTATGATTCTTGGTGCTGTTTTGCTTATTATCGGAGCAGTTTTGCATTTTGTCGGCAAGATGCCGGGAGATATTTTTGTAAAAAAAGGAAATGTCACGTTTTTCTTCCCGGTTGTCACTTGTATTATTATAAGTGTGGTATTATCAATTTTGCTTAATCTTTTTGGCAGAATGAAATAACAAAAGACTAGAATAAAGGTGAAATCATCATGAAAGTCGATTTATTTGATTTTGAACTACCAGAACGTTTAATTGCACAAGTACCGTTGGAGCAGCGTGATGCTTCAAGGCTGATGGTGCTCGATAAACATACAGGAGAGCTTACTGACAGCTCGTTTAAACACATTATCAGCTTCTTTAACGAAGGCGATTGTCTAGTCCTGAACAATACCCGGGTACTGCCTGCGCGGTTATTCGGCACAAAAGAGGATACCGGCGCAAAAGTGGAACTTCTTTTGTTGAAACAGGAAACCGGTGATAAATGGGAAACACTTGCCAAACCGGCGAAACGGGTGAAAAAAGGAACTGTTGTCACATTTGGAGACGGAAGATTGAAGGCAATCTGCACGGAAGAGCTTGAGCACGGCGGCAGAAAGATGGAATTTCAATATGACGGTATTTTCTACGAGGTGCTTGAATCCCTTGGAGAGATGCCGCTCCCTCCATATATCAAAGAACAGCTTGATGACAAAGAGCGCTACCAGACAGTGTATTCAAAAGAAATCGGCTCTGCTGCTGCGCCTACAGCTGGCCTTCACTTCACGGAAGAAATCTTACAGCAGCTGAAAGACAAAGGCGTGCAAATTGAGTTCATCACACTGCACGTAGGCCTTGGAACGTTTCGCCCTGTGAGTGCCGATGAAGTGGAAGAGCATAATATGCATGCAGAGTTTTATCAAATGTCAGAAGAAACGGCTGCAGCCTTAAACAAAGTAAGAGAAAATGGCGGCCGGATCATTTCTGTCGGCACGACCTCGACACGCACGCTTGAGACGATTGCCGGGGAACATGACGGGCAATTTAAAGCATCAAGCGGCTGGACATCTATTTTTATTTATCCGGGCTATGAATTTAAAGCCATTGACGGAATGATTACAAACTTCCATTTGCCGAAATCGTCATTGATTATGCTGGTCAGCGCGCTTGCTGGAAGAGAAAACATTCTGCGTGCCTATAACCATGCAGTGGAAGAGGAATACCGTTTCTTCAGCTTCGGAGACGCGATGCTGATTATATAATTTGAGAACAGGAGGCCTCATCAAAAGTGGCTGAACAACCAATACGCTATGAATTTATAAAAGAATGCAAACAAACAGGAGCGCGGCTGGGCAAAGTGCATACGCCTCACGGCTCCTTCGAAACGCCGGTTTTTATGCCGGTCGGCACACTGGCGACAGTCAAAACAATGTCGCCTGAAGAGCTGAAAGCAATGGATGCAGGCATCATTTTGAGCAACACTTATCATCTATGGCTTCGTCCGGGCCAAGACATTGTCAAAGAAGCGGGCGGGCTCCATAAATTTATGAACTGGGACCGCGCAATTTTAACAGATTCAGGCGGTTTTCAGGTCTTTTCTTTAAGCAAGTTTCGTAATATAGAGGAAGAGGGTGTCCATTTCCGCAATCATCTAAATGGAGACAAGCTGTTTTTATCTCCGGAAAAAGCGATGGAGATCCAAAACGCACTCGGCTCTGATATTATGATGGCGTTTGACGAATGCCCGCCATACCCGGCGGAGTACGACTACATGAAGAGGTCAGTTGAACGGACAAGCCGCTGGGCGGAACGCTGCCTGAATGCCCACAATCGTCAGGATGAACAAGGGCTGTTTGGTATTGTACAAGGCGGAGAATATGAAGATCTGCGGACACAAAGTGCGAAGGACTTGATTTCGCTTGATTTTCCGGGATATGCTATAGGCGGATTGTCTGTAGGTGAACCGAAGGATGTCATGAACCGTGTACTCGAATTCACAACACCGCTCTTGCCGAAGGATAAACCGAGATATCTGATGGGAGTAGGTTCTCCGGACGCACTGATCGACGGAGCGATCCGCGGGGTCGATATGTTTGACTGTGTGCTGCCTACACGGATTGCAAGAAACGGCACAGTGTTTACTGCTGAAGGACGACTCAATATGAAAAATGCGAAATTTGAAAGAGACTTCCGTCCGATTGATGAAGAGTGTGATTGCTATACATGTAAAAACTACACTCGCGCGTACATTAGGCACTTGATTCGCTGCAATGAAACATTCGGTCTTCGATTAACAACTTACCATAACCTTCATTTTCTGTTACACTTAATGGAGCAGGTAAGACAGGCTATTCGCGAGGATCGTCTGGGTGATTTCAGAGAAGAGTTCTTTGAGCGTTACGGCTATAACAAGCCAAATGCGAAAAGCTTCTAAATAAACATAACAGGCTTACAGAAAGGGGTGAAAATGATGACTGGCACTTTAGGTACATTGGTTCCTATTATTTTAATGTTTGCGGTCCTTTACTTCTTGCTGATTCGTCCTCAGCAAAAGCAGCAAAAGGCTGTACGCCAAATGCAAGAGGAACTGAAAAAAGGCGATTCAGTAGTGACAATCGGGGGATTGCACGGTACTGTTGACTCTATCGACGAAAGCAAAGTCGTAATTAAGACTGGTGATAACACACGTCTTACGTTCGACCGCCGCGCGATCAGAGAAGTTTCTGCTGCTGAATAACAGCAGGAGCTATACATAGCAAACAAAAAAGAGCGGGCAAGTGAGCCCGCTCTTTTTTATGTGGAAGACCTGTTTCCCCTCATGTTCACGCCGAAAATCCCGCCCAGCATGCACACCCCTAAAAATCCCAGATGGAAGATCAGCTGTTCTGCTGTAAATGTCTTTCCGAATCCTAAATACTGAAACAATAAGATAATCAGAGAAAAACTTAAGGCGGTCAATGCGCCAATCATCCAGCCTCTTTCCTTGCCTTTCCCGCCTGAAATGAACCCGCCGATAAATAAAGAGAGAAATGAGATAGCTGTGATCAGCCAGTTAAATGATGATTCTTCCAGCGAGGTTGCGGTCAATAAAAGTGAAACCGCCAAACTTGTCAGGAGCATGGCTGCAAATATGGCGATTAAGCCGTAAAGAATGCCTTTTCCAACTTGTTTCGTCTCCTCCATGATTGTCTCCTTTCTGCCTGTATTAAAAGGCTTCTGTTCTTTTTGCACAAAGCCGTCAGACATGCTGATGGCTCGTCTTTGTAAAAATGTATTCCCTTATCCCATGAATTAGACGTAAAAGCTTTGTGAAATGCAATCGGTTTTTCTTACATAAATTGATCATTTTGTTGCAACCTATAATGAGTTGGAGGTGCATGATGGAAGAGCTTCTCACTATTGCGTTTCGCACAGTCGTATTGTATTTTGTGATATTGATCATTTTTCGTCTCATGGGCAAGCGGGAGATCGGAGAGCTTAGTATATTAGATCTCGTTGTCTTTATCATGATGGCTGAAATTGCCGTTTTAGCCATAGAAAACGTAGACGATCATCTATTTCATACCATTTTGCCAATGCTTGTATTAATGATCATTCAAGTGACTTTGGCATACTTTTCTTTAAAAAACCGAAAAGTCCGCCAGCTTCTTGACGGTAAGCCGACCATAATTATCAAATATGGAAAAATTGACGAAGAAGCCATGAAATCACAGCGTTATAATTTTGATGATTTAATGGTTCAGCTCAGAGAAAATAGCATCGACAGAGTAGCTGACGTATCATTTGCTATTTTAGAGCCGTCGGGCAAACTGACTATTGTTAAGAAAGAAAACAGCGGAGAGCATCGGCAGCTCGAAATGCCGCTCATTATAGACGGCTTCATTCAAACAGAAAACCTGTCCAGAATCAGTAAAGATAAAAAATGGCTGCTTGAAAATTTGCAAAAACACGGATACACAAACCCTTCAGATATTTCATTTTGCTCGTTTACAGACGGAGAATTATTTATTGACGAAAAAGATGGGTACCGCACGTGACTATTATCGGATGATCAGACGTCCGATAATGGGAATGCGGCGAAGCTCATCTTTTTTAATTAAACGGAAAACGAGCAGGAGGATCATATAAATGGCGGCGCTCACCGCAATCCATCCGGCTAGATTGACAGCCTCAGATGCTCCAAAGCTTATATAATGTTTGATGGCGGAGCTGATGAATCCGCAAATTACAATAACAGCGAAGCTGAGCGCGTACTCCTTGATTTTGATGCTGATCGGCAGCACTTTGCTTACGGTTGCTGCGTGCAATAGCGTGACGAGCACCATGCCTGTCACAATGGCTAATGCCGCGCCCATAATGCCAAGAGAAGGCCTTGTGGCAAGGACAAAAATAAGGCCTGTTTTGACTAGCGCTCCGATTAAGCTGTTCATCATCGCAGCTCCTGCCAAATTAAGCGCCTGCAGAACAGCTTGAAGCGGGCCTTGAAAATAATAAAGCAGAAAAAACGGGGCCATCACTTTTATAAATACAGCTGCGCCTGAAGAACCGTACATCACTCTCATCAGCTCATCCGCAAATACAAATAAAATAACAACTGAAATGCCTCCGCTGAGCAGACAGAGACGCATCGCCTGTTCCAAGCGGTATTCCACCACCTGCAATTTTTTCTGCTCCATTCCTTCACTGATCGCAGGAACAAGCGCGGTCGACAAAGAATATGTAATAAAGCTGGGCAGAGTCAGCAGCGTCATGGCAAAGCCGGTCAGTTCCCCGTATTGCTTTGTTGCGGCAACTGTTGCCACACCGGCGATGGCAAGGCTTTGAGCGACGACGATTGGCTCGAAAAACCAAGATAGGTTTCCGATAAAGCGGCTCCCGGTTGTTGGAAGGGACACGCTCATTAATTGGGTAAAGGTTTGTTTTCCGTTTTTAATTGACTGGAAAAAATGCTTTCTGATTTTAATTGTCTTTTTATACTTAAAGCAAACGAATAAATAAAGAAGTGATGCCAGCTCCCCTGCCACTGAGGATAGCATTGCCCCCGCTGCAGCATATTCAATTCCGTAAGGGAGAAAAATCGTTGTGCAGACAGCCACGAGTGAAATGCGGACAACCTGTTCAAGGACTTGTGACATAGCAAGCGGGTTCATATTCTGTTTTCCTTGAAAGTATCCCCTCAGCACACTCGATATAGCAATAATCGGCACAACCGGCGTAATGGCCAAGAGCGGATACAGTGTTCGCTTATCTGTCAGCATCGTTTCAGCCATAACCGGGGCGAAAAACAGAAACAGCGGTGTAAAGATGAGGCTGAGCACTCCCGTGATGGTCAGAGACATGACTAAAATATTTTTCGTTTTTTGATGATCTCCGCGCGCACTGGCTTCAGCGACTAGCTTACTGATCGCGACCGGCAGACCGAATTGAGTTAATGTAGTGGCCAAGAAGAAGGTAGGCGCCGCCATCATGTAAAGCCCGACTCCTTCTTCACCGATAAAACGGGCGATAACCACCCGGTTGACAAACCCGAGCATTCTTGTAACCATTCCTGCTGCGATAAGGATAAGAGTGCCCTTTAAAAACGTCTGTTTCGCCATTTTTACCCCCTGCCTTCTCAAACTACCTGGAATCATATACAATAAAGATATGCGTATATGTCGTCCAAGCATGACAAGTCTTCTTGAAAAACAATAAAAAAGGAGCGTGGAATTCGTGGAGAAGCATCCAGCCGATCTATATAAAGACCACGTCAGGCCGTTTCTTTACAGCAAACTGGAAGAGTTTAAGATCCTCGGGTATGATGATGTTGAACTCGAAAGTTTGTGGTCATACTTAACAGATAAGAAGTGGAAAAAGAAAACGGAACTGAGCATTTATGAACTGGCGAGTGATATTTTATCAGTGAAAATTGGCGAATTTATGAACTATGCAACCGTTGAGTCATTTAAAACGTCTAATTGGCTGGGCAGTGAAGAGGGCCAGGAAGCATTGGAAGAACTGCTGAGATAGCAGGTTGATTCGCACAGGTTTAAGGGAGGATATACATAATGAAAAAAGGACGCTTGATTGCGTTTTTCCTTTTCGTTCTATTGATCGGCACGGGCTTGGGCTACTTTACGAAGCCTGCCGCTAACAATATTACGTTAGGATTGGATTTGCAAGGCGGATTTGAGGTGCTGTATGATGTACAGCCTGTAAAAAAAGGTGACAAAATCACAAAAGACGTTCTGGTCAGCACAGTAGAGGCACTGAACCGCCGGGCCAATGTTCTCGGTGTCAGCGAACCGAACATCCAAATTGAAGGGAATAACCGGATTCGCGTTCAGCTCGCTGGTGTGACAAACCAAAACAGAGCGCGTGAAATTTTGGCGACTGAAGCGCAGCTTTCTTTCAGAGATACGAATGACAAAGAATTGCTGAATGGCTCTGACCTCGTCGAAAACGGAGCTAAACAAACGTATGATGCCAAAACAAATGAACCGATTGTCAGCATTAAACTGAAAGATGCTGATAAATTCGGCGAAGTGACCAAAAAGGTCATGAAAATGGCGCCAAACAACCAGCTTGTTATTTGGATGGATTACGAAAAAGGGGACTCATTTAAAAAAGAGGTTCAAAAAGAGCACCCTAAATATGTATCCGCCCCAAATGTAAGTAAGGAATTAAACACAACTGACGTTACAATTGAAGGGCAATTTACGGTTCAAGAAGCAAAAGATTTAGCCAGCATTTTAAACGCAGGCGCACTTCCTGTGAAACTGACTGAAAAGTATTCGACATCAGTAGGGGCACAATTCGGCCAGCAGGCTCTCCATGATACGGTGTTTGCCGGTATTGTCGGTATCGCAATTATTTTCTTATTTATGCTTTTCTATTACCGTCTGCCGGGATTAATCGCGGTGATTACACTATCTGTTTATGTATACATTACGCTCCAGATTTTTGACTGGATGAATGCTGTACTTACACTTCCGGGGATTGCCGCTCTCATTTTAGGTGTCGGGATGGCTGTTGACGCCAACATTATTACCTATGAGCGGATTAAAGAAGAGCTCAAGCTAGGGAAGTCAGTCCGCTCTGCCTTCCGTTCAGGAAACAGACGGTCATTTGCGACGATTTTTGACGCGAATATTACAACCATTATTGCAGCGGTTGTGCTCTTTATCTTTGGGACAAGCTCTGTTAAAGGGTTTGCGACAATGCTGATCCTATCGATTTTGACAAGCTTTATCACTGCCGTTTTCTTATCGAGATTTCTCCTCGCTCTCCTTGTGGAAAGCAGATGGCTTGATCGGAAAAAAGGCTGGTTTGGTGTGAATAAGAAACATATCATGGATATTCAGGATACGGATGAAAATACAGAGCCGCATACGCCATTCCAAAAATGGGATTTCACGAGCAAACGCAAATACTTCTTTATTTTCTCCAGTGCGGTCACGGTTGCCGGGATTATTATCCTGCTCGTGTTCAGGCTGAATCTTGGCATTGACTTTGCAAGCGGTGCACGGATTGAAGTACAAAGCGACCATAAGCTGACGACAGAGCAAGTTGAGAAGGATTTTGAATCTCTGGGTATGGACCCTGATACTGTAGTTCTGTCAGGAGAAAAGAGCAATATCGGTGTTGCCCGGTTTGTCGGGGTGCCAGATAAAGAAACCATTGCAAAAGTAAAAACGTATTTTAAAGACAAATACGGATCTGATCCAAATGTCAGCACAGTTTCACCGACAGTCGGTAAGGAGCTGGCAAGAAATGCGCTGTACGCAGTTGCTATAGCTTCTATTGGCATCATTATTTACGTTTCAATCCGATTCGAATACAAAATGGCGATTGCTGCCATTGCTTCATTGCTATATGACGCATTCTTTATCGTCACATTCTTCAGTATTACAAGGCTTGAGGTAGATGTTACGTTCATCGCGGCCATCTTGACGATAATCGGGTATTCCATTAACGATACAATCGTTACATTTGACAGGGTCCGCGAGCATATGAAAAAGCGTAAGCCGAAAACATTTGCCGATTTGAACCATATAGTAAACCTGAGCCTGCAGCAAACCTTTACACGTTCAATTAACACTGTATTAACTGTTGTGATTGTTGTTGTGACATTGCTTATCTTTGGAGCATCTTCTATTACTAACTTCTCAATTGCTTTATTGGTCGGGCTGTTAACAGGCGTTTATTCTTCTCTATACATTGCCGCACAAATTTGGCTTGCATGGAAAGGAAGAGAACTGAAAAAAGATTCGGCGCAATAAAAAATATCAGGCTGTCCTCTGCAGGGCAGCCTGTTTTTTGAAGTTTCATTGAACTTAAAATAGAAATTTGCTATAATGACATACGCTTACATTTAAACATATATATGGTGTTAAAAGTGTTTATGACTGGTTTTCAGATATGTAGGAGGGTTTATATATGAGGGTTCGCGAATCAGAGCTGCCGGGCATAGGACAAAAAGTTGAAATGATTACTAGAAACCGTGATAAAATTTCAATTATCATTCATCATGACGGACGGAGAGAGCTTTACTATTTTGACGAAAACGACCATGAGGAATGTGTTGCCTCCGTGCAGTTTGATGACGCTGAAGCAAGGCAAATGTCTGCAATTCTTGGCGGAATGGCATATAAACCGAAAGCATTAGAACAGGTCGAGTCAGCCCTTGATGATTTGATTATAGAGTGGTGTAAAGCAGAGGCGGGAGCGCCTGCCATTCATCAGACGATTGGTGATTTGAATGTGGGTCAGGAATATCATGTGACGGTCATTGCAATTGTTAAAAAGAATCAGGATAAACAACTGAATCCGAGCTCTGAAACAGTCATTGACGAAGGCGATACACTTGTGATTTCCGGTGAGGGAACCGGACTGAAGAGGCTGATCCGGGAAAAATTAACAGCAAAGGGAGCTTAACCTAGTGTTAAGCCATGTTTAAAACCAGTCTTGATGGGGAAAGTTACCTCAATAAGAAGTTTGGGGGAAAAGAGAATGAATAAACAATGGACCATTATTTTCGCACTTATTTTCACCTTAATTGTCGCTATTTTCGCAGTCATTAATGTTCGATCCGTAGAAGTTGATTACCTGTTTGGAAGATCAGAATGGCCGCTCATTCTTGTTATTTTGGGCTCAGTTTTAATGGGAGCACTGATCGTATTTTCTGTCGGCATTTTTCAGGTAATGAAATTGAAGCGGGAAATAAAAACCTTGCGGAAAGAAAATAGAACAGCAATACATAAACAAGAGGATACTCATCTTGCTGATCAGACTGACACACAGGATGCATCAGCCATGATTGAGAAAAAAGACTAGTTTTCGAATATTATTTGAAACCCCTCAGCCTGCTCTAGTATAATAGGGTGGTTGAGGGGTGAATTTATGTTAGCGTCAAAAATGCGATGGGAAATCCAGCGACCAGATCAGGATAAGGTCAAATCACTCACAGAACAATTGCATATAACACCTCTTGTTGCGTCCCTGCTTGTAAAAAGAGGCTTTGATACGGCAGAAAGCGCTAGGCTGTTTTTACATACAAAGGATGCCGATTTTTATGATCCTTTTGAAATGAAAGGCATGAAAGAAGCGGCAGATCGAATAAAACAGGCGATTTCACAACAAGAAAAGATTATGATATATGGCGATTATGACGCCGATGGGGTTACAAGTACGTCAGTGATGCTTCACACGCTGCAAAAACTGTCGGCTCAAGTTGATTTTTATATACCTGACCGTTTTAAAGAAGGATATGGACCTAATGAACAGGCGTTTCGTTCGATTAAAGAACGGGGCTTCTCTTTGATCATTACGGTTGATACAGGAATTGCCGCTGTGCATGAAGCGAAGGTGGCAAAGGAACTCGGACTGGATGTCATCATTACCGATCATCATGAACCGGGACCGGAGCTTCCGGATGTCCGTGCGATCGTCCACCCGAAGCAGCCTGGCTGCACTTACCCGTTTAAAGAGCTTGCCGGGGTTGGAGTCGCGTTTAAGCTTGCCCACGCTTTATTGGGTGAACTTCCTGATGAACTGCTTGACCTGGCGGCTATCGGCACCATTGCCGATCTAGTCCCGCTGCATGACGAAAACAGATTAATAGCAACACTAGGACTTGAAAGGCTTCGACGGACAAATCGGCTCGGCTTAAAAGAGCTGATTAAGCTGTCAGGCGGAGACATCGGAGAAGCGAACGAAGAAACAGTCGGATTTCAGCTCGCACCAAGGCTGAATGCCGTCGGAAGAATCGAACAGGCGGATCCCGCTGTTCATTTGCTTATGTCAGAGGATTCGTTTGAAGCGGAAGAGCTTGCCGCAGAAATTGACCAGCTGAACAAAGAGCGCCAAAAAATGGTCAGCAAAATGACGGATGAAGCGATTGAAATGGTTGAACAGCAAGGGCTCGATCAAACTGCAATTGTCGTGGCCAAAGCCGGATGGAACCCGGGAGTCGTCGGGATTGTGGCTTCAAAGCTTGTGGACCGTTTCTACCGACCGGCCATTGTTCTTGGCATTGATGAAGAAAAGGGAATCGCTAAAGGTTCGGCCCGAAGCATCAGAGGATTTAATTTATTTGAGAGCCTTTCTGAATGCAGAGATATTCTTCCTCATTTCGGCGGCCATCCAATGGCTGCGGGGATGACGCTGAAAGCCGAAGATGTGCCGGATTTGCGAAGCAGGCTGAATGAAATAGCGGACAATACGCTTACGGAAGAGGATTTTATTCCCGTACAGGAAGTCGACCTTGTCTGCGGCGTCGAAGACATTACAGTTGAAAGCATCGCAGAAATGAACATGCTGTCTCCTTTTGGCATGCTGAACCCGAAACCGCACGTTCTCGTAGAAAACGCAGTACTGGAAGATGTCCGCAAGATAGGGGCAAATAAAACTCATGTCAAAATGACGATCAGAAACGAGTCGTCCCAGCTTGATTGCGTCGGTTTTAATAAAGGCGAGCTTGAAGAAGGCATCGTACCGGGTTCAAGAATTTCTATTGTCGGTGAGATGTCAATCAACGAATGGAACAATCGAAAAAAGCCGCAGCTTATGATAAAGGATGCCGCTGTTTCTGAATGGCAGCTGTTTGATTTAAGGGGAAAACGGACGTGGGAAGACACAGTTTCCGTCCTTCCATCTGCTAAACGGGCCATTGTCTCTTTCAAAGAAGACTCAACAACATTACTTCAAACTGAAGACCTTCGCCGAGAAGTGCACGTCATCAGTTCTAAAGATCAAGCAAAGGCGTTTGACCTCGATGGTGCATATATTGTATTACTGGATCCGCCGCCTTCGCTGGACATGCTCGCACGTTTGCTGGAAGGCAAGGCGCCCGAGCGGATATATTTTATTTTTCTCAATCATGAGGACCACTTTTTATCAACTTTTCCCGCAAGAGACCACTTTAAATGGTATTATGCGTTCTTGCTGAAAAGAGGCGCTTTTGACGTGAAAAAACACGGTTCAGAGCTTGCAAAACATAAAGGCTGGTCCGTTGAAACAATCAATTTCATGACAAAGGTGTTTTTTGATCTCGGTTTTGTTAAAATAGAGAATGGTGTGCTGTCTGTTGTGAGCGGAGCAAAGAAACGCGACTTAACAGACTCACAAACATATCAGGCGAAACAGCAGCTGATGGAACTGGATCAAAAGCTGAATTATTCTTCTGCTGAAGAGCTGAAGGAATGGCTGAATAAGCTGATGAAACAAGATTCAGAGGCTTATGAAAGTACGAGGAGGACATAAAACAGATGGATTTAAAACAATACGTAACAATTGTACCGGATTACCCGAAAGAGGGCGTGCAATTTAAAGATATTACGACACTGATGGATAAAGGCGATGTATACCGCTATGCCACAGATCAAATTGTTGAATATGCGAAAGAAAAGCAAATTGATTTGGTCGTTGGCCCTGAAGCGCGCGGCTTTATTATCGGCTGTCCCGTTGCTTACGCGCTTGGCGTAGGTTTTGCGCCGGTCCGCAAAGAAGGCAAGTTGCCTCGTGAAGTAATCAAAGTGGATTATGGCTTGGAATACGGAAAAGACGTATTAACGATCCACAAAGATGCGATTAAGCCTGGTCAGCGTGTGCTTATTACAGATGACCTGCTTGCGACAGGCGGCACAATTGAAGCGACAATCAAACTTGTTGAAGAACTTGGCGGCGTTGTTGCTGGTATCGCTTTCTTAATCGAGCTTTCTTACCTTGACGGCAGAAATAAGCTCGAAGATTACGACATCTTAACATTGATGAAATACTAAGGATAACCGCATAACGAAAAAGCACTCCATGTCAGGGTGCTTTTTTCCTATTGTTTTGCATTTATTTTATATAATATTTGGCTATTTGAACTTCTGCTCTTTACATCTTTCGTTTTTTTCTTGATAATAAACTACAATACAGTTTACATTTTAAAAAAGGTGATTCCATGGCGAACGAACAAGTATTGACTGCCGAGCAAGTTATAGATAAAGCGCGCAGCTATCTATCTGATGAGCATATCGCATTTGTCGAAAAAGCATATCTGTACGCTGAAGATGCTCATCGCGAGCAATACCGCAAATCGGGCGAGCCATATATTATTCATCCGATTCAGGTTGCGGGGATACTCGTTGATCTTGAAATGGACCCTTCCACAATCGCGGGCGGATTTTTGCACGATGTCGTGGAAGATACAGATGTGACGCTCGATGACCTGAAAGAAGCATTTTCCGAAGAAGTGGCAATGCTTGTAGACGGCGTAACGAAACTCGGCAAAATTAAATATAAATCTCAAGAGGAACAGCAGGCGGAAAATCATCGCAAAATGTTTGTCGCTATGGCTCAAGATATCAGGGTCATATTGATCAAGCTGGCGGATCGTCTTCACAATATGCGGACACTGAAACATCTGCCTCAGGAAAAACAGCGGAGAATCTCCAATGAAACGCTGGAAATTTTTGCTCCTTTGGCGCATCGTCTCGGGATTTCAAAAATTAAGTGGGAATTGGAAGATACGGCGCTCCGTTATTTGAACCCTCAGCAATATTACAGAATTGTCAACCTCATGAAGAAGAAACGCGCAGAACGTGAGCTTTATGTTGATGAGGTTGTCAATGAAGTGAAGAAACGTGTCGAAGAAGTAAATATCAAGGCTGACTTCTCGGGACGCCCGAAACATATTTACAGCATTTATCGAAAAATGGTGCTGCAAAATAAGCAATTCAATGAAATTTACGATTTGTTGGCTGTCCGTATTCTTGTGAATAGCATAAAGGACTGCTACGCGGTGCTTGGCATCATTCACACATGCTGGAAACCGATGCCCGGCAGATTCAAAGATTATATCGCAATGCCGAAGCCGAATATGTATCAATCACTTCATACAACGGTTATTGGGCCTAAAGGCGATCCGCTTGAAGTGCAGATCCGCACCTTTGAAATGCATGAAATAGCGGAATACGGGGTTGCGGCTCACTGGGCTTATAAAGAAGGGAAAGCAGCCAATGAAGGTGCAACCTTTGAGAAAAAGCTTTCTTGGTTCCGTGAAATTTTAGAATTTCAAAATGAATCGACAGATGCAGAAGAATTTATGGAATCGCTCAAAATTGATTTGTTCTCTGACATGGTGTATGTCTTTACGCCAAAAGGAGATGTAATCGAGCTTCCGTCCGGTTCTGTTCCGATTGACTTTTCTTACCGGATTCACTCTGAAATCGGCAATAAAACAATCGGTGCCAAAGTAAACGGAAAAATGGTTACGCTTGACCATAAGCTTCGGACAGGTGATATCGTTGAAATTCTCACCTCTAAGCATTCCTACGGTCCGAGCCAGGATTGGGTGAAGCTTGCCCAAACATCCCAAGCGAAGCATAAAATCCGTCAATTCTTTAAGAAACAGCGGCGTGAAGAAAATGTCGAAAAAGGCCGTGAGCTGGTCGAAAAAGAAATTAAAAACTTGGATTTTGAATTGAAGGATGTTTTAACGCCAGAGAATATTCAAAAGGTTGCTGACAAATTTAATTTCTCAAATGAAGAGGATATGTACGCGGCGGTCGGTTACAACGGCATCACAGCTCTGCAGGTGGCGAACCGCCTAACAGAAAAAGAGAGAAAGCAGCGCGACCAGGAAGAACAGGAAAAGATCGTTCAGGAAGTCACTGGGGAACCTAAGCCATACCCGCAAGGAAGAAAACGGGAAGCTGGCGTTCGTGTCAAGGGCATTGACAACCTCCTTGTCCGTTTATCAAAATGCTGCAATCCTGTGCCAGGTGATGATATTGTCGGCTTTATCACAAAAGGCAGAGGGGTTTCGGTCCATCGCGAAGACTGTCCGAATGTCAAAACGAATGAAGCCCAAGAGCGGCTGATCCCGGTAGAGTGGGAGCATGAGTCACAAGTTCAAAAGCGCAAGGAATACAATGTTGAGATAGAGATTCTTGGGTATGACCGCCGCGGATTGCTGAACGAGGTGCTCCAGGCAGTGAATGAAACGAAAACAAATATTTCATCTGTCTCTGGCAAATCGGATCGCAATAAAGTGGCAACCATCCATATGGCGATTTTCATACAGAATATCAATCACTTGCACAAAGTCGTCGAGCGTATTAAACAGATTAGAGATATCTACTCTGTGCGCCGCGTCATGAACTAAAGGGGTTAGAAAATGAGATTAGTTGTTCAGCGAGTAACAGAAGCAAGCGTTACAGTGGACGAAGAGGTCGTCGGCCAAATTGGACAAGGCCTTATGGTGCTGGTCGGCATCACTCACGATGATACAGAAGATGATGCAGCTTATTTAGCCGATAAAGTTGTCAATCTCCGTATTTTCGATGACAGTGAAGGGAAAATGAATCTGTCTCTTGTAGATATAGGAGGAGAGATTTTATCCGTCTCACAGTTTACGCTTTATGGAGATACGAAAAAAGGGCGCCGGCCGAACTACATGAACGCGGCCAAACCTGATAAAGCTTTAGGTCTTTATGAAAAATGGAATGACCTGCTTCGTGAAAAAGGAATCAAAGTGGAGACCGGAACGTTTGGAGCAATGATGGATGTTCAGCTTACAAACTCCGGACCGGTCACGCTCATTATGGATTCAAAATAAAAAAAGCTGCCAAAAGGCAGCTTTTTTTATTGGAAGTATTTCTCTAATCCGCTTTCGATCCCATCTGTTACTTTTTCTTGGTATGAATTGCTATGTACAATGGCTTCTTCCTGCGGATGGCTTACATATCCCAGCTCGTACAGCATAGCGGGCTGTCTGTTTTCCCGGAGCACATAATAATCTCCGAATAATACGCCGCGGTCTGGAATGGAAGAACGCTTCACCACTTCTGAGTGGACATCTGATGCGAGTTCCTGATCTTTGGCAGGACTGTAGTAATATGCTGTACTGCCTCTTGTAGAGGTATCCGCATAGCTGTCATAATGAATGCTGATAAAGGCGTCAGCGTTGCGGTAGTGAGACGTAGAGACCCGTGACTGCAGGCTGACAAAGGTATCATCCTGGCGTGTCACATATACATCCGCTCCAGCCGATCTAAGTTTGCTGGCGAGCAGTTTTGCCGTTTTGATCGTCAGGTTTTTCTCGAATTTCCCCGAATACCCGATCGTTCCGCTGTCTTTTCCTCCATGTCCCGGGTCAACAATAATCGTTTTATTGTTTAGAGAGCCGTTTCCAGACGGGGAATCAGAGACTGGCGGTTCACCTGCTTCTTCTGCGCTTTTAGACGTTTGGACCACCCAATTGGCTACATAAGCAGTTTGCCCGTTATCAAGCTTTATTTCATACCAGCTTCCCTTTGAACCGGTAATGGTGTATGAATCTCCTTTGGCAGCGCGCTCAACGATCGAAGCTGATGTTGACGCATCACTTCTTAGATTCGTTCCTCCGTACATGATATAGGCTTTTTTAGCGGAGGATGAACTGCCGGCATTTGCTGAATCATCAGCTGGAACAGAACTAGTCAAAAGGTAATGGCTTGCAACCCAGCCTTTTAGCCCGTTCACCTCAATGTGAGCCCAGCCATTTTTCTCGTTGAGAACCGTCAGTTTCGTTCCGCGATCAAGTTTTGTTATAATTGCCGCGTCATGTGAGGCGGAGGCTCTTACATTTAGCGAAGAAACACCGACTGTGCCCGTCGTTGACGCACCGGAATCCTTGGTTTGGTCATTCTCATCAGACGCTGAACTGCTGCCTCCTGATGTGACATATTCAGATGATACCCATCCGGTGGCACTGTGATAGGATATCTTGATCCAGCCCGAATCTTTATCAATGACAGATGCTTGGCTGCCTTGCGGGAATTTGCCGATGACTTCGTAGGAAGTGCCCGGGCCGCTTCTCATCCGCAGATCGGGGTCTGTTGATGTCACAGTGTCACTGCTTCCTGAGGAGCTTGTGCTGGCCTGGTCTTCCTTTGTAATAAGCCAGGAGACTACCCAGCCCTTTTCTCCGGAACCAAGCTGTATCTGCACCCAGTCTCCATCTTCCTTTAAAATCGGATAGCGTTCTCCCTTTTTTACTTCCGCTGTAATGCCGTAGCTAAGCCCAGGGCCGCTTCTGACGTTCATTTCATCTGTTGCGATGACCGCTTCTCCTTGAGCAGCTGTAACGGATGAAGAGGTCGGGAATAGCGCTGCGGTGAAAATAATACATACAATAAGGACAAAGTATTTCTTGTTCATTGTGTCCTCCTTTCTGATGATCATTAAAAAAAGCATTCTTGTTTAATATCGTAAAGTCCTTTCTGATTTTTAAATAAAAATAAAATGATTTGTTTATACTAAGCGTAAATACAATCAAAAAGGTGTGCAAATCATGAAATATCATCCAAAAATGGGACGTGCATTTCACGACGGTGAAGCGAATCTGCATTACAGCGATCACGCAGATCCCGATACGACTGGTTATCTTACGGAAACAGCATCTGAATTTGGTCTTATGTCCAAAGAAGCAGCGCTGAGGAAAAACAACCGGAATAAAGCTTGACAGAGAACCCCAATCCCATTATTATAATAGAAATTGAGTACATAGCAAATGATGAAAGATTTGAACCAATAATGGAGAAGAGTAGGTCAGATTGCATGATTAGAGAGGAACCCGCCCTAGGCTGAAAGCGGATCCCATTGCGTCTTTCTCGAAACAACACTCCGGAGGTTTCCTGCTGAACGCGTGAATAACGCCATTAGGCAGTGAACGTGAACCTGCGTTAAAGGATCGAGCGGGAATATGAACGTATTCCAACTAGGGTGGCACCACGGGTATAACTCTCGTCCCTACTATCATGTATAGTAGGGGCGGGAGTTTTTTTCATTTTCATCATTAACGATCATTGGATATTTTATAAGGAATACATAAGGAGGTCTACCTATGGGATATAACATTCCGAGAGGAACACAGGATATTCTGCCTGGAGAATCAGATCGCTGGCAGTATGTTGAACAAATTATGAGAGACACTTGCCGCACTTATCAATATAAAGAAATCCGCACACCGATTTTTGAGCATACAGAACTGTTTGCCAGAGGCGTCGGAGAATCAACGGATATCGTACAAAAAGAAATGTATACCTTCGAGGACCGCAAAGGCAGAAGCCTGACACTTCGTCCGGAGGGAACAGCTGCTGCGGTTCGCGCTTTTAATGAAAACAAGCTGTTCGCAAATCCTGTACAGCCGACAAAGCTTTATTATGTCGGGCCGATGTTCCGTTATGAACGTCCTCAGACGGGCCGTTACCGCCAGTTTTATCAGTTTGGAATTGAAGCGATTGGTTCGAAAGACCCTGCAATCGACGCTGAAGTAATGGCGCTTGCGATGAGTATTTATGAAAAAGCAGGTTTAGAAAACGTTAAGCTTGTCATAAACAGTCTCGGCGATCAAGATAGCCGCAAAAGCTACAGAGAAGCGCTTGTGAAACACTTCGAGCCTCGCATCGAAGAATTTTGTTCAGACTGCCAGTCCCGGCTGCACACGAACCCGCTTAGAATTTTGGACTGCAAAAAAGACCGAGATCATGAGCTGATGAAATCGGCACCTTCGATTTTGACATATTTAAATGAAGAATCAGCCGCTTATTTTGACAAAGTGAAACAATACTTAAATGATCTTGGCATTTCGTATGAAATCGATCCGAACCTTGTGAGAGGGCTGGATTATTACAACCACACCGCATTTGAAATTATGAGCAATGCGGAAGGCTTTGGCGCGATTACGACACTTGCCGGCGGCGGACGCTACGACGGGCTTGTCGAACAGATCGGCGGACCTGAAGCACCGGGCATCGGATTTGCGATGAGCATCGAACGCTTGCTTGCCGCAATTGATGCTGAAAAAAGAGAGCTGCCTGTTGATAAGGGAATCGACTGCTATATCGTCACACTCGGCGAAAAAGCAAAGGATTATTCTGTTTCATTGGTGTACAAACTGAGAGAAGCAGGCATTTCCAGTGAAATCGATTATGAAAATAAGAAAATGAAAGGCCAGTTTAAAACAGCTGATCGCTTAAATGCCAGATTTATTGCGATTTTGGGTGAAGATGAGCTTGCCCAAAACAAAATCAATGTAAAGGATGCACAGACGGGCGAACAGATTGAAGTGGCACTTGATGAATTTATACATGTGATGAAGGCAAACCAAAAGGGATAAGGAGTGAAACGCATTGTTTGGAAGAACATATTATTGCGGTGATATAACTGAAAAAGCAATTGGCGAATCTGTAACGCTGAAAGGCTGGGTCCAAAAAAGACGAGACCTCGGCGGATTGATTTTTATTGACTTGCGTGACCGTACGGGCATTGTTCAAGTTGTTTTTAACCCTGATGTGTCAAAAGAAGCGCTTGCTGTTGCGGAAGGCATCAGAAATGAATACGTGCTTGATATTCAAGGAAAAGTGGTGGCGCGTGAAGAGGGAACAGTTAATCCGAATTTGAAAACAGGCGCGATCGAAATACATGCTGATGGAGTGAACGTATTAAATGCTGCAAAGACACCTCCATTTGCGATTTCTGATCAAGCTGAAGAAGTGTCAGAGGACGTTCGTTTAAAACACCGTTACTTAGATTTGCGCAGACCGGCTATGTTCCAGACGATGCAGCTGCGCCATAACGTGACGAAAGCTGTTCGCAGCTTTTTAGATGAAAATGGGTTTCTTGATATTGAAACGCCGATTTTAACAGGAAGCACGCCTGAAGGCGCACGTGACTACTTGGTGCCGAGCCGTGTGCACGAAGGTGAGTTCTACGCGCTGCCGCAGTCTCCGCAGCTATTTAAACAGCTTCTGATGGTATCAGGCATTGAACGATATTATCAAATTGCCCGCTGTTTCCGCGATGAAGACTTGCGTGCGGACCGTCAGCCTGAGTTTACGCAAATTGATATTGAAATGTCCTTTATGAGCCAGGAAGACATTATGTCATTGGCTGAGGAGATGATGGCAAAGGTTATGCGTGAAACAAAAGGTGAGGAACTTAAGCTTCCTCTTCCTCGAATGACGTATGACGAAGCAATGAACAAGTACGGTTCTGATAAACCGGATACGCGTTTTGACATGCTTTTGACGGATGTGTCTGACATTGTAAAGGATACGGAATTTAAAGTGTTCTCATCGGCTGTAGCAAACGGCGGCGTGGTTAAAGCCATCAACGTAAAAGGCGGTGCCGGCGATTACTCCAGAAAAGACATCGACGCTCTTGGCGCTTTTGCTGCAAACTACGGGGCAAAAGGGCTTGCCTGGGTGAAGGTTGAGGCAGACGGAGTGAAAGGACCGATCGCTAAATTCTTTGATGAAGAAAAGCAGTCTAAGCTGATTGAAGCACTTGATGCTGCTGAAGGTGATTTGCTGCTGTTCGGAGCGGATCAATTCGAAGTTGTGGCCGCATCACTCGGCGCCCTGCGCTTAAAGCTTGGGAAAGAGCGCGGGCTGATTGACGAAAAATTGTTCAATTTCTTATGGGTCATCGACTGGCCGCTATTAGAGCATGATCCGGAAGAAGGCCGTTTTTACGCAGCGCACCATCCGTTCACAATGCCTGTCCGCGAAGACCTTGAGCTGATTGAAACAGCGCCTGAAGACATGAAAGCACAAGCTTATGACCTCGTCTTAAACGGCTATGAGCTTGGCGGCGGTTCAATCCGTATTTTTGAAAAGGATATTCAGGAAAAAATGTTCGCGCTTCTCGGCTTCTCACCAGAAGAAGCGGCTGAACAGTTCGGATTCCTGCTGGAAGCATTTGAATACGGCGCTCCTCCGCACGGCGGAATCGCACTCGGCTTAGACCGTCTCGTTATGCTTCTCGCTGGACGTACGAACCTGAGAGATACGATTGCATTCCCGAAAACGGCAAGTGCAAGCTGCCTGATGACAGAAGCGCCAGGTGAAGTAAGCGACGCCCAGCTTGACGAGCTTCATCTTTCTATCAAGAAAAAAGTTAAGAACTGATTGGGCAGTTCGATTCTTGAAAATCAAAATCGTCTGTGATATGATTTTGACAAGTTAAATAAAGTCCTGATGTGTTAGTTGTACACCTAGTTTTGACCGAACATTTTTTTGATTTGGGAGCCCGCATTTTTAAATGGCGTACATGCCTCTTTTCATTCGGTAAAGAGGACTTACAAGATTTAAAAGAGGGCACCCACCTGCTGAGAGCGGGTTCAAAACAAAGGAAAGCTGCAACGGCACTATTGGGACTTTATTTTTTGTGCGCAGAAAAAACGGCTGCTCATGGATCAGCCATTTTATAGATGAAACCAGAATACGAATGTGGAGTGAGGTTCTTGTTACACCAGTTTTCACGCAATGAATTAGCTATCGGAAAAGAAGGCCTTGAAACGCTGAAAAACAGCACAGTTGCTGTGCTTGGAGTCGGGGGGGTCGGGTCGTTCGCGGCGGAAGCTCTCGCGCGGTCAGGCGTCGGCCGCATTCTGCTTGTCGACAAAGATGATGTCGACATTACAAATGTAAATCGTCAGCTTCACGCGCTGCTTTCAACTGTCGGACAGCCGAAAGTTGATTTAATGAAGGCGCGGATCGCAGACATTAACCCGGAGTGTGAAGTGATCGCGTTAAAAATGTTCTATACGGAGGAAACGTATGAGCAGTTTTTTGACTATGATCTTGACTATGTCATTGATGCGTCAGACACCATTTGTTATAAAATTCATTTAATGAAAGAATGTCTAAAACGGGATATTCCGCTCATCTCCAGCATGGGTGCTGCAAATAAAACGGATCCGACACGCTTCCAAATCGCTGATATCTCAAAAACGCACACTGATCCAATTGCGAAGGTCGTTCGTACGAAATTACGCAAGGAGGGTATCAAAAAAGGCGTTCAAGTGATTTTCTCTGATGAAAGCCCGATTGTTATTCGGGAAGATGTCAGAAAAGAAGTGGGGAATGACGAAGCGAAAATACGTAAAGCAAAAATGCCGCCTTCCTCTAATGCTTTTGTGCCGTCAGTTGCAGGTTTGATTATGGGCGGACATGTTGTCATGGATCTTTTGAAAGACATTGAAATCAAACGTGTGAAGGATAAATAATGCATAAAAACAGCCTTGATGATCAAGGCTGTTTTTTTGTTTTATTTTCTTTTCTTTTCATTAATTTATCGTACACCTGCTTTAAGGCAGATTCGAACTTTCCAGTCTGTTTCGGCTTATAGTATTGCTTATTTTTCAGAGGATCAGGGAGGTATTGTTGTTCGACCCAACCGTTGTCGTAATTGTGCGGGTATTTATAGTCGATTCCTCTTCCTAATTCCTGAGCTCCTTTATAATGCGCGTCTTTTAAATGCTTCGGGACATCCCCAATTTTTCCGGCTCTGATATCTGCCAGGGCCTCATCGATTGCCAGAATGGCAGAGTTTGATTTCGGTGAGAGGCAAAGCTCAATAACTGCGTTGGCCAGCGGGATTCGCGCTTCAGGAAACCCGACTCGCTCAGCGGTCTGAATAGCGTTCAGCACTCTAGGGCCGGCTTGCGGGCTTGCTAAACCGATATCCTCATAGGCGATAACAAGCAATCGTCTTGCGATGCTCTCCAGATCACCGGCTTCAATTAATCTAGCCAAATAGTGAAGAGCAGCGTTGGCATCAGAGCCGCGGATTGATTTTTGAAAAGCGGACAGTACATCATAATGCGCGTCACCATCTTTATCGTGAGAAAAGCTTTTTTTCTGCAAGCATTCTTCCGCGGTTTCTAATGTAATGTGAATTTCACCGTCTGCTGACTCCTTCGTTGACAACACGGCAAGCTCAAGCGCATTTAAAGCGGAGCGGACATCTCCTCCGCATCCGTGGGCAAAATGCTCCATCGCCTGATCATCAATGGATACAGAATAGGTGCCAAGGCCCCGATGCTCATCATGGAGCGCACGTTCCAGTGCCTGTTTAATCAGTTCAGGTGTTAACGGTTCAAGCTCAAAAATCTGGGTCCGGCTTCTGATCGCCGGATTAATGGCATGATACGGGTTAGCCGTCGTTGCTCCGATCAAAATGATCATTCCGTTTTCTAAATAGGGTAATAGAAAATCCTGTTTTCCTTTATCCAGCCTGTGGACTTCATCCAGAATCAAAATCACTTGGCCGGACATCTTGGCTTCCTGAGCTACGATTTCCATATCTTTTTTATTGTTAATGACAGCATTCAGCTTTCGAAAAGCAATACTTGTTGAACCGGCGATTGCTGTTGCGATTGATGTTTTTCCAATTCCGGGCGGCCCGTACAAAATCATGGATGACAAATGTTTTGCCTGGACCATTCTGCCAATAATTTTATCTTCAGCCACCAGATGCTGCTGGCCGATAATATCCTCTATTTTTGTCGGACGCATCCGATATGCCAATGGCTTCATCTATCATCTCTCCTTACTTAATTACAGGGTAACGGAAAACCGTACATTAGAAAAGGGTAAAGGCCCCTTTCCTTCTGCCTCAATGAAAATTCGCTGAAGGTATGTTATAATAACAGTTGGTCTATAAGATAATAAACGGACGAAACATATAGAAATTACCATTATAAATGTGGAAAATCATGAAATAACAGAGGTGTTCATGTTGAAAATATCAACTAAGGGAAGATACGGGCTCACCATTATGATCGAGCTTGCAAAAAAGCACGGTGAAGGCCCGACTTCATTAAAAAGCATCGCACAGACGAATAATTTGTCCGAGCATTATTTGGAGCAGCTGGTATCGCCGCTCAGAAATGCCGGTTTAGTGAAAAGCATCAGAGGCGCATATGGCGGATATGTATTAGGCAGTGAGCCGGATGCCATTACTGCGGGAGATATTATCCGTGTGCTTGAGGGGCCGATCAGCCCTGTTGAAGTGCTGGAAGATGAGGAGCCTGCCAAGCGTGAGCTCTGGATTCGCATCCGGGATGCTGTAAAAGAGGTTTTAGACAGTACAACATTAGAGGATCTTGCCAGCTATACAGACGGAGAGCAAGAAGCTTATATGTTCTATATTTAGATCAGAGGTGTAAACATAATGGAACGGATTTATTTAGATCATGCCGCAACGTCTCCGATGGATGAGCGCGTGCTGGAAAAAATGATACCGCACTTCTCCGGCAGTTTCGGTAATCCCTCCAGTATTCATTCATTTGGCAGAGAATCTCGAAAATGGGTGGATGAAGCAAGAGCGCAGATCGCAGCAGAAATCGGAGCGGCAGAGCAGGAGATCATTTTTACAAGCGGGGGAACGGAAGCTGATAACTTGGCGATCATGGGAACCGCACTTGCAAGAAAAGATCTTGGCAGACATATCATCACAACAAAAATTGAGCATCACGCCGTGCTTCACACATGTGAAAAACTTGAGGGAGACGGATTTGACATAACGTATCTGGACGTTGACCAAAATGGAAGAGTCAGTGCAAAACAGGTGAAAGAAGCACTGCGTGATGATACAATCCTTGTGACAGTGATGTATGGAAATAATGAAGTCGGAACAGTGCAGCCGATCGAAGAAATCGGTGAGCTGTTAAAGGAACACAAAGCTTATTTTCATACCGATGCTGTTCAGGCATTCGGGTTGCTGCCAATTGATGTGAAAAACAGCCATATTGACCTTCTGTCTGTTTCCGGGCACAAGCTCAACGGGCCAAAAGGGACAGGCTTTTTATATGCTAGTAAAGATGTGAAGCTTTCACCCCTTTTATTCGGAGGAGAGCAAGAAAGAAAACGCCGTGCCGGAACGGAAAATGTTCCAGGCATTGTCGGGCTGAAAGAAGCGATCAAGCTGTCAAGTGAAGAACGTGACGAAAAAAACGAGAAGTATCAATCGTTTAAAGCAATCTTTGCCGACACGCTTAGAGATGCAGGTGTGGCATTCGAGGTCAACGGGGACAAAGAGCATAGTCTGCCGCATGTTCTGAATCTTTATTTCCCCGGTGTGTCAGTGGAAGCGCTGCTGGTTAATCTTGATATGGCTGGTGTCGCTGTCTCCAGCGGTTCAGCGTGCACGGCCGGTTCAGTCCTGCCGTCACATGTTCTGACTGCTATGTTCGGCGAAGAGAGTGACCGGCTGACGTCCTCTATTCGAATCAGCTTCGGCCTCGGCAATACGGCTGAGCAAGTGAAAACTGCTGCCAAACATGTGGCCGACGTTGTCAAACGGCTGACACAATAAGGCGGCGTAGTAATTGGAGTGAATGAAATGGAAAAACGGCCGGAGGATACAAGAGTCGTCGTCGGCATGTCCGGCGGAGTAGACTCATCTGTGGCGGCCCTGCTGTTAAAAGAACAGGGCTATGATGTAATCGGAATCTTTATGAAAAACTGGGATGATACGGACGAAAACGGTTTTTGCACGGCGACAGAGGATTATGAAGATGTGATCCGCGTCTGCAACCAAATCGGAATTCCGTATTATGCCGTAAACTTTGAAAAGCAATATTATGAGAAGGTATTTCAATACTTCCTTGATGAATATAAAGCAGGCAGAACACCAAACCCGGATGTATTGTGCAACAAAGAAATTAAATTCAAGGCCTTTTTGGAGCATGCATTGTCACTTGGCGCCGACTATTTAGCGACTGGCCACTATGCAAGAGTAGACAGAAGCGGCGGAAAAGTCAGAATGCTGCGCGGCATTGATGAAAACAAGGATCAAACGTACTTCCTGAATCAGCTGACAGAAGATACGCTGAGCAAAGTCATGTTCCCGATCGGCGAACTTCAAAAAAGCCGTGTGCGTGAAATTGCCAAAGAAGCAGAACTTGCAACAGCGACGAAAAAAGACAGTACAGGCATCTGCTTTATCGGCGAACGCAACTTCAAAACGTTTCTCAGCCAATATCTCCCTGCACAGCCGGGCGATATGATGACGATGGACGGCGAAGTAAAAGGCCGCCACGACGGGTTGATGTACTATACGATCGGACAGCGTCACGGCCTTGGCATCGGCGGAAGCGGCGAGCCGTGGTTTGCGGTAGGCAAAGATCTTGAAAAGAACATCCTCTACGTAGATCAAGGGTTCCATAACCCGCTTTTATATTCCGACAAAATCACAGCAACAAATATCAGCTGGGTACGTTCGGATATCATGAAGGGCGAAGAGATTTCCTGCACGGCTAAATTCCGTTACCGCCAAGAGGATCATAAAGTAACAGTGCGCATGACTGGCGAAGGTGAAGCGGAAGTCATCTTTGATGAACAAGTCCGCGCTGTAACGCCGGGACAAGCCGTTGTCTTCTATGACGGCGAAGAATGCCTTGGCGGCGGGACAATTGATGATGTGTACAAAGACGGAACAAAATTGTGGTACGTATAAAAGATGAAAAACCTCAACACTGAGTTGGGGTTTTTTAATGAAAGGAAGATGATCGGTGGATTATAATCAACTCGGTATAGAGGCGATGCAGGAAGGCGATTACGAGAAAGCGGCAGAGGCATTTACAAAAGCGATTGAAGAAAATAAAGAAGACGCGATTCCGTATATCAATTTTGCCAACCTGCTTTCATCCGTAAACGAGCTGGAACGTGCGCTTGCGTTTTATGATAAAGCGCTTGAATTAGACAATAGCGCAGCCACTGCTTATTATGGAGCAGGAAATGTCTATGTTGTAAAAGAAATGTACAAAGAAGCGAAAGACATGTTTGAAAAAGCGCTTCGTGCGGGGATGGAAAACGGCGACCTGTTTTACATGCTCGGAACGGTGCTTGTCAAGCTCGAACAGCCTAAGCTTGCACTGCCATATTTACAAAGAGCAGTCGAACTGAATGAAAACGATACGGAAGCGCGTTTTCAATTCGGGATGTGCTTAGCCAACGAGGGCATGCTGGACGAAGCGCTCAGCCAATTCGCAGCTGTGACAGAGCAAGACCCGGGGCATGCAGATGCATTTTATAATGCCGGTGTCGCTTATGCTTATAAAGAAAACCGAGAAAAAGCGCTGGAAATGCTGGACAAGGCAATCGATATCCAGCCAGATCATATGCTTGCGCTTCATGCTAAAAAACTGATTGATCCATCATAACAGGCACAGGAGGAGGGACAGCTCGTGCAGCAGCATCCGGATCAGCTTAAACTGGAGGAAGAGCCCTATTTAAAAGGGACAGTCAACACAGTCATCTATCATAATGACACCAATTTATATACGGTTCTGAAAGTGAAAGTCACAGAGACCTCCGAAGCCATTGAAGATAAAGCCGTATCCGTGACGGGCTACTTCCCTGCGCTTCAAGAAGAAGAGACCTACACGTTTTACGGAAAGATCGTAACCCATCCAAAATTCGGGCTCCAATTTCAGGCGGAGCATTTCAAAAAGGAGATTCCAACGACTAAGGAAGGCATCATTCAATATTTATCGAGTGATTTATTCGAGGGGATCGGCAAAAAAACAGCTGAAGAAATTGTGAAAAAGCTGGGCGACAGCGCCATTAATAAAATATTGGCTGATGCTTCAGTGCTTTATGATGTTCCCAGACTCTCAAAAAAGAAAGCAGACACGCTGGCTGGCGCATTGCAGCGGCATCAGGGACTGGAGCAAATCATGATTTCCTTGAATCAGTTTGGCTTTGGCCCGCAGCTGTCTATGAAAATCTATCAAGCCTATGAATCCGAGACGCTTGAAAAGATTCAGGAAAATCCTTATCAGCTTGTGAAGGATGTAGAAGGCATCGGGTTTGGAAAAGCGGATGAGCTGGGCAGCAGAATGGGTCTTTCGGGTAATCATCCTGAGCGGGTAAAAGCTGCTATTTTGTACACGCTTGAAACGACTTGTCTGTCAGAGGGGCACACGTACATAGAAACGGAACAGCTGATCATCGACACTCAATCACTGTTAAACCAGTCAGCAAGGGAAGGGCAGCGCATTACAGAAATGGATGCCGCTAACGCAATTATTGCCCTTGGAGAAAATAAAGACATTGTCATAGAAGATGGCCGCTGTTATTTTCCTTCGCTGTTTTACGCAGAACAAAACGTTGCAAAGCGTGTGAAACATATCGCTAGCCAAACCGAATATGAGAACCAGTTTCCCGAATCAGAGTTTTTGCTCGCGTTGGGAGAACTGGAAGAACGGATGGACGTTCAGTATGCCCCCAGCCAGAAGGAAGCGATTCAAAAAGCCCTTTCCTCGCCGATGCTTCTTTTAACAGGCGGCCCGGGAACAGGAAAAACGACGGTAATCAGAGGGATTGTCGAGCTCTACGGAGAGCTTCACGGTGTGTCACTAGACCCGTCAGCTTATAAAAAGGATGAAGCTTTTCCGATTGTTTTGGCCGCTCCGACAGGGAGAGCAGCAAAACGGATGAGTGAATCAACGGGACTCCCTGCAGTTACGATACACAGGCTGCTTGGCTGGAACGGCGCTGAAGGCTTTACTCATACAGAGGATCAGCCGATCGAAGGGAAGCTGTTAATTATCGATGAAGCCAGTATGCTTGATATATGGCTGGCGAATCATTTGTTCAAGGCGATCCCTGATCATATACAAATCATCATTGTCGGAGACGAAGACCAGCTGCCTTCCGTCGGTCCGGGACAAGTGCTCAGAGACCTGCTGACATCCCAGGTGATTCCGACTGTGAGACTGACAGACATCTATCGTCAGGCGGAGGGGTCATCAATCGTCGAGCTTGCCCACCAGATGAAAAATGGATTGCTGCCGAACAATTTGACTGCCCCGACAAAGGACCGTTCCTTTATTCGCTGCGGCGGGTCGCAAATCAAAGAAGTAGTTGAGAAGGTTGTCGCCAATGCATTGAAAAAAGGCTATACAGCAAAGGACATTCAGGTCCTCGCTCCGATGTACAGAGGAAAAGCCGGCATTAATGAATTGAATGTGATGCTGCAGGACATTTTAAATCCTCCTAAAGAAAAACGGAGAGAATTGAAGTTCGGGGATGTTGTCTACAGAACCGGAGATAAAATTTTGCAGCTAGTCAATCAGCCGGAAAACAATGTGTTCAACGGAGATATTGGCGAAATCACGTCGATATTTTATGCAAAGGAAAATACAGAAAAAGAAGACATGGCCGTCGTTTCTTTTGACGGCAATGAAATGACATTTACGAAAAAAGATTTTAATCAATTTACCCATGCGTATTGCTGTTCTATTCATAAATCGCAGGGAAGTGAATTTCCGATTGTGGTTTTGCCTGTTGTGAAAGGCTATTATAGAATGCTCAGAAGAAACCTTCTTTATACCGCGATTACAAGAGCGAAGAAATTTCTCATTTTATGCGGGGAAGAGGAGGCGCTGGAGTGGGGCGTGAAAAATAATGATGCAACTGTCAGACAGACCTCCTTGAAAAACAGGCTGTCCGTACAGGTTGAGGAAATGGATGCCGAGCTTGAAGCTTTGCAAAAAGAGCTCCCGTTCAGCGTACACGACGCCAACATTGGCATGGAAGGCATTACACCATTCGATTTTATGAAAGAAGAACAGCAATAAAATGCTCCCGTGCAAGCGGGAGTTTTTTTTCATTTGCAGTGGAATTGATTTCATCGTATGAGTCTAAGGCGCAAAGCAAAACCTAAGCCTGTTCAACAAAAGGTGGTTGATCACACTTTGAGAACATGCCATGAAGTAGAAGGATTCCCAGTATACTCAGAACGAACTTCTTGTTATCTCGGGGCAATTTCCGATATTTGTTTTTCTCTGAAAGGAGATTGTCTTGGGTTTATTCTTGAACAAAAACGCTTTTTGCATCATCATCATGCGCTATTACGGGCGTGTGATATCTCTTCCATTCTTGATGACCGCATATTGGCTTCGGTCAGTTCAGAACAGCTTTTGCCTCTTCCGAAATTATGCTTCACATACGAGCAGATGAAGATGAAGCTTGTGAAATCGCAAGAGGGGGATATATTGGGGATGCTGGAAGATGTATACTTTTGTTTGGACAGGGGCATAATCGTAGCATATGAACTCTCGGACGGTTTCTTTTCTGACCTGGCGGGAAGCAAGCGCCAGATCCAAAGAGCGGATTCGCTTGTCGAGGTGCGGAAAGACGAGATCGTTCTGAACGGATAGAGGTGTGAGGTATGCTTATATGCCCGAATTGCAAAAGTAAGGATATCGGCAAAATCGGCGTGAACCAATATTATTGCTGGGGCTGTTTTATTGAACTGACAGTGGCGAAAGGGAAGATTGCAACTCATCAGGTGGAAGAAGACGGAACGTTAAGCAGCTTGGATGATTTGTTTTCTGAGGATGAACGCAGCATCAATTTTTAATCATGAAAGGAGATGCGCAGGATGAATCGGACGATGACTTCTCTTTTGGCAATGGGAGCCGGAGCTCTCGTGTACCGAATGGCGACTCAATCTGACATGCTGAATAATCGAAGCATGAAGCGGATGAGAAGAAGAATTACGAAAATGTTTTAATGCAAAAAGGATACTCTCCAAAGAGTATCCTTTTCTATGTTTGCCGGACCTCGAGGCGTCTTGCTGCGAGTGAAAGGCTGTAGTTGACTGCGAAATACATAAGGGCTGCAAGTAAAAAGATCGGGAAAAAATAACTGCCGTCTGCGCTTTGGCCGTTAATAATTTGCGCGTTGTGAATCAGTTCAGGCAGGGCGATCACAACAGCGAGCGATGTATCTTTTAATAAAGAAATAAACTGGCTTACGATGGGCGGAACCATGCGGCGAAGCGCTTGCGGCATAACGATAAAGAACAGGGTCTGTGTATAGCTCAGCCCGGAGGAGCGCGCCGCTTCAATTTGTCCTTTGTCAATTGATTTCAGTCCGCTTCGGATAATTTCAGATAGCATAGCGGATTCAAAAATCGTTAGTGCTGTAATTGCAGCAGCTGTTATTTCAAGCTTAATACCAATTTCCGGAAGGGCAAAAAACGTAAAGAAAATAATTAACAGCAAGGGGAGGTTTCTGATCGTTTCAACGAGAACCGCAATCAATTGAGAAAGAACGGGAACTTTCGCATAACGCAGGGTGCCTGCGATTAAACCGAAGAAAAAGCTCAGAATGATGGAGATGAAAGCAACGTACAAGGTGACGAGAAAGCCATCCCATAAAAACGCTAAATGCTCCTGTGAATAAGCACCGATGAAATCCAATGTAACTCACTCCTTATCAATAGCTTTTTTCCAGCCGTTTTTCCAGATAGTTAACACCGATGCTAAGCGGAATCGTCAGCACTAAGTAAAAAAGCGCCACAAAAATATAAACATCAAATACAACGAGTGTGCTCGACGAAACTAAATCGGCTTGGTACATAAGATCCAATCCGGCCACAACCCCAAGAATCGAAGAGTTTTTGACTAAGTTTAAAAATTGATTGCCTAAAGGCGGAATGACGATTTTGATTGCCTGCGGCAAAATGATATGGAGCATGGCTTGGCTGTAGGTAAAGCCTGACGAGCGTACCGCTTCCATCTGCCCTTTTGAAACAGACTGGATTCCTGCTCTGATGGCTTCAGCGATAAACGCAGAGGTATAAATGGTGAGAGCAACCGTTCCCGCTTGAAAACCGTCAAGCCTCAGGCCTGCGTTTGGAAGTCCGAAATAGAAAACAAAGGTAATTAAAAGAAGAGGGATGTTGCGGATGAATTCTACATATGCGGTCCCGAGCCATTGCAGCGGCTTAAAGACTGTTATTCTCATAACCGCTACAGCAACGCCGAGGACAAAACTGCCGGCCAGCGCGATAACACTTGCGAGCAAGGTATGGTAAAAACCGTCCATATACATGCTGAAGTTATCGAAAAGAATTGACACATTCATCTGCCTATTCACTCCTTATCAAATTGGGATGAGCATCGCCTGCTCATCCCGGGATGGTTGTTATTCAGCTGGGTCTTCTTTGATCCATTTTTTATAAATTTCATCGTATCTGCCATCCGACTTCATCTTTTTAAGTGAAGCGTTGATTTCTTTCGCGAGAGCAGATTGCCCTTTTTTCACGGCGATCCCGTAAGGCTCATCTGTAAAAGGCTTTCCTGTTAATTGATAATTTTTATTTTCATCAGCCATTCCATATAAAATCGCATTATCTGTGGTGAGGGCATCGCCTTGCCCCGATTTAAGGGCTGTAAAGGCTTCTGCGTAGTTTTCAAATTCTAAAACAGATGCTTCAGGCGCCTTTTCACGAATGTTTTGAGAGGAGGTGGAGCCTTTTACTGCAAGAACTTTTGAGCCTTTGCCAAGATTCTCGACACTCTTGATTTTGCTGCCTTTTTTCACGAGAAGCGATTGCCCGGCCTCGAAATAGACATCAGAAAAGTCAACTTCCTTTTTTCGTTCTTCAGTGATCGTCATTGTGGCGACAATGGCGTCGATATCCCCGTTTTGCAGCATAGGAATCCTTGTTTTTGAGGTGACCTCTTTAAATTCAGCTTTTTTCTCATCACCTAAAATGTCTTTAGCGATTTGTTTGGCAATATCAATATCAAAACCCTCAATCTCACCTGAGCTTGGATTTTTAAGACCGAACAGTCGAGTGTCCGTTTTTACGCCGAAGACAATTTTGTCATTGTCTTTAATGGCGGCTAGCGTATCTTTTTTGCTCTCCTTTGAGGCTTCTCCGTTTGATCCCTTGCTGCCGCAAGCGGCAAGCAAGATGACAGCGAATAAAGAAATCAATGCTAAAGAAAAAATCTTTTTCATACAAGCTCCCCCATTTCTGTTTTAATGATTTAAAATACGGCTTAAGAATAAGCGGGCCCGTTCTTCCTTCGGGTTCGCGTAAAATTCAGCCGGCACTGCTTCTTCTAAAATTTTTCCTTCGTCAATGAAGACAATCCGATCGGCAACTTCTTTGGCAAACCCCATTTCGTGTGTCACGACAACCATTGTCATGCCTTCTTTGGCGAGTGTTTTCATGACATCTAGCACCTCACCGATCATTTCAGGATCAAGTGCTGATGTCGGCTCGTCAAACAGCATGACCTCCGGCTTCATCGCC
Organism: Bacillus sp. LM 4-2; assembly: GCF_000978495.1. Taxonomy (NCBI): domain Bacteria; kingdom Bacillati; phylum Bacillota; class Bacilli; order Caryophanales; family Bacillaceae; genus Bacillus; species Bacillus sp. LM 4-2. Next base: position 2,658,500 of record NZ_CP011101.1, on the reverse strand, counting down.
AGTCCTCTTGCGATGGCAACACGCTGCTGCTGCCCGCCGGAAAGCTGGGAAGGATAGGCGTCAGCCTTGTCTGGGATGCCGACTTTTTCAAGATAGTACCGCGCCGTTTCCTTTGCTTGTTCAGGTGATTGTCTAAGCACTTTTACCGGAGCCAGCATGATGTTCTGCAGCACTGTTTTATGCGGATATAAATGAAAGTGCTGAAACACCATCCCGATATTTTGCCGCACTTGATTGATATCAGTTTTTCTGTCGTTAATGGCGGTGCCGTTTACTGTAAGCACTCCCTCATTGATCGACTCAAGTCTGTTGATGCATCTGAGCAATGTGCTTTTACCGGAACCGGATGGGCCGATGATAACAACGACTTCACCTTTTTCGATTTGAAGATTAATTTGTTTTAACACGTGAAAATCTCCGTAATGCTTGTTTACATTTTGAAATGTGATCATCGCAATCCTCCTATCAGAAAATTTGACCAAAAAGTAAATGATCAAACTTTTCTGAAAATTAAAAGTGAAAAAATGTCCATGACTTCTGACTGACTAAAGAAACATAAAGAATAATTCCTTGTAAACCTCAAAAGATATAGGTGAGGTGAAAGCAGATGCTCCAAAAACCGGTGCAGCTTTTGTTGTGGGTGGCTATTTGTTTGCTGGTTCTGTTAACAGTCTATGTCTTTTTTATGCTTGATATGTTATGGTCACCCTTTTGGCTCGTCATAAAAACGATCTTTATTCCCTTGATCATTTCTATTTTTATATCTTATTTATTGCTTCCGGTCACAGAATGGCTGCATGGCAAAGGATTGCCTAGGACTTTGAGCATCTTGGTCATTTATGTTCTTTTTTTTGGCGGGATTGGCTGGGCGTTGTATAAAGGGGTGCCTGTTTTAATCGTGCAGCTGACGGATTTGTCAGAAAATATACCCATGTTTGCCGAAACGTATAACGGGCTTCTTCTTCATGTGCATAACCATACGGATGACTGGCCTGATGGTATGCATCACCGTATAGATAAAATGATCCGCCAGACGGAGGCGTTTTTTGCGGGAACGATCGAGGGTGCGATCAGCGGGATCCGCAATGTGCTTGATTACTTCTTAATTGCTGCAACAATCCCTTTTCTCGTGTTTTATATGGTGAAGGACATTGAGTTAATGAAAAAGACAGTATGGTACTTGACTCCGAAGTCGTGGAGAAAGCGGGGCAGCGCCTTTTTGCGGGATGTGGATGATTCGCTTGGCGATTATATCCGCGGCCAGCTTTTGGTCTGCTTGATTCTTGGCGTGATTGCAGGCATTTCGTTCTGGGTATTTGGGCTTCCGTATCCGCTGATACTTGGCCTTATCTCTGGGGTAACGAATGTCATCCCGTATTTTGGCCCTTTCATCGGAGCTGTTCCTGCGTTGTTAATTGCGATGACGATCTCAGTCAAGGCGGTTCTTGTTGTGGTGATTACGGTGTTTATTCTGCAGTTTATGGAAGGAAATATCCTCAGTCCGTTCATTGTCGGCAGAAGCCTTAAAATGCATCCGGTCGTTATCATGCTTGCACTCCTTGCCGGAGGGGAGCTTGCGGGTATCGTCGGGATGATTCTGGCTGTTCCTGCGACGGCTGTTTTAAAAGTAATGATGATCCATTTTTTGCGGATGAGGACGGAGCATTGACATCGGCGTGCCGCTTGTCTATAATTTCTCGTAGAATACATACGAATCTCGAGTGACGGATCTGAGTACGCCGAAGCCCTGTTAAAGAGAGAAGCTCCATAAGCTGAAAGGAGCTTTATCAGAAGATCGGAGGAAGCTAATCCTGAGTGCAGTTAATCACTGCCGCTTATCCTGCGTTACAGGGTTAAAGGTGACGGGCGAATGAATGCCCGTAATCAGGGTGGTACCGCGAGACAGCTCTCGTCCCTGTGTAAACGTTGGTTTGCATAGGGGGAGGGCTTTTTTGCTGTCACTGAAGAGAATTTCGATTTTTATAGAGGAGGAAATACAATGAAACACTTAACTTCTGCGGAAGTGCGTCAAATGTTTTTGGATTTCTTTAAAGAAAAAGGACATGCGGTAGAGCCAAGCGCGTCATTAGTGCCTCATGAGGATCCTTCACTGCTTTGGATCAACAGCGGTGTTGCGACGCTGAAAAAATATTTTGACGGCCGTGTCGTGCCGGAAAATCCAAGAATCGTAAACGCTCAAAAAGCGATCAGAACAAACGATATAGAAAATGTAGGTAAAACTGCGCGCCATCACACTTTCTTTGAAATGCTCGGAAACTTTTCCATCGGCGATTATTTCAAAGAAGAAGCCATTACATGGGCTTGGGAGTTTTTAACGAGCGACAAGTGGATTGGCTTCGACAAAGAGCTTCTCTCTGTTACGGTTCATCCTGAAGATGAAGAGGCATATGAGTTTTGGGCGAAAAAAATCGGTATTCCTGAAGAAAGAATTATCCGTCTGGAAGGGAACTTCTGGGATATCGGTGAAGGGCCGAGCGGACCGAATACGGAAATCTTTTACGACCGCGGTGAAGCATACGGTAATGATCCAGAAGATCCGGAGCTTTACCCAGGCGGGGAAAACGACCGTTACCTGGAAGTATGGAACCTTGTGTTCTCAGAGTTCAACCATAACCCTGACGGCACGTACACACCGCTTCCAAAGAAAAACATTGATACAGGCATGGGTCTTGAAAGAATGGTATCTGTTATCCAGAATGTTCCGACAAACTTTGACACCGATTTGTTTGTTCCGATCATTAAAGCAACAGAATCGATTTCTGGTGAAACATATGGCAAAGACAATGTGAAAGACACTGCGTTTAAAGTGATTGCCGACCATATCAGAACGGTTGCCTTTGCTGTCAGTGACGGTGCGCTGCCGTCAAATGAAGGCCGCGGCTATGTATTAAGACGCTTATTACGCCGTGCCGTGCGTTATGCCAAAACGATCAACATCCATCGTCCGTTCATGTTTGATTTAGTGCCGGTTGTCGCAGAAATCATGGCTGATTTCTATCCTGAAGTGAAAGAGAAAGCGGATTTCATCGCAAAAGTCATTAAAACCGAGGAAGAACGCTTCCATGAGACCCTTAATGAAGGGCTTGCGATCCTGTCAGAAATGATCAAAAAAGAAAAAGACAAGGGCAGCAGCGTTATCTCAGGTGCTGATGTGTTTAAACTGTATGATACGTATGGATTCCCGGTTGAATTGACTGAAGAATACGCAGAAGACGAGAACATGACGGTTGACCATGAGGGCTTTGAGGAGGAAATGAACCAGCAGCGTGAACGGGCAAGAAACGCCCGCCAGGATGTCGGCAGCATGCAGGTGCAGGGCGGCGCACTGCGCGACGTGACAGATGAAAGCACATTTGTCGGCTACTCTCAAACCAAAGCTGATGCCAATATCATTTTGCTTCTTCATGACGGCCAATTAATCGAAGAGGCTCATGAAGGAGAAAGCGTTCAAATCATTCTTGATGAAACACCGTTCTATGCAGAAAGCGGCGGCCAAATCGGCGATAAAGGCTATCTCCGAAGCGAGCAGGCAGTTGTAAGAATTAAAGATGTTCAAAAAGCGCCGAATGGCCAGCATGTGCATGAAGGTGTTGTGGAGAGCGGTACTGTTCAAAAAGGCCTGCATGTTACGGCTGAAGTTGAAGACCATATGAGAAGCGGCGTCATTAAAAACCACACGGCAACGCATTTATTGCATCAGGCTCTAAAAGATGTTCTTGGAACTCATGTCAATCAGGCGGGCTCTCTTGTAACGGAAAACCGTCTTCGTTTTGACTTCTCGCACTTTGGCCAAGTGACAAAAGAAGAGCTCGAACAAATTGAAAGAATCGTAAACGAAAAGATCTGGGCGAGCATCCCGGTCAGCATTGATTTGAAACCGATCGCTGAAGCAAAAGAAATGGGTGCGATGGCACTGTTCGGCGAAAAATATGGCGATATTGTCCGTGTCGTTCAAGTTGGAGATTACAGCTTAGAGCTGTGCGGCGGCTGCCACGTCAGAAATACAGCAGAAATCGGCTTGTTTAAAATCGTTTCTGAATCCGGAATCGGAGCAGGCACAAGACGGATTGAAGCTGTAACGGGACAAGGCGCTTACGTCGAAATGAACAGCCAGATTTCTGTATTGAAGCAGACCGCTGACGAGCTGAAAACAAATATCAAAGAAGTGCCGAAACGGGTCGCGGCTCTGCAGGCTGAACTGAAGGAAGCGCAAAGAGAAAATGAATCTCTTCTTGCAAAACTAGGCAACGTGGAAGCAGGAGCAATCCTGTCGAAAGTAAAAGAAGTTGACGGCGTAAACGTGCTTGCGGCAAAAGTAAATGCAAAAGACATGAATCATCTCCGCACTATGGTCGATGAACTCAAAGCAAAGCTTGGCTCTGCGGTGATCGTGCTTGGTGCGGTACAAAACGATAAAGTTAATATCTCTGCCGGAGTCACAAAGGACCTCATTGAGAAAGGACTTCACGCCGGCAAGCTGGTTAAACAAGCTGCGGAAGTTTGCGGCGGAGGCGGCGGAGGCCGTCCGGACATGGCGCAGGCAGGCGGTAAACAGCCGGAAAAATTAGAAGAAGCTTTGGCTTCTGTAGAAGATTGGGTGAAATCCGTTTTATAATTCGCCCATGTAGTGTAGAATGATGGTAAGATTAGGACCCCAGGCTGAACTTTGCCTGCGAATTTGGGAAAGAGGTGCAAAACGGTGAGCTCGTTTGATAAAACGATGAAATTTAATTTCTCCGATGATTCTGCTGAGACTAACGTAAATGAGGTGCTGATTACAGTGTATGACGCGCTTCAGGAAAAGGGCTACAATCCAATCAACCAGATTGTCGGATACTTGCTGTCAGGTGATCCCGCTTATATTCCTAGGCATCGTGACGCTCGCAATTTAATTCGCAAACTTGAAAGAGACGAATTAATCGAGGAATTGGTAAAGTCTTATTTAGAACAGCATAAAGAGGCGTAAATAAAGAATGAGAATATTAGGACTCGATTTAGGAACCAAAACACTCGGTGTAGCTCTGAGCGATGAAATGGGCTGGACTGCTCAAGGCATTGAGACCATAAAGATAAATGAAGCAGAAGGCGATTATGGTTTATCCCGTTTATCTGAACTGATAAAGGACTATACTATAGATAAAATCGTGCTCGGCTTTCCTAAGAACATGAACGGAACAGTCGGCCCGAGAGGCGAAGCCAGCCAAACATTTGCGAAAGTGCTTGAAACAACGTACAATGTTCCTGTTGTGCTGTGGGACGAGCGTCTTACCACAATGGCGGCTGAAAAAATGCTGATTGCAGCTGACGTCAGCAGGCAAAAACGAAAAAAAGTCATTGATAAAATGGCGGCTGTTATGATTTTACAAGGATATCTTGACAGCTTAAATTAAAGCCAGAGGTGAAGAAAATGGAACACGGCGAAAAAAATATTACAATTGTTGACGATCAAGGAAATGAACAGCTTTGTGAAGTGCTGTTTACATTTGAAAACGAAGAGTTTGGCAAGTCTTATGTCTTGTACTATCCAATCGAATCAAAAGATGACGAAGAAGTAGAAATTCTTGCTTCCAGCTTCACGCCAAACGAAGACGGTGAAAACGGTGAGCTATTCCCGATTGAAACTGACGAAGAATGGGATATGATCGAAGAAACACTAAACACATTCTTAGCGGACGAAGACGAAGAGTAAAACATCGCGCCAAACCAAAGCCGGAGCTATACTGCTCCGGCTTTTTTCTGCTTTATGCAGGCCTCTTTTTGTAATAAATTGCCGAAATACAATGAATCATGTAGTATAAGAGCTGATGGGAGGAGACCTAATGTATATCAATCAGCAAAAAAAATCGTTTTTTAATAAAAAAAGAATCATACTGTCTTCCATTGTTGTGCTGTTTCTCATCATTGGCGGGGCATTTTTATATGGGAAATCATTGCTTGAACCTGTTGAAAAAGACAGTAAAACGACAGTTAATATTAACATTCCGAGCGGTTCGTCTGTTTCAGCCATCGCATCGATATTAAAGAAAAATGATGTCATAAAAAGCGAGAAGGCGTTTCAGTACTATGTGAAATATAAAGGTGCTTCCGGGTTTCAGGCCGGATTCTACCATCTGAATAAAGGTATGGATTTAGATGCCATTATTCAGAAGCTGACAAGCGGGGCTGCAGGTTACGCTTTTCAAATCACAGTGACTGAGGGAGCACAGCTGACCCAAATCGCGGCTGCTATTGCTGATGAAACAAAATACTCTAAAAAACAAGTCATAGCGAAGCTGGACGATGAAACATTTATCAATCAGCTGAAGAAAGAATTCCCGGACACTGTGACAAATGATGTTTTCAATAAAAACATTAAGCACCCGCTTGAAGGGTACCTATTCCCGGCTACATACCCTTTTAACGATCCGGACACATCACTTGAAGACATTATCAAGGCAATGATTAAGCAGACAAATTCTTATGTGGAAACATATAAATCAGAAATGAAGAAAAACAAAGTTTCTGTGCATAAGCTGCTGACAATGGCTTCTTTGATAGAAGAAGAAGCGACTGAAAAAGCCGACCGCCATAAAATTGCGAGCGTCTTTTATAACCGCCTGAAAAAGAAAATGCCGCTCCAAACAGATCCGACCGTCCTGTACGCGGCAGGCAAGCATAAAGATCGGGTTCTTTATAAGGATCTGGAAATCGATTCACCATACAATACGTATAAAAACACAGGGCTGACGCCAGGGCCGATTGCCAATGCCGGCATGTCATCATGGGAAGCGGCGCTGCATCCGGATAAAACGGACTATCTGTATTTCTTGGCCAAATCAAATGGTGAGGTCGTATTTACAAAAACGCTAAAAGAGCATAATAAAGCAAAAGAAAAATACATTTCCTCAAAAAATGAGAAATAAAAGGAGAGCAAAAAGCTCTCCTTTTGTTCGCTTTCCGCAAGGTTTTATGATAAAATATATCGGGTTGTTTACCGATGTATCATGATGTATTCAGAGAGTGTCCTGCGCATAAGACTGGGGCACTCCTTTTTAGAACGGGAGGCTGTTTGTAGTGACTGACCGGTATGAACAAATAAATGACTATATAGAAGCATTATTAAAGCCTCGGCCGGATAACGTGAAGAAGCTTGAAGCATATGCAGAAGAACATCATGTCCCGATCATGGAAAAAGCGGGCATGGAGGTGCTGCTTCAAATTTTGTCTGTGAAACAGCCGAAAAAAATACTAGAAATCGGAACGGCCATTGGTTATTCAGCTATTCGAATGGCGCTGGAGCTGCCGTCTGCTGAAATATATACAATTGAACGCAATGAGAAACGGCATGAAGAAGCGGTAAACAATATCAAGGAATTTCAGCTTGATGACCGGATTCATGTTTTTTACGGAGATGCGCTTGAATTAGCCGACGCCGTTCATGTAACTGCGCCTTACGATGTCATTTTTATTGACGCTGCAAAAGGTCAGTATCAAAACTTTTTTCATTTATATGAACCGATGCTTTCACCGGACGGGGTGATTTTAACGGACAACGTGCTGTTTAAGGGTCTGGTGGCAGAGGATTACAGCAAAATAGAACCGAAGAGAAGGCGCAGGCTTGTAGCAAAAATTGATGAATATAATCATTGGTTGATGAATCATCCGGATTATCAAACTGCGATTATTCCTGTCGGGGACGGACTTGCGATTAGTAAAAAGAAGAGGTGAACGTCATGAAAAAACCAGAGCTCTTAGTGACGCCGACGAGCACAGCGGACATTTTGCCGCTCATACAGGCGGGGGCAACTGCGTTTTTAGTTGGGGAACAGAGATACGGCTTGAGATTAGCCGGAGAATTTTCTCGTGAAGATGTAACAAAAGCCGTAGAGATTGCTCACAAAGAAGGAGCAAAAGTATACGTTGCTGTAAATGCAATTTTCCATAACGATAAAGTGGGTGAGCTTGGCGAATATCTGGCTTTCTTAGCAGAAGCCGGTGTCGATGCAGCGGTATTCGGCGATCCTGCCGTGCTGATGGCTGCCCGTGAATCTGCGCCTGATCTGAAGCTTCATTGGAGCACAGAAACGACAGGCACCAACTATTATACATGCAACTACTGGGGACGCAAGGGTGCGGCGCGCTCTGTGCTTGCCAGAGAATTAAACATGGACAGCATTGTTGAGATTAAAGAAAATGCTGAAGTCGAAATTGAAATCCAGGTGCATGGAATGACGTGCATGTTCCAATCGAAGCGTTCTTTGATTGGAAACTATTTTGAATATCAGGGCAAAGTCATGGACATTGAAAGAAAGAAAAAAGAATCAGGCATGTTTTTACACGATAAAGAACGCGATAATAAATATCCGATTTTCGAAGATGAAAACGGCACTCACATCATGAGCCCGAACGATGTGTGCATCATTGATGAGCTTGAGGAATTGATAGATGCCGGAGTTGATTCTTTCAAAATCGATGGGGTTTTGAAAACGCCTGAATACCTAATAGAAGTCACCAAAATGTACAGAGAAGCAATTGATTTGTGCGTGGAAAACCGTGACGAATACGAAGCGAAAAAAGAAGACTGGATCGAACGCATTGAAAGCATCCAGCCAGTAAACAGAAAAATTGATACCGGATTCTTCTTCAAGGAAACGGTTTATTAATCAAAAGGAGGTTAAGCTATGACTGCCGTAAATGATAAAATATCCACAATCGTTAATGGAAAGCGTGTGATTACGAAAAAGCCGGAGCTTCTCGCACCTGCGGGTAATCTTGAAAAGCTGAAAATCGCTGTTCATTATGGAGCGGACGCGGTCTTTATCGGGGGACAGGAATACGGGCTGCGCTCGAATGCCGATAACTTTACGATCGAAGAAATTGCAGAAGGCGTAGAATTCGCAAAGAAATATGGCGCGAAGATCTACGTAACAACGAATATTTTCGCTCATAATGAAAACATGGACGGGCTTGAAGACTATTTAAAAGCGCTTGGAGACGCCAACGTTGCCGGTATTATTGTGGCAGATCCGCTTATTATTGAAACATGCCGCAGAGTGGCGCCGAATGTTGAGGTTCACTTGAGCACACAGCAGTCTCTTTCAAACTGGAAGGCTGTCCAGTTCTGGAAGGAAGAAGGTCTCGACCGCGTCGTGCTGGCACGTGAAACTAGCGCTCTTGAAATCAGAGAAATGAAAGAAAAGGTAGATATCGAAATCGAATCCTTCATTCATGGCGCAATGTGTATTGCATATTCCGGCCGCTGCGTGCTGAGCAATCACATGACAGCGCGGGATTCCAATCGCGGAGGCTGCTGCCAGTCATGCCGCTGGGATTATGATCTCTACCAAACAGACGGTGCCAACGCCGTTGCTTTGTATGGTGAAGAAGATGCACCATTTGCGATGAGCCCGAAAGATTTGAAGCTGATTGAATCCATTCCAAAAATGATTGAAATGGGGATCGACAGCTTAAAGATTGAAGGCCGCATGAAATCCATTCACTATGTAGCAACTGTTGTCAGCGTATACCGCAAAGTAATCGATGCTTATTGCGCTGATCCAGAGAACTTTGTGATTCAAAAAGAATGGCTTGAAGAGCTTGATAAGTGCGCCAACAGGGACACTGCGACAGCTTTCTTTGAAGGAACGCCAGGCTATGAAGAGCAAATGTTCGGCGAACACGCCAAGAAAACGACATATGATTTTGTCGGCTTAGTGCTGAATTATGATGAAGATACACAAATGGTCACGCTTCAGCAGCGCAATTTCTTCAAAAAAGGCGACGAAGTGGAATTTTTCGGTCCAGAAATCGAAAACTTTACACATACGATTGAAACCATTTGGGACGAAGACGGAAATGAGCTAGATGCTGCCCGCCATCCCCTGCAAATTGTCAAATTCAAACTAGACAAAAAGATTTATCCGAGCAACATGATGAGAAAGGGGAAGTAACAGCCCATGGGTAAGAATCCAGTAGTCATTGGAATCGCAGGAGGTTCCGGTTCAGGAAAAACGAGTGTCACACGGTCCATTTATGAACAATTTAAAGGACACTCGATTTTAATGATCCAGCAGGACCTTTATTATAAAGACCAAAGCCATCTTCCGTTTGAAGAAAGGCTGAACACAAACTATGATCATCCGCTTGCGTTTGATAATGACTATTTAATCGAGCATATTCAGGATCTATTGAATTATCGCCCGATTGAAAAGCCGATTTATGACTATAAGCTTCACACACGTTCAGAAGAAACGGTTCACGTAGAGCCAAAGGATGTTATTATCCTTGAAGGCATTCTTGTTCTTGAAGACAAAAGGCTTCGTGATCTGATGGATATCAAGCTTTATGTTGATACGGACGCTGACTTGCGTATCATCAGACGGATTATGAGAGATATTAATGAGCGCGGACGCTCTATTGATTCTGTCATTGAACAATATGTGTCAGTGGTCCGTCCGATGCATAACCAATTCGTCGAGCCGACGAAACGATACGCTGATATTATTATCCCGGAAGGCGGTCAGAATCACGTCGCAATTGATCTGATGGTCACAAAAATTCAAACCATTCTTGAACAAAACGCGATTTTGTAATACCATAGCATAGACATAAATAACTCTGACCATATTATGTATAGGCAGGAAGGGAATGTGCGAATTCCCTTCTTTCCCTGTTTATAAACGCGAAATATTTGCAGAACGACACGATTCAGTTTAAGATAAACAGTACCTATATGGGAGAGAAGAACGAGGACTGCCCTGTGTTCTCATTCTTGTATTTTTTAGTTTATGCTCTCATACATAATCGAAGATGTTGAGGGACAACCAGAAGGAGTGAAGGGACATGGCACAAGAGAAAGTTTTTCCTATGACTGCAGAAGGAAAACAAAAACTTGAACAAGAATTAGAATATTTGAAAACGGTTAAACGAAAAGAAGTAGTAGAGCGAATCAAAATTGCGAGAAGCTTCGGAGACCTTTCCGAGAACTCTGAATACGATTCAGCGAAAGAAGAGCAGGCATTTGTAGAGGGCCGCGTGACGACTCTTGAAAATATGATTCGCAATGCGAAAATCATTGAAGATGACGGCGGCTCTAACGTTGTCGGTTTGGGTAAAACCGTCACTTTCGTCGAACTGCCTGACGGTGATGAAGAATCATATACGATCGTCGGAAGCGCGGAAGCTGACCCGTTTGAAGGGAAAATCTCAAACGATTCACCGATCGCAAAAAGCCTCTTGGGCAAAAAAGTAGATGAAGAAGTCACAGTACAAACACCGGGCGGAGAAATGCTCGTGAAAATTGTGAAAATTTCATAATATCTGTTTAGCAGCGAAACACCTCGTCCACAATGTGGGTGAGGTGTTTTTTTATGAAGATATCGAAACGAATGAAGCTGGCAGTCATCGCTTTTTTGATTGTATTTTTTCTGCTTCTGCTGAGGCTTGCAGAAATCCAGCTGTTTTTCACAGAATCATTTTCTAAAAAGAAAATTAATTTGATTCAAGAAAGTGTGAAACAGCGGACGGAGGAAGTGCTTATTTCAGATGGAAGAGGCTCTTTTTTAGATCGAAACGGGCGGGCGCTGACAGGACAAAGCGAGCCTGCGGTTGTTTTGTTCCCTTTTCTGTTGACGCAGGATTGGCCGATCAAAAAAGTTGCGGACATCCTCGGCATGTCTGAAGATGATTTGCGCCAGACACTAGGTAAGGCAAAAAAACCGGTCATTTTGCAGCAAAAGAAAATCAAAACACTTTCAAAACAATCTATCACAAAAATCAATTCTTTGAAATATCCCGGCATTTACGGCGTATATATGGAGAATGAAGACAAGCCCAGCCTTGCTTCACATACGATAGGGAGCACGAACCAAGATCCGGCGCTGCTTCGCAAGAAATATCCTGACAAGGAGAGCCTTCCGATTACAACAGAAATCGGAACAACCGGTTTAGAACGGACATTTGACGAGTTTTTGCTTCCGGAACAAGACACAAAGCTTTTATATCATGTGGACGGAAAAGGAAACCCTTTGTTTGGCATGGACGTCAAATATACAGCTGAAGCCAATACATTTTATCCGCTCCAGATCAAAACAACGATCGATCAAAGCATTCAAAAAGCGATGGAGGAGGTATTGGATGAACAGGGGCTGAAAAAGGGAGGAGCTGTGCTGCTGGACATCGAAAATAGCAGTGTTCTGGGAATTGTAAGCAAACCAGATGCAGACGTGTCCCGGCAAAACACACTTCAAAATTATATGCTGACGCCAATCTATCCCGGATCAGTTTTTAAAACAGTCATTGCCGCAGCTGCAATCGAAAATAATATGGTGAAGCCTAGTCAAACCTTTAATTGCAATTTAAACCTGTATGGGGAACCGGGGGACGACAAAGGAACCTTGTCTTTTGATGAAAGTTTTGCCCAAAGCTGTAATTACACATTTACGAGTCTTGCAGAACAATTAATGAAAAAAGACAGCTCGGTTATTGAAGATATGTCCGAGAAGCTGGCTCTCACTGATCGGGCAGGCTGGGAGGGAAAACTGTACCACGAAACCGATTTCCGCCAGCTGTATAACGAAAAAAGCGGCGTGATTTGGGGGGATGAAAAAGACAAATCAGTCAAAAAAGCCATTGCGCAAACAGCAATCGGGCAGAAAAATGTAAAGGTAACGCCGCTGGAGGTAGCCAATATGATGGCGACAATCGCCCGCGGCGGAGAAAAACGGCAGGTGAAAATTGCCGAACAAATTGAGTATAAGAACGGCACAACGCTCGTTACGTTTAAAGATCAGAAGCTCAAAGGGGAGACGATAGACAAATATACGTCACAGCAGCTTCAAAAAATACTGCGGCGGGTGGTAGAATCTCCTTCCGGAACGGGCAGAAGGTTTCAAGATCTTCCGTATACTGTAGCAGGGAAGTCGGGCACAGCCCAGACAGGCAAGCTTTCAAAAGAGAAGGAAACGCTCTATGAAAAATGGTTTGCCGGATATTTTCCCGCGGATAAGCCGAAATACGCTCTGGTTGTTTTACACATGGATACACCGGGAGATAAGGCTCTGACAAATTCGGTGTTTTATGATATTGTTAAAAAAGTACACGAAATTGAAATCAATCAGAAATAGAACAACTTCTCAGCACATGTTAAAATATATGCTGAGCCAAGAGGGATAAAGGAGTGCAGAATTATTGAGCAATAATCAATCTCGTTATGAAAATCGTGATAAACGCAGAAAAGCCAATTTAGTGCTTAACATTTTAATCGCAATCGTATCCATACTAATTGTCGTAGTAGCAGCAAATCTCTTCATTAACAGTCCTTCTAGCAAAGATGTCAGCAAGGATTCTGAAACGGCGCAAAAACAGGAATCTCCGGCTTCAGGAAAGACGGAAAAGAAATCGGATGAGGATATAAAAGACAGCAAGAAAGATACATCTGACAGCGAAAAGGATTCTGAGAAGTCTTCTGACTCTGATTCCAAAAAAGATGATTCTTCTTCTAAAAAAGATGACTCTGATTCAGATTCAAGCTCAGATTCAGCCGGTGACGGGCTTAAAGATGCAAAAGTAACAGAAGGCGGCTCATCGAGCGATGTGGAAAAAACGTATGAAAATCCTGACTGGAAAGCAGTCGGAACTGAGCAGACTGGCGAGCATGCCGCTACTTATGATTCAAGCTCACAAGACTGGGCTGAGATGCTGAAAGCCATCTCGTACGCAACTGGTGTCTCAACAGATAACATGACGGTGCTCTGGCTCGGAAATAACGGTAGCCCTCAGGATGCCAAAGGCAAGATTTTGGACAAGGCGACTGGGAATAAATATCAAGTCACGATTACATGGGTTGATAAAAAAGGCTGGAAGCCGACAAAAGTAGAAAAGCTAAAATAAACAAAAGCAGCCGGGTTACAACCGGCTGCTTTTGTTTTAGGCTTCAGCTGCGAAATGAACCACCGCGCTGTACAATATTCTTCCTTCTGCCACAGCAGTTTGGTGTGAAACAGATTTCACCCGGAGCATGATGGCTTTATTGTTTTCAATTTGTGTATTGATTTTCTTTTCAAGCTCCTGCAATGAAGCCGCTTCAAAAAATTCCACTTTGTCTTTAATCAGATCTAATTGAAAATTCATATCTTGACCCTCCAGCTTTCACAAGTCATATGAAGTATAAGCTTTTTTGCGGTCAATGCGCAATATGAGATGGCATAAAATACACAAAGTGTTTTAGTACCTGCTTTTCAGAAGATGTGGTATTATAGGAACTGTTCCATCATTAATTCATAGTATGCTTATAGGAATTATTAAATATGGAGTGTGACAAATATGGGACGTGAATTTATCCCTCTCTTTGAAGATTGGGCAGCAACTTATGATCAAACAGTACAAGGTTTAGATATTCAGTATAAAGAAGCGTTCAGAGGCTACGATCATATCCTTGATGCCATCGTCAGCAAATCTGGAACGCATGTGTTAGAATTTGGCCCGGGGACCGGGAATTTGACAGCTAAGCTGCTCGATGCAGGCAAAACTGTATTTGGAATCGAACCTTCTCCAGCAATGCGTAAACTGGCTTCTGACAAGCTCTCAGGCAGGACGGAAATCGTTGATGGAGACTTCCTGACATTCCCTGAGCCGCCATTTCAGGCTGATACGATTGTCAGTTCATATGCTTTTCATCATTTAACTGACGAAGAAAAGCGGGCTGCCATAAAGCAATATGGCAAATACCTTCACTTGCATGATAAAATAGTGTTTGCCGATACCGTCTTTGAAAATGCGCAAGCGTATCAACAGGCTATCGATAAAGCCCGTTCTCAAGGCTTTTATCAGCTTGCAAATGATTTAGAGACAGAGCATTATCCTACATTGGATGCGTTGAAAGAAATGTTTACAGCTGAAGGTTTTGCAGTCCGATTCACTCAGCAAAACGACTTCGTGTGGATAATGGAGGCGATCAAACGGTAAAGTGAAGGGAATGTGAATAGATGAGACTAGCAGTCATCGGAGCAATGGAAGAGGAAGTTACCATCTTAAGAAACAAACTTGAAAATGCAAAAACAGAAACGATCGCACACTGTGAATTTACAACAGGCGAATATGAAGGAACTGAAGTGATTCTTTTAAAATCAGGAATTGGAAAAGTAAATGCTGCGATCAGCACGACGCTTCTGCTTGACCGTTACAAGCCTGATTATGTCATTAACACAGGCTCAGCCGGCGGATTTCATCATACATTGAATGTAGGGGATGTTGTTATTTCCACTGACGTTCGCCACCATGATGTAGACGTAACGGCTTTTGACTATGAATACGGCCAAGTGCCGGGTCTTCCGGCTGCTTATGCGGCGGATGAAAAGCTGATCAGCATCACTGAAGAAGCGGTATCTGAACTCGACGGCATTCAGGTTGCAAAAGGAACAATTGCAACAGGCGATTCTTTCATGAACGATCCGAAGCGGGTTGAAGAGGTGCGTGCGAGATTTTCTGATCTGTACGCGGTTGAAATGGAGGCTGCGGCAGTGGCTCAAGTGTGCCATCAATTTAAAACGCCGTTTGTCGTCATCAGAGCGTTATCTGATATTGCAGGAAAAGAATCACATGTTTCATTTGACCAATTTTTAGAGCAGGCGGCTGTCCATTCAACAGAGCTTGTGTTAAAGGTGATCAAACGAATTCATTAAAACGGGGAGAACGTTCTCCTCCGTTTTTCTCTAAAAACAACCTCTATTAAGGAGGAGGACATATATGACAGTGATTACGGACATTACCGAGCTGATTGGGAATACACCGCTTCTCCGCTTGAAGAACTTTGATGTTCCAGAAGGAGTCGCGGTGTATGCCAAGCTTGAAATGATGAATCCAGGGGGAAGCATCAAAGACAGACTGGGAGATATGCTGATTCGTGACGCGCTCGATTCAGGCAAAGTGAAACCCGGCGGAGTGATTATAGAAGCTACGGCAGGCAATACAGGGATCGGCCTTGCGTTAAGTGCCAGAAAATATGGGCTGAAAGCGATTTTCTGTGTCCCTGAACATTTCAGCAGAGAGAAACAGCAAATTATGCAAGCGCTTGGCGCATCAATCATTCATACACCGCGTCAAGACGGAATGCAGGGAGCCATTCAAAAAGCCATTCAGCTGGAGACTGAAATTGAAAATTCTTATTGCGTTTTGCAATTTAAAAACCGAGTAAATCCATCGACTTACTATAAGACGCTTGGACCTGAAATGTGGGAAGCGCTTGACGGGAATATTCATACATTTGTCGCAGGGGCAGGATCAGGAGGCACATTCGCAGGGACAGCTTCCTTCTTAAAAGAAAAAAATCCAGCAGTCAAAACGGTGATTGTTGAACCGGTGGGCTCGATTTTAAACGGAGGAGAGCCCCACGCTCATAAAACAGAGGGCATCGGCATGGAGTTTATCCCCGATTATATGGATAAGAGCCATTTTGACGAGATCTACACCGTAACAGATGAGAATGCGTTTAGACTTGTGAAAGAAGCGGCAGAAAAAGAAGGCCTGCTGATCGGAAGCTCTTCAGGTGCAGCGCTTTATGCGGCATTGGAGGAAGCGAAAAAAGTATCCGCTGGAACTAACATTGTCACAGTATTTCCTGACAGCAGCGATCGATATATCAGCAAACAAATATACGAAGGAGGCATCTGATATGAAGAAAAAAACATTGATGATACATGGCGGAATCACAGGTGATGAGAAAACAGGCGCAGTTTCCGTGCCGATTTATCAAGTAAGCACGTACAAGCAGCCGAAAGCAGGGCAGCATACAGGCTACGAGTATTCAAGAACGGCCAATCCGACTCGAACCGCTCTCGAAGCACTTGTGACAGAACTGGAAGGCGGGGAAGCAGGTTATGCGTTCAGTTCAGGAATGGCTGCCATTACAGCGGTTATGATGCTGTTTAACAGCGGAGATCATGTCGTGTTGACTGATGATGTGTACGGCGGAACATACCGCGTGATGACAAAGGTGCTTAACCGTCTTGGCATTGAATCAACATTTGTTGATACGAGCAGCAGGGAAGAAGTTGAAAAAGCGATTCGCCCTAATACAAAAGCCATTTATATTGAGACACCGACAAACCCGTTGCTCAAAATCACCGACTTGACGCTCATGGCTGATATCGCAAAAGAAGCGGGTGTTCTGCTTATCGTAGACAACACCTTTAACACTCCTTATTTTCAACAGCCGCTTACTTTAGGCGCTGATATCGTACTTCACAGTGCGACAAAATATCTTGGCGGACACAGTGATGTCGTCGGAGGTTTAGTTGTGACAGCTTCGAAAGAGCTTGGAGAAGAGCTGCATTTTGTGCAAAACTCCACAGGCGGCGTGCTCGGCCCCCAAGATTCCTGGCTGTTAATGAGAGGAATCAAAACGTTGGGACTCAGAATGGAAGCGATCGATCAAAATGCGCGGAAAATCGCAAGCTTTCTTGAGAATCACCCTGCTGTCCAAACGTTATATTACCCTGGTTCTTCAAATCATCCCGGACATGAGCTTGCAAAAACGCAAGGATCGGGCTTCGGCGGCATGATCTCCTTTGATATTGGCAGTAAAGAACGGGTTGATGCATTTTTAGGAAATCTGAAACTGTTTACCATTGCTGAAAGCCTGGGGGCGGTTGAAAGCTTAATTTCTGTTCCTGCAAGAATGACACATGCCTCTATTCCGAGAGAACGCCGGCTTGAGCTCGGCATTACGGACGGCTTGATCAGAATTTCTGTAGGAATTGAAGATGCGGAAGACTTGTTGGAAGATATCGGCCAAGCGCTTGAAAATATATAACAAATGGATAGAATTACTTTCTCTGTAAGCCGCCGGATTATATTATAATAGTCGTATACTATGAATCTGGCAGGTGATTCTTTTGAACAAAAATAGAATGAAATCTTTAAAAGAAGACTACAAGCATTTTGCTTTTACATTGCTTGCAGTCAGCACTTTTTTATATATAGGCGCAGTTCTCCCTGATCAAGGCTTAACATTAGGCCAGAAATCGACTATGTTTTTAGCGGATTGCGTATTTTTAGCCGGTGCCTTCTTTTGCGCTGACCGTTCACTTATTTACAAGAAGCGTCTGGAAGAAGCCGACGAATAAAAAAACAGCCATCATCAGAGATGGCTGTTTTTCTGTTATTGTTCTCGAAGTTCTTTTCCCATGCCTTTTAAAAACTGAAGGCCGAACCCGACGGCTCTGTTGATGTCAGGATCGTTCATTGCTTTTAACAGGTCGAGAATCCCGACTTTCTTGTCTTCTTTTAAAAAGCTTTGTGCCTGTTCAGTCCCAGCCATTACGCTTTCTAAAAGCTTTGCTGTAAACTCAGGATCGGCTTTTGTCAATGCGCCTCCGGCGGCCATCATCGTGTTGATGAGGTTGGTGACAGGCTCGCGGGAAACTTGGCCAAGCGCAATCTTGGCAATGTCTTCCTTCGCTCTGAGCATGCTTGTTGCCGCATCAAAAATTCCAAGATCATTGAGTTCATTCATTAACGTCATCGTTTTAGAGACGGCGTCCTCATTTTCCGCCAGCAGCTCTTTCAGTTCTTCTATTTTTTCAAGCTTAATTTGCTCAGCTGTTTTTGTTTCTTTTTTGATCGTCGTAATCGGAGTGGCCATTCGTTTTCCTCCTATCGTTTAATCAGTCAGATGTACATAGCCAGGGCGGTTCCATTTTCTTTCTGCTTCGACTCCGTTTTGCGGATGCCGTTTTTTGTTGCGCGGATTTGTTTTTGGAAGCGGCGCTGTTTCACAGCCGCCAAGCACTTCCATGCGGACCTTTGTCTGTTTATAAGCAGGCGTGTTCGTCCGTTTATCAGCTGCAGGGCCCGTCAAGAAGTTAATCGCTGACTCCTTGTCTGTCGAGTTCATTGGCAAATAGAGTTCATTTTTCCGTACCCGGTCTGTGATCAGCGCGTTCAATTTGACTGCTCCGAACGGAGAAACGAGCCGTACAAGCGAACCGTCACAAACACCTCGCTCTTGTGCAAGCTCAGGTGAGATCTCAACGAATACATTCGGCACTTTCGCTTGGATGCCTTTCGATTTATTTGTCATGTTTCCTTCGTGGAAATGCTCCAGCATCCGGCCGTTATTGATATGAAGGTCATATTCCTCCGGAAATGCCGCTGGCTCGGTCCAATCAGAAAGGGCAAAGCGGGCTTTTTTGTCAGGGAAATTAAATCCGTCTTCATACAGAAGCGGTGTGCTTTCACCTGTGAAGCTGCCCCATAGGAAGCTGTTCCAGCCTTCAAGCACCTCATAGCTTGCTTTGGCAAACAGAGGAGAAAGACTCGCCATTTCAGAGAAAATGTCACTTGGATGGCTGTAATTCCAATTCGCTCCTAAACGGTTTGCCACCTCTTGAATAATCCACCAGTCCGGTTTTGCGTCACCAAGCGTCGGAAGCGCCTGATACAATCGCTGGACACGGCGTTCTGTGTTGGTAAATGTTCCGTCTTTTTCAAGTGAAGGAGTGGCCGGCAAGACGACATCAGCATATTGAGCTGTTCTTGACAGGAAGATGTCCTGTACCACGAAGAAATCAAGGCTTGATAAAATATCATGCACATGGTTCGCGTTTGAATCGACCAGTGCCATATCCTCACCGACAAGATACATAGCTTTCATTTTTCCTTCTTCAATGGCATGAAGCATTTGAATATTATCTAAACCAGGCTTTCCATCAATCTCGACACCATATGCCTCTTCAAATTTAGCGCGTGCTTTGTCATCTGTAATATGCTGATATCCCGGCAGCCAGCCAGGCAATGTTCCCATATCACATGCGCCTTGCACGTTATTGTGTCCGCGCAGAGGATAAGCGCCGGCACCTGGACGGCGATAGTTGCCCGTAGCGAGAAGCAGGTTTGAAATGGCTGCTGATGTATCAGAACCGCCTGTATTTTGTGTGACACCCATTCCCCAAAGGACACAAGTGCCGTCAGCATCACGAATCATTTCAGCAATTTGAATGATGTTTTCTTTTGAAAGGCCTGTGATGCGTTCTGCATAATCAAGCGTATACGTTTTAAGGGTTTCTTTATAATCTTCAAAGTAATTGACGTTCTCATCAATAAACGCCTGATCGTGCCAGCCTTGGTCGATCATATATTTCGTAACAGCCATCAGCCAAACTTGGTCTGTGCCTTGTTTAGGGCTGATGAACAGATCAGATCGCTCAGCCATCTCATTTTTACGCAGGTCAGCAACAATCAGTTTTTGACCGTGGAGCTTGTGTGCCCGTTTGACGCGTGTTGCGAGCACTGGGTGTCCTTCCGCCGGATTGGCACCGACAATGATGACCAGGCCTGCTTTGGCAATATCTTTAATCGTGCCGGCGTCACCGCCCATGCCGACAGTGCGGAACAATCCGTCTGTAGCAGGAGACTGGCAGTAGCGTGAGCAGTTATCGACGTTGTTTGTTTCAAATACCTGACGCGCTAGTTTTTGAATGACGTAGTTTTCTTCATTCGTAATTTTAGAAGAAGAAATAAATCCTACAGAGCCTTTACCGTACTGCTCTTTAATTGATCCTAATCTGCTTGCGACAAGATCGAGGGCTTCTTCCCAAGAAGATTCCACAAAGGCTCCGTTTTTACGGATTAAAGGCTTTGTGATCCGCTCTTTTGAATTGACAAAATCCCAGCCGAATTTCCCTTTGACACATGTGGAAATCGCGTTAACCGGAGCATCAGAAACAGGCTGGATCTTTAAAATATCCCGTCCTTTTGTCCATACTTCAAATGAACACCCGACACCGCAGAACGTACATACAGTTTTCGTTTTTTTCGTTCTCGTTTCACGCATTGCCGCTTCGACTTCAGAAATGGCAAAAATGCTGCCATACCCCGGTTCAACATTTTTCACGAGATCAATCATCGGTTCCATGACGTCCTCTTTAATGCCTGTCATAAAACCAGCCTGCCCGAGCATTGATTTTTCCATCAGTGCATTACATGGACATACTGTGACACACTGACCGCAGCTGACACAGGAAGATTCATTGATCGGAACTCCCTCATCCCAAATGACGCGAGGGCGTTCGCGTTCCCAGTCGATTGAGAGTGTTTCATTTACCTGAAGGTTTTGACAGACCTCAACACACTGGCCGCAGGCAATACATTGGTTTGGATCATAGCGGTAAAAAGGATGAGACATATCAACCGCGCAAGAAGGATCTTCTTTTGGCGTGTATGGGTATTTTTGATGCTCGATCCCCATCATTTCCGCTGTATTATGCAGCGTACAGTTTCCATTGTTGTTATCGCAAACTGTACAATACAGCAAATGATTTTCAAGAAGGCGGTCCATCGCTTCGGTTTGCGCTTCTTTCACTCGATTTCCTGAAAGATCAATAGACATCCCGTTCTCTGCAACCGTCGCGCATGAACGAACCAGCTTGCCGTTTGCCTCTACTATGCAAGTATCACAAGTTTGAATCGGGTCAACCTCTGGTACGTGGCAAATCTGCGGGTACTCAATTCCGTTTTCATTTAAAATATCTAAAATTGTGGCCCCTGCTCGTGCTTGAATTTCTGTTCCGTCTACACGGACACTGATCGACTTAACGTCCATCATATTCATATTCCCCTCCATCTTTCTTTCAAGAAGTCAAAAAAAGCCATGTATAGATACACCTGCCCTTAATTCTAAGAAGGTGTAAACACACATGGCGGAATAGTTCACTAGCAAGTCTTACTAACAGACCAATCCTTGATTTTTATAAAACGATAGACTCATAACAAGATCCTATTACAAATCCATCAACACTGCTTTTATTATAATGTGATATTTATTATAATACAATATGGCAGGAAAATTTTAACCAAGTGAAATGTCCTGAGGGGAACCGGGAAAAGCCTTTATAAGGCAATATCGGAAGGGGTAATCAGCATGTCTAAAAAAATTCATGAATTCAATGATATCATTCGAAAACTTCGCAAAGAATTGTTCGGAAAAGGGCCTGAGAGAATTCATACTGTATTTGTAGAAAACATGGCAGTTTCAACACTATACGGAAATCTGAGTGCAAGCGAGCAGTTTATCGCCCGCACGCCTGAAGGAAGAGAGATGGTACATGCGGCCCGGACAAGCCTAATTCAAGACCTTTATTCCAAACAAACACCGGAAGGAATGGAGGAACTCATGGGAGCTAAGCTAGTCCATTTATTTTCTGATATTAAAATTGAGGAAAACATCGCTGTATCTGTATTTGTTTTTGACCGAAAAATAGATGAGCAAAAAGAAGTTCTGCAAAGCTAGTATATTTGTCATTGACACAAATTTGTCACATTTGATATGATGTTGCTACAGTTATAGAAGGCTAAAGCAATGGAATGTATGCACGAACTGTATATATTCTCTTTCAATATCTTATATACTGCTTGATATTGTTGTATGGGTATGCATACAAGTTAGGCAGCATTCAAACGCCTGGTTTGACACAGGTTATTTGAGTGCTGCCTTTTTTATTGCCTTTCTTGCATAACTGTGAGAAAAGAAGAAGTAATGGAGGCGTTTTATTATGGCTTTTCGAAAACCGGATGAAATAGCGGAAGCAGCAATTGAAGCAGGGATGAAAAAAATAAAGCTCCCGCTGCCGTCACTGCTTGTGCTGGGGTTTTTAGGCGGTGCATTTATCGCGCTTGGGTATTTGCTTGATATCAGGGTAATTGGCGATCTTCCGAAAGAATGGGGGAGCCTGTCCAGTTTGATTGGTGCAGCAGTATTTCCAGTCGGCCTGATCCTTGTCGTTCTCGCTGGCGCTGAACTGATCACAGGTAATATGATGTCAGTTGCGATGGCGTTATTTTCGAGAAAAATATCAGTAAAAGAGTTAGCGATTAACTGGGGAATCGTCACAATTATGAACTTAATCGGCGCATTGTTTGTTGCTTACTTTTTCGGGCATTTGGTTGGATTGACTGAAACAGGTCCTTATTTAGAAAAAACGATTGCCGTTGCCCAAGGAAAGCTTGATATGAGCTTTGGCAAGGTTCTCATTTCCGCCATCGGCTGTAACTGGCTTGTATGTCTTGCAGTGTGGCTTTCTTTCGGCGCCCAAGACGCAGCAGGAAAAATCCTTGGCATCTGGTTCCCAATCATGGCTTTTGTGGCTATCGGATTTCAGCACGTTGTCGCCAACATGTTTGTGATTCCTGCTGCCATTTTTGCAGGCTCATTCACGTGGGGGCAGTTCATCGGAAACATCATTCCGGCTTTTATCGGTAATGTCATCGGCGGAGCTGTATTTGTCGGTCTCATTTATTTTATTGCATATCATAAGAAAGACCGTTCCAGAAAAGAAATGAAGCAGGTGTCATGACCAACGGGCAAATCCATTCGATGATTTGCACAATTTCCGTCCATTTTTAGAAAAAGATGTTTACAAAATGGAATTTGGTGGATATACTTACAAAGTAAGAAAAAAAGCAAAGGAGGCTGAACCAAAATGACAATGAGACAACGACGTCAACCTGTACGTGATACACATGTAAAAGTTCATGGTTTATTCAGCCTGTGGAAGAGTTCGTGTCCTTCCTTAACCGATGCTTATCGCACGCATTAAATTCGGAATAGTCGGACATACGCAACTCCCCGCAGGCAGTAGAGGCATTGGTGTCTTCTTTGTCTGCGGTTTTTATTTGCCCGCGGCAGAAGGGGTGTGCCGCGGGTTATTTCGCTTGATGCGGACTTTGAAAGGGGGTGAGCGATATGACGATTAACCTATTCTTTTTAACGTTAACGATTAAAAAACGGTTTAAAAGCCTGGAAGAATTCGAACGAGAACAGCAGATTGAACAAATTTATGATGAAATGAAAGAGTCTCAGTTAAAGCATCTTTATTTAACAAACTGGCGCTAAAAGCAACGAAAAAAACTGAAGGGGGAATGGCATATGCTTAGAATGGAATTATTGATGCATTATACAATGGAGAAGGACCAAGTTTAGCGATACGACTGTCAAGAAAATGCCTGCCTGCATACAATAAATCAACGTTACTGTGAGGCAGGTGATGGCATGATGAACGATTATCAAAAAAGGCTGCCGTCGATTGGCCATGGTTATGCGTCCATGCCGCATTCCTTCAAACATGGTTATGGAAATCCATTCCGACAGCAGAGGCTGATGGCGATGCAGCAGCAAAGGCTGTATGTATTCCCTTATCATTGGCATTAGAAAGAGGGCAGAAAACATTTTGTTTTCTGCTTTTTTTGCGGAAAAAAATGAAAAAGTTTAGTTCTATTGAAACATTTTTCAATACATTGCCGTCTAGTTGGTACCTTCCTTCACTTTTAGAATGAAGATGATGTTTATTTTTTGAATATAATAAATAAACATAGGAAACCAAAAGCAGGTGTTTAAAATGCTAGAAAATAGACTCTATAAACGATCGAATTTTTGGAAATTATTTTCTCGGAAATATAAGCTAACCAAAACAATTGAGCATATGATGATTGACTCTATAGATATACAAGAAAATGACAGAATTTTAGAAATTGGAATTGGAAACGGAACTGTCTTTAAAAGCATAACCAAGAAACTAGAAAAGGGAAGCCTAAAAAGCATTGATCCTTCAAAACGAAAGGTAAGACAGATATCACGTGCGAATCGAAAGAACATGGGGAACGGGGAGGTTTTTCATGGCTATCCAGAGGACATTCCCTTTGATGACCGTACCTTTAATAAAGTCTTTTCTTTACATACGGTTCAAAGCTGCACCAATATTAGGCTTGCATTAAGAGAAATTTACAGGGTGCTTCAAATTGACGGCCGGTTTTATATCAGTATTGACACAAATACCGGTGAAAAAGAGAAAACGTATATTCAACTGCTGAAAGACCAGCATTTCAGGGATCTTTCTGTTATCAGGCGTGATTCCTGTCTATGTATTGTGGCTGTTAAATAAAAAATTTCTCGGGAAATATATCCAAGATCCTCGCATTAGGATTTGGGTATATTTTCTTAATTTTTTATTTTTTGCATATACTTTATATTAAAAAAAGTTTTTTTCATATAAACTTATAACAGAAGAAAGAACAAAGAGGTGATATCAGACAGGGCAGACATTCTTTGTGAACAAAAGGAATGAATATTCATTCCGCAAACGAATCGGAGGTTGTCAGATTACATGATACCCGCATCCAGCAGTAAATACGACATGATTATGAAAGCGTCAGTCTCACTTTTTACGGAAAGGGGTTTTGACGCTACCACTATTCCTATGATAGCTGAACGTGCTCATGTAGGGACAGGAACGATCTATCGTTATTTTGACAGCAAAGAAACACTCGTTAACGTACTGTTTCAAGAAAGCATCCAGCGATTTACGGAAAAACTGAAGCAAGACGTTTCAGAATTGCCTGTCAGAGAAGGCTTTCACCACGTATTTTGCTGTCTCGTTCAGTTTACGAAAGAGAGCGACTATGCGCTTTTTTTTCTTGAAACCAAAAAAGACGCTCATTACTTAAATCATACAAGCAAAAAAATGATAGAAAATCTGACTCAAATGCTTGATGACTATTTTAATAAGGGAAAAGCGGAAGGCGTGATTCGCAGCCTGCCCTCTAATGTGTTAATTGCGATTGTATTAGGGGCGTTTCTCAAGATATATCAGCTCGTTCAAACAGGTGATATAGAGATGGACACTGATTTAATTACTGAATTGGAACAATGCTGCTGGGACGCCATTAAGCTTCATTCATCACAAAAATAGGAAAGGGAGATGTTAATGAAACAGGCAAGCGCAATACCTCAGCCCAAAACATACGGACCTTTAAAAAATCTTCCGCATCTGGAAAAAGAACAGCTTTCTCAATCCTTATGGCGGATAGCTGATGAATTGGGACCGATTTTCCGTTTTGATTTTCCGGGAGTATCCAGTGTTTTTGTGTCCGGCCACAATCTTGTGGCTGAAGTGTGTGATGAAAAACGCTTTGACAAGAACCTTGGCAAAGGCTTGCAAAAGGTGCGTGAGTTCGGGGGAGATGGCTTATTTACAAGCTGGACGCACGAACCGAACTGGCAAAAAGCCCACCGCATTTTGCTGCCGAGTTTTAGTCAAAAAGCGATGAAAGGCTATCATTCTATGATGCTGGATATCGCAACCCAGCTGATTCAAAAGTGGAGCCGGTTAAACCCTAATGAAGAAATTGATGTAGCGGACGATATGACACGTCTGACGCTTGATACGATTGGGTTATGCGGGTTTAACTATCGATTCAACAGCTTTTACCGTGATTCACAGCATCCGTTTATCACCAGTATGCTCCGTGCCTTAAAAGAGGCGATGAATCAATCGAAAAGACTGGGCCTGCAAGATAAAATGATGGTGAAAACGAAGCTGCAGTTCCAAAAGGATATAGAAGTCATGAACTCCCTGGTTGATAGAATGATAGCGGAGCGAAAGGCGAATCCGGATGAAAACATTAAGGATCTCTTGTCTCTCATGCTTTATGCCAAAGATCCAGTAACGGGTGAAACGCTGGATGACGAAAACATTCGATACCAAATCATCACATTTTTAATTGCTGGACATGAGACAACAAGCGGGTTGCTATCCTTTGCGATTTATTGTCTGCTTACACATCCGGAAAAACTGAAAAAAGCTCAGGAGGAAGCGGATCGCGTGTTAACGGATGACACGCCTGAATATAAACAAATCCAGCAGCTCAAATACATTCGGATGGTTTTAAATGAAACCCTCAGACTGTATCCAACAGCTCCGGCTTTTTCTCTATATGCGAAGGAGGATACTGTTCTAGGCGGGGAATATCCGATCAGCAAAGGGCAGCCAGTCACTGTTTTAATTCCAAAACTGCACCGGGATCAAAACGCTTGGGGACCGGATGCGGAAGATTTCCGTCCGGAACGGTTTGAGGATCCTTCAAGTATCCCTCACCATGCGTATAAGCCGTTTGGAAACGGACAGCGCGCTTGTATTGGCATGCAGTTTGCTCTTCAAGAAGCGACAATGGTTCTCGGTCTTGTATTAAAGCATTTTGAATTGATAAACCATACTGGCTACGAACTAAAAATCAAAGAAGCATTAACGATCAAGCCGGATGATTTTAAAATTACTGTGAAACCGCGAAAAACAGCGGCAATCAATGTACAGAGAAAAGAACAGGCAGACATCAAAGCAGAAACAAAGCCAAAAGAAACCAAACCTAAACACGGCACACCTTTACTTGTTCTTTTTGGTTCAAATCTTGGGACAGCTGAGGGAATAGCCGGTGAACTGGCTGCTCAAGGCCGCCAGATGGGCTTTACAGCTGAAACGGCTCCGCTTGATGATTATATCGGCAAGCTCCCTGAAGAAGGGGCAGTCGTCATTGTAACGGCTTCTTATAATGGGGCGCCGCCTGATAATGCTGCCGGATTTGTAGAGTGGCTGAAAGAGCTTGAGGAAGGCCAATTGAAAGGTGTTTCCTATGCGGTATTCGGCTGCGGAAACCGGAGCTGGGCCAGCACGTATCAGCGGATTCCCCGCCTGATTGATGACATGATGAAAGCAAAGGGGGCATCGCGTTTAACAGCGATTGGGGAAGGTGACGCCGCCGATGATTTTGAAAGCCACCGCGAGTCTTGGGAAAACCGCTTCTGGAAGGAAACGATGGACGCATTTGATATTAACGAAATAGCCCAGAAAGAAGACAGGCCTTCATTATCGATTACTTTTCTCAGTGAAGCGACGGAAACGCCGGTTGCTAAAGCATATGGCGCGTTTGAAGGGATTGTGTTAGAGAATCGAGAACTCCAGACAGCTGCCAGCACGCGTTCAACCCGCCATATTGAATTGGAAATTCCGGCTGGTAAAACATATAAAGAAGGCGATCATATCGGAATCCTGCCAAAGAACAGCAGGGAGCTTGTTCAGCGGGTTCTCAGCCGATTCGGTTTGCAGTCCAATCATGTGATAAAAGTAAGCGGAAGCGCTCATATGGCTCATCTGCCGATGGATCGGCCAATCAAAGTAGTGGATTTATTGTCGTCCTATGTAGAGCTGCAGGAACCGGCATCAAGGCTTCAGCTTCGGGAGCTGGCCTCTTATACAGTTTGTCCGCCGCATCAAAAAGAGCTGGAACAGCTCGTTTCAGATGATGGCATTTACAAAGAGCAGGTACTTGCAAAACGTCTTACCATGCTTGATTTTTTAGAGGATTATCCTGCTTGCGAAATGCCGTTTGAACGGTTTTTAGCACTTTTGCCATCACTAAAACCGAGATACTATTCCATTTCAAGCTCACCGAAAGTTCATGCAAATATCGTGAGCATGACGGTAGGAGTTGTGAAAGCCTCAGCATGGAGCGGCCGAGGTGAATACCGGGGTGTCGCCTCTAATTATTTAGCAGAATTGAATACAGGTGATGCAGCAGCTTGCTTCATTCGTACGCCGCAGTCCGGATTTCAGATGCCGAATGATCCTGAAACGCCTATGATTATGGTCGGGCCGGGCACAGGAATTGCGCCATTCAGAGGCTTTATTCAGGCAAGATCGGTTTTGAAGAAGGAAGGAAGCACCCTTGGTGAAGCACTTTTATACTTCGGCTGCCGCCGCCCGGACCATGACGACCTTTACAGAGAAGAGCTGGATCAAGCGGAACAGGACGGTTTGGTCACAATCCGCCGATGCTACTCGCGCGTCGAAAACGAACCAAAAGGATATGTCCAGCACTTGCTCAAGCAAGATACGCAGAAATTGATGACACTCATTGAAAAAGGGGCTCATATTTACGTATGCGGTGATGGATCGCAAATGGCTCCTGATGTAGAGAGAACTTTGCGATTGGCATATGAAGCTGAAAAAGCAGCAAGTCAGGAAGAATCAGCTGTATGGCTGCAAAAGCTGCAAGATCAAAGACGTTATGTGAAAGACGTTTGGACAGGAATGTAAAATATAAAATCCCGCCAATCTGATTGGCGGGATTGCTTTGCATATGAGAAAACCGGCACGATAATGAAATCTACTGAAAAGGATGTTATAGGGAGTATCGCGCCGGCCTTATTGTTAATATCGGCAGTTCAGGACGAAAGTTTAGTATTATTCCTTTCTAGCTATCTATGGAATTTAAGCCATTGAATTTGTTAAAATCAAAAAGAATTTTCTGAAAAACCAGAAAAATGTTTGTATAATTGTGGTAACTATGGTATAATAATCAAAGAAGCTGAAGGTATCAAGTTAAGGGTATTTATATACAACTGATGTTGATATGCTAGGGCTAAAACTTAAAAAGGGCAATTGAAAAATCGAATTGCGAATTGAAATTTTCAGAGTTTTTATATTGTGTGTATTAAGTATACTTGACTTATCTTGATAACTGTTTTTTAGGAATCCTTTGTAATTTATCAAGAATTCTCATGTCCGCATATATTTATGGGAGGAAATTATGAACTTGTATAAATCTTTACGGGATAAGAAGTTTAAAGTATCAGTTATTGGTTTAGGATATGTTGGATTGCCACTTGCAATTTCATTAGGAAAATATTTTAAAGTAATAGGTTTTGATATTTCTGAGGATAAAATAAAAAATTATTTGAAAGGTAAAAAATATACTTATGAAGTAGAAAGGGAAAAAATAAAAAATTCAGATATCTTGTTTACGTATAATGAAAAAGAGCTTTTGGATTCTAGATTTCATATTATTGCTGTACCTACTCCTATTAATTTAAATAAAACCCCTGATTTATCTCCACTTAAAGAGGCAAGTTCTATTGTAGGTAGAAACTTAAAAAAAGATTCGATTGTAGTCTATGAATCTACCGTTTATCCTGGCGTTACAGAAGAAATATGTGCACCAATATTAGAGAAAGAGTCAGGTCTTAAATGTGGGATTGATTTTAAAATTGGATATTCACCAGAAAGAATAAACCCAGGGGACGATCACCACAATTTGGAAAATGTCACAAAAGTAGTAGCTGGAATGGACAGGGAGTCACTTAATATTATATCACAAGTTTATAAAACAATTGTAAAGGCAGGAGTTTATAGAGCAAAAAGTATTAAAGTGGCGGAATCAGCTAAAGTAATTGAGAATTCTCAAAGAGATATAAATATTGCCTTTATGAATGAGCTTTCAATTATTTTCAATAAAATGGGGATAGATACAAAGTCTGTTTTAGAAGCTGCAAAAACTAAATGGAATTTTATGGACTTTTCACCCGGCTTAGTTGGCGGACATTGTATAGGAATAGATCCGTATTACCTTACATATAAGGCTGAAGAGATAGGATATCATTCACAAATAATTCTTGCTGGACGTAAAATAAATGACAGTATGGGAAAGTATGTTGCGGAAAATACTATAAAGATGTTATTAAAAGCCGGGAAGAATATTAAGGGAGCAAGAATTGCAGTATTTGGTGTGACATTTAAGGAGAACTGTCCGGATATAAGAAATAGCTTAGTTGTGAATACAATTAGAGAGCTTCAAGAGTATGAAACCAACATAAAGGTAGTAGATCCTATTGCAAATGCAGATGATTTATGGGATGAATACAGAATTAAACTTAATGATATTAATGATATAAAAAATATGGACTGTATAATTTTCGCTGTCCCTCATAATATATTTAAATCTATTGATTTAACTGATATTTCAAATATGTATAGAATCAATGTATACAATAATGTTGCTTTCGAAGCTGCAATTATGGAAGCTGCAACTTCCTCTGAAGTGCAAAATCAAAATTATAAAATAAATATAAAAAAAAATACTTTAATTGATTTAAAAGGCATTTTTAATCGAGAGGAAGTAGAGAATAAAAACTTTCTCTATTGGAGGCTTTAAGTTGAATAATAATAATAATAGATATGATTTCCCTGAAAATTCCAAATTTCTCGTTACTGGTGGAGCGGGTTTTATTGGGTCTAATCTTGTTGAAAAAATACTAGAAATGGGGTTTTATGTAAGGGTTCTTGACAACTTTTCTACTGGTAATAAAGAAAATATTGAAGTTTTTTATAGCAACTCTAATTTTGACCTCCAAAAAGGTGATATTCGTAATTTAGAAGAATGTCAAAAGGCATGTGAGGGAATTGATTATGTACTACATCAAGCAGCACTCGGCTCTGTGCCTAGATCTATAGACAAACCAATTGAAACAAATGATGTAAATGTGAACGGAACTTTAAATATGCTTGTAGCCTCTAAAAAAGCTAAAGTAAAAAGATTTGTATATGCTTCTTCTTCTTCAGTATACGGTGACGATTTAAATCTACCAAAAATTGAGGATAGAATAGGTAATCCATTGTCTCCTTATGCAATAACAAAGCTTACCAAAGAACTTTATTCGAAAAATTTTAATGAGATTTATGATTTTCCAACTATTGGTTTGCGTTATTTTAATGTCTTTGGAAAGAGGCAAAACCCTAATTCAATTTATGCTGCGGTTATACCAAAATTCATCAAGACGCTTCTCTATAATAAACCGCCAATAATTAATGGTGACGGCTTACAGACTAGAGACTTTACTTTTATTGATAACGTAGTCCAAGCTAATTTAAAAGCTTGTCTTGCTAAAGAAGAGTCTTTTGGCAAGGTTTTCAATATTGCATTCGGCCAACAGAAAACCATAATTCAGCTATATTCAGATATCTCTCGAATTCTTAGAAAAGAAATAGTTCCTAAGTTTGGTCCGGATAGGGTTGGAGACGTTAGACATTCAAATGCAGATATAAATAAAGCTATGAATTTATTGAATTATAAACCTGACTATGACGTTGCAACTGGTTTGCGGTTAACTATTGATTGGTATAAGAATAATCTATAAAAATATTAATATGTAAATGTTTTTGTATATATTAAAAAAGAGTTATTTATAACAATTGTTTTGGTTAACAAAACTTCTCTATTTGTTGATGGTTGCCTTATGAGACTAAATGTGAAAAGGAATGGTCTTATGATTATAGAAGTCAAAGATTTGTCTAAACATTTCGATTATTATAAAAAAGAGCTTGGGGTAAAATCTTCACTTCAAAATTTATTTCGAAGAAAGAAATTAGTCAAAAAAGCTGTGAAGAATGTGTCCTTTTGTATTTCAGAAGGTGAGATCGTTGGATTTTTAGGTCCTAATGGTGCCGGAAAAACTACGACATTAAAAATGTTAGCTGGAATACTTTATCCATCTGAAGGAACCGCTACAGTAAGCGGCTATATACCATGGGAAAGAAAAGAACAGTTTAAGAAAAACTTCTCCATAATTATGGGGCAAAAGAGTCAGCTTTGGTGGGATTTACCTGCAATAGAATCACTAAATCTTAATAAATATATATATGAAATAAATGATAAACAGTTCAATTTAATTGTTAGAGAACTGGCTGAATTATTAAAAGTTAAAGATTTATTAAACGTTCAAGTAAGAAGATTATCTCTAGGACAGAGAATGAAAATGGAATTGATTGCTGCACTAATACATCAACCTAAAATAATTTTTCTTGATGAACCAACAATAGGTTTAGATGTAATTACTCAAAGAAATCTTAGAGCATTCATTAAAGATTATAACCAAAAATTCAAAACAACAATAATACTAACGAGTCATTATATGGAAGATATAGAGGAATTGTGCGATAGAGTTATAGTAATTAATAATGGGGAGCTAGTTTATGATGGTGATTTATATAAAATAAATGAGATATTTAACAATAAAAAACTAATAAATCTAAATTTCACAGAAAACTTTAATAAAAATGAGTTATCTCCACTTGGAAATATTAGGATGTATGATGATTATAATGTACAGTTGGAAGTTGAAAATAAAATTGTTAATCAAGATTTATTATCCATTCTAAGTCAATTTCCAATAAAAGATTTCACCATAGAAAATATTCCAATTGAAGAGAGCATTGAATTATTGTATAGGAAAGAAGGTGTGATTAAAATTGAGAAAGAGGCTAAAATATAAGAAAACTTTTATATTAGGAATTCAAAATTCAATGGAGTATAGAACTAATTTCCTTCTTAATATATTTGGAGGATTTTTCACTTTAGTAATCCAATTATACTTGTGGTCTTCTATTTTTG
The DNA here is from genome assembly GCF_000978495.1 of Bacillus sp. LM 4-2. Taxonomy (NCBI): domain Bacteria; kingdom Bacillati; phylum Bacillota; class Bacilli; order Caryophanales; family Bacillaceae; genus Bacillus; species Bacillus sp. LM 4-2. The sequence goes on along the minus strand of NZ_CP011101.1, from coordinate 2,625,452 downwards.
AAAATACTAGTAGCAAAACAGTTTTTGGTTATACTTATAGTGAGTTAATTATATATACCGTAATGGCTGCTTTGGTTACGAATTTAGTATCTACAGGGTTTGAGAGGGATATTGCACTAGATATAAAGGATGGGGGTTTAAGTAAATTTCTTATTCAGCCAATAAATTATTTTAAGTTTAGAAGTAGTTGTTTTTTAGGACAAAAATGCAGCGAATTATTAGTTACAATAATACTTTCAGTATTCTTATTATGTACTATTAACTCGGTTATGGATTTAGATTTAAATATAATCAATATATTTTTTTCGATTATACCTATATTATTATCTATATTGCTTAATTTTCTTTTTTTCTATTGTATAAGTTCATTAGCATTTTGGTTTGAAGAAGTATCAATGCTTTTTTGGGGAGTCAATCTTTTAACGTTAATTATAAGTGGTTCAATATTCCCCTTAGATATTTTTGGTGAAAGATTAAACTATGCTCTTAATTTTTTACCTTTTAAATATACAGTATATTTTCCGATAAACATAATAACAGGAAGATTAAGCCCTTCCATGATTCTTAATGGAGTTCTAATTCAGTTAGTATGGATAGTTATCCACTTTTTTCTCCTTAAAGCTTTGTGGAAAATTGGTATGAACAAATATTTGGCGGTGGGTGGCTAATGAGTAAATTAATTAATGTAGTTAATAAGCATTTAATTGTATATATTCAATTTTTAAAACTTAGTTTAATAACTCAAATGGAATATAGATGGAATTTTTTCATTGGGTTTATTGTAGAAAGTGGGTTTATATTTACAAAAATTATGTATCTTATTGTTATTTATAATCTAGACATTACTATTAACGGTTACTCACCAGATGAAATTTTACTTTATGTAGGAACTTTTTCTATAATAACAGCATTCTATACTGGATTTATAATGATTAATTTTTACGAAATACCTAATAACATAAAAAAGGGTGACTTAGATCTTCTTATAATAAAACCAGTCTCCCTCCAGTTTATGTTAACACTTAGGAAAATTGACTTTTCTATGATCCTATCAAACTTTTTAGGTGGAACGGCAATGGTTATTATGGCTATTTTAAAATTAAATATAGATTTAACATTTAGTTATTTTCTTGGTTATATATTACTAATTTTTTTAGGAGTAATTGTTGCGTATACATTATTTTTGATTCCGCAGCTTTTGTCTTTTTGGATTATTGAAACAAAGGCGATATTTAATATATCAGATAAGGCATGGGATTTTAATACAATGCCGATGGTAATTTATACAAAAATAATTCAAAGAATAGGGATTTTTCTTATACCTATTTTTACAATCTCAAATTTTCCTTCAATGTTCTTAGTTGGCAAGATTTCTAATACGCTTTTAATATGGGCTTATATTGTCCCGATCATTCTTTTTGTTTTAGTCCGTATATTTTGGAATTATGCAATAAAGAATTATAGCAGCGCTAGCAGTTAATTTAAGGGGGGGGAATAAAATGGAACTGTCAATCTATGATTTGTTAAGGAGGACTTCATTTAAGTATCCAGACACAGTAGCAGTCAAATTCGAAAGTCAGAGAATTACTTATAAAGAGTTTCTATTCCGTGTGGATTCAATAGCGTTATATTTAGAAAAAGAGGGAATTCATTCAGGTAAAATAGTAAGTATAATAATGAAAAGGTCTCCTGAGCTACTTGCTACATTATTTGCATTACTGAAGCTAGGTGCAACTTATGTCCCCATAGAACCAACATTACCCGAAAAAAGGATTATTTATTTAATAAAAGATAGCGGATCAGAATGTGTTGTTTCTGATCAAGATTGCAATTACATTAAGAACAAGAAAATTATAAATATGTCTAAAGCAAAAGAAATAACAACATATACTGAAGATATTCCACAAAAAAGTTCACCTAATTATATGAAAAATACAGCCTATATTATTTATACATCTGGTTCGACAGGGGATCCAAAAGGTGTTCTGATAACACAGGAGTCGTTAATGAATTTAATTAGAAATGGAACAGAAGAAGTTGGAATAAATTTTGGGAAAACAATAGCCTGCATATCAAATATTTCTTTTGATATGTCAGTACCTGAAACTATTTTACCTTTATGTAAGGGTTTGACAGTTGTGCTTGCGAATGAAAAAGAGCAAATAAACCCTGTTTTAATGAAAAAATTAATTATAAATAACAATGTTGATATACTCCTTATTCCTCCTACAAGATTAGAATACCTCCTTAGTTACAATAACGATTATGTTTTTTTAAAAAGACTAACTACTGTGCTATTAGGTGCTGAAAATATATCCTATAATCTACTTGAATTAATTAAAACTAATAGTAGTGCTAAGATTTATAATCTGTATGGACCAACAGAAATAACTGCATTTGCAACTTATTGCAATTTAACTAAAGCAAATGATATTCATATAGGAAAGCCTATTAAAAATATGAATGTATTCATTTTAAATGAAAAACAACAAAAACTGGGAGTTAACGAAAAAGGAGAAATTTATATATCAGGTATAGGTGTAGGTAAAGGTTATGTTAATAAGCCTGAGCTTACCAAAAAAAACTTCGTCTCAATTCCGTCAATTAGTGAGAATAGAATTTATAAAACTGGTGATCTCGGTGTAATTTTGCCAAGTGGTTATATTAAATATTTAGGTAGAAAGGATAATCAAGTTAAGTTTCAAGGATACAGAATAGAATTGGAAGAAATCGAAAAAGTAATCATTAAATACCCTGGAATAAAACAATGTGTAACAGAAATTAATAGAGATAAGAATAACGAGCAATGGATCTGTTCATTTTTTACAAGTAATAACACAATAAATGAACAGAAACTTAGATCTTTTTTACTTGATAAACTACCAATTTATATGGTTCCTAGTCATTTCATTTGTCTTGAATCATTTCCTATGAACGTTAACGGGAAAATAAATCGGAAAAAAATTAAAGAACTTGTTATTCAAAAAGGAAAAACTTCAGAACACAAAAGTGATTATAAAGAAACTATAATGTATATTATAAATGATATTTTACAGACAGATTTTAAGAATAAAACTTTGAAAATTAGTGAAATTGGTATGGATTCGGTACGATTTATCAAAATGGTTTCAGAAATTGAAAGACGTTTTGAAATCGAGTTTGACGATGATTTTTTAATTTATGATAAATTTAAAACGATAGAAGATATTATAAATTTTGTATATATAAGATTAAATAGGATACAAAATAAAAAGTTTGAGTAAGGAGAAAAAAACAATGAGTAAAAGAATTGGTCTTATAGGAATTGGAAATATGGGCTACGGTATAGCTTTAAATTTAATAAAAGCAGGGTACTTTTTACACATAATTAAACACAGAAATAGTCAAAAAGTTCAAAAGTTACAGGAGATGGGGGCAAGGCTAGAGTATTCAATAATTGATATTGCTCTTAAATGTGAAACAATTCTATTATGCTTACCTAACTCTCGGGTTGTAGAAGAAGTTTTATTAGGGGAAGATGGAGTTATTAATCATTTAAGGAATAATGCTGTAATTATTGATTGTTCAACATCCCGCCCAGAATCAACAAAAATCTTAGGGGATTATTTAAAGGATAAACAAGTAACCCTTCTTGATGCCCCACTAACAAAAGGCCCTGAAGAAGCAATAAAGGGTAAACTAAATGTTATGGTTGGTGGAGACTATACTATTTTTGAAAAAAATAAAGACATTTTGCGCTGTTTTTCGGAGAATATTTTTTATATAGGCAAATTAGGGGAAGCACACAAATTAAAACTATTTAACAATTTCATTTCTATGGGGTTTACAGGAATAGTTATTACTTCTTTGGCATTAGCTAAATTAAATAACATTGATGTTAATAAACTTGATGAGATAATGTCCAAAGGTTCTAATTATATATCTACTTTACCTTCAATGATTAATTGGATTAATAATAAGGAAGAAAGTATATTACAATTTTCAATCAACAATGCTTATAAAGATTTAAAATATTTTAAAGAAATAATTAATGAAGAAGAACAGAGTAAACTATTTATTGTTGATGAATTTATTTTATTTTTTCAACAAGCTATAGAGCGAGGATTGGGAAATGAAATGTTACCTAGATTGTATGATTTTTACTCAAAGCATAAAAAATTTTAACTTAAGCTAGTAGGAGGAATATAATTTAATGGAAAATTACTCATTTAAAAAATTTGTATTATCCAACCAAAAAATAAGTCTCTCTGATTTTATTAAAATAGTAAAAGAGCCAGATTTGAAAGTTGAAATTGATGATGAAGTGAAAAATAAAATTTTAGCGTCTAGAAAATTATTGGATGAATATGTTGAAAATGGTCGTATAATCTATGGTGTAACAACAAGTATGGGAGGATTTGTAGATTATCTAGTCCCTGTCGAATTTTCCGAAAAGTTACAAAATAATTTAATATCCTCTGTTGCCTCAAATGTAGGCGAATATATGAGTGATGAAGATGTTCGGGCGACAATGTTAGCGAGATTAATTTCTCTATCTAAAGGGGCTTCTGCAATATCTTTAGAGAATTTCAAAATATTTTTGAATATGTTAAACAAAAATGTAATACCATGTATACCAAAAAAAGGATCTTTAGGTGCAAGCGGAGACTTAGGGCCTCTAGCGTTTATAGCATTGGTTGGAGTGGGAAAATGGAAGGCAAAGTTTGAAGGCGAAGTTTTAACAGGAGAAGAAGCACTTATTAAAGCTAAAATTAAAAAAATGAAATTGGGCTACAAAGAAGGTCTAGCTCTTATAAATGGAACCTCGGCTATGGCAGGTACGGGTGCTATGGTAAGTGATGGGGTAAAACAACTTTTAGGCTTTTACGAATACATTTCTGCGTTGACTTTTGAAGGGCTTGCTACAAAGCTTAAACCTTTTGATCCAATAGTTCATAAAAGAAAACTCCATAAAGGACAGAATTATTTTTCAACTAAAATTTATAATATTTTAAAATCAAGTAAATTTGTTATAGATGAAGCAGAAACAGAGGCTAATATTCAAGAAAAGAAAAAAAATGTTGTAGAGCATTTAGACAATCAAATTGAAGATGCGTATTCATTAAGATGTTCTCCTCAGATACTAGGTCCATTATATGAAACTGTTGAATTTGCATCGACTATTATAGAAAATGAAATCAATTCAAGTAGTGATAATCCTTTGATTTTACCAGAGGAAAACAATGTTTTTCATAATGGACATTTCCATGGGCAATATATCTCTATGGCTATGGACTACTTATCAATTTGCTTAACGACATTATCTAATTTGTCTGATAGACGAATTGATAGATTTATGGATAAGTCAAATAGTAATGGTCTACCTGCTTTCCTAACAAAAGAAAATCCAGGATTAAGATTAGGTTTAATGGGTGGTCAATTTATGAGTACTTCCCTGACTGCTGAAAATAGATCATTATGCACACCATTATCAATACAAACATTAACATCAACTGGAGATTTTCAAGATATAGTCTCTTTTGGATTAATAGCTTCACGGAGATGTAAAGAAATTTTAGAGAATACTTTATATATCGTTAGTTTTGAACTTTTATGTGCTTGTCAAGCTATTGATATAAGAGAAGAAAGCAACCTATCAAATGCAACCAAAGTTCTTTATGATAATGTAAGAAAGATTGTACCTTATCTATCATACGATACTTCGATCACCCCTTTTATTGAAGAATTGAAATACTTAGTACAAAAAACAACATTATTAAAGGAATTGGATAATATAACAAGTATCGATATCAATAAATAATAGTCATAGATAATGAGGTGTTATAAATTGAGAAAAAGAAGAATTTTATTCTGTGGTAATGGAAATAGTGCCGAGATTTTAAAAGATCTTAACAAAGACTACGAAATTTATATGATAGCAGAGTTTAAGCATGATATTGGCATGCAGTATATTACTAAATTCGTTAGAGCAGATCCTATTGATCCTAAGAGCGCCTTAGAAGCAGCTTGTTACCTATATGAAAAAGGATATGAATTTGAAGCTGTTTTTAGTTTATGTATTGATACAGCAATATCTGTATCAATCATTGCGGAATATTTTAATTTATTCGGTATTCCTTATGAAGTTGCAGTTAATTCAACTATAAAATCAAATAGAAGTAAAATTTTTGAAGAGAATAATATTCCATCACCTAAATATAGAATCGTAAATAGTTATGCTGAATTATTGGAAAGGGCAATAGATGTAGAGTTTCCCTTAGTACTAAAACCTATAAATCTATACGGATCGATAGGCGTAGTACTTGTGGAAAGTAAACAAGATCTTTATGAAGCCTATAAATACTGTACGAATGCTACTAATGAAAAAAGTGTTATAGTAAATGAATATTTAAAAGGAACAGAATACAGCAGTGAAGGTTTAATGATAGATGGAAAGTTTCATTTAACTGGTCTTTCCGAACGAGTTTTTCATTATGAAAAGTACAAGCCCCACTTTGTGGAAGTTGGAGACATTATTCCTACACTTTTAGCGGATCAAGAAAAAAGGATGTGTTCTAAAGTTACTGAAGAAGCTGCCCTTGCTTTAGGAATTAAAAATGGGATTGTAAAAGGAGATCTTATATTACATAACAAACAAATAAAAGTTCTTGAAATTACGCCTAGGCTTGGTGGTCCTCGCTTCGGTACAGAGATGATTCCTTTAAGTAATGGTACGAATATCCTCCGAGCTGCTATTCAACAAGCACTACATGAAGAAATTGATTACAATTATTTGAATCCAAAATATGAAAAGGGTATGGTAAATAGAACAATTTTTGCACAACCAGGTATTATAACTAATATAGAGGGTTTAGAAGAAATTAAAAATTTACCAGGTTATTATGACTTTAAGTGGTGGAAGTTTCCCCCATACTCTGTAGGAGATATTGTGAAAAAACCTCGCAATATGGCGGAAGGCATTGGTTATATTATTGTAACAGGGAAGGATAGAAAAGAAGCAAGCAAGAATGCAAATTTAATAGAACAGACAATCAGAATAATAACAACAAAGAATGAGGTGTTAAAATGAAAATGAAATTTAAAGAGTGGTTTTATCAAAATGAAGATAGGATAATAAGTAATTTGTTTTCTTATTTAAGTATAGATACTTCTTCACCACATGAACATAGAGCATTAAATTTTATAAGAGACTATCTAAACGAAGTTGGCTTTATAATTGAAAAACAACATTTACATAAAGATTTAGAACTTCACTCAGCTTTTGTGAAAACCAACCAATCAGTTATTAATTCAGAACGTTTTAATATTAAAGCGTTTAAATACAGTAAAAATAATAGTTTAAAGAGTGTGCTATTTAATATTCATATAGATGTTGTCCCAGCAACAGTAGACTTTCCTCATGCTTTTTCTCCATACATTAAAAATAGTTACATATATGGACGCGGTGCTTGTGATACAAAAAGTAATTTAATTATGCTAATAGAAGCTATTAGGTTTTTGCAAGAAAACAATATTAAAATAAATAAAGAAATAGCTATTGATTTAGTGATTGAAGAAGAGGTCAGTAGTAATGGAACTATATCTTCTATTCTGCATGGTGTCGAGGCAGATTCTATAATTGTGATGGAACCTACAAATCTTTTAGTGTATAGGGGACATCGTGGTTGTATAACAGCGAATATTACCGTAAAAGGTAAGGCAGTACATATGGGAAGTAAAGAAGCAGGTGTCAATGCTATAGAAAGTGCTTACAATATAGTAAATCGACTTAAGTGCTTAGAACTAGAGTTACTAGAAGAAGCAAAAAACAATCAAGCATTTTCCATATGGGATATGCCAGTACAAATAAATATAGGAAAAATAAATGGAGGAGAGTGGGCAGGATCCGTCCCAGAATATTGCGAGCTTATTTGTAATATTGGTTTTCTTCCGAACTACTCTATTGAAGATATAAAAGAAAAAATAACAAAAGTATGCAGAGATACAAATGATGACTGGACTAATAATAATGTTTGTATAAAATTTGAAGGATTAAAGAATAGTGCTTACCTGATCGAGAAAAATGACCCGAACGTAGTAAGCTTAATGAATTCACTAAATAGAAATGGAATAAAACAACAAGAAAGCTATGGATGGTGTGTAAGTTGTGACGCACATCTTTATCAAAGATTTACTGGTATACCCACTTTAATTTTTGGTGCCGGTGATCTCTCTGATGCACATTCAGCTCACGAAAAAATAGATATAGCTGAATTACAAAAAGGGATCCTAATCCTTGCTGATTATCTATCTAAGGAAGAATAAAAAGAAAACATCTATTCAAGGGGACTTAATATTATGCTATCAATTGCTTTAATTGGTATGGGAAGTGCGGGCAGCAGGTTCTTAAGAGCGATATTATATAGAGAAAAAATTAAAGGCGATGTAAAACTAGTTGCAATTTGTGATAGAAATAGAGAGAGACTTGAAAATTTTTATAATACAAATATAAAAACTTATCAAAAAGTTAATGACCTTCTCATAAATGGGGCGTACGATATTATAGTTATAGCAACAAATGAGAATAGCCATTTTAATATACTTAAAGATATAAAGAAATATTCTACAAAATATAAAAGAATTTTAGTTGAAAAATTGTTGGTTGAGAAATTTAATCAAGTCAGAGATATACTTTCTATATATGATGAAAATGAAATTGCTGTGCATTTTGTAGAGAGACATAGTTTAATTTTAAAGTATTTGTTGAATTGGATGCAAACAAACAACCTTACTGTAAAAAGGGCAAGTTTTTTTTGGGGAAAGTTCAGGTTATACGATCATAGACCTACAATAGGAGTTACATCTGAGATATCACACCCAATTGATTTAATATTAATGATTAGTAATATTAAACCTGGTACACCTTTTGAAATACTCGGAGGTACTTATGTTTATAGTGATTTTTCAATATCAGGAAAGCAAGTGTTAGATACTATCAATGTTAATTTAAAAATTGGAAATGAGATTCTTGTTAATGGATCAAGTTCATTTTTATGGGAAAAACGCAGGCGAAATGTACAATTTTATCTAGCAAATAGTGAAGGAATAGTGACATATATGGTTGTACTGATCTTTGATAAACCACATTGGGATATGGACATATGTCGAGTTTATAAAGTTAATTTGCCTTATGGAAGAAAAAGATTAATTAATACTTGGAAAGTAAATTCTAATAAAATAATTTCAGAACTTTTTTGTGTTCATAAGACCAGTATATTTATAGACGAAAATGTAAATGAAATTAAAGGGTTAAGAGAAAGTTTCACCCTCGCTAAGTTGTCAAGTTCTGCTTATGTTCAGGAAATTGTTAGTTCTTTACATTCACATTCAGAATTAAATCTAATAGATACCCCCATTTTTGGAGAAAAAACTTTTAATCTTAATCACTATAAAAAAGTTGATGAGGCAGTTAAAGATTACTTAACTGGAAAGATAAGAGGAAATGATTTTGCAAAAACAGACGAAAACTTTTAAACAAATTAAATAAGTATATTTTCTAAGAAAGGTGATTTTATGGGGAAATACGAAATGATAAATTTAGAAGAATTATTTAATAATAAAGGGATTTCCAGAATGAATAATCCACAAGATGCTAATTTTACTGGATTTGGATCAAGTTATATTTCTGAAAATCTCCCATCTTCTAGAAGTGTTTTAGAATTATATGGTGTGCCCTTTTTGTTTCCAAATAAAGATCCTTTAGTTGTTGACAATTTGGAGTTTATGAATCAAGAAATTCAAATTAAAGAAGCATATTATAGCAATATACATGTTCTTGGTGCCGCTGATAATGGCTCTTTTATTGAACCTATTAAACTTGTGGGAAATGATATTAAAGAAGTAAAAATTGGATTAACAGATTGGATTGAGTCTTCGCCTAAATTTAATAATAAAAAAGGTATTATTTGTGAAGGTATTAACTCAAATAAGAGTGGTTATACTAGGACAGTAAAAACTAATATATGGTATTCTGTTGTTGGAATTCCAAGTAATAGTCTCTTTAAAAGCATATTACTAGTTGATAATCCCAGTATGCATATTTTTTCTTTAACACTTGAGAAGGATGGATGGTTATAATGATATTGGATATTAAACCATATAATAGAGCTGGATATGATTGTATGAATTTAAGTGTAACTAACATATTGTTTTATAAGAATTATCCCCATTCTAATTCAGTCTGGAAACAATCAGGGTTAATTTATTATATTGATGAAAAGTATGGAATTGGTAATTTAGAAGGTTCATATTTAACCCGTGTCCAAGAGCTAGAGTGGATACACAATATTAAAGTAAAGACTATTAAACATAAATATAAAAATGATTTTTTAAGTGGAATAATCAATCTTCTAAGAGAAAATGAACCTGTACTTGTCCCAGTTGATACATACTATACGAGAGGAAATATGTATTATCAAACACGTCACACTCCTCATATAATCACAATTATCGGTTATGAAGAAAGTCTTTTTACATATGTTGATGATGCTTATGGTTCAATAGCAGAACTAAAACCTAAAGAGCTGATAGAGGCAAACTCTATGAATCTTAAATACATGTATATTAAATTACCTGAAGAAAATTATTTAACTAAGGAAATACTATTAGAACCTATTAAACATAATAATAATAATCTGAGGGGAATAATATCTACCTCTAATATTCCTGATGTACCGGGTGTTATTAAAGAATTTGGGTTGTCGGGTTTGGAAAAATTTTTAGATTTTTATTACGAACATAATATTGATGACACCTTCAATCAGTCTGAAGAAAAAATTATGGAAATATATAGGGGGTTATCAGCGGTTTCAAATTCTAGATATAAATATGCTGATTATCTATTTGATATTTCTGTTTATTATCCTGAAATAAAAAATATAGCAGAGGCTTATTTATTTATAGGACAAGATTGGAAAGTGTCGGCGAATATGGTTCTAAAATCAACTATGAATAATAGGTTAAATTTAATTCAGAGAATGCTTGACAAAGTCGAATTAATAATGGAAAAAGAGAAAGAAACACTTAGAATGTCAGAAGAAATTCATAGCATTATTTGTAATAAATAAACAAAATATTAAAAAAAAGGTAGTAAAATGAAATGAGTTATGGTATAGTGACAATATCGGGGTTTGGAATATTCTGAATCTTGATAAAATGTAACGAGGGAGGGATTTTACAATGAAAGAACGTGTCGAAGAGCGTACTACTTAAAAAATAGCACCATAATTAAAAGAAAAGAGCTGTTTTCAGAATTCTGAAAACAGCTCTTTTTTATGAATTGATTCATCCTGTATTCATGTTCTTTATCACTTTACATCTAACTATGATCTGGTACACCTAAATCCCAACATTCCCTGTAAAAGCTAGCCGTTCCTTATACTATAAGTGTTCTAGTATAAATAAATTTATATTTAAGTGACTCGCAGAAAAACTTTACTACTCGATCAGTAAGCAATACAATTTTTACTTTCCGATTGGTCAAATAAGAATGAATGATGTGTCTCTTTATTAAAGCATTTTTTGATGCATCAATGGTGTATTTTGCCCCTAGTAAAAATCTTAAAAGGGACAGCAGCCGTGATGGCTGTGAAATTTCATTGGGTGTTGGGTTTATTTTGAACATTGATTTTGCCTGTTCATTGCGACAAACAGAACAGCACAATTAAAAAGTGCAATTTAATGACCTTTTACAAGTGAAGCTATTTTCAACCTTACCGTATCAACCTGCTATTTCTGATTTTTCATTTTTGCTGAAAAAAACATAAAGGTCGACACTCTTTACTTCTTTTTTCGTCTCTTTTAAGAGCTATTGTGAGATAAATAGCTCGAGCAGTAAAAGTTGTTACCCCCACAAATTTGAGGCCGTGCGAATTTCCGACTGGTAATTAAATTTGTATTATTTTTCATTTGTCCAATTCGATAAAGGCTGAAAAACAATAAAAGCCATTTTACTTAGTGAAGAATCTGTCATTTTGCTGACTTGATGTGCCTGTATTGACACTTAAGGTGTTTTCGATAAATAATTGGCCATAGAAAAAGAAAAAACTTCCAACGAGAAACATAGCACCGATGATAAAATCGTTTACTGTATAAAGAACCTTATATCGTTTTTTGAAAAAAAGCTCATATCGTTTCAACTCTTTTTGGATGTCATGTTCTTCATTTCCTTTCATTATCATCCCTCCATTCAATTTTGGCTTACCCTTACGTAAACGGCATGTAAACATAAGGGCTGCCTTGCTGAAAGAAGACATAATCAACGATCAGAAACTAAAGTAAAAAAGTGATCTGTATAGGATCTCTTTTTTACGATTTCATCGCCTGAACAATAAGAGCAGTCAAAGTTTTTGCCCCTTTAGGAACCAAGTGAACACCATCAGGGGTAAAATATTCCGGATGCTGAAGAGCTTCTGTATGCCAGTCAACTAACGTAACATTTTGATGTGCGTGGGCCTGTTGCTGCAAAGATTCATTTACCTTGCTTTCCCATTGGCGGGGAACCCGTGTATTGACAAGATAAATATGAGCTTTTGAGAAAGATTGAAGCAGTTGTTCGATTTGGCTGTTTGTAAAATAGCCATTGGTTCCAAGCTCAATGATGACAGCCTTGTTCGGCTGATTAAAAGACTTGTATTCCCTTGCGAGTTCCAAAGCTTGAGACATTTGTCTCCCTACCTTTCCATCAATCGTCACATTTGAAAATGACTGACGCAGGTGTGAAGAAATATCAAGCATGACGGAATCTCCTATAGCTAAAACTTCTTTCGCAGTGTCTGCTGGTTTTTTCAACTGTTGGGATTGCGTGTCTTTCTTTTTATGAGTCTCTTGCCCACTATCTTTGTTTTCCTTTTGACCCTGATTGGAATCTGTTGTCTTTTGTTCAGGATTGTGTTTTTTATCTGCTGCAGCGTTCTTTTTATCCCCAGAAGCCTGGCTGGTGTCAGCATTTGTTTCTTGTGAGCTATAGGTCCATTTGGTAGGGTGCTTTTGCTCGCCGGCTAGCCCTGACAGCCCGCCTGCAAAAATAAGTATAGCGAAAATAATGAAACCAATTGACATTTTGCTGATGACAGATGTCGTTTTCCATTCCTTGATTCTATGTATAAAAACACGGCGGGAAAATGACCTAAATCCCTGTGTCCGTATCGGCTTCTCAATAAAATGGTAGGAGAGCTCGGCAAGTATACATGTCACAATGACCTTTAGCACGATATGCCAAAAAACAGGGTTTCCGATTTCTTGAACTGGCGTGCTTAACACAATAACAGGGTAGTGCCAAAGATAAATTCCGTAAGACCTCGTTCCAAGCCACCGAAGCGGCCTCCATGAAAGCAGATTGCCTAAAAAGCTGCTCGGATGGCAAACACATGCAATAAGGATTGCGGCAGTCACGCTAATGAATAGCATTCCGCCTCTGTAAAGAAAAGGCTCGTATTCATCTGTGAAATAGACACACAACACTAAAATACAAAATGCCAAAAATTCAGTGGCGTGCAAAGTGTGCTTCAGTTTGCTTGGCAGCCTGTTGGAAGACAGCCTTTTCATCGGCCATACCAAAGCCAAGGCACATCCGATGAGAAGTTCAAACGAACGAGTGTCTGTGCCATAGTAAACGCGGCTCGGATCTCCGCCAGGTTCATACAGTACGCTCATCATCACGGCTGAACAAAGCACAAGCAATGATATCACCGCAGCCAATCTGGCGCGGCTTTTCATTATGTACATTCCAACAACTAAAAACATCGGCCATATGATATAAAATTGTTCTTCAATCGCCAGCGACCAAAGGTTTTTTAGAGGTGATGGGGAACCGAAACTATCAAAATATGATAGCTTGTGAAAAATAAACCACCAATTGCTCATATAAAAGAGAGAAGAGATCGCATCTCCACGTACAGTGTGTAATAGTTCTCGATCAAACAATACGACCCACACAACAGTGGAAAAGATCATAAGGTAAGCCGCTGGCATAAGCCGCCGAATGCGGCGCACCCAAAAATCCCGAAAATCAAGATTGATATCATTTCCATATGCCGGTAATAGAATAGATGTAATCAAATATCCGGATAAAACAAAAAAGATATCAACTCCGATAAAACCACCGTTAGCCCAATTGAAATTTAGGTGATAAGCGATAACTGACAGGACGGCGAAAGCCCGAAGGCCATCAAGTCCAGGAATGTATCGATGATGCTGTGTCTTGTGATACATGGGTATTCCTCCAATAGTATGCAAATATTCTCGTTGTTTTTGGTAGCGAGGTTACGACCTCGAATAGAGAAGAGAGAAAACATCCATAATCTTAGATGGATGTTTTTATTTTATCGAATATAACGTTCTCCCACGAGCAAGTTTGAAATGACGCCGGTTGGAATTGTAAACTCTGTAACGCCCATATAGCCGGGGGCGACTTCATATTCGTCAAATGAGATCACAAGTTTATGGTCTTCAGTAATGTAAAACGTCTGATCAGGAAGAATCGTTTTGAACGGTTCTGCATCTTCGTCAGTGAGCCAATATATTTTATTTGGATCTTCCTTCATTTGCTGTTTCATTTGTTCTTTGATGTTTTGACTGATGACTTTGATATAGCGCTCATCTTTGAATAAGCTTTTTAATGTAAGTAAAATATCATTCTTTTTGTCAATTGTAATATAACGGCTTTGTGTGTAGGAAGATGCTTGTGTTGTTTCAATATTGCGCCGGATAGAGAGTAAATCTGGCGTGTCTGTGACCGTCTCGTAATCACTGTAGATGCTGAGATGCCCTTTTTTGTTTTTGGATGTGGACTGTATAAACTCTTTATACAGCTGCTGGCTTTCTTTCAAGTATTTCTGGTTAATGCTGTTTTCAAGCTCTTTATTAGAAAGCCCGGACAAAGCAGGTGTTTTGACATCAATGCTTGATTGGTCTTTTTCCTCTTTGATTTCAATAAAGGTGATCGCTTTGACGATTTTGCCGATGACAGGGATCTTTGACATAGCCTGAGCGGCGTCCGGGTTGATATTAACAAGCGCAGTGAATAAAATAGCTGCAGCGATTGCTGCTGATGTCGGCCACATGACGATTCTTTTCTTTTTTGGTTCTTGCTGAAGGGCTTTTTCAACAATGATATCCAATTCTTTAGGAATCTGAACATTTTTATATTCTTCTCTTAATTGCTGTAATCTCTTATCCATTAAGAAAGATCCTCCTTCGTCAATTGAATGCGCATCAGCTTCAATGCTCTGTATAGGCGCGTTTTGACGGTATTCGTGTTTTCTCCTGTAATTTCCGCAATTTCTTCTAATTTGAGGTCTTCAAAAAAACGTAAAATAATAATGGTTTTATAGCGGTACGGCAATTCGTCAAGCGCTTCATGGAGATCAGTATCCTTGTAATGGTCTTCCTTTCCTTTGCTTAAAAATTCTATCGTTTCGTCGTCCATCACTCTTATCTTTTTTTGTTTGCGCAAAAAATCAATGGCTGTCCGTACTAAAATTTTATAAAACCAGCTTTTTATCGTCCCAGGGTTCCTGACCGTTTCAACTGAGCTCAGCGCTTTTTTTATAGATTCCTGAACAATATCTAATGCGTCATCTTGATTTTTCACATAACTGAAAGCCAACCTGTAGAAATCTTGCTTATGGTCAGTTATGCATGTGACAAGCAACGCTTTTGTTGTTTGTTTTTTCTTCATTGCAATAAAGGGCTCCTTTTTGAATATACGTATATCGTAGGCTGTTACCTAGGATAGACGCGGCAGGCTGAAAAATAGTTTGCGCAGAATCACATTTTTTTAAAAGAGAGAAGTAAATCAGCATGGGGGGTTTATGCATAAAAAAACAAGGCTTGTTTTGTACAAGCCTTGTTTTTGGGGTAAGAGATGCCAAACATTATTCCAAATAATGTTTTTTGAAATCTGAGTGAATAGAAAATTTACGGCGCAACTGGATGAGATTTTTCCCGAAGCTCTCTTCTAATAGCTCTCTATGCTTTTTCAGAATTTCCATGAGGTACAGATCATGAATGATCACTTCAGTAATAGGCATGACTAAACCTACATGCATCGTCCATGCAGCACGGCTGTCATTGCCAAGTGAGACAATGCCCGCTACTACTTCTGAATCATCTCCGCTATAGACAAGCCACCGTCCGTCATACTCTTCTGTAATTTCACTGCTCATATCATGAAGGTAAACATTGGAAAAATCAGATACGATGTCTCCGTACGCAATAATGGTGACAATAACGCCTTGTTCTGCCGCCTGTTTTAGCTCTGATTCTATCTCCTCAAAATCCTCTTTCCATATTTCTAAGAGGATTCTTTTTTTGGCGGATAAGATACAAGCCTTCACCTTTTCAAGAATTTCACTGCGGCCGGTGATATTCCAGATGTTTTCCCGGTCATTAGCAGTCTGCTCGAACTTTTCAAAATATTTCTCAGCCTGATCAAAATGCTCTTCCGCTTTGAGTCGGCGGTTTTTAATCAGTTCTTTTGCGGGGACAGGAACATACTGAGGCGTATTTCCATGACTGACAAAAACATCTCCCCTTATGACAAGGCTTTCCAAGACTTCATAAATTTTAGAACGGGGAACTCCGGATTTTTTGGCAACGGCATAGCCTGTTAAAGGTGATTCTTGCAATAATGCCAAATACGCTTTCGATTCATATTCTGTAAAATTGAGGTTTTTTAAAATGTCTAACATATTTTCTTTCATATATCCTCCAATATAAAGAGCAATCGCTGCCTTAGTAATCGCTATTTTAACAAACCATATTGATTTATTCCAAACGCATTGATACACTTTTATAAGTAGTTACTTTTGTAGTCACTATATGATTGAGGGGATTTTTAAAGGGGGAGAGAACAATGCACAGCTTACTCGCATACATACCGATCGCTGCCATGATGGTTATCATACCGGGGGCAGATACGATGCTTGTGATGAAAAATACGCTTAGGTATGGTCCGAAAGCCGGCCGTTATAACATTCTCGGATTGGCGACAGGACTTTCCTTTTGGACGGTGATTGCCATTTTAGGATTATCAGTGGTAATCGCAAAGTCAGTGATTCTTTTCACAACGATCAAATATTTGGGAGCGGCATACTTAATTTATTTAGGTGTAAAAAGTTTTTTTGCTAAAAGTATGTTTTCGTTAGATGACATGCAATCCCAAGCAAAAAATATGGCAAGTTCTCCGAAACGTTATTATAAAACTTCCTTTATGCAGGGATCACTCAGTAACATTCTCAATCCTAAAACTGTTTTGGTGTATGTTACAATCATGCCCCAATTTATCAATTTGAACGGAAATATAAACCAGCAGCTCATCATTTTAGCTTCAATCCTAACCTTATTAGCGGTGTTGTGGTTCCTGTTTCTTGTTTATATTATTGATTACGCAAAAAAATGGATGAAAAACTCGAAGTTCCAGAAAGTGTTTCAAAAAATTACCGGAATAATATTAGTAGGTTTCGGCATCAAAACTGGTTTGAGTTAACACTTAAATGAAGTGAATGAAATTTGAAACCAAAGTTTAATTTAGTGTTTGACACATATAAAAAGACAAGGGAGTGAGTATCCCTTGTCTTTTTTTTATTTCACCTTATGTCCTCTGCGGGTTTGCACCTTATACAAAATAATCAATAAAACAAACCAGACCGGGGTGACAAACAAAGCAATACGTGTATCATTCGCCAGTGCCAATATGACAAGAATGAACGCGAGAAATGCAAGTGTTAAATAGTTGGATAATGGGTAAAAAGGCATTTTAAATTTGTTTGCTTTCGCTTCATGCTGCCTTGTTTTTCGATATTTCAAATGGCAAATCACCGTGATGCCCCAAATAAAAATGAAGCATATTGTAGAAACACTTGTAATCAGTGTGAAGACTTGCTCAGGCATTAAATAATTCAGACTAACGCCAATCAGAATGGCGACGGATGAAAAGAACAGCGCATTGCTTGGCACGTTAGAAGAAGTTAATTTCTTTAATAGTCCAGGTGCGTGATGATCCTTTGCAAGTGAATAGACCATTCGGCTTGTGCTGAATAAAGCGCTATTTGCAGCTGACGCGGCTGATGTTAATACAACAAAATTGATCAAACTGGCAGCCACAACGATGCCTACTGCAGAGAAGACCTGAACAAATGGGCTTTCGTTTGGATTCAACACATTCCAAGGATAGATACACATAATCACGAAAAGTGCGCCAACATAAAAAAGTAAAATCCGGACAGGGATTTGATTGATGGCTTTAGGGATCACTTTTTGGGGATTTTCTGTTTCACCTGCTGTCAGTCCAACAAGTTCAATACCCACGAAAGCGAAGACGACCATTTGGAACGATAGGATAAACCCATGCCATCCATTTGGGAACATGCCGCCGTGGCTCCAAAGGTTGGTGAGGCTGGCAGGGCCGGAAGCTGCGGAAAAACCTTTCGCAATCAGGAGAATACCAGTTACGATCAGAGCCAGTATGGCAATGACTTTGATCAATGCAAACCAAAATTCTAATTCTCCGAAAAGTTTAACGGTGGCAAGGTTCATGATCAGCAGGATAATAAGCGCAAGAAGACCCGGCAGCCATTGAGGCACATCGGGAAGCCAATATTGCGTATAAATGCCGACCGCCGTTAAATCAGCCATCGCGAGGGAAATCCAA
Source organism: Bacillus sp. LM 4-2 (assembly GCF_000978495.1). Taxonomy (NCBI): domain Bacteria; kingdom Bacillati; phylum Bacillota; class Bacilli; order Caryophanales; family Bacillaceae; genus Bacillus; species Bacillus sp. LM 4-2. The sequence continues at coordinate 2,606,761 of NZ_CP011101.1, read as the reverse complement.
CAGAACCAGTAGGTCCACCCAGTGATAAATGCTGCCATGTTTCCTAAATAGTCCCTTACAAAATCAACAAAAGAGTGGTATCCCGCATTTGATAAGAGCAGTTCTCCGAGCGAACGCATAATGAAAAAGCAAAATACGCCGGTGATCAAGTAAGCAAATAAAATGGATGGTCCTGCAAAATGGATGGATTTACCTGAACCTAAAAATAAACCTGTACCGATTGCACCTCCAATCGCCATTAATTGTATATGCCTGTTTTTAAGGCCTCTAGACAATTTCTGTTGCTGGCCAAAATTGTCTTTGCTAGAATTGCCTATCAATTTTATTTTCCTCCAGTAATAAAAAGATGAGTAAAGTTTTATCGGATATTATAACATTTAAAAGAATAGATACTTTTATTTTTAAATTTTAAAACTATTTTAAGTGCTGTTACATGTCTTGTGGCTCTATTTTCACTCGTGATTCTACCTGAATAGCAGAGTAAAACAGGAATGTCATTTGGACAATCTGACAGCCTAGTTTGAATAGGTAACGATTTGTATAATTGCATACCCACTATGATTGAGGCCGGCAGGGGGATCAAATCGATAGGATCGGAGATAAAGTTTTTAAGCTTACAGATTCCTTAACCTCCAATGTGGATTGCAAAAATGACGAAGTTTTGCAAATTGTAATACTGTGGCGGTCACATAGAGTGTCCGTCTTTTTAGTTGTGAACGAACTTAAGGGGTTATATTTGGGTAATTTGTCATGATCTATAAGATTCATTTTTTGTCATTGATTATTTTGACATCATTACATTCCCCGAGAATGATAAACTGTTTACTGATTATTACTTTTGAAGGGGACTGGCCCTCCAGAACTGAGCATCTATCATACTAATATGAGGTGCAAATGATTCAACATGTAAACATATACGCATAAAAGCCAGCTTTGTCAATCTGCTATAGAGACCTTTTTAAACGTGTAAATCTCAACGCGGACTATAAAGTTTCGAAATATTCTTGTTAATGGCTTATCTAATAAGGACAAAGGATGATAGACGTGAGAAGAATAGATAAAATATACCATCAGCTCAAGCATAATTTTCATGATTCAACCTTAGATCATCTTTTAAAAATACAAGGGAATTCAGCAAAGGAGATTGCCGAGCAGCTGAAAATGGAGCGGTCCAATGTCAGCTTTGAATTGAACAATCTCGTCCGGTCCAAAAAGGTCATCAAAATTAAAACATTTCCTGTAAGATACATCCCAGTCGAGATAGCAGAAAAATTATTCAACAAGAAATGGGATACAGAGATGATGGAAGTGAAAGACCTTCAGGCGTTTTCCGGAAATTCAAAGCAAAATCATCAACACATTTCCACGAATCCCCTAGAGCTTATGATAGGGGCAAAAGGGAGTTTGAAGAAAGCGATCTCCCAGGCAAAAGCAGCTGTCTTTTATCCGCCGAACGGTCTGCATATGCTCCTCCTAGGGCCGACTGGTTCCGGTAAATCCCTTTTTGCGAACCGAATTTACCAGTTTGCCATTTACTCTGACATATTGAAGGCCGGCGCACCATTTATTACATTTAACTGTGCAGACTACTACAACAACCCTCAATTATTGCTTTCTCAATTATTCGGACACAAAAAAGGTTCATTTACAGGTGCTGCCGAGGATAAGGCGGGTTTAGTCGAACAGGCCAATGGGGGCATTCTTTTTATGGATGAAATCCACCGTCTCCCTCCCGAGGGACAAGAAATGCTGTTTTATTTTATTGACAGCGGTTCTTATAACAGGCTTGGAGAATCTGAACATAAACGAACATCGAACGTATTGTTTATTTGTGCGACTACAGAAAATCCGAGTTCTGCACTATTGAAAACGTTTTTGCGAAGAATCCCAATGACCATTCATATTCCTTCGCTTGAAGAACGATCGCTTAATGAAAGAGTGGATCTGACGACGTTTTTATTAGGGAAAGAAGCAGAGCGAATTAAGAAGAATCTGAGTGTGCATATCGATGTCTATAATGCGCTTATTCACTCTGCGAAATTTGGGAATGTCGGACAGCTGAAATCAAATGTTCAGTTAGTTTGCGCACACGGATTTTTGCATAACCTTGACAGAAATGAAGTTATTGAACTGACTGTTCGCGATCTGCCTGATGAAATCAAGCAAGAATGGATGTCCAGCAGCAAAAACATGCAAAGAAGCAAAGCCATTTCTGAATATGTCAATATTACAACGATTATCTCTCCGATTGTAGAAGATGAAACAACAAAAATTGACGAAGACCTCTCATTTAACTTATATCATTTGATTGAGGAAAAAGTGAAAACGCTTATGAAAGAAGGTTTATCCAAAAAGGATATTAACCAGTACATCTTGACTGATGTCCATTTGCATGTCAGAAGTTTTTTTCATCATCAAGCTTTTCAAAAAGACAGCCTGCTGACATTCGTTGAAGATGACGTGATTCAAATGACAAAACAGTTAAAAGAAATAGCTGAACATGAGCTGGATTGCACATTTGACCGTAAGTTTATTTATTTCTTGAGTATGCATATTGACGCATTTTTAAAGCGAGGAAAGCAAATTGATGTTTTGAATACACAGGAGACGGATGAAATTCGTGATACCCATGTGAAAGAATATCGGGTGGCGATGATTTTTAAAGATAAAATTCAGGAATATTTTAAAGTGGCTATTCCTGAAATAGAAGTCATCTACTTAACGATGTTAATCCATTCCATCAAATCGTTAAAGGAGAACAAAAGAGTCGGTATCATCGTGGCTGCGCATGGAAACAGCACGGCGAGTTCGATGGTTGAAGTCGCGACAGAACTGCTAGGGAGCACGCCGATTGCAGCAGTCGATATGCCGCTTTCTGTTTCACCTTCGGACATTCTTGAATGCGTAGCAGAAAAAATGAAACAGGTTGATGAAGGTGAAGGTGTTTTAATGCTGGTAGACATGGGGTCGCTTGCAATGCTGGAAAGCAGGCTGGAGGAAAAGACAGGCATTTCCATTAAAACGATCAGCAATGTTACGACTTCAATGGTGCTGGATGCTGTCAGAAAGGTCAACTATTTGAATTTAAATTTGCATGCGATCTATCAATCGGTCACGAAGGATTTTATCGAGTTGTGGGAGCGTCAGCCAGCGGCACCCGGCAAAAAGAAGGCATTGGTATCCATCTGCACCACGGGCAGCGGGACGGCGAAAAAGCTGGAAGACATTCTAACCACGATTGTAAACAAGGCCTCCGATACACCGATTCACATATTGACCGTATCATCGATTAAGCTGGCCAACAGCATAAAAGAAATCGAAAAAGAGTATGAAATCCTTGCGACAGTCGGAACGAAAGACCCTAAAATCAATGCTCCGCATGTATCTTTAGAAGTGTTAATTGAAGGGGAGGGAGAGAAGCTGATTCAACAGGCGATTACAAAAGGAAGCATCCCCTTGAGCAATGGATTGAACGAAGCAAATATGATTGTCAGGGAGCTTTGCGAGGATAGCCTGAAAAAATACCTTGTCTTCTTGAATCCCCACCATGTGATCGACATGTTATTGGAGTGGCTGCAAACCGTTCAAGATGAGCTGGGGGTCATTTTCAATAATGCGGTTTTGATCAAAGTCATTATGCACACGGCTTTCGCCTTTGAAAGGGTAATTAAGCAGAATCCGATCGCTTTCTCAGAGGAAGAAGAGATCAATGATCAGCTGAAGGAAATGGTGTACGTGACAGAGCGAACATTAGCCCCTTATGAAGAAAAGCTCGGACTTCGCATAAGTGATGATGAAAAATTATTTATAGCCGCCATATTTGCTGAAGAAGTGCATGGCCAGCTGTTTTAAAAACAGTTTTTTCATATGAACCTGTATTAAATGGAACACCATTTTAATACAGGTTTATTTTTTTCGTTTTAAGTGTTTCAACAACAAATTGCTATTGGCTGAAATAACAATGAAAACGCTTAACACAACTGTGTTGGCACGATCCTTGCATTATATATGGATGTACAAAACAGGAAAGGAGCAATAGATATGATTTCAGTTATTATCAGCGGTCATGGAGATTTTCCCATAGCATTAAAAGAGTCTTCAGGGATGATATTCGGTGAAGAAAATAACCTGATTGCAGTGCCGTTTTTTAAAGGGGAAGGAATACAAACGCTGCAAGAAAAATATCATCAGGCGCTCAAGGATATCCCGGAAGAACATGAAGTGCTTTTTTTAGTCGATATTTTTGGAGGGACGCCATATAACGCGGCAGCTTCCTTTATTGCTGAGGATCAAAGAATGGATATGGCAGCCGGCGTAAACCTGCCGATTCTGCTGGAGGTATTAAGCCTGAGAGAACATCTGGCTCTCAAAGATTTGCTGAACAACTTAAAAGCAATGAGTCAGCAAAGCTTTCAAGTGTGCAGTGAACATTTAGAAAAAGTAAAAACAGCCAATCAAGATACAAGAGAGGATGAATTATGATGAACATTGTGTTAGCAAGAATTGATGACCGCTTTATTCACGGCCAAATCCTGACAAGGTGGATAAAAGTCCATGCAGCCGACCGAATCATCGTTGTCTCCGACGATATTGCTCAGGACGAAATGAGAAAAACGCTGATCCTTTCTGTTGCGCCTTCAAATGTAAAGGCGAGTGCCGTCTCGGTTTCTAAAATGGCAAAAGCATTTCATAGTCCGCGCTACGAAGGGGTAACGGCAATGCTCTTGTTTGAAAATCCGTCCGATATTGTATCTCTTATAGAAGCAGGTGTACCGATCAAAACCGTAAACGTCGGGGGAATGCGTTTTGAAAATCATCGCAGGCAAATCACAAAATCAGTCAGTGTCACAGAACAAGATATAAAGGCATTTGAAACATTAAGTGACAAGGGCGTGAAACTGGAATTGAGGCAGCTGCCTTCAGATGCCAGTGAGGATTTTGTACAGATTTTACGGAACGTAACAAAATAATCAAGGGGATGAGAATATGTCTTCATTACAAATTATTTTGTTGTTAATCATTGCAGCAATCACCGGAATCGCAAGTGTATTGGATGAAGGGCAGACACACCGGCCGCTAGTGGCCTGTACGTTGGTTGGCTTGGTGCTCGGGGACTTAAAAACGGGAATTATTCTTGGAGGCACACTGGAGCTGATGGCGCTCGGCTGGATGAACGTCGGGCTTGCCATGGCACCTGATACAGCGATCGCCTCTGTCATCTCAACCATTTTAGTTATTACCGCTGATCAAGGAATTGGCGAAGGGATTGCTGTCGCTGTTGCTTTAGCAGCTGCGGGTCAGGCGCTGACGATTTTTGTTCGGACGATCACTGTCTTTTTCATCCACCGCGCTGATCAATATGCAAAAGCGGGAAATATAAAAGGAATTGAAATTATGCATATTACCGCGATGGTGTTTCAAGCTTTGCGCGTCATGATTCCTACATTGATTGTTGCTTTAATTAGTGTCAGCGCTGTTCAGGCGTTCCTGGGAAATATTCCTGATGTCATTACAAAAGGACTGCAAATAGGCGGAGGCATTATTGTGGTTGTCGGGTATGCCATGGTGATCAATATGATGAATATTCCTTATTTAAAGCCATTTTTCTATATTGGTTTCTTATTAGCGGCGTTTACCGATTTTAACTTAGTGGGATTTGGAGCCCTTGGTCTCTGTCTGGCGCTTTTATACCAGCAGGTGATGCAAAAACAAAGCGCTCACGGAGCAGTCGCGGCCGCATCAGACAGTGGCAGTGTTGCTGTTTATGATGACGATGATGATGATCTTGATGCCTAAACGATGAGGGGGAAGAAAAAATGGAGAAAGAAAAACGATTAACGAAGAAAGAAATTTTCAGCATGTTTATTCGTTCAAATTTTTTACTCGGTTCCTTTAACTTCGAACGTGTGCAGGCAATGGGATATTGTTATGTCATGATACCGGCGATCAAAAAATTGTACGGTCCCGGAGCGAAAAGAAACGAAGCCTTACAGCGGCATTTGGAATGGTTTAATACACATCCGTGGCTGACAGCGCCTATATTTGGCGTGACGGCAGCCATGGAAGAAGAAATGGCGAACAATAAAGGAATTGACGGAAAAGCGATAAGCGGAATGAAAATCGGTTTGATGGGACCAATAGCGGGCGTAGGCGATCCAATTTTTTGGGGAACGATTCGTCCTGTCTTAGCTGCGCTAGGAGCCTCCCTTGCTTTAGGAGGAAACATTGCCGGTCCTTTGCTATTCTTTTTCTTGCTGAATGCCATAAGATTAAGCACAAAATATTACGGATTAAAGTATGGCTATGTGAAAGGAATGGAGATTCTTCAGGATTTAGCGGGGAATCGCATTCAAAAGCTTACAGAGGGCGCTTCGATTCTCGGGTTATTTGTTATGGGGGCTCTCGTGTCCAAATGGACCACCATCAACATTCCAATCGTTGTATCCAGGATTAAGGATGAAAGCGGAAAAGTAGATGTTCAAACGGTACAAAACGTGCTAGATAGCATTATGCCGGGGGCGCTGCCTCTCGGATTAACGTTATTGGTGGCATGGATGCTTCGCAAAGGGGTGAATCCACTTCTCATTATTTGCGGCATCTTTGTCATCGGGATTCTCGGGTATTGGGCTGGATTCTTAGCATAAGGTGTGTGAAGGAAAGAGAGAGAAACTGCAGCAGTCTTTTCATATATAAATCATTCGGATAACAGTGAAACAGAGGAGAATTGCCAGAAACGGACCAGCTTGCGCAGCAGTCTCTCTTGAAAGTGTTCAAACATGAAGAGAGGAGCGAAGGAACAAATGAAAAAGAGACTGATTCAAGTCATGATCATGTTCACCCTGCTGTTGACTATGGCATTTTCGGCAGATGCAGCCGATTCAAGCTACTATGATGAGGATTACCGTCCTCAATATCACTTCACACCGGAGGCAAACTGGATGAATGACCCAAACGGAATGGTATATTATGCTGGGGAATATCACTTGTTCTATCAATACCATCCATACGGGCTTCAGTGGGGGCCCATGCATTGGGGGCATGCCGTCAGCAAAGATTTGGTTACATGGGAACACCTTCCTGTTGCGCTGTATCCGGATGAAAAAGGCACGATCTTTTCTGGAAGCGCAGTTGTAGATAAAAATAACACAAGCGGTTTTCAAACAGGCAAAGAGAAGCCGCTTGTGGCCATTTATACACAGGATCGGGAAGGCCATCAAGTGCAAAGTATTGCCTATAGCAACGACAAAGGAAGAACATGGACGAAGTACGCTGGCAACCCTGTCATTCCAAACCCGGGTAAAAAAGATTTTCGCGATCCAAAAGTCTTTTGGTATGAGAAAGAAAAAAAGTGGGTGATGGTGCTTGCGGCCGGTGACCGAATCCTCATTTATACATCAAAAAATCTGAAGCAGTGGACGTATGCAAGTGAATTTGGACAGGATCAAGGAAGCCACGGGGGAGTATGGGAATGCCCGGATTTATTTGAGCTTCCGGTAGACGGCAATCCGAATCAAAAGAAATGGGTCATGCAGGTCAGTGTCGGAAACGGAGCGGTCTCGGGAGGATCAGGCATGCAATATTTTGTAGGGGACTTTGATGGAACTCATTTTAAAAATGAAAACCCGCCAAACAAAGTTCTCTGGACGGATTACGGCAGAGACTTTTATGCGGCTGTATCCTGGTCTGATATTCCATCCACAGACAGCCGCCGGCTATGGTTAGGGTGGATGAGCAATTGGCAATATGCGAATGATGTTCCGACATCCCCATGGAGAAGTGCAACGTCCATTCCAAGAGAGTTAAAATTGAAAGCGTTTACCGAAGGGGTTAGAGTGGTCCAAACACCGGTGAAAGAGCTGGAAACCATTCGCGGAACCTCTAAGAAGTGGCAGAATCTGACCATATCGCCTGCAAGTCATAATGTGTTAGCGGGGCAATCTGGAGATGCCTATGAAATAAATGCAGAATTTAAAGTAAGCCCTGGTTCAGCTGCTGAATTTGGTTTTAAGGTCCGAACAGGTGAAAATCAATTTACGAAGGTCGGCTATGACCGAAGGAACGCCAAATTGTTCGTTGACCGGAGCGAGTCAGGCAACGACACCTTTAATCCGGCCTTTAACACCGGAAAAGAAACAGCCCCGTTGAAGCCGGTAAATGGGAAGGTTAAGTTGCGCATTTTTGTTGACCGCTCCTCGGTTGAAGTATTTGGGAATGACGGAAAGCAGGTCATAACGGATATTATTCTCCCAGACCGATCAAGCAAAGGGCTTGAATTATATGCTGCAAATGGCGGTGTAAAGGTAAAATCTTTAACGATACACCCTTTAAAAAAGGTATGGGGAACGACACCTTTTATGTCCAATATGACTGGCTGGACGACTGTAAATGGCACGTGGGCAGACACAATTGAGGGGAAACAAGGGAGGTCGGACGGCGATTCCTTTATCTTGTCTTCAGCATCCGGGTCAGACTTCACTTATGAATCTGATATCACCATTAAGGATGGAAACGGAAGAGGGGCAGGAGCACTAATGTTTCGCTCTGACAAAGATGCCAAAAACGGTTACCTTGCCAATGTGGATGCGAAGCATGACCTAGTGAAATTCTTTAAATTTGAGAACGGTGCTGCTTCTGTCATTGCTGAATACAAAACACCGATAGACGTTAATAAAAAGTATCATCTGAAAACAGAGGCCGAGGGCGATCGCTTTAAAATCTATTTAGATGATCGTCTTGTGATTGATGCACATGATTCCGTATTTTCAGAAGGCCAATTTGGCTTGAATGTGTGGGACGCGACTGCTGTCTTTCAGAATGTAACGAAGGAGTCTTAATTTTAAAAAAGGCACAGACCCGAACAGTCTGTGCCTTCTTGTTATTTTAACAAGTTTAAAGATTCGCGGTTAAATGCTTCCAAATCATCAGGTGTTCTGCTTGTGACAATGTTGTGGCTGACGACTACTTCTGCATCTTTGTAGTTTGCACCGGCATTGATTAAATCTTTGCGGATGCTGCGGTAGCCTGTGATATCTTTGCCTTTTAGAAGATCCGTATCAATCAGTACTTGCGGGCCGTGGCAAATTGCGAAAACAGGTTTTTTGTTTTCGACAAATGCTTTTGCGAATTCACCCGGACGGTCATCTGCACGAAGCAAATCCGGAGAGAATCCCCCAGGAATTAAAAGTGCATCAAAGTCACTTGCATCCACATCAGAGATGGCTTTGTCAATCTTTACTTTCTCGCCATGCTTACCGGTAACTTCTTTGCCGGCTTCCAAATCGATAGCCACAACACTGTAGCCAGCTTCTTCGTATGCTTTTACCGGACTTGTATATTCGATGTCTTCGAATTGGTCTGTAACAAGAACTGCAATTTTTTTGCTCATAAAAAACCCTCCTAATAACTCTCTATTCATAGAATAACAGGAAGATTGACCGGCCTTCAAAATATTTGCTTAAAGAGATCATTTTTCGTGAGTTTCAATAAAAGCGGCAGCCCATATAAGGACTAACCTATTACAATGTGGAAATATCAATCACAAATCGATAACGGACATCGCTTCGGAGGATACGTTCGTATGCCTCGTCCACTTGGTCAGCTCCGATGACTTCGATTTTAGGTTCGATGCCATGCTCAGCTGCGAAATCCAGCATCTCTTGAGTTTCTTGAATTCCGCCGACTAGAGAACCTGCAATGCTGCGGCGCCCCATGATTAGGGAAAACACACTGTATGTGTCCGGCTTGGCAGGAGCTCCAACGTTTACAAGTGTCCCGTCTATACGAAGCATTGATAAATAGGCATCTACATCGAGATTTGCCGATACCGTATTTAAGATCACGTCAAAACGCCCGGCCAATGCAGTGAATGTGGCTGGGTCACTTGTTGCAAAGTAATGATTTGCACCGAGTTCCAGAGCTTCCTCTTTCTTATTCATGGAACGGCTCAGGACGGTTACTTCTGCACCCATCGCATGTGCAAATTGAATTGCCAAATGTCCAAGGCCACCTACGCCTACAATCGCAACCTTTTTACCAGGGCCAACATTCCAGTGTTTCAGCGGGGAATACGTTGTGATACCTGCACACAACAGCGGACTGGCAACATCCATTTCCAAACGATCTGGTATGCGAACAACAAATCTGTCAGTGACAACGATTTTTTGGCTGTACCCGCCATAAGTGGGGTTTCCGTCGTAGTCTACTGAGTTATACGTTTGAACAACACCCTTCGTGCAGAATTGTTCCTCTGCGTTGAGACAGTATTCGCATTCTCCGCAAGAGTCAACAAAACAGCCGACACCAACGCGGTCCCCGACAGCCAACTTGGTGACTTTTGTTCCAACGGCTGTTACAACACCGGCTATTTCATGTCCAGGCACCATTGGGAAGATGCCACCGCCCCATTCATCAAAAGCGCTATGAATGTCTGAATGGCAAATGCCGCTGAATTTAATATCGATTAAGACATCGTGCGGCCGTAATCCTCTTCGCTCAATCGTCGTTTGTTCAAATTTGGCTTTTGCATGTGACACGCTTAATACACGGGTTTGATGTTGATTACACATACGAACCTATCCTTTCTTCATCATAAGTGTTGTAAATAAAAACATGCACTTATTTATGTTTTATGGTGTCTTCAACATAACGATAAACCTTAAAGTCTGCTTTAAGGCAAGGGTTTTTTAAAAAAACCATTTAAAATGAACCTGATTTATAAGCTGAGAAACAGTCAGTAATTAATGCAGAAACTGTAATCATGCTGCGATCCCGGGATGAAAGTTCTTCTTCTCTTGCCCAAATGTCACCGAATAGAACATCATCATGAAGTTCAGCAAACTTTGGCGCAAATTCTCCTAATTGTTCTCTTCCGGCAGTGTGTTTATTTGCCATTCAGCAATCCCTCCAACTACACTGTTTTTAGTGCATGGAGAAGTATAGAGTTTAAAGTGTGCTTTAAGGCAAGTCCCGAATATATAAACCCAGATTCAGCAGCTAACCACTTGTTTTGAGCTTGACTTAAAGTTAACTTTAAGTGTTACCTTCACAACATACAGGATAGAGAGGTGAAGATCATGAATATTGCTCAGGTGGCAAAGCAGTTTGGCCTGACAGCCGCAACACTCCGATATTACGAACGTGTAGGATTAATCCCGCCTGTAAAACGAAAAGACAGCGGCATTCGCGACTATGATGAAGAAGATATCAAATGGATTGAATTCATTAAATGCATGCGAAATGCGGGACTATCGATAGAAGCGCTAATTGAATATACAACATTATTTACCGAAGGTGACCGTACGGTAGAAGCTCGAAAAAATATCCTGGCTGACGAACGACAGCGGCTGATAGAGAAGCGGAAAGAAATTGATGAAACAATTAAGAGATTAGACACAAAAATTAAAGATTATGATGGGAAATTGCGTGAAAATGAGGCAAAGCTCAAAAGCAGGCCTAAAACGGAAAGTCTTCACGGATCAGTGGAGCAAAGAAGGTAGCATTCTTTGCGTGTGAAGAGGGCAGGTCAAAAACGAAGGATTTTGTTTCTGGCCTGTTTTCTCCATCAAGAGATCGCATAAAAAGAGGTGGTTACGATTCCTTATTTGGATTGGAGAATTTGCAAACATTATCGGAGATCAGATGGAGAAAAGCGGTTAATCTATTTACGGTCATAGGACCCGAACAAACAGTGCTCATTTTGAAGCTGAGGAACAGTTGTGGCCAATCAATACTGTTCCTCAGCAAATCAGTCATTGTATGTTAAAGGGTTGGCAATTGAATGGCTGTATCAATATTTTTTAAATTCAGCTTGACTTGTTCGTCAGGGTTCCAAGGATGGTACCAGCCTTTTTCCATCATATAGCTTGAGAGTTGTTCGTGCATATCGAGTGCTTCTTCCAAATGGCGGATAAGGACCTCTTTTACTTCAGGCGTTCCGGCTTCAGTGGCTGCCATCGCATAATTTCTGACTCCGTTCTTTGCTGAAATTAATAAGTCCATAGCAATGATTTGGTCTGTTAGAACATTCATGCCAGTCAGATATTCTATGATAGGATTCATGATTTATTCATCTCCTCATTCTTGCTTTGCATTAGATAAAATAGAGGCAAATTCCTGCAACTGGCGTGTGGTGATATCAACATCTTGCTGCATGATTTCTTTCAGCTTCGGATCAGATACCAGTGCTTTCATTGTTTTAGATTTCGTCAAACAAAGTGTCTTAAATGCAGTCATTTCCTGAACCTCAAGCACTTCGTGTAAGGCGTATTCCATTTCTGTAACCTCCGTTTTTTAAGGCTTTAACACAACTTTGATACAATCATCCATTTTTGAATCAAAAATGTCATAGCCATGCTTGGCTTCACTAAGCGGCAGGACATGGCTGACAACATCTCCCGGATCAATTTTGCCTGTCGATACTAGTTCAAACATGTACGGCATATAGTGGATCACTGGAGCCTGTCCAGAGCGTATATTGACGTTTCGCTGCATAATATCTCCTAACGGAAAACCGTTATATCTGCCTCCATACACACCTGTAATTTGTATGGTTCCTCCTTTGCGAACAGCTTGGGAAGCAATGACCAATGCACTCATCGTTCCGCCATGAAGCTTTAAGCCGCTGGCAAGGAACTCGAGATCGCTCATTTTACCATCCATCCCAACAGCGTCAATGACTACATCCGCTCCGCCTTTCGTGATTTCCTTTAAATAATTCCCTGTATTCTCATGGTCTTCAAAATTAACGATTTCTACTTTGTTTGTACGTTTCGCATGCTGTAAGCGATAGTTTACATAGTCAACTGCTATGACGCGTTTTGCGCCTTTTAGCCAACAAAACTTTTGAGCAAACAGGCCGACTGGTCCGCAGCCGAGAACGATAACTGTATCGCCTTTTTTTACGCCGGCATTATCCACACTCCAAAAGCCGGTGGTCATGGCATCGGCAATCACGCTTAATTTCTCATCGGGTTCCTCACAAGATTCAGGGATTTTAAAATGGGTAAAATTCGCAAACGGCACTCTTAAATATTCAGCTTGCCCGCCTGGATAACCGCCAGTTTGCCCTGAATAGCCGAAATAAGCACCCATTTCCCCATTGTCATTAGACTGATCACATTGGCTTTCCAGCTGGTTTTTACAAAAAAAGCATTCCCCGCATGCTATATTAAAGGGAATAATTACCCGATCTCCCTTTTTTAGTTTAGTCACCCCAGAACCAACTTCTTCGACGATTCCCATCGGTTCATGGCCGATGACATAGTCTTCTTGCATATTCGGAATGAATCCATGGATTAAATGTAAATCTGATCCGCAAATGGCTGTACTGGTGACTTTGATAATCATGTCATCGGATTTTTCAATCTTTGGATCGGGGACATCTTTGACAACAACATTTTTAATGCCTTGATACGTTACTGCCTTCATGCTGTAAAACCTCCAGTGTTAGTGTTCATCAGGTGTCCGGTCAAACATCCCTTTGCGATTTGTTTCATCAGGAAAGAGGTTCATATTGCCGACCATGATCGTGTTTTTTGCAGAGAGCTGATCCAGCTTATACTGTTCGCTCAGCTCATATGGATGGAACCACTTTTTGCTGATCATCAGTTCCGTAATCTCTTGGTGCATCGCAATTCCTTGCATCAGCTGTTTCCGAAGCAGTGCTCTTACATCTGGTGAAGCGGTTTCTGTCAAAGCTACAGCAGTATTCCTTACGCCTTCCTTAGCTCGTATAAGAAAATCCATCGCGAATGTAGTGTCTGCTAGTTCAGGCACATTCAGCGAATTAATGGGGTCTAAATGATCATTATTCAAAGAGGCTTACCTCCCTTTCAATTGATGATTGGCGTTGGGCGGCTTTGAGGGACAGGGGCCTGAAATGAGGCACGCTCATAAACCGCTTGTAATTCAGTAAGGTCTTGAATGGATTGCTGTACATCTTTTTCCATCAAGTCCTTCAGTTCTTGGTCAAACACAAGCCCTTGCATTAACTTTGATTTCGCTATACAAAGTGTTTTAAAGTTCACGATTTCATGTAAGTCAACAGCCTCATGAGCTGCCAATGTTTGATGATCCATATTGATGTAACCTCCTTTTATCAACGTTACATTTCCCGAAATGAAGTTGAAGCATACAGAAAATACACTCGGTATCATTTTTTGTTTTAAGAATCGCTGTTTTTGCTCGTTCTTATGACATGGACTAAACTGCACTTAAATCTGAAATAAGGGTGAAGTATGGAAACTTGACATAGTGCTGTCAGGTTTCTTTGGTATCATTAAATTGGATGACCAGTAAAAGTATGGTTTTATAGGAGGCACTCGATATGAAGCTGTTACAAATTAGACTGTTGGTGAATGATTTTAAGAAAAGCGTCGAGTTTTATAAAGATTCATTAGGACTTCCAATAAGTTGGTTAGAGAATGAAATGGAATATGCACTCTTTGATAATGGGGAAACGAAAATAGAGCTTTTATCTCGAGAAACGATGGCTGAAATCGTTGGAGAGGAAAAAAAGTCCTTGGAAGGAGAAGCTCAATCAAAATTTTTGCTTCAGTTTAAGGTAGAAGATGTTGATAAAACGTATGACGATTTACACGAAAAAGGAGTTAAATGTGAGAATAAACCGCATGATCGCAAGGAATGGAGTGCCCGAGTTGCTCACTTCAGAGATCCAGATCATAATCTGATTGAAATATATAAAATGTTATGATTTTTTGACTCGCAAAATCATAGAATAACGTTTGATAACGTACCTAATCATTTTTACACGCCCTGGTAAAAGAAAGCAAAGTCATAATAGGTTGCGGACACTGAACTTGCAGCATTTACGCTGATTTGTATGGTGTCCGTTTTTGATTGGTGAAAAAGGTGGAGTATCTATGAATCGAGAAGAAGCGTGGATACAAGGAAGCAGTACACTGATTGAGTTAATTGGTGGAAACGAAGCCGCTTGATCCATGTCCTTTTTCCTGATTGTCAATCGTGATTACCGACTGGACAAATGATTAAGAGCCAAATGTAACACACCATCAATATCAAGCCTGACTACCATTTATTTTGTATCCTTAATTGTCGAAAACATAGGAATAATTCCACTTTTGAAAGATCTAGTTTATGGTACATTGATAAATATATGGGAGGGGAGGGGGCATGGTATCTGAAAGTAAATCCTTAACTGGATGTAAGAAAGTCAAACGTACGGCATTTATAAGGGGAGGGTATAAGGTGAATAAGTTAAAGAGGCTAAGTATGCTAACGGTGATGATTGCATCTGTGTTCATTTTTTCTAGCCATGCACTTGCGGCTCAGTATTATACGGTTTCAACAAGCAGCGGTGCTCCTGTCAACATGCGCAGCGGCCCAGGTACAAGTTGGGGAATTGTAACGACCATTCCGAGCGGAACCCGCATCCCGATCTATTGCTACAAAACCGGTACAACTGTAACTGGAAAGTATGGAACGAGCAATATTTGGAATTACACAGAGCGGACGCTTGCCAGCGGGGAGATCGTTCCTGGATTTGTCTCTGATACATATATGTATACAGGCTCAGACGGTCCGGTTGTTCCTAAATGCAGCTGGTAGCCTATGTTCTATCGTTTCTTAAAATGAAGGAATTGAAGAAAGAGGGATGACATTGACTAAACTGAAAATGCTGAGTATGTTAACCGTGATGATTGCATCTTTATTCATTTTTTCCAGTCAGGCACTTGCCGTTCAGTACTTTACTGTCTCAACAAGCAGCGGTGCGCCTGTCAATATGCGCAGCGGTCCTGGTACAAATTATCCTATTATGCTTTCCATTCCGAGTGGCTCCCGTGTTCCTTATTATTGTTACGCTTATGGAACGACTGTTACAGGGAAGTATGGAACGAGTAATATCTGGGACCAAATCCAGTGGAAAGATTCCCGGGGTGTCGTGAATATTGGATATGTGTCTGACACATATGTGTACACAGGTTCAGACGGCCCTGTCGGTTACAAATGCAATTAGCTAAATACTCCGTACAATAGAATCTCTTCTTAAGGGCCTATCTAGGACGAACCATACCAACAACAATAGTTGGTATGGTTTTTGCTGCGATGAAGTCTTCCATACCTGCATTTGTGGTGATTTTCAAAAGAGATTCATGATGTTAGACACTGGTTGTTGTTGAGGACAAAATAACGAGCCGCTTTAGAGTTGTATCTAATGGTATAAAATACGGAATTAAGATAGGAAATAATCAATAGGAGAACGTAATGTACAAACCTATTTTTCGATGAAATCCCTAATATCACTTTGGTTAAACATCTCACATTGCGTTCTCGTTAGTGAAAAGTTCTTTTTACGCTTCGTGAAATCTTCTCCAATTCCATAGTTAGTTTCACCTGTCCTATTTTGAAAATTTTAATCAATCCTTAACACGTATGTTTCTTTTCTTTTTCTAACATGTCGTGTAACCTCTCAGAAAATTCTTTATGGTACATTGTGTACCCCGTATGATTTCCGGGGAATTCAACCCATTCTGTTTCCAATTGTTCCGCTAGGGCGTTCGCGCAACGATAAGGAAAAAGCTCCCGAGAAGCACTTCCGCCAGCTGGGAGTATCTTCATCGGTGAAGATGTAAACACAGTTTTTAATGCTTCGAAATCTAATGTATAGCTGAGAATTCCTTGAATTTCATACTCAGTGAAATACGTTGAATTGCCGAGAAGCCGCTTTGTCAGGACAGCCTTTGATTGTTCGTCTGTCTCTAATCTTGACATTAATTTAATGACTTCACTTCGATGATTTTTCTTAAGGTCTTCCATGAATTGCTCGGCTTGTTTCAGCTCATTTCCATGCAGAAGCTGCAATAAGATTGGTTCGTGTGGGATCATGACATGTACTTGTTCGGGATGGCGTATGCACAGATCAAGCCCGATAACAGCCCCGGAGCTGCTTCCAAATACATAGGCCGGCTTATTGGTGATTTTGGCTAGAAGACGGTGAGCATCGTCACTGTGTGTTTCCACACGGTAACCCTCAATCTGATTGGCGAGATTGCTGCGGGAATGGCCGCGGCGATCATAAGTAACAACCGTGTACCAGTTAGCCAGATGATTGGCAACATGATGGAACTTGTCGGCATCACCGCCTCCTCCGTGGACCAAAAGAATGATTGGACCAGAGCCACGCACCTGATAGTGGATGTTCGCGCCGGGTACTTGCAACGTTCCATTGTTTATCGTCATTTGTAGGACCTTCCTTTCTTCTCATCTCCCTTAACTTTACACAATTGGCCAATGGTATCATATGCAGGAAATAACTAAGAAACAAACTCGCCATATAAAAAGCACTGATTATTTTTTATCAGTGCTTCCGTTTTGTTTATTTAGAGTAGACAATTTTTTTTATTGTTTCAATAGAGAGGTGATATTCATCAGATAATTGATGAATGGTTTTGCCGTTTTTAAATGCTTTTTTAATAGAAGCGTTTCTGTCATCGATCAGCTTTCTTGTTCCTGAACACGCACCCCATTTTTGATGAGAGGATTCAGGTTTAGGGATATATATTGTTTTTCCTTGAACATACTTTTGAATTTCCGATATCAGCTTTTCAGGTAAAATAGCGGTTGCTTTTACATATGCCATTTCTGCCAGCTCCTTATTTTTTTATGTCAAATAAGGTGCAAAGCCACTATATCAGAAAAGCTTACTTGGGCGATCTTTTAGAAAGTCTACCCCATGCAAAGTATCGCCTTCCCAATAGTAGGCTTTGCATGGGACGTTGCGGAATCTGGCATTCTCATCTTGCTTGCCATTACATCACCTCCCTAACGATTTTCGATGATCACTTCCATTATAAAATAGAGTAAAGCCTTATGGCATCTTGTTAATGAAAGTTGAAGCAGTATGAAAATCAAGGGACCTTCCCAGTGAGAGGGGCTAAGGCTGATTGGCAATGAATAGAGTAAGATTCAAGCTATATTACTTTAGATTCAAAATATTGACAAATTGATGTATTTTCAACAATAGGGCAGTTTCTTCATGTATACTGAGTCTGTATTTACAATATTTAGAAAGGGGAAGTGAAATGAAAATCAGTATGCAAAAAGCAGATTTTTGGAAAAAAGCAGCGATCTCATTACTTGTTTTCACCATGTTTTTTACCCTGATGATGAGCGAAACGGTTTTTGCGGCGGGACTGAATAAAGATCAAAAGCGCCGGGCGGAACAGCTGACAAGTATCTTTGAAAACGGCACAACGGAGATCCAATATGGATATGTAGAGCGATTGGATGACGGGCGAGGCTATACATGCGGACGGGCAGGCTTTACAACGGCTACCGGGGATGCATTGGAAGTAGTGGAAGTATACACAAAGGCAGTTCCGAATAACAAACTGAAAAAGTATCTGCCTGAATTGCGCCGTCTGGCCAAGGAAGAAAGCGATGATACAAGCAATCTCAAGGGATTCGCTTCTGCCTGGAAGTCGCTTGCAAATGATAAGGAATTTCGCGCCGCTCAAGACAAAGTAAATGACCATTTGTATTATCAGCCTGCCATGAAACGATCGGATAATGCCGGACTAAAAACAGCATTGGCAAGAGCTGTGATGTACGATACGGTTATTCAGCATGGCGATGGTGATGACCCTGACTCTTTTTATGCCTTGATTAAACGTACGAACAAAAAAGCGGGCGGATCACCTAAAGACGGAATAGACGAGAAGAAGTGGTTGAATAAATTCTTGGACGTACGCTATGACGATCTGATGAATCCGGCCAATCATGACACCCGTGACGAATGGAGAGAATCAGTTGCCCGTGTGGACGTGCTTCGCTCTATCGCCAAGGAGAACAACTATAATCTAAACGGACCGATTCATGTTCGTTCAAACGAGTACGGTAATTTTGTAATCAAATAAGCAGTGAGGAAAAGAAACCGCTGCAGATGAACTCAATCTAAAAGATACCAATGATGTTGGTATCTTTTTATTTGCAGTAAAAAGTATTCAATTTTCTCTATAATGATTATGTCATGCTTGAGGCAGATACATGAAAGGACCTTGGCGATTTCATAAAAAACAATATAGAGGCTTTTTTAAAGCCATGCAAGATTACAATGGATCTGTGCAAGAAGGCGCATTCAATCCATCTATTAACGATGGAAAGGGGGGAGGCTTTTTGCACAGTCCATCTACATCATTTGATAGTCTCCATGCGTATAAACTGTTCCGTCCATAATACGTCGTGCGGTACGGACGATCTTTATACCAGTGGGCTCCACCATTGTTTCAATAATACCAGAAGAATGAGCTAGCCGAACCTTTGTAGAGTGGTTTTTTGCTATTCTTGCAGGGATTGCACCTTCCACTGAAAGGGCTCTTGTTGTACATATCGCTCCAGTGACAGCCAGTGCTTGATGTGGCTTTTGCATGGACATCATCCTGATGTGTAAGTCCATCTCAACGCTTGAATGCCAAGCACCTGTACTATCTTTATATTTCTCTGGTTTTGCTACTATAGCCAGTTTGGGGACAGCCGGCGATAACTTTGTAGCTGAAAATCGACTGGCAAAGCCGCATTTCTCTGCCGCAATGGATCTTAATTCTTCAAATTGAGCCAACTGTAGATCAGTAAATTCTTCTGCAAGTTCCGTTCCATCCAGGCCGATACTGCTCGCTTCCACAAAAACTAATGGATTTGCATAGTCGATAATAGACACCTCTATTTGGCCTTGACTTGTATCTAAAAACTCCGAACTATTTCCAGTAGGCAATAAATGACCGGTAACTGAACCAGCGGCATCATGAAAGTTTAAATAGATTGGAGATCCAGATCCAGGTACTCCAGATATCGTAACATCTCCGTCATATTTGACCTGACCGTCTTCCACTTCTACTTCCGCAATGATCATTTTATTCGTATTGGTATTCAGGATCCTTACCGCAGTCATTGGTTCTGTCGCTTTTACAAGTCCTTCTTCGATAGCAAATGGACCAACAGCAGCGGAGATATTTCCGCAGTTCCCTTTAAAGTCCACTTTTTCTTCTGAAATGCTGACTTGACCGAAAGTATAGTGAACATCAATATCCGAAGTATATGCTTTCTTTATTATTGCCACTTTACTAGTAAGGGAATTACCGCCACCCAAACCATCTATTTGTCTTTTATCAGGACTTCCCATGACATCAAGCAAAAAGGGCTCCCATTCGTTTTTATTGTTAGGCATGGCTGATTCGTGGAAAAAAACGCCTTTGCTTGTTCCGCCTCTCATGATTGTTACATTCGTCTTGACCATCGTCATCATCCTCATCTTAAAGGTAGTATTTTTTATGTTTTTTAGTGTAGAAGGTAAAAAAATAAAAATAAAATATAAGTTTTCTTAATATTCGATAAAAAAACTTTTATAATTGTGAAAGAAGGACTAGAAAGGAAGATGAAAATGGATGAGAAAGATTGGATTTTATTGAAAATTCTTCACGAAGAACAAAGTGTAACAAAAACAGCAGAACGATTATTTACATCACAGCCTTCCATCACTTATCGGTTGAATAAGATTGAGGAGATTTTCGGAATTGAATTATTCACCAAAAGGCATAAAGGAATTACCTTTACTGCGGAAGGAGAACACTTGGTTGCTTATGCAAGAAGAATGCTACAGGAACTTCAAGATACCAAAGATCATATCTCTAATCTAAGCAAAGAGGTGCAAGGACATCTAAGGCTGGGGGTATCAAGCAATTTCGCTCAATATAAGCTCCCTAAGTTATTAAGGGAATTTTCCACTATGTATCCTAATGTCCAATATAGTGTACAAACAGGCTGGAGCACAGATGTCATGAAATTATTAGATGCTGGTATTGTACAAGTCGGTATAC
This sequence comes from Bacillus sp. LM 4-2, assembly GCF_000978495.1. Taxonomy (NCBI): domain Bacteria; kingdom Bacillati; phylum Bacillota; class Bacilli; order Caryophanales; family Bacillaceae; genus Bacillus; species Bacillus sp. LM 4-2. The sequence goes on along the minus strand of NZ_CP011101.1, from coordinate 2,585,912 downwards.
TGAGAGGAAGCCATCGCTGGAAAGGGGTGGAGGAACGGCTGACACGGGAAAAATTACATATCATCTCAAAAAAACCAATAACGATAGAGCAACTTCCTTTTTTACCTTTTATCAAATATAAAACGGATGCTTCTTTAAAAACGATTATAGAAGATTGGATGCATACGAATCTAAAACAAGCCCCCATTATTGCAATGGAAGTGGATCGACAAGAGACTTGCAAAGAGATGGTAAAGCATGGTCTTGGTTACTCCATAGCACCAGAAATTTGCCTGCAGGAATCTGATCATTTGTACACAATGGAACTGTATAATGCTAAGGGTAAGCCTCTAATGAGAGATACTTGGCTAATGTACGATCAAAAATCATTAGGAATCAAACTCGTTAAAGCATTCATTGATTTTTTAAAGGGTGAACAAATGGTAACCATTTAAAGTTATGATAGAATTTTTTTTGAAACACAGTAAAAAAATATTTATTTAACTTATTACACCGTATAAGATATGTTAATCAAAAGTCATTTGAAAGCGCATTCTTGGAGGTGTAATATGCTTACTATTTTAGGTTTTTCGATGGTAACTGTTTTTACAATATTAATAATGACAAAGAAAGTCTCGCCTATTGTTGCCTTGACCATCACTCCCATTGTTTTTGCTCTTATTGGAGGTTTTGGTAAGGGTATTGGCGACATGATTTTAGAAGGAATTCAAACAGTTGCAAGTTCAGCGGCATTGCTATTGTTTGCTATTCTTTTTTTCGGAATTTTAATTGATGCAGGTTTATTTGATCCGCTAATAGAAAAAATTTTATCTATAGTAAAGGGAGACCCTGTGAAAATAGCGATAGGGTCTGCCGTCTTGGCAATGCTTATCGCTTTAGATGGGGACGGTACAACAACCTATATGATAACAGTCTCAGCAATGTTACCTTTGTATAAAAGAATTGGTATGAATCCCATGGTTATGGCGACATTAGCAATGCTGTCGTTGAGTATCGTTAGCGGAATGACTCCATGGGGCGGACCAGCTACAAGAGCGATTTCAGTGCTGGGATTGGATCCTTCAGATTTCTTTGTGTCATTACTTCCGACCATGCTTGGAGGTATTGCTTGTGTGATATTTCTGGCTTTTCTAATGGGAAGGAAAGAGAGGAATCGAATAGGCATCGTTCAATTAGAGCCTAGACATATAACAAAGGACAGCTCTCAATCTTATATGGCTGCTACTTTGGAGAGCGAACAATTGAAAAGGCCACGCTTAATATATCTTAATTTATTCCTCGTTATAAGTATCATGGTGTTTATTGTGCTTGGAACTAAGCATCCGTCAGTTTTATTTTTAATTGGTTTTGTTCTTGCCCTTACTATAAATTATCCGAATGTAAAAATGCAGAAGGAGCGAATCGCCGAGCATTCTGGTAATGCCATAACCGTGGTATTATTGGTATTTTCAGCAGGAGTATTTGCTGGTATATTATCCGGGACAAAGATGGTGGATGCCATAGCAGGATCATTGGTATCCATCATCCCCTCATCAATGGGAGAGTTTTTCCCCATTATTGTAGCACTCACTAGCATTCCGTTTACTTTTGTTTTATCAAATGATGCATATTACTTTGGTATGGTACCTATCTTTGCAGAAGCTGCCTCAGCATATGGTATAGAACCAGTAGAAATAGCAAGGGCTTCTATAATGGGGCAGCCGGTTCATCTGATGAGTCCATTAGTTGCGTCAACACTACTGTTAGTAAGCATGCTTAAAATGGACTTGGGATCATTTCAAAGGTTTGCCGTTAAGTGGGCTGTAATTACATCATTAGTTATTACGTTGTTAGCAATAATTACAGGGGCTATTACTATTTTGTAAAGAAACAATAATAATATTTAGACTGCCAATGAATCATTAGTTTGATTGATTTAAATACAGCTGAAAGGGGTCCCAAGCTGATCAAGCCAGTTGTCTCTCCAGTTACTCTATTGTTTAGGGTTCTTTTTTAGAAGTGGCAGCATTTTTGTCGATGTTTAGCCAGCATTTTCAGCATGATGTGGAAAAGACAAGAGACAAACATGCTCTTGTCTTTCTTAATATGATAGTTCAGTATAAATATTTAAGAAAAATGTCAGTATTGAGTAATGAATGTATCACCAGGCGTATGCCTCAGGTGTCTCTCCTCCAGGTCCGGGAAAGATATCATTTAACATGCGGAGAATCTCCTTATCCAGACTGATTTCAACGGCTTTTATCGTATCACGCAGCTGCTCAACCGTTCGTGGTCCGATGATCGGCGCAGTTAAAACTGGATTTGCCAGCACCCATGCCAAAGCCACATTTGCTTCATTTTCTCCTAGTTCTTTGCATAAATCTGAAAATTTCTCGAGTTGCAAACGATGTTTTTCAATTAAATCTGCTCTTTTTGCTGTACGAGTTCCGGCATTGCTTTTCAATGCCTTCCCGCCAAGAAGCCCTCCTGCAAGGGGACTCCACGCCACTACTCCTAAACCAAGATCCCGTGCAGCCGGCAGCACTTCCATTTCAGCTGTTCGTTCTAATAAACTATACTTATGCTGTTCAGTGACGAGTCCCATGAATCGCCGTTTTTCAGCTTCAGCTTGCGCTTTAACTAAATGCCAGCCTGCAAAATTACTGGATCCAATATAGTCTACTTTGCCGGAGCGAACCTGAGTCTCAAAAGCTTCCCATATCTCATCCCACGGTGTCCGCCTATCGATATGATGCATTTGGTACAATTCGATATGATCTGTCTGAAGCCGCTTCAGTGATCCTTCCAGATGACGTCTGATTTTGTATAGAGACAAGCCCCTCATATCATTTGGTCCGTCATTCGGATCAGAAATCGGTTCATATACTTTTGTCGCCAGAACAACTTTCTCGCGGCGCTGTCCTCCTTGTGCAAACCATTTTCCAATGATGCTCTCTGTCAATCCTGCGTTTTTGCCCCAGCCGTAAATATTGGCAGTATCAAAAAATTGAATGCCGTTATCAAGCGCTTCATCCATGATACGGAACGCAGTCTTTTCGTCTGTATCAACTCCAAAATTCATCGTGCCTAGACATAAACGGCTCACCCGCAATCCTGTTCTCCCTAAATAGGTATACTCCACAACAAACCTCTCCTTTATCATTATTTTTTGCAACAGCTGCAATACAATTGATTCAACAATTGTTTCGCTCTTTGTTACGATTAAAAAGACGAAGCAAATGTAAAACAGACGCAAAATTATAGGAGGTTCTTTCAAATGAATATAGAGGATCTATGGGATCAATTTCATCAGCCGTTAAAAACATATATTTCACATAGGGTTAACGATCAATCTATCGTTGATGACCTCTTGCAAATCGTATTTATGAAAATACAAGTGCATCTCCCAAATCTGATCGATGAACAAAAGATCGACAGCTGGATTTATCGGATCACTAGAAATACGATTATTGATTTTTACCGTACAAAAAAAACAAGCGAAATATTGCCTGATGTTCTACATTTTAATGACAGTGCAGAGGAAGAAAATTTCACCAAGGAAGCAACTGTGTGTATTCGATCGACCATCAAACGGTTGCCTGAAAAGTATCGAGAGGCGCTCGAGTTAACTGAATTCCAGGGGTTATCACAAAAAGAGTTGAGTGAAAAGCTCGGCATTTCTTACTCCGGAGCAAAATCAAGGGTACAACGCGGACGGGGAAAATTAAAACAGCTGCTTGAGGGGTGCTGTCATATTGAAGCGGATCGATATGGAAATATCGTAGACTTTCGTATTTTAAAGGAATAACTGATGAACATAGTCAGTTATTCCTTTAAAATAGGCCATCCGCATGAAGAGCATTTTCCCTTTGATGTTTGCAAGAGATGTATGTATAATATAAATCGTAACGTTTTCGATTTAATAAAAAAGGAGTGTTGGAATGAACATTTTATTTTCAAAGCGGCTAGGCATATTAACGATTGGTTCATTACTAGTTTTGGCAGGATGTCAGACTTCAGGTTCTTCTGCAGGTGAGTCTAATAAAACAACATCATCCTCAGCAGTTGAAGAAGACTCTTCCAAAACGCAAGAGCAAACATCTGACAGTCATACACACGAACATTCTCACGATCATAGTCATGCGCATGATGAAGAAACAGAAAAAATATATGAAGGCTATTTTAAAAACAGCCAAGTAAAGGATCGCTTACTTTCTGATTGGGAAGGAGATTGGCAATCTGTATATCCATACCTGCAAGATGGTACTCTTGACGAAGTGTTTTCATATAAATCAGAACACGAAGGCGGCAAGACAGCTGAAGAATATAAAGAGTATTATAAAAAAGGCTATCAAACAGATGTTGACCGTATTGTAATCCAGAAAGATACTGTAACGTTCTTCAAAAATGGAAAAGAATATTCTGGTAAGTATACGTATGACGGATACGAAATTCTAACCTATGATGCGGGCAATAGAGGGGTAAGATACATATTCAAACTAGCTAAAAAAGCAGAAGGGCTGCCTCAGTATATTCAGTTTAGTGATCATAGTATTTACCCGACTAAAGCTAGTCATTACCATCTCTATTGGGGGGACGACCGTGAAGCTTTACTTGATGAAGTCAAAAACTGGCCTACTTACTACCCGTCAAAAATGGATGGACACGATATTGCCCATGAGATGATGGCTCATTAAATGATGATTACTCTATGAAAGTTGTTCTGCCATAGCCATTTTTTCTGTGGAGAATTGATAGAATGGGGAAAAAACTGATTGAGACCATTCAGTATCCGCCATATTATTGTGACGTGGCATACCTTGAGTCATCTCACATGAAGAGTAGAAGAAACCTATTTCAAAATAAAAAATCATTGGATGTATGGCAGTGGATTACGCTTGAAATCTATTGGCTTATATGAAGCAAAGAAGAGACCCAAAAACCGCAAAGCTTCTTCAAGAAAGCTTTGCGGTTTTTTATATGTCTAAGCCTCGATTCATCTCACCATAAAAATGCATTTCAACTTTCTCTTTTGATCGACAATAGTCCATAAAGGGAAGAATATTTCCCTCACAAAGAAGTCGTGGCAGTAATCTCCATAGGTGTGTTTGCATGGCCCCACTTTAATGGTTTTGTTTAAATCTAATAAAAAACAGACGCCATAAAGATTTCTTATGGCGTCTGATGGATATGAGGTAAGGTGTGTTCTTAATAGCCACCAAAGAAAGATGTCCCAACGATGATTAATAGGATGAATAGAACTACAATTAATGGAAATGACCTCATAACATCACCTTCCTTAAAAGAGGATAATACATGATATGCAGATCGAGCTTATTCGATAGTGATGCTAGTTTAATTGATGTAAAAATATTTTTTAGCCTAAGGCTGGACTGCTAACTGATCTTTATTAGTTATTGGATCATACTTATTATTTTGGAATGAATCCGTTTCAAAGTGATGTGTTGTTCTCGGCCAATCGCTGGTTAATCTTCCTGGTGCTATCGAGCTATATGAAGACATCCCTCTTTTATGAAAGTACACCCAAAACTTCTCTCTCTTGCAGACCCTTAATCATTTGACTTGCATATCGAGCGTAAGCATGCCTCATCTAAAAATAAAGTGCACCATCTGCCATTTGTTTTAACATTTTTAAGACAGTGATGCACACCTTTTGCGTTGAGCAAATGGAACAGGCTCAGAAGGGGCGAGCTGCTCCTTACTTCACCCAGATAAAAGACGGGGATAGACGGCATGCACCGAAGCTAACTGAAAGTTAAATTGAAATGAAAAAAGGGGCATGTTAAGCCCCCTTTAAGACTATCGAGAGCTTCTCAATAGCCTAACGCATTGTATGTTTAACATGTTTTAATTTTTGACAACGGATAAACTGACACTGTTGCCTGAGACTGTTACTTTAGCGAAGTCTTGTGTATCAATTACAGGTGTTATTGCTTTGTTGTCGATGGTGATGTTTGTAAAAGATGTTGAAAAATTTGATTTGATAGATTGGCGTGACCCTGTTGTTGCAACTGTAGCGAGCGCTTTCCATTTGGAGATAGAGCCGACATTTGTTTTGCTGATTTCTGAAATGAGACGGCCGTTGTATCCCGCATTGTTCGTGCCCCAGTATGTAGCGCGGGTATTGCCGTTAAGGTTTTTGTAGATGGTAAGTTGTACGGTGCTGCCGGGACGGAAGCCTTTCGTATTCGTGAATTGGCTTCCTCCTTCGAGGTACTGAACCTGATCCTGTCCTTTTGAACCGACTTTCATATATGGTTTCCATACGTTATATTTATCACTGTACTGAAATCCGATATCGGATTCTGTGCCCCCGCTAAAGCCAGAGTAGATGTAGGCTGTCCCATTTGAAACCTGAATGGAGCTAGGAAGCTGGATTTTCGTAACAAAAATGGCACCAGTGCTGTTCAAGTAAGCCCTTCCGCCGATTCCATCAGTTAGCTGTGATGCAGCTTCTGCGGTTTTTGGACTAATAATACCCGGCACATCTACTGCACATGTGCCAAAAAGCACAGTTGCCGTAAGCGCACCCGCAAGCAGTCCTTTTTTCATCATCATTATTTCCCCCTATCATTATAATTAGAAAGCGTTATCATCTTGTATTATAAAACATTATGAAAATAATTCCATAATCAACATGAAAATAGACACAGAATTTACACATTATGACTTTGTGTATCTGGCAAACGGTCGATTTCTAATCTCGAAAAATGTCCTGTGAAGTGTAAATGTTACGATAACTTTTCAATCGAGACTTGTGTTTTATTGAAATAGAAAAGCTATAAGAGATGGGGGAGAAATAAGAGGGGAAAGAGCGAAAACACTGTAATCAGATATGTGTGTATAACTCAATTGTTTGTTAGAAAAAAAGTGGGCTTTTTAAGCCCGCTTCTTAGTTCATGTTTCTCTTCAGGAGATTGTCTTTTTCATTTACATTCAATGTCCAACATGACTCCTTTGAGTTTCATCTAATATTTCAAACAATCTTTTGTACTTTGATATGACTACTTGGTCCACAATTTTATGGCCAGAATTGAAAAAGGTGATTGAGCCCGATCCTTTACCAAGCTGGTTACGATCTGCAAGAACTTTTTTCAACTGTTTTGCAGTACCGACACTGCCTGAAATCATATCAACTTTTATCCCAAATAGTTTTTCAAAACTGTTTTTGAAAAACGGAAAATGAGTGCATCCTAACACAATCGTTCCATATTGTTTCAGATCAAAAGAAGATAGTTCGTTCTTTAGATATTTAATGATTTTGTCTTCACTAAAATCAAAGTTCTCAGCAAATTCAACTAGTCCTGGAAGAGCTAAGCAATCAACAAGGTCATGGTGATCAATTTCTTTAACTAGATTATGAAATTTCTCTTCTTTAAGCGTCAAATTAGTAGCAACTACCAGAACTCTTTTTCTTTCCTCTGTACATTTATTTATAGCAGGCTTTACAGCGGGTTCGATTCCGATTATCGGAAAGTCGAAGTTTCTCCGAAGATCCTCTATCGCAATGCTAGTAGCTGTATTACACGCAATAACAAGAGCTTTGATATTTTGACTGGCCAGAAATTCAGCTGCATTGAAAATATATTCTTTAACTTTACCCTTTGATTTTTCACCGTATGGAACGTTTAACGTATCTGCATAAAAAATGTAATCTTCATAAGGAAGAACTTTTATGGCCTCATACAATACAGTCATGCCACCAATTCCTGAATCAAAAAATCCTATTTTCATCACTTCTCACGCTTTCTGTCTCATTCTTTTTTTATCATATGACTTTATATCATCTGAATCAAACGAAAAAGAACCATTTTACTATTCGAATTTAATATGGGAGTTATCGATTTTTCGAATAGGGAGCAAAACTTGAGAAGGGGAGATAAGATCGAAATGTTGGTAATGTATTGTGGTTGTGGTGAAATTATCAAGATCGCATCGTATCAATGTGATGATTGATAACCCGATTCAAATTAGCTTTGAAAATGTAGGAGTATTTAGATTTCCAGAGTCAGTGGATGAAATTACGAAAAAAAAGCAAACTGCCTGTCGAAGTTTGCTTTTTGCTCTATCAATGAGGTGCGCCTATATTTTTATATCCTCTTGGCAAAGCTGATTTAAAAGCTGCTTAACCGAAATTTCCTCAGTCAATGACCGTATCCCTTGACCTGCCCATAAAGACATCTGATCATGGTTATTTTGAAGTGAAGCCTTCTGTCTCATTGCCTTCGTTAGTGTATTTTGATAAGGGTACGGAAGGGTTTGTGTCTCAAACTGTTCTTTTTCTTCCATCCATTTATTTACGATTCCTCTGGCCTCTTTACCTGAAAATAATGTCGTAAGCTTTGTATCTGCTTCGTTTGCTTCTAGTATTTTCTGTTTATGTACTGGATGTGCGTTACTCTCGTGACAAATTAAAAAGGCAGAACCGATTTGAACGCCTTGGGCTCCAAGGGTTAAAGCTGCTTTTACTCCTCTGTGGTCTATCATTCCCCCAGCAGCTATGACAGGTACGCTCAGTGCATCTGCTGCTTGTGGAATCAGAGCCATTAAACCTACGGCAGATTCACCTTTGGAAGGTAAGAATGCTCCGCGATGTCCACCGGCTTCACTTCCTTGAAGGACTACTATATCCATTCCCCGTTCTTCCATTAACAATGCTTCTTCTACTGTTGAAGCGGTTCCTATTAAACAGCATCCAGCGGTTTTTAGCTCCTTTACTGCGTCTTCAGGCGGCAGATCAAAAGTGAATGAGCAAGCCTTAACCTTATATTTTAAAATTAGATCAATTTTTTGATAGAAGTCATCCCACTCTTCTTGTACAGATGTGAATTGATTTACTTGATTAGCTAACGGTATGTTTTCTTTCCACTTTTTAATCTGATCTTCTGGTGGCATCTCTAGACCTAGCGGAACAAACACATTAATTTGAAAAGGAGCGTCTGTCAGCTCAAACATTTCTTTTATCTGTTGTTCTAGCAGGTCTGGCGTAAGATACCCCGATGCTAAGCTGCCAAGAGCACCTTGATTCGAAACTGCAGATGCAAGTCGGGGCGTTGTAATACCGCCAGCCATTGGAGCTTGAATAATCGGTTTTGTTAAGGAAAACTTCTTCATAAATTCATTCATACCGAATCCCCCCGTTAAGACATGATTTTTGAAAAAAGTGTCATTTTAAAATTTGCTCAAAAACTCGTATTCGCTTAAATATATTGTTTTCCTTCTTTTTGTCAATCTCTCATACCAGTTAACATGTCGATAAAGCAGGGGAGATTAAAGTGTGTCAAAGAGTGTCGTCCCATGGCGGCTCTACAAAAAACTGAATATTCATGTAGTCCTTCATAGTTGATATCTGATTTTGAGATGTCTTGCATCTTAATTTTGAATGATATATAGAAGGACTTCATGTAAAATAAAGCTTAGAAGAATACATCACATTCAAGAGTAAAAAAATCTATAAGACGTACAGATCAATATTCGGTTTTACAGTTAGATATTAAGGCTGAAACGGAGGAACATGCGATGCGAAGTGAGCAGGAAATGATGGACATTTTTTTGGACTTTGCTTTGAACGATGAGAGAATCCGATTGGTCACTTTGGAAGGGTCACGTACAAACAGAAATATCCCTCCTGACAACTTCCAAGATTATGACATCTCGTATTTTGTAACTGATGTAGAATCTTTTAAAGAAAATGATCAGTGGCTCGAAATCTTTGGGAAGCGCATTATGATGCAAAAACCAGAAGATATGGAGCTTTTTCCTCCCGAATTAGGTAATTGGTTTTCATACATCATTCTTTTTGAGGATGGCAACAAATTAGATCTAACCCTTATTCCAATTCGTGAAGCAGAAGACTATTTTGCTAATAACGATGGTTTGGTTAAGGTATTGCTTGATAAGGATTCGTTCATCAACTATAAAGTGACCCCAAATGATCGCCAATACTGGATGAAAAAGCCGACTGCAAGGGAATTTGATGATTGCTGTAATGAGTTCTGGATGGTTTCGACTTACGTAGTAAAAGGATTAGCAAGAAATGAAATCCTTTTTGCCATTGACCATTTAAATGAAATTGTACGTCCTAATTTATTGAGAATGATGGCCTGGCATATCGCATCTCAGAAAGGGTATTCATTTAGTATGGGGAAGAACTATAAATTTATGAAACGGTACCTTTCAAATAAAGAATGGGAGGAACTCATGTCTACATATTCTGTGAATGGGTATCAGGAAATGTGGAAGTCTTTATTTACTTGCTATGCATTATTTAGAAAGTATTCAAAAGCTGTATCAGAAAGTCTTGCATATAAGTATCCTGATTACGATGAAGGCATCACTAAGTATACGGAAGGTATTTATTGCTCAGTAAAGTAATAAGAATATAGGATTGTTTTCATATGATATTTGATTCTCGCTGACAATGGAGACCAAGGAGTCACCATGTTTGTAAAAAGATGCGTAAATCGTTATGTTTAAGAATGTCTACGCATTTTACTATGATTATTCTTGTCCAAAATTTTTGTTCTTTTTAACGAAACGAGGCATTATAATTAACCTATAGGCACATTAAAAAAATAATAGAATGTAAAGGAGGATTTTTGTGTTCCAAACCTTAGACCATTTTTTGAAATCTTGGGAGTTCGAAGCAGATGCTACACAGAAACTATTAAATAGTCTGACTGATGAATCACTTAAACAAGAAATAACTTCACAAAATTGGACTCTAGGCCGTATTGCTTGGCATACTGTTGCTGCCATTCGCATCATTACCTCAAACACAGACTTAACGTTCCATGCCCCAGCTGAAGATTATCCTGTTCCAACTTCGGCTCAGTTTATAGCTGACAGCTATCATCAAGCCAGTAATACATTTGTACAGGCATTAAAAACCCAATGGACTGACCATACACTTCAAGAACGTATCAACTTTATCGGACAACAATTGCCTAACGGTTCACTTTTGATGTTTTTAATTCAACATCAAAATCACCATCGGGGACAAATGACTGTTCTTATGAGACAAGCAGGGTTAACTGTTCCAGGTATTTATGGTCCAGCAAAAGAAGAATGGGCAAAATTTGGTTTGGAAGCCCCGAAAATGTAATCAACCTTTTTATAAAAAAGTTACGCTATGACAACATATAAGAAGATGTTTTGATCTATCTTTTTTCAAAACATGTTCTTTTTTTGTTCGTTTACCAATGATAAGAACATATTCGAATCATTTTTATTCCAAACCACTTCAAATGACAACGTTCTTCCGCTTTATTGTTGGCCTATTCCCAACGATGTAAGTATAATTTTTAATGCTGTCAAATCTTCGATACACATATCTATAGATTCCTCTCTAACAAAACCCCCGCTTTTTCTGCCATCACTCGAGGTGGGGAAGGCATTTCATTTTTCAACCACCATTCGACTACTCCTACGTATGCATTTGCAACAAATTCAGCAGCGATCGATGGTTCAGAAATTCCAATGAAACATTTAGGTGTTGCTCAATTTTTGAATAAAAGCAGCTGCGCCAAAAGGAAGCCTATTGGAAGAGTCTAGCTGAGTTGGAACGTCTTCTCAAAAGGGAAGGCAATTTATTTACTGTAATTCATACAATGAGTAAAGCCTCCCAGGTATAATCTTTACTTCGTTCGACAAATTCTGCAAATTGTAGACAACTTCCTGATTATTTGGATAATTAACTGGGTAGGAGGGGAAAAGTTGTCATATTTCATTATACTTATCATCGTTCTATTATCGGAGCATTGGTAACAGCAGCAGTCGGTATCATCTCTTCAAAAGTAGAGGTAATCTCGCCGAAAACTACAATAGAATCTAAAGAGGAAGAACAGAAAAGTTTTTATACGCTGAAATAAAGCAGAGAAAGAGCATCTCCTGCGGGGGTGTTTTTTATAGAGGAGTTGGAAAAACTGAATCAGACTAATTTACTTTTAAGATTCACCCTTGAAATTGCTGCACTAATCTCCTTAGGGGTGTATGCTTGGATAAGCTTTAATGGTTATTTTAAATATGTTTTAACTTTGGTTTTACCTATTGCAGTTATGATTGTCTGGTCTGTATTTGCAGTACCTCATGATCCTAGTCGAAGCGGACAAACTGTAATAGCTGTAAACGGAGTAACAAGGTTAGTTATTGAATTATTGATCTTTGCAATGGCTGTTGCAGCGCTTTATTTTAGTTATTTAAAACCAGTTGGTATTGTCTTTTTATGTCTTATAATACTCCACTACATCATTTCAGCTGAGCGTATCAAATGGCTTCTAAATCAATAGTTTTTCATTTCAGCACTCGTTATTAGAGTGTTTTTATTATTCTCTGTAGAGCCAGTGATTCTCAGATTAGATTTGAAGGTTAACGGCTTGGGCACAGTTGCAGTATAGAACGCATTTTCCAATAAAGAAGGCGCTCATTTGAAATTCATCATTAAACAATTGTACAAAAGTAAAATTTGTATTTAGAATGTAGTAATAAATAGAAATTCTACGTAGGAGGGTATCTTGTGGAAGAAAAGAAAGCTTTAATCATTGTGGATGTACAAAAAGCCTTCGATGATAAAAAATGGGGGGAACGGAATAACGTAAAGGCGGAAGAAAACATTAGTAAAATACTAAAATTATGGAGAGAAAAAGGATGGACAGTCATATACATACAACACACTTCTGATAAACCTCATTCTTTATTCCATCCAAAGAATGAAGGGTTTGCGATAAAGGAAATAGTTAAGCCTATGGATGAAGAAGTCATTATAACCAAGACAGTAAATAGCAGCTTTATTGGTACGAATTTAGAAGAATTCTTAAAATTAAATGAAATAACCACTGTAGTCATAACTGGTTTAACCACGCCTCACTGTGTATCAACCACCACAAGAATGAGTGGTAATTTAGGGTTTGATACATACCTGATTTCAGATGCAACAGCAGCCTTCGGAATGAGAGACCAAAATGATACATATTATGATGCGGCGACTATTCATAATATATCTCTAGCTACATTGCATGATGAATTTGCCACAATATTGACAACTGATCAATTAATAAATGATTTTATAAAAACTCACTGATGAAAAACATTTTGCACAGTAAAACGGCAGGCGCTTTTCCAATAGGAAGGGCGCTTTAATTCGATTTCCTGCTTTACTTGCTCAGAGGAGATGTATCAATGTTTCTTTATCGACAAGCAAGGGCATATGAATAAGCTAAGTGGCAAAGCTACTCCATGAATCTTTTAATCAATATCCTTTTATGGATTTACTCGTAAAACGCGAAAAAAAAGATCATTCTTTTGGCCATGGCAATCATTTTTGCCTTGGTGCACAGCTAGCCCGCTTAGAAGCAAAGATTGCGATGTCCACCTTATTACGCCGCTGTCCAAATATACAGTTAAAAGGCGAAAAGGAACAAATGAAATGGAAAGGGAATTTTCTGATGAGAGCACTCGAAGAACTGCCGCTTAGTTTTTAATTTTTGGGGGATATGTGATTTTCAAACATATCTCGTTTTACTCCTCAATTAGATTAAACGATAGTAAAAGCTGTAACATAAAAATTTGATATGATAGCTTTTCAAAAACAAAGTTTAGCATTATTTATGCCTACCGGGCATGAAAATGTATTGCAAACACCAATAGTTTCCCCCTATTGGTGTTTTTTATTTGTTTTCAGCCTCATTTGGACAAACAGCTGTTACATAGTAAACGTTTGTTAAGATAAAATAATGGAGGGCATTGTTTCTAATGAGAAAAATAATAATAGATGGAAGAGACTTTGAAAATATAGAAGTTTTACATGATGTTTTAAAAGATAAATTAGACTTCCCAAACTACTATGGGAGAAATTTAGACGCTTTATGGGATTGCCTAACAGGGTGGGTGGATTTGCCGCTCACTTTAGTCTTGATAAATTTTGAGTTTAGTAAAAAGTTTTTAGGTTCATACGCTGATGATGTATTAGAAGTTTTACTAGAGGCTCAAGAGGAATTAGAGGACGAGTTTAAAATAATAATAGAGTAGACTTTCTGTTTTGTGAATTTTAACAATTTTCGTTCGTAGAAAAAGGCAATAGGGCACCACAAATTAAAATTTCGGTGAGACCGCAATAACTTTTTGGCTTATGATAAGTTTCTTATGATGTTGGTATCAAGTCACACAAGTACATAACTCTCCCATGACTTCTTTCTGATGTAAGTTAATTTCATTATGAGTTAATCGCGGGGATAATTTTATTCTGTGAATAATATTTTAAAGGGATTTAAATTTAAATAATATTTGATTAACGAATAAAAATTCGTTATTATTTAAATTGGATGAAATATAATTCTGTTAAGCTGTATTGGGGGTTATCAAATGAGTATTATGCTTGACGAAACTGATAAGGCCATCTTAAGAGAATTGCAGGAAGATGCTTCAATATCAAATCTGAATTTATCTAAGAAAATTGGGCTTTCACCATCAGCTTGCCTTGCAAGAACAAAGAACCTAGTAGAAGCAGGTATAATTAAAAAGTTTACGACTATTGTTGATGAGAAAAAACTTGGAATTGAAGTCACAGCACTAGCTCTCATCAACTTATCACCCTTAAATAGGGAGACAATTCATTCATTTTTAGAGGATATAAACAAATTCCCACAGGTACAAGAATGCTACACACTTACAGGAAGCCATGACTATATGCTTAAGATTGTGGCGAAGGACATGGAGAGTTATCGGAATTTTATCATTGATTCATTAATGCAGAACCCTGCTATTAGTGGAGTTGACACAAGCATAGTCATGAGTACAGAAAAAAGAACTGTCAGTGTGCCAATTGATGAAATGTAGGAGGTTGTTGATTTGAATAAAAATAAAGAATCGTTACATTTAAGCTCTCCTGCTATAAACACTCATATGAATAAGAGAAGTCAAATATGGGCTGCATTTCGTTCTGCATTCCCATATACAATTCCGATTTTTGCGGGGTTTTTGTTTTTGGGGATAGCTTATGGAATCTTTATGCATTCTTTGGGATTTAGCGCAATCTATCCAATCATCATGAGTTTTATGATATTTGCGGGCTCAATGGAGTTTGTTGCAGCGAATTTTTTACTTGGTGCGTTCAACCCTATGAATGCTCTTTTTTTGACGTTAATGGTCAATGCCAGGCATTTGTTTTATGGAATTTCCATGTTGGATAAGTACAGGGGGACTGGAAAGAAAAAGCTTTATCTGATTTTCGGAATGTGCGATGAATCATTTTCTATCAATTATACCGCTAATGTTCCGGCGAATGTTGACAAGGGCTGGTTTATGTTTTTTGTGACACTGCTTAATCATTTATATTGGGTCGCGGGGGCAGCGATAGGAGGTATTTTTGGGTCGTACGTGAAGTTTAATACCGAAGGGCTTGATTTTGTGATGACTGCTCTGTTTATTGTGATATTCATAGAACAATGGATGAAAGAGAAAAAGCATTACAGTGCTCTCACAGGACTTGGACTTTCAGTAGCCTGTCTTATCCTTTTTGGCGGAAACCAATTTATTATTCCTGCTATGCTCGCCATTTTAGGGGTACTGACTGTTCTGAGAAAACCATTGGAGAAAGCTGAGGTTTCCGTATGACGATGACTATGACGCAGCAAATGATCACCATTGCAATGGTCGTGCTAGGAACAATGCTGACACGGTTCCTTCCATTCATGATTTTCCCGTCTGGCAAACCGACACCGAAATATGTACAGTATCTTGGTAAAGTGCTGCCATCAGCGGTAATCGGGCTTTTGGTCATTTATTGTTTAAAAGATGTGAGTCTGCTTTCTGGAAGTCATGGCATTCCTGAATTAGTTGGAGCAGCTGCAGTTGTACTGCTTCACTTGTGGAAGAAAAATATGCTTCTTTCCATAGCGGGGGGAACCGTTGTTTATATGGTTTTGGTGCAATTGGTTTTTTAACCGATATCGGAAACTATCAAATCATGCTTTTATTAAACTTGATAAAAATATATAAAACTGACACAAGCTTATTTTGGAATCAACACTGTGCCAGTGCAAATAGCATCTGTAATGTTTCCTGGCTATTCAAGAAGTGTCTACTTTAATCGGAGGATATATAATGTCAAAAAAAGTGTCTGCTTCCTATATCATCATTATAGGATTAATGCTATTTGCATTGTTTTTTGGAGCAGGAAATCTCATTTTTCCACCTATGCTTGGTCAATTGGCCGGGAAAAATGTATGGGTCGCTAATGCAGGTTTCTTAGTGACCGGAGTTGGATTGCCATTACTGGCTATAACAGCATTTGTTTTTTCGGGTAAACAAAACTTACAGTCGTTAGCCAGCCGTGTTCACCCGGTGTTTGGCATTGTATTTACGACGATTCTCTATTTGGCAATCGGGCCTTTTTTCGCTATCCCGAGATCAGGAAACGTATCGTTTGAAATTGGGGTAAAACCTTTTTTATCAAATGATGCAGGCCCTGTCTCATTGATCATATTTACAATATTATTTTTCGGATTGGCATGCGTGTTATCACTTAATCCTTCAAAAATCATTGATATAGTTGGGAAATTTTTGACACCAATTAAGCTGACATTTATCGGATTGCTTGTAGTGGTAGCTCTTATTCGCCCAATTGGAACCATTCAAGCACCATCAAAAGGGTACACATCACAAGCGTTTTTTAAAGGATTTCAGGAAGGATACCTTACTCTGGATGCCCTTGTAGCATTTGTTTTTGGAATTATCATCGTGAATGCATTGAAGGAACAAGGAGCTTCTACCAAAAAACAGCTGATGGGTGTTTGTGCAAAAGCAGCCGCGATTGCAGCTGTACTCTTAGCAGTTATGTATACAGCTCTTTCCTATATGGGGGCTTCCAGCGTTGAAGAACTGGGGATTTTAGAAAATGGAGCAGAGGTTTTGGCTAAGGTTTCATCCTATTATTTTGGTTCTTATGGTTCAATCTTATTGGGCTTAATGATTACAGTGGCGTGTCTGACGACAAGTGTCGGACTGATCACTGCGTGTTCTTCATTTTTTCATGAACTATTCCCGAACATTTCTTATAAAAAAATTGCTGTCGTTTTATCAGTGTTTAGTACGCTTGTCGCAAATATAGGATTAACCCAGCTTATTAAGGTGTCAATGCCTGTCTTACTGACGATGTATCCTATCGCGATTTCCTTAATATTTTTAACGTTTTTGCATTCTGTATTTAAAGGGAAGACAGAAGTGTATCAAGGCAGTTTATTATTCGCATTCATCATCAGCTTATTTGACGGTTTGAAGGAGGCGGGAATAAAAATTGAAGTTGTGAATCATATTTTCACTCAGATTCTTCCTATGTATAACATAGGGCTGGGGTGGCTCATTCCAGCTATTACAGGGGGAATATGCGGCTATATACTGAGTATATTCCGAACAAAAACAAGTTGATCAATCAACAGCAATATCACTCAGATCTGCAGGATCTCCTCCATCAGTGGATACTTCAACTGTTACAATTGGATGTTCTGCCCCTGTCCAACCGAAAATATCAATCTTTCCGTTGTCACCCGAAATCTGTAGGTGAATATTTAATAGTTGTGAGAGCGATTGACTCTTTAGGAAATAGTCAGCCTTTAACTTCAAGACGCAACCAAGTTTCTAGGGCAATGATCTTCGTTCAAAATTCTTTGAATGAGGAAAATCTACATTCTAATATCGACTAGGTTTCACAATTCAGAGTGCAAAATCACGAAGAAAAAGCAAACTACATACCGAAGTTTGCTTTTTTGCTCTATACAAACAATGAGATGCGCCTATATTTTTATATCAGACAACTGATCAGAGGTATTTTGAGGCGAAGCCTGCCTTCCATCCATTTATTTACGATTGATCTGGCCTCTTTACCTGAAAATGATCCCTCATATGCGTTAAAAAAGCAGATAAAGCAGGGGTAATTAAAGTGTCTTTCCGCCTTATAAACATGGTTGATACGAAAGAATATTTGTCAGAGATAGTGTGGCTGCGAATGCGGCCTTCTTTTTCATGCGAAGCAATGATTGAACGAGGCAGCAGTGAAATCCCCAAGCCGGCGCTTACACAGCCAATGATCGCTTCAAGTATGCCAAATTCCATTAATTTTATAGGTAATAAACCTTCTTCTTGGAGGATATGATTGAGCTTTGCTCTGTAAGAGCATCCTTTACGGAATACAAGCATTGTTTGTGTTTGAACATCCTGAATGGAAGAAATCACAGGGTGTGAAGCGCTTGTAACAAGAACCATCTCTTCATCCAATACCTTTTCTTGAACTAAATCAGGGTGTTCAATAGGCCCTGAAATAAAAGCGCCGTTTAACTCATAATGTAAAACTGCTTGTATTTGTTGTTCCGTAGGGCCGGTTACTAGGTTCAAATCAACATTTGGATAGAGGTTATTATAATGTGCAAGGAGTTGAGGAAGCCAAACTGCAGCTGTTGTTTCCATTGATCCTATACGCAGTGGCCCAGAAGGCGCGGATGATTCGCCCATGGCTGCTCTAGCTTCTTCAATAGTATGTAGAATTTTCTCTGAGTAAGAAACAAGAATTTGCCCTGGGGGAGTAAGTGTGATTCCTCGACTATGGCGATAGAATAATTTTGTCTGTAAATCGTTTTCTAGTTGTTGTATCTTATTCGTTACGTTCGATTGTGCATAATTTAAAGTCTGAGCAGCCTTGGAAATACTGCCTTCACGAGCAGTAGTGAGAAAAACCTGTAACAACTGAATATTCATCTAGTCCTCCATAGTTGATATCTGATTTTGAGATGTCTTCCATCTTAATTTTGAATTATATATGATAGCAGAGCTTCATGTAAACTAAAGCTTAGAAGAATAAATGATTTCTAAAGTAAGTGATAAGGCTATTTCAAAAAATGGTTAATTTACTCGAAGTTGATTCTGTATATTGCCTATGGAAATACACATCATAACATAGGCTTGACTAACACCAGAATGAAGGGGTTATTGGGAAATTACTTTATTTTCTAATGTAGCAGCTGCTTGGAAATAGCTGACACATTAACGAATGAAATTAAAAAGACTGTTGTAGTAGAAGGAGGGGATTTTATGCCATTACTTCGTTTTGACTTAATAGAAGGGCGAGATCAATCAAGTTTGAAAAAACTTTTAGATGTCGCTCACAATGTTGTAGTAGAGGCTTTTGATGTGCCTCAACAAGACCGTTATCAAATTGTTCATGAACATCCAGAAAATCATATGATTATTGAGGATACTGGGTTAGGATTTAACCGAACTAAAAATCTTGTTGTTCTTTCAGTTACAAGTAAATCCCGACCGGAAGAGAAGAAACAAAAATTTTACAGGCTGTTAGCTGAAAGACTGGAATCTGAGTGCGGTATCGCATCAACTGATTTAATTGTATCTATTGTTGAAAATGATAATGCTGACTGGAGTTTTGGACTTGGTGAGGCCCAATTTTTAACAGGTAAATTGTAGTTGAATACTACCCTCAAATGCTTGATTGAAGAAAAGGATAGAGAAACTAGGGTAGCGGAGCAAACCATGTGTTTGCTCCGCTTTTTTATGTTTATAAAAGAATAATTAAGGAGGTATTGTGGATTTCTATAAAAAATATTTTGACATTTCAGTAAAGAGCAGATATATTTATATATGAACACATGCTCATATATAAATATTGTTTGCATTATGTTAGAATGCTTCATAACAGATTTGAAATAATAAATACATATGTATCAATAAACTTTAGGTAAGGAGGAGTTTTTTATGGGTCACAATCATAGTCACAATCATAATGAAGGAGCAAATAAAAAGGTTTTATTGATCTCTTTTATCATGATTACAGGTTATATGATAATAGAAGCTATAGGTGGATTTTTAACAAATAGTCTGGCGCTTTTATCTGATGCAGGCCATATGCTGAGTGATTCAATTTCATTAATGGTTGCCCTGATTGCTTTTACATTAGCTGAAAAAAAGGCAAATCACAATAAGACATTCGGCTATAAACGATTTGAGATTCTTGCAGCTGTGATAAACGGTGCTGCCTTAATTCTTATTTCTCTTTATATCATTTATGAAGCAATCGAACGCTTCTCTAATCCACCAAAAGTAGCAACAACTGGAATGCTTACAATTAGTATCATCGGGTTAGTTGTGAATCTATTGGTCGCTTGGATTATGATGAGTGGCGGAGATACAAAGAATAATCTGAATATAAGAGGAGCTTATTTACATGTAATAAGCGATATGCTCGGCTCTGTAGGTGCCATTTTAGCTGCCATCCTCATCATCTTCTTTGGATGGGGCTGGGCAGACCCATTGGCTAGTATCATTGTGGCTATTCTTGTTCTAAGAAGCGGTTACAATGTGACTAAAGATTCCATTCACATATTAATGGAAGGAACTCCAGAAAATATCGATGTCTATGATATCATTCGTACAATTGAAGGGACAGAGGGAATTCAAAACATTCATGATTTACACATATGGTCTATCACAAGCGGATTGAATGCTCTTTCTTGCCATGCAGTTGTTGACGATCAACTGACCATTTCAGAAAGTGAAAATATTTTACGCAAAATTGAACATGAACTTGAGCATAAAGGCATTACGCACGTAACCATTCAAATGGAAACCGAAGCGCATAATCACGACAATGCGATCCTTTGTCAGCCCAAAATGGAGAAGCCGCGTGACCACCATCACCATTAAATTTTTTATCTAACTTTATAGTGAGGAGATCAACTAGCATTTTGCAGATTCTGTCTACTGACAATTTGAAATTGGCGGGGTGATAATGTGTACGACACTATAGTAATCGGGGCTGGTCAAGCAGGGATCTCGATAGGGTATTATCTAAAGCAGTCCGATCAAAAGTTTATTATTTTGGATAAAAGTCATGGGGTGGGGGAGAGCTGGAAAGATCGGTATGACTCATTAGTTTTATTTACTTCTCGAATGTATAGCTCTTTGCCTGGAATGCATCTTGAAGGAGAAAAACATGGATTTCCTTCAAAAAATGAAATTGTTGCTTATCTAAAGAAGTATGTTAAAAAATTTGAAATTCCAATCCAATTACGGACAGAAGTAATAAGTGTCCTAAAAATAAAGAATTATTTCTTAATAAAAACAAATCGGGAAGAATATCAAACGAAGAATCTTGTCATTGCTACAGGGCCTTTTCATACCCCTAATATTCCATCAATATCAAAGGATTTATCCGATAATATTAATCAACTACACTCATCACAATATAAGAATTCAAAACAATTGGCATATGGAAATGTACTAGTAGTTGGTGGTGGGAATAGTGGTGCTCAAATAGCTGTTGAATTATCCAAAGAAAGAGTTACATATTTAGCTTGTAGTAATAAACTTGTTTATTTCCCTTTAATGATCGGAAAAAGAAGCATCTTTTGGTGGTTTGATAAACTAGGAGTTTTACATGCAAGTCATACATCAATAGTAGGCAAATTCATTCAAAAGAAAGGTGATCCAGTATTTGGGCATGAATTAAAACATGCAATAAAACAGAAGGAGATCATCTTAAAAAAAAGAGTCATTGCCGCAAAGCAAAATGAAATCATTTTTAAAGATTCATCTACATTAGAAGTAAACAATATTATTTGGGCTACTGGTTTCAGGAATCCCTTATGTTGGATAAATATAAAAGGTGTTTTGGATCAAGAAGGTCGAATCATACATCATAGAGGTGTTTCACCTGTAGAAGGATTGTACTTTATAGGTTTGCCTTGGCAGCATAGGCGAGGTTCAGCGTTGCTTCAAGGCGTAGGAAATGATGCTGAATACATTGTAAAACAAATGAACGGTGAATAAACGAAGCAGAGCAGTAACTCACATGTTTACTGCTCTATTTTTTGCGTGAATAAGGGTAGCGAAGTGGAGATGAGCCTTCTCTTTTATTTAAGAAGTTAGAATATAGAAAGAGAAAAATCACTTTAAGCCATACTCATATTTTTATGTTCAACAATGGTCTTAAGGAGGCTGCGCATTGAATTTGTCAGGTACGCATCTTTATGGCGTATAAAGATTGTGGAGATACAGCTGTCTTTCTCAGGTAATGGGTGGCAATAAACCTTACCTTGTGCAGCTAGATGCATAACTGCAGATTCCGGTACCACTGTTATACCGAGTCCAAGTGCAACACTATTTAAGATTGTCTCTAGGATGTTAAATTCCATCATTCTGTTTGGGAGCACACCTTCATCTTTGAGCCATTGTTCAAGCCTAGACCGATACCCGCACCCCTGGTTAAAAACAAGAATCGGAGTCGTTGAAAAATCCTCTATATTAAACGTTTTGTTACTGGTTACAAGAGTAAGTTTTTCAGTATAAACATCATATTGTTCCAGAATAGAATGTTTCAAAGGGCCTGAAATAAAAGCTCCGTCTAATTCGTGATTCATGACCTTTTTAATAAGTTCCTCTGTTAGACCAGCCTGCAATGATAAATCCACATTAGGATACTTTTTATAATAGGAAGCTATGATGGTCGGCAGTATCCTCACTGTTTCCACTGTACCGATTTTTAATATTCCAGACGGTATATCAGTATCTAGAAAGACTTGCTCCAGTTCTTCAACATCTTTCAAAATTTTGTTAACGTATTCAATCATTTTTCGGCCCTCTGGGCTTAGTGAAACCCCTTTTTTATGGCGATTGAAAAGAGGTGTTTTGAGCTCATTCTCTAATTGCTTAATCCGCGCAGTTACATTAGATTGTACATAATTTAACTCTTTTGCAGCACCGGTAATACTCTTGTGATGGGCTACGCATTTGAAAATTTGTAAGTCTCGCAGTTCCATGAAGATCCCCCCTTCATTAAAGTATCATTATCAATGATGTTTTTCATCACTTTTGTTCATTTTACTTGATGCTTACTTCTTTTTATAATTCTCATTGTAATTTTAAAGAAAAGGAGGGGAATTCAATGAAAAAAAGTCAATTATTCATTGGTGCCCTTACATGTTTAGTGGCAAGTATGTCTTGGGGCGCGATGTTTCCAGTTGCAGATCATGCATTAGAATTTATTGATCCGTTTTATTTTTCATTTATTCGCTACGGTGTGGTAACGATTATGTTAGTGATTTTATTATTGGTGAGAGAAGGAAAAAAATCATTTCATTTAGAGGGTAAAGCAAAATGGATCATTTTATTTGGGGTGATGGCGTTTACTGTATACAATGTTCTTATTTTTTTAGGTCAAAGGTTGATGGGGAAGTCTGGAATTATGACAGCATCCATTGCCGAGGCACTCATGCCAATGCTTTCAATTGTTATTCTATGGGGATATAAACATGTGAAACCTAAAAAATACACAATGATCAGTATATTGATTGCCTTTTTGGGGGCTTCGATGGTCATAACCAAAGGTAATATAAGTTTCTTTTTTTCATTAGGGGATCATCTATTCTCGCTACTCTTTATATTCATTGGTGTTTTAGGATGGGTTGTCTACACAATGGGGGGACAGTTATTCCAAGAGTGGTCCACACTTCGTTATTCAACATTGACATGTTTATTCGGCACAGCTATAACAGGAATCATGACAGCTATACTTACCGCGCAAGGTTACGTGTCGGTACCGAGTATTAAAGTGATTGCAGCAATTAAGTATGATTTTTTATTTATGATTACTTTACCAGGTATCATAGCCCTCCTTAGTTGGAACTATGGCATTAAAATCCTATCATCCATTAATGGGATTTTATTTATTAACTTTGTCCCCATTACTACATTGTTAATCATGGTGATCAAAGGATATAACATAACTGCATTTGATATAGTAGGAACACTGTTTGTCATTATTGGACTCATTTTAAATAACATATATCAGCGTAAGGAAGATTATAAGCAGGTATTACAAAAAGAAAAAACAAATTTGACTATCACTTAGACGGTGGGGGATTTAAAATGTTTGAAGGTTTATTGTTTTTCATTTCAGCTGGAATTGTCTGTGAACTTGCTGCAATTAATAGAAATGGCCGCAAAAATATAAAGCAACAGGCGGAATTGATTCAAATTTTAAAAGAAAACCTTAATAAAGACATTAAATAAATCAAGACGGTTGGATATTATTGAAACACACCAGAAAATTCAGGTGTGTTTTTATTTTGCTTTCTATTTTAAGTCTTAAAACGTCACCAATCGCTAGTTGAATACTACGGGAACCACTCTCCATACGGAAAAAGATGATTATTTACATCATTCAGAGTTGATTTTAGGTTCTTTTGAACTTATAATGTTATATATACTGTTTTTTGTTTATTCAGAAAAAACGGGTTATAAAAATAAATATTTATATCGGAGGTGTACGCCTTACTAGGTAAGGCAAATCATTGACAACCATTAACCTTATAATCTTTACTATTTTAATTGTCTTAACAGCATTTTTTGTTGCGACTGAATTTGCGATAGTAAAGATCAGGTCATCAAAAATTGACCAACTCATATTAGAGGGAAAAAAAGGTGCCGTATCAGCCAAAAAGGTCATTACTCATTTGGACGAATATTTGTCAGCTTGTCAATTAGGGATCACGGTTACAGCGTTGGGAATTGGCTGGGTTGGAGAATCGACTTTTGAAGTGATTTTGCACCCCTTATTTGCTCATTTTCATGTAAGTGAAACAGTCTCACATGTATTGATCTTAGTGATTGCTTTTGTGATGGCGACTTTTTTGCACGTTGTAGTTGGAGAACTTGCTCCTAAAACACTCGCTATCCAAAAAGCGGAAACCATCACTCTTTTGACTGCAAAGCCAATTATTTGGTTTTACCGCATCCTGTTCCCTTTTATATGGTTTTTAAATGGTTCAGCCCGGTTTATAGTAGGACTCTTCGGTTTGAAACCTGCATCAGAACATGAACTTGCTCATTCTGAAGAAGAACTGCGCATCTTACTGTCTGAAAGCTATAAGAGCGGTGAAATCAATCAAAATGAGTTGAAATATGTAAATAATATTTTTGAATTTGATGAAAGAATCGCCAAAGAAATTATGATTCCGAGAAGAGAGATCGTAGCGATTTCTAGTGAGGATTCTTATGAAACTATTGTTAAGACCATTAAGACAGAGAGCTATACAAGGTACCCAGTCCTAAATGGAGATAAAGATTCAATCATTGGTTTTATCAATGCTAAAGAATTTTTGTCAGCTTATATTGACACAGACCAGAAGATAAAAGAGGATTTCAAGTTAGAAAATCATATCAACCCTGTTATCCATGTTATTGAATCCGTTCCAATTCATGATTTATTGGTAAAAATGCAAAAAGAGCGAACACATATCGCTATTCTTGTGGATGAATATGGCGGCACTTCAGGTTTAGTCACTGCTGAAGATATTCTTGAAGAAATTGTCGGGGAAATCAGAGATGAATTTGATAAAGATGAAGTGCCTAATATTAGAAAAGTAAATGATAATCACTATATCTTAGATTCGAAAGTGCTCATTGAAGATGTAAATGATTTATTGGGAACAACGTTAGCAAGTGACGAAGTGGATACAATAGGCGGCTGGTTTATGACTCAACAAATAGACGCTGCAGTTGGGTCCGTTATAGAAGCCGATGGGTATATTTTTAAAGTGCACAAAACAGTTGGCCGGCATATTAATTATTTAGAAATTGTCCGGAAAAAAGAATAACATCTGGATAAAACACATGAGATTTTGACTAATAAGATGCTTAAAGCCTGAGATGAAATTTTCATCCAGGCTTTTTTAAACAATGATCTTGCAGTTTAAGTAGGTAATCATTATCGAAGTTCAAACGTTTCTCAGCAAAAAAGGAGGCCTGGATATCTATAGCTCTTTTACCATTACCTTCTCACCATTAAAGTCGAGTTCACCATTAAATTGAAAACCAAACCTTTGATAAAGGCGTATAGCATGAATATTATTTTCAAATATACTTAAATAAATTCTTTTGCATTTATATAGCTCAGCAAGGTGCTGAATGAGGGCTTTAAGCATTTTCTTCCCTAATCCTTTTCCCTGATAGCGTTCGTCAATAAAAAATCGGTCAAGCCAGACTCGTCCGTTTTTATTATCTTCATCATACTCGGGAAACAATCCATACATTGCAAAACCGACTAGATCTCCTTCATAGTAAAGCCCGACAGGTTTATAATAGTGACATTCGTTTGCATCCTCTAAACATATTTTTGTAGATTCAATATATGATAATTGATTCTGGCTGACATGTAGATCAAGAATTGCAGCACGATTATCATCAGTTACTCCTTTTATTTTTATACTCATACTACATTCTCCTTTTTTCTTATCCCGGTATCCTGATATTGCTAAAACTCAGCTTAAACTATATTCACGTCAAGCAACATGTAGCCTATCAAATTAAGTACCTTTTCTTATTGTGCCTAACCAGGGGCATTCCCTGCATCCAAATGACTTGACTTTATAGAAAATGAATTAATTCAAAGCTGCAGCATCATTCTTTTTTTCTTTCCAAACCATTGTAAGACCAAGGCCGACAATCATAACGAAACCTGCAAAAAGGAAAGGATAATGAATGTTAAGATCAAATAGTATACCGCCTAAAGCAGGTCCAAATATATTTCCCAGGCTGGTGTATGTGGAGTTCATGCCTGCTACGAAACCCTGCTGGTTACCGGCCATATTGGATAAATGAGCGGTTAAGGCCGGACGTAGCAAATCGAACGCCAGAAAAATAAAACAAGTTACAAGCAAAACAGTTAAAAATCCTGACATAACAGTAGACACGAAAGCCAAGATCGCTCCGGTTATTAAGCACAGCTGAATCATTCTTTTCTCTCCAAGTTTGTTGACCAATTTCCCGAATAGTAAAACTTGAATAACTACCGCAACAATGGAACTAATCGTAATAATGGTTGCGATATCTTTTGGTGTAAAGCCAAATTTATGATCAGAAAACAAGCTGAATACCGTTTCATAAGCTGATAAACCAAAAGCCATTACAAAGACGATAATAAATGCAATGAAATAAACAGGATGAATGGATCTCTTCAAGTCTTTAATGAAATTTGATTCCTTTGTATGAGATGAGAGTTGATGGCGTTCTTCTATTGACAATGACTCTTTTAGTATAAAAACGGAAGTGACAGCTGCTATTAATGCGATGGCGGAGGCGAAGAAAAACGGCATGCGGATACCAAAGCCGGCAATAAATCCTCCCGCACCAGGTCCAATAATAAAGCCGGTGCTAATTGCAGCAGAAACATACCCCATAGCCTTTGACCTTTCCTTTAGGGTTGTAATATCAGCTACATATGCTGTTACCGCGGGCATGATAAAAGCCGCACTTATACCACCCAATATCCTCGAGAAATAAAATATTGAAACATGGGTCCCTAATCCGAAAATCAACTCAGATAAACTGAATATAAGCAGCCCGAGAATAATTATTTTTTTTCTCCCGAAACGGTCAACCCACCTACCTGCAAAAGGTGAAGTAATTAACTGAGAAATGGCAAAAGCCGCAACAAGATAACCCATTGTGCTGCCGGATAAATGCATGATTTTCATAAAAGAAGGCATAACTGGAATGATTAAACCGATACCAAGAAATGCTACGAAGATGTTGCTTAATAGTATAATGAATATCGTTTTTTGCTCATTTATTGATTTTTTCATCTGAATTCCCCTTTTACTCAATTGAACCCTTTTTACCTATCCTTTTCGCTTGAAGCTTTTTTCAAGTACAATCAAATCATAAGGTATATGGTTACCGTATAGTCAAGGAGGTTTTTATGAGCGAAGATGTTAAGAAGTATTTCACAACAGGGGAGTTTTCGAAGCTCTGCCGTGTAAAAAAACAAACCTTATTTCATTATGATGAGATTGGTCTTTTCTCGCCGGAAATAAAAAAAGAAAATGGGTATAGATATTATTCCTATCATCAATTTGAGATTTTTCAAGTCATCAGCCTATTTAAAGAGCTTGGGGTTCCATTAAAAGAAATAAAGTGTCTAATAAAAGGAAAAACACCAGACAAGATCCTGCATGTTCTAAAAGAAAAGTCTATTGAGATTGATAAAAAAATAAATGAGCTTAAGCAGTTGCAAACGATCTTACAAACAAAAGTGGCGCTTACTGAACAAGCACTTGAGACTGATTTTTCCTCAATTTCTTTTGAATATTTAAATGAAGAAACATTCATGTTAAGCCGAAAAACATTAAACTTACCGGAACGAAAATATGTGGCAGCCATTTCAGAACTCATTCATGAAGTTCAGCAAAATGAATTAGATGAAGGATATCCGATAGGCGGAATCTTTGCACGGGAACAAATCTTAGAAAAAGACTTCTACAATTACAGTTACTTTTATATAAAAGTAAAAAATGGGGGAGAGAACTTAAATTATCATGTACGGCCAAAAGGCCTGTATGCAGTTGGATATGAAATAGGCGGAAATACTGAAGAGGCGTACCGGAGAATCATTGAGTTCATTGAAAAGAATGGAATGCAAATAGGGGAAAATGCATATGAGGAATATATGCTGGATGAGATGGTAGTTGACGGGTATGAAAATACATATGCAAAAATCCTCCTTCAAGTTAAAGAGGTGTAAGATTACGAGATTTTCATATGGAAAAATTGTTTCTGTTGTGTGCCCAAAAAGAATATAAACTGGTTTACTAAAAGCGAGCCCACATACAGGAGACGGTACAAACGGCACTGGGAACCGCAAGTCTATCGGCGTTGAAATATGCTATAACGATTCAGGAGGCGCTAAATACTACGCTGCTGAAAAGCTGGCCATCAAGGCGCATCCAAAGAGATAAATCTAAAAGAGCTGGGATAGGGGGGACAAACAACATAATTCCGTATACTCTGTTGTTGTGCTATGTAAATGTTCAAAAGCCATTTAGGATCGTCGACTTTTGATAATCCATCATATAAAAGTGTCATTCGATGTCTTGTTAACAAAGGCTAGTGAAATTCAACATCCAGAAAACGATTACAAGGTCGGTGATAAATTATTCATCCGTGAATCAAACGGTGATCGAAGATTCATTTTTGTGTTTAATATGAGTTTTCTTGATTTAGCACACTCCCTTAATAAATGCATAGGATACTATCACAAAAATTTATAATTGTGGGGATCAAAAAATGTACTATAACCCTTTTTCGCCTCAATGTTATTATTATGTGACTGTACCGATGTATAATGATGGAAGATCTGTTTATTGGACTATTCCAAATGAGATGGGGAACGTACACAGAGGTGCCGATTTGCGCTCTTCATATGAAGATAGAAACCTTCTTTTGAAGGATTATGGACCAAAACCATTTGTTGTAAATATCAATAGAGCCACAAAACAAAACAATACGTTCCGTACTGCTTTATGGACAGGAAAGCATTTTCAAGTTACTTTGATGAGTCTTGGTATTGGAGAAAACATTGGTTTGGAAATCCATCCTAACGTTGACCAGTTCTTACGGATTGAGCAGGGGCGTGGGATCGTCAAAATGGGAAAGAGCAAAGATCATTTGAACTTTCAAAGAAATGTCTATGATGATTCTGCCATTGTTGTCCCTGCCGGCACTTGGCACAACGTAATTAATACAGGAAATACGCCATTAAAACTTTACTCCATTTATGCTCCTCCTAACCATCCATTTGGTACAGTTCATGAAACCAAAGCAGATGCAGTGGCTGTGGAAGATTAGCACAGATATTCTGCAGAATTCTAGAATAATTAAAGTCACATCCAGCATGAAACATGGGGAACCAGTACCATGCTAATGAAACCCCATTTAATATCCAAGCAGCGTGTCTTGTGCTAATTTTAAGTAATTGATAAATAAAGCCGATTTAAAATTAAATCGGCTTATTGCTTTATTCGAGTTCCTTTTAGCAGAATTGGCATTATCGAATGTAAGTATTTTTTCAATCCGCGGATATCGAAATGAATCTATCAGCTCAAAGAAAGTAACTTTCACACTTGACTATATACCTATGGGGGTATATTATTGTTTTGTGAATAACAAAGAGTTAATAAGGTGGTGTAAGTAGTATCAATTATTTAGTTATTGCATTCCTGCTTATTTTTGTGATTATCATTGCAACGTATAGACGTTATTATCCTATAACCGGAATCTCTTGTATCCATAAAGATAAATTAAAGGCTATGGACATCACAATATTAGATATTCGCCATTATAACGATGTACCCAATTTTTCGGATAATATTATTTTAAACATCCCATATGCGTATCTAAAACGTTTTTATTTAGAGATTCCACGTGATAAAATACACATAATAGCTCGTGACCGGGTGGAATTAAATTTAGGAGTGCGTTTTCTAAAGCGCAAAGGTATCCATGTAAACAGTTATGAACTGGCAGCATGTAAATGTAAAAATAAATGAAAGAAAGGATTTCATTGATATATGGAGTATGATCAAAAGATTAAAAACCGCTTACGACGGATTGAAGGACAAATTAAAGGTGTATTGACTATGATGGAACAAGGAAAAGATTGTAGAGAGGTTGTGACCCAATTAGCAGCTTCCCGTAATGCGATCGATCGAGCGATGGGTTTAATTGTGAGCACAAACCTTGAACATTGTGTTCGTGAAAGTTTAGAAAAAGGCGAAGACACACAAAATTTAGTAAAAGAAGCAGTCGACTTATTGGTAAAGAGCCGATAAAAATTCATCAACCTAAGGTTGACGAATTTTTATATGCGTTATATTATACCCCCTATGGTATTTAAAGAGTTGAATAAAAGCAGATCTTTCGAAAAAATTTTTTGACTTTAATATACCCGCAGGGGTAATTAGTTGGGGGAATAAACATGACAGAACAAACAAAACGCACAACAATTGTTTTATTTAGCGGGGATTATGATAAGGCAATGGCAGCCTATATTATTGCAAATGGTGCAGCTGCCTACGATCATGAAGTGACGATCTTCCATACTTTTTGGGGATTAAACGCTTTACGTAAAGAAGAGCTGATTCCAGTGAAAAAAGGATTTCTTGAAAAAATGTTTGGAAAGATGATGCCTCGTGGTGCTGATAAGATGGGTTTATCTAAAATGAACTTTGCAGGTATGGGCCCTAAAATGATTAAAAATGTGATGAAAAAGCATAATGCACTTACATTACCTCAGTTGATTGAGATGGCTCAAGAACAGGGGGTAAAGCTCGTAGCTTGTACGATGACAATGGATCTTCTTGGTTTACAGGAAAAAGAACTATTAGATGATATTGACTATGCTGGTGTAGCAGCTTATTTGGCAGATGCTGAGGAAGGCAGTGTCAACTTATTTATCTAATGCTACTCATTTACTCATTGCTAAGCGGAATGAGTAGTTTAAAGGCAAGTAAAAATATTGAAGAAACAAGGATTTAAAAACATCACAAATATAAAAGGGGGCATGAATACATGGTATTAACTTCCAGTGAGAAACTTTTTGTATATTTATATACCCCCACCCCTATATGAGAAAAGGAGGAAAAAATGATGAAAGCAACTATTGTACTAGACGCTAAAGGTTTGGCGTGTCCAATGCCTATCGTAAAAACGAAGAAGAGAATGAAGGATTTAAAAGCTGGTGAAGTATTGGAAATTCAAGCAACAGATAAAGGTTCCACAGCAGATCTGGAAGCATGGGCAAAAAGTACAGGCCATGAATATCTAGGTACTGAAGCAGAGGGAGAAATACTTCGTCATTTTCTTCGAAAAGGAGGAGAGCATTCATCAGAAAATGCATCTTCAATTCCTGAGATTTCATTAGAAGCTTTCAAACAGAAAGTGGATAGTGACGAGTCTCTTAACATTTTAGATGTGCGAGAGATAGAGGAGTATGAAAAAGCTCATATTCCTGGAGTTGTGCATATCCCTCTTGGTGAAGTGGAAAAGCGCTCTAATGAATTAAACAAAAATGATGAAATTTATATTATCTGCCATTCGGGAAGAAGAAGTGAAATGGCGGCCCACATCATGAAGAAACAAGGTTTTAAAAAAGTTATTAATGTTGTTCCCGGTATGCGGGATTGGACAGGTAAAACAGAATAAATAAAAAAGATGATGAACAGATAAGTACAAGAGTAGCGATTATTGCGGCAAATGGTGGTCTGTTTGACGCTTATAAAGTATTTAATATTGCGACTGCGGCAGCAGCAAGTGATCAAGAAGTATCTATCTTCTTTACATTCGAGGGATTAAACCTGATCCATAAGCATTCCCATCAACATTTAGAAATGCCGAAAGGAAAAGAACACTTCGCAGAAGGTTGTAGGAACGCAAATGTGCCTTCTATTCTTAACTGATTGAAATGGGAGTTGCATGATTTGGTTGTCAAATAACGATGGACGTTATGGGTTTAACAAAAGATGATTTTATGGAAGGAATCGAAGTAGGCGGGGCTGTTACCTTTTTAGATTTTACTAAAGATGCTGATGTATCCTTAACATTTTAGTCCCGCTAAAAGATTCGATATAGGAGGTATTGAAACATGACCGTAAAGGCAATGACCCCAAAAGAAGTGACAAAAAAAATCTTTAACAAAGAACCTTTATTTATTTTGGATGTGCGTAATGAAAATGATTTTAACGATTGGAAGATTGAAGGACATGACTTTGACCATTTAAATGTACCGTATTTCGATCTTTTAGATGGCGTAGAAGATATCTTGGAGAAAATTCCTTCTGATAAAGAAGTGCTGGTCGTTTGTGCAAAAGAAGGTTCATCCGTCATGGTATCCGAAATGCTATCTGAAGCAGGTCATTCTGTATCCTATCTTAAGGGTGGAATGAAAGCATGGAGCGAACATTTAGAGCCGGTAAAAGTCGGGGATTTAAAAGATGGCGGTGAGATGTATCAGTTTGTTCGAATCGGTAAAGGCTGCCTGTCATACATGGTCATTTCCAATGGTGAAGCAGCAATTATTGATGCGACACGTATGGTAGATTTCTTTATGGATTTTGCGAAGGAGAAGAGTGCAACGATTACTCACGTATTTGATACACATCTTCACGCGGACCATATTTCAGGCGGCAGAGTCATTGCTGAAAAAACAAAAGCAACCTACTGGTTACCGCCTAAAGATGCTGAAGAAGTGGTATTCGATTATCAGCCGTTGGAAGAAGGAAATGACATGATCATTGGAAATACAAAGATTAAAATTCAACCGATTTATTCGCCGGGGCACACGATTGGGTCCACTTCTTTCATTGTCGATGATCTGTATCTTCTTTCAGGTGATATTTTGTTTATTGATTCAATTGGCAGACCAGACTTAGCCGGTATGGCAGAAGATTGGGTAGGAGATTTAAGAAAAACGCTTTATAGCCGTTACAAAGCGTTATCAAAGGATTTAATTGTATTACCAGCACACTTTATGATCATTGACGAGCTAAATGAGGATGGAAGTGTTGGTAAAAAACTAAGTACATTATTTAGCGAGAACCATGGTTTGAACATTGCGGATGAAACAGAATTTAGACACCTAGTAACAGATCATTTGCCTCCGCAACCAAATGCATACCAAGAGATTCGAGAAACAAACATGGGGAAAATCAGCCCAGATGAAGAAAAACAGCGTGAAATGGAGATTGGTCCAAACCGCTGTGCAATACGGTAACACAAGTTTCTATTAAAAAGAGGAGAGATGAACATGAACTCAGATAAAGTATTAGACGCAAAAGGCCTGGCATGCCCAATGCCAATCGTCAGGACAAAAAAAGCGATGAATGAACTGGAATCAGGTCAAATATTAGAAGTGCATGCAACAGATAAGGGAGCTAAAAATGATCTTGCAGCCTGGTCTAAATCAGGCGGACATGACCTTTTAGAGCAAACTGATGAAGGTGATGTATTGAAATTCTGGATTAAAAAAGGCTAATAATGTGAAAGGGTATCGAATAAAAAGATACCCTTTTCCTTTGAAAGGAGGAAACCAAAGTGGATATTGCCTTTATCACAACTCTTTTCATTATAGGGTTTATTGGTGCCTTTATTTCCGGAATGATTGGTATTGGCGGAGCAGTTATTAATTATCCAATGCTATTGTACATTCCTTCTTTAGTGGGAGTGATGTCATTAACTGCCCATGAAGTTTCAGGGATAGGGGCTATTCAAGTTTTCTTTGCGACACTCGGCGGTGTTTGGGCTTATCGTAAGAGTGGTCTTCTAAATAAAGCATTAATTATTTACATGGGAAGCAGCATCCTTTTAGGGAGTGTATTGGGGAGTTACTTTTCTCATTACATATCTGAAAAAGGAATTAACTTTATATACGGAATTCTGGCTATTTTAGCAGTTATTTTAATGTTGATACCTAAAAAAGGACAAGAACATAGCGAAGACAAAGAAGTGATATTTAATAAATGGTTGGCTTCGTCTCTAGCGTTAATCATAGGTGGTGTATCAGGTATTTTAGGAGCTGGCGGCGCCTTTATCCTGGTCCCCATTATGTTATCGATTTTAAATATTCCTGTTAGAATCACAGTCGCTTCATCTCTTGCGATTACATTTCTTTCATCTATTGGCGCAACAGTTGGAAAAGTAATCACGGGCCAGGTTCTTTTTGTACCAGCTCTGGTTCTTATGATTGCTAGTTTAATTGCATCTCCTATTGGTGCATCAGTTGGGCAAAAAGTAAATACAAAATTCCTGCAATGGGTTTTAGCGCAATTAATAGGTGCGACAGCTATTAAAATTTGGTTAGAGCTTCTGATATAAGTCAGCAGGTAAAATGCAAGATTAACAGGTTGATACGGCTGAAGCTTTTGAAAATCAAATGAATATGAAACATCAATTGAGGGTTTTTTATTGAATGGTTTAAAACTATGAGTCAGAGAGAGAAAAAGGCAATAGGGCACCGCAAATTAAAATTCTCAGTAGATCAAAATAACTTTTGGATTGGTATTAGAATCTTGATTATATGCTACGGAGAAAGTGACGGGTTGGAACTGCTGTTAAGGAAAACATCAGATTATGAAAAATCAAGAAGAAAGAAACTAAGTTAGAGGAGTAAACCATACGTTTGCTCCTCTTTTTCTGTTTATAAAGGACTTTGTACCAAAAGTAACGTTTGCTGCTACGAATAGGGATCAAAATGATTTGTTTTTTGATTATTTTTTAAAATAATTTAATAGGATAAAAAAGAGAGTGAAAATCATCCACCACTTAATATCGAAAATAATTCGACTTAATGAAATAGGTAATAAGGTTTAAATGCAAAAGGAAAAGTTTGCTTTATAGCCTGTGAGGCATACAGTAAAAAATAGGTGAAACGTCTGATGAAAGTAGATATTTTTCGGTTTAATATAATTAATGCCCAAAAAATGGAGATTTACAATGGGTAAATGCAAATATCTCTAAGGAAGGTCTCTCTTATTTTAAATATGAAAGGGGATGAAAAAGCGTAAATGACTTAATAGATTCTGTGCTTTATAAATCTTTAACAGAATAAATGATTAAAATAATAAAAAGTAGAAGACGGAGAATATATATGTATAAAAAAATTGGTGTTTTTATATTACTATCTTTCATAATCGTTTCATCTTTTTCACAGTCGGCTCTTGCTCATACAGTTTACCCTGTGAATCCTAATGCACAGGCAACAACGAAAGAGTTGATGAATTGGCTGGCTCATCTGCCAAACCGATCTGAAAATCGCATACTGTCAGGTGCATTCGGCGGATTCACAAATGCTTCGTTTTCCATGAAAGAAGCCAACCAAATTAAGAATGCTACAGGCCAGCTACCCGCAATTTATGGTTGTGACTATTCCAGTGGATGGTTGGAGAAGCCCTATATTTCTGATATTACTGAGACGATCGACTATAGTTGCAACAGTGACTTAATCTCATATTGGAAAAGCGGTGGAATACCACAGATTAGCTTACATCTAGCTAATCCTGCATCCAGTACTTTTGGGAAAAATGCTTCCCATATTTCAAACAGTGAGTATGAAAAGATCTTAGACTCATCAACTACAGAGGGCAAGCGGTTAGAGGCTGTTCTGAGCAAAGTTGCAGATGGCCTTGATCAGTTAAAAAATGAAGGTGTTCCTGTTCTATTCAGGCCTCTTCATGAAATGAATGGAGAATGGTTTTGGTGGGGACTAACCGAATATAACAAAAAAGACAGCCAGCGCTTCTCACTTTATAAACAACTTTATCAAAAAATCTATCATTATATGACTGATACAAGAGGTTTGGACAACCTGATATGGGTTTACTCACCGGACGCCAATCGAGACTTTAAGACTGACTTTTATCCTGGATCTTCATATGTTGATATTGTTGGATTAGATGCGTATTTCTCAGACAATTTTTCAATTCAAGGATATGATGAGTTAACAGCTCTTAATAAGCCATTTGCGTTCACAGAAATCGGCACACAAAAACAAGATGGTAATTTGGATTATGCTGTGTTTCTTAATACAGTCAAACAAAAATATCCGAAAACCGTGTACTTTCTAACTTGGGATGAGGTTCACAGCCCTTCGGTTAATAAAGGTGGGTCTAATTTTTATAATGACAGCTGGACCCTTAATAAGGGAGAGGTATGGGCTGGTAGTTCACTTACACCAATAGTTGAATAACTGAAATGACAAAGGACATAAACAATTTCTTCATGTCGTTGAGTAACACTTGCTGAATTTCTTACAGAAAAATTGATCCAAAGAAGATACTAGACGTTGTGCAAAGAAAAACGTTAAGACGCAGACATAGGTTTGCTCCTCTTTTTCTGTCCATGAAAAGAGGAGTGGTGACTTTTGCGTAAATCGCAATTTGTGTAAATATCATTATTGTTTTTGATGATTCTAATCGTGTATTTAAAAGGAAGAGAGTAAAAAAGCCCGACGTTTACTGTTTTGAGCTCACCATTTTTTAATATATAAGCTTCATAATCAATGATAGTGAGCGGAATAACTCGTGCGGGTTCAATTCTTCTAAACTACATTAATAATAAAGTGGGAGGATTTGAGAAGGGGATAGTTTAGCCGATTATGAGGGCTAAACTATCTTTTTTTACATATTTGATTAGTTTACAATACGGATTTAAATGTCATATGTTTACTAGCACTTAACTATTCAATTCAGGCTGCAATTTGTTCCTCAAAGCATAAAGCATGATGGCACCTACAAGGAATGCGACTGTATCTGCAATGACAAGTGACCAAACCACCCCATGAAAGCCGTTCACCTGATTGGCGATGAACAATACAGGAATCAGAGTAATTCCTTGTATAAATGACATAACAAAAGCGGCCGTTCCTTGCGCGGTAGCTTGGAAGATACCAGTAAATAATGAGGACATCCCTGTAATAAATATGGATAAAAACGTAACATGTAGAATGTAGCTGCCTATTTTAATTAATTGCGGGTCATTTGTAAATAAACCTATTAGATGGTCGGAAATTAAATAGACGATAACGCCAAACATTACTGCTAGCATCACAATCGCTTTTAATGTAAATCCAATGGTATTTTTCATGCGTAATTTATCCGCTGTAAAAGAGAATGCAATTAACGGTACGACCCCTTCACATAGTCCCATCAAAATAAATTCAGGAAATTGAAATAAGCGGGATGAAATTCCGTATGCAGCAACGGCTTTGTCCCCATATTCGACAAGAAAATGATTAAAGATAAGAGA
Organism: Bacillus sp. LM 4-2; assembly: GCF_000978495.1. NCBI lineage: Bacteria > Bacillati > Bacillota > Bacilli > Caryophanales > Bacillaceae > Bacillus > Bacillus sp. LM 4-2. The sequence continues at coordinate 2,548,280 of NZ_CP011101.1, read as the reverse complement.
CATTGCCCCCAAAAAAATACTCATAATAAAGACCGGAATGCCGATTTTTAATACATTGCTCAGAATATCCAGGCCAACCTTGAACCACTTTACGGAGACAGTTAAGAACTGGCTCTTATATCCCATGTGGAAGGCATAGAATGAACTCGCAGCCAAGTTGGAAATGACGGTAGCAGACGCAACTCCGATTACACCCCAATGGCATACGAAGATGACTAACGCATCAAGCATAATATTTACAACAACACTGAGAATCATACCGGTCATCGACGTGATTGCTGAACCCTCTGAGCGCACGATATTCTCCAGCGTGAAAAATAATACGACGAAAGGTGAACCAATAAGCATAACCATGACATATTCCTTCGTGAAGCCGAAGGAGTCAGATGTTGCCCCTAGGCCATGAACAATTGGATCGATTAAAGGGAGACCCACTGCCATCACAATAAGACCGAGAACTAAACTGCTGTAAAAGGCAAATGAGGATACCTGCTTTACATCATCATATTTTTTCTCCCCGAGCAAACGGGAGATGAATGTACCGCTGCCCATGCCAATCAAGTTGCCTAGCGCCATAATGATTGCAAATAACGGCAAGGTTAATGCGAGTGCGGTTAATATGGCGGTATTGTGGAGTGTACCAAGGAAAAAGGCATTTAGAATGGAATATATGACACTCATTGATGTACCTAGCATCATCGGTATAGCGAAGTGAGCAACAGCTTTTGCGATCGGTGCTTTTTCAAAATAATAGAGGTTTTCTGTATCCATTATATTTCACTTCTTTCTTGTTTATATTTAATCTAACACTGTTAGTTTGAGTCTTACAGTGTTAGATGGTATCATCATTTTATAAACCTGTAAAGAGAAACTTACACTGTTAGATAAAAGGACGGATAATATGAAAAAGCAACAGCCTCAGATTTCAGAGGAAAAGATTTTAGAAACCTCGTGGGAACTTCTTGGGGAGGGAGGCATCGAAACATTCAGCATGAGACGATTGGCCAACAGGCTAGGGATTCAGGCTCCCTCTCTGTACTGGTATTTCAAGAGCAAACAGAAGCTTTACCAGCGTCTGGCTAACCAAGTATCGAAAATGATTCTGGAGGAGTTCCGCTCCGAGGGAGACTGGAAGGAGCAGCTGATGGGGCTTGCGATAACGGTACGGAACGTGCTCAGCCGATATCCTTGCTCTACGCAGCTCATGATGATGACGCTGCCCCATGAACCGGACATCATCCGATTCACGAACCGAATGTTACTCTGCGTGGAATCAACACCACTTAAGCAAGAGCAGAAAATGCAAGTGGTTACTACGCTTGTAAACTATGTCTTCTACTTCGTTTTAGACGATTATCAGCATGAGCGCAATGTCACTGCTATCCTAAAGGACCAAGAAGAGCATCCGGGGGAGGAGATGATACGCCTTCTTGATTCCATGAGCGAGACAGATGCGGGATTATTCCGGAGGATGTTTACGAACGGGCTGTTTGAGTTGATGGGGACTGACAGAGCATTTGAGTTTGGCTTGAAACTGATTTTATATGGGATTGAGAGGGTGATAAAGGAACAGGAGAGGTAATAATTAAACTGCCCGCCATCGGATGGGCAGTTTTAATGAGATTTTCTCGTCCCTCTATATGTGTCACCGTACTGAAGGAGCACTATTTAGGGATTGGAGTCAACAGAAGAGATTGTGAAGAATAGTACTTAAACGATCAGTGATTTGAAATAAAATGAGTAGTTCTTTAAAACGAACTGCTTCTAACCAATGTTTTTTAACTGATTCTTCATATTCATTAAAAGTCCTCTCATTGTGATAGTCATATATGTAAGGGTATCGAGAGCATTGATGAGGCCTCTATAAAGAAAGCAGAGACTAGGAATGTACTGAAGTATACCGATCTAAGGATTTTCTCAGGAGAGCTTTTAGAACGTCCGGCTTAGAATCGCTTGATGGAGGGAAGTAACTCCCCATAAGAGAAGCCATCTGCTATGATCCAGACGCTTTTCTCGAAGAGTTTATCAGTGATGACAAAACTGATTTTCATCACTCTTTTATATATTTTTTCTCTATTTTCTTTTTAAAAAACTTTAATGAAATAGAGAAAGCCGGAATATGAGATCCGGCTTCTTCTGCATTATTTCCCCTTCGCTTTCTTCCGCTTTTCCTTCTCTGCCCGATAAAACTCATGAAACATCTTCATCAGCGCCCGTTTTTCAATCCGCGATACATAGCTGCGTGAGATACCGAGTTCTTTGGCAATCTCTCGCTGCGTTTTTTCCTTCTTCAAATCAAGTCCAAACCGCCCGACAATCACTTCCTTCTCACGGTCATCTAAAATGTCAATGTATTGTTTCACTTTTTCAAGCTCCATATTGAGCTGGATCGTATCTATCACGTCTTCGTTTTCTGATTTCAAAACGTCAATCAGGCTTATTTCATTCCCTTCCTTATCCTGCCCGATCGGATCGTGAAGGGAGACGTCTTTTTTTGTTTTTTTCAATGCGCGCAAATGCATGAGGATTTCATTATTAATTACAAAAGGGGGGTGCACAGATTTCCCGTAACTGTTTGATTAAATAAAGGTTGAGTCAGCTTCCTGTAATAAATGCTCAAACGTTTCTTCGCAAACGAAGGGGATACCTTAAATAACCAAGCTATATTTTCAATTGCATGTGATTGTATGTACGAAAGATTAATATTACGCAACATGAAAGTTGGAATGCAAAAGTGATATGTAAAATAATTGGACTGCCACTCTAAATAATCTGTCCAAGTTGCAGGCATTGTTTTTTTATCGCCTTCATGTCTATATATATGGCAAAATTCATGAGCGAAATCATACCATTGTTCAGTTCGGCTTTTTCGGCTGTCCAAGCATATATTATAAATCCCGCTGTGTTTAAGTGCGAAGCTTGTAACAGGTTTAAACGAAAGCCTGATATCTAAAGCCTCGGCAATCCGTTCAAAATTAATTTGTTCTGGTTCTGTAATATCAATCTTCTTGTATAAGTTTTCAATCCAATCCTCTAAATGACTGTTTGTATACCTCAAGATGAAAAACCTCCTTAAAGACGACAATCTAAAAATTGGATTCGTTTAAATATTATATGGAAATCAAGACTTTTTTCATAGGAAAATGCGTCTAAGGAGATGGAATATGAATCCGTTTAATAATGACTGTTTTCGTAAGTATTATGATTTTAACACGCATCTGGATTTCCCTCGAAAAGTAAAGGTCTTTTAGGGATTTATGTCAAAATAATAGTAAGTACGTTATGCAACAAACAGGGAGTTTGGTTGCTTAATAAGGAGGGGAAGTATGAAAAAAAATATTCACATATTGGGAGCCTCTGGTGTCGGAACTTCAACATTGGGTGCTGCATTATCAAAGCGTTTGCCTCATACGCATCTTGATACTGATAATTACTATTGGTTAGACAAATTCACTAAAAAAAGAGAAATTCCTGAAAGAAGAAAGTTGCTTGAAAAAGACTTAACAATCAATGAAAAATGGATTCTTTCTGGTGCAGTGTGTGGCTGGGGCGATAATCTAAAAAGTTATTTTGACCTTGTCGTCTTCTTATGGATTCCACAAGATATACGGCTTGAGAGACTAAGGCACAGGGAATTTCAGCGTTATGGAAACGAAGTGTTAGCCGGTGGCAGTAAATATGAACAATCAAAAACATTTTTAGAGTGGGCTTCTTTATATGATAATGCTGGAATGGAAGTTAGAAGTAGAGCTTTGCATGAACATTGGATGGCAGATTTATCTTGTCCAGTGTTAAAGATTGAAGACGACTGCTCAGTCAATGAAAGAGTTGACCGTGTCTTGGATTATCTGAGTTCTAATTAAACTAACGGATAGCAATAGCTGCATCAGAAAATAAATCCAAAAATCAAAGACAGTTCCAGTATGGCATTTAATGAGCTGTTTTTTTAATACCGCTATCAATTTGCCTACTATTTTTGGTAGCATCCCCACAACAGAGAAGAGATTGTTCTTCATAAGGAAGTTTTTGGATCAGTTGCAGGAAATGGAACCTCAACGATTAGATACATCCTAAAACCTGTCCAGCTAGTGCTTATGTTGGTTACCATTGAGTGAAAAGCACTTGCCGATCCTTTTTTGTTGGTGTAATCATTAGTGAATTATTACAATTGCAAATGATAGGGGCAAGGGAATAAATGGACTTCAAAGGAGTTTAATCATGAAAAATAATGATAAGAAGAAAGAGGTTCAAAGAAAATACAGAGAAGAGATTAAAAAAAAGAAACAAAAGAATGAAGATAATAAAAATTTTATTAAAGAAACAATTATTGTTGTTACGATAATTGTATTGTTTATTTTTTTCACATACACTTTGCAAGGTTTTTAACAAGAAGCCCTCTTTTCCCATTTCGATACTCTGCAATTTCCCTCACAATAAACGCTCAATTTTTTTACATGAGAATATAAAAGAAACATAAATGAAAATATAAATGAGAAAAACAACAAAAACCCTTGTCACGTAAGGGTTTGTAAAGGATTCAAAATCACTTTTTAAATGAGGGTATGAATGAAATATAAATGAGAATCTAAATCTTATTAGTAAACAGAATTAAACATAATAAACAGAAATAAATAATAATAAACTAACTGCGTTTATTTATCTGATTTCCGTCTTTCTTTTAATTGCTCCGTTATAATCTCCAAAGCAGCCTGTAAGATCTCATCTGTTACCTCACCGTCTTTTGCTGCAAGGAATGTTTCAGGATCGTTTAACACTTTTTTTGCTTCATCCTGAAATACTTTTTCATTGCTTTCTCCTTTAAGAAGATAATCCAAAGAAACATCAAGTATGTTTGAAATATTAATTAAGGTTTTATAGTCAGGCTCACGACTACCTAGTTCATAGGCGGTGTAGGCAGGCCGAGTAATTCCAAGTTTATCAGCCATATTTTGTTGGGTTAGTTTCTTTTGTTTTCTGCACTTTTTCAAGTTCTCGGAGAACATATTAATCACCTGACTTTTGTTTTTATTCTATATCTCATTGTAACGTAACAAAGGGTTACATATAAGTTTTGGTAACAAAACGATACTTTTTTTATGAAAATGTGTTGACAATGTAACGAATCGATACTATTATCTAAGTAACGAAACGTTACATTTTCTGATTAAGGGGGTGAAAAATGATGAGAAAATGGCTTAAGAAAAACCGCTTAGAAAAAGGGTTTACTCAAGAAGAAGTTGCCAAAGCTGCACAGATTGGTAGAGCATACTACACCATGATAGAAAATGGTACTAGGAAGCCTAGTGTTATTGTCTCAAAAAAAATAGGAGAGAAATTAGGCTTTGACTGGACTATTTTTTTTGAGGATGTATGTAACGAAACGAAACATAATTCTAAGGATTCAGCATGATTAGAATTCACAAAGGAGGCCTTTTAATTATGAAAGTCATCTTGAAAAAAGGACCACTGTTTGAACAGGCAGAGGCCAAAGCCTACAAATACCTCAGTGGCATACTTGTTCAGCGTATGAATGAACACCAAGAGAAGCTTGCGCAAAAAAATAAAAAGGAATCAGCCTAAGTCATTTATAAACAGCATGGTCTTTCAACTTCAATTTTAAAACTAAAAACCTAATATAACAGGAGGCAAACATATGGAGAACAACCCATACAATATGCGTAATTTACCGCAGATTATGCGTAGTGCCCGTAAGGCTGCAGGTCTTTCACAATACCAAATCGGCAAGTTAATCGGAGGTAAGGATCAAAGGTATGTTTCAGATGTTGAAAATGGACTTGCCAAGCTTACTCCAGAGTTATGTATTAAATGGTTTGAGAAGTGCGCTGCCTATGAACATATTGATCTTGTACATTACTTATTCAAACTTCATCCTACAGCCGCTGCTCCTATTGATCCGGCACTCAATGAATGTGCAAGTAATGCGGTGATTAATATGGTTCACCAATTGGAGGAAGCACTGCAAGCAACCAAACATTTAGCCCGTTGGCTCACGGATAACCGACCAGGTAAAACAGAGGAGCTGCCGATGGCCGATATTAAGCAGATTTTTGATTTGATTGCGGCTAACAAAACATTGATTTATTCACTTGTTCGTACTCACGGGTTGAAAATGCAGGAACTTGCAGATAGATGGACGCGGAAAGCTCTAGTTGATCAAGTTGCTATGGCAAAACAAGAAGGAAGGCAGGCGGTTTCAGTATGAATACTAATCATTTCTTGAAGGCAGATGTTCCTATCGCAAAAAGAAAAATCGAATCAGCAGAAGAGCTATCAATCATGCTGTCAGAGGCATTACGTGATGGTGATTATGAAGAAGCGATTAGTCTTGCTGGAAGCATCAAGGTTCTTACTGAGGATATTAGCCGGCTTGCAAACAAAGGACGCCTTTATGAAACGGCATTGAAAATGCAACAGCAAGGTATCAACTTAACTGTAGTGAGCAGGTGTATAGGATGATGGTTCATTTTGTTCATAAACCGGCAACTGCTCTGGAAGTTCGTAAATGGTGTGTGATGATTCGTAACAATAGTGAATTCCATCTGTTATGGGATAGACGTGCAGACAAATTCAGAGAGGAGAATAAGAATGGTCGAAAATCCAATGGTCATAAACAACTGGCACGATAAGCTGACTGAAACGGATGTACAAATAGATTTTTACGGTGATGAAGTAACACCAGTTGATGATTATGTAATTGATGGCGGCGAAATCATTCTCAGAGAGAACTTGGAAAGGTATCTAAGGGAGCAACTTGGTTTTGAATTTAAAAACGCGCAATAAAAAAGCCCACTCGGCAAAGTGGACTTCTTTAAAGGCTATCTAAAAAAACTCATGTGCAAATATTTTATCAGATAGCCTCAATAAAAACAATGGGGGTTAGGTGGAATGACAAGCAAACGGGCTGAGGTTCTTGCTAAGAATTCTGAAATGAGCCGTGATGAATGGCTTATTGAAAGAAGAAAAGGAATTGGCGGCTCAGATGCATCCATTATCTTGGGGCTGAACAAGTGGAAGACACCTTTTGAATTATGGTTAGACAAAACAGGACAGGTCCCTGTTAGTGAATCGCAAAGTGAAGCTGCTTACTTTGGATCATTGCTAGAAGATATTGTTGCAAAAGAATTTGAGATACGTAGTGGCAAGAAGGTTAGACGTAAAAAAGCAATACTCAGACATCCAGAATATAATTTCATTTTGGCTAATGTTGATCGAATGATCGTTGGTGAAAAAGCGATCCTTGAATGTAAAACAACATCAGCCTACAACTTAAAAGAATGGGAGGACGAAGAAATCCCCGAGAGCTATATCGTTCAGGTCCAGCATTATCTGGGTGTGCTTGGACCTGAATATCGGAAAGCTTATTTTGCTGTGCTGATTGGCGGGAACAAATTTGTCTGGAAAGAGATTGAGCGAGACGACGAGTTAATTGACATGATCTTTAAAGCAGAGATTGAGTTCTGGAATGACAAGGTCTTAGGTGGACAAGCTCCTGCTTTAGATGGTTCAAGTGCTGCGGAGGAATACCTCAAAAAACGATATGCCGAAACGGAAAATAACAAAGCTATTGATTTAACTGCGGCTAATCGAGAACGTATTCAACAATACTTGCTTATTAAAGAACAGATCTCAGAGCTTCAAAGCCAGGCAAAAGAATTAGAGAACCAAATCAAACATGAAATGAAGGATGCAGAGTATGGGTTTATCGGTAACTATCAAGCTTGCTGGAAGCCTGTTGTCTCAAATCGAATTGACACGAAAAAGCTCAAAGACCAGTTTCCGGATGTATACGAGAAAGTTAAAAAGGAAACTCATTTCAGACGTTTTGGAATCAAGGAGGTTAGCTGATTATGGCTACTAATCAATCAATTAAAAACAACATCCAAAAGAAACAAAAAAACGTACCTGTGCAACAACAAGGAGCAACAATGAAAGGGCTACTTTCCTCACCATCTGTTATTAAACGATTTGAGGAAGTGTTAGGGAAGAGGGCTACACAGTTTACTGCTTCTATCTTAAGCCTTTATAACAGCGAGCAGATGCTACAGAAAACAGATCCTATGAGCGTCATATCCTCAGCAATGGTGGCAGCTACACTCGATTTACCTATAGATAAAAACTTAGGGTATGCCTGGATTGTTCCTTACGGAGGTAAGGCTCAATTTCAGCTTGGATACAAAGGATATATCCAGCTAGCCTTACGAACAGGCCAATATAAATCCATCAATTGCATACCGATTCATGAAGGCGAATTGCAGAAGTGGAATCCGTTGACTGAGGAGATCGAGATTGATTTTGAAAAACGAGAATCAGACGCGGTAATTGGTTATGCAGCTTATTTTGAGTTGATAAATGGCTTCCGAAAAACAGTGTACTGGACAAAGGCACAAGTAGAGAAGCACAAAAAGAAATTCAGTAAGTCTGATTTTGGATGGAAAAATGACTGGGATGCGATGGCTCTTAAGACTGTATTAAAAGCAGTTTTGAGCAAGTGGGGGATTCTCTCTGTTGAAATGCAAAAAGCAGTTATTGAGGAAGATGAAACAAGGGAACGGATTGACATTACCAATGAGGCAGACAGTTCAGAAATTATCGATTCCGAGCCTTCAAACAAAGATGAAACGGAAAAACCAAGCGCCCAAGAAACCGATCCTTTTGACGGCAAGCCTGTAGATATAAAAGACGATGAACTTCCGTTTGATTGAGCCGGCATCTCTGACATAACTGCACTCTGTGAAAGGAAGTAGGTGATTGACTTGGACATAAAAGCAATGGGGTATGTGGTCATACCCCGACTACCATTCAAAGAGTTTAGGGATGAAAAAATTTATGATCACTTGTTCAAAAGAGCTGAATACAGGCCAAATCAAGAGCTAGAACTTGGGCAGACCATTATCAAAGTTGTGGAACTAGCAAAAGATTTTAACTGGTCAGCTGCACAGATCAAATACTCACTAGACCGAATGGAGAAACAGGGATATATCAAATTGCACCGTCTTCCACAAAAAAGAGGGTTCATCGTCACCATACTTCATTATGCAGACTACATACAACTAGGAAATTACATGAAGAACAAAGCTTTGGAACCAGCTCAGATTGAACATCAGGAGGTCGATGACAAAATGAAAAATGCCTTTGAGCTATATGAAAACAAAGTTGCTCGGTCAGTCGGCCCGATGGAGGCACAGCGGATCGGCTACATGGTCGACGATTATGGTGAGGAAAAAGTGATGGAGGCTATCAAGACAGCGTTTCAATTAAAGGGGAAAGCTGCAAGTTTGTCATATGTTCAAGCCATCTTATCAAATCCATTCACTCAAAAGAGAAAGGAGAAACAATATGGCTATAAACAAAGCAGTCAGTATAGACACCGCATTTCAAACGATCATGCAGGAACTTCGGGAAAGGTCAGCCCGCTTTTTGGGAACAAAACAGGCCGTATCAGAAGAAAAGGCTGAATTTGATTGTCCTTATTGTAAGGATCGTGGAATTGTCGTTTATCGAGTCCATAAGGACACTTCTTGGCATTTAGATGAACAGTTAGACCTTATGGTTCCGGACGATATGGTGTCGGAAGATGATTTTCTGTTAGGTAAGGTTTGTACGCCGGATAAAGCTAGCGAATGGAAAGATACTTATTCAAAACAGTGTGAATGTGTAAGACGAAAGAAAATTGCCAGACTCATGGCAGCTAGTGGCATTACAGAAGAGTTTGAAAAGCTTCTCTTTGGTAACTTCATAACGGACGGTAAGCCAGACATGATCAAGGACGCTTATGAGTGTGCAGTGGAATACTATAAAGATTTTCAAAAGATCAAAGGAGAAAGGCAAAACAGTATCGCATTACTTGGACAGCCAGGTAGCGGTAAAACTCATTTGCTCACGGCGATTATGAATAATCTGATCAAGAAAAAATCAGTACACTGCATGTATTTCCCTTATGTAGAGGGCATGGGTGATTTGAAAGCTAACTTTGATAACTTAGAAGCAAAACTCGATGCCATGAGAAAGGTCGAAGTTCTATTCATTGATGATTTATTTAAACCAATAAACGGTCAACCAAGGGCAACAGACTGGCAGGTTGAACAAATCCAGTCAGTCTTGAACTACCGGTATTTAAATCACAAACCTTTGCTGATTTCTTCGGAGTTAACAATCGATGAGATTTTGGATATAGACGAGGCTCTTGGTTCACGAATTCACCAGATGTGCCGTGATTACATAGTGATTATTAGAGGCGATCGAATGCAATTAAATCATAGGTTAGGTGATTGGGAATGAAAAAGAAAACGAATATAAAAGCAACTGGTGGACTTTATATATTTGGCCCTTCAAATCGAAATGAAGGTAAAGATCTTACACCAACAATCCGTTTACTTGAGGAAAAAATAAAGCAAATGGAGCGGATGCTGAGTGCTTAAAGCAGTCGTGTCTCTGCTGATAATTTTACTTTCTGCACCGAGAATAGAAAAAGAAATTAAGTTATGGGAACAGCTTGACGGGAGGTAAAGAACAGTTGGATTGCATTAAGTTCACTGTTTATGGTGAGCCAGTCGCACAAGGAAGGCCGCGTGGATCAATACGAAATGGGAAGGTGCATATGCGTGATCCAGCGAAATCAAAGTATTTCAAACAGTATGTGGCATTGGTTGCGTCTCAGCATCGACCAGAAACAATTATTACTGGTCCTGTCTCAATGGATGTCAAAGTGTACAGACCAATGCCTAAGTCAGTTTCAAACTCAAAAAAGAAGAAAGAGAAAGCTGAAAAGGGCCTTCTGCGGCCGACTACAAAGCCCGACGTTGATAATTATGTAAAGGGCGTGAAAGATGCTTTGAATCATCTGATATACAAAGATGATAGTCAGGTTGTGGATTTGAAAGTCAGTAAGTTTTATAGCGAAGAGCCAAGGGTGGAAGTCATGATAAGAGAGGTTTCTGCCTAAAAATAAAAAACACCGAAGCGCTTAGCCTCAGTGTTCTTGATATGAACTGGTACTTCTATCATAACATAGGGGGCGCTTTGAGTGTACAATCCAAGAGAAATAAACATCAAAAAAGACTTCACTATTCAGCAGAAAATTGACCCAGGAAAAGTTCAGATCATTGTTTTAGATGGGAATCAGGGAACTGCACATGTTTTAGATGCTCCGGAGCACGGCAAAACAGTGATTCAAACTGTAAAGGGCAGCTTTGCAAGGGTTGATCATGAGATAGGGTTTAAGGTGAAATGAGAAGAAGATATAATACTTTATAAAAAGGTAAACAAGAAGGAGGATATCTCCTCCTTCGGCTTGGATGTGCAGGTTATTCCTGTTCAGGTAAATTGTCAGCTAATGTTTCTAATAATTGTTGAGGCTCTTCTAAATTCTTTTGGGGTTCAGGAAAGGCTTCAACTGTTTCAGAAGGTGCATCTAAAGATGGGTGGAATTGGGTACCTTCATGGAGTAATTCTGCAAAGATTTTAACCGATTGTTTTATATGTCCTATTGATTCTGTTGAATAATTTGCTCCTTCAGTAACATTTTTTATTTCGGCATCTGTTATTGTGTCAATACCCTTTTCAATTCCATCTAGCAAAGCTTTGGAAGTTTCGACTTGTAGCTTTAATTGCTCATTTTGAAGAGCTAGCTTTTCGATGTTTGCCTTAGTAATGAGTAATTCTTGAGATCGCTTTGAAATGTTTATAGCTGCATCTATAAGTTGTCCAACAAATATTACTGCAGCTGAACTGTTTACTAAGATGTCAATCCACATTGAACCTGTGTCAAAACCCTGTAATTTATAATGTCCATTAATTTCCTCAAGGGTAATACCATTCTGAAATGCATTATTTAATTTTTTGATGAATTTTTCTAGTTCTTCTAATGAGTTGTATTGAGGGAGTTTTACGCTAATTACGTTCTCATTTTGATCAGAAACTGACTGATCAATTAAAATTCCAAAACCACGTAATTTTTCTTTTACAATTTTTATATGATTAGTAATTTGATTAGCGATGTGATTATCCACTTCAATCTTATCTTCAGGTACACGTGAATAATATATACTTCCTAGATCTTTAAATCTCTCAATATCATCATCTAAAAAACCAAGTTTAGACAACTCGTTAATTGCATCTAAAGACTTTTGTAAATTAAGAACAGTCTTTCTGTTGCTGTGCGGTACGTGCGAAACACTAACTCCAATTTGTTTATTATAATTGTCGAGTAAATTTTTTATTTCTCTAACTCTCATATAACAACCTCCACTACTTTATAATAAAATTTTACCATATTTAAGGAGGGAGTTGAATTTTTTTCCTTAGGTAATGTGAATTCATTAAAGCATAAAATATCCAGTTAGTCCAAGACGGAAAGCCTGCGGACACTGAACTTACAGTATTACGCTGTATGTTTGGTGTCCGTTTTTATTTTGAAAAGGAGGATACTTTCATGAATCGAAAAGAAATTGAAAATCTAATCAATAGCTATCACTGGATGGTGAAAGAGGTTCGTCGATTGCAAAGGGTACTCTATGGTTCAGTAATTCCCATGAAGAATTGGGGTGTTGCTCAATATGGATTAGAAGCTACTATGCCAAAAGGAAGTCCTGGGAAGAGTCAGGCTGAGCTAAGGCAAATGGATATGAGAGAGGAACGTCTTTTCAAACGTCTTAAGTATTATGAAGAGCGAGTATATGCAGTTGAATTAGGGGCTGAAAAGATCCATGGTGAGCAGCATAAAGTCATTTATGATTGCATGATGGAGGGTATGAGCTACCGCGCAATAAGTCTTCACCTTGGCATTTCAAGGGAAACTGTACGCAAAATGAAAGATGAGTTCATCAGCCAATTATGCCAAGATTGCCACTTTGAGCGTTTGTTGAATCTGAAAAAATCTGTAGTGTAAAATGGGAGGCAGGTCGGCGCGGCGAATTATTCCTGCGTCACCACTAAATTTAGGTTTTATACAACAGTTTCGTTCGACAAATTTTGCGAATAGTACCTGTATCGCTCTCTTTTGCCGATAATTAGTAAAAGGAGGGGATGAAATTGATTCAAATAGATTTTGGTACAGTCATTACTAGTGCTATAACAGCAGTTTTTTTTACAGGTGGAACTAATTATGTTTTACAAAAGAAGAATAGAAAAGGAAATGAAATTTTCACAAAAGGCTATATACTAATTGATGAGATTTATAATATTAACAATAAAAGAATTGAAACCGCTGCTGCCTTTGTACCGTTCTATAATCACCCAGAAGGATACTTAGAAAAATTACATACTGATTATTTTAAAGAGCTATCGGCATTTGAACTGATTGTTAAGAAATTTTCAATACTCTTTGATAAAGAACTGAATATCAAGTTACAGGAATATATAAATTATTTAAGAGAAGTTGAAGTGGCATTAAGAGGTTTTATGAACGATGATCCAATAATTGAGGTGAACTTCAATCAAGAATATATTGAGCGGTTGATTGATGAAATAACTAATTTAATAAAAAAACATATTTAAGCTTCTTTTGAGGAGCTTTTTTATTTTCAAAACAACTCAATCTAAAAGGAGGCGGCAGTGAATGTAGATGGTTGATAAGCACATACAGGCGTATAAGGATTACGCCAAAGGTATGAAATACAAGGACCTTGCCGAGAAATATGGGGTATCTGTGAACACCATTAAATCGTGGAAACAACGCCATGGTTGGCAAAGAAAAAAGGGTGCACCCTTAAAAAAAGGTGTGCACACAAAAAAAGTAGGTGCACCACTCGGTAACAAGAATGCGTTAGGTAATAATGGCGGCGCACCTAAGGGAAATCAAAACGCTGTGACTCATGGATTCTTCTCTAAGTTCCTGCCAGAAGAAACGCTATCCATCATGGAAGGGATTCAAGAACGTTCGCCTGTCGATATGATATGGGATCAGATACAGATCCAATATGCCGCAATAATAAGGGCGCAAAAGATCATGTTCGTTTCTGATAAGCAGGAAATGATTAAAGAACTGAAAAAGAAAAAGTCTGTGCTATCTGAGACAAACGAAGTCGAAGAGGAAGAATTCGAATTTCAATTTTCTTGGGATCGTCATGCAACGTTCTTGAACGCTCAATCTCGTGCAATGGCAGAGCTCAGGAATTTAATTAAACAGTTTGATGAATTAGCCCATTCGGAAGACGAACGACGCCTTAAATTGGAGCATATGCGCTTAAATATCAACAAGAAAAAAATAGAGATCGAAGAACTTACAGAAGAAGATAAACCTTTTGAGATCACCATTGTAAACAAAGGTGATGACAGTGATTAAACAGGTAAATCCACATTTTAAAGAATTTCTCTTTGACTGGAATCAAAAGTTTCAGTTTCTTGTGGGTGGTTATGGATCATCCAAAAGCTATCATGTGGCGCTCAAGATTGTTCTGAAATTGCTCAGAGAAAAGCGTACTGCACTTGTTATCAGAGAAGTGTACGACACACATAGGGACTCAACATTTTCACTTTTTGATGAACTTGTAAGTGATCTAAAATTAGATCATATCGTTAGATGTGTATCTTCTCCGATGCAGATTCGATTTTCAAATGGCAGCAGAATCATCTTTAAAGGGATGGATAAGCCAGCCAAACTGAAATCAATCAATAATATTTCCCTCATTTGGATTGAGGAATGCTCTGAAGTAAAATATGAGGGGTTCAAGGAGCTTCTTGGACGTCTTCGTCACCCGACATTGCCGCTTCACATGATACTTTCAACAAATCCAGTTGGAGAGGACAATTGGACTTTTAAGCATTTCTTCAAGGATGATAGGGAGAAGCGCTTTGTACTGGATGATAAGGAACTTTATGAAAAGCGGATAATCGTTAGCAACGACACCTATTATCATCACTCAACGGCAGATGATAATCTTTTCCTGCCAGAAAGCTATGTCCAGCAACTTGAAGAATTGAAGGAATACGATCCAGACCTTTACCGAATTGCGCGGAAAGGTCATTTTGGCGTGAATGGAATTCGGGTTCTGCCGCAGTTTGAAGAGCGACCGCATGAAGAGGTTATGACTGCAATCTCTAATATTAACCGCCCGCTTAAACGGGTTGGCATGGACTTTGGTTTTGTGGAATCGTATAACGCCGTCGTTAGGGTTGCTGTGGATCATGAAAAGAAATATCTCTATATCTACTGGGAGTATTACAAAAATGGATTAACGGATGATAAGACAGCCGAAGAACTTAAGGAATTTGCAGAGACTAAGGAATTAATCAAGGCGGATTCAGCAGAGCCAAAGACAATCCGTTATTTTCAGCAACACGGTTTCAATATGGTGGGTGCCCGTAAATATCAAGGATCACGCCTTCAGTATACAAAGAAAATCAAGCGGTTCAGGAAGATCATTTGCTCTGATCGTTGCGAGAACACGATTTATGAGCTTAAGCCGCTTGCTTATGCTACCGATAAGCTGGGGAACATCATAGAAGACGAGTTCACCATAGACCCGCATACACTGTCAGCTATCTGGTACGCTCTCGATGATTATGAGGTAACCGATTTGAAAGAAGAATCAAAAGGAAGACCGCAAAGATCAAGACCAGGAAGGAGGTAAAGCATGTCAAAAAAATCTGTTAAAGCACGAGTGATCAAAGCCTCTCCACCTACTGAATCAACGAAACAAATTTATGAAGATGAATTTGCTGACAGCTATGACAGCAATATTTTGCCTCCTCCGTATAACCTAAAGGAATTAAAAATGATTGCTGAGTATTCAACAATCTTACAGCAATGTGTTGATGCCTACAGGACAAATATTGTGGGCTTTGGATTTGATTTCGAGTATTCTTTTGATGTGAATTCGCCAGATGTGACAAATGAAGAAAAAACAGAAGCTGAAAGTGAATGGACAAAGCTTGAAGAGTTCGTTAAATATCTTCACTTTGATGAGTCAGCTGAGACTTTACTCGGATTTGTTATTGAAGATAGAGAAAAGACGGGCAATGGCTTTATTGAGGTCATTCGAAACGGTGAAAATAAGCCAGCCGGCATTGAATACATGGACGTTCAAAATGTACGAGTTTGCAAACTGTCTGAACCAATCGAAGTTGATTTTACGTACTTCGAACAAGGACAAATGAAATCAATCAAAAGAGAGAAACGATTCCGAAAGTATGTTCAGATGATTGACGGCCGTATGGTTTATTTTAAAGAATATGGTGATCCTCGCACTTTAAATTTAGAGACAGGTCAATATGATGAACAGACCCCATTGGAGAAACGAGCAAATGAAGTGGTCCATTTCAAAATAGGAAGCGGTATTTATGGGAAACCGCGATGGATTGGCCATATTGTTAATTTGTATGGTGCTCGTAAAGCTGAAGAGCTGAACTTTATGTACTTCAAACAAGGAAGACATATTCCCGCTGCCATCACAATAGAAAATGGAATGTTGTCTGAGGACTCATACACACAATTGCAGGATTACATGAATGGGCTTGAAGGAGTGGAGAACGCTCATAAGTTTCTATTACTTGAAGCAGAAGGGATAGCGAAGGGGAAAAACATTCATGGTGATGAAGAGATTGCACCAGTGAAAGTTGATATTAAGTCACTTGCTGAAATCCTTCAAGAAGATGCTTTGTTTCTTGAATATGACCAAAAGAACCGAGATAAAATTAGATCGGCTTTTCGTTTGCCCCCACTTTATACAGGTGAAGCTCAAGATTACAACAGAGCGACAGCTGACACAGCAAGAAAGATTACTGAGGAACAAGTATTTCAGCCTGAACGAAAATTAATCACAGGTAAACTGAATGCTTTATTTCTAAATGATCTTGAAATTCATAAAGTCCGACTCCAACTAAAAGGGCCAGACTTTAGAGATCCTTTAGAAATTGCTAAGGTTCTAACACCGTTTATAACAGCAGGTGCAGTTTCTCCGAATGATTTACGCGATTTGGCTGGACGGGTACTTGGTAAGACGCTTGAAGAATGGCCAGAAGAAGAATACAACAGGCCGCTTGGTAAAACTAACGAGTCGTCCGTTTCCGATCCTTTGGCTGCACTGTTTAAATCTAAGAACGGTACTCCTAATATGATCGGGTTATTAAAAGATATGCGGGATGTTCTGGAGGATTTGAAGAGATGAACAAAACGGATAAGCTATTGGAGAGTTTAAATGTCTTTATTCAAAAAGCCGAGGAAAATCAGTATAAGCAATTGGGGGAGATGGTACCTGACTTTCCTGGCAAATCTAATATCCCCAAATATGTGGAGGAATATGAAAAAGGCATTGCCAGATTGCTCAGACGCCAGCATAAGAAGTTTTTAGATGGTCTCAAAGGTTTTGTAAGCAAAGACTCAGAAGAGACGTTAAAAGCCCTTCTAGTGTTTTTTACTCAGAACCTATTCGCGGAGGATGACTTCGAGGAAGAATTTCAGGAACTGACTGAGGGATTCCTGCAACAGACTATTGAAGAAATGGCTGAAGTAATCATGGATTCAATAGATCCAGAGGTGCCTTTTAAAGTCTTATCCAATCGTACGATTAATTGGATTAAGGATTGGTCAAAGAAGCTGGCTGAGATCATGAAGTTAAACACACATGAAGTGGTGGAGGACGTGCTAACTAATGCTATCGAGAACGGTTCATCAATCCAGGACATTGAGTTGACTCTCAAAGACATGCCACAATTTGATAGGGAGCGGGCGCGTACCACAGCCATCACAGAAGTGCTTGCCGCTTCCTCTGCCGCGCAGCATGAATCATATGCACAATCGCCGGCAGTAAAGAAAAAGAAATGGCGGCACAGCGGAGGGAAGAAGAACAATCCTCGTGAAAATCACATTGATCTTGACGGTACAGTCATTGGAGTAGATGAAGAATTTCAGATACCGGGCAGTAGCGAAACCTGCATGTTTCCGAGGGATCCTAAACTATCAACAAGGGAGCGGGTTAACTGCCATTGTGTTCTATCGCCTGTGGTAGATAGTAAGATTTTAGGCTTATCACCCGAAGAAAAAGAAGAGATTCAAAGAGAAGTCTTAGCAAACATGGAATAAAATAGTATAATGTCCTCATTACATATTAGGTGGGGAAAATATGAATTGGATGGAGTTTATCTCTTCAATAGTCAAATCAATCATTTGGCCGGTAGCAATAATTATCTTGGTTTTTAAATTAAAACAACCGGTTTCAAATTTGATCAGTACCTTGGCGAAAATTAAATATAAGGATTGGGAATTTGAATTCACTATTGACCAAAAATTAGATAAGATTAGTTTCCAATTGAATAAAGAGAATCAATATGGAACTGATGATCAAAATCTAAAAGATTCATTAAATTTAGAAAGTAATTCTGAAATCACTGAGGAAACACATTCCCATTATAATGAGAAGACAAGCATTAAAGGGGATAATGACTTACTACTAAAAATGGAAATGATTCGTTTATATGGAGCAGTGAAAAATCTTTATGAAAAAGTATCAGAAAAAGATGATGCGGCAGATAAATCTCAAGGTATAGGCATGTTATACATGGTTGATTATTTGAAACGCCATAAAATTCTTAATGATTCATTTGCGGAAAGCTTACTTGATATAATGAATATAGTTCATGACTTAGAGAAAAGTCATATTTCACAAAGCTACATTATGAATAAATTTTTCTGGAATGTAGATAAGAGTGTAAAAAGGTTAATGGAGATAACAAGCAATTATGTTGCTGAGAATACAGCTGGTGAGACTTCTAATTAGAAGTCTTTTCTTATTTTAAGGAGGTGAATAACATGCCAAGAGAATTGGTGAACGCAAAAATCACACATGTTTCTTATGTGGATAAGGCTGCTAATCAAAAGCAGTTCTTTATTGTGAAATCAGAAAAACAACCTGATTTTCAAAAGGAAGTCAGAATCCTTGCGAAAGAGGCAGACGAGCAAAAACTTGTTTACGGTATCGTGTATGAACCTGATACAGTGGACGCCCACGGAGATTTCATGACAGCTGCAGAAATCGAAAAGGCCGCTCATGGATTCCTGAAAGATGCTCGTCAAATCGACAAGCAACATGACTTTCAGGGTGGTGTTGGTGAGGTGGTTGAGTCCTATGTCGCACCGGCAGACTTTGAAATGAATGGGGAAACCATTAAAAAGGGATCATGGGTCCTTGTCACAAAGGCTTCTGAGGAAGTATGGGAGCAAATCAAAAAAGGCGAAATTACCGGTTATTCAATGGCAGGAACTGCTGAGACGATTGAAAAACAAGAAAAGCCCGTTTCTCAAGAGAAAACAGATGAGAAAGGGCTATTTAATTTGCTCAAAAACTTTTTTGTTGGAAAACAACAGCAATCATATGAAGAGCCAGTTGCAAAGGCGGGCAGAAAATTTTCCGCTTCAAACCTGCAAGAAATTAAGAATGCTCATGCTGCCCTTGGTAATTTACTGAGTCAGGTAGAAACAAAAGAGGGGGAAGAAGAAATGACTTCGGAGGAAGTAACTAAATCCATTCAAGAAGCATTAGAGCCAATTAAGAAGCGGCTCGAGACATTAGAAAAAGAGGAAGAGCTTAATAAGAAAGATAAAGAAAAAGAAGAAGAGACTGAAAAAGAGGGCGAGAAGTTGAAAAAGGCAATTTCAGAAGCTGTTCAACCGCTCGCTGATCGTATTGAAGCAATCGAAAAAAGTCGCGGAACATCTAAGCAAACTGAAGAATCGGGTTCCGAACAAGTTCAAAAATCAATCTGGTCAGGGTTGTTTTAATGGATAAGGAGGATACGAATGAGAAATCAAGAGGTTATTAATAAAGCAGAAATGACGCTTTCTACTTTAGAGAGCGGCGGGATTATGAATCCTACTCAGGCTTCAACTTTTATTCGAATGGTACAAGATACGCCAACCATTTTAAGAGATGCGCGAGTTATTCAAATGGACCATGACACACAGAAAATCGAGAAGATCGGTTTTGGTCAGCGTATTTTAAGGGCAGCCCAAGAGGGAGTTGCGCTAACTAAAGATCAAAAGTCAGTTCCATCAACTAGCACAGTTAACTTAAGCACAAAAGAAGTAATTGCTGAAGTTAACATTACCTATGACACACTTGAAAACAACATCGAAAAAGATGGCCTTCAGAATACAATCATGCAAATGATAGCTGAGCGTGCTGCGGTTGATATTGAAGAGTTGCTTGTAAATGGGGATACATCTTCCTCCGACTCATATCTTGCACAATTAGATGGCATCAGAAAACAAGCTACATCTCATATTGTCGATGCTGCAGGTGAGGAACTGACACGTCAAACATTTAAACGAGGATACAAAGCTGTACCTCCTAAATATTTGCGAATTCCGCAGGAGTTCCGTTTCTATACATCGCCTGGTATTGAGGTCGAATGGAAAGATCGTGTAGCTGATCGTCAAACAAATTTAGGGGATGCAGCTGTTCAAGGTGGCCTTTCATCTGCTTTTGGTGTTCCAATCAAAGGTATTGCAAATTTACAGCCTTATACGATTGGAGAGGGAGATACTGCAGCCGATGTTTCTGATATCATCCTAACTCATCCGAAGAATATTATTCTCGGATTCTCTCGTAACATTCGGATTGAAGTAGATAAGGACATCCGTCGCCGTATGTTTATCATTGTTTTGACAGCGAAATTGGATAGTGTTTTTGAAGAAGAGGACGCCGTAGCCAAGATCGTGAAAGTGAAGGAGTAGGTGGTCTGGTGTGTTTACTGCAAAGCTTATTAAAGGCAAAACATACAATGTGATGGGAATAACCTTTCGAGCAGGTGTCAGTCAAACAGTACCGAAAAAGCTCTATGAGTATTTAAATGAAAATCCATATTTTATACTAACCCAAGAGCTTAATAATCAAAAGGATGATCCGATAAATTATACTGAATCGGAATTGAAAGGTATGAATAAAGCAGAGCATGAATCCATTATTTCTAATCTTGGTCGCAATCCGTCTGACTTCAAAAACGCAGATGAAAGAATTGCCTACATCCTTAAGCAAATAGATAACAAAGGGGAGTGACCTATGCTGTTAATCACTCCCGATGAATTAAAGAGTTATTCAGTTTTTGAGTCTGTAAAGACCAGACCTGACGAGTTGTTAAAACAGGATATCCTTGAGGCAACTGCCGATATCATTCTTAAAGTTGGACATGATTTTTCAGATGCAGAGTATATCCCTTTGCCTGAAACGGTTCGACTGGCTCTATTAAAGTTGTCTCAGTTTTATGCTCTTATAAATGGCGACGAGTCAATTATTAAAGGATATACAACTGAAAAAATTGGTGACTATTCTTATACTCTAGGGGATGGCAGTTCTCTTCAAAAACCTGATGTGTATGCATTAATAAAAGATTATGTGAAACCGGCTGACCCTGATTTAGAAGGGATTGAAGCGAAAGTGCGGATGAGATCAATATGAGTTATCAATCCTTATTGACTCACAGATGTGACATTTACCATCTGCAGGAGAAAAAAGAAAATAGAAAGCAAAAATTCGGGGTGCCGGTTGAAGATGTTCAACCGGTTTTTTCGTACCCTGATGAGCCGGACATAGAAAATCAGCCGTGTTATTTTACAGAGAAGAGTCAGTCCATTATCCAACAGGAGTCAAATGTATCTATTTATCAATCTTTCCTTGTGCATTTCCCTGCTACTGCTGATATTCGAGTAAATGACAGGGCGGTTTGGGATGGTACTGCTTATAAATTACAGAAGCCCCGCAAAATCAGGAATCATCATTGGGAAGTGACGGCAGTACGGGAGGTTGAATACTTATGAAAATTCGGGGTCTCGATCAGTTCATACAATCATTAGACCGGGCTTCTCGTGGGGGACTGAAGAGGAAATATGAGCAGTGGCTTGAATCAATGGGTTTTGAGTTCTTAGATATCATCCAAGATGAGATCATTAGGACGAAGACCGTGGACACTCGCCGCTTGCTCAATTCCTTTCAGAAAGGTGACCAGGATAATATCTTTTCAATGACAGAAGGCAGCTTAAAGTTGGATGTTGGAACAAATCTGGATTACGCCTCATACGTCAATGACGGGCACTTTACTATCGATCCGTCTAAAAATCAGGATAGACGATGGGTTCCAGGTCGGTGGAAAGGCGACCGTTTCGAATATGACCCTGCTGAAAAAAATTCCGGCATGCTGCTGAAGTTCCGATGGGTAGACGGTTCGGGGTTTTGGGATAACGCCATGGCCATTTTTCAGTTGATGTTTGAGAGAAGCCTTGAGCGGAAGCTGCAGCAATGGATTTATGAAGAATTTTAAGGCGGTGCTGCCATGAATCAAGAAGTAGGTTCAATTATGGGCTATCTATACAAACTGTATCCTGTTCAAGTGTATGAAGAAGAAATACCGCAGGACTTTGCTGTTCCGTCTCTTTACTTTCCACCGGCTTCCACGGTCGATGGGGTGGACACAGTATCCACGTTTCAGAAAGCATATGTTTTAAACGTAAAACTCTTTCACGAAAACGTACAGAAGGCTCATAACGAAGCGGAACGAATTGCGGATACACTTAGAAGCAGAAGAGGCATAATTCCGCTTATACAAGAATCTGGCGAGGATACTGGGGATTTTATTCGCCTATCTCGAATAGAAACGCGGGTATCAGACGATTATGCGACCATTGTCTTAAACTGGACGAGCCGCTATTGGTATGAGCGGGAAGATCAGCGTTCAATAGATGGTTTTAAATTTAAAAGTGGGGTGAAATGATGGCCACTAAAAAAGAGAAAGCAGAAAATGCTTTTTATATTAAGGATTTGCGAGAGCACAGTCGAGAGCTCTTTGGGGTAAAACCCGAGGTGTTTGACGGTGCTCTTTTTCATGTTCATAAAATGAGTATTACAAAATCGGAAGCGAAGAAGTTGATTTCTCAGTTTCTTCAAAAGGAGGTCAAATAGATGAACGGCGGAACTTTCACACCTGGCAAGGAAAAAGAGCGTGCCGGTATTTACTTTAACTTCAAAACGACCGCGGAGAACCGTGTTTCTGCCGGAGAACGTGGAACAGTGGCGCTGCCGATAGCGTCCAGCTGGGGTGAGGTTAAGAAATTCATTTCTATCTCTTCAATCGAGGACTTGAATAAAAAAGTGGGGTTGAACATTGATGATCCTTCGCTGTTGCTTTTACGTGAGGCGATGAAGAAGGCGAATACAGTCTTGCTTTATCGCCTAACGGAAGGTCTTCGTGCTTCAGCAGACATTAGCGAAGGTGTAAAGGCTACTGCTCTTTATGGCGGCACTAAAGGTAATGACATCATTATTAGTATTACGGAGAACGTTATTGACTCTTCGAAAGTTGATGTCACTACCTACCTTGATCAATCTGAAGTGGATAAACAAACAGTGTCTAAAGCTGAAGAACTTAAACCGAATAAATATGTCACGTTTACGGGGAAAGGAGATTTAACAGTTACTATTCCGTTAACCGGTACGGCCCCTGAAGATGTTAGCGGTGCTCTCCCTGCAACTTCCGGAATCCGCTTGTCAGGCGGAACAGACAAAACACCGACAAATGCCGATTATACAGCTTTCTTGGAAGCGGCTGAAACGGAATACTTTGACACAATCGCTTTACCTGTAGAGGATAACGAGCAATTAAAAGCAACGTTTGTTGCGTTTATCAAACGGCTGAGAGACAACCAAGGGCAAAAGGTTCAAGGTGTTCTTTCAAATTACAAGGGAGACCATGAGGGTATTATCAATGTAACAGGTGGTGTCCTACTTGAGGATGGAACGGAGATCACTCCTGAAAAAGCTACAGCTTGGGTTGCCGGTGCAAGTGCGGGGGCTACATTTAATCAATCACTTACATTTGTAGAATACGAGGGAGCTGTAGATGTCCTTAACCGAATTGACAACGACGAAATCGTTGAACGATTGTCAAATGGGGAATTCTTGTTTACTTATGATTCTCGTGATAAATCAGTATCGGTTGAAAAGGACATTAATTCACTCACAAGCCTAACAGCAGAGAAAAATAAGATGTTCCAGAAAAACAAAATTGTCCGTGTACTTGATGCAATCAATAATGACCTGACATCACAATTGAAAGCATTGATCAAGTCTCGAAAAGCGAGCGGCAGTGATGTTCCCGCTACAAATGACGGACTGCAGTTTGTAAAAACGCTAATTACTCAATACTTGAGTGTTCTTCAAGATAACGAGGGCATTACTGATTTTGATTCAGAGAATGACATTACAATTGCTCTGAATAATGATCGTGACGGCTTCCTGATTGATCTTGCAGTTCAACCGGTGGATGCAGCTGAAAAATTCTACTTTAATGTTGAGGTGAAATAGGAATGGCATTAAAAGCGCAAAACACCATTTCAGGTAAAGAGGGCAGGTTGTTTCTTGATGGAGAAGAAATGGCCCATATCAAAACGTTTGAAGCCAATGTAGAGAAAAACAAATCCGAGGTCAATATCATGGGTCGTCGGATGACGGGGCACAAAACGACCGGAGCAAATGGAACGGGAACAGCCACTTTTTATAAAGTGACTTCTCAATTTGTTCTTATTATGATGGACTATGTGAAAAAGGGAAGTGATCCTTATTTCACCTTACAAGCTGTTCTAGATGACGCCTCTTCAGGTCGTGGGACTGAACGAGTCACCTTGTACGATGTGAACTTTGATTCTGCGAAAATCGCTGGGCTTGATGTTGATTCTGAAGCATTGGAAGAAGAAGTGCCGTTTACCTTTGAGGATTTTGATGTGCCTGAACAGTTAAAATCCACATTCTAATCACTTTCACGAAAAATCGCCGACTTTAACGAAGATATTTACGAAAAAATGTGGTAAGATTACTTTAGAAGTAATTCAACCGTACCAAATGGAAACATGTATTTCTTTCAAAAGAAATGCATAAAATAAAAGAGACCCGGTTGCCGCCGGGTCAGTATAAATGTTGGCCCATCAAGAGGGCTGGCTTAACAACTTCATGAAAGTATTTAGGATAGACTTTACCCTTTTACTTTGCCGAGCTCAAGGGGTGGGTCTATTTCTTCTTTATATAAGTCAACAGGGCAATTATAAATGACCCGAAAGCAAGCATAAGCATTAATGCTTGAAATGTTGACACGTGCATCACCCCCTTTCATGAGGGAGTGAGCCAGACCGCCCTTGAGATGTTGAAAGCCAATATTCATTTATACTAAACCATATTGTACCATAACACTTTCATAATCCGAGGGTTTTTAATAAAAGAAAAAGGGTTAAGGCTTCTATGATCAGGTCATTTTGAACTCATAGATAAAAAAAGTAACAAATAAAAGATACAAATAATTATATAATCAATATATATTCATGTTATAATGGTGCCAAGCAAAAGTATTGCAACTACTGGCGTAAGCTTATAGTTGGTACCACATTACCACATTACCACTTGTTAATGTGTGTTACTTTCATGAGAAATGCTAAAATATAAAAGCCAGAGTGTGGCAGCACTCTAGCTTTTAAAAAAGAAACTACCCTTTAATAGGAGGGTCCTCGTGTAGACACTTTTCCTTTACAGTAATGTAAATAGGATGAGTGTCTTTTTTTCTAAGCATGAATAATAATGTTAAAAGAGATATTACCCATGTCATAATCCCGCCTATTAAATTGGCAAAGCCGATCATGACCATTAGAGATTCATAGGTCGACATAATTTCACCTCCTTTCATATTCGGAGGATAAGCTAAGGTAGCTTCAAGAATCTATTATACATGAATTATATGGAAAGCACATTCAAAAAGTATGAATGTGCTTTTTTTCTTGTCCAAAACTAAAAAGTAAAAGGAGCTAATAAACATGAGTGAAAAACAAAATGAAAAAGTTTACGATCTTTCATTCTTTATGCCAGGACAAACAATTGAAGCGGAAGAAGTAAAAGTACCGATTTCTAAACGATTTGTAGACAAAGAGGGCAATGTTGTTCCATTCATTTTCAAAGCGATCACGACTGAACGAATTGACGAACTTGAGAAAGAGAATACGACTTACAAGAATGTAAAAGGCCGCGGCCGTGTGAAGGAATTGGACAGCCAACGCTTTTATGCTCGTATTGCGGTTGAAACGACTGTTTACCCGAACTTTAAAGCTAAGGAACTACGTGAGGCTTACAAAACAGAAGATCCAGTGGAAGTCGCCAAACGTGTTCTTTCAGTCGGCGGTGAGTATGCGAACTGGCTAAACAAAGCAATTGAAATCAATGGATTTGATGATGATCTCGAAGACCTTGAAGAAGCGGCAAAAAACTAGTAAAGGACGGGGACAAAGAGGCTGTATATCTTTATTACGCGATGCATGAACTCAAATACGCCCCGTCAGAATTAAGAGAACTATATGAGGCTCCGAAAGAATTCAAGGCGCTCTTATATGGGTTAATCGGTTATAAGCTTGAGCTGTTAGAAAAAGAAGCGAAGAAGGGAGGTAATTAACTATGGCTAAACTAACAGCCACGTTTGAATTACATGATAAGATTTCCCGCAAGCTTCGAATGATACAAGGCAATGCTGAAAGACTTAAGAGGGCCGCTAATGGCCCTCTTATTTTTGATGCTGAAGATCGGACTGAGAAAGTTATGCGGAGAATTGACCGATCAGCCAACCGTTTGACCGGTCGGGCTCGATCGCTTGAAGTGGATTTAGATGATCGAGCTTCGAATGGCTTACATTCTATACGTCAGCAAGCTGAGGATCTTACCGAGGGCAGCCATGAGGTGACAGTTTCCGTAAATGATCAAGCTACACCACGTTTTCGTTTGATCCGTGGAGGTCTCTCTGATTTGAATCGCTCGCACGCTGAGCCAACTGTTTCAGTTCGTGATCATGCTTCAAACCAATTAGATGAGATCCGTCGTCATGTGTCCGATGTAGACGGCGAACATGCTGAGCCAACTGTTTCTATTAAGGATAGAGCTTCAGCGGCTCTGGATGCAATTGAAGCGAAAATAGACAGCTTGAAGGATGCTACCATTACTCTGGCAGTTGCAGGCGGTTTTTCTGCAGGTTCAATTATGGGTTCTGGTAAGAGTACAATGTCTCAGGATGCTTACGTGTCAGCAACTTCAAACGTTAATAAGAAAGATGTTGCAAGAATGACGGATCAGATCTATTTCAACAATAAAGCGGGCAGTTCTCGGGAAGAAGTCAGTTTATCTCTAAGAAACTTATCGCAACAGACAGGGGCGTCTAAAAAAGCTCTTGCTGAATTGACTGAGTCGTCAAGTAAGATTGCCCAGCTTATGAATGCTGATCAAGCTGAGGTAGATCGTGCTTTCAGTTCAATGTATAACAACTTGAAATTGTCTGGAAAACAAAGCGGAGACTTAATTGCTTATGTATATCGGAATGCCGGTGACCAAGCTGACGATTTATTGGATACGATGAATGAATACAGTTCCACCTTTAAAGACTTGAAGCTCACAGGCGGCCAGATTGCAAACGCCATGATAAAAGGAACAAAGGGTGGCGCCAGAAACTTCGATAACCTAGCCGATAGTATGCGTGAGTTTAACATCCGCCGAACCGAAATGTCTGATAGCCAAGTGGACGCATTTAAAACGCTGTTCGGAGCCAAGGAAACTAAGAAAATGTTCAAGGGCTTCAAAGATGGTTCAATAAGCGGAGAGGAAAGTTTATTTAGGGTGGCAAAAGCACTTTCTAAAGTGAAAGACAAAACAAAGCGGGCTGCTATTGCGACTGAGCTTATTGGAACACAATATGAAGACCTCAAGCAACCGATTTTAGATATGGCTGAGGGTATTGGTACAAGTGCCAAAACAAGCGGTGAATTAGAACGAAGCTTTACGAAACTTCGGGATAATAATCCGATGACACCGGTTAATGATGCCATGAGAGATTTTGAAAGCATATCTAAGGATATGGGAACTTCTCTGCTAACTGGATTAGGGCCAGCCTTTGATAAAATCAGCTCGTTCATTAACAGTAAAGAAGGTCAGGAAAAGCTTAAAGAGATCAAAAAAGATATTGCTGATCTTGGTAAGGAGATAGGTGATAAGTTAAACGTAGCCATTGAGTGGAGCGTCAACCATTGGGAAGATTTAAAAACAGCGATTAAAGTTGTGATCCCTTCTTTAATTGGGTTGATTGGTTATTTGAAAATACTACGTCCGCTGTTAAAAGGCATAGGTACTGTCGGAAGTGATGCAGCAGGCGTAATCCGAAAGCTAATTCCCAAACGTACTCCTGAAGCTGGCGCTAATACGCGAAGTGAAAGGAGGAACAGAAACAGTAATCGTAATGCCAGCACAAGGAGCAGAGAATCCAAAACTGCCACAAGTCCAACGAGTTTACCTCGAAGCGGCAGCTTAACATGTTGCTGTTGTAGCGATGGAGGTAAAAATGATCGCATTCGTAGAAGACGAGGGAAAAGAGTTTTAGGACGACGGGGTAATCTAAACCGAATGAACCCTTCTGACAGTTCAATTGTTGTGTCATCTGAACGGTTGGAGAGAAGGCGTTCCGGTAGAACTGTAGGTACTAATCCAACCGGAGGATCAAGACCAGCAATAACCACTACGAGATCGGAGCTATACTCAGCTGGTAGAGCTGCAGGCGGTACATCGAAGTTCGGGAAAGTCTTAAGTCCTCTGAAAAGTGTTGGCAAGTTTGCAAAAGGAGTCCCTCTATTAGGAACAGCGTTAGCGGCAACCGATTTAATTGGGATGAATAAAGATAATGTTGGTGAAAAGATTGGATCAGCTGGCGGTGGTCTTGCTGGAGCGGCTACAGGAGCAGCTATTGGCAGTGTTATTCCAGGAGTGGGAACAGCCATTGGTGGAATAGTTGGTGGTATAGCAGGCACCATGGGTGGTTCAAGTTTAGGTAAAGCGTTTGATGGTTCAGAAGTAAAGAAGAAACTAAACAGTACATTATTTGATCAAAAATGGTGGTCTGAAAAATGGTCCGGCATTAAGAGTAATGCGAAGACTTCTCTCAATGGGTTAAGTGATACATGGTCTCATGTAAAAGAAAAGGTGAAGTCTACTTTATTTAATAGTGAATGGTGGTCTGAGAAGTGGTCTGGTGTTAAAAGCTGGGCACAAGACAAATGGAATAGTGCATCATCTGTTTGGGAGTCCGTAAAGCGAAAAATAAAATCCACTTTATTTAGTGAGAAGTGGTGGTCAGGAAAGTGGGAAGGCGTAAAAGGTTGGGCTCAAAGTAAATGGGACAGCGCGTCTTCTGTTTGGCAATCTGTTAAAGGAAAACTGAAATCCACTTTATTTAGCGAGAAGTGGTGGTCAGGAAAATGGGAAAGTGTAAAAAGCTGGTCCAAAAATAAATGGGACAATGCTAAATCAATATGGAAAAGTGTTAAGAGTTCCATCTCAGAAACCCTTTTTAGTAAGAAGTGGTGGTCTGAAAAGTGGCAAAGTGTAAAGGAATTGGGAAGCAGTATTTTGGGCGGAGTAAAAGAAGTCGGTGGGAAAGTAGCTTCAAGTGCGAAAAAAACTGCTGGTAAAGCGTGGGGATATGTGAAGAGTGGCGTAAATTATTTATTTGGTACGGGAAAAGAAAAGCCAAAGAAACATGCTACTGGTGGTTACATTACGAAGCCAACAATATCTTGGATTGGTGAAGCAGGTAAAGAGTTTGTTATTCCCGTTGAGAATAATAAAGGTCGCGGCAAAATGCTCCTTTCTCAAGCTGCTTCGAAATTAGGGATGAGTGTAGTTGATGATATAGCGTCTGCTTCATCTGCAGGAGGTGAACCAGCAACTTCCCCGCTAATCCGTAGAGCGGCGGTGACTGCTTCTGTATCTCCTATAATTGACACATCCAGTCTTGATGAACAAGCGACTTCATTTGGTCAACAGTTCACTAAAGGCTTTGATCAAGGAATTGGAGATAATGTTGTTTCTATGGAATCTTGGAAACAGAAAAACGTTGGACAGCCAATGAACAATTTAATCTCTTATTCTCCGAATTACGGAAAGCAAGTGGTCAATGGATATGCTAAAGGTCAGAACAGCACTTCGACCGGTACAGATGGCTTCTTGCAGACGAAGGTTAAAACGCCATTTCAGAACACTGTTAATAAATCTTCATCATGGGGAAGCGGAACGGTCAAAGGTTTTGCTTCTGGACAAAATAGTTCACAAACTGGTACTGATCAATACGTCAGCACTCATATTAACAAGCCGTTTATCCGATCTAAAGAATCATCAAACGGATGGGGAAGCAGTATGATCAGTAATTTTGTTTCAGGCATGACTTCTAAGGCAAGTGAAGTCCATGAGGCTGCCAAGGAACTGGCGAAAAAAGTTGAGAAGGCATTTCGTGAAGAGCTTGATATTCACTCACCTTCCCGTGTCATGATGAGTCTCGGTCGCTTTGCCTCTATAGGTATTGTAAAAGGTCTGGATTCTGTCGATGTGAAAAAGTTTGCTGAAAAACAAGCAGGCTCACTAGCTGCTGCTTATTCCGGAATGGGAGCAGTAAGCGGAAATGTGAAGCAATGGCTTATGGCTGCTATCATGGCTACAAAGACGCCGGTGAGCTGGCTCCCAGGGCTGATGACAATTGCTCAGCATGAGTCAGGCGGTAATCCGAAGGCAATCAACTTATGGGATAGTAATGCGAAAGCAGGACATCCATCTCAGGGGCTCATGCAGACAATCCCAAGTACCTTCAACGCACACAAATTGCCAGGCATGAATAACATTCTTAACCCGATTCACAACGCTGCTGCTGCGATTGGCTATATCAAAAGCAGATATGGATCAATTAATAATGTACCAGGCATTAGAAGCATGAGGCACGGAGGTCCATATGTTGGCTACGCTAACGGCGGACTTATTACCAAAGAGCAGATTGCACGTGTCGGTGAAGGAAACAAACGGGAATGGATCATTCCGGAGGAGCGAGGCATCCGTGGACGTTATTTATTAGCCCAAGCAGCTAAGGCACTCGGAATGGAAGTCACAGACCCATCTCAAAAAGGCCAAACTGAACTATCTTCCGGTCAAGTAACAGCAGCCACAACAGGCAGTCATCAAACAACTGTTACAGCATCAGGAGGTAAAGAGGTTATTATTCAATTTAATGGCGATCAGCATTTTCACAATGACCAAGATATGAACAGCCTTGTAGCTAAGATTAAGCAGGCTCTTGTCGATGAGCTTGAACAGGATATCAACATTGGAACGAAGGGAGTCGTTGCTTTTGACTAAATCCATATATGAATTCTGGATTTCACAAGGGAAGGATAAGCTACGGCTTCCTGTCCTTCCTGAACAAATTGATATTTCAAACACAATTCAAAATGAATCAGTAAAAGTGGCTAGTTTTGGGGAGATCACTTTTATTGATAAACCGGGAGCGAAAGAAATTTCGTTCTCTTCTTTTTTTCCAAAGAAACATAGCCCGCTTGCTGAGTATAAGGGATTTCCTTCTCCTGAAAATGCTATTGCAAAGATCGAGAAATGGGTGAAAGCTAAAAAGCCGGTTCAATTCTTAATTACTGGAACGAAAATTAATTTAACTTGCAGTATCGAGGTTTTTTCATATAGCGAGGGCCAAAAAGATATAGGTGATCGTGATTATGAAATAAAGCTGAAGGAATACAAAACTGCTTCGCCGCGGAAGATCAAGCAGAAGAAAAAGACGAAGAAGAAACGACCATCTAAATCAGCTCCTAAAACATACACCGTTAAGAAAGGCGATACACTGTGGGACCTTGCCGGTAAATTTTATGGAGACAGCACAAAGTGGCGCAAAATCTGGAACGTCAATAAAAAGGCTATGATCAAACGAAGTAAACGTAATATCAGGCAGCCAGGACACTGGATCTTTCCTGGGCAAAAATTAAAGATACCGCAGTAAGCAGGTGATGACATGATAGAACTTTTCGTCATTAAAGAAACGGAATGGCTTGAGCTGGTAACAGAAAGTGTTTCTCTTGAGGGACAACGGTATCAGGCTCCGCGATCAATCACAGCAAAGATCATAACGAAACAAGGAACCCATTCATATTACAGCGTATCAGAAGGAGATACGGTTCTGTTTAAGTGGAAAGGGAAAGAGCTGTTTCGAGGTATTGTGTTTTCTCGCAATCCGGAAGAACATGGGCTGACCTTTACGGCTTATGACATGCTGCAATATCTGGTTAAGAACAAAGATGTTTATGTGTTCTCCAATAAGCGTGCAGACGAGATTATTAAGCGCCTGGCAAGAGATTTTCAAATTCCAACGACATCCATTGCAAATACGGGTTACACCATTAAATCATTAGTGTTTAAAGATGATACGAGCCTTTATGACATGATTCTGAAAGCTTTGAAACAAACGAAAAGCCAAACCGGAAGGAATTATCAATTATATTCTGCGAAGGGGAAGCTTGGCCTTCGCGCTTGGCCTGATCCGTCAGAAGTATGGGTACTGGAAACGGGTGTGAACATTACTGGTTATCAATACAGCACTTCCATTAATGACACAGTCACAAGAGTAAAGCTGCGGCGTCAGAAAGACAATAAAACATACACGGCCACCGCAAGCGACAGCGCAGGCATAAACAAATACGGCGTCCTTCAGTATGTTGAAACAGTATCAGATAACATTAACCAAGCACAGTTGCAGCAGCGTGCGAAAGTTAAACAGGCACAGAAGAAAGGCGTCAAAAAAGAACTCAAAAGTATTCAAGCAATTGGGATTCCAGATCTTCAGAGTGGTTTGCCCGTCTATATTTCAATTCCGGAAGTCGGGGTTAAGAAAACATACTGGATTGAAACAGATAAACACGAATTTAAAGGATCGACACACACGATGACCATTGATGTGGTTGAGAAAAATTCTATCCCTGATGGTGTTTCCTCATGAGATTAAGTGAAGCAATCAAACATTTGGCTGTCGGTGCAGTTGATTCTGAGTCACCAGTGGATATTATGCCGGCTGAAGTGGTTTCCGTTTCTCCTGTTGAAATAAGGCTTAATGAAAATGACAAATTAATAATACCTGCTGATTTGATTATTGTTCCAAAGCGGCTGCGGCCCGGTGAAGAAGAAGCGTTGAATACTGGTGAGCGTGTGATGATTGTCTCCTTAAAAGGCGGGCAATCATTTTTTATTCTCGACAAAATATAGGAGGTGTTTGGAATGGCTTTGTCTCCGGAAATCGAGTTTGAGGATATAGAAGATGACAGCGAAGTCATAGAAACCTCGCAAACCTACAAAATAGATTTTGAAAATGGCCGTATCACAAATGAAATGATTACTGGCCTTGAAGCAATCAGGCAGTTTGTATATTTATCTCTTCATACTGAGCGATACGCCTATTCTGTTTTCAGCCATGACATTGGAAATGAGCTTCAAGACATCTTGGCGGATAATGAAACAACAGACGCATATAAGAAAATGGAGATTCCGCGGCTAATAGAGGAAGCGCTGATCTATGACGATCGTGTTTCCTCTGTATCAGATTTTGAAATAGAAAAACAAGGTGATTCGTTCCATGTTTCCTTTACAGTCGAAACGGACGAGGGAAAATTGGAGATCGAGGAGGTGCTTGGTGAAGATGTTTGAAGATCAAACTTTTGAAGAAATTATGGACCGGATGCTGAACAGAATTTCAGCGGACATTGATACAAGGGAAGGAAGCGTGATTTATAACGCGTTAGCTCCTGCAGCTGCAGAATTGGCCAAGTCTTATATTTGGCTCGATACGGTGCTGGAACTTGTCTTCTCGGACACAGCACAAGGAGAATTTTTAGATCGTCGGGCTACTGAAGCCGGCATCGAGCGAACGGCTGCCACGAAAGCAGTCCGGGCAGCGGAGTTTACTGAAGGAGTAACCATTCCAGTGGGTTCCCGCTTTTTTGTAGATAACCTGTATTTCCAATACACAGCTGACGGGACGTTGGAATGTGAAACAGCGGGGGAAGCGGGGAACGCAAATATTTCCGGCCAGAATCTATTGTCATTAGACACCATACCAGGACTCCAAAAAGCGATCGTGAAAGAGATTCTAATCCCTGGTCGAGAAGAGGAGGATGATGACAGTTTAAGAGCTAGATATTTTACCCGCGTGCGTCGGGAAGCTGTCAGTGCCAATAAAGCTCACTATAAACAATGGGCTGAAGAAGTAGACGGAGTAGGGAAGGTAAAGGTCTTTCCGCTTTGGAACGGGGACGGTACAGTCAAAATTGTCGTGACCAATGCTAACTTGGAACCTGCTTCCGATATTTTAATATCAAAGGTGAAAAACTATATTGATCCTGAACCCGGACAAGGTGAGGGACAAGCGCCAATAGGTGCCTTTGTCACAGTGGAGAGTGCGATATGGAAAGAGGTTGAGATTTCAGCCGAGGTATTTCCCGAGGTCAATAGCTCTATCGATCAGGTAAAGCAAGAAATTGAATCAGGTGTTTTAAATCTTTTTAAAAAGATTGCCTTTGAAGATAACGTCATCCGTTTATCGCAGATTAATAATATCGTCTACAATTCACCTTCAGTAAGTGATTACGCAGATATTAAAATCAACGGCGTGACCGAAAATTTGGTTCTGAGTGACGTGGAAATCCCTAAATTGGGGCAGGTGAACATCATTGAGCAAACTCGATGAAATGACTGCTTACCTGCCGCCGTTCCTTACCAAATTGAAAGAAATGGCGGAACTTCTTCAGGCAGAAGCTCCGGAATTTGAAAAGCAAAATAATAGCATCTTTGATCTGACAGATCAGTTGTTTGTTACTACGGCAACCTGGGGGCTTGAACGATGGGAAAAGATTTTGAACGTACCGCGGGAATCAGGTGACCCCGATGAGATCCGCCGATTGCGTCTAATCTCTAAAATGTCCAATATACCGCCGGCAACATATAAGGCCATTGAACAGGCATTGAACCGGTTCCTGAAAAATCCGTCTGCTCAGGTCAGGCTGCTTCAAGGACAGTACCGTTTTAATGTTGATATTGATATAGATGATATGCAGCATATGAGCGAGCTCATAGAAACATTGGAGAATATGAAGCCAGCTCATTTGGCATATACCTTGCGAGCTGCTGTGAATGAGCCACTCAAGATAAAAGATACTGTCATTTTGAATAACAGAAGGTATCGAAAAGCAAGTGAGCTAAAGGTAGGTTATTCCGTCACGCTCAATAATAACGAGGTGGTCCTTGCATGATTACGCAGGTTTATAGAGAGCGTACAGCTGCAGATTTGAAAAATAGGATATCGAAAGTGCTACTGAATGGGAGTGAAACAGAAATTGTGGAACTCACCATTCACGGTGCGGTTGTCACGGTACTTACTCAACGAGAGGAAGATATCAAACATATTAAGAGTGTGCAGATCCTTGATGAACAAAACAACGTAATTACGGAAAGAACAACAGATTTAGACGTCAGTAATAATAGAACGCTAGATTTTAGGATTACTTTCGAGGTGGTGTAGCAAATGGCTTATGATGCAAAAACAGATTGGCTCCCGGACGATCCGATTAATGAAGATGATGTGAACCGTTGGGAGAAAGGCATTCAAGATGCGCATAAAGATTTAGCTGTACATAAAAATGACATGAACAACCCTCACAATACAACAAAGGCGCAAATCGGGCTAGGGAACGTTGATAATGTACAGCAAGCTTCGAAAAAAGAATTTGAAGAGCATCGTAATGATTTACAACGGCACATTACACCAGTGGAACGGGAGAATTGGAATGCAAAAGAAACAATTGTCGGAGCTCAGGAAAAAGCGGATAAGGCTTTATCGGATGCAAAATATTACGTGGATACCAACTATAAAAATAACAATCTGACGTTAATTACTGGAGACAATGCTATTCAAGATGCAAGAACAGGAGGGGAAGAATATCCTTTAGGACTGACCTTAATGGACATTGGGCAGGGAAATACTACAGGCTACCCCTTGGGTTATGGCATTGTCAAAAATGAAAAATATAATAATTACCGTTTCACTCAATACTTTTACGGAACAGGGAATGAGTCTGGGACTTACTATGACAGTACAGGAGTTTGGATTAGACACTGGTGGAGTGGTTCAGGCTGGACAAAATGGGAGAAAATATCGGGTTTTGCTCATGCAAATGTGGGAACTACAGGCATTCAATACTTAAAAAAAGTTGACCATACTAAAATAGCTTTCAATAGAATAATCAAGGACAGTCACAATGCTTTTGACATTAAAAATAACAGGTTTATTGCACCGAATGATGGAATGTATTTGGTTGGTTCAGGAATTTATGTGATAAACTCTCCTTCTTATATTAACCTTCATTTAAAAGTTTATTTAAATGGAAAAAAATACAAAACGCTACATCATATTCGAGGGTATTATGAAAATAGAGATAATGAAATGTACCTTGGTTTAAATGGTAATGCAACTGTCCCAATGAACAAAGGTGATTACTTAGAAATCTGGTGTTATTGTAATTACGTAGGAAATGGTCAAAGGGGCGTGGACGATAAGGATGGATCGTTTAACTTTATTGACATACAGGAATTAGGCGGGAGAAATTATCCAAGATTTTAGGAGGTAACGATGAATATAGGTGAAGCTATTCTTTTTAAATACCCAACAGCTGATCCCACAAAGGATTTTATTGTCCAGAATAATGGTGACGGAACTCCCTCATATATAGCAGAGTGGAATATTAGGGCACCTATACCCACGGAAGCAGAGTTAAAAACTTGGTGGGAAGAGCTTCAGAGTACATCTGCATATGAACCACCAGTTCAAGTGGATCTACTTGCAAGAGAGTTGTCACAGGAAAAACTGGCTCGTAAACAGCTTGAAGAATTAAACCAAACTTTGGGAAGCGAGCTTTCAAAAATAAAGTTGCAACTGCTTACTCTACAAGGAGGGCAAGGTTCATGAATTATTGGGTGCTGGCTTTGCATTATAACTGGGCTTCTTCTGAAATGGTGAAAAAGGCAATCCATTATAAAGATTGCTCGACTGAGGATTTACAAAAAGGGGTAGAGAAAAAACTCATTACAGCTGAACAGTATAAAGAGATCACAGGAGAAGCCATTTAGGGCTTTTTTATTTTGCCTAAAAGGGGGTGGTGCCGTTGTAAAACCCATGCTCATCACTAAAGATCAACAATAGCAAGGAGGATTTTCTATGGCATCATATAGTTTTCAATTCCCAACAGATGCAACGGGTAAGCCAGGAGCGGCTAAACCGTACAGAGAAGGGAACCATGATTTTATAGTACCTGTGGCTACTATTTCAGGTAATGCGGAGCTGCTGACAAACGCAGTCTTAAAAGCGACCGAAGTGTACACGCAATATGGCCAAGATCGATTAGGTCAGATTTTAATTTCAAAAGTAAAAGGTCATGCTTATTCTGATCGTGAAGGTACCTTATTCATTGAAGAAAGTAACGATATGAATTCATGGACCACAGTCTCTTCGTTGGTTGTTAAAGCAAATACACTTGGCGAGACTGAATGGATTCATTTAACTAAACGCTATTTCCGTTTCAGATATGTAAATGGTAACCTACAACAATCTGAATTCTTACTTTACCAGTCATTGGGCGCAGGTGAAGAGGATATAACCATTAACCACACTGTTCCAATTACAGCAGTTGCTCCGTTCTCAGTCCAGTTAGATAAAAGCAGCTTAACTGATGATGGTCGTTTAAAAGTTCAGACTGAAGGCCTGAACCTTAGATCTTTGGACACTCAATCAAAAACGATGGATATTGTCTTTCACGATAAAACAGAAAACATAGGTGAGGGTAACCCATTCACCGTTGGATCATTCAAAACGTTGCTCATTGAGGTTTATGGGACGGCTGAGACAAGTGAATTGAAGTTCTGGGGTAAATCCTTATCGGGGA
Source organism: Bacillus sp. LM 4-2 (assembly GCF_000978495.1). Lineage (NCBI taxonomy): Bacteria > Bacillati > Bacillota > Bacilli > Caryophanales > Bacillaceae > Bacillus > Bacillus sp. LM 4-2. The sequence continues at coordinate 2,510,458 of NZ_CP011101.1, read as the reverse complement.
CAAAAAGAGCCCTTAGAGGGCAGAAAGTGGATGACGGAACATTTGCCACTAGCACAAAAGGGAAATCAGAAGCTTGGTCTTTTAACATTACTGGTTTTAAAGAAATTGTTATGGAGCTTACAGCTTTAACAAATGGAAACTTTTCAGTTAGAGGGACGGCCGTCTCATAAGATCCGGCTGTCCTTTTTTATTTGCCTCGGAGGAGGTGATTAGAAATGGAGGAGACAAGTTTGTTTATCAATTTTGAAACATTAGATTTAGCAAGAGTATATTTATTTGGAGGGGTGAAGTACCTTGATTTACTTCTAGTACTTAGCATAATTGACGTTTTAACAGGAGTAATCAAGGCATGGAAATTCAAAAAACTGCGAAGCCGAAGCGCATGGTTTGGCTATGTCCGCAAGCTACTCAATTTCTTTGCGGTCATTTTAGCAAACGTGATTGATACAGTACTCAATTTGAACGGTGTCTTAACCTTTGGTACCGTTCTTTTTTATATCGCTAATGAAGGTTTGTCAATAACTGAAAACTTAGCACAGATCGGTGTTAAAATACCATCATCAATAACAGATCGATTACAAACAATTGAGAACGAAAAAGAACAGAGTAAGAATAACGCAGACAAAGCTGCTGGCTAAGCCAGTGGCTTTTTTTATTACACAGACAGAAGGAGAGAGGATATATGGCCATTAAAGTTGTAAAGAATTTAGTCTCTAAATCAAAGTATGGATTGAAATGTCCTAATCCAATGAAAGCTGAATATATCACTATTCATAACACTGCAAATGATGCTTCAGCAGCCAATGAGATTTCTTACATGAAGAATAACTCTAGCTCAACGAGTTTTCACTTTGCAGTAGACGATAAACAAGTCATTCAAGGGATTCCAACGAATCGTAACGCTTGGCACACAGGAGATGGAACAAACGGTACAGGGAATCGTAAGTCGATTGGTGTCGAAATTTGTTATAGCAAGTCAGGAGGGGCACGATATAAGGCAGCGGAAAAACTCGCTATTAAGTTTGTGGCGCAGCTACTGAAAGAACGCGGATGGGGTGTTGATCGTGTCCGTAAGCACCAAGACTGGAACGGCAAGTATTGCCCGCACCGCATTTTGTCAGAGGGTAGATGGAATCAAGTTGAGGCTGCCATTGAAAAAGAATTAAAGACGCTAGGAGGGAAAACAAGCACAAGTAAAACAAGTGCAGCTAAGAAGAATCCAACAAACTCAAGCAGCAAAAAAACGTCATATACGCTGCCTTCCGGTATTTTTAAAGTGATGAGCCCAATGATGAAAGGAGAAAAGGTAACACAAATTCAAAAAGCACTGGCTGCACTATACTTCTACCCGGATAAAGAAGCGAAAAACAACGGCATTGACGGCTATTATGGTCCGAAAACAGCAGATGCAATTAGACGATTCCAGTCTATGTACGGGCTTACTCAAGACGGTATTTACGGACCAAAAACGAAAGCGAAACTTGAAAAGTTGCTAAAGGTCTTCTAATCAGAAGACCTTTAATACTATAAACTTTTTATACTGTTTCAATTAAATCGTTGTAATACGTTTGCCACCTAACTAATGAAAGGGGGAGCCTCCTCTACACTCAATATTTTCATATTTTTTCTTACAAAATTTAAAATAAAAGTGATAAAATTTATGAGAGGAGGGAAATAAATGGAATTGCATCTAAGGAAAGAAGAAGTTATAGAAGGACAGGCTGAGTTTGTTAGATTTATTTCAGATGAATTTAACAAGCAATTACTTATAAAAACAATTGAAAACTGTATAAATGATAGGGATTGGCCAATGAGTTATTACAATTTGCGTAGTGATCAATTACCAAATCTTATTGGAGACAAAGCTGCTAAATACTTTTTTTGGGCAGTTTTTGGTGGATTCTATTCAAATCAATTTGATTTTGAATTTGAGGAAACTGAAGTTGTCTTAATGAATTATATAATTTTAAATTATTCAGCAAAATTTATAAGAGCAAAACAATATAATATTAATCCTTTAGGGTTTGATTCAATCCATTTTACATATGGCCCAGAAAACGATCGGGTTAATACATATATCAAGAGAAATGATGAAGAGCAATTTACCTTACGATTAAATCCTTGGGAATTCACATTTATGTTAAAGGACTCTATTGAGTACTTTTCCAACATGATTAATGACGATGTGCTTGATTATAAACCTTTTAAAGATTCTATACTTGAAAACGTGGAATTGATACAGGATTCGCTTACACAGTTAAAGAATAAAATAAAAAAAGAGGAATTATCTTAATGGTTAGTGCAAGAGTAGTTGATTTTCCAGATGGAATGACGGGAAAGGTAAGAGGAAGGAGTCCTCTTGTACGATCTAGCAACAAAACTACATTTGATGTCCATGAATCCACTAATATAAGAGAAGATGTCCAAGATATTAGAAGCGAGATAGCTCAAATTAAAGAAGCTATAGAAGCAAGTTTACAAACAGCAAGTAGTCAAAATGGAGGTGGAGATATAATGGAAAAAATACTTGAAAAGGTAAATGAAATTGACAAAAAGGTAGCTGTCATAGAGGAACGAACAAAAAAACTTGATAATCTGGCTACAAAAGATGAGATAAAAACTCTAATTTCAGAAGCAATTACCAATTCAGGAATGGCCACCAAGGAACATGTTGAACTAAAAATAGTTAGTTCGCGTAATGCAATTATTTTATGGACTATAGGGACAGTTATTGCTGCAACAGGCATATTAATAAAATTTTTATAAAGAAGAATACAGGGTATATTGCAATCCCCTCAAAAATGAGGGGATTTTGTTTACTTAAAAGATGTAATTATTTAGCCAAATATAAGTCATGAATAAATGTAAATGTTATTTAAGCAACGGATTCTCTTTTTATATCAAAAATATCAATCTGCTTTGATTCCAAGAGATCTTGTAAATGGTCTGGACCGTGTTGTTCAGCTACTTGTAACTCTCCTTCTGAAATAGGTAAAGCCATTAGCCAAGTAACATTTTTGTTGCTAAATTCAAGTAGCTCTAAATCTTCCTCCCACAGAAATGGGGGAACGAACATAACATGTTTCATGTCGGTTTCCTGATCATACATACTAATCACATCTTTAAAAATAACACCTGGTGCACAAGAGAAATTTGAGTTGATTATATTAAAGGCACAAGTTGATAAAACATTAGCATATATGTCTGAAGCTGACTCCATTGCAGCTACGATTTCTACCCGCAACGGAGTACCATTCACCTCATAATTAATAGAATGATCCGACAAACCTAGAGTTGAATATGACGTGATACCTTCCTGAGGCTGGTCACTAACCGATAAAATATCTATGCTGCTATTCTTGTTATCATCCCAATATTTCGTAACCTTCGGTTTCCCCCCAAAAGCTCCTAAAACTGTTCTAGCAATTACTTTATTTTCTTGTGTTACGCCCATTAGACAATCTCTCCTTAATCTCCAAAGTAATCATCCGTCATATCTTCCCCTTTATGACTCCTATTGGAGGAAGGTAATTCGGGTTGATAGTGGTCTGGATTATTATGTTCATCTAAAAATTGCTTTCGACTAATATTTCTTTCCATCGCACTTTGTTGATGTTTTCTAAATTCATAACCTGGTTTATGACCCATATCCCATGGTTCATCTTTTTTCATTACTTGTTTTGTTAACGGGTCTTTAACAGATCCGGTTGAATCCTTAGCATTTTCCCAAACCTTATCTCTAACGCCTTTACGGAAATAAGTTGGTCTTTTGTACGTTTTAGGAACTTTAGGTTTTTTGCTGGTGTTAGTCGATGCTTCGCTAACTCGAGAACTTGATTTTGCATTAAGCTTTTTGTTAATTCCGCGAGCTCCGAAAGGAACCAACATTGCCATTGCACCACTAAGGCTCTGTTCTTGCCTCTCTTTGGAGACTTTATTCCCGAACATATCGCGTCCTGTTATAGCTTCACTAAAACCATTTGCAGAAGCAAGTCCATAAAGTCCTTTGCTGGAGTTTTGAAGGGCATGGAATGTCTTAGGTGTTTTATATACATCGAGAGCTTTGTCTGCTCTATACAATGCTTTACTTGTTGAATAAACAGCTTTTCCACCTTTAGCTAATTTACCTGCCCATCCTACGATAGGGATGTATCCTGCCGCAGCCATTGCACCGGCAGCGACCCGTTGTCCAGCAGTTAGCTTTTCGCCGGTAACAGGATCAACCCCATCAGCGGCTCTTTTATAATCATAATATCCAGAGACCTCTCCTGTAAAATTACAAACAGCATCCCAAGACTTTTCATACCATGGTCTGTTCGCCAGTTCTTCTTGTTCTTTTGCAATTCTTCTTTGTTCCGCCTGTTGGTCCTTAAAAGAGATGTAGTCTGTTGATTGTTTCTTTACATCCTCAGTCATCTTGTGAATCTCACTGTCTCTATAAGCCTTCGCATTATAGTGAATAGGAGAGGCGCTTTTGCCTTTTGCTGTCGCATTCATTAAAGCTTGATAATCAGCTTGAATCATTTGTTCATTTGCTTCTGATAGTCCGTATTCTGATGTTAAGTTTTGGTCAACTTCATCCATTTTCTCAATGGCTTCTTTTCGTTTCTTTTCGGCAGACGAAAGTTCATTTTTAAAAGTTTCTGTCGAGAACAGATCCAAAGGCAGTATATCGTTGATATCATTTAATATATCTTTCATGGCTTTTTTCTGTTCAGACATAATGGATTTTGATTTGGTGTAGGCGTTAGCAAGCTCATGCGCTAAAAAGGTTTCTTCTATGTAGGCATCTGATAAGTTGGCATCTTCTAAAAAACCAGGAATACTCGTTAAGAAAGAAATTTTCATCTCAATTAAATCAATCCATTGGTCAGCAATGCCAGCTTGATCTTCATAAAATGATTTAATGTTATTAGCGCCTTTGCCTGAAAACTCGCTATCATCTAAATCTGCAACAGCTTTGAACGCTTTCTTTAATTTGACCATTTTACTTTTTAAATCTTTGTATTCCTGTGCTCGCTTTTCAGCCTCGGTGAGCAAGGTTTTGGCTTCAAATACTTTCATGATCATATCCTTTCATTTAATCGTCATAACAAAATATTACCATGGAAGAATGATGAAACTAACTGTTATGTGGATCAAATGGTGGAAATGAATCATTCGATCTGTGTCATTTTACCTATTTGTTAATCCTTTCAATGAAAGGGGACTTTCCAATTGTAACATCGCCATCATGAAAAAATTCGATAACGTAGCCAGATTCACTAAACATAAAAGTATCCGATCCAACGGCAGTTACATCATCAATTACGTTTAATGCATGCTCAAGACTGGTTTTTAATGCTGGCTGTTCTCCGTAACCCCAAAGAATAATAATGTTCCTATCTTTAAAATGGTGTTTAGCTAGCCAATCGTAAATCTCTTCCTCGTAATCTATAGATTGATGACAACAAACTTCTTCCCACTTGATTCGTCCCCAAGATGTAAGGGAAAACTGTTTGAAAGCAGTTCATAATATTTTGCCGTTAATTCTTCTGATAAGATTTCTTTGTTTTTCCCTAGAGCTTCTAAGCATTCATCAAATAAGTCCAAAATGTTCACCTCAAAAGCTTTAAGTATGATAGATTTTTTCAGTATTAGAAATAAGAAAAAGCCGTTATGAAACGGCTAAAGGGAATCAGAACTAATGTTGTTTATCGAATTAAACAAGGAATTCATGAGTAGGTGCGAGAGTTACATTCCGGGATGCTTCCTTCATTTCGCCATTATACATAGATCCGAAAAAGGCAAGTCCAATTAAAACGGCGGATAAACTGATAAACAATTTAGATTTCATACATGCATTCCCCTTTCGATATTTGCTTTTGAGCATATACCATCTTCTTGAAACAGATGATACTATCCTCTATTTTTCCATTATAATCGAAAAGGTTGCCTCCTAACAATGCCAGCTCTTCCAGATAAGGGTATCCTTTGCCGTTCTCTAAACGAGAAAAAATGTTGAGAAGTTTAGGTGTATCGCCATTTCTTATATAAAGAACGTCTAATGCTTCAAATAAGTTCATAAATAGTTCGTCTTTAAAATCTACAGCACTTCTGATTCCTTTGCGGAAGCAATCCATTGCTTGTTCTTTTTTGCCTTGTTTAAAATAAATCAACGCTAGGTCATGATAAGCTTGCGGAAGTACGTCAGAGTTAATTTTTCTGTATTGAACCAAGGCTTGTTCGATGTAACGAGCAGCCTTATTTAAGTTGTCCATTTTGTGATAGCAATTGCCGAGATTGAAAAACGCAGTGGCATAGATATGAGTATTTTTACTTTTAAGCAGCTCGGCACCTTTTAAAGCTTCTTGAAGGTGGGGGAGAGCTTTTTCATGATTTTCAAGGTCATCGTAGTTACCGGCAATGACAAAATGGCACTGAATACGACGAACAGAGTAAAGCTCGTGTTTCTTATAAATGTTGTATGAAAGCTCAGCGTAATGCATCGAAATGTGTGTCATTTTCATATGATAATAGACTTCAGACAGTTTAAAATAAAACTCAGCTTTTTCAATCTTGTCGGAGATTGTAGGAATTTTGCGTTCAGCTTTTTTGTAATATGTAATGGCTCTTGTGTATTCACCGTTTCTAAACTCATACATCCCGCGGAAGAAGTTATAATAATATGCCCGCATATTGTCTAATTTTTTCTTATGGCCCTCAATTTTATTTAAATATTCTGAAAGTTCCATTCGGTTTTCATCAGATGGCAGCGTGTATTCCAACATAATTTTATGGCGAAAGGCCATTAGTTGATAATAAATAAGCAAGTCTTGATCTTCTTCCATAACCTCTATATCACGTTCTATTTCAGCTTTTAACATTTCAGCATCAGTTACGTTGAATTTTTGAATATGCCTATGCCATTCATTAATCTTCATTCCCACTTCAGCTGATGTGATTGATATCAAGATATTCACCCTTCCCTTAACTCTACTAGTACTGTAAATATTAACAAGTTTTCGTTCGCAGAAAAAGGAAATAGGGCACCGCAATTTAAATTTTCGGTGAGACCGCAATAACTTTTTGCTTTAGAGAGTTATGAAATTCCCTCCTGGGAGTACCATGACTTGGCATCAAAAAACAGGGAATTTCGGTCATTCTTGTGATAGTTTAAAATTGAAAACATCCAGAAAGTCCAGCGTTAGTCGTTTTGAGGGCTGAGTGTGCATGTACAGCTAAACGCAGAACTGATTCTGGATTTTTCTTGATAAGAAAATTACTTACCTACCCACTAAAACTTAACCAATTAATTAATTAATATTCATTTGGATATATGAAAAAGTAATTAGACATTCACCGCCTTCTTGCTCCCGCAATACATTATGATAAATGCCTTTGGAGGTGGATTTTTTGACTGAGTTATATGCCAAAAGTGATCTTGAAAAAATTAAAGAAACGTTACCTGATTGGCAAATGAAGTCGTTTAACTACTTAACGGAAAAAATAGGCGATAAAGAAAATAAATTTCCTTGTATACCGGGAAGGGTAGCATTTTTAAGCGACCAGCTGCGGATTGCTTTTGTCGGTGATCCTAGGAATCCTAGAACTGCGAAGGAATTAGCGCCGTTGCTTACTCGGTATGGAACTATTTCACGAGAGACAGGAAAGTATGCATCATTAACTATAATATTTCATACACCAGAAGACTTGCTTAGTGATTACAAAATTGAGGATTACGAATCGTTGTTTTGGCAGTTTCTAAATTCATTGAGCATGGAAGATCCAGCTGATTGGCCAGATTATATACCAGAAAATCCAGAGCACTTTCAATGGGAATACTGTTTTAATGGAGAACCATATTTTGTTCTGTGTGCTACACCAGCTCACAGCAAAAGAAAAAGCAGAAGTTTTCCTTATTTTATGTTGACGTTTCAGCCTAGATGGGTTTTTGAGGATCTAAATGATACTACTGCATTTGGACGAAATATGAGTAAGCAAATTCGAAAAAGGCTTGAGGCATATGATGAAGTACCTATCCATCCGCATTTAGGATGGTATGGAAAAAAAGACAATCTGGAGTGGAAACAGTACTTCTTGCGAGATGATGAAAATCAAGTGTCACAATGCCCTTTTATGAAAATGAAGAACTTATTCAAAAAGAAAAGGTCTGATTAAATTGTTTAAAACCTTATGTGGAAGGATGGATTGAATGGCTTATATCTTCACATAAGGTTTTAATTGATGATAAATCTGTGTGCTCTGACTAAATACGTATTATCTCGAATTATTATCGATTCTACATATTCACAAAAATTATTTAATGTTTTTTTCTTGAAATTAGAAATTAGCGTTTATGATCTCCGTTGCTGTAGTAGCAAAGTAGCGATGGAGGAAATAATAAAAATGGAAAACCTCTATCTGGTTACACAAGCTTTTAGCGGGTTTTACAATTAATCAAAATAAATTGATTTATTTGCTTGCATTAATTTAAAAATCATGAGTATAATAAATACATCAAAAAAAATTGATTAAAGAAGGCGATATGAATGGATGAGACGAAATCAGAACTGCTACGGAAATATGAACAAAAATTTAAGGCTCTTGCTGATCAGAAACGATTAGAGATCATGTATGAACTTTGTCAAAGGGGAAAAACCTGTGTTTGTGATCTGACTGAGATTTTTGAGGTGACGCAATCTAAACTTTCTTATCATCTAAAAATTTTATTGGATGCCAACTTAATAACGAAAGAGACAAAGGGAACATGGAGTTATTATGATCTAAATGATGAGGAAGTAAATGGTTTATTATCAGAAGAGCTTTGTTGTGTATTTAGAAAAAAAGGTGAAGGAGATTGTTGCTAAAAAAAATTTAGGCATTAAATCAATTTTTTTTGATTAATAGATAAGAGGGGGAATTAAAATGAAATATGTTCATGTAGGGATTAACGTTGTCAACTTAGAGAATTCGATCAGTTTTTATGAAAAAGTTTTTGGAGTAAAGGCTGTAAAAGTAAAAACAGACTATGCAAAGTTTTTATTAGAGACTCCTGGACTGAACTTCACTTTAAATGTCGCAGATGAGGTGAAGGGAAATCAAGTGAATCATTTTGGATTCCAAGTAGATAGTTTGGAAGAAGTTTTGAAACACAAGGAAAGGCTTGAAAAAGAAGGGTTTTTTGCACGTGAGGAAATGGATACGACTTGTTGTTATGCAGTCCAAGATAAATTTTGGATTACTGATCCAGATGGAAACGAGTGGGAATTTTTCTATACCAAATCGAATAGCGAGATTCAAAAACAAGATTCTTCCTCTTGTTGTGTAGCACCACCAAGTGATAGTACAACGAACTCTTGCTGTTAGTAAAAAAGGTGAGGATAAAGTAATGAAACGTTTATCTTTTTTAGACCGTTATTTAACCATCTGGATTTTTCTTGCGATGGCATTGGGGATAGGATTAGGTTTTATATTTCCGAGTTTTGTTGGTAGATTAAACAAATTCCAAGTAGGAACTACATCTATCCCTTTAGCTATTGGATTAGTATTAATGATGTATCCACCACTAGCAAAGGTTCGATATGAAGAAATTGGACGGGTATTTAAAGATATTAAAGTGTTAATTTTATCTTTAGTGCAAAACTGGATCATCGGACCGACTCTCATGTTTATTTTGGCTATCATCTTTTTGCCAGATAAACCGGAGTATATGATTGGGCTTATTATGATTGGATTAGCTCGCTGTATTGCGATGGTTATTGTTTGGAATGACTTATCAAAAGGTGATACGGAATACGCGGCAGGATTAGTTGCCTTCAACTCAATTTTCCAAATGCTTTTTTTCTCAGTTTATGCTTACATTTTTGTAACAGTTATTCCGCAATGGTTAGGGATGGAAGGAGCAGTAGTGAATATTACGATGGCAGAAGTCGCAAAATCAGTATTCATTTACCTTGGAGTTCCTTTTATTGCAGGAATGGTGACACGTTATATTTTTGTAAAAGTGAAGGGCAAAGAATGGTATGAAAAAGTGTTCATTCCTAAGATTAGTCCAATTACGTTAATTGCTTTGCTATTTACAATTATCGTCATGTTTTCCTTAAAAGGTGATGTAATTGTTAGCTTGCCGTTAGATGTTGTCCGAGTTGCGATTCCATTATTGATTTACTTTGTTTTAATGTTCTTTGTTTCCTTCTTTTTAGGGAAGAAAATCGGGGCAAACTATGCTGTAACTACTACTTTAGCTTTTACAGCAGGAAGCAATAACTTTGAATTAGCGATTGCTGTAGCTGTTGGTGTATTTGGAATTCATTCGGGTGCAGCATTTGCCGCCGTAATTGGTCCGCTTGTAGAAGTGCCAGTCATGATAGCACTTGTTAAGGTTGCTTTATGGTTTCAACGAAAATACTTTGGAAGTCACTCGATGTAGAGGTGGAATATATGGAGAATAAAATCATTTACTTTTTATGTACAGGGAACTCTTGCCGGAGCCAAATGGCTGAAGGATGGGCTAAACAATATTTAGGTGATGAGTGGAAAGTGTATAGCGCGGGGATAGAAGCACATGGATTAAATCCGAATGCTGTTAAAGCGATGAAGGAAGTTGGTATAGATATCTCTAATCAAACGTCAGATATAATCGATTCTGATATTCTGAACAATGCTGATTTAGTTGTTACGCTTTGTGGAGATGCTGCTGATAAATGCCCGATGACGCCTCCACATGTAAAACGTGAGCATTGGGGTTTTGATGATCCGGCAAGAGCACAAGGGACAGAAGAAGAAAAATGGGCGTTTTTCCAAAGAGTTCGTGATGAAATAGGGAATAGGTTGAAGGAATTTGCTGAAACAGGGAAATAAATAAACTCTTTTGTTAAAGGATGCATATTTATATGTGTCCTTTTTTTATTAATGTCTAGCTATACGAACTTGACACCAGTGAAATGTCATTAACTATCTAACAATGAAAAACACTACTCCATTGTACTCTCAAATAATAATAAATCATTGAAAACTATAATAAGCGAATGTTGAGGCATAGAAAATAAAATCTTTTCTATTGAGGACCTAAAGGAGTGTAGAAAAGTCACAACAACTTTTTTTAAATTTTTTGCATATTCATTGAAACGTTTAATAACACTATAGTTTAATTTAAAATCTCCTCATTTGGACAAACAGCTGTTACATAGCATTACCCAAGGGGTGATGCATTTTATGAAAGTGATAATCATCGAGGGACCGCAAGCTGACAAATGCATTAACGATTGCTATCATTATTTAATAAAACTTTATAGGAAGGAGATTCAGGGTGATAGCAATATATGTAAGGGTATCGACCGAGGAACAAGCGATCAAGGGATCGAGCATCGACAGCCAAATCGAGGCCTGTATAAAGAAAGCAGGGACTAAAGATGTGCTGAAGTATGCAGATGAAGGATTTTCAGGAGAGCTTTTAGAACGTCCGGCTTTGAATCGCTTGAGGGAGGATGCAAGCAAGGGACTTATAAGTCAAGTCATTTGTTACGATCCTGACCGTCTTTCTCGGAAATTAATGAATCAGCTAATCATTGATGACGAATTGCGAAAGCGAAACATACCTTTGATTTTTGTAAATGGTGAATACGCCAATTCTCCAGAAGGTCAATTGTTTTTCGCAATGCGCGGGGCAATCTCAGAATTTGAAAAAGCCAAAATCAAAGAACGGACATCAAGCGGCCGACTTCAAAAAATGAAAAAAGGCATGATCATTAAAGATTCTAAACTATATGGCTATAAATTTGTTAAAGAGAAAAGAACTCTTGAGATATTAGAAGAGGAAGCAAAAATCATTCGGATGATTTTTAACTATTTCACCGATCATAAAAGCCCTTTTTTCGGCAGAGTAAATGGTATTGCTCTACATTTAACTCAGATGGGGGTTAAAACAAAAAAAGGCGCCAAAGTATGGCACAGGCAGGTTGTTCGGCAAATATTAATGAACTCTTCCTATAAGGGTGAACATAGACAGTATAAATATGATACAGAGGGTTCCTATGTTTCAAAGCAGGCAGGGAACAAATCTATAATTAAAATAAGGCCTGAAGAAGAACAAATCACTGTGACAATTCCAGCAATTGTTCCAGCTGAACAATGGGATTATGCTCAAGAACTCTTAGGTCAAAGTAAAAGAAAACACTTGAGTATCAGCCCTCACAATTACTTGTTATCGGGTTTGGTTAGATGCGGAAAATGCGGAAATACCATGACAGGGAAGAAAAGAAAATCACATGGTAAAGACTACTATGTATATACTTGCCGGAAAAATTATTCTGGCGCAAAGGACCGCGGCTGCGGAAAAGAAATGTCTGAGAATAAATTGAACCGGCATGTATGGGGTGAAATTTTTAAATTCATCACAAATCCTCAAAAGTATGTTTCTTTTAAAGAGGCTGAACAATCAAATCACCTGTCTGATGAATTAGAACTTATTGAAAAAGAGATAGAGAAAACAAAAAAAGGCCGCAAGCGTCTTTTAACGCTAATCAGCCTAAGCGATGACGATGATTTAGACATAGATGAAATCAAAGCACAAATTATTGAACTGCAAAAAAAGCAAAATCAGCTTACTGAAAAGTGTAACGAAATCCAGTCAAAAATGAAAGTCCTAGATGATACGAGCTCAAGTGAAAATGCTCTAAAAAGAGCCATCGACTATTTTCAATCAATCGGTGCAGATAACTTAACTCTTGAAGATAAAAAAACAATTGTTAACTTTATCGTGAAAGAAGTTACCATTGTGGATTCTGACACCATATATATTGAAACGTATTAAAGAGGGGTGTATGCACCCCCCTTTTGTAATTACAATCTCATTTTCAATACACCTCGCAGCATACGTCGCCAGCTTTGTCCCTTTACCAGCGGAATAGCTTTCAATTCCTTTTATCAGCCCGATCGTTCCGATGGAGATTAAGTCCTCTGCATCCTCACCTGTATTTTCAAATTTTTTCACAATATGGGCGACCAAGCGAAGATTATGCTCAATCAGCATGTTTCTGGCATGTTCATCCCCTTTAGCCATGAGCTCTAAGTATTTTTTTTCTTCGCTGCTTGAGAGCGGTTGTGGAAAGGCATTGTTTTTCACGTAAGATACTAAAAAGACAAGCTCTTTAACAACAAAGCCGAGCGCTGCGAAAACACCTGTCACCATCGTCACCTCCACAAAAGTATGTAGGCAAAAGCCTATATGTAAATGTATGTGACCGGGAGGCTGTCTGTGTCTGTACCGGGAAATTTCTCGCGGGGGAGTCCGGCTTTGGTAAGCAGCATACTAACTTCAAATGTTAAAAATATTCTTCATCAAGCGCCCATACATTGAAATGAACAAAGGTATGGGGGGATGGGAATGAAAAAATGGATGGCAGGCCTGTTTCTTGCTGCAGCAGTTCTTCTTTGTTTAATGGTTCCGCAACAGATCCAAGGCGCATCTTCGTATGACAAAGTGTTATATTTTCCGCTGTCTCGTTATCCGGAAACCGGCAGTCATATTAGGGATGCGATTGCAGAGGGACATCCAGATATTTGTACCATTGACAGAGATGGAGCAGACAAAAGGCGGGAGGAATCTTTAAAGGGAATCCCGACCAAGCCGGGCTATGACCGGGATGAGTGGCCGATGGCGGTCTGCGAGGAAGGCGGCGCAGGGGCTGATGTCCGATATGTGACGCCTTCTGATAATCGCGGCGCCGGCTCGTGGGTAGGGAATCAAATGAGCAGCTATCCTGACGGTACCAGAGTGCTGTTTATTGTGCAGTAGTAAAGAAGAGGCTCTTTCTTGAGCCTCTGTTGTTACAATCCTTCGCCGTGCTGAATTTTCGGGGGATAGGTTTCTGCTTTTCGCCAATATTGGCGTGTGCCTTCGTCCCGTACAACGATGCCCAGCTGTGCCAGTTCGAGACGGAATTCTTCAATATCGTCTTTTTCTTCGTCCTGCAGCGCTTTGTGACGAGCTTTTAATAAGGCATGGGCGCCTTGCGATAGGTCTGGTGCATCAGGAATCCATCGGCGAAATTGATCTTTAAACGGATCACCATCTGTTGCCCATTCGTAATGATGCTGTCTAAAGGCCTTCTCAACGTTTACTGGTTTTTCATCAATTTCTTCCCGTACCAATTCATATCCGGCTGTTCCCAGGAGGACAAGCCGTTTGTGATCCATAAATACAAGAGCGATGTCATCGGAATGAATTGTTTGCACTTTTTTTCCTTTGATGAATTCCACTGTGTGATCTGTAATTTTGACAGACAGCAGCATTGCAATAACAGAATGAGCGAACCAAATCCCCGCACACATACCGAGAAGAGCAGTGATAAATGAAGCTGTAGATCCCTGAAAAGAGGTAATGAGCCGAAGTGGTCCTTCAAGAGGGATCCAGGGGAGGGATAATGCCCATTTCGCAATCTGCGGAATAAAATACCCGATTGCAAAACCGATGATTGCAAGTGCAGCGTATAAAAAGAATACAGCGGTTTTCGTAACTCCGATAAGAGTATGAGATTGATTCTGCAACATGTCACCTTCTTTTTACTAAAAAAATCGAATACCTTCCCATATTTTAACTTAAACTGATGGTAAATCAAGGATAAAGTGATAATTATGGATATAAAGAGATTCAGTAATAGAACTGGCAGGCACAGTCAGTCATGAAAAATAAAATTTACATGCGCAGACGATGTAAGCCCCATTTGTTTTCTGCGTATCACAATACAATCCAAAGGGAACATAAAGAGTAAAGGCTTTTTAGACAATCAGGAGGAACAGATATGAAAATCGGATTAATCGGCTTAGGGAAAATGGGCATAAACTTAGGAAAGCAATTCATTGACCGCAATCATCAAGCGGTTGGATATGATGTAAATCAAGCGGCTGTTGATGAACTGAAAGCATACGGGGCTGAGGGGACAACGAATCTTAAAGAGTTCATTTCTTTATTAGACCCGCCGCGTATCCTATGGGTTATGGTACCGCATGGCATTGTCGATGCTGTTTTGCGTGATGTATCACCTTTATTAAGTAAAGGCGATATGATTATCGAAGCTGGAAACTCTCATTATAAAGAATCAATTCGCCGCTACAATCAAATGAAAGAAGCGGGTATCCATTATCTCGATGCCGGAACGTCGGGCGGAATGGAAGGCGCACGGCATGGAGCCTGTTTTATGGTGGGGGGCGATCATGAAGCATGGGAGATTGTGGAACCGCTTTTTCGTGATACTGCCGTCGAAAATGGTTATCTATACACTGGTGAAGCGGGAAGCGGACATTTTTTAAAAATGATCCATAATGGAATTGAGTATGGAATGATGGCCGCGATTGGTGAAGGATTCGAAGTGCTTGAAAACAGCCAATTTGATTTTGACTACGAGAAGGTTGCCAGAGTGTGGAATCATGGTTCTGTCATTCGTTCTTGGCTTATGGGACTGACTGAGCGAGCTTTCGCTAAGGATGCGAAACTGGATCAGATCAAGGGCATTATGCATTCCTCAGGTGAAGGAAAATGGACGGTGGAAACCGCGCTTGATCTGCAGACGGCAACGCCGGTCATCGCCATGTCACTAATGATGAGATACCGTTCTTTAACAGACGATACGTTTACAGGAAAGGTGGTCGCTGCGCTTCGAAATGAATTTGGAGGCCATGCGACAGAAAAAAAGTAAGGGGGCCAACAAGCCTCCTTATTTTTTTGGCACCTTCAGAAGATGAGGGAACTTTTTATAAATGACCAGCATGATGATCAGAATATATGCACCGTAAATGCTGATAGACAATAATTTATTGCTGGTGAAATTGGCACCTGCAATAGTGACAACAACAATATTGGGGATTTTCCCTATTAAAGACGCAAAGAAAAAAACATGCCAGCGAACCTGGCTCAGCCCGCAGATCACGTTCATTACAAGTGAAGGTATGACAGGTATCAGCCTTCCTAATAAAACAGCGGTAAAAGCGTTTTTGTTGAAGGAAGCCTCGTAGCTTTGTATGGCAGGATAGGCCTGAACTTTTTTTCTGGCCCAATCTCTAAAACTGTACCTGGCGAGAAAAAACAGCAATATTGTACCAAGCATTGAGCCGGTCAGTGTAATCCAAATTCCATTTGCAGTCCCGAACACTGCGCCATTTAAAGCAGCAACCAAAGCAAACGGCACTATTGGGAAAAAAACATCGGCAGCAATCAGCAGCATACTAAATAAAACGGAAAACATCCCTCCTGCTTTGATTGCATCAAGCCAAGCTTCTTTCTGAAAAAAACCAACTGAAATGATAGCAATAATCACAAGTATACCTATTACTTTTTTTAACATGTCTATGGTCACTCCCAACTTAGGTGATGTCAGGAGCTAAAACCTCCGTCATCTAAATTAGTATAACTGGTGCCATTTCAGCGGTTCAACTGAAAACCAGGTTGAGAACACAATTCTTTTTTACCTCATAAAAAAGGCTGTCCATCTCTCTGTTTTCTGCATTCTTATTAATAGGGAGGGATAGAAATGGTAACCATAAAAAAGGATTTTATACCGCTATCAAATGATAATCGTCCTGGCTATTCGATGACGCCTGCTTATATTACGGTGCATAATACAGCGAATACAGCAAAAGGCGCTGATGCGAAAATGCACGCCAATTTTGTGAAAAACCCGAGCACATCCGAAAGCTGGCATTTTACAGTTGACGATTCAGTCATTTATCAGCGTCTCCCGATAGATGAAAACGGCTGGCATGCGGGAGACGATACAAACGGGACAGGAAACCGCAAATCGATCGGGATTGAAATCTGCGAAAATGCTGACGGCGATTTTGAAAAAGCAACATCAAATGCCCAGTGGCTGATCAGAAAGCTGATGAAGGAAAACAATATTCCGTTACATCGTGTTGTTCCCCACAAAAAATGGTCCGGGAAAGAATGTCCGCGGAAACTCTTGGACCACTGGAACTCTTTTATAAACGGAATTTCTTCCTCGGATACACCTCCAAAAGAATCTTCACCATCATATCCTCTGCCGTCTGGGGTTATAAAGCTCACTTCGCCTTATCGAAAGGGCACAAACATTCTCCAGCTGCAAAAGGCTTTAGCTGCACTTCACTTTTACCCTGATAAGGGAGCCAAAAACAATGGCATAGATGGAGTTTACGGACCGAAAACAGCGAATGCCGTCAAGCGTTTTCAGCTCATGAACGGATTAACTGCAGACGGGATTTATGGGCCAAAAACAAAGGCCAAGCTTAAATCGAAGTTAAAGTAAATGCAGGATTTAACGGATAACCTGTTTCCGGTGCGGATTCAGGTTATTTTCTTTTCTTTGGTTTGTGTGTTTTTCAGATTGGAAAGAAGGGAATTTTAAAAAATCATCAGCTGCGCCGCAATGAAAGCAGAATGATATTCACTGAGGGGGACACGTTAACTATAGGAAAAAACAGTGATAGCGAAAAACTCTTCATTGAACGAAGAGAAACAGAGGTATAACATTAAGGTGAGGCTTTTGGGGGTGTAAAGATGAAACATTTTATCATCCTTTTCCTTCTGCTGTTCGTTACAGCAGGATGCGAGGGAAGGGGATACGAAGACGTTGTAGCATTTGGTGACAGCAATACGCGTGGCTCTAATTGGGATTATCGCGATTATCCAAAAGCACAGCAGTGGGTCAATATATTAAAAACAGCTGAGCGCGGTAACCTTGATATACTCAATGCCGGAATCGGCGGACAGACGACAGAGGATGCCCGTCTCCGATTTCAGACAGATGTGCTGGATCAAAAACCGAAGTATTTGTTTATTATGTTCGGCACCAATGACGCTGCCATACTGACTGAGGGGAAACCGAGAGTGTCGAAGCAGCGTTTTAGAGAAAATCTGGTTTATTTTATTGAAGAAAGCAGAAAACACGGGATCAAGCCAATCTTAATGACGTGTATCCCAATTATAGAAGGTAATGGGAAGCATCATTTGTTTTACTATTCCAGATATCAAGCAGCTGCTTTTGAACCAAAAGGCGGAGCAAGGAAATGGCACAACTCATATAACGATATTACAAGAGATGTGTCGAAGCGCCTGGATGTCCCTCTTGTAGATAACTGGAAGCATTTTATAGAAGCAGACGGCGGAAAAGCAACTGATGAAGCGCTTATCCAATCTGGTCTTATAGATCCTTCTGGAAATCATATGACACCTAAAGGGGCAAGGATCGTATATGAAGGAATACAAGATGGGCAGATCCTGCAGCGTTGAGCCGGACAACCGCCTAGTCCGATTTATTTCTCCTACATAGGCTGTTATAAAACCTTATTAAGGAGGCGCTTCACATGTATGGCGCAGGCAGAGCATATGGATACGCTTTTATTGTTGTTTTAGTTGTTGTTCTCCTGGTTGTGGGCGGCATATACTGGTTAGCATAATAACCGGCCCTTTAAAACACCTCTTTTTAGGGGTGTTTTTTGCTGAAAATAGTAGTAAAGCGCGCAGCCAAAGTGATATAATATCAGTCATCTGAGTAAAAAAAGGAAATACGCCCGGAAAAAATAGACAAATTCCTATTAAGAAGATACGGAAATAATATGTCCGAGCGATCTTCTTTTTATTTCGTTTTCAATTAACTCGATAAAGTCACGGTTTAAATTCATTTCGGTGGCTTTGAAATAAGATTCTATTAGTAATTCATCAGACAGTTTTCTCATGCTAGGAACCCAATTAATGGGAGAGGCACCTCCTTAAAAGTTGGAATCATTCATGATTTTAACGCATACAATGATAAGTTGCGTTCATCTGAGGTTGAAGTTATCTTTAATCTACCATGAAATGCATATAAGAACAATCGTTCTGTTATCCACACCAAAAAGTGGATAACTTGTGAGTATCGTGTTTATAATTTGTCTAAAGAGTGATGTAATAAGAGTGGATAGTGTGTGTAAATTTATCCACACCTGGTGAAGAAACCCAATTTTTGTCGAAATTTTTTTGCTCAGTTTTTCTTTAGGCGCAAGTTCGATTTTTTTCGACAATCATTTTGAAAGAAAGAAAAAGGGAAGGGTGCGGGTTTTGTTAAAAAAGTTTTTTTTACCTGACGAGTTTGTAAAAAATATTTTTCATATTACACCTGAGAAATTAAAGGAACGAAATGTAAAAGGGATTATTACTGACCTGGATAATACGCTTGTTGAATGGGACAGGCCGAACGCGACGCCGCGATTGATCGAGTGGTTTGAAGAAATGAAGGAACACGGCATTAAAGTGACAATTGTCTCTAATAATAACGAAAGAAGAGTGAAACTTTTCTCAGAACCGCTTGGAATCCCATTCATCTATAAAGCAAGAAAACCGATGGGTAAAGCCTTTAATAGAGCGGTGCGCAATATGGAGCTAAAAAAAGAGGACTGCGTTGTCATTGGAGACCAGCTGCTGACCGATGTACTCGGGGGAAACCGAAACGGCTACCATACGATTTTGGTCGTGCCAGTCGCTTCCTCTGACGGATTCATTACGCGCTTTAACCGCCAGGTCGAACGCAGAATACTGAGTGCTCTCAAACGAAAAGGGCACATTCAGTGGGAGGAGTAAGAAATGGAAAAGGTTGTTTGTATCGGGTGCGGAGTTACGATCCAAACCGAGGACAAAACAGGTTTGGGGTACGCGCCGCCTGCATCGCTTACGAAAGAAAATGTGATTTGCCAGCGTTGCTTCAGACTGAAAAACTATAATGAAATACAAGATGTCTCCTTAACTGATGATGATTTTTTGAACATTCTTCACGGTATTGGAGAAACGGACTCTCTTGTCGTAAAAATTGTTGATATTTTTGATTTTAACGGCAGCTGGATTAATGGGCTGCAGCGCTTGGTGGGGGGAAACCCTATCTTATTAGTTGGCAATAAAGCGGATATTTTGCCTAAGTCACTGAAAAGAGAGCGTCTGATCCAATGGATGAAGCGTGAAGCGAAAGAGCTTGGCTTAAAACCGGTTGACGTATTTTTGGTCAGTGCGGGACGCGGCCAGGGAATAAGAGAAGTAATTGACGCGATTGAGCATTACCGCAACGGAAAAGACGTCTATGTTGTTGGATGTACAAATGTAGGAAAGTCAACCTTTATTAACCGGATTATTAAAGAAGTGTCAGGTGAAGAAGATATTATTACAACATCCCAATTTCCTGGCACAACCCTTGATGCGATTGAAATCCCGCTGGATGACGGTTCATCGCTTTATGATACACCGGGAATTATCAACAACCATCAAATGGCGCATTATGTCAATAAAAAGGATCTGAAAATATTATCTCCTAAAAAGGAGCTGAAGCCTCGCACATTCCAGCTTAATGATCAGCAAACACTGTATTTTGGCGGACTTGCAAGGTTTGATTATGTGTCTGGGGAAAGATCTCCTTTTATTTGCTATATGCCGAATGAGCTGATGATTCATAGAACAAAACTTGAAAATGCAGACGCGCTTTATGAAAAGCATGCAGGGGAATTGCTCACACCTCCGGGTAAAGATGAAATGGATGAGTTTCCTGAATTGGTTGCCCATACGTTTACGATAAAAGACAAAAAGACAGATATCGTTTTCTCTGGGTTAGGCTGGGTTACTGTCCATGATGCCGATAAAAAGGTAACTGCATATGCGCCAAAAGGCGTTCATGTATTTGTTCGGCGTTCATTAATTTAAGAAAAGGGGAGAGGAGTATGAAAAAGCTGTACGGGGTTATCGGAAATCCTATTGGCCATTCTATGTCACCTGATATTCATAACGCATCATTGAAAGACCTCGGGCTTGACGGACATTATCATGCCTTCAAGGTAGAAGAGAATGATCTGGAGGATGCGGTAAAAGGAATAAGAGCTCTAGGCGTACAAGGAATCAATGTGACTGTTCCGCACAAGGTTTCCATTATGGATTATTTGGATCATATTGATGAGAGTGCAAAAGTGCTCGGTGCCGTAAACACGGTCAGAAGAGAGGGAGATAAGCTTGTCGGATACAATACCGATGGGGAAGGCTTCGTGAAGTCATTAATGAAGGTATTAGACAAGCCCATCTCTGAACTGTCATTCTTAATGATCGGCGCTGGCGGAGCGGCGAGAGCCATTTTTACAACAATTGTCCGAAATACCCCGAAAAAATTTGACATTTGCAACCGGACGTTAGAAAAAGCAAAGCGGCTTACAGAAGCTACTCCCTCGTTTCACAATAAAGAAGTATTAAGCATAAAAGAAGCAGAAGAACGTCTTGAGCAGTATGATGTTATCATCCATACAACGTCTGTGGGCATGTATCCGAACGTGGACGATGTGCCGCTTTCATTACAGCGTGCCGCGAGCAGTGCCGTCGTATGTGATATCGTGTATAATCCAATACAGACGGCCCTTTTAAAGGAAGCAAGCCAAAAAGGCTTGAAAACACTCGACGGTGTGGGCATGTTTGTTGAACAGGCAGCATTGTCTTTCCAATTGTGGACTGGACAAGAGCCTGATATTGAAAAAATGAGATCCATTGTAATAGGAAAATTAGGAGGAAAAGAATGTTAACAGGTAAACAAAAACGTTTTTTGCGTTCTAAAGCGCATCATTTAACGCCGATTTTTCAAGTAGGTAAAGGCGGAGTAAACGACAACATGATTAAACAAATTGCTGAGGCGCTTGAAGCGAGAGAGCTGATTAAAGTCAGCGTGCTTCAGAATTGCGAAGAGGATAAAAACGATGTAGCGGAAGCTCTTGTAAAAGGAAGCCGCTCTCAATTGGTGCAGACAATCGGCAATACGATTGTGTTATATAAGGAATCAAAGGAAAATAAACAAATCGAGCTTCCTTAAAGGTGGTTGAAATGAAGAAAATCGGAATTTTCGGAGGCACGTTTGACCCTCCGCATAATGGTCACCTCTTAATGGCGAATGAGGTGCTGTACCAGGCGGGGCTTGATGAAATTTGGTTTATGCCTAATCAAATTCCGCCGCATAAACAGAACGAAGACTATACCGACAGCTTTCATCGCGTGGAAATGCTAAAGCTTGCAATTCAATCTAATCCGTCCTTTAAGCTAGAGCTTGTTGAAATGGAAAGAGAAGGACCGTCATATACCTTTGATACCGTTTCTTTACTGAAGCAGCGTTATCCAAATGATCAGCTGTTCTTTATTATCGGCGCTGATATGATTGAATATTTGCCGAAATGGTATAAGCTGGACGAGCTGCTGAACCTCATTCAATTTATTGGAGTAAAGCGCCCCGGTTTTCATGTTGAAACCCCTTATCCGCTTCTCTTTGCAGACGTTCCGGAATTTGAGGTATCATCAACTATGATAAGGGAACGGTTTAAAAGCAAGAAGCCCACTGACTACTTAATCCCTGATAAAGTGAAGAAGTATGTAGAGGAGAATGGTTTATATGAATCGTGAGGAGGCACTTGCATGCGTGAAGCAGCAATTGACCGAACACCGATATATCCATACGGTTGGCGTGATGAACACGGCGATCGAACTTGCGGAGCGTTTTGGAGCCGATTCTAAAAAAGCGGAAACAGCGGCAATCTTTCATGATTACGCCAAATTCCGCCCGAAAGAAGAAATGAAACAAATTATTGCGCGAGAAAAAATGCCTGCGCATTTATTGGATCATAATCCGGAGCTCTGGCACGCTCCGGTCGGCGCTTATTTGGTCCAAAGAGAGGCAGGGGTTCAAGATGAAGACATTCTTGACGCCATTAGGTATCATACCTCAGGGCGCCCCGGCATGACACTTTTAGAAAAAGTCATTTACGTTGCCGATTACATTGAGCCAAATCGGGCATTTCCCGGTGTCGATGAGGTGCGTAAGCTTGCTGAGACAGATTTGAATCAAGCGCTGATTCAGTCCATTAAAAATACAATGGTTTTTCTTATGAAAAAAAATCAACCGGTTTTTCCAGACACATTTTTAACATATAACTGGCTTGTGTCTGGCAGCTGAACAGGAGGAATTTGTGAATGAACCAAAAGTCCATTTTAAAGATCGCAGCTGCGGCTTGCGACGATAAACGGGCAGAGGATATTTTAGCACTGGATATGGAAGGTATTTCTCTGGTTGCTGATTATTTTCTGATCTGCCACGGAAATTCAGATAAACAGGTACAGGCGATTGCCCGTGAAATCAAGGATCAGGCTGATGAAAACGGCATTCAAGTCAAAAAGATGGAAGGCTTTGATGAAGCAAGATGGGTTCTCGTTGATCTAGGCGATGTAATTGTCCATGTCTTCCACAAGGATGAAAGAAGCTACTACAACCTTGAAAAGCTGTGGGGAGACGCTCCACTCGCAGATCTTGATCTTGGAATGAATCAATGATTTATCAAGGCTTTGCAAGCGTGTATGACGAGTTAATGTCACACGCGCCTTACGATCAATGGACAAAATGGATTGAAGCATCTCTCCCGGAAAAAGGCCGTATTCTCGATCTGGCATGCGGCACGGGGGAAATCTCCATCCGGCTTGCCGAAAAAGGCTTCGAGGTTACAGGCATCGATCTCAGCGAAGAGATGCTTTCTTTCGCCCAGCAAAAGGTATCGAGTAGCCAGCCTATTTTATTTCTTCAGCAGGATATGAGAGAGATTACCGGCTTTGACGGTCAATTTGACGCTGTTGTGATATGCTGTGACTCATTAAATTATTTAAAAACAAAAAATGATGTGATCGAAACCTTTAAAAGTGTTTTTCGGGTATTAAAGCCTGAAGGCATTCTGCTGTTTGATGTTCATTCATCTTTTAAAATTGCGGAAGTCTTTCCGGATAGCACATTTGCTGACCAGGACGAAGATATCAGCTATATTTGGCAGAGCTTTGCCGGAAGTGACGAGCTTTCTGTCATTCATGATATGTCGTTTTTTGTGTGGAACGGAGAAGCGTATGATCGTTTTGATGAGACACACGAGCAAAGAACGTTCCCGGTGGAAGAATACGAAGAAATGCTTAAGAACTGCGGCTTTCAGCTCCATCGCGTGACAGCTGATTTTACGGATACCGAGCCATCAGCACAATCAGAACGCCTCTTTTTCAAGGCGCAGAAATCAAAAACCATCGTTTCCTAAAACGATGGTTTTTTAAAATGCTTTTTTATGCTTTTGCAGTACAGACGAACGTTTGACATACTCGTCTACACATGAAACTGCTTTTTCACTGCGGAAATATCCTCCTCGTACTTCATATGAGTATTTTGAAATACCCGGTGAAACATATCCTGCACACCGCTTTCCAGCGCTTTAATGCCTTCTCCTGTTACACCGCCTTTAACGCAAACCTTTTCCTGTAATGCAGGCAGGGTATACAATTCGGTTTCTAACAGTTTTCCCATTCCGACAAGCATTTCCTTACACATCAAAATCGCGTCCTGTTTAGACACTGATGTTTCCGAAACAGCTGCATCTATAAACCGCTGAATCAGATAGCTCATAAAAGCGGGGCCGCAGCTTACGATGTCTGATGCAACCCTGGTGATGTCACTTTCAATTTGCAGCGGATGAGAGATATGCTGCATCAGCTCATTGATTTTCGTTTTTGCAGATTCGCCGCAGCTTGTGCCGAAAGTGACGAGAGAAACACCTGCCAGCGCTCTGTTCGTAATACTTGGGATCACTCGAGCTACTTGACACGGCACATATTGTTCGAGCTGTTCGGTTTGAACGGGGCTTGTAATTGAGATGAGAATATGATCTTTTCTTAAATAAGGTAACGCTCTTGCCAGTAAAGGATATATATCAAGCGGCTTAACACAAATAAAAATCATCTCGTTTTCAGAAACGAGCTTTTCGAGACTTTCGGTAACGTTTATGCTGTTGTAGCGGTTTTTTATGTGCAACGCTTTTTCAATTGTGCGGTTTGTGATTGTCATGTTTGAGGGATCGGCTGCTTTTGATTCAATAAATGATTCGATAAGGATCGTACCCATATTTCCTGTGCCGATAAAGCCTATCTTCAATGGTTTCCCCTCCTTTGAGCTATTATCCTCTAAACCATATGTGTTATGAAAATAAAATATGACGAAAGCGGGGAACATGCACGATGAATTGGTTGAATCAGCATAAGAAAGCAATTATTTTAGCGGCTTCTGCGGCTGTTTTCACAGCGATTATGATCTTTCTGGCCACAGGGAAAAATAAAGAGCCGGTGAAGCAAGCTGTACCAACAGAGACAGAAAATACAGTGGTAAAGCAGGAAGCAAACAACGACGAGTCAAACGAAACAATTGTGATAGACATCAAAGGTGCTGTTCAGCATCCTGGCGTTTATGAAATGCGAACAGGGGACAGAGTATCTCAGGCAATTGAGAAAGCGGGCGGGACCAGTGAACAAGCAGACGAAGCGCAAGTAAATTTGGCGGAGATTCTGCAGGACGGGACAGTGGTGTACATCCCGAAAAAGGGAGAGGAAACAGCAGTGCAGCAAGGTGGCGGAGGGTCTGTCCAAAGCGATGGAGGGAAGGGAGCGCTGGTGAATATCAATACAGCAACCTTAGAGGAGTTACAAGGCATCTCAGGGGTGGGGCCATCCAAAGCTGAAGCTATTATTGCATACCGGGAAGAAAACGGGCGTTTCCAAACAATTGAAGATATCACTAAGGTTTCAGGAATAGGTGAAAAGTCATTTGAGAAAATAAAGTCTTCCATTACAGTAAAGTGATTTGACGGTCATGCATTATGATAGGTAAACTAAAGGTCAGGCAACACAACATTTGGAGGGAACAACGTGGAACGAATTTCATGGAATCAATACTTTATGGCTCAAAGCCATTTATTGGCGCTGCGCAGCACATGTCCGAGATTATCTGTCGGCGCTACTATAGTCAGAGACAAACGCATGATAGCAGGAGGCTACAATGGGTCAATCGCGGGCGGCGTACATTGTGCAGATGAAGGATGCTTAATGATAGATGATCATTGCGTAAGAACCATTCACGCTGAAATGAATGCGATTCTTCAATGCTCTAAGTTTGGGGTGCCGACTGATGGAGCCGAGATTTATGTGACGCATTATCCGTGCATTCAATGCTGCAAATCTATTATTCAAGCGGGTATCAAAACGGTTTATTATGCTGAGGATTACAAAACACATCCGTATGCGCAGGAATTATTTGAACAGGCGGGTGTAACAGTTGAACAGGTTGAACTCGATGAAATGATCGTTGATCTGAAAAACAGGGAAAAGCTTTCATTTGTAGCGGGTCTTATAGGGAAATTGGCTGATGCCGGTTTAGCGGAGGAAGAATTGAAAAAGATACATGAACAGGCGAATACACTTTTCACGAGCTACGTGTGATGAATGCGTAATTCGCGCTTATTATTGCCTATGGCGGCAGCTTCGGCAACGGCTGGAATTACTGCCGCCGCTTATTTCCCCGCTATTTTTCTTTTCATCCTCTTTCTCCTCATCATTTTAATCAAAACGAGGCACGCTTTTCTCATTATTGTTTGTTTCTTCTCTTTTATATTGTTTTTTGTACTGTATGCAGTCACAGATTCTCAGAATGTCTCTTCCTATCGGCAGGGAACCTATCAATTCAAGGCAGTGATTGACACTATTCCCAAAATTGACGGCGACCGTATGTCTATGATGGTTGAGACACCTGATAAGGAAAAATGGGCTGCTGCGTATCGCATTCAGTCTGCTGGTGAAAAAGAACAGCTGTTATACATAGAACCAGGAATGTCATGTGAGTTGACTGGTACATTGGAAGAACCGAATCACGCAACTGTGCCGGGTGCATTTGATTATAACGAGTATCTTTATCGGCAGCATATTCATTGGAACTACTCTGTCACGTCTATTCAAAACTGCAGCGAACCTGAAAATTTTAAGTACAAGGTGCTCAGCTTGAGAAAACATATCATATCATTCACAAACAGCCTTTTGCCTCCTGATTCGGCAGGGATTGTACAGGCACTTACAGTTGGTGACAGATTTTATGTGGAGGATGAAGTGCTTACCGCGTATCAAAAGCTTGGTGTTGTCCATCTCTTGGCAATATCAGGACTCCACGTGGGGATTTTGACAGCAGGTTTGTTTTATATCATGATTCGCCTTGGTATAACTAGAGAAAAGGCGTCAATTCTGTTGCTGTTATTTCTGCCGCTCTATGTGATGTTGACCGGCGCTGCTCCTTCAGTGCTACGCGCCGCTCTCATGTCGGGTGTTTACTTAGCTGGAAGCCTTGTCAAATGGCGTGTCCACTCTGCAACTGCAATTTGTCTTTCATACATCGTCCTTCTGCTCTTCAATCCTTATCATCTCTTTGAAGCCGGTTTTCAGCTATCGTTCGCCGTCAGTTTTTCTTTAATTCTATCCTCTTCTATTTTTCATCAGGTTAAAACCTCCTTGGGGCAGCTGACAATTGTATCACTCATCGCTCAGCTGGGCTCGCTTCCGATTCTCCTATATCATTTTCATCAGTTTTCTATCATCAGCGTACCGATGAATATGTTGATGGTACCATTTTATACCTTCTGTATTTTGCCGGGAGCTGTAGCAGGTGTTCTTCTATTAAGTCTTTCCGTTTCGTTTGGGAGATTGTTTTTCAGCTGGTTTGATTTATTGATAAGCTGGACCAATAGGCTAATCACAAACATTGCAGATGTTGAAGTGTTCACGATTATGATCGCACATCCTGCACCTGTTTTGCTTTTTTTATTCACGGTTGCGATCATCCTATTGCTTATGGCGATTGAAAAACGCTCCTTGTCGCAGTTGATGGTAACCGGAGGCATTTGCTGCACGGTGCTGTTTCTGCTCTTTATATATCCGTGTCTTAGTTCCGAAGGAGAAGTGGATATGATAGATATTGGACAGGGTGACAGCATGTTTGTAGGTGCTCCGCATCAGCGGGGTCGTGTCTTAATTGATACCGGCGGCACTTTGTCTTACTCGTCAGAGCCTTGGCGCGAAAAACAGCATTCGTTTTCACTGGGGGAAAAGGTGCTGATTCCGTTTTTAACTGCTAAGGGAATCAAACAGCTTGACGCTTTAATTCTGACGCACGCTGACCAAGATCATATCGGAGAGGCGGAGACTCTGCTGAAGCATCATAAAGTAAAGCGCCTCGTGATTCCGAAAGGGTTCGTTTCTGAACCTAAAGATGAGAAAGTGCTGCAGACAGCCAGAAAAGAGGGAGTGACAATTGAAGAGGTGAAGCGAGGCGATGTATTGCAAATAAAGGATTTGCAGTTCCATGTACTGTCACCTGAAACACCTGATCCGGCAAGCAAAAATAATTCCTCTCTCGTTCTGTGGATGGAGACGGGCGTTCTGAGCTGGATTTTGACGGGTGATCTGGAGAAAGAAGGGGAACAGGAGGTGATGGACGTGTTTCCAAATATTAAAGCAGATGTCTTAAAGGTGGGGCACCATGGGAGCAAAGGCTCTACCGGTGAAGAATTCATCCAACAGCTTCAGCCGAAAACGGCCATTATCTCAGCCGGGAAAAACAATCGGTACCATCATCCTCATCAAAAAGTTCTGCAACTATTACAGAGACATTCTATCCGCGTGCTGCGAACAGATCAAAACGGAACGATCCAATATAGATACAAAAACAGAGTTGGAACCTTTTCTGTCTATCCTCCATATGATACATCAGATATAACAGAGACGAACTAAAAAAGACTGCCGAGAAATCAGCAGCCCGGGCAGTCGCTGTTATGAACCAACTAGGTGAATAACCGTTGCCATGACAAACAAGAAGGCGAAAAATCCGAAGGACACAACAAAACCAACAGCTGAATCTACAGCATCATTTCGTTTGCTTTGAACGTTTTTTTCAAAATCATTCAACTTTATCCCTCCTGACTGACTTAAGTATAATGGAATTGTTTTGAAAAATCTAGAAGCTAAGGTAACGTTTTCTGTTCTGGTGATTATCGCCTTTTTACAAGCTGTCCCGGGGGCTTGCGAACAGGCGTTTAATATAAATGGGGAAGCAGCAGTCAGGCTTCCTCTTTACTATTTTGCAAACTCAATTTAGGATAGAGGGGGATGATGAAAGAGAGGAAGTCGTACAACAATGGTATTTGATGTGTGGAAAAGCCTAAAAAAAGGAGATGTCCATCCGGTTTATTGCTTATACGGAAAAGAGACATATCTGCTGCAAGAAACCGTCAGCAGGATCAGACAGACGGTCGTTGATCAGGAGACAAAGGATTTCAATCTATCCGTTTTTGATCTGGAAGAGGACCCGCTGGATCAAGCGATTGCAGATGCTGAAACGTTTCCGTTTATGGGAGAGCGGCGTCTTGTCATTGTGAAAAATCCATATTTTTTAACAGGTGAAAAGAAAAAAGAAAAAATTGAGCACAACGTCAGTGCGCTTGAATCATATATACAATCACCTGCGCCTTACACAGTCTTTGTCCTGCTTGCTCCGTATGAAAAGCTTGATGAGCGAAAAAAGCTGACGAAAGCGTTAAAGAAGCACGCGTTTATGATGGAGGCGAAGGAATTAAATGCAAAGGAAACGACAGACTTTACTGTCAACCTTGCAAAAACAGAGCAGAAAACAATCGGCACGGAAGCGGCGGAGCATTTGGTTCTGCTTGTGAACGGTCATCTGTCATCGATTTTTCAGGAGATTCAAAAGCTCTGCACGTTTATTGGAGATCGTGAAGAAATTACGCTGGATGATGTAAAAATGCTTGTTGCTAGAAGCCTTGAACAAAATATTTTTGAGCTGATCAATAAAATCGTCAACCGAAAACGAACAGAGAGTCTGCAAATTTTTTATGATTTGCTAAAACAAAATGAAGAACCGATCAAAATTATGGCGCTTATTTCGAATCAGTTCCGGCTGATTCTGCAGACGAAGTACTTCGCGGAACAGGGATACGGACAAAAACAAATCGCTTCTAATCTAAAAGTTCACCCATTTCGGGTAAAGCTGGCGATGGATCAAGCAAGGCTTTTTTCAGAGGAGGAGCTCCGTTTAATTATTGAACAGCTTGCCGTCATGGACTATGAGATGAAAACCGGGAAAAAGGACAAGCAGCTCCTGCTCGAACTGTTCCTTTTACAGCTGTTAAAAAGAAATGAAAAAAACGATCCCCATTATTGAGGATCGTTTTTATATTATGCAGAAAGTCCGTTCACTTTTTTCGCTAGTCTTGATTTGTATCGAGCTGCGGTATTTTTGTGTACAAGACCTGTTTTCACTGCTTTATCAATACGTTTAGCTGCTTCAGTAAGAGCAGTTTTCGCTTTGTCAGCTTCGTTGTTGGCAACAGAAGCTTCAACTTGTTTGATTGCAGTACGCATAGCAGATTTGATTGTCGCGTTATGAACGCGGCGTTCGTTGTTTG
This sequence comes from Bacillus sp. LM 4-2, assembly GCF_000978495.1. Taxonomy (NCBI): domain Bacteria; kingdom Bacillati; phylum Bacillota; class Bacilli; order Caryophanales; family Bacillaceae; genus Bacillus; species Bacillus sp. LM 4-2. The sequence continues at coordinate 2,480,146 of NZ_CP011101.1, read as the reverse complement.
TTTTTGTACGTTTAATCGCTGATTTAATGTTTGGCATGTGTTTCACCTCCTAAGATACAACCTGTAGCACAGTGTCTTAAGGTTAAATCTTCTTCACAATAGAACAAATTGTATTCTATCAAACACACCTTTAGATTGCAATATAAATGTAAAGTATTTTTCATTGAAGGTTCTCTTTTTAGCATGATTCATTCAGCAAATGGCAACAATATAGGTACTTAATGTGAAGGAGGCCCCTGTATGAAAAAGAGTGAGCTGGATGTGAATCAGTATTTGATACGGACCGATTTGGCAGTGGAAACGAAGGAAGCAATGGCCAATCAGCAGGCTGTGCCGACAAAAGAAATTAAAGGCTTTATTGAAAAAGAGCGTGATCACGGCGGCATTAAAATCCGCACAGTTGATGTTACAAAGGAAGGCGCGGAGCTTTCGGGAAAAAAAGAAGGGCGCTATTTAACGCTTGAAGCACAGGGAATCAGGGAGAATGATTCGGAAATGCAGGAGAAGGTCTCTGCTGTCTTTGCGGAGGAATTCTCAGCTTTTCTTGAAAACCTTAATATCTCAAAAGATGCGAGCTGTTTGATCGTTGGGCTCGGCAACTGGAACGTGACACCTGATGCGCTTGGACCGATGGCAGTAGAAAATCTGTTGGTAACAAGGCACTTGTTTAAGCTTCAGCCGGAAAACGTACAGGAGGGTTACAGGCCTGTCAGTGCATTTGCACCGGGTGTAATGGGGATAACAGGAATCGAAACAAGTGACATTATTAAAGGTGTGATTGAGCAATCGAAGCCTGATTTTGTCATCGCCATTGATGCGTTGGCGGCGCGGGCGGTGGAAAGGGTCAACACAACCATTCAAATATCGGATACAGGCATTCACCCGGGATCTGGAGTGGGGAATAAACGAAAAGATTTAAGCAAAGACACGCTTGGTGTTCCGGTGATTGCTATCGGTGTTCCGACAGTAGTTGATGCCGTGACAATTGCCAGCGACACGGTGGACTACATATTAAAACATTTTGGCAGAGAAATGAAGGATAACAGGCCATCAAGATCGCTTGTTCCGGCAGGCATGACGTTTGGGAAAAAGAAAGTGCTCACTGAAGAAGATCTTCCCGATCAAAAGCAGCGCCAATCGTTCCTAGGGATTGTCGGAACCCTTCAAGAAGATGAAAAACGGCAGCTCATTCACGAGGTGCTTTCGCCTTTAGGACACAACTTAATGGTTACGCCGAAGGAAGTCGATTCATTTATCGACGATATGGCAAATGTTTTAGCGAACGGACTAAACACAGCGCTTCATGAAAAAGTGTCACAAGAAAACAAAGGCTCCTACAATCACTAAACAGTTCTACTTCCTCTAGCTTGTTCATAGAGTAATTACTAGACAAGCGCTGGAGGGATTCAATGAGAAATAAACGCAGAAACAGACAGATTGTTGTTGCGGTAAATGGAGGGAAAGCGATAAAAGCCATCTTTCTATTTATCGTAAGCCTTATCGTGATTTTTGTTCTATCCGGTGTGCTGACGTCTCTCCGGCCGGAACTTAGGCCGTCGTCTGACTCTTTTTATGGGATTGCTGAAGAATTGCCGGGTGACGTATTTGCACATTTGCTGCGGATGGAAAACCATTATTTCGCTTCTGACCTCTCTCAAACCGACAGCTCATTTCATCTTTCTCGTCTTTCTTTAAAGCTGGCGACGAGCATTAACCTCGAAGATCCGCGGAGCTTTCTCGGTCGGGAGCTGCCAGGGTTTGCACAATTTGATACCGAGATTTTGTTAGCTGGACAAGGAACCGATTATACGAATATGCCTGCGGAATCGCCGCCGCCGTCTAAGGTGATGGAGGAAGAAAGGGAAGCGAATTTGGCAGAGATTGAAAAACAGCAAACGCAATCAGATAATGCGCAAAAAGATCCGCCCAAACAAACAACAGGTGATAAAAAGGTCGTGTTTATCTATCACACGCACAATACGGAATCATATCTCCCTCTATTAAAAGGCGAGACCGATCCTGACATGGCGCGCCATTCTAAAGCCAACGTCACGCTTGTAGGAGATATGTTCGGACAAGCGCTTGAATCCCAGGGAATCGGAGCCACAGTGAATAAAACCGATATACAGTCAAAATTGAATAAAAAAGGCTTAAACTATGCCAGGTCCTATGATGAATCAAGGCCGGTCGTGCAAGACGCCCTTGCTTCAAACAAAAATCTGCAATATATCATTGACATCCACAGAGACTCACGGCGCAAAAAAGACACAACCGCAACGATTAAAGGGAAAAGCTATGCCAGGGTAGCCTTTGTCGTCGGGAAAAAAAGCAAAAACTTCGAAGAAAACTATAAAATTGCGAGTGAGCTTCATAAACTGATGGAGAAAAAATACCCCGGACTTAGCACAGGTGTCTTTTCCAAAGGCTCGCCAGGCGATAATGGTGTTTACAATCAGGATTTAACCGATAGAGCGCTTTTGCTCGAGTTTGGCGGAGTAGATAATAATCTCGAAGAGCTGCAGCGTGCGGCTAACGCGGCCGCGGACGTATTCAGCGAAATGTACTGGGATGCTGAAAAGGTCAACGCAGCGAGCGGGGAGACGAAAAAACAATAAGAAATAGGTGGTTGATTTGATTGCATACTTTGGAAAATGCTTACTGCTTGTCACGATCATGTTTTTAGGCGTTCTGTTCGGCATGCAGCAGGCAAACAACGGGATGCTGAGTATGAAAGGCTATCATGACCCTTCACTGAAGGGGGCGTTTACGCTCACCGACGGAAAAGATAATGAAAAAGAAGCCTCAATCCTAGGAGAAACAGTCACGGCAAAAGATTTAGAAGAAAAACAAAAAGAGCTGGAAAAGGTGGAGACATTCAATATGTTTTCAAAAGCCGGAAAAGCGCTTTCGGACACCGTAACCAATACTGCCCAGTCAATGTATGAATGGATACGGGATATGAATCAATAAGTACGTGAAAGAGAAAAGCAGCCCAGATATGATAGGGAACTTTTCTCTTTCTTGTTTTACATTGAATCTTTACAATCCTATTGATATAATCTAAGCTAGTGTATTTTGCGTTTAATAGTAGGAGTGATAGATTGTGACAGATAAAGAAAAGCGTTTAGAGAGGCAATCGAGAATACGGAATTTCTCTATCATTGCCCATATTGACCACGGAAAATCGACCTTAGCGGATCGTATTTTAGAAAAAACGTCGGCAATCACTCAACGAGAAATGAAAGAACAATTGCTCGATTCTATGGATCTTGAACGTGAGCGGGGCATAACCATTAAATTAAACTCTGTTCAGCTTAAATATAAAGCAAAAGACGGAGAAGAATATATCTTTCATCTAATCGATACGCCGGGACACGTCGACTTCACGTATGAAGTATCCCGAAGCCTTGCTGCCTGCGAGGGAGCGATTCTTGTCGTGGATGCAGCCCAGGGGATTGAAGCGCAGACGCTCGCCAATGTCTACTTAGCGCTTGACAACGATCTTGAAATCCTTCCGGTCATCAATAAAATCGACCTTCCGAGCGCCGAGCCCGAACGTGTGCGCCAAGAGGTAGAAGACGTTATCGGCCTTGACGCATCAGAAGCCGTGCTTGCTTCAGCAAAAGCCGGTATCGGGATTGAGGAGATTTTAGAACAAATCGTAGAAAAGGTGCCAGCTCCGACCGGAGATCCGGAGGCGCCGCTCAAAGCGCTGATCTTCGACTCGCTTTATGACGCCTACCGCGGTGTCGTGGCTTATATCAGAGTCGTTGAAGGAACGGTAAAGCCGGGACAAAAAATCAAAATGATGGCAACCGGCAAAGAATTCGAAGTAACAGAGGTGGGCGTGTTCACGCCGAAAGCAACTCCGACAAATGAACTGACGGTCGGTGATGTAGGCTTCCTGACTGCCTCAATCAAAAATGTCGGTGACACACGTGTCGGTGATACAATAACGAGCGCTGCCAATCCTGCAGAAGAAGCGCTGCCGGGATACCGCAAGCTAAACCCGATGGTGTACTGTGGTTTGTATCCGATTGATACAGCGAAGTATAATGATTTAAGGGAAGCTCTTGAAAAGCTTGAGCTGAATGATTCCTCCCTTCAATATGAAGCGGAAACTTCGCAAGCGCTTGGATTCGGGTTCCGCTGCGGATTTTTAGGCATGCTTCACATGGAGATCATTCAGGAGCGAATTGAGCGTGAGTTCAACATCGACCTGATTACGACAGCGCCAAGCGTTATCTATGACGTGTATATGACAGACGGCGAAAAGGTCGTTGTCGACAACCCGTCCAACATGCCGGATCCTCAAAAGATCGAAAGGGTTGAGGAGCCATACGTAAAAGCGACGATGATGGTGCCGAATGACTATGTCGGCGCTGTAATGGAGCTTTGCCAAGGAAAACGCGGCAATTTCATTGACATGCAGTATTTAGACGCAAACCGTGTCAGCATCATTTATGATATGCCACTAGCGGAAATCGTATATGAGTTTTTTGATCAGCTGAAATCAAGCACTAAAGGCTATGCGTCCTTTGATTATGAACTGATCGGCTACAAACCGTCCAAGCTTGTGAAAATGGACATTATGCTGAATGGTGAAAAAATCGATGCCCTTTCCTTTATCGTGCATCGTGATTACGCATATGAACGCGGAAAAGTGATCGTTGAAAAACTGAAAGAACTCATTCCGCGCCAGCAGTTTGAAGTTCCGGTACAAGCCGCAATCGGCCAGAAAATCGTGGCCCGCTCCACCATAAAAGCAATGCGTAAAAACGTATTGGCTAAATGTTACGGAGGGGACATCTCGCGTAAACGGAAACTTCTTGAAAAACAAAAAGAAGGAAAACGCCGTATGAAGCAGGTCGGCTCAGTTGAAGTGCCGCAAGAAGCATTTATGGCAGTTCTGAAAATGGACGACAGTCCGAAAAAACAATAGAAGCCGCCGCAGTCTTGTACTGCGGCTTCTTTCTGTAAAGAAGGTGAATCCGTTGAAATCAGCTTATATCCATATCCCATTTTGTGAGCATATTTGCCACTACTGCGATTTCAATAAATATTTTATTCAAAGTCAGCCAGTCGACGAGTATTTAAACGCACTCGAACAGGAAATGATAAATACAATAGCAAAAACTGGGCAGCCTGATCTCAAAACAATCTTTATCGGAGGAGGCACGCCGACCTCCCTGTCTGAGGAACAGCTCAAAAAGCTGATGGACATGATCAACCGCGTACTGAAGCCCTCAAGCGACTTATCGGAATTTGCGGTTGAAGCGAATCCGGACGACTTGTCCGCAGAGAAATTAAAAATATTAAAAGAAGCAGGCGTAAATCGCCTCAGCTTTGGTGTGCAAACGTTCGAAGACGATCTGTTAGAAAAAATCGGCCGAGTGCACAAGCAAAAAGATGTATTCACCTCTTTTGAAAGAGCGCGGGAAATCGGTTTTGAGAATATCAGTCTTGATCTCATGTTCGGGCTTCCGGGGCAAACCCTCAAGCATCTGGAACATTCTATAAACACTGCTTTATCATTGGATGCCGAGCATTATTCCGTTTACTCCCTTATTGTAGAACCGAAAACGGTATTTTATAATTTGATGCAAAAAGGGCGGCTTCATCTTCCGCCGCAGGAGCAGGAAGCTGAAATGTATGAAATGGTGATGAGCCAGATGGAAGCTCACGGCATCCATCAATATGAAATCAGCAACTTTGCTAAGGCAGGCATGGAATCTAAGCACAATCTAACGTATTGGAGCAACGAACAATATTTCGGTTTCGGAGCTGGCGCTCACGGATATATCGGCGGCACACGAACAGTGAACGTCGGACCTGTTAAGCATTACATTGACCTGATAGCTGAAAAGGGTTTTCCGTACAGAGATACACATGAAGTGACAACAGAAGAACAGATTGAGGAAGAAATGTTTTTAGGTTTGAGAAAAACAGCCGGTGTCAGCAAAAAACGATTCGCAGAAAAATACGGCCGTTCCCTGGATGGACTTTTCCCAAGCGTGTTAAAAGACCTCGCTGAAAAAGGGCTGATTCACAATTCGGAGTCTGCCGTTTATTTGACTCATCAAGGGAAATTATTAGGCAATGAAGTTTTTGGCGCTTTTTTGGGTGAGTTATAATTGACATTTTTCTTGTGGTTTGATACTTTTGTTATAGAATTAGCACTCGCTTATTGAGAGTGCTAACAGAGGTGATGATGATGTTAACAAATCGTCAGCTGCTGATCCTTCAGGTTATAATCAACGATTTTATTAAATCGGCACAGCCGGTGGGATCAAGAACTCTTTCGAAAAAAGATGAAATCACATTTAGCTCTGCAACAATAAGAAACGAGATGGCTGACTTGGAGGAATTGGGCTTTATTGAAAAAACCCATTCATCCTCAGGACGTGTTCCGTCAGAAAAAGGGTATCGGTACTATGTTGACCATTTGCTGTCACCCGTCAAACTGACGAAAAGCGACCTGGACCAAATCCACTCGATCTTCAAAGAGAAAATTTTCGAGCTGGAGAAGACAGTTCAAAAATCAGCGCAAATTTTGTCCGATCTGACGAATTACACATCCATCGTACTCGGGCCGAAGCTGAGTGAGAATTACCTTAAACAGATTCAAATCATTCCGATTCAGCCTGATATGGCGGTAGCGATTCTCGTTACCAATACGGGGCATGTGGAAAACAAAACGATTAACTTTCCGACCAAAATGGATCTGTCTGATATTGAAAAACTGGTAAATATACTGAACGACCGTTTAAGCGGCGTTCCAATGGATGAACTGAATGAGCGCATATTTAAAGAAGTTGTCATGTACCTAAGACAGCACATTAAAAACTATGACAATATACTCGACGCGCTTCGTTCAACCTTTCATTCCACAAATCACGTTGAAAAGTTGTTTTTTGGCGGGAAAATCAATATGCTGAACCAGCCTGAGTTCCATGATATCACCCGAGTTCGGTCGCTGCTTTCATTAATTGAGAAAGAACAGGATGTTTTAAAGCTGGTTCAATCCCCGCACACGGGAATTTCGATTAAAATCGGAAAAGAAAACGACTATGAAGAGATGGAAAATTGCAGTCTGATTACGGCTTCTTATTCCGTAGACCAGAAGCAGATCGGCTCAATTGCGATCATCGGCCCGACCCGCATGAATTATTCCAGGGTTGTCAGCCTGCTTCAGCATGTGACTTCGGACTTGTCAAAAGCATTAACAAGTCTGTATGATGAATAAGGGAATTTTGGCAAATTTTATCGAAGGGCAGCACCTGTCCTTCTCCTTACACTTTGAGGGAGGTGAACACAATGTCAGAAGAAAAACAAACCGTTGAACAAAACGAAACAGAAGAGCAAGAAATCATTGAAGAACAAGCTGCCGCTGATGAACAGCAGGAAGAAACAAATGAAAGCGAACTTCTTCAAAACCAAATTAACGAATTGCAAGGTTTGCTTGAGGAAAAAGAAAACAAACTTTTGCGTGTTCAAGCAGACTTTGAAAACTATAAACGACGCAGCCGTTTAGAGATGGAAGCGTCCCAAAAATACCGTTCTCAAAATATCGTGACTGATTTACTGCCGGCTCTTGACAGCTTTGAACGAGCGCTTCAGGTTGAAGCCGACAATGAACAGACGAAAAGTTTGCTCCAGGGAATGGAAATGGTCCACCGTCAGCTCGTAGAAGCCTTGAAAAAAGAAGGCGTCGAAGCCATCGAAGCTGTAGGGCAGGAATTTGATCCTAATCTGCACCAAGCTGTTATGCAGGCTGAAGACGAAAACTACGGCTCCAACATTGTTGTTGAGGAAATGCAAAAAGGCTATAAGCTGAAGGATCGCGTCATTCGCCCTTCCATGGTCAAAGTGAATCAATAATTACATAGCAGGAGGTTATTCAAGTGAGTAAAGTTATCGGAATCGACTTAGGAACAACAAACTCATGTGTGGCAGTGCTTGAAGGCGGCGAGCCTAAAGTTATCGCTAACGCTGAAGGAAACCGCACAACGCCATCAGTTGTTGCATTTAAAAACGGCGAACGTCAAGTAGGGGAAGTGGCTAAACGCCAATCTATTACAAACCCTAACACAATTATGTCTATCAAACGTCATATGGGTACTGATTATAAAGTTGAAATTGAAGGAAAGGATTACACTCCACAAGAAGTGTCTGCTATCATCCTTCAACACCTTAAATCATACGCTGAAAGCTATCTTGGCGAAACAGTATCAAAAGCAGTTATCACAGTTCCAGCATACTTTAACGATGCTGAGCGTCAAGCTACAAAAGACGCTGGTAAAATTGCCGGTCTTGAAGTAGAACGTATCATCAACGAGCCGACTGCAGCAGCGCTTGCATACGGACTTGATAAAACAGATGAAGATCAAACGATCCTAGTATACGACCTTGGCGGCGGTACATTCGACGTTTCCATCCTTGAGCTTGGCGACGGTGTATTCGAAGTTCGTTCAACTGCCGGCGACAACCGTCTGGGCGGGGACGATTTTGACCAAGTTATCATCGATCATCTTGTGTCTGAATTCAAAAAAGAAAACGGCATTGATTTGTCAAAAGACAAAATGGCGCTTCAGCGTTTGAAAGACGCAGCTGAAAAAGCGAAAAAAGATCTTTCCGGCGTATCTTCTACGCAAATTTCTTTACCGTTTATCACAGCTGGAGAAGCAGGACCGCTTCACCTTGAACTTACATTAACTCGCGCTAAATTCGAAGAGCTTTCTTCTCATTTAGTAGAGCGCACAATGGGTCCTGTCCGTCAAGCGCTTCAAGATGCAGGACTTTCTGCAAGCGAAATCGACAAAGTCATCCTTGTCGGCGGATCAACTCGTATCCCTGCCGTACAAGAAGCAATCAAAAAAGAAACTGGAAAAGAAGCGCATAAAGGCGTAAACCCGGATGAAGTTGTAGCGCTTGGTGCTGCGATTCAGGGCGGCGTTATCACAGGTGACGTAAAAGATGTTGTTCTTCTTGACGTTACACCGCTTTCTCTCGGTATCGAAACAATGGGCGGCGTGTTTACAAAACTGATCGACCGCAACACGACGATCCCAACAAGCAAATCTCAAGTGTTCTCAACTGCTGCTGATAACCAAACAGCTGTTGATATCCATGTTCTTCAAGGTGAGCGCCCAATGTCTGCCGACAACAAAACACTCGGCCGCTTCCAGCTTACTGATATCCCGCCAGCACCGCGCGGCGTGCCTCAAATCGAAGTTTCTTTCGATATTGACAAAAACGGTATCGTAAACGTAAGAGCAAAAGACTTAGGCACAGGAAAAGAACAAAACATTACAATTAAATCTTCTTCAGGTCTTTCTGATGAAGAGATCGAACGCATGGTAAAAGAAGCGGAAGAAAATGCTGACGCTGATGCGAAGAAAAAAGAAGAAATCGAAGTCCGCAACGAAGCAGATCAGCTTGTTTTCCAAACTGAGAAAACATTAAAAGATCTTGAAGGCAAAGTAGACGAAGAACAAGTGAAAAAAGCCAACGATGCCAAAGATGCTTTAAAAGCAGCGATTGAGAAAAACGAATTTGAAGAGATCAAAGCGAAAAAAGATGAGCTTCAAACAATCGTTCAAGAGCTTTCTATGAAGCTTTATGAAGAAGCTGCTAAAGCACAGCAAGCTCAAGGCGGAGCAAACGCTGAAGGCAAAGCGGATGACAACGTTGTCGACGCTGAATACGAAGAAGTAAACGACGACCAAAACAAAAAATAAGTTCTTTTTAGTATCAGCCCCGCTTCCGGAGCTGACCGAAAAGAACACATTTCATAATCTGATTCAATGATTAGAAAGTCAAAGTCAGGCATCTCTTGGCTTTGACTTTTTTTCTTGCCCGGGATAAAAGGAATTGAAAAATCATAATTCAAAATGATACAATCTAATTTATGTGAGAAATTCGGGAGAGTGAAGCGAGATGAGTAAGCGTGATTACTATGAAGTGCTGGGAGTAAGTAAGAGCGCTTCAAAGGATGAAATTAAAAAAGCTTATCGGAAGCTGTCAAAAAAATATCATCCTGATATTAACAAAGAAGCCGGATCAGATGAAAAATTTAAAGAGGTAAAAGAAGCATACGAAACGCTGTCAGATGACCAAAAACGTGCGCATTACGATCAATTTGGTCACACTGATCCTAACCAAGGCTTCGGCGGCGGAGGTTTTGGCGGCGGCGATTTCGGCGGTTTTGGTTTCGATGATATTTTCTCAAGTATATTCGGCGGAGGCACAAGACGAAGAGATCCCAACGCTCCGCGCCAGGGTGCTGATTTACAGTATACGATGACCCTGTCGTTTGAGGATGCGGCTTTCGGTAAAGAAACAACCATCGAAATTCCCCGCGAGGAAACGTGCGAAACATGTAAAGGCTCAGGTGCGAAACCTGGAACAAATCCAGAAACATGCTCCCACTGCGGAGGCTCCGGCCAGTTAAACGTGGAGCAAAATACACCGTTTGGAAAAGTCGTTAACAGACGGGTCTGCCACCACTGTGAAGGTACAGGCAAAATAATTAAAAACAAATGTGCGGACTGCGGCGGCAAAGGAAAAATCAAAAAACGCAAGAAAATCAATGTGACAATTCCAGCCGGTGTAGATGACGGGCAGCAGCTTCGTCTCTCGGGACAGGGTGAACCAGGAATAAACGGCGGCCCTGCTGGGGATTTATTTGTCGTGTTCCATGTACGCGCACACGAGTTCTTCGAGCGTGACGGCGATGATATTTACTGTGAAATGCCGTTAACGTTTGCTCAGGCTGCTCTTGGAGATGAGGTAGAAGTGCCGACGCTGCATGGAAAAGTGAAATTGAAAATTCCGGCCGGTACACAAACAGGAACGAAATTTAGATTAAGAGGCAAAGGCGTTCAAAATGTCAGAGGCTATGGACAGGGTGACCAGCATATCGTCGTCCGCGTCGTTACGCCGACAAATCTGACAGATAAACAAAAAGACATTATCCGCGAATTTGCCGAAGTCAGCGGAAACCTGCCTGACGAACAGGAAATGAGTTTCTTTGACAAGGTAAAACGCGCGTTTAAAGGCGATTAATTATTGGATGAGGAGTTGGTAGTTTTGAAATGGTCCGAATTAAGCATTCACACAACACATGAAGCGGTCGAACCTATCTCAAATATATTGCATGAAGCTGGTGCAAGTGGGGTTGTGATAGAGGACCCGCTTGATTTAATTAAAGAACGTGAGAATGTGTACGGGGAAATCTACCAGCTCGACCCCAATGATTACCCAGATGAGGGTGTCATTGTCAAAGCATATCTGTCGGTTAATAGTTTTCTGGGCGAAACTGTAGACGGCATCAAAGAAACGATTAATAATCTCCTTCTTTACAATATTGATTTGGGCAGAAACCACATCACTATTTCTGAAGTAAATGAAGAAGAGTGGGCGACTGCCTGGAAAAAGTATTATCATCCTGTGAAAATTTCTGAAAAGTTTACAATTGTGCCGACGTGGGAGGAATATACGCCGGTCCATACTGATGAACTGATTATTGAAATGGACCCGGGAATGGCTTTCGGCACAGGGACACATCCGACAACCGTACTCTGCATTCAGGCGCTTGAACGCTTTGTGCAAAAGGGTGATAAGGTGATTGATGTGGGCACTGGTTCGGGAATTTTAAGTATTGCGGCTGCAATGCTTGAGGCTGAATCGGTTCATGCCTACGATCTTGATCCCGTGGCTGTAGAAAGTGCACGCCTCAATCTCAAGCTGAACAAAGTCAGCGATATTGCTCAAGTGAAGCAAAACAATTTGTTAGACGGGATTGAAGGGGAACATGATGTGATTGTGGCCAATATTTTGGCTGAAGTCATTCTTCGCTTTACTTCACAAGCGTACAGCCTGTTAAAAGAAGGCGGCCACTTTATTACGTCAGGAATCATCGGTCATAAAAAACAAGAAGTAAAAGAAGCACTGGAACAAGCTGGCTTTACCATTGTAGAAATCCTTTCAATGGAAGATTGGGTCAGTATTATTGCGAAAAAATAACAGTTAGTAGGTGTCACAGCGTATGCAACGATATTTTATCGAGCTCACGAAGCAGCAAATAGAGGAAGCGCCGGCTTTTTCGATTACCGGCGAAGATGTTCATCATATTGTGAACGTGATGAGAATGAATGAGGGAGATCAGATTATCTGCTGCTCTCAAGACGGCTTCGAGGCAAAATGTGAACTTCAATCTGTTTCCAAAGATAAAGTGTCCTGCCTTGTGATAGAATGGACGAATGAAAACAGAGAGCTTCCGATAAAGGTCTATATTGCGAGCGGCCTTCCGAAAGGAGATAAGCTTGAATGGATTATCCAAAAGGGGACTGAGCTCGGAGCTCATGCCTTTATTCCTTTCCAAGCCGCGCGTTCTGTTGTCAAGCTGGATGACAAAAAGGCAAAGAAAAAGCGGGAAAGATGGACGAAAATTGCGAAGGAAGCGGCTGAACAATCGTACCGTAACGAAGTGCCGCGAGTGATGGATGTCCATTCTTTTCAGCAGCTTCTTCAAAGGATGCAGGATTTCGATAAATGTGTCGTTGCATACGAGGAGTCATCGAAGCAAGGGGAAATAAGCGCATTCAGCGCGATTGTAAGCAGCCTTCCGAAAGGATCATCTCTATTGATCGTATTTGGTCCCGAAGGCGGTTTAACAGAAGCGGAGGTTGAACGGCTCACAGAGCAAGACGGTGTGACGTGCGGCCTTGGACCGAGAATTTTAAGGACAGAAACCGCTCCGCTATACGCGTTGAGCGCGATTTCTTATCAAACAGAGTTATTAAGAGGTGATCAGTAATGGCAACTGTTGCTTTCCATACGCTTGGCTGTAAAGTCAACCATTATGAAACAGAAGCAATCTGGCAGCTTTTCAAAGAAGCGGGCTATGAAAGAAGAGACTTTGAACAAACAGCTGATGTATATGTCATTAATACATGTACGGTTACAAATACGGGAGATAAAAAAAGCCGCCAAGTGATCAGACGCGCCATTCGTCAAAATCCTGACGGTGTCATCTGTGTCACAGGCTGCTACGCGCAAACCTCACCTGCTGAGATTATGGCGATCCCCGGTGTCGACATTGTAGTCGGAACACAGGACCGTGAAAAAATGCTTGGCTACATTGACCAATACCGAGAAGAACGCCAGCCGATTAATGGCGTCAGCAACATCATGAAAGCAAGAGTCTATGAAGAGCTAGATGTGCCTGCTTTCACGGACCGCACAAGAGCGTCATTGAAAATACAGGAGGGCTGCAATAATTTCTGCACATTCTGTATCATTCCGTGGGCGCGCGGCCTGCTCCGCTCCCGCGACCCTGAAGAAGTCATTAAACAAGCGCAGCAGCTTGTCGATGCCGGATATAAGGAAATTGTTCTTACGGGTATTCATACAGGCGGCTACGGCGAAGATATGAAAGATTACAACTTCGCGAAGCTTTTGAGCGAATTAGACACCCGTGTGGAAGGCGTGAAACGGATCAGAATTTCTTCAATCGAAGCCAGCCAAATCACTGACGAAGTGATCGAGGTCTTAGACCGCTCAGATAAGATAGTGAATCATCTGCATATTCCTATCCAATCCGGATCAAACACAGTGCTTAAACGGATGAGACGCAAATATACAATGGAATTCTTTGCAGACCGTTTAAATAAATTGAAAAAAGCACTGCCAGGCTTAGCTGTTACTTCTGATGTCATCGTCGGGTTCCCTGGAGAAACAGAAGAAGAATTTATGGAAACCTATAACTTTATTAAAGAACATAAATTCTCTGAGCTGCATGTTTTCCCTTACAGTAAACGTACAGGAACACCAGCTGCACGAATGGAAGACCAAGTGGATGAAAACGTGAAAAACGAACGTGTGCACCGCCTGATTGCTCTTTCTGACCAGCTTGCAAAAGAATACGCTTCTCAGTATGAAAATGAAGTGCTTGAGATTATCCCTGAGGAAGCGTTTAAGGAAACAGAAGAAGAAAATATGTTTGTTGGTTACACAGACAATTATATGAAGGTTGTTTTCAAAGGTACGGAAGATATGATCGGCAAAATCGTAAAAGTCAAAATCCTAAAAGCAGGTTATCCTTACAACGAAGGACAGTTTGTCCGTGTGGTTGAGGATGAAATAACTGAACACATGCGTTTGTCTTCTTAACCTAAAAAATCGGTGCATTAAAATGTACCGGTTTTTTATTTAGCCGGGATAAGAAGGTGAATCAATCGGTAAAACAAGTTTGTTAGCGGAAGAAATAAAAGAGCTGTTACTACATTAAATAAAAGACTGAAATGAGCAATCCTTTGGGCGGGATCGGGTGATAACTGCTCTACAAAGCCGGTCGCTGCGGTCAGAAAAGGCAATACTAGAGCCACCCCTAGCACGTTAAATACCACATGCGCATACGCTGTCTGTTTCGCCGCATATCCCCCGGATACAGCAGCCATGACAGCTGTAATGCATGTCCCGATATTGGATCCGAGTACGACGCTCATCGCCTGTGTCAGTCCGATAATCCCTTCATTCATAAAACTCATCAAAATGCCGATACAGACAGAACTGGAGTGAATGATGGCAGTTAACACCATCCCGATGAGCAAAGCGGACCAGTTTGAATCGTTAACATGGTATAGAACGTCGGCTCCCGTTTTCAGCTTTGTCAGCGGCCCGGCAAGATGGCTGAATCCGCTGATGCAAAAGAAGATGATTCCCAGTCCAAGGAAGCTTGTTCCCAGCTGTTTCAAAGGATACCTGCCAGTCAGAAAAAACAATAAACCTCCTATTAAAAGAACCCAAATCAAAATATCCATTTTGATAGCAATAAATTCAGTTGTAAAAGTAGAGCCAACATTCGTCCCCAGAATCATCGGTATCGTCCGCTTAAAAGAAAGAACGCCCGCACTTACAAAGCCGATGACAATGACCATAAAAGCTGAACTGCTCTGAAGTATTCCCGTAAATACAATGCTGATAAGAAACGCTTTTAACGGATGGTCCGTAAATAAAAGCAAACGTTCTTCAATTTTTGAGTACGCCATAGAAATTAAGCCTTTTCGAAGCATGTTCATGCCTGCGAGAAAGAATAATATAAGAGCAGTAAAGCTAATCAGAATTAACATCCTATTCACCAACCCCTTTCTATCATTATATAGACAGGCAGTCGCACTCATGACGGAAAAGTGAACTCACTTAGTTGACCTGACTGATGGCTTATATTATAATGTCAAAGTACATGTTTATATGTGTAACTTAAAGGTAGTCGATTGGTGTATTCGGAGGGAGGGAAAGAGAATGTCAAAAACGGTCGTTAGAAAAAACGAATCGCTTGAAGATGCTCTTCGTCGCTTCAAACGCAGTGTATCAAAGACAGGTACTTTGCAAGAAGCAAGAAAGCGTGAATTTTATGAAAAACCTAGCGTAAAGCGCAAGAAAAAGTCTGAAGCTGCTAGAAAACGCAAATTCTAAAAGAGGGTGGATTTATGAGTCTTCTTGAGCGTCTCAACCAGGATATGAAGCTGTATATGAAAAACCGTGAGAAAGACAAACTGACTGTCGTTCGAATGGTTAAGGCTTCACTTCAAAATGAAGCAATTAAGCTTAAGAAAGACAGTTTGACCGAGGATGAGGAACTCACTGTCCTTTCTCGTGAACTTAAGCAACGTAAAGACTCCCTCCAGGAATTTTCAAACGCTAATCGTTTAGATTTAGTAGATAAAGTTCAAAAAGAGCTGGACATTTTAGAAGTTTATTTACCTGAGCAGCTGTCAGAAGAAGAGCTGCGTACAATCGTAAATGAAACCATCGCGGAGGTCGGTGCGAGCTCAAAAGCGGACATGGGCAAAGTGATGGGGGCAATTATGCCTAAAGTAAAAGGTAAAGCTGACGGAAGTTTAATTAATAAGCTTGTGAGCAGTCAACTGTCTTAAATGGCAAAGAAAAGGACATCTTTCTAAGAGAGATGTCTTTTTTTATACATAAAAAAATGAAACCTTTGATACATTTGTTACGTATGAAGAGAAGGCACTTATTATAAAAGGAAGGAGGGATACACCGCCCTTGCTTCAAATCAAAGGATTTCGTGCTGCTCTTTTGGGTATATTTTTACTTTCTTTATTAGGCGTACAGCTGAACGCAAAAGCAGAAAAACAAACTGTTTATGTGATCCCGGTTGAAAAAAATGTCGAACAGGGTCTCGCCTCGTTTTTGTCCCGTTCGTTACAAGACGCAAAGGATGCACATGCAGACCATATTGTTCTTGATATCAATACCCCAGGGGGATTGGTCAAATCTGCTATTGATATGGCCGATTTGATAACCGAAAGCGAGATCCCCGTAACTGCATATGTCAACAAACGCGCGTTGTCTGCTGGTGCATATATTGCACTTCAAGCAGATCACATTTATATGGCGCCTGGCGGAAAAATGGGAGCCGCCGCGATTGTTGATGGCCAAGGCAATGCCGCTGACCAAAAAGCTCAATCACTTTGGCTGGCAGAGATGGAAGATGCCGCAGTGAAAAATAACCGCGATCCAAAATATGCGCTCGCAATGGCTGACCCAGATATAGATGCCAAGGAAGTCGACGCGCCTAAGGGAGATCTGCTGACACTTAACGCAGACAAGGCGATTGAGGTAGGCTATTCAGAAGGCACTGCTGACAATTTGTCCACGCTCGTAAAGAAGCTTGGGTTCGAAAAGGCGCAGATTAGCTACGCAAAGGAGAGCTTTGCGGAAAAGACAGCAAGATGGCTGACGAATCCGGTCATTGTCCCTATTCTGCTGACAATCGCTTTTTTAGGTCTGACGGTGGAGCTTTTTTCCCCGGGTGTCGGCCTCCCTGGAACGGCTGGACTCATTGCGTTATTGCTGTTCTTTTACGGGCATCTTGCAGCCGGCCTTGCCGGGTATGAGACGGTTCTCCTCTTTATAGCAGGGGTGATTCTCATTCTGCTTGAGATTTTTCTTCCCGGAGGAATCATTGGATTACTGGGCTTGGGAGCGATTATTGCGAGCCTGTTTTTAGCCGCGGGGAGCTTCACTGTCATGGCGGTTTCTCTCTTGATCGCCTCAGCTGTTTCGATTACAGCGTTTATTTTACTGACAAGGGTGTTGGGAAAGCGTATGAAATTCTTTAAGAAATTGATATTAAATGATTCTACAAACACGGAGAGCGGCTACGTTTCAAATCAAACGCGCACGGACTTAATGGGAAAAGTGGGTATAACCTTTACACCGCTGCGCCCTTCCGGTACCGTCATTATTGATGATGAACGCCTTGACGTTGTATCGGAGGGATCGTTTACAGAAAAAGATAAAAAAGTAAAAGTGATAAAAGTAGAAGGCTCACGCATTGTCGTGAGAGAAATTTAAATAGAAACGAGGAGAAGTTATATGGATCCGTCAACACTTATGATTCTGGCAATTGTCGCAGTAGCGATCATTGTTTTGGCAGTATTTTTTACATTTGTGCCTGTAATGCTTTGGATTTCAGCTTTGGCAGCCGGAGTGAAAATCAGCATTTTCACTCTAGTTGGGATGAGGCTTCGCCGCGTCATTCCGAATCGGGTTGTTAACCCGCTGATTAAAGCGCATAAAGCGGGACTTAATGTTGGAACAAACCAGCTTGAAAGCCACTATCTGGCTGGAGGTAATGTTGACAGAGTCGTCAACGCGCTTATCGCCGCTCAGCGAGCTAACATTGAACTCACATTCGAGCGCTGTGCTGCCATTGATCTTGCAGGCCGGGACGTGTTGGAAGCTGTTCAAATGAGCGTTAATCCTAAGGTGATTGAAACACCGTTCATTGCAGGTGTCGCAATGGACGGGATTGAAGTGAAAGCGAAAGCGAGAATCACAGTAAGAGCGAATATCGAGCGCCTCGTTGGGGGAGCAGGGGAAGAAACCATTGTAGCTCGTGTAGGTGAGGGGATCGTTTCTACAATCGGTTCATCTGATAATCATAAAAAAGTGCTTGAAAACCCTGACATGATTTCTCAGACAGTCCTTGGAAAAGGATTGGACTCAGGAACTGCGTTTGAAATTCTCTCAATTGATATTGCAGATGTAGATATCGGCAAAAACATCGGGGCAATTTTACAAACCGATCAGGCCGAGGCTGATAAAAACATCGCGCAGGCAAAAGCGGAAGAACGACGTGCGATGGCTGTCGCTCAAGAACAGGAAATGCGTGCCCGCGTAGAAGAAATGCGCGCGAAAGTGGTAGAAGCCGAGGCGGAAGTGCCGCTTGCGATGGCAGAAGCTTTGCGTGAAGGGAATATTGGCGTCATGGATTACATGAATATCAAGAACATCGATGCTGACACAGAAATGCGTGATTCATTCGGCAAGCTGACGAAAGACCCTTCGGATGAAGACCGCAAATCATAATCTCTCTAAGAAGGGAGAATGCTGATGGAAGATTTACTGACCAATCCGCTTATTATTGCAGCGATCATCGGAATCATTTCTGCGATTTTCGGCAAAAAGAGCAAAGAAGAAAAGCAAAACAGCCAAAAAAGTAAAAAACCTCAACACGTGCAATCTGCTTCTCCTCAAAAGAAGCAGTCAAAAGAAGATGCCCCTGCACCTATCCCTAACCGTATGGAACAGGCAAGACGGGAAGCGGAAGAAAGACGCAGGGAAACAGCAAGAAACCTGAAAGGGCTGGAACGAGATCTTGCTGCTGCGAAACAAAAAACAGTATACACAAAACAAAAAATGCTTCAGGTGAATAAAGACACCGTCGTACAGGGGATCGTTCTAGGAGAGGTGTTCGGACCTCCACGGGCGAAAAAACCACACCGTACGATGCGCCCGGCCCGTAAAAATTAAAGTGTTAGAACCTCCTTTCAAATCATACATATGAGATGAAAGGGGGTTCTTTTTGTATGGGGCAAAGAAAGAATCGTATGAAAGCTTGGCTGACAAGAGCATTGGAAATTCCCCCGGACGTTATGATGGATCTGCCGAGGATTACAATGGTTGGCAGACTTCATATCTACATAGAAAACCACAGAGGCCTTTTGCTTTTCAGTGAGAATGAAGTGCGGCTGATGCTGAAGCAGGGCCAGTGCATCATATCTGGTAAAAATTTTGTCATCAAGGCGATTCTTCCGGAAGAGATACTTTTGGAGGGTACGATTGATGTCGTTCGATATGTTGAGTCATAAAGCCGAGGGGGAAATGTTGTGAAAAATAAATGGCTGTCTTTTTTTTCGGGTAAGGTCCAGCTTGAATTGACGGGAAGAGGGATTGAGCGGCTCCTTAATGAATGCACAAGACAGGGGATTCCGGTCTTTCATGTCAAAAAAAAGAAAGAAGCCGTATCGTTATATATACAGCTTCAGGATGTACATGCCTTTCGGCGGGTGAGAAGTAAATTTAAATGTAAAGCCCGATTTATCAATCGGAAGGGTTTTCCCTTCCTGTTGCTTAAATCAAAGCTGAATATAGGGTTTACGATCGGTTTTGCGATTTTTTTCATCCTTTTGTTTTTGCTGTCCAATATGGTGTGGAAAATTGATGTGACAGGCGCTAAGCCTGAAACAGAACATCAAATGAGGCAGCATCTTAATGAAATCGGCGTCAAAAAGGGCCGTCTGCAGTTTTTAATGATGTCGCCCGAAAAAATACAGAAATCATTAACCAATGGAATAGACAATATCACTTGGGTCGGAGTTGATCTGAAGGGGACGACCATTCACATGAAAGTTGTGGAGAAAAATGAGCCCGAAAAAGAAAAGTATGTTAGCCCGCGCAATATTGTCGCCAAAAAGAAAGCAACCATTACGAGAATGTTTGTGCAAAAAGGACAGCCCATGGCTGCCATACACGATCATGTTGAAAAGGGGCAGCTGCTTGTTTCGGGACTGATCGGCAGCGAAGACCATCAGCAGGAAGTCGCCTCAAAAGCAGAAATTTACGGAGAAACCTGGTATAGATCAGAAGTGACTGTCCCGCTTGAAACATTATTTAACGTCTATACGGGCAAAGTAAGGACAAAGCACAAGCTTTCTTTTGGCTCGTTGGCAATCCCGATCTGGGGGATGACGTTTAAAAAAGAGGAATTGAAGCATCCAAAAACAGAACAAGAAAAGCATTCGCTTCATTTTCTCGGGTTTAAGCTCCCTGTATCCTATGTCAAAGAGCAAACGAGAGAAAGTGAAGAGGCTTTGCGAAAATATACAAAAGAAGAAGCAGTTCAAGAAGGCATTAAATTGGGTAAACAGGATGTAGAGGATAAAATAGGCGAAAACGGCGAGGTGAAAAGTGAAAAAGTTTTGCACCAGACTGTTGAGAATGGTAAAGTAAAGTTGATTATTCTCTACCAAGTTATAGAAGATATCGTTCAAACCACACCTATTGTCAGGGAGACTGAAGAATGACAGAACATTTACTTGCGATGAATCAAAAACTGAAAAACCCGGACGAGGCGCTTTCACTCTTCGGGAACCAAGATTCTTTTTTGAAATTGATGGAGAAAGATCTGAATGTAAATATCATTACGCGCGGCGAGACGATTTATGTTTCAGGCGATGATGAATCGTTTCAGATTGCAGACAGGCTGCTGGGATCGCTCCTCGCTTTAATTCGCAAGGGGATAGAGATCTCTGAACGTGATGTGATTTACGCCATCAAAATGGCAAAGAAGAATGAACTTGAATACTTTGAAAGCATGTATGAAGAAGAAATTACAAAAAACGCAAAAGGCAAATCAATCCGTGTAAAAACAATGGGACAGCGGGAATACGTGGCCGCTATGAAGCGGAATGACCTTGTATTCGGCATTGGTCCGGCGGGAACCGGGAAAACGTACCTGGCTGTCGTAAAAGCAGTCCATGCTTTAAAAAACGGACATATCAAAAAAATCATTTTAACAAGACCTGCCGTGGAAGCCGGTGAAAGCCTCGGTTTTCTCCCAGGTGACCTAAAAGAAAAAGTAGATCCTTATTTGCGCCCGCTGTATGACGCTCTCCATGATGTGCTTGGGGCAGATCATACAGAACGTCTGATGGAAAGAGGCATCATTGAAATTGCTCCGCTCGCATATATGAGGGGACGGACGCTCGATGATGCTTATGTTATACTTGATGAAGCACAGAATACCACGCCTGCTCAAATGAAAATGTTTTTGACGAGACTGGGTTTTGGCTCTAAAATGATCATTACAGGTGACGTCAGCCAAATTGATCTGCCGAAAGGCGTCAAATCGGGACTTGCAGTAGCGAAGGAGATGCTGAAAGGAATAGACGGCATTTCTATGATTGAGCTAGACCAGACAGACGTGGTCAGACATCCGCTTGTTGCGAAAATTATTGAAGCATACGATAAGCAAAATTAATGCTGAATGACCCGATCGCGCGTTATCGGGTCATTTTTATGATTGCTTATGGGCTTGATGTTTCAAGAGGAGGTTCTTGTGTTGAAAAAGAAGGCTAAGACCAAAAGCAGCTCGAAAAAATGGAGCAGTTTTAAAAATGCCCGCTCCATGCATGTACTGCTGTATCTTCTGCTGGCTGCCATTATGTTTGCTTTGCTTTTTGTACATGTTAAGCCGGAAACACTTGATTTAGACCTGTTTTCAGTCAGCGACAAGACCATTTACGCTCCGGCAACCGTAGAAGATCAAAAAGCCACAGAGGAAAAAAAGCAAGCCGCTGAGGATGCGGTTGAAGATCAATATACATTAAAAAAAGAATATACAGACAATCGGATTGACCTTGTGTCATCAATATTCGACAGTATTAGTGAAGTGAAAAAATCATCAGAAGAAGGCAGTAAATCACCATCGGAAAAATCAATGGTCAAATCTGTAAAGGACAAATTGACATCAGATGTGAATGATTCTATATCGGAGGATTCCATCAAGACATTGCTGAAAGCAGACAGTGAAGACTTTTCTTTTGTCAGAGATACGGTCATTACCGCAGTAAATACGGTCATGAGCAGTGAAATCCCTTCGGATAAACTATCTGATGCAAAGGATAAGGTAGAAAAAGAGCTAAAGAGCAATTCTATTCCGTCTAAATACTTGGGAGCCGCGACAGAAATCGGGCGTTTTGCTATTATTCCGAATTACGTCTTCGATCCGAAAGCAACAGAGGCAAAACGGCAGGAAGCCTCAGATAATGTCCAGCAGGTTCAAATCAAACAGGGGCAAGTGCTCGTGGAAGAAAATGACCTCATTGATCGGGAAGTGTACAGGAAACTTGAGCTGACCGGGTTATTAAATAACTCAAATCTCTTTAAACCGATCAGCGGGCTATTGATTATGATCGGACTTTTCATTGCAACACTTGTATATTATTTTGAAAAACAGAAACAAAATCTGAAGTTTAAAAACCAATCCATTCTGTTATTCTCCATAATCACAACACTTTTGCTTGTGATCATGGAGGTTGTCAGTTTGTTTCAGAAGATGGAGTATAATAATATCGGCTATCTGGTCCCCATTGCGGCCGGCGCCATCTTAATCAAACTGCTGATGAATGAACGCATTGCCATTTTGGGAAGTATCATTCTTGCGATTTGCGGAAGTATGATGTTTAATCAGGGTGTGACAGGAACATTCAATTATGTCATAGGGATTTATTATTTGATCAGCGGCATTTCAGGTGTATTATTTTTAGGAAAACACAATGCAAGATCAAAGATTTTGCAGACCGGGCTTTTCGTGGCGTTTATTAATATGGTTGTCGTTCTATCCTTATTATTGATCCAGAACACTGCGCTGTCGGGTCTTGAAATCGGCACGTTAATGCTCATGGGGGTTGTGTCGGGGTTTGCTTCATCTGTATTGATCATCGGCCTGATGCCGTTTTTTGAGACGGGCTTTGGCATTTTATCCACCATGAGGCTGCTCGAGCTGTCTAATCCTAACCATCCGCTATTGCGCAAAATACTGACGGAAACACCAGGTACATATCATCACAGTGTAATGGTTGCCAATTTATCAGAGGCAGCCTGTGAAGCGGTTGGGGCTAATGGTTTGCTTGCAAGAGTCGGCGCATATTATCACGATCTCGGAAAAACAAAGCGCCCGCAATATTTTATTGAAAACCAAATGAATATTGACAATCCGCATGACAAGCTGTCACCTCAGTTGAGCAAAAATATTATTATCTCGCATACGACAGACGGTGCGAATATGCTGAGAAGCTATAAATTTCCGAAAGAGCTTGTCGACATTGCTGAGCAGCATCATGGAACTTCGCTTTTAAAGTTTTTTTACTATAAAGCGAAGGAAAAAGGCGACCAGATTACAGAGGAAGAGTTCCGTTATCCGGGACCGAAGCCGCAGTCAAAGGAAGCCGCAATTATATCAGTGGCCGACAGTGTTGAAGCGGCCGTCAGATCCATGCATAATCCAAATCCTGAACGAATTGAAAAGCTTGTCCGGGGTATTATATCCGATAAGCTTCAGGACGGACAGTTCAGTGAATGCGATTTGACATTTAAAGAGCTGGATACAATCGCAAAAACGCTCTGTGCAACATTAAAAGGAATTTTCCACTCCCGGATTGAATATCCGGAGGCTACTAAGAAGGTGAAATAGATGAGTTTACTGATTGATATCGTTGATGAAACAGGAAGCGTCTCAGAAGAGATGCTCAAAGAAGTAGAAAATCTGCTTCAATTTGCCGCTGAGCGTGAAGGCGTTCAGGATCAGGCTGAAGTTTCTGTCACGATTGTTTCCAATGATGACATACATCAGATTAACAAAGAATACCGGGGAAAGGATGCTCCGACAGATGTCATCTCATTTGCTCTTGAAGAAGAGGGGGAAGGCGAGATCGAAATCGTGGGCGCCGAAATGCCTCCGGTTTTAGGTGATATTATCATCAGTGCCGATCGCACAAGAGAGCAGGCAGAGGAGTATAATCATTCTTTTAAAAGAGAGCTCGGATTTCTAGCTGTACACGGATTTCTGCACCTTTTAGGATATGACCATATGACGAAAGAGGAAGAAGAGGAGATGTTTACTAAGCAAAAGGAATTGCTGGACGCTTATGGACTCAAAAGATCATAGAAATGAGCTGAAGCGATTCTTCAAAAGCTTCGTGCATGCAGGCCGGGGCATATGGGAAACAGCGCGGACGGAGCGGAATTTCCAATTTCATGCCGCAGCCGCCTGCGCTGTTCTCATTTGCGGCTTCCTTGTAGAGCTCAGCATGATTGAGTGGATGATTATATTCCTTTTGATAGGCGGTATGTTTTCGCTTGAGCTTTTAAATACAGCCATTGAACATACGGTTGATTTAATAACTGACAAACATCACCCTCTTGCTAAAGCGGCCAAGGACGCTGCCGCCGGGGCTGTTTGCGTTTTTGCCGTGATTTCGTGTATCATTGGTTTACTTATTTTTTTGCCAAAGCTGTAATGGCTGAAAATTCTTACATTTATTTTACATTTTTAGAAATGGGCGTGAAAAAAAGCGCGCGATTATGTAAAATATAAAGTGATAGCGGTACCATTATAGGTAAGAGAGGAATGTACACATGAACAGACAAGAATTAATAACAGAAGCTTTAAAAGCGCGTGATATGGCATATGCGCCGTATTCCAAATTCCAAGTAGGAGCCGCTCTTCTTACCAAGGATGGAAAAGTGTACAGAGGCTGCAACATTGAGAACGCGGCATACAGCATGTGCAATTGCGCCGAGCGTACCGCTTTATTTAAAGCTGTTTCTGAAGGGGAAACAGAGTTTCAGATGCTGGCCGTTGCGGCTGACACCCCTGGACCGGTATCTCCGTGCGGAGCCTGCCGCCAGGTGATTTCTGAGCTTTGCACAAAAGACGTTATTGTCGTACTAACTAATTTACAAGGACAAATAAAAGAAATGACTGTGGAAGAATTATTGCCAGGCGCATTTTCATCGGAGGATTTACATGACGAACGAAAGCTTTAAATCAGGATTTGTATCCATTATTGGAAGACCAAACGTAGGAAAATCTACATTTTTGAACAGAGTCATTGGACAAAAAATCGCGATCATGAGCGATAAGCCCCAAACGACGAGAAACAAGGTGCAAGGAGTACTGACGACAGGCACATCACAAACCATTTTTATTGACACACCAGGGATTCATAAACCTAAGCATAAGCTTGGGGACTTTATGATGAAAGTGGCGCAAAATACATTAAAAGAAGTCGATTTGATCTTGTTTATGATCAATGCTGAGGAAGGCTACGGGAAGGGCGACGAATTCATCATTGAGAAATTGCAGACGATGTCTACGCCTGTATTCTTAATCGTAAACAAAATTGATAAAATTCATCCCGACCAATTGCTTCTGCTAATTGACGAATACCGCAAACGTTATCCTTTTAAGGAAATTGTTCCGATTTCTGCTTTAGAAGGAAATAACATCGAAACCTTGCTCGCTCAGATTGAAGCGTATTTGCCGGAAGGGCCGCAATTCTATCCGAGTGACCAGGTAACTGACCACCCTGAGCGATTTATCATTTCTGAATTAATCAGGGAAAAGGTGCTGCATTTGACGAGAGAAGAAATCCCGCACAGCATTGCGGTGGCCATCGAATCCATCAAAGGGCAGGACAACGGTTCTGTGCACGTAGCGGCAACGATTGTGGTCGAGCGGGATTCTCAGAAAGGCATCGTGATCGGTAAAAAAGGAAGCCTTCTAAAAGAGGTTGGAAAAAGAGCGAGAGCGGATATTGAAGCACTATTGGGCTCCCGTGTCTACCTTGAATTGTGGGTGAAAGTGCAGAAGGACTGGCGTAATAAAATGTCCCAGCTTCGCGATTTTGGCTTTAAAGAGGACGAATATTAATCTCTTCCCGTGTGTGTCATTATCTCACAGGAACAGGGATACATTAGCAAATTTTGTTTAACATGAAATGGAGGACATCTGGTCAAGATAAAGGTAAGAATTTGGAGTTTAGGTAAGCTAGTTTAACTACAGAAAGGTGGGTTTCTTGTGTTGAATTTTACCTGGAACGTATTTTCTCAAACAGGAAATGTTGATACGTATCTTCTTTTTAAAGAACTGGAAAAAGAGAACATGGAAAGACCCGAAGAACTAGAAGATGAGCTAGCCCGATTTGATTATCCAATTTTATAAACCTCTTGGCCGCTCCTGCTTGAGGAAGGTGCGGAAATGCTGACAAAATGTGAAGGGATCGTTCTTCGCACAAATGATTACGGAGAGACGAATAAAATCGTAACATTACTGACAAGAGAACACGGAAAAATAGGTGTTATGGCACGAGGCGCCAAAAAACCGAACAGCCGTTTATCAGCAGTCAGCCAGCCCTTTTTGTATGGTTCTTTCTTAATGCAAAAAACATCGGGCCTCGGAACGCTTCAGCAGGGGGAAATGATCCTCAGCATGAGAGGCATCAGGGAAGACTTGTTTTTAACAGCATATGCTGCCTATGTTGCTGAGTTAGTCGACAGAGGCACAGAAGAAAAAAAGCCAAATCCTTATTTATTTGAATTCATATTAGAATCATTAAAACAGTTGAATGAAGGAACAGATCCGGATGTTATCACCTTCATTGTTCAAATGAAGATGCTCGGTGTCATGGGCCTGTATCCTGAGCTGAATCATTGTGTACATTGTAAAAGCCAAGACGGAACCTTTCATTTCTCTGTTCGTGATAATGGTTTTATATGCCACCGCTGTTTTGAAAAAGATCCTTACAGGATACCGATTAAACCGCAAACGGCAAGGCTGTTAAGGCTCTTTTACTATTTTGATCTGTCGAGACTCGGCAATGTGTCCTTAAAAGAGGAAACAAAAGCTGAATTAAAGCAAGTGATTGATTTATATTACGAAGAATATTCGGGATTGTATTTAAAATCAAAGCGCTTTTTAGATCAAATGGAAAGCATGAAACATCTTATGGGTGAAAACAAAAGTTGACATTTGGTCCATCTTTTTATATGATCATTTATTATAAAATATGTTGCAGTGAGAGAAAGAAGTACTTGCGTTTACCTCATGAAAGCGACCTTAGGGCGGTGTAAGCTAAGGATGAGCACGCAACGAAAGGCATTCTTGAGCAATTTTAAAAAAGAGGCTGGGATTTTGTTCTCAGCAACTAGGGTGGAACCGCGGGAGAACTCTCGTCCCTATGTTTGCGGCTGGCAAGCATAGAGACGGGAGTTTTTTGGTTGCTGCCGCAGTCAACTTATGAAAGAAAAGTGGAGGTGCTTGAAATGAATATTCAAGACATGATTCTAACCTTGCAAAAGCATTGGTCCAGTCAGGGCTGTGTGCTTATGCAGGCTTACGATGTAGAAAAAGGAGCCGGCACGATGAGCCCGTATACATTTTTGCGCAGTATCGGTCCTGAGCCGTGGAAAGTGGCTTATGTAGAGCCTTCCAGACGTCCGGCAGACGGCCGCTACGGGGAGAACCCGAACAGACTGTATCAGCATCATCAGTTCCAGGTCATTATTAAACCGTCACCTGATAACATTCAAGAGCTGTATTTGGATTCCTTGCGTGCTCTTGGAATTGATCCGCTTGAGCACGATATTCGCTTTGTTGAAGACAACTGGGAGAATCCGTCTTTAGGCTGCGCGGGTCTAGGCTGGGAAGTTTGGCTTGACGGAATGGAAATAACACAATTTACGTATTTCCAGCAGGTCGGGGGATTAGAGTGTAAACCCGTTTCTGTAGAGATTACGTATGGAATTGAGCGTCTCGCGTCTTATATCCAGGATAAAGAAAACGTGTTTGACTTGGAATGGACGTCAGGGTTTACAGTAAAAGATTTATTCATGATGGCTGAATATGAGCATTCTGTTTATACGTTTGAAACATCAGACGTCGATATGCTGTTCCAATTGTTCAGCACATATGAAAAAGAAGCGATCAAGCAAATGGACAACGGACTTGTTCATCCAGCATATGACTATGTGCTGAAATGCTCGCACACTTTCAACCTGCTTGATGCCAAAGGTGCGATCTCTGTTACCGAGCGGACGGGCTATATCGCAAGAGTGCGGAATTTAGCTAGAAAAGTAGCAAAAACCTACTATGAGGAACGAGAAAAACTAGGGTTCCCAATGCTTAAAGGGGAGGGTTCTTCTCATGAGTAAACAGGATTTACTTTTAGAGATCGGATTAGAGGAAATGCCGGCGCGCTTTTTGAATGAAAGCATGGTTCAGCTTGGCGACAAGCTGACAGGCTGGCTTAAAGAAAAAAATATTACTCACGGTGAAGTGAAACTCTTCAATACACCGAGACGTCTTGCTGTGTTCGTTAAGGATGTCGCAGAAAAGCAGGATGATATAAAAGAAGAAGCAAAAGGGCCTGCGAAAAAAATTGCCCTTGATGCGGACGGGAACTGGACAAAAGCGGCAATCGGCTTTTCAAAAGGCCAAGGCGCAAATGTGGAAGACCTGTACATCAAAGAAGTAAAAGGCATAGAGTATGTATTCGTGCAAAAATTCCAAGCCGGCCAAGAAACGAAGTCGCTTCTGCCAGAATTGAGCGGTTTAATTACAAGCTTGCATTTCCCGAAAAACATGCGCTGGGGAAATGAAGATTTGCGTTATATCCGACCGATCAAATGGATTGTCGCATTATTTGGACAGGATGTCATTCCATTTTCGATCACAAACGTTGAGTCTGGACGGACAACACAGGGACACCGTTTCCTCGGACATGAAGTGTCAATTGAATCACCTTCAGCTTATGAAGAGCAGCTCAAAGGACAGCATGTTATTGCTGATCCTAGCGTCCGAAAGCAAATGATTCAATCTCAGCTGGAAACAATGGCTGCTGAAAACAATTGGAGCATTCCAGTTGACGAAGACCTTCTTGATGAAGTGAATCATTTAGTAGAATACCCGACAGCTCTTTACGGTTCATTTGAATCCGAGTTTCTGTCAATTCCTGAAGAAGTGCTTGTCACGACAATGAAAGAGCATCAGCGCTACTTCCCTGTCAAAGACAAAAACGGTGACCTGCTGCCTCACTTTATCACAGTCCGAAACGGCAACAGCCACGCGATTGAAAATGTGGCCCGAGGCAATGAAAAAGTGCTGCGCGCACGTTTATCTGATGCTTCATTCTTCTACAAAGAAGATCAGAAACTAAACATTGATGCAAATGTGAAGAAGCTTGAAAATATCGTTTTCCATGAAGAGCTTGGTTCTCTTGCTGATAAGGTTAGGAGAGTCACATCAATCGCAGAGAAACTTGCCGTTCGTCTTCAGGCTGATGAAGATACATTAAAACATGTGAAGCGGGCTGCTGAAATTTCTAAATTCGACCTTGTGACGCATATGATATATGAATTCCCTGAACTTCAAGGAATTATGGGCGAAAAGTATGCGAGAATGCTTGGCGAAGATGAAGCTGTGGCTGCGGCAGTTAATGAACATTATATGCCTAGATCAGCGGGCGGAGAAACGCCTTCTACTTTCACCGGAGCTGTTGTAGCAATGGCGGATAAGCTTGACACAATCGCTTCATTCTTCTCTATCGGCGTAATTCCGACCGGTTCCCAGGACCCTTACGGACTGCGCCGCCAAGCAAGCGGTATTGTTGCGATTCTTCTTGACCGCAACTGGGGAATTTCATTTGAAGAGCTGCTTACTTTCGTTCAAACCGATAAAGAAAATGAACTGCTGGATTTCTTCACTCAGCGCTTGAAATATGTCTTGAATGCTGAACAAATCAGACATGATGTCATTGACGCCGTGCTGGAAAGCTCTGAGCTTGAGCCGTACTCTGCGCTGCATAAAGCACAAGTACTGGAGCAAAAGCTTGGTGCACCTGGCTTTAAGGAAACAGCCGAAGCGTTAGGCCGAGTGATCTCTATCAGCAAAAAAGGAGTCCGCGGAGACATTCAGCCTGATCTGTTTGAAAATGAATACGAAGCAAAACTGTTTGATGCCTACCAAACAGCGAAGCAAAATCTGCAGGAAAACTTCAGCAAAAAAGATTATGAGGCGGCGCTTGCTTCACTTGCAGCCTTAAAAGAACCGATCGATGCTTACTTCGATCATACAATGGTTATAGCGGATAATGAGTCATTAAAGGCAAATCGTTTAGCGCAAATGGTAAGCTTGGCGGATGAGATCAAGTCCTTTGCGAATATGAATGCCCTTATTGTAAAATAAAGAGAGAAAAGGCGGTTGCTGTGTGATCGGTAATCGTCTTTTCCCCATTTATAAGTTTTTTGTTTGATTACAAGATATTTACGTTATAATATGGATTGTTATTTCTTTACATAGCTATGAAGTGAAAAGGTGGTGAGTACGATCGAACTAAATAAACGGCAAGAACATATTTTGCAGATTGTAAAAGAAAACGGGCCGATTACAGGGGAGCATATTGCAGAAAAGCTGAACCTAACCAGGGCGACATTGCGCCCGGATTTAGCCATACTCACCATGTCAGGATTCCTCGAGGCGCGCCCGAGAGTCGGTTATTTCTATACGGGAAAAACCGGCACACAGCTTTTGGCGGATAAACTCAAAAAGCTTCAGGTGAAAGACTTTCAATCTATCCCCGTAGTGATTCACGAAAACGTTTCTGTGTACGATGCGATTTGCACCATGTTTTTAGAAGATGTAGGTACTCTGTTTGTGGTGGACCGCGATGCTGTTTTAGTCGGGGTGCTTTCACGAAAAGACTTGCTCAGAGCGAGCATTGGCCAGCAGGAGCTTACATCGGTCCCTGTTCACATCATCATGACAAGGATGCCGAACATTACGGTGTGCAGACGCGAGGATTATGTGATGGACATTGCAAAGCACTTAATAGAAAAACAAATTGATGCACTGCCTGTCATCAAAGACACCGATAAAGGCTTTGAAGTGATCGGCAGAGTGACAAAAACAAATATGACCAAAATACTTGTCAGTTTATCTGAAAATGAAATCCTATAAGATTGCAAACTAACGGGGGGATAATATGAATAACCGCATCATCTATGTTGTATCGGATTCCGTCGGTGAAACGGCTGAATTGGTAGTAAAAGCAGCACTCAGCCAATTTAACGGATCGGCGGATGATACTCATGTAAGAAGAATTCCTTATGTTGAAGATATAGGCACTATCAATGAAGTGATTTCACTTGCAAAGGCAGACGGCGGCATTATCTGTTTTACACTCGTGGTGCCGGAAATCAGAGAATATTTGATAGCCGAAGCGGAAAAAGCAAATGTTTTATATTATGATATTATCGGCCCGTTGATTGATAAAATGGAAACAGCCTACGGTTTAACAGCGAAATACGAACCGGGGCGGGTGCGCCAGCTTGATGAAGATTATTTCAAAAAAGTGGAGGCCATCGAGTTTGCAGTTAAATACGATGATGGACGTGATCCAAGAGGGATTTTAAAAGCTGATATCGTTTTGATCGGCGTGTCAAGAACGTCTAAAACACCGCTGTCTCAATATCTCGCACACAAGCGCCTGAAGGTTGCCAATGTACCGATTGTACCTGAGGTTGATCCACCGGAAGAACTTTTTAACGTTGATCCGAAAAAATGCATCGGTTTAAAGATTAGCCCTGATAAACTGAATCATATCAGAAAAGAACGTTTAAAATCACTCGGGCTTAATGATAAAGCGATTTATGCAAATATCAACAGAATCAAAGAGGAACTCGAGTATTTCGAAAAGATTGTGGATCGGATCGGCTGCCAGGTTGTTGATGTTTCAAATAAAGCGGTTGAGGAAACAGCAAATATTATCCATCATCTCAAAACAAAAAACATATAACTCAGGACGCTCTATCCTGGGTTTTTGGCTGTGCCAAAAGGGAATAATGAAAAACAATAGCATCTTTGTGAAGTTTGTATTATAATAAAAAATTGTGATAAAATGATTAATTTTAGGTTTAAGGATCGTGTGATACGAATAAACTATTATGGGTAAGATGTCAAGAATTTCTCCCGGAAATTTTTCGACAAATTCATATACATCCACAATAATAAAGGATGTGCGATTTTGCTTGCTTTTATGCAGGAGTTTAATGGAGGGATGGAGAATTACTCTTCTTAATGAACAAGAAAAGACGATTTTTGTCGATGCTGATGCTTGTCCGGTAAAAGATGAAATTTTACAAACAGCATCCGAGTATGAAGTTCAAGTTCTTTTTGTCGCTTCATTTGAACATTATCAGCTTTCCAGAAGCAATGAAGAAAAATGGAAGTATGTTGATCCTCATAAAGAAGCTGCTGATTTATATATCGCAAATCACGTGAAACCGGGAGATATTGTTGTGACGCAGGACATCGGATTAGCATCTCTGCTGTTGAACAGAAATGTCTCTGTTATGTCGGAAAGAGGTCGTCTTTACAAGGAAGACACGATTGATTTTGCCCTAGAGGGCCGTCATTTTTCCGGCAAACAAAGAAGAAAAGGCGTATATGCCAAAGGGCCTAAAAAATTGAATAAAGAAGATCGAGAACGATTTATTACACTGCTGCAAAAAATCCTGTCGAACGATGAAGGGATTTTGCACTAAAGCATCGAATAATGTACGACGGAGTGTTATAAGATGGGAAATCGGATACCAGATGAAATTGTGGATCAGGTGCAAAAGTCGGCAGATATCGTTGAAGTCATAGGTGATTATGTTCAATTAAAGAAGCAAGGCCGAAACTACTTTGGACTCTGTCCTTTTCATGGAGAAAGCACACCTTCGTTTTCCGTATCGCCCGACAAACAGATTTTTCATTGCTTTGGCTGCGGAGCGGGCGGCAATGTTTTCTCTTTTTTAAGGCAGATGGAAGGCTATTCTTTTGCCGAGTCGGTTTCTCACCTTGCTGACAAATACCAAATTGATTTTCCAGATGATATAACAGTCCATTCCGGAGCCCGGCCAGAGTCTTCTGGAGAACAAAAAATGGCTGAGGCACATGAGCTCCTGAAGAAATTTTACCATCATTTGTTAATGAATACAAAAGAAGGTCAAGAGGCACTGGATTATCTGCTTTCTAGGGGCTTTACGAAAGAGCTGATTGATGAATTTCAGATTGGCTATGCTCTTGATTCTTGGGACTTTATTACGAAATTCCTTGTAAAGAGGGGATTTAGTGAGGCACAAATGGAAAAAGCGGGTCTCCTGATCAGACGCGAAGACGGAAGCGGATATTTCGACCGCTTCAGAAACCGTGTCATGTTTCCGATCCATGATCATCACGGGGCTGTTGTTGCTTTCTCAGGCAGGGCTCTTGGCAGCCAGCAGCCTAAGTATATGAACAGTCCTGAAACCCCGCTCTTTCATAAAAGTAAACTGCTTTACAATTTTTATAAGGCCCGCCTTCATATCAGAAAGCAGGAAAGAGCAGTCTTATTTGAAGGGTTTGCTGATGTCATATCGGCCGTAAGCTCGGGTGTAAAAGAAAGCATAGCCACGATGGGAACGTCTCTTACAGATGATCATGTCAAGATCCTGAGAAGAAACGTCGAAGAAATCATTCTTTGCTATGACTCTGATAAAGCCGGTTATGAAGCCACCTTAAAAGCTTCGGAGCTTCTGCAAAAAAAAGGCTGCAAAGTCAGAGTTGCAATGATTCCTGACGGATTGGACCCTGATGATTACATCAAAAAATTCGGCGGGGAAAAATTTAAAAACGACATTATTGATGCCAGTGTCACCGTAATGGCGTTCAAAATGCAATATTTCCGAAAAGGAAAGAACCTGTCCGATGAAGGCGACCGACTAGCTTACATTAAAGACGTACTGAAAGAAATCAGCACGCTTTCAGGGTCTCTAGAGCAGGAAGTCTATGTAAAGCAGCTTGCTTCAGAGTTTTCGCTTTCACAGGAGTCTTTAACTGAGCAGCTGTCTGTTTTCAGCAAGCAAAACAAACCTGCTGACAATAGTGGTGAAACAAAAACGCGGCGAGCGCATCTGACGACAAAAGCAAGGCAAAAACGTTTGCGTCCGGCGTATGAAAATGCAGAAAGGCTGTTACTCGCTCACATGCTTCGAGATCGGAGCGTCATCAAAAAAGTGATTGACCGGGTAGGGTTTCAATTTAATATTGATGAGCACCGGGCATTAGCCGCCTATCTTTATGCTTTTTATGAAGAGGGAGCCGA
Organism: Bacillus sp. LM 4-2; assembly: GCF_000978495.1. NCBI lineage: Bacteria > Bacillati > Bacillota > Bacilli > Caryophanales > Bacillaceae > Bacillus > Bacillus sp. LM 4-2. The sequence continues at coordinate 2,446,085 of NZ_CP011101.1, read as the reverse complement.
GCTGACGCCTCAGCATCTGATGGCCAGGGTGACGGATGATCATATAAGTCAGCTCTTGTCTGATATATTAATGCTTCAGGTTAATCAAGAGCTTAGCGAAGCCGAGTTATCAGATTATGTAAAAAAAGTGTTGAATCAAAGAAATTGGTCAATGATAAAAGAAAAAGAGGCGGAAAGAGCCGAAGCCGAAAGGCAAAAAGATTTTTTAAGAGCTGCTTCTCTGGCTCAAGAAATCGTTACATTGAACCGATCTTTAAAATAACTGGAGAACTGATGAGGAGCATTTATTGGCAATGATTCCTTGCGGAGGAGCAAATAGATCGCTTAACCTCATCATGAATTGTCATTTCATTATTCGCACATTGTTAAAGGCAGTTCACATAGAAAACGCCTGAATGGACCGAATAAGAATTATACCGCTTATAGAATTCGTTGCAAGCTTTGGAAGGAGGGATCCATAATGGCTGATAAACAAACCCACGAGACAGAATTAACATTCGACCAAGTAAAAGAGCAATTAACAGAGTCTGGTAAAAAACGTGGCGTTTTGACATATGAAGAAATTGCTGAGCGTATGTCCAGCTTTGAAATTGAATCAGACCAAATGGATGAGTATTATGAATTTTTAGGTGAACAAGGTGTTGAATTAATTAGTGAGAATGAAGAAACAGAAGATCCTAATATTCAGCAGCTTGCCAAAGCCGAAGAAGAATTTGACCTTAATGACCTAAGTGTACCGCCTGGCGTTAAAATCAATGACCCAGTTCGTATGTATTTAAAGGAAATCGGTCGGGTTAACCTTCTTTCTGCAAAAGAAGAAATCGCCTACGCTCAAAAGATTGAAGAAGGTGACGAAGAATCTAAACGCAGATTGGCTGAAGCGAACCTGCGGCTTGTTGTCAGTATCGCAAAACGGTATGTCGGACGCGGTATGCTGTTCCTTGATCTGATCCAGGAAGGAAACATGGGCCTGATGAAAGCCGTTGAAAAATTTGATTATCGCAAAGGTTATAAATTCAGTACGTATGCTACGTGGTGGATCAGACAGGCGATTACACGCGCCATTGCCGATCAGGCGAGAACGATCCGGATTCCCGTTCATATGGTTGAAACCATTAATAAATTAATCCGTGTGCAGCGTCAATTACTGCAAGACTTAGGCAGAGAACCAACACCTGAAGAAATTGCGGAAGATATGGATTTAACGCCTGAAAAAGTACGCGAAATCTTAAAGATTGCTCAAGAGCCGGTATCTCTGGAAACACCGATCGGTGAAGAGGATGACTCGCACCTTGGTGATTTCATTGAAGACCAAGAAGCAACTTCACCTTCTGACCACGCCGCATACGAGCTATTGAAAGAGCAGCTGGAAGATGTGCTTGATACGTTAACTGATCGTGAAGAAAATGTATTGCGTCTTCGATTCGGTCTTGATGACGGCCGTACAAGAACATTAGAAGAGGTCGGCAAAGTATTTGGAGTAACGAGAGAGCGTATTCGACAAATCGAAGCCAAAGCGTTGCGGAAACTAAGACATCCTAGCAGAAGTAAACGTTTGAAAGATTTCCTTGAATAAGATGGAACGGGTCTTGAAGATCCGTTCTTCTTTTTTTTAAAAAGATATATGGATAATATGCCTTTATTTTACTGAAAAATGATGTCATTTGCAAATGAACATTGTGGTGAAAAATTTCAAAATCTAATTCCATATTTTCTATTGTAAGCGTATACAATACATTATACAATAGAATAAAAAGGATATTAGAGATTTAGGCATGTTTCAATTCAATTTTGTATAAAGTGTGAATAAAAAACTTTTGTATAGCAATCCATTTACTTTTTGTAAAAATAAGTTAGAATTAGAAGTGTTTACATAGGGGGAAGGATCAAAAAGGGGGAAGGGAAATGAAATGGAACCCGCTTATTCCATTTTTGCTGATCGCTGTTTTAGGAATTGGTCTAACTTTCTTTTTATCAGTAAAAGGACTTGATGACTCTCGGGAGATTGCAAGCGGAGGAGAAAGCAAATCTGCTGAAAAGAAAGATGCAAACGCTTCACCAGAAGAAATTTACAAGGCAAACTGCATCGCATGCCACGGTGAAAATTATGAAGGTGTTTCGGGTCCGAGCTTAAAAGGTGTAGGGGATAAGAAAGATGTCGCTGAAATTAAAACAAAGATCGAAAAAGGCGGTAATGGAATGCCTTCCGGTCTTGTTCCGGCCGATAAGCTGGATGATATGGCAGAGTGGGTGTCAAAAATTAAATAAAAGAACTATTTTTCTCTTTATACATTCACAGGCCGCCGAGATGTTCTCGACAGCCTTTTATTTTTGACTGCCGCGTGCAGACCCGCATCAAAAGAAATAATTTCAAAATCATTTGCTTCAGCTTGGATTCCGGGCTGATTTTTTATATGATAGTAAAGGAAAAAATGATTGAGAAAAGTTGTGATGACAAGTGAACGAATTAAAATTATCTAAACGATTGCAAACAGTAGCGGAGTACATACCGAATGGAGCGGTGATGGCCGATATCGGCTCTGACCACGCCTACCTTCCTTGTTTTGCGGTGCTGAATCATAAAGCCAGCGGGGCGATTGCCGGAGAAATAACAGACGGCCCATTTTTGTCTGCAAAGCGGCAGGTTGAAAAATCAGGCTTAAACTCGCACATTTCTGTAAGGCAGGGAGACGGACTGGAAGTGATTAAAAAAGGTGAAGCTGATGCCTTTACGATTGCCGGAATGGGCGGGGCTTTGATCGCTCACATTTTAGAAGCGGGCAAAGACAAATTAACGGGGAAGGAACGGCTCATTTTACAGCCGAATATTCATGCTGTTCATATCAGGGAGTGGCTTTATAAAGAAGGATATGCGCTGATAGATGAGGTAATCCTTGAAGAGGACGGAAAGTGCTATGAGGTGCTGGTGGCAGAAGCGGGAGACAGGGATGCGGCTTATGACGGTATTTCTTTATCAGCCGGGATGCTCGTCGGCCCTTTCTTGGCAAAAGAAAAAAATGCTGTCTTTTTGAAAAAGTGGACACAAGAGCTTCAGCACACTCAAAGCATTTATGAACAGATCAGCCAAGCGGCGGATACAGAGCAAAACAAACAAAAATTAAAGGAGCTCGCCGATCGAATGGAGCTGTTAAAGGAGGTAATCGATCATGGCTAAAAGTGTAAATGGGCAGCAGATCATCCAGCTGTTTGAACAATTTTCCCCGAAAGCCTATGCGGTTGAAGGAGATAAAATCGGCCTGCAAATCGGCACTTTAAACAAACCAATTAAAAATGTGATGGTTACACTTGATGTGTTAGAGAGCGTTATCGATGAAGCGATTGAAAAAGAGGTTGACTTGATTATTGCACACCATCCTCCTATTTTCCGGCCGCTAAAGCATATTTCAACAGATCAGCCTGCCGGAAGGTTAATTGAAAAGTGTTTGAAGCATGATATTGCTGTTTATGCAGCTCATACAAATTTAGACGTTGCGGTCGGCGGTGTGAATGATTTGCTTGCTGAAGCATTAGAGCTGAGTGAGACGGAAGTGCTGGTACCTACTTATACGGATCCTCTGAAAAAGCTGGCAGTATACGTGCCGAAGGAATATGAAGAGCAGGTCAGAGCCGCGCTCGGAAATGCGGGGGCTGGCCATATCGGTGAATACAGCCATTGCGCGTTTTCATCTGAAGGAATCGGCAGCTTTAAGCCATTGGACGGAGCTAAGCCTTTTATCGGTGAAGTGGGAGAGCTTGAGCTTGTTCATGAAGTAAGGCTTGAGACTGTATTTCCTAAAAGCGTCGAAAAGGCTGTTATCAATGCAATGATAAAAAGCCATCCATATGAAGAAGTTGCTTACGATATCTATCCTGTTGAACAGACTCCTGCCGAAAAAGGACTCGGCCGTGTCGGAACCCTTAAAAATGAGATGACGCTCAAGGAATTCGCTTTATTTGTGAAAGACAAGCTTGACGTCAATGGTGTCAGAATGGTGGGGGATGCTGACAGCATGGTGAAAAAGGTAGCTGTTCTTGGGGGAGATGGAAACAAGTATATTCATCATGCAAAACGAAAGGGAGCCGATGTTTACGTCACAGGGGATTTATACTTCCATGTGGCCCATGATGCGATGATGCTTGGCCTAAATGTGGTTGATCCGGGCCATTACGCGGAAAAAATCATGAAAGAAGGCGTCACGAGAAAACTGACATCAATGTGTAACGATAAAAAGTTTGACGTGAATATCTTTGTTTCTGAAACAGATACAAATCCATTTACATTTCTATAAAAAAACTGAGGCTTTTACAGCCTCAGTTTTTTGCTTTTACTTTTGGAAGTATTTTTTTGAGCGGTATATTATGTTCAGTTGTCCAAGTTGATGGATCTTCGTGATCAAACTGCTCTAAAAAGCGAATGACTTCTTTTGTGATCGGCGTCGGTGTTGAAGCTCCCGCTGTAACTGCAACGGTATTAACGCCTTTCAGCCATTCGAGCTTCAATTCGCTTAAGTCGCCGATCCGGTATGCTTTTGTCCCGGCTATTTCCTCTGACACTTGAGCAAGCCTATTTGAATTGTTGCTTTTCGGGTCTCCGACAACAATTGTTAAGTCCGCTTTTTTTGCCTGCTCTGATACAGCTTCCTGCCGTACTTGAGTAGCGAGGCAAATCTCTTGGTGATATTCGACATGAGGATATTTTTCTTTGACAAGCTCCATAATGTCGTGAACATCCCATTGAGACATTGTTGTTTGATTCGTCACGATTAACTTCTCGGCTTGGATATCAAGGTTCTTTACATCTTCTTCTGTTTCAACTAAGTGAACGATCTCCGGCGCTACGCCAACGGCTCCCTCAGGCTCTGGATGCCCTTTTTTGCCGATATAGATCACGTGATATCCTTTTTCTTTCATCTCTAAGATTAGATTATGAGTTTTCGTCACATCCGGACATGTAGCATCAATTGCGACTAACCCTTTTTCTTCTGCGATTCTTCTGACTTCGGGAGAAACACCGTGCGCAGTGAAAATGACAGTTCCTTTGTCAACCTGCTTTAAGATGTCCAGACGGTTAGAGCCGTCCAATGTAAAAATCCCTTCCTCTTCAAACGCATCAGTGACGTGTTTATTATGAACAATCATCCCGAGTATATAGATGGGTCTTGGCAAGCTTTTATCTAGTGACGCATTTTTGGCAATGACCATAGCATCAACAACACCATAGCAATAGCCGCGCGGTGAAATTTTAATTACGTCCATTTTCGGTTGTCCTCCAATACTGAAGTGAGTAAAGGCAATATAAAAAGCCGTAATCAAACGGCTCTATTCTTGCATTCTTCTGATCTCATTATAGCCAATCTCACTTCAGATATCAAAGAATGTTAAATATATAATCTCGGTTTTGAACTGCCTGATGTTCTTTTCGGAGCAGGAGAGGCAGCTTCCTTTTTCTTCGGGGCAGATGTTTTTGATTCTTGTTCTTTATTGTCAGTTGTTTTAGATTTCTTTGGGAGAGAAGAACTTTTTGGTTTTGATTTTTTGTTCCCATCTGAGGTTTTTGTTTCAGTCTCTTTTTCTTTTTCTGATGATTCTTCTGAAACGGATTGTTTTTCACTTTCCTCATTGGTCTCTGTCTCAGTATCATCACTTTTACTTAATTGGCTGTACAGCTTCATCATTGCTGGCAGATTGCGGACTAATGGGCCGTACTGCTGGATCATAGGGGTGACTTGCTGCGCCATGCCGAGTACTTTTTGCACATTTCCAAGCATACTGGATAATGATGCAGGATTGGCGATATTTTGAATGCCTTGCAGGCCAGCACCTCCGCTCGCTGCGGCACCTGCTCCTGGAACTCCGGCGCTGCCAGCGCCTCCTCCGCCGGGTAGGAATCTTGACAGCATTCCTTTTAAGCCTCCGCCTGCACCTGCACCATTTCTCGCTCCGGCATTTGCCTGAGGAAGAAATTGTCCGGCTTGCTGAAAACCTTGCTGCTGTGCTCCAAATGAAGGTCCTCGCATATTAGGCGGTCTTCTGCCCATCATTCGCTGATTTGGCATGGGGCGGGGCGGTCCGGGCTGTGGGTAATTTCTCATTGGCTGCTGCGGTGAAAACATACTTGTACCTCCTTTCAGCTCTCTCTGCTATTAGAATATGCATGGGCTGCGGTATTTGCTTTACATAACTGAATAAAACAAACGCCTTGCAAACGTGGTGTTTTTAAGCAAAATCGGGTATAATGTGATGATGGACACATAATGTGCCGCTTTAAGGAGCTGGGAAAAATGAAAGAAACGAAATTTGAACTTTATGAATTGAAACCATTTATTATAGATGCAGTACATCGCCTTGGTTTTTACGAACCGACTGATATCCAGAAAAGGCTGATTCCTGCAGTGTTAAAAAAAGAAAGCGTCATCGGCCAGTCTCAGACGGGTACTGGAAAGACTCACGCTTATTTACTGCCTTTATTAAACAAAATCGATCCTGCTAAGGATGTCGTTCAGGTAGTCATTACGGCTCCGACAAGAGAGCTAGCCAACCAGATATATCAGGAAGCGCTTAAAATCACGCAGGGTGAGGAAGGCAGTCAGATTCGCTCGAAATGTTTTATCGGAGGCACTGATAAACAAAAATCAATTGATAAATTGAAAATACAGCCGCATCTTGTTGTCGGTACACCCGGACGGATTGCTGACTTAATCAAAGAACAGGCGTTAAGTGTTCATAAAGCGGAATCTCTTGTTATTGATGAAGCGGATTTAATGCTGGACATGGGATTCCTTGCAGATGTAGATTACATCGGTTCCCGCATGCCTGAAAATCTGCAAATGCTTGTGTTCTCAGCGACCATACCGGAAAAGCTGAAACCATTTTTGAAGAAATACATGGAAAATCCGAAATACGCCCATGTGGAGCCAAAACAGGTGACTGCTGCGAAAATCGAGCATATCCTCATTCCTTCGAAACATCGTGACAAGGACAAGCTCCTTTTTGACATCATGTCGCATCTGAATCCATACCTGGGGATTGTGTTTGCCAACACGAAAAATACGGCTGACCATATTGCCCAGTATCTGACTGGCAAAGGCATGAAAATTGGCTTGCTGCACGGCGGATTAACACCACGTGAGCGGAAAAAAGTCATGAAGCAGATCAATGATTTGGAATTCACATATGTCATTGCAACTGACCTTGCCGCAAGAGGTATTGATATTAAAGGTGTCAGCCATGTTATCAACTATGAGCTGCCGGATGATCTCGATTTCTATGTTCACCGTGTGGGCAGAACGGCTCGTGCCGGCTCATCAGGACAAGCGATGACCATTTATGAGCTTACTGATGAGGATGCATTAGTAAGACTTGAAAAAATGGGCATCGAATTTGATTACTTAGAGCTTGACAAGGGCGAATGGAAAAAAGGCGATGACCGTCAGCGCCGCAAAAAGCGTAAAAAAACGCCGAATGAAGCGGATGAAATTGCTCATCGTCTCGTGAAAAAGCCGAAGAAGGTTAAGCCTGGGTATAAAAAGAAAATGAGCTATGAGATGGAGAAAATCAAGAAAAAACAGAGAAGAAACCAATCTAAGAAAAGAAAGTAGGGGAACCTGTTGTTGAGAATAGGCTCACACGTCTCTATGAGCGGAAAACATATGCTTCTGGCTGCAAGCCAGGAAGCAGTCTCTTATGGGGCGAATACGTTTATGATCTATACAGGCGCACCGCAAAATACGCGCCGAAAGAAAATTGAAGACTTAAATATAGAAGCAGGCCGGGCACATATGCAAGAAAATGGCATTGACGAGATTGTCGTACACGCGCCTTATATTATTAATATTGGCAACACGACAAATCCGTCCACTTTTGAGCTGGGTGTTGATTTTCTTCGTTCAGAAATTGAACGGACAGCGGCCATCGGAGCGAGGCAAATTGTCCTTCATCCTGGCGCTCACGTAGGGGCAGGAGCTGAAGCCGGCATCAAAAAAATTATTGAAGGCTTAAATGAAGTGATTGATCCGAATCAAAATGTCCAGATTGCATTAGAAACAATGGCTGGAAAAGGATCAGAATGCGGCAGAAGCTTTGAGGAGCTTGCGCAGATTATCGAAGGCGTTACACACAATGAGCAGCTGTCAGTGTGCTTTGACACGTGCCATACACATGATGCCGGGTATAACATTGTCGAAGACTTTGACGGAGTGCTAAATGAGTTCGATAAAATCATTGGCATTGACCGTATTAAAGTGCTTCATATCAATGACAGCAAAAATGTCAAAGGTGCGAGAAAAGACCGCCATGAAAATATTGGCTTTGGTGAAATAGGTTTTGACGCACTGCAATATGTTGTTCACCATGAGCAGTTAAAAGACATTCCAAAAATTCTTGAAACACCATACGTCGGTGAAGATAAAAAGAACAAAAAACCGCCATACCGTTTTGAGATTGAAATGCTGAAAGAAAAACAATTTGATGATACATTGCTCGAAAAGATTTTACAGCAATAAAAAATGGGGGATAACACCCCCATTTTTTAGCTTGTAAATTGTTTGAATAGTTCATTAACTGTTTGAGCTGTTTCTTTCGATGTAATCATCTCTACTTGTTTCAGCAGCCGCATTCGTTCACTCTCATTAAAGATGTTTACATTTTTCCCGTACAACAGGTTCGCAACTTCAACGGCCTGCGATCTTGTTAAGCTGATTCCGTATTGTTTTGAGTACTTCAGCAAATCATCAGCAGTAGCCTGATTAAGCCGCTGCAAAATAATTCTTTGAAATAAAATCATCGGTCATTCCACCTCCAGACTTAATGTATGGGCAAATCAGTAAAATGTGTCAGTGATTAATGGTAAAATAGATTTATAATGTATTTAAAATAGTTATTGCAGGAAAGGAGATTTTATGACCCCAACAAAACAACATAAGAAAGAAACATTTACCCATTTTATTTTCAGGGTCTTTATGATTCTGGTAGGAGCTGCATCTGCGGCTGTAAGTATTGAATTATTTTTAATCCCCAATGATTTTATTGATGGCGGGATTATTGGTGTATCACTTATTTTAGACCACCTCTTTATGTCAAACCCCTTTCTGAATTTCGCTTTTTTCGTTGTCATATTAAATATTCCTTTTATGATCTTCGGATATAAATATATCGGTAAGACCTTTCTAGTCTCTACGTTTATAGGGATTGTCGGGCTTGCCGTTATTGAATCCTCACTTCACCATGTAGAAGCCATTACAACCCAGCCTATTTTGGCTACTGTGTTCGGAGGTCTTTTACTCGGCTTTGGCGTCGGGCTTGTTATTCGAAACGGAGGTTCAATGGATGGTACAGAAATTCTCGGTATTTTGCTGACCAAAAAACTCCCGTTTTCAGTAGGTGAGTTCGTTATGTTCATCAATGTGTTCATTTTCATTTGGGCAGTTTTTGTGTTCGGTCCTGAGCAAGCGATGTACTCATTCATGACTTATTATATTGCGATGAAAACGATTGATGCCGTGATCCAAGGGCTTGATGAAACAAAAGCTGTCATTATTGTGTCTGAGCAGTATGATGAGATTTCCGACGCGATTTTGCACCGTCTTGGTCGGGGCACAACGAAGCTGAAGGGGAAAGGCGGGTATACGGACGAAGAAAAAGACGTAATTTACGCGGTTGTCACAAGGCTGGAAGTGACAAAGCTCAAATCGATCGTGTTTGAAGTTGATCAAAATGCATTCATAACAATTATGAATACTCATGAAACGAGAGGCGGAAAATTCAAAAACGCAATCCACTAGGCTTTCATTTACTTTTATTCATTTTATGGGTATAATTTTATCTGCAGTAAAGAAAATGGCTTGCTGGACAGACAGCTGCCATTTTCTTTTTCATACATGTAATACGTTCTTAAGCAAAGCGAAAAGGGGGACCCTTCATGAACGTACAAGAAGCGCTGAACCTACTAAAAGAAAACGGATATAAATATACAAACAAACGGGAGGATATGCTGCAGCTTTTTGCTGATTCAGACAGATATCTTACCGCTAAAAACGTACTGTCTGCACTGAATGATGATTATCCAGGCTTAAGCTTTGATACAATCTACAGAAATCTTTCTTTATATGAAGAACTTGGGATTTTGGAAACAACTGAGCTGTCCGGTGAAAAGCTCTTCCGATTTAAGTGTTCATTCACCCATCACCACCATCATTTTATTTGTCTTGCCTGCGGCAAAACAAAGGAAATTGAATCATGTCCGATGGACAAGCTTTGTGATGATTTGGATGGCTATCAGGTCAGCGGGCATAAATTTGAGATTTATGGCACATGCCCTGATTGTACAGCGGAAAACCAAGAAAACACTACTGCGTAAAATGCGTATATATGAAAAAGGGGCCCGGTTTGGGCTCCTTTTTCAGTTATTGACACGTATTAAGTGATGCTTATTGTTGTTCATCCATTGAACGGCTTCTAGCCAGTTGTTTACTCTGATGATGTTTGAATCAATCGGAAGCTGATTATAAGGGGAATTGAACAAAATCACCGGTATCCCGGCTTCTTTCGCAATCATCATGGCGTTACCGTGATGATCCTCAAAAAACAGGTCGATGTTATGATTCTTGACCGCTTCAACTTTGTGATGACCGCCAACGAGTTCGATGTGGTCATAATGAATGTTTTGTCTGTCAAACCATTCATAGGTAATATCAGTTAAATGAGTCCGTCTCGCTGTAATATAAATAAGCTTGTGCTCCTCTTTGAGAAGATCAAGTGACTGTTTCGCATGCTGTGCAAGCAATGCTTCCTTATATATGATCGCTTCATTTTGATTCATCCAATCCCAAAATTCTTCCTGGGTAATGTTTAACAGCTTTGTTAAATCATAATCCGTCATATCGTTTAATGAAATGGAAAGATTAAACGAACGGTTCAAATAAGGGACGAATGTATCCTGAGCCGTGATTGTGCCGTCAATATCTATTCCTAAGCGTAACATGCCCACACTCCTTCAGTTTCATCCCTACAAGTGTAACATAAACAATTGACATTAACAGAAAAGTTTAGCAAACATGAATCAGGCAAAATGGATCAAACTATAAAAGCTCCTTTAATAAAACAGAAGGGGGAATTGAAGGTGGCAAACGATTACGAAAAGCGTGATAACAACAGTTACTATGTTGATCATGGATCTGAAGGGACAAATATTACCCGCGACAATGACGGTTTTTTTGAGGAAACAGCTGCTGAAATCGCAGAGCCTTATCGTGCTGCTGACCGCAGCAATGACCAAGACAATGATCGCAGCGGCGGCAATGTCAATGAAGGACGGGGAATAGGATATATCGCTTTAGCCTTGTCCATCATTTCATTGTTTGTACTGCCTGTTTTATTGGGAGCTGCTGGTATTATTGTCGGCTATATCGCAAGAAGAAGAGGTGCACAAGGCCTTGGAGCCTGGGCAATGGGTATCGGTGTCGTTTCATTAGTGCTTGGAATATTTATTATTCCATTTTTCTAACACAAAAAAGCTTGACGGGTTCCCGTCAAGCTTTTTGTGTTTCTTCTTTTAATTTTGCTTTTTCAGCTTCAAGTTTTGCGTAGTGTTCCTCAGCAAGAATGTCAATTTCTTTTTTGAGTTCTTCTACCATCGTTTCCTCTGGAACCTTACGGACAATTTTCCCTTTCCGGAACAGCAGCCCTTCACCGCGTGCGCCGGCGATTCCGATATCAGCTTCTCTCGCTTCACCAGGTCCGTTTACAGCGCAGCCGAGAACAGCAACTTTAATCGGCGCTTTTATCTTAGAAATATACTCTTCCACTTCATTGGCAATGCTGATTAGATCAATCTCAATACGGCCGCAAGTCGGACATGAGATGAGCGTGGCAGCATTGGAGGCTAAGCCGAAAGATTTCAGAAGCTCCCTTGCTACTTTTACCTCTTCTACAGGGTCTGCGCTTAGTGAAATGCGCATGGTGTTCCCGATGCCTTTGCTTAAAATGGCGCCGAGTCCTGCTGCGCTCTTTACTGTGCCGGCAAACAGCGTTCCTGACTCGGTGATCCCGAGGTGAAGCGGGTAGTCAAACGCTTTCGCCGCTTTTTCATAAGCCTCGATTGCAAGGTTCACGTCAGAGGCCTTCATGCTGACAATAATATCGTGAAAATCAAGATCCTCAAGAATTTTAATGTGATGAAGTGCGCTTTCTACCATTCCATCGGCAGTCGGATAACCGTATTTTTCTAAAATGCGTTTTTCCAATGAACCGGCGTTTACTCCGATTCTGATCGGAATGCCTTTGTCTTTGGCTGCTTTAACAACCGCTTCAACTTTTTCGCGCCGGCCGATGTTGCCGGGGTTGATTCGGATTTTATCTGCGCCGCCTTCAATGGCTTTCAACGCAAGTTTATAATCGAAATGTATGTCAACAACGAGAGGAATGGAAATGCGCTTTTTAATATCCGCAATGGCGTTTGCTGCCCGTTCATCAGGACATGCTACCCGAACGATTTGGCATCCGGCTTCAGCCAAACGGTTAATTTCCGCAACCGTTGCTTCTACATCATGTGTTTTTGTTGTTGTCATGCTTTGGATGACAACTTCATTGTTGCCGCCTATTGTTAAAGGTCCCACTTTGACGGGACGCGTTTTTGTACGATGTGTGATTTCACTCACTTGCAATCGCTCCTTAATTGTAGTTGCCGCTTCTAGATATAACAATTCTAGTATGGTTTATGTGAATTTATTTTACAAATTACATTGTAACAGTGTCTTCGCCGAACTGACAAGAAATTAACGTTAAATTAAGGGTAGACCGGGAATTTATACGCTGTTCCCGCTTGAATGGCATTGGCTTTCACATTTGGATTCAGTGCTTCAAAATCCTTTACAATGTCATCCGGAGAACCTGCTGATCCGACTATCGACATAACCGTATCACCCGGCTTTACCTTCACCGTTTTATAAGCCGGTTCTTGTACAGCCGTTTTTGCTGATGCTTCATAGACAGGGAGGTCCTGAATGGGTATGGTTCCAATTTTAAGGTCATAAAAAAGAATAAAAAGTATAAAAACAATGCTGCATACTAAGGTGAGACGCTTCATCGCTTTTCCTCCCGCATACGAAATTTTATACCATAGTATGCTTGTCCATTTCGATTCATGACAAAAGAAAAGAGACTGCGAATGCAGCCTCGGTTTATACAGCAGCTTTTTTGGACGGAATCTCTTTTAAAACGAGAAACAGGATGACAAAATTGACAAACCAGTTCAGCAAAAATTCACTTGGTACGGTTGCTTCTAATGCCCGCATGATTGTAAAGAATACAGTTGAAAGGGTGATGGAATAAGCAGAAAGCTTCCAGAGCTGATGATAGGATAAATGTTTTTTCTGCGAATTCTTAATGATTAACCCGATAAGCGCTAAAAACGATACTTCAATAAATTTTCCCGCTGCTGTTACGAGAAAAATAAGAGCTGAGAGAACAGTTACAATCATCGCTTTATTTTGGTTTAACCCTGCAATGACATCTTTTTTCTGTAACTCTGATGGCATCATTGAGTAAGACATTTCTTGGGCTTGTCCGTCAATGGCCAAAACAAATTTGTTCTGAAGGATGCCGATCGCGTTTTGCTTTGCTTCAATTTGTTCAGTGCCATAGGAGTCTGTCGGATCGAACACGATAACGAAACCATTTGCTTGAGATTCCGTGGCTTTTTTCTCATCCGTTTGAAGTTTGCCGTTTGAAATTGTGAAATCAGGGAAATCTTTGTTTAAAACAGTTTTAAAGCCGTTCATTGATTTTACGGTCCCTGTACTTACATAATAAGCGGTAGGGATTGCAAATAGGACAGAGAGCAAAAATACATAAAGAATCGCTTTTCCGATTCCTTGAAATCTTGTTTTTGCAATATCACGGGGAGAGTATGTACTTTTAATGAAAAGCTGAAACACATTCACTATCTTCACTTCCTAGCTAAACTAATATATGTTGCTTATTGTATCGTTGCATGCGTGTGAATACAAGGAAGACATGAAGAAGACAGAGTAAAATGGGAGGATGGAAGCTATGGATATGTTGTATTGGCTGTTGATTGCAGCGGTTTTTATCATTGCCTTTATCGGGCTGGTGTATCCTGTTATTCCGAGCGTAGTATTTATTGTTGCCGGATTTGTATTGTACGGATTTTTATTTTCATTCAGTCCGTATTCTTATATGTTCTGGCTTGTTGAGGCAGTTTTTGCCGCAGTATTATTCGCAGCAGATTACGTGTCGAATCTGCTTGGAGTAAAAAGGTTCGGAGGAAGCAAAGCTGCCATATGGGGAAGCACGATCGGTTTATTAATCGGGCCTTTTGTCATTCCGGTTGCAGGGATCATATTGGGGCCGTTTATCGGGGCTGTTTGCGCAGAACTTATCGTTCATCAGAAGGACTTAAAGTCAGCGTTTAAAATTGGCCTCGGCTCACTCATTGGTTTTTTAACAGGGGTTATTGCAAAGGGGATCATACAGCTTTTGATGATCGGATACTTTTTATGGACGGTCCTATAAGAAATGCTGGCGGCAGGTTTAATGGGGCAGATTATCGGTTAAAGTGAAATATGTCCGCTGAGATGAGCCAAATCGTGAGCTTTTTCATTGATTACAAAGCATTCTTTTGTTACATTGAATGAAGAAAGGCTCGCTGTGAAGCGGCATTTCAGTACATATATACTAAGGAGGAATTATCATGGCTTACGAACTTCCAGAATTACCTTATGCGTACGATGCTTTAGAACCGCATATCGACAAGGAAACTATGACTATTCACCATACGAAACACCACAACACATACGTGACAAATTTAAACAAAGCGGTTGAAGGAAACACTGCTCTTGCCAACAAATCAGTTGAAGAGCTTGTTGCAGATCTTGATTCTGTTCCTGAAAACATCCGCACTGCAGTCCGCAACAACGGCGGCGGACACGCGAACCACAAATTATTCTGGACACTTTTATCTCCAAACGGCGGAGGCGAACCGACTGGCGCGCTTGCTGAAGAGATCAACAGTGTATTTGGAAGCTTTGACAAATTCAAAGAGCAATTCGCAGCAGCAGCAGCTGGACGCTTCGGTTCTGGCTGGGCATGGCTTGTTGTGAACAACGGGAAACTTGAAATCACAAGCACGCCAAATCAAGATTCTCCGCTTTCAGAAGGCAAAACGCCTATCTTAGGTCTTGACGTTTGGGAGCATGCTTACTACCTTAACTATCAAAACCGCCGTCCTGATTACATTTCAGCTTTCTGGAATGTTGTAAACTGGGACGAAGTGGCTCGTCTATACAGCGAAGCAAAATAATGGCACAAACAAGGTCCTCATTATGGGACCTTGTTTTTTTATGTCTTCTTTTTACATATCTCGGTTTGAGTGAGACAGACTAAGGGATAGTAAAGGGGAGTCAGTAATGAGCAAACTAAAAAAAGTGATAGGCGATGTAGACGTAAACAAAGGGTTACTCTTTCTGCTGACCATTGGCGGGCTTTACTCGCTGGGAATTGCACTGTCCAATACATTTGTTAATGTGTATCTTTGGAAGCAGTCAGGGAAATTTATTGATTTGGCGATATATAATTTATCCATTGTGACAATGCAGCCGATAACCTTTTATTTGGCTGGACGGTTAGCCAAAAAAATAGACAGGGTATTCATTTTAAGGTTCGGCGTCATTTTTTTAGCTGCCTTTTATTTAAGTGTGCTTTTAGCCGGAGAAACGGCGGCCAGCCGTCTCGTGCTAATCGGCGCGGTGCTCGGAGTTGGCTATGGCTTTTATTGGCTAGCGTTTAACGTGCTGACCTTTGAAATAACAGAGCCGGATACACGAGACTTTTTCAACGGGTTTATGGGCATTCTGTCTTCCTCTGCAGGAATGATCGGTCCGATTGTAGCCGGATTCGTGATCTCAAGGCTTGAAAATAATACGGGTTATACAGTGATTTTCAGTCTCTCCCTCAGTTTATTTGCCCTGGCTGTCGTGATGAGCTTTTTCTTAAAACGGAGAGAATCAAAGGGCCGTTTTATGCTGAGCAAAGTATTTGGAGAGCGCCATAGCAATATGAATTGGCGGAGAATCACGAATGCGCATTTTTTTCAGGGTTTGAGAGAAGGGATTTTTGTCTTTTTAATCAGTGTGTTTGTATTTATTGAGACAAACAGCGAACTTGCTCTCGGTACATTCGGTCTTGTCAATTCAGCTGTTTCCTTCTTTGCCTACTACTTTGCATCCAGGCTGATTAAGAAAAAGGCGAGAAAAAAATCGATTTTGCTGGGCGGACTTATTTTGTATGGCGCGCTGTTTTTGATTCTGTTCCATATGAGCTTTTCGACATTATTAACGTATGGCGTTTTTATTGCCATCGGCTATCCTCTGTTGCTTGTGCCATATGTATCACTTACATATGATGTGATAGGGCGCGCGAGGCATGCCAGAAAAGCAAGAATTGAATATATCGTGCTTAGAGAAATGTTCTTGAACGCTGGCAGAATTGTTTCCATTTTGTGCTTTCTCCTGATTGTGGCCCTTCTGAAAGAGGATGTGGGAATTCCTTTGTCACTTGCGATATTGGGTATAGGACATCCTTTGATTTATTACTTTGTCAAGGATATCCGTTTTAAGGAGAAAGAAGGGGAAAATGAAACCATGGAAGAAGACGGCCAAAAACGGGTAACAGAACCGACCCTGTTAAAAGGCGAGAGATAATTTTTTTGCCAAAAAGGGGTTATCTGTAGAAAAAAGTCGAAAAAACCTTTAAAATGAAAACTGGCACTCTTACTTGAGTGTCTTTTCTTTCTGTAAATAGAAAAGGTGATGTTATGAGGAGAAATAAACCAAAAAAGCAAAATCATAAAGAGAAAAAGAAGTCGCTTCCGATCCGGCTGAATATTTTATTTTTAGCTGCCTTTGTTATATTTACCTGGATTATTGTGGAACTGGGCATCAAGCAGATCGTGCAAGGCGATGATTACAAAAACCAAGCGAATAAGCAGGAACAAAGTGAAGTCAGCTCAGCGGTACCACGCGGGAAAATTTATGATCGAAACTTTAATGCCATTGTGACAAATAAGGCTTTAAATGCAATCACATACACGAGATCTAAATCGACCACGCAAGAACAGCGCTTAAAGATCGCAAAAAAGCTGTCTGACATGATCAAAGTCGATACAAAAAAAGTAACAGAACGGGATAAAAAAGATTATTGGATTTTGACTAGACCGAAAGAAGCGAAAAAGCTCATTAGCTCTAAAGAAAGACAGCAGGTTGAAGACAAAAAAATATCCGATGACGATTTATACCAGCTTCAGCTAAAACAGATTACTGATAAGCAGTTGAATGAATTGACGGATAAAGATATGCAGATCCTCGCTATCAAAAGACAGATGGATTCGGGCTATGCATTGACCCCTCAATATATCAAAAACGAAGATGTATCAGCGAAGGAAATGGCAGTGGTAAGTGAACATTTAGACGAACTGCCAGGTGTTGATGTCACGTCCGATTGGGAACGTGAATATCCGTATAAAAACCTTCTTCGCTCAGTGCTCGGAAGTGTTTCCAGCTCTGATGAAGGATTGCCGTCCAACTTGCTTGAGCATTATCTGTCGCTTGGCTACAGCCGAAATGACAGGGTCGGAAAAAGTTATCTGGAATACCAATATGAAAGCCTTCTGCAGGGCCAAAAAGCCAAAGTCGAAAATATCACAGATTCAAACGGCAATGTCACGGGAACAAAAACGGTATCTGAAGGCAAAGCCGGTAAGGATCTCGTGCTTACGATTGACATTGATTTGCAAAAAGAAGTGGAAAAAATCATTGAGAAGAACCTCAAATCTGCTAAAGCAAGACCAAGCACGCAATTGTTAGACCGGGCATTCGTTGTTATGATGGACCCAAGAAACGGTGAAGTGCTTACAATGGCGGGCAAGCAGATTAAACAAGAAAATGGGAAATATAAAATTGATGATTACGCTTTAGGTACAATGACGTCATCTTACGCCATGGGTTCAGCAGTCAAAGGCGCAACAGTCTTGACAGGCCTTCAAACCGGAGCTATCAATCTGAATACTGTTTTTCAAGATGAACCTTTATATATTGGTCAGGATAAACGCGGTAAAAAGTCATGGACTAACTTAGGACCGGTCAATATTCAAAGAGCCTTAGAGCAGTCTTCTAACGTATTTATGTTTAAAACAGCGATCGCGCTCGGAAAAGGTGAATATAAACCGCACCAAGCTTTACCGATTGATACGACGGCCTTTGATACGTTCCGTAATTATTTCAGCCAATTTGGATTAGGTGTCAAAACTGGAATTGATCTTCCGAATGAAATGACAGGCTATAAAGGAACAGACAGATTGACGGGATTCTTGCTTGACTATGCAATCGGCCAATACGACACATATACACCGCTGGAACTGGCGCAATACGTATCAACGATTGCAAACGGCGGGTATCGCTTAAAACCTCAGCTTGTGAAAGAAGTCAGGGATCCTAATCCTGAAAAAGGAATCGGTGCTGTCGTACAATCCGTTCAGCCGGAAGTGCTGAATAAAATCGACATGAAGAGTGAATATATTAAAGAGGTTCAGGCCGGATTCAGACGGGTGATGACAAAAGGGACAGCTGCCAGCCAATTTGCTTCAGCGTCATATCAGCCTGCCGGTAAAACAGGAACAGCACAATCGTTCTATGATGGACCTGATAAATCAAAAACAGGAACATCGACTTATAATACGACACTTGTTGCCTATGCACCGGCTGATAATCCTGAGATTGCGATCTCTGTAGTAGTCCCTTGGGCTTATATTGATTACAGCGCTAAATATACCATTACAAACGAAATCGGCAGGGAAGTAATGGATAAATATTTTGAGCTGAAATCGAAGCAGGACAAAGAAGATACTCAGCAAAAGAATAAAGACAAAATTGAAGAAAATGCAGAAAACACAACGTCTTCTGATAACTAAAAAGAAACGCTCACATGATGTGGGCGTTTTTTTTATACAAAAAAACGCACTGATTTACAAAACCTTAACATTCGGTTCAAACCCTTTTTACATAGAACCTTTACTCTATACGTGTAGGACAAATTACACATTATACGCAGGGGGAATTCAGGAAATGAAAAAAAACAAATTGGTGCTTATGCTTCTGATGGCTGCTTTTATGATGATTGCAGCTGCATGCGGAAATGCAGGAGAAAGTAAAAAATCGAATAGCGATTCTGCAAAAGGAGAAGAAAAGGCATCAGGTTCTTTAACCATTTCTGGTTCATCGGCAATGCAGCCACTAGTACTTGCAGCCGCGGAAAAATTTATGGAAGAAAACCCTGATGCTGATATACAGGTACAAGCTGGCGGTTCTGGAACAGGGCTTTCTCAAGTCTCTGAAGGAGCTGTTCAGATCGGGAATTCAGACGTTTTTGCTGAAGAAAAAGAAGGCATCGATGCAAAAGCGCTTGTCGATCATCAAGTCGCTGTAGTTGGTATGGCAGCAGCTGTAAACCCTGATGCTGGTGTAAAGGATATTTCAAAAGATGAATTGAAAAAAATCTTCACTGGCAAAATCAAAAACTGGAAAGAGCTCGGCGGCAAAGACCAAAAGATTACACTTGTAAACCGCCCTGATTCTTCCGGCACACGTGCTACATTTGTGAAATATGCGCTTGACGGAGCGGAGCCTGCAGAAGGCATTACTGAAGATTCCTCCAACACGGTGAAAAAGATCATTGCTGATACTCCGGGAGCGATTGGATATCTTGCATTCTCATATTTAACAGATGACAAAGTAACTGCTCTATCTATTGACGGTGTTAAACCTGAAGCGAAAAATGTAGCAACTGGCGAGTATCCGATCTGGGCTTATCAGCATTCTTATACAAAAGGTGAAGCGACAGGTTTAGCTAAAGAATTTCTTGATTATCTAAAGAGTGAAGACATTCAAAAAAGCATTGTTACTGACCAAGGCTACATTCCGGTTACTGATATGAAAGTGACACGCGATGCCAAAGGGAAGCAAAGCTGATCTTAATAAAAAGAGGAGTGCGGGGACAACCGTTTCTCCTCTTAACACATTCATAGGAGTGTAAAACAATGATAAACAATAGAGAAAATATGTCTGTGAGCGAGCGTTTAATCAGCTCAAGGCAAAATCGGCAATTGGATGAAGTTCGGGGAAGAATGATTGTGACAGCATGTGCGCTGATTATGATTGCGGCATCTGTTGCAATCACCATTTTCCTCGGCGTGAAGGGGCTGCAATCTTTTCTTGTAAATGGTGTAAGCCCAATTGAATTCTTAACGAGCTTAAATTGGAATCCTACAGATAGTGATCCGAAATACGGAGTGCTGCCATTTATTTTTGGCTCATTTGCAGTAACGATTCTTTCTGCTCTAATCGCTGCGCCGCTTGGCATTGCAGGTGCGATTTTTATGACAGAGATTGCCCCGAATTGGGGAAAGAAAGTGCTGCAGCCGGTGATTGAGCTTTTAGTCGGTATTCCATCTGTTGTTTATGGATTCATAGGTCTTACAGTATTGGTGCCGTTTATCGCCCAGTTCAAATCGAGCGGAACAGGGCACAGTTTATTGGCGGGAACGATTGTCCTTTCCGTTATGATTCTGCCGACGATCACATCGATTTCTGCTGATGCAATGGCTTCTCTTCCGAAGAGTTTACGAGAGGGTTCTTACGCGCTTGGTGCGACAAGATGGCAGACGATCAGAAAAGTACTTGTGCCTGCAGCTTTTCCAACATTGATGACAGCTGTTGTGTTAGGCATGGCACGGGCGTTCGGTGAAGCTTTGGCTGTTCAGATGGTCATTGGAAATACAAGAGTATTGCCGGAAAGCCTGTTTGACACTGCGGGAACGCTGACAACGATCATCACGCTGAATATGGGCCACACCACATACGGAAGTGTTGAAAACAATACGCTGTGGTCAATGGGGCTTGTGCTTCTGGTGATGTCATTCTTGTTCATCCTGCTTATTCGCTACTTGTCATCTAGGAGGAAAGTGTAATGAACCGCAAAATAACAGATAAACTGGCGACCGGAATGTTTGGTTTGTGTGCAGCCATTATCGCTGCCATTTTAGTAGGTTTGTTTTCCTATATTATTATAAACGGTGTTTCTCAGCTCAGTTTTCAATTTATTACAACAAAATCGAGCGCCATTGCAGCTGGAGGAGGCATACGAGATCAGCTGTTTAACTCCTTTTATATTTTGTTTATTACAATGCTGATTACAATCCCGCTCGGTGTGGGCGGCGGAGTCTTCATGGCTGAATACGCGCCTAATAACAAAGTAACTGACTTCATCAGAACATGTATAGAGGTGCTTTCATCTCTTCCGTCTATTGTCATTGGGATGTTTGGATTATTGATGTTTGTCAACTTAACAGGCTGGGGATATACGATCATAGGCGGGGCGCTTGCGTTAACTGTTTTTAACCTTCCTGTCATGGTGCGTGTGACAGAAGACGCGATCCGTTCAGTCCCTAAAGATCTGAAGGAAGCCTCTCTCGCTTTAGGTGTATCACGCTGGCATACCGTAAAAACAGTTTTAATTCCAAGTGCGATTCCTTCTATCATCACAGGAGCAATTTTAGCGTCAGGAAGGGTGTTCGGGGAAGCGGCCGCATTATTATTTACGGCAGGCCTGACAACACCGCGTCTTAATTTTACGGAGTGGAACCCGTTTTCGGAAACATCACCGCTTAATATTTTCAGGCCCGCTGAAACACTTGCGGTCCACATTTGGAACGTCAATACACAAGGAATGATTCCGGATGCTGAAGCGATTGCCAACGGTGGTTCTGCCGTGCTGGTGATTTCTGTTCTTGTGTTTAATCTCGCGGCGAGATGGCTTGGCACGATGATCTACAAAAAGCTTACGGCAAATTAGAACGGAAAGAGGCGAAAAACATGTCTGAACAAATGGTAAAAGAAAAACCTGAGCGAGCTGTTATTGTTCCGAAGCAGAATCACGTGCTTGAGGTCAAAGATCTGTCTATTTTTTACGGAAATAAACAAGCCGTTCATCATGTAAACATGGATATTGAAAAAAATGCGGTGACTGCTTTAATTGGGCCGTCGGGATGCGGAAAATCTACTTTTTTGAGAAATATTAACCGAATGAACGATTTAATTCCATCTGCAAGAGCGGAAGGTGAAATCCTTTATGAAGGATTAAATATATTGGGCGGCAATATTAACGTTGTCAGCTTGAGAAGAGAAATCGGAATGGTTTTTCAAAAACCAAATCCATTTCCGAAATCGATCTATGCGAATATCACACATGCATTGAAATATGCCGGAGAGCGGAATAAAGCTGTTTTAGATGAAATTGTGGAAGAAAGTTTAACAAAAGCGGCCCTCTGGGATGAGGTGAAGGATCGTTTACATTCATCCGCACTCTCGTTATCCGGCGGCCAGCAGCAGCGTTTATGCATCGCGAGAACACTTGCGATGAAGCCGGCTGTTCTTCTGCTTGATGAACCAGCTTCAGCGCTTGATCCGATTTCAAATGCGAAAATAGAGGAATTAATTACAGGATTGAAAAGAGAATACTCAATTATTATTGTCACGCACAATATGCAGCAGGCTCTGCGGGTTTCTGACCGGACGGCATTCTTTTTAAACGGCGAGCTTGTAGAATACGGACAGACCGAACAGATTTTCACGAGTCCGAAAAAGCAAAAGACAGAGGATTATATTAACGGGAAATTCGGATAGGAGGGCGGCAATGAGTATTGCTACCGAAGCTGTAATGAAACAGGAAGTCTATCAAGTCAATGGAATGAACTTATGGTATGGACAGCATCATGCTTTAAAAAATATCAATTTGAGCATTTATGAAAATGAGGTTACGGCGATTATCGGTCCATCCGGATGCGGGAAATCGACCTTTATCAAGACATTGAATTTAATGATTCAAATGACGCCAAATGTAAAGCTTGCAGGTGAGCTGAACTATAATGGCAGCAATATTTTAAAGGATAAAGTGGACATCGTGGATTTACGGAAAAATATCGGCATGGTATTCCAAAAAGGGAATCCGTTTCCGCAATCTATTTTTGATAATGTGGCTTACGGACCGAGAGTCCACGGCACCAAAAATAAGAAGAAGCTTCAGGAAATTGTGGAAAAGTCATTAAAAGACGTGGCGTTATGGGATGAGGTGAAGGATCGATTGCATACGTCCGCTCTTTCGCTGTCAGGGGGCCAGCAGCAGCGTCTTTGCATCGCCAGAGCACTTGCGACCAATCCTGATATTTTGCTGATGGATGAACCGACATCTGCACTAGATCCAATCTCAACGAGAAAAATTGAAGAACTCATTCTAGAGCTGAAAAATAAATATACAATTGTCATTGTCACGCATAACATGCAGCAGGCAGCAAGGGTTTCTGATCAAACCGCCTTTTTCTACATGGGCGAGCTTGTTGAATGCGACAATACGAATAAAATGTTCTCTAACCCGAAGGACCAAAGAACGCTCGATTACATTTCAGGAAAGTTTGGATGAAAAAAACAGGCTGAGTCAGCCTGTTTTTTTATCGTGTTAACGTTTTTACGATCTTTTTGAAACTCATGTCTGATTTTACTTTAAACTCGCCGGCACGAATTTCTTTGTGATAGCCGGCATCAATGACATAGTCATTAAAGTCTTGAGCCGAAGAGATAATGCCCTCTTTTTCAAGAATAGCAGATACATCCGCAGTGCTCATGCCATCTTTAATTTTGAGCTTGTACGTTTTGACTTTGTCTGTTTTCGTGTCTGAGCTGCTGTCATCGGTCAACGATTTCTCTTTTGAATCAAGAAGTTTTTGATATTCATCACGGTTCACAGAAACCATTTTTTTAGAATCAAGGTAATTGTTCACGTCTTGTTCAGTTACTGTTTTATTATCTTTTACAGCAGCGGCCTGATCTTCGTCAGTCAGATAAAAAACAGCTGCAAGAACGGCTGTCGCTAAAATGATGCCGCCAGCAAATGCCTGAATGCCCCGTTTTGTCATACGAGCACCTTCTCATTATCTTTGATAATCGTATTCACGTCTTCCACTGATACATGCTCAGCTTTAGCAATCGCTTCAGCTGACATACCGTTATTATATTTAGAAAGTATTTGTTTAGCGATTTTTTGATTGATGTCGCTCTGCTTTGATTTGCGAATGACAAGGTTTGTTTCCAGTAATTCTTCCTCAAGCACTGTCATTTTCTTTTTGAGCTTGTAAATTTCCTGCATCGCAGAAAGCTGCAGTGTTTCGAGCTCCTGTTCTACATCTTTCATCGGGTCTCTTTGAGAATATGAGAATGCAATTAGCGCTATACTGACGATAAACAACGCAATAATAGCAATTTCCACGTTTCATCACCTTCTATTCTTTTTTTATCCTTCTTTTTTATACCATAAAACCAATAGTTTCTAAAGGAATTCGCGAAAAAAACGAGATTTTGTCGAGAAATCTTTCTTTGCTTCTTCTTTATGTAATGGTTTAATAGGAACACGAAGTGAACGATTGGAAAGGAGAATGTTAGGAGTCCATGGATAAACACCCATTTCCCTATAATATACGACATAAGCTTTCCTTTTTTAGGGACACATTCGACATAATCATTCAAAACGCTCACACCTTGACCGTAAGCTGGGAAATCTCGGAAGAAACAATGCGGCTGGCTGAAGCGGTCCTTTTCGAAAAAACGCAGGATATGATAAAAGAATTGCGCATTGTCATCAAAAGAAAAGACATTGAAGCTGTCAGGACAAAACGCACAACGTATGATAAAGGAGAATGGACGATTAGACAGGCGGCTGGTGATGCTGTATATCGGGCTGAATACAGAATTGTGAATTCAATGAATGTCTCTCTCAAGCTTGCCGGTACAGACGACATCTATCTTGATGAAAATGGGATTCGTCATATAAACAGTTTTCAGATTGAAGAAGCGCACACCAGGTGGGAGGCGCAATTTTCTGCATACACCTGTTATGGGAGAGGGGAAAAAGAACGGTGAACATTCTCATGCTTTCACCCGAACATCCCGATGAGCCGAAAAGCGGGCTCGGTGTCCATTTAAACCGCCTCATTTCCTATTTAAACCCTCATATCAACATTACGGTTTGTACTCCGAGCGGGCAGCTGTTTTCGTATGCGAAGTTTGAAGATTACATAGCTGATGCTAACTTTACAATGGTTCGCCATGTGTTATCACACAATAAACGCTTTGATCTGATTCATGCCCATGATGACACAACTGCCCCTGCCGCCCAGTATTTGAAACAACGGCTTGGCCTTCCGCTTGCTGCGACAATCCACGGTCTTGAAAGCGAAAGGAAGAAGGTGTGCCGAGAAGCCCCACACCCATACAGGCTCATGACCGAACGGCTCCTTATAGAATCCGCTGATGCATTGATCGTATTAAGCACATTTATGAAGCGGTCTCTTGATAAGGCGGCACATAAGAAAATAACCGCTATCCCGAGTCCTGCATCTATGGAGAAAGAGAAGGGGAAAATCCCGAGAAGCATGAATAGAAGATTCCTCTTTTCATATGGAAGGTTTGTTCCGGAAAAAGGATTATCGCAGCTGTTAAAGGTGTTTGCCATCTTGAAGCAGCGTCAGCCTGACCTCTATCTAGTGCTGGCTGGGGAGGGGCCGTCTCTGTCCTGCTATGAGAAATTGGCTGCGGCATATAACCTGAAGGATCGCGTCATGTTTCTGCCGTTTCTAAATAGGAAAGATATCAGAACGTTACTGTCTCACTGTGAAATGGCTGTTTTCCCTAGTTCTTATGAAC
Organism: Bacillus sp. LM 4-2; assembly: GCF_000978495.1. Classification (NCBI taxonomy): domain Bacteria; kingdom Bacillati; phylum Bacillota; class Bacilli; order Caryophanales; family Bacillaceae; genus Bacillus; species Bacillus sp. LM 4-2. The sequence goes on along the minus strand of NZ_CP011101.1, from coordinate 2,420,268 downwards.
CGTTTGGGCTTGCCGCGCAAGAAAGCATGGAACAAGGTGTGCTGACTGTCGTTTCTCGGTCAGGTGGTTTTTGTGATTATGCGGTTCATGACAAAACGGCAATCATCGCTGATTTTACGCTCGTACAGGAAGCGGCTGATCTGCTGGACAGTTTTTTAAAAGACCGGGAAAAAGCCCGCCGGATAAAAGAAGCTGGCAGACAACAAGTGTTCAAGCTCCACCACCCCCGACTCATTATGTCATCATATTTGCAGCTTTATGAGCGTATCTTCAATAATTCAGCAATTCATTGAAAAACAGCCTAGCATTCCGTCCATTATAGTGGTATTATATATAAGTCTGAATAAGTAAATGATTTTAGTTTGGAGGGAAAATAATGCGCGTTAATATTACTTTGGCTTGCACTGAATGTGGTGAGCGTAACTATATTTCTAAAAAGAACAAACGCAACAATCCAGACCGCGTTGAATTTAAAAAATATTGCCCACGTGATAAAAAATCTACGTTACACCGTGAAACAAAATAACAGCTTTGCTGTTTGAGGTGTAAGAAAAAAGCCAGAGCTTTGAAAAAGGTTCTGGCTTTTTTTCTATTCCGAGGGGGATGAGAGATGAAATCACAATTAAGAAAAAAGACGCTGGAGGCACTGTCTGCTTTATCAAATGAAGATCTGCTTCAAAAAACGGAACGTATGTATAAGTACTTGTTTTCTCTGCCGGAGTGGCAAAATGCCGGCACCATTGCGGTCACCATCTCCAGAGGATTAGAGATACCGACGCGTCCTGTCATTGAGCAGGCTTGGGAAGAAGGGAAACAAGTTTGCATCCCAAAATGCCATCCGGACACGAAGAAAATGCAATTTCGGACATATAAGACCGATGATCAGCTCGAAACCGTTTACGCCGGACTGCTCGAGCCGGTAATTGAAAAAACAAAAGAAGTAAACCCATCACAAATTGACTTGATGATCGTTCCAGGTGTTTGTTTTGATGTTAACGGGTTTAGGGTCGGCTTTGGAGGCGGCTATTATGATCGCTATTTAAGTGAATATGAAGGGGAGACAGTCTCTTTGCTTTTGGAGTGCCAGCTGTTTGCGCACGTACCCCGTTTGCCGCATGACATCCCGGTACATAAGCTGATAACAGAGGATCGGATTATTTCTTGTTTTTCATAACTTTCCTGTCCCTTATTCGAGAATAAATAAGGCAGAATAACAAACCCTATTGGCAGGAGGGATATCATGAAAAAACTTTTGATATATGCCATTTTCGCGGTTTCTGCCGTCATGTTTTATCAAAATCGCTACCGTCTTATGAATACTGTACTCAGCCAGCCAGGAATCAGGCGGTCTTTTATCCATTTGTTTTTAAGAATTCCATTTATCCGCAATAAGTTTATACAGCAAGCTTTCTAAAATCCCGTGAAAAACGGGATTTTTTGCTTTCAGTAGGCGTTTCGGAGCGCCAGCTGTTATAATGAAAAAAAACTATTGGAGCGGTAAACATGTTTTTGCTGGAGTATACATATTGGAAAATTGCGGCGCACCTGGTGAATAGCGGGTATGGCGTCATACAAGCCGGTGAGTCAGATGAAATATGGCTGGAAGCGCCGGACAAGTCCTCTCATGATCTAGTTCGTCTTTATAAGCACGATCTTGATTTCCGTCAAGAAATGGTTAGAGACATCGAAGAGCAGGCCGAACGAGTAGAACGAGTCAGACATCAATTGGGCAGACGAAGGATGAAGCTGCTGAATGTGTTTTTTTCAACGGAAGCCCCTGTTGATGACTGGGAAGAGAGTGCAAAAAAAACTTTTGAGAAGGGAACTGTGTCAGTTGAGCCGGCGATCGTTAGAGGAACGATGCTTCGAGATGATCTTCAAGCGGTTTTTCCATCATTTCGTACAGAAGATTCTTCAGAGGAACACGCTTCGTTTGAAAACGCGCAAATGGCGCGAGAACGCTTCCTTTCGCTAGTGCTGAAACAAGAAGAACAGAGAAAAACTGAAGCGGCGGTTTTTCAAAACGGAAAACCGACTTTTACATATTTATTTATTGCGCTTCAGATCCTGATGTTTTTCTTGCTCGAAATAAACGGAGGCAGCACTAATACGGAGACGCTGGTCGCTTTTGGAGCAAAAGAAAACAGCCTGATTGCACAAGGAGAATGGTGGCGGCTTCTGACACCGATCGTGCTTCACATCGGCATAGCGCATTTAGCTTTTAATACGCTGGCTTTATGGTCGGTTGGTACAGCGGTTGAGCGGATGTATGGATCGGGGAGATTTTTGCTGATTTATCTGGCTGCTGGCATTACGGGTTCGATTGCGAGTTTTGTGTTCAGCCCGTATCCTTCGGCAGGCGCATCAGGAGCCATATTCGGATGCTTAGGCGCATTACTGTATGTTGCTTTGTCTAATCGAAAAATGTTTTTAAGAACCATAGGAACCAATATTATTGTCATTATTATCATCAATCTGGGCTTTGGTTTTGCTGTTTCGAATATTGATAATTCAGGACATATCGGCGGCTTGATTGGCGGCTTTTTCGCTGCAGCGGCATTGGGGTTGCCCAAAGCCAGAGCCTTTGGAAAAAGATTGTTGTCAGCGGTTTTGCTGATTGCTTTGGCTGGCGGATTTTTATATTACGGATTGCATTCGCCTTCACACCAGGAGTCAGCGCTGATTCAGCAGGCAAGCGAGCTGTATCAGGAAGGAAAGTATGAAGAAGTAACAGAATTGCTGAACGGAGAAGCAGCGCAAAAAGATGCCTCTGCCGATCTTTTGAAAATTCTTGCTGTATCTGATATTAAAATCGGCGAATATGATCAGGCGGTTTTCCATTTGGAACGAGCAGTGAAAAAAGAACCTAAAGACCATGCCTCATATTACTATTTAGCCTTATTGTATGCGGAAAAAAATGAGCTTGCACAAGCAGAAAAGGCCATCAGGCTGGCTTTAAAATTGGAGCCGAAGGAGCAGCGCTACAAGGAGCTGCAGCAACAAATTGAAAACAATAAAGAATCATAAAGGTGGAATACGGAAAGGAGGCTGGCTTTTTTGTCAGCGTTTTCTTCTTGACTGACCGCTTCCTTATGAATACGCTTATGATAGTTAAGTTCAAGAAATGGTGAGGAAAATGAATACATTTTATGATGTGCAGCAGCTGTTAAAAACGTTTGGCCACATTGTTTATTTTGGAGACAGAGAGCTTGAAATTGAGTTTATGCTGGATGAATTAAAGGAATTATACATGAACCACATGATTGAAAAGGAGCAATGGGCCAGAGCGGCAGCTGTCCTTCGAAAAGAATTGGAACAAACAAAAAACGGAAGAGATTTCTATAAAGGCTAAGGTGATAAAAATGGACGAGATATGGTTTGCGGGCATTGACCTGGGAGGAACGACGATTAAACTCGCTTTTATTAATCAATATGGCGAAATTCAGCACAAGTGGGAAGTTCCGACTGATAAAACCGGCGACACGATTACTGTCACAATTGCAAAAACTATCGACAGCAAGCTGGATGAGCTGCAAAAACCGAAGCACATCATCAAATACATCGGAATGGGTGCACCAGGCCCTGTAGATATGGCGGCAGGAGTGGTTTATGAAACAGTAAATCTAGGGTGGAAAAATTATGCTTTGAAAAACCATCTGGAGACAGAAACCGGCATCCCAGCTGTTATAGAAAATGACGCGAATATTGCTGCGCTCGGGGAAATGTGGAAGGGAGCGGGTGATGGCGCAAAAGACGTCATTCTCGTGACGCTTGGCACAGGAGTTGGCGGCGGCATCATTGCAAATGGTGAAATTGTACATGGCATAAATGGCGCCGGCGGAGAAATCGGCCATATTTGCAGCATCCCTGAAGGCGGAGCGCCCTGCAACTGCGGCAAAACGGGCTGTATCGAAACAATTGCGTCAGCAACCGGAATTGTAAGAATTGCAAAAGAAAAAATAGCAAATGCTAAAAAGACGACACGTTTAAAAGCAACCGAACAATTGTCAGCGCGGGATGTGTTTGAAGCGGCGGGTGAAAATGATGAAATTGCCCTTGAGGTGGTTGATTATGTAGCCAAGCACCTTGGTTTGGTGCTCGGAAATTTGGCAAGCTCGCTTAATCCATCCAAAATCGTTCTTGGCGGCGGCGTATCGAGAGCCGGAGAACTGCTGAGATCAAAAGTCGAGAAAACATTCCGCAAATGCGCGTTTCCGCGGGCAGCCCAAGCTGCTGATATTTCAATCGCAGCACTTGGAAATGATGCCGGCGTTATCGGAGGCGCTTGGATCGCTAAAAATGAATGGCTGAAACATCAAAATTGTTAAAATTGTGTAAATGAAATTGATTTTTTGTTGTGCTCAGGTTAAGATTTAATTTGATGTGTTAATGAGAATGTTGGGAATAGACTGATTTTTTTGAGCGTGCTGCATAGGAGGTTGAAATGCGAAAAACGTTTTTTTCGAAGATTTCATTTATGCTGATTGCCATTTTATTGATGTGGCTGAAAACGTATGCTGTTTACAAAACCAGTTTTCATATTAAAATCGACAATCTAACACAGGAATTTATTCTGTTTATCAACCCATTGAGTTTTTTGTTGCTTATTTTTGGCCTCAGCCTGTTTTTAAAAGGCAAAAACAGAAATCGCTACATTATCGCGATGAGCTGTCTTGTCACGTTTGTATTGCTGGCAAATATGGTTTTTTACCGTTTTTACAATGATTTCTTAACAATCCCTGTTCTTTTTCAAACGAGCAATATGGGTGATCTCGGAAGCAGCATCGGAACACTTCTTGAGCCGACAGACCTCCTATTAGCTGTAGATATTGCGGTTTTAATATGGCTTCACATCCGGCAAAAAGCTTTTCAATCGGACATTCCCTCATCGAAAAATGAACGGGCGGCTTATTTTTTGTTCGTTGCTTCTGTTTATTTCTTCAACCTGGGCTTGTCTGAGGCGGAAAGACCTCAGCTATTGACACGCTCATTTGACAGAGAAATGCTTGTTAAAAACATTAGCCTGTTTAATTTTCATATTTACGATGGCGTTCTTCAGTCAAAGCAATCCGCACAGAGAGCGTTGGCAGACAGCAACAGCCTGACGGAGATTGAAAACTACGTAACCGCTAATGCGAAGGATGCCAACAAACGCTTATTCGGCGCTGCAAAAGGAAGGAACGTCATTCTCGTATCCTTAGAGTCGACGCAAAGCTTCGTGATTAATGAAAAATTGAATGGAGAAGAAATCACGCCTTTTCTGAATGACTTTATAAAACAGAGCTACAACTTTAATAATGTTTACCACCAAACAGGCCAAGGGAAAACCTCGGATTCTGAATTTATCGTGGACAATTCACTGTATCCGCTTGGACGAGGTGCCGTATTTTTTACGAATGCGGGCAATCAATATATGGCCGCTCCTGAAATTTTGAAAAACAGCGGATACTATTCAGCGGTGCTCCACGCTAATAATAAGAGCTTTTGGAATCGTGATTTAATGTACGACTCATTTGGATATGATTCGTTTTTTGATATTAACTCGTATGATGTAACTGACGAAAATTCAGTCGGCTGGGGACTTAAGGATAAAGAATTTTTTGAGCAGTCTTCAGAGCTGATGAAAAATCTGCCTCAGCCGTTTTACTCGAGGCTGATTACACTGACGAACCACTTCCCGTTTGATCTTGATGAAGAGGATCAACTGATTGATGAATATGATTCAAGCAGCCAGACGCTAAATAAATATTTTCCGACAGTGCGTTATCAGGATGAGGCGCTGAAACGGTTTATCGAAAAGCTGAAGGAAGACGGATTATACGACAACTCTGTTATTGTATTATATGGTGACCATTATGGTATATCAGAAAACCATAATGAAGCGATGGGGCAGTTTTTAGGAAAAGAAATAACCCCATTTGAAGAGGTACAGCTCCAAAAAGTGCCGCTGGTCATTCATATTCCGGGTATTACTGATAAAAAGCCGCAAACCATTGAAACAGTAGGCGGGCAGATTGATATCAGGCCGACGCTGATGAATCTTTTAGGGATTGATACGAAAGATCAAATTCAATTCGGCAACGATCTGCTTTCAGACGAAAAACTGGACTTCACGGTGCTCCGGGACGGGAGCTTTATCACAGATCAGGTTGTTTATACAGACGGTGCGTGTTATGACAAAGAGACGGGAAAACCGTTAGAAGAGACAAAACAATGTGAAGCATTTGCTGATAAAGCAAAACAGGAGCTATCACTTTCTGATGAAATCATTTATGGGGATTTGTTGCGATTTTATGACCAGAAAAGGCTGGACAATTCGTCAAAGCGGAAAGAAAAACAAATGCTTGATCAGGCATCATAATCACAATGTCTCCCGCATCGAAGTGAGCGGGAGGCTTTCTTTTTTTAAATACGCTGTCATATAGTAACAAAAAAGGGGGATGATGATGGCGTTTATTACGGTGAAACCTGAGATCAAGAACAATTTGGCCAATGTGGCGAAAGAACTGAAGATAGACGAGGAATTGCTTAAAAGTGCAAATCGCTCCGCACAAAAACATCAATTGTATTGCCCTGGTTATGTGATAGAGGAGCATAGCGGCAAAGAGCTTCAAACCATTCAGGACATAAAGCGCTTTTTACAGCCTCGGCAGCTGAAACTTTCAGATAGCTGGATTGAGCAAGAGAAAATCTATGATGATTCAGCTGTTGAAAAGGAAATAAAGAAGATTATTGATGTTTTTCCGTTTGTCTCATGCCGGGAAATTGGCCGTTCTGTACTCGGCAGGCCTATCTGGGAGCTGAAGGCTGGTGGGGAGCATGCCGTAAAAAAGGTCCATATGAACGCGTCATTTCATGCGAATGAGTGGATTACAACGTCTGTCCTGCTAAAATGGTTTAAGGAATACTGTATGTCATTATGCTGCAATTCGCCTTTCTTTGGCTTTTCTCCCATAAAGCTGTTTAACAGCACATCCTTATCCCTCGTTCCTCTTGTCAATCCGGATGGCGTTGATCTTGTTTTAAACGGATCAGAAGTCATGGGAGCCAGAAGAGATGAACTCGAAAGGCTAAATGAACATCGTCCAAATTTTAATGAATGGAAGGCGAATATAAACGGGGTTGATTTAAATAAACAATTTCCATCATTATGGGAAATTGAAAAATACCGAAAACCGACAGCACCCAGCTACCGCGATTTTCCGGGAATCTCTCCGCTTACGGAGCCGGAATCTATTGCGATGTACCGGCTGATCACGGAGAATCCGCCTGACAGACTGCTGGCTCTTCATACTCAAGGAGAAGAAATTTATTGGGGCTATAAAGGCCTTGAGCCTGAGGAATCTGCTGCCGTCATAAAGGAGTTTGAGGAGTTAAGCGGGAACATTTATAAGGGAGTAAGGGATATAGACAGCTATGCTGGATTTCGTGATTGGTTTATTCACCATTATTTTAAGGAAGGGTATACGGTGGAACTTGGAAAAGGCCAAAATCCTTTGCCGTTTCAGCAGTTTTCACACATATATAACGCCACAAGCGGTATCTTGTGGAGGGCGTTATTTTTTCATGAGTAACTGAAACTTTTTCTTTTTTCTGCCGAAGCAAATATGAGAGAATAAAGATGATCGGAGGGGAATGCTGATGAGATCAGTTTGTTTTATTCTGCTGGCGGTATTGCTGTTTAGTTTATCGGCATGCGAACCATCTCATCAGCAGCAAAAACAGGCATCGGCGGCAAAAGATGAGAAAAAAGACATCATACCGCTTTCCGCGGAAAAAGCGGATGGGGCGGAAGGCTGGCTGAATAACAGCACAATATTATATACTGCGTCTAATCCGACGAAAACAGAGCTTTTTGCGTACCGCATCTTTACAGGCAAAGCGAAAAAGCTCTATCAAACGGATGGTCAAATCGTTGATGTTCAAATCAATGCGAGGGAGCAGATGATTCTGCTGCAAATCACACATAGCCAAAAGACGGCAGTGGTTTTGCTTAATGCAGAAGGAGAGACGCTTTACGAAAAAGATTACGAAACGTATGAGCTTGAAGCTGCTTGGAATCAGTATGATCCTTATCAAATGATGGTGACGGAATTCAATGAAAACTGGGATTTCCATACATATCAGGTGAATGCTAAAAAAGACGAATCTTTCTTAAGCCCAGTACAGGTTCCGTTCATTCATTGGACATCCAAAAATACATTTGATTATGTAAAAGAGGGTAGAGACGATAAAACAGGGCCTTTATATACGTTCGATACAGCTTCTAAGACGGAACAGAAGCTTGAGGATAACGTTCTATTCTTCGATTCTTTCCATCAAATGAGTTTTACTGTCAAATCAGCTTCCGGAGGAAAAGGGACGTATCAGTTTAAAACGCCGCAATCAACATCACCTGTTACAGCGAAATGGCCGCTCCAAGCGAAATATACAAGTTTGGCTCCAATGGAGTATGACTATGATGAAGCAGGAGGCCTGTTTTATACATTCAAACAAAGCGGCGATGCATATAAGCTCGCAGCAATCAATGTAGCATCGGGAGAGACAAAAGATCTTGTGTCTCTGCGGGAAATGGAGCCGATTCAAATATCTCCGAACGGGAAATATGCGTTATACGGCTTTCATTTTGAGCAAATTATTTTATTGAAATCACATGAAACGAAGCAACTCATCATTGATCAAAAGGAGATGGAATAACGATGGCTATCGCAGATGTAACCATTATCCCAATCGGTACGGAAACACCCAGTGTCAGTGCTTACGTAGCCGATGTGCAAAAGATATTAGAAGGATATCAAGCAGAAGGGAAAATCAAATATCAGCTGACACCGATGAATACGCTGATCGAGGGAGAACTCAGTGACCTTTTTGCAGTTATTCAGGCAATTCACGAAGCGCCATTTCAAAAAGGATTGCACAGAGTGGCAACGAATATCCGTATCGATGACAGGCGTGACAAAAAAACGACGCTTGAGAGCAAAATAGAAAGTGTCAATAAACATTTACAGCCATAAAAATAAACCTGTATCCGATCGGATACAGGTTTTAATGTGCGGTTGGATACCCGCTGTTTATTACGGTCATCACGGTAAACCATCCAAAGACAAATAAGGTGGCACCGGCTAATAAAAACCCGAGTATATTTTTATTTCTAACAGAACGCAAGACTCCCCATAAAGCGAAAAGAGCGACAAGGCCGAAAATCACGACAAGTAACATAACACAGCCCCCTTTACATTGAAAAACCTGCAATTCTTTCCAGTTTTATTCTACCTGTTTTTTATAGGTTTGTCGATAGCGTTTTCATTGCGATTGTTTGAATCTTTTTTCAAAAACCCTCATAATAAGAGCATAAAAAAGAAAGAGGTGATAATAGTGAAATGGAGACGAATGCCAGTAGGGCCGATTCAAGCGAACGCATATTTTCTCATCAGTGATGATCAATGTCTGATTTTTGATCCGGGCGGCGAGGGACATAAAATCAATCAATACATAAAAGAAAAAGGGCTGACGCCTTTAGCCATTTTGCTTACACATGCCCATTTTGACCATATTGGGGCGCTTGATGAAGTGAGAGAAAAATGGGATATCCCTGTTTACCTGCATCAAAATGAAAAAAATTGGCTTGCGGACGCTTCTTTAAACGGCTCCGGCATGCTGCGAGGGATAGAAGTCACAGCTAAGCCTGCAGATCATCTAATTGAAGGCGACGGTGAGTTGAATATCGGGCCGTTTCATTTGGAAACATTATTTACGCCGGGACATTCACCAGGCAGTGTGTCTTACTACGTGAAAGATGCAGACTTGGTCATTTCCGGAGATGTCTTGTTCCAAGGCGGTATAGGACGTACGGATTTAATAGGCGGCAATCAAGAGACGCTGCTGACGTCCATTCATGAAAAACTGCTTACGCTTCCGGAACACACGCTGGTGTTAAGCGGCCATGGACCTGAAACAAACGTACTGACTGAGCAGGACCAAAATCCGTTTTTAAATGGGTTTTCATTGTAAAAAAAGAGACAAACCGATAAGGTTTGTCTCTTTCTGCATTTAATGGCCTCCGCCGCCGGGCACCATAATAAAAATTGAGTAATATGTAAAGCCGGCGAAGAAAATCGTTAAATAAGCGCCAAAAATATAAATATACATGCGTTCGGTTAAGTTCAAATACGATAGAAACACAAATAAGATCGTCTGTCCAAAAAATAAAAGGGAAGCATCTTTCATATCACCTAAATAAAACATGACTGCAAAAATTCCCGTCCAAAATCCTAACACCCGGAACATGCGATTCATTTTTATCCCCTCCCGAGAGTCCCTCTGACTGTTATTATAATGGATCACACCTAGAAATGTAAACATTTTCATTATTAATATACAAATGGAATTTGTCCCTTTGATTGTGTTTTCTATTGTATGAATGTTTTTAAAAAAATAATCCGAAAAAAGTTCTGTAAATGGTTTAAATGAAAAATGATCCGGGTAGTTATTCTACAAAGAGATGGTTAACTGAGGAGGAAAAAACGAATGGAACAACAATTAACTTTTTACTCATATCCAAGCTGCACGTCATGCCGAAAAACAAAACATTGGCTTAAAGCACATCAAATTGAATTTAACGAACGGCACTTATTCAGAGAAACCCCGACAAGAGAAGAATTAAAGTACATTTTATCGTTAACGACAGAAGGAATTGATGAAATTTTGGCGACAAGAAGCCAGACTTTCAAAAATTTAAATTTAAACATTGAAGAAATGACGGTAAATGAGGTGCTGGAACTTTTAATCGAGAAGCCGAAGCTTTTGCGACGCCCGATTCTAGTAGACAACAAAAAGCTGGTGATTGGTTATAACCCGGGAGAACTGTTGAAGTTATCGAAGAAGAAAACGGTTCATCAATCTGCATGATGAAAAACCGAAGATCCGCTGATTTATTCGAATCAGCTTGTCTTCGGTTTTTCACCTGTTCAGAAACTGGGCTAGCTGGATTCGAACCAACGATCACGGAGTCAAAGTCCATTGCCTTACCGCTTGGCTATAGCCCATTGAATCTAAACATAGTATGTGTAAAGGCAGACGCGTTATACATATATAGCGTACATTTTTCAAAAACAGGAGGTAGCTCATTAAGATGATAGCTCTTGATCAGCACTTAACAGAGCACAAAGAAGATATCACACAACAATGGCTGGAAGTTTGTACATCAACAGGCAGCTGGCTGTATTCAGCGAAAGATCAGCAAAAACTAGAACAAAAGTTAAAAGACCAGCATGAATTATTGGTGACCATCGTAGCAAAATCCCTTAGAAAAGAAGACGTAGAGGATGAGCTCAACCGGTGGTCTCTTCAATGCGCCAGAGACCGTGCCGTTCATGAAGTGACGGTTACACAAAGTGTCGGCCAGTTTAACACTTTCAGGCACATCATGTTTGAATGGATTCATAAATTCAGCGAAGCTTCTTCTCAAGACATCAGCATTCAGGAATTTTATGAGTGGAGCCGGATCTTGAATCAAAACATTGATGAGATCATCGAAGTGTTTACGGGAGAATATCACCAGGTGACCATGATACAATTAAACGCGCAAAAAGAAATGATTAATGAATTGAGTGCGCCGATTATGCCGATTACTGATGGAATTGGGATTCTTCCGCTTGTCGGTGAAATTGATACGCACAGAGCGAGGACGATTTTGGAGTCTGTGCTGGAGCAGTGCTCAGCGTTAAAGCTCTCGTATTTATTTTTAGATATTTCGGGCGTTCCTATCGTTGATACCATGGTAGCCTATCAAATTTTTAAAGTGATTGACAGCACCAAATTGCTCGGCATTGAGACGATTATTTCAGGAATCAGGCCGGAAATTGCCCAAACTGTCGTGAAGCTGGGTCTGGATTTTTCGAATGTGAAAACCGAGCAAAGTCTTGCTAAAGCCCTGGCCAATAAAGGGTTTAAAATAAAAGAGTGTTGATGCCTTTGCCATGTTTATCTTGAAAGATAGCAGCTGAATAGCCTTTCACGGGCTATTCAGCTTTTTTAACTTCTATAAATAAAATGTGATGGCTGTTGATGTCTTTTACCTTAAAAGAGTAGCCATCATATTCTATGGTACTTTCAGGCTCAGCGTCTATGTTTTGTGTCAAAAACCAGCCGCCCAAGGTGTCTACTTCTGCGTCCGATAAATCGGTTCCAAGCAGGCTGTTAACATCGCTGATTAATAATTTTGCATTTAACAAGTAATGATCCTTTCCAAGTTCGCGGATATGAGGCACTTCATCCGCATCAAATTCATCACGGATTTCTCCTACAATTTCCTCGATAATATCCTCGACAGTGACCAAACCGGACGTCCCGCCATATTCATCTATGAGGATCGCCATATGAGTGCGTTCCTTTTGCATTTTCAGCAATAGTTTATAAATAGGAATCGTCTCAATGACATGGATAACGGGCTGTACGAAAGGTTCAATTTGATGCTTCTTGATTGAAAAATCTTTCGTCAGCATGGAAAACAGCACTTCTTTCATATTAATCACGCCAATAACGTTATCTTTATCCTCTCTTACAACTGGGTACCGTGTATATTTTGTTTGCTTGACTGTTTCCTGAAGATTTGAAATGGAGTCTTCATCTAGTGACAAACTGACCATTTCATTTCGCGGCACCATAATTTCCTTTGCCATTCGTTTATCAAAGGTGAAGATATTATTCATGTACTTTAATTCACTTTTTCTAATCTCGCCGCTTTTATAGCTTTCAGCCAATAGGACCCGAAGTTCTTCCTCTGTATATGCCAGCTCGTGCTCTGATGCCGGCTTCAGTCCAAACACTCCTGTAATCAATCGGGCAGAGTGGTTCAACAGCCAAATGAATGGAAACATGATCTTATAAAACCAAATAAGCGGTTTAGCGAACAACAAGGTAATGCTTTCTGCTTTTTGAATGGCGAAACTCTTTGGAGCCAGCTCCCCGATAACGACATTTAAATACGTAACCGCTAAAAATGCGATGACGAGTGAAAGCAGGTGGGTAAGCGATTCATTTAAGCCTGCTTTATGAAAAAGCGGTCGAAGCAGAGTTTGCACAGTCGGTTCCCCAAGCCATCCCAGTCCTAAGGCTGCGACTGTGATGCCCAGCTGACAGGCTGATAAATATTCATCAAGGTGAGTGATGACATGCTTTGCCGCTTTAGCACCTTTCTTTCCTTTTGCGACAAGCTGATCAATTTTGGATCGCCGCACTTTTACGATTGAAAATTCTACGGCAACAAAAAATCCTGTTAACAAAATGAGAATAGCGACTGCTAGTAAATTGACAAATTCCAAAACAACTGCCTTCTCCAAGGAAGGCATGCACCTCCCTTTTCCGATGTCTTTCTACATTCCATACCACCTGAAAATGCTCATAAAACATGTGTTGAAGCGGCAGACTGGTTTAGTGACGCGGTTATTGGGCAATTAAAGAATAAAGAACAAAAGTTTGGAGGAGCTTGACATGAAGGCACATACGGGAAAGGATTGGTTTTGGTACCAAATGGGGCCTCAAGAAAGAAGTAAGGCAAGGGATCTAATCCATTTTTCTCACTGGCCTCAGTGTGAAAAGTGGTTTGAAAATAACCATCACGTTAATTTTTTACGAGTAGATACAACTGAAACGGAAAATGAAGCGGTATTTGGGTCGATTGTTTATGATCAGGGGCTTGGTGAAGAAAAAGATCATACTGTTTTTCACTTTTATATCACCAGACAATATTTTTTTACAATCAACTTTGATTTTTCGATTTTGAGAGAGATTAAAGGAAAAGAAGTTGTTCGGCAAATGGAAAGAGCGGACAATGCGATAGAGGGGTTTTTAATTCTTCTCGGCGAACTAATGAATGCGTATTTAATCGGTGTTGATGAATTTGAAGTAAAGCTGAGAAAGCTCAGATGGCAAATTAAAGACGACAATAGCAAAAGCATTTTAAACCGCGTCCATCTCCTGCGCCATGAACTGATGATTTGGAAAAATTTGATATTAAGCGCTAAAAAAATTGAAATGGCGTTGAAAGAAACCTTTTTACCTCAAAATGAAGGGAAAAAGGATTATCAGCGGACACAACTGAAGATTGACAGGGGATTTACATACATCAGCGAATTTGAAGGGGAGCTTAACAATCTGCTGCATTCAGAGGAAGTCATTACCTCACATAGGGGGAATGAAATTGTAAAAGCGCTGACCATTTTCACGACGCTTTTTACGCCGATTACAGCTCTGGGTGCCTTATGGGGGATGAACTTTTCAGTGATGCCGGAACTGAATTGGAAATACGGATATCTCTTTTCCCTCTTATTGATTGTCACATCTACAGTTCTGATCTATCTCTATTTGAGGAAAAAAGGCTGGACGGGAGATATGCTGCAGGAGCGGAAGAAGAAAAAGAAACCTCGAAAAAGGCGGACTCTATAGGATGTTTCATATTTTGTACAGCGTGCCCCGTTTTTTCACCAGTCATATCAGGGTGACCGGATACGATGTCAAGGCGCTTATGGCAGAGCATCAAATCCGCCGTTTACCGATTCTTGAATATGGCCAAATTGCCGGTATTGTTGCATTAGGCGACCTTTCCGTTGAGAAAGATACTGGTCAAAAAGCGAAAACAGCATAATGAAAATGGAATCTAGCAGGCATGGTGACCATGTCTGCTTTTTTATTTATAGGGAAAATTATAATGACAGGGGTACATTCAGTTGAAAGTCTTTTTCTTGCCAGAAAGAAGGGATTTTTCAGCATATAACGTCTCACAAAATCACGTTTTCCCTGTTTGATTACCGCTCCTTCTTTTTCTACAATACGCATTGAAAGGAGAGGGAATCAAATTGGATTCAATAGAAAAGGTAAGCAAAAACTTGATTGAAGAAGCATATCTAACAAAGGCTTCTGATATTCACATTGTGCCGAGGGAGCGGGACGCTATCATTCATTTTCGGGTCGATCATGCCTTGCTGAAAAAAAGGGACATGAAAAAAGAAGAGTGCGTAAGGCTGATTTCACATTTTAAATTTCTTTCAGCAATGGATATAGGTGAAAGGCGAAAGCCGCAAAACGGTTCGCTTACGTTAAAGCTGAAAGAGGGAAATGTTCATTTAAGAATGTCAACGCTGCCCACAATTAATGAAGAAAGCCTCGTGATCAGAGTGATGCCCCAATACAATATCCCTTCGATTGATAAATTGTCGCTATTTCCGAAGACAGGAGCCACATTACTCTCGTTTTTAAAACATTCCCATGGCATGCTCATTTTTACCGGGCCAACTGGTTCAGGGAAGACTACCACACTATACTCTCTCGTTCAATATGCAAAAAAACACTTTAATCGAAATATTGTCACATTAGAGGACCCTGTTGAAACAAGGGACGAAGATGTTCTTCAGGTTCAGGTGAATGAAAAAGCCGGTGTAACTTATTCCGCAGGTCTGAAAGCAATTTTGCGCCATGACCCCGATATGATTATTTTAGGTGAGATCAGAGACGCGGAAACAGCTGAAATTGCGGTGCGGGCAGCGATGACGGGACATCTGGTACTAACGAGCCTTCATACGAGAGACGCAAAGGGCGCAATTTACAGACTGCTTGAATTCGGTATCAATATGAATGAAATTGAACAGACTGTCATTGCAATAGCGGCTCAGCGCTTGGTTGATTTGGCTTGCCCGTTTTGTGAAAACGGATGTTCATCAGTGTATTGTCGCCAGTCACGAAATACCAGGAGAGCTAGCGTTTATGAGCTTCTTTACGGGAAAAATCTTCAGCAATGTATCCAGGAGGCAAAAGGAAATCATGCAAATTACCAATATCAAACGCTTCGTCAAATTATCAGGAAAGGAATTGCGCTCGGCTATTTAACGACAAACAACTATGACCGGTGGGTTTATCATGAAAAAGATTAGAAAAGTCTGGTCGTTAAAGGATCAAGCCAGGTTATTAAAGAGGCTCGGTGAAATGACTGCGGGCGGATATACGCTTCTGGATGGATTACGCCTGATGGAACTTCAGATGAATAAGAGGCAGGCGGCTGACTTGACTGGTTCGGTCACTTGTTTGAGGGAAGGGGCTCCGTTTTATCAAGTACTAAAGAGTTTGTCATTTCATAAGGAAGCCGTAGGTATTTGTTATTTTGCTGAAACACATGGTGAACTGCCTGCTTCCATGATCCAGAGCGGAGAGCTGCTGGAACGAAAAATTGCACAGGCAGACCAGCTGAAAAGAGTGCTGCGCTATCCGCTTTTCCTCATCTTTACGGTCGCTGTCATGTTTTATATGTTACAGTCCATCATCATTCCTCAGTTTTCCGGTATCTATCAATCGATGAATATGGAAACCTCACGTTCAACCGATATGCTTTTTGCTTTTTTTCAGCATATTGATCTTGTGATCATTTTGCTTGTTCTTTTTACAGCAGGTATCGGGATTTATTATTGGCTTGTGTTTAAGAAAAAATCACCTGCCCGGCAAATGCTGATTTGTATCAGGATTCCTTTGGTTGGAAAGCTTGTAAAGCTGTTTAACAGCTACTTTTTTTCTTTGCAGCTAAGCAGCCTTTTAAAATCAGGCCTCTCAATTTATGACAGCCTTAATGCATTTAAACATCAAACGTTTCTCCCTTTCTACCGCTGCGAGGCTGAACAATTGATTGAACGGCTAAAAGCCGGTGAGTCAATTGAATCCGCTATTTGTGGAAGCCCTTTTTATGAAACTGATTTATCAAAAGTCATATCTCACGGCCAGCTGAGCGGCCGATTGGATCGGGAGCTTTTCACATACAGCCAATTCATATTACAGCGCCTGGAACACAAAGCGCAAAAATGGACAGGCATCCTTCAGCCAATGATTTATGGATTTGTTGCAGCGATGATCTTACTTGTGTATTTATCTATGCTTGTGCCTATGTATCAGATGATGAATCAAATGTGAAAGGAAGAGGCTGATGAATGAGAAAGGATTTACACTTGTTGAAATGTTAATCGTGCTCTTTATTATTTCGATCTTGCTTTTAATTACGATACCGAACGTCACGAAACATAATCAAACCATTCAAAAAAAGGGCTGTGAAGGCCTACAAAACATGGTTAAGGCACAAATGACTGCCTTTGAGCTTGATCATGAAGGACAAACTCCGAGCCTTGCCGATTTACAGTCAGAGGGCTATGTGAAAAAGGATGCTGTCTGTCCAAATGGTAAGCACATTATCATCACCGGCGGAGAAGTTAAGGTTGAACATTAAATTAAACGAGGAGAAGGGGTTTACCCTTTTAGAAAGTTTGCTTGTGTTAAGCCTTGCCTCTATCCTCCTGATTGCCGTCTTCACCACACTTCCTCCTGCTTATGACAATACAGCTGTCCGACAGGCAGCAAGGCAGCTGAAAAATGATATGATGCTCACACAGCAGACTGCTATTTCCCGTCAACAAAGAACAAAAATTCTCTTTCATAAAAAAGAATATCAATTAGTCATTGGTGATACGGTTATTGAACGTCCGTATGCAACGGGACTTTCTATAGAACTGCTGACATTAAAAGACCGTTTGGAATTTAATGAGAAAGGGCACCCGAATGCAGGCGGAAAAATACGAGTAAAAGGTCATGCCGTTTATGACATAACAGTTTATCTAGGGAGCGGGAGAGTCAATGTGGAGAGAAAATAAAGGTTTTTCTACAATAGAAACAATGTCTGCGCTAAGCCTGTGGCTGTTTGTGCTGCTGACAGTCGTCCCCTTGTGGGACAAGCTAATAGCTGATGAAAAAATGGCGGAATCACGAGAAATCGGCTATCAGATGATGAATGAGAGCATTAGCAAATATGTCATGAGTGGTGAAGGAGCCGCGTCAAAAACAATTACAAAGAACAATCATATCTATGCAATGAAGTGGGAGGAGGAGGGCGAATATCAAAACGTATGTATCAAAGCCACAGCTTATAAAGAGAAATCATATTGCCTCAGCATCCTGCAGACAGAATGGCTACACGCTTCTTAACGTATTATTTTCGCTCTCAGTCTTTTTGCTCATATCAGGATCGTTAGCTGCGATTTTCCATCTGTTTTTGTCTCGACAGCAGGAACATGACGGTTTCACACAGCAAGAATGGATGATTTCGATAGAACAGATGATGAATGAATGCAAGGAGTCACAGGCAGTTAAGACAGCCGAGCATGGGAGCGTGTTAATCTGCACCAATCTTTCCGGACAAGACATCCGTTTTGACATTTATCAATCAATGATAAGAAAAAGAGTGGATGGTAAAGGGCATGTTCCGATTTTAGATCATATTACTGCCATGAAAGCTGATATTGAAAATGGTGTTGTTTTGCTGAAAATTGAGAGTGAGGACCAAAAAGTGTATCAAACTGCTTTTCCAGTCTATTCGTATTTAGGAGGGGGGTGAATGTATCGTACAAGAGGGTTTATTTATCCAGCTGTTCTTTTTGTGTCAGCGCTTGTGCTGTTAATCGTGAACTTTGCTGCTGCTCAATATATTTCACGCTGCATGTTTGAAAAGGAAACAAAAGAGTTATACATAGGAGAGAATTTGCTTCAAAATGGGGTGCTTCTTTCGATTCGGCATGTTCTAGAGGAACGGAAAGGCCAGGAGGGTACGCAGCAATTTCCATATGGACGGGTTTCTTATTACATTCATGATACATCGATAAAAGAACAAAAAGAAATCAACTTAAGAGTGTCAACGGAGTCGGGAACAGAAAGAACTGCACAGATCGTATTTGATCAAAAACAGAAAAAACTGCTGAGATGGACAGAATAAAACAGTGTAAAGGGTATAAAAAAAGTCATGTGAGACAACACTTCATAATAATTGAATGATGAGGTGATCACGTGAAAACGAATGATTATGTTAAATATATGACGCAGCAATTTGTCAAATATATAGATACTCCGAGAGATGAGCGAAAAGAACGAAAAGAGGTGCGGAAAGAAACAAAAACGCCTGTTTCCCAGCAGTTGTTCGGTATTTTACCCTATGGCTTCAGACTTTGGCTGAAACGGAAAAAATAACCGCAAATAAACGAATAAGGTCCTTCAAAAAATGTAGGACCTTATTGATATTCTTCTAATATGGCGATTTTATTGACCTTTTGGCTATAAGGATCAAATGAAATCGTCACAAAAACGCCGAATTCTTTTGACCCTTCCCTCAGAGTTAAATGGTATTGCTTCACTGCTTCATCTTTTCTTTTACGGTCCCATACTTTTTGTTTGAACAGTACCTGTGCAAGCGGGTACCTTTTTTTTGCTTCTTTTACAGCAATCTCTTCCCATTTGGACATGTGGCGGGCGGTTACAAGCGGTGTTTCTTCTGCGTGAGCGGCTGTGGTGCCAAAGACGAGAAGAGATAGACAAATCACACATTGTTTGATCATCATGCTGTCACCCTTTCTTTGTTTATTATTACCAAATAATAATGGGATATGCATTTAAATTCTCACATAACAATCCCAAAAATTTCAAAAAAATTGAAAAAATGAGCAATACTGAGCAAGACTTTGTAATATGATGAAAACATTCTTTTAAACGAACGAAATGAGCGATTTCGGTGTTTTTAAATCTATAAATCGTTGATTATACTCTATTTGTGAAGTTCTTTAAAGAGAACGATTGTCATATCAAGTTACAGTGTTTTACAGGAGGTAAGATATGTTTCGATTGTTTCACAATCAGCAAAAGGCGAAGACGAAACTGAAAGTTCTGCTTATCTTTCAGCTTTCAGTCATTTTCAGTCTGACTGCCGCAATATGCTTACAATTTTCCGATGATACAAGCGCTGCTTTTCATGATATTGAAACATTTGATGTCTCACTTCAAACGTGTAAAGACTTTCAGCATACAGATAAAAACTGCCATTATGATAAACGCTGGGATCAAAGTGATTTGCACATATCAGATCAAACGGATACGAAAGGCACTGTATGCTCACCTTTCGCCTTATTTGCTGTGCTCGAAAATACAGGTGAGAAACTTAAGAAATCAAAGTGGAAGTGGGAGCTTCATAAGCTTGAAAATGCCCGCAAACCGTTAAAGGATGGGAACGTGATCGAAAAAGGATTTGTCACCAATCAAATTGGCGATTCACTTTATAAAATTGAGACGAAGAAAAAAATGAAACCCGGCATTTATGCATTTAAAGTATATAAACCGGCAGGCTACCCGGCAAACGGCAGTACATTTGAGTGGTCGGAGCCTATGACGCTTGCAAAATGCGATGAAAAACCGACAGTCCCTAAAAAAGAAACAAAGTCGGACGTCAAAAAGGAGAATGAAACAACACAAAAGGATATACAGGAAAAAACAATGAAAGAAGAAACATCTCAAGAAGCTGTAACCAAAGAAAATGAAACTCAATCAGACCAGAAGGAAAGCGGGGAAGAGGATGAAAAAAGCAATGAAGCTGATCAGTAATATTTTATACGTGATCATCTTTACTCTTATTATTGTGCTGACACTTGTCGTGATTTCAACACGTTCATCCGGGGGAGAGCCGGCGGTGTTTGGGTATACGCTGAAATCAGTTCTGTCAGGTTCGATGGAGCCGGAGTTCAATACAGGTTCCTTAATATTGGTAAAAGAAATCGCTGATGTGAAAGAGCTTCAAAAAGGTGACGTTATTACATTTATGCAGGATGCAAATACGGCTGTCACCCACAGAATTGTTGACATAACAAAGCAAGGAGACCATTTGTTATTTAAAACAAAAGGTGATAATAATGCAGCAGCTGATTCAGCGCCTGTATCGGACGAAAATGTTCGCGCACAATACACAGGTTTTCAGCTTCCATATGCAGGCTATATGCTTCATTTTGCCAGCCAGCCGATTGGAACGGCTGTATTATTGATTGTTCCCGGCGTGATGCTGTTAGTGTACGCTTTTGTGACGATCAGCAGCGCCATTAGAGAAATTGAAAGAAAGACAAAAGCCTTGGAAACAGATACAAAGGACAGCACCATGTCTACTTAACTTCAGTTGTAAACCTGGCAACAGGTTTCGATATAAAATCATTCAATAAAAGGGGAGTTTACCATGGGTATGAAAAAGAAATTGAGTTTAGGAGTTGCTTCTGCAGCACTAGGATTAGCTTTAGTTGGAGGAGGAACATGGGCAGCATTTAACGACATTAAATCAAAGGATGCTACTTTTGCATCAGGTACGCTTGATTTATCTGCTAAAGAGAATTCAGCGAGTGTGAACTTATCAAATCTAAAGCCGGGAGATAAGTTGACAAAGGATTTCCAATTTGAAAATAACGGATCACTTGCGATCAAAGAAGTTTTAATGGCGCTTAATTATGGAGATTTTAAAGCAAACGGCGGCAGCAATACATCTCCAGAAGATTTCCTCAGCCAGTTTGAAGTGACATTGTTGACAGTTGGAAAAGAGGGCGGCAATGGTTACCCGAAAAACATTATTTTAGATGATGCGAACCTTAAAGACTTGTATTTGATGTCTGCTAAAAATGATGCAGCGGCTGCTGAAAAAATCAAAAAACAAATAGACCCTAAATTCTTACATGCAAGCGGTAAAGTCAATGTAGCAACAATTGACGGTAAAACCGCTCCTGAATATGATGGTGTTCCAAAAACACCAACTGACTTCGATCAGGTTCAAATGGAAATCCAATTCAAAGATGATAAAACAAAAGATGAAAACGGGCTTATGGTTCAAAATAAATATCAAGGCAACTCCATTAAGCTTCAATTCTCGTTCGAAGCTACACAGTGGAACGGCTTGACAATCAAAAAGGACCATACTGATAAAGACGGTTATGTGAAAGAAAATGAAAAAGCGCACAGCGAGGATAAAAATTAATAACAGCAATAAAAAGAGACGGCCCAGTATTCATATACTGGGCCGTCTCGATGGTTATTGACAAAAGAGGAGTTAGTGCCTCTGCTCAGGCACTACTCCTCTTTTTGGGATTTTCTCCATTTTTGATAATCTAAAAATTCACGAAATTGTTTTTTCGATACCCCGGATGTCATCGCATCGCGAACCAATTTCTCCCATTCACTATCTAATTGACCATCGTATTCGGTTTCATGTTTCTCATCGAGCAAAGTATGAACCGAGACGTCCAGAACAGCGGAGACTTTTTCGAGAAATTGAATGGAGGGGTTCGTTTGTAGATTTCGTTCTATTGAGCTTAAATAAGACTTCGCTACCCCAGCTTTTTCAGCTAGTTCTGATAGTGAGTAGCCTTTTTCTTTACGGTATTGTTTAATACGCTGGCCAATCAATGTCATCACCTTCCTTGTGATATTATAGCACATTCAGAAAGGATTTACGGTATGACTTCTGGCTGCCGGACCAGGATGAGCAGACTTTTTGTTTAAAAGTAAATATTTTCGTATTTCTTCCGGGCTGATATTTGCCTCTTTGGCTTCCACCATTAATTCAACCCATTCTTGATCCAATTCAAAGTGCTCTTGTTTTGCATTCTTCATGCAGTTTCTCCTCCTAAAATACTTGTTTATGTATTTCAGCCAGTCCGGCCATGACTTATTGTATGCTTCATTAGTCTCTGGAAGTCATTTGCCATTAAATCACCAGAATTTTTTTCCAATATACCTTTATTATAATCGTATTTTCTCAAAAAAAACGAGAATGATGTCGAATAGTAAAAAAGTTAGCTTGAAATATTATTTTGCAGATAAAACAATCCGCCATTTTCAATTTCAACTGATATCTTTGGTTGATACAAGGTTTTCAGCGCCTGTTTTTCTAGATGGTATTCTTCTGGTTTTTCTTCTATATGCTCGTAAAACTTATCAAGCAATGTCATATCATTCTTCCACCTGTTAACCGCCTGTTCCGCCCAGTCGGACGGCTCCTGCATAGCGGATTTGGAAATATAGTTTTCCATACGCTTAAGTCCGCTTTCTGGTTTGATCATAGGTGAAATGGTGAAGCAATAGTCACATATTTGAGACGTCAGTGAAAACTGGGTCAGCTTGCTTTGAAAATCTTCAATTATCGTTCCAGAGACTAGGTGAAGACCTAGTGACAATAACTTATCCTTTTTCATGTCGGACTGGTATGAAATCGTGACATTTATACCAAGCCAAGGCTGAAGTGGGACTTTAGCTCCGGCTGATTCAATTTTCTCATACATTCTGGTAAATCTCCCATTTTGTTTAACAGCTTTAAATATTTGAAAAAGACGCGGGGCCCCAAAATATATAAATTCACCATCTAGGTCTTTTGGCGCATTTTCTTTATCTGTAATAAAAGTGATTTTCATTGGATTCGGATCACCGCCTGTCTTCTCGCGCCAATGCCAGTAGAAAGGGCGGTTCATGATTTGTTTGTCCATTTCAACTGTAAGCTGCACTGTCATATAGCCTAAGCCTTGATCGACGATTTGGCAGCTGTTTGCTTGAAAAAAACGCAGCAGAAAATCGTGAACCTCTTGCTGTCTCACTAATAAAACCTCCTTACAGGCTAAGATCCTCTTTTTTCAGCAGGCTGCTGTTTTTTATAAGACAAAAATGAGGTTAAGTTATCCATTTTTATTTTCATTTCTTCTTCTGTTGCTGAGTGATACAAAATGTCATGCAGATGCTCTTCAAAATTGTTCACTTGAATTTTCGTTAAAATATCATCAAGTTCACCGACCACTTTTTCAAACAAATGAATTTTTTCATATAAAAGCTTTAGAATATGCTCTTCCACCGTATGTTTTGTCGCCATGTTATAAATATGCACGTCACGCTCCTGCCCGAGTCTGTGAATTCTTCCGATTCTTTGCTCAAGCCGCATCGGATTCCATGGCAGGTCATAGTTGATCATGTGATTGCAAAATTGCAGGTTAATTCCCTCACCGCCTGCTTCAGTTGCAATAAGGACTTGGATTTTTCCGCGGAAAAGATCCTTCATCCAGTCTTTTTTTCCACGTTTAAATCCGCCTCTAAACGGCACAGAACTGATGCCGTTTTGCTGAAGAAACCACTGCAAATAAATCTGGGTTGCCCGGTATTCTGTAAAAATGATGACCTTATCGTCAATCTTTTTGATTAAATCAACGACTTGAAGCGCTTTAGAATTTTGTGTCACTTGATTGATGCGATCTATTAAAACTGAAATCGTATCCTCATCAATGGCAGGTGCTTGTTTCTCTTTTTGATCAAGCATCTTTTTCAGCGTCATATACACCGCTTCTCTGCTCGAACAGCATTCTCTTTGCAAGGTCATAATCGAGAACATGCTGGCTGGTTTATTGATACTTTCCTTCAAGCGAGAAATTTCATCATAAAGCGCCTGCTCTGATGGAGAAAATTGAATCGGCACTGTTTCAACATGGCGCTGTTTCCAATTCAGCCCTGTATCATGCCGCCTGTTACGGATCATGACTTTATTCACAAGATCTTTTAAATGTTCATGCGCTTCTAAACTGGATTTCTTCTTGGCGAACTCCTCCTGAAAGTGATTCTGACTGCCTAAATGGCCGGGTTTTAATAAGGACACCAAATTGAAAATCTCTTCGATACGGTTCTGGATTGGCGTCGCGGTAAGAAGCAGGCAATATTTTTTTACGAGATTCCGGACAAATTCATAGTTCTTCGTTTTGCTATTTTTCAGTTTGTGTGCCTCATCAATAATGACAAGATCATATGGGATAGACAGAACGATTTCTCGATGGGGCGAGCGCTTCGCGGTGTCTATTGATGAGACGACAATATCGCATTGCTCCCACACATAGCTTTTCTTTTGTTCAACAGCCGGAATCAAAAATTTTTCCTGAAGCTCTTTGACCCACTGTGACACAAGGGAAGCGGGCACAAGGATCAAAATTTTTTTTGCTAATCCGCGAATCATATATTCTTTTAGAATCAGTCCAGCTTCAACCGTTTTTCCGAGACCAACCTCATCTGCTAAAATCGCTTTCCCGTTCATTTTTTCAACCACTTTTTGCGCCACTTCAAGCTGGTGGGGGAGCGGCGTAAAGGAAGGCAGATATAAAGGAGCCCGTAAGCCTTCAAAATCTGGAATTGCTAATGTTTTCTGGATTTCTGCAGAGAGCTTGTACAGTTCCCAGTTTGCCCAAGGGCCATCGTTTTTCAGTCTTTCAGCAAATTCTTCAGGCCATTTTGCATCGTAGATCATTTCTGTATTCATTGCTTTGAAACCGCCTTTCTTATTCTTCGATTCTTAAGATGAATAATATAAGAAAAATCTGCCCAAATTGCTGTTGCCCAGCATATAGTGATGATGGTAGGATATGAGTATGTATTTGATGTAAGATATTGCTATAGTATGTCCATAACAGCATGAAAATATGAGCGAATGACAGCAAGGGGAGAGACCTGACCGAAAACCTCGGGATACAGGCGCCGAAGGAGCAAACTGCGGAGTGAATCTCTCAGGCAAAAGAACTCTTGCTCGACGCAACTCTGGAGAGTGTTTGTGCGGATGCGCAAACCACCAAAGGGGACGTCTTTGCGTATGCAAAGTAAACTTTCAGGTGCCAGGACAGAGAACCTTCATTTTACATGAGGTGTTTCTCTGTCCTTTTTTGTATGTTTTTTAGCTGCGCCGTTGATAAAGGGGAGGAATTAGATGCTGAACAGAACGCCGTTATTTGACCTGTATAAGGAATATGGAGGAAAAACGATTGATTTCGGAGGCTGGGAGCTTCCTGTTCAATTTTCTTCTATAAAAAAAGAACACGAGGCTGTCCGAACTGCAGCCGGTTTGTTTGATGTATCTCATATGGGAGAAGTCGAAGTGTCAGGAAACGACAGTCTGTCTTTTTTGCAAAGATTGATGACAAATGATGTTTCCGCATTAACGCCAGGCCGTGCTCAATATACAGCGATGTGTTACCCGGATGGCGGAACCGTCGATGATTTGCTTATCTATCAAAAAGGAGAGAACCGCTATCTGCTTGTCATTAATGCTTCTAATATAGATAAAGACTTGGCTTGGATGAAAGAACATGCAGCAGGTGATGTACAGATTGACAATCAGTCAGACCAAATCGCGCTCTTGGCTGTACAGGGACCGAAAGCAGAAGCGGTCTTGAAAAATCTGACAGATGCGGATGTGTCTGCATTAAAGCCGTTTGCGTTTATTGATGAAGCCGATATCAGCGGCCGCAAAGCACTTATTTCACGCACTGGCTATACGGGAGAAGACGGGTATGAAATTTACTGCCGCAGTGATGATGCTATGCATATTTGGGAAAAAATCATCGATGCAGGGGATGCATACGGATTGATTCCATGCGGTCTCGGTGCACGTGATACACTCCGGTTTGAAGCGAAGCTCCCGCTCTACGGTCAGGAGCTGACCCGGGATATTACACCGATTGAAGCAGGTATAGGCTTTGCTGTAAAGCACAAAAAGGAGTCTGACTTTTTTGGTAAGTCAGTATTGAGTGAACAAAAAGAAAACGGAGCGAAGCGCAAACTTGTCGGTCTCGAAATGATTGAAAAAGGGATACCGCGGCACGGATATGAGGTTTTCCAAAATGGCAAGTCTGTCGGAAAGGTGACAACCGGCACGCAGTCACCGACATTAGGAAAAAACGTCGGCCTTGCCTTAATTGATTCGGAAACGAGTGAGATCGGGACTGTTGTAGATGTAGAGATACGCAAAAAATTAGTGAAAGCAAAGGTTGTCAAAACACCATTTTATAAACGCTAATATTTTTTCTTGGAGAGAGGAGACAACACATGAAGCACCGTTATTTGCCCGCAACAGAAAAGGATAAACAGGAGATGCTTGCTACTATCGGCGTAAGCAGCATCGATGATTTATTTGCTGATATACCGGAAAACGTCAAATATAAAAAAGAGCATCAAATCAAAAAAGCGAAATCAGAGACAGAATTAACAAGAGAACTGACAAAGCTGGCCTCTAAAAATCGTGATACCGTACAATACGCTTCTTTCTTAGGAGCGGGTGTATATGACCACTATCAGCCTGTCATTGTGGATCATGTCATTTCGCGCTCTGAGTTTTATACCGCATATACGCCTTATCAGCCAGAGATTTCACAAGGAGAGCTCCAGGCTATTTTTGAATTCCAAACGATGATCTGTGAACTGACAGGCATGGATATCGCCAACTCCTCGATGTATGACGGCGGAACAGCCTTGGCAGAAGCAGCAATGCTTGCTTCAGGCCACACGAAAAAGAAAAAAATTGTTGTGTCAAAAACCGTGCATCCTGAATCGCGAGAGGTGCTGAAAACTTACGCAAAAGGTCAGTATATTGATGTTGTTGAAGTACCCGCTGCGGATGGCGTTACGGATCTTGATGCATTGCGCCAAACCGTTTGCGAGAACACAGCCGCAGTGATCGTTCAGTACCCGAATTTTTTCGGCAGGATCGAGCCGCTAAAGGATATTGAGCCTATCGCTCATCAAGGGAAATCCATGTTTATTGTTTCAGCCAACCCGCTGGCGCTAGGTCTTCTCACTCCGCCGGGCAAGTTTCAGTCTGATATCGTCGTCGGTGATGCGCAGCCTTTCGGCATTCCTTCAGCATACGGCGGCCCGCATTGCGGCTTTTTTGCCGTTACTAAAAAATTAATGAGAAAGGTGCCGGGCCGTCTCGTCGGACAAACGGAAGACGAAAACGGAAAAAGAGGCTTTGTGCTTACCCTGCAAGCCAGGGAGCAGCATATCCGCCGGGATAAAGCAACATCAAATATATGCTCGAACCAAGCTTTAAATGCGCTGGCAGCATCAGTGGCCATGACTGCTCTCGGAAAAAACGGCGTAAAAGATATAGCCCGCCAAAATCTCTTAAAAGCCAACTATGCAAAGCAAGAAGCAAAAAAAGCAGGCCTTACTGTTATGTTTGACGGGCCGATGTTTAATGAATTTGTCATCAAACTGGATGAGCCGGTGAGAGCTGTGAACAAGCGTTTGCTGGCAAAAGGCATGATTGGCGGATATGATCTTGGGTTGACGTATCCAGAGCTGGACTGCCATATGCTGATTGCTGTAACAGAGCTGAGAACAAAAGAAGAAATTGACGCACTCATTCAGGAATTGGGGGATCGCCATGAGTAATCAGGACCAGGCACTTATTTTTGAACTTTCAAGAGAAGGCCGAATCGGCTATAGTCTGCCGGAGCTCGATGTACCGGAAATCGAATTGGGGGACCTCTTGTCAGACACCTATATTCGTGACGAAGACGCAGCGCTGCCGGAGGTTTCAGAGCTGGACATCATGCGCCATTATACAGCGCTGTCCAAACGCAATCACGGGGTGGATTCCGGTTTTTATCCTCTCGGTTCTTGCACGATGAAATATAATCCGAAAATCAATGAAAAAATCGCACGTATTCCTGGTTTTGCTGCGATTCATCCTCTTCAGGATGAAGACACGGTGCAAGGCGCATTAGAGCTTTTATATGATTTAAGCAAACACCTTGAAGAAATAACGGGAATGGATGAGGTTACGCTTCAGCCTGCTGCCGGAGCGCACGGCGAATGGACGGGGCTGATGATGATCCGTGCCTATCATGAAGCTCGCGGGGATTTCAAGCGGACGAAGGTCATTGTCCCTGATTCCGCGCATGGGACGAATCCTGCATCAGCAACAGTAGCAGGCTTTGAAACCGTTACGGTGAAATCGAATGAAAAAGGGCTTGTTGATTTAGAGGATTTAAAAAGAGCAGTGAATGAAGAAACTGCAGCTCTTATGCTGACGAATCCGAACACGCTCGGCTTGTTTGAGGAGCAGATTACAGAGATGGCGGAAATTGTACACCAAGCGGGGGGGAAACTGTATTATGACGGCGCTAATTTAAATGCCGTTTTAAGCAAGGCGAGACCTGGTGATATGGGATTTGACGTGGTGCACCTCAACCTGCATAAAACATTCACAGGCCCTCATGGCGGCGGAGGCCCCGGCTCAGGCCCTGTCGGCGTAAAACAAGATCTGATTCCTTATTTGCCAAAGCCAGTTTTAGTCAAAAAAGAAGGGCGCTTTACGTTTGATTATGACCGCCCTCATGCGATCGGCCGTGTGAAGCCGTATTACGGCAACTTTGGCATTAATGTGAGAGCGTATACGTATATTCGCTCCATGGGGCCTGACGGATTAAAGGCTGTTACTGAGAACGCAGTGTTAAACGCCAATTATATGATGAGAAAACTCGCGCCTTATTACGATCTTCCGTTTGACCGCCATTGCAAGCATGAATTTGTATTATCAGGGAAGCGGCAGAAAAAGCTGGGAGTGCGTACGCTTGATATTGCAAAACGGCTCCTTGATTTCGGCTATCATCCGCCGACGATTTATTTCCCGCTTAATGTTGAAGAATGCATCATGATCGAGCCGACAGAGACCGAATCAAAGGAAACACTGGACGCGTTTATTGATGCTATGATTCAAATCGCAAAAGAAGCGGAGGAGAATCCGGAGCTTGTTCAGGAGGCCCCGCATACAACGATTGTAAAAAGAATGGATGAAACAAAAGCGGCGAGACACCCAGTGCTCAGATACGAGGCGGAAGAAAGATAAATAAAAACAGCTGTCTACCAGACAGCTGTTTGCTTTATTTCTTCGCTTTAATCTTTCCGCCCCATTTTTTAAAGCCGCCTTTTAGGTTGTAAATCTCAGTGCAGCCGTTTTTGCGCAGGGTTTGTGCCGCGCGTCCGCTGCGGACACTGTTTTGGCAGTACAGGTAAACAGGCTTGTCCGTACGGATCTCATTTTTTCTCTGTTTCAGCTGGGAAAGCGGGATGTTGCGGGCGCCTAAAATATGTCCGCCCTCAAACTCATTTGGCTCACGAACATCAATAAGCTGCGCTTTGCGGTAACCCGCGCGGAATTCTTCTTCGGTAAGTGTTTTCATAATTCGCTGCTGATAGACATATGAAGCAATCATATAGATGATAAATGCAGCAAAAATAATCAAAACGATCATATTAGACAATGTGATTCTACTCCTTTAGCATATAAAATCAAAACCCTGCTTCATAAAACAAGGTCATAGAGCCGTTTTCGACAAATACTATTATAGTAAAGCACAGCGTGATTGTCATCTATAATGGAACTAAAATATTTTTCATTTTCCCGACAGTTTGATAAACTGATTCTATTAAAACGGTAAGGAAGGTCTTAAAATGCAAAAAGAAACTTGGCGGTTTATAGACTCAGGCAATGCAAGTCCTGCATTCAATATGGCGCTTGATGAAGCGCTTTTATATTGGCACAGCGAAAAGAAAATCCCCCCGGTTATCCGTTTTTACGGCTGGAATCCGGCGACACTTTCTGTAGGGTATTTTCAAAATATTAAAAAGGAAATCAATTTTGAAGCAGTACATAAATATAATCTCGGATTCGTCAGACGCCCGACCGGCGGGAGAGGTGTGCTGCACGATCAGGAACTGACATACAGCGTAATTGTTTCGGAAGAGCACCCCGAGATGCCGGCGACTGTTACTGAGGCTTACCGGGTTATTTCAGAAGGCATACTTCAAGGCTTTAGAAATCTCGGTCTGGACGCTTACTTTGCCATCCCGAGAACTGAAAAAGAAAAAGAAAGCTTAAAAAATCCGCGGTCATCTGTTTGTTTTGACGCGCCTTCGTGGTATGAACTAGTGGTTGAGGGGCGCAAGGTGGCGGGAAGCGCGCAAACGAGACAAAAAGGTGTGATTCTTCAGCATGGCTCCATTCTTCTTGATTTAGATGAGGACAAGCTGTTCGATCTGTTCTTATATCCAAGTGAAAGAGTAAGAGAGCGGATGCAGCGCAATTTCAAAAATAAAGCGGTTGCCATTAATGAACTCATCGAAAAGCGGGTGACGATGGATGAGGCTCGTAAAGCCTTTAAAGAAGGATTTGAAACAGGTCTTAACATTCATTTGGAGCCATATGAACTTTCTCAGGAAGAGCTTGATTTTGTTCATCACTTGGCTGAAACAAAGTACGCTTCAGATGAATGGAATTATAAGCGGTAAACAGGGCTTTTGACCCGCGGAGCATCCTTGTTTTTTCAAGTTCATTAGTGTAAACTTGTAATGGTTTATAAAGTTAAGGTGCTTTTTGGGAGGGTTTCGATGACAACACCAAGTATGGAAGATTATATTGAACAGATTTATATGCTGATTGAAGAAAAAGGATATGCACGAGTTTCCGATATCGCGGAAGCATTGGCAGTCCATCCCTCCTCTGTAACAAAAATGGTTCAAAAACTAGATAAAGACGAATATTTAATTTATGAAAAATATCGCGGTCTCGTGTTAACGTCTAAAGGGAAAAAAATAGGCAAACGGCTGGTATACAGACATGAATTGCTTGAGCAGTTTTTAAGAATCATTGGTGTTGATGAAGAGAAAATATATAACGATGTCGAAGGAATCGAACATCATTTAAGCTGGAACAGTATTGATCGCATCGGGGATCTTGTTCAATATTTTGAAGAAGATGATGCCCGTAAAAAAGATCTGAAATCAATCCAAAAGAAAACAGAACATCATAATCAGTAAAAAGGCGGTCTCGAAGGAGGCCGTCTTTTTTGATACGCTGACGCCACCCGTCATTCGTTGGTCTATTTCTTCGCGTGTTTTCTTAAAATGGTAATAAACGATCGGATGGAGGGGGAGGGAATGAGATGTATATTGACGGTGTGTTTTCCGGCGGAGGAGTAAAAGGCATTGCGCTCGCAGGCGCTTATGAAGTGCTTGAGGAAAAAGGCTTCCGCTTTAAAAGAGTTGCGGGTACAAGCGCCGGCGCCATTATTGCCGCTTTCATTGCGTCAGGTTACACCAGTAAGGAAATCCACGCTTTAATTGAAGAAGTGGACGGAGAGAAATTGCTGGATCAGAGGTACTCATTTCTCCCCTTAAAGATGCTCCAGTGGGTGTCCATCTACTGGCGTCTTGGCTTATACAAAGGCGATACGATAGAAAAATGGATTGCTGATCTGTTAAGAGCGAAAGGCATAAGGGTTTTCGGCGATTTGCAGAAAGGGTCTCTGCGCCTTATTGCTTCTGATCTGACAAACGGCACCATGATTGTTTTGCCGGACGATTTGGCCCGTTACGGGTTAAATCCAGATATGTTCCCGGTTGCCAGAGCGGTCAGAATGAGCTGCAGCATTCCGTATTTCTTTGAACCGATAAAATTAAAAACGGACACAGGCACCGCCACGGTTGTCGACGGAGGCGTGTTAAGCAATTTTCCAATCTGGCTGTTTTCAAAGGAAAGAAAGCGCCCTGTGATCGGTGTCACGCTTGCGCCGCGTGAAAGAGAGCGTCCGAAAAAAAATATCCGCAACGCTTTTGAACTGTTCGGCGCCCTGTTTGAAACGATGAAGGATGCTCATGACGCAAGGCACATTGCGTCACGCTATGAACAAAATATCATTTTTCTCCCTGTTGATGACGTAATGGCCACTGATTTTCATTTAACACAACAAAAAAAACTAGCCCTGATTGAGCTAGGTAAAAGACGGACAGAGCTGTTTTTAAAGCAGTGGACCTATTAAAAAAGCGCTCTGTTTTTCTTTTTATTTTTTTTCCCTTCTATAACAGTCAGCTGAGTCTGGCTTTTTTTCTTGAGAATCATCGGCTTAGGCTTGCTGGCGCTCGGAACGCTTCGCAGGTGGCTGACACGTCCCTTATGTCCGGCGCGGTGTTTTGCTTTTTGTTCTTTCATCCGGCGCCGTGATTGTTTCGCCGCTTTTTTGAAGGCTGCTCCTTCGCTGCCCGCATTTCGATTCATTACATATTTCACAATAAAATAAATAATGATACCTGCCACGATGACGGTTACCGCCATTTTTGCCATTTCTCCGGGATTGGTTACCAGCACATAGAGGAAACCGAACGCTCCCAGCGCAATTAATACAGCAATAATAGGTTGTACACGATGATTCATAACTGTCCACCTCCGAAAGTAATAGCAGGGCAACGGATTTTAGATGACGTTGTGAGAAGGCTTCCGATTTTGCTCAGACAATGCTTCGAGTCTGAGAAGTTCGTTAAAGCTTTCGATGGCAACTTCAACCTGTTCATCCTTAGGTTCCTTTGTGGTTAACAGCTGAAGCCAAAGTCCCGGGTACCCAAGTAATTTCAGACCGGGAATGTCACGCACTTTGTTTGTCAGCTGCAGAACTTCAAAGGATATACCAAGCACGACCGGTATCAGTGCGACACGATCTATAACACGCAGCCAAAGCGGATCTGTCGGAACGAGTAAATAAACAAACATGCCGACAATAATCGTAAATAAAATAAAGCTTGATCCGCAGCGGTAATGAAGCCGAGATTGGTTTTGGACATTCTCCACAGTAATTGGCAAATTCTGTTCATAACAGTTTATGACTTTATGTTCGGCTCCATGATATTGAAACACTCTTTTAATAAGCGGTGTCATGGACAAAAAATAGATGTAACCGAGCAGCAAAATCAACTTAAACAGGCTTTCAATCGCGATTTGCGCTGTGTTCGAGGAAAAAATCGGCCTTGTCAGTTCCGCTAAGAAAACTGGAACCAATGTAAATACGAATTTACTGAACAAAAATGATAGGACGCCTATAACTGCGAGGCTGAGATACATAGACAGCCCAGAGGATTTTTTTTCTTCCTGCTCAAGTGTCTCGTCTTCAGATGGATCGAGCCCGTAACGTTCGCTTGAAAAATTCAAATGCTTTGTGCCGTTTGCACTCGCTTCGATAATGGCCGCGATCCCCCGTAAAAACGGTATCTTTTTCACGATGTTCAGTTTCGGGTTGTGTTTGCGTGGAAGCTTAAAAAAGTCAATGCTTCCATCCGTTCTTCTGATGGCTGTAACGTAATGATGCTTTCCGCCAAACATAACGCCTTCCACAACAGCCTGCCCGCCGTAAGCGGGCGGAACTTTATGTTTTGACATATTATCAACCTGCCTATTTCTTTAGGATTGCTAACCATTTCCTTTCACTCTATTGTACAGGAAACAGCGCTAAACCTCTAGATTGACAGGCTGAAAAAATTGCCATAGCCTTGCTTTTTCTACATGCATTATACCCGTTATTTTCAAATTTTACTCGCAGCTGCCAAAAAGTGTGAGCTTTTTTATTGACATTTCATTTTTTGGGCACACTTTAACTGGAGGTGCCATGATGACAAGCGAAAAAGATACAGAACAAAATGAAGAATTGAATGAGAAGCAAAAGCCGCCTGTTTCAATGGCCGGCAGGGTGGCGGCAACAGGTTTTTGCGGAGGCGTACTTTGGAGTTTCGTTGCTTATATCGCATATTTGTTTCATTTTTCCGAAATCAGCCCGAATATGATATTGCAGCCGTTTGTACTCGGAGAGTGGAAAAAACATGGGCTGGGAACGGTAATCAGCATCATTTTGATTGGAGTAATTTCAATTGGCGCAGCATTTCTTTATTTTCTTCTATTGAAACGTTTAAAAACAATGTGGCCGGGTATTTTATACGGCTTGGTGCTTTGGCTGCTCGTGTTTTTTGTTTTTAATCCGATTTTTCCAGATGTGCGCACGGTGACCGAACTGACATCAGATACAATTATTACGACCATTTGCATTTATTTGCTTTACGGGCTGTTTGTCGGGTATTCTATTTCATTTGAATACAATGAGCTGAATTCGGAAAAGCTTGCACGTGCGCTGGGAATGCATAGAGAATAGTGTATAATCCTTTTCCAGTATGATAAAATGTTCACGAGAAGTGAACATTTTTTACATGAGAAACCCTCGCGAAAAGGAGAGATTGTGTGCCTCATTTTTTGATTTTGAACGGACCGAATGTTAACCGGCTTGGGAGTCGTGAGCCTGAAGTATTCGGCCGCCAGACACTGACCGATATTGAAACAGATCTTTTTCAGTTTGCTGAAGCCTTACATATCCAGCTCACTTTCTTCCAGTCTAATCACGAAGGTGATTTGATAGATGCGATACATGAGGCTGAGGAGCAATACAGCGGGATTGTTCTGAACCCCGGCGCCCTGAGTCATTACAGCTATGCGATCAGGGATGCTGTTTCAAGCATCAGTCTTCCTGTGGTAGAGGTGCATTTATCAAACTTATACGCCAGGGAAGAATTCAGGCATCAGTCGGTTATCGCTCCTGTTGCGAAAGGGCAGATTGTCGGTCTTGGAGCTGAAGGCTACAAGCTTGCTGTTCGCTACTTATTAAGCCAGCAAGGGGGAGAATCAAGATGAAGCTAGAGAAATTAAGAAACCTGTTTGGACAGCTGGGAATTGACGGCATGCTGATTACAAGCAACACTAATGTACGCTATATGACAGGGTTTACAGGTTCGGCGGGTTTGGCTGTTATATCGGGTGACAAAGCAGCGTTTATTACGGATTTTCGTTATACTGAGCAGGCGAAGGTTCAGGTAAAGGGTTTTGAGATCATTGAACATGGCGGCAGCTTGATTCAGACCACTGCCGACACTGTTGAATCGTTTGGCATCAAGCGTCTCGGCTTTGAACAGAACAGCATGACATATGGCGCTTACGCTTCATACAGCGCCGTTATCAGTGATGCCGAATTAGTGCCTGTGGCTGAATCCGTGGAAAAGTTGCGCTTGATTAAGTCTAGTGAAGAGATTAAGATATTAGAGGAAGCTGCGAAGATTGCAGATGATGCCTTCAGACATATCTTGACGTTTATGAAACCCGGCATTTCTGAAATCGCTGTTGCCAATGAGCTGGAGTTTTATATGAGAAGCCAGGGAGCAGACAGCTCTTCTTTTGATATGATTGTCGCCTCAGGCCTTCGTTCAAGCCTTCCGCACGGTGTGGCCAGTGACAAACTGATTGAAAGCGGAGACCTTGTTACGCTTGATTTTGGCGCTTATTATAAAGGATATTGTTCTGATATTACCCGGACGGTCGCTGTAGGTCAGCCCAGTGATCAATTGAAGGAGATCTATCAGGTTGTATTTGATGCTCAGGCGCTTGGCGTCGCACATATTAAGCCGGGAATGACAGGAAAAGAGGCTGACGCCCTCACAAGGGATCATATTGCTGCAAAAGGCTACGGTGACTATTTCGGCCATTCAACCGGGCACGGGCTCGGCATGGAAGTTCATGAATCGCCGGGATTATCCGTCAGATCTTCAGCTATCCTTGAACCGGGTATGGTGGTCACAGTGGAGCCGGGCATTTACATACCAGAAACAGGCGGTGTCCGCATTGAAGATGACATCGTGATTACAGAAAACGGCAACCGGACAATCACCCATTCCCCAAAAGAACTTATTATTTTGTGATTGGAATATAGGAGGACATTAAACATGATTTCAGTTAACGATTTCCGTACAGGATTAACAATTGAAGTAGATGGCGGCATTTGGCGCGTCGTTGACTTCCAGCACGTAAAACCTGGAAAAGGTGCGGCATTTGTCCGCTCTAAACTCCGCAACCTTCGCACTGGCGCCATTCAGGAAAAAACATTCCGCGCTGGTGAAAAAGTAGCGAAAGCGCAAATCGAAACCAAAACAATGCAATATCTATATGCAAACGGAGA
This sequence comes from Bacillus sp. LM 4-2, assembly GCF_000978495.1. Lineage (NCBI taxonomy): Bacteria > Bacillati > Bacillota > Bacilli > Caryophanales > Bacillaceae > Bacillus > Bacillus sp. LM 4-2. The sequence goes on along the minus strand of NZ_CP011101.1, from coordinate 2,383,774 downwards.
TCAGCACGTATTTATGGATACTTCTTCTTATGAGCAGCTTGAACTGAGCGCAACTCAAATCGAAGAAGAATTAAAATACCTGCTAGAAAACATGTCTGTGCATATCATGATGTACCAGGATGAAACACTTGGTATCGAACTTCCAAACACAGTTGAGCTGAAAGTTGTTGAAACTGAACCTGGTATTAAAGGTGATACAGCGTCAGGCGGTACAAAACCTGCGAAAACTGAAACCGGGCTTGTTGTAAACGTGCCGTTCTTTGTGAATGAAGGCGACACACTTGTTGTCAATACATCAGACGGTTCTTACGTTTCAAGAGCATAGAAAGAAAAAAAGAAGTCTGTTCCCAAATGGGAGCAGGCTTTTTTTTGTGCCCAAAAACAGAATCTTTCTTTTATACGAAAATGACAAGACTACTTCAGCAAGCTAGAGCATATCATATAAAAAAATGGGAGGTTGGGAGAGTGCTATGAAATTTTTACTTGGAAATATCAATTCTACTGTTTTAACAATGGCAGGATTACGAGTTTTATCCTCTATGATTGAGCTGACGGCAGCAATTGTCATGCTTGTGACCAACGATGTCCGGAAGGCGGTTGTGGTTAACAGCATTCTCGCTATTGTCGGTCCGTTGATTTTTATCATTACGATGACTGTCGGAATCTACCAAATTGCCGGGCAGCTTTCGTATGCAAAGCTGATTCTGATTTTTACGGGTGTTGTTTTGATTTTGGCGGGTGTTCATAAATAAAGAGAGGCTTGTCATAAAGTCTGCCTCACATCATACATTTTAAAGAAGCCAATCGGTAGAAAGGAGGAGGCTCTGTTGAATGAAATCGCTGAGGTTCTCCCCGAATCCATGAAAAACGCCCTTTCTGAAATACCGGAACAACAATGGCTGGAAATCGAAGAAGTCAGAATTCGGATCAACCGCCCTGTTGAATTGATTCGAAGAGGACAACCTGTTTATTTGTCCTATGCGGGCACGGCAGAGGATGCCCATCTGATCCTGAGCCGGCTTAGCAACTATAGTATGTATACTCTTGAAGAAGAGCTGAAGAAAGGGTATGTCACGATCAGAGGCGGCCACAGAGTCGGACTGGCGGGCAGAGTCATTACGGAAAACGGAGGTGTGAAAGGCCTCCGTGACATCGCATCTTTTAATATACGAATTGCCCGGCAAAAGCTGGGGATTGCGGAGCCGCTGCTTCCATACTTATATCAAGACAGCTGGCTGAATACGCTGATTATCGGACCGCCCCAAACCGGCAAAACAACACTTCTCCGGGACCTTGCGAGGCTCTCAAGCACCGGCAAAAAACCCATGCTGCCCGTTAAGACAGGAATCGTCGATGAACGGTCAGAAATTGCCGGATGTCTTCGCGGCATTCCGCAACATCAATTTGGTCAGAGAATTGACGTGTTAGACGCCTGTCCAAAAGCTGAAGGGCTGATGATGATGATTCGATCCATGAGCCCTGAGGTGATGATTGTCGATGAAATCGGGCGTATGGAAGATACAGATGCACTTCTGGAGGCACTGCATGCAGGTGTTTCAGTAATTGTATCGGCGCATGGCTGGAGCATATCCGACCTGATGAAGCGGCCTTCATTGAAGCGTTTGTGGGAAGAAAGAGCCTTTGACCGCTATTTGGAATTATCAAGAGCAAAAGGGCCGGGCACAGTGAGCCAAATTTATGACAAAGACGGAAATGTGCTGTCTAGGACGACGGGCGTGAAAACATGCTGAAGCTGCTGGGCGCTGTATTTATTGTGGTAGCGACAACATGGACAGGTTTTGAGATGGCGAAGATTTATACAGAACGGCCGCGGCAAATCCGCCAGCTGCGTGCGGCGCTTCAATCCCTCGAGGCTGAAATCATGTACGGCCATACACCGCTTCATACTGCTTCACAGCAGATTGCCAAACAGCTCGCACAGCCTGTTTCAGCTCTTTTTTCCGCATTCAGTGATCAGCTGGACAAGGGAAGTGATTCCGCGAAAACGGCGTGGGAGCAAAGCTTAAAGAAGGTATGGGATACCCTGTCTTTGAAAAAAAGCGAATACGAAGTGCTGAAGCAGTTTGGCGAGACGCTCGGGATTCATGATCGAATCTCTCAGCAAAAGCACATCAAGCTGGCGCTGACACATTTGGAAGCCTCTGAAGCGGATGCTGAGCAGGCGCAAGCGAAAAATGAAAAGATGATAAAAAGTTTGGGCTTTTTAGCGGGCTTGTTACTCATTCTTCTATTGATGTAAACGTGAGGGGAGCAAAAATAAAATGGGAGTAGACGTGAATGTCATATTTCAAATTGCCGGAGTGGGAATCGTGGTCGCTTTTTTACACACGATATTGGATCAGATGGGCAAGAAAGAATACGCTCAGTGGGTGACGCTGTTAGGTTTTATCTATATTTTATTTATGGTCGCCACGATTGTAGATGACCTATTTAAAAAGATAAAAGCTGTGTTTTTATTCCAAGGATAGGGGGGCTTGCAGATTGACATTGTTCAAATTGTAGGTTTAGGGCTGATCGCCACCTTCCTTTCTTTAATTGTAAAAGAACAAAAGCCGACTTTTGCGTTTTTAATCGTCGTTTTTGCCGGATGTGCCATTTTTCTTTATTTGGTAGACCAAATTTACGACATTATTCGAATGATAGAAAAAATTGCGATTAATGCAAATGTCAACATGGTCTATGTTGAAACCATTTTAAAGATTATCGGAATCGCCTATATTGCTGAATTCGGGGCACAGCTCACAAAAGATGCCGGTCAAGGAGCCATCGCCTCGAAAATAGAATTGGCGGGGAAAATTTTAATACTCGTAATGGCTGTGCCTATTTTAACCGTCATTATCGAAACGATTCTCGGACTTATACCTTCTATGTCATAACCGAAAGGAGGCGGTAGATTGAAGCGCTTTCAATGGGTTTTGCTTTTGGCCGTGCTGATCATAGCAGGCCGTGCAGAAATTGTACAAGCAGCTGGTAATGCAGAACAAACGGAAGACCATGCTGAAACAGCTGAGCAATTAGCGGAAAGGACAGCAGCCTCGCTTGAAACAGATAAGATCGGGGAATTTTGGAATGACATTATGACAGAATACGGCGGACTGCTGCCGGAAAGCCAAAAAGGCAGCTTAATGGAGTTTATCAATGGCGATAAATCATTCTCACCGCAAGAATGGCTGAAAGCTCTCTTTTCTTATTTGTTTCATGAAGTGCTTGCCAACGGAAAGCTGCTGGGCACATTGATTTTGCTCACGATTTTTTGCGTCATTCTGCAGCTTCTGCAAAATGCTTTTCAGCAAAGCACCGTCAGTAAGGTCGCTTACTCAATTGTGTACATGGTGCTGATTATCCTTGCGCTTAATAGCTTTCATGTGGCAATTAACTATGCAACTGAGGCGATTCAAACGATGACCAGCTTTATCCTTGCGCTCATTCCGCTCCTCTTGGCGCTTTTGGCTTCCTCAGGCGGAGCTGTATCTGCTGCCTTCTTTCATCCTGTTATCCTCTTCCTGATGAACACGAGCGGTCTCTTGATTCAGAATATCGTCATGCCGCTGATTTTTTTATCAGCGATTCTGAGCATTGTCAGCACGATGACTGAACAATACAAAGTAACGCAGCTGGCTAACCTGCTCAGAAATATCGCCATCGGAGCACTGGCTGTTTTTCTTACCATCTTTCTCGGCGTCATCTCTGTTCAGGGAGCCTCAGCTGCAGTGACAGACGGCATTACGCTCAGGACGGCTAAATTTATAACCGGAAATTTTATTCCTGTGCTTGGCCGAATGTTTACAGACGCAACAGATACAGTAATCAGCGCCTCTTTACTGCTGAAAAATACGGTAGGGATTCTCGGTGTCGCTATTTTGATCTGTATCGCGGCATTTCCGGCAATCAAAGTGCTTTCCCTCGCTTTTATTTATAAGCTGGCAGCCGCGATTCTTCAGCCACTAGGAGGAGGGCCCGTCATCACCTGCCTCGACGTCATCAGCAAAAGCGTCATTTATATTTTTGCAGCTCTGGCCATTGTGTCTCTCATGTTTTTTTTAAGCCTTACTGTCATAATCACAGCCGGAAACCTCACGATGATGATGAAATGAAGGAGGCAGGCGAATGAGTTTTTTAACGGAATGGCTTACCACCATCGTGTTGTTTATCCTATTTGCAATTGTGATTGATATGCTGCTGCCGAGCTCCAGCATGCAAAAGTACGCAAAAATGGTAGTCAGCCTGCTCTTGATTGTCGTCATGCTTACGCCGATTTTTAAACTTTTCAAGACAGACCCCGAAATCATCTTTGAATATCTCACAAAAAACGGGCAGTCAGAGTCTGCCGACATAAAAAATCAAATCAATTCAAAAAAAATAGAAATACAAGCTTCCCAGCGCGCATATATTCTAGAAGAAATGGCTGTCCAACTAAAAAAGAAAGCGGAGGAGAGATTCAGTCATGATGAATATAAAGTAGGCCGCATCAAACTCACGGCAGGAGAAAAGGTAGATTCAGAAGAGGATATTAAAACAATCAGCGTGTATATGGCCCCGTCTTCTGAAAAAACGGTCCAAACGGTCGCGCCGGTCCACATTGATACAGATCATGCATACGTAACGAAAGAAGCAGCCGAACAAAAAGAAGCCAAACAGATAAAAACGCAGCTCGCGGACATTTGGGAAATCGGAAGTGAGAAAATTACGGTTCATATGGAAGGCGGGGAGAGTGTCGGCAATGAATAAAAACGGATTATGGAATGTATTGAAAAAGCAGTTTCTTCCGGGACAAACGAAGGACGGCGAAAAGCCGAAGCTGACCAAATATCATTACTTTCTATTCGTTTTTGTTCTCGGAGTTTCCTTTATGCTTGTCAGCCAGCTGTTTTCTTCACCTGAGAAAACAGAAAACGCCAAAACGATAACGGCCGTATCATCACAACATTCCGCAGACAGCAAAGAGAAAACAGCTGAAGTGTTTAAAGCCTCAAAATCTGATAAACCTAAAGACTCGATCGATGACTATGAAAAAGAATACGAAAATCAGCTGAAAGAAATTCTTGAAACAATCATTGGTGTGGACGATGTCTCGGTTGTCGTGAATGTAGATGCAACGTCGCTGAAAGTATACGAAAAAAACAAATCAAACAAAAATACAACCACTGAAGAAACTGACAAAGAAGGCGGAACAAGAAGCGTTACAGACCAAACATCGGAGGAAGAAATCGTCATGATCAAAAACGGCGATAAAGAAACACCTGTCGTCGTCCAAACGAAAAAACCTGATATACGCGGTGTACTCGTTGTTGCTCAAGGAGTGGACAACGTTCAAATAAAACAAACCATTATCGAAGCGGTGACACGGGTCCTGGATGTTCCAAGCCACCGGGTTGCGGTTGCCCCTAAAAAAATAAAGGAGGATTCATAAATGCTTAAAAAACAAACCGTTTGGCTATTAACAATGCTTAGTCTTGTCGTGGTGTTAAGCGTCTACTATATCATGTCGCCGGAAAGCAAAAACGCCGTGCAGATGCAAAGTGAAAAAAGCGCGTCTGACAGCGGAGAGGTCGCAACTGAAAAAGCGCCTGCCAAGCAAGACACGAAGGAAAAAAGCGGTACAGAAACTGAAAAAGGAAAAGAAGATGGAACAAAGGGAACGAAAGATTCATCAGCAGACAAGGAAACATCCGCTGAAGCCAGTGAAAAAGGAACTGTTGTTACGGAAACAGCCGATGATGATCTGTTTACAACGTACCGTCTTGATTTAGAAGATGCCAGAAGCAAAGAAAGAGAAGAGCTGAATGCCATTGTGTCAAGCGATGATGCAACAGCCAAGGAGAAAAGCGAAGCATACGATAAAATGACGGCTCTCAGTGAAGTGGAAGGAACAGAAAAACAGCTTGAAACGCTGATTAAAACACAAGGTTACGAGGATGCGCTCGTTAATGCTGAAGGAGATAAAATCAATATTACAGTCAAATCAGACAAACACTCCAAATCGAAGGCGACAGCCATTATAGACCTTGTGGCAAAAGAAATCAAAACAATGAAAGATGTCGCTGTCACATTTGAACCATCCAAGTAAGAAAGAGGAAAAAGAAGCCCGCTAAACAAGCGGGCTTTTTGCATTGCTGTCATATTAGAGTTGAATTCAAAAGTCCGCTCCTGTAAGATGAACATAGTATGTACTTTTAGTAGTAACCTATAAAAAAGAAATTTCATACATAGGAGTGCGATTGAATGTTAAATATCAAAGAAATCCACGAGCTGATTAAAGCAATTGACGAGTCTACAATTGACGAATTCGTATATGAAAATGAAGGTGTATCCTTAAAACTGAAAAAACATGAAGCAGGTACGGTTCAAGTCATGCAGCAGGCACCGGCAGCACCTGTACAAGCACAGGCTCCGCAGGCAGTTCAGCCGCAAGCGCAGCAAGCAGCGGCACCTGCCCAAGAAGCACCAAAGCAAGATGAGAATCTGCATAAAATCACTTCACCAATGGTAGGAACATTTTATGCTTCTTCATCACCGGAAGCTGGCCCGTATGTAACAGCCGGTTCAAAAGTAAATGAAAACACAGTTGTCTGCATTGTAGAAGCGATGAAGCTTTTCAACGAAATCGAAGCAGAAGTGAAAGGCGAAATCGTTGAAGTATTAGTAGAAAACGGCCAGCTGGTCGAATACGGACAACCTCTATTTCTTGTAAAAGCGGAGTAAGGAGACTTAACATGATTAAAAAGCTATTGATCGCCAACAGAGGAGAAATTGCTGTCAGAATCATCAGAGCCTGCAGAGAGCTCGGAATTGAGACTGTCGCTGTTTATTCAGAAGCTGATAAAGATGCCCTTCATGTTCAAATGGCCGATGAAGCTTTTTGTATCGGACCGAAAGCATCAAAAGACAGCTATTTAAACGTTACAAATATTGTGAGTGTTGCAAAGCTGACTGGCACGGACGCCATTCATCCGGGATACGGATTTTTAGCTGAAAATGCTGATTTCGCTGAATTATGTGAAGAAGTGAATGTCACGTTTGTCGGCCCGAGCGCTGACGCCATTTCAAAAATGGGAACAAAAGACGTTGCGCGGGAAACGATGAAACAGGCCGGCGTGCCAATCGTACCGGGTTCACAGGGAATTATAGAAAATGTGGAAGAAGCGGTTTCGCTTGCTAATGAAATTGGGTATCCTGTAATTATAAAAGCCACCGCAGGCGGAGGCGGAAAAGGAATTAGGGTTGCCCGCACTGAAGAGGATCTGATTAATGGCATTAAGATTACACAGCAGGAAGCGGCAACTGCATTCGGAAATCCAGGTGTATACATCGAAAAATACATAGAAGATTTTCGCCACGTTGAGATCCAAGTGCTTGCTGATAACTACGGAAATACGATCCATTTGGGCGAACGCGACTGCTCGATCCAAAGACGCCTGCAAAAGCTTTTGGAAGAATCACCATCTCCTGCCCTTGATTCAGAAATCAGGGAGCAGATGGGAGATGCAGCGGTAAAGGCTGCAAAAGCGGTTGGCTATACAGGTGCTGGAACAGTTGAATTTATCTATGACTACAATGAACAGCGCTATTACTTCATGGAAATGAACACGAGAATTCAGGTAGAGCACCCAGTCACAGAAATGGTGACGGGAACTGACCTGATCAAGGAACAAATCAAAGTGGCATCAGGAATGGAACTGAGCCTCAAGCAAGAAGATGTTGAATTTGAAGGCTGGGCCATCGAATGCCGAATCAACGCAGAAAACCCAAGTAAAAATTTCATGCCGTCACCTGGTGAAATTAAAATGTACCTGCCTCCTGGCGGTCTTGGTGTCCGTGTCGATTCAGCTGCGTACCCTGGCTATTCCATCCCACCGTACTATGACAGCATGATTGCAAAGGTCATCACATACGGAAAAACGAGGGATGAAGCGATTGCCCGCATGAAGCGCGCATTGAGCGAATTCGTCATCGAAGGCATTGAGACAACAATCCCTTTCCATTTAAAACTGCTTGAACACGAAACATTTGTGAGCGGAGAGTTTAATACGAAATTTTTAGAAACATATGATGTAATGGGCTCATAATTTTTACGGAGGTGAATTGAATGAAAGACAACAGCTTGCTTAAAATGGATCACGAAGATACGCATTTGGGTAAGGTTGAGATTGCACCGGAGGTCATTGAGGTCATTGCCGGAATTGCAGCATCAGAAGTTGATGGGGTTGCCGAAATGCGCGGAAACTTTGCGACAGGCGTCGTTGAGCGCTTTGGCAAAGTGAATCATGGCAAAGGTGTCAAAGTCGACCTGGCGGATGACGGAATTACGATCGATGTATACTGTGTCGTTACATTTGGCGTTTCGATTCCGAAAGTTGCAGCATCCGTTCAGGAAAACATTCGTCAAACCTTATTAAATATGACGTCTCTTTCGATTAACGAGATCAATATTCACATCGTCGGCATTCAATTTGACACAAAAGCCCAAGAAGTCCAAATCGACGAAGAAATGTAAATGGCTTAACACGAAACCAAGGGGAGGGCGGCCCTTTGGTTTTTTTACACGTTACCCTTTATTTCAAAGCATGAAGAAAGCCGGCTTACATAGCCGAGTTTCTTCATGAACGTGAAATCCGAATAATCATATTAAGGTGTGTGAAAATATTCGGTAATAGGGTAAAAAAACCTTGATTTCAATATGCGGATACGAAAAAAATATGTTATGATCTCTTTGTGGCTTAACGACAAGCGGATAAAGAGGATCAAAGGAGAAAGAAAATGAAAAGAAGAACAGCAAGAGAAAAAGCTTTGCAGGCACTATTTCAAATTGATGTCAGCGATATTGCAGTGAATGAAGCCATAGAACACGCACTGGATGAAGAAAAAACAGATCCTTTCTTTGAACAGCTTGTACACGGGGTATTGGAACACCAAGACCAGCTGGATGAAATGATCTCCAAGCATCTGGTGAATTGGAAGCTCGATCGGATTGCCAATGTTGACCGTGCGATTTTGCGCCTGGCAGCATATGAAATGGCATATGCCGAAGACATTCCGGTGAATGTCTCCATGAACGAAGCGATTGAGCTGGCAAAACGGTTTGGTGATGACAAAGCGACAAAGTTTGTAAACGGGGTTCTTTCTAACATTAAATCTGATATTGAACAATCATAGGAGGAAAGAAAATGACTGCAACAATCATCGACGGAAAAGAAACGGCTAGAGAAAAACGCGAACAATTGGCAAAAGAGGTAGAAGAGCTTAAAAAGCAAGGCGTCACTCCCGGACTGGCGGTTATTTTGATTGGAGATGATCCTGCTTCTCACTCTTACGTGCGAGGAAAGAAAAAAGCGGCAGAAACAATGGGAATGAATTTCAAGCTCGATCAATTTGACAGCAGCCTCACAGAAGCTGAACTGCTTTCCATTATTGATCAATATAACCAAGACCCTGAGTTTCATGGCATTCTCGTTCAGCTTCCGCTCCCAGACCATATTTCTGAAAAAGCGGTGATCGAACGTATCTCCCCTGATAAAGATGTAGACGGTTTTCATCCGTTAAACGTAGGGAAAATGCTGCTTGGCGAAGATACGTTTCTTCCTTGCACGCCTCATGGAATTGTTGAGCTTTTGAAGAAAATCAATATTGACCTTTCCGGTAAAGAGGTTGTTGTAGTCGGCCGAAGCAACATTGTCGGCAAACCTGTCGGCCAGCTTTTATTAAATGAAAACGCGACGGTTACTTACTGTCATTCAAGAACAGAAAATATTACTGAACATACGAAAAAAGCGGACATCCTGGTGGTGGCAGTCGGCAGAGCCAACTTCATCAGTGCAGACCAGATCAAAGAGGGCGCTGTTGTCATTGACGTCGGCGTTAACCGTCTGGAAAACGGAAAGCTTTGCGGAGACGTTGAATTTGAAGGGGCAAAGGAAAAAGCGTCCTTCATCACGCCGGTTCCGGGCGGAGTAGGTCCGATGACCATCACGATGCTTGCGCATAATACTGTTAAATCTGCGAAACGTACGTTATCATAGATAATTGGAGATATTCACAGGCGAAATGTTTACCCGCCTTGAATATGAGCACGATACCCGCTTCTTCAGGCTCCTAAAGCCAGGGCGGGTTTTCTTTAGTTATGGTGCAGGAATGCTTAGGAGAGGAGTTTTTAGACATGGGTGAAGCAGCGTATGTTACCGTCTCAGCGCTGACAAAGTATATAAAACGAAAATTCGATGTAGATCCTCACCTTGAAAATATTTGGATTAAAGGCGAATTGTCGAATGTAAAGATACACACACGAGGGCATATTTATTTCACTTTAAAAGACGAAAACGCAAGAATGCAGTCGGTGATGTTCGCGAGACAAAGCGAGCGTCTGCCTTTTAAACCTGAAAACGGAATGAAAGTGCTGGTCAGAGGCGGAATTTCCGTATATGAACCGAGCGGAAACTATCAATTATATGCCAAAGAAATGCAGCCTGACGGGGTTGGAGCGCTTTATTTAGCGTACGAAGAATTAAAAAAGAAGCTTGCCGGAGAAGGTTTATTTGACGACCGCTACAAAAAACAAATCCCCGCATTTCCAGCCACAATCGGGGTTGTGACATCTCCAACGGGTGCCGCTGTCAGAGACGTTATTACAACTCTAAAAAGAAGATATCCCCTTGTAAAAGTCATTGTTCTTCCAGCGCTCGTACAAGGTGAAAATGCGAGCAGATCCATCGTTACGCGCATTGAAGAGGCAAATGAAAAAGAGATTTGCGACGTATTAATTGTCGGGAGAGGCGGCGGTTCGATAGAAGAACTGTGGGCATTCAATGAAGAAATTGTAGCACGCGCCATCTTTGCTTCCAATATTCCGATTATATCGGCAGTCGGACATGAGACGGATTTTACGATCAGTGATTTTGTCGCCGATATCAGAGCCGCGACGCCGACAGGAGCAGCTGAGATTGCTGTGCCTCATACCACTGATTTAATCGAACGGGCAAAAACAGCGGAAGTCAGAATGACAAGAGCAATGCAGCAGCACCTCGGCCAGAAAAAAGAACGGATTCAAACGCTGCAATCGTCCTATGCCTTTCGTTTTCCAAAGCGTTTGTATGCGCAAAAAGAGCAGCAGTTTGACCTCGCGTACCAGCAGTTTCAAGCACAGCTGACCGCTCTTTTAGATCGGAAAAGCAGACAGCTGGAGCGTGAAACGTACAGATTAGAGGCACTGCATCCTCATGAACAGCTGAAACAAGCGAGAACACGATACCAGGAACAAACAAATCAGCTGAGAAAAAATATGAATATCCAAATGAAGCAGCTGCATTCCCAATTTCAAACCGTTCTTGGCAAGCTGAATGCACTAAGTCCTCTTCAAGTGATGGAAAGAGGATACAGCTTGGCTTATAAAGAAGATAAACTCATTAAAAGTGTCAGTCAAATAGAAGAGCAGGACCGGCTTGAAGTCAAGCTGAAGGATGGCGTGCTGACCTGTGAAGTATTAGAAAAGAGAGGGGAAGAAAAATGACAGACGTGAAAAAAAATGAAAACATGACATTTGAAGAAGCGATGAAAGGGCTTGAGAGCATTGTATCAAAGCTTGAAGAGGGAGATGTGCCTCTAGAGCAAGCCATTAACTATTTCCAAGAAGGCATGGCTCTGTCAAAAATGTGCCATGAAAAGCTGCAAAAAGTCGAAAAGCAAATGGACTTCATTTTAAAAGAAGACGGCGAACTGGCACCTTTCAGTGTTCAGGAGGAAGACGAAGGTGACAAATAAATTAACGAGCTTTCTGGCGGACCGGAAAAAAACAATTGAAAATCAGCTTTCTGTCTATACAGAAAAGCTTGATATGCCGGACTCATTAAAGAAATCTATGCTATATTCTCTACAGGCCGGCGGAAAGCGGTTGCGGCCTCTGATTGTACTGGCTGTTTTAAATGCATATGGAAAAAGCGAAAAAGACGGCATTCCGGTGGGCTGTGCTGTCGAAATGATTCACACGTATTCGTTAATTCATGATGATCTTCCATGCATGGATGATGACGATTTGCGCCGCGGGAAGCCGACAAACCATAAAGTGTTTGGTGAAGCGACGGCAGTATTAGCGGGTGACGGGCTGCTCACAGAAAGCTTTAAGCTGATTACCTCCCACGTGTCAGACGAGGTGTCAGCAGAAAAGCGCCTGCGGCTTGTGAATGAACTGATTTCAGCGGCAGGCACCGAAGGCATGGTCGGTGGGCAAGTAGCTGATATGGAAGCGGAAAACCGACAAGTCACGCTTGAAGAGCTCGAATCCATTCATGAACGGAAAACTGCCAAGCTCCTTGGCTTTTGTGTAATCGCCGGTGCTATTTTGGCTGATGCGCCTGAGGAAGACATTGAAACACTGCGTACCTTCAGCAGCCACATTGGAATCGGATTTCAAATCAGAGACGATATTTTAGATTTAGAAGGCAGTGAAGAGAAAATCGGCAAACGTGTCGGCTCGGATACCACAAATGACAAATCGACATACCCGTCGCTTCTTTCATTGGAAGGGGCCAAACATAAATTGGATGTTCATATAAAAGAGGCGAAGCGATTGATCGGCGGACTCTCTCTTCAAAAAGACCTTTTATATGAGCTTTGTGATTTAATTGCGGCAAGAGATCACTAAAACGATCCTAATTTGAAGCGGCTGCACGAGGTATGGTAAAATGTAAGCAGTTTATATGAAAAATGAAAAGGAAAAGCGCGTTTGTCTTTTTTTATGTCTGAGATTATTGTCAGCTCGGCATGCAAAAGACATGTATCATTGCAGAAATTCATGCTGAAAGTGAGTTGATCCGCTTTGGATCTTTTATCAATACAGGACCCGTCGTTTTTAAAAAACATGTCCATTGATGAATTAGAGAAATTAAGTGATGAAATCCGTCAGTTTTTAATTACAAGTTTATCCGCTTCCGGCGGCCACATCGGCCCAAACTTAGGTGTCGTAGAGCTTACTGTTGCCCTGCATAAGGAATTTAACAGCCCGAAAGACAAATTTTTATGGGATGTAGGCCATCAGTCGTATGTCCATAAGCTGCTGACAGGACGCGGAAAAGAATTTGCGACGCTTCGCCAGTACAAAGGGCTTTGCGGATTTCCAAAGCGGAGTGAAAGCGAGCACGATGTTTGGGAAACCGGGCACAGCTCGACTTCTCTGTCAGGCGCGATGGGAATGGCAGCTGCCCGTGATATTAAAGGAACGGATGAATATATTATTCCGATCATTGGTGACGGCGCGCTGACCGGCGGTATGGCGCTCGAAGCCCTTAACCACATCGGCGACGAGAAAAAAGACATGATTGTCATCCTTAATGATAATGAAATGAGTATTGCGCCAAACGTCGGTGCCATTCACTCTATGCTCGGACGGCTCCGCACTGCGGGGAAATACCAGTGGGTCAAAGATGAGCTTGAATACTTATTTAAAAAGATTCCGGCAGTTGGGGGCAAGCTTGCCGCCACGGCGGAACGGGTCAAAGACAGCCTGAAATACATGCTCGTCTCCGGAATGTTTTTCGAGGAGCTCGGTTTTACGTATTTGGGCCCAGTGGACGGACATTCTTATCATGAGCTGATTGAGAATCTTCAATACGCCAAAAAAACGAAAGGCCCTGTTCTTCTGCACGTCATTACGAAAAAAGGGAAGGGGTACAAACCGGCTGAGACCGATACGATTGGGACATGGCATGGTACCGGACCATATAAAATTAATACCGGTGACTTTGTAAAGCCGAAAGCCGCAGCTCCTTCGTGGAGCGGTCTTGTCAGCGGAACTGTGCAGCGAATGGCGCGCGAGGACGGACGCATTGTAGCCATTACGCCGGCTATGCCTGTCGGTTCAAAGCTTGAAGGCTTCGCAAAGGAATTCCCTGACCGGATGTTCGACGTAGGAATCGCAGAACAGCATGCCGCAACAATGGCTGCAGCTATGGCAATGCAGGGTATGAAGCCGTTTTTGGCGATTTACTCAACCTTCCTGCAAAGGGCATATGACCAAGTTGTTCATGACATCTGCCGCCAAAACGCTAATGTGTTTATTGGAATTGACCGTGCTGGACTCGTTGGCGCTGATGGAGAGACACATCAAGGCGTGTTTGATATTGCGTTTATGCGCCACATTCCAAACATGGTCTTAATGATGCCGAAAGACGAAAATGAAGGCCAGCACATGGTTCATACAGCACTTAGCTATGACGAAGGCCCGATAGCAATGCGTTTTCCGCGCGGAAACGGACTCGGCGTAAAAATGGATGAACAGTTGAAAACGATTCCGATCGGTACGTGGGAGGTGCTGCGTCCAGGGAACGATGCTGTCATCTTAACATTCGGCACAACAATCGAAATGGCGATTGAAGCAGCCGAAGAGCTGCAGAAAGAAGGCCTTTCCGTGCGCGTTGTGAATGCGCGTTTTATTAAGCCGATTGATGAAAAGATGATGAAGAGTATCCTAAAAGAAGGCTTGCCAATTTTAACAATTGAAGAAGCGGTCTTAGAAGGCGGTTTCGGAAGCTCGATTTTAGAATTCGCTCATGATCAAGGTGAATATCATACTCCGATTGACAGAATGGGTATACCTGATCGGTTTATTGAACACGGAAGTGTAACAGCGCTTCTTGAGGAAATTGGACTGACAAAACAGCAGGTGGCAAATCGTATTAGATTACTGATGCCACCAAAGACACACAAAGGAATTGGATCATGACGTCAAAGAAAGAACGATTAGATGTATTATTAGTGGAAAGAGGGCTGGCGGAAACGCGTGAAAAAGCCAAAAGAGCCATTATGGCGGGGATCGTCTATTCAAACGAAAACCGCTTGGACAAGCCTGGAGAAAAAATTGACCGCGACCTTCCGTTAACTGTCAAAGGAAACCCGCTGAGGTATGTGAGCAGGGGCGGCTTAAAGCTCGAAAAAGCGTTGAAGGAATTTCCCGTCTCTGTCAAAGATAAAATTATGATTGATATTGGCTCCTCCACCGGCGGTTTTACGGACTGCGCTTTGCAAAATGGAGCTAAACAGTCATACGCTGTGGATGTAGGCTATAATCAGCTTGCATGGAAGCTTAGACAGGATGAACGGGTCGTCGTGATGGAACGGACGAACTTTCGTTATGCAACACCGGCAGACTTTACAAAGGGCATGCCGGAGTTTGCCACAATTGATGTGTCCTTTATTTCACTGCGGCTCATCCTGCCTGTCCTAAGGACTTTGCTCGTACCGGGCAGCGACTGCATGGCTTTAGTTAAGCCTCAGTTTGAAGCGGGACGGGAATCCGTCGGCAAAAAAGGGATTGTTAGAGATCCTAAAGTGCATGCTGATGTGCTCAAGCGAATGATCAGTTTTTCTGCCGCTGAAGGCTATATCTGTAAAGGCTTGTCATTTTCTCCAATCACGGGAGGAGACGGAAATATTGAGTTTCTCCTTCATTTGCATTGGCCGGGAGAGGGACAGGAAGGCCAGGAACTGCCGGAAGAAGAGATCATGCGCGTTGTAGAAGAAGCACATAAGACGTTAAAAGAAAAAAAAGCAGATGTACCGGAATAATAGGGCGCTATTATTCCTTTTTTCTGCATTCATGTACAATGTGCAGAGAATCATATAACATAAAAGAACAGATAAGCTTGGAAATAGAGGTGCTTACATGAACAAAGGCCAGAGGCATATTAAAATCAGAGAGATCATTACAAGCAATGAAATCGAAACGCAGGATGAATTGGTCGACATGCTAAAGCAGGATGGATACAAAGTAACGCAGGCCACGGTATCACGGGATATTAAAGAACTTCACCTTGTAAAAGTGCCTACAAATAATGGTTCTTACAAATACAGTCTTCCGGCGGACCAGCGTTTCAATCCGCTGTCAAAGCTAAAGCGGGCATTGATGGACGCATTTGTGAAAATAGACTCAGCAAGCCATATGATTGTGCTGAAAACGATGCCGGGCAATGCCCAGGCAATCGGGGCGCTGATGGACAATTTGGACTGGGATGAAATGATGGGGACCATTTGCGGAGATGATACGATTTTAATTATTTGCCGGACTCCTGAAGATACAGAAGGCGTAAAAAACAGGCTCCTTGAACTGCTGTAACAGAAAATCTAACAAAGATAAGAGGTGTAATGCTGTTTGTTAGCTGAACTATCGATTAAAAACTTTGCCATTATTGAGGAACTGACGGTTTCTTTTGAACGCGGGCTTACGGTTTTAACAGGAGAAACCGGAGCCGGCAAATCCATCATCATAGATGCCATTTCTCTTTTAGTCGGAGGCCGCGGATCATCTGAATTTGTTAGATATGGGGAAGCAAAAGCCGAACTTGAAGGGCTGTTTCTGTTGGAGAGCGGCCATCCTGTTTTAGGCGTATGCGCTGAGCAGGGAATCGACGTTTCAGACGAAATGATCGTCATGAGAAGGGATATCAGCACGAGCGGGAAAAGCGTTTGCCGTGTCAATGGCAAGCTTGTCACGATTGCTTCACTAAGAGAGATCGGCAGGCTTTTATTAGATATTCACGGGCAGCACGATAACCAGCTGTTAATGGAAGACGAAAATCATCTCCAGCTTTTGGACAAGTTTGCCGGGGCCGAAGTGGAAAGCGCGCTCAAAACGTATCAGGAAGGGTACCAGCGGTATGTGAAGCTGCTCAAAAAGCTTAAGCAGCTTTCTGAAAGCGAACAGGAAATGGCCCATCGTCTTGATCTTATTCAATTTCAGCTCGAAGAAATCGAATCGGCAAAGCTTGAGCTTAACGAAGATGAACAGCTCCAAGAAGAGCGCCAGCAAATTTCAAACTTTGAGAAGATATATGAGTCGCTGCAAAATGCATATAACGCGCTTCGCAGTGAGCAGGGCGGATTGGACTGGGTTGGAATGGCATCAGCGCAGCTTGAAGATATATCTGATATAAACGAACCGCTGAAAAAAATGTCTGAAAGTGTTTCGAACTCCTACTATTTGCTTGAGGATGCCACATTTCAGATGAGAAATATGCTGGATGAGCTTGAATTTGATCCGGAACGCCTGAACTATATTGAGACGCGACTTAATGAAATCAAACAGCTGAAACGAAAATACGGTGCCACTGTTGAAGACATTTTGGAATATGCTTCTAAAATTGAAGAAGAGATTGACCAAATTGAAAACAGGGACAGCCACCTTCAAAGCTTGAAAAAGGAGCTTGACTCCGTCGGCAAAGATGTCGCAGTGGAAGCGGCAAATGTGTCACAAATCCGAAAAACATGGGCGAAAAAGCTGGCTGATGAGATTCATCGGGAATTAAAAAGCCTGTACATGGAAAAATCAACTTTTGATACGGAATTTAAGGTCAGAACAGCGTCACGCAATGAAGAGGCGCCGCTTGTAAACGGCCAGCCCGTTCAGCTGACTGAACAAGGGATTGACCTGGTGAAGTTTTTAATTTCAACCAATACAGGCGAGCCGCTGAAATCCCTTTCGAAAGTCGCTTCAGGTGGAGAGCTGTCACGGGTGATGCTTGCCATAAAAAGCATTTTTTCCTCACAACAGGATGTGACATCGATCATTTTTGACGAGGTTGATACCGGTGTAAGCGGCAGGGTCGCACAGGCAATCGCTGAGAAGATCCATAAGGTGTCAATAGGTTCACAAGTGCTGTGCATTACACACCTGCCTCAGGTGGCTGCCATGGCCGATACGCATCTTTATATTGCGAAGGAGTTAAAAGACGGTAGAACGACGACACGTGTCAAGCCGCTGTCTAAGCAGGAAAAGGTAGCGGAAATCGGGCGCATGATTGCAGGTGTCGAGGTAACCGATTTAACGAAACGCCATGCGAAAGAACTTTTAAAACAAGCGGATCAAGTCAAAACAACTGGGTAAGCTGCGCGAGAAGCGCAGCTTATTTTTTTCGTGCACATCCATTCGTTCATCAGTATATCCAATGTTTTTCTTCATATGACAGTTATAAATAAGCCGTCAGAAGGCAAAATTAAATGATGTAGCAGCAAGTCATAAAGAAGGTGTGGGATAGGAGCGAGGAGAGTGAAGTAGTGAATGCCCGATAACATCAGAAAAGCAGTAGGTTTAATTCTCCTTGTTTCGTTATTAAGTGTAGGTTTATGCAAACCGCTAAAAGAATATTTACTGATTCCAACGCAAATGAGAGTATTTGAAACCCAAACACAAGCGATTGAAACGAGTTTATCGGTAAACGCTCAGACATCAGAATCCTCAGAAGCGTTTACAGTAAAGAAAGATCCGCATGAAATCAAGGTGACGGGCAAAAAATCAGGTGAGTCAGAATTGGTATATGATCTTGCCGGATTTCCAATTAAAAAAACAAAAGTGCATGTTCTTCCTGATTTAAAAGTTATACCTGGCGGACAATCAATCGGTGTAAAACTTCATTCCGTCGGTGTTCTTGTCGTCGGATTTCATCAAATCAATACAAGTGAAGGCAAAAAATCTCCGGGAGAAACGGCAGGAATTGAGGCGGGCGACATCATTATTGAGATGAATGGACAGAAAATTGAAAAAATGAATGATGTAGCCCCATTTATTCAAAAGGCTGGGAAAACTGGTGAATCTTTAGACTTACTGATCAAACGTGATAAACAGAAAATCAAAACGAAGCTGATCCCAGAAAAGGATGAAGGAGAAGGCAAATACAGAATCGGGTTATATATCAGAGATTCTGCTGCCGGCATAGGCACTATGACCTTTTATGAACCGAAAACAAAAAAATACGGAGCACTTGGCCACGTGATTTCCGATATGGACACAAAGAAACCAATTGTAGTGGAGAATGGAGAAATCGTTAAATCCACTGTAACATCAATTGAAAAAGGGACAGGCGGTAATCCGGGAGAAAAACTGGCGCGATTTTCCTCAGAACGCAAAACGATCGGGGATATTAACAGAAACAGCCCGTTTGGGATTTTCGGCACACTGCATCAGCCGATTCAAAACAACATATCAGATCAAGCATTGCCGGTTGCGTTTTCTACCGAAGTCAAAAAAGGGCCGGCTGAAATTTTAACGGTTATTGATGATGACAAAGTAGAAAAATTCGATATTGAAATCGTCAGCACAACGCCGCAAAAATTCCCTGCGACAAAAGGAATGGTGTTGAAAATTACCGATCCAAGACTGTTGAAAGAAACAGGAGGCATCGTACAGGGGATGAGCGGAAGCCCGATCATTCAAAATGGAAAAGTGATCGGTGCTGTCACCCATGTATTTGTAAATGACCCGACAAGCGGCTACGGTGTTCATATTGAATGGATGCTGTCAGAAGCAGGAATCGATATTTATGGAAAAGAAAAAGCAAGCTGACTGCCGGAGTTTCCGGCAGTTTTTTTATTTTGATCCCTCTTCACTTCTCAGAATACATACGGTAAAATATACAAAAGAAGATTTTTCGACAAATTCACGTTTCCTTGTTTGTCAAATTTCATTTTTAGTCGAAAAACAGAGAAAAACATAGAATAACAAAGATATGCCACTAATATTGGTGATTATGATTTTTTTAGAGGGTATATAGCGGTTTTGTCGAATGTAAACATGTAGCAAGGGTGAATCCTGTTAACTACATTTGGGGAGGAAGAAACGTGGAGAAAATTAAAGTTTGTGTTGCTGATGATAATCGAGAGCTGGTAAGCCTGTTAAGTGAATATATAGAAGGACAGGAAGACATGGAAGTGATCGGCGTTGCTTATAACGGACAGGAATGCCTGTCGCTGTTTAAAGAAAAAGATCCCGATGTGCTCGTATTAGATATTATTATGCCGCATCTAGACGGACTTGCGGTTTTAGAGAGGCTGAGGGAATCAGATCTGAAAAAACAGCCGAATGTCATTATGCTGACAGCCTTTGGGCAGGAAGATGTCACGAAAAAGGCCGTCGATTTAGGCGCGTCCTACTTTATTCTCAAACCGTTTGATATGGAAAACCTTGTCGGCCATATCCGCCAGGTCAGCGGAAATGCCAGCAGTGTGACGCATCGTGCGCCATCATCGCAAAGCAGTATTATACGCAGCAGCCAGCCTGAACCAAAGAAGAAAAATCTCGACGCGAGCATCACAAGCATTATCCATGAAATCGGCGTCCCAGCCCATATTAAAGGCTATCTCTATCTGCGCGAAGCAATCTCAATGGTATACAATGACATCGAATTGCTCGGCAGCATTACAAAAGTCCTCTATCCGGACATCGCCAAAAAATTTAACACAACCGCAAGCCGTGTAGAAAGAGCGATCCGCCATGCAATTGAAGTGGCATGGAGCAGAGGAAACATTGATTCCATTTCCTCGTTGTTTGGTTATACTGTCAGCATGACAAAAGCTAAACCTACCAACAGTGAATTCATTGCAATGGTTGCGGATAAGCTGAGGTTAGAGCATAAGGCTTCTTAAACATGAGCTTATTAAGTGGTCATTAAATCAAACGTCTTTTATTTATTAGTTTGCGCTGATAAATAGGAGGCGTTTTGTTTTGGGGACATTTGTAGTATGGGAGAAGAATATTAAGTATCCGCATATAGTAAAGGATAGGTTTGAAAAGTAAGGAAAGCAAATGGCGGTATTACCTGCACTCTTGGTCCATTCATACATCTTATAGGATCACGAAGCATGATCGACCCTAGATGTGTCCGTTATAAAATGAAACCTTTCTCCTGCAAAATCGTAAGTAAGGCGTATTCATGTAAAAAGGAGACGTACGAATGAAAAAGAAAAAAGCAAGAAAGCGTGAGGGGTTTTTCCTGGATTTTCTTTTCGAAGTTGGTGGGGAGCTCTTTCTTTTGCTGTTTAGATGTGTACACAAACTATTTATATAAAGGGAAAAAAGACTGCCGAATCGTTTCGGCAGTCTTTGCACATTAATCTTTATAAGGCACCCAGCCTTGTGTGTTCACAATTGCTTGCCATAGCGGTTCAGGCAAATGATATTTTTCTTTATCTGTGCCTTTGATCACTGTTTCGATTTGCTTTTCACGGCCTTCTTTTACTTTTACCGTCCAGTTAGGGTCAACTAGAATTTCGCGTCCCATAGCGACCAGTGGAATACCGTTTTCGATGACGGCAAGCGCGTCATCAGCGGAATGGATGGAACCGACGGCGATCAGCGGCACTTTGTTT
Organism: Bacillus sp. LM 4-2; assembly: GCF_000978495.1. Taxonomy (NCBI): domain Bacteria; kingdom Bacillati; phylum Bacillota; class Bacilli; order Caryophanales; family Bacillaceae; genus Bacillus; species Bacillus sp. LM 4-2. Next base: position 2,362,633 of record NZ_CP011101.1, on the reverse strand, counting down.
CCGACACGTTCATTCAATAAGTCCATGCGTGTGCGAGTCGGATCTGCACCGCGGCGCGCTTTTGAGTTCACGTCCATCAGTGAGATATGAAGATAATCCAATTCTTTATCCCCTAAAGCATCAACAAGCGTATAAGTTTCAGTCATTGTCAATCCCGGTGTCTCAGGTTCTTCCGGAGACAGGCGGTAGCCGACTAAGAATGCACCCTTCGCATGTTCTGAAGCGGCTTTTTTCACTTCATCGACAATAGCGAGCGGGAAGGCTAATCGTTTTTCATCGCTTCCTCCCCAGCGATCCGTGCGCTGGTTGGTTTTCGGAGAATAAAACTGCTGAATTAAGTAGCCGTTTGCACCGTGAATTTCGACACCGTCAAAGCCGGCTTCAATGGCGCGTCTTGTCGCTTCTCCAAACGCCTTCACAATGTTTTCCACTTCTTCTTCTGTTAATGCGCGAGCAATTTGTTTGCCGTTATCAAACACGTCACTTGGCCCCACAACATCCTGTTGAGGAACGAGCTCAGACGGGCACTCAATACCGCCGTGATGAATTTGTACAACAGCTTTAGCGCCTTGTGCCTGAATGGCTTGTGCTAACTTTTTTAAACCTGGAATGTTGGAATCGTCATGGATGGCCGGCTGCCCGGGGAATGCTTTTCCGTCCGGTGTAACATTTGCGCAGGCTGTAATCACCATTCCCATCTCTTTTGAACGGGGGATGATGTAGTCGAGCTCCGCTTCAGATATTGTACCGTCTTCATTAGAAGCGTAATGAGTCATCGGTGCTACTGCGATCCGGTTGTTGATTGTAACGCCGCTTTTAAACGTAAATGGTTCAAAAAGTGGCTTATACTTAGGATTCATTTGATCATCTTCTTTCGTTTGGATTCGCACATATTCTAGCCTATATGTAAAAATTAATGCAATTGATCTGCTTTACCGACTGAATATCTTGAGTGCAGAGTGATGTTTTGGCCGCTCTTTTTCGGGGCCTTTGTAGCCGCCACTGATTTGGTGGCCGATGGAGCATGTGATGACAGCTGCCGCCAGCAGCAGAACGAATTTTTTCATGGCTTTAACTTCTTTCAATAAAGTAAATATCCTTTAAAAGGTTACGCTTGGCTGACCCACCCGTCAAACGATTTGCTCACCCTATTCTCAAATTTTTTAAAATGAATAAAAAGTTGCTTCTTTCCGCTAATTTTTTCTAATTGGCGCCTCAATTAGAGCCATCCTCATAGACAAATCTGCTCGTTATCTTTCTAACAACAGGAAATGATCGGGTCGTATAGCCCTTTTGAAAATCATGGAACTTGCTCGCCTGCATTCGCGTTGTCTTTACAAATTCTCCATTCTGGTCAAAGATAAAAGCCAAACATCAGGAAGAGGTGGTCATGTGAAACAAACGGTTCTTTTGCTGTTTACTGCGCTCTTTCTTTCGGGGTGCAGTGTTGCAAGTGCGGATGACTCAGTGCCGAGGTTTACCGAAGAGGGAAAATACATTGGCTCGGCTGATCCTCATACGATTGCGGTTTCTCTTAATGGAGAAGAAACCATGATACAAGTTCCGAAGGATAAACGTGATGAATGTGAATCACTGCCAGATCAGACACATGTCCTGGTGAAATATACAAAGAAGGATAATGGAACTTTACAGCTGGAAGATATTCAGCTGCGAAAGAACTCGTGACCGGAGGGAGTAAGTTGAGAATGTTATGGAGGAGCTTGGCGCTGTGCGGATTGGCTTTGACGCTCGCGCCTTGTGCACAGGCAGCAGAGCCGATAGAAGGGAAAACAGTGTATATTGATGCCGGACACGGCGGTGAAGACAGTGGAGCGGTCGGAAACGGGCTCTTTGAAAAGGATATTAATTTGGCTGTCTCAGAGCATGTGACAGACAAACTAAAAGAGGAGGGAGCCAATCCTGTTGCATCCCGGTCTGACGATCATTTTCTGACCTTGGAGGAAAGAGTGGCTAAGGCAAGTGCCAATCAGGCTGACCTTTTTGTCAGCATTCATGTGAATTCAGGGGTTGCTTCAGCTTCAGGAACAGAAACGTATTTTCAATCTGATTATGAAGGGGAGAACAGCCGGCGTCTGGCATCCGATATTCAGTCACAGCTCGTTTCTTCCTTACAAACGAGAGACAGGGGCGTGAAAGAATCAGACTTTTACGTCATTACATATTCACAAATGCCAAGTGTGTTGGCGGAGCTTGGGTTTATCACGAACAGCTCTGACGCGGACAAGCTGGGAAGTGAAGAATACCAGCAAAAGGCCGCAGATGCGATTGTCAATGGCATTGATTCTTATTATGATCAGTAGATTGATACAGCCTTAATCCTAGAGTGGAGCCGACAAAATAAGTATAATGGAGAAAACTTTAGGGTTTGAGGTGAAACGATGACAAAGATTTTTGCCCACCGGGGGGCATCAGGTCAATTTCCCGAAAATACAATGCTTGCATTTGAAAAAGGAATTGAAGCCGGAGCGGATGGGATAGAGCTTGATGTACAGCTGACGAAAGACGGACGCATTGTTGTAATTCATGATGAAAGACTTAATCGCACGACATCACTTAAAGGATTCGTGAAGGATACAGCCTATGATGAGGTAAAGACTGCGAATGCGGCCGCTGGTCACGATCAAGCGTACAGCGATATAAAAGTGCCGCTGCTAGAAGATGTGCTCTCGTGGGCGGTAAAAAAGGATTTTCTCATCAACATTGAATTAAAAAACAGCGTGATCCGCTATGAGGGAATGGAAGAAAAAGTGCTGGAGGCAGTGAAGCGATTTAATGTAGAGGACAGAGTCATCCTATCCACGTTTAATCATGACAGCTTGGCGCTGTGCGCCCGGCTTGCACCGCATATCGAACGGGCAGTATTAACTTCAGATGTGCTTTATCAGGCAGATCGATATATCGCGTCTATTCCGGCTTCCGGCTATCACCCGAAGATAAACAGCCCAGGGGTCACAGATGAAGTACTGAAGAAAATGAGGAACGGTTTGATTAAGGTAAGGCCGTATACAGTCAATCGTCCGGAAGATATGAAGCGTCTCATTGAAGCGGGAGCAGACGGCATGTTTACCGACTTTCCAGAAAAGGCTTCGGCATTGCTGAAAAATGAATAGTTGTTAGAAGGAGGCTGTTTGACGCAGCCTTCTTTTTTCATTCATTCATGCCCGTTTCAAAGCATACATTCATAGAAGACAACTAGAAATTGTAAGCGCTGTCTATCTTCTGAATGAGGTGAAACCATGAGGAAAACAGTCATTGTAAGTGCTGCAAGAACTCCATTTGGCAAATTCGGCGGAGTTTTGAAAGAGGTGAAAGCTGCTGAGCTTGGGGGCATTGTGATGAAGGAGGCGCTGCAACAGGCTGGAGTCTCTGGAGATGATGTAGAAGGAAACGTCATGGGCATGGTTGTCCAGGCCGGCTCAGGGCAGATACCTTCCCGTCAAGCTGCCCGTCTGGCGGGAATGCCTTGGAGTGTGCCGTCAGAAACACTGAATAAAGTCTGTGCTTCCGGCCTTCGCGCTGTCACTTTATGTGATCAAATGATTCGGGCGCAGGATGCGGACATACTTGTTGCGGGGGGGATGGAAAGCATGAGCAATATTCCGTATGCCGTTCCCGCCGGGCGCTGGGGAGCACGGATGGGGGACGGCGAGCTTAGGGACTTAATGGTGTATGACGGATTAACGTGCGCATTTGACGAGGTGCACATGGCTGTTCACGGAAATACAGCTGCCAAGGAATATGCAATCTCACGAAGAGAGCAGGACGAATGGGCGTTGAGAAGTCATGCAAGGGCAGCTAAGGCCGCCGATGAAGGGAAGTTTCAGGATGAAATTGTTCCCGTCAACTGGATCGGTCGAAAAGGAAAACCAAACGTTGTTGATAAAGATGAAGCGATTCGCCGTGACACAAGTCTGGATCAGCTCGCGAAACTTGCTCCGATTTATGCAAGTGACGGTTCTATCACAGCCGGCAATGCTCCTGGAGTCAATGACGGAGCCGGCGCGTTCGTGCTGATGTCTGAGGAAAAAGCTGCTGAGCTTGGCAAACGGCCTCTGGCTACAATTCTTGGTTTTTCAACTACGGGAATGCCAGCGCACGAGCTGGCGGCAGCGCCGGGGTTTGCCATTAACAAGCTCCTGAAAAAGAACGGTTTAACTGTCCAAGATATTGACTTGTTTGAAGTAAATGAAGCTTTTGCTTCAGTTGTTTTGACATGTGAAAAAATCGTAGGTTTCGATCTTGAAAAAGTAAATGTAAATGGCGGTGCGATCGCGCTCGGACACCCGATCGGCGCGAGCGGTGCGAGAATTCTCATGACGCTTGTTTATGAATTAAAGCGACGAGGAGGGGGTCTGGGCGTTGCCGCTATTTGCAGCGGGGCAGCACAGGGAGACGCCGTCTTAGTGCAGGTTCATTAAAACATGATGAAAAAGGGGATTTGAATGGAAATCAAACAAATCATGGTAGCTGGCGCAGGTCAGATGGGAAGCGGAATTGCTCAAACAGCTGCCGACGCAGGCTTTTATGTGCGGATGTATGATGTGAATCCAGAGGCCGCGGAGGCAGGATTGAAACGGCTGAAGAAACAGCTGGCCCGTGATGCTGAGAAAGGAAAAAGGACCGAGACGGAAGTGAAGAGCGTAATCAGCCGCATTTCGATTTCTCAAACGCTTGAGGAGGCAGAGCATGCGGACATTGTGATTGAGGCTATCGCAGAAAACATGGCGGCAAAAACTGAGATGTTTAAAACACTTGATCGCATTTGCCCGCCTCATACGATTTTGGCCAGCAATACATCTTCCTTGCCTATTACAGAAATCGCTGCTGTAACAAACCGGCCTCAACGGGTTATTGGCATGCATTTTATGAATCCCGTCCCTGTAATGAAGCTGGTTGAAGTGATTCGCGGCTTGGCTACATCAGAAGAAACGGCCTTAGATGTTATGGCATTAGCGGAAAAGATGGGGAAAACAGCGGTAGAAGTCAATGATTTTCCTGGGTTTGTTTCCAACCGTGTGCTTCTTCCAATGATTAATGAAGCCATCTATTGCGTGTATGAGGGAGTGGCGAAGCCGGAGGCAATAGATGAAGTGATGAAGCTGGGCATGAATCATCCGATGGGTCCGCTTGCATTAGCGGATTTTATCGGACTGGATACGTGTTTATCAATTATGGAAGTCCTTCACTCAGGCCTTGGCGATTCCAAATACCGTCCTTGCCCGCTGCTCCGCAAGTATGTCAAAGCAGGCTGGCTTGGCAAAAAGAGCGGACGCGGTTTTTATGACTATGAGGAGAAGACTTCCTGAAGTCTATTCCATCCGGGGGTGGCCGAGTTGCATGTAACCCAAGAGCAAGTCATGATGCGAAAAATGGTGCGTGATTTTGCACGAAAAGAAATTGCTCCCGCTGCGGAAATCATGGAGAAAACGGACGAATTTCCCTTTCAGCTGATCAAAAAAATGGGTAAACACGGACTGATGGGAATACCGGTGCCGGAACAATACGGCGGTGCTGGAGCGGACGTTGTTTCTTATATTTTGGCAATTCATGAGATTTCTAGAATCAGCGCGGCTGTCGGCGTGATTCTCTCCGTTCATACCTCAGTCGGCACGAATCCGATTCTGTATTTCGGCAACGAAGAACAGAAGATGAAATATATACCAAATCTCGCGTCAGGAGACCATTTGGGCGCATTTGCACTAACGGAGCCTCACTCGGGGTCGGATGCCGGGAGCCTCCGCACAACAGCAATCAAAAAGAACGGCAAATACCTATTAAACGGATCGAAAATATTCATAACGAATGGCGGAGCAGCTGATATCTATATCACATTTGCTTTAACAGCTCCAGATCAAGGCAGGCACGGGATTTCGGCTTTTATTGTTGAAAAAAACACACCCGGTTTTACCGTTGGAAAAAAAGAAAGAAAGCTGGGGCTTTATGGCTCCAATACTACGGAACTGATTTTTGATAATGCAGAAGTGCCTGAAGCCAATTTGCTTGGCAAAGAGGGGGATGGCTTTCACATTGCCATGGCGAATTTAAATGTCGGCCGGATCGGCATTGCGGCACAGGCCCTCGGAATTGCAGAGGCGGCTCTTGAGCATGCCGTTGATTATGCGAAGCAGCGAGTGCAATTTGGAAGGCCGATTGCAGCCAATCAAGGCATATCATTTAAGCTGGCTGATATGGCGACTAGAGCTGAGGCGGCAAGACATCTTGTCTACCACGCTGCAGACCTTCATAACCGCGGCCTAAACTGTGGAAAAGAAGCGTCTATGGCTAAACTATTTGCTTCCGATGCAGCCGTAAAGGCGGCGTTAGACGCCGTTCAAATTTATGGGGGATATGGCTATATGAAGGATTATCCAGTTGAGCGCCTGCTTCGCGATGCAAAGGTGACGCAAATTTATGAAGGGACGAACGAGATTCAAAGACTGATTATTTCCAAGTATTTGCTTGGCGGAACCTGATAGACAAAAAACGCAAAAACGGAGGTTGAGGATATGGAGGAGAAACAGCATTATTCTCCAGGGTTGGACGGTGTGATTGCGGCAGAAACTCATATTTCTTATCTTGACACCCAGTCCAGCCAGATTTTGATACGGGGCTATGATTTAATAGAACTTTCTGAAACAAAAAGCTATCTGGAGCTTGTCCATTTATTGCTGGAGGGCAGGCTGCCAGAAGAAAGTGAAATGGAAACGCTGGAACGTAAAATAAACAGTGCCTCAAGCCTGCCTGCTGATCATCTCCGTCTGCTTGAGCTGCTCCCTAAGGACACTCATCCAATGGATAGTCTGCGTACCGGCCTGTCGGCACTTGCTGGCTATGATCGGCAAATTGATGATCGGTCTCCTTCCGCAAACAAAGAACGCGCCTATCAGCTTCTTGGGAAAATGCCTGCCCTCACTGCTGCCAGCTACAGGATCATTAATAAGAAAGAACCGATTCTTCCGCTTCAAACCCTATCCTACAGTGCGAATTTTCTCTACATGATGACAGGGAAATTGCCGTCTTCATTGGAAGAACAGATTTTTGACCGGTCGCTCGTCCTGTACAGTGAGCATGAGATGCCGAATTCAACCTTTGCGGCCAGGGTCATTGCATCTACACATTCAGATCTTTATGGGGCTTTGACTGGGGCTGTCGCTTCCCTGAAAGGGAATCTTCACGGAGGAGCAAACGAAGCTGTGATGTATTTGCTTTTGGAGGCAAAAACGACATCTGATTTTGAGCAGCTTTTGCAAACAAAACTGAAAAGAAAAGAAAAAATCATGGGCTTCGGCCACCGGGTGTATATGAAAAAAATGGACCCGAGAGCACTCATGATGAAAGAGGCGCTGCAGCAATTATGCGATAAAGCCGGTGACCATCGTTTATATGAGATGTGCGAAGCGGGTGAGCGGCTGATGGAGAAGGAAAAAGGGCTTTACCCGAATTTGGATTACTATGCTGCCCCAGTGTATTGGATGCTCGGCATACCGATTCCTTTATATACGCCGATCTTTTTCAGCGCGAGAACATCCGGTTTATGCGCCCATGTGATCGAACAGTATGCCAATAATCGGCTCTTCCGTCCCCGTGTCAGTTACATGGGCCCGCAATATCAAACAAAACCATGAAAGGAACTGGTAGAATGCCGAAAACGGATCGTGTTATCGAAGAAATCACAGACTATGTGCTTGAGAAAGAGATTACTAGTGCCGAAGCGTATACAACAGCGGGGCATGTATTGCTGGATACCCTGGGCTGCGGGATCTTGGCGCTACGGTATCCGGAATGCACAAAGCTGCTTGGCCCGATTGTTCCAGGAACGACTGTGCCGAATGGAAGCAAAGTGCCGGGAACGTCATATGTTCTCGATCCTGTGAGGGCAGCGTTTAATATCGGCTGCATGATTCGCTGGCTCGATTACAACGATACGTGGCTGGCGGCGGAGTGGGGGCATCCATCCGATAACTTGGGAGGAATCCTTGCCGCTGCTGATTATGTATCAAGAGTGAGGCTGTCTGAAGGAAAAGAGCCGTTAACAGTACGCGACGTACTTGAGATGATGATCAAAGCACACGAGATCCAAGGTGTGCTGGCGTTAGAAAACAGCTTAAATCGAGTTGGCCTTGACCATGTGCTGTTTGTCAAAGTTGCGACAACTGCTGTTGCAGCAAAGCTTTTGGGCGGCGGAAGAGAAGAAATCAAAAATGCACTTTCGAATGCATGGATTGACAATGCAGCATTGAGGACTTATCGCCATTCACCGAATACAGGCTCGCGTAAATCATGGGCGGCAGGAGATGCAACGAGCAGAGGTGTTCATTTGGCGCTGGTGTCGTTAAAAGGGGAAATGGGTTATCCGACAGCCCTGAGTGCACCGGGTTGGGGGTTCCAAGACGTTTTATTCAATAAGAAAGAGATCAAGCTTGCCCGTCCGCTTGACGCTTATGTCATGGAAAATGTGTTATTTAAAGTGTCTTATCCTGCGGAATTTCACGCCCAGACAGCGGCGGAGTGCGGCGTCATTCTTCACCCGCAGGTAAAGAACCGGATTGACGAGATTGACCGAGTTGTCATCAGAACGCATGAATCCGCTATCCGAATCATTGATAAAAAAGGCCCGCTCCACAATCCGGCAGACCGTGATCACTGCCTCCAATACATTACAGCAATCGGTTTGCTTTTTGGTGATATCACGGCACAGCATTATGAAGCTGAAACAGCGAGTGATCCGAGGATAGATAAACTTCGTGATAAAATGGAAGTGACTGAAAATAAAACATATACCGAGGATTATTTGAAACCTGATAAACGTTCCATCTCAAATGCCGTTCAGGTTCATTTTAAAGACGGAACGAGCACGGAAATGGTGGAATGTGAGTTTCCCCTCGGCCATCGTTTTCGAAGAGAGGAAGCAGTGCCGAAACTGCTGGAAAAGTTTTCTGACAATCTCAAAACCCATTTTCCTGATAAACAGCACAAACACATTTATGAGCGCTGTACCAGCTATGAGACATTACAAACGATGCGCGTAAATGAATTCGTAGACATGTTCTGCATGTAAAAGGGGGATTTGTTTCATGTCGTGGATCGTCAATAAGCAATCGTCACAAGAGGAGCTTGCCGGGCGTTTCCGCAAGCTGATGTCAGCACCGGACATTCTTCAAATTCCCGGCGCCCATGACGGGATGGCCGCTTTGCTTGCGAAAGAAGCCGGTTTTTCTGCTATTTATTTGTCCGGTGCTGCCTATACAGCCAGCAGGGGGCTGCCTGATTTAGGGATCATCACATCGACAGAGATAGCTGAACGGGCCAAAGATCTTGTGCGTGCAGCTGATCTGCCTCTGCTTGTGGATATCGATACGGGATTTGGCGGTGTCTTAAATGCCGCCCGAACAGCCCGGGAGATGCTTGAAGCCAGGGTAGCAGCCGTTCAAATAGAAGACCAGCAGCTTCCAAAAAAATGCGGACATTTAAATGGCAAGCAGCTAGTTCCGATCAAGGAAATGGCACAAAAAATAAAAGCCATTAAACAAACGGCACCCTCCCTTATTGTTGTTGCCCGTACTGATGCCAGGGCGCAGGAAGGGCTTGATGCCGCAATAAAACGTTCAGAGGCTTACATTGAGGCGGGGGCGGACGCAATTTTCCCGGAAGCGCTACAGGCGGAGAATGAATTCCGCCAGTTTGCTGAGCGTATCTCCGTTCCGCTCCTTGCGAATATGACTGAATTTGGGAAAACGCCGTATTATCGTGCCAATGAATTCGAAGATATGGGGTTTCACATGGTGATATATCCTGTCACTTCGCTTCGAGCGGCGGCAAAAGCTTATGAGCGGATGTTTGGTTTGATGAAGGAACACGGCTCACAAAAAGAAGGACTTCAAGATATGCAGACACGAAAAGAACTGTACGATACGATTTCTTATTATGACTATGAAGCGTTAGACAAAACGATTGCCAAGACCGTTTTGCCTGACGAATAATGCAACAAAAAAAGCCGGAGCATTCTCCGGCTTTTTTTCAGCTATCGTTTTCTGAATCGCGGGCTGACTTGATTGCGTTTTCTGTCTCTGTATAAAATGAACCCGGCCAGCACATAGAGGCCGATCGCAAAAAAGATGAATCCTGACAACCCTTGGAGCCAAAGAGCTGAAAATGGCTTGATTGTATGGCCGAAAAGTGTATCTCTCATCAGTTTAATGCCTAAAGCAGAAATAGCCCCGGGGATGACTAATATTAAAAGCGCAAGAAGTCGGCTCATCTTCAGAAAACCCCTTTATCTTTTCATTTCCTTTATTGTCCAGCGGAAAAAATATTTTGTCAAGAGAAGAAAACGTGGTAACATAGGGTTGTGCAAATTATTGCAACGGAATAAATAGGTGTGCAAATTTTTTCATACAAAGGGGTATCGGGATGCAAAAGGTACTGATAGTAGGTGCCGGCAAAAGGGGAACGGCGTTATTACATATTCTGATTAAAACAGCCATCATAGATATTATTGCCGTAGTTGACAAAGACCCCGAGGCGCCGGGATTGAAAGAAGCAGAACAGTATGGGATTGCCGTATCATCTGATTGGAAACCTTACATACAACAAAAACCGGATATCGTCATTCATACCACCGGCGATCAAGCCGTGTTTGACGAGCTCCTTCAAAGAAAGCATGAAGATACCATTGTCATGCCGGGAAAAATGGCATACATCGTTTTTCAGCTGATGGAAGAAAAGCAGCACCTGATTCAAATGCTAAAAGAGCAAACCTATAAATATGACAGAATTTTTAATTCCACCCATGATGGAATGATTTTTATTGATATCAATGAAGAAATCATTCTCTTTAACCATATGGCCGAAAAAATGGTCGGAAAAAAACGTGAGGAAGTCATTGGGCGCCCAATAAAAGAAGTGATTCCGAGCACGAAGATGCCGCGGATTTTAAAAACAAGAGTGCCTGAATACAACCAGAAGCAACTGTTAGGCGATCATTTGCAAATTGTGACCACAAGACTGCCGATTATTGATGAAGGCGGACGTCTGCTCGGGGCTCTTTGTGTGTTTAAAGATATCACTGATGCGGTCGAGCTGGCAGAGGAAGTGACCAACTTAAAGCAGGTCCGTACGATGCTGGAGGCAATTATTCAATCCTCCGATGAGGCGATTTCTGTCGTTGATGAAAACGGCATCGGCCTGCTAATCAATAAAGCGTATACGAAAATGACGGGGCTTTCTGAAAAAGAAGTCATCGGCAAGCCTGCAAACACTGATATTTCCGAAGGCGAAAGCATGCATTTAAAGGTGCTTGAAACAAGACGTCCTGTCCGCGGTGTCAGAATGAAGGTCGGCCCGAATGAAAAAGAGGTCATCGTTAATGTAGCACCGGTGATTGTGGACGGGATTTTGAAAGGCAGCGTCGGCGTGATTCACGATGTTTCCGAAATTAAAATGCTGACAGCGGAGCTTAATCGCGCCAGACAAATTATTCGCACGCTTGAAGCGAAATACACGTTTGACGACATTATCGGCAAAAGCGAGCAAATGCTGGTTGCGCTTGAGCAGGCGAAGCTCGGTGCGAAAACACCGGCAACCATCTTGCTGCGCGGGGAATCAGGAACAGGAAAAGAACTGTTCGCCCATGCCATCCATAACGAAAGTGACCGGAAATACAATAAATTTATTCGCGTGAATTGTGCAGCCCTTTCTGAAAACCTGCTCGAATCAGAATTGTTCGGCTATGAGGATGGTGCGTTTTCAGGAGCGAAGCGCGGCGGTAAAAAGGGTTTATTTGAGGAAGCAAATAACGGCAGTATTTTCTTAGATGAAATTGGTGAGCTGACACAAAATATGCAGGCCAAATTGCTGCGCGTCCTTCAAGAAAAGGAAATCGTCAGAGTGGGCGGCACGAAAGCGATCCCTGTCAACGTCAGAGTGATCGCGGCGACAAATGTAAATATTGAAAAGGCGATGGCGGACGGAACATTCCGGGAAGACCTGTATTACCGGATCAATCGCTATCCGATCTCCATCCCGCCTTTGCGGCAGCGGTTGGAGGACATTGAAGCATTGAGCGTCAGACTTATCCAAAAGATTAACCGGGATTACGGCAGGAATGTAAAAGGGCTCTCACAACAAGCCTTGCGCGCCTTATCTGCCTACCATTGGCCTGGGAATGTCCGGGAGCTTGAAAATGTCCTTGGACGAGCCATGATTTTTCTGAATCCGCATATGGAATGGATTGAAAAAGATCACTTGCCTGTATTCGAACTTGAGCAAAAAGAAAATGACACAGATCAGGGAACAGGTTTTGATTTTCCGGATATTGAAGGCGAAAAGCTGTCTGTCGCAGTAGAAAAATTTGAAGCACATTTGATCCAGCAAACGCTCGAAAAGCATCATTTTAACCGGACAAAAACAGCAAAAGCTCTCGGTGTCAGCATTCGGAACTTATATTACAAAATGGATAAATATGGCCTTGCAAATGAAGGCATGCAATAATTTGCAGAATAAACGCAAACATCTGCACGAATGTTTCAATATACCTGGTATGACAGCACCCTTAAGAGCTGGCATGGAACTTGCATAATAAAAGGCGGAGTCGAAACAAGAAAGGTGGTAACAGATGAAGCTGAAAGATTTAATCGGCAAAGCGTCGATACACAAAAATAAGACCATTGCGGTTGCTCATGCTGAGGATGAGGAAGTGATCCGGGCTGTAAAGCTGGCAGCCGAGCACCTATCTGCCCGTTTCTTGTTAACGGGCGACAGCACAAAACTGAACGAGCTGACATCATCCATGCAAGGGCATCAAGTGGAAATCGTCCATGCCGATACTCCTGAGGAATCGGCGAAATTAGCGGTTCGTGCTGTGCATCATAAAACAGCGGACGTTTTAATGAAAGGCAATGTGCCGACTTCTGTTTTGCTTAAAGCGGTATTGAACAGACAGGAGGGGCTTCGGTCAGCAAGTGTCCTTTCTCACGTGGCTGTATTCGATATACCGGATTTTGACCGGCTGATGTTTGTGACAGATTCGGCAATGAATATTGCTCCTTCGCTGGAAGAGCTCCGGCAGATTTTGCAAAATGCCGTTCATGTGGCCCATGCAGTGGGGAACAATATGCCAAAAGCAGCTGCCCTTGCAGCGGTCGAAACGGTGAACCCTAAAATGGAAGCGACCATGAATGCAGCTGCTCTAGCTCAAATGTACAAAAGGGGCCAGATCAAAGGCTGCATTGTTGATGGACCGCTTGCTTTGGATAACGCAGTTTCACAAATTGCCGCGGCTCAGAAAAAAATTTCGGGAGACGTAGCGGGCAACGCAGATATCCTTCTCGTCCCAACAATTGAGGCCGGCAATATTTTATATAAATCACTGATTTATTTTGCCAAGGCCAGCGTGGCGGCTGTCATTACAGGAGCCAAAGCACCGATTGCTTTAACAAGCAGAGCGGACTCTGCTGAAAATAAACTGTATTCCATTGCGCTGGCAATATGCGCATCTGAAGAATACACACATTAGGAGGAACGAACATGGAACTTTTTAAATATATGGAGAAATACGATTACGAACAATTGGTATTCTGCCAGGATGAACAATCTGGATTAAAAGCGATTATCGCCATTCATGATACAACGCTTGGTCCGGCGCTTGGCGGAACGAGAATGTGGACATATGAAAATGAAGAAGCGGCAATTGAAGATGCGCTCAGATTGGCTAGAGGCATGACCTATAAGAACGCGGCGGCAGGCTTAAACCTTGGCGGCGGAAAAACAGTCATTATCGGCGATCCGCGCAAAGACAAAAATGAGGAAATGTTCCGCGCGTTTGGCCGCTATATTCAAGGGCTGAACGGCAGATACATCACGGCTGAAGATGTGGGCACAACGGTCGAGGATATGGATATCATTCATGATGAAACAGACTACGTTACAGGGATTTCTCCTGCTTTCGGTTCTTCTGGAAATCCGTCCCCAGTCACAGCATACGGGGTGTACAGAGGAATGAAGGCAGCAGCTAAAGCTGCTTTCGGAACCGACTCTCTTGAAGGAAAAACCATTGCTGTACAGGGTGTTGGGAACGTAGCCTATAACCTTTGCCGCCACCTGCATGAAGAAGGAGCAAACTTAATCGTTACGGATATCAACAAACAATCTGTACAGCGTGCAGTTGAAGATTTTGGCGCCCGTGCGGTAGATCCTGATGACATTTATTCACAAGACTGCGATATTTATGCGCCGTGTGCCCTTGGTGCGACTATTAACGACCACACCATTAAACAGCTGAAGGCGAAAGTGATCGCAGGTGCGGCTAACAACCAATTAAAAGAGACACGCCATGGTGATCAAATTCACGAAATGGGCATTGTTTATGCACCGGATTACGTGATTAACGCGGGCGGTGTCATCAACGTGGCAGATGAGCTTTACGGCTATAATGCAGAACGTGCATTGAAAAAAGTCGAAGGCATTTACGGCAATATCGAGCGTGTACTAGAGATTTCTCAGCGTGACGGCATTCCTGCATATTTAGCGGCTGACCGCTTGGCAGAGGAACGGATTGAACGCATGCGCCGCTCAAGAAGCCAGTTTTTGCAAAACGGCCACAGTGTATTAAGCAGACGTTAAGAAATTGATCTGGAGGTTATGAAAGTGCTACATGACGAAAAACGCATTCTCACAATTAATCCAGGCTCAACTTCAACGAAAATCGGTGTTTTTCATAACGAAAGAAGCATTTTTGAAAAAACATTGAGACACAACATAGAAGAGCTGCAGCGATTTGACCGAATTATTGATCAGTATGAATTTCGTAAAAACCATATTCTCGAAACGCTTCATGAACAGGGAATCAATATCTCAAAGTTTGATGCAGTCTGCGCAAGAGGCGGCCTTCTCCGGCCAATTGAAGGCGGGACCTACGTAGTGAATGATGAAATGATTGAGGATTTGAAAAGCGGTTACGCCGGTCAGCATGCTTCTAATCTCGGGGGCATTATCGCGCGGGAAATCGCAGACGGCCTGAATATCCCTTCGTATATCGTCGACCCTGTTGTCGTAGACGAAATGTCAGTGCTTGCGAAAGTTTCAGGCATGCCTGAAATTGAACGAAAAAGCATTTTTCACGCATTAAATCAAAAAGCTGTCGCTCGTAAAGCGGCAGCCTCCCTTGGCAAACGATATGAGAACATGAAAATGATTATTACCCATATGGGCGGAGGTATTACAATTGGCGTCCATGACCGCGGGCGAGTGGTAGATGTCAATAACGGCCTGCACGGCGAGGGACCATTCAGTCCTGAACGAGCAGGAACAGTGCCTGCGGGAGATCTTGTTGATCTATGTTTTTCAGGGGAATATACAAAAGAAGAAATCATGAAAAAGCTTGTTGGCACCGGCGGACTTTTAGGCTATCTCGGTACAAATGATGCAGTAAAAGTGGAACAGATGATTCAGGGTGGCGATGAAAAAGCCCGCTTCATTTATGATGCCATGGCATATCAGGTAGCAAAGGAAATCGGGGCAGCCAGCGCGGCGTTAAAAGGCGAAGTTGAAGCGATTGTGCTGACGGGAGGCCTTGCGTACGGCAAAAGCTTTGTTTCTGCTATCAGATCATACATAGATTGGATTTCAGACGTTTTAGTCTATCCGGGTGAAAATGAACTGCAGTCTCTTGCCCAAGGGGCGCTCAGAGTATTGCAGGGCGAAGAGCAATCCAAACAATATCGTATTGAATAGACAGACAGGAGTGAGTCACCATGGCAACTGAGTATGACGTAGTCATTCTGGGCGGCGGTACCGGCGGTTATGTTGCGGCCATCAGAGCCGCTCAGCTCGGCTTAAAAACAGCCGTTGTGGAAAAAGAAAAACTCGGAGGAACATGTCTGCATAAAGGCTGTATCCCGAGTAAAGCGCTGCTTAGAAGTGCAGAGGTATACCGGACAGCTCGTGAAGCCGATCAATTCGGGGTGGAAACGGCTGGCGTGTCCCTCAACTTTGAAAAAGTGCAGCAGCGTAAGCAAGCCGTTGTTGATAAGCTTGCAGCGGGTGTAAATCATTTAATGAAAAAAGGAAAAATTGACGTGTACACCGGATATGGACGTATCCTTGGACCGTCAATCTTCTCTCCGCTGCCGGGAACAATTTCGGTTGAGAGGGGAAACGGCGAAGAAAATGACATGCTGATCCCGAAACAAGTGATCATTGCAACAGGATCAAGACCGAGAATGCTTCCGGGCCTTGAAGCGGACGGTAAGTCTGTACTGACTTCAGATGAGGCGCTCCAAATGGAGGAGCTGCCACAATCAATCATCATTGTCGGCGGAGGGGTTATCGGTATCGAATGGGCGTCTATGCTTCATGATTTTGGTGTGAAGGTAACGGTTATTGAATACGCGGATCGCATATTGCCGACTGAAGATCTAGAGATTTCAAAAGAAATGGAAAGTCTTCTTAAGAAAAAAGGCATCCAGTTCATAACAGGGGCAAAAGTGCTGCCTGACACAATGACAA
Organism: Bacillus sp. LM 4-2; assembly: GCF_000978495.1. Classification (NCBI taxonomy): domain Bacteria; kingdom Bacillati; phylum Bacillota; class Bacilli; order Caryophanales; family Bacillaceae; genus Bacillus; species Bacillus sp. LM 4-2. Next base: position 2,346,109 of record NZ_CP011101.1, on the reverse strand, counting down.
AAACATCAGACGATATCAGCATACAAGCGGAAAAAGACGGAGAAACCGTTACCTATTCTGCTGAGAAAATGCTTGTTTCCATCGGCAGGCAGGCAAATATCGAAGGCATCGGCCTAGAGAACACCGATATTGTTACTGAAAATGGCATGATTTCAGTCAATGAAAGCTGCCAAACGAAGGAATCTCATATTTATGCAATCGGAGACGTAATCGGTGGCCTGCAGTTAGCTCACGTTGCTTCACATGAGGGAATTATTGCTGTTGAGCATTTTGCAGGTCTCAATCCGCATCCGCTTGATCCGACGCTTGTGCCGAAGTGCATTTACTCAAGCCCTGAAGCTGCCAGTGTCGGCTTTACAGAAGACGAAGCAAAGGCGAACGGGCATAATGTCAAAATCGGCAAGTTCCCATTTATGGCGATTGGAAAAGCGCTTGTATACGGTGAAAGCGACGGTTTTGTCAAAATCGTGGCGGACCGAGATACAGATGATATTCTCGGCGTTCATATGATCGGCCCGCATGTCACCGACATGATTTCTGAAGCGGGTCTTGCCAAAGTGCTGGACGCAACGCCGTGGGAGGTCGGGCAAACGATTCACCCGCATCCAACGCTTTCTGAAGCAATTGGAGAAGCAGCGCTTGCCGCAGATGGCAAAGCCATTCATTTTTAAAAGCATAAAGGAGGGGCTTGAATGAGTACAAACCGACATCAAGCACTAGGGCTGACTGATCAGGAAGCCGTTGATATGTATAGAACCATGCTGTTAGCAAGAAAAATCGATGAAAGAATGTGGCTGTTAAACCGTTCTGGCAAAATTCCATTTGTAATCTCTTGTCAAGGACAGGAAGCAGCACAGGTAGGAGCGGCTTTCGCACTTGACCGTGAAATGGATTATGTATTGCCGTACTACAGAGACATGGGTGTCGTGCTCGCGTTTGGCATGACAGCAAAGGACTTAATGATGTCCGGGTTTGCAAAAGCAGCAGATCCGAACTCAGGAGGCCGCCAGATGCCGGGACATTTCGGACAAAAGAAAAACCGCATTGTGACGGGATCATCTCCGGTTACAACGCAAGTGCCGCACGCAGTCGGTATTGCGCTTGCGGGACGTATGGAGAAAAAGGATATCGCAGCCTTTGTTACATTTGGGGAAGGGTCTTCAAACCAAGGCGATTTCCATGAAGGGGCGAACTTTGCCGCTGTCCATAAGCTGCCGGTTATTTTCATGTGTGAAAACAACAAATACGCAATCTCAGTGCCTTACGATAAGCAAGTCGCATGTGAGAACATTTCCGATCGTGCCATAGGCTATGGGATGCCTGGCGTAACTGTGAATGGAAATGATCCGCTTGAAGTTTATCAAGCGGTCAAAGAAGCACGCGAAAGGGCACGCAGAGGAGAAGGCCCAACATTAATTGAAACGATTTCTTACCGCCTTACACCACATTCCAGTGATGACGATGACAGCAGCTACAGAGGTCGTGAAGAAGTAGAGGAAGCGAAAAAAAGTGATCCCCTGCTTACTTATCAAGCTTACTTAAAGGAAACAGGCCTGCTGTCCGATGAGATAGAACAAACCATGCTGGATGAAATTATGGCAATCGTAAATGAAGCGACGGATGAAGCGGAGAACGCCCCATATGCAGCTCCTGAGTCAGCGCTTGATTATGTGTATGCGAAGTAGGGAGGAAGAACAAATGTCAGTAATGTCATATATTGATGCAATCAATTTGGCGATGAAAGAAGAAATGGAACGAGATTCTCGCGTTTTCGTCCTTGGGGAAGATGTAGGAAGAAAAGGCGGTGTGTTTAAAGCAACAGCCGGACTCTATGAACAATTTGGGGAAGAGCGCGTTATGGATACGCCGCTTGCTGAATCTGCGATCGCAGGAGTCGGTATCGGAGCGGCAATGTACGGAATGAGACCGATTGCTGAGATGCAGTTTGCTGATTTCATTATGCCGGCAGTCAACCAAATTATTTCTGAAGCGGCTAAAATCCGCTACCGCAGCAACAATGACTGGAGCTGTCCGATTGTCGTCAGAGCGCCATACGGCGGAGGCGTGCACGGAGCCCTGTATCATTCTCAATCAGTCGAAGCAATTTTCGCCAACCAGCCAGGACTGAAAATTGTCATGCCATCAACGCCATATGACGCGAAAGGGCTCTTAAAAGCCGCAGTTCGTGATGAAGACCCAGTGCTGTTTTTTGAGCACAAGCGGGCATACCGTCTGATAAAGGGAGAGGTTCCGGCTGATGATTATGTCCTGCCAATTGGCAAGGCTGACGTAAAAAGGGAAGGTGACGACATCACAGTGATCACATACGGTCTGTGTGTCCACTTCGCCTTACAAGCTGCAGAACGTCTCGAAAAAGATGGCATTTCAGCGCATGTGGTGGATTTAAGAACAGTTTACCCGCTTGATAAAGAAGCCATCATCGAAGCTGCGTCCAAAACTGGAAAGGTTCTTTTGGTCACAGAAGATACAAAAGAAGGCAGCATCATGAGCGAAGTAGCCGCAATTATATCCGAGCATTGTCTGTTCGACTTAGACGCGCCAATCAAACGGCTTGCAGGTCCTGATATTCCGGCTATGCCTTATGCGCCGACAATGGAAAAATACTTTATGGTCAACCCTGATAAAGTGGAAGCGGCGATGAGAGAATTAGCGGAGTTTTAAAGACGTAAGGGAGGATAAAATCATGGCAATTGAACAAATGACGATGCCGCAGCTTGGAGAAAGCGTAACAGAGGGGACGATCAGCAAATGGCTTGTCGTCCCCGGTGATAAAGTGAACAAATACGATCCAATCGCGGAAGTCATGACAGATAAGGTAAATGCAGAGGTTCCGTCTTCTTTTACTGGTACGATAACAGAGCTTGTGGGAGAAGAAGGCCAAACCTTGCAAGTCGGAGAAGTGATTTGCAAAATTGAAACAGAAGGCGCGAATCCGGCTGAACAAAAACAAGAACAGCCAGTTGCTTCAAAAGCCGCTGAGACGCCTGCTGCAAAAAGTGCCGAAGCAGCTGATCAGCCCAATAAAAAGCGCTACTCGCCAGCTGTACTCCGTTTGGCCGGAGAGCACGGCATTGACCTCGATCAAGTAACAGGAACAGGTGCTGGCGGGCGCATCACACGAAAAGATATTCAGCGCTTAATTGAAACAGGCGGCGTACAAGAACAGAAGGCTGAGGAGCCGAAAACAGCAGCTCCTGCACCGAAGTCTGCCTCAAAACCTGAGCCAAAAGAAGAGACGTCATATCCTGCGTCTGCAGCCGGTGATAAAGAAATCCCTGTCACAGGTGTAAGAAAAGCAATTGCTTCCAATATGAAGCGAAGCAAAACAGAAATTCCGCATGCTTGGACGATGATGGAAGTCGACGTCACAAATATGGTTGCATATCGCAACAGTATAAAAGATTCCTTTAAGAAGACAGAGGGCTTTAATTTAACGTTCTTCGCCTTTTTTGTAAAAGCGGTCGCTCAGGCGTTAAAAGAATTCCCGCAAATGAATAGCATGTGGGCGGGGGACAAAATTATTCAGAAAAAGGATATCAATATTTCAATTGCAGTTGCCACAGAGGATTCTTTATTTGTTCCGGTGATTAAAAACGCTGATGAAAAAACAATTAAAGGCATTGCGAAAGACATTACCGGCCTAGCTAAAAAAGTAAGAGACGGAAAACTCACTGCAGATGACATGCAGGGAGGCACGTTTACCGTCAACAACACAGGTTCGTTCGGGTCTGTTCAGTCGATGGGTATTATCAACTACCCTCAGGCTGCGATTCTTCAAGTAGAATCCATCGTCAAACGCCCGGTTGTCATGGACAATGGCATGATTGCTGTCAGAGACATGGTTAATCTGTGCCTGTCATTAGATCACAGAGTGCTTGACGGTCTCGTGTGCGGACGATTCCTCGGACGAGTGAAACAAATTTTAGAATCGATTGACGAGAAGACATCTGTTTACTAAATAAGAAAAAAGAGCATTTTTTGAAGTTTTGTTTCAAAAAATGCTCTTTTTCTATGCTTTATTATTCAGCGATCCGTATTTTCATTTCGACTCGATATTCTTCTTGTTTTTTCGGGGAGTAATGAATCGGTATGATTAACTCGTATACATCACTGACAACTGTTAATTGGCGGTCCGCGATATATTTGATAAGCTTCTGTAAGTTGAGAAAATAATGTTCAGGCGAAAAATTATACGCGATACACGCATACCTCCCTTTAGGGATTGTTGTGATTTCCATATCCGACGTAATTGATGAAATCTGTTTATTCGTCAATACAGGCGTGAAAATATGACGGTAAGTCATTTCATCAATGCTGGTGTAGGGCTGAAAAGAGAAAGTAGCGCCGTAGCTATTGTTCGTAAATCCATCTGCTGACTCGATAAATTTTTTTAATTTGCTGTAGGAGGCGTTGAGCACGTTTTCAGGCCCGATTCCTTCTGCCTCTGTCTGAATGATCCGTATTTCTTCTTCATCTAAAACAAACACCTCACCGAGCGCGGGATATTCCATCTGCCGTTTCATCCGCTTTTTCACCAATGAAATGGTTTGCTCCAGTGCTGATAAAAAGTCTAATTTCTCCCTGATTTGCCTCTCCTGCTCTGTGTAAAAAGCAAACAGTTCTTCCATCTCTAAGTCCTGTGCTTTTTTCATTTCCTCTAAAGGTGTGCCGATATATTTCAATGATTTGATCAAATCCAGATGAATGAGCTGAGCATCTGTATAATAGCGGTAGCTGGTATCCGGGTCGACGTAGGCTGGTTTAAATAAATCAATTTTATCGTAATAACGGAGCGCTTTAATCGACACGTTTGCCAGTTTTGAAACTTCCCCAATTGAGTAATATGATTCCTTCATGCCATCACTCCTTCTGTCATCAGTATAAAGAAGAAGCGCATTCTTTGCAGTACACAAAGAATACGCTTCTTATCACGTGCTGGCTTTAAGATGTGCAGGCGCTTTCCAAGCAATGGTCAGTGCAATCCCTATGGCTAAGGTGACCGTTGCAAAGTAGAAAGGATAGTTTACATCAATATCGAACAGCATTCCGCCGATAATAGGCCCGAATACATTGCCGATACTTGTAAACATTGAATTCATACCGCCGGCAAACCCCTGTTCATTTCCCGCAATCTTTGACAGGTAAGTCGTTACCGCAGGCCGCATGAGATCAAATCCGACAAATACGGTGACTGTCACCAACAGAATCGCAACATATGAATGTACTGTTGTCAGCAAGAATACCAGACTCGTCGAGAGAATTAAGCTGTACCGAATTAAATGGATTTCGCCAAACCATCTTGTGAAGCGGTCGAATAAGACGACTTGCGTAATGGCGCCAACAATCGCTCCTCCTGTAATCATAATGGCAATGTCGCTGGCCGTAAATCCGAATTTATGATCCACAAATAATGCAAATAAAGATTCAAATGATGCTAAACCAAAAGACGAAATTAAGATAATGAGAAAAGCTATGAAATACATGGGGGCAAAAATTCGTTTAAAGCCTGTCTTCTGCCCTTTTATTTCCTGATTTTCAGGGTTTCGTTCCGGCTCGCGCAGCGTGAGGATTGATAAAATGGCTGCTAACAGTGCAAAAGCTGCCGCAAAGAAAAAAGGCAGCCGGGAATGGACTTCTGCTAAAAATCCCCCGATGCCGGGGCCGATAATAAATCCTGTTGAAATAGCCGCTGACATATAACCGAGCGCTTTCGGCCTCGTTTTAATGGTCGTGATATCTGCAATAAAAGCCATGACCCCGGGCATAATGAAGGCTGCGCTGATACCGCCCAGCATACGGGAGATAAATAACATCTCAACTGTTTTTCCAATGCCGAACAAAAACTCCGACACACTAAAGAACAACAGGCCGATTACGATCATGATCTTGCGCCCGAAGCGATCAACCCATCGTCCGGCTATTGGTGAGACAATGAGCTGTGTAATAGCGAAGCAGGCAACCATATAGCCGACCGCGGTCCCCGATAAATGCAATTCATTCATAATGGTCGGCGTTACTGGAATCACAAGCCCGATCCCCAAAAAAGCAATAAATAAATTGGTTAATAATATAGTTAAGGTAATATTTTTCTTCTCCATATGACTTCCCCTTTTTCAAGTGTGTATCCCTTATACTGTAAGACCTCCTCCTAGGGGAGAGTCAACGGATTTGCAAAATCTTTCTAAAGCCTTATGACAGTTATTCATTTGCGGGAACAAGCATGTCGATATGCTGAGGCAGGACCTGAATGACTGCGGGTGTATATGTATAAACTTCTCCATCCATATCCGCCTTTTTGGCAGTGTCTGTTTCAATCTCGATACGGGAAGCCTGGACATAGGACAGCTCTCCGGTAAAACGATCAATTGAGCCCTGTTCCATGCTCATCAGCTCCCTCAGCGCGGTGAGGTTGGTATTGCGGCATATGAGAACATCAAGTAAGCCGTCTTCAATACTGGCATCGGGCAGAGGAATTCGATTCGTTCCAATGTATTGGCCATTCATCACAAGCAGCATAACGGCTTCTTCTTTAATTTCTTCTCCATCAATTTTCAATGTCATCGGAAACGACGCAGCGGATGAGACGGTTCGCAAGGCACTTGTAAAATAGCTGATTTTTCCCAATAATGCTTTTTCCGTTTCGTTGATTTGATTCGACGTTTCTGCAATTAAGCCGATCCCCCAGAAATTCAAAAAATAACGGTCATTCATCTGACATACGTCTACGCTGGTTTTTTTTCCTGACATAAGTGCTTCCGCGGCCTTTGCAAGATTTTGAGGGATGCCAAGCACTCTTGAAAAGTCATTGCACGTGCCGCCGGGCAAAATTCCGACCGCGGGTTTTCTTTCTAGAGCGCTGATAGCATTTATGCATTGATGGATCGTACCGTCGCCGCCGAGAATGAAGACGGTGTCGACAGAATCATCAATGGATCGGCAAAAATGATACGCATCATCCTTTTTCTTTGTCTGTTTAATAATTACCTCATCTAAATGGTGAGATAAAACCGGCACCACAGCACCAAGTGCTTTTTCTATATTTTTGTTGCCGGCATTTCCGTTATGAATCAGTAACGCTTTCCTGTGGCTCATATACAACTGCTCCTTTATTTTACTTCTAGTTATATAATCCCCTTTTTCTGTAAGCAGTAAACGAAGAGCAAAAAAAGTGCACGGCGAAGCAAAGTCATTTGCCGATATGGACGTTTCCTTGCTATCATAAGAACAGATGATGAAAAAGGAGAGGTCTTCATTGAACATGGACTTTAATTTATTTATGAATGATATTGTCCGCCAAGCGAGACAAGAAATAACAGCTGCCGGATACACCGAGCTTAAAACAGCCGAAGAGGTGGATGAGGCACTTACGAAAAAAGGAACGACGCTCGTCATGGTAAACTCTGTTTGCGGATGCGCCGGAGGAATTGCAAGACCGGCAGCCTACCATTCCGTTCACTATGATAAAAGACCTGATCAGCTCGTCACCGTTTTTGCCGGACAGGATAAAGAAGCGACAGCGCGTGCGCGTGACTATTTTGAAGGTTATCCGCCATCTTCTCCGTCCTTTGCGATTTTGAAAGACGGAAAGATCATGAAAATGGTAGAGCGCCATGAAATTGAAGGCCATGAGCCGATGGCCGTAGTGGCAAAGCTGCAGGAAGCCTTTGAAGAATATTGTGAAGAAGTATAAGACGAACAACCCGGATGCTCAAAGCAGCCCGGGTTTTTTTGTGCATAAATTTCCAAGGATATATGAATAAATATTAAGGGATTATTCAATCGGATTGTACAGCGATTTAATTTTTATCTAGTAATATCAGAAGAGATCACTGGAAAGATAAGCTTGAAGATAATTTTTAAAAATAGTATTGCATAAAAATAAGAAACTGTTTAAAATACAAATTAACGAATAAATATTCAAATACACCAAAAGTAATGAATACGGGGGAAATGGATCATGAAAAAATGGCTCTTATTACTTGTAGCTGCCTGCATTACCTTTGCATTATCTGCTTGCGGCTCAAGCAATTCAGGTTCAGAAGGCGGCAAGAAAAAATTAATTATGGGTACTTCGGCGGATTACAAACCGTTTGAATATAAAGAAGGCGATAATATTGTCGGCTTTGATGTAGAGTTGGCAAAAGCTCTGGCGAAGAAGGCAGGTTATGAAATTGAAGTGCAGGATATGGACTTCAACAGCTTAATTACAGCGCTTAAATCAAAACAGGTGGATCTCGTTTTGTCAGGAATGACACCAACGCCTGAGCGTAAAAAACAAGTTGATTTTTCCGATGTGTATTACACAGCGAACCATATGATTGTCAGCAAAAAAGACAGCGGCATTCAATCTTTGAAAGACCTGAAAGGAAAAACAGTTGGCGTTCAGCTTGGCTCTATTCAGGAAGAGAAGGGGAAAGAGCTTTCTCCAGAATATGGTTTTAAAACAGAAGACCGCAACAGAATTTCTGATTTGGTGCAGGAAATCAAATCTGACCGCTTCGATGCCGCGATTATTGAAGACATTGTTGCAGAAGGGTATTTCAAATCAAATGATGACCTGCAAGGCTTTGTGATTCCTGATGCGAAAGCGGAAGAAGCCGGTTCAGCAATTGCTTTCAGAAAGGACAGTGAACTGACAGACAAATTCAATAAAGCGCTCAAGGAAATGGAAGATAACGGAGAGCTTGAGAAATTGAAGAAAAAATGGTTCACTGGCGAGAAGTAAAAAAGCGGCTCAACTTTTTCGTTGAGCCTTTTTATTGAATAGGAAACTTTTTTCCTGTAAGAAAAGGAGACAAAGGCTATGAATTTGGATTTTTCAGCAACGATCCCCCAAATTCCTTTTATATTAGAAGGTTTGGCAATTACATTAAAAATTGTTGTTGTATCTGCTATTATCGGACTTATACTCGGTATTGTGCTAAGCTTATGCAAGATCAGCACATTCCGCCCGTTTATCTGGATCGCTGATTTTTATACATCAGTGTTCCGAGGCACGCCTTTAGTGCTGCAGCTTATGATTGTCTATTTTGGCCTTCCTCAGCTGCTCGGATTTCAAATTGACCAGTTTTGGGCTGCGGTTGTCGCATTGTCTTTGAATTCCGCCGCTTATGTATCGGAAATTATCAGAGCCGGAATCAATGCCATTGATAAAGGGCAAAAAGAAGCTGCTGTTGCACTCGGTGTCCCGTATGGAAAAATGATGAAGGATCTGCTGCTGCCGCAGGCCTTCAAAAATATATCACCTGCAATTGTGAATGAATTAATTACGTTAACAAAAGAATCGGCGATCGTTACCGTCATCGGGCTTGGTGATGTCATGAGACGCGCATATCAAGCTGGCGCCGCCACTTACAATTACCTTGAGCCGCTCATTATCGCGGGATTGATTTATTATGTGCTTGTCCTGATTTTAACGTTTATCGGCAAGGCTGTAGAAAGGAAGCTGAAATCCAATGATTAAGGTTGAAAAGCTGTCAAAATCATTTGGGAAACACGAAGTATTAAAAAACATTTCAACAACAATCGCTGAGGGTGAGGTTGTTGCCGTGATCGGTCCTTCAGGCTCAGGCAAATCAACGTTCTTACGCTGTTTAAACCTGTTGGAAAAGCCTAACGGCGGAACCATTACAATAAAAGACACAGAGATTACGAAGCCAAAAACCAACACATTAAAGGTCCGGGAAAACATCGGGATGGTTTTTCAGCATTTTCATCTCTTTCCGCACAAAACGGTTCTCGAAAACATCATGTACGCGCCTGTCAATGTGAAAAAAGAAACAAAACAGGCTGCACAGGAGAAAGCTGAGGACCTGCTCCGCAAAGTCGGTTTGTTTGAAAAGCGAAATGACTATCCAAACCGTTTGTCTGGCGGACAAAAACAGCGTGTCGCGATTGCCAGGGCTCTTGCGATGAATCCGGACATCATGCTGTTTGACGAGCCGACCTCCGCCCTTGATCCAGAGATGGTTAAAGAAGTGCTACAGGTGATGAAAGAGCTGGTCGAAACCGGCATGACCATGGTGATTGTCACACATGAAATGGGCTTCGCAAAAGAAGTGGCAGACCGTGTGCTGTTTATGGACCAAGGAATGATTGTCGAAGACGGCAATCCGAAGGAATTTTTTATGTCGCCAAAATCCAAAAGAGCGCAGGACTTTTTAGAGAAAATATTATAGAATATAAAAAAGAAGAAGGCTGGCCGCCTCTTCTTTTTTATTGAAGAAACAAATAGAAATGGAGTCCGACATGTTTAAAATTGGTTACCGCACAATAAAGACCGCGCTTGGAACAGCTTTGGCTATTTATATAAGCCAGTTATTGCATTTGCAAAACTTCGCATCAGCAGGAATCATCACCATTTTGTGTATACAAATCACACAAAAACGGTCGCTTCAGGCCTCATGGGCCCGCTTTGCGGCATGCTGTCTGGCAATTGTTTTTTCTTATCTCTTTTTCGAGCTTATTGGCTACCACCCGTTTGTGATCGGAGCGCTTCTTTTGATATTCATTCCGATAACGGTTCTGTTAAAAATTAACGAGGGTATCGTCACCAGTTCTGTTATTATCCTTCATTTATACATGTCCGGCGGCATTACGCCTACTTTCATCTGGAATGAAGTTCAGCTGATTACGGTCGGCATCGGCGTCGCTCTATTGATGAACTTGTATATGCCGAGTCTTGATCGGAAGCTGATTGCTTACCGTAAAAAGATAGAGGATAACTTTGCTGTCATTTTTGCAGAAATCGAACGGTATTTGTTAACTGGTGAGCAAGATTGGTCTGGAAAAGAAATTCCGGAAACGCACCAGCTTATTACGGAGGCTAAAAACCTGGCATATCGAGATGTGCAAAACCACATTTTACGTTACGAAAATCTGCATTATCATTATTTTAAAATGAGAGAAAAGCAATTTGAAATTATTGAACGCCTTCTCCCTAAAGTGACATCGATCTCCATCACGGTAGATCAGGGAAAAATGATCGCTGAATTTATTCATGATTTGCGGGAGGCGATACACCCTGGGAATACAGCGTATAAATTTCTGAAAAGACTTGCTGACATGAGAAAAGAATTTGAGGAGATGCCACTTCCTGCGACTAGAGAGGAATTTGAAGCGAGGGCCGCTCTCTTCCATCTTCTCGGCGAAATGGAACAATATTTAGTGATTAAAAGTTATTTTAAAGGAATAAAAGCGCAAAAATCACTCGGATGATTCGCATGAGCTCTTCCTTCATTGGTCAACCTAATGAAAAAGGAGGAGCTTATGCGTTTTTTCTTATGTTCGATTTTCATGATGATTTCACCGATTTGGCCGCTCGGCGAAAATCCGCTGCCAGGTGATCCGTATGTTATTGTCAACAAGCGAACAAATGAACTTGCTGTTATTCTCGACAACAAAGTAGAAGGCGTGTATAGTGTGGCGACTGGAAAAACAGATGATTTGACGCCTGAAGGAGAGTTTTCGGTAACGGTAAAAGCGGAAAATCCTTACTACAGAAAGAAAAATATTGAAGGGGGATCTCCTGATAACCCGCTTGGGGCCAGATGGATCGGATTTGACGCGAAAGGAACGGACGGGCGGATTTATGGAATTCATGGGACAAACCGAGAGGAATCAGTAGGAAAATTTGTATCTAACGGCTGTATACGTATGCATAACGATGAGGTTGTTCATTTGTTTCAAACGATACCAGTAGGAACGAGAGTGCTGATCACGGACGACAACCGCTCTTTTGAGGAGATTGCCATCGAGCATAAAGCTCTGATAAAAAAGCAGGATATTCCCATTGAATAAGGCGCCTGCTTTTTTATCGTTATAGAAACATGACGATTCCTGAGAGTACAGTTGAAAGAATAAAAACTCCCAAAATCACGATCAAAACGCTTTTCATCAGTTTTTGAGACATGATTTTCACTCCTTAAACAATCTGTCTATATTTTAGCGTGTTTTGAATGGGCGGACAAGCGATATCTATTAGCGAAAGCAGGGATGAAAATGAACAGGCTTGACCATATCGGGATAGCCGTTTTTTCGATAAAAGATGCAAGAAGCTTTTATGAAAATGTATTGGGGCTTGCATTTCTTCATCAAGAAACGGTTGAAGAGCAGAAGGTGAATGTTGCTTTTTTTCAAGCTGGTAGCGTCAAACTTGAGCTGATAGAGCCGTTGACAGCTGACAGCCCCGTCCGTTTATTTTTGGAGAAGAAAGGGCAGGGACTGCATCATATTGCGTTTTTGTGCAACGGCCTATCTGAACAGCTTCAAGCATTGTCTGACCGGCATGTTCAATTGATTGACAGGTTTCCAAGACAGGGGGCGAACGGGAAAAAGATCGCGTTTATTTCCCCTCGGGAAACAAACGGTGTTCTTGTAGAGCTTTGTGAACCGAAAGGAGATCAACAGAATGAACATGAATGAGCACATGGATCATTTATACACGAAACGCAAGCAGGCAGAAGAAGGCGGAGGACGGGAAAAGCTGGCTCAGCAGCGGCAAAAGGGCAAGCTCACTGCTCGGGAAAGGATCATATTTCTTCTAGATCAGGACAGCTTTATCGAATTACACCCCTTCATGGAAAGTCAAGTGTTAACAAGAGAACAGCGCATGTTAGGGGATGGGGTCGTGACAGGGTACGGCACAATTGACGGCCGCTCAGTTTATGTATTTGCGCAAGACTTCACAGTGTTCGGAGGGGCGCTTGGCGAAACCCATGCCAGGAAAATCTGCGCTTTGATGGATCTGGCAGCAAAAAATAAGGCGCCGATTATCGGGCTGAATGACTCAGGTGGTGCGAGAATTCAAGAGGGTGTGGTATCATTAGATGGATACGGTCACATATTTTACCGAAACGTCTTATATTCCGGAGTCATTCCGCAAATATCGGTTATTTTAGGGCCGTGCGCTGGAGGCGCTGTATATTCTCCGGCACTCACAGATTTTATATTTATGGCTGAACAGACCGGCCGGATGTTTATTACCGGCCCGAAGGTGATTGAAAAAGTGACAGGGGAACAGGTTGATGCGGGGAGCTTAGGCGGAGCGGGGATACATAATGCCGTCAGCGGAAACGCCCACTTTTCCGGGCATACGGAGAAGGAGGTTCTGACAGGGGTGAGAAAACTGCTGTCTTATTTGCCGCTGAATGGCCGGACAACAGAGCCAAAGCCAGAGAAAGAGGCGTCCAGACCGTTATTAAACCATCTTGTCCCTGCTGATACGACAAAGCCTTATGATGTTCGGAAGGTAATCAGGGAGCTGGCTGACCCGCAGTCTTTTTTTGAGATTCAGCCATTTTTTGCGAAGAACATTGTCATTGGGTTTGCAAGGCTGGGTGAAAAAGCAATCGGCATCGTGGCGAGCCAGCCGAAGCATCTGGCGGGAAGCCTGACGATTGACGCTGCTGATAAAGCAGCAAGGTTCATCCGTTTTTGTGACGCATTTGATATCCCGCTATTGACTGTCGAAGATGTCCCGGGGTTTCTGCCGGGTATTCAGCAAGAGCACAATGGAATCATCAGGCATGGAGCAAAATTATTGTTTGCTTATGCTGAAGCGACTGTCCCAAAAGTCACACTCATCATTAGAAAAGCGTACGGCGGCGCCTATGTGGCCATGAACAGCAAAGCGATCGGAGCGGACCTTGTGTTTGCATGGCCGAATGCTGAAATCGCAGTGATGGGTCCAGAAGGTGCGGCATCGATTTTGTATGAAAAGGAAATCAAAGCTTCAGCTGACCCGCAAAAGACGAAACGCGAAAAAACTGCTGAATACAAAAAGCAAAACGCCGGCCCATACAAAGCGGCCGCTTGTGGAATGGTCGATGACATCATTTTGCCGGAAGAATCAAGGGGAAAACTGATTCAAGCTTTTCATATGCTTGCACATAAGACAGAAGAGAGACCGAAAAAAAAGCACGGTAACATACCGCTTTAATATGGAGGGACTTACAAATGGTGAATGAAAAACGCCTGCTGGAAGAATTTTTAGAGCTTGTCCAAATTGACTCAGAAACAAAGCACGAAGCTGAAATCTGCAAAGTGCTGAAACGAAAATTTTCTGATTTAGGTGTGGACGTTAAAGAAGACGATACAATGGATATCACGGGCCACGGAGCCGGTAACCTGATTTGCACGCTAAAAGGGACAAAACAAACAGATACGATCTATTTTACATCTCATATGGACACAGTTGTACCCGGAAACGGCGTAAAACCAGTTGTAGAGAACGGTTACGTCAAAACTGACGGCACGACGATTTTAGGCGCTGATGATAAAGCGGGATTGGCTGCAATGTTTGAGGCGATTAAGGTGCTGAAAGAAGAAAACATTGAACACGGCACGATTGAATTCATCATCACAGTAGGGGAAGAATCGGGTCTGATCGGAGCGAAGGCGCTTGACCGTTCTATGATCACTGCATCCTACGGCTATGCTCTTGATTCAGACGGAAAAGTCGGAAATATCATTGTGGCCGCGCCGACACAGGCGAAGGTAAGAGCGGCAATTTTCGGGAAAACCGCTCACGCCGGGGTTGAACCTGAAAAAGGCATTTCAGCGATTACAATCGCTAGCAAAGCCATTTCAAAAATGCCATTGGGCCGTATCGATGAAGAAACAACAGCTAATATCGGCCGGTTTGAAGGCGGCACACAAACAAACATTGTGTGCGACGAAGTTCATATTCTTGCTGAAGCGCGCTCTTTAGTTCCTGAGAAAATGGAAGCTCAGGTTCAAAAAATGAAAGCTGCTTTTGAAGAGGCAGCTGCTGATATGGGCGGACGCGCAGAAGTCGAAATTGAGGTTATGTATCCGGGCTTTAAATATCAAGACGGCGACCAAGTTGTTGAAATCGCGAAAAAAGCGGCTGCTAAAATCGGACGTCCAAGCGAGCTGCAAACGAGCGGCGGCGGAAGCGACGCGAACGTAATCGCTGGTCATGGCATCCCGACGGTCAATCTTGCTGTCGGTTATGAGCAAATCCATACAAAAAATGAAAAAATGCCGATCGAAGAGCTCGTTAAAACGGCAGAAATGGTTGTTGCCATTATTGAAGAGGCGGCAAAATAAAAAAAGAAAACCCGAGTGCGATTTCCCGCATCAGGTTTTTTTAGCTCCATTTCCTAAGCGGCCAAAATAACACATCCTGTTTTTTAGCATAATGAAGCAAGGGGTCTGACTCTGGCAATGTAATGCCGTGAGCATCAGTCACCGTATTGACTGAAATTTCCGCTTCGGCGTTTTGCAGCAGCCATGGATGATGATGGATGTCTTCGTAATAGAGTTTGTTTTGATTGGTAGTATAGAGTCTATACCGTTCTGTCAGCCAGTAATCGAGCGAATCCTTTTCTGCTGTAAAAGGCGCTGAAATGGGCCGGTATGCGGCGTGGAATGCTGCTTCTTTGTCATTTTTCCGCTTGCTGACATAGTCAATGGCATCACCGTTTTTTTCGGACTTCATATCCGCGTAAAAATAAGGCAGATGAAAGAATGTGCGAGCGCCAAGGACCGCCAGACGATGATCGGCATCTAAGCTAAAAAAATAAATGCCGGGCTTGCCTTTATACGTGACATAGGTGCGGAGGTTAAGCTCAGGAAATGCACGCGCACCGGGAATGACAGGAAGATAACGCGCCCTCAGGTTC
Source organism: Bacillus sp. LM 4-2 (assembly GCF_000978495.1). Taxonomy (NCBI): domain Bacteria; kingdom Bacillati; phylum Bacillota; class Bacilli; order Caryophanales; family Bacillaceae; genus Bacillus; species Bacillus sp. LM 4-2. The sequence goes on along the minus strand of NZ_CP011101.1, from coordinate 2,330,441 downwards.
GTGAGCATAAAGGGAAGCATGCTGATCCAAGCTTGCCCGTTATATGTATCTAATTCTAAAACGGACGGTACCAAAGCGCGAAGGATAGAAACATCAACAGGCCAGTGAGCAAATAAGACATCATTCCAGGTTTGTCTCATGATCCAGATTCCATCAGGTACAGAAATATTTTTTTGCTGAAAGCGTTCCGTCAACGTATATGCTCCTTTCGGTTGGAGGTGAGTAAAGGTATTCCCGATTTCCTTCTTTTTAAACGATACGGCTATTTTTTAGGATGGCCATTTCTGCTTCAGCCATGATAAACAAGACTGTTTGGCGCGGTATGCTTTGCAAGTAACAAAAAACAACCCCGGCTTTTCGCACGGGGTTGCTTTTTTATTTCACCGACTCAGTAAGAGCGGCTGTTTTTTTACTTTTATGATGCGTCATCTGAAGGACGATGTTTTGCACTGTCAAAAACAGTCCGCTTGTAAACCAGTACAGCGGAAGGGCTGCCGGCACATTAAGCGAGAAAATCGTCATCATCACAGGGAAGATGAACACCATCAATTTTGCGGATTGCTGCGCTGCAGGGTTTTGCGGGACAGCGGAATATTTCGCGCTCAGTTTTTGAGCGATATAGGCTTGGACAAAATACATAATCCCTGCACTAAGGGACATGAGAATATCAGATTGCCCTAAACTGAACCATAGAAACGAGTGTGACGCAATTTCAGGTGTTGAGCGAATCGCGTAATAAAGCCCAATCATAATCGGAGACTGAATCAGCATTGGAAGACAGCCCATCGCAAGCGGGTTGATATTATGCTCCTGATACAGCTTCATCATTTCCATTTGCAGCTCTTTTTGCTTTTCCGGGTCCTTCGTCTTTTTCAACTTAACCTGGATACTGTCAACCTGAGGTTTAATAACGGCCATTTTCTCTTGGAAGATGCGCTGTTTTTTGAACTGATTGACAAACAAAGGCAATACAACTATACGCACAATAATGGTTACGAGGATAATAGAGAGTCCGTATTCTCCGTGAAACAGCCCGGCAACACCCTTAAGCAGAGCGGAAAACGGTTCGATTAAATAATCGTGGAAAAAACCTACGTTGCTGAGGCCTCCCACCTGATTAGTCGCTGCAAATGCAGCATTGCCCGAGCATAATACGATCAAAAAGATACCCATAGCCAAAAGTTTTTGATATGTTTTTAACAATTTTGTTCTCCTCCTTTTTATAAATGCGGTTTATAAAAGAAGAGAACCGGCGTCTTCCTCATCGTTCACAGGCGAATTCATGCGGAAGACTTTACGTATCCAAGTTGTAATGCGATGATATATAATAATAAGAAAGTCTGTTCGGTTAATGTGAAAGACCGTCTGATGTTCATCTGTTCGTTTTGATTTCCATTGCTCGCCCGCACGGCACTCCCGTAAGAGAAATGCAATCCCGATTGCCGTTAGAGCAGGAAGAATAATTGTGAAAAAATCGACTAAGAATAAAACGTCATTTATCGATTCCACAAACATTGTCATCACATCCATTCAATAGCTTCATTTTACTATATGTACAAGCTGTTGTCTAATGACCGAAAAGGAGATTTGTTTATGCCGGGAAAGAGCCGAATTATTTTCCATATTGATATGAATAGCTTTTATGCGTCGGTTGAAATGGCATATGATCCGGCTCTCCGGGGAAAGCCGGTCGCAGTTGCCGGAAACGTAAAGGAGCGAAAGGGCATTGTGGTAACATGCAGCTACGAAGCAAGAGCGCGCGGCGTCAAAACAACGATGCCGGTTTGGCAAGCGAAGCGCCATTGTCCTGAGCTCATCGTTCTTCCGCCGAACTTTGACCGCTATAGAAACTCTTCACGAGCGATGTTTACCATTCTTCGTGAATATACTGACCTGGTGGAGCCTGTCTCCATCGACGAAGGCTATATGGACATGACCGATACACCATACAGCAGCCGCGCTCTAGAGACGGCAAAAGAAATCCAAAGCAGGCTGCAAAAAGAGCTGCTGCTCCCGTCAAGCATAGGGATTGCGCCGAATAAATTTCTCGCTAAGATGGCGTCTGATATGAAAAAACCGCTTGGAATTACGATCTTAAGAAAGAGGCAAGTGCCTGATATCCTGTGGCCGCTTCCTGTTGGAGAGATGCACGGAGTCGGCAAAAAGACAGCGGAAAAACTGAAGGGACTCGGCATCCATACAATCGGAGAGCTAGCTGCAGCTGATGAACACTCGCTGAAGCGCCTGCTTGGCATCAACGGTCCGCGCCTTAAAAATAAAGCAAATGGCATTCACCATGCGCCGGTTGACCCGGAGCGCATTTACGAATTTAAAAGCGTCGGCAACTCATCGACACTTTCCCATGATTCCAGTGATGAAGAAGAGCTGTTAGGCGTCTTTAGAAAGCTTGCCGCTTCTGTGAGTGACCGTTTACAGCGCAAGGAAGTCATGGCTTCGAAGCTTTTTATTATGATTAGATATGCGGATTGGAAAACCATCACAAGAAGCACTACGCTGAGAAACCCGATTGATCAAAAAAATGACATTTTGAAAGAAGCGGAGCACCTCTTTTTTAAACATTGGAATAAAAATCCTGTCAGGCTGCTTGGCATTACCGGAACGGATTTAGTAGAAAAAGAGCAGGCCTATAAACAGCTCGATTTGTTCAGCTTTAATGAAGATGCGAAGGATGAGCCCATTCAGCAGATGATGGAAAAGTTGAATAAAAAGTACGGTACCAAACTGATCAGAAAAGGGGCAACGTTAAAAAAAGAGGAGAGCAAAACAAAGGGAACAAGCTTTAATAAAGATTTTTTTCAAGATGAAAAGAAAAGCTGAATCGCTTGAAAAAAAGGGTGAATGTATGGTAATTTCTTTATTATAAATATCATTTTATTTTAATTTAAATTTTAAAATGATTAAACGTTTGCAGAAGGGACGTTAGAATATGTCAAAACAACAAATCGGCGTTATCGGACTTGCGGTCATGGGTAAAAATCTGGCTTTAAATATCGAAAGCCGGGGATTTTCTGTTTCTGTTTACAACAGATCAAGCAGTAAAACTGAGGAGTTTTTACAGGAGGCAAAAGGAAAAAATGTTGTTGGCACTTACAGCATTGAAGAATTTGTCCAATCCTTGGAAACACCGCGCAAAATCTTATTAATGGTTAAAGCGGGAACTGCAACAGATGCGACAATTCAATCTCTTCTTCCTCATCTAGAGAAGGATGATATTTTAATTGACGGCGGTAATACATACTATAAAGATACACAGCGCCGTAACAAAGAACTCGCTGAAAGCGGCATTCATTTTATCGGAACAGGCGTTTCCGGCGGAGAAGAAGGGGCGCTTAAAGGACCTTCTATCATGCCTGGCGGACAAAAAGAAGCACATGAGCTTGTAAAACCGATTCTTGAAGCCATTTCTGCAAAAGTTGACGGAGAACCTTGTACGACATATATCGGTCCGGACGGCGCCGGCCATTACGTAAAAATGGTGCACAACGGAATTGAATACGGAGATATGCAGCTGATCTCTGAATCATATTTCATTCTGAAACAGGTGCTGGGCCTTTCTGCTGATGAGCTTCATGAAGTTTTCGCTGAATGGAATAAAGGTGAGCTTGATAGCTACCTGATTGAGATTACGGCTGACATCTTCACAAAAAAAGACGAAGAGACAGGCAAACCGCTTGTTGATGTGATTCTTGATAAAGCAGGCCAAAAAGGAACAGGAAAATGGACAAGCCAAAGCGCACTTGACTTAGGCGTTCCGCTTCCGATTATTACTGAATCTGTATTCGCACGCTTTATCTCAGCTATGAAGGAAGAGCGTGTAAAAGCGAGCGGACTTCTTTCAGGACCAGAAGTGAAGCCTGTTACAGAAAATAAAGAAGAGCTGATTGAAGCGGTCAGAAAAGCGTTGTTCATGAGTAAAATCTGTTCATACGCGCAAGGATTTGCCCAAATGAAAGCTGCTTCTGAAGAATACAACTGGGATCTGAAATATGGTGAAATCGCTATGATCTTCCGCGGTGGTTGCATCATTCGCGCGGCATTCCTTCAGAAGATCAAAGAAGCTTACGATCGCGAGCCTGAGCTTGACAACCTGCTTCTTGACAGCTATTTCAAGAATATTGTAGAAAGCTATCAAGGAGCGCTACGCCAAGTGATTTCACTTGCAGTTGCCCAAGGTGTGCCGGTGCCATCATTCTCAAGCGCATTAGCCTACTATGACAGCTACCGCACAGCCGTACTGCCTGCAAACTTAATCCAAGCACAGCGCGACTACTTTGGCGCTCATACTTATGAGCGTACTGACAAAGAAGGCATCTTCCATACTGAATGGATGAAGTAATCAATAGAAACCCCCAAAGCTATAGAGCTTCGGGGGTTTTGTTATTAATGAGAGTGCTATACCTCTGTGACAGCTGCAAAAAAGCCGAAAATGCTTGTAAACATTTTCGGCTTTTTTCTTCTTATTATATATTCCACCAGTGTAAGCCGTCTTTCGCCAAAAGATCATCAGATACTTTCGGTCCCATTGAGCCTGATTCGTAGTTAGGAGATAAGGTTTTGTTTGCTGCCCATGTTTCAGAAATAGAGTCGACAAAGCTCCAAGAAAGGGCAACTTCATCCCAGTGTGCAAAGTTTGTTGCATCGCCAAGAAGACAGTCGTGAATTAGTTTTTCATATGCTTCAGGGGTGTTCAACTCGTCATTGCAATTGCTGCAATAATCGAGTTTGATTGGCTGTGCGTGTGCTGCTCCGCCAAGCTTTTTAGCATTTAAGTAAAGCGTAATGCCTTCGTCAGGCTGAATATGAATGACAAGCAAGTTCGGATTCATGTTGTTTTCATTACCGTAGTACAGGTTCATCGGAATGTCCTTAAATTGAACGACAATTTTTGTGGACTTTTCTTTCATTCGTTTTCCGGTTCTGATGTAGAATGGAACACCAGCCCATCTGAAGTTGTCGATCAGGAGCTTGCCGGCAACAAAGGTTTCTGTATTGGAGTCAGGAGCGACATTATCTTCATCTGTATAAGCAGGAACCGGTACACCGTCAATTTCACCAGCTTGATATTGTCCGCGCACAAAGTATTCATCCACTTCGTCTTTTGCAATAGGACGCAGTGCTCTCAGCACCTTCACTTTTTCGCTGCGGATTTCTTCTGTGTTCAATTTGATAGGCGGCTCCATTGCAAGAAGGGCAACCATCTGCATAATATGGTTTTGCACCATGTCGCGAAGGGCGCCTGATTTTTCGTAATATCTTGCGCGGTCTTCAACGCCTAGTGATTCGCTAGATGTGATTTGAATGTTTGAAATGTAGCGGTTTGTCCAAAGCGGTTCGAAAATCGCATTGGCAAATCGAATCACTTCAATGTTCTGAACCATTTGTTTGCCTAGATAATGGTCGATTCTGTAAATTTGATCTTCCGTAAATGCTTCGCGGATTTCTTTATTCAATGCCTGTGCGCTTGGCAGATCATGGCCGAACGGTTTTTCGATGACAAGGCGGGACCAGCCGGTTGTAGCTGTTACACCCTCTGATTTTAATGTTTTTGCAATCGTTCCGAAGAATTCAGGAGCCATTGCCAAGTAGAACATTCTGTTGTTAGGAATTTGATATGTATCTTCCAGCTGGTTAAGCAATACGTTTAGCTCTTGATAAGAACCAGGGTTTGTCACGTCAAACGGGTGATAGTAAAAATGAGACGTGAAATCATCTATATGCTTATCTGCAGATGAGGAAATGGATGTTTTAACAGTTTGGCGAAGATCCTCATTAGACCAAGGTCTTCTTCCAACTCCTACCACTGCAAACTCTTCTCCGATTTGTCCGTTTTGATATAAACGGTGAATAGACGGATACAATTTTCGTTTTGCTAAATCTCCAGTTGCACCGAATATGACAATTACTGCTTTTGGTTGTTGGTTTGTTTTCACTAAAAGTACCTCACTTTATTCGAAGCTTTATTTTAGTACACCCCGTATATTTCCTTCATTTTAAATCTAAAATTCAACGAAAGCAAACATTTAAGCCCTTTTTTAAGCAGAATGCTGAAAAAATGTTTCTAGCACGAAAGGATTGTTCTTTTCAGAGGCAAGATTCACATTTTCCGCTTGATCCTGTATTCTTGTAGGTATCTGGTTCTAGTAGGAGGAAGGAAACGTGGAATTACTTTTTTTAGGGACGGGAGCCGGCATCCCCGCCAAGGCGAGAAATGTAACGTCGGTGGCATTAAAATTGCTTGAAGAAAGGCGTTCGGTATGGCTTTTTGACTGCGGGGAAGCCACACAGCATCAAATTTTACATACAACGATTAAACCTCGTAAAATAGAGAAAATCTTTATTACACACATGCACGGCGATCATGTATACGGACTTCCGGGGCTTCTGGGGAGCCGTTCCTTTCAAGGCGGAGAGGACGAGCTGACAGTGTACGGACCTAAAGGGATCAAGGCGTTTATTGAAACAAGCCTTGCCGTCACGAAAACCCATTTGACATATCCGCTTGCGATCCAGGAAATTGAAGAAGGAATCGTGTTTGAGGACGATCAGTTTATTGTCACAGCGGTATCTGTTATTCATGGAGTGGAAGCCTTCGGGTACCGTGTGCAGGAAAAAGACGTACCGGGTTCCTTGAAGGCTGACGTATTAAAAGAAATGAACATCCCGCCCGGACCTGTATATCAGAAAATCAAAAAAGGCGAAACGGTAACGCTTGAAGACGGACGAATCATCAATGGGAATGATTTTCTGGAGCCTCCTAAAAAGGGAAGATCTGTTGTGTTCTCCGGTGATACGAGAGTAAGTGACAAACTAAAAGAGCTTGCGAGGGATTGTGATGTGCTTGTTCATGAAGCAACCTTTGCTAAGGAAGACCGTAAACTTGCTTATGATTATTATCACAGTACAACGGAACAAGCGGCTGTAACAGCGAAAGAAGCAAGAGCGAAGCAGCTCATTTTAACCCATATCAGCGCAAGATATCAGGGAGATGCTTCTTTGGAGCTTCAAAAAGAAGCGGTTGACGTTTTCCCCAATAGCGTGGCGGCATATGATTTCTTAGAGGTAAACGTCCCGCGAGGCTGAAGGCGGAGCTCTTATTTGACAATTTGTGATGACGTTGTATAATAAAACGTAATCATTACGTTTTATAAGGAGATGTTAATTATGAGAGTAAATGTTACTTTAGCTTTGCACTGAAACGGGAGACCGAAATTACATCACAACAAAAAATAAACGCACCAATCCAGACCGTTTGGAGCTGAAAAAATATTCACCGCGTTTAAAGAAATATACCCTTCACCGTGAAACAAAATAATATAAAAGACCGGGAATCCCTTACGGCCCGGTCTTTTTTTACGTTAATTGACTGCCTGGTAAAGAGGAGCGGCCTGCTGGCACGCTGCGCACCATACGTCATAAATAGCCAAGTGAACGATATGAGGTTCATCATGATGGATGTTGTGGGAGCTGTTTTTAGCTTGAATCCAGCCGCTTTGGTTAGATAGAGACAATATGCTGCTGTGCAAGTTTTGCCACTCCTGTTCAGCAGCGAATTTCTCAGTCCGTTCTCCTGATGACAACACAAGAAGAGGCATGTTTCCTAAGTGGACTTGCCGCTTTTTGAGCTCCTGCAGACTTTTTGAAAACTCTGCATGTGTGCCCTCAAGCATCATCTTTCTCGTATGTGATTTGTGCATTTCTTCGGGTATAAAGGTAAAGCTGGCGCAATCGCCTAAAGCTGGGTCAAGAAGGACCATGCCGATAATATCATGCTTGTTTTTGCAGGCCCATAAACCGGTGATGACAGCTCCGTATGAGTGTGAAACAGCCAAATAAGGAGGTTTTACATCAGCTGCTTTAAGCAAACTCTCCAATTCTTTCACTTGTTGATCAGCTGTTCGTTTAGCTCTGCTTTGCCCGCTTTTTCCTATGCCTGCCCGATCATATGTGAAAATGCCAAATTCATCATCAATGTCCGCCATTAATGGTTTCCACGTCTCAGAAGAAGTACCATAGCCGGCCTCAAAGACAATCGTTACACCGCTTGATCCTTTCCGGTGCTGTGTATGAAACGCACATCCGTCAATTGTATATGTCTTTTCCATCCAAGCTGATTTCATTGGAGTCATCTCCTCTAATTGGTTCTACTAGGGAGACGGAGAACCTTAGCCGATCGTTTCTCTAAAAATAAAAAAAGAGATATCCTCTACAGGATATCTCTTATGGGCATTACCAGCCTCTTTCGTATTGAACAGGGGCCGGAATCTCTGTATTGAGCTGTTTCGCAGCAGTTCTTGCAAAAAATGGATCCCGCAAAAGCTCTCTGCCGATAAAGATGAGGTCGGCACGTCCGTTTTGCAGAATTTCTTCAGCCATTGAACCGTCTGTAATCATGCCGACGGCACCAGTAGCCATGTCCGCCTGTTCACGGATTTTCTCAGCGAAGCTGACCTGATAGCCAGGGAATACGTTAATGTCTGCGTGAACAAGGGCGCCTGAGCTGCAGTCAATTAAGTCAACACCCTGCTCCTTCATCCATTTTGCAAAACCGATGTGATCGGCAATGTCTAAGCCTTTATCAGTGTAGTCAGAAGCAGATACACGGACAAATAAAGGACCGTCCCATACTTGTTTGACTTCATCAATGATCTCTCTCAAGAAACGATAGCGGTTTTCAGGTGAGCCGCCATATTCATCTGTTCGATGGTTGGAAAGCGGAGACAAAAATTCATGAATTAAATATCCGTGCGCCGCATGAATTTCAATCACATCAAAGCCGGCTTCTTTTGCGCGGGCAGCCGCTTGCTTGAACTCCTGGACCGTTTCTTTTACTTTTTCTGCTGACATTTCTACAGGTGTTGCTGATTGTTCGTCAAACGCAATCGCCGATGGAGCGAAGATATCTCCTTCAAGCTCAGCTTTACGTCCGGCATGGGCAAGCTGAATGCCGATTTTTGAACCTTGTTCTTTGACCTGCTCAGTCAGTTTTGCAAAGCCTTCAATATGCTCGTCGCTCCAAATGCCTAAGTCTTGGTCAGTGATTCGTCCTTGAGGGTTAACCGCTGACGCCTCTACAATAATCAGTCCGACCTGGCCGATTGCGCGCGATATGTAATGTGCCATGTGGAACGGTGTTAATTTTCCGTCCTTTTCATGAGAAGAATACATGCACATTGGCGACATGACAATGCGGTTTTTTAACGTCATATCTTTAATTGTAATAGGTGTAAATAATTTTCTGGCCATTTCTTTCGCCTCCCGTAAGGTTTTTAGAGATTGATTATATCAAGTCATTTCTTTCCCGTCATATAAACTGCTCAAATGAACCGCTTTTGTCAAACATTTCTGTATAATAGACGAGAAATCAGTTTATTTTTCAGTATAGAAGCATTTTTATTCATAGGAGGGGCGGAATCAATGAATTGGCAGACGAAGGACGAATTGCTGGCACTTTTAACTTCTCTTGTGCAATACGAAAGCATCACCGGTTCAAAGGGCGAGGTAGCGCTTGCAGAGTATCTTTATTTTATTTTGAAGGACAAGCCCTATTTTCAAAAGCACCCTGATGATGTAACACTTCATCCGATGGACGATGGCAGATCTTTTCTTACGGCTCTAGTCAAAAAGAAGAATGTCAAAAAGACAGTGCTTCTGCTGAGTCATTTTGATGTCGTTGACATAGAAGATTACGGCGAATTTAAACATATGGCTTGCAAGCCTGCTGAGCTTTTGAGCTCCTTTTTAGAGAAAAAAGAGCTGCTCCCGGAACGTGTGAGAAGAGATGCCGAAAGCGGAGACTGGCTGTTCGGAAGAGGGACGATGGATATGAAAGCGGGGCTTTGTATTCAACTGTCGATGCTGGAGAGGGCAATGAACGGGCATTTTGAGGGCAATCTGCTGTTGATAACGGTTCCGGACGAGGAAGTGAATTCAAGAGGCATGATTGAAGCGGTTCCTGCATTGAAGGAGATGGAGAAAAAGCATGATATCACATTAACCGCTTGCCTGAATGCCGAACCGATGTTTGAAAAATTTCCCGGCGATCAGCAGCAATATTTTTATACAGGAAGCATTGGCAAGGTGCTTGCGGGTTTTTTCTGCAAGGGGATTGAGACACATGTTGGAGAGCCGTTTTCAGGCCTAAACGCAAATTTAATGGTATCTGAGATTAACCGTTTGCTTGAACTGAATGCTGATTATTGCGAAAAGGTTGATGGCGAGGTCACTCCGCCGCCGGTAAACTTAATGCAAAAGGACTTGAAAGAGGCATATTCAGTCCAGACACCGCATACAGCCGTCACATTATTTAATGTGCTGTCAATGAAACGCTCAGCTAGTGAGCTGCATCAGATGCTGCTTAAAACAGCAGAACAGGCGGCGGAGGAAATCATGTCGAACGTTCGGAAGAAAACACAGGATTTTCAACAATTTGAGCCATTTCAGCCGATTGAGCGGGACGTCACTGTTTTGACATTTGATGAGCTGGTCTCGCGTGCAAAAAAGCGTGCGGGGATCTCGGAAACAGAGCGGGCTCTAAATTATGCCTTTGCTAACAGGGGCGAGCTTGGAGATAGGGATTTTTCGACGAAAATTGTTTCTGAGCTTGCTTCACTTTGTAAGGAGGATGCGCCGCTCATCGTTCTGTTTTATAGTCCGCCGCTTTATCCAGCTGTTTCTTCAAAGGATGATCAATTGATCAGAAATACAGCAGAACAGTTAAAGCATTATGCGGCTGAGCGATACGGCATTGCATTACAGGAGGTTCAGTACTTCCCCGGACTTTCCGACTTGAGTTATCTTCAGCTGGAAAAGCAGGAGGTTGATGCATACACAAGCAATATGCCGCTCTTTAACAGAGGATATTCATTGCCAAGCGGTAAAAATCAGGCTTTATATGTCCCGGTTTTAAATGTCGGTCCGGCTGGTAAAGACCCGCATAAATGGACGGAAAGATTGTATATGCCTTATTCCTTTGAAGTGCTTCCCGATTTGCTTTCATTTACGATCTCCGCGCTATTAAAGCAATCAGAATCTGCCGGCCAGCTGCTGCGGGAAAAATAAAAAACAGAAGGCACTGTGCCTTCTGTTTTTGTCTTACATCTAAGAATGTCTCTCTAAGGCGGCGCCGGCAAACTGTTCTTTGATTTCTGCGCTCCGTTTAGCTGTTTCTTCAATACAGTGAATAATTGCTTCTTCAAAGCGGGAGTCCTGTAAAGCGCGAAGACCTGCCTCTGTAGTGCCCCCAGGACTGGTGATTTCTTTACGCAGCTTTTCCGGCTGTTTGCCGCTTTGAAGGAGCATATCTGTTGCCCCTGCCATTGTCTGCAAAATGAGTGCTTTTGCCGTTTCTTTATCTAATCCTACTTTTTGTGCCGCTTTTTCCATCGCCTCAATATAACGATACACATAGGCCGGGCCGCTGCCTGCGATTGCAGTGACAGCGTCAAGATGCCGCTCCTCAACCAGTGTTGCATCACCGATTGTTTCCAATAGAGCTTTTGCGGCAATAATATCATTCTTGCTTGCTTCCGTGCTTACGGAAAATCCGGTTGCTGATTTTCTGATTGCCGCTGATGTATTAGGCATGACGCGAATGACTGCGAGCTTTCTGCCAAAATAATGCTGAATGGTTTCGATGGTAAGGCCTGCAAGTACTGAAATGACAAGCTGGTCCTTGATATACGGCCGGATGCTGTCGATGCTTTCCGCCGCGTCTTTCGGTTTGAAAGCGAGGATAATGATATTGGTGTGAGTGAAAAACTCATTTTTATCTCTGCATGGACGCACGCCGTACGTTTCCTTTAATTCAATCAGACGCTCGTCATTTGAGCGATTTGTAATATAGATATGTTCTGGTTTTGTGATGCCGCTTTGCAAAATGCCGTTGATCATTGCTTCTGCCATTGACCCGGCGCCGACAAATCCTATCTTTTTCATTGATATCCTCCTTCTATCAGAACAACAAAAAAACCTTTTCATCACGTAAAGGACGAAAAGGTTCGCGGTACCACCCTCATTAGCACAAATTGTGCTCAGCTCAAATCCCGTAACGCGGGAAACGTTTAGGTTTTCCTAACCGCGACTTGAGGGCAGGTTCTACAAACAAGCGGGCCGCAACACCTTTCAGCCGGGGGTATCGCTCTCTTAGGCCATTGCCTTGTATACTATTCCTCGTCATAGCGTTCCAATGGTTCTCGTTTTAGTTTGTTGTTCATTATGCAATGGCGGACAAGCTAATGTCAATAGCTTTTTCAAAAAGGTTTGTTCTCATTCTGCAATAATGACACAAGACCGAGAAAAAGCTAAAATATGAATAATGAATGAAGACAAGGAGCGAAAGGATGACAACTGAAGATGTAATTGCGATCCGCGTCCCGACGCCGTTTGCTGTCGGCGATGTTATCGTTTACCTCGTAAAAGGTGAAGCACTGACACTTATCGATGCCGGGCCGAATACAAAAGAGGCTGCCAGAGCCCTACAAGAGCAGCTTGCCGCTGTAAATGTGAAAATGTCAGATATCGAGCAGGTTGTACTGACTCACCATCATGCTGATCATGCAGGCTTGCTTGATGTCTTTTCAGATGAAATCGAAGTGATTGGGCATACATTCAACGAACCTTATATCAGCCGAAATCAAGCCTTTATGGATTGGCAAAAACGTTTTTTTCAAAAGCTGCTGCCTGAATTAGGCGTTCCATTTGATACGGGGAAGGCGGAAAAGCTGATTCGATCAGCGTACGCATTTTCCTGTACGAGATCTCTGACAAAATCAATCAGAGAAGGTATGGGCATAGATGGGCTTGAGGGCTGGTCTGTGTTGGAGATGCCTGGACATGCTGAATCGCATATCGTTCTGTTCCATGAAAAAAGCGGAAGGATGCTTGGCGGCGATCTACTGCTGGCAAACAGCTCGTCTAATCCGATTTTGGAAGCGCCGAAAGCGGGAGACGTTAGGTCAAAGCCTTTAGTGGATTATCAGCGGTCATTGCGAAGGCTGTCTCAACTTGATCCAACAATCGTATTTCCTGGTCACGGCGAGCCTATCACCAGTGTACAAGCGCTGATTGAGAAGCGTTTTGACAAGCAGAGGAACAGGACGGAGGATGTTCGTCGCATGCTGGATGAAAAGCCGATGACCGCTTTTCAGGTCTGTCAGCAGCTTTTTCCTGCTGTATATGAAAAGGAATTGTTTTTAACGATGTCAGAAACGGCAGGTCACCTTGATGTGTTAGAGGCTGAAGAAGCCATTACGTCATATTGGGAAGGAAATACCGCATACTTTAAAACAATGAAGAGGTGAAATGGGTGAAACATATAGCGGGAAAAAGGATTTGGATAACCGGCGCTTCAGGAGGGCTTGGTGAAAGAATCGCATACTTATGCGCAGCTGAAGGAGCCCATGTCCTGCTGTCGGCTAGACGCGAGGATCGTTTGATAGAAATCAAAAGGAAAATAACCGAGGAATGGAGCGGACAGTGTGAGATTTTTCCTCTGGATGTCGGCCGCCTAGAGGATATCGCCCGGGTCCGCGATCAGATCGGCTCGGTTGATGTACTGATTAACAATGCGGGCTTCGGTATATTTGAAACGGTTTTAGACTCTACATTGGATGACATGAAAGCGATGTTTGATGTGAATGTCTTCGGCCTGATCGCCTGTACAAAAGCGGTGCTTCCGCAAATGCTTGAGCAAAAAAAGGGCCATATCATCAATATCGCCTCTCAAGCGGGGAAAATCGCAACACCGAAGTCTAGCCTTTATTCCGCGACCAAACATGCCGTGTTAGGTTACTCAAACGCTTTGCGGATGGAGCTTTCGGGAACCGGCATTTATGTGACAACAGTCAACCCGGGCCCGATTCAGACGGACTTTTTTTCCATTGCTGATAAAGGCGGGGACTACGCCAAAAATGTCGGCCGCTGGATGCTTGATCCTGATGACGTGGCAGCTCAAATTACAGCTGCAATTTTTACGAAAAAGCGGGAGATCAATCTTCCGCGTTTAATGAATGCCGGCACTAAGCTGTATCAGCTGTTTCCAGCTCTTGTAGAAAAGCTGGCAGGACGCGCGCTCATGAAAAAATAATGATGGAACTGCCTGTGGTGGAGTGGCTTGTTTCTCACGAGGCAGTTTTTGATAGTGGAAGGGAGAGATTGTTGAATGTCAGTTCATTCAGAAGTCCTTCATGCTCTGCTTAAAGATCCGTTTATTCAGAAACTGATTGATGCAGAGCCTGTATTCTGGGCAAATTCAGGCAAGAAAGAGGGGCCAATACCCCGTGCAGATGAGTGGGCAACCGAGATAGCGGAAGCGGAAAAAAGAATGCGGCGGTTTGCACCTTACATTGCCGAGGTGTTTCCTGAGACGAAAGGCGCTAAAGGAATCATCGAGTCTCCGCTTTTTGAGGTGCAGCATATGAAGGGAAAGCTGGAAGCGGCATATCAGCAGCCATTTCCCGGAAGATGGCTTTTAAAGTGCGACCATGAGCTTCCGATTTCAGGATCGATTAAAGCGAGGGGCGGGATTTATGAAGTGTTAAAGCATGCTGAAAATCTCGCGCTTCAAGAAGGGATGCTTCAGGAAACCGATGATTACCGCATCTTACAGGAAGAGCGGTTTGCCGGGTTTTTCTCCCGCTATTCGATTGCTGTCGGTTCGACAGGAAACCTGGGTTTAAGCATCGGCATCATCGGCGCGGCACTCGGCTTTCGCGTGACAGTGCATATGTCCGCCGATGCTAAGCAGTGGAAAAAGGATCTCCTCCGCCAAAAGGGAGTCACTGTTATGGAGTACGAAACAGATTACAGCGAAGCGGTGAACGAGGGGAGACGGCAGGCGGAACAAGATCCATTCTGTTATTTTATTGATGATGAACATTCTCGTCAGCTGTTCTTAGGATATGCTGTTGCCGCAAGCCGATTAAAAACACAGCTTGACTGTATGAATATAAAGCCAAGTCTTGAGACGCCCTTGTTTGTGTATCTGCCGTGCGGAGTCGGCGGAGGACCGGGCGGTGTAGCATTTGGGCTGAAGCTTTTATACGGAGATCATGTTCATGTGTTTTTCGCAGAACCAACTCATTCACCTTGTATGCTGTTAGGGCTTTATTCAGGACTTCACGAGAAGATCTCCGTCCAGGATATCGGCCTGGATAATCAGACGGCTGCTGACGGACTTGCCGTAGGGAGGCCGTCAGGATTTGTCGGCAAGCTGATTGAACCGCTTCTGAGCGGCTGTTATACGGTAGAGGACAATACGCTTTATACTTTGCTTCATATGCTGGCTGTATCTGAAGATAAATATTTAGAGCCCTCTGCTCTTGCCGGCATGTTCGGGCCGGTTCAGCTTTTTTCGACAGAAGAGGGAAGGCGCTATGCTCAGAAATATAAGGTGGAACATGCCGTACATGTCGTCTGGGGAACGGGAGGAAGCATGGTTCCAAAAGATGAAATGGCTGCGTATAACCGAATCGGTGCTGATTTGCTAAAAAAACGAAATGAAAAATAAGCAGACAGTGAAAAGGTTTTCCGTTACAATCTTTGTAAGGGTTTTAACCTACAGAGAGTCAGGTGTAAACAGTGAAAAATAAAGAACTTAACCTACATACTTTATATACACAGCACAATCGGGAGTCTTGGTCTGGTTTTGGGGGGCATTTGTCGATTGCTGTATCTGAAGAAGAGGCAAAAGCTGTGGAAGGATTGAATGATTATCTATCTGTTGAAGAAGTGGAGACGATCTATATTCCGCTTGTTCGCTTGCTTCATTTACATGTCAAGTCTGCGGCTGAACGCAATAAGCATGTCAATGTTTTTTTGAAGCACCCACATTCAGCCAAAATTCCGTTTATTATCGGCATTGCCGGCAGTGTCGCAGTCGGAAAAAGCACGACGGCGCGGATCTTGCAGAAGCTGCTTTCGCGTTTGCCTGACCGTCCAAAAGTGAGCCTTATCACGACAGATGGTTTTTTATTTCCTACTGCCGAGCTGAAAAAGAAAAATATGATGTCTAGAAAAGGGTTTCCTGAAAGCTATGATGTAAAGGCGCTGCTCGAATTTTTGAATGACTTAAAATCAGGAAAGGACAGCGTAAAGGCCCCGGTGTATTCCCATCTAACCTATGACCGCGAGGAAGGTGTGTTCGAGGTTGTAGAACAGGCGGATATTGTGATTATTGAAGGCATTAATGTTCTTCAGTCGCCCACCTTGGAGGATGACCGGGAAAACCCGCGTATTTTTGTTTCCGATTTCTTTGATTTTTCGATTTATGTGGATGCGGAGGAAAGCCGGATTTTCACTTGGTATTTAGAGCGTTTTCGCCTGCTTCGGGAAACTGCTTTTCAAAATCCTGATTCATATTTTCATAAATTTAAAGACTTGTCTGATCAGGAGGCTGACGAGATGGCAGCCTCGATTTGGGAGAGTGTCAACCGGCCGAATTTATATGAAAATATTTTGCCGACTAAATTCAGGTCAGATCTCATTTTGCGTAAGGGAGACGGGCATAAGGTCGAGGAAGTGCTGGTAAGGAGGGTATGAAATTGTGCATCATATTGAACTGTATGTCTCTGATTTGGAGGCGTCTAGGCGGTTTTGGGGCTGGTTCTTAAAAGAACTTGGCTATAAAGAGTATCAAAAATGGAGCTCAGGCATCAGCTGGAAGAAAGATCGTTTTTACCTAGTGATTGTGCAGGCGAAAGAGCCATTTCTAGAGCCGGAATACCATAGATGCCGAGTCGGTCTGAACCATCTCGCATTTCATGCTGAATCCAAGCTTCAAGTCGATCAGATGACTGAAAAATTGACGGCAAAAGGTTATCGTGTGTTGTACCGAGACAGGCATCCTTTTGCCGGAGGAGACGGGCATTATGCAGTCTATTGTGAGGATCCGGACCGGATTAAGGTAGAGCTCGTTGCCCCAAGCTGTTAATCGTGATCTTCGGACAGGCTGTTCAGCTTTTTCTCAATGCGATCCAGCTGCGCTTTTCGGTTTTTCGCATACTTGAAGCCTGTAACAGCCGCAAAGACGACAGCGGCAAATATAATAAATACAAACAGCTGAAACATCACATCACCTATATTCATGTTCTTCACCTCATGTTTGCGGGAGAGTTTCATTCTCTTCCGTTTTTTATTTAAAGCGGCTTTTCCAGACGGGAACGGTGTTTTGTGGTCTCTGTTTTCATTTGCCGATAGGCGAACGCTAAAAATGGCAGGCCGAGCAGGGTAATGCCGCTCAGGACAGAAAAAATATAAATCGGCCGGCCAGCGCCAAACAGGTCTATACATATCCCCCCGACCCAAGGGCCGATGACGTTTCCGAGCTGTGAAAAACCGATTGCCCCGAAATAAGTGCCTTTTAATCCTGGTTTTGCAATCTGGTCTACATACAAATCCATCATAGAGAATAAAAGCACTTCGCCGATTGTAAATGTGATGACAATCATCACAATTGAAGGAACACCGTGTGATACGGTAAAAATGGCCATGCTGATACTAACCATCACATTACCGAGCATAAGAGAACAAAGCGGCGAAAAACGTTTTGCAAAATGGACAATGGGAAATTGCGTCGCCAACACAACGATTGCGTTTAATGTCAGCATCAGCCCATACAGCTTCGTTCCATTGTCGATCAAGGGGTTCTGCGCCATATACTGAGGGAATGTGGAACTGAATTGTGAGTAGCCGAAGGTGCATAGCGTAATGCCGACCAAAGCAATGGTAAAAAGATAATCCTTTTGCGTGACCATAAACGCTTCCCGCACGCTCATATTTCGGGACTGGGCTGGTGCTGATAAGGATGGATGTTTTTTAAATTGGAGGGCAAGCACAATTCCGTATAGTCCGTAAATGACTGCAGGCACCAAAAAGGGCGTAGTCGATTGCGATGAGCCGAAATATAGGCCAAGCACAGGTCCGAAGACAACGCCGATATTAATAGCCGCATAGCGTAAATTAAAAACTAGCAGTCTCGTTTTTTCTTCTGTCATATCAGACAGCAAGGCCTTTGAAGCGGGCTCAAACAGTGATTTGCAAAGACCGTTTAATGCGTTAACTACAAAAAACACCCAGAGATGAGATGCCGCCGCAAAGCCTGCAAATACCAGCATCCATCCGAAAATTGATACAAGCATCATGTTTTTTCTGCCGAATTTATCTGAGATATATCCGCCGTAAAAGCTTGCGAGGATGCCGACTGATGAGCTCGCGGCGATGACCAGCCCTGCATAGGAAGCTGATGCGCCTTGGACGGCTGTCAAATAAATCGCTAAAAAAGGAATGCTCATCGATGTTGCCATTCTGCCGAAAATGGTTCCGATTATAATTGTCCAGCTGATCGGGTGGATATCTTTCCATTTCTTCATGAATTATATTCTCTCCTGTATGTATGATCTTTCTCTATCATATATGAAAAAATTTCCTTCTCCAATAGATCGTTCAAAATATTTCGTTATTGACATGTAGTATGCCTGATTGTATGGATGGCAATATACTTTGCGTTGAGGATGCGTGTGGCTGACGGAGTTTACATCTTGAAAGAAGGAAAATGACGGGATGTCCGATTTCAGTGAGGGTGTGTTTGAAACATTAAAAGAGTTTAAGCCGCCAGGACGTGGATCATATCGGCAGTGAAACCGGCTATGAGATCAAGATGTACGCTGAAAACCGGCATGGGCCTCATGACAGAACAAGAGAGCACATCTCTTCGAAAAAGTGTATACGCGTGATCATGGACAGCTTATTCCGTTTTGCGCGAGTTCTGAGGGGGAATTTTACGCCAGGCCATATGAATCTATGGAGCGTGAGAAAATCCTGCTTTTTCTGTAAGCCTGAGACTGTTTATTTGTTTCAGGCGGTGTTTTCAAAGGGAAGCCGCATCAGCGGCTGAAAGACTGACAGTCATGCGTTTAAGAGAACAGGCCTTGGTTTGTGACATAGTCATAAATGATATCTTCTATATGCGCATGCAAATCCTCATCTGGTTCTTCATTCCGTCTCTCTTGTAGAGCCGCTTTCAGGCTTTGTTTTTCATACGGGCTTAACGGATCTATAGCAACGTTTCTGCCGTATTGCCGCAATGCCTGTCCCAGCATTTTTTCGACAAATTTCTCCATCATGACTCTCCTATCCTTATGCTTCGCTTTTATTCTACTAAATGTTTTTCTTCTCTCAAACCCTTGGATCATATTTTCTGTCAGACAAGAATCATTTACCAGTATAAAACGAACATACTTTCGCATATAATGAAAAGCGAACATAAGTTCTTTTTAGAGGTGTGTATGATGAAAGAAAAAGTGATTTTTCTCGTTGACATGCAATCGTTTTATGCATCTGTAGAGAAAGCGGAAAATCCACATTTGAAAAATAGGCCCGTCATTGTTTC
Organism: Bacillus sp. LM 4-2; assembly: GCF_000978495.1. Lineage (NCBI taxonomy): Bacteria > Bacillati > Bacillota > Bacilli > Caryophanales > Bacillaceae > Bacillus > Bacillus sp. LM 4-2. Next base: position 2,311,036 of record NZ_CP011101.1, on the reverse strand, counting down.
GGGTGACCCTGAAAAAAGGGGCGGAGTCGTATTGGCTGCCTGCCCGCTGGCGAAACAAAAGGGTGTGGTGAATGCTTCACGGCTGTGGGAGGCGCAGGAAAAGTGTCCTGAGGCTGTTGTGCTCCGGCCGCGTATGCAGCGGTATATTGATGTATCACTGCAAATTACGGCCATTCTAGAGGAGTATACAGACCTTGTGGAGCCGTATTCTATCGATGAACAGTTCATGGACATTACAGGCAGCCAGAAGCTGTTTGGGACGCCGATGGAGATCGCGAAAAGCATTCAGGGCAGAATCATGCGGGAGATCGGCGTTTATGCACGGGTCGGAATCGGCCCTAACAAAGCGCTGGCCAAAATTGCGTGTGACAATTTTGCCAAAAAGAATAAGAACGGTATTTTTACCTTAACGAAAGAAAATATGAAAACCGAAATGTGGCCGCTCCCGGTGGGCAGCATGTTTGGCGTCGGGAGCCGCATGAAGCATCATTTAAATCGAATGGGCATCAGCACGATCGGCGGGCTCGCGGCTTTTCCGCTCGATCTTTTAAAAAAGAAATGGGGCATTAACGGCCACGTGCTGTGGATGACGGCAAACGGAATCGACTATTCCCCTGTGTCAACTTCGTCTCTGGACGGGCAAAAGGCGATAGGCCATGGAATGACTCTCCCGAGAGACTACGAACACTTTGACAAAGAAATCAAGGTCGTATTGCTTGAGCTGAGTGAAGAGGTGTGCAGGCGAAGCCGAAACGCCGGGGTCATGGGGCAGACAGTGTCAGTGAGCTGCCGGGGTGCTGATTTTGATTGGCCGACGGGCTTCAACCGGCAAGTGAAGCTGGCAGAGCCGACTAATTCTACGCAGGATGTATATGAGGCTGTACGACGGCTGTTTCTTACATTTTGGGACGGGAAACCCGTCCGCCGCCTCGGTGTCAATCTGTCTCAGCTCTCATCTGATGACATATGGCAGCTCAATTTATTTCAGGATTATGCAAAGAAAATGAGCCTAGGCTATGTGATGGATGGCATTAAAAATCGATTCGGCGATACAGCAATCATCAGGGCGGCGTCACTGACAGCGGCAGGCCAGGCATTTGAACGTGCGGCTAAAATAGGGGGGCATTATAAATGAACGACCATTTAAAAAGGGGCAACCTGCTGTGGGAAGGGAGCAGGATGTTTCTGCCGGAACATAAGCAAAGCCTGCTGGAGAGAAAGCGGCTTAAACAAAAGCTGCAGAAGCCGATCCTTGATCCCGATAAGCTGGAAGAGATGAATCAAACGCTTTGCGCCGCGATGGAGTTCGCTCAGGGTATCACTGTGAGCTGCTTTCAGGACGGTGAAATTGTCCGCTGCACCGGGAAAATCTGCCGGTATGAAGAGTTTGAAAAAGCAGTATGGATAAAAGGAGACGAGGATCAGCTTTATAAGCTGAAACTTGATCAAGTGCTTGATATTGTACTGTAAAGTCTCTCCTCCTGCTTGGGGGAGAAATAGGCTAAAATGATCAAACATTGTTCCCTCGGCAGTCTGGAAACGTATGATACAGGAAAGAAGGCATTTACAATTCCAGCCAGGCAAAATATAATTTTTATATTGTGAGAAAAAGAGCTGACATTCGTTTTGCCAGACGGAGGGAGATCAAATCGTAATGGATATTCGAACAATCACGTCTTCAGATTATGAAATGGTAACGTCTGTACTGAATGAATGGTGGGGCGGCAGACAGCTGAAAGAAAAATTGCCGAGACTATTTTTTGAGCATTTTCAGGACACAAGCTTTATTACATCCGAACATAACAGCATGACGGGATTTTTAATCGGATTTCAATCGCAATCCGATCCTGAAACGGCGTACATTCATTTTTCCGGTGTGCATCCGGATTTCAGAAAAATGCAAATTGGGAAACAATTGTATGATGTATTTATCGAAACAGTAAAACAAAGAGGCTGCACCCGGGTAAAGTGCGTCACTTCACCTGTGAATAAGGTATCAATCGCATATCACACAAAATTGGGGTTTGATATTGAAAAGGGTACCAAGACGGTAAATGGCATCTCAGTGTTTGCAAACTATGATGGTCCGGGCCAAGACAGGGTACTGTTTGTCAAAAACATATGAGGGGGAAATATGATGGATTTTTTATCAAAAACACCTGAGCCTCCTTACTATGCAGTCATTTTTTCTTCTGTCAAAAGCGAAAATGACACAGGATATGGAGAAACAGCGGAGTGGATGGTATCACTTGCGGCGGATCAGCCTGGATTTTTAGGCGTGGAAAGCGTACGTGAAGCGGATGGAAGGGGCATCACAGTTTCCTATTGGGACAGTATGGACGCAATTAACCATTGGAAGCATCACACTGAACATCAAGCGGCAAAAGAAAAAGGAAAAAGCCTTTGGTACGAGTCGTATGCAGTCCGCGTCGCAAAAGTCGACAGACAGCGGCTGTTTCAGGAGAACACGAATGATTGAATTTCTCCAGCATAAGGAAGCCACTATAGCGCGTGAGATTTTAGCCATACAGATCCCCGCCTACATAAAGGAAACAGAGATTATCGGTTTTGACGGTATTCCCGCTTTACAAGAGAAGGTGAAGGATATTCAAGCATCCCATGAACGGTTTGCGGGATATCGGAAAAACGGCAAGCTGATCGGTGTCATTTCATATGAGAAAAACATGCATTATCTCACCATTTGCAGGCTTGTTGTGCATCCTGACGGTTTCAGAAAAGGAATTGGACGAGCGCTTCTGCAATTTGTCATTGATCATAATGAAGACGCTGAGAAAATCGAAGTAGTCACAGCCGAGAACAATACCCCGGCTGTGTCACTCTATACACAGGCCGGATTCCAAAAGGCAGAAACCGTCAAAGCAGCGCAGGGTCTATTGCTGACGGTCTTTCATTTGTATCCGAAAAGAAAAGTTGAGGTCATTCTCTACAACGAAAAATGGGCAGAATGTTTCGATGAAGAAAAAGAACGGCTGAAACTTGTGTTCGGGCCGGAGATTATCGCTGTTCATCACATCGGAAGCACATCAATACCGAACATGGCAGCGAAGCCAATCATTGATATGTTAATTGAAGTCAGAAGCATTGAAGCCGTGAGCCAATTTGATGAACAAATGAAGGCTAACGGCTATACACCAAAAGGTGAAAACGGCATAGCGGGCAGGCGTTATTTCCAAAAGGGCGGAAATAAACGCACTCATCATGTCCATATGTACGAACAGGGAAACCCTGCTATTGAAAGGCATCTGTTATTCAGAGATTATCTCAGAGCTCATCCAAACATAGCGAAAGAATACGCCGTTCTCAAAAAACGGCTGGCGGCCCAGCATCCTGACAGCATCAATCAGTACATACAAGGGAAAGATGAGTGGATCAAGACTGCAGAAGAAAATGCGAAGCGGTGGAAAAAAGGCAGAAACAATGCGAATGGCAGTGTTGTATGCTACAATAGCGAAAATGATGAAAACGGGGGTTTCACCTTATGAACATACATGTGACAGATGCAGCAAAACAGGCACTGCAGCAGGCGTTTGACGCCAACCCGGGAAAAAAAGCCCAGCTTCGTTACGATGCAGAAGGATGCGGCTGCGCTGTAAGCGGTGTCCCGACAATCTGGCTGGCAGAAGAATTAACGGGACAGTGCGAGCAGCTGGAAACGAACGGCATTCCGCTGTATATCCAATCGTCGCAAAAAGTGTTTTTTGACGATCAAATGACGATCGATTACAATGAAAAAGCCAAAACATTGGCGCTGAAAAGCCCGGCTGAAATGCTCAGCCCCAGAATGAGCATATTAGTAAAGTAGGAGACGCGAAACGTGGAACAAAAGCTGAAGGCAATGAAGAACACAGCACAAAATAAAACGTGGGTATCCTTCCTGAATCAAAACCATCCCTATACCTTGCTTCACTGGTCAATCGGAGGAGCAGAGTCCATCAAGAAAGATGTCTGGCTATTGCAGGATGAAATGACCTTCGAGACGCAGGAGTTTACAACGATAGATCTTGCGATTGAATGGATCAGAGAAAATATGGATGGCATTACCGACGTTCTGTAACATAAAAAAGCGAAAGAGCCGAAGAGGCCTTTCGCTTTTTTATTCTGTTGAATCATTCATGTTGTCTAAAAACTCCTGCACTGTTTTTCGGTACGTATGCCGATTTTTGGTATATGACATGGCGTGTTCACCGTTCTCGGCAATGTACAGCGCTTTCGGACCGCGTTTCTTTTCATAAAGCCGCTCGGTTGAAGAAACAGGAATGTAGTCATCATCCTTACTGTGAATAAAGAGGACCGGCTTTTCAATTTTATCAATGACAGCAAGCGGAGATACTTCACGTGCGCGATAGCCTCCCCTCAGCTTCAAAAAGAAGTCGGCGATAGGAAGCAGGGGCCAAGACGGGAGCCTGTATTCCGCTCTCAGCCGATAGGCAAGCTGTTCATCAAAACATGCGAACGGACAATCGGCAATATAAAAATCAGCGCCATCGCTGCAGTGTGCACCAGCATAAAGCAGGGCGGTCACGGCCCCCATCGACTCACCATGAATTCCGATCAATCCGCGATGATTTGTTTTGTTTTTGAGCAAGCTGACAACCTTATTGAGATCATCCTTTTCGTAAAACCCGTAGCTGGTCGTCTTTCCGCCGCTTTGGCCATGCCGGCGATGGTCATAAATGAGCACATTCCAGCCGAGATCTAGAAATAAATGCATATACTTAAGAGAATTCAGTACATTCATCGTCACCCCGTGGCAGATGATGATGGTATTTGGTGTGTCATGCGGTGCGACATGGTATCCTTTTATGTCGTACCCGTAAGCGGAGGGTATCACAAAAGCGGTTTTCTCCATTTGTTCAAATGATTCAAACACATCATGTCCGTTGTCTGTCTCTCTTTTGATAATGTCTTCATCCGTTTTTTTCTTGATGAATAGAATCATATGTGAAAAAACAATTCCGATTGCGATGACAGCTGTTACGAGCGCGCCAATGGCCAAAAGGATTTTCTTCAAAAGTCACAGCACCTTTCAACGAAATATATAGGCAATTCGTGTTTAAGATCATTATACCTAAACACTGCTACGCTGAGAAAGTGATCAGAAGAGAGTCTGCTTGTTCAGTTTATATGCTCCGTGATAAACTGGCTTCAAAACAAAACATGGGGGAAGTCTGCATGAAAAAACAAAAATCCATTGACAAACACCAGCTAAAAGACGGCCTTCAATCCGATATCAAAGCAAAGCTTATGGAGATGAAGAGCCAATTGAAGGAAGAGGATGAAAAGAGGCAGAAAAGAGAAAAAGCAGAACAGATTAGAAAGAAAAAAGAGATCGAAAAAAATAAGAGCTTTGAAGAACTCCTAAATGAAAGCCAAATGGATTGGCATCAATATAAATAAACCAGCACCCGTACAGGTGCTGGTTTTTCTGCTATGAGCGATGAGCTTTGTAAATGTCTTGTTTCGTATGAGATTGGAGCGCTTTGATTTCCTCTTCGGTTAAACGCCGTGCATTTGCTGCCTGAATATTTTCCCGTAACTGCTCAATCTTACTGGCGCCTGTAATCACTGAAGCGACAGCCGGCTGTGCTAGCAGATACTGCAGCGACTTTTCTGTCATGGAAAGATCGGGAGCCACTTCCTCCATTGCCTTACGGGCATTTGTCAGTTCCTCGAATGAATAGGACAAGTACCCGTTTTGTTTCATACTTTCTGAAGCTTGATCAAGCGGTTTTTCAGTTAAGAGCCCTTTGGCAACAGGACCTCTGGCGACTACGCTGATTTGATGTTCCTCTAAAAGCGGGAGCCATTCCTCAGGGCGTCTGTCAAACAGGCTGAATTGCATCATAATGCTGACGATGTTTGATTTTTTTACATATTCTTTAATCACATTCGGGCGGATGGAAGAAATGCCGTAGTAGCGGATGACACCTTCTTGTTTTAATTCCTCAAACGCTTCAATCGTTTCATCAATGTTGTCCTCTATCGTGCCGCCGTGGAGCTGATAAAGGTCGATATAATCTGTTTTCAGACGTGTAAGGCTCTTTTTTACCGCCTCTTTTATGTAAGCTTTTGAAGGGTCCCAATACCAGCCCTCGCTTCCGTCATCCCAACGGTTTCCCGCTTTTGTTGCCAGAATAATATCATGGCGTCTGTTTTGGATCGCATCACCGACAATTTCTTCATTGCGTCCCCGGTCATACAAATCCGCTGTGTCCAAATAGTTGATGCCAAGCTCGATCGCTTCATCCAGAATGGACAATGCTTTGTTTTTTTCAGTTCCAAGAGACATACAGCCGAGTCCGACTTCGCTAATGTCTAAATCAGATGTACCCAATTTGCGCTTTCTCATGTGCACACTCCTTTTTTAGGCTTTGTATTGACCGTAATATAAAGGAGCTAAAGTTTCAACTTTTATGGCTTTGAGATCCAATCTTTCACATATTGAAATGTGCGTCCATACTCTTTTAACTTCGCTCGAATTTCCCATGCTTTTCCGACTAAGACAACACCTTTTGGCATGCGGTGCACTTTCACGAAGAAGCCCCCTTTTGCTCTAGTATGATAAAATGTATGGGGCATCATATAGAGACAGAACGGGAGATGAAGAAATGAAATCATTAGAAGAAAAAACAATTGCCAAAGAACAGATTTTTTCGGGTAAAGTCATTGATCTTTATGTCGAGGATGTAGAGCTGCCAAACGGCAAAGCCAGTAAACGTGAAATTGTGAAACACCCTGGAGCTGTAGCGGTACTAGCCGTCACAGATGAAGGGAAAATCATCATGGTCAAACAATTCCGTAAGCCGCTTGAGCGGACGATCGTTGAAATTCCGGCCGGTAAGCTTGAAAAAGGTGAGGAGCCGGAGTATACGGCACTTCGGGAACTTGAAGAGGAAACCGGTTATACAGCAAAAAAACTGACAAAAATAACTGCGTTTTATACATCACCCGGATTTGCAGATGAAATCGTTCACGTTTTTCTTGCTGAGGAGCTTTCTGTGCTTGAAGAAAAACGGGAGCTTGATGAGGACGAGTTTGTTGAAGTGATGGAGGTGACGCTTGAAGATGCGCTAAAGCTGGTTGAATCGCGTGAAGTATATGATGCTAAAACAGCCTACGCGATTCAGTATCTTCAGCTGAAAGAAGCGCTCCAAGCACAAAAATGAAAAAGATTTACGCGGATTTGCACATTCATATCGGCCGGACCTTTACAGGAAGGGCTGTCAAAATAACAGGCGCCAAAACATTAACGCTGGACAGAATTTTGGTTGAAGCCAGTGAACATAAAGGAATTGAACTCCTCGGCATTATCGACTGTCATTCTCCGGAAGTCATTCTAGAGCTTGAGGAAGGCATTTCATCTGGAAAATATCGCGAGCTTGACGGGGGAGGAATCCGTTATCGCAGCACGACTCTTTTATTGGGGAGCGAGCTGGAGATTTATGATGAAGCCTGCAGCGGACCGATCCATGTGCTCGTATTTATGCCGACGCTGGCTGATATGAAACAGTTTTCAAACTGGCTGTCAGCCCGGCTGAAAAATATTCATTTAAGCTCGCAGCGGATTTATGAAACGGGCTTAAACCTGCAAAAAAAAGTGCAGGATATGGGCGGCCTGTTTATCCCCGCCCATATCTTTACGCCGCATAAAAGCTTATATGGAAAAGGGGTTAAATCAAGCTTAACTGAGGTTTTTGATCCATCTATGATAGACGCGGTGGAGCTTGGATTAAGCTGTGATACAGACATGGCATCACACGTATCGCAATTGAATCCGTATCCTTTTTTAACAAATTCTGATGCGCATTCGTTGGGGAAAATCGGCAGAGAATATAATGAATTATATGTGCAGTCAGCTGATTTTACTGAATTTGCTCTTGCATTAAAGGGACAAGATGACAGGAAAATTATCGCAAATTATGGCTTGGACCCGTTATTGGGGAAATATTATCAGACGGCTTGCGAAGCGTGCGGAGAGCCTGCTGTAAGCGGGGAAACAGCGTGCGCGAATTGCGGAAAAGCCAGATTTACCAAGGGAGTCAGCGATAGATTGCGTGAATTGAGTGATCAGCTTGAAGTTCGCGTCCCGCGTCCGCGATATGTACATCAGATCCCGCTGCAATTTGTTCCGGGTGTAGGCCCGAAAACGCTGGACAAACTAAAAAAAGCCTTCGGAACAGAAATGGCTGTTCTTCATGAGGCTGCAGAAGAAGATTTGGCTCGCGTTGTCCCGCCGAAAACCGCGGCGCTTATCGTAAAAGCGAGATCCGGAAAACTGGAATTGAAAGCCGGAGGAGGAGGAACCTACGGTAAAATTAAACCGTGAGCTAAAGATTAACTCAGTTCCTCCTGTACTTTTCTTTTTGTGCGTATAAAGGTAATCAGCTGGATGATTTCATCTTCACTCAGCGGCTGGCCATCAACAGAAATGGTAAAGTCGAGGCTGCTCCACGTGGCCAATTCTATGGCCTGAGGAGCAGTCTGCTTTTGTTTCTCGCGGCCTAAAAGTTCATCGCAGGTTGTGTCAAAGAGGTCAGCCAGCATGGCAAGCGCTTCAAGTGAAGGCCGTCGGTAGCCTGACTCGTAGCCGGCATATGTGCTTTTTGCGATACCGAGAAGGTCAGCTGTATATTGAAGCGACCAATTTTTCTTTTTTCTCAATTCAGTTAAACGATCTAGATTCATGAACTTCCGCTCCTTTTTCACCTTGAGCTGATTATATCATATAGGTATTAGGAAGTGTACGCGAATTGAATAATAATGTCTTGCGTATTTTATTTTCCGTGTCTATAATTGCATTAAAAGTATGCGAAAAGCGAATACCTTCTCGCAACCCATCTTTAGATACAGTGAAGAGGTGCATGGTATGAAAAAATTATTGATGTTGACAACTGGGGGAACGATTGCTTCAGTTGAAGGGGAAAATGGGCTGGCTCCCGGAGTCAAGGCTGATGAATTATTAAGTTACGTATCAAAACTTGATAACGATTACACAATGGAAACTCAGTCGCTTATGAATATAGACAGCACCAATATGCAGCCTGAATACTGGGTGGAAATAGCAGAAGCCGTTAAGGAAAATTATGATGCCTATGACGGGTTTGTTATTACTCACGGTACAGATACAATGGCCTATACATCTGCCGCACTATCGTATATGCTGCAGCATGCCAAAAAGCCGATTGTCATCACCGGCTCGCAGATTCCGATCACGTTCCAAAAAACCGATGCCAAAAAAAATATTACAGATGCCATTCGATTTGCCTGTGAAGGCGTGGGCGGCGTTTATGTTGTGTTTGACGGCAGAGTCATTCAGGGAACGCGTGCGATCAAATTAAGAACGAAAAGCTACGACGCATTTGAAAGCATCAATTACCCATATATCGCTTTTATCAATGAAGACGGGATCGAATACAACAAACAAGTAACGGAACCTGAGAACGACACCTTCACAGTTGACACTTCACTATGCACAGATGTATGTCTGCTGAAGCTGCATCCAGGCTTAAAGCCCGAAATGTTTGATGCCCTGAAAAGCATGTACAAAGGAATTGTCATTGAGAGTTATGGCAGCGGAGGGGTGCCGTTTGAAGGCAGAGACATTTTGTCAAAAGTGAATGAGCTGATCGAAAGCGGCATTGTCGTGGTCATTACGACTCAATGTCTTGAAGAAGGCGAAGACATGAGCATTTACGAAGTTGGCCGCAGAGTCAACCAAGACTTAATTATCCGATCAAGAAATATGAACACAGAAGCAATTGTGCCAAAATTGATGTGGGCACTAGGTCAGTCTTCGGATCTTCCTGTCGTCAAGAGAATTATGGAAACGCCGATAGCTGATGACGTTGTCCTGTAAAATGTAAAAACGATAACCAGCAAAGAGAAAGAAGGTTAAAGATTATGTTAAACGGCCAAAAAGAATATCGCGTGGAAAAAGACTTCCTTGGGGAAAAACAAATTGAAGCAGATGTTTATTACGGAATTCAGACGCTCCGTGCTTCTGAAAATTTCCCGATCACAGGATACAAAATCCATGAGGAAATGATTAACGCACTGGCGATTGTGAAAAAAGCTGCGGCTCTTGCCAACATGGACGTGAAACGGCTGTATGAAGGAATTGGCCAAGCTATCGTACAAGCCGCTGACGAGATTCTCGAAGGCAAGTGGCACGATCAGTTTATCGTCGATCCGATTCAGGGCGGTGCCGGAACTTCTATGAACATGAACGCGAATGAGGTTATCGGAAACCGGGCGCTTGAAATCATGGGACATAAAAAGGGAGATTACATTCATTTAAGTCCAAACACACATGTGAACATGTCACAGTCTACGAACGATGTGTTTCCGACTGCTATTCATATTTCCACATTGAAGCTCTTAGAAAAACTGCTGAAAACAATGGAAGATATGCATAGCGTTTTTAAGCAAAAAGCACAGGAGTTTGACTCTGTTATTAAAATGGGCCGGACACACCTTCAAGATGCGGTTCCGATCCGTCTTGGCCAGGAATTCGAAGCTTATAGCCGTGTTCTCGAGCGTGATATCAAACGAATCAAGCAATCGCGCCAGCACCTATATGAAGTCAACATGGGCGCAACTGCTGTTGGTACAGGGCTGAACGCTGATCCTGAATATATCAAACAGGTAGTAAAGCACCTTGCTGATATTAGCGGGCTTCCTCTTGTCGGCGCTGACCATCTTGTTGATGCGACACAAAATACAGATGCCTATACAGAGGTATCAGCTTCATTAAAAGTCTGCATGATGAACATGTCGAAGATCGCAAACGACCTGCGCTTAATGGCGTCGGGACCGCGCGCCGGACTTGCGGAAATTTCTCTGCCTGCACGTCAGCCGGGTTCATCTATTATGCCGGGGAAAGTCAATCCGGTTATGGCGGAGCTGATCAACCAAATTGCGTTCCAGGTTATCGGAAACGACAATACAATCTGCCTTGCTTCAGAAGCCGGCCAGCTTGAGTTGAACGTCATGGAGCCCGTGCTTGTCTTTAATTTGCTTCAATCCATCAGCATCATGAACAACGGCTTCCGTTCGTTCACTGACAACTGCTTAAAGGGCATTGAAGCCAACGAAAAGCGGTTGAAGCAATACGTAGAAAAAAGCGCAGGCGTGATCACAGCTGTCAATCCGCATCTTGGATATGAAGCGGCTGCCAGAATTGCCCGGGAAGCGATTATGACAGGCCAATCAGTCCGTGACCTTTGCCTGCAGCATGATGTGCTGACTGAAGAAGAATTGGATATTATTTTAAACCCATATGAGATGACCAAACCAGGTATCGCAGGGAAAGAACTATTAGAAAAATAAAATTTGTATAAAATACAGCTTATTCATCTCCGAATAGTCGGATGAATAAGCTGTTTACAACATAGGGATGAGGAAGTATAGTATACGTGTTGCATTATATATTGAAAGCGTTTTAGCTTTTACATGAAGGGGGACTTCTTTTGAAGGATGTAAGATTGCCAACACTATTTGAAATTATTATTGTACTAGGAGTATTTTTAGCACTTGTTCTATCGTTTACAGTCTTTCTCGACTTGCCGATACAGCTGGCGCTTTTTGTTTCATGGTTTATTGCAATGCTTTTAGGTATAAGACTCGGTTATTCTTATAAAGATTTACAAAATGCGATTGTACATGGGATATCAAATGGCCTTGAAGCCGTACTGATTCTCGTTTCAGTTGGGGCGCTCATCGGAACATGGATTGCCGGAGGCGTTGTGCCGACTTTGATTTATTACGGACTGGAATTTATTCACCCAAGTATCTTTTTACTGGCAACGTTAATTATTTGTTCCATTATGTCTGTGGCAACAGGAACGTCATGGGGAACAGTCGGAACTGCCGGCATTGCCATGATCGCAATTGGAGAGGGTTTAGGCATTCCGCTTCCTCTAGTAGCGGGAGCTATTCTTTCAGGTGCTTATTTTGGGGACAAGCTGTCTCCGCTGTCTGACAGTACAGTTCTAGCTTCTTCACTATCAAAAGTCGATGTATTGGCTCACGTGAGAGCAATGCTTTATTTATCAATACCTGCTTATGTCATTACAGCTATACTCTTTACAGTTGTTGGATTTATGTACGGCGGGAAAAATATTGATCTTGATAAAGTTGAATTCTTAAAATCATCTTTGCAAAACACGTTTGACATTCATATTTGGATGCTGATCCCGGCAGTTCTCGTCATAGTCTTATTGGCGATGAAAAAGCCATCTATGCCGGTTATCGTAATTGGCGCTTTACTCGGTGCAATCTGGGCTGTTGTTTTCCAAGAAATGGATATTGCCCATGCGATTGCAACTGCGTACAACGGCTTCTCTATTAAAACTGATGTTGAATTTTTGAACGGCTTGTTAAACCGCGGTGGAATTGTCGGTATGCTTGATTCTCTCGTCGTCATCATCTTTGGCCTTGGTTTTGGCGGTCTGCTTGAGAAACTCGGCGTGTTAAAAGTCATTGTTTCAACGTTTGAAAAGAAATTAACTTCAGCCGGCAATGTCACATTGTCTACACTGATCGTAGCGTTTTTAGCAAACATCTTCGGCTGTGCGATGTATGTATCTCTTATTTTGACTCCGAAAATTATGGAAGACAGCTATGATCGCTTACATCTGGACAGAAGAGTGTTATCACGTAACTCAGAGGTCGGGGGAACATTGACTTCGGGGATGGTTCCTTGGTCTGATAATGGGATTTACATGGCTGGTATTTTAGGTGTTTCTACCTTCTCTTATCTGCCGTTTATGTGGCTCAGTTTTGTAGCAATAGGTCTTGCAATTATCTATGGTTATACAGGAAAATTTATATGGTATACGAAAAACAATACAGTTAAAGCCGAAAAACTAGGCTAATAGGGGAGGATCACTGAATGATAGCGAAACACATGATTCGGACACTGATGATCGAAACGCCTTCGGTTCCCGGAAATCTTGGAAGAGTGGCTACGGCCATCGGCCTTCTGGGCGGGGATATTGGTGAAGTGGAGACGGTAAAAGTCGGACCCAATTACACAATGCGGAATATTACCGTTCAAGTGGAGAATGAAGAACAGCTTCAGGAAGTGATCGCGGCTGTACAGGCCCTCGGAGAAGGGATCAGGCTTCACACCGTATCTGATGAAGTCCTGTCCGCACATGAAGGCGGAAAAATCCAAATGAAAAGCAAAATGCCGATCCGTTCACTGGCAGAGCTGGGACGTGTCTACACACCAGGTGTTGCGGACGTGTGCCGACTGATCGAAAAAGAACCTGAAAAAGCTTCTATTTATACAACGATCAGCAATTCTGTTGCAATTGTAACGGATGGAACCGCAATTTTAGGCCTTGGGAATATCGGCTCTGTGGCTGGCATGCCTGTCATGGAAGGAAAGGCTGCTTTATTTGATCAGCTGGCGGGTATTAGCGGCATTCCGATACTGCTTGATACGAGTGATCCTGAAGAAATCATCAAAACAGTAAAACATATTTCTCCGGGCTTTAGCGGCATCCTTCTTGAGGATATCGGTTCGCCGCATTGTTTTGAAATCGAGGATCGCCTAAAAGAGGAGCTGAACATTCCTGTTATGCACGATGACCAGCATGGTACAGCTGTAGTGACGCTGGCAGCTGCCATTTCGGCATGCAGGAGTGCGGGAGTTGACCTGAAGGAAGCGAAAGTGGGGCAAATCGGCCTTGGCGCAGCAGGCGTGGCCATCTGCCGGATGTTCATGGCTTATGGTGTGAATGCTGTGTACGGAACAGACAAATCAGAGTCAGCAATGAACCGTCTCGAACAATACGGCGGACAGGCAGTTTCCAGTATTGAGGAGCTCATGGAAACATGTGATATTGTCATTGCTACAACGGGCGTTCCGGGTTTAATAAAACCGGCATTTGTACGTTCTGGTCAAGTAATTTTGGCTTTATCGAATCCGAAGCCGGAAATTGAACCGGAGGCCGCGCTGCAGGCTGGCGCCGCATATGCAGCTGACGGGCGTTCTGTTAATAATGTACTCGGTTTTCCGGGGATTTTTAGAGGAGCGCTTAACGCAAAAAGCACGGAGATTAATCATGATATGCTTGTCGCAGCAGCAGAGGCCATCGCAGCTTGCACTAAACAAGGTGATGTTGTCCCTCAGCCGCTTGATTCAAAAGTCCATCATGCGGTAGCAGCAGCTGTCGAGCATGCAGCTCTTACAGCAGTGAAATAAATGTAGCTAAACAGCACCTGTCGTACTAGGTGCTGTTTTTTTCTTATCTGTGTTCAATTTTGTTATCATTACTATGAAAATAAAAAAGGGAGTGATCACATGGCAAAAAGCCAAGCGAAAAAGAAGCGGGAGCATCGATTGAGAAACGGCGGACGTGACGTCTTATTATCAAGAGGCAGCGCACCATCTTTTAGCACACATGAAAGAATGACAAAAAGCAAAAAAGAGATTTTGAATAAACGGAAGCATAAGAATCCTTATGATCATACAGCAGTTGATGATAAGGATTTTTTTGTGCCCCAAAAAGCCGCCTAGCATTCGTCTCTATCGTTTCTTTTTGAAAAAGGGCATGTTTTTCCGTTTCTTTCATACAATCTATTAAATCAAATCACTAGAACGGGCGGGAGGAAACGGTATGCGAAAAATCTCTTATAAGGACATGTTTCTCAGGCATGTCAAAGATCATCTCTCTCTTTATATATTTGTGTCAGTGCTGTTTTTCATGGGTGTCATCTTTGGCGCGATTATTGTCAACAGTATGACCATCAGCCAGAAAGAAGATTTATACTACTACTTAAGTCAATTTTTTGGACAGCTTTCGGATGGAAAACAGGCAAGTTCAGCTGATATGTTTGGGCAAAGTATCTTTCATAATGCAAAGTATTTAGGCCTGATGTGGATACTCGGAATTTCCGTCATTGGGATGCCGATTATTTTCATCATGATCTTTCTGAAAGGGATCGTCGTCGGCTTTACTGTCGGGTTCCTAGTCAATCAGATGGGAGTAAGCGGGTTTTTCCTATCATTTGTCTCCGTTTTGCCGCAAAATGTGCTGCTGATTCCGGCTTATCTCATTATGGGCACATGTGCAATTGCGTTTTCTTTAAAGTTAATCAGACAGCTGTTCGTGAAACGAAGCCTGCATGACGCGCCGATTCAATGGTTCGGGCGGTATGCCTTTGTGCTGCTGGTCATTCTGTTTTTAGCGCTGATCTCATCTCTCTTTGAAGCATACTTATCTCCTGTTTTAATGGAAAAGCTTACATCTAGACTTTTTTAAAATCATTATTAAAAGAAAACCATTTTATTTATCAGTTTATAATAATTATAGTTGGAACTCTGCGCGTATTTTGTTATAATGAGTCATGGAATGCGGCGTAGGAGGGAAAGACATGGAAAACCGTATTGATCGAATTAAGAAACAACTGCACTCATCCAGCTATAAACTTACGCCACAGCGTGAAGCGACAGTAAGAGTGCTGCTTGAAAACGAAGAAGACCATTTAAGCGCAGAAGATGTATACCTCCTCGTAAAAGAGAAGTCTCCTGAGATCGGTCTCGCTACAGTATACCGTACGCTTGAATTATTAACTGAATTAAAAGTCGTAGATAAAATTAACTTTGGAGACGGTGTGTCCCGTTACGACCTTCGGAAAGAGGGCGCAGCTCACTTTCATCACCACTTGGTGTGTATGGAGTGCGGAGCCGTTGATGAAATTGAAGAAGATTTGCTTGAAGACGTGGAAGAAATCATTGAACGTGATTGGAAATTTAAGATTAAAGATCATAGATTGACGTTTCACGGCATTTGCCACCGCTGTAACGGAAAAGAAACTGAATAGACGGTGCCGAGCGCGAACCTTTTCTCATAGGGAAAGGGTTTTTTGCTGTTTCTATGTATAAAACCTTTCTGATTTGGCATATGGTTTATATAACTGGAACCATAGGGAAAGGATCGATTAGGACATGGGAAGATTCCTGAAAACAGCTGTCGATGCATTGAAAGTTTTCATCCTGTTTACCGGTTTTACCGCTTTGTTCTATTATGCTATGATATGGGTGAATCAAGAGTATGAAAACTATCATCGGTATGATAAACCGGAAGGCTCCGCTGTAAAAGTTGTTGAAATGGATCAGGATGAAAAAGGCGGATGGTTCGACCGGTTGATCTTTTTTTACCAAAACGGGGAGTAGATCAAGAGTGAAAGATCAAATAAAGGATTTCATCCACTACGTTATGGTAGAGAGAGGGCTCTCTCAAAATACGATCGTATCCTATGAACGTGACTTGAAAAGCTATTCTCTCTACTTAACAGAAACCCTTCATGTTACAGATTGGAATCACGTTACCCGCATACATATTATCCAATACTTAAAGCATTTGAAGGACTCGGGGAAATCCGGCAAGACATCGGCGCGGCATTTGGCATCCATTCGCTCTTTTCATCAATTTCTGCTCAGGGAAAAAGTAACGGATAAGGACCCTTCCGTTCATATCGAAACACAAAAGACGGAACGGGCGCTTCCGAAGGTGCTCGCGCTCAATGAAGTCGAGCGGTTATTGGACACGCCTAAGCTGACGAGCCCTTTCGGATATCGGGATAAAGCAATGCTGGAGCTGCTTTATGCGACAGGCATACGAGTCAGTGAAATGATTGAATTGAAAACGGCTGATGTTCATT
The DNA here is from genome assembly GCF_000978495.1 of Bacillus sp. LM 4-2. Taxonomy (NCBI): domain Bacteria; kingdom Bacillati; phylum Bacillota; class Bacilli; order Caryophanales; family Bacillaceae; genus Bacillus; species Bacillus sp. LM 4-2. Next base: position 2,294,341 of record NZ_CP011101.1, on the reverse strand, counting down.
TATCTATGGGGTTTATCCGATGCTTCGGCAAAGGAAGAAAAGAACGGATTGTGCCAATCGGTGAAGCCGCTGCTTCCGCCATTGAGGAATATATGACAAAAGCCAGGGGAAAACTGTTAAAAAATAATGTATCTGACGCCCTCTTTTTAAATCATCACGGCAAACAGATCAGCCGCCAGGGATTTTGGAAGAACCTGAAAAAAATCGCATTGGAAGCCGGCATTAAGAAAGAGCTGACTCCGCATACACTCAGGCATTCCTTTGCGACGCATCTGCTTGAGAACGGGGCAGATTTAAGAGCGGTGCAGGAAATGCTCGGTCATGCGGATATATCCACGACGCAAATTTATACGCATGTGACGAAAACAAGGCTGAAGGATGTGTACAAGCAGTTTCATCCGCGAGCATAGCCGCAGGTGGCTGCGGCTTTTTTGTTTAGAGCGACAGAAAATATTGAAGTTTCTCATTATTTCCAAATACATTGTCAACGGGAATGAAAACGGTTTATACTTGAGTTGTCAGACCTCTTAGCGATACAATAGACGTATAGAAAAAAAGGAGGCTTTCAAGATGCCTGCATACAAATATAATCGTGTGTTTTTAATTGTGATGGACTCAGTCGGAATCGGCGAAGCGCCGGATGCCGCTGACTTTAATGACGAAGGCGCTCATACGCTCGGTCATATTGCCGAGCATATGAACGGATTACATATGCCGAATATGGCAAAGCTCGGCCTTGGTCTTATCGAAGATATCAAAGGTGTAGAAAAAACAGAACATCCGCTTGCCTATTATGGAAAAATGCAAGAAGCGTCAAACGGCAAAGATACGATGACCGGCCATTGGGAGATTATGGGTTTATACATTGATAAACCGTTTAAAGTGTTCCCGGAAGGCTTTCCTGATGAATTGCTTCAAGAGCTGGAAAAGAGATCTGGCCGCAAAATTATTGGAAACAAGCCGGCTTCCGGCACAGCGATTTTGGATGAGCTTGGCCAGGAGCACATGGAGACAGGGGCTTTAATTGTTTACACGTCTGCTGACTCTGTTCTGCAAATTGCCGCTCACGAAGAGGTTGTGCCGCTTGAGGAGCTGTATCGCATTTGCGAAACGGCGAGAGAGCTAACGCTTGATCCGAAATATATGGTTGGCCGCATTATTGCACGGCCGTTCGTCGGAGAGCCGGGTCAATTCAAACGGACGCCAAACCGCCATGATTATGCGCTGAAGCCGTTTGATCGCACTGTCATGAATGAATTGAAAGACAGCGGCTTAGATGTGATTTCAATCGGAAAAATCTCTGATATTTACGACGGAGAAGGCATTACTTCTTCACGCAGAACGGTTTCTAATATGGACGGAATGGACAAGGTGATCGATACGCTGGGAGAAGACTTTACGGGTCTGAGCTTTGCGAACCTTGTTGATTTTGACGCGTTATTCGGACACCGCCGTGACCCTGAAGGCTACGGACGCGCGCTTGAAGAATTTGATGCGCGGCTTCCGGAAGTGTTTGAAAAAATGAGAGAAGACGATCTGTTAATTATTACAGCCGACCACGGCAATGATCCGATTCATCATGGGACTGACCATACACGCGAGTATGTGCCGATTCTCGCTTACAGCAAAAAACATAAGAAAGCGCAAATGCTGCCGCTTGCAGATACATTTGCTGATATCGGTGCAACGATCGCTGATAATTTCCAAACGAATAAACCGAAATACGGGAAAAGCTTTTTATCTTTATTACAATAGGGGGACTGTTTCTTGAAGGACAGAATTGAACGCGCAGCCGCTTTTATTAAACAAAACCTGCCGGAATCTCCGAAGATCGGCCTTATTTTAGGCTCAGGTCTTGGCATTTTGGCGGACGAAATTGAAAATCCGGTCAAGCTGAAATATGAAGATATACCTGAATTCCCGGTATCTACTGTTGAAGGGCATGCCGGACAGCTTGTGCTTGGCACTCTTGAAGGAGTTTCCGTCATTGCAATGCAGGGCCGCTTTCATTTTTATGAAGGCTACTCAATGGAGAAAGTCACATTCCCTGTACGCGTGATGAAAGCGCTCGGTGTGGAAGCGTTGATCGTGACAAATGCCGCAGGCGGTGTCAACACTGAATTCCGTGCGGGAGACTTAATGATTATTACCGATCATATCAACTTTATGGGAACAAACCCGTTAATCGGGCCAAACGAAGCAGATTTCGGCGCCAGATTTCCAGATATGTCTTCAGCCTATGACAAAGATCTGTCCAGCCTGGCTGAAAAGATTGCGAAAGACCTTAATATCCCAATTCAAAAAGGCGTGTACACTGCAGTGACAGGACCTTCTTACGAAACACCGGCAGAAGTCCGGTTCTTAAGAACGATGGGCTCTGATGCAGTCGGCATGTCTACTGTTCCGGAAGTCATTGTAGCGAATCATGCGGGAATGCGGGTTCTTGGCATTTCCTGCATCTCTAACGCGGCAGCCGGAATTCTGGATCAGCCTTTAAGTCACGATGAAGTTATGGAAGTGACCGAAAAAGTAAAAGCTGGATTCTTAAAGTTTGTTAAAGCGATCGTCGCTCAGTACGAATAAAAATGAATCAATGCAGGACCAAAAGACAGCTGTGTCTGATATCACACAGCTGTCTTTTTTTATGCCCAAAATTCGAAACATTTTCCATCAGTGGCGTATAAAACCATCCCGCTTGGAAAAAATAAAAAGGATTATGAAATGGAGGGCTTTTGAGATGAAACGTCTTTTATCCACTTTGTTGATTGGTATAATGCTGCTTACATTTGCACCGTCTGCATTTGCAAAACAAGACGGAAAACGTACATCGGAGCTTGCTCATGAAGCGAAGTCTGCGGTGCTGATAGAACGTGACACAGGAAAAGTGCTTTACAACAAGAACAGCAATGAGAGACTGGCGCCTGCAAGCATGACGAAAATTATGACGATGCTTTTGATTATGGAAGCTTTAGATAAAGGCAAAATCAAAATGAGTGATAAGGTCCGTACAAGCGAGCATGCGGCGTCAATGGGCGGCTCACAGATCTTCCTTGAGCCCGGCGAAGAAATGACTGTCAAAGAAATGCTGAAAGGCATCGCAATCGCTTCGGGAAATGACGCTTCCGTCGCCATGGCTGAATTTATTTCCGGCTCGGAAGAAGAATTTGTGAAGAAAATGAACAAAAAAGCAAAAGAGCTGGGATTGAAAAATACATCCTTCAAAAACCCGACCGGATTGACCGAGGAAGGACATTACAGCTCTGCTTATGACATGGCAATCATGGCTAAGGAATTATTGAAATACGAATCAATTACGAAGTTTACCGGCACGTATGAAGATTACCTTCGTGAAAATACAGATAAAAAGTTTTGGCTTGTGAATACAAATCGCCTTATCAAATTTTATCCTGGTGTAGACGGCGTAAAAACAGGCTATACAGGCGAAGCGAAATATTGTCTGACTGCTTCGGCAAAAAAAGGAAACATGCGGGCCATAGCGGTTGTATTCGGAGCGAGCACGCCTAAAGAAAGAAACGCGCAAGTGACAAAAATGCTTGACTTCGCCTTTAGCCAATATGAAACGCATCCTTTATATAAACGAAATCAAACAGTAGCAAAAGTAAAGGTCAAAAAAGGGAAACAAAAATTTATCGAACTCACTACATCTGAGCCGATTTCAATATTGACGAAAAAAGGCGAGGATATGAACGATGTGAAAAAAGAAATCAAGATGAAGGACAATATTAGTGCTCCGATTCAAAAAGGCCAAGAGCTTGGCACTCTTGTTCTGAAAAAGGATGGAGAAGTACTCGCTGAAAGTCCTGTTGCTGCAAAAGAAGATATGAAGAAAGCCGGGTTTATCACATTCTTAAAGCGGACGATGGGAGACTGGACAAAATTTAAGTAATTATGCCGAATGACCACTAGTTTTGTCACGGTGAAGGAATTCATTCCGTCGAAATCGAAACACTCATTATCCGATCATATCAAGGAGGAATGAGCATGAGCCTTGGAATTGACATGAATGTCAAAGAATCTGTGCTTTGTATTCGATTAACAGGCGAACTCGATCACCATACGGCTGAAACCCTGAAGCAAAAAGTGACTCAATCATTGGAGAAGGATGATATTCGCCATATCGTGCTGAACTTGGAGGACCTTTCCTTTATGGACAGCTCGGGGCTTGGCGTTATTTTAGGAAGATACAAGCAAATTAAGCAAATTGGCGGAGAAATGGTTGTTTGCGCTATCTCTCCTGCGGTGAAGCGATTGTTTGATATGTCGGGTCTGTTTAAAATTATCCGATTTGAACAATCTGAACAGCAGGCACTCCTGACACTGGGGGTGGCATCATGAAAAATGAAATGCACCTTGAGTTTTCTGCCCTCAGTCAGAATGAATCGTTCGCCCGTGTGACAGTTGCTTCATTTATAGCTCAGCTGGACCCGACAATGGATGAACTGACTGAAATCAAAACAGTCGTGTCAGAGGCTGTCACGAATGCGATTATCCATGGATATGAAGAGAACTGTGAAGGGAAAGTTTACATTTCAGTGACGCTGGAAGATCATGTCGTATATATGACTATTCGTGATGAAGGCTTAGGCATTACAGATCTTGAAGAAGCCCGTCAGCCTCTATTTACGACTAAGCCTGAGCTTGAGCGCTCTGGAATGGGCTTTACCATTATGGAAAATTTCATGGATGATGTCAGTATCGATTCATCGCCTGAAATGGGAACAACGATTCGCTTAACAAAGCACTTATCAAAAAGCAAAGCGCTTTGTAATTAAGGAGATTTGTTATGGATGTGGAGGTTAAGAAAAACGGCAAAAACGCTCAGCTGAAGGATCATGAAGTAAAGGAATTAATCAAACAAAGCCAAAATGGCGACCAGCAGGCAAGAGACCTCCTCATAGAAAAAAACATGCGTCTTGTTTGGTCTGTCGTACAGCGGTTTTTAAACAGAGGATATGAGCCTGACGATCTCTTCCAGATCGGCTGCATCGGGCTGTTAAAATCTGTTGACAAATTTGATTTAACCTATGATGTGCGTTTTTCAACGTATGCAGTGCCGATGATTATCGGAGAAATCCAACGATTTATCCGTGATGACGGAACCGTAAAGGTATCACGGTCATTAAAAGAGCTTGGAAACAAAATCCGGCGCGCGAAGGATGAGCTTTCGAAAACACTGGGCAGAGTGCCGACGGTGCAGGAGATCGCTGACCATTTGGAGATTGAAGCTGAGGATGTTGTACTGGCCCAAGAGGCGGTAAGGGCTCCATCTTCGATTCACGAAACCGTTTATGAAAATGACGGAGATCCGATTACCCTGCTTGATCAAATCGCTGACAACTCAGAAGAAAAATGGTTTGACAAAATTGCGCTGAAAGAAGCGATCAGCGATTTGGAGGAAAGGGAAAAACTAATCGTCTATCTCAGATATTATAAAGACCAGACACAGTCCGAGGTGGCTGAGCGGCTCGGGATCTCTCAGGTGCAGGTTTCCAGGCTTGAAAAGAAAATATTAAAACAGATCAAGGTTCAAATGGATCATACGGATGGCTAGTCTGCAGTGCAGGCTAGCTTTTTTGTGCAAAAGCGTGGTAATTTATGGTCTTTTCGAGCGGATGAATGAGAACAAAATCGAACCACATACTACATATATAACCACCGAAAGATGGTGATCAATGATGGAACGACGAATATTTATCCGGCTTCGCCACCGAGTGCTGGCACATCCAGGGGATATTATTACCGTTGGAGATGCCGCGCAAATAGAAGGGCAGCTTCAGCTGAAAAAGAAACTTTCGGCTATGCCGCTTTATCAGGTGAGCGAAAAAGATAAAAATATCGTAATTCTGGATATCATACAAGTCCTCAGAGCCATTCATTTACAAGACCCGACAATTGATGTTCAAACCGTAGGCGGAGCAGAAACCATTGTTGAAATTCAGTATCGAAAGCGAAATTTATCAACGGTTCTATTTATCGGTGTCTGGCTGCTTCTGTTTATTGGATCGTGTCTTGCCATCATGAACTTTCATGAGGATGTAAGCATGAGAGATGTTCATATCGCACTATATGAAATCATAACCGGAGAGAGGAATGACTATCCATATTTGCTTCAAATCCCATACAGCATCGGTTTGGGACTGGGGATGATCGTGTTTTTTAACCACATATTTAAAAAGCGCCTAAATGAAGAGCCCAGCCCGCTGGAGGTTGAGATGTTTAACTATCAGCTTGATCTCGATCAATATGTGGCCATGCATGAGAATCAAGAAACCATAAAGGATCTGCATGATCGTTAGTGTATTGTTCATTATTTTTGTCGGGCTCGGCGGAGGCATAACGGTGGGGGCGGGTTTCGTTGCTTTTTTAACCGTAATGGGAATCATTCCGCGGCTGATGCAGCTCACCAAAACAATGAGATTTGTTCAGGCTTATGAAGCGGCTGTTATTCTTGGCGCGGTTTGCGGGGGATGGGAGACGCTTCATATGAATCATCTTTATCTAACAAAATGGATAGCTGTGCCGGTCGGGCTTCTGGCAGGTTTGTTCGTCGGGATGCTAGCGGCTGCTCTTACAGAGGTTTTAAATGTCCTGCCGATTTTGGCGAAACGAATCGGGCTCAGAAGTAAAATCATTATTCTGTTAATGGCCATCGTGATTGGGAAAATCGCGGGATCTTTATTTCACTGGCTGTACTTTATTGACCATTCATAAGGAGGTTTCAAGATGACAAACATAAAAGAAAATTACAAATCAAAAGTGAAAACATATCAGCCTAAGCCGCCTTACGTCTGGAACTGTGTAAAAGCCTTTTTAGTGGGCGGACTGATTTGTGCAATCGGGCAAGGTCTGCAAAATTTTTATATCCATTTTTTTGATTTCAATGAAAAAACTGCGGGGAATCCAACAGCTGCAACGCTGATATTAATTTCTGCCCTGCTTACAGGGTTTGGAATCTATGACAGAATCGGACAATTCGCAGGCGCAGGTTCAGCCGTACCTGTCACGGGTTTTGCCAACAGTATGGCAAGTGCGGCTCTTGAATATAAAAGCGAAGGATTAGTGCTTGGAGTAGCGACAAATATGTTTAAACTGGCAGGAAATGTTATTGTTTTCGGAGTTGTAGCTGCATACATCGTTGGAATGATTCGGTTTGCTTTTGAGAAACTGATGTCATAGGAGGAGAAGAAAATGAAATTAACAGGAAAGCAAACCTGGGTATTTGAACATCCCATATTTGTCAACTCAGCGGGAACGGCAGCAGGACCAAAGGAAAAAGACGGACCGCTTGGCTCTTTATTTGATAAAACCTATGACGAAATGCATTGTAATCAAAAAAGCTGGGAAATGGCGGAACGGCAGCTGATGGAAGACGCTGTTAATGTTGCACTTCAAAAAAACAATCTGACAAAAGATGATATTGACCTATTGCTGGCAGGCGACTTGCTGAACCAAAACGTGACGGCTAACTATGTGGCAAGACACTTGAAAATCCCATTTCTTTGTATGTTTGGCGCCTGTTCAACATCAATGGAAACAGTGGCTGTCGCATCAGCCTTAGTTGATGGCGGGTTTGCCAAAAGGGCACTCGCTGCCACTAGCAGTCACAATGCAACTGCGGAAAGACAGTTTCGCTATCCGACAGAATACGGAGGGCAAAAACCGGACACTGCTACCTCCACTGTAACCGGAAGCGGTGCAGTTGTCATCAGTCAGACACCGGGTGATATCCAAATCACAAGTGCGACTGTCGGAAAGGTTTCTGATTTAGGAATTACAGATCCTTTTGATATGGGATCGGCTATGGCTCCGGCTGCAGCTGATACGATTAAGCAGCACTTTAAAGATCTCAACCGGACAGCGGATGATTATGATCTAATCCTGACAGGTGACCTGTCAGGCGTCGGTTCTCCAATCGTAAAAGACATCTTAAAAGAAGATGGATATCCAGTCGGCACAAAGCATGATGATTGCGGGCTTCTGATTTACACTCCGGATCAGCAGGTCTTTGCCGGGGGGAGTGGCTGTGCTTGTTCAGCGGTTGTCACCTACTCTCATATTTTTAAGCAGCTGAGAGAAGGAAAATTAAACCGTGTATTTGTCGTGGCGACCGGGGCGCTGTTAAGCCCGACGATGATCCAGCAAAAAGAAACCATTCCGACTATCGCCCACGGGGTTGTATTTGAGCGTGCAGGAGGTGCATCTTAACATGGACTACCTTTTGGCTTTTGTATGCGGCGGGGCCATTTGTATCGTCGGCCAGCTGCTCTTGGATATTTTTAAATTGACGCCAGCTCATGTCATGACATCATTTGTTGTAATCGGTGCAATATTAGATGGTTTCGGCATTTACGATAAATTTATTGAATTTGCCGGAGGAGGCGCCACCGTTCCGATCGTCAGCTTCGGTCACAGTCTTCTGCACGGTGCTATGCATCAGGCGCATATACACGGATTTATCGGAATCGGCATGGGGATTTTTGAGCTGACCTCGGCCGGTATCTCAGCCGCTATTCTTTTCGCCTTTATCGTAGCTGTTATTTTCAAACCGAAAGGATAATGCCGACATGACGACAAAACGCAAGGTCATACTGGTAACAGACGGGGATGTTTATGCCGCTAAAACAATTGAATACGCCGCAAGCAAAGTGGGAGGTCGATGTATTTCACAATCAAAAGGGAATCCTTCCACCCGCAGCGGCGCCGAGCTTGTCAAGCTGATTGCCTCAGCACCGTATGATCCTGTATTTGTCATGTTTGACGACTCCGGCCTTCAAGGAGAGGGTCCGGGAGAAGCCGCTCTAACCTATGTCGCAACCCATCCGTCTATTGAAGTGCTCGGTGTGATTGCGGTCGCGTCAAAAACACATCAGGCTGAATGGACCAGGGTCGATGTAAGCATTGACCGCAATGGAGAAATAACTGAATACGGCGTCGATAAAGTCGGGGAAAGGGAATTTGATGACCACAGAATGAGTGGAGATACAGTCTACTGCCTTGATAAACTTGATCTCCCGCTTATTGTCGGTATCGGGGATATCGGCAAAATGGGCAGAAAAGACGATATCTCAAAAGGGTCGCCAATCACCATGAAAGCGGTCGAGTTTATTTTAGAAAGGAGCGGGTATCATGCCGGACCACAAGGAAGAGAAAATTCGGGTTTATCGGAATCCAGCTAAAAATGAAGAGTATTTCAAAAATCGTGTTGGGATGGGGACGAGCTATGATGTAGGTGTTCGCAAGCTCACGATTTTAGATAAAGAGATCCAGCTTTACTATCTAAATGGATTATGCGATACAGCCTATATTATTCATTTAATGAGAGAGCTTGTTGCCATTAACAATCGGAAAGAAGACCCTGATGAGCTGGTCGACATCGTCGAAAACAGGCTGCTTAACGCCCAGGTCGAAAAAGTAAAAACCTTGGATGAAACCACCGACCAAGTGCTGTCCGGGCTCGTCGCTGTCATTGTTGAAGGTGCAGGCTTCGCATTTATAATTGACGTCAGAAGCTATCCGGGCAGAAACCCGGAAGAACCTGATACGGAAAAGGTGGTCAGGGGAGCCAGAGACGGATTTGTTGAAAATATCGTCGTCAATACGGCCCTTCTCAGAAGGCGGATCAGAGACGAGCGCCTTCGAGTCAAGATGACTAAAGTTGGTGAGCGGTCAAAGACGGATTTAAGCATTTGTTATATAGAAGATATAGCTGATCCGGATCTGGTTGAGATCGTAGAAAAAGAAATTGCATCCATTGATGTCGATGGATTAACAATGGCAGACAAAACTGTCGAGGAATTCATTGTTAATCAAAGCTATAATCCTTTTCCGCTCGTGCGCTATACAGAAAGACCGGATGTGGCCGCAAATCATGTTCTAGAAGGCCATGTTATCATTATAGTGGACACATCGCCGAGTGTGATCATTACCCCGACGACTTTATTTCACCATGTGCAGCATGCTGAAGAATATAGGCAGGCGCCTTCAGTCGGGACCTTTTTAAGATGGGTAAGATTTTTCGGTATTCTTGCTTCTACTTTATTTCTTCCGATCTGGTTTCTCTTTGTGCTTCAGCCTGATCTGCTCCCGGACAACATGAAATTTATCGGTTTAAATAAAGATACGCATATCCCGATCATCCTGCAGATATTTTTAGCTGACTTAGGAATCGAGTTTCTCAGAATGGCTGCCATTCACACCCCGACGGCTTTATCGACAGCAATGGGTTTAATTGCCGCTGTTCTGATCGGGCAGATTGCGATTGAGGTCGGCCTTTTTTCTCCTGAGGTGATTCTGTACGTCTCACTTGCGGCGATTGGAACCTTTACGACGCCTAGTTATGAATTAAGCTTGGCAAACAAAATGAGCCGTCTTGTCCTCATGATACTCGTTGCCTTATTTCATATAAAAGGGCTCGTCATCGGATTTACAGTGCTAATTATTGCTATGGCAAGCATCAAATCCCTTCAGACACCGTACTTATGGCCGCTGATTCCCTTTAACGGAAAGGCGCTGTGGCAGGTTCTTGTCCGCACAGCGAAACCTGGCGCAAAAGTAAGACCCAGTATCGTTCACCCCAAAAATCGCTTAAGACAGCCTACCAATTCATAATCGCATTGAAACTGACTGAAGAGTATGATAATGTATGTCTTAATTATGAAGGGACAGTCCATAAAACTGTCCTTTCATCCATAAGCGGAGAAAGAGGGAATGACATTGTTCTTACACGGCACAAGCAGACAAAATCAACATGGTCATTTAGAAATCGGAGGTGTGGATGCTCTCTATTTAGCGGAGAAATATGGTACACCTCTTTACGTATATGATGTGGCTTTAATACGTGAGCGTGCTAAAAGCTTTAAACAGGCGTTTATTTCTGCAGGGCTGAAAGCACAGGTGGCATATGCGAGCAAAGCATTCTCATCAGTCGCAATGATTCAGCTCGCTGAGGAAGAGGGACTTTCTTTAGATGTCGTATCCGGAGGAGAGCTATATACGGCTGTTGCGGCAGGCTTTCCGGCAGAACGCATCCACTTTCATGGAAACAATAAGAGCAGGGAAGAACTGCGCATGGCGCTTGAGCACCGCATCGGCTGCATTGTGGTGGATAATTTCTATGAAATTGCGCTTCTTGAAGACCTATGTAAAGAAACGGGTCACTCCATCGATGTTCTTCTTCGGATCACGCCCGGAGTAGAAGCGCATACGCATGACTACATTACAACGGGCCAGGAAGATTCAAAGTTTGGTTTCGATCTTCATAACGGACAAACTGAACGGGCCATTGAACAAGTATTACAATCGGAACACATTCAGCTGCTGGGTGTCCATTGCCATATCGGCTCGCAAATCTTTGATACGGCCGGTTTTGTGTTAGCAGCGGAAAAAATCTTCAAAAAACTAGACGAATGGAGAGATTCATATTCATTTGTATCCAAGGTGCTGAATCTTGGAGGAGGTTTCGGCATTCGTTATACGGAAGACGATGAACCGCTTCACGCCACTGAATACGTTGAAAAAATTATCGAAGCTGTGAAAGAAAATGCTTCCCGTTACGGTTTTGACATCCCGGAAATTTGGATCGAACCGGGCCGTTCTCTCGTGGGAGACGCAGGCACAACTCTTTATACGGTTGGCTCTCAAAAAGAAGTGCCGGGTGTCCGCCAATATGTGGCTGTAGACGGAGGCATGAACGACAATATTCGTCCTGCGCTTTACCAAGCTAAATATGAAGCTGCGGCAGCCAACAGGATCGGAGAAGCGCATGACAAAACGGTATCAATTGCCGGAAAGTGCTGTGAAAGCGGAGATATGCTGATTTGGGATATTGACCTGCCGGAAGTAAAAGAAGGCGATCTTCTTGCCGTTTTTTGTACAGGCGCTTATGGATACAGCATGGCCAACAATTATAACCGTATTCCGAGACCCGCCGTTGTATTTGTCGAAAACGGTGAGGCTCATTTAGTCGTGAAGCGAGAAACATACGAGGATATTGTAAAACTTGATCTGCCATTTAAAACGGGTGTAAAGCAATAAAAGAAAGCGCCGATTTTTCGGCGCTTTTCTTATTTGAATATAGATACAATCGCATTCCAGATAGATACGAAGAAATCAATGACTTTCTGGATGAAGTTTTTGCCTTCATCTGATTCTATGAATTTCGTAATCTTATCTTTCGCTTTATCTAGCTGGTCACTGACCTGTCCCCAGTCAATGTCAGCGTTTTTCATCTTATTGAATAGGGAGACAAGCTGGTTCTTTTGGCTGTCAGTAAGTGTGACGTTTAAATCAGAAGCTGCGTCATCCACTTGTTTTTCGATGTCAGCTTTATTATCAGGCACCCCGTTTTTAGCAAACTCTTCTTTGATTTTTGCAATCAGGGCTGCCGCATTTTCGTTACCGATTTTGTCTCCAAGCTCTGATGTCGTGACAAGCTCTTGGTTGGCGACCTGCTTAACATCCTCCGAGATCGCTTCGTCTGAAGAAACTTCATACGCCTTAATCAATCCAGTTAAAGCCGCAGTCCCGGATACTTCAAACGGTGCTGTAACATACACCTTCGCATCTTTAACACCGGCTGTCATCAGTGCATTCAGGTACATTTCATCCGTGATGCCGCTGATATTATGGGTCTCAACATTCAATCCGGAGCCTTTTTTGGCAATGGTGATTGAGGATGAAGAAATCGCTCTCGATCCGATTTGCGCGTTCGATATATATTTTCCTAAATATTCATGTTCTTCCTTATTGGTCACGGTTACCGTTGTGGCATTATCAGGGACATTCATTTCATCAAGCACTTTTTGTTTGTCGGATTCTGACAAATCAGCACCCAGTGTTACAATGACATCTCCAACTGCGGCATCCGCGAGACTGACCTTCGGAACCGTCAGCAGCAAAACGGCCGCTGCCAGCATTCCAATCCAAATTTTCTTCAAAGCAGTTTGACCTCCTTCAATTTCACAAGCAGCTGGATAGTGCTGCTTTGTGAGGACCTGAATCATGAAAAATACAGTTCCGTTAGGTTAGACGGAGATAAAGAGATTCAGGTTTCATTTTTATTTTTTAGTAAAGCCGGGAGATTCGTTTTCCCCCGAAAGGTGTGGTATAATAGCCGCGACAAGGAGAGACAGGCCATAACCTATCATACATAATCTCCTTTGAAAATTAAAATAAAGAAAGTAGGCATACAATTGAAAACAGGTTACTTTTTATTAGAAGACGGGAACAAAATTGAATTTGAACTTTATCCTGAAGCTGCACCTGGAACTGTCGCAAACTTTGAAAAGCTTGCGAACGAAGGCTTTTATGACGGGCTTACATTCCACCGAGTGATTCCTGGCTTCGTCAGCCAAGGCGGCTGCCCGCACGGAACTGGTACTGGCGGTCCGGGATACACAATCAAATGTGAAACAGAAGGCAATCCGCATACACATGAGGCGGGCGCACTTTCTATGGCACATGCCGGAAAAGACACTGGCGGCAGCCAATTTTTCATCGTTCATGAGCCACAGCCTCATTTGAACGGTGTTCACACTGTATTCGGTAAAGTAACAAGCGGATTAGAATTCGCGAAAAACATGTCTAACGGCGATGTAATGAAAGAAGTTCGCGTAGAAGGCTAATTGGCAGGCAAAAGGCTTCCTCATATAGAGGGAGCTTTTTTATTTGTAACTAATTGAATAGTTTACTAAATAGTATTGTTGATATGTGTTTTTGATTTTAGGGTGAGTATTTTAAGCTAGAGGAGGAAGTAAAGTGAATAAATGAAATATACGAAATTGTAGAGAAGATCAATTATCTGAATAATAAAGAGCAATTGGAATTGCTCGATTTAATGATGGGATTCTTTCAACAAACAGTACTGGATAAAGAAAGTTTGGATTCGGCTAGGGTAATTCAGATGTTTAATACGTTGCTAAAGGAAATTAATCGTGAGTATACTCCTGAAGAAGTTGAAAAAATGTATTTGCTAAGAGATATGTTGGGTTTGAAACAAGCATTGATAAATAGTATTAAAACTGTGTAAAGGGGGCGTACAATGGTTTTTATTGCTCAGTAATATAAAAGAACTCAATAGAGCATACAGCGCTCAGATTGCAATAAAATTATGTATTTTATTTAAATTAAATGAATTAGAAATAGGGGAGGAATTTGACTGAATAATATTGAGCCAAGATCGAGCTTATCACACGAGAACTCATCCTATTTATTATAACAGAATTGGAAAAGATTAAATCTCTCTATTAATTCCGTATTAATATTCTTTAAGTTTAGGGAAAGAGAATACTGCACTGAAAAAACAGCTGAGAAATTTTCCATTTTTTAAAATATAATGAAATAATTGTTGTTAATGAAAGCGTTTTCGTGTTATTTTATATGTGAAACAAATAATAAGATAGGGAGTGATTCTTTGAAAAAGATCAAGTCATTGTTTCTTATGTTCTTGGTCATTGCTATGTTTATTGGCATATTGCCAGACATTAAAGCCAAAGCCGATAGTGAGGATGTATTGGATACTTCTTCACCAGTATTAAGTGATATTGAGGGGAAGGAAGAGCTTGAAATTAACGGAGAAAAGTACACGTATACTTACGACTTCACTGATCCTGCAGTGAATAGAGTTAATGTTACTGATGAAAGTGGTGTTGAGATAAAATTTGAATATGACACTAAGACGAATACACTATATAAAAACAATGAGCTTGATTTTAATCTTGTCAAGGAAGAAGACGGAATTATATCACCTTCAGATGCATCCACTATGAAAATTCCACCGGGCGGGAAATACATGGGTAAATACAACTATAAGTACAACTTGAAAGGCGTTTCAGTTGGTGTAGCTACAGCAGCCATAGCTGCAGTCTCAAAAGCACCTTATAACGTCATACTGAGTATTGTATCATTTTTAGCAGGTACGCAAACAACTGCATATTATACGGTATTCCAGTATCGTTATGCTTTTAAGTGCAATGCTTATCCTTATGCTAATAGAACAAAGTTCTATGAAGATTCTTCAAGGAAAAAAGTTCTAAGAACAGCTGACAGTGCTAAGTTCTTTGGAAGTAGACCAACTCCGGCAAGTTGTCAACCATAAAAACGAGGTGAGAAAATATGCAACAAGAAAAAACAACAGCTATTAATAGGGTTATAAAAAGATATATCCTTTTGTTCCTTGTTTTATGTGCATGTTATTTTGTTTACATGGGGGTACTCGGTAATAAATTTACTTTGATCCCATTGATTATTTTCATTGTCGGTTCTGTAATTGGCGAGCTCATAAGAATAGCGAGGATAAAAAGATAAAAGGGGGAAACGCCCCCTTTTTTATATGATACTGTTTAAATAAAAGAAGAATTTTATTTAGAGAGAAAATTGAAACAAAAAAGACTCCCGTTTAGCGAATCAGTTTTAATCAAGCTTTTTAATATAACGGGTATAAACCCATCCGCTTTGATCCTCACCAGCTTCATTGCGAAAGAGAACCTTACTCCAATTCTTTTTCTTTTCTTCAACAAAGACAATTGATGACTTGTCTAATACGTACGCTACATTTGAATTTGTTTTAGGACGTGTTCTAACTACTAATGTATCTTTTATAACCATTCTGTAATTGGTTTTAAGTTCTTTATTCATTGGAATGTCTTTTAAAACGTTTTTAGCTTCCGATACTGTTTCTGGTTTTTTTTCAATGAATTCATCTATTATATATTTTGAAGTTAATGCCTGGTTAATAGGAGAGATTAAATCAGTGTAAATGAGGTTCGCCAGTAATAATAAAGCCGTTGAGTGTTTAGAAATAAAGTAAAGAACAGTGTTCCATAAACGATTCAATCCCTCGAAGTAATTTTGTCTAGTTATCTCATCATTATTGGTTAAAGCTATAACTGTTTCTTCAACGTAATCAGAAATTTCGTCGATCTCACTTATGATTTTAGAAGAGATTTCCTCATTTGTAACATATAAGCTTGAATTTAGAATAGCTTGGTCTTTGAATACTGTTCTAAGTTGCTGCATGTATGTTGCTATCTGAACTCTATTAGAACCTAAGTCATGCATTAAACTATTTCTTAACTGTTGAGTATATTTTTCTTTAAAGTTCGTGGGTCTTAAAGCCGTCCTCATCTGATTCAAGGCAGATTCAACCCCTGATGATTTTAAGATATCTGAAGTGTGCATTTTAGGTAGGAGGTTTATTCTGTTTAAAGCAAATTGTTTCTTATAAGATTTAATTAGCTCTAATTGTGATTCGGAAACTGCTTTCATGGCATCTTGCATAGGACGAGTGTTGATATTAATTTGAGATTGTAAAGATGATGTAGTCAATAAAGATTGCCCCTTTGTTTTTTATTATAATTTTACCACAAAGTGGACTTTAATAGACGAAAAGACATATCCAATAAGGATACGCCTGTTTAGTTTACATGCCTATATGCTTCCCAGATATACTTGACGTTTAATTTATTCCCTCTTTGATCGCTGTCTGATCCTGTTATAAACCCAAGTTCGTTTATACTTCCGTATGTAGTAGAGTTTCCCCCAACCAGGGATAATCCCATTTCATTTACACATTACGTATGGCCTCCATTGTCATTATCAATTAATAACATGGAATCGCCTATAGATAATGGGTAAACCTTTACAAGAGTTGGAGTGAAAGGCAGCAATATTTGTTTACTAATTGTTCCATCGCCTACATACGTTCCTTTAGCCATCTGAGGAACATCAGAGGATAACGCATATTCCGAGTGTAGTTTACCACCAAGAAACTCAGCGTTTCCATCTATAGAACCTGTAATGATTCCCTTGTCATTACGTACTGGTACTGGCGGTCCGGGATACACAATCAAATGTGAAACAGAAGGCAACCCGCATACACATGAGGCGGGCGCACTTTCTATGGCACATGCCGGAAAAGACACTGGCGGCAGCCAATTTTTCATCGTTCATGAGCCACAGCCTCATTTGAACGGTGTTCACACTGTATTCGGTAAAGTAACAAGCGGATTAGAATTCGCGAAAAACATGTCTAATGGCGATGTCATGAAAGAAGTTCGCGTAGAAGGCTAATCGGCAGGCAAAAGGCTTCCTCTTAGAGAGGAAGCTTTTTTTATTGGCCAAAAATGTTCAATAAAAAACCGCCGAGTGCTGATGGCGGTTGGTAAACCGGGTTTTTAAGGAAGGAGATTTCTCAATCCCCAAATAAATACATTAAAAAGTTTTGGTGACGTTCTGATCAGTAAATTGATGATTAATCATTTTAGCCTTGCTTACAAAGTTATTTTCAAAGACAATTCCTGTGTTTAAACCTCCGGAGCCAAACACAGATTTGGACAAAGTTAAAGGCCTGATCATAAAAGCGCCGCCTACGTTAATTACACTGTTCCCGGAAACGTTGTTTATATTAATAGGATAATCAATCATACTATCAAGTCTCCTTTCATATCATTCTATTTTTTATATGTATTAGTGCTAGAGTTGATTAGCGTAAACTTATCGGCAAAAATATTTAGGAGATGCCTGTTTTTATTGATTTATAAAAATGCTCGAAAAAAGCGCCTCCTTTATAGCTTCCGGAAGCCCAGCTACCTGTCTATTCTTTTAACTACTCTGAATGCGGCAGCTGCTTTTCTGGCGAATGTAATAGGATCATCCTGTGCTGACTCAAAGTGCATATACATTGCACACAGCTCACTAAATAACCAGTGGTTATGCAATGCAGTAATCGTCATACGCCGCATCCTAGTTCGGAGAGCAAAGAATTTACCTCTTTATGTACGAAACTAAGTGAAATACTTTATCATTGCGAACCTCAAACGGGAAAAATGGGGAATGGCCAAGGAATGAGGTAGGCAAACAAACACCTGACTCGGTGGCAGAACGAACTGCCCAAAATTTTGGCAAACTCCCTGCGTATTTTTTGTTTCTTCCCATTTCATGCTGTTGCTCCTCCTTGTCAAAAAAGAATGTATGAGTGACGAGTATAGGAGAGAAGATCCCGCCATAGACAATGTTGTTGGACGACTGAAGGTGAAATTGTGCTGATTATACAAAAAGTGGATTGGGAATGATAAAAGAACAAAAAAGTTTAAGGAGAATCACATGCAAGTTTTGACGGGGTTGCTCGAACAGTACGGATATGCCGTCTTGTTTATTGTCTTGATGTTAGAGCTTCTAGCTTTACTTGGACCGGGAGAGTTTGCCGGTGTTCTCGTGTTTCAAGAAAAGTTAAACTGGGTGCTAAGCATGTTAGCGGCCGGATTGGGGAGCTGTGCGGGAGTAAGCATGTCGTATTGGATCGGGTATAGACTGGGCCCAGCTGCAATTCAGAAAGCTTTTGCGTCGAGAGGTGTTCTGTTAGCCGTTATTGTTCTAACTTTTTTTTGGACGGTATTCAAAGGGCAAGACCGGAAAATCGAACTCTCTTTCTCCTCTCTTTCTCCTAGTCGTTGGTGCGAGAGCTTTATGAAGAGGGAATTAGACGGCTCTTTCATTCCCTTCATCCTATTCACGCTCCTTTGGAAAGTCATGTATTATATCCATTCCCGAGCGAACAGACTTTAACGGCATTTGTCATTTTTGGTTTTTGTGCTTATCTTTTTGTTCGTCATTCTCACAAGACGCGTCTGCAAACTGTTGCATTTTTTTGTTTATTATCGTTTTATTCCTCATCGGGCTGAGTCGTGTGTACTTTAATGAGCAGTATCCGAGTGATGTTGCTGCGGGTTACGCCTTCGGCGGTGTTTGGCTGAGTTTGAATGTTTTGGTCATGGAGCTTTTCCGTTTCTCCAGAAGATTTACCAAGCTGAGAAACGAACCCAATTAGTATGTAATCAAAATTAAGTAAACTTTAAAGTAGTACGGGTCATTGGGATTGATATTTTGTAGTAAAATAAATCAAACAAACGTGATGTAATGAAAAGGAGATCGCGATATGAACAACAAAGGCTGTATAAAATGCGGCAGTACTGAAGCCGGACAAAAAGAAATAGCTACAACCGGCACGGGATTATCAAAGCTGTTTGACGTGCAGCATAACCGATTTCTAGTGGTTTACTGTAAGAACTGCGGATATTCAGAGTTTTATAATAAAGAGTCTTCAACTGCCGGGAATATATTGGATTTATTTTTTGGAGGCTGATCCATGTTTTCGAGCTTCAATGATTTTAAACATATTATGAAAGCAAAAAACGGAGTGCGGTTATCACCTGTGAAATAGGTTGCCGCAAACATTCCAGTAACCTTCATGACGTGAATTGTTTTGTCAAGTGCCATGGGTATCATGGACTGGGAGATCAATGGAATGCAGTAAATGAACAAACTGTTCGTAACCTCATGCCTTATATACGATTTAAAGATTTTGCATATGAGAACTCTCTTTCTTCTGAGTCCATCGCTTCTGAATTATGCGATTCATTTCCTTCAATATTTGCAGGCTTAGTTAGGCATGATGTGGGTAGAAGATGAAGATTAACAGTTTGTAAAATCACTTCAATGGTCCTAATGGGATTTTTTTTCGATTCGTGATAACATAAATTGAAGACCGTTGTTTATTGGAGGAAATCAGTTGAAATCAGAAAATGTTTCGAAGAAAAAAACAATATTAGAATGGGCAAAAGCAATTGTGATTGCTGTCGTTCTTGCTTTGCTCATTCGCAACTTTATTTTTGCGCCGTATGTCGTTGATGGTGACTCTATGTATCCTACACTTCACAACCGTGAAAGGGTCTTTGTCAATATGACAGTCAAATACATCGGCGAGTTTGATAGAGGAGACATCGTCGTGTTAAACGGAGATGATGTTCACTATGTCAAACGTATTATCGGCCTTCCCGGCGATACGGTTGAGATGAAAAATGACCAGCTCTATATCAACGGGAAAAAGGTGGACGAACCTTATTTGGCGGCTAATAAAAAGAGAGCGAAACAGGACGGTTTTGACCATTTGACCGATGATTTCGGCCCGGTTAAAGTGCCTGATAACAAGTATTTTGTGATGGGCGACAACCGTCGGAATTCAATGGACAGCCGTAACGGTCTTGGCCTCTTCACGAAAAAACAAATTGCGGGTACGTCAAAGTTTGTTTTCTACCCGTTTAACGAAATGCGCAAAACAAATTAGGATCAAGCAGTTTCCCATTGGGGCTGCTTTTTTTATATCTTTTTTACGGTCATCCCCTAAAAACAGAACATAAATTCGTATATCTATAGAAAAGAAATTTTTGCAGAAATGTGAAACATATTCCCGTTATGCATCGTTATATTAATAATTTACGAGAATTTACGGTTTTTTATTCATGAAAAAAAGGAATAACTCATATGAATGAATAGATTCATATTGGCTGGAGGTTTAGAAATGGGAAGAATAAAAACCAAGATTACCATTCTGTTAGTGCTTTTGCTTTTACTTGCAGGCGGTTATATGTACATAAATGATGTTGAGCTGAAGGATGTTCCGACAGCAATTGGACAAACCTTGTCCTCGGAAGAAGAGGAATACACCATCCAGGAATATAAAGTGACGAAAATTGACGGCTCAGAGTATCATGGAGTAGCAGAAAACGGAACGAAAATCATCTTCAACGGAAAAAAATTAAATCAGGATTTATCTGATATAAAAGAAGGTGACAAGATTAAGGCATACTTCAGCAAATCAAAGCGGATCGACGGATTAATCAAGGTTGCAAAAGTGAATGATTAACAAAACATCACCTTTCGGATCGAAGGGTGATGTTTTGTTTTTCTCAAATTGTAAGTTTATTTCATTGCGTACTTTAAAAAGGATCGCTATAATAGCCAATAAGGACAAATGAATAAAGATTGTATCCTTCGGGGCAGGGTGGAAATCCCGACCGGCGGTAGTAAAGCACATTTGCTTTAGAGCCCGTGACCCGTGTGCATAAGCACGCGGTGGATTCAGTTTAAGCTGAAGCCGACAGTGAAAGTCTGGATGGGAGAAGGATGATGAACCGCTATGCAAAATGTTTAAAAATGCATAGTGTTATTTCCTATTGCGTAAAATACCTAAAGCCCCGAATTTTTTATAAATTCGGGGCTTTTTTGACGGTAAATAACAAAAGAGGGGAGGGAACCAAATGGAAGAGTATTATATGAAGCTGGCCTTAGATCTTGCGAAGCAGGGCGAAGGACAGACCGAATCCAATCCGCTCGTCGGCGCTGTTGTCGTAAAGGACGGACAAATTGTCGGAATGGGCGCCCATTTAAAATATGGTGAAGCTCATGCAGAAGTTCATGCCATCCATATGGCTCGAGCACATGCGGAGGGTGCCGACATATACGTTACACTCGAACCGTGCAGCCATTACGGAAAAACACCGCCATGTGCAGAATTGATTATCAACTCTGGCATCAAAAGAGTGTTCGTGGCGATGAGAGATCCTAATCCGCTTGTGGCTGGAAGAGGGATCAGCATGATCAAAGAAGCCGGCATTGAGGTAAGGGAAGGCATCCTGGCAGACCAGGCGGAGAGGCTGAATGAAAAATTTCTGCACTTTATGAGGACAGGCCTTCCGTACGTCACGCTAAAAGCGGCTGCCAGCCTTGACGGCAAGATAGCTACCAGCACGGGTGACAGCAAATGGATCACGTCAGAGGCTGCAAGACAGGATGCTCAGCAATACAGGAAAACACACCAAAGCATCCTAGTCGGAGTTGGCACAGTGAAAGCCGACAATCCGAGCTTAACCTGCAGACTGCCGAATGTAACAAAACAGCCGGTTCGGGTCATACTTGATACCGTACTCTCGATTCCTGAGGACGCTAAAGTGATTTGTGATCAAATAGCGCCGACATGGATTTTTACGACGGCACGCGCAGACGAGGAAAAGAAAAAACGGCTTTCAGCTTTCGGAGTGAACATATTTACACTTGAAACCGAGCGCATTCAAATTCCCGATGTTTTGAAGATCCTAGCGGAAGAAGGCATCATGTCGGTGTATGTGGAAGGCGGTTCAGCTGTTCACGGAAGCTTTGTCAAAGAAGGCTGTTTTCAAGAAATCATCTTCTATTTTGCCCCTAAACTAATCGGAGGAACGCATGCTCCCAGCTTAATCTCCGGTGAAGGTTTTCAATCAATGAAAGATGTCCCCTTATTACAATTCACTGATATAACCCAAATCGGCCGTGATATCAAACTGACGGCAAAACCGACAAAGGAATAGGATGGTGACCATGTTTACAGGAATTATCGAAGAAACAGGCACAATCGAATCCATGAAAAAAGCAGGGCATGCAATGGCCTTAACTATTAAATGCTCAAAGATTTTAGAGGATGTTCATCTTGGCGACAGCATTGCAGTGAACGGCATTTGTCTGACTGTCACTGATTTTACAAAAAATCAATTCACAGTGGATGTTATGCCTGAAACAGTCAAAGCTACGTCACTGAATGATTTAACAAAAGGAAGCAAAGTAAATCTGGAAAGAGCGATGGCGGCAAACGGCCGTTTCGGAGGCCATTTCGTCTCAGGCCATGTCGACGGAACTGCGGAAATCACACGAATTGAAGAGAAAAGCAACGCAGTTTACTATGATTTAAAAATGGACCCGTCATTAACAAAAACATTGGTTTTAAAGGGATCAATTACTGTGGATGGCGTGAGCTTAACCATATTCGGCCTGACAGAAGACACAGTGACGATCTCCTTAATACCGCATACGATCAGCGAAACGATTTTTTCAGAAAAAACGATCGGCTCTAAAGTGAATATCGAATGCGATATGATCGGAAAATATATGTATCGATTTTTGCATAAAGCCAATGAAAATAAGACCCAACAAACCATTACAAAAGCCTTCTTAAGCGAAAACGGCTTTTAGAGAGGAAGATTTGCATGTTTCATCCGATAGAAGAAGCACTGGACGCTTTAAAAAAAGGCGAAGTCATCATCGTTGTAGATGATGAAGACAGAGAAAATGAAGGAGACTTTGTGGCTCTTGCCGAGCATGCAACGCCGGAAGTCATTAACTTTATGGCGACACATGGGAGAGGACTGATCTGCACGCCGCTCAGTGAGGAAATCGCAGACAGGCTTGATCTTCACCCTATGGTTGAGCATAATACAGATTCTCACCACACTGCATTTACCGTAAGCATAGACCATCGTGAAACGAAGACAGGTATCAGCGCTCAAGAAAGATCTTTTACCGTTCAAGCATTGCTGGACAGCAAATCCGTGCCATCTGATTTTCAGCGTCCGGGGCACATTTTTCCGCTGATTGCGAAAAAAGGAGGTGTCCTGAAAAGAGCGGGCCATACAGAAGCTGCTGTTGATCTTGCTGAAGCTTGCGGATCTCCAGGAGCCGGCGTCATTTGTGAAATTATGAATGAAGACGGAACGATGGCGAGAGTGCCTGAGCTCATTGAAATTGCGAAAAAGCATCAATTAAAAATGATCACCATTAAGGATTTGATTCAATACCGTTACAATCTGACAACACTTGTCGAGCGTGAAGTTGACATTACGCTGCCTACTGATTTTGGGACATTTAAGGTTTATGGATACACAAATGAGGTAGATGGAAAAGAGCATGTCGCATTTGTGATGGGAGAGGTGCCGTTCGGAGAAGAACCGGTATTGGTCCGGGTGCATTCAGAATGTCTCACAGGTGACGTGTTTGGGTCTCATCGCTGTGACTGCGGACCGCAGCTGCACGCCGCGCTGAACCAAATTGCCGCAGAAGGCCGTGGAGTGCTTCTGTACTTGCGCCAAGAAGGACGAGGCATCGGTTTAATCAATAAATTAAAAGCTTATAAGCTTCAGGAACAAGGTTATGACACCGTAGAAGCCAATGAGGCGCTTGGATTCTTGCCGGATCTTCGCAACTATGGCATCGGAGCACAAATTTTACGCGACCTCGGTGTCCGGAATATGAAGCTTTTGACGAATAATCCGCGAAAAATCGCAGGCCTTGAAGGCTACGGACTCAGTATTTCAGAAAGAGTGCCGCTTCAAATGGAGGCGAAAGAACACAATAAAAAATATTTGCAAACCAAAATGAACAAGCTAGGTCATTTACTTCATTTCTAATCACAAATATCACAAAAAAGGATGGGAATCATATGAATATCATACAAGGAAATTTAGTTGGTACAGGTCTTAAAATCGGAATCGTAGTAGGAAGATTTAATGATTTTATTACGAGCAAGCTGCTGAGCGGAGCAGAAGATGCGCTGCTCAGACATGGCGTAGACACAAATGACATTGATGTGGCTTGGGTTCCAGGCGCATTTGAAATACCGTTTGCTGCGAAAAAAATGGCGGAAACAAAAAAATATGATGCTATTATCACATTGGGCACTGTCATCAGAGGCGCGACGACACATTACGATTATGTCTGCAATGAAGCTGCAAAAGGCATCGCGCAAGCAGCAAACACTACTGGTGTACCTGTCATCTTTGGAATTGTAACAACTGAAAACATCGAACAGGCTATCGAGCGTGCCGGCACAAAAGCGGGCAACAAAGGTGTAGATTGTGCTGTTTCTGCCATTGAAATGGCAAATTTAAACCGCTCATTTGAATAATTTGCTGAAAACAGTTTAAAAATATGGCGAAAATGATATAATGTGAGAAAACGGATCACCTATTCGTATCCGTTAATAGCAGACTGGACATTTTGGATATAGAGGGGTTTTTATGTTAATTCGTTATAAAAAATCGTTTGAAAAGATTGCGATGGGGCTTCTTTCGTTTATGCCGAATGAAAAAGACCTTAAGCAGCTTCAGCAGACAATTAAGGACTACGAAACGGATACAGACCGCCAGCTCTTTCTTTGGAAAGAGGACGAGGATATCGTCGGAGCAATCGGAGTCGAAAAAAAGGATTCTGAGGTTGAGATCCGGCATATCAGTGTGAATCCTTCTCATCGCCATCAAGGAATCGGAAAACAGATGATGGATGCTTTAAAGCATTTATTCAAAACGCAAGTACTGGTTCCAAATGAATTAACGCAGAGCTTTTTCGAACGTTGTCAAGGTCAGCAGGATCAAGACATTTCATACAATAATTAAGCAGAGGCTGTGATCAGCCTCTGCTTTTTTTTCTGCGTTCTATTTCTTTTTCACGTTCACGGATGACGTCAGTCCGATCCCGCAAACGGTGTTTGTCGATAAGAAATATGTTGCTGAGTGCACTGGGCTGCCCCCATGTATACTTTTTTTTCCTGCATTCGATCCTGCATGCTTCCTCCAGTTTCTCATCTTTGATTGGCAGCATAATGCTTTTATAGGCAGAGCCCGTTTCGATTTGTTCGTAAACCGATTGCATAAGTTCGAGCAAACGGCCATGATCAAGCCCTAAGTCTTCGACTGCCCGGTGTTCTGCTTGAAGAATCCGGATGCTGTTCGCCATCAGTCTTTTTGCCCCGGCTGTATTCTGCCTTCTGTGATGATATAAAGCAACTGCAAGCTGAATAAAGCCGACCCAATAGCGTTTTCGTTTCTTTGGCGGATCTTCCTTCCAATATTCTTCTAATATTTCATGGCATTCAAAATAATCCCGTGTCGCGTGAAACTCAACGAGATAATCTATATAAGCTTTCGGATACAAGGTGTTTCCTCCTTTAATGTGCTTTTAGTGTACCATAGAAGGGATAAAAGGAAAAAAGAACGCTCGGCCTCTATTGCTTCTTAGAAAGGAAAACCAGAAGCTAAGGCTTTTTCTCCCGCTTCAGCGCTCCGAGCAAACACCTCTCGTGTTTTGAATATTCTGTACAAACTTGTTCAAAACAGGAAATGAAATAGTATTGGACGAGAGCTTTTTGGTGGCTTATACTATAGGGTAGCCAGTTTTTCCGGCAATGAGAGTGATACTTGAAAATGGTGAGATGATGGAAGAATATCAAGTGAAAATTGATACGTTTGAGGGCCCATTGGACCTGCTGCTTCATTTAATCAATCGTCTTGAAATTGACATATATGATATACCTGTGGCGAAGATCACTGAACAATATTTATTATATGTACATACGATGCGTGTGCTTGAGCTCGATATGGCCAGCGAGTATTTGGTTATGGCTGCCACGCTGCTCAGCATTAAAAGCAGAATGCTGCTCCCGAAGCAAGAGGAGGAGCTTTTTGAAGATGAATTACTTGAAGAAGAAGATCCGCGGGAGGAACTGATTGAAAAGCTGATTGAGTATCGAAAATATAAAGATGCGGCGAAGGATTTAAAAGAACGGGAAGAAGAAAGACAAAAATCGTTCACGAAACCGCCGAGTGATTTGAGTGAATATGCAAAAGAAGTAAAACAGTCTGAGCAAAAGCTCTCTGTCACGGTCTATGATATGATCGGAGCTTTTCAAAAAGTGCTGAAACGCAAAAAAATAAACAGGCCGATGGAAACAACAATTACAAGACAGGACATACCAATCGAAGCCAGAATGAACGAAATCGTGCACAGCTTGAAATCTAAAGGAACGAGAATCAACTTTATGGACCTGTTTCCATATGAGCAAAAAGAACATTTAGTAGTGACCTTTCTAGCTGTTCTTGAGCTGATGAAAAATCAGCTGGTCCTCATTGAACAGGAGCACAATTTTTCAGATATTTACATTACGGGGAGTGAATCCATTCATGGGGCTTGATATCGTGAATTGGAAAGCTATTGTGGAAGCCCTTCTTTATGCGGCAGGCGATGAAGGGCTTACAAAAAAGCAGCTGTTAACAGTGCTTGAAATCGAAGAGCCTGAACTGAACACGATCATGGCGGATGTGGCGGACGAATACCGCGGAGATACACGAGGGATTGAACTTATTGAGTATGCAGATACGTACATGCTCTCTACCAAAAAAGACTTTGCGCCTTACTTGAAAAAACTGATTGAAGTGCCGTCAAAGGGCCTTTCTCAAGCATCTTTAGAAGTACTGGCCATTGTTTCATACAAACAGCCAATTACGAGAGCAGAAATTGAAGAAATCAGAGGAGTAAAATCAGAGCGGATTTTACACAGTCTTGTCGCGAAGGCGCTATTGTGTGAAGTAGGGCGTGCCGATGGTCCGGGGCGGGCCATTTTATACGGTACTACGCCGACTTTTCTTGAACAATTCGGTCTGAAAACGCTGGACGAGCTTCCGCCGCTGCCTGAAAATGCGGAAGAAGACGTTCTTCAAGAAGAAGCAGATTTATTTTTTGAAAACTTTAACCAAACCTTCGAAGATATAAAATAGAAGTTTAATGAATCGCGCTTTTTCATCATCATAAGATATAAGGAAGAAGCTATCATGAAAGAAGCAAAATGTGAGAGACAAAGACATGAGGGGAAGATACCAAACGAAATGGGACATTCGATTGTGCGAGCGCAGACTCAAAAAACAGGCGAATTCTTATCAATGGTTGTCAATACCGTGAACGATTACCTAAATCAAACGACGCTTGAGTCCTTACAGGCTGAATTGCCTATTGAAAAAGGATACTGCTGTGATGTGCTGAGCACTCTGAGAAGAATGGCAGTATTTTGTGAAGGAGGCGCAGAAGCGTGCCGTCGTCTCCTGATGCAGGAGCCTTTTCAGGAAGCCAGAGCGGAAAAAACACTTTATAATGTGTATCACCAATGCATTGAAGAGTTCTTTATGCCGAAAAAAGACACGTGGTGTGAAAATAGCCGGGCGTCTTATACTGGGGTCAGCGCAATTGAGTTTTATCATGCTGTTCCTGCGTCGCTTGAGCAATTATTATTGCCGTTGAGCGCGGCCTTTCTGAAGATGAGGGAAGAGCTGGCTCATTACGAAGCGTCCGGATCAAGCATGGCGCCAATCAGATAACGTTTACTCTCCCTTTTTCAGGGAGAGTTTTTTTATGTTTGCTTCCAGAAATATAATTGTTATTCATAACTGATGGACATGCGCATAAACTTGTACAAACCACCACAAGGACGTGAGCAAACATGCGCATTTTCAAAAAGGCAGTATTCGTGATCATGATTTCTTTTCTTATTGCAACTGTAAATGTGAATACAGCACATGCTGCTATAGATGTCAGTGCAAAAAGCGCGATCATTATTGACGGTGCGTCAGGCAGAGTGTTATATGCCAAGGACGAGCATCAAAAAAGGCGGATCGCGAGCATCACAAAAATTATGACCGCCGTCCTCGCCATCGAATCCGGCAAAATGGATCAAACAGTGACGGTTTCGGCAAATGCTGTCAGAACAGAAGGCTCCGCCATTTATTTAACAGAAGGTCAAAAAGTGAAGCTGAAAGATCTTGTGTATGGCCTGATGCTAAGATCAGGAAACGATGCCGCTGTCGCGATTGCTGAGCATGTCGGTGGGAGCCTCGATGGGTTTGTTTATATGATGAATCAAAAAGCCGAGCAGCTTGGTATGAAAAACACCCGTTTTCAAAACCCGCACGGATTGGACGACCATGAAAATCATTATTCAACAGCCTATGACATGGCCATTTTAACTAAGTATGCTATGAAGCTGAAAGACTATCAAAAGATTTCAGGCACAAAAATATACAAAGCGGAAACGATGGAAAGCGTATGGAAAAACAAAAATAAACTGCTGACCATGCTATATCCGTACAGCACAGGAGGAAAAACAGGCTATACAAAACTTGCAAAACGGACACTGGTCTCTACGGCTTCAAAGGACGGCATTGACCTGATAGCCGTCACCATTAATGACCCTAATGATTGGGATGACCATATGAAGATGTTTAACTATGTGTTTGAGCATTATCAAACCTATTTAATTGCAAAAAAAGGGGATATTCCAAAGCTGAAAGGAACATTTTATGAATCGAAGGCTTTTATCAAACGCGATATCACCTATTTGCTGACTGAAGAGGAAAAAGAAGATGTAAAAATTAATACCACACTGCTCAAGCCGAAAAAAGCATGGGAAAAAGATGCCTCGAAAATCCCTGACATCGTAGGGCACATGGAAATCATGTTCAACGATGCAACCATCGCAAAAGTGCCGATCTATTATGAAAATGAGCGGCATCAAAAACCGAAGAAACAATTTTTTGAAACGTTTAAATCAATCTTTCTGAATGCGGCAGGCGGAGCAAAATGGTCAATATAATTTGGGTCAGTTTAACCGTGATCGGACTCGTTTTTGCGATGTGCAACGGAACTCTGCAAGATGTAAATGAAGCCGTGTTTAAGGGTGCGAAAGAAGCGATTACGATTTCATTTGGATTGATGAGCGTGCTTGTTTTCTGGCTTGGCTTAATGAAAATCGCCGAGCAGTCAGGGCTTTTGGATATTTTCAGCCGGATGTGCAGGCCTTTTATATCTAAACTGTTCCCTGATATACCGCCGGATCACCCGGCGATGGGCTATATTTTATCTAATCTTATGGCGAATTTCTTCGGCCTCGGAAATGCAGCAACTCCGCTTGGCATTAAAGCAATGGAACAAATGAAAAAGCTGAATGGAAACCGATCGGAAGCAAGCCGGTCGATGATTACTTTTTTAGCTGTTAATACGTCCTGCATCACACTCATCCCGACAACGGTGATCGCTGTCCGAATGGCTTATTCCTCTAAAACGCCGACAGATATCGTCGGGCCAAGCATTTTGGCAACGCTTATTTCCGGAATCGGTGCCATTATCATTGATCGGTATTTTTATTACCGCCGCAAAAAGAAGGGAAGGTGAGCGGATGGAAATCATCAACTGGCTGTCTTTAGCCATGATTCCAATCATTATTGCCGGAATTCTTCTTTATGGAACGATCAAAAAGGTTCCGACATATGAATCGTTTGTCGAAGGCGGAAAAGAGGGGATAGAAATCGCCTTTTCCATTATCCCCTATTTAGTCGGAATGCTTGTCGCTATAACTGTTTTCAGATCATCAGGCGCGCTTGATTTTATAATGGATCTTTTAAAACCGGCTTTCTCCGCTATCGGCATCCCTGCTGAAGTAGTGCCGCTTGCTCTGATCCGCCCGATCTCCGGTACGGCCGCACTCGGAATGACGACCGATTTAATTGCAGTATATGGGCCCGATTCCTTTATCGGCAGGCTGGCTTCCGTCATGCAGGGATCTACAGATACAACGCTTTACGTACTGACTGTGTATTTCGGAGCAGTCGGCATTAAAAAAATGGGTGATGCATTAAAGGTGGGACTTCTTGCAGATTTAATCGGCGTAGTTGCATCTATCATCATCGTTACGTTATTATTTGGGAGCGCCTGAAAACGGCGTTTTTTTTAGATTTGGCATAGGAATTTGAAAAAGCTTGTTTGTTAAGGTTGAAAAAAGTAAGATAATACTTGAGGTGAAAGACATGGAAAGACTGCAAAAAGTGATTGCTCATGCCGGAGTTGCGTCGCGCAGAAAGGCAGAAGAGCTGATTAAAGAAGGAAAAGTAAAGGTGAATGGCAAAGTAGTAACAGAGCTAGGTGTTAAGGTCACCGGTTCTGATCAGATTGAGGTAAACGGGTTAAAGGTTGAACGCGAAGAGCCGGTTTACTTTCTCTTATATAAACCAAGAGGCGTTATTTCCGCAGCGCAAGATGATAAAGGACGCAAAGTGGTGACGGACTTTTTTAAAAATATTCCGCAGCGCATTTATCCGATTGGGCGTCTGGACTATGATACGAGCGGTCTTTTGCTTTTAACCAATGACGGCGAATTCGCCAATAAGCTAATGCATCCTAAGTATGAAATAGACAAAACATACGTGGCGAAGGTGAAAGGAATCCCGCCTAAAGAGCTGCTCAGAAAGCTGGAGCGCGGAATTAGGCTGGAGGAAGGCAAAACAGCGCCTGCTAAAGCGAAGCTGCTGTCTTTGGATAAGAAAAAGCAGACAAGCATTATTCAGCTGACGATCCATGAGGGACGCAACAGACAGGTGCGCCGCATGTTTGAAGCTATCGGACATGAGGTAATCAAGCTGAAGCGTGAGGAATACGCGTTTTTAAACCTGCGAGGCCTGCACACGGGCGATGCCAGAGAGCTTACGCCTCACGAAGTAAAAAGGCTCAGAGCACTGGCGGATCACGGTAAAAACGCTTTCTAAATTTCACATAACCTTCAAAAAGTAAGAAATGTGAAATGAACGTGCAATGATATAATTGAATGGATCTGCAATAGGGGGAAGGGGGCAGTGGACAATGAAGAAAAAAAGGCGTTTATTCATTCGGACCGGCATCCTTCTCGTTTTAATCTGCGCACTCGGCTATACCATTTACAACGCTGTATTTGCCGGCAAAGAGAGTATATCCGAAGGGTCCGACGCACCGAATTTTGTCCTAGAGGATACGAATGGGAAACGTATCGAGCTCAGTGACTTAAAAGGGAAAGGTGTTTTTTTGAATTTCTGGGGTACATGGTGTGAACCGTGCAAAAAAGAGTTTCCTTATATGGCAAACCAATATAAGCATTTTAAAAGCCAAGGTGTTGAAATTGTTGCTGTAAATGTTGGGGAGTCAAAGATAGCAGTACATAATTTTATGAAATCCTACGGAGTCAATTTCCCGGTTGTTCTGGATACAGATCGCCAAGTGCTTGATGCCTATGACGTATCTCCGCTTCCGACAACCTTTTTGATCAATCCGGAAGGAAAAGTTGTCAAGGTGGTGACCGGCACTATGACAGAAAGCATGATACACGATTATATGAATCTCATAAAACCCGGAGAGACTTCGGGATGAAGCAAGTCAAATGTGAATGCGGACATATAAACCCGGTCGGAACCGTTTTATGCGAATCGTGCGGAAGAGCTCTTCAGGAAACTCAACCTCCGCTCGCTGATATGAGATATGACGGAAGCGCAAGACGTTCGCAAACCTATAACAAAACGATCATCGACAAAATTTGGAATTTCTTTTCCTCGGTTAAGGTGGGAATATGGCTTATCGTCATAACCCTTGCCGCATCAGCGTTCGGCACCATTTTTCCCCAGGAAGCCTATCTGCCTCCGGGCGCACAGGCTGATACTTATTACAAGGAGCAGTACGGCACGTTTGGCCAGCTTTATTATTTGCTCGGGTTTCATCATTTATATGGTTCTTGGTGGTATTTGCTGCTCATTGCCTCGATCGGCATTTCACTCGTGATTTGCAGCCTTGATCGGGTCATTCCGTTGTACAGAGCGTTAAAAAACCAAGGCGTCAGAAGGAGCCCGGCTTTTTTAAGAAGGCAGCGCTTGTTCAGTGAAACAGTTACTGTACTGAACGGGGAATCGAAAGAAAAGATAGTTGCTCTATTAAAGAAAAAACATTATAGAATCAGAGAAAAAGAGGGCAGCATTCTTGCTGAAAAAGGACGCTTTTCCCGCTGGGGCCCGTATGTCAACCATATTGGATTGATCATCTTTCTGATTGGTGCGATGCTGAGATTTGTGCCTGGCATGTACGTCGATGAGACGCTTTGGGTCAGAGAAGGCGAAACCGCAGCAATTCCGGGTACAGACGGAAAATATTATTTGAAAAACAATCAATTCAGCGTAGAGACCTATAACAGCAAAACAGAAAAAAAGGTATTTGCAGATGCCATTGACAGAGTCGGGGACGGTAGAGTGGCAAAGAACTTTCAAACCGATGCCGTACTCTACAAGAGAGAAGGAAAAATTGTTTATGGCGAGAAGCCGAAGCTGAAAAAAGTAACAGAAGAAGACATCCGTGTCAATCAGCCGCTGCGTTTTGATTCTTTTTCCGTTTACCAGGTGGATTACAAAGAGAATCAGCTTGACCAAATGGTGTTCCAGCTGATTGATAAAAAAACAAAAAAATCCTTTGGGAGCCTGAAGATCAACCTTCTGGATCCAGATTCGGTCTATGATCTTGGCAACGGTTACAAAGTGGAAATCGCCAGCTACCTGCCAGACTTCTATTTTAATCAGGACGGAGAGCCGAGCACAAAAACAAAGATCCCTAACAATCCGGCTTTTGTCTTTAATATCATAACGCCGGACAAACCGAAAGGCGAAAAGAGCTTTGTCGCCATCCAAGAAACCATCGAAGGATCAGGCAATAATAAATACAAGCTGAAATTTGACCATGTCGAAACGAAAAACATTACTGGACTTACAGTCAGAAAGGACCTGACACTCTGGGTGCTTGCTGTCGGCGGAGCCATTTTTATGATCGGTGTTATTCAAGGTATGTACTGGCAGCATCGAAGAATTTGGCTGCACTCACAGGACGGTGCAGTTATGGTAGCAGGGCATACCAATAAAAACTGGTTTGGCCTGAAGAAGGATTTAGCATTTATATTGGCTGATTCCGGACTGACTGAACCGGCGGACCAAAAAGAATTAATCAAAACACAGAAATAGGCGAAAAGGGAGTGATGTCATGGCAGAGCTGAGCGGAAATTTTCTTTATGCGGCCTTTCTTGTGTATTTAATCGCTGTCCCAATTTTCGGCGGGGCCATACGTGGGAATAAAAATAAAAAGGGCAGGCCAAACCGATGGGCCAACATTGGAATCACCCTTTCTATTGTCGGTTTTCTCTGCCACCTTGGATATTTCATCACAAGGTGGGCTGCCAGCGGCCATGCGCCGGTCAGCAATATGTTTGAATTCACCACCGCTTTTGGCATGATGCTTGTTTTGGCGTTTATCATTCTTTATTTTCTCTATAGATTGCCTTCATTAGGCTTGTTTACGCTGTCAATTGCTTTATTGCTGATTGCCTACGCCAGCATGTTTCCGACAGATATCTCGCCTTTAATTCCTTCGCTCCAAAGCAACTGGCTGTATATTCACGTAACAACGGCCGCGCTTGGGCAAGCTATACTTGCCATCAGCTTTGTCGCTGGTGTCATCTTTCTTTTGAAGCATGTAGACCAGACAAAACCAAGCAAAAAGACCTTCTGGCTTGAAGCGATTATGTTTATCCTGGTCACAACCGTCGCCTTTATTGCAATCACATCAGCATTTCGTCTTGCAGGCTATGAAGCGGAGTTTAACTGGGTGGACAAAAGTAAAGAAAAAAGCGTGATGGTGTACGAAATGCCCGCGCTTGTCGGTCCGCATCAGGGAGAGCTTTTGACCGAAGGAAGAATGGAACCGCTTGTTGATCTTCCCGCGCTTTTCTCAGGCAGAAAAGTGAACACTGTCATTTGGTCATTTGGAGCAGGTCTTGTGTTGTATGGGGCTCTCCGTCTGATCATCAGAAAAAGAATCAGCGCTCTATTACATCCGCTGGTGAAAAACGTCAATCTTGATCTGGTGGATGAGGTTGGGTACAGGGCCGTATCAATCGGATTTCCGATCTTTACACTCGGCGCGCTGATCTTTGCAATGATTTGGGCTCAGCTCGCGTGGACCAGATTTTGGGGCTGGGACCCTAAGGAAGTATGGGCGCTCATCACATTTTTGTTCTATGCCGCTTACTTGCATTTAAGACTGTCAAGAGGCTGGCACGGTGAGAAGTCAGCATGGCTGGCCGTAATCGGTTTTGCTATTATTATGTTTAATTTAATATTCGTAAATCTTGTGCTTGCCGGACTTCATTCTTATGCATAGTCCTTTGAAAGCGACACAGTTCTCAAACTTTCTCACGATTTGATAAAATGAAAGTAACAGAAGGAAAGCAGGGGGAAAACATGGACCAAACGAACGAAACAAAAATATTAGTAGTTGATGACGAAGCCAGAATTCGCCGCCTTTTAAGAATGTATCTTGAACGTGAAAATTATGCTATAGATGAAGCTGAAAATGGTGATGAAGCCATTGCCAAAGGGCTTGAAGCCAATTATGACTTAATTTTGCTTGATCTGATGATGCCGGGGACTGATGGAATTGAAGTGTGCCGGCAAATTCGTGAAAAAAAAGCGACACCCATTATTATGCTGACCGCAAAAGGAGAAGAAGCAAACCGGGTGCAGGGCTTTGAAGCGGGAACAGATGATTATATTGTTAAGCCGTTCAGCCCGAGAGAAGTCGTGCTGCGTGTAAAGGCCCTTTTGAGAAGAGCATCCCAAACCTCTTATTTCAATGCCAATACACCGACGAAAAATGTGCTCGTGTTTTCACATCTGTCAATAGACCATGATGCTCACCGCGTAACAGCTGATGGAACAGAAGTGAGCCTGACGCCAAAAGAGTATGAGCTTCTATATTTCTTAGCGAAAACGCCTGACAAGGTGTATGATCGGGAAAAGCTTCTGAAAGAAGTGTGGCAATATGAGTTTTTTGGTGATTTACGGACAGTGGACACTCACGTCAAACGCTTGAGAGAGAAGCTGAACAAGGTATCTCCGGAAGCTGCGAAAAAAATTGTCACAGTATGGGGTGTAGGTTATAAATTTGAGGTCGGCGCTGAATGAAATTTTGGAAAAGCGTAGTAGGCAAGCTGTGGTTTACGATCCTTTCACTCGTCTTGATCGTATTGTTCATATTAACGGTTCTTTTGCTGGAGTTTATTGAAAACTACCATGTGGAAGAAGCTGAGAATGATTTAACACAGCTTGCGAATAAAGTTGCTGTCATCCTAGAAAATCACGAGGACCAGGCACTGGCAAGGTCAATCACTTGGGAGCTCGCTGATAACTTAACAAGCATTGCCATCATCCAGGATGAGAAGAACCACTGGTATTCTCCGAATGATAAAAATCGCCTGTCGTCTATAACGGTTGAGCAAATACAGCATGACAAAGACTTAAATAAAGCTCTCCAAGACCATAAAAAAGTAAGCAAACGGACGGGGCTGAGCGATACAGACACGGATAATGAACGCCTGATTGTAGGTGTCCCGTATGAAAAAGACGGAAAGAAAGGCATGGTCTTTTTATCCCAGTCTTTGCTTGCCGTTAAAGATACAACAAAACATACGACCCGCTATATTTTTCTTGCCGCTGGAATTGCGATTGTGCTGACCACATTTTTCGCATTCTTTTTATCAAGCAGGGTCACGTACCCTCTCCGAAAAATGAGAGAAGGCGCGCAGGATTTGGCGAAGGGCAAGTTCGATACAAAAATCCCGATTTTAACTCAGGATGAAATCGGTGAACTGGCGACCGCTTTTAATCAAATGGGCCGGCAGCTTAACTTTCATATCAATGCGCTCAATCAAGAAAAAGAGCAGCTTTCTAACATTTTGAGCAGTATGGCTGACGGGGTTATTACCATTAATATTGACGGTACGATTCTTGTGACCAACCCGCCGGCTGAACGTTTTCTTCAGGCTTGGTATTATGAACAGAACATGAATATCAAAGAAGGCGACAACCTTCCGCCTGAAGCAAAAGAGCTGTTTCAAAACGCTGTCAGCACTGAAAAAGAACAAATGATTGAGATGACGCTGCAAGGCAGATCATGGGTGCTTTTGATGTCGCCGCTTTATGCGGAATCGCACGTAAGAGGAGCGGTTGCCGTACTGCGTGACATGACAGAAGAACGCCGCCTTGATAAGCTGCGGGAGGACTTTATCGCAAATGTCAGTCATGAGCTGAGAACACCGATCTCCATGCTTCAGGGATACAGTGAAGCAATTGTTGATGACATTGCAAGCTCTGAAGAAGACCGGAAAGAAATTGCCCAAATCATTTATGACGAATCACTCCGAATGGGCCGTTTAGTTAATGATTTGCTTGATTTAGCCCGAATGGAATCAGGCCATACAGGCTTACATTATGAAAAAATCAATGTGAATGAGTTTTTAGAAAAGATCATTCGGAAGTTTTCCGGTGTTGCGAAAGAAAAAAATATTGCTTTAGATCATGACATTTCTCTCACAGAAGAGGAATTTATGTTTGATGAAGACAAGATGGAGCAGGTATTTACCAATTTGATTGATAACGCGCTGCGGCATACTTCAGCCGGCGGCAGTGTCTCCATTTCAGTCCATTCTGTGAAGGATGGATTGAAAATTGATATCAAAGACTCCGGGTCTGGCATACCGGAAGAAGATCTGCCATTTATCTTTGAGCGGTTTTATAAGGCAGATAAAGCGCGGACAAGGGGCAGAGCAGGAACCGGGTTAGGGCTGGCTATCGTTAAAAATATCGTGGAAGCCCACAACGGATCAATCACTGTGCACAGCCGAATAGATAAAGGAACAACATTTACTTTTTATATTCCGACAAAACGGTAAAATCGAGTCTGAATTTGCCGAAGAATCTTGTTCCATAAGAAACACCCGCTGACTGAGCGGGTGTTTTTTTAATAGCCAACATTAATAAAATTTAAGGATATGTTAATATAAATTCCCTTCCAAATTCCAGTTACTCGTAATATAGTTGTAATGTAACTTTTCAAGCTATTCATACGACAAAAAAGTGAACGGAGGGGTTTCAAATGGAAGAAACCTTTCAATTATTATATGATACATATCATCAAGATTTGTACCAATTTTTATTTTATATGGTAAAGGATAAAAACCAGACAGAAGACCTTCTTCAAGAGGTTTATATCCGGGTATTAAATTCTTATCATACGTTTGAAGGAAGAAGCAGTGAAAAAACATGGCTTTTGTCTATCGCACGCCATGTTGCGATAGACTGGTTCCGTAAACAGCAAACAATCAGACAGCGTATACTCGGTACATTTGACTGGGATACACAGGATGTCAGGGATCAGCAATTGCTGCCGGACGAACTTGCGGTTCAACATGAAAATGTCCGGGAAATTTATGCTGCGCTTGATCAATGTACAATCGATCAAAGAGCTGTGATTATCTTGCGGTTTATTCAGGGATATTCAATACAGGAAACAGCCAAGGCTCTGCGCTTCTCGGAAAGCAAAGTAAAAACGACCCAACACAGAGGGCTCAAAGTACTTCGGAAACATATGGAGCTTTTGAGGGAGGAGCTAATGGATGATGAAGTCAGAATGGAACGAAGAACAGATAAAGGAGTTGTTAAGTCAACTTCCGGCAGTTAAAGACCATCGTTCGCCTCAGGATATTTACAAGCGGCTGACGATGGCAAAGCGTAAAAATAAGCCCGCTGTCAAGTGGATTGGCCCCGCGTGTGCCGCTGCAATTGCGGTTTATATCGCCTTCATTATTTCTCCTCATTTCTTTGATCAGGCACAGCCTCAACAAAAAGAAGCGTCCCAAGAGAACGCAGTAACGAAAACTGAGACAGAAGACAGCCCAAAAGCTGCATCATCCCTGGATCATACATCGTTTGTTGTACCTGAAAAGGAACAAGACAATTACATCACTGTAGCAGTTGCTGATGCCGATACATCCGCAATCATACCCGTCAGCATCCAAAAAACAAATGCAGACCAAACGATCCAGGATATGCTGTTTGAAAGTAGTGAATTGGGCATCCTTGATCATGCCATTACAATTCCATCCTTCATAGATGAAGTAGAAATAAAAGAAAAACCAAAGCAGAAGGAATTAAGTATACGAGTCCATCAGCCAGCTACGGCATTTTCTGTAAAAGATGATACACTGTTAAAAAAATTGCTTAAAGAATCCTTAAAATGGAGTCCTTATGAAAAAGTCAAATTTTTATCGGATCAAAATGAGAGTGGGGTTCGGATTGGCTCATATGGCACTTTTACGGAAATTTCGATTCCCAAACAGTCAAAACGATCCTACTACTTGTACCAAAATAAACAAGGACAAGACTTTCTCGTTCCGTCAAATCATTCTTTTGATACAGTAAAAGAAGCGATTAAGGAAATGGAATCGAGCAGTCAAAAAGATACAACACCGCTTATTCAAGCGGGTACTGTCCAATCTGTAACGAAGAAACAGAAGCACTTATATATCCGTTTCTCAAAGGACTCAGAAGTTGAGGATTCTATTGCCAGTATTTTAATGATTGAGGGACTTCTTTTAACCGCAAAAGAGTTTGGCTTCACAGAAGTGACCTTTACCGAAACCAGAACAAACAAAATCGGCAAATATGACGTATCAGATGCAATTCCGGTACCGGCTGCTCCAAATCCGATTTTCTTAAACTAAAATGGGCCCTTTGAGGCTCTTTTTTAGTTGCTATTCATATAATAGAAATTTTCAAAAAAAAGTTGTACGTGTATAATAAAACAAGGTAACGATTGAAAGGATTTGAGATGAGTGAACGTGTTAACAATTAAAGGAGTTTCCATTGGGGAAGGAATGCCGAAAATCATCGTTCCGCTGATGGGAAAGACGGAAAAACAAATTCTGAATGAAGCAGAGGCAGTAAAATTACTGAATCCGGACATTGTTGAATGGAGAGTCGACGTATTTGAAAAAGCGAATGACAGAGAAGCGGTCACAAAGCTCATTTCTAAGCTTCGTAAATCTTTAGAAGACAAGCTATTTCTATTTACATTCAGAACCCACAAAGAGGGCGGGAGCATGGAGATGGACGAAAGCTCCTATCTTGCTTTGCTGGAATCGGCAATCCAAACAAAAGACATCGATCTGATAGACATCGAATTATTTTCAGGAGATGCAAATGTAAAGGCGTTAGTATCGCTGGCGGAAAAAAACAACGTCTATGTGGTGATGTCAAATCACGACTTTGAAAAAACACCTGTAAAAGATGAAATTCTTTCCAGACTTCGAAAAATGCAGGACTTAGGCGCGCATATTCCAAAAATGGCTGTTATGCCGAATGATACTGGAGATCTCCTAACACTGCTTGATGCGACGTATACAATGAAAACAAAATATGCAGACCGCCCCATTATTACAATGTCAATGGCTGCAACAGGGCTCATCAGTAGGCTGAGCGGTGAGGTTTTTGGATCGGCTTGTACTTTTGGAGCTGGAGAAGAGGCGTCCGCACCAGGTCAAATACCTGTTTCTGAGCTAAGGAGTGTCTTAGATATTTTGCATAAAAACACACGGGGATAGAAATAAAAAAACTCAAGCTATATAGATAGCTTGAGTTTTTTTGATTATGGCAGATCAATGAGTTTCACAGACACAATATCAGGGACATTTGTTAGTTCTTTCACAATTTTATCTTCCAGATGTCTGTCAAAGGAAAGCATCATGATGGCTTCTCCGCCTTTTTCCTTACGGCCAACCTGCATAGTTGCAATGTTAATATCGTTATCTCCGAGAATACGTCCTACTCGGCCGATGACACCTGTTGTATCTTGATGCTGGATATACACCAAGTGACCTGTCGGATAAAAATCAATATTAAATCCATTGATCTCGACAATTCGTTCTCCGAAATGAGGAATATACGTAGCCGTTACAGTAAAGGTGCTGCGGTCTCCTGTCACTTTTACGCTGATGCAGTTATCGTATCCAGATTCAGAAGAGGAAATTTTTTCACTGAAGCTGATGCCGCGTTCTTTTGCGACACCCCCGGCATTGACCTCATTAACAGTAGAGTCAACGCGCGGTTTTAAAAAGCCTGACAGAAGGGCTTTTGTAATGAACGATGTTTCAAGTTTAGCAATTGTGCCTTCATATTGAATGGCAACATCCTGTACTGGTTCTTTCATGCACTGTGATACAAGGCTGCCAATTTTTCCTGCAATTTGATGGTAGGGCTTAATTTTAGCAAATTCATCTTTTGTCATGGCAGGCAGGTTGATAGCTGACATGACAGGCAGGCCTTTTGCGAACTGCAGAACTTCTTCTGACACTTGGGCGGCGACATTGAGCTGTGCTTCTTTCGTTGATGCTCCCAAGTGAGGAGTGGCAATGACTAATGGATGATCAACAAGTTTGTTGTCAACTGGCGGTTCAACTTCGAAAACGTCAAGCGCTGCTCCCGCAACATGCCCGTTTTCCAAAGCTTCGAGAAGTGCTGCTTCATCGATAATTCCGCCTCGCGCACAGTTAATTAAGCGAACGCCTTTTTTCGTTTTTGCAATCGTTTCTTTATTCAATAAGCCTTTTGTTTCTTTTGTTAAAGGCGTGTGAACGGTAATGATATCCGCACTTTCAAGCACTTCTTCAAATGTACGGCTGTTTACGCCGATTTTTTTCGCTCTTTCTTCCGTTAAGAAAGGATCAAAAACGTGCACAGTCATACCGAACGCTCTCGCACGCTGTGCAATTTCACTTCCGATTCGGCCTAATCCTACAATACCAAGCGTTTTTCCATAAAGCTCTAAACCGACATAAGCTGTGCGGTTCCACTCTCTGGATTTCACTGAGATATTAGCCTGCGGAATGTGTCTCATTAAAGAAGAGATCATTGCAAATGTATGCTCAGCTGTCGAAATGGTGTTGCCGTTCGGAGCATTGATCACGATTACCCCGTGTTTCGTAGCCTCATCAATATCGATATTATCGACACCGACACCGGCTCTTCCGACAATTTTTAAAGAAGTCATTTTGTTGAAAAGGTCTTCTGTTACTTTTGTCGCGCTTCGCACCAAAAGAGCATCAAAAGTATGTAATTCATCTTCTGCATCTGCTACGTTTTTTTGAACGATTTCAATAAAGTCTGATTCAATAAGTGGCTGTAAACCGTCGTTGCTCATTTTGTCTGAGACCAATACTCGAAACATCGTTAGATTTCCTCCTAAATTGACAAACTAAATATCTGATAATTTAACATATTCTCAAAAGAGTGTCAACGTGTATTGACGCAGTAAAGGATAAAAGTAAAGCCTAATAAATCAATGATCTGACAGCTTGCAGGTAATATATTTAATTTGAAGCAATTCTCTATACAGCCAACCAGTTATCGTTTATAATGTAATTAAATTTCATATGATCAATCTTCGGGGCAGGGTGAAATTCCCTACCGGCGGTGATGAGCCAATGGCTCTAAGCCCGCGAGCTGTCTTTACAGCAGGATTCGGTGAGATTCCGGAGCCGACAGTACAGTCTGGATGGGAGAAGATGGAGGTTCATAAGCGTTTTGAAATTGAATTTTTCAAACGTTTCTTTGCCTAGCCTAATTTTCGAAACCCCGCTTTTATATATGAAGCGGTTTTTTTATTGGCTGGAAAAGAACCTTTCCGTTTTCGAGTAAGATGTGATCGAAAAGGAGAGAATGAAGTGAAAGTAAAAAAATTAGTTGTGGTCAGCATGCTGAGCAGCATTGCATTTGTTTTGATGCTGTTAAATTTCCCGTTTCCGGGTCTTCCGGATTATTTAAAAATCGATTTTAGCGACGTTCCCGCAATTATTGCCATTCTGATTTACGGACCTTTGGCGGGTATTGCCGTAGAAGCGATAAAAAATGTTCTTCAGTATATCATTCAGGGAAGCATGGCCGGAGTTCCTGTAGGGCAAGTTGCGAATTTTATTGCAGGAACACTCTTTATATTACCGACTGCTTTCTTATT
The DNA here is from genome assembly GCF_000978495.1 of Bacillus sp. LM 4-2. NCBI lineage: Bacteria > Bacillati > Bacillota > Bacilli > Caryophanales > Bacillaceae > Bacillus > Bacillus sp. LM 4-2. The sequence goes on along the minus strand of NZ_CP011101.1, from coordinate 2,252,182 downwards.
TAAAAAACTCAACTCAGCAAAGGGCTTGGCTGTCAGCCTGCTTTTGGGAACTGCAGCGATGACCATTTTAATGAGTATTTTAAATTATGTTCTGATTCTTCCGGCATACACGTGGTTTTTACATTCACCGGCATTATCCGACAGCGCGCTAAAAACAGCAGTCGTCGCAGGTATCCTGCCGTTTAACATGATAAAAGGTATTGTAATTACGGTTGTATTCTCACTAATTTTTATCAAGCTTAAGCCATGGATTGAGCAGCAGCGAAGTGCACATATCCATTAAATAAAAAAGCTCCCGTTCGGGAGCTTTTTTTAGTTACTTCTATTCAAATTTAAGCGGGTCGCCTTCAAATGGCTCATCCGCCACTTTGATGGAATCAGTAGGGCATCCTTCAAATGCGTCAATCATATCTTCTTCCAGTACCTCAGGAACTTCGACAACACCTTTGTTTTCATCAAGCGTTACGAACGCGATGCCTTCATCATCGTAATCGTAAATGTCTGGTGCAGCAGCTCCGCAAGCGCCGCATGCAATACATGTATCTTTGTCTACGATTGTGTACTTTGCCATGAATAAAACCTCCCAGATTGTTCTTGGTGGAACAAATGGATCAATCTTTATATTTAATCAATTTAACACCTATTCCTCTTACTTATTGTAATGATGTTGCTGCCACATTTCAACAGAAAAATGATTGAGAATGCTTATCACATAAGGGGTTATCTACATAACATCCCCCTTAATGATGACTTTAAACGTCGATTTCTGTTTGAAATCTGTTAAAATAAAAAGAGCAAATCAACGATTTTTGTCAGGAAGAATGTAGGTGGATAGGTTGTCATTAAATTACTTCGATATTATGGTTCTCGATTGTCTTTGCAAAATAAACGGGGAACGGTCGGGAAGCGCTGTTTTTCACCTATTCAAAGGCAAGAGATCGTCACAGACCATTCAAGATGCCGGCTTATTTCAGACTGCAAAATACTTTGGAATGGCGGCAAAATGTTCGAGAAGCGATATTTCTGCGTCGCTTGACAAGCTTGAAAAGCATTCATATCTCGCGCCAATGTCTGAATCAGATACATACAAAGTGACAGCCAGCGGCGCAGCAGTTTTGAGACATGCCCTTAGCGAGCGGCCTTGGCCCGTTCATTGTCACGGCGCTCATTATCAGCAGGCTGCCGGCGTGCTTTGGAAAAGGCTTTCGCTGCTTGTGCAGGTCCTATCCCATAAACAGCAAGGGAGCAGGCAGTATATCCCTGTCACAAAGGATCATAAGACACTTCACTGGGTAAAGAAATACCTGTCCCGGCATACGGATCATATAGAGATGGCAAAAAGCCTTTTTGCCATGCTTGAGGCGCATTTGAAAAAGATTGAAAACAAAGCAGCGCAAATTTTTGTCTACTCCTTAACCTCGCACCATCGGATCGGTTATACGAGCAGGCAGCTTGCTGATACGCTGAAAGAAGACGAATGGTATGTCTATATCATGTTTTGGGCTTCGGTACATTATTTTATTCATTCTCTTCCGGAGTGTGAAGATGCTTTGTTAAAGGATCTCCTTTCTGATGTGCACTTAGATAATGCCCTGACAGAGTCGACGAGGAAAACATGGCAGATGGTCAAACAAGGGTTTCCGATACAGCGAATTGCTGAAATCAGAAAGCTGAAAACAGCGACGATTGAAGACCACATTGTCGAGATTTCTCTCCATGAGCCTGCGTTTATGATTAATGACTATGTATCAGCAGAAGACCAGCTTCAAATCGCAGAGTTTGCCAAACGGATGCGGACGAATAAAATCAAACAAATTCGCGACGGGCTGGAACAGCGGTTCAGCTACTTTCAAATCAGACTGGCATTGACAAAGCAGGTGCAGCAATATGACTAAATTACAGCAAACGTTATATCAGTTTTTTGGTTTTACTTCCTTTAAAAAAGGGCAGCAGGACATTATTGAAAGCATACTCAGCGGGAAGGATACCATTGCAATGCTCCCGACTGGGGGAGGGAAATCGCTTTGCTACCAGCTGCCTGGTTATATGCTTGATGGCATGGTATTAATCGTTTCTCCACTGCTTTCTTTAATGGAGGATCAGGTGCAGCAGCTCAAAGCCCGGGGGGAAAAGCGTGCTGCAGCTTTGAACAGCATGCTTAACAGGCAGGAAAGACAATTTGTTTTAGAACATATTCATCGATATAAATTTTTGTACTTGTCTCCTGAAGCTTTACAGTCTCCATATGTATTGGAAAAATTGAAAAGCGTTCCGATTAGCCTATTTGTTATTGACGAAGCGCATTGTATTTCTGAATGGGGACACGACTTCAGGCCTGATTATTCAAAGCTCGGACAGCTGAGAAAAAAACTTGGACACCCACCCGTTCTGGCATTGACCGCCACGGCTACAAAGGAAACGCTGCAAGATGTCATGAACCTGCTGGAGCTGCAGCATGCTGTACGCCATCTCAACTCAGTCAACCGCCCAAACATCGCACTGAGGGTTGAAAATGCGGCGGATACTGCCGAAAAAATAGATAGGGTCATTCAGCTGGTTGAAAACCTGCAAGGTCCGGGAATTGTTTATTGTCCAACACGGAAATGGGCTAAGGAATTAGCGGGTGAAATTAAAAGCAAAACGAGCAGCAGAGCCGACTTTTACCATGGCGGTTTGGAGTCAGGGGACAGGATTTTAATTCAGCAGCAGTTTATTCATAACCAGCTTGATGTGATATGTTGTACGAATGCGTTTGGAATGGGTGTCGATAAACCTGATATCAGATATGTGATTCATTTTCATCTCCCGCAGACGGCAGAAGCTTTTATGCAGGAAATCGGCAGAGCGGGACGCGACGGAAAGCCGAGTGTCAGCATTTTGCTGCGGGCGCCAGGGGATTTTGAATTGCAGGAACAAATTATCCAGATGGAGAGTGTCACAGCTGAAGAAATCGCCGACGTAATCCGTGTGCTAGAGAAGACGGAGGAGCGGGATGAGAGAAGGCTGCGTGACGTATTACTTCAGTATGGCGTCGGAGAGACACAGGCCCGTATGATGATTCATCTCTTTATGCAGGGAAAAACATCAGTTGAACTGATGAAGAAAGAAATTTCATATCGCATGGAGCTGAAGCTGGAAAAAATGCACCGTGTATCATTTTTGCTTCAGCGTGACGGCTGTTTAAGGCAGGCACTGTTAACCTACTTTGATGAATCATACGAGCCTGATGACGGAAACCTCCCGTGCTGTTCACATTGCGGTTTTGATTTATCCTTGTATGAACAAAAAGGGGAACGGAGTAAAATGGCGCCATTAGACAGCTGGAGTTCGGAATTGCACCGGATATTCAGCTTGCAGACTGTAGGTGAGCTGAACTGAAACAGCAAAAAGATTATATTCAGCATATGACTGACCATGATATGCTGAAGCAGTTATATTTGACGCAGCTACTCATCATCTTTGCCGCTGCTGCAGCAGGACTGTTCTTTTTTGAGGATGTACGGGACGTATTAAAGCTCTGGGACATTCGCGATATGCGAATCATCTGGTATGGTGTTTCTATAGCTGTTATTGTTATTTTAGCCGATATGGCAGTAATGAAATGGTTTCCGTCTCATTTATATGATGACGGCGGAATCAATAAAAAAATATTCAGTAAGAGGTCAATCCCTCATATTATATTTTTAACGCTTCTGATTGCTTTCGCGGAAGAAATGTTATTCAGAGGAGTGCTGCAGACTCATATCGGTTTATGGACGGCCAGCCTTATATTTGCCGCTCTGCACTTTCGGTATTTGTCAAAATGGCTGTTATTTATTATGGTGACAGCAATCAGCTTTTTGCTCGGTCTGATGTATGAATGGACCGGCAACTTATTTGTTCCGATGACGGCGCATTTTATCATTGATGCCGTGTTTGCCTGTCAGATTCGTTTTGAACATGTGAGGAGGGATAAACATGACGAACATGTCGAGAGTAGAGAGAAGAAAAGCCCAGAATCTTTATGAAGATCAAAACGCCGCATTGGCGGACGATTATGTCGATGATGGAGAAAGCCTTCCGACAAGACAATCTGTAAAAAATCAAAGAGAACAGAAAAAAAAGCAAGGCAAAACAAAAACGCCATTATTCACAGTACTCGCAGTAATATTTGTATTTGTGCCGGTTATCGTTTTAGTCACCTTATTTTATCTAAAGAGCCACCCGGATAATCATGACGATTATGAAGATGTTTTTATTGACAGCAGCCAAAGCAAATATGAGGTTGTCCCGAAATCAGAGGATAAAAACGATACCGCAGACACTAAAGAAACCGCACTGCAGAAGGAGTCAAAAAAAGAGCCAGAAGATTCCAAGCCAAAAGAGCAAACAGCTGCTGATAAGAAACAGACTGCTGTAGCGGAAAAAGAAGACTCGCCAAATAAGGAGGAAGCAACCGCCGCGGCTGCTTCCTCTTCCCAATCAACAGTACAACAGCAAGAACAGCCAGCTGAGCCAGTTCAAAATGTGCCGAATCGCGTTGTCAAGCACACCGTCCAAAAGAAAGAAACGCTATACCGCATTTCCATGAAGTATTATAAAAGCCGGACAGGAGAAGAAAAAATTCGAGCATATAATCATCTGAATGGAAATGATGTTTACACCGGACAAGTTTTGGACATCCCTTTAATGGATGAATAGGGTATTATTTTTATTTTACGTTCATATATTGTAGCAATGAAAATGGACAAGGTGTGAAGCGTATGGAATCCTTATGGAATCAGCTGGATCAGTTTACAGACGCGCCGACCAAACAGATGCTCCAAGCGCTGGTAAAACGAAAACAAAAATTCGAAAATTATGCAGCACAATGCCGCAGATGGCGATGGGCTTCACTTATCTGCCTAGGCTTATTATGTGTTATGATCATGATCAAAAGCCCGGAGCCTCAGCTTATACTTCAAGAAATACTTAGCCATACCTTTTATTTATTTTGGATGCTGGCAACCGCTTTTGCCTACTGCACTTCATATTATTTCAAGAAAAAGGAAGAAAAATCCGAGACTGATTTCCATAAACTGAGATGTGAAATTATTCAGAAAAGCACTGATCTCTGGCCGCAGCCCGATAAATGGAAGGCGAGAGAGTCTGTTTTTCATATGATGAAGCACAAATATGACATTAATCTATATTTTGAAAGTAAATAAAATGGGGCGTTTTCTCAAACGATAGAAACGTCTTTTTTTATTGTCCGTCTTATTGATAAGTTCTAAAAAGAATGGAGAGTTTTTTATGAAGCTATCAGTGAAAATTGCCGGTGTACTAACTGTTGCGGCAGCGGCAATGACGGCAAAAATGTATGCAACAGCAAAAGGCAATCATTTGAAGACACATACGTTTCCTTTATCAAAGATGAAGGGCAAGCCGCCTCTGACAATCTTTTTTATTTCAGACATTCACAAACGTCTCATCGATCAAGACCTTTTAGAAAAAGCGCGAAGCCATGCCCCCCACTTGGTTATAATCGGCGGTGATTTAGCTGAGGGCGGGGTGCCCAGTGCGAGAATCGAGGAAAACATCAAAAGGCTCGTACAATTCGGGGTCCCTATCGTGTTTGTGTGGGGGAATAATGATTATGAAGTCAGGCAGCATAAGCTGTATTCCATATTTAAAGCGCACGGCGTCATCACTCTGAGAAATGAGTCAGTCCCGTTTTCATACAATGGGCATACGATTGCGATTGCGGGGGTTGATGATATCAGGATGGAGATGGATCATTATGAGGAAGCCATCAAAGAACTTGATGAAAGCCAGCTGAATATTCTGGTTTGCCATAATCCGGAGATTCATGAACAAATCAATGAAGATGACGGTATTGATGTGATACTCAGCGGACATACCCATGGAGGCCAGATCAGGTTTGGAAAATTCGGTCCTTATGAACTGGGGAAAACAGGTATTGTTAAAAACGCGGCATATCTGATCAGCAACGGCTACGGCACGACAAAAGTGCCTCTTCGTTTAGGTGCTGAGCCTGAAACACACATTGTGACTCTTTGCGGGCCAGAATAACTTCTAAAAAGCAAAAATCCATATGGCAATAAAAACTGCATTGTGCTTGTCTTACTAGTGAACTCAGTGTAAACTGATAACAATTAAGAACCTATGACTCATCATCTCATATAATGTGTTATATGATTTGTGTGCAAGTAGAGGCAGGAGGGAACGTTATGCGGCTTGAGCGTCTGAATTATAATAAGATCAAAATCTTTTTAACCCTCGATGATTTGACAGACCGGGGATTGACAAAAGAAGACCTCTGGAAGGACTCATTTAAAGTCCACCAGTTATTTAAAGATATGATGAATGAAGCAAATACAGAGCTCGGCTTTGAAGCGAATGGACCGATTGCAGTGGAAGTGTATTCTCTCCAAGCACAAGGGATGGTCGTGATTGTAACAAAGAACCAAGACGCCGATTCAGAAGACGATGAGTATGATGATGATTACATCGAAATGCAAGTCAAGCTTGATGAAAGCGCGGACATCATATATCAATTCCATTCCTTTGAAGATATCATTCAGCTTTCAGAAAGCTTACAGCGAATCGGTATCACAGGGGGAACTGTCTACCACTATGACGGGCAGTACTTTTTAAGCCTTGAAGATCTAGGGTCACATACGGCTGAAGGGGTTGTGGCGGTTCTGGCTGAATACGGCAATCCGACAACTTTAACGATTTATCGCCTGCAAGAGTATGGTAAGCTCATTATGGACGGTAATGCCGTAGAGACGATACAAACTCATTTTTCATAAGAATGCAACGGAAAACTGCTGATTTCAGCAGTTTTTTTTCGTTAAAAAACATGGAAAAACATAACGTTTATTCTATGCACAGATCATATGAAGGTGTATACTATTCTCTGAAAGGGAGCATGTGAGAAACAGAAGATTCTAGGAGGTTAACTCAAATGGCAGCCGATCGAAACACCGGTCATACAGAAGAGGACAAACTTGATGTATTAAAATCAACCCAAACCGTAATACATAAGGCTCTGGAAAAATTGGGATATCCCGAAGAGGTATACGAATTGTTAAAAGAGCCGATGAGATTATTAACGGTAAAAATACCTGTTCGTATGGACGACGGTTCAGTAAAGATTTTCACAGGATATCGTGCGCAGCACAATGACTCTGTCGGTCCAACGAAAGGCGGGATACGTTTTCACCCGAACGTAACAGAAAAAGAGGTGAAGGCGCTTTCAATTTGGATGAGTTTAAAATGCGGCATAATTGATCTTCCATATGGCGGTGGTAAAGGCGGAATTGTTTGTGATCCAAGGGATATGTCGTTTAGAGAGCTTGAGCGTCTGAGCAGAGGGTATGTCAGAGCGATCAGCCAAATTGTCGGCCCGACAAAAGACGTGCCGGCACCGGATGTATTTACAAACTCACAAATCATGGCTTGGATGATGGATGAGTATTCAAGAATTGATGAATTTAATTCGCCTGGATTTATTACAGGCAAACCGCTTGTGCTTGGCGGATCTCACGGGAGAGAATCTGCGACAGCAAAAGGTGTTACCATCTGTATTAAAGAAGCGGCTAAGAAGAGAGGCATCGATATTAAAGGTGCGCGTGTCGTTGTCCAAGGCTTCGGAAACGCGGGAAGCTATTTGGCAAAATTTATGCATGATGCGGGGGCAAAAGTTGTCGGCATCTCAGATGCGTATGGCGGACTTTATGATCCGGAAGGCCTTGATATCGATTATTTACTTGACCGACGCGACAGCTTCGGTACCGTAACAAAGCTTTTCAACGATACCATTACCAACCAAGAGCTGCTGGAGCTGGATTGTGATATTCTCGTTCCTGCTGCGATTGAAAATCAAATTACAGAAGAAAATGCCCATAATATCCGGGCTAAAATTGTCGTTGAAGCAGCGAATGGGCCAACAACGCTTGAAGGAACAAAGATTCTTTCAGACCGGGACATTCTGCTTGTACCAGACGTGCTGGCAAGTGCCGGTGGCGTAACAGTTTCTTATTTTGAATGGGTTCAGAATAACCAAGGCTTCTACTGGAGTGAAGAAGAGGTAGAAGAAAAATTAGAAAAAATGATGGTCAAATCATTTAACAATATTTATGAAATGGCTAACAACCGAAGAATTGACATGAGGCTCGCTGCATATATGGTCGGCGTTCGCAAAATGGCTGAAGCTTCGCGTTTTAGAGGCTGGATATAAGTTGATGATTTGCATAAAAATAAAAAATCTCCTATGATAAAATAGGAGATTTTTTTATTCGGAAATAGAAAATATGAAGTGAAATGCCAATCGCAGGAGTTGACAGAAATGATTCAAGAAAAAGCAATTATTATAGGCGGAGGACCTTGTGGACTATCTGCTGCCATTCACCTAAAACAAATTGGCATTGATGCCCTCGTCATTGAAAAAGGCAATGTCGTTAACAGTATTTACAATTATCCGACGCATCAAACCTTTTTCAGCTCAAGTGAAAAGCTCGAAATCGGAGATGTCGCATTTATTACAGAGAACAGGAAGCCTGTCAGAATCCAGGCTTTATCGTATTACCGTGAAGTCGTTAAACGGAAAAACATCCGTGTTAATGCGTTTGAAATGGTGCATAAAGTGACGAAAACGCAAAAAAACACATTCGTTATTGAGACGTCAAAAGAGACCTACACGACGCCATATTGTATCATCGCCACAGGCTATTATGATCATCCAAACTATATGAATGTACCCGGTGAGAATTTGCCGAAAGTATTTCATTATTTTAAAGAAGGCCACCCGTATTTTGATAAAGATGTTGTTGTCATCGGCGGGAAAAATTCAAGCGTGGATGCTGCCCTTGAACTCGTGAAATCTGGGGCGCGTGTCACAGTTTTATATAGGGGCAATGAGTATTCTCCAAGCATTAAGCCGTGGATTCTGCCGGAATTTGAAGCCCTCGTCAGAAACGGTACAATCCGTATGGAATTTGGCGCTTGTGTCGAAAAAATCACCGAGGATGAAGTTGTGTTTCGCTCCGGAGAGAAAGAACTCATTACCATTAAAAATGATTTTGTATTTGCCATGACAGGCTATCATCCTGATCATCAATTTCTTGAAAAAATTGGTGTTGAAATTGATAAAGAAACAGGGCGTCCATATTTCAACGAAGAAACGATGGAAACGAACGTTGAAGGTGTCTTTATTGCCGGGGTTATTGCTGCGGGAAACAATGCAAATGAAATATTTATTGAAAACGGCAGATTTCACGGGGGGCATATCGCAGCGGAAATCGCCAAAAGAGAAAACCATTAAAGATAAGGAGCATATGATGCATTCGTATGCTCTTTTTGTTTTTTTAAGTGCAGACAGATGTAAAATTTTAAACAACATGGTAGGATAGACGTAGGAATATAAAGGAAAGAGGTTGCCTGATGTTTGCAATCATCTCTGCAGGAATTGCCCCCGGCATCGCGTTATTAAGTTATTTTTATTTAAAAGATCAGTATGATAATGAACCTGTACATATGGTGCTACGGTCGTTTTTTCTCGGGGTTGTTCTTGTATTTCCCATCATGTTTATCCAGTATGTACTTGAAAAAGAGAATGTAGGAGGCGGAAGCTTTTTCGTTTCTTTTTTATCTTCGGGGTTTTTGGAGGAATCATTAAAATGGTTTATACTGATGATCAGTGTCTACCCGCACGCCCACTTTGATGAGCATTATGACGGGATTGTGTACGGTGCAAGTGTATCACTCGGTTTTGCAACCCTCGAAAATATTCTTTATTTAATTGGCCACGGCGTGGAGCATGCGTTTGTCAGGGCGCTGCTGCCTGTTTCATGCCATGCCTTGATTGGCGTTATAATGGGATTTTACCTTGGAAAAGCCCGTTTTTCCGCTGATAAGGCGCGTGTAAAGTGGCTTACTCTTTCTTTAGTTGTCCCATCCCTTTTGCATGGATCATATGATTTTATCCTAACAGCGCTTAGCAATTGGATTTATTATATGCTTCCATTTATGGTATTTTTATGGTGGTTTGGTTTGCGTAAAGCGAAAAAAGCCCGTTCCGTTAATATGATGCAAGTATAGAAGCCGCACAGCAACCGTGCGGCTTTTTTGTGTGCAGTTTTTATGTTCTGAGGGATAACAAGGAAAGAGTGTATAAAAATAACCTCGTTACAGAAAATACGATTACACTTAAAAATTTGCAGTAGGAGGCTTGAAAAGATGAAGTCCAAAGGATCGATTATGGCATGTCTCATCCTTTTTTCCTTTACAATAACGGCGTTTATTAATACTGAAACGATCTCTGCCTTTTCGAATCAGGTCATTCAAAGAGGGGCAACCGGGGATGATGTGGTCGAGCTTCAGGCGCGTCTTCAATACAACGGATACTATAACGGAAAAATTGACGGGGTTTATGGATGGGGGACGTACTGGGCAGTTCGAAATTTTCAGGATCAATTCGGGTTAAAAGAGGTTGACGGCCTTGTAGGAGCTAAAACAAAGCAAACCTTAATATGTAAATCAAAATACTATCGTGAATATGTCATGGAACAGCTCAATAAAGGGAATACATTCACGCATTACGGAAAAATTCCGCTAAAGTATCAGACGAAACCATCAAAAGCAGCAACACAAAAGGCAAGACAACAAGCAGAAGCACGGCAGAAACAGCCTGCGGAAAAAACAACGCAGCAGCCTAAAGCGAATGCGAATAAACAGCAAAACAATACACCAGCAAAAGCAAGAAAACAGGATGCGGTAGCAGCGAACATGCCTGGTGGATTTTCCAACAACGATATCAGGCTGCTTGCTCAAGCGGTTTATGGCGAAGCCCGGGGCGAGCCGTACGAGGGGCAGGTTGCTATTGCAGCAGTCATTTTAAACCGTTTGAACAGCCCGTTATTTCCAAATTCAGTAGCGGGGGTTATTTTTGAGCCGCTTGCCTTCACAGCAGTAGCCGACGGACAAATTTACATGCAGCCGAATGAAACGGCACGAGAAGCAGTGCTGGATGCCATCAATGGCTGGGACCCATCAGAGGAAGCACTTTACTACTTTAATCCGGATACGGCTACAAGTCCGTGGATTTGGGGGCGTCCGCAGATTAAAAGAATCGGTAAACACATTTTCTGTGAGTAGCAGATATGAGAAAGCATAAAAAGAGGTGTGATAAATGATCAGAGGAATTTTAATCGCCGTGCTTGGTATTGCAATAGTCGGTACAGGCTACTGGGGATACAAAGAACACCAGGAAAAAGACGCAGTTCTTCTTCATGCTGAAAATAACTATCAGCGGGCGTTTCATGAGCTTACCTATCAGATGGATCAACTTCATGATAAAATCGGAACAACACTTGCCATGAACAGCCAAAAATCACTGTCGCCTGCATTGATCGATGTGTGGAGGATTACATCAGAAGCTCATAACAGTGTCAGTCAGCTGCCGCTTACATTAATGCCGTTTAATAAAACTGAAGAGCTATTATCAAAGATCGGCGATTTCAGCTATAAAACGTCAGTCAGAGATTTGGACCAAAAGCCGCTTGATAAAAACGAGTATACATCACTAAATAAGCTATATCAGCAGTCCGAAGATATACAAAACGAATTGCGTCATGTTCAGCACCTTGTCATGAGCAAAAACCTTCGCTGGATGGACGTAGAAATGGCCTTGGCTTCTGACGAAAAACAAAGTGATAATACGATTATCAACAGCTTTAAAACAGTCGAAAAAAATGTTGGTGCATTCTCCACTGGCACTGATCTTGGTCCGAGTTTTACCAGCACGAAAAAAGAAGAGAAAGGCTTCAGCCATCTGAAGGGAAAACAAATTTCTGAACAGGAAGCAAAACAAATTGCTGAGCGCTTTGCCCCAGATGACAATTATTCAATTAAAGTGGTAAAGAGCGGAAAAAAAACAAATCGCGATGTATATAGCATCAGCATGAAAGATCCAGACCATAAAGCAGTGATTTATATGGATATTACGAAGAAGGGCGGGCATCCGGTATACTTGATCCAAAACAGAGAAGTGAAAGATCAGAAAATCAGTTTAAATGACGGATCGAACCGAGCGCTTGCATTTTTAAAGAAAAACGGATTTGAAACAGATGATTTGGAAATTGATGAAAGTGCGCAATATGATAAAATCGGTGTATTTTCATATGTTCCTGTTGAAAATAAAGTCCGGATGTACCCGGAGGCAATTCGTATGAAAGTGGCCTTGGATGACGGTGAGGTTGTCGGCTTTTCAGCAAGAGACTTCCTCACATCTCACAGAAAAAGAACCATACCTAAGCCTGCAATTACTGAAGCAGAGGCAAAGTCTAAATTAAATAAAAATGTACAAGTGAGAGAAACAAGGCTCGCTTTGATTACAAATGAACTAGGTCAAGAAGTGTTATGTTACGAAATGCTTGGAACAATTGAAAATGACACATTCAGAATGTATATCAATGCCAAAGACGGATCGGAAGAAAAGGTTGAAAAACTAAAAAATGCAGAACCTATATATAAAGACCTATAAAAAACAGGAGGAAAGGACTAAATGTCTTTTCCTTTTTTTCATTACGTGCTTTAATAAAAACGTGAGTATATTGAATGCGAAAGAGTGAAGTCAATGATAGAGATTGGAGAAACTGTACTTTTAGAATATATAGAAGAAAATGAATTGAAAAAGGCAAAAAGCAAGGCGGTCAGCATCGAAAACAATGAACTTTTGATCGCGTATCCTGTTGATGTATTTACAGGGCGAACTGTGATTTTACATAACGATATGGAAGTAACGGTAGAGTTTGTGGGAAAAGACGAAGTTCCTTATCGCTTTATAAGCCGTATAAAAGGTAAAGTGAAGGACAAACTTCAAATGATCTGTCTTGAAGTGCCTCCACGTGAAAAAATGAAAAGAATCCAGCGCCGCCAATATGTAAGAACTGATGCGGTATTAGATGTGCAAATTCAGCCGGGAAATAAAGAAGAGATCCGCACACTATCTTATAACATCAGTGCAGGCGGCATCGCCGTGGTTTTAGCTGATGGCCTTTCTTTTCAATCGGGGGAATCATTGCGCCTGATCATCCGTCTTCCTGAAGAGGAGCACACACGTCAAATAGAAACAGAAGCAGTTGTCAGACGAATCTTTAATGACCCCAAGTCAGAAAAACGAAAAATGACTTTAGAGTATTCAGAAATTGCAGCAGGTGACCAGCAGGCTTTGCTTCAATACTGCATCCGGCGCCAGTTAAATAAGAGAAGAAAGGCCCGAATGGAATAAACATCGGCAAACACTTCCATACTATTTGTAATGGAGGTGCTCCAATGAAAACATTTGAACGGCTGCTGATTAAATTATTGTTCATTCAGGCCATCATTTTACTTGGTGTCCAATTTCTTTTTCACTATCAGCATATTGAACCATACGTATCAAAAGTGATTCAATATGAAGGGGTGGATAAAATGGAGGAAAACAATAGGATTGAAACCTTCAAACATTAATTATTCATCAATTTTTCACCCTTTTTCATAAAGTTCGTGATACAATCCATAGAGGAGAAAAGAGCAAGGAGAGGAATTATGGAAAAGAAATTATCGATTGCAATCGACGGCCCGGCAGCTGCGGGGAAAAGCACCGTTGCCAAAATTGTGGCTGAGAAAAAATCGTACATATATATTGATACAGGAGCGATGTATCGGGCGATTACGTACGCGGCTTTACAGGAAAACGTTGATCTGACAGATGAAGAAAAACTGGCTGAGCTGCTAAAGCGGACAGACATTGAGCTGATTACAACAAAAGATGGACAAAAAGTGCTTGTAAACGGCACCGATGTAACTGAGGCGATCAGAACAGATGAAGTCAGCAACCAAGTTTCAATTGCGGCCAAGCACAGAAGTGTCAGAGAAGAAATGGTGAAACGCCAGCAGCAGCTTGGGGAAAAAGGCGGCGTCGTCATGGATGGTCGTGACATCGGGACGCATGTGCTGCCAAATGCAGAAGTAAAAATCTTTCTTTTGGCATCTGTTGAAGAGAGAGCGAAACGCCGTTATGAAGAAAATGTGAAAAAAGGCTTTGATGTCAACTTCGAAACATTAATTGAGGAAATTGCAAGAAGAGACAAGCTTGATTCAGAGCGCGAAGTATCTCCGCTGCGTAAAGCAGAAGACGCTCTTGAAATCGACACGACATCGCTTTCCATTCAAGAGGTAGCTGATAAAATCCTCGAGGCTGTGGAGCAAAAGTCCCGCTGAGGATGGCAAATGCCACTTTTTTTGAATTTTTCAACGAAGATAGAATGTTATTGCTTGACAAACCTGTCCTTTTATTAGAAGTTAATACTAATAAAACTTTTTATTGATCATTCAAAAAACTTTTTTGGATGATTCTTTAATACATATTCGGCTAAAAGCGGGCATGTTATATGTTCAGCTTTCAAACCGTTTTAATTAAGCTGTGTAGGTTTGGACCAAGGAGGTTATTCAAATGACAGAGGAAATGAATCAAATTGATGTTCAAGTGCCAGAGGTTGGAGATGTAGTTAAAGGGATTGTGACAAAGGTAGAAGACAAACATGTAGATGTAGAAATTATCAATGTCAAACAATCCGGTATTATTCCAATCAGTGAATTATCAAGTCTTCATGTAGAGAAAGCATCGGATGTTGTTAAAGTAGACGACGAGCTTGACCTGAAAGTAACAAAAGTGGAAGACGATGCTTTGATTTTATCTAAACGTGCTGTTGATGCAGACCGCGCTTGGGAAGACCTTGAGAAAAAATTTGAAACAAAAGAAGTGTTTGAAGCTGAAGTGAAAGATGTCGTGAAAGGCGGCCTTGTCGTTGATATCGGCGTTCGCGGTTTTATTCCGGCATCACTTGTTGAAGCACATTTCGTTGAAGACTTCACTGACTATAAAGGAAAAACACTGTCACTGCTCGTTGTAGAGCTTGACCGTGATAAAAACCGCGTGATCCTTTCACACCGTGCTGTTGTTGAAAGTGAACAAGCGAATAAAAAACAAGAACTTCTTCAGTCTCTTGAAGTTGGAAGTGTACTTGATGGCAAAGTACAGCGCCTGACTGACTTTGGCGCATTTGTTGATATCGGCGGCATCGACGGACTTGTACACATTTCACAGCTTTCCCACTCTCATGTAGAGAAGCCGTCTGACGTTGTTGAAGAGGGACAAGAAGTAAAAGTGAAAGTGTTATCGGTTGACCGTGATAATGAACGTATTTCTTTATCGATCAAAGATACACTGCCTGGACCTTGGAGCCAAATCGGCGAAAAAGTGAAGCCTGGCGATGTGCTTGAAGGAACTGTACAGCGTCTTGTAAGCTTCGGTGCCTTTGTTGAAATCCTTCCAGGTGTTGAAGGTCTCGTTCATATTTCTCAAATTTCCAATAAACACATCGGCACGCCGCATGAAGTCCTTGAAGAAGGACAGACTGTAAAAGTGAAGGTTCTTGATGTGAATGAAAATGAGGAGCGCATTTCATTAAGCATGCGTGAACTTGAAGAAACGCCTAAAGCTGATCAGGAAGATTACCGTCAATATCAAGCGAAGGAAGAAACAAGCACTGGCTTCCAGCTTGGAGATCTGATCGGAGATAAGCTGAATAAACTAAAATAATTGGTGATAAACGTGACTCGAGCAGAACGAAAAAGACAACACATCAATCATGCCTTGTCCACCGGCCAGAAGCGGGAAACAGGTCTTGATGATATTACGTTTGTTCACGTCAGTCTGCCCGATCTTGCATTAGAACAAGTAGATATTTCCACAAAAATCGGCGAACTTTCAAGCAGTTCGCCGATTTTTATCAATGCAATGACTGGCGGCGGCGGAAAACTTACATATGAGATTAATAAATCGCTTGCGCGAGCGGCTTCTCAGGCTGGAATTCCCCTTGCTGTGGGATCGCAAATGTCAGCATTAAAAGATCCATCAGAGCGTCTTTCCTATGAAATTGTTCGAAAGGAAAACCCAAACGGGCTGATTTTTGCCAACCTGGGAAGCGAGGCAACGGCTGCTCAGGCAAAGGAAGCCGTTGAGATGATTGGAGCAAACGCACTGCAGATCCACCTCAATGTGATTCAGGAAATTGTGATGCCTGAAGGAGACAGAAGCTTTAGCGGCGCACTGGAACGTATTGAACAAATTTGCAGTCATGTCAGTGTACCGGTCATTGTGAAAGAAGTCGGATTCGGTATGAGCAAAGCATCAGCAGGGAAGCTGTATGAAGCTGGTGCTGCAGCTGTTGACATTGGCGGTTACGGGGGAACAAATTTCTCGAAAATCGAAAATCTCCGAAGACAGCGGCAAATCTCCTTTTTTAATTCGTGGGGCATTTCGACAGCTGCAAGTTTGGCGGAAATCCGCTCTGAGTTTCCTGCAAGCACCATGATCGCCTCTGGCGGTCTGCAAGATGCGCTTGACGTGGCAAAGGCAATTGCGCTGGGGGCCTCTTGCACCGGAATGGCAGGGCATTTTTTAAAAGCGCTGACTGACAGCGGTGAGGAAGGACTGCTTGAGGAGATTCAGCTGATCCTTGAGGAATTAAAGTTGATTATGACCGTGCTGGGTGCCAGAACAATTGCCGATTTACAAAAGGCGCCCCTTGTGATCAAAGGTGAAACCCATCATTGGCTCACAGAGAGAGGGGTCAATACATCAAGCTATAGTGTGCGATAAATGATAAAAGCCCAAAACCATATGTGGTTTGGGCTTTTTGTATTATGATTTTCGCTTTTTGAATCTTCCGTTTTGTTCAAGGCTTGTCGCTCCGTCATAGTGAATGGACTGGTCGCGGTCTGATTCGACTCTGCCTGAAGCTTTGAGTTTTTTCTCTTGTCTGTCTTTTCCCATGATCATACTCCTTAATGTGAGATCGATTGTTTAAAAAATGTGCTTGAACTCCATACTGGGAATATGGAGGAAGTAAAATGGAACAATTTTATTACTATTGGTCAATGTGGTTTCTGTGGGTTCTGACAACATTTATTTTTGAAAAGACGAAAAGACGAATTGCCGTCTCTGTCTTTATTTTAACTAATATTATTCTAAGCATACATGACATCGCTTTATATTTTTCCCTGAATGCTGCATATTTGATGTTTTTCGTTTGCGGATGTGTCTATGCCGGGTATTTGGGAATGTATCGTTTTCGTTACATCATGGTCTATCTGACGCTTGTTGCCGCGTATGCGTTTGTTTATCTTTTTGCATTATATGACCCGGTTTGGTTCATCATAAAACCTGAGTGGGCTGCTGTTATATTAATAGTGCTTTTAACAGCTTCTGTTGAAAGGAATTTTGAGAAGCAGCTTGTCTTATTTGTCCTAGGGATGTGCCAAGGCGAACTGGTGTATTCATTTGTGATCCAGAAGTTGGCCGGGGCTATGGCTGTCGGCGGCTTTCAATGGCTGAATGCGTGTTCTGCGGGGATGATATTGCTGTTTGGCATATCTAAATACGAACACCTCGCAAGCCAGATTGGTCAGAAAAGCAAAAGATCAAACAAAGGAGCTACCAAAATGTCATGAGTGATTACATCTATCCGATTATTGCTGGGGTCATTGCCGGAATTGCGACAAGGCTTTATATGCTGAAAACGGATTACCGCCAGTATCCGACCTATGTTCATGGGAAAGTGATTCACATCGCACTGGGGTTGATAGCGGCTGGTTTAGGTGCAATTATTATGCCGGCGCTTTTGCAGGAGGAATTTACGGCCATCACATTTTTAACATTGGCAGCGACGCAATTTAGAGATGTCCGAAACATGGAGCGGAACACATTGACGCAAATGGATTCGTATGAACTTGTCTCAAGGGGTAGCACATATATTGAGGGGATTGCCATTGCGTTTGAAAGCAGAAATTATATTGTGATCTTTACAGCGCTTTTGACAACCTCTGCGTATGTGTTTTTATCCATCTGGGCTGCAGTCATAGCGGCTGTCGTTTGTTTTTTACTGGCCATGAAATTTATGTCGGGCAGTGTGTTGAAGGATATTGTAGACATCGAGTACATAAAGCCGCGCTTTGACGGTCCGGGACTGTTTGTTGATAATATTTATATGATGAATATCGGGCTTCCAGAGAAACAGGAACTGATTTTAAAGCATGGCATGGGCTTTATTTTAACGCCGAAAAACTTTAATTCAGCAGCGACGATAGCAAATTTAGGGCAGCGTCAGGCCATTTTATTTGATGTTTCCAATGTGCTCGGGGTTTATCGGGATTCAGGAGAACCATCTTTGACACCAATTGCAAAACGGGATTTAAATGATGGGAGAGTGGCAGTATTTGTTCTTCCGCAAATTCACCATCCCGAAACGGCTGTTCAAATTATTAGCAATGTTCCAACCCTGGAAAATGCGATTAGAATGCCGACTGAATTTATCAAGAATCAGGATAAGGTGATAGGATGAGTGAATCTCTTACGAAAGTGATTTTGTCTGTAATCACGACAAATCCAAACAGGGTTGCAGGGGGAGCACCTGTCTTTTTTTGCAATGACCAAAAGGAGATGGAGCTTTTCGCTAAAAATCTTGAGGCGATCCTTGATGGAATAGCTCACAGAATCGGAGATGACGTGTATTTGATCGTGAAACATTTTTAAGAATAGTTGTGATCCCAGTAAAAACTGATATAATAAATGAGTTAAGCCCTTCCTCTGAAGGGTTTCTTTTCATAAAAGTGAATGAAATGATTTTAATAACCGGTTGAAAATTTATGTAAAAATGAAAGCGGCTGGATTGAAAGGAAGGGTACTATGGGTAAACCTGTCGTAGCCATTGTCGGGAGACCAAATGTAGGAAAATCCACAATCTTTAACCGGATTGCGGGAGAAAGAATTTCAATAGTAGAAGATACCCCTGGCGTGACAAGGGATCGGATATACAGCTCGGCTGAATGGCTGAATTATGATTTTAATTTGATTGATACGGGCGGTATTGATATCGGTGATGAGCCGTTCTTAGCGCAGATTCGCCAGCAGGCTGAAATCGCCATAGATGAAGCGGACGTGATTATTTTTATGGTGAACGGCCGTGAAGGCGTGACAGCTGCTGATGAAGAAGTGGCGAAAATTTTGTACCGCACAAAAAAGCCTGTTGTTTTAGCTGTTAATAAACTGGATAACACAGAAATGAGAGCGAATATTTATGATTTTTATTCGCTAGGCTTTGGCGAGCCGTATCCAATTTCGGGAACACACGGACTCGGACTGGGTGATTTACTGGATGCCGTTGCAGAGCATTTTAAAAACATTCCAGAAACGAAATACAATGAGGAAGTTGTTCAATTCTGTCTGATCGGACGTCCGAATGTCGGAAAGTCTTCACTTGTGAACGCAATGCTCGGCGAAGAACGCGTTATTGTCAGCAACGTGGCTGGAACGACAAGAGATGCTGTTGATACGTCATTTACTTACAACCAGCAGGAGTTTGTCATTGTCGATACTGCAGGTATGCGAAAAAAAGGGAAAGTCTATGAAACGACTGAGAAGTATAGTGTACTGCGGGCGCTAAAAGCGATTGACCGCTCAGAAGTCGTGGCGGTTGTGCTGGATGGCGAAGAAGGCATTATTGAACAGGACAAGCGTATCGCCGGTTATGCACACGAAGCGGGCAAGGCCGTCGTCATCGTCGTAAACAAATGGGATGCTGTTGACAAAGATGAGAGCACGATGAAAGAATTTGAAGAAAATATTCGCGATCATTTTCAATTTCTGGATTATGCGCCAATCCTATTTATGTCTGCCTTAACGAAAAAACGGATCCATACTCTGATGCCTGCGATTATCAAAGCTAGTGAAAATCATTCACTTCGAGTTCAAACAAACGTCTTAAATGATGTCATCATGGACGCTGTGGCAATGAATCCGACACCGACTCATAACGGTTCTCGTTTGAAAATTTACTATGCGACTCAAGTGTCGGTAAAGCCGCCAAGCTTCGTTGTGTTTGTAAACGATCCGGAACTGATGCATTTTTCATACGAACGGTTTTTAGAAAACCGAATCAGAGACGCGTTCGGTTTTGAGGGGACACCAATCAAAATATTTGCAAGAGCTAGAAAATAAAAAGGTGTGAATCAAACATGAAAAAAGTCACAATGCTTGGAGCGGGGAGTTGGGGAACAGCACTGGCTTTAGTTCTAACTGATAATGGAAATGAAGTGTGTGTGTGGGCTCACCGTGCAGATTTAATTCATCAAATTAATGAGTTGCATGAAAACAAAGATTATTTGCCGAATGTTAAGCTGTCTACATCCATTAAAGGAACAACAGATATGAAAGAGGCTGTTTCAGACGCAGATGTCATTATCGTTGCGGTCCCGACAAAAGCAATTCGGGAAGTGCTGAGACAGGCTGTCCCTTTTATAACGAAAAAGGCAGTCTTTGTTCATGTCAGCAAGGGTATTGAGCCAGATTCACTTCTGCGCATTTCTGAAATTATGGAAATTGAGCTCCCGAGTGATGTCAGAAAAGATATCGTTGTCCTTTCCGGCCCGAGTCATGCGGAAGAAGTAGGGCTGCGGCACCCCACAACTGTTACTGCATCTTCAAAGAGCATGAGGGCAGCAGAAGAGGTGCAGGATCTATTTATTAATCACAATTTTCGGGTGTACACAAATCCTGACATTATCGGAGTTGAAATCGGAGGGGCTTTAAAAAATATTATTGCCCTTGCTGCAGGAATTACAGATGGTTTAGGGTACGGCGACAATGCCAAAGCTGCTTTGATTACACGCGGACTTGCCGAAATCGCGAGACTCGGAACGAAAATGGGCGGAAATCCCTTGACGTTCTCTGGATTGACAGGAGTAGGCGATCTGATTGTGACGTGCACAAGTGTTCATTCCAGAAACTGGCGTGCGGGCAATTTGCTCGGAAAAGGGTACAAGCTTGAAGATGTTCTTGAAGAGATGGGAATGGTAGTCGAAGGCGTCCGCACGACGAAAGCGGCTTACCAACTTTCGAAGAAATATGATGTTAAAATGCCGATTACAGAAGCTCTCCATCAGGTCCTATTCAACGGACAAAAAGTGGAAACCGCTGTTGAATCTTTAATGGCGAGAGGGAAAACCCACGAGATGGAGGATTTGGTAAATACGTTTGAAAATCAAGTGAAGTAAAAGTGTCAATCGTATGATGAAACGCATATCTTAATTGAACGAAAGCCCGAAAAACAGAAGAACACCCAAGTCTTGGGATCTCCTGAAACATTTTGCCGATTTAGGCAATAGAGGATGCATCTGTATGCCAAGTCGCATACTATAGCATCGAAGTCCAAGAGAGTGTTTCTTAAACGTGCAGGTGAATATAGTCAAGTTGACTGAAGCGAAGGTCCCCCTCTTTGCTTCAGTTTTTTTTGTTCTATCAAAGGATGGAAAATCTGGTTGATCTTTTCCGGCGCTGTATATTAAAATATAATATAACGCTTACATCATACATATCGGGGAGGCGCACGTCATTGAATCTGGCATTGATGAAAATGTGGTTTGCTCTAGGGTCCATGGGTCTGATGTTTTTGGCTGTAGCTTCCATCTATTTAAGCCGCTTTAAGTGCCAAAACCGTTTTTTGAAGATTGCGATTTCATCATTCGCATACATGTGTATGCTCATATCCGGAATTATTGTGTTTGTCGTGGTTTTTAGCGGCCCTGTCAATGAATAAAGCTGTAAAAGGAAGTGCTGTATGGGTAAACTGAAGTGCGCAATCATTTTTGCGGCAGTCGTGTTTTTATCCGGATGTTTATATCCAAATGAACGGAAAAGCAGTGTGCATGCCATTCCTTATCAAGACCAGCTAAAGCAGATTCAATCTGCTGTTGATGAATTTCAAAAGGCAAATGGAGGGCTGCTTCCTATTCAAACCAAAGATATGTCGACACCGCTATATCAAAAATATCCGATAGACTTTAACCGGTTAGCGCCAAGATACATAGCTGAACCTCCAAGTACGGCATTTGAAAGCGGGGGAGACTATCAATACGTGCTTGTTGACGTAGAGAACGATCCGACTGTTAAATTAATTGATCTAAAGATGGCAGAAAAAATTCGCGATGTGAAATTGCGCATCCAAATGTATCGTCAGGAGCATCAATATCCGCCTTACAAGGATGTGCTATCTCGTGATTTATTTACACTCGATGAGAAGAAGCTTGGGGGTGGCAGCTCTCTTACAGTGACAAGCCCAATCTCAGGGAATTCCTTGCCGCTTATGATTGACGGAGACGGAGAAATATATGCCGATTACCGGACTGAGCTGGCTTCTTGCCTCAAAAAAAGCAAGAAAACCTTTAAACCCGGGACTGAAATCCAGGATATGATTTGGCAGGAAACCCCCTTTGTCCCCGCGTTTTCTGTAAAATATACGGTAAATGACAAACAGGAACCTGTTTTTTTAGAAAATGATATGAAAAAGGAATGAACCTTTCTCCCTTGCATACAAATAGGGAGAAAGGTTTTTTTATACTTTAATAGATTGAGGATGAGAAATTTTCTAAAGATGTCATATTCAAATAGGACAACGTCATACACATATAGTGTCCTGTGTTTGATTGAAAGAGCTTAATAAAATTGAAAAGGATAGGAAGTCCGGGAGGGGATCACTTGGAAAAGGTCGATATTTTCAAGGATATCGCTGAACGAACAGGAGGCGATATATACTTAGGAGTCGTAGGTGCTGTCCGTACAGGAAAATCCACGTTCATTAAAAAATTTATGGAGCTTGTGGTGCTCCCGAATATCAGTAACGAAGCAGACCGGGCCCGAGCGCAGGATGAACTGCCGCAGAGCGCAGCCGGCAAAACCATTATGACTACAGAGCCTAAATTTGTTCCGAATCAGGCGATGTCTGTTCATGTGTCAGACGGACTCGATGTGAATATAAGATTAGTAGATTGTGTAGGTTACACAGTGCCCGGCGCTAAAGGATATGAAGATGAAAACGGGCCGCGGATGATCAATACGCCTTGGTACGAAGAACCGATCCCATTTCATGAGGCTGCTGAAATCGGCACTCGAAAAGTCATTCAAGAACACTCGACCATCGGAGTTGTCATTACGACAGACGGCACCATTGGAGATATCGCCAGAAGTGACTATATAGAGGCTGAAGAAAGAGTCATTGAAGAGCTGAAAGAGGTTGGCAAACCTTTTATTATGGTCATCAACTCAGTCAGGCCGTATCACCCGGAAACGGAAGCCATGCGCCAGGATTTAAGCGAAAAATATGATATCCCGGTATTGGCAATGAGTGTAGAGAGCATGCGGGAATCAGATGTGCTGAGTGTGCTCAGAGAGGCCCTCTACGAGTTTCCGGTGCTAGAAGTGAATGTCAATCTCCCAAGCTGGGTAATGGTGCTGAAAGAAAACCATTGGCTGCGTGAAAGCTATCAGGAGTCCGTGAAGGAAACGGTTAAGGATATTAAACGGCTCCGGGACGTAGACAGGGTTGTCGGCCAATTCAGCGAGTTTGAATTCATTGAAAGTGCCGGATTAGCCGGAATTGAGCTGGGGCAAGGGGTGGCAGAAATTGATTTGTACGCGCCGGATCATCTATATGATCAAATCTTAAAAGAAGTTGTGGGCGTCGAAATCAGAGGAAGAGACCATCTGCTTGAGCTCATGCAAGACTTCGCCCATGCGAAAACAGAATATGATCAAGTGTCTGATGCCTTAAAAATGGTCAAACAGACGGGATACGGCATTGCAGCGCCTGCTTTAGCTGATATGAGTCTCGATGAGCCGGAAATTATAAGGCAGGGCTCGCGATTCGGTGTGAGGCTGAAAGCTGTCGCTCCGTCGATCCATATGATCAAAGTCGATGTCGAAAGCGAATTCGCCCCGATTATCGGAACGGAAAAACAAAGTGAAGAGCTTGTACGCTATTTAATGCAGGACTTTGAGGATGATCCGCTTTCCATCTGGAATTCCGATATCTTCGGAAGGTCGCTGAGCTCAATTGTGAGAGAAGGGATTCAGGCAAAGCTGTCATTGATGCCTGAAAACGCACGGTATAAATTAAAAGAAACATTAGAAAGAATCATAAACGAAGGCTCTGGCGGCTTAATCGCCATCATCCTGTAATACCGGTAGACCTCTTTATAGAATGGGAGGTCTTTTTTCTTTGCTCTTAATAATGGAAAAGGATCAAGGAATAGGATGAAAAAAGGAAAAAAAGGAATATTCGTTCGGTAAATCACCTTAAATCCTTGACGAGCAAGGGATTGACGCTTTAAAATGCTTGATATGGCTTTTTATATGTGTTACTCTACATACAGAAATTCTTCACTTTGTTGGACAAACATTCCTCAGAGTGCAGTTTTTCTTAAAAAGCCGTTTAATTGTCTTTCTCTTACTTGCTCTCATTTTTTTCTGAGACAGGTTTAGAATCAGACTGAACTGTGAAGAAATGATAATAAACGAACTGAATGTATCCTTTTGGGAGGAGGTGAAAGGCATGAACAAAACAGAACTTATCAATGCGGTTGCAGAAGCAAGCGAATTGTCTAAAAAAGACGCTACAAAAGCAGTTGACTCTGTTTTTGATACGATCTTAGATGCACTTAAAAACGGTGATAAAATCCAACTGATCGGTTTTGGTAACTTCGAGGTGCGTGAACGTTCTGCACGTAAAGGACGCAATCCTCAAACAGGTGAAGAAATCGAAATTCCAGCAAGCAAAGTACCTGCTTTCAAACCAGGTAAAGCGCTTAAAGACGCAGTTGCCGGAAAATAATTGTGAATATAGATCGTGTATGCATCTAGCTTACATACACTTTATTTCTTCACAGAAAAGCCCCTTTCTAAGGGGCTTTTCATATTTCAAGAGCATGGGCTTCCTGACAGGGCATTCACTTTGCTTTTAGCGGGGCATATGTGCTAGAATCGAAATTAAATGTATTCATTGGTGGAGGACATAGAACATGAAAGAAGTTAATAAAGAGCAAATCGAACAAGCTGTTCGTCAAATTTTAGAAGCGATCGGAGAAGACCCGAATAGAGAAGGGCTTCTTGATACTCCGAAAAGAGTCGCAAAGATGTATGCCGAAGTATTCTCCGGCTTGAATGAAGATCCAAAAGAACATTTCCAGACTATCTTCGGTGAAAACCATGAGGAGCTTGTTCTTGTAAAAGATATAGCGTTTCATTCTATGTGTGAGCATCACCTTGTTCCCTTTTATGGAAAAGCACATGTTGCATATATCCCGCGAGGCGGAAAGGTCACAGGACTCAGCAAACTGGCACGTGCCGTTGAAGCCGTTGCAAAGCGCCCGCAGCTTCAGGAACGCATCACTTCTACAATTGCAGAAAGCATCGTAGAAACGCTTGATCCGCATGGCGTAATGGTAGTGGTTGAAGCGGAACACATGTGCATGACGATGCGCGGTGTAAGAAAACCGGGTGCGAAAACTGTGACTTCAGCAGTCAGAGGCGTTTTTAAAGATGATGCCGCTGCCCGTGCAGAAGTATTGGAACATATTAAACGCCAGGACTAATAAAGATAGAGGGTGCTATAAATGAACCAAAAGCATTCAAGTGATTTTGTCGTCATTAAAGCCGTTGAGGACGGAGTGAATGTGATCGGCCTGACAAGAGGAACAGACACAAAGTTTCACCATTCCGAAAAACTCGACAAGGGAGAAGTGATCATCGCTCAGTTTACAGAGCATACTTCTGCCATTAAAGTCAGAGGAGAGGCACTGATTCAAACCGCGTACGGAGAAATGAAAAGCGAAAAAAAATAAGCTGGCTGTCCCCGCTGTTAAAAGCAAATGCTCGCAAACAGCGGGAGGATACAGCCAATTTCTTTTTTTTATGCTATAATGATACCTGCGTAAGCGAATGAAAAGATAAAACTCATACATAGATTAAGAAATAAATGTGAATTTGGGGACAAGGGTGATATTTTTGCAAGACATCTACGGAACTTTAGCCAATCTGAACACGAAATTAAAACAAAAGCTGTCTCATCCTTATTTAGCGAAGCATATTTCTGCGCCGAAAATTGATGAGGATAAGCTTCTTCTTTTTCATGCTTTATTTGAAGAAGCCGACATAAAAAACAACGACAGAGAAAATTATATTGTAACAGCGATGCTTGTACAAAGCGCCCTTGATACCCATGATGAAGTGACGACAGCTAGAGTCATAAAACGAGACGAAAACAAAAACCGCCAATTGACTGTTCTCGCGGGCGATTATTTCAGCGGGCTGTACTACTCTTTACTATCTGAAATGAAGGATATCTACATGATTCGGACGCTTGCTACAGCCATTAAAGAAATCAACGAACATAAAATTCGTCTGTATGACCGTTCTTTCAAGGACGAAAACGATTTTTTCGAAAGTGTCGGCATCGTTGAATCAGCTTTATTCCATCGTGTGGCGGAACACTTCAACCTCCCGCGCTGGAAAAAGCTGTCGAGTGATTTTTTTGTATTTAAGCGGCTTATGAACGGAAATGATGCATTTCTGGATGTGATCGGCAGTTTTATACAGCTGGGAAAAACAAAAGAAGAGATATTAGAAGATTGTTTTAAAAAAGCGAAAAACAGCATTGAGTCACTTCTGCCTCTAAATTCACCTATTCAGAACATTTTAATAAACCGTCTGAAGACAATCAGCCAAGATCAAACCTATCATCAGAAAGTGGAAGAAGGGTAAACCATTATGCAGGACTCAAAAGAACAGCGCGTACACGGAGTATTTGAAAAAATATATAAAAATTATGACCAAATGAACTCTGTCATCAGTTTTCAGCAGCATAAAAAATGGCGCGACAAAACGATGCGCATCATGAATGTAAAGGAAGGCGCAAAAGCACTTGATGTCTGCTGCGGAACGGCTGACTGGACGATCGCTCTTGCAAAAGCGGCAGGCAAAAGCGGCGAGATCAAGGGCTTGGATTTCAGTGAAAATATGCTGAGTGTCGGCGAGCAGAAAGTAAAAGACGGCGGATTCAGCCAAATTGAACTGCTGCACGGAAATGCGATGGAGCTTCCTTTTGATGATGATACATTTGATTATGTCACCATTGGCTTCGGACTCCGCAATGTCCCTGATTACTTGACTGTACTGAAAGAGATGAGACGTGTAGTGAAGCCGGGCGGGCAGGTGGTATGTCTGGAAACGTCCCAGCCGGAAATGTTCGGATTCAGACAGGCTTACTTTATGTACTTTAAGTATATTATGCCGTTTTTCGGGAAACTGTTTGCGAAGAGCTATAAAGAATATTCTTGGCTTCAAGAATCAGCCAGAGATTTCCCTGGAATGAAGGAACTGGCAGGCCTGTTTGAAGAGGCGGGCCTGAAAAATGTTAAATATCATTCGTTTACTGGCGGAGTCGCTGCCACGCATATCGGATGGAAATGAAAACACAGATGTTTGGGTGAATGATATGAAATTTAAAATGGCCTACTCTTTTTTAAATGACGATATTGATGTAATCGAAAGAGAACTTGAACAAACCGTACGTTCCGATTACCCGCTTTTAAGCGAGGCAGGTCTTCACCTGCTGCAGGCCGGAGGGAAACGTATTCGGCCTGTTTTCGTGCTGCTTTCTGGCATGTTTGGCGATTATGATATTAATAAGATTAAATATGTCGCCGTCACTCTGGAAATGATTCACATGGCATCTTTGGTTCATGATGATGTCATTGATGATGCAGAGCTTCGCCGAGGAAAACCGACAATCAAAGCAAAGTGGGACAATCGTATTGCGATGTACACAGGCGATTATATGCTTGCGGGATCTCTTGAAATGATGACGAGAATTAACGAACCGAAAGCCCATAGGATTTTGTCACAGACGATCGTTGAAGTTTGTCTAGGGGAAATTGAGCAGATCAAAGACAAATACAACATGGAACAAAATCTCAGAACGTATCTCCGCCGTATCAAAAGAAAAACAGCTCTCTTGATCGCGGTCAGCTGCCAGCTTGGTGCCATTGCGTCTGGAGCTGATGAGAAGATTCATAAGGCATTGTACTGGTTTGGGTATTACGTCGGCATGTCTTATCAGATTATTGATGATATTCTTGATTTTACTTCAACTGAGGAAGAGCTGGGTAAACCCGTAGGAGGAGATTTGCTTCAAGGAAACGTCACATTGCCAGTGCTGTATGCCCTGAAAAATCCTGCATTAAAAAACCAGCTTAAATTGATTAACAGTGAGACAACGCAGGAACAGCTTGAACCAATCATTGAAGAAATCAAAAAAACAGATGCAATTGAAGCATCTATGGCAGTAAGCGAAATGTATCTGCAGAAAGCTTTTCAGAAATTAAACACGCTTCCTCGAGGGCGCGCACGCTCGTCTCTTGCAGCCATCGCAAAATATATCGGTAAAAGAAAATTTTAATTTTTGTAGATATTAAGAAATTTCTCCGCCCCGGATTGATTAATTATCAGAAAGATGTTACGATTTCGGTGTGCAGTGTGAAAGCCTATACATACATAATGATGGGGTGGAGAATATGATGGAAAAGACTTTTATCATGGTGAAACCAGACGGTGTCCAACGTCAGCTCATTGGGGACATTTTATCTAGATTCGAACGTAAGGGCTTACAATTAGCTGGCGCCAAGTTAATGAGAGTGACTGAACAAATGGCTGAGAAACACTACGCCGAACATCAAGGTAAGCCTTTCTTCGGAGAGCTCGTTGAGTTTATTACTTCAGGACCTGTATTCGCAATGGTGTGGGAAGGCGAAAATGTCATTGAAGTGACGAGACAGCTGATCGGGAAAACAAACCCTAAAGAAGCTTTACCTGGTACGATTCGTGGGGATTATGGCATGTTTGTCGGAAAAAACATCATCCACGGCTCTGATTCTCTCGAAAGTGCAGAACGCGAGATTAACATTTTCTTTAAGAATGAAGAATTAGTATCATATCAGCAGCTTATGGCAGGCTGGATCTATTAATCATTGTGAAAATAAGCAACAGAGCCGGCAACATATAACGCCGCCGGTTTTTGTTCTGTTTTGTAAAGGTTTACATTAAAGTGAATAAAGGGTTGAATGGCAGTGTGCATCAGACCTCTGCCTTTCCCAACGATCTAAAATCAGCTGAAAAGCTGATTTTTTTATTGAAACAATACAATTTCCTGATAAAACAAGCTATACTAGGACAAAAAGACAGCGAGACTGGGAGAGTAGAGATGGATACATACAGCGTATTTACAACGAAATGGAAACAATTAACCGGAGTCGATTTAACACTATATAAAGAAGCACAAATGAAGAGAAGGCTAACGTCACTTTATGAGAAAAAGGGGTTCCAAAGCTTTAAGGACTTTGCTGCGGCATTGGAAAAGGATCAAGCTCTCTTAAATGAAACATTGGACAGAATGACGATCAATGTTTCAGAATTTTATCGTAATTATAAAAGATGGGAAGTTCTTGAGACTGCAATTCTGCCGTTAATCAAGACCTCTAGGCCTTTAAAAATTTGGAGTGCCGCCTGCTCAACGGGGGAGGAGCCATACACGCTTGCCATGCTTTTGGACCAGCAAAAAGGTCTTCCGGGCTATCAGATTTTAGCGACGGATATTGATGAAAAAGCATTGGAAAAAGCGAAAAAAGGCGTTTATCAGGAGCGGTCTTTACAGGAAGTGCCGCTATCTGTGAAAGATCGTTATTTTACGCAAAACGCAAATAGAAGTTATGAAGTGAAAACGGAAATCAAAAAGAATATTACATTCAAAAAGCACAATTTGCTGGCGGATCGTTATGAACAAGACTTTGACTTAATCGTGTGCCGCAATGTATTTATTTATTTTACAGAAAGCGCGAAGGAAGAGCTGTATTTAAAAATGGCACATAGCTTGAAGAAGAATGGAGTTCTTTTTGTCGGCAGCACCGAGCAAATCTTCAATCCCGAGAAATTTGGCCTAGTCCCAGCCGATACATTCTTTTATCAAAAAAGATAGACTGACTTTTTGCTGAAAAATATGTTATAGTAGTCTTACTTAAAAGCGTTAATGCGATGAAGGGAGAAGAAGTCATGAGATATTTAACAGCCGGAGAATCACACGGCCCCCAACTGACAACCATTATTGAGGGTGTACCTGCCGGGCTTTACATAACGGAGGAAGATATCAATTTTGAGCTTGCCAGACGCCAAAAAGGACACGGCCGCGGCCGCCGCATGCAGATCGAAAAAGACCAGGCCAAAATTATGAGCGGGGTGCGCCATGCACGTACACTCGGTTCGCCAATTGCTCTCGTAGTTGAAAATAACGATTGGAAGCATTGGACAAAAATCATGGGCGCCGCTCCGATTACAGAAGATGAAGAAAAGGAAATGAAGCGCCAGATTTCCAGACCGAGACCTGGGCACGCTGACTTAAACGGTGCAATTAAATATAATCATCGTGATATGAGAAATGTGCTTGAGCGTTCTTCAGCAAGGGAAACAACTGTCAGAGTGGCGGCAGGGGCTGTAGCTAAAAAGATTCTTTCTGAGCTTGGCATTAAGGTGGCGGGCCACGTGTTGCAAATTGGCGCTGTTAAAGCTGAAAAAACAGAGTATACGTCAATTGAAGACTTGCAGCGTGTAACGGAAGAGTCTCCTGTCAGATGCTACGATGAAGAGGCAGGCAAAAAAATGATGGCTGCCATTGATGAAGCAAAGGCAAACGGAGATTCCATCGGCGGAATAGTAGAAGTCATTGTCGAGGGAATGCCGGTAGGCGTGGGCAGCTATGTCCATTATGACCGCAAGCTGGATAGCAAGCTTGCTGCCGCTGTTCTGTCAATTAACGCATTTAAAGGTGTGGAATTCGGCATCGGATTTGAGGCAGCAGGGCGAAATGGAAGCGAAGTCCATGACGAGATCATTTGGGACGAGGAAAAAGGATACACCCGTGCTACTAACAGACTTGGCGGACTGGAAGGCGGCATGACGACAGGGATGCCGATTGTTGTCCGCGGAGTCATGAAGCCGATTCCGACTTTGTATAAACCGCTGAAAAGTGTCGATATTGAAACGAAAGAACCGTTTTCTGCCAGCATTGAACGTTCAGACAGCTGTGCTGTTCCTGCGGCAAGTGTAGTCGCTGAAGCGGCTGTCGCTTGGGAAATTGCGAACGCAGTCGTTGAACAATTCGGATTAGATCAAATTGACCGCATTAGAGAAAATGTGGAGAATATGAGAAAACTGTCGAGGGAATTTTAATGAAGACACTGCATGTTCAAACTGCTTCCTCGTCATATCCTGTTTTTATCGGACAAGGTATCAGAAAAAAGGCTTGCGAACTATTAACCTCTTTAAACAGGCCTTTAACAAGGATTATGTTTGTCACGGATGAAGAAGTGGACCGCCTGTATGGTGATGAAATGCTCCATTTGCTGCAAGAAAAATGGCCTGTGAAAAAAGTGACGGTACCGAGTGGAGAGCAGGCAAAATCCATGGACATGTACACAAAATTGCAGAGTGAAGCGATTCGTTTTCATATGGATCGCTCCTCATGCATCATCGCATTCGGTGGCGGTGTTGTAGGGGATCTTGCCGGTTTTGTGGCTGCCACTTTTATGCGCGGCATTGATTTCATCCAAATGCCTACGACGCTCTTGGCGCATGACAGCGCAGTCGGAGGAAAAGTAGCCGTGAACCATCCGCTTGGAAAAAATCTAATCGGTGCGTTTTATCAGCCGAAAGCCGTGCTCTATGATACAGATTTCCTGCGTTCTCTGCCTGAAAAAGAGCTTAGGTCCGGAATGGCAGAAGTGATTAAACACGCTTTTATCTATGACAGAGCGTTTCTGGAGGAGCTGCTGAATATCCACTCACTGCGTGATATCACTAATGATCAGCTGAATGACATGATTTTTAAAGGCATTTCAATTAAAGCGTCTGTCGTTCAGCAGGATGAAAAAGAAGAGGGGATAAGAGCTTACTTAAACTTTGGGCATACGCTCGGCCATGCCGTTGAGGCGGAATATGGATATGGGCAGATCACTCACGGTGATGCCGTAGCCCTCGGAATGCAGTTTGCTTTATATATAAGCGAAAAGACTGTAGGCTGTGAAATGGACAGAAAACGTTTGGTCAGCTGGCTAAAAAGCCTGGGTTATCCAAGTCAAATCAGAAAAGAGACGGAAACTTCGGTTCTCTTGAACCGTATGATGAATGATAAGAAAACCCGTGGCGGGAAGATTCAGTTTATTGTGCTCAACGAATTAGGGAAAGTTGCTGATCATACATTTTCCAGAAATGAACTTGAGAGCTGGCTGAACAAATGGCGATTGGAGGAGACATCATGATGATTCGCGGAATTCGCGGAGCAACTACAGTTGAACGGGATACTGAAGAAGAAATTTTACAAAAAACTAAACAGCTGTTAGAGAAAATCATAGAAGAAAATCATACAAAACCGGAAGATGTTGTTCAAATGCTTCTGTCGGCTACACCTGATTTGCACGCTGTTTTCCCGGCAAAAGCTGTTCGCGAGCTTTCAGGATGGCAGTATGTACCGGTAACATGTATGCAGGAAATGGACGTAACAGGCGGTCTGAAAAAGTGCATAAGAGTCATGATGACGGTCCAGACAGATGTCCCTCAGGATCAGATCAGACATGTATATTTAGAAAAAGCTGTCGTATTGAGGCCCGATTTATCATTGACAAAAAATACTGAATTGTAATACGATAAGAACAGCTTAGAAATACACAAGAGTGTGTATAAAGCAATTAGAATGAGTTGAGTTAGAGAATAGGGTAGCAGAGAATGAGTTTAGTTGAGCTGAGACATTATGTTTATTCTACCCAAAAGAAGTCTTTCTTTTGGGTTTATTTGTTATATAGTATTTTATCCTCTCATGCCATCTTCTCATTCTCCTTGCCATAAGGAGTGAGAGCAATGAATTTCCAATCAAACATTTCCGCATTTTTAGAGGACAGCTTGTCCCACCACACGATACCGATTGTGGAGACCTTCACAGTCGATACACTGACACCCATTCAAATGATAGAGAAGCTTGACAGGGAGATTACGTATCTTCTTGAAAGCAAGGACGATACATCCACTTGGTCCAGATATTCGTTTATCGGCCTGAATCCATTTCTCACAATTAAAGAAGAGCAGGGCCGTTTTTCGGCCGCTGATCAGGACAGCAAATCTCTTTACACAGGAAATGAACTAAAAGAAGTGCTGAACTGGATGAATACCACATACAAAATCAAAACACCTGAGCTTGGCATTCCTTTTGTCGGCGGAGCTGTCGGGTACTTAAGCTATGATATGATCCCGCTGATTGAGCCTTCTGTTCCTTCGCATACCAAAGAAACAGACATGGAAAAGTGTATGCTGTTTGTTTGCCGGACATTAATTGCGTATGATCATGAAACCAAAAACGTCCACTTTATCCAATATGCAAGGCTCACTGGAGAGGAAACAAAAAACGAAAAAATGGATGTATTCCATCAAAATCATCTGGAGCTTCAAAATCTCATTGAAAAAATGATGGACCAAAAAAACATAAAAGAGCTGTTTCTTTCTGCTGATTCATACAAGACACCCAGCTTTGAGACAGTATCTTCTAATTATGAAAAATCGGCTTTTATGGCTGATGTAGAAAAAATCAAAAGCTATATAAAAGCAGGCGATATCTTCCAGGGTGTTTTATCACAAAAATTTGAGGTGCCGATAAAAGCAGATGCTTTTGAGTTATACCGAGTGCTTAGGATCGTCAATCCTTCGCCGTATATGTATTATATGAAACTGCTAGACAGAGAAATAGTCGGCAGCTCTCCGGAACGGTTAATACACGTTCAAGACGGGCACTTAGAAATCCATCCGATTGCCGGTACGAGAAAACGCGGTGCAGACAAAGCTGAAGATGAGAGACTGAAGGTTGAGCTCATGAAGGATGAAAAAGAAAAAGCGGAGCATTACATGCTCGTTGATCTTGCCCGAAACGATATCGGCAGAGTAGCAGAGTATGGTTCTGTTTCTGTGCCGGAGTTCACAAAAATTGTTTCCTTTTCACATGTCATGCACATTATCTCGGTGGTTACAGGCCGATTGAAAAAAGGGGTTCATCCTGTCGATGCACTGATGTCTGCTTTCCCGGCGGGGACTTTAACAGGCGCACCCAAAATCCGTGCCATGCAGCTTTTGCAAGAACTCGAGCCAACACCGAGAGAGACATACGGAGGGTGTATTGCCTACATTGGGTTTGACGGGAATATCGACTCTTGTATTACGATTCGCACGATGAGTGTAAAGAACGGTGTTGCATCGATACAGGCAGGTGCTGGCATTGTTGCTGATTCTGTTCCGGAAGCCGAATACGAAGAAAGCTGTAATAAAGCCGGTGCGCTGCTGAAAACGATTCATATTGCAGAAGACATGTTTCATAGCAAGGAGGATAAAGCTGATGAACAGATTTCTACAATTGTGCGTTGACGGAAAAACCCTTACTGCCGGTGAGGCTGAAACGCTGATGAATATGATGATGGCAGCGGAAATGACTCCTTCTGAAATGGGGGGGATATTGTCAATTCTTGCTCATCGGGGGGAGACGCCAGAAGAGCTTGCGGGTTTTGTGAAGGCAATGCGGGCACACGCTCTTACAGTCGATGGACTTCCTGATATTGTTGATACATGCGGAACAGGGGGAGACGGTATTTCCACTTTTAATATCTCAACGGCCTCGGCAATTGTTGCCTCGGCAGCTGGTGCGAAAATCGCTAAGCATGGCAATCGCTCTGTCTCTTCTAAAAGCGGAAGCGCTGATGTTTTAGAGGAGCTAGAGGTTTCTATTCAAACCACTCCCGAAAAGGTCAAAAGCAGCATTGAAACAAACAACATGGGATTTCTTTTTGCGCCGCTTTACCATTCGTCTATGAAACATGTAGCAGGTACTAGAAAAGAGCTAGGTTTCAGAACGGTATTTAATCTGCTTGGGCCGCTCAGCAATCCTTTACAGGCGAAGCGTCAGGTGATTGGGGTCTATTCTGTTGAAAAAGCTGGACTGATGGCAAGCGCACTGGAGACGTTTCAGCCGAAGCACGTTATGTTTGTATCAAGCCGTGACGGTTTAGATGAGCTTTCAATTACAGCACCGACCGACGTGATTGAATTAAAGGACGGAGAGCGCTGGGAGTATACCGTTTCACCCGAAGATTTCGGTTTCACAAATGGCAGACTTGAAGATTTACAGGTGCAGTCTCCGAAAGAGAGCGCTTATCTCATTCAGAATATTTTTGAAAATAAAAGCAGCAGTTCCGCTTTATCTATTACGGCTTTTAATGCGGGTGCTGCGATTTACACGGCGGGAATTACCGCCTCACTGAAGGAAGGAACGGAGCTGGCGTTAGAGACGATTACAAGCGGAGGCGCTGCCGCGCAGCTTGAACGACTAAAGCAGAAAGAGGAAGAGATCTATGCTTGAAAAAATCATCAAACAAAAGAAAGAAGAAGTGAAAACACTGGTTCTGCCGGTAGAGCAGCCTTTCGAGAAACGTTCATTTAAGGAGGCGCTGGCAAGCCCGAATCGGTTTATCGGGTTGATTGCCGAAGTGAAGAAAGCATCGCCGTCAAAAGGGCTTATTAAAGAGGATTTTGTACCTGTGCAGATTGCAAAAGACTATGAGGCTGCGAAGGCAGATGCGATTTCCGTTTTAACAGACACCCCGTTTTTTCAAGGGGAAAACAGCTATTTATCAGACGTAAAGCGTGCTGTTTCGATTCCTGTACTTAGAAAAGATTTTATTATTGATTCTCTTCAAGTAGAGGAATCAAGAAGAATCGGAGCGGATGCCATATTGTTAATCGGCGAGGTGCTTGATCCCTTACACCTTCATGAATTATATCTTGAAGCAGGTGAAAAGGGGATGGACGTGTTAGTGGAGGTTCATGATGCATCAACGCTAGAACAAATATTGAAAGTGTTCACACCCGACATTCTCGGCGTAAATAATCGAAACCTAAAAACGTTTGAAACATCTGTAAAGCAGACAGAACAAATCGCATCTCTCGTTCCGAAAGAATCCTTGCTTGTCAGCGAAAGCGGAATCGGTTCTTTAGAACATTTAACATTTGTCAATGAACATGGGGCGCGAGCTGTACTTATCGGTGAATCATTGATGAGACAAACTTCTCAGCGTAAAGCAATCCATGCTTTGTTTAGGGAGTGAGGTTGTGAAGAAACCGGCATTAAAATATTGCGGTATTCGGTCACTAAAGGATTTGCAGCTTGCGGCGGAATCACAGGCTGATTACCTAGGATTTATTTTTGCTGAAAGCAAACGAAAAGTATCTCCGGAAGATGTGAAAAAATGGCTGAACCAAGTTCGTGTCGAAAAACAGGTTGCAGGTGTTTTTGTTAATGAATCAATAGAGACGATGTCACGTATTGCCAAGAGCTTGAAGCTCGACGTCATTCAGCTTCACGGTGATGAAAAACCGGCGGATGCTGCTGCTCTTCGCAAGCTGACAGGCTGTGAAATATGGAAGGCGCTTCACCATCAAGATAACACAACTCAAGAAATAGCCCGCTTTA
Organism: Bacillus sp. LM 4-2; assembly: GCF_000978495.1. NCBI lineage: Bacteria > Bacillati > Bacillota > Bacilli > Caryophanales > Bacillaceae > Bacillus > Bacillus sp. LM 4-2. The sequence continues at coordinate 2,215,658 of NZ_CP011101.1, read as the reverse complement.
AAGATAATGTTGACGGCTTTGTGATTGATTCATCTGTAAAAGGGTCTAGAGGCGGAACTGGTGTTGCATTTTCTTGGGAATGTGTGCCGGAATATCAGCAGGCGGCTATTGGTAAACGCTGCTTTATCGCTGGCGGCGTGAATCCGGATAGCATCACACGCCTATTGAAATGGCAGCCAGAAGGAATTGACCTTGCCAGCGGAATTGAAAAAAACGGACAAAAAGATCAGAATCTGATGAGGCTTTTAGAAGAAAGGATGAACCGATATGTATCCATATCCGAATGAAATAGGCAGATACGGTGATTTTGGCGGAAAGTTTGTTCCGGAAACACTCATGCAGCCGTTAGATGAAATACAAACAGCATTTAAACAAATCAAGGATGATCCCGCTTTTCGTGAAGAGTATTATAAGCTGTTAAAGGACTATTCCGGACGCCCGACTGCATTAACATACGCTGATCGAGTCACTGAATACTTAGGCGGCGCGAAAATCTATTTGAAACGAGAAGATTTAAACCATACAGGTTCTCATAAAATCAATAATGCGCTAGGTCAAGCGCTGCTTGCTAAAAAAATGGGCAAAACGAAAATCATTGCTGAAACCGGTGCCGGCCAGCATGGTGTTGCCGCTGCAACAGTTGCAGCCAAATTCGGCTTTTCCTGTACTGTGTTTATGGGTGAAGAGGATGTTGCCCGCCAGTCTCTGAACGTTTTCCGCATGAAGCTTCTTGGAGCGGAGGTAGTGCCTGTAACAAGCGGAAACGGAACATTGAAGGATGCCACAAATGAGGCGATCCGGTACTGGGTTCAGCATTGTGAGGATCACTTTTATATGATTGGATCAGTTGTCGGCCCGCATCCTTATCCGCAAGTGGTCCGTGAATTTCAAAAAATGATCGGAGAGGAAGCGAAGGATCAGTTGAAACGTATTGAAGGCACTATGCCTGATAAAGTAGTGGCATGTGTAGGCGGAGGAAGCAATGCGATGGGTATGTTTCAGGCATTTTTAAATGAAGATGTTGAACTGATCGGCGCTGAAGCAGCAGGAAAAGGAATTGATACACCTCTTCATGCCGCCACTATTTCGAAAGGAACCGTAGGGGTTATTCACGGTTCATTGACTTATCTCATTCAGGATGAGTTCGGGCAAATTATTGAGCCCTACTCTATTTCAGCCGGTCTCGACTATCCTGGAATCGGTCCGGAGCATGCATATTTGCATAAAAGCGGCCGTGTCACTTATGACAGTATAACCGATGAAGAAGCGGTGGATGCATTAAAGCTTTTGTCAGAAAAAGAGGGGATTTTGCCGGCAATCGAATCTGCCCATGCGTTAGCGAAAGCATTCAAACTCGCCAAAGGAATGGATCGCGGTCAACTCATTCTCGTCTGTTTATCAGGCCGGGGAGACAAGGATGTCAACACATTAATGAATGTATTGGAAGAAGAGGTGAAAGCCCATGTTTAAATTGGATCTTCAACCATCAGAAAAATTGTTTATCCCGTTTATTACGGCGGGCGATCCAGTTCCTGAGGTTTCGATTGAACTGGCGAAGTCACTCCAAAAAGCAGGCGCCACAGCATTGGAGCTTGGTGTTGCATACTCTGACCCGCTTGCAGACGGTCCGGTGATCCAGCGGGGTTCAAAGCGGGCGCTTGATCAAGGAATGAATATCGTAAAGGCAATCGAATTAGGCGGAGAAATGAAAAAAAACGGAGTGAATATTCCGATTATCCTCTTTACGTATTATAATCCTGTGTTACAATTGAACAAAGAATACTTTTTCGCTTTACTGCGGGAAAATCATATTGACGGTCTGCTTGTTCCGGATCTGCCATTAGAAGAAAGCAACAGCCTTCAAGAGGAATGTAAAAGCCATGAGGTGACGTATATTTCTTTAGTTGCGCCGACAAGCGAAAGCCGTTTGAAAACCATTATTGAACAAGCCGAGGGGTTCGTCTACTGTGTATCTTCTCTGGGTGTGACCGGTGTCCGCAATGAGTTCAATTCATCCGTGTACCCGTTCATTCGTACTGTGAAGAATCTCAGCACTGTTCCGGTTGCTGTAGGGTTCGGTATATCAAACCGTGAACAGGTCATAAAGATGAATGAAATTAGTGACGGTGTCGTAGTGGGAAGTGCGCTCGTCAGAAAAATAGAAGAATTAAAGGACCGGCTCATCAGCGCTGAAACGAGAAATCAGGCGCTGCAGGAGTTTGAGGATTATGCAATGGCGTTTAGCGGCTTGTACAGTTTAAAATGAGGTGACTGATTTGCGTATCAAAGAACATTTAAAACAGCTGAAGCCTTATCAGCCTGGAAAGCCGATTGAAGCAGTGAAATCAGAATATGGCTTGGATAAAGTTGTGAAGCTTGCTTCAAACGAGAATCCTTACGGCTGTTCAGAGGCTGCAAAAGAGGCGCTTCATCATGAGATTCAACAGCTAGCCCTTTACCCGGACGGGTATAGCGCCGCTTTGCGGACAAGGCTCAGTAAGCACCTCAATGTCAGCGAAACATCACTTATTTTCGGCAACGGTTCTGATGAAATCATACAGATCATCTGCCGGGCATTTTTAAACGATAAAACAAACACGGTTACTGCTGCCCCCACTTTTCCGCAATATAAACATAATGCGGTTATTGAAGGTGCTGAAGTACGTGAAATTGCACTTCGTCCCGACGGCTCACATGATTTAGACGCCATGTTAGAAGCCATCGACGAACAGACACAAGTCGTTTGGATATGCAGCCCGAATAATCCGACTGGCACTTATACATCTGAAGGAGAATTACTCGCATTTCTGGAGCGCGTTCCTTCTCGTGTCCTTGTCGTTCTTGACGAAGCATATTATGAATATGTAACAGCAGAGGATTACCCGGAAACCGTGCCGCTCTTAAGCAAGTATTCCAATTTGATGATTTTGCGCACATTTTCAAAGGCATACGGTCTGGCAGCGCTCAGAGTCGGATACGGAATTGCTGACGAGAACCTGATTCGCCAGATTGAGCCGGCGAGAGAGCCGTTTAATACCAGCCGTCTGGGCCAGGCTGCGGCGATTGCAGCACTTGATGATCAAGCGTTTATTGCTTCCTGTGTCGAGCAAAATAATGCAGGCCTTCAGCAGTATTATGATTTTGCGAAAACTCATGGTTTAAAGTGCTACCCTTCACAGACAAATTTTGTGTTAATTGACTTTAAACGTCCTGCTGATGAACTGTTTCAGGCTCTGCTGGAAAAAGGCTATATCGTCCGGTCAGGAAACGCATTAGGTTTCCCGACATCACTCCGGATTACGATCGGAACAAAAGAGCAAAATGAAGAAATACTTGCCATTTTAGCTGAAATTTTATAAGAGGTGATCAAATATCACCTCTTTAGTCTATAAACCAGGTGATGACGTATGAATCAAATGAAAGATACAATATTGCTCGCCGGTCTCGGATTGATAGGCGGTTCGATTGCCCTAGCCATCAAAAAAAATCATCCCGGCAAACGGATTATCGGAATCGACATCTCTGATGAACAGGCGGTAGCGGCATTAAAATTAGGCGTGATAGACGATCGTGCTGATTCGTTTATTAGCGGTGTGAAAGAGGCAGCTACAGTAATCATTGCGACACCTGTTGAACAAACACTGGTTATGCTTGAAGAGCTGGCTCATTCAGGAATTGAACATGAGCTTTTGATTACGGATGTAGGAAGCACAAAGCAAAAAGTGGTTGATTACGCTGATCAAGTGCTGCCTAGCCGCTATCAATTTGTCGGAGGGCATCCGATGGCGGGTTCACATAAATCAGGAGTGGCCGCTGCGAAGGAGTTCCTGTTTGAAAATGCATTTTATATTTTAACGCCAGGCCAGAAAACGGACAAACAAGCTGTGGAACAGTTAAAAAACCTGCTGAAGGGGACGAATGCCCATTTTGTGGAAATGTCGCCAGAGGAGCATGATGGCGTTACAAGCGTAATCAGTCATTTTCCGCATATTGTAGCAGCTAGCCTTGTTCACCAAACCCATCATTCGGAAAACCTGTATCCGCTTGTTAAGCGTTTTGCTGCCGGCGGGTTCAGAGATATTACAAGGATTGCATCAAGCAGCCCGGCAATGTGGCGGGATATTTTATTACATAATAAAGATAAAATCTTAGACCGTTTTGATGAGTGGATTCGTGAAATTGACAAGATCCGTACATATGTAGAACAAGAAGATGCGGAAAATCTATTTCGTTATTTTAAAACAGCCAAGGATTATCGCGACGGGCTGCCGCTTCGGCAGAAGGGAGCGATACCTGCATTTTATGATTTATATGTGGATGTACCCGATCATCCGGGTGTAATATCCGAGATAACAGCGATCTTAGCTGCGGAGCGCATCAGTATCACGAATATCCGCATTATCGAAACACGAGAGGATATTAACGGGATTTTAAGGATCAGTTTTCAGTCTGATGACGACCGCAAAAGGGCAGAACAATGCATTGAAGCCCGGGCGGAATATGAAACTTTTTATGCTGATTGAGGTGGAAAAAATGAAACGAGATAAGGTGCAGACCTTACATGGAGAAATACATATTCCCGGTGATAAATCCATTTCTCACCGCTCTGTTATGTTTGGCGCGCTAGCGGCAGGCACAACAACAGTTAAAAACTTTCTGCCGGGAGCAGATTGTCTGAGCACGATCGATTGCTTTAGAAAAATGGGTGTTCACATTGAGCAAAGCAGCAGCGATGTCGTGATTCACGGAAAAGGAATCGATGCCCTGAAAGAGCCAGAAAGCCTTTTAGATGTCGGAAATTCAGGTACAACGATTCGCCTGATGCTCGGAATATTGGCGGGCCGTCCTTTTTACAGCGCGGTAGCCGGAGATGAGAGCATTGCGAAACGCCCAATGAAGCGTGTGACTGAGCCTTTGAAAAAAATGGGGGCTAAAATCGACGGCAGAGCCGGCGGAGAGTTTACACCGCTGTCAGTGAGCGGCGCTTCATTAAAAGGAATTGATTATGTATCACCTGTTGCAAGCGCGCAAATTAAATCTGCTGTTTTGCTGGCCGGATTACAGGCTGAGGGCACAACAACTGTAACAGAGCCCCATAAATCTCGGGACCACACTGAGCGGATGCTTTCTGCTTTTGGCGTTAAGCTTTCTGAAGATCAAACGAGTGTTTCCATTGCTGGTGGCCAGAAACTGACAGCTGCTGATATTTTTGTTCCTGGAGACATTTCTTCAGCCGCGTTTTTCCTTGCTGCTGGCGCGATGGTTCCAAACAGCAGAATTGTATTGAAAAACGTAGGTTTAAATCCGACTCGGACAGGTATTATTGACGTCCTTCAAAACATGGGGGCAAAACTTGAAATCAAACCATCTGCTGATAGCGGTGCAGAGCCTTATGGAGATTTGATTATAGAAACGTCATCTCTAAAAGCAGTTGAAATCGGAGGAGATATCATTCCGCGTTTAATTGATGAGATCCCTATCATCGCGCTTCTTGCGACTCAGGCGGAAGGAACCACCGTTATTAAGGACGCGGCAGAGCTAAAAGTGAAAGAAACAAACCGTATTGATACTGTTGTTTCTGAGCTTCGCAAGCTGGGTGCTGAAATTGAACCGACAGCAGATGGAATGAAGGTTTATGGCAAACAAACGTTGAAAGGCGGCGCTGCAGTGTCCAGCCACGGAGATCATCGAATCGGAATGATGCTTGGTATTGCTTCCTGTATAACGGAGGAGCCGATTGAAATCGAGCACACGGATGCCATTCACGTTTCTTATCCAACCTTCTTCGAGCATTTAAATAAGCTTTCGAAAAAATCCTGAAGTTTTACTTCAGGATTTTTTATGCAGATCATAATTCGAGGCGAAAAAACATAGCTTGTCTTATAGAGGGGATAGAAAAACGAAAAGGGGGGATGTGCTTTACTTACAAGCCGGCAGGTCAAAGAGCTGCTTTACTGTACAGAGGGCGATCTTCCTTTTTTCATTTTCTATCTCAAGATCTTTTGGTAAACTAATAAGACTCAATAATTCCCTTCCGTACAGAAGCATCTTATTTGCCGGGGGCATTCGTCTGAATTATGATAAGATTAACCCGAACAAATAAAGCTTTTTTGTATGGTTGATGTTGTATAGGAAAAGAAAGGACCGGTCCGATTTGAATACATTGATTCAAGAAGCCATAAAATTAGTTGAAGCAGGTGAAACAGAAAAAGGCCTCAACACGCTCTCGAAGGCTGAAAAACAGCTGCATGATGAAGATAAAGCCATTGCAGCCCAGCTTTATTACGAGTGGGGCGATGTAGAAAAAGCAATTTCACTGATTAGTGATCTACATGATTTATATCCAAATGAAACAGAACTGACGAATTTCTACGCTGAACTTTTAATAGATATTGACGAAGAAGAAAAAGCCCTCGCTGTGCTGGAGACTATTCCGGAAACAGATCCATCATATCCGGAAAGTTTGCTGCTTATGGCGGATCTTTATCAGATGCAGGGGTTATTCGAAGTCAGTGAACAAAAGCTTTTACAGGCAAAGTCCATTCTGGACAATGAACCTGTTATTGATTTTGCACTGGGAGAACTTTACTTTGCTCAGGGAGCCTATGCAAAAGCGGTTCAATATTTTAAAACAACGGCTGAGGAGCAGAGTGAGATCGGAGGCGTTAATGTCCATCAAAGACTGGCAGAATCGTTAAGTGCCTCAGGTGAATTTGAGGATGCCATTCCATGGTACGAGAAAGCTGTCGATGAGAATCCTGATCCTAATACGATTTTCGGCTATGGTTTTACAGCCTTACAGGCGGGGCTTGTGAAAACAGCTATTAAGCAGCTGTCTGATTTAAAGGAGCTTGATCCATCTTATACTTCACTTTATATGCCGCTCTCGAAAAGCTATGAAGCTGAAGGAATGTATGAAGAGGCATTAAAAACGGCAAAAGAGGGGATCAGATATGATGAATATAACAAAGAACTTTTCCTTTATGCCGCCAAAATGGCCTTAAAAATCGGGAAGTCAGAAGAGGGGAAAAAGCTGCTTCAGGAGGCGCTTGCGCTTGATCCGGGCTTTGTCGAGGCGCTTCATACACTTCTAGCCGTGTATCACAAAGAAGAGGATTATGATCAGATCATTGATCTTATTCAAGAGGTTCGAAGCTACGGTGAAGAAGATCCCAAATACAATTGGTATCTTGCAAGCGCATATACTGAATTAGAGCAATACGAGGAAGCAAAACAATCCTTTGAGGCTGCCTATCTTCATTACCGGGAGGATAGAGATTTCTTATATGAATACGCAAGCTTCCTATTAGAAGAAGGCCTTCAAAAAGAAGCGCTGCCGCTTTTGAAAAAGGTTCTTGAAATGGACGGAGCCAATGAAGAACTTGAAGAAACGATTTTGCGAATCGAGGATGAATTTTCTAGATAAGCAGGAATATTAACCATTCATGTGGAACATATAAGTATATAGATTATACCAACGATAGAGGAGGGAATTACATGCAGACCCCTGTTTCTGTCAATGAGAAAAAAGATTTTATCCGTTGGTTTTTAAACCATTATCAGTTAAAGCGCCGAGAGTGCGTTTGGATCTTGAACTACTTAATGAGCCATGATTCTCTCATGGAGAAGGTTCATTTTGTGGAGCAGGCTGAATTTTGCCCGAGAGGCATTATAATGTCAACACATTGTGTTGAAGAAGTTCCGTTCCGGTTCTATAAAGAGAATGTCATGACTACCGACGCGGAAAAATCTTTTCATGATATTAGATTAAATAAACAGCAGGATTTGTTTATCCAGCTTAATTTCCGTTCGGCTTACAGCTCACCTGAATATGCGGCGGTGCTGGAGTCCAACCCGCATATTCCGAAAGATCTTTTTGAGAATAAAAAAGATCAGGGATTGGCGGAACAGATTTTAGAGCACGCTATTTCCACATTCCAAAGAGAAAAATTATTAAAAGACATTGACGACGCGTTAGATCGTCATGATAAAGAGGCATTTGAACAATTATCGCGCCAATTAAATCAGCTCACATAATATGACCAGCCTTGCAGTGAATTGCAAGGCTTGTTGCCGTAAAGGGGGAGAACGATGAGGTGGAGAATCACTGATGCCAAGGACTATTTACAAGCTAAGGATTACATTGATACCGCTGTCATACCATTAATTAACATAAGGGTTAATAACCATTTTAAAATGGCGGCGGAGAAAGGCGAGTTTACGCAGCTTCTCTCAGAAGAACTTGAAAGGCAGTTAAAGGGACGGGTATATTTACTTCCGCCTTATACATATGTTGATAGAAATGAAATAACCGTTCAAGGGCTTAAGGATTTGCGGGAAGAGCTGATAACGGAATTTCCGCATGTTGTCCTGCTCACATCTGACGAAAGTTGGAGAGCTGAGGATGCGTTAGGCAAAATGATTGTTACACCGTCTGTTCCATTAGAGCATTTAAATGACTCTTTAAAAAGAAAAATATTGGATGAACGCACTGCTGAAATTTTGAACGTTTTGTTACAGTTATGGAGCACTTTATAAAAACACTTACATTTCCTTATAAACAATATTTTGGCTATATTGACCTTGCTGAGAGATTCATATATTATGAGGGTGTCTAGAGTTATTGCAATATTTCCTATTTTAGTCAGTTTGCAGGGGTGACTTAGAGGGGGGAGAAGAGATGGGCGGAAAACATGATATATCCAGACGTCAATTTTTGAATTATACGCTCACAGGCGTAGGAGGTTTTATGGCGGCTAGTATGCTCATGCCTATGGTTCGCTTCGCACTCGACCCGGTATTAAAATCGACAGGGAAGCAGGATATGGTTCAGGTTGTCAGCGTTGATGAGTTGACAAAAGAGCCGCAGCGCTTTGATTTTAAAATTAATCAAGTCGATGCCTGGTATGAGTCAGAAGAGTCAAGATCAGCCTGGGTCTTCAAAAACGGGGATGAAATTGTAGCACTTTCGCCAATTTGTAAGCATTTAGGGTGTACGGTGAACTGGAATAGTGATCCTAAAAACCCGAATAAATTCTTTTGTCCATGCCATTACGGACTCTATGAAAAGGACGGCACCAATGTCCCTGGCACGCCGCCGCTTGCGCCTCTTGATCATTATGAGCAAGAAGTAAAAGACGGCTTCCTGTATCTTGGAAAAGCAAAGCCTAAGGGGGAAGGGTGACATGCTGAACAAAATTTATGACTGGGTAGACGAGCGGCTTGATATTACACCGATGTGGAGGGATATTGCCGATCACGAAGTACCGGAACATGTGAATCCCGCCCATCATTTCTCTGCGTTTGTGTATTGCTTTGGGGGACTGACGTTTTTTGTAACCGTTATCCAAGTATTATCTGGAATGTTTTTAACGATGTATTATGTGCCTGATATCAAAAATGCCTGGGAATCGGTATATTATTTGCAAAATGAAGTGGCATTCGGCCAGATTGTCAGGGGGATGCACCACTGGGGTGCGAGCCTGGTCATTGTGATGATGTTTTTACATACGCTGAGGGTCTTTTTCCAAGGCGCGTATAAAAAACCGCGCGAGCTGAACTGGATTGTCGGTGTGCTGATCTTTTTTGTTATGCTCGGTCTTGGCTTTACAGGCTACTTGCTTCCTTGGGATATGAAGGCTCTGTTTGCAACAAAAGTCGGGCTGCAGATCGCCGAAGCCACGCCTTTGATCGGAACGCAAGTTAAAACGCTCCTTGCAGGGCATCCGGATATTGTAGGCGCCCAAACGCTGACTAGGTTTTTTGCGATCCATGTATTTTTTCTTCCTGCCGCATTGTTCGGGCTGATGGCTGCACATTTTATTATGATCCGGAAGCAGGGGATTTCAGGACCGCTTTAAACTCTTGATCTGCGAATAAAAGGGAGGGGATGACATGCACCGGGGCAAAGGGATGAAATTTGTAGGCGACTCAAGGATACCGGCTGAAAAAAAGCCGAATATACCGAAGGATTATTCGGAGTATCCCGGTAAAACAGAGGCTTTCTGGCCAAATTTCTTGTTAAAGGAATGGATGGTTGGAGCTGTCTTTCTCATTGGTTTTCTCGTTTTGACGATTGTGCATCAGCCGCCTTTGGAGCGGATGGCGGACCCGACTGATACTGGTTATATTCCGCTGCCGGATTGGTATTTTCTTTTCTTATACCAGCTGTTGAAGTATGAATACGCTGCCGGAAGCTTTACAGTGGTCGGCGCCATGATTATGCCAGGTCTCGCTTTTGGGGCCCTGCTTTTGGCTCCATTCCTAGACAGAGGGACAGAAAGAAGGCCGTGGAAGCGTCCGGTCGCTGTCGGTATGATGCTTCTGGCCATTTCCGCTGCTGTATTTTTGACGTGGCAGTCAGTTGCTACTCATGACTGGGCCAAGGCAGAAGAACAGGGGAAAATCACAAAAGAAGCCGACATTGACACCAATGCAGAAGGATATAAGGTCTTTAAGGAACAGGGCTGTATTTCTTGCCATGGGGATAACCTTCAGGGAGGAGCGGCTGGGCCTTCATTGGTTGACAGCGGGCTGAAACCGGAAGAAATCAAAAAAATCGCTGTAGAAGGGAAAGGCAAAATGCCGGCGGGTGTGTTCAAAGGAAATGATAAGCAGCTCGAAGAACTTGCAAAATTTATTTCTGAAACAACCGCAAAATAACGTATTGTGAATTGTCAAATGGAAGGATATACTTTTAATATCAAAAGCTGACCCGGCGTCAGCTTTTTTATATGGACATATTATTTTTACAGACTGAGAGTTGATTCGATGTGAAATGGTTTCAATATGTATTAGGGCAGCGGCCGATGCTTATTCTTGTCTTAGCCATTAATTTTCTGGGAACGGTTTACGGCTACTATTGGTACTTGCCGCAGCTTTTGGAGACACCGGCCCGTTTCCTGATTTTTGTTCCGGACAGTCCGACAGCAACGTTTTTCTTTCTGTTTGTGCTGCTTGCCTTTCTCATGAAACGGAATGCTCCGCTTTTAGAGGCGCTTGCGCTAGTTACCCTCGTAAAGTATGGCCTATGGGCGGTGGCTATGAATTTTCTTGTGCTTGCAGTAACTGGTGACTTGCCGTGGGAGGGCTACATGCTAATTGCTTCGCATTTTGCAATGGCAGTTCAAGGCGTATTATACAGTCCGTATTTTCGTTTTTCATTTTGGCATCTTGCAATTGCTGCAGTCTGGACACTGCATAACGATGTCATTGACTACTTGTTTGATATGATGCCGCAATACTCTATGCTTTCTGATTATATGACTGAAATAGGATACGGAACATTTTGGCTAAGCATCTTTTCAATCACGCTTGCTTACTTTCTTGTGGTCTCAAAAAAACAAACGAAGCTTGAGCTGATGTAAAGACAATGTTGGTCTATCCTTGTCCCTTTCTTCATATTCTGTAAGGAGAGAGAGTGGGAGGGACCTGCATGAAACGAAAGCTGACGATCTGTTTGTTGATTGCACTTATTTTTTATAATGGAAATGCCAAGGCTGCAGAGCGGGGAAGCCTCGAGGAATTGAATGATTTATCCGATACAGTCTTTCAAATGACCCGACAGGCGAAATATGAAGAGGCGCTTCAAGTCTTGGAGTATTTTGAAAAAACATTAAAATCCGCTGAGAAAAAACAGCAAGACCCCATGCTAACGGGAGCCCAAATTCGTCAAATCACATTGGGCTATAATGATATGGTTCGGAGTTTAAAGCAAGCTGATACATCAGACACACAAAAACTCAGAGCAGCCGCGCAGTTCAGAATGCTGATGGATGCGGTTGACAATCGGTCTGACCCGCTTTGGGGCTCACTGGAAAAACCGATTATGGAAGCTTTTACTGAGCTGAAGCGAGATGTCCAGAAGAATGGAAGCACAAGCTTTCATGAAAAATGGAATGAATTTATCAGTTTATATGACTTGATTTACCCCAGTCTTACAATCGATGTATCAGAGGATCAGCTTGAAACAGTCGGAAAACATATAGATGTTATTGAGCAAGAGGAATTTCAGCAAATGACAGAGAGCACGAAGCTTGAACGGCTTTCCCTTCTTCAGCATGACCTGAAAAATGTGTTTGACAGGGTGGAGGAGGATGATGCCGATCCGTCTTTACTCTGGGTGATGATTACAACCGGCAGTATCATCATTACTGCTCTTACCTATGTCGGTTACAGAAAGTACAAGGCGGAAAAAAACAAGCTGAAAAAAAGGGACTACCCTAAATAAGGGTGAGGGGCGGCGGTCAGCCGCCTTTTTTCTATTACATGTCAGCGCGGAAGCGGATTTTTATTTTCATCAAGCGTAAATCCTTCTCCGAGCACATCGTGAACATCGCTTACCGCTACAAAGGCATGGGGATCAATGGAGTTAATCACGCTTTTCAGCATCACCAATTCGTTTTTCGGCACCACACAATAAAGTACATCTATATCCTCTTTTGTGTAGGAGCCTTGTCCTTTCAAAATGGTGACGCCCCGTTCCATTTCTTCAAGAATCTTTTTCTGAATCAGGTCGTTTTTCGAAGAGATGATCTTAGCGCCTTTAGCAGCGTATCCGCCTTCCTGAATAAAATCGATTAATCTTGCAGCTACAAATACAGCTACCAGCGTATACATCGCTTCTTTATAGGAGAGATAAGTAAGCAAAGACAAAATGATGACGCAGGCATCGAAAGCAAACATCGTTCTGCCCATCGGGATCCCAAAATACTTATTCACTAAACGTGCGATGATATCAACACCGCCTGTCGTACCGCCGAACTTAAAAATAATTCCCAATCCGGCTCCGATGAATACGCCGGCAAATAAAGCGGCGAGCGCTAAGTCGTGCTGAAGGGGCATATGGATTTCATATCGCTGAAAGATGCTGAGGAACAAAGACAAGGCTACAGTGCCTACAAGGGTATAAACAAACATTGTCCTGCCGAGCAAACGCCAGCCAATAAAAAAAATCGGAATGTTCAACACCAGGTTCGAGATAGAGGGGCTGATGTGGAAAAGGGCATAAAGCAAAAGTGTAATACCTGTAAAACCGCCCTCAGCCAGATTGTTCTGCATATTGAAATGAACCAAGCCAAATGAAAAAATTGCCGCTCCGATTAAAATAAAAAATATGTTTTTTAATCTAATTTCTCCAAGCATCACACAAAACCCCTTTTCCTTCCATTAGATAGCGTTTATATTATAGTGGATGAAAAAGAAAACAGCAAACGTGCTTAAACATTTGTCAAACGTATCTGAATTAGCTAACATGTAAGAGGATGATAGGAGGTTTCGTTCAGTGAGTGATAAAACAATGAAAGACATACAGGCTGAAGTAGACCGTTACATAGGCCAATTTAAAGAAGGATATTTTAGCCCGCTGGCCATGATGGCGAGGCTGACTGAAGAACTGGGCGAGCTTGCCAGAGAAGTGAATCACCGTTATGGAGAAAAACCAAAAAAAGCGACTGAAGATGATAAAAGCATGGAAGAGGAAATAGGCGATGTGCTATTTGTATTGGTTTGTTTAGCCAACTCTCTTGATATCTCTTTAGAGGAAGCTCACGACCGAGTCATGCATAAATTTAATACAAGAGATAAAGATCGCTGGACCAGAAAAGAAGAAGGAAAGTAGAGGAGATCAAGATGTCAAACGAAACAATTAAAGTAGTCATTGCGGGACCGCGTGGAAGAATGGGGCAGGAAGCTGTTAAATTGGCAGAACGAACACCTCATTTTGACCTTGTCGGGGCCATAGACCATACATACGATCAGCAAAAATTATCTGATGTGATGCCTGTTGAGTCAGATGCTTTCATTTATACAGATATCCATGCCTGTTTTACAGAAACACAACCGGATGTCTTGATTGATTTAACAACGCCCGAAATCGGAAAAGTACATACAAAAATTGCATTAGAGCACGGAGTCCGTCCAGTTGTCGGAACAACCGGTTTCTCAGAAGCTGATTTAAAAGAGCTCACGTCTTTAACAGAAGAAAAAGGGATCGGAGCCATCATCGCGCCAAATTTTGCGCTCGGTGCGATACTGATGATGAAATTTTCAAAAATGGCTGCCAACTATTTTGAGGATGTTGAGATTATTGAGCTTCATCATGACCAGAAGCTTGACGCACCAAGCGGAACTGCGCTTAAAACAGCGGAAATGATTTCAGAAGTCCGTAAAGAAAAGCAGCAAGGACATCCGGATGAAAAAGAAATTCTCCCAGGAGCAAGAGGAGCGGAGCAAAACGGTATTCGCTTGCACAGCGTCCGTCTTCCGGGACTGATCGCGCATCAGGAGGTCATGTTCGGCATGGATGGCCAAACGCTTCAGATACGCCATGATTCTTATAACCGTGCTTCTTTCATGTCAGGCGTTAAACTGTCAGTCGAACAAGTCATGAAGATTGATCAGCTTGTGTACGGTTTAGAAAATATCATTGATTAGACGGGGGGATAAACAATGAAAATTGCTTTGATCGCGCATGACAAGAAAAAACAGGACATGGTTCAATTTACGACTGCCTATCGGGATATTTTAAAGAATCATGATTTATACGCAACCGGAACCACAGGGTTGAAAATTCAAGAGGCGACAGGTCTTCAAATTGAACGTTTTCAATCCGGCCCTTTAGGGGGAGACCAGCAAATCGGTGCATTGATCGCTGCCAATGCACTCGATCTTGTCATTTTTTTGCGCGACCCGCTGACCGCGCAGCCGCATGAACCGGATGTCTCGGCATTAATCCGGTTATGTGATGTGTATTCCATTCCGCTCGCCACAAATATGGGTACTGCGGAAATTCTTGTCCGCACACTTGATGAAGGTGTTTTCGAATTCCGTGACCTTCTTCGGGGAGAAGAGCCGAATGTATAATGCTGACGTTCTTGCTTTTGGCGCCCACAGTGATGATGTCGAGATCGGAATGGGCGGCACAATAGCGAAGTTTGTCAAACAGGGAAAAAAAGTAATGATATGCGACTTGACAGAAGCGGAACTCTCTTCTAACGGTACGGTCAGTTTACGTAAAGAAGAAGCAGCTGAAGCAGCCCGCATATTAGGCGCAGATAAAAGAATTCAGCTGACGCTTCCAGACCGCGGCCTAATAATGAGTGATCAGGCAATTCGGTCGATTGTCACTGTCATCAGAACCTGCCGCCCAAAAGCGGTTTTTATGCCGTATAAAAAGGATCGCCATCCGGATCACGGCAATGCGGCTGCACTGGTGGAAGAAGCGATCTTTTCCGCCGGAATCCATAAATATAAAGATGAAAAAAGCCTTCCGGCGCATAAAGTCAGCAAGGTTTACTATTATATGATAAATGGTTTTCATCAGCCGGATTTTGTCATTGATATCTCGGATACAATAGAGGCAAAGAAACAAAGCCTCAACGCCTACAAAAGCCAGTTTATCCCGTCAAAGGATTCAGTTTCTACTCCTCTGACGAATGGTTATATCGAGATCGTTGAAGCGAGAGAAAAGCTTTACGGTAAAGAAGCGGGCGTGGAGTATGCCGAAGGTTTCTTTTCCAAACGGATGCTGATGCTTGATCATGATGTGCTTGGGGGCGAACAATGAGAAAACTAAAAATAGGAATCACATGCTATCCGAGCGTTGGAGGCTCAGGTATCATTGCGACAGAACTGGGGAAGCAGCTTGCTGAAAAGGGACATGAAATCCATTTCATCACATCAAGCATTCCGTTTAGACTGAATACATATCATCCCAATATTCATTTTCATGAAGTTGAGGTTAACCAATATGCTGTTTTTAAGTATCCTCCGTATGATTTGACATTGGCAAGCAAAATCGCTGAGGTGGCGGAACGGGAGAATTTAGACATTATCCATGCTCACTATGCTCTCCCGCATGCCGTTTGCGCCTATCTTGCAAAACAAATGCTGAAACGCAATATCGGCATTGTTACCACTTTGCATGGCACGGATATCACGGTGTTAGGTTATGATCCGTCTCTAAAAGATCTGATCCGTTTTGCTATTGAGTCATCAGACAGGGTGACGGCCGTCTCCTCAGCGCTTGCGGCTGAAACATACGATTTAATTAAACCGGAGAAAAAAATTGAAACGATTTATAACTTTATAGACGAGCGCGTGTATCTGAAGAAAAACACAGCGGCAATTAAAGAGAAACATGGAATTTTACCAGATGAAAAAGTCGTCATCCATGTGTCCAACTTCAGAAAAGTTAAACGCGTGCAGGATGTCATCAGTGTGTTCCGCAATATCGCTGGCAAAACGAAAGCGAAGCTGCTTTTAGTCGGAGACGGTCCGGAGAAATCGACAGCCTGCGAGCTTATCAGAAAATATGGCTTGGAAGACCAAGTCTTAATGCTTGGAAATCAAGACCGTGTTGAAGAGCTTTATTCTATTAGCGATTTGAAGCTGCTGCTATCTGAAAAAGAAAGCTTTGGCCTTGTCCTGCTTGAAGCGATGGCTTGCGGAGTGCCTTGTATCGGAACAAATATTGGCGGTATCCCTGAGGTTATAAAAAACAATGTGAGCGGATTTTTGGTGGATGTCGGTGATGTTACTGCCGCAACAGCCCGCGCGATGAGCATTTTAGAAGATGAACAGCTAAGCAATCGTTTTACAAAGGCGGCAATAGAGATGCTTGAAAATGAATTTTCTTCCAAAAAAATTGTCAGCCAGTATGAACAGATTTATGCCGATTTAGCAGAACCGGAGTGATCACATGGAAAAAGTTTTTATCAAAGCACTTCCCGTGCTCCGCATCTTAATCGAAGCAGGCCATCAGGCTTATTTTGTCGGAGGCGCAGTTCGTGACAGCTATATGAAACGAACGATCGGAGATGTCGATATCGCGACAGATGCGGCACCTGATCAAGTAGAACGGCTGTTTCAGCGGACTGTTGATGTAGGCAAAGAGCACGGGACCATTATTGTGCTCTGGGAGGATGAAACCTATGAAGTCACGACATTCCGGACTGAATCTGATTATGTTGATTTCAGAAGACCGTCAGAAGTGCAATTTATCTCATCATTAGAAGAGGATCTAAAACGCAGAGATTTAACGATCAATGCGATGGCCATGACAGCGGATGGGAAGGTGCTTGATTATTTTGGCGGCAAGAAAGATATTGATCAGAAAGTGATTCGAACCGTTGGAAAGCCTGAGGATAGATTTCAAGAGGATGCGCTTCGTATGCTGAGAGCCGTACGCTTTATGAGCCAGCTTGGCTTTACGCTTTCACCGGAAACAGAAGAAGCCATTGCGAAAGAAAAATCACTCCTCTCCCATGTTTCAGTCGAACGAAAAACTATAGAGTTCGAGAAATTGCTGCAGGGAAGAGCTTCTCGCCAGGCGCTTCAAACACTCATTCAAACGAGATTGTATGAAGAGCTTCCTGGTATTTATCATAAACGAGAAAACCTGATTTCAACGAGTGAGTTTCCATTCTTCTCTTTAACATCCCGTGAGGAACTTTGGGCTGCTCTTTTAATTAACCTTGACATAGTCTTGAAAGACGCGCCCCTTTTCCTGAAAGCCTGGAAGCTCCCGGGAAAAGTGATCAAGGAAGCCATTCACATTGCTGATACGTTTGGCCAGAGCCTTGACGTAATGACAATGTACAGAGCTGGGGAAAAAGCACTGCTCTCTGCGGCCAAAATATCGCAGCTTCGGCAAAACGAAAAACTGGATGAAAAGAAACTGAAGGACATTCAGTACGCTTATCAAAACCTGCCGATCAAAAGCCTTAAGGATCTTGATATCACGGGTAAGGACTTGCTTGCGCTTCGAAACCGGCCGGCTGGAAAATGGGTGTCGGAAGAATTACAGCGGATCGAGCAGGCTGTTGTGACAGGGAAGCTCTCCAATCAAAAGAAACACATAGAGGAGTGGCTGAAGACATGCGGTCAACATTAAGAAAAGACCTTATTGAATTATTTTCTCAGGCCGGCAATGAATTTATTTCCGGCCAAAAAATCAGTGATGCTCTCGGCTGTTCAAGAACTGCTGTGTGGAAGCATATTGAAGAGCTTCGGAAAGAGGGTTATGAAGTAGAAGCCGTTAGAAGAAAAGGATATCGGCTCATCAAAAAACCCGGAAAACTCAGTGAAAGCGAAATTCGTTTTGGATTAAAAACGGAAGTGATGGGCCAGCATCTTATTTACCATGACGTTCTTTCAAGCACGCAAAAAACGGCTCATGAGCTCGCGAATAATAACGCACCGGAAGGCACCCTTGTGGTGGCTGACAAACAAACAGCCGGAAGGGGCCGAATGTCTAGGGTATGGCATTCTCAAGAAGGAAACGGTGTTTGGATGAGCCTGATTTTGCGGCCTGACATTCCGCTCCAAAAAACACCGCAGCTGACTCTGCTTGCTGCAGTAGCTGTTGTGCAGGGAATAGAAGAGGCAGCAGGCATCCAAACGGATATTAAATGGCCAAATGATATTTTGATTAACGGAAAAAAAACAGTCGGTATCCTAACGGAAATGCAGGCTGAAGAAGACCGCGTACGTTCAGTGATCATTGGGATCGGCATTAACGTTAACCAGCAGCCTAATGATTTTCCAGATGAATTGAAGGACATCGCGACAAGCCTCAGCCAAGCTGCTGGGGAAAAAATTGATCGGGCCGGCGTCATCCAGCATATTTTACTATGCTTTGAGAAACGGTACCGGGATTATATGACGCACGGATTTACGCCGATTAAGCTTTTATGGGAAAGCTATGCGCTCGGTATTGGCACTAATATGAGAGCCAGAACGTTAAACGGAACCTTTTACGGTAAGGCGTTAGGTATAGATGATGAAGGCGTTCTGCTTTTAGAAACGAACGAAGGCATTAAAAAAATCTATTCTGCCGATATCGAATTGGGCTAATGTGTTGGTACAAGCCCGTTGATTTTGGTATACTTCCATTGGGCAGTATCGCCTGCGAACTGCACCTATTATTAAAATAGATAGACATTGCAGCAGTCTGCCTTGATCCAAAAAAGGACTGGGACAGAGGGATGAAACTCGCCGAACTTTAGAAAGTGAAGAATCCTTCTCGTTGTAACGGAAGGTTTTTTGGCTTGCAGAAGAAAACGGCAGATCATCTCCTCTAAACATGAGGAGGAGAAAACATGAAAACAAAACTGGATTTTCTAAAAATGAAGGAGTCTGAAGAACCGATTGTCATGCTGACCGCTTATGATTATCCGGCAGCTAAACTTGCTGAACAAGCGGGAGTTGACATGATTTTAGTCGGTGATTCACTTGGAATGGTCGTCCTCGGCCTTGATTCAACTGTCGGTGTGACAGTTGCGGACATGATCCATCATACAAAAGCCGTTAAAAGGGGTGCGCCGAATACCTTTATTGTGACAGATATGCCGTTTATGTCTTATCACCTGTCTAAGGAAGATACGCTGAAAAATGCAGCGGCTATCGTTCAGGAAAGCGGAGCTGACGCACTGAAGCTTGAGGGCGGAGAAGGCGTGTTTGAATCCATTCGCGCATTAACGCTTGGAGGCATTCCAGTAGTCAGTCACTTAGGTTTGACACCGCAGTCAGTCGGCGTACTGGGCGGCTATAAAGTACAGGGCAAAGACGAACAAAGCGCCAAAAAATTAATAGAAGACAGTATAAAATGCGAAGAAGCAGGAGCTATGATGCTTGTGCTGGAATGTGTGCCGGCAGAACTCACAGCCAAAATTGCCGAGACGCTAAGCATACCGGTCATTGGAATCGGGGCTGGTGTGAAAGCAGACGGACAAGTTCTCGTTTATCATGATATTATCGGCCACGGTGTTGAGAGAACACCTAAATTTGTAAAGCAATATACGCGCATTGATGAAACCATCGAAACAGCAATCAGCGGATATGTTCAGGATGTAAGACATCGTGCTTTCCCTGAACAAAAGCATTCCTTTCAAATGAACCAGACAGTGCTGGACGGCTTGTACGGGGGAAAATAAGATGAGACAGATTACTGATATTTCACAGCTGAAAGAAGCCATAAAACAATACCATTCAGAGGGCAAGTCAATCGGATTTGTTCCGACGATGGGGTTTCTGCATGAGGGGCATCTAACCTTAGCAGACAAAGCAAGACAAGAAAACGACGCCATTATTATGAGTATTTTTGTGAATCCTGCACAATTCGGCCCTAATGAAGATTTTGAAGCATATCCGCGCGATATTGAGCGGGATGCAGCTCTTGCAGAAAACGCCGGAGTCGATATTTTATTTACGCCAGATGCTCATGATATGTATCCCGGTGAAAAGAATGTCACGATTCATGTAGAAAGACGCACAGACGTGTTATGCGGGCGCTCAAGAGAAGGACATTTTGACGGGGTCGCGATCGTACTGACGAAGCTTTTCAATCTAGTCAAGCCGACTCGTGCCTATTTCGGTTTAAAAGATGCGCAGCAGGTAGCTGTTGTTGATGGGTTAATCAGTGACTTCTTCATGGATATTGAATTGGTTCCTGTCGATACGGTCAGAGAGGAAGACGGCTTAGCCAAAAGCTCTCGCAATGTATACTTAACAGCTGAGGAAAGAAAAGAAGCGCCTAAGCTGTATCGGGCCCTTCAAACAAGTGCGGAACTGATCCAAGCCGGTGAAAGAGATCCTGAAGCGGTGATAAAAGCTGCAAAAGAAATCATTGAAACGACTAGCGGAACCATAGACTATGTAGAGCTTTATTCCTATCCGGAACTCGAGCCTGTGAATGAAATTGCTGGAAAGATGATTCTCGCTGTTGCAGTTGCTTTTTCAAAAGCGCGTTTAATAGATAATATCATTATTGATATTCGAGAAATGGAGAGAATATAATATGTATCGAACAATGATGAGCGGCAAACTTCACAGGGCAACTGTTACGGAAGCAAACCTGAACTATGTGGGAAGCATTACAATTGATGAAGATCTCATTGATGCTGTGGGAATGCTTCCTAATGAAAAAGTACAAATTGTGAATAATAATAATGGAGCACGTCTTGAAACGTATATTATTCCTGGTAAACGGGGAAGCGGTGTCATATGCTTAAACGGTGCAGCCGCACGCCTTGTGCAGGAAGGAGATAAGGTCATTATTATTTCTTACAAAATGATGTCTGATCAAGAAGCGGCAAGCCACGAGCCGAAAGTGGCTGTTCTGAATGATCAAAACAAAATTGAACAAATGCTGGGAAACGAACCAGCCCGTACAATTTTGTAGAAGAAAAGCCCCCTTTATCGGGGGTTTTCTTTTAAGATTTTGAGAGTAAAACGGTTTTGCCGCTCCATTTCCGTACAAAACGTGTTACACTTTTGTCGTATGCAAGAATTGAGGTGTCCATTTTAATGAATAAGCAACGGTTCGTTGTTATAGATGTAGAGACAACAGGGAATTCGCCGAAGAAAGGCGATAAAATCATACAAATCGCAGCGGTTGTAATCGAAAATGGACAAATTACTGAGCGGTTTTCAAAATACATTAATCCAAATAAATCAATCCCTGCTTTTATTGAGCAGCTTACTGGAATCTCTAATCAAATGGTCGAGAATGAACAGCCATTTGAAGCAGTTGCTGAAGAAGTATTCCAATTGCTTGACGGCGCTTATTTTGTCGCCCACAATATCCATTTTGACCTTGGATTTGTCAAGTATGAGTTACATAAGGCGGGCTTTCAGCTCCCAGATTGTGAAGTGCTTGATACTGTCGAGCTCTCACGCATTGTTTTTCCGGGATTTGAAGGGTATAAGCTGACGGAATTAAGCGAGGAGCTTCAGCTGCGGCATGATCAGCCGCACCGGGCTGACAGCGATGCTGAAGTGACAGGGCTTATTTTTTTGGAAATCCTTGAAAAGCTGCGGCAGCTTCCTTATCCGACATTAAAGCAGTTAAGAAGGCTTTCGCAGCATTTCATCAGTGATCTGACGCATTTGTTGGATATGTTCATTAATGAAAACAGACATACCGAGATACCGGGCTATACGCGCTTTTCTTCGTTTTCTGTCAGAGAACCTGAAGCTATCGATGTTCGTATAAATGAGGACGAGAACTTCTCATTTGAGATCGAAAGCTGGGAAGCGGGAAATGAAAAAGCGCTGTCAGAGTTAATGCCTGGGTATGAAAAAAGAGACGGCCAAATGATGATGATGAGAGAGGTGGCTGATGCGTTTGCCAATCGTGAGCATGCGCTGATTGAAGCTCCTCCAGGCATCGGAAAAACGATTGGCTATCTGATTCCGGCTGCGCTTTTTGCCAAGAAATCAAAAAAGCCGGTCATAATCAGCACGTATTCGACGCTTTTACAGCAGCAGATTCTCACAAAGGATTTGCCGATTGTCCAAGATCTGTTTCCATTTCCGGTAACAGCGGCGATTTTAAAAGGGCAATCGCATTATTTATGCCTGTATAAATTTGAGCAGGTGCTTCATGAAGAAGATGATAATTATGATGCCGTACTGACAAAGGCACAGCTTCTCGTTTGGCTGACAGAGACAAATACAGGAGATGTAGCGGAACTGAATTTGCCTTCAGGCGGAAAATTGCTGTGGGACAGATTGGCTTATGACGATGACTCCTATAAAAGAAGTCGCAGTGAGCATGTGATCGGTTTTTACGAGCGGGCCAAACAGATTGCTATGCGTTCCGATTTGGTGATCACCAATCATTCTCTTTTGCTGACCGATGAAGGCAGCCAGAAAAAAAGGCTTCCCGAAAGCGGCACATTTATTATTGATGAAGCACACCATTTTGAACGTGCGGCAAGCGAACATTTAGGGAAAAGAGCCACGTACATAGAATTGCATACGAAATTGAGCAGAATCGGCACTCTGAAGGAGCAGGGACTTCTAAAAAAGATGAGACAGCTATTCCAGCGAAACAGCCTGCCGGTTGATTCATTTTTCGAATTGGAAGAGTGGCTTCAGCACGTTCAAGCAGAAAGTGATGCTTTCTTCAGCTCTGTACATTCTTTTGTCAAACGAAGAAAACCTAAAGAAGACTTAAACCGTCTAGTGTTTAAGGTGAACAAAGAAAGCCAGGATAAAAGCTGGTCGATCTTAACAGATGGTGCGGAGAGGCTTTGTTCCATGCTGACACATTTGCAGCAGCTTTTTGAGGCGCAGTCATCCCTGATGGAAAAACATTTGAAGGGTATGAAGAGCAAAACCGTCTTTTTAGCCGATGAATACCAAAGAAGCATGAAAGGCTTGCAGCATTACTGTCAGACGTTGCAGAAGCTCTTCTTTGGGTCTGATGACGATGAAGCGGTTTGGATTGAAATAGATGCAAAGGGTGCGAAAAATGCAGTGGCCATTTACGCACAGCCTCTTGAACCTGGTGAACTTCTGGCTGATCAGTTTTTCGCGCGCAAAAATAGTGTGGTGCTGACATCTGCAACTCTTACAGTCGAAGGTTCTTTTCAATTTATGATTGAACGACTGGGACTGAGTGACTTTTTCCCGCGGACAATGAGAATTGAGTCACCCTTTTCTTACGATGAGCGTATGCAGGTGATGATTCCAAAAGAAATGAAATCAATTCAGGATACAGGGCAACCTGAATTTATACAGGATACAGCCCGTTATATCGAACTGATGGCAAAGGAAAAACAGCCTAAAATCCTTGTGCTGTTTACATCCCATGATATGCTGAAAAAGGTTCACCAGGAGCTTAAGCATAACATGAGTGCTTCCGGCATTCAGCTCTTGGCACAAGGGATTACAGGCGGAAGTCCCGGCAAGCTGATGAAGACTTTTAAAACATCCAATCAGGCGATCCTGCTCGGAACAAATCATTTTTGGGAAGGCGTTGATTTCCCTGGTGATGAGCTGACGACAGTAATGATCGTGAGGCTCCCATTCCGGTCCCCTGATCACCCGCTTCATGCTGCAAAATGTGAGCTTGCCCGCAAAAAAGGAAAGAATCCGTTTCAAACAGTGTCATTACCGGAAGCTGTGCTGACCTTCAGGCAAGGAATCGGACGCTTGCTGCGTTCTGCGGGAGACAAGGGAACGATTATTATATTGGACAGACGGATTAAAACCGCTGGTTACGGCCGGCTGTTTCTTGATGCCTTGCCGACAACCTCAGTATCCGAAATGACTGACAGCGAGCTTGAAGCTTATGTTGCAGGGAGAAAAGAATAAAAGCCGCATAAAGCGGCTTTTGCGGTGTGGGAGTAGGATGGTGTTTTATTTAAAAGCGGATTTCCCGCTCTGTGATACTAGTATGGCGTGTCCTGAAATGGAGTATGACTAACAATATTTGTTCAAACTGGAGGATGAAAAAATGGAAAGTAAAATCGAAATTCTTTCAACAATTAATGTAGAGCATTCTGATGATCTGTATAAAATTGTGGACACATTGAATCGTACACTGAAAAGAGAAAATCTGATGTTCGGCCTTGCGCTGGATGAAGAAAACAAAAACCAAGCCGTTTTTACCATTTATCGTACGTAGGTGAGAAGATGAGAAAAAAAGCATTAATATTTACCGTCATTTTTGGTATTATTTTTTTAGCAGTACTTCTTGTCTCGGCAAGCATTTATAAATCAGCCATGGCACAAAAGGAAGAGGGGCACGAAGCAGCAGCTGCTGAAGCTAAAAAAGAAACCGATCTCGCCGATGTTGATCAAGTCGAAACATTTGTCGGAAAAGAAAAATATTATGTTGTAAAGGGAACGGATAAAAAAGGCACTGCATTATATGTCTGGGTTCCTGCTGATAAAAAAGCAAAAATTCTCTCAAAAGAAGCGAAAGAGGGAATCTCTGAAGACAAAGCGGCGAAAATCATAAAGGATGAAGGGCTGGTTTCAAAGCAAAAAGAGGTTCATCTGGCAAGAGAAGGAAACGTCCTGCTTTGGGAAGTGACGTACTTAGACAAAGAAGGGCAATACAGTTTAAGTTATGTGGACTTTACAACTGGAAAGATTCTCAAAAATATCACGCCTTAAGACGAATTAGGGGGAGTTCAAGTTGAAACTGGCAAAAAGAGTATCCGCATTAACACCATCAACCACACTGGCAATCACAGCGAAAGCGAAAGAACTGAAAGCCGCAGGCCATGATGTCATCGGCTTAGGAGCAGGCGAACCTGACTTCAATACACCGCAGCATATTATTGATGCCGCTGTGCGTTCGATGAACGAGGGCCATACGAAATACACGCCTTCCGGTGGTTTGGCTGAACTGAAAAACAGCATTGCAGAGAAATTTAAACGCGACCAGAATATTGAATACAAACCGTCTCAAATTATTGTCTGCACTGGTGCCAAACATGCTCTGTATACCCTTTTCCAAGTGATTTTGGATGAAGAAGATGAAGTTATTATTCCAACGCCTTACTGGGTAAGCTACCCGGAGCAGGTGAAACTCGCTGGCGGAAAGCCTGTTTATGTAGAAGGGCTTGAGGAAAATCACTTCAAAATTTCGCCTGAGCAGCTGAAAAATGCAATTACGGAAAAAACAAAAGCAATCGTTATTAACTCTCCAAGCAACCCGACTGGTGTCATGTATACGGAAGAAGAACTATCTGCACTCGGTGAAGTGTGCCTTGAACATGATATCTTGATTGTGTCAGATGAAATTTATGAAAAACTTACATACGGCGGAAAGAAACATGTTTCCATTGCACAGCTGTCAGACAGACTGAAAGAGCAAACGGTCATTATAAACGGCGTATCGAAGTCCCACAGCATGACAGGCTGGAGAATCGGTTATGCGGCAGGCTCTGAAGACATTATTAAAGCGATGACGAACCTTGCAAGCCACAGCACGTCAAACCCGACATCAATCGCACAATACGGAGCGATTGCTGCTTATAACGGGCCTTCTGAGCCATTGGAAGAAATGAGAGAAGCATTTGAACATAGATTAAATACGATCTATGCAAAGCTCATAGAAATCCCAGGGTTCAGCTGTGTGAAGCCGGAAGGTGCTTTTTACTTGTTCCCAAATGCAAAAGAGGCAGCTCAATCTTGCGGTTTCAAAGATGTAGATGAATTTGTTAAAGCGCTTCTCGAGGAGGAAAAAGTTGCGATTGTTCCAGGATCCGGATTTGGCTCTCCTGAGAATGTCCGTCTTTCTTATGCAACATCGTTAGATCTTCTTGAAGAAGCCATTGAAAGAATCAAGCGTTTTGTAGAAAAACATAGCTAACAGATCAAAAAGCGGCTGACAGAAAAGCCGCTTTTTATCTGCATTGACCCGGTTAGTTAAGAGCGGGTATAATAAAGTGATGATAAAAGAGTTCGCGGGGCAATGAGCTTCCGAATGTCTTTCTTGTTTTGGAGGGAAATATGTTGAAAACAACAATCAACCAAGTGTACAAGCACGTAGGTGAGGAAGTAACGATCGGAGCTTGGGTCGCTAATAAGCGTTCAAGCGGGAAAATTGCGTTTTTACAGCTTCGGGACGGTACCGGTTTTATTCAGGGTGTCGTAGTAAAAGCGGAAGTGGAAGAAAGCATTTTCCAAACAGCTAAATCAGTGACGCAGGAAACGTCGCTCTATATAAAAGGGATTGTCAAAGAGGACGAGCGTTCTCCGCTTGGATATGAACTTGCTGTGACAGATATTGAAGTCATTCACGAAGCGACCGATTATCCAATTACACCAAAAGAACACGGAACGGAATTTTTGATGGATCACAGACATTTATGGCTGCGTTCAAAGCGCCAGCATGCGATCATGAAAATCCGTAATGAAATCATTCGCGCGACTTACGAATTCTTTAATAACGAAGGCTTCGTAAAAGTGGATCCGCCGATTTTGACTGGAAGCGCACCTGAAGGAACAACAGAACTCTTTGCGACAAAGTACTTTGATGAAGATGCATATCTGTCTCAAAGCGGACAGCTCTACATGGAAGCTGCGGCAATGGCTTTAGGAAAAGTATTCTCTTTCGGACCGACATTCAGAGCGGAAAAGTCTAAAACAAAGCGTCACTTAATCGAATTCTGGATGATCGAACCGGAAATGGCGTTTGTAGAATTTGAAGAAAACCTTCAAGTACAGGAAAATTACGTTTCTTTCATCGTGCAATCAGTTCTTAAAAATTGCAAAATTGAACTAAACACATTGGGAAGAGACACGTCAAAACTTGAGCAAATCAAAGCCCCGTTCCCAAGAATTACGTATGATGAAGCGATTGAATTTCTGAAAGAAAAAGGCTTTGACGATATCGAGTGGGGAGATGATTTCGGAGCGCCTCATGAAACAGCGATTGCTGAACATTATGACAAACCGGTATTCATCACTCGCTATCCGACGTCCTTAAAACCGTTCTATATGCAGCCGGCTTCTGACCGTGAGGACGTTGTGCTTTGCGCTGACTTGATTGCGCCGGAAGGCTATGGAGAAATCATCGGCGGGTCTGAACGGATTCACGATATGGAACTTTTGGAATCGCGTCTTAAAGAACATGGACTGGATTCTGACGCTTATAAATGGTATGCTGAACTTAGAAAATATGGATCAGTTCCTCATTCCGGCTTCGGCCTTGGATTAGAGCGGACAGTAGCTTGGATCAGCGGAGCGCCTCACGTTCGTGAAACGATTCCGTTCCCAAGACTGTTAAACCGTCTGTATCCGTAATACATTCAAATGAAACAAAAAAGAGTCTCCTGCAAGGGAGACTTTTTACAGTAAAGGGGCAATCACAATCCTTTACAGTAAGAGGTGTGACGATGAAAAAACAGCAATTTATTGATATGCAGGAGCAGGGAACATCAACCATCCCCAATCTTCTGCTCACGCATTATAAACAGCTTGGGCTTAATGAAACAGAACTTATTCTGCTGTTAAAAATTAAAATGCATTTAGAAAAAGGATCATATTTTCCTACACCGAATCAGCTGCAGGAAGGTATGTCAATTTCTGTTGAAGAATGCACAAACAGATTGCGGATGTTTATTCAAAAAGGCTTTCTGTTTATTGAAGAATGCGAGGATCAAAACGGCATCAAATTTGAGAAATATTCTCTTCAGCCTTTATGGGGGAAACTGTACGAGTATATTCAGCTTGCACAGAATCAAACAAAGGAAAGAAAAGCAGAAGGGGAACAAAAAAGCCTTTATACCATTTTTGAGGAAGAGTTCGCAAGGCCGTTATCGCCTTTGGAGTGTGAAACGCTGGCGATCTGGCAGGACCAGGATCAGCATGACGCACAACTGATCAAACACGCGTTAAAAGAGGCTGTACTATCAGGAAAACTCAGTTTCCGCTACATTGACCGGATTTTGTTTGAATGGAAGAAAAACGGGCTTAAAACTGTGGAGCAGGCGAAAATACACAGCCAAAAATTCCGGCGTGTACAAGCAAAGCAAAATGAACCGCAAAAAGAGTATAAAAGGCAGGTTCCTTTTTACAATTGGCTTGAACAATAAAGTGAAAAGGTGACAATCGTGTTAAATCTAAAACAAATTGAATTCTGTTTAGACAAGATAG
The DNA here is from genome assembly GCF_000978495.1 of Bacillus sp. LM 4-2. Lineage (NCBI taxonomy): Bacteria > Bacillati > Bacillota > Bacilli > Caryophanales > Bacillaceae > Bacillus > Bacillus sp. LM 4-2. Next base: position 2,187,257 of record NZ_CP011101.1, on the reverse strand, counting down.
GTGACATGTTTCCTCATGCGGAGTGTGAACTGGTTCATTCCAATCCTTTTGAATTAGTGGTGGCTGTTGCTTTATCTGCGCAATGTACAGATGCACTTGTAAACAGAGTGACCAAAACATTATTCCAAAAATATAAACGGCCGGAAGACTATTTGGCTGTTCCGCTGGAAGAGCTTCAGCAGGATATTAAATCAATCGGTTTATATCGTAATAAAGCGAAAAATATTCAAAAGCTGAGTAAAATGATTATTGAAGATTACGGCGGAGAAGTGCCGAGAGACCGCGATGAGCTTGTCAAACTGCCAGGGGTCGGGAGAAAGACTGCAAACGTAGTGGTATCCGTTGCGTTTGGCGTGCCGGCCATTGCCGTAGATACCCATGTGGAGAGAGTCAGCAAACGATTGGGCATTTGCCGGTGGAAGGACTCGGTTCTGGAAGTTGAAAAGACGCTGATGCGCAAGGTTCCCAAAGAAGACTGGTCCGTTACGCATCACCGGCTTATTTTCTTCGGCAGATATCACTGTAAAGCCCAATCTCCGCGCTGTGCGGAGTGTCCGCTGCTTTCTTTGTGCAGAGAAGGGCAGAAGAGGGATAAAAAAGGACTGGTGAAACGATGACGCAAGCAAAAGAAGTGTTGGCTTCCTATGAGCAATACTTGCGCAGTCTTGGCCAGAAGAGTTCCTCGGATATGAAGAAAACCTTGCAGACCAATCCCGTGTATTTTGATTTCTGCACGGAATTACAAGGCGATTTGCCATGGGAGGACAGCGGGAAATACGTTCCGCTTTTATTTGAAGTGTGGGATGACATCAAAGCATCACTTCTCCCAGTCTTTCAAACACGAAAATCGAGATGTGACCAAAACGAAATGTTAAAGGGCATTGTGTGTTTGCTGGCTTCGTTACATTGGACAGCAGGTGAGCCGGTGAAATCGCTCGATTGGCAAGAACTGAGGGAGAAATCATATCCCGCAAAGCCGATTAATTGGGCTGAACGAGTGGAATTTATTCTTCTTAAGCCGACCCAATACCATTGCTTTATTCAGCTTGATGAGCTGTTTACAGAAATGAAAAAGCATTTTTACAAATATCATGCGATGAATCGATAAAACCTCCTGTTAAAACGGGAGGTTTTTTATTGTGTACCAAAAAAGCCATCACCCCAAAGGTGACGGCTTTTTTGTTTAATTTGTTTTTTCAATGGATGATGAGTTTGTTTGTGTTTTATTAGATGTGTCTGTTTTATTTTTATTCGTGTCAGAACCTGTTGAATCATTCTTACCAGAGTTCGAATCATCATCCGACGTATCCTGGTTGTTACTGTTGTCGTTTGATTGGTCTTGGTTATTGTTGTCGGACGGATTGGTGTTCGTATTGTCTTGTTTTTTGTCTTGATCGTTTGTTGAATCATCTGTCTGATCTTGATCCGTCTGACCGTCATCTTTTTGAGAATCATCAGTTTGTGTATCATCCTGATTCTTCTCATCATCTTGTTTTTCATCATCCGTTTGTTGCTGGTCTTTTTTATCTTCATCGTCTTCAGCTTTTGGCACCTCATAGGATGTGGAAGCTGTACTTTTGCCATCATCACTGACGGCTGTTACTTCGAATTTGTACACAGATCCTGGCTGCACACCCGATATGACTGCCTCTTTTGCAGAGCTGTTTTGAATTTCCGAGTAGCTGCCGCCGTCAACAGATTGCTTTACAGCAAAGGTCGCATCTCCGTCGTAATTCCAGCTTAACGTTAAAGATTGATTGTCTTTATCGTATTTCACGTTTAAACCAGACAGTTTAGCTGTTTCCTCTTTTTCTTCTTTCTCATATGTTTTAGAAACAGTAGAAGGAGCTGTGCCTTTAACAAAGTACTCTGTGAGCTTCTTATCGCTTGGCGTATTTGGCCCTGCCAGTTTTGCAGGGTTTGAGCCTTTTTCTACAGAGGCTTCCACTACGCTGTCAGGCTTCTCAAATGATCCGCTTCCGTCATCGACATCGGCGATGAGCTGGGCGAAGATGCGCTTTGCAACTTTTTGTTCTTCAGTTGAAAGAGATTTCTTTCCAGCCTCGTTTTCTCCCATACCCGTCCAGACGGCAGCTGTATATTGTGGTGTGTAGCCAACGAACCAAGAATCTCGGGCGCCACCGCTAGCGATATTGTACCTTTTGACTTCATTATCATCAAAGTTAGTCGTTCCTGTTTTTCCTGCAACTTCTACACCAGGTACTTGTGCAAGCTGTCCAGTACCTGTCTTAACAGCTGTTTTCAGCATATCTGTAATCATAAACGCAGTATAATCACTCATGGCTGATTTTGATTTTGGTGTTAAGTCAAGCTTCGTGCCATCGTTAAATTCGATAGATTTTACAAAATGCGGTTCATTATACGTTCCGTTATTTCCAAACGCGCTGTATGCACCTGCCATTGTCAGAGGAGAAACACCATCGTTCCCACCGAAACCGCCAATAGAATAGGCCTCTGTTACATTTTCTTTTGTTAAACCAAGGCCAAGTCCATTTGCAAAGTCTACAGCAGTATCTTTACCGACTGCCTGGAATGCTTTTAAAGCAGGTATATTTCTTGATTGGGCCAGAGCGTAACGCATTGAGATAGGCCCTAGATATTTGCGGTCCCAATCACGAATCGGTTTTCCGTTAGAATACGTATAAGCTGAGTCATCAATTTGTTCGTATGTGGACCATTTCTTATTTTCAATAACTGGTCCGTAGTCCAAAATCGGTTTTATGGTCGAACCAGGCTGTGCCTTAGTTTGAGTAGCATAGTTAAAGCCTCCGACAGGCTGATTGCGTCCCGCACCAATCGCTCGGACTTCTCCGTTTTTGGTATCGAGAAGCGTCACACCGCCCTGCATGCCTTCAGTAAATCCGACGGTGTCTCCGTCCATTAATTCATCTAGTTTATCTTGTGCTTTTGTATCTAATGTCGTATAGATCTTTAATCCGTCAGCAGATGGATCGACATCAGATTTTTCATCAATTTCCTTCATAACCTCTTCAACAAATGCGCTGTATTTGTTTGTACTTGCTTTTTCATATTCCTTCTGTGACACGACGCCTTCGTCTTTCACTGCCACTTTTTTCGCTTTGTTATATTGAGAATCAGAAATAAATCCTTGCTTTTTCATCAGACTGAGTACGATGTTGCGTCGTTTTTCCGCTTTATCCGGGTTTTTGACCGGGTTGTACGCTGTTGGGCTCTGCGGCATTCCTGCAAGCGTCGCAGCCTGTTCGACAGTCAATTTGCTTAAATCTGTAACGCCGAAAAATTCTTCCGCCGCTTTTCCGATTCCGTATGCTCTAGGAGAAAAATAAATCCGGTTTAAATACATTTCTAAAATTTCATCTTTAGAGTAATTGCGCTCCAGCTGAATCGAAAGCCATACTTCCTGGACCTTCCGTTTCAACGTCTTCTGATGTGAAAGAAGGGAGTTTTTGACGACCTGCTGGGTGATCGTACTTCCGCCTTCAGCCCCGAAGCCGTCTTTAAAGTTGGCAACTAAAGCACCGCCGATACGGACAGGGTCAATCCCGTGGTGCTCATAAAAACGAGCGTCTTCTGTCGCGATAAAGGCTTCTTTTACAACATCGGGAATTTCATCTATCGAGACGTAGGTCCGTTTTTCGGCGCCGACTTCGGCGATCTCTTTTCCATTTTTATCATAAATCGTTGATGAATAAGGCGTCTTCAATTTGCTTTCATCAAGGGACGGCGCATCAGAAACCATGACGGCAAATGTAACAGCACCGCCGACTACGCCTAAAACAAACAGAATGAGTAAAGTGAAAAGGGTCTTTTTAAACAATCCGCCCTTTTTTCGTTTCTTGCCTTTTTTCGGTGAAGGACTCGACTTGCTGTTCGCTTTTCGTCGAGCTTCACGGCTGTTAAATTGATCTGACATAACATCTCAACCTTTCGTTAATCAACCTTTCGCACCAGATGATGGCGAAAAATAAAGCTGTTCAATAATACTAATATAATCAATTCTGGGTGCGTATCCAAGAGAAATCGGATAAGCTGTTTCTTCCAACTCATCTTTTCGAATTGATTTTCTGCCGTTTTTTTCTTTTCTGTCCCAGAAATAAAACAGCTTATCGGCTTCCAAAAAATAAACCTGGTCGAAAGCGGATATAATAACAAAACAAATACCGTCTTGAGCCTTTACCTGCTTCATATGCTCGATTTGATGGTCATGAAAATTCTGCAGGGGGAAAGAGGTCTTGTTTTTCGTTTCTTTCGCCTCAAAATCAATATACCGCCCTTTGTAAATCCCATTGTAGTCTGTTGTCGATGATTGTTTAAAGTAAGCTTCTTTAATCACTGCGGCACTTCTTTTTGGATAATGGACATTTACAATTTGAACAGGTGTCGGCTTTTTGTGTATAACGGCAATTTGGTTTGTCAGATAATACTTATTCGTTTCGTTTAAGTCATCTTCGAGGGTCATTCCGCGATTACTGTAAGACGGGGCCCTTTTCTGACTGTTTTGGGATGAAACCGAATGTTTCGGCTGAAATGTTTTTCCATTAGGATACCGAATCACTTTCTCATCCTCCTTATTAAACTAATCATGACGGAAGTGAATGAACGTGCAAGAACAACAGACCATTAGAAAGCTTCTGAGCCGGATTGAGCGGCAGACAAAAATAAAAAACGCGGATAACATTTCAAGAACAAATGCTTATAAAGCATTTTACGACCGTCACCCGGAAATCAAATGGTCGCTTTTGGCTTCTTTCGTTTCTCGTAATGCCGGCTGGTCAATGACTGACTTAAAAGGCAGTCTGTTTCAGCTTGGACTCCGTGAGAGACAGCAAAAATGGTTCTTTTTAGCCTATGAAAGAGCGAACTGGCTTATTTTTTCGGATGCCTATCCGCAGCTTCTTTTATACCACTGGTCAAAAAGAGTCGGGAAACCGCTGTTTCATCTTCTGCATGTGTTTGGCGTCTCACAATTTATGTCGGAAGAATGGACCCGTTTTTGGCATGAGCGAAATACGGAGCGGCTAATGTATGCCCTCATTATAAATGAACAAAACACTATCCAAACACCTATTATACAAAATCCTTCGTTTAAAAAGAATGTTTTTGACACGATTCCTTTTTATTTAAGTGACTGGTTTCATTTTAACACCGTTATTTTTCCTTCCTCAAATGGGTTTCTTTATGGCATTTCAGTGAAACGCTTTTCAAAGGCGGAGGAAAGGATAAGGCTGGGGAAGCAGCTGTCTCAATTGCTGTTCAATCCAGAATTGTTCTCCTCTTTTTATCACTTTTTGCACACAGTGCCGCACTCAGGTTCCCGTTTTGATATGGAAAAGATGATCGGGATTACAAAAAGAACATCTCCTATGCTAAGGACATGCTACCCTGAGTTAATCCACTCATTAGACGGAACGAAAACAGATTGGTTTCATGGAAAGATAAAGAAAACGTTCTTTAGGCGCGAGGAATTGCCGAAGCAGATTGAATTGACAGACTGGTATTTACATAAAAAGCGCCAGCTTCATGCGCTTTTTGCGGTGGAGCAGTGGCTGAAAAAATAAAGAAGCAAGGAAATTCCTTGCTTCTTACGTAGAAGGGCGGTTCGGGCCGCCTAATTTTTTATCTAAAGAATCGATTGCCTTTGATTCAGTCTTTTTTTGCTGGCCGGCTTTTTTCGGTCTTGTTTTCATACGGCACCTCCTCACAAGTATCGTTTGCATTAACGAGGAGGATCATACAATTTTTGCGGGTGTTTTTGTCGAAAACTTCAGCTTTTCGTGGAATACCTGTTTGTTTGGCGATTTGCTTCTAGTTTTGTCATGAGGAAGGAAAGAGCCTTGAGAGCAAAGAATGTTAACCGGGAGAGACAAGGAAAGGGAGGTACACGAATGTCCGGTTATGTATGCAAGACAGATATTCTCCGTATGCTTTCTGATATAGAAGATGAATTAACGCGAGCTGAGCAAAGCCTGAATCATTCTGTAAATGCATTAGAGGCTGAGATGCGGGAAACGGAAAACGATCGCCTGAGTGTGCTGGAAGAAGAAATTATAGATCTTCATATTTGTATAAATGAGCTGTATCAATCGCCTGAACACAGGTATGCGTTTGAGAAGGTATACCGCATCGGCTGAAATTGCGAGTGAAATTTGGTACGATAGGCATTGAGGTGAAAGATATTGCTATCACAAACTTTGCTGGAAATGACCGAGCAAATGATTGAAGTTGCTGAAAAAGGCGCTGATCGGTATCAGGAAGGAAAAAACAGTAATCATTCTTATGATTTTTTTGAGACGATAAAGCCTGCAGTTGAAGAGAATGATGAACTGGCTGCTCGCTGGGCAGAGGGTGCTCTTGAATTGATAAAAGTCCGCCGGCCAAAATATGTGCATAAAGAGCAAATTGAGGCCGTAAAGGATAATTTCCTGGAATTGGTCCTTCAATCTTATGTTCATCATATTCATAAAAAACGATTCAAGGACATCACTGAGTCAGTCCTTTATACATTGCACGCAGTAAAGGATGAAATTGCAAGAGAAGACAGCCGGTAAAAGGCTGTCTTCTTTTCGTTTTTATAGGGGGCCGGACGTTAATTCATCTCATATGCCGGGCTTTCTGCTCCATTTGCTTCGAGAACCTTCATACTGTTACGAAACTCAGTTATGCTGAGATGTCCTTGAATATAGAGGAACTTGGCAAAGTCCATCAGTTTATTCATACAGTCTGTTTCATATTTCTTCATTTCTGCAAAACGTTTGCTTAAGTATGATACGTTCATTATGGTGCATCCCCTCTCATCTGTATTGAAAATATGGTACCATAATGATTCGACTTTTTTCTGTTTTTAAAAAATTTAAACTTTCGACACAATTTGACAAATGCTAATCATCACTTGTGACACAAACAATAGAAGTCATTCATACATATATAGAAGAGAAATATGTTGTGTTTAGGGGGGAATCGCAATGAACAGGAGCTCTCGAAGCTATCCTCGACAAATGGGCTATTATTATCCTCAGCAAATGCAAGGATATTATCAGCAGGCTGCACCCGGTTATTTAGAGCAACAACTGCCTCAGCAGCATTATGGACAGCAGGGTTATTATCAGCCCTATGCTCCGATCCAGCCTATGCCTATGCAGCCGCCTGTATTTTCTAACCCTTATCCTATCCCAAGGCCTAATCAACAGCAGCCTTCGCAATTTCAAAGCATTATGTCGCAGTTCAAAAAAGCCAATGGGCAATTTGATTTTAATAAAATGATGGATACGACAGGTCAAGTAATGAGTGCAATGAATCAGGTCGGATCTTTAATAAAGGGATTTACCAGCTTTTTTAAATGATAAAAGCATGAATGAATCGTTCATTCATGCTTATTTTTTGGAAAGAAAAGTGTCATTGTCTGCTCGTTCCAAGACGTTTCCATATCTTCTTGGCGAACTTCATAAGGCAGCTGAACCGTTCTTGTCATGCTTGTAAAGGTAGCCTCATTTTGGTGTTTCTGTTTTTCTTGGAGTGTTACATGGAGATACCTCGATTTAACATCAACGACGATCTCGCCATCTCGAAACGTCGCCGGAATGGTAATATCGATATACAGCCCAGTATCTTTTTCTCTGACATGTATGGTCGTCTGCACATCCTTTAAACTCGAGTTGATTAGGTTCTGAAATCCGTTTATAAGGTTGCCGAACGCTGAGGATTGGAAAAGAGTGTCGATTGCCTCCGTTATGATTTCTTCTTTCTTTTGCAGTTCGTTCTTTTTGTCATCATGGAATTCCAATATCGCCACCGCCTTTTTTAACCAGATTATGCGTCTATGCCAGATGTTGTTATAAATTGAAGCAAAATTGAAAGTGTGGTTAAATAGTGGTGAATGAAGGGATAACGGTTGAAGTGAATGAGAAGGGAGAAAATACATTGCTGAAAAAATTATTCGGAATGGGCAAAATTCAGGAAAAGGTGACAGAAGAGGTTATTTATTCTCCGGCAGACGGTACAGTAATGGACCTGTCAGATGTGCCGGACCCTGTTTTTTCACAGAAAATGATGGGAGAAGGAATAGCGGTGGAACCTTCTAGCGGTGAAATCGTTTCTCCCGCTGAAGGTGAAGTCATTCAGATTTTCCACACCAAACACGCCGTTGGCATTCGGACTCGCTCGGGAATTGAGCTGTTAATTCATGTCGGGCTGGAGACAGTCAATATGAACGGAGAAGGATTTACTGCCCACATTAAAGAAGGGGATAAAGTGAAGGTCGGTGACCCGCTGATTACATGTGATTTGGAATTAATAAAAGAAAAAGCGAGCAGCACAGTCATCCCAATCGTTATAATGAATGGTGAGGCTGTAGGATCAATGGTATCGGCAGGCGAAAAGGCTGCTCGTAAAGGCGAATCAAAGCTCCTTACAATAAAAGCGAAATAAGCAGGGCGTATGCCTTGCTTTTTTTATTCAACTGTATAAAATTTGCACCTAGCCATGCAAACAAATATTCGGTAAACTGTACTTGACAAAGAGGTGTAAAGAATGAAAAAGAAATCACTGACTGAACTCATTTCTGATTTAAAAGGAAATGAAAACGTTGTGAATTGGCATGAAATTGAGCCTCGGGAAGCAAAAACAAGGCCTATGCCCGAAAGTATAGACGAGAGAATCAAAGCGGCCCTTTCGAAAAGGGGCATTGATGAACTATATACTCACCAATATTCCGCTTTTCAATATGTGCAAAAAGGAGAAAGCATCGTTACCGTAACGCCAACAGCATCAGGAAAAACGTTATGCTACAACCTCCCAGTCCTGCAGTCCATCGCCCAAGATGAAACAAACCGGGCGTTATATTTATTTCCGACTAAAGCGCTGGCACAAGACCAAAAGAGCGAGCTAAATGAAATTATTGATGAAATGGGCATTGATATTAAAAGCTTTACATATGACGGGGATACGTCTCCGGCAATCAGACAAAAGGTGAGAAAAGCAGGTCATATTGTCATTACAAACCCCGATATGCTGCATTCTGCCATTCTACCGCATCATACGAAATGGGTCAGTTTGTTTGAAAACCTTAAGTATATCGTCATCGATGAGCTTCATACGTATCGAGGTGTGTTCGGCAGCCATGTGGCAAATGTGATCCGGCGGCTAAAGCGGATCTGCTGGTTTTATGGAAGTGATCCGGTTTTTATTTGTACTTCCGCAACAATTGCCAACCCAAAGGAATTGGGAGAGCAGCTGACAGGCAAACCGATGCGGCTGGTCGATGACAATGGCGCACCGAGCGGACGCAAGCATTTTGTGTTTTACAATCCGCCAATTGTGAACAAACCGCTGAATATTAGAAGGAGCGCAACCGCAGAAGTGAATGAACTGGCGAAAGAGTTCCTTAAAAACAAAGTGCAGACCATTGTTTTTGCCAGAAGCAGAGTTCGGGTGGAAATTATTTTAAGCCATATTCAGGAGCTTGTGAAAAAAGAGATTGGAACAAAATCAATCAGAGGCTATCGGGGAGGCTATCTGCCGAAAGAGCGAAGAGAAATCGAAAAAGGCCTGAGAGAAGGCGACATTTTAGGAGTGGTCAGTACGAATGCCTTAGAGCTTGGTGTTGATATCGGACAGCTGCAAGTGTGTGTAATGACGGGGTATCCCGGAAGTGTTGCAAGTGCTTGGCAGCAGGCGGGACGAGCCGGCAGAAGACACGGTGAATCTTTGATTATCATGGTAGCCAATTCAACACCGATTGACCAATATATTGTGCGGCATCCTGAATATTTCTTTAATCGTTCGCCTGAATCTGCAAGAATCAATCCGGAGAATTTGATTATTTTAGTAGACCACTTAAAGTGTGCGGCTTATGAGCTTCCTTTTAGAGCTGATGAAGAATTTGGACCCATGGAAGTCAGTGATATTCTTGAGTATCTTGAGGAAGAGGCTGTTCTTCACCGCAACGGCGAACGGTACCATTGGGCAAGTGAGTCGTTTCCTGCTTCAAACATCAGTTTGCGTTCCGCCTCCCAGGAAAATGTCGTTATAGTTGATCAGTCGGATATTGCAAATGTAAGGATTATCGGTGAAATGGACCGTTTTAGTGCGATGACGCTTTTGCATGATGAAGCGATTTATTTGCATGAAGGCGTTCAGTATCAAGTTGAGAAGCTCGATTGGGACCATAAAAAGGCGTATGTCAGAAAAGTCGATGTCGAATATTATACGGATGCAAACCTGGCAGTTCAGCTGAAGGTATTAGAAATCGATAAAACGAAAGAAAAAAGCCGTACGTCATTGCACTACGGAGACGTCACTGTCAATGCCCTGCCGACCATTTTTAAAAAAATAAAAATGACCACTTTTGAAAATATTGGGTCTGGACCTATTCATTTGCCGGAAGAAGAACTGCATACAAGTGCAGCTTGGCTCGAAATCAAAACAGCGGATGAAGACATCGGGGAAAAGACACTGGAACAGCTGCTTCTTGGCATCTCGAATGTGCTGCAGCATATTGTCCCTGTGTATATCATGTGTGATCGAAATGATGTTCATGTTGTTTCTCAAATTAAAGCAGCCCATACCGGATTGCCAACCATATTTTTATATGATCATTATCCGGGCGGTATCGGTTTGGCGGAGGAAGTCTTTAAACGTTTTTCAGACATTAATGAAGCGGCGAAACAACTGATTACACATTGTCCTTGTCATGACGGCTGTCCGTCTTGTATAGGTACGGAAATAGAAGGGATAAAAGCAAAGGAAAGAATTTTGCAGCTGTTGGATCAAATGTCGTAAGGAGGGAGGCCGGATATGTCATTAAAAGGGAAACTCCAACGGATGAAAAAGCACATGGCGCTCGACGAAGGAGAACAAAAAATAGAAGCAGGCAAACAAGAAAACCACTTTGATGACATCCCGTTTTTAGAAGAGTGGGAGGCTTTTGGCATGAAGCCTTTCATCTTCGAAGATGAATATTGCCTCATCAGAGAAGTAGAATATCCGCTTTCTCACCGCCATGGGTTATACAGCTTTTCTGAGCTTGAAGAAGTGATCACACTGTGGAATCAAAGCGGCCTGTCGCATACATTGTCAGCAAAAGGGTATAACAAAAACAACCTCTTTTTCTTTGATACAGAAACAACCGGTCTTGGGGGTGGAGCTGGGAATACCATTTTTTTGCTTGGGCATGCGAGAGTTTATGAAGACCGAGTGACAGTCAAACAGCATCTTTTGCCCAAACCGGGGAACGAAGTCGCCTTGTACCAAAGCTTTTTAAGCGAGGTTGACATTACATCACTTGTGACCTACAACGGCAAAGCCTTTGATTGGCCGCAGGTGAAAACAAGACACACCTTGATCCGTGACAGACTTCCGAAGCTTCCGGAATTTGGCCACTTTGATCTTTTGCATGGAGCTAGACGCCTGTGGAAACACAAAATGGACCGCGTATCTCTTGGCACGGTTGAAAAAGAGGAGCTCGGCATCCGCAGACTAGAAGACACACCGGGCTACTTGGCGCCAATGCTTTACTTTCATTTTATCAAGGCGCAAGAGCCGGATCTTTTAAAAGGTGTCCTGCATCATAATGAAATGGATGTGTTATCACTCATTTCATTGTACATCCATATGTCTAAAAAAATCCTTTCAGAATCACATGCGCCAAAAGAACACAGTGAAGCCTATGCTATGGCGAAATGGTTTATGGCTCATAAGGAAACGGACCAAGCGATCAAGCAGTTGGAAAGGCTTTTAGAAAAATCGTTTGAGGATCAGGACAGTGCACGGCTGGATTTATCGCTCCTGTACAAAAAACAAAACCGCTTGGAAGAAGCAGTGCCGCTTTGGGAAAAGCTGTCCCGCTCGCAAAACCAGAAGTGCAGATACGCTGCTGTAATAGAGCTCGCGAAATATTTTGAGCATAAGAAAAAAGAATTCGGAAAAGCATTGCAAGTAGCAGAGCAATTGCTTAGCGATACGGCATGCTTATCAGAGAAAGAAACTGAAAAACTGCATGTGAGAATTGCCCGGCTGAAGAGGAAATATTCCTCTTAAATATTCCCCGGGAAAGCGCAAAAGACGACTTGTTTCGCCATGAATTTTTTTTGCTGAATTCACATTGATTTTGTTGTAGAATAGCGGCGAATCCTGTAAAATGACGTTAGTTATTTTTAAAGGGAGAGTTGGTATGTATAAGGGTGTTTTTTACTTGTTCTTTGTTGTGGTATTTTTGATTGCTTTTGTGTTTTCAAACTTTAAAGACAGCTTAATTGCACACTTTTAAAATAGGTCTTTGCATCAGAACATGTACCCCTTATTTTTCATAGCTTAGTATTGTAATAAAGTTTATGGAAAGGGGATTTTATCATGCATCACTGCAGACCGCATATGATGGCGCCAATTGTCCATCCTACTCATTGCTGTGAACACCATACGTTTTCGAAGACTATCGTGCCGCACATTCACCCACAGCATACAACAAACGTAAACCACCAGCATTTTCAGCACGTTCACTACTTTCCACACACTTTCTCAAATGTTGACCCGGCTACGCATCAGCATTTTCAAGCAGGAAAACCTTGCTGCGACTACTAGTATGGAAAACGTGCAGCTTGATGGTGTAAACAATGCAGCACAACAAATGGGGCCCACGGGAGCCCCATTTTTTAAAGCAGGTGAAATGATGAAAGTATTGGCAATAACGGGCTATAAACCGTTTGAACTGGGGATATTTAAGCAGGATGACAAGGCGCTGTATTACATAAAAAAAGCCATTAAGAACCGGCTGATTGCTTTTTTGGATGAAGGATTAGAATGGATTTTAATTTCGGGCCAGCTTGGAGTTGAGCTGTGGGCGGCAGAAGTTGCATATGATTTGCAGGAGGAATACCCTGACTTAAAGGTAGCTGTCATCACACCATTTTACGAGCAGGAAAAGAACTGGAAAGAACCGAATAAGGAACAGTATGAAGCAGTTCTGGCTCAGGCAGACTATGAAGCAAGCCTGACTCACCGTCCTTATGAAAGCCCGCTTCAATTCAAACAAAAAAATCAGTTCTTCATTGATAAGTCCGACGGGCTTCTGCTTTTATATGACCCGGAAAAGGAAGGCTCCCCTAAGTATATGCTTGGGACAGCGGAAAAAAGGCGCGAACAGGATAGCTATCCCATCTACTTTATTACAATGGATGACTTGAGAGTGACAGTGGAGGAAGACAGCTACTAACAATGAGAGAGAAATTTGACAACCGTACAGATTTCTGAAAAAATATATGTGATGATTCACGATACGAGGTGAAAAAGATGCTTGCTGATAAAGTAAAGCTTTCTGCGAAAGAAATTTTGGAAAAAGAATTTAAAACAGGCGTTAGAGGCTACAAGCAAGAAGACGTTGACAAATTTTTAGATATGATTATTAAGGATTATGAAACCTTCCATCAAGAAATTGAAGAACTGCAGCAGGAAAATCTGCAGCTGAAAAAACAGCTTGAAGAAGCCAGCAAAAAACAGCCTGTGCAATCTAACACAACAAACTTTGATATTTTAAAACGGCTGTCTAACTTAGAAAAACACGTTTTTGGCAGCAAGCTTTATGATTGATCATGCTTGAAAAAAATGGCGCTTGTAAATTGTAATCAGTTGTTATATAATAATTCATGTTCTTAACGTTCGGGTAATCGCTGCAGATCTTGAATCTGTAGAGGAAAGTCCATGCTCGCACGGTGCTGAGATGCCCGTAGTGTTCGTGCCTAGCGAAGTCATAAGCTAGGGCAGCCTTTAGAGGCTGACGGCAGGAAAAAAGCCTACGTCCTTCGGATATGGCTGAGTATCCTTGAAAGTGCCACAGTGACGAAGTCTCACTAGAAATGGTGAGAGTGGAACGCGGTAAACCCCTCGAGCGAGAAACCCAAATTTTGGTAGGGGAACCTTCTTAACGGAATTCAACGGAGAGAAGGACAGAATGCTTTCTGTAGATAGATGATTGCCGCCTGAGTACGAGGTGATGAGCCGTTTGCAGTACGACGGAACAAAACATGGCTTACAGAACGTTAGACCACTTACATTTAAAATGATGAAAACAAGCTCTCCCGTATAAGGAGAGCTTTTATCTTGAAAAGAGAAAAGTTTTAAAAGACAGGGTGATACGATGAAGAAGTATACACTAATTGCAACGGCGCCGATGGGCATTGAAGCTGTTGTCGCAAAGGAAGTACGAGATTTAGGATACGAATGCAAGGTTGATAACGGGAAAGTTATTTTTGAAGGTGATGCACTTGCCATCTGCCGTGCGAACCTTTGGCTTAGAACAGCCGACCGCATAAAGGTTCAGGTTGCTTCTTTTAAAGCGAAAACATTTGATGAACTGTTTGAAAAAACGAAAGCGATTAACTGGCGCTCATTTATACCTGAAAACGGGAAATTCCCTGTCATCGGAAAATCGGTAAAGTCAACACTTGCAAGCGTTCCCGACTGTCAGCGGATCGTCAAAAAAGCAATTGTCGAAAAGCTCAAGCTGCAGTCCGGCAAAGCCAATGATTGGATTGAAGAAACAGGTGCCGAGTATAAAGTCGAAATTTCTTTATTGAAAGATCAGGCTTTGATTACACTGGACTCATCAGGGACAGGCCTTCACAAACGAGGATACCGTGTCGATCAGGGCGGTGCGCCGATTAAAGAAACACTTGCTGCCGCTTTGGTGCAATTAACCAATTGGACGCCAGACCGCCCGTTTGTTGATCCTTTCTGCGGCTCCGGAACAATCGCGATAGAAGCGGCGCTAATCGGCCAAAACATCGCCCCGGGATTCAATCGCGATTTTGTTTCAGAGGATTGGGAATGGATCGGTAAAGATCTGTGGAACAAAGCGCGGCTTGAAGTCGAAGAAAAGGCAAATTATGATCAGCCGCTTACAATTTTCGCAAGCGACATAGACCACCGCATGGTTGAAATCGCAAAAGAAAATGCAGAGGAAGCAGGATTGGGAGATCTAATCCAGTTCAAACAGATGCAGGTCAAAGACTTTACCACAAATCTGGAGTTTGGCGTAATTGTCGGCAACCCGCCATATGGAGAGCGTCTCGGCGAGAAAAAAGCCGTTGAACAGATGTACAAAGAAATGGGGCAGGCGTTCGAGCCGCTTGATACTTGGTCTGTGTATATGCTGACATCAAATGAAAACTTTGAGGAAGCATATGGCAGAAAAGCAACGAAGAAACGAAAACTCTTTAACGGGTTTATTAAAACGGATTATTATCAATACTGGTCAAAAGTAAGACCGCAGCGCAAGAAAACAGAAAACGCATAAAAAGAAGACGCTCTGCATGCGTCTTCTTTCATCTTTCAGCCCTATTCTATCGTTACCAACGGTGTGCTTTCGCATTACTTCTCAATATAATGTTGGTTTGGGACATTTCAGTGTGACCGTTTACTTGAGACTTAGAACGTTTAGGCCGCGTCCAATTGTGATGAAACAGTTCAGAATGCTGATCTAATCGGTTTCTATAACTCATGTCAACATCACTCCCTGATAGAATATTGTTGATAAGACGGATAATCCGGAGACGGAATATCAAGTGTAGTTTGTGCATGTTTCGGTGATAACATGCGGTAAAGCATGTATATAAAATGAAAAGTTCGCATACAATGATGATTATTTCCATCAGAGGTGATCTCATGCTGAACAGCGAACATTTTAATCTTATTCAAAGGGCGCTTGACGCAACAGCAAACGAGCTGAAGGAGCTCGGGACTGATTCGTCTCCGTCTGTGATTTCGCATGCGCAAACTGATTTAGAAAAAGCGGTAGAACATATTTATTCAACAGACCATCCTTTTTTATCGTCACATGTGATCAATCGTAAGTAAACTGCAAAAAACTTGGCATTGCCAAGTTTTTTTATTGTATTCATCAGCGGAAAATGATATTATTGGTGGTCTGAATGTCGAATAGTTGGGGGTTGGAACTAGGTGACAACATCACGTTTGCCTTTTTCTTTAACGAAAACAAAGAATTTTTATGAAGAATTGAACAATTGGATTGGTGACGTGTTTTACGATATCCTTCCCGAAAAAGGGTTTGATCTTCGGGACGAGCAAGTATTTATGGCTTTTCAGCTGGAGCGGGCCTTTAAAGAGAAAAAAGTCATGTTCGCCGAAGCTGGAGTGGGAACGGGGAAAACGCTGGTTTATCTTCTTTTTGCAATCAGCTATGCAAGGTATGTCGGCAAACCTGCCATCATCGCTTGTGCAGATGAAACATTAATTGAACAGCTGGTGAAAAAAGAGGGCGATATTTCTAAGCTGGCTGAGCATCTTGATCTGAAAATTGATACAAGGCTGTCAAAATCACATGAGCAATATTTATGCTTGAAGAAGCTTGAAAAAACAATGCAGCGTTCTGATGATGATAAATGGCTGGATCTTTATGAGTCGTTACCGTCATTTGTCCACGAGTCACAGGCGATGCAGCGCTTTTATCCGTATGGCGACCGTAAGCAGTACGCAAATCTATCGAATGAAGAGTGGTCTGACGTAAGCTACGACTCGTTTCAGGACTGTCTGACTTGTGATATGAGACACAGATGCGGTCTGACACTTTCCAGAGATTACTACCGCAAGTCAACGGACTTAATCATTTGTTCCCATGATTTTTATATGGAGCATGTGTGGACGGAAGAATCACGCAAACGAGAGGGCCAGCTGCCGCTCTTGCCTGATCATAGTGCAGTTGTATTTGATGAGGGGCATTTGTTAGAGTTTGCTGCGCAAAAAGCGCTAACCTATAGAGTGAAGCAGTCTACTCTTGAATTGTTTTTAGAACGATTGCTGCAAAATGACATCAGAGAAGAGTTTGCAGAATTGATTGAAGATGCGCTTCTCGCAAACGACGAATTTTTCTATGTTCTTTCTGAAGAATCAAAGGAAGTAGCCGGTTCACACCGTTTAGAAATAAAAAATGACCAGCGTGTCAAAAAGGCGGCGGACGAGCTTTGCCGTTTACTTGATAAAATCGGTGAGGCACTTGTATTTGAGTCTGAAATGTATACGATTGATCAATACGAACTGTCAGTAGTGGAAGAATATGTTGAACAAATGGCGTATTCATTATCTCTATATCAAAAGGATGCGATCAGCTGGCTGGAGAAAAAGGAAGCAGAATCAACTTTTGTCGTGATGCCGAGAACGGTAGCAGAAGTACTTGGCGAAAAAGTGTTTTCTAAGAAAATTCCTTATATCTTTTCTTCTGCTACGCTGTCAGAAGGCGGTTCGTTTGATTATATTGCCGACAGTCTTGGGATTCATGATTATTTGTCATTAACTGTTGATTCCCCTTATGATTATGACGAGCAAATGAGTATTAATCTATACGCAAAAACAGATATGGACGCTGAACAAAAAACGGCTGAAACGATTGAAACAATCAAACGATACAAAGGAAGAACGCTGGTGCTTTTCCCTTCTTTTGAAGAATTAAACGAGTTTAAAGAGCTGTCGGCGGCATGGGAGCTGCCGTATCCAATTTTCTTCGAAGGTGATGAGGAAATCAGCAGCTTAGTAGAGAAATTCCAAGAGGAAGAAGAAACAGTACTTTGTTCAGTTCACTTATGGGAAGGACTCGACATTCCCGGTGACGCATTGAAGAATGTTACCATTTGGTCATTACCGTTCCCGCCACACGATCCTGTATTTACAGCGAAGCGCAACGGAGCGAAAAAAGATCCGTTCGAAGAAGTTGATCTGCCATATATGTTGTTACGTGTACGGCAGGGCATCGGGCGCCTGATTCGCTCGAATCAAGACAGCGGCTCGATTCACATTTACGCTGGCGGAGAAAATGAACGCATCATTGATGAGGTCAAAAAGGTCTTGCCTGTTGAACCGCACATGATGTAATGGAAAAAAGCTGACGATCGTTCGTCAGCTTTTTTATTTGTCAGCGGGATAGCCAGCCGCCATCAACTGCTAAAATATGTCCATTTACATAATCTGAAGCACGTGATGCCAAAAAGACTGCAGTCCCCCCGATATCATCCGCTTGGCCCCAGCGGCCGGCAGGAATTCTCTTTAAAATGTCCTCATTTCGCTTTTCGTCATCCCGAATAGGCTTTGTATTCGCAGTAGAAATATAGCCTGGGGCGATTGCGTTGACCTGAATACCTGACGCTGCCCACTCATTTGCAAATGATTTTGTCAAACCGGCAACAGCGTGTTTGCTCGCGGTGTAAGCCGGAACGAGGATGCCGCCTTGAAAAGACAGGAGAGAGGCAATATTAATAATCTTTCCATGACCTCTTTTCAGCATGTGCCTGCCAGCAAGCTGTGTCAGAATAAACAGGCTGTTTAGATTGACATTCAGTACGTGCTGCCAGTTCTCTTCTGAAAAATCTTCCGCTTTTTCCCGATGAATAATGCCGGCATTATTGACAAGGATGTGGATCTGCCTGTTTTCAAACAGCTCAGCTGCAGAATCCTTTATCGCTTCCGGCTTGCTCATGTCCAATGTAAAAGATGTAAATATCCGGCCTTCCTGTTCCACAAGCTGCTGTGTTTCAGACAGGCTGCTTTTATGTGATGTGCCGATAATATCAGCGCCAGCACCGGCTAGGGCTTTGGCAATTCCTTGACCGATCCCTGTTCCAGGGCCTGTCACCAGCGCTGTTTTTCCTTCTAATGAAAAGGCGTCATGTAGATAACCCATCTTATTTCAGCCCATCCATCGGAACGAGATCCATGTCCGTAAATGTGTAATTTTCTCCAGCCATCGCCCACACAAAGCTATAGTTTGATGTTCCTGCGCCAGAATGAATAGACCAGGCGGGAGAAAGGACAGCCTGGTCATTTCCAACAACAAGATGGCGTGTTTCGTCCGGCTGGCCCATGAAATGAAATACCTTTGAATCCTTTTCAAGATCCAGATAAAGATAAGCCTCCATCCGACGGTCATGAACGTGTGCTGGCATGGTATTCCAGTTGTTGTTTTGATCTAACATCGTTATTCCCATCATCAACTGACAGCTTTTAATGCCATCCTGATGAATGACTTTGTACAGACTTCTGACATTAGACGCTGCATCATCACCAAGGCGGTCCGGTGTCAGTTCAGCTAGGGCGGCTTTTTGTGTCGGATAGCTTTTGTGGGCGCAAGCGGAGACGAAGTAAAACTTCGCTTTTTCACCGTTCAGGCTTGAAAATGATACATCCTGATTACCCATTCCGATATAGAGAAAATCCTTTGTTTGAAGCACATATTCATCATCGCCGACTCTAACGGCACCAGGCTGGCCGACATTAATAATCCCGATTTCACGCCGTTCCAAAAAGAAGTCTGTTTTTAGAAAATCACCTGCATCAAGCTTCAGTTCACTTTGCCCTGGAGCCGCTCCGCCGATGACAACCCGGTCTTCATGTGAGTAATACATCGTAAGTTTGTTTTCTGTAAATAAAGAATCCATTAAGAAATGACTGCGAAGCTCCTCTGTTGTAAAGCGTTTTACTTGTTCAGGATGTACAGAATAACGATTTTCCATTATATTTCCCCCTTGGTTAGGATTTCAGCATCACTTGAATGAAAATATTTTGGTAACGGTTTCAAAGAAAATTTTAGGATAAATAGTGAAAAGAGTCAACGAAAAAATAATGAATTGACACATTATTAAAAAAACTCTTCCCAAATTTTAAAATTATGGTATTCTTTTGTTGTAACGGTTTTGAAATCGGTTTCAAATATAAGAGATACAGGAGCACTTGAATGAAAAAGAAAACAACAGGCCATACAACCATCAAAGATGTAGCTGAATGTGCAGGAGTTTCGAAATCGACAGTTTCCCGCTATATTAACGGAAAAATTGACGCGATTTCTCCTGAAAAAGTGAAAAACATTAAAAAGGCAATTGCAGAATTGAATTATCGGCCGAGTAAAATGGCGCAAGGTTTGAAAATAAAAAAAAGCAAGTTAATCGGATTTGTTGTAGCTGACATTACAAATCCTTTTTCGGTCGCTGCTTTCAGGGGAGTCGAAGAGGTTTGTGATCAATATGGATACAGCATTATGGTGTGCAACACAGATAACAGTCCTGAAAAAGAGCGGGAAATGCTCTTAAAGCTAGAAGCCCATTCGGTTGAGGGCTTGATTTTAAACGCAACAGGGGAAAACAAGGATGTACTCCGCGCTTTTGCTGAACAGCAAATTCCAACAATCTTAATTGACCGGAAACTGCCGGATCTGAAACTGGATACCGTAACGACTGACAACAGATGGATCACAAAAGAGATTCTTCAGAAGGTGTACAGCAAAGGGTATACTGATGTCGCGCTGTTTACCGAACCGATTTCCTCTATCAGCCCTCGTGCAGAAAGAGCAGCTGTGTATCAGGAAATGGCTTCGGTTCAAAATGTGAACGGGCTTGTCAGATTGCATGAAATTGACGTAAAAGACAAGGAGCAGCTTAAGGCGGCGCTTTGTTCTTTTCACAAGGAAATGCCGGAGCAAAAAAAAGCGATTCTGGCTTTGAATGGCTTGATTATGCTGAAAATCATCAGCTGTATGGAAGAGCTTGGCCTGCGCATCCCTCAAGATATAGGGATTGCAGGATTCGATGATACGGAATGGTATAAACTGATCGGTCCAGGTATTACAACGATCGCCCAGCCGTCACATGATATGGGCAGGACGGCGATGGAACGTGTATTAAAAAGGATTGAAGGTGACAAAGGAGCGCCTCAAACCATTGAATTAGAGGCAAAAGTCATCATGAGAAAGTCACTTTAATCCTAGGTGCCCTCAACTAAGAGGAGGTTGGGAAGAGATGAAGCTTGATGCGGTGACATTCGGGGAATCAATGGCCATGTTTTATGCAAATGAGTATGGAGGCCTTCATGAAGTATCCACTTTTTCTAAAGGGCTTGCCGGAGCAGAAAGCAATGTCGCCTGCGGCCTTGCCAGACTCGGATTTCGAATGGGATGGATGAGCAAGGTCGGCAATGATCAGCTCGGAACGTTTGTTTTACAAGAGCTTAAAAAAGAGGGAGTGGATGTGTCCCGCGTGATCCGCTCGCAGGACGAAAATCCCACCGGGCTGCTGCTGAAGTCAAAAGTGAAAGAAGGCGACCCGCAAGTTACCTACTATAGGAAAAACTCAGCTGCAAGCACATTAACTTCAGCTGAATATCCGAGAGATTATTTTCAATGCGCAGGCCATTTGCATGTGACAGGCATTCCGCCTGCCTTGTCAGCCGAGATGAAAGACTTCACGTATCATGTCATGAACGACATGAGAAACGCAGGGAAGACCATTTCATTCGACCCTAATGTAAGACCTTCGCTTTGGCCTGATCAAGCAACAATGGTACATACAATCAATGATCTGGCTGGGCTTGCAGACTGGTTTTTCCCGGGTATCGCAGAGGGAGAGCTATTGACCGGAGAAAAAACACCTGAAGGCATTGCCGACTATTATTTGAAAAAAGGTGCCAGCTTTGTTGCTATTAAACTTGGAAAAGAAGGCGCTTACTTTAAAACGGGGACAAGTGAAGGATTTCTAGAAGGCTGCCGGGTCGACCGGGTGGTTGATACGGTCGGCGCCGGAGACGGATTTGCAGTCGGTGTAATCAGCGGTATCCTAGACGGTTTGTCGTACAAGGATGCGGTGCAAAGGGGAAATGCGATTGGCGCTTTGCAAGTGCAGGCACCGGGGGATATGGACGGTTTGCCGACCAGGGAGAAATTAGCTTCTTTTTTATCTGCTCAAAGAACGGTTCACCAAAAGAAAGGGGATTATTAATATGGAGTCCAAAGTCGTTGAAAACCGTCTGAAAGAAGCAAAGCTGATTGCAGTCATTCGTTCAAAGGATAAGCAGGAGGCCTGTCAGCAGATTGAGAGTTTATTAGATAAAGGGATTCGTGCAGTTGAAGTGACGTATACGACCCCCGGGGCATCAGATATTATCGAATCCTTCCGTAATAGGGAAGATATTTTAATTGGCGCGGGCACGGTCATCACCGCGCAGCAAGCTGGGGAAGCTGCTGAGGCTGGCGCGCAGTTTATTGTCAGTCCGGGTTTTTCAGCTGATCTTGCTGAACATCTATCTTTTGTAAAGACACATTATATCCCCGGCGTCTTGACTCCGAGCGAAATTATGGAAGCGCTGACATTCGGTTTTACGACATTAAAGCTGTTCCCAAGCGGTGTGTTTGGCATCCCGTTTATGAAAAATTTAGCGGGTCCTTTCCCGCAGGTGACCTTTATTCCGACAGGCGGGATACATCCGTCTGAAGTGCCGGATTGGCTTAGAGCCGGAGCTGGCGCCGTCGGAGTCGGCAGCCAGCTGGGCAGCTGTTCAAAAGAGGATTTGCAGGCTGTTTTCCAAGTGTAAGTGGAATTGTTTTTTCATAACCGGAGGATGGGAGAATCCACAATATGAAAATCAAGGCGACAATTGAACGGGTACCTGGCGGAATGATGATTATTCCGCTATTTCTTGGAGCGGCGCTCAACACGTTTGCGCCTGGAACAGCGGAGTTCTTTGGAGGGTTTACGGGTGCTTTGATTACCGGAACGCTGCCGATACTGGGTGTTTTTATCTTTTGCGTAGGAGCAACGATTGATTTTCGTTCTTCAGGCTATATCGCAAGAAAAGGAATCACGTTATTATTGGGAAAGGTCGGATTTGCGGCACTGCTCGGCGTGATCGCAGCGCAATTTATACCTGACGAAGGTATACAATCCGGCTTTTTTGCAGGCCTTTCTGTTTTAGCAATTGTCGCGGTAATGAATGAAACGAACGGCGGACTGTATTTGGCGCTCATGAATCACATGGGAAGAAAAGAGGATGCGGGCGCTTTCGCCTTTATCAGTACAGAATCTGGTCCTTTTATGACCATGGTGACGTTTGGTGTGACGGGACTTGCCGCATTCCCATGGGAAACGCTGGCAGCGACAGTCATCCCGTTTTTACTTGGATGTATACTTGGAAATCTGGATCATGATCTCAGAGACTTATTCAGCAAGGTTGTGCCGGCGATCATTCCATTTTTCGCCTTTTCGCTCGGCAATACCTTGAATTTTGGAATGCTGATCCAATCAGGGCTGCTCGGCATTTTTATCGGAGTTTCTGTCGTCATTTTATCGGGCAGTTCCTTGTTTTTACTTGATCGTTTTATTGCGCGGGGAGATGGTGTCGCGGGAGTGGCCGCTTCTTCTACGGCAGGGGCGGCTGTAGCCGTGCCATATGCATTAGCGGAAGCGAATGCCTCATTTGCGCCAGTTGCTGAGTCGGCAACTGCAATTATCGCGACAAGCGTTATTGTCACCTCGCTCTTAACCCCGCTGGCAACAGTGTGGGTAGATAAAAAAATCAAGCAGAAAAAGCGGAGAACACCTCCGCCAAAAAATCAAATGACGATCAACTGAATAAAAAGGCTGCCACAAAACATACCGGCAGCCTTTTATACAAACAATTTGACTTTCATACCCCCTTCCATTAGCCTGTAATGGAACGGCTAGAATAGGGAGGGAATGGATATGGAGATACATACATATGAAAAAGAATTTTTTGATCTTTTAAAAAGAATCTCACATTACAGCGAAGCAGTTGCGTTAATGCACTGGGACTCCAGAACAGGCGCGCCGAAAAACGGCTCAGAGGATCGTGCCGAAAGTATCGGCCAGCTTTCAACAGATATATTCAATATCCAAACATCAGATCGAATGAAGGAGCTTATCGATGTCCTGTATGAACGATTTGATGACTTGTCGGAAGATACGAAAAAAGCAGTGGAACTGGCGAAAAAAGAGTATGAAGAGAATAAGAAAATCCCTGAGGCTGAATACAAAGAATACGTGATTCTGTGTTCAAAGGCAGAAACAGCGTGGGAGGAAGCGAAAGGAAAATCTGATTTCAGCTTGTTTTCTCCTTATTTAGAACAGCTGATTGAATTCAATAAACGTTTTATTACGTATTGGGGATATCAAGAGCATCCTTATGATGCATTGCTTGATTTGTTTGAGCCCGGCGTCACGGTAAAGGTGCTTGATCAGTTGTTTGCTGAGCTGAAGGAAGCGATTATCCCTCTTGTTAAACAGGTGACAGCTTCCGGAAATAAACCAGATACAAGCTTTCTTACAAAAGCGTTCCCGAAAGAAAAGCAAAAAGAGCTCAGTCTGTATTTTTTACAGGAGCTTGGCTACGATTTTGATGGCGGAAGACTTGATGAAACCGTTCATCCGTTTGCAACTACGCTGAATCGGGGAGACGTTCGGGTCACGACGAGATATGATGAAAAAGATTTCCGGACGGCGATCTTTGGCACCATTCATGAGTGCGGGCACGCGATTTACGAGCAAAATATTGATGAAGCACTCAGTGGTACGAATTTGTCAGACGGCGCATCAATGGGAATTCATGAATCGCAATCATTATTTTACGAGAATTTTATCGGCCGCAACAAGCATTTTTGGACACCGTACTATCAGAAGATTCAAGAAGCATCACCTGAACAGTTCAAGGACATCTCCCTGGATGATTTTGTCCGGGCAATCAATGAATCAAAACCTTCATTTATCAGGGTCGAAGCGGATGAATTAACGTATCCTCTTCATATCATCATCCGTTATGAAATTGAAAAAGCGATTTTCAGCAATGAAGTGTCTGTGGAAGATCTGCCGTCGCTTTGGAATCAAAAATACCAGGATTATTTAGGGATTACACCGCAGACCGACGCAGAGGGGATTTTACAGGACGTCCATTGGGCAGGTGGTGATTTCGGCTACTTCCCATCCTATGCGCTCGGCTACATGTATGCGGCTCAGCTGAAACAAAAAATGCTTGAGGATCTCCCTGAATTTGACGCTCTCTTGGAAAGAGGAGAGTTCCATCCGATAAAGCAATGGCTGACGGAAAAGGTGCACATTCACGGAAAACGGAAAAAGCCGTTAGACATTATTAAAGATGCAACAGGAGAAGAGCTGAATGTTCGCTATTTAATTGATTATTTATCAAACAAATATTCAAATCTCTATCTGTCATAATCAAAAGCCTGGCGGCGCGGTCGTCAGGCTCTTTTATATCGTATACCCTTGAAATACGAATGATATCTAAAAAAACAAAAATAAAGTTCGGGAATTTTTATTTTCAACCTATGCAAGAGATTAGAATCTTGATATAATTTATTACAATATAATAGGAACACTCATATAATCGCGTGGATATGGCACGCAAGTTTCTACCGGGCACCGTAAATGTCCGACTATGGGTGAGCAATGGAACCGCACGTGTACGGTTTTTTGTGATATCAGCATTGCTTGCTCTTTATTTGAGCGGGCAATGCTTTTTTTATTCTCATAACGGAGGTAAGACAGGATGGAAGCACTGAAACGGAAAATAGAGGAAGAAGGCGTCGTATTATCTGATCAGGTATTGAAAGTGGATTCTTTTTTGAATCACCAAATTGATCCGCTGCTTATGCAGAGAGTTGGTGACGAATTTGCGTCCAGGTTTGCAAAAGACGGTATTACCAAAATTGTGACAATCGAATCATCAGGTATCGCCCCCGCTGTAATGACGGGCTTGAAGCTGGGTGTGCCAGTTGTCTTCGCGAGAAAGCATAAATCGTTAACACTCACCGACAATTTGCTGACAGCGTCTGTTTATTCCTTTACGAAGCAAACAGAAAGCCAAATCGCAGTGTCTGGGACCCACTTGTCGGATCAGGATCATGTGCTGATTATCGATGATTTTTTGGCAAATGGACAGGCAGCGCACGGGCTTGTGTCGATTGTGAAGCAAGCGGGAGCTTCTATCGCGGGAATTGGCATTGTTATTGAAAAGTCATTTCAGCCGGGAAGAGAAGAACTTGTAAAACTGGGCTACCGAGTGGAATCTTTGGCAAGAATTCAGTCTTTAGAAGAAGGAAAAGTGTCCTTCGTACAGGAGGTTCATTCATGAGAAATGGATTCGGCAAAACGCTGTCTTTAGGGATTCAGCATGTTCTCGCCATGTATGCCGGCGCCATTGTCGTTCCTCTGATTGTCGGAAAAGCAATGGGACTGACTGTCGAGCAGCTGACTTACCTAGTATCGATTGATATTTTTATGTGCGGTGTGGCTACACTTCTGCAAGTGTGGAGCAACCGATTTTTTGGGATCGGGCTTCCGGTAGTGCTTGGCTGTACCTTTACAGCTGTATCGCCGATGATAGCGATTGGATCTGAATATGGGGTTTCAACTGTTTACGGCAGCATTATCGCTTCAGGCATTCTTGTCATTCTTATTTCATTTTTCTTTGGAAAGCTCGTATCGTTTTTTCCGCCGGTCGTGACAGGCTCTGTTGTTACGATTATCGGTATTACACTGATGCCGGTTGCCATGAATAACATGGCCGGCGGAGAAGGAAGTGCAGATTTCGGAGATCTCTCCAATCTTGCTCTTGCTTTTACCGTGTTGAGTATCATTGTGCTACTATACCGTTTTACAAAAGGCTTTATCAAGTCCGTCTCGATTTTGATCGGTATTTTGATTGGCACCTTCATCGCATATTTTATGGGAAAAGTTCAATTTGATAATGTTTCGGACGCGGCAGTTGTTCAAATGATTCAGCCATTTTACTTCGGAGCGCCGTCTTTTCACGCAGCGCCTATCATTACGATGTCCATCGTTGCAATTGTCAGCCTTGTGGAGTCAACTGGTGTTTACTTTGCTTTAGGTGACCTGACAAACCGCCGTTTGACAGAGAAAGATCTGTCTAAAGGCTATCGAGCTGAAGGACTGGCTGTGCTTCTGGGCGGTATTTTTAATGCTTTTCCTTACACGGCATTCTCTCAAAATGTCGGGCTTGTTCAGCTCACAGGGATCAAAAAAAATGCCGTCATTGTGGTCACAGGTGTGATCCTAATGGCATTTGGGCTGTTTCCAAAGATCGCTGCTTTCACGACCATTATTCCATCCGCTGTTTTGGGCGGTGCAATGGTGGCGATGTTTGGAATGGTGATCGCTTACGGAATTAAAATGCTCAGCCGCATTGATTTTGCGAAACAGGAAAATCTGCTGATTGTTGCCTGCTCAGTGGGTTTGGGGCTTGGTGTGACCGTTGTGCCGGATATTTTCAAACAGCTTCCGAGTGCCTTAACGCTGCTTACAACGAATGGCATTGTGGCGGGCAGCTTCACTGCAGTCGTCTTAAATATTGTATATAACGTTTTTTCTAAAGCCAAAAAAACAGAACAAGAAGCTGACCTCGCTGAACAAAAAACAGCAGTCTAACTCCGCCGCGGCGGAGTTTTTTTGCATATAAAAAAGATTGTTGCGGCACAATGTATGCAAAGAGGTGATCGCATGGCGTTTATTTTATCCATTGGAACAAGTCTTCCTGCGTATAATGTAAACCAAGAGAAAGCGGCCGAATTCGCCCGCTATATGTTTCAGCATTCTTTTAAGGATATTGACCGGCTGTTATCCTCCTTTAAAAACGGGCAAATCCATTCGAGACAGTTTGTTAAGCCGATTGAATGGTATAAAGAGGGGCACAGCTTTGAAGAAAAAAATCAAATATACATAGAAGAAACACTTAAACACAGCAGAGCGGCTGTTCGTGAGTGCCTCTCTCATCCGGAATTTTTTCAAGAAGCCATTCCTTATGAGAAAGTGGAAGCTGTTTTTTTCGTCTCCAGTACAGGTCTTTCCACACCGAGTATCGAGGCGCGGCTTATGAATGAACTTCCGTTTTCTCCATATACGAAGCGGATTCCGATTTGGGGGCTTGGCTGTGCAGGAGGAGCCAGCGGACTTGCGCGTGCAGCCGAATACTGCAAAGCGTATCCTGAGGCTTTTGTGCTTGTCATTGCTGCCGAGCTGTGCAGCCTGACATTCCAGCCGGAAGATAAAACGAAA
The DNA here is from genome assembly GCF_000978495.1 of Bacillus sp. LM 4-2. Classification (NCBI taxonomy): domain Bacteria; kingdom Bacillati; phylum Bacillota; class Bacilli; order Caryophanales; family Bacillaceae; genus Bacillus; species Bacillus sp. LM 4-2. The sequence continues at coordinate 2,159,394 of NZ_CP011101.1, read as the reverse complement.
AGCAATCTGATCGGCACCTCGCTTTTTGGTGACGGCATTGCCGCAGCTTTATTATGCGGAGAGAAGGCGGACCGCAGGATGTCAAAGCTGCAACTTGCGCCGAAGATAATGGACGCCCAATCTGTTTTGATGAAACAATCAGAAGATGTCATGGGCTGGGACTTTACCGATCAAGGATTCAAAGTCATTTTCTCACGAGACATTCCGACTTTGGTGGAAAAATGGCTCAAAACAAATGTACAGATTTTTTTGGACAAACATAAGCTGTCATTCCATGATATCAGTGTTTTTTTGGCGCATCCAGGCGGAAAAAAAGTGATCGATGCATACATCAAAAGTCTCGGGCTGTCGTCAGAAAAGCTTTCATCTGCGCAAAGCATTTTGCAAAAGCACGGAAATATGTCTTCAGCTACAATCTTGTATGTGATCAAAGACCATCTGCAGAACGGACATAAAAAGGAAGCTGAACGAGGACTGATTGGCGCATTAGGGCCGGGTTTCTCATCAGAATTGCTGTTATTCAGCTGGGAAAAGGGGGCCTGACTCATGTTTTGGTTGTTGATCGCCATTCTCATTGTTCAAAGAGCAGCAGAAATGGCAGTGGCCAGGCAAAACGAACAAAAGGTAAAGCAGCAAGGAGCAATTGAATTTGGCGAGAGCCACTATCCATATATCATTACGATGCATATCCTTTTTTTCCTGTCCTTAATTGCCGAAGTGCTGCTGATGAATAAACAGCCGTCCAGCTGGTGGCTCGGTATCGCTGCAGTTATTTTAAGCGTACAGATCGTACGGTATTGGGCGCTTTGTTCCTTAGGGGCATATTGGAATACGAAAATCCTTGTTGTTCCAGGTGTAGAGCTTGTAAATAAAGGTCCATATAAATGGATGAAACATCCAAACTATGCCGTTGTTATACTCGAAATTTTGCTGATTCCGCTGCTTTATCAAGCATACGTCACCATGTGTCTGTTTTCCATTTTCAATGCCGTGTTGTTAAGCATCAGAATTCGCGCAGAAGACAAAGCATTACAGGAATACAGCGTAAAATAGCGATTGAAAATCATTCTCAACCATGTTAAAATGAATTTGAAAAAGATTCTCAATCAGGATGGTGAAGCAAATGACAATGCTGTTTTTGCTTGGAGCGGTTTGTACATATAGTGTATTAATTGGTTTTGTATTAAAAGGAATCTCTAATAAATCTGTTTGATGAATCTGGAACTTGTAAAAGTTGCAGATTTTCTTTTATAGAAGCTGCCGTAATGGCGGCTTTTTTCTATTCTCCTAAAGAAATTTGGTTTATTCTTGTGTAAAATGAAAAGGGAATGAATTCAGATCTTTCGAAAAAGGTTCACAATTGAAACGGCACAAAGGGGTTCAGACTTATGACAGATCAAAACAGAAAAGAGCTTTTGCATAAAACTGGGGAAATTTATAAGCAATTTATTGAGAATCAAGATGAACAAAGGGCTGCTAAACTGGCTGCGGTCATGAAAAAAGCGGCTGATGAAGAGGTTTATATCGCGTTTACCGGGCATTATTCAGCGGGAAAATCGTCACTGCTGAACTGCCTGTTAATGGAGAATATTTTGCCGACAAGCCCGATTCCGACAAGCGCTAACCTTGTTGTGATCAGAAACGGGGAAAAGCGAGTTCGGCTTCATACAACAGACGGAGCGTGTGCTGAGCTGGAAGGGGCTTACCAGAAAGACAAGGTGCAGCAATATTGTAAAGACGGGGAACAGATTGAAAGCGTCGAAATTTTTGACAGGTATACTGAGATCGATTCCGGGGTTGCGTATATTGATACTCCAGGGATAGATTCAACAGATGATGCTCATTTTCTATCGGCTGCTTCTATTCTTCACCAAGCGGATGCGCTGTTTTACGTCGTTCACTATAATCACGTGCACTCTGAAGAAAATGTAAAGTTTCTCAGATCAATAAAAGAAAGCATTCCGAATGTGTATTTTATCGTCAATCAAATTGACCGCCATGATGAGACGGAGACGAAATTTGGAGACTATCAAGCGCAGGTAGAGGAGATGCTTTGCAATGAAGGGATTTCAAGGGAAGCGCTCTATTTTACATCAGTAACAGAACCGGATCACCCGTTCAATCAGATGGGGGCCCTGAGAGAAGAGTTAAGAAGAATAGAACAGCAATCAAAAAGCAATATGCAGGCTTTAACGGAACAAAAAGTCCGTAATCTGCTAAAGGAACATACGGAAATGCTGAAGAAAGACGAAACAGGCGCTCCGAGTTTCGCTGAACAGCTTAATATCCAAATTGGACTGGTCCAATCGCTGCGTGATCAATTGAATGAGGCCGAAAAACAAACGACTGAGGCAGAGACGAGGATGCAGGAAGAAATCAATCGTATTTTAAAAAACGCAAACCTGACGCCTTTTGAAATGCGTGAATTGGCGGCTGCATTTTTAGAATCACAAGAGCCTTCTTTTAAAACCGGCTTTTTCTTTTCTAAAGCGAAAACTGCACAGGAAAGAGATAAAAGGCGGAATGCTTTTTTCTCTGATGTGGCAAAACGAACAGAGGCCGAAGCGGATTGGCATATGATAGACATGCTTCATAAACTCGCCAAGGCATTTGATGTCTATACCGCTGAAAGTGAAAAGCTGATTCAGGCCTATCGCACAACGCTTGATATAAGCATCATTGAACGCGCGGTCAAGCATGGTGCAGCCTTTTCCTCTGAATATGTATTGCAATATACAAAAGACTTGGCAGAGCTCATCCGGAAAGAGGCGAAAAGAGAAGCCGCAGACATCATAAAGGTGCTCTCCGCTATGGTGAAAGAGCGTGTTTCCAAAGATGTGCAAACAATTAACGACCGGCTCGTCCAAGAATCAGAAAAACTTGTCTTTCTTCAAGAACAGGCGCGTTTAGAGAATAATACCCGAGAGAAAACCGATCGCCTGTGGGCCATTTGGGAAGAAGAGTCCGCATGCCCAATGCATATAGACACAGAATGGTTTAAATCGAAGAAAACAAGAGTGGCGGCTCCAGAGCAGAAACAAGGCCGAAGCCAGCTGACGGCGCAGCCGATGCCGAAATCAGAAATCAAAATGGAACAAGAAATGCCGCTTCAAGACCAAATCAAACGCTTTTACACTTTGTCTGACCTTTTAGGCGAATGCAGCATGTTGTTAAAGCAAACTTCAGCGTTTCGTGAAAGGGTGAAAAGGCTTGAGGAACGGAAATTTACACTCGCTCTTTTTGGAGGCTTCAGCTCGGGGAAATCATCATTTGCCAATGCGCTTGTCGGCGAAAGAGTGCTGCCATCCTCACCAACGCCAACCACAGCGACAATTAACAAGATCACAAAGCCAATCAATGGCAACTTAAACAAAACAGCGGATGTAGTGTTTAAGACAGAGGATGACATAACGGCTGAAATTTTGCAGCTCACCGGAATACCAAAGGAACCGGCAGGCCGTTCCTTCACAGAGAAGTGGGAAAAGGCAGTCAAAAAAAACAGGCTGCAGGAAGAACACGTGAAATTGATCAGCAATTTCCTGCTTGCATACGAGAAGTATCAGCAGTATATACAGGAACAGAAGAAATTAACGATTCCGCTATCTGAATTAAAGCCGTATGTAGCAGAGGAAACAACGGCCTGTGCTGTAAAAGAGGTAACGGTCTACTATACATGCCCGCTCACTGAAAAAGGGATTACGATCGTTGATACACCCGGCGCGAGCAGCATGAATAAACGGCATACAGAACTGGCATTCCAATATATCAAAGATGCCGATGCATTTTTTTATATGACTTATTATCAACACTCTTTTTCAAAAGGAGACCGTTCATTTTTGCGAAAGCTTGGACTTGTGAAAGAATCGCTCAGCATGGATAAAATGTTTTTTATTATTAATGCTGCAGACCTTGCAAAAGATAAAACAGAGCTCGAAACAGTGACCGATTATGTCAGCGCAGAGCTTGTAAAAGAAGGGGTTTATGAGCCGCAGCTCTTTACCGTATCAAGTAAGGAGGAACTGGTGGGAAAACCGGAGTCATTTTATAATCAGTTCTCGAAAGTAAGAAAACACTTAGACCGGTTTATCGAAGTGGATGTAAAAAAAGCGTCAGCAGCGCAGCTCAGTTCGGAGGCAGACAAACTATGCGAAACTGTTTTTCAGCTTCACCAATCCCAGCATCAGTCCCGAGAAGAGACGGAAGCGCAGAAACAGCGCCTTATGCTGTCATTTGAGCGGACAGCGGCCGATATCGAGAAACGGCGGAACTCAGAAACCATCATTGAAAAAGTAAAAAAAGATACAAGAGAGCAGCTATATCACATTACACAGCGATTATCATATTTTGCAAATGATTTATTAAAATCGGCATTTCATCCCGGACTGCAAAACGGGGATTGGAAAAAGAACGTCAGTAAGGCGATGACAACAGCCTTACATGAATATCAATTTGAATATATTCAGGAAATCAAAACGCTTGATGTTCGCATGAGCGGTTTCATCGAACGGCATATCAATGAAGAATGGCTGGATCAATTTCAAAAAACATTAAACGAGGACGGTTATTTTTCCGTTTATGCGGGTGATCAGCATTCGAACGGCATACAGTTGAAGGAAGTTGAACCGGAAATAGAAGAACGTGCTTTTGAGCAGGAACTAAAAGAGGTCAAATCACCGAAACAGTTTTTTGAGCAGAAAGGAAAATCGGCCTTTATCGGAGCTGTACGGATGAAACTTACGAAAATCACAGAGGCATGGATAAAAAATGAAGAAGAAAGCCTGATCTCTCATTACACAGCTCACCTCAGACGCTTACAGGAAGATATGGGTGAAAAAGCAATCGCGCAAATAACGGATCAAAAAGAGACATATTTAAGAGGATATGCGGAAGGGGAACATGCGAAAGAGATTGAAATAGCGTACCAGGCGTGCATCTCCTGGAAAAATTCAGACAATACAATAAAAATGTAAAATTCAGTTGGCTTGTATTTCAAGTCATGATAGACTAAATAGAAAAAAGCGAGATGAACGATTAATGTCAGAGGTACATAAAGCAATTTCAGCACATTCATCAAAACAGCACGAGCATATCAAAGCATTTATGCGTCTTGAAAATATGCGTGAATTGGCGATTGAAGAAGCTGTTGCTAAATGCAAAAACGGTGAACCTTATACTACAGATGCAATTAATGAAATTACCGAGCAAATGAATCAGCTCGCTAAAAAAGGCATCGTCCCGACAAGACGGCTTGTATCAAAAGAAATGGTCAGAGAATACGTAAGCCGCATGTAAGCTGGATGATCCTGTCGCGAGTGAACCTCCTGCCGGAAGCATATACTATATGCATCCGACGTAAGGGGGGATTCATGTTGGGCAGAACAAAGCTCGGAAACAGAAATGCACAGGCGAATAACAATGCCAAAAAGAAAAACGGATTTCAAACCCATTTTGACTCTTACGCAGGACGCGAAGCTGAAAAGCTGATCGCCAGCAACAAAAGACACAACGATTGATAAATATCCAAACAGTATCTCTAATTAAAGAGATACTGTTTTTTATTTTTGGGCTGCTTTATGATAAAATAGAAGGAATGAAAGAAAAGGGAGTTATTTGATGAATAATAATAAACTATTGCTGGTTGACGGCATGGCTCTTTTATTCCGGGCCTTTTTTGCCACGGCCGTACATCGCAACTTTATGATAAATGACAGCGGGGTGCCGACGAACGGCGTCAACGGCTTTTTAAAGCATTTGATTACAGCTGTGGAAACATTCCAGCCGACACACGTCGTCTGCTGCTGGGACATGGGGAGCAAAACGTACCGAAATGACTTGTTCCAAGATTATAAGGCCAACCGCAGCGCGCCGCCTGTGGAGCTGATTCCGCAGTTTGATTTGGCAAAGGAAGCAGCCGCAGAGCTTGGAATCATGAATATTGGCTTTGCCGGCTATGAAGCGGATGACTGTATCGGTACTCTTGCCGATTTATTTGCGAATGAAGCGGACATTACGGTCGTAACAGGGGACAGAGATTTACTTCAGCTGTTAACGGATAAAGTAAGCGTTGCTTTGCTTCAAAAAGGAATCGGAAATTATAAAGTCTATACAAAAGAGACTTTTTATGAAGAAACAGGCGTAATGCCGAAGGCTTTGATTGATATTAAAGCGCTTATGGGTGATTCCAGTGATAACTATCCCGGAGTCAAAGGCATTGGAGAAAAAACAGCCTACAAATTGATTCGTGAATACGAAACGATTGACCGTTTATTGGAAAATCTTTCTCTTCTTCCAAAAGGACAGCAGGGAAAAATTCAGCAAGGTTTAAGCGATTTGGAGATGTCGAGGAAGCTTGCGGAAATCCATTGCTCAGTGCCGCTGGCCTGCACACTGAAAGACGCTTTATTTACTTTGCAAATGGAGCAGGCGGCTGACATGCTTCGCCGCCACCAAATTAAAGGAATTGAGCGTATGCTTGAAAAGCTGAACGCTAGAGAGATCGTTTAGATCCTCTCTAGCGTTTTGTATTGCTTTTTTTTGCTCTCTCCTCAAGCTCTGTTTTAGGGTCATTATGTGTATTGCCTTCCAGGTCGCCTTGCGGAGTAACACCGCCGGTCAGCCGGCCTTTATCTTTCTTTTTCATGTTAGTTCACCTCGCCATTAGGATGAACCAATGATCAAGATTTAATTCTTTTCATTCAGCCGAATCGCTTCTTTTGCCAGAAGATCGGCTTTTTGGTTTTGCTTGCCCGGTATCCATTTGATGAAAAAAAGAGGGAATGCCGCTTTTAATCGGATGATCTCTTCTACAAACGGTTGAAACGTTATATTTTTAACCATTTCAAGCTCAGTGGCGCGTTCCACAATATCTGAATCGGTTCGAAAGGAAACTGATTGATACCCGCGCGTTGCACATAGCTTCATCCCTTCAATTAATGCAAGAAATTCCGCTTCTTGGTTTGTATGCACTCCGATTGGAATAGAGAAAGATTCTGCTTTTCCCTCATGTTTGATAAAAATGCCGATACCGGAAGGCCCTGGATTACCGGCGCTTGCGCCGTCTACATATATTTCTGTAGGCATTATGAACTCCTTTCATCATTAGGTATCATTTTTTTGGCTGCATAGGCATAAGGCAATGAAATTAAAGATACCGCAAACTTAATCAAATATGTAGAAATAAAAATATGAAGCCACACGCCTGCCGGATAAATGCCGAGAAAGGCGACTGCAGTGAATATGAATGTATCAAACAACTGGCTGACTGCTGTACTGCCGCCGTTTCTGAGCCATAAAAGCCGATCAGAAGGAAATATCCTTCTAATTGCCGAATATACATAAACATCCAGCGTTTGGCTGAAGATAAAGGCAAGCAGACTTCCTAACGCAACTCGCGGAAGGAATCCGAAGATCGTTTCCAGCGCTGTTTGTGATATGTCGCTGGAAGCCGGTTCGAAAAGCAGCACGCCCTGCATGACAAATGTCAGCGTCAGGAGCGTTGAGAATCCGAGCCATACCGCTTTTCTGGCTTCAGCTGGCCCGTATTTTTCATTCAGCACATCTGTCGCAAAAAAGATTGTGCCATACATCACATTCCCAAGTGTCGCTGTTAAGCCAAACAGTTCGACTGTTTTGACGACTTGGAGGTTGGCGCAGACTGTCGCAAAACCGATCCAAACAAACAGCCCCATTTTGCCAAATCCTTTATAAAATAAAAGAACAATGATAAAATGAATGATCGCAAAAAAGATCCAAAACGAATTATTAAACAAGATGAAAAAGCTTCCTTTCCGGGGTAAGATTGGTTTGATTATAGCATAAGCCCGACAACTAATGAATGGTAAGGTGATTGTAATGAAGCTCAGACCGCATTTGAAAATAGAAGCAAAAGGAACAGGATCCGTCTCATTTTTTAGCGAAGACTGGCTGACAGCACAGCAGGCACGTATGCTCGCCAGAGAACTTGGACGTTTTCCATACATGAAAGAGCTAGAGTTCGAAGACGAGAAAGGCGGCAGCTGGACGCTGAAGGAATTGGAAAAGCTGACAGAGGAGCTTGCTCAAGAGCCTGATGACATTACTGTTTATTTTGACGGCAGTTTCGATAAGGAGAGCGAACTGGCCGGTCTCGGGATCGTCATCTATTATTCATTGGGAGGAATCCGTCATCGCTTGAGAAAAAATAAAAGCTTCCGGCTGAAAACCAATAATGAAGCTGAATACGCAGCGCTTTATGAAGCAATAAGAGAAGTAAGAGAGCTGGGGGCAAGCAGAAATTCAATTACAATCAAAGGGGACTCGCTTGTTGTGCTGAATCAGCTTGACGGCAGCTGGCCTTGTTATGATCCATCTCATAATGAATGGCTTGACAAAATAGAAGCACTCCTTGAATCGCTGAAGCTTACTCCAACCTACGAAACAATACAACGAAAAGACAATCAGGAAGCTGACGGCCTCGCTAAAAAAATTCTATCCCATCAATTCGTAGAAAGCCACACGAAATTAGACCGTAACGGAGATGACGATATTGGATAAGAAAATGATCTTTAAAGAACTGACAGAACTGCACGATGAATATTGCAAGGACTGTTTTATTAAGAAGCAGTTTCGCAAAGAATTTGGCAAAACTTATGCGCATTCATTTTGTATCAATAAATGTACGGTTGGTGAAAAGTTGAAACAATACGGAGATGTCTTAACCAATCACTAAAAATAAAAACCGCAGAAGCTGCGGTTTTTATTCTTTGAATTCATCCAGCTGATGCTCGCTGTCATCTAGCAGCTGCTGTTGCTGCTTTACAAATTCAGGATCATCGAGAGCTGCCAGCTCTTCAGATTGTGACAGTTCTCTAGCATCCTCAATGGCTTGGTATGCAGAGTCGACTAATGTTTTGCTTTGGCCTCTCGTCGCAGCTCCTGTTGTTTTCTGCGCTGTTTCCACCGCTAGTTCCAGCCGCCGCTTATCCGTAAAGCCAGTCTGATCCTCATTATGAAATTCTGAAGTCACAAAAAACACCTCCGCCATTATTTTGCAGAGTTTTTTTGAAATTTATGTACCAAAATAGAAAAGAAAATAAAAATAAGCCGATATAACTATTGAACCAGAATAAATAGGACTGTTTTACTATTTGAGGTATCTTGATAGAGAAGGGGAACGCAGCTATGGATGATAAAGACTTGAAGTTGATCCTTCACAAAACATTTATAGAAATATACAGTGATTTAGAAGAACTGGCGGATATCGCGAAAAAAGGAAAACCGTCAATGGAAAAGTATGTTGAAGAGATTGAACAGAGGTGTAAACAAAACATTTTGGCGATTGAAATCCAGATGAAAATCAAATAGGAGAGGCGAATGCCTCTCCTCTATTTGTCATCTCATCATCATGTATTGAGTTTAGAGTTTTACAACATTAGAAGCTTGAGGTCCACGATTACCTTCGACAATTTCAAAAGAAACTTCTTGTCCTTCTTCTAATGATTTGTATCCATCTCCTTCGATAGCTGTGAAGTGAACAAATACATCGTCTCCGCCTTCAACTTCAATGAAGCCGAATCCTTTTTCGTTGTTGAACCATTTTACTTTACCGTTTTGCATATTGCTTAATTCCTCCTAGTACTGTAGCACTCATGTGCTAAAAAAAATTTTGTCATCATCTAACTTTGATTCATTGTTAAATGATGGTTCAACTATACACCATCTGGGAGCACCCGTCAAGTTTCGAAACGGCTTATTTTTCAAAAGAAGGGTAAGTTTCATAAAAAAATGTAACCGCTTTTATTAATGGCTGAATATAAATAAAAAGAGCACACGATTTTCGTATGCTCTCAAGTACGCCATTACGATAGCGCTTTGGCTTTTTGTTTGGCAGTCATCATTTCTGATTCCTTCAGGATATCCTCTAAAATCACTTCAGAGGAGTTTGCTAAATGAAGGTCCTTAATGTTTTTCTTCATGCGATGCAAGGTATCTTCATCTGCAAGAAGGGAAGTGACTGACTCGAGAATCTCTTCATGACGGTTCACAACGATGGCAGCTCCGCGGTCTTCAAAGAAGTTTGCATTTTCTTTTTCCTGGCCAGGCACGGGTTTGTACAGAATGACAGGCACTCCAATGGCTGTGGCTTCTGTCAAAGTAATGCCGCCGGGCTTGGTAATCATGCAATCTGTGATTCGGAATAGCTCATCAATGCGCTCCACATAGCCCAGAACTTTTAATTTGTCACCATTTTCCGCCTCAAGCGCACTCAAAGATTCTTTTAAAGCCGTATTTTTCCCGCACACGACAACTACTTGCACTTGGTCATCCTTGACAAGGTTTTCGCACAGCTCTTTTACGTTCTTTAATACACCGTGAGCACCTGCCATGATCAGAAGCACTTTTTTGTTTGGTGAAAGATTGTACTTTTTATATATCGGGCCAACCGGCATGGATTCTTCAAATTGCGGCCTGATTGGAATTCCTGTGATTTTTACATTGCTTGGATGAGTGCCGATCTCCAGCAGTTTTTCCTTCACGTAATCTGTCGCCACATAATATTTATCCACGTTTTCGTGAACCCAAATTTTATGAAGACAAAAATCAGTCATAACGTTGAAGGTAGGAATGACTCTTCCAGTTCGGCGTCTGTATTCCGGCACGACGATCATCGGAAATGTATTAATAATAATATCGGGCTGATGTTCATCGACAAGTTCGCCCAATCTTTTATTACCCATTTTAAAGTAAATATTGAATTTACGTTTATTATAGATTTTGTCAACTCCGTAATAAAACAAACGATAAAACTGTTTCCCGATTGAGAAGCTTTTTAAATAAAGGTATTGAGTTACCTCTGAAACAATCGGATTTGACTCTTGGTACAAATTAGAAACTGTTACATGCTGAAAGCCGAGCCGTACACATTGTTCATAAAGTGTTTTGGCTACCTGCACATGTCCATTTCCGTAATTTGCAGTCAAAATTAATACTCTTTTATTGGTATTCAAGTAAATTCACCTCAATGTAATCAACAACAAGCAAGCTTCATGCATCGTAAGGAGTTATTGTCTATACATAAACATAACACAAATACATAATCGAATTATTAATGCAGTGAAAAAGTTAAGCTAATTTTAAATGATTTGGATTCCAGTATTTTAAATTTTTGTTATACGCAGACTGAATCAGATGTATTTTATCATATTTTTTGCTCAGCGTATCACTAAAAAAAGAAAAATTAGTCCCATTCATAAGGAGTTTCTTGGTAAACGTAATAATTCAGCCAATTCATAAACAATAATGTGGCATGCGCTTTCCAGCGATTCACTGGCTCGTTGCTGCCTTTTGCAAAATAATGTTTAGGCTCCTCGACAGTAGAAAGGTTTCGTTCCAAATCTCTTTCATACTCTTGAAGAAGCGTATTTGTATCATATTCAGGGTGCCCTGTCAAAAAGACTTGTTTTTCGTCTTTAGACACAATTAAGCACACCCCGGCTTCCTTTGATGCGGTAAGAATGTTTAACTCGGGCACTGCTTGAAGCTGTTCCATATTTATATCTGTATGCCGGGAATGCGGCACGTAGTATAGCTCGTCAAAACCTCTTACCAATCTTTCGTGTTTTGAAAGAACGGTATGTTCGAACACACCGAAGATTTTTTTCGGCATTTGAATTTTTTCCACACCGTAATGGTAGTACAAACCTGCTTGAGCACCCCAGCAAATATGCAAGGTTGAAGTGACATTTGTTTTGCTCCACTCCATGATTTCCTTGAGCTCTTCCCAATATGAAACCTCTTCAAACGCCAAATGCTCGATCGGCGCACCGGTGATAATCATGCCGTCAAACCTCTTGTGACGGATATTGGAAAAAGTCGTGTAAAATTCGTCAAGGTGTTCTCTCGCAGTATTTTTCGGCGTGTGTGTGCTTGGGATTAAAAATGTGAAATGAACCTGTAAAGGCGAATTTCCAAGCAATCTGAGAAGCTGAGTCTCTGTTTGGATTTTTTTCGGCATCAAATTTAATATAATAATTTTTTGCGGCCGGATATCCTGATGAAATGCTCTGCTTTCATCCATTACAAATATATGTTCACTTTCAAGCACCTGTTTTGCCGGCAGGTGTGTTGGTATATTAATAGGCAACGTGCCACCTCCATTATTTCCCCGTTTAATTTTCTTCATTATAGGAATTTTCACGCCAATTTTCAATCTATCTATACGTGTTGAGGGGGAAACAACAGAAAACTCTTTAAATAAAACGCACTGACACGCCTTTTGGTTTCACAGTAAAATGATTTTCCATGATGTCAGAGGGAATTGTAATGTTTTATAGAATGATAAGATAAAAAACGAGCCATATGAATTGATAATGAACGGACGCTTATATCGTTAGGTTTCTTATGAGTTCTTAATTGATGTTTACATTTTGAATTGCGATTTAAAAAAGGTAAAATAATCAGCACCAGAGACATAGGAGGGACTTACATGTCTATTTATCATATGAAGGTACGTACAATCACAGGGAAAGACATGACACTTCAGCCATTCGCAGGAAAGGTACTGATGATCGTGAATACAGCAAGTAAGTGCGGTTTTACTCCCCAATTAAAGCAGCTGCAAGAATTATATGATACATATCAGCAGGAGGGGCTGGAGATCTTAGGGTTCCCCTGCAATCAATTCATGAACCAAGAGCCTGGTGAAGAGGCTGACATACAGGAATTTTGTAAAACAAATTACGGTGTTACATTTCCTATGTTTTCAAAAGTGGATGTAAACGGGAAAAACGCCCACCCGCTGTTTATGTATTTGACAGAACATGCGAAAGGGATGCTGGGAACTAAGGCGATCAAGTGGAATTTCACGAAATTTATAGTGGATAGAAATGGAGAAATCGTTGGCCGTTATTCACCAAATACAAATCCGAAAGAGCTGGAAGACACTATCGTGAAGCTATTAGAGCAATAAAAAGAGGGTGTTTTTGTGAAGGAATTGAAGCAGGCAGAGCAAATCAGGACATGGGTTCAATCTATCCTGACTGACGAAAGCTCTGGGCATGACTGGCATCATGTATCAAGAGTAGCAGATCTTGCAGCTTATATTGGAGAAAAGGAAAAAGCGGATTTGTTCATTGTTGAAATGGCGGCTTTGGTTCATGATTTAATTGATGTGAAGCTGCCTGACACGGTCAGGCTTTCTGTGAACGAAGTATATGATCAGCTCGTTTTTTTCGGAGTAGGAAAAGAGAATGCTGACAGGGTGATTCATATTATAACAAGGATGTCCTTTCGAGACAGGGAAAAGCTGGCGAAGGAGCCGCTCTCAATTGAGGGAAAAGCCGTACAGGATGCTGACAGACTTGATGCGATTGGTGGTGTCGGCATTGCGAGAGCTTTCATGTTTGCGGGCGCAAACGGGCATGGCCTTTATGGAGATGAGCAAAGCGCCTACGCTCATTTTTTTCATAAGCTGCTGCGGCTGAAAGATATGATGAATACAGACACTGCACGGGAACTGGCAGAAGAAAGACACAATTTTATGCTTCAGTTTGTCCGCCAATTAGAAAAAGACATACCCGGGATTGATGCCGAAACGTCGTAATAGAAGGCTTGGAGCGACTATGATAGAATAAGTCACAGATATGCTATAGGAGGACGATCATGAAGATAAAATCAATTGAACCTACACCAAGCCCGAATACAATGAAAGTCATCTTAACGGAAGAGCTTCCGGCGGGCAAAAGCAATAACTATAAACCTGAGCAAGCAGAAGGCGCACCGCCTGTTATAGCGGAAATTCTTAAAATAGATGGAGTTAAAGGGGTATATCACGTCGCAGATTTTCTTGCTGTTGAACGGAATGCAAGATACGACTGGAAAGACATTTTACCGCAAGTCCGCACTGCATTTGGGATGGAAAGTGCTGAAAGCGGAGAAGAAAATCGTTCTGATCAAGAATCTTTTGGAGAGGTAAAAGTTTTTGTGCAGATGTTCAGCGGCATTCCTATGCAAGTTAAATTAACCGATGGAGAGCGGGAAGAACGCTTCGGCTTACCTGAACGCTTTCAGCAGGCGATCTTAAAACTTAGATCTGAAGCTTCTAATGTTGTGTTTGAGCGGGCTTGGAAAGAACAAGGTGTCAGATTCGGTGACTTTGATGAAATCGGCCATGATGTGACAGAAGAGCTTCAGGCGGCATACAGTGATGAACGGCTGAAACGACTGACTGAAGCAGCCGCTCAAGGAAAGGGCGAAGCAAAACAAGCTGTACAGCGCAAAGCGTATAAAGTAACGCTTGATATGCTGGATGATGAGGACTGGAAAAAGCGTTATGCACACTTGGAACAGATGGATCCGAAAGAAGAGGATATCCCGGTTTTACAGAAGGCATTGGATGATCCAAAGGTGTCCATCAGAAGACAGGCTGTTGTGTACTTAGGAATGATTGAAACACCTGATGTTCTTCCTCTATTGTATAAAGCACTTGAGGACAAAGCTGTATCAGTCAGAAGAACGGCCGGAGACTGCCTGTCTGATATCGGCGATCCTCAAGCCATTCCTGCTATGATCAAGTCATTAAGCGACTCCAGCAAGCTTGTTCGCTGGCGTGCGGCCATGTTCCTGTACGAAGTCGGCGATGAAAGTGCAATTGAAGCTTTGCGCGCTGCCGAAGATGACCCCGAATTTGAGGTCAGCCTTCAAGTCAAAATGGCGCTTGAACGTATTGAGCATGGAGAAGAAGCAAAAGGTTCTGTTTGGAAACAAATGACGGAAAGCAGAAAAAAAGGCGAATAGAAATAAAAAAGGTGCAGATCATGCACCTTTTTTATGTGAATTCACTTTTTATAAAAATTATTTCGAATATTGTTGAAAAATATCCGAAAACTATTTATAGTAAGTAACAATATTAATAGTTGGAGGGTTCAAATCGAAAGAAAGCTATATAAATATAAAAACACGAAAGAACAAAACAAGGTGAGGGCGGCCTGAATTTATCTTATTTGCAAAAACAGCCCATAAATAAACTGAAAATTTTCAAAATAAAATCCAATCAAACAATTGAAAGAATTTAGGAGGATCACCATGGCAGAATTACGCAGTAATATGATCACACAAGGAATCGATAGAGCTCCGCACCGCAGTTTGCTTCGTGCAGCAGGAGTAAAAGAAGAGGATTTCGGCAAGCCGTTTATTGCGGTGTGTAATTCATACATTGATATCGTTCCCGGTCATGTTCACTTGCAGGAGTTTGGGAAAATCGTAAAAGAAGCAATCAGAGAAGCAGGGGGCGTGCCGTTTGAATTTAATACCATTGGGGTAGATGATGGCATCGCAATGGGGCATATCGGTATGAGATATTCGCTGCCAAGCCGTGAAATTATCGCAGACTCTGTGGAAACGGTTGTATCCGCACACTGGTTTGACGGAATGGTCTGTATTCCGAACTGCGACAAAATCACACCGGGAATGCTTATGGCGGCAATGCGCATCAACATTCCGACGATTTTTGTCAGCGGCGGACCGATGGCGGCAGGAAGAACAAGTGACGGGCGAAAAATCTCCCTTTCCTCAGTATTCGAAGGGGTAGGCGCCTACCAAGCAGGGAAAATCAACGAAAACGAGCTTCAAGAACTAGAGCAGTTCGGATGCCCAACGTGCGGGTCTTGCTCAGGCATGTTTACGGCGAACTCAATGAACTGTCTGTCAGAAGCACTTGGTCTTGCTTTGCCGGGTAATGGAACCATTCTGGCGACATCTCCGGAACGCAAAGAGTTTGTGAGAAAATCGGCTGCGCAATTAATGGAAACGATTCGCAAAGATATCAAACCGCGTGATATTGTTACAGTAAAAGCGATTGATAACGCGTTTGCACTCGATATGGCGCTCGGAGGTTCTACAAATACCGTTCTTCATACCCTTGCCCTTGCAAACGAAGCCGGCGTTGAATACTCTTTAGAACGCATTAACGAAGTCGCTGAGCGCGTGCCGCACTTGGCCAAGCTGGCGCCTGCATCGGATGTGTTTATTGAAGATCTTCATGAAGCGGGCGGCGTGTCAGCGGCTCTGAATGAGCTTTCCAAGAAAGAAGGAGCGCTTCATTTAGACGCGCTGACTGTTACAGGAAAAACTCTTGGAGAAACCATTGCCGGACATGAAGTAAAGGATTATGACGTCATTCACCCGCTGGATCAACCATTCACTGAAAAGGGAGGCCTTGCTGTTTTATTCGGTAATCTAGCTCCGGACGGCGCTATCATTAAAACAGGCGGCGTACAGAATGGGATTACAAGACACGAAGGGCCGGCTGTCGTATTCGATTCTCAGGACGAGGCGCTTGACGGCATTATCAACCGAAAAGTAAAAGAAGGCGACGTTGTCATCATCAGATACGAAGGGCCAAAAGGCGGACCTGGCATGCCGGAAATGCTGGCGCCAACATCCCAAATCGTTGGAATGGGACTCGGGCCAAAAGTGGCATTGATTACGGACGGACGTTTTTCCGGAGCCTCCCGTGGCCTCTCAATCGGCCACGTATCACCTGAGGCCGCTGAGGGCGGGCCGCTTGCCTTTGTTGAAAACGGAGACCATATTATCGTTGATATTGAAAAACGCATCTTGGATGTACAAGTGCCAGAAGAAGAGTGGGAAAAACGAAAAGCGAACTGGAAAGGTTTTGAACCGAAAGTGAAAACCGGCTACCTGGCACGTTATTCTAAACTTGTGACAAGTGCCAACACCGGCGGTATTATGAAAATCTAGATAGCTGGGGACACTTTCTTTTATTTTAAGGCGTGAACATTTGAAATCCGGCCCTCTCTATAGTATCCTTTACTTCAGATGAAGGATACTAGAGGGGGCTTTTTTTATGTCAATGGCTTATGAAGAATACATGCGCCAGCTTGTCGTACCGATGCGCCGCGAGCTGACTGGAGCAGGTTTTGAAGAGTTAACAACAGCGGAAGAAGTAGAAAACTTTATGGAAAAGGCAGAGGGCACAACTCTTGTAGTCGTTAACTCTGTATGCGGCTGCGCGGCAGGCCTTGCGCGTCCTGCGGCTACACAGGCAGTCCTCCAGAATGACAAAACACCTGACAATACGGTGACTGTATTTGCTGGCCAAGATAAAGAAGCTACTGCGAAAATGCGTGAGTATTTTACTGGCCAGGAGCCTTCTTCACCATCAATGGCTCTTTTGAAAGGCAAAGAAGTCGTACATTTTATTCCGCGTCATGAAATTGAAGGACACGATATGGAAGAAATCATGAAAAATCTGACTGCTGCCTTCGATGCGCACTGCTAAATGCCCGTTCTCCGGGCATTTTCTTTTTGGGAGTACAGAAGATGATAACAACAAGCTATAGACCGTCTGAACACACCATAAAAACCGCAAAGCAGCTTTCTAAAGAGCTAAATATGCCATACTGCGGCCGGAATAAACAAACGGTTGAACACCTGCTGAAGTCAGCTGAACGCGATTTGCTTGTGGTCGGCAAAGAGCGGTTTGAGCTGTATACGAAACAAGGTGCCAAATTCTTTTTTCATCCGAATACAGCGATGTTTAGAGCCAAACGCTTCTTACAGGGAGAGCAAGAGCCTATGCTTCGGGCTGCCGGCTTATCTGAAGGGGATACGTTTTTAGATTGCACACTCGGGCTGGGGTCAGATGCCATTATCGCAAGTATGGCAGTAGGCGAAACGGGTTCTGTTGTTGGGATTGAAAAAAACCATCTTGTGTCTGTTTTAGTGAGGACGGGGCTGCATTCATGGGAAACGGGTATAGAAGAGCTTCAAGCTGCGATGAGAAGAATCCAGGTGAAGAATGGTGATTGCTTTGAACACATCAAGCAGCTTCCTGACAACTCTGTTGATGTGGTTTATTTCGATCCAATGTTTCATGAACCTGTAGAAACCTCTGACGGCATCGCGCCTTTACGTGATTTGGCAGAGGATTCAGTTTTGCACGAAGGATGTATCAATGAAGCGGTACGAGTCGCCAGAAAAAGCGTTGTGCTAAAAGACCACTGGAAAAGCCCGCGGTTTGAACAGTTTGGTTTTAACGTCATGAAAAGAAAAACAGCACTGTTCCATTATGGCGTCATTCAAACAAGCCCGTGATTCATATCACGGGCTTTCTTGTTAATCGGTGACCTCCATGACGACAAAGTATAATAATGTTAAGAGTGAAACTGTGGCAAACAGAGCGTCAATCATGCGGAAAGCCTCCTTTCATGAAATATTGTAAGCGTTTTTACACAAAGTGCATAGCAACGAATCTCCTAATTTGCATATCAGTTTCATATAGTACATGACTTGCATGTTTTGGATGTGCTAAAATAAGAGAAACATGACAATAAAATAGAGAGGAATAAGCAGTCATGAAATTGTGGATGAGAAAGACCCTTGTGGTTTTATTTACCATTGTAACGTTCGGGCTCGTATCTCCTCCGGCTGCCCTTATGGCGGACAAGCCTTCCGGACAGCCGAGCAGCCTTGAGCAGAATGATTACACCGCTTTTTATGATGAGCATGACCTGTACGATGATGAGTCGGATGACAGGCGAGATCCTGAACTGCTTTTTCAATCGTATAAGGAACAGCTCCTTGACAGCGCTGAGGATCAGTCCTTTTTAAAATTCGGCAGCAGAATCGCTCCTGTCATTGAGGATGACTATCGGAAAGAGATCCTGCCAAAAATCGAAAATGTGATTAGTGATTATTTAGCGACATTGCAAGATGATGAGGCGTACCAAGATGTTGTGATCTCAAGCATGCCTTCAGCGGGCAAAACGGAAAAAATTTTCAACGTTTACAATCGGACAACTGGAGAAGATCTTCTCAGATTCCATGTGCGAAGAGACCACCCGCCTCATGACGGCTACTGGTTTAATTTTCATTATCATACAGCAGAAGATGGATTTCAATCACATCATGAGCTTGGGAGCATTTACTGGGACCGCAACACGCCTCCCAACTGGATGAGTGCCTAAAGGAGATGCCATTAGACATGAAAAAGTACACAATGAATGAAATGGTCGATATAACAAAGGATATGCTGAACAAACGGGGCGTTATGATAGAAGATATTGCACGGATTGTTCAAAAACTTCAGGAAAAATACAATCCAAATCTGCCGCTCAGTGTTTGCATGGAGAATGTAGAAAAAGTCCTGAACAAACGTGAAATTATTCATGCTGTTTTGACAGGCCTTGCACTCGATCAGCTTGCAGAACAGAAGCTTCTCCCCGAGCCGCTGCAGCACCTTGTTGAAACGGATGAACCGCTTTACGGCATAGATGAAATTATCCCGCTTTCAATCGTTAATGTGTACGGGTCGATCGGTTTGACCAATTTCGGTTATTTGGATAAAGAGAAGATTGGAATTATTAAGGAACTTGATGAAAGTCCAGACGGTATTCACACCTTTTTGGATGATATTGTGGCAGCTCTTGCTGCAGCAGCGGCGAGCAGAATTGCACATACGCATCAGGATCTGCAAGATGAAGAAAAAGAACAGGATGAAAAGCCTGTCGTCAGCTGACTATAAAAAAATCATTTCTGGGTTCAGAAATGATTTTTTATTGTGTTACACTACTAGAAGACTACTTTTAAAGGATGAAAAAAATGAAACAGTATAAGGATTTATGCAGACATGTTTTAGAGCATGGTGAGAAAAAGGGAGACCGGACTGGGACCGGAACAATCAGCACTTTCGGATATCAAATGAGATTTAATTTACGGGAAGGCTTTCCGATGCTCACCACTAAAAAACTCCACTTTAAATCAATTGCGCATGAACTGCTGTGGTTCTTAAAAGGAGATACGAATGTACGCTATCTGCAGGAAAACGGAGTGCGAATCTGGAATGAGTGGGCTGATGAAAACGGTGAACTTGGACCTGTATATGGCTCCCAATGGCGTTCTTGGCGGGGAGCTGATGGAGAAACCATTGATCAAATTTCCCGTCTTATTGAAGATATTAAGACAAATCCGAACTCCAGACGCTTAATCGTCAGCGCCTGGAATGTTGGTGAAATTGATAAAATGGCGTTGCCGCCGTGCCATTGCCTGTTCCAATTCTATGTGTCTGACGGCAAGCTGTCCTGTCAGTTGTATCAGCGCTCTGCCGATGTTTTCTTAGGTGTGCCGTTTAATATTACATCTTATGCCCTGCTAACCATGATGATTGCTCATGTGACTGGGCTTGAATCGGGCGAGTTCATCCATACATTTGGTGATGTTCATATCTATCAAAATCATATTGAACAAGTCAATTTGCAGCTTGAAAGAGATGTTAGACCGCTTCCGCAGCTTCGTTTCGCCAGAAAGGTTGATTCTATTTTTAACTTTGCATTTGAGGACTTTATCATCGAGGATTATGATCCGCATCCTCATATAAAAGGGGCGGTCAGCGTATGATTTCATTCATCTTTGCGATGGATACCAACAGGCTTATCGGCAAAGACAATGATTTGCCGTGGCATTTGCCCAATGATCTTGCATACTTTAAGAAAGTAACATCGGGCCATTCAATCATTATGGGCCGGAAAACATTTGAATCGATCGGACGTCCGCTTCCAAATCGGAAAAATATTGTCGTTACCTCAGCGCCGGCTTCAGAATTTCCGGGATGCACGGTTGTCGGTTCATTAAAGGATGTACTGGACATTTGTTCAGGCCCTGAAGAATGCTTTGTGATCGGAGGGGCTCAGCTCTATACGGACCTTTTCCCTTATGCGGACAGACTGTATATGACGAAAATTCATCACGAGTTTGAGGGTGACCGTCACTTCCCTGAATTTGATGAATCCAATTGGAAGCTGGTTTCTTCTGAGCAGGGGACCAAAGACGAAAAAAACCCGTATGATTACGAATTTCTAATATATGAAAAAAAGAATTCTTCTAAAGCGGGAGGATTTTAATTGGTTCGCTACAGCCTTCTAGTGGTTTATATTGTGTATATGCTGTTAAAAAATATGAAACAATTATTTAATCAAACAATGCTCGATCCCCGTCTGTCATACAAAAAACAGATGACTCTTGTGTACGAACAGCCAAAGGCGTTTTTGGAAGGCTGTATCGGCATCTCCGGTTCAGTTGTGACGATCCATCAGCCAGAGCCAATACCACACGGTCCTGTTTTGTATGTGCATCCCCGTTTGCGTTTGGCTGAACTGGCCTTAATTGCTGGATATATTGAGGAACCGGCCGGCTTTATCGCCAACCCAAAAGTGTTCCGCTTGCCTTTTATCGGGCAATGGCTGGATCGGATGGATGTGATTTCAGACGGGGATTCAGAAAAGGTATATGAAGATGTGACAAAACAGCTGGAAAAGGGACAAAGCCTGATTCTTTCACTAGATGGTTCTATTGATCCTGTAGAACTTGCGGCCCGCTATCATCTTCCGTTGGTGATGGTGGAAACGAAAGGAACAGATAACATGCAAAAGGGCTCGTTTTTTAAACGCTTAAAACCGGCAGACATTGAATTGTCCTTTTCAAAAGCTTATATACCTGCCAATGAAAAACAATTACGTGCATAAAAAAAGCGCAGTCGTGAAGACTGCGCTTTTCTGTTACTGTTACGAAAGGAACGGCACCTTTACACAATAGAAGAGCACGCAGAAAAACATAGCAGCGCTCCCGCCCAATACAAAGCTGTGCCAAATGGCGTGGTGGAAGGGGATCTTTTTCCAAATGTAAAAGATGGTTCCGACAGAGTATAAAATGCCGCCGAGAAAAAGGAGGCTGAATCCCGCTCCGCTCAGTGAAGCATATAAAGGTTTAACTGCAATAATCATCAGCCACCCCATGACTAAATACACGAAGGTTGACAATAGGATAAACCGTTTCACAAAGAAAATTTTAAAAACGATTCCGCCTAGGGCAAGTGACCATACGATAACCAACAGGGTAAAGCCGAGTGTGCCTTTCAGCGGCCCAAGCAAAAAAGGCGTGTAGGTTCCGGCGATGAGTACGTAAATCGCGCTATGATCAATAATCTCCAAAATGTCCTTCGTTTTTTTATGTGTGATGCTGTGAAGCAGGGTGGAGCTCAAATATAACAGCAGCATAGAGACACCGAATATTGTAAAGCTGACAATGTCCCATGCAGACCCGTAATTAGCCGCAAATATGATTAGAAACACTAATGCTGGGATGGATAAGAGGACACCGATGCCGTGTGTAATCGCATTGGCGATCTCTTCTTTGATTGTAAACAAGTGCATTCTCCTTTCGATCGCTAGATCATTTGATTTTTTAACGTCTCTATAAAGCTCAAGCCCTCAAAGGTAATTTTTGTGCCTGCGCGTCCGCGGCTTTTGGTGACATAATCTTTTTTCTCCAAATAGTCGAGACGGCTTCTGACCTGCTGAGGAGTTAACGAGGTTTGGTTATTTTTGCTGTGTTCAGAAATGATCCGTCTGCTAGCAGGTTCTCCTTTTTCGTTCAATACTTTTATTGTTTCCAAAATAAACAAAAACTCAGCTTTTTCCATTAAAGTCAGCAGCTTCGCTTTTTTCTTCGACGTTTTTCCGTCTATCGCGCCTCTAATATATGGCGGCAGGTCATATGGCTGAATCGTACTCCCGCTTGATACTGCCACCATATAATCTGCAGCGTTTTTTAATTCCCTGACATTGCCTTCAAATGCATGCTTCTCAAGCACCTGAAAAACGGAGGGATCGATTAACAATTGCTGACCGGAATTTGAGAGAAAATGCTGTGTCAAAAGCGGTATATCGCTTTTTCGTTCCGATAATTCGGGCAGTGTAAGCGTTAAAATGTTCAGTCTGTAGAATAAGTCTTGCCTGAAGGTATGTTCTACGGATCGGTCTGCAGAAGCACAGATCATTCGCGGTTTCTCCGTGTCTGAATCAAGCGCTTTTAACAGTTGAGCTTGTACAGAAGCAGGCATGCGCCATACATCATCAAGAAAAAGGGTTCCTCGTACCGCTTTTTGAAAAACACCTGTGTTTCCGCTAGGGCCAAAAAGCTCATGAATAAGGGTTTCTTCCGAATGGGTGCTGCAATTGACGCTTATAAACGGTTCATTGCTTCTCGAAGATTCCAAGTGTATGGCATGTGCGAAGTGATTTTTGCCTGTTCCGATTTTTCCTGTTATTAAGACAGGAAGCTCCGATAACGAGAACTGCTTGGCGATTCGCTTCGCTTCCAGGAAAGTTTGATGTTCTCCGATTAGATGTTGAAATGTATTGAGTTTTGGTGCACTATTCATCAATTGGCTCCTTTTGGTTCTAATTGGTTTCATTATATCATGCCTTTTGGTTGAAAACACCCTTTATTTTACGATTATCTTTTTTCTTGGCTCTGCAGGATAATGGTTGAACAGAAGTTACCACAAGATGTGGTGGACATAGTCTGTATTTTTTTAATTATTAAATAAAAATAATTGTCTTATTTTTTGAATATTCATGTTATAATGGCATATTAAATAGGGATTTAAAACAAGAAAGGAATCTGTACATGAAACCGTTGCTTAAAGAAAACTCTCTCATCCAAGTGAAAGACATTTTGAAGGCTCACCAAAACGTAAAGGACGTTGTCATTCACACACCTTTGCAGAGGAATGACAGACTTTCTGAGAGATATGAATGCAATATCTATTTAAAACGCGAAGACTTGCAAGTTGTCAGATCTTTTAAGCTCAGAGGGGCTTATCATAAAATGAAACAGCTTTCCAGCGAGCAGACAGAGAACGGAGTTGTGTGTGCAAGTGCCGGAAACCACGCTCAAGGTGTGGCATTTTCGTGTAAACATCTTGGCATTCACGGGAAAATTTTTATGCCGTCTACTACACCGAGACAAAAAGTATCTCAAGTTGAACTATTCGGAAAAGGATTTATCGATATTATTTTGACAGGCGATACGTTTGACGACGCGTATAAAAGCGCTGCTGAATGCTGTGAGGCGGAATCTCGGACGTTTATCCATCCGTTCGATGATCCGGATGTGATGGCCGGACAGGGAACGCTCGCAGTCGAGATTTTAAACGACATTGATACAGAACCGCATTTTCTTTTTGCAAGTGTCGGAGGCGGCGGCCTTCTCTCTGGGGTAGGTACATATTTGAAAAACGTGTCTCCTGATACAAAGGTAATTGCTGTTGAGCCGGCGGGAGCGGCATCCTACTTTGAATCAAACAAAGCTGGGCATGTCGTCACACTTGATAAAATTGACAAGTTTGTAGATGGTGCGGCTGTTAAAAAAATTGGCGAGGAAACCTTCCGGACGCTGGAAACTGTCGTTGATGACATTCTCCTTGTGCCTGAAGGAAAAGTATGTACATCCATTCTTGAATTATATAACGAATGTGCGGTTGTTGCTGAACCGGCTGGAGCTCTTTCTGTCGCAGCGCTTGATTTGTACAAGGATGAAATTAAAGGGAAAAACGTGGTGTGTGTGGTAAGCGGGGGCAATAACGATATCGGAAGAATGCAGGAAATGAAGGAGCGTTCCTTGATTTTTGAAGGTCTTCAGCATTATTTTATCGTCAACTTTCCGCAAAGAGCGGGGGCGCTCCGCGAATTTCTTGACGAAGTCCTCGGGCCGAATGATGACATTACAAGATTTGAATATACGAAGAAAAATAATAAAAGCAATGGACCTGCTCTTGTCGGCATCGAGCTGCAGAACAAAGCCGATTATGGGCCGCTGATTGAACGGATGAACAAAAAACCGTTTCATTATGTAGAGGTGAACAAGGATGAGGACTTGTTCCATTTGCTGATCTAATTTTTTTACACAACCGCGCAAAATGACAGACAGCCCGGCTGGCATCATATATAATAGAAGAAAAACAAAAAAGAGGATTGATAGCTTGTTACTCAAAAGCCTAGAGTTCAAACGCGGTGACGGGATTCAGGTGAAAGTGACAGAAATACCTGTATTAAAGGAAGATGAGCACTATTTCTTTATGTTACATCACCATTTGCAATTCTACTTAAAAGAAGTGTTTTCATCAAACAGCAGGGCAAAAGTGTATTCTTTCCGACATTATATGAAGCGCCGGATGAAGTGGGCAGATTATCAGGCTGTATTTCATCAAGAGATGTTAAAGCACAACGCGTAACATGCCGTTTTTTACCTGTATGTCCTCCTTTGTAATCGTTAATGGGAGGCATGCAGGATTTTTTTTGCTCAGTATCGAATACAAACATGGGACAGTAAGGACGGTTTTAGAAAGCGTTTTTATGCTGGCTGGAAAGGGTGGATGTCATGAAGGTTATCAAGGGGTTAACGGCTGGGCTGATTTTTCTGTTTTTGTGTGCATGCGGAGGACAGCAGATTAAAGATCCGCTCAATTACGAGGTGGAGCCTTTTACATTTCAAAACCAAGACGGCAAGAACGTTTCTTTAGAGAGTTTAAAAGGAGAAGTATGGCTGGCGGATTTTATTTTTACCAATTGTGAAACTATATGTCCGCCAATGACCGCTCATATGACCGATCTGCAAAAAAAACTGAAAGCCGAAAATATAGATGTCCGCATCATATCATTTAGTGTTGACCCAGAAAACGATAAGCCGAAACAGCTGAAGAAATTTGCCGCAAATTATCCATTATCTTTTGATAACTGGGATTTTCTCACGGGATACAGCCAGAGTGAGATTGAGGAGTTCGCACTTAAGAGCTTTAAAGCGATCGTAAAGAAGCCGGAGGGAGAGGACCAAGTGATTCATCAATCTTCTTTTTATTTGGTAGGTCCGGACGGTAAGGTGCTGAAAGATTACAATGGAGTGGAGAATACACCGTACAATGATATCATTTCCGATGTGAAGTCAGCCAGTACACTCAAGTAAGCTAAGAGCCTAGGCATTTGCAAATCTTCTAAAACATGATACACTTTCCACTAGTAGAATGGGAAGGAGCAACAAGATTGAAGCTGCGCATTTTTTCAATCATGGCCAGTTTGATTTTGCTTCTTACTGCGTGTACGAGCATACGTACATCATCTGAGGGAAAACAAAAAGCCCATGAAACGAAAACAAAAGAACACATTGTCATAGCGGCTGTCGGAGATTCGCTGACAGAAGGAGTCGGAGATCCCG
Source organism: Bacillus sp. LM 4-2 (assembly GCF_000978495.1). NCBI lineage: Bacteria > Bacillati > Bacillota > Bacilli > Caryophanales > Bacillaceae > Bacillus > Bacillus sp. LM 4-2. The sequence goes on along the minus strand of NZ_CP011101.1, from coordinate 2,133,348 downwards.
ACGGAAAAGGATATGTCGGCAAGGTGGCGGATTCTATCCGGTCAGATAAACAAGTCAAAACGGTCGACGTGAAAAATTATGCCGTAAAAGGGAACCGTTCGGATGATTTATTAGAAAAACTAAAAGATAAAAAGGTTCAAAAAGGCATAAAGGACGCAGATTATGTCTTTTTTACAATTGGCGGTAATGATTTGATGAAAATCCTTCGCCAAAACTTTCTGCAATTAACCGTTGAACCGTTTCAGGAAGCGGAAAAACCGTACGAAAAGCGCTTTGAAAAAATCATTTCTGAAATTCGCGAGCTGAATGATCACGCTGAGCTGATTTATGTCAGCATGTACAATCCGTTTACGTTTACATTATCAGAACTAAATGAAATAAATGGTGTCGTCACGGATTGGAACCATATTGCTGAAAAAGAGCTGAAAAAAGATAAACATGCAAAAATCGTTCATATCGAAGATTTGTTCAATCAAAAAAGTGACAGCAGCCGAATTTCTGAGGAAGATGATTTTCATCCTAATGGTACGGGTTATTCTCTTATCGCAAAGCGCGTCTATCAAGCCATTAAAAAAGAAGGATTACCGAAAGAGTAGGGTGACAGCATGAATAAGTGGAAGCGACTGTTTTTTATATTGCTTGCAATCAATTTTATCCTCGCCGCCGGGTTTGTGGCACTTGTTTTGCTCCCGGGGGAACAGGCTCAGGTGAAGGATTCATCTGAGAGCGAGTATGGATTTCAAGTGACAAGCACAAAAGAATCATTAGCTGCGTTTGTTAACTCATATTTAAACGACAAAGCATCAAATAAGCTTGATTATAAAGTAGAGATTGATGATGATGTTCATGTCGCAGGGAAAATCAAGGCATTTTCCACGTCTATTGATGCGTTTATCGCTTTTGAGCCGACCGTGAAAAAAAACGGTGATGTAGAGCTGAATGTCACGAAATTTTCGTTAGGGAAATTGAGTATACCAATTAGCTTTGTGTTAAATTATATGGACAGCTTTTATGAATTGCCGTCATTTGTCCATGTTCACCCCGGAGATAAAAGCATTGAAGTGCGTTTGTCAGAAATGCCTTTAACGAATGGAATGTATGTCAAAGCGGATAAGATAAATTTAGAAAAAGATGAAATTGAGTTTTCCTATTACCATCCTAAACAATAGAGGTGACTGAAAATGAAAAGGATTTACCAGTATTTCAGTTTATTATCCTTTACATTTTCCCTGTACTTCGGCTGGCTTGCTTATCATCATCTGGCTGCTGAAGACATGGATCAAATGTATTTGAATGTTTCCTATTGTGCCTTGTTCCTAAGTGTGATGGTGTTTACATTCGGTATGCGAGACCGAAAAAAAACCGATAAGTCATGAAAAAAGAGACATGAAACAACGTCTCTTTTTTCGTGCGGTCCGAAGAAAATTTGAGAACACAAGGAGAAAAGATGAAAGCATACGATTTTACACAGGGGAACGTGCTGAAACAGCTTGTACTGTTTTCAATGCCTATTATGCTCGGAAACGCATTGCAGGTTTCCTTTCAATTTATAGACAGCTTGTGGATCGGCAATTTACTGGGGGCAAAGGCCCTTGGGGCAGCCGCGGTATCAAGCACGATTGTTTTGACCGTGCTGTCTTTTATTTTGGGCCTTAACAATGCGACGTTAACCATTTTATCTCAGCAAAAAGGAAAAGATGATGTAAAAGGAATGGCGTCGTATATTAACGCTTTTGTTGTTTTATTAACAGGCCTAAGCATCGGATTCGGCGCGGCCGGTTTTTTTCTCTCAGAGCTTTTGCTGCGTCTTCTAAAAACACCGGAGTCAATGATACCGCTTGCTGAGACGTATTTACAGATTCAATTTATCGGCATTTTATTTTTGTTTGGTTATAACTTTATCAGTACTGTGCTTCGTGCGCTGGGCGACAGCAAGACACCTCTCCGGTTTATTGCGTTTGCTGTTGTACTGAATACAGTGCTTGCGCCGCTCTTTATTTCTGTGTTCCGCATGGGAATAGCGGGAGCGGCTTATTCAACGATTTTGTCACAGGGAATTGCGTTTCTATATGGGTTGTTTTATGTCGTCAAACACAAGCTTGTGCCATTCTCAATTCCGAGAATGCCCAAGTGGGAAGAGTCCGCGCTGATTTTGAAACTCGGGATTCCGGCAGGTCTGCAGATGATGGTGATTACAGGCGGTATGATGGCGATTATGAGTGTTGTTAACTCATACGGTGATCACGTGGTATCAGGCTTTGGCGCGGTGCAGCGGCTTGATAGCATCATCACGCTTCCAGCAATGGCTGCAGGTACGGCCGTCAACAGTATGGCAGGGCAAAATATTGGAATCGGAAACGAAAAAAGAGTGGGAACAATTGCAAGGCTAGGTGTGATGGCTGTTATTTCCTGCATGCTGGTGATTGCGGTTATGATTTGGGTATTTGGTAAATATCTCATAAGGTTATTTATCAGTGAGCCTGATGCGGTCGCATTTGGTGAACAATATTTGAAGTGGATCGCGTTTTTCTACCCTTTTATTGGGATTAATTTTGTGCTGAACGGAATCGTTAGGGCCGCGGGAGCGATGCTGCAGGTTCTGGTATTAAATTTGATCTCGTTTTGGGTGTTGAGATATCCTTTCACAGCTCTATTTTCAGCTTGGCTTGGACAAAAAGGAATCGGGCTTGGAATCGGAATGAGTTTTTTATTTAGCAGCTGCGCGGCATTTTTGTATTATAGATATGGCCGCTGGAAAGCAATGAAGCTGTTTACTGAAAAATAAGTGAAGCACTGCGAAAAGCACATACCTATATATCGGTATGTGCTTTTTTTCACCGTTTTTTATCAAGTTTGCTGAAGAGCTCGATTAACGTGGCAAGTTCAGCATCAGTGTAGCAGTCAAAGCGTTTAAAGAAATATTCCGTTTTTTTCTCGTTAAAGTGCTGAAGGACTTTTTCGCCCGCTTCAGTGATATGAATGCGGATGATGCGTCTGTCTTCCTTCGATCTGATTCTCGTAATCCATTCCTTTTCTACCAGCGCATCGGTCACAGCCGTAATGTGGCTTGCCGATACCTCTAAAATAGGCGCAAATTCAGTGACTTTTTTAGGCCCTTGTTCACTGAGGATCCGAAGAATGGTGAATTCATTCCGCGACAGCTCTTTATCTAAAATTTCATTGATTTCATTACGTATTTGTTTAAAGACTTTACGGAGTAAAGTTTCCATATCGTACATCATCTGTGTTCTTACTTTCAAATTTGTGAACCTCCATTACATAAGCATATTGCTTAAAACCTATAGATTTTATTGAAAAGCAGAATCATTTTCATTCTATTTTTACATGCTATAATATAATAATACCACGTATTAACAAAGGAGGCACCAGTATGTCTGAAAAAAAAGAAATCGCCACATTTGCAGGAGGCTGTTTTTGGTGTATGGTTAAACCTTTTGACGAACAGCCGGGAATTGAAAAAGTGGTGTCCGGGTATACAGGCGGCCATACTGAAAACCCTACGTATGAAGAGGTGTGCAGTGAAACGACGGGACATCGTGAAGCCGTTCAAATCACGTTTAATCCTGATGTATTCCCTTATGAAAAACTGCTTGAATTATTTTGGCAGCAAATCGATCCGACAGATGCCGGAGGGCAATTTGCTGATCGCGGCAGTTCCTATCGCGCAGCCATTTTTTATCATAATGATAAACAAAAGGAGCTTGCGGAAGCTTCCAAGCAACGTCTGGCGGAAAGCGGCATCTTTAAAGATCCGATTGTAACGGACATTTTAAAAGCTGAACCTTTCTATGAAGCGGAAGGCTACCATCAGCATTTTTATAAAAAGAATCCAGCACATTATCAGCGCTACCGGACAGGTTCCGGACGAGCGGGATTTATCAGCGAGCATTGGGGGGCTAAATAAATGGCGTACAATAAAGAAGAAAAAATAAAGTCATTAAATCGCATGCAATATGAAGTAACGCAAAATAACGGCACGGAGCCGCCATTTCAAAATGAATATTGGGATCATAAGGAAGAAGGGTTGTATGTAGACATTGTGTCAGGCAAGCCATTGTTTACATCCAAGGATAAATTTGATTCCCACTGCGGCTGGCCAAGCTTTACAAAGCCGATTGAAGAAGAAGAAGTTGAAGAAAAACTGGACACGAGCCACGGCATGATTCGCACAGAAGTAAGAAGCCGAACTGCTGATTCTCATCTTGGCCACGTATTTAATGACGGACCTGGTCCAAACGGACTTCGTTACTGCATAAATTCAGCAGCGCTGCGGTTTGTTCCGAAGCATAAGCTAAAAGAAGAAGGATACGAAAGCTATCTGCATCTCTTTAATAAATAAACTGTTAAAAACAGGCCTGCCTAATGGATAGACAGGCTTGTTTTTATGCCTTTTTCTCTTGATGCAATTCTTCAATAATCTGTGCAATTCTTTCTTTCGTAATGAGCGGGGCTTGATCTGATTGATACCCAGGCAGATTGACTTTGCGAAAGTCAGGATGTTTTTCCGGCTCTGGAAGGATTGCATAAAGGTTGCCCCATTCATACAGTGATTCAATTTCATGTGGAGATGTTAATTCTTCGTGAAGCTTTTCACCTGGACGCTTGCCCACTTCTACAGCAGCCGGCCGCGGGAGCCCGTGCTGCGCTGCATATTCTTCAAATCCATGAATCAGTTCTTCAAGTTTCAGTGATTCCATTTTGAAAATAAAGGTTTCTCCGCCTTTTGTAATAGCAGCCGATTGTAATGTCAATGTAGCTGCATCGTCTATTGACATGAAAAATCTGGTCATGTTTTTGTCTGTGATGGTCAGGGGTTCACCCTCCATCATCTGTTCAAATAATATGGGGATGACCGAACCTCTGGAACCGAGAACATTTCCAAAGCGGACCGAACAAAACAAGGTTCCTTTGTTTTGGACGTGGCGGTTTGCTTGATGAAACAGCTTTTCAGATAACAGTTTGGTGGCACCCATTGTGTTCACAGGAGATACAGCTTTATCTGTACTGATATTAATGACATGCTGCACTCGGTGTGAAAGGGCAGCTTCCACCACATTTTGTCCGCCGATGAGATTGGTCTGGATCGCTTCAAATGGATGGTCCTCACATGTCGGAACCTGTTTCAGCGCAGCCGCGTGAAAGACGATATCGACGCCTTTCATCACCTGATTCACCCTTCTGTGATCGCGTACATCTCCAAGTACAAATAATAGCCGCTTATCCTCCGCATACTTTTGGCTCATGACATACTGTTTACTGTCGTCTTTGCTGAATACAATCACCTGTTTAGGTGTAAGCATCAAAAGGCGTTTGACAATTTGACTCCCGATTGAACCCGTTCCGCCAGTGACTAAAACTGTTTTGTTATGGAAAAATGGTTTTAGTTCTGCTGTTTGCTGTTTAGGCATGGCTTATCCTCCAACTCTCGTTTCTCTACCATGCATCATATGTTCAACTTTGTAATCGAATTAATGAAAGCAACCAATAAAACAAAATTTAGGGGAATGATCATGTCACAAAGTGTTCTTTTTTAATAGAAAATGGAAAAACGGACGTAACTAGGGAAAAACACAACTAAATAAACAATGTACTAAATATTCAACATATTTTTATTTCGCTCCGCAAAAGGAAATCTGGCAAAGTCATCTCACGTACCTCTTTGGGGAATAAGTTGTTTATGAGTCAGAAACCCTATAAAAAAAGGTTCATTTTCCTCACGGTAATCACCTGTATATATTTTACAATAGTAGTGTTAGTAATAAAAGAGGAGGGTACCAAATGAAGGTTTCAAAAACAATGCTGCTAAGCACTGCCGCGGGTTTATTGCTTAGCCTGACAGCAACCTCGGTGTCGGCTCATTATGTGAATGAGGAACATCATTTCAAAGTGACTGCACACACGGAGACAGATCCGGTCGCATCTGGGGATGACGCAGCAGATGACCCGGCCATTTGGGTTCATGAAAAACACCCGGAAAAAAGCAAGTTGATTACAACAAATAAGAAGTCAGGGCTCGTTGTGTATGATTTAGACGGAAAACAGCTTCATTCTTATGAGTTTGGCAAGCTCAATAATGTCGATCTGCGCTATGATTTTCCATTGAACGGCGAAAAAATTGATATTGCTGCCGCATCCAACCGGTCCGAAGGAAAAAATACAATTGAAGTATATGCAATAGACGGGGATAAAGGAAAATTGAAAAGCATTACAGATCCGAACCATCCTATCTCCACCAATATTTCTGAGGTTTATGGATTCAGCTTGTATCACAGCCAGAAAACAGGAGCATTTTACGCATTAGTGACAGGCAAACAAGGGGAATTTGAGCAGTATGAAATTGTTGATGGTGGAAAGGGTTATGTAACAGGGAAAAAGGTGCGTGAATTTAAGTTGAATTCTCAGACCGAAGGCCTTGTTGCGGATGATGAGTATGGGAACCTATACATAGCAGAGGAAGATGAAGCCATCTGGAAATTTAACGCTGAGCCCGGCGGAGGGTCAAAGGGGCAGGTTGTTGACCGTGCGACAGGAGATCATTTGACAGCTGATATTGAAGGACTGACAATCTATTATGCACCAAATGGCAAAGGATATCTCATGGCTTCAAGTCAAGGAAATAACAGCTATGCAATGTATGAACGGCAGGGGAAAAATCGCTATGTAGCCAACTTTGAGATTACAGATGGCGAGAAAATAGACGGTACTAGTGACACGGATGGTATTGATGTTCTCGGTTTCGGACTTGGCCCAAAATATCCATACGGGATTTTTGTGGCGCAGGATGGCGAAAATATCGATAACGGACAAGCCGTCAATCAAAATTTCAAAATTGTATCGTGGGAACAAATTGCACAGCATCTCGGCGAAATGCCTGATCTTCATAAACAGGTAAATCCGAGGAAGCTGAAAGACCGTTCTGACGGCTAGAATAGAAAGCAGCTTGTGCAGCTGCTTTTTTCTATGAATAAAAAAATCGTTCATAGCAATGAACGATTTTTCATGAGAGCGCCAGATGAATCGCTTTTAGTTTTGCAGGAAGCTCATCAAACGTAAATGCGGGTACGATCTCTTTATAATTGGCTGCTGCAGCTTTTTGCCGTTCTTCAGGGTGGTTGATATAGAAAGCGGCTTTTTCCTTAAAGTCGTTCATGCCGTGATAAGAAATAAAGGATGAAAAAGGATGCGCCGCGGGTAAATCTGTTAATTGAAATGCTTCGCATGCAGCGATATCAAACGTTCGGTTATTAAAACTGGCATTTTTGATGCGCATAGTATTTTGGTTGAAAGCAAAATGATAGGGACGATGCGCATTAATTACGATGTCTGCCCCATTATAATAATGAACGGCCTGTTCGGGTGGAACCCATGTGCTGACGACATCAATATGCGGCTGTTTGAGCACTTTTTTAGGCAGATATTTTCCCCATTCCTTGCCGATTACCCGAACCGTGAATGGCAGATGGACCGCTTCTTTCATAAGCTGAACCCGATTAGGGTAAGGATAGCCGATGATTAACAGATTTGAATGATAGGAATGTTCGGTGTCCATTTTTTTAAACAGCCGATGGTTAACTGGTATCGGAACATAATAGACGTTCTGGTAGCCGAGCTCTTGATAGTAGAGAGCTGCATTTTGTTCTATCGTTAATATGGCGTCAGCAAGCTTAATTACCTGAAGGCTGATATCCGTATAAAATGGGTCTTCGGTCAGCCAAACATACACGGGGATATCCTTACCCTTTAACCAGGTCAGCCAGTCGTGAGGAACGCGGTCTCCAACCATCATAAGTGTGAAATCCGGCTGAAACGCTTCGATCTTCATCAAAGATTCTGCTTCAGGTTTATCTGCAATCATATACTCTGTATGAGTGTTCTGAAAACATTCTTCAGCCCAGCGATCAAAATAACTGTATATTCCTCCGTATCCCGACTGGATATACAAGACTTTCATCGGATGTTATGAAAAGAACGTAACGCTTTCTACTTTGTCTACATCAATTAATGTTGTAGCTTGGCCTGCCGGAGTGACGGAGCTTTCCTGTGTTACAAATACGATCCCGTGAACCTGATCGAAAGCAACGAAAACAACCGGTCCGATCATGTCACCTGAATCAGTCACAATGCTGATTGTAGTGCCTGGTGTAATTCTGGCAAAAATCCATCTTGCCGGAAGAGAAGGGTCTAAAATAGATTCTGCCGTAACCGTTTCACTTTCATCTACTTTTTGATCGATGGCAGCATCAAGCAAGGCTTTAAGATTACTATCCATATTTTCTCCTCCTTCTGTTGCAGTTGGAAATAAAGGGCTTAAAACGGCTTTAATTAAATCCTTTTTTAACTGTGCATTTTCAGAGCTCATTACACACACCTCCTATTCGATAGTGAACTCACGTTATTCATATTCTTCCGGCTGTTATTTGGTATGAGTCGAACGCCGTACCTGATCTATTTTTCATCTATTTAAGGAAAATGCTGATTTTTTAATGGAGTGGACATAGCCTATACCATAAATCGAAGTCGCACATATTGTGAAACAGAGATAAGGATAAGGGAGAGGGATGATTTGGATTTAGAGAAACAAGTGGATCGAGAAGAAAACCAAGATGATCTGCATTTTATTTTGCTTTTGCTGATTCTGCTTATACGTCAATCGTCTTCTGAAGGAAATCCATCTGACCTCAGACGCCAGCTTGTTTTTGCAAAAGAGCTGGGCGTACCGGTTTCAAAAGTCAATTTGATCAACGGAGATACACTTCAAAATGTCATCGTAAAAGAAGTTCTGACTGATTTGGTTATTTTCCAAAACCCGTTAAATAACACGAGATCTCATGTTTCACTCTCAAGTGTTGTAAGCTGGGGTGCTTTTTAAATGATGACAGAGGCTCTGCTTGCTGCGGAGCCGTTTTTATGTTTGACGGCGGGAGGCGGTATAGATGGGAGAGAAAGTGTCTATTATTTTAACAAGTTACAACAAACCCGATTATTTGCAAAAAGCGATCGAAAGCGTGATACAGCAAACACATGATCTTTGGGAGCTATTTATCATGGATGATCATTCGAATGCAGAAACAACTGCGGTGATTCACAAGTATCTTCATGACCGGCGCATTCAATATCATAACAGTTTCGTGCATCCTGCAGATCGATTAAAAACAGCCCGTTATGCCACATTAATTAACAGTGCGCTCCCATTTGCAGACGGCGATTACATTTCCTATCTTACTGACGACACTGTTTACCATCCTGAGCGGCTGAGCCGTATGGTGCAAGAGTTTTCACATAAGCCTGAAGCGCAGGCGGTCTATTCAAAACAAAAAGTTGTACATGTAAACGAAAGGGGAGAGGAAATCTCACATTTCTACAGAAATGCCAATGCAGTGCTTGATCAGGCCGCTTTTCAAGTTGATCATTGCTCAGTTATGCATCGCCGTTCGTTACTTAATCTCATCCATCATAAATTTGGAGGCTACTGGGATGATGATATGAAGCATTGGAATCATGGCGACGCAATTTTTTGGGCGAGACTCAACAACTTTACCCCATTTCTGCCGATAAATGAAGTATTAGACACAACCTATAAAACCCCAGATTCATTTCAAAATGCATATCGGTTTCTGCCCGCCGATTTGATTGACGGCTCTTTTGTAAAAGGTTCAGATCAAAATGTGTATTTTTTTGATCAGGGTGTAAGGCATCCTGTTGGAGAAAAGTGGGGTTTTTTGTATCTAAATCGGACTGTCGCTGTTCCAGACCCATATTTATTCCAATATAGGATTGGCAAAATTTTAAACATTCCGAATTATATTTTAGTAAAGGAAGCTGACCATCCTGCAATATTTTATATCGAAGCCGGAAAAAAAAGGCGAATTGTGGACCAGTATGCGTTTCAATTTTATCAATTTCAAAGAAAAGACATAGTGACAATTGGAAAAGAAGAGATGGAGACGCTTCCGGAAGGGCCGCCGATTACGTGGAAACGATCTGAATTGATCAAAAATCCGCCTGGCCGACGTCTGTTTTTCATCGAACGCGAGCCGTTTTTGTTTCTAAACGGCGTCTTTCACCCGATTAGTGAACAAGTAACAAGGAAGTTTTTTTTACATCAGAAGCCAATCTCCGCTTCTTTCCGAAATATTCAGCAATTTCCAATTGGAAAGCCGTTTTATCCGGTGTACGATGAGATTATAAAGAAATTGAATATTGCAACAGAGTAAAGGTATAGGTCATAAAAAGGAGACGTTCATGACAGGACATTATTCAAAAACGGAACATCAATATATATTGTTAACGTCTGAATCGGCATCGTTTGATCATTACAGCGTATACAGAGATCCGCAGCTTCCGCAAATTTTTTCTCATAACTTTGTTCAGCTCCATGATACGTTTCCATTGGAGCGGTTACTTAACTTTTTACCCTCCGTACCAAAGCTGCTTGATGCGAATTATCTCCATTTAAAAGCGTCGCCGCAGCATGTTTTTCCGCTCGGTTTGAAGCAGTCACTTGTAAAAAGCGGTTTTGTCGTCGAGGATGAGCTACTATATGACATGAAGCTTAGTGACTGGAAGGGGCAGATGGGACATCCTTTAACCGCATGGGGGACGGCAAAAAGTCTTAGCGACGGATCTTCTATTATGAAAATTTACGATTCCATTTATATTGGAGAAGCAATCGCTGAACAAAAATTAAAAAGAAAATATCCTTTCTATGAAGCAGATATAATCATTCTTGTTGTTTGTTACAGCGACCAGGCACAGAAAGTTCCCATTGGGTGCGGCGAGCTGTTTATCGATCATCAAGAGAAAACGGCTAAAATCGAAGAAGTGGCAATTTTAGATCAGTTTCAAAGGCAGGGCTACGGCAGTATCTTAGTGAAAGAAATGCTGTCCATCGCCAAATCACTAGGAATGGAAGCAGCCTACTTAGTGGCTGCAAGCACTGACGGTGCAACTCAGTTTTACGAAAAGCTGACGTTTAAAAAATATGAGCGGGTGCATACTGTATTTCATTATTTCCTTACATGAAATAGGCGTTTGCACAAACCATTTGGGACTTGGCCCGCATAAAATGCCGTATATCGTGATAAGAAAGGATGAAAACAGCATGTATGGATACTCTGGGTACGGTTACGGATTTGGCTGCGGGACAAATACATTTGTGTTAATTGTTGTCTTGTTCATTTTATTAATTATTGTTGGAGCCGCTTTTATTTGCTAGATGCTGAAATTTCAAAAGAGCCTTCCTTATTAGGAAGGCTCTTTTTATGTGAAAAAGTTTTTGCGGGGAACGTCATGCCGCCATTTGGACACTCATACAATATGGTAAAAGGGGTTTTGAGGTGGGAGCATGAGCAGTTATTTGATTAAGCCAGAGCTTAGCTCGGCCTATCCGGTTGTCAGTTATGCGAAGGGTTCATATGTTTATGATCAGACCGGAAAAAAATATCTCGACGGCTCGTCAGGTGCGGTGACATGTAATATCGGCCACGGAGTTCGTGATGTGACTGAGAAGCTGAAAGAACAGCTTGATCAGGTGTCTTTTGCTTACCGCTCACAGTTTACGAGTGAGCCCGCCGAGCAATTAGCCGCTCTCTTGGCACAGGAGCTGCCCGGAGATGTGAATTGGTCTTTTTTTGTCAACAGCGGATCAGAAGCGATAGAAACAGCTATGAAAATCGCCATTCAGTATTGGCAGGAAAAAAAGCAAACACAAAAATCCATCTTTTTGTCTCGATGGAGCAGTTACCACGGAATAACTTTGGGAGCGCTTTCATTGTCTGGTTTTTATGAAAGGAGATACCGGTTCACCCATCTCATTGAGCGGTATCCAGCTATCTCAGCTCCACATATTTATCGGCTGAATCACGAGACGGAAGAAGACTTTGTTCAGACTGCAGCTGATGAACTGGACACCATGATTAAAAGAATCGGAAGCCAATTCATCGCCGGCTTTGTGGCTGAGCCTATTATTGGTGCTGCAGGAGCAGCGATTACTCCGCCTCCGGGATATTATGAGAGATTAAGTGAGGTATGCCGCACACACGATGTGCTTTTTATTGCAGATGAAGTGATGACGGGGCTTGGGAGAACAGGAAGGATGCTCGCGACAGAGCATTGGGATACCGTACCTGATATTGCTGTACTGGGGAAGGGACTCGGTGCGGGGTATGCACCTATTGCTGCTGCCGTCGTATCTGATTCTATTATTGAAACCATAAAACAAGGGTCAGGTGTGATTATGAGCGGTCACACATATAGTGCACATCCCTATTCAGCCAAAGCTGCTCTTGAAGTTTTGCGATATGTGTTAAAGCACGGCTTGATCAAACAATCAGAAAAAAAGGGCGCTGTGCTGAAGAAGAAGCTTGATGAGGCGGCATCTCAAAGCGGCATTATAGGTGAGGTGCGCGGAAAAGGACTGCTATTAGGCATTGAATTTGTGGCAGACCAAAAAACGAAGAAAGTGTTTCCGCCAGAGCAGGCGATAACCCAGCTTATTGTCAGCGAGGCGAAAAAACGCGGGCTGATTGTTTATCCTTCCAAAGCTGGAATAGACAGTGGAGAAGGAGATGCTGTCATTATTGCTCCTCCTTTTACTATTTCAGACGGTGAAATGGAAGAGCTTATCTCTATTTTTTCAGAAACAGTTGCAGCGGTCGAAAAAAACTTAAAAAAGGATTGACATTAAATGGCGCCATTTCAAAAAGCAATCAGCATTGACACAGCAATTGCAGATGTTCGGGATGGATCGGTTCTGATGTTTGGCGGTTTTGGGGGAGTCGGGTCGCCTCCTTCATTGATTGAAGCGATATTGGACAGCGGTGTAACGGATTTGACTGTGATTTGCAATGACGCCGGTTTCCCGGATATCGGAATCGGCCCGCTTATTGTTAATCAACGGGTCAAAACCCTGATCGCCTCGCATATCGGTTCCAATCCAGTAGCCGGAAAACAGATGACAGAGGGGACGTTAGAGGTTCAATTTTCACCTCAGGGAACGCTTGCGGAACGGATTCGCGCCGGCGGAGCGGGGCTTGGCGGTATTTTAACCGACGTGGGCATTGATAATCAAATGGTTTGCGAAAAAAAGGACATCGTAACAGTGGCGGGAAAACGATACTTGATTGAAGAGGCGCTGACTGCTGATTTTGCTTTCATCAATGCTTACATTGCAGATGAATTCGGCAATCTAACGTATGACAAAACCGCGCGCAATATGAACCCGCTTATGGCAATGGCCGCCAGGAGAACCTTTGCCGAAGCTGAGCGTATCGTTCCGATGGGGGAGATTTCTGAAGAAATGATTGTCACACCGGGGGTTTTTGTTGAGGGGGTTGTACGAAGCGAGGGAGTGAAGTGGAAATGGGCTTGGGAGTAGCAGAAAGAGAACAGATTGCAAAACGCGCTGCTACTGAAATTAAGCAGGGCATGATTGTGAATCTCGGTATCGGTATCCCTTCCTTGGTACCGAACTTTTTGAAGCCTGACATGCAGGTCATGTTTCAAGCGGAAAACGGTGTCCTTGGCATTGGAGAAAGTCCCGAAAAGGGAGAAGAGGATGCGCATTTATGCAACGCCGCGGGATATCCTGTCCGCGCTGTAAAAGGGGCTTCTTATTTTGATACAACCATGTCTTTTGCGATGATCAGAAAAGGCAAAATTGACATTACGATTTTAGGCGCCCTGCAGGTGAGCCAATCAGGAGATTTGGCAAATTGGCTTGTTCCGGGAAAAAAGGTGCCTGGTATGGGCGGGGCGATGGAGCTTGCCCAAAAAGCGAAAAAAGTGGTTGTCGTCATGAGTCATACAGATCAAAAGGGAAGGCCTAAATTAACAGAAAGATGTACGCTGCCATTAACTGCTGCAGGCTGTGTAGATTTGATTATTACCGAAAAAGCGGTTCTTGAGGTCGATAGCCATCACTTCATTTTAAAAGAGCTGATGAATGGCTCGACAATCGATGAGGTGACGAGGCTGACAGAAGCTGAAATCAAAATAGATATGCCTTTTTCTTAAGAGGGGGAATGAGGATGCAAGACATTGAAAGAAAAGTAATCGAGTGGCTTGATCAGCATTCGGCCAAAGCCATTCGTCTTCTCAAAAGGCTGATTGGGGAAAAAAGCACATTGGGGTCAGAGTTTAACGCCCAAGCTGTTGTGCTTGAAAAGCTGCGGCAATTTCATATGGACATTGATGTATGGGAGCCAAGCATAAAGCAATTAAAACAGCATCCCTACTTTAAATCTAACCGATCCGATTTTCATGAGAGCCCGAATATCGTGGCTAAAAAAACGGGAGCCGGCGGAGGCAGGTCCCTGATTTTGAACGGCCATATCGATGTTGTGCCTGAAGGAAGCGTAAAGGATTGGAAGTATGAACCGTATCAAGCTGTCGAAGAAAACGGTAAAATATACGGCCGCGGCTCAACGGATATGAAGGGAGGCAATACAGCCCTTCTTTTTGCTTTAGAAGCCCTGCACGCCTGCGATGTCAAACTGAAGGGAGATGTATTGTTTCAGAGTGTTGTAGATGAAGAGTGCGGCGGCGCCGGTACACTTTCCGCCATCATGAGAGGCTATCGTGCTGACGGGGCGCTGATTCCTGAACCGACGAATATGAAACTATTTATTAAGCAGCAGGGTTCGATGTGGTTTCGGATCACTGTGAAGGGATTATCCGCACATGGGGGCACACGCTATGAAGGGGTAAGCGCGATTGAAAAAAGCATGCACGTTATCACAGCGATACAAGAGCTGGAGAAAGTCCGCAATGCGAGAATTTCAGATCCGCTGTATGACAATATCCCAATACCGGTACCGGTGAATATCGGCACCATCTCAGGCGGTGCCTGGCCATCTTCAGTTGCAGACCGTGTCGTCATAGAAGGGAGATGCGGAATTGCTCCCCATGAGAAACCAGAAGCTGTAAAACTTGAATTGGAAAACTGGCTGAAGGATTTAGAATACCATGACGAATGGTTTAAACGCCATCCCGTACAAGTCGAATGGTTTGGCGCTCAATGGCTGCCGAATGATTTACCTGATGATCACCCTTTAATTTCTGTGCTGCAATCAGCCTATCAAAAAATGAAACAGACAGAGCCGATTATTGAGGCTTCCCCGTGGGGAACGGATGGAGGGCTTTTGTACCATGCAGGAGATACACCAGTGATCGTTTTCGGGCCGGGGGAAACAAAAACGGCTCATCAGGCCAATGAATACATTGAGGTTGAAGCCATGATAGAATCTGCTAAAATTATTGCACTTTTTGTCATGGATTGGTGCGGCCTTCATACAGATGGGGAGGATGCGGATGCTCAAGTCAATAAAGAGTAGCGGTGTCACAGCAGTTTTGGACCATGACGGCTTTAATAAACGAATCAGAGTGGTTCGTTATGACGGAGCCATTGAGAAGGCCCTGCCGGATATCGTGGCAGCGGCAAAAGAAGAGAATGCAGAAAAAATCATTGTCTATGCGAAGCAGCATGATGAGCCGATCCTTGCCAAACAATTATTTGCGCCGGAGGGCTATCTAAAGGGCTATTATCTCGGCCATTCGGCTTGTGTCATGGTACGTTACCTTTCAGAAAGCCGGAGACAAACAGATTCTTATACAGAGGAACAGGAGATCATCGAAGCCATATATCGCACAGCGCCCCGTCTTCGCAACGACAGTACACCCGTTTTTACGATGAGAAAAGCAGAAACAAACGACATGTACCAGCTATCGATGCTGTATAAAAAAGTATTCCGCACGTACCCAACCCCGGTATTTGACCCCGCTTATATTGAAAAGACGATGAATGCAAATACGGTGTATTATATCATGCTTGATCATGACCGCCTGATCAGCGCAGCAAGCGCAGAAATCAATCCAGAGCTTGGGCATGCAGAAATAACCGATTGCGCTGTGCTGCCGGAATATCGCGGCCATTCGTTAACAAGCTTTTTAATCGAGGCGTTAGAAAAAGAAATGGCTGGAGAGGATATCGTTCATGTGTTTTCTCTCGCCCGTGCTTCGTCTTTTGGGATGAATGCTGTGTTGTACCATTCAGGTTATCAGTATGGCGGAAGGCTGATCAATAATTGCTTTATAGCCGAAGGCCTTGAAAACATGAATATTTGGTGCAAGCAACTGTAAGTCAAAATATGCGCGAGGAGGAGTTCGTTTGAAAAACAAATGGTATAAACCGAAACGGCATTGGAAGGAGATCGAGTTATGGAAGGACGTTCCGGAAGAGAAATGGAACGATTGGCTTTGGCAGCTGACACACACTGTAAGAACGTTAGATGATTTAAAGAAAGTCATTAATCTGACCGAGGATGAAGAGGAAGGCGTCAGAATTTCTACCAAAACGATCCCCTTAAATATTACACCTTACTATGCTTCTTTAATGGACCCCGACAATCCGAGATGCCCGGTACGCATGCAGTCTGTGCCGCTTTCTGAAGAAATGCACAAAACAAAATACGATCTGGAAGACCCGCTTCATGAGGATGAAGATTCACCGGTACCCGGTCTGACACACCGCTATCCCGACCGTGTGCTGTTTCTTGTCACGAATCAATGTTCCATGTACTGCCGCTACTGCACAAGAAGGCGCTTTTCCGGACAAATCGGAATGGGCGTCCCTAAAAAACAGCTTGATGCTGCAATTGCTTATATCCGGGAAACACCCGAAATCCGCGATTGTTTAATTTCAGGCGGTGATGGGCTGCTCATCAACGACCAAATTTTAGAATATATTTTAAAAGAGCTGCGCAGCATTCCGCATCTGGAAGTCATCAGAATCGGAACAAGAGCGCCCGTTGTCTTTCCGCAGCGCATTACCGATCATCTGTGCGAGATATTGAAAAAATATCATCCGGTCTGGCTGAACACCCATTTTAACACAAGCATCGAAATGACAGAAGAATCCGTTGAGGCATGTGAAAAGCTGGTGAACGCGGGAGTGCCGGTCGGAAATCAGGCTGTCGTATTAGCAGGTATTAATGATTCGGTTCCAATTATGAAAAAGCTCATGCATGACTTGGTAAAAATCAGAGTCCGTCCTTATTATATTTACCAATGTGATCTGTCAGAAGGAATCGGGCATTTCAGAGCTCCTGTTTCCAAAGGTTTAGAGATCATTGAAGGGCTGAGAGGTCATACCTCAGGCTATGCGGTTCCTACCTTTGTCGTTGACGCACCAGGCGGAGGAGGTAAAATCGCCCTGCAGCCAAACTATGTCCTGTCACAAAGTCCTGACAAAGTGATCTTAAGAAATTTTGAAGGTGTGATTACGTCATATCCGGAACCAGAGAATTATATCCCCAATCAGGCAGACGCCTATTTTGAGTCCGTTTTCCCTGAAACCGCTGACAAAAAGGAGCCGATCGGGCTGAGTGCCATTTTTGCTGACAAAGAAGTTTCGTTTACACCTGAAAATGTAGACAGAATCAAAAGGAGAGAGGCATACATCGCAAATCCGGAGCATGAAACATTAAAAGATCGGCGTGAGAAAAGAGATCAGCTCAAAGAAAAGAAATTTTTGGCGCAGCAGAAAAAACAGAAAGAGACTGAATGCGGAGGGGATTCTTCATGAAAACATGCGAATGGTGCGGCGAGCTCGAAGCGGTGCCCGGCAGGAACACGGTGTACTGGGAGCTCCCTGATGGAACGAGGGCTATAGAACTGACAGACACCCCTGCCATGGTATGTTCTTCCTGCGGTATGACCTATCAAGAGGAAAACACGGTTAAAGAGATTGAGGATCAGCTGCTTTTAATTCAAACAAAAAAACTGCCTGAAAGCCTGACATATCAGCAGCTCATGGAGACAGAAAGAATTTTGAAACGCAACTATTTTGACTTCTCCTGAGTCATGTTTCAGTATTCTTTTGTTGTAATTTTACACTTGAACTGTATAATAGAACAACAAAAGACAGACACCAGGAGGGGAAACCCATGAAATCCTTTTATCACTATTTATTGAAATACAGGCACCCTAAGCCGAAGGACAGCATCAGTGAATTTGCCAATCAGGCGTATGAGGATCACAGCTTTCCAAAAACATCTACCGATTATCATGAAATCAGTTCATATTTGGAGCTGAATGCTGATTACCTTCACACGATGGCGACGTTTGATGAAGCTTGGGATCAATACGAGTCTGAAGTGCACGGCAGATAATAGCTGTTTCATCCGCAGATCACTGCGGATTTTTTTATGTCCCCCATACTATAATTGGATATTTCCTTTGGTTTTCATGCCCATGCGAATTGGCTTCACCCGGCATACGATAGCGTATGAGAAATGTTGCGGCGAGGGGGAGACACCATGAAGCAAAATAAACCGAAATTCCAAGTAGGGGATATCGTAGTCGTCATTATGTATGGAACAGTCGGCACCATCACAAAAGTGCACCAAATTGATAAACACTATCTTTATGAAGTCAATCATAACGAAGTTTTATACTTTGAATCATCTATTCAGCTTTATAAAGATTATGAGGGTGTCATTGTCGACATGGAGAAGCTTGATATTGAGTATGAATTCCTTATTGGGGACGTTGTTTATGTAAAAGATTATGGAAAAGAACTCTTTCGCATTATCGGCCATAGAACAGAAATTTGGAGATATTTAGAAGATGGCTGGGAAGATATCATTTATGAACTGACCCGTTTAAAGGATGGAGAGTGGCTTGAAACGGAGGAAGAGGATCTCACGCTGGTGCTTAGAAAATATGAAATGGACCAGTTTGTGCATCAGCTGTTGTTTGTCCATTATGTCGGAGAAACTGGCCATGAGATCGGCGAAGATATCGCATCGTCTGCTCTTCTTCAGTTTGAAGGCGATGATGAAGATCAAGATACCCTTCACATCCTTGCTGTGTCAATTGTTGATGAGCTTCTGGATATTTATAATGACTACAAAATACTGTACGAAATGTTTCAGGATGAAGAATATAAAGACATGATGATGTTTGTTTTGGAAAGTTTAAAAGAGCATTTCAGTTAGTTTGTGAACATACGGATCAAGACATATAAAAAATATGGCAGACAGCCCCAAATCATCACACGCGTCATTCCTTTGAGCGTTTTTTCCATTATGATATCAAATCTTTCTCCGTCCAGTGCTTCCATCATTTTAGCAATCATAGCGTCAGCCTCCCATGGCTCGTTTTTTATTCAATATATGACTGAAAGAATTGTTTAGAACACCGGGTATAATTCAGCCTGTTTTTTCATAAAACATAAAAAAGGAGGCGGTACGGAGATGAAAGAAATAGATCTTGTGATTGATACGGAAGAAATCGCTGAATTTTTTTACAGAGAGCTTGCAAGACGGGGCTACATACCGAGTGAGGATGAGCTGTTTGAAATCGCTGATATTACCTTTGATTATTTGATAGAAAAATGTATGATAGATGAAGAGCTGGATGAAGGTGAGTGAGGCTTAAAACCGGAGCGGTCAGCTCCGGTTTTATTATTCGTGTTCTATGACTTCTGTGAAAATTGAGGTGGTTAAATTGTACAAGCCCGTTAGTTTGTTTCTTTTCTTTCTCATTCTAGCTGCGGCCATTCATACAAATGCTGTTCAATCTGCAGATGAAGCAATAAGCAAGGCAGCTGTTTTGATCCGTCAGCCATGGCTTAATGAAGTCATGACGGGGATCACGCATCTTGGTGCTTCTTCTTTTCTGCTCCCTCTAATTGTCATCATTGGAGCAGGCATGTTTTTCTACAGAAAAACATGGGACGGCCTGTTGATGCTCTTAGTATTCGGCACAGATCGGCTGTTAAACAAAGTCTTAAAAGAATGGATCGAAAGAGTGAGGCCTGATTTTGCACCGCTGGTTCATGAATCATCCTTCAGTTTTCCGAGCGGCCATTCCATGAATGCTGCTTGTGTCTATCCTGCTATTGCTTACTTTTTAGTGAAACACCTCCCGTTTTTGTCCAAGCATAAAAAAATGGTATATATCATAGCCGGTGTAATTGCTGTTTTAGTCGGCATAAGCAGAGTGTATCTGGGGGTTCATTTTGTGACGGATGTGTTAGGCGGCTTTAGCCTCGGCTTGCTTCTGTTTTTCCTAGTAAAAGGTTTTGACGAAAAGATTAAGCGGTTTCGACAAAAATAGAGAGAGGAAAACACAGCAAAAACGCCAATATGTTAAAGAAATAAGAGGGAGGGGATCTTGATGATGTTATCCGTGTTTAAAAAGAAGTCTTGTTCCTATGACGTGACAATATTTCAGACACCCCGGTTTGGCGAAAAAAAGGGCTACAGAGCCGTCTATCGAACTGAACTGAACGGGAGCGATCATCAAGACGTGCTGAAAAGAGCATTCTCTTTGTTTAATGTATTCGACACTGTTCCGAGTGATTATGATGCAAGATTCATGGCCACAGGGGACGTGATCCTGATTGACGAGGGCAGAAAAGGGAAAACATATTATCAACTGCTTCCCGCCGGCTGGAGGAAAATCAATCGTCTGATTGTACAAACGACATAATGAAAAGAAAACTGCGGAAACCCGCAGTTTTCTGCAGTTTTAAGGCTTGCGTTTGGCAGCAGAATATTCTTTCCCGTGTGCTTCTTCAGCTGCAATGATATCTTTTTCAGGTATATGATTGTTCTTTTTTTGGCCGGTGATCCGGTTACGATGTTTTTTACCCATGTCCTACCCCTCCTTCCTGCGGTTAGGTTTTCAAATTAACACCCCGATTATCCGTTTTTCTGAGGAAGTGCCTAACAGATCCTCGAACATTTCTTTTTTCGACATATTCCTTTATAATCAATGCTGAAGTTTGTTTCATCATGACATTCGTTGTAAAATGGACGGGCTGGATGATAATTTAGATTTACAGGAGGATATGAGATGAGTGTACATATAGGTGCTGAAAAAGGACAAATTGCGGATACTGTGCTTTTGCCGGGAGATCCTCTCAGAGCAAAATTTATTGCAGAAACGTATCTTGAAAATGTAGAATGCTACAATGAAGTCAGAGGCATGTATGGATTTACGGGTACATATAAAGGTAAAAAAATCTCAGTACAAGGCACGGGAATGGGCGTTCCGTCTATTTCAATTTATGTGAATGAATTAATTCAAAGCTACGATGTGCAAAATCTAATAAGAGTCGGTTCCTGCGGCGCTATTCGTAAAGATGTCAAAGTGCGAGACGTCATTTTGGCGATGACCTCCTCAACTGATTCACAAATGAACAGAGTTGCTTTCGGAAGCGTTGATTTTGCGCCTTGCGCAGATTTCGAGCTTTTAAAAAATGCCTATGATGTCGCAAAGGATAAAGGTGTGCCGGTGACTGTAGGAAGCGTATTTACAGCTGACCAGTTCTACAATGACGATTCGCAAATTGAAAAACTTGCAAAATACGGTGTGCTTGGCGTTGAAATGGAAACAACTGCATTGTATACATTAGCAGCGAAGCACGGAAGAAAAGCCCTGTCAATTCTCACCGTGAGTGATCACGTATTAACAGGAGAAGAAACGACAGCGGAAGAGCGTCAAACGACATTTCATGATATGATAGAAGTGGCTTTACATTCCGTATCACAATAAAATATATCAAGAGGCGTGCTGGGTGCCGGCAGCCTCTTCTTTATGAATGCGGAAACGATTGATAAAAGGAAGGTAATGTAATATGAAAAAGTCCGGTAAATGGTTCTCACTGGCTGCCGCTCTGAGTGTAACGGCAATAGTCGGAGCCGGCTGCAGCATGTCGAACGGAGATGCTCAAAAGGATACGAAAAGCACAGCAGAAACAAAGCAAACAGAACAAAAAACAGCTGACAGCAAAAAATCAAACACTCAAAACAGTGAGTTTTCATTGGAAAGCCAGTATTTCAATGATATTAAAAAAGTCGATGGTCTGGAAACCATTCAAAATCCAGAAAATATACTCGCGCTTGTCAATAAACAATATGCACTGCCCGGAAACTATGAACCTAGCGATCTTGTCATACCAGATGTAGAGTTTTCTTTTGAAGAAAAGATTCAAAAACGTTACATCAGAAAAGAAGCGGCCGACGCATTAAAAACAATGTTCGATGCTGCCAAAAAGGAAGGCTATGAACTGGCAGCTGTCTCAGGGTACCGTTCGTATGACAGACAGAAAGTCATTTTTGACAATGAAGTAAGCCTAAAAGGGGAAAAGAAGGCAAAGGAAGCGGTTGCTTACCCGGGTGAAAGCGAGCACCAAACAGGCCTCGCGATGGACATTTCGAGCCGGAGCAATGGCTTTGAGCTAAATGAAGCGTTCGGAAGCACGGCAGACGGGAAATGGGTGCAGGACAATGCTTATAAATATGGCTTTATCATTCGCTATCCGAAAAATAAAGAAGATATCACGAAATATGAATATGAGCCATGGCATCTGCGCTATGTAGGCAAAAAAGCCGCAAAGGTCATCCAAGATAATGATTTAACGCTTGAAGAGTACTTTGAAAAAGTGAAGAAAATTTAAAATGAAAAGCCCGCTTACACTAGATAAGCGGGCTTCATTGTGTCTGGTGAATCTAGCATTTGTTCTATGCTTACCAGAAGAATAAACCAGCAAGAGCGACCCCTGTAATTAAACCGAGGGAAATACCGTAAGCTGCTCCGTATCCCCAATAACCGCCCCAATATCCGTAACCGAAACCTCTTGGCCCTCCGCCGGTCGGAGCTATAAAAACTCTGTCTCTTGTTACACGGGTAATTCTGCCGACGTGAACTCTCCCGCCTCTCTCTGTAATTCTGACGACTTTACCTTGATGGTTTTTGCAAAGATGATAATATCTCTCCAATATTGTTCCCCTCCTATCCTGACTTTCTATCAGCATATGATAGATAGGAAAAAAAGGTTGGACGAAAACAGGGGGCGATACGCCGTTTTACTTGTACGCGATAAAAATACAATGACCCATGTACTCACTATATAACTGCATGAGCTGATAATGTGTTTGAAGCGTATCGTAATAGATGGGATCAATCGTTTGCGATAAATCCATTTCTGTGGTTGGTTCAAATTCCATGTCTTCCGGAAGAAGTGTCATCGCTTCTGTTTTTTGAAAGCCATAGGATCTTAGGAGTTTATGCCATTCGCTTTCTTCATGTAAGCAAGTAAATCCGTAAAAATCCATCATTTGCTTCTTTTCTGCAGGGGGCATCGGTTTTTTTAAAGCAGCTTCGATACCAATCAGCATCCCGCCGGGTTTTAAAACTCTTGAAATTTCTTGAAGAGAGGATGTCAGGCGTGAAAAACTGAGGACCGATTCTGACAGGACGCAGGAAAAGGACTCAGAAGAAAACGGGAGATGTTCCAGCTCCGCCTGATATGCAGGGATGGCAAGCCCTTCATTCGCAAATCTTTTTTTCGCTTTCTCAAGCATAATAGGATCTTTATCAACGACTGTTACAGGATACAGCAAATGTCCTAAATAAGCCGCCGTTTGCCCTGTTCCGCATCCGGCATCAAGAATCGGCTGATCCGGGGAGGGCGCAGCCTTTTGCAAGACCGCTTTTGAAAAAGCCAGCCCGCCTGGGTGCGCCCCTGCGACACCGAATAAGGACAGCATTTCTAAATATCGGCTCAATATCGAATCCTCCTTTTTCCTTATCATATGTCGTATAAAGACATAGGTTTATGAAAAGCAAAAGAAGGGCGTTTCTCTTTCATTTCTGCTCCGAGTTGACGAATAAGAATTCGTCCATGATAATAATGTAAGAAGAAAAAGGTGGTGTTTAATTGAAACGGCAATTAAAACTGTTTTTTATTGTGCTGATCACTGCAGTTGTCGCTTCGGCGCTTACTTTATTTATTACGGGCAATTCCAGTATCCTGGGCCAAAAATCAGCAAGCACAGGAGACAGCAAGTTCGACAAATTAAATAAAGCGTATGAGCAAATCAAAAGTGATTATTACCAAAAAACAGATGATGACAAATTAGTAGACGGAGCAATTAAAGGAATGATTCAATCACTGGATGATCCGTATTCTACATATATGGATCAAGAGCAAGCGAAATCATTCGACGAGACGATTTCAGCATCTTTTGAAGGAATCGGAGCCCAAGTAGAGGAGAAAGACGGAGAAATCCTTATTGTATCCCCAATTAAAGGTTCACCTGCTGAAAAAGCCGGTATCAAACCGAGGGACCAAATCATTAAGGTAAATGGAAAAAGCGTAAAAGGCATGAATGTAAATGAAGCCGTCGCTTTAATCCGAGGCAAAAAGGGCACAAAGGTGAAGCTTGAACTGAACAGAGCGGGAGTGGGGAATATCGATCTTTCCATTAAGCGTGATACCATTCCTGTAGAGACTGTCTATTCAGAGATGAAAGACAACAACATCGGAGAAATTCAAATCACTTCTTTCTCTGAAACAACAGCTAAAGAGCTGACAGATGCGATTGACAGTTTAGAGAAAAAAGGCGCCAAAGGCTATATTTTAGACTTGAGAGGCAACCCGGGCGGCTTAATGGAACAGGCGATTACGATGAGCAACCTGTTCATTGATAAAGGGAAAAACATCATGCAGGTTGAATACAAAAACGGTTCAAAAGAAGTCATGAAGGCCGAAAAAGAACGGAAAGTGACCAAGCCGACCGTCGTTTTAGTAAATGACGGTACAGCAAGCGCAGCCGAAATTATGGCCGCTGCCCTTCATGAATCGTCAAACGTACCGTTAATCGGCGAGACGACATTCGGCAAAGGTACAGTACAAACGGCAAAAGAATATGATGATGGCTCTACTGTCAAACTGACAGTTGCCAAATGGCTGACTGCTGACGGCGAATGGATTCACAAAAAAGGCATCAAGCCTCAAGTGAAAGCTGAGCTGCCTGATTACGCGAAGCTGCCGTATTTGGACGCAGATAAAACGTACAAATCAGGTGATACAGGCACAAACGTTAAAGTGGCTCAGAAAATGCTCAAAGCACTTGGTTACAAGGTAAAGGTTAACAGTACGTATGACCAGGATTTTGTATCTGTCGTCAAACAGTTCCAGAAAAAAGAGG
This sequence comes from Bacillus sp. LM 4-2, assembly GCF_000978495.1. Lineage (NCBI taxonomy): Bacteria > Bacillati > Bacillota > Bacilli > Caryophanales > Bacillaceae > Bacillus > Bacillus sp. LM 4-2. Next base: position 2,108,326 of record NZ_CP011101.1, on the reverse strand, counting down.
AGCTGAAAGAAACAGGCATACTGACTGGCGATACAACAACGAAATTAATGATAGAACTTCAAAAGAAGCTGTCTGATAATGATACGCAAATGGAAAAGGCAATTGAAACACTGAAAAAAGAAATGTAAAAAAACCATACGCGGCTGCCGCGTATGGTTTTTTTATGCGCCCTTTTGATTTGGATTAGCGTCTTGTTTTTTGCCAAATAAACCTTCAATGACAGGATTGGATCCCGCGTTTTTAACGAACAGCGGATTCAGGATAACCACAGTGATCATGTTGGCGGCCAATCCCCAGAATCCTTCATAAATGCCATGTGCGGATTGAGTGATATACACAATAAACGTAACCGCAAGGCCGGCTAATAATCCGATAACCGTTGCTTCTTTCGTTTGGTTTTTCCAGAACAGGCTGACAGCGATCGCAGGGAAGATTTGCACCATACCGGATACACCTAATAGCTGAAGTGTCACTAAGGCAGTCGGAAACAGCATTCCAAACAGAAGCGCAAGACCGATGACAACAAAGACCATTGAACGTGTGACGAGTGTCAGCTTGTTTTGCGACACATTCGGATGAATCAAATCCCGGTATAGGTTGTTGGCGAATAAATTCGATGCGCCGATTGCCATAATGGAACAAGGTATTAATGAAGCAAGAGCGATAGTGGCATATGCAAAGCCTTGTGCCACGCCGCCGTAAGATGTTTGAATCAAATGCAGCAGCGCCAGCCTTGGATTTGTATCTTCCGGCAGGACAAGAAAGGCGATAAAGCCAAGAAAAATAACCAATATTAACACAATATTGTAAAGCGGCAAAAACATGCTGTTTTTTCTTACTGCATCAGCGCTTTTCGCCGTGAAAACACCTGTAGCGGCATGCGCCCACATAAAAAGTGCCAGAGCGGAAACAATAGATGCTGTGATAAACCAAGGGATGCCTTTTGGCCCTTCTGCAGGTATCGTCAGCATTTGCGGCGCTTCCTTCACTAACGTGTCAATCATCGGTGTCCAGCCGTTAAAATGAATGAGAGGGAGGGACACCACCATAAACAGCATAATGACCCATACTAAAATGTCCTTAATGATGGCTGTATATGTGGGCCCTTTAATCCCGCTGAAGAATGTGTAAAGAGCAACAAGAATAAATGAAATGATCACAACGAATTTTACGTTAATATATCCAGTGCCGGCAACCTGAAGCGTGTCTTGAATGCCGCTCAGCTGAAGGCATATGTACGGAATAAGCATGAGTACCCCGACGATGGCAACGAGGCTTGCCAAAAGCTTACTGTTAAAACGTTCCCGGGCATAATCCGCGAGTGTTGTTAATTTATGAATTTTCGCAACTTTCCAAAGTTTCGGCAAGAAGAAGTAGGCGATAAAGTAGGCCAACACAGAATAAGGAATGGCGAAAAATGCAACACTTCCGCCTGTAAAAGCAGTACTGGTCAACCCTAAGAAAGTATAGGCCGTATAAAGGTCAGCGCCTACTAAAAACCAGACGAGAAGACCGCCGAAGCGTCTGCCGCCGACAGACCATTCTTCCACAGAAGTGCGTGAGGATTTGTCTCTTCCGGCGAGAAAGCCGATACAGACAACGGTTAAAACAATAATAGCAGTAATGAGAAGTGCAGTCAGATTCCCTTGCATTATTCAAGTCCTCCATCTTTTTTTTGCATCTGATAAATGCCAAACGAGCATAACGGCGTAACAATAATCCACAGCAGCAGCCAAAAGTGGAAAAACGGCAGGCCGAACATAATCGGTTCTATTCGATTCACAAGCGGCAAAAGCGTGAGCTGAACGAATGGCAAAAGAATGAGAATAACAATAAGTGCTTTTTTAACCATTTACTTTCCTCCTGAAACATGATAATGCTCACTATAATAGCAGTTGTAAGAAAAGATCACAAGATAATTATTAGAAAAAAATGATTTTTTCAATTATTTAATCAAAACACATGGTTTGCATCCTTTTCAATAAAGGTTTAAAATAATAAATATCTTGAAACCGAGATAAATAGGAGTGAGAAAATGAAAACAGAAGGATTGCACCATGTCACAGCATTCGCCAGAGATCCGCAAGAAAACTTGCGATTTTATACAGAAGTGCTTGGGCTCAGGCTTGTTAAAAAAACAGTAAACTTTGATGATCCCGGAACGTATCATTTTTACTTTGGGAATCAAAACGGAGATCCCGGTACAATAATGACCTTTTTTCCGTTCCAAGGAAGCGGACAGGGAACGGTAGGAAAAGGCCAAGCGGGCCGGGTGTACTTTTCAGTTCCCTCAGGCTCCCTGTCTTTTTGGAAGGAGCGTCTTGAGAAAAGCGGGCTGAGCCTAGAGGAAAAAACGTTGTTTGGTGAAAAAGGTCTTATTTTTGATGATACAGAAGACCTTCCGCTGGCGATCATGGAGGATGCGAAAAGCGGCAAAAGCGAGTGGACGCCTGACGGGATCACAACAAATGAAGCAATTACGGGAATGAAAGGTGTGCTGCTATATTCCTACGACCCGCAGGCGACCATACAATTGTTAACGGAAAGCTTTGGATACACCAAAGTGGCCGAAGAAGACCAGATTGTCAGACTGGCAACCTCAGCGGCCGTCGGCGGTGTCATTGATGTCCATTTACACCCTGAAAAAAGAGGAGTCGGAGGATATGGTACGGTACACCATGTAGCGTTTCGGACAAAGAAAAACGAACAGGCGAAATGGCTGCCGATTATTGCTGAAAACCATCTGCCTTCGTCAGAAATTCTCGACAGGGAATACTTTACATCAGTTTATTTCAGGGAGAAAGGCGGTATCTTATTTGAAATTGCCACAGATGAACCAGGCTTTATGACAGATGAAACGTTTTCTGAGCTAGGGACTTCCTTAAAACTGCCTGAATGGCTGGAGAAACATAGACAACAAATTACAGACGTTTTACCTGAACTTTAAAAGGGGGAATTTATAATGAAGCATATTTATGAAAAAGGAACATCTGACAACGTACTTTTGCTGTTGCATGGCACGGGCGGTAATGAACACGATCTGCTTTCATTGGGGCGGTTTATAGACCCTAATGCTCATTTGCTTGGTGTCAGAGGATCGGTGCTTGAAAATGGAATGCCGCGATTTTTCAAACGTCTGAGTGAAGGAGTTTTTGATGAAAAAGATCTTGTGGTGCGGACAAGAGAATTGAAAGATTTTATCGACGAGGCTGCAGAAACGCATCAGTTTGATCGCGGCAAAGTGATTGCAGTCGGATATTCAAATGGCGCAAACATTGCGGCAAGCCTGCTTTTTCATTATAAAGATGTGTTAAAAGGGGCTATTCTGCATCATCCAATGGTTCCGATTCGGGGTGTCGAGCTGCCTGATATGGCGGGGCTCCCTGTTTTTATCGGTGCCGGGAAATACGACCCTCTCTGCACGAAGGAAGAATCAGAAGAGCTTTACCGCTATTTGCGTGACAGCGGGGCATCAGCCTCCGTTTTCTGGCAGGACGGGGGCCATCAGCTGACTCAGCATGAAGCTGAACAGGCTCGTGAATGGTACAAAGAGGCGATTGTATAAAAAAACCTTAGTCCGGATTTCGGACTAAGGTTTTTCATATCCTTACAGCCAAGTTGATACTTTTGAAAGCGGCAGACGGTTGCTTTGATGCGCAGGCTTCACTGCTTTGCCGATTGAAATAAGCATAACCGGAACATAGCGCTCACTGATATCAAATTGCTTTTGGAACTGCTCTTTGTTAAATCCGCCGATTGCGCAAGTGTCATAACCTTTTGCTTTTGCGGCAATCATAAGCTGCATAGCAGCTAAAGAAGCATTTAAGAAAGCGGAATCACGTGCGAATTGCTCGCTTTGGTAAGCACCGTTGATTTGGCCGAGCAATGTTTGTTTGATTTCATCCGTAATATAGCCTTGGCTTGCTAATTCAGCATAAACTTCTTCACCGTTTTCATTTGCCTTTAAATCGCCTAAAATGGCAACAACAGCAGAAGACTCAACGATTTGTTTTTGATTATACGCTACAGGAAGAAGCTCCGCTTTTGATTCATCGCTGTGGAATACTGTAAAATGCCAATGCTGAAGGTTCCAAGCAGAAGGCGCTTTAGTGGCAAGGTCTAATAGCTCAGTCAGCTCCTCCTTAGAGATCGGGGCATTTGTATCATATTCCTTTACAGATGCACGTGCTTTTAAAACATCCAGAGTATTCGTCATAGTGTTTCCTCCTTCGGATAAACGTGGTATGATAATAGAAAAGTTAGAAGCTTACTAAATGTAACTTGAAAGATTATTGTAATGGATCATTGAATACATGTCAATCAATAGATGAAGGGATGAAGACTTGTGGGAAATACGATGTGCCCTAAAATGGAATCCGCATTCTCATTGCTGGGAAAACGATGGAACGGTCTGATCATCCATGTGCTAATGGATGGGCCGAAACGGTTTAAAGAGATAACGGAAACAATACCGATGATCAGCCAAAAAATGTTGGCAGAGCGCTTGAAGGAGCTTGAACAAAACGAGATTGTCGAACGGCAGGTTCTCCCTGAAACGCCGGTCAAAGTCATCTACACGCTGACTGAAAAAGGAACAGCGCTTCAAGCTGTATTTCAAGAGATGCAGGCATGGGCCGATCAATTTTGCGAGCCTGGTGACACAGTGTGTGAAGAAGAGAAATAAGGAAAGCGGCGTCTGAAAAAGAGCCTTTGTTTCCATGGTGAGTCATGTAAGTACGGTTCACACCCGTTTACATGACTTTTTATATTTGTCAGACTGATATTTCCGGATTGGCAAAAGTGTCATGTGCATATGAAGGGGATATATAAAATAGGAAATGATCAATAAGCTATAACATCCAACCTATTGTAAATGGGGATTATGATGTATCTTATTATGCAAATCAACAAAATTTTATATTTTCGGCCAAAACCCAGTCAGCTTCCAATTGGCATTTAAACCGGATATAAAAGGAAATCCAGGTTTTTCGTATTGCTGGATGCTTCTATACTGATGACTTCCGCATTTATGAAAAAAGAGAGAGCTTCTTTGGAGCTCTCTCTTTTTTTTTGTGGGGAGACGAAATCTTATAGTTTTCCATTCAAAAATTGCGCCTCACCGAGACCGAAACTCCAGTCTGCGTCACCATTCTCAGTAATAGATACCATGAGGTCTTCAGGGGAAATTCCGCATTTTTCTTCTAGCCTTTCAGCAAGCAGAGCATACAATTTTTCCTTTTGGCTTTCGGTTCTTGCTTTGCTTGTCATGCTAATGATGACCATATCCTTGGTTCTCTGAAACCCTAATCCCGTATCCTGGATTATAAGCTCGTTTGCGGGATGCTGATGGACAATTTGATAACGGTCTCTTTCCGGAACACCAAACGCTTCAACCATCGCTTGGTGAGCAGTATCTAATAACAATTGCAGCGATTTTTCGTCACGGCCTTCAATTACATCAAAACGCAATAATGGCATGTGTACTCCTCCTCTTGTGAAGTTGTTATCCGTCTGTTCTCATATTGTCTCGTTTGCTTTCAGACAATGGAGAGATATAATGATTTGCAGTCAACTTTAAAAAACATAACATATAACCAAAAGTTAATCAATATATAACTAATGAATCATAGGTTAGGCGGTAGATAATCGAGACAAGCTCATAAAAACGATTGACAGTCATTGATTAGGAGATTAGTATGAACATATTAGTTGATCAAAAGATAACAATCATATAACCAAGACGTTGTTATTTATAAATGAAAGCGTTTTCTATTCATCTAGGCATGAAAAGCGCCGAAACAATGTCGCGAGAATCATATAAAACACTTTTGGAGGGGTTTCCATGCCGATTTTAATTGTAGCTGTCGGAGTGCTGATTCTGTTATTTCTCATTATTAAAGTAAAATTAAATACCTTTGTCTCACTGATTGTCGTTTCATTTTTAGTAGCCATCGGACTTGGAATGGATATCAATAAAATTGTTCTTTCAATTGAGACTGGAATTGGCGGGCAGCTGGGGCATTTAGCTTTAGTGTTTGGACTTGGCGCGATGCTTGGGAGGCTTGTCTCTGATGCTGGGGGCGGCTACCGGATTGCCATTACGCTGATTGACAAATTCGGGAGGAAACGAATACAGGCGGCGGTTGTAGTTGCCTCTTTTATCATCGGTATTGCGCTGTTTTTTGAAGTGGGTCTTGTTCTGTTGATACCGATTGTTTACGCGATTGCTAAAGAATTAAAAATGCCTTTTCTGTATCTGGGAATCCCGATGGCCGCCGCCTTAAATGTTACTCACGGATTTTTGCCCCCGCATCCTGCTCCAACTGCTATCTCAGTTGCATACGGTGCTCATATTGGCCAGGTGCTGCTTTTTGGAATCATCATCGCTGTTCCGACAACTGTGATTGCCGGGCCTTTATTTAATAAATTTGCGATGAAACGTTTTCCTGGTGCGTATCAAAAGCATGGAAACTTATCGGGGTTAGGACCAAGGAAAGAATTTCAGCTGGATGAAACACCGGGCTTTGCGATCAGTGCTGTCACGTCTTTATTCCCGGTTATCTTTATGGCAATGGCAACAGTTTTTTCTTTATTATTGAATGAACATTCAAAAGGAAAAGACATTATAGAATTTATCGGCACTCCGGGAACGGCAATGCTCATTTCGCTGTTGCTTGCACTCTATACGATGGGATATGCCCGTAAAATATCTATGCAGGAAATCAGCAGATCTATTTCAGAATCAATTTCGCAAATTGCGATGATGCTGCTCATCATAGGAGGGGGAGGAGCGTTTAAACAGGTGCTGATTGACGGCGGGGTCGGCGATTATGTCGCTGATTTTTTCCGCCAAACAAACATGTCGCCGCTATTCGTTGCATGGACCATCGCCGCGGTTCTGCGTCTGTGTCTAGGCTCTGCTACCGTGGCTGCGCTTACCACAGCGGGAATGGCAGCTCCGCTTATGGAGGCTGGCAGTGTAAACCCCGCGTTAATGGTGCTTGCAACAGGAGCCGGCAGTGTCATTGCGTGTCATGTAAATGATGCAGGATTTTGGATGGTAAAGGAATTTTTCGGCTTGAGCATGAAAGAAACATTTCAAACCTGGACGCTGCTTACAACAGTTCTTTCGGTTACAGGGCTCGGCTGTGTGTTATTGGCAGGGCTTGTGATGTAACAATCATAGACAGTCCGTAGCCCAATCGTTTTTCTTCCTTACTGAATACTTTACGTATAGGCAGACATAAAGGAGGAAAAAATCATGTACCCTCATCATTCGTATTTACGCGGAATCCCAGGTCCAGCCGGATATCCGGCGCGTAGTCCTTTTTTGTTTGGCGCTCCTCTAGTCGGCGGTTTATTAGGCGGTTTTCTCGGGAGTGCGCTGTTTAACTATTCTCGTCCCTATGCCTATCCTCCTGGCCCTTATGGATACGGAGGCGGACCGTACGGTTTTGGTGCCGGCGTGCCATACGGGGGATATCCCGGCTTCTATTAATAAAAACGGCCTGCATCGATTGCAGGCCGTTTTTTATCGGATGATTTCTACCTCGGACATATTGTAGTCTTGCTGTTTTTGAAACATGACTTCCAGAAGGCCATCCTTATAGACGGCTTTTGTTCCTTTGCGTTTGACTAAACAAGGAAGATTTACTTTTTTCGGATGATCTGCTCTTGGGAAGTTTTCCAACCATAATTCGTGAGATGTGTGTTTGATTCTCACTTGTTCCAGCCATTCTTCGCTGATTGGCACCTTTACAAACACATGGTCTGCAGTTTCGAATATATCAATATCAGGTTTGACATCAGGTTTTGCATCAGGTTTGGCGGGCTGTTCTTTTTGGGGGAGAGGATCGCGGAAAGGAAATTGAGCCGCATAATCACTGCCGAACACACTTTCCATCACACGATTGACATACGTTTCAACTTCTTTCGGATCAGCTTTTTTTAATGCTTCTTTAGAAAATTGATTGTGGAAAGGAAAGTACTTGTTCCACTCAAACATTGTCTTCACATCCTTTCTTCACGGACAAAATAGTATATGCCCGCCAGATCTTTCACGTGATATAATATAAGATGCTCTAAAGAAAGGCAGGGATATAAATGCAATATTCAGAAACAAAAAAAGGCGTTATTTACACAGCCGTTTCCTTTATCATGTGGGGCCTGTTTCCGCTCTATTGGAAGCTTCTCGAACAGCTGCCGGCTCTTGATATTTTGGCTCATCGTATTATATGGTCTTTTGTTTTTATGTGTATCGTACTTTTTTTCTTGCGGCAATGGAAATTAGGATGGCAGGAACTGTGCTCTTTGAAAAAGAACGGAGGGATCCTCTCTTTATTTCTTGCTTCTATCCTGATTTCGATCAACTGGTTTGTATACATATGGGCTGTCAACCATGGCTTTTTGCTTGAGGCTAGTCTTGGCTATTACATTAATCCGCTTGTATCAGTGCTCCTTGGGATTTTATTTTTAAAGGAAAAACTGAATCGCCTGCAATTAGTGGCCGTTTCGATTGCGGCAGCCGGTGTCATCATCTCGGCGTTCCAATACGGCTCCATTCCTTATGTTGCGCTTCTGCTTGCATTCAGCTTTGGGCTGTACGGGTTAAGCAAAAAAAGAACAAGCCTGCCGAGCGCCATCGGCTTAACGCTGGAAACATTCATGATTATGCCCATTGCATTGGGGTATTTGCTGTTCAGCGGACATATTCAGCCAGCGGGTGCAGAAAGCGGAGGGACGTGGCTGCTTCTCTTTTTGGCCGGTGTGTTTACGGCTTTGCCGCTCTTATTGTTTGCGGAAGGAGCGAAACGGCTGCCACTGTATCAAGTCGGTATCTTACAATATATTGCGCCGACCATTACCCTTCTGATCGGGCTGTTTGTTTACCATGAGCCATTTTCAAGCTCGAAGGCTTTTACATTCAGCTGTATATGGGCTGCGCTGATCTTGTTTACGTTTTCACAAGTGAAGTGGAAACGGGCGTCAAAAAGCCATTGAGGCCTTTGGCTTTTCAGCTGATGCATATATTATGTATAATCATTTCATGTATGTAAGACATAAAGGAGCAAGACGATGGACAATGATAAAGAGATAGTGAAAGCCTATGCTTCACTTTGGAATAACCGATCTCTCGCACATGATGACGCAGAAGCGGTAGCAGAGGCGATTGATCTTGAGCTCTTGGATAAACGAACACATCCAAGACTCCGAAAACCGATGCTGGAAAAATATTTTGCCGCGATTCAGCGCGTTGTGAATTCACAGCTCGAACCGGCTGTGAAATATCAGCTGGTCAAATTACATACAGAACGTGCAGAGTATTTAAAAGAAGAAAGAGGGGAGCAATCATGAAAGCGATCATAAAAGAAGATGTGCAAGCATCTTTAGAACGATATGCGGACCGCCCTGTATATATCCATTTAGAAACCACCACAGGTTCTTATTCAGCGCACTTAAATGAAAAGAACATGACGGTTGTTGCGTATATTCGCAATGCAAAAGTTACTTATCATCAGGCAAAAATCAAAGGCAACGGGCCTTACCGCGTTGGCTTGAAAACAGAAGAAGGCTGGATTTATGCTGAAGGCTTGACTGAATACACGGTAGATGAAGAAAACCGTTTATTAATGGCGGGACACCTGCCGGGCGGTAAACTGGCTATTTCTCTGCAAATCAGCGAAAAACCGTTCACAGTTTAAAGAAAAGGGTGAATAATAATGAAAGAACATGTACTAGTAATCCTGCCTCACCCTGATGATGAATCATATGGAGTGGCAGGCCTCATTGCCTTAAACAGAAAAAAAGACATTCCCGTTACGTATGCCTGCGCCACTTTAGGTGAAATGGGCAGAAATATGGGCGATCCATTTTTCGCGAATCGGGAAACGTTGCCGCTGCTAAGAAAACAAGAGCTCATCAATGCTTGCAAAGAAATGGATATCAATGACCTTCGTATGCTTGGACTCCGTGACAAAACGCTCGAATTTGAAGACGATGAGTATTTAGCTGATATCATGGAAGAGATCATAGATGATGTAAAACCAAGTTTAATTGTCACATTTTATCCCGGACACGGTGTGCACCCTGACCATGATGCATGCGGGGAAGCGGTTATCCGTGCATTATATCGCAAAAAGAAAGAAGACCGTCCGCGTACAATCTGCATGGCCATTACCCGCAACAGAGAAGAGGTTCTCGGCGAAGCTGATGTCGTGCTTGATATCAAAGAAGTAGCTGATATTAAAATGAATGCGTTAAGAGCTCACCGCACACAAACAGAAGGCATGCTCAGAGAGCTTGAAGAGAAATTGAAAAATAATGAACCTGTTATGGCAACATGGTTTGAAGAAGAAATATATTGGACGTATCAATGGAATGATTAATCAAAAAGGTATAAGGCCTTAAGCCTTATACCTTTTTTAATTTTAAGTCCGATGCAATTGCTGAAGCGAGAGTGGATCTCAAGGAAATACCTTCGAAAGACAAACCTAGCTGAACCGCTGTTTGCGCGATTTCCGGACGGATTCCAGACAAAGTTGAAGAAACACCGATTAAACGAAGCGCCTCAATCAGACTGAACAGCTGATGGGCAACCATCGTATCAATCACAGCTACTCCTGACAAATCAATATACAGTTGTGTCACCTTTTTTTTCGCACATTGATGCAGTGTGTTTTCCATAATCAGCTTGGCGCGGACTGTATCAATATCTCCGATTAAAGGCAGCAGTCCGACGCTGTGAAACAGCACGATGACCGGAGCGCTCAATTCAGTAATCATATCTTTTTGGGCCTGAAGCTGAAGGCTTGTGTTTTTGTACATTTCTTCTATAAAAATATGAATCACAAGATCAAACGCTTTTATAAGGGCGTGATACAGGTCTTCGGCTTCTTCGCTTTTCACAGTATTCTGATTGAGATGGACAAATTCTTTCACATAGGAAACATATAAATCTCTCACTCTGACAAACTCCCGAATAATATAGTGGATAGGAGTTTTTAAATGCTCTTGATCCTGTGTGACTTCAAAGGCCCATTCTTTCAGTATAGGCAAGTATACGTCCTCATCATCTATAAAAATACGGTTTATTTTATAGTTAAAGGCAAGATTCTGGCTCTTTAAATTGTGAATGACAACAGGATCTGTTGAGGCATAAATGGAATTGGGATCAGTCTCCTCGATTGTTTCATACCACGTTGAACTGATGGTTTCCGCATGCTGGGAAAGATACTCGAATAATTTTTTGTTTTTTGCCATGATTGATCACCTCTTTTAAAAGTGTTGTTTTTGCGAATAACGTTTTTGCAGTTTTGCCAGCCTGAAAAACAGCCCAACTGCTCCGGCGGCGAGTCCTGCTATTAATCCAATCCAATAGCCGAATGCACCGAGGCTTGTAAACGTACCGACCATATAACCGACCGGAAGGCCAATGACCCAGTAAGAGACAAAAGCGGCCGCAAGCGTATAGTTCACATCTTTGTACCCTCTGAGTGCTCCCTGGATCGGTGCGGCAACAGCATCGGAAAGCTGAAAAAATAGCGCATAAATTAAAAAGTGCTGTGTCAGCCGGAGCACATCGGGGTCAGAAGTGTACATGCCCGCAATTTGCTCTCTGAATAAAAGGATACAGGCGGCAGTGAACAAAGAAAAGCCGATCGCCATCATGATGCCGATTAAGCTATATGAGCGTGCATCCTTAAAACGGGCTGCACCCGCTTCAAACCCGACAACAATTGTTAGAGCCATGGACACGCTGAGCGGCAGCATATATAAAAGAGACGCAAAATTCATGGCTGCCTGGTGGGACGCGATGGTCACTGTATGAAAATGGCTCATGAGAAGCGTGACAGCTGCGAAAATGCTCGTTTCAAAAAACACGGCGAACCCAATAGGCAGCCCGATTTTGAGCAAATTTTTGCATGCTTTCCAAGAGAACTTATACAAGGTAAGGAAAATCCCGTATTCAGAAAACGGTGCGTTTTTATGAATAATGAAAAAACTGATGATGCAGATACACCAATAAGTTAAAGCGGATGCCAGCCCCGCGCCGACACCCCCAAGTGCCGGCATTCCGAACTTCCCGAAGATAAATACATAATTCAATACAAAATTTATTGGAAGAGAACTGAGTGTAATCATCATGGTGACTCTCGTTTTTCCTAATGAGTCGATGAATGATCTTAACACGGTGTAAACAAATAAAGGGAAAATTCCCAGTGATAAAAAGCCTAAAAAGTGTTTAGCAATCTGATGCACGTGAATATCAAGGTTCAATCGGCCAAGAATAAGGTCAACTGCAGCATATCCAATCACTAAAACGGCGATGCTAAGAAGCGCGGCCACGTATACAGCCTGTAAAACAGTAAAGGGAATCTTCTGTTTTTTCTCTGCGCCTAATAACTGAGCGACAATCGGGGTGACCGCCATTAATATACCTGCAAGTCCTGTGTAAACAGGGGTCCAAAGGCTTGAGCCAATCGCGACACCCGCTAAATCAGCGGGGCTGACTTTCCCTGACATCACCGTATCTAGAAAAGTCATTAGAGAAAGCCCCGCTTGGGTAATGAATATCGGTATTAAAATGTGCAAGAGCTGTTTGATTTTTTCCCGGGCGTTTTGAGTTTCTTTCATACATTGATCTCCGTTTCTTTTTCATAACGAGAGAAATTATAACATTTTATGTATAAAAAGCAATGAACGCCGGGCCTATTCTTTTTTTGTTGGTTTCGTTTTTCTAAACATTTGGGCATAAATAAAAGAAAGCGAAATCACGCCTAAAAAGGTGCAAATATACTGAATGATTCTTTCGATTTCCATTCTTTACATCCCTCCTTTACCAATAGAATGTGCATCAATAAGATAAGCATTCGTGAAAAGTTGGAAATTTGAACAGGAGATGAAGATTATGCGCTATGAGCAGATATCAGAAAATGCGTTCAAGGAGAAAATACAGGTGTACCTAGAGCAAATATTAGGTGATGCATCTCTAATCTTGAAAACGCTTCACGAAAAAGACCAGTGTCTCCTTTGTGAATTAGATGAATTAGGGCACATTTTTCAGGACATGCAGGGGATTGCATCCTCCTTTTATTTGCAATCATACATTGAGGAATTTACGCCGGCATTTATTGAGCTGGCCAAGGCGATTAAAGCCTTATCGGAACATAAGCATGGAGCTTTAATTGTGATTGAAAGAGCAGACCCGGTTGAACATTTTATTCAAAAAGGCACCTCCCTACACGCCGAGATCAGCTCTTCATTAATTGAAAGCATCTTTTTTCCCGGAAACCCTCTTCATGACGGCGCTTTATTAGTGAGGGAAAACAAACTCGTGTCAGCAGCCAATGTGCTCCCGCTGACGACGAAGGAAGTGGATATCCATTTGGGAACCCGGCACCGGGCGGCTCTCGGTATGTCGGGCTATACGGATGCACTGGTGCTCGTGGTTTCAGAGGAAACAGGGAAGATGTCGTTTGCCAAAGACGGTGTATTATATCCGTTAATTTCACCAAGAACGTAAAAATAATAAAAAGGGCCTGATTAAGAATCCTATCATGAGACAAAATGACTGAATTCGTATCTTTATTAAAGCATTCGCTTCTAGCTGAATGCTTTTTGTCTTGAAGACAGGGAATATAAACTGGTAGAAAAGTTATATGTGATGAATATTAATCAAGTGAAATACTTTACCTGTTTATGTATTTATAGTACCGTATAAAATATTATATAAATTTTCAAAGGAAGGGTGCTGCCGCATGGCAAATGTATTAATGATCGGTTTCCCCGGTGAAGGGCATATTAATCCCTCTATCGGTGTGATGAAGGAGCTGAAATCCCGGGGAGAAAACATTACGTACTACGCAGTGAAGGAATATAAAGAAAAAATCACAGCTCTTGATATTGAGTTTCGTGAGTATCATGATTTCAGAGGAGATTACTTCGGGAAAAACGCAACCGGCGATGAAGAAAGAGATTTCACAGAAATGCTCTGCGCTTTTTTGAAAGCCTGTAAGGATATCGCGACTCATATTTATGAGGAAGTCAAACATGAATCGTATGATTATGTCATATATGATCACCATCTTCTCGCGGGTAAAGTCATTGCCAACATGCTGAAGCTGCCAAGATTTTCATTGTGTACAACCTTTGCGATGAATGAGGAATTTGCGAAGGAAATGATGGGAGCTTACATGAAAGGATCACTAGAAGATTCGCCTCATTATGAATCATACCAGCAGCTTGCAGAAACGTTAAATGCTGATTTTCAAGCAGAGATCAAGAAGCCATTTGATGTTTTTTTAGCTGATGGTGACTTGACAATCGTCTTTACATCAAGGGGATTTCAGCCACTGGCTGAGCAATTTGGCGAGCGATATGTATTTGTCGGTCCTTCCATTACAGAAAGAGCCGGAAACAATGATTTCCCATTTGATCAGATTGACAATGAAAACGTGCTGTTTATTTCAATGGGAACCATTTTTAATAATCAAAAGCAGTTTTTTAATCAATGCCTTGAAGTTTGTAAGGACTTTGACGGTAAAGTTGTGCTTTCTATCGGCAAGCATATTAAAACAAGTGAGTTAAACGACATTCCGGAGAATTTCATTGTACGCCCGTATGTCCCTCAGCTTGAGATCTTGAAAAGAGCCAGCTTATTTGTGACACACGGCGGAATGAACAGCACAAGTGAAGGTTTGTATTTTGAAACCCCGCTCGTTGTCATTCCGATGGGAGGCGACCAATTTGTTGTCGCAGATCAGGTGGAAAAAGTCGGCGCAGGAAAAGTGTTAAAAAAAGAAGAATTATCTGAAAGCCTTCTGAAAGAGACGATACAAGATGTAATGAATAATCGTTCGTATGCTGAAAAGGCAAAAGAAATTGGACAATCACTGAAAGCGGCAGGCGGCTCTAAAAAAGCGGCCGATAGCATTCTTGAAGCTGTAAAACAAAAAACTCAATCAGCAAACGCATAGTGTAAAAGCCTGTTCTTATCGAAAGAACAGGCTTTTTGCCATTTCATAAGAGGGATTTGACACGCCGATAGAGAATTGATTAGAAAAATAGACAAGAAAGGAGGAGAAACTGCTTCGTTCATCAATAGAAAACCATCATTTTTACCCTCGCTTAAATAGTTCCTTAGACTTTCGAAAAACATATCGTGCTTATGTAAAATGTTAGATGTTTATTTGAAGGTTTAAAGGTCGAACGATGCTGAAAATGCTGCGCCAAATGTTTGAAAAGGGTTTAACTTGCTGAAAAATTGACGATAAAACAGTTGTGTGCCATTTTTGGAAACAAAATACTAGCTGTTTTTGCAAAAAAACAGTTTAGGAGGTTGAATGAATGAAAAAGAAGATTGTAGCCGGCTTGGCTGTTTCTGCAGTTGTTGGGTCGTCGATGGCCGCAGCACCCGCGGAAGCAAAAACGATAAAAGTAAAAAGCGGTGACTCTCTTTGGAAACTTTCCCGCCAGTATGATACGACAATATCAGCTCTGAAATCCGAAAACAAATTGAAATCAACGGTGCTTTATGTCGGACAAAGTCTTAAGGTTCCTGAAAGCAGCAAAAAAAGCACGACATCCCCATCTAATTCAAGCAAAACATCAACATACACAGTTGCATATGGTGATTCCCTATGGATGATTGCTAAAAATCATAAAATGAGTGTTTCTGAGCTTAAAAGCTTAAACAGCCTGAGCAGTGACCTGATTCGTCCGGGGCAAAAGCTTAAGATCAAAGGGACAAGCAGTTCAAGCGGATCAAATGGATCAAAGAAAAACAGCGGTTCCAATTCTTTAGGTTCTTCAAAAAGTACATATACGGTCAAGCTTGGTGACTCACTGTGGAAAATCGCAAACAGCTTAAATATGACTGTAGCTGAATTAAAAACCTTAAATGGCTTAACATCAGATACACTTTACCCTAAACAGGTGCTCAAAATAAAAGGAAGCAGCTCACCGAAGAGCGGAAACAGCGGTTCAAAAAAGCCGTCAAACTCCAATCCCTCAAAAACAACGACGTACAAGGTAAAAGCAGGCGATTCGCTGTGGAAAATTGCAAATCGGCTCGGAGTCACTGTCCAAAGCATCCGTGATAAGAATAATTTATCATCTGATGTGCTGCAAATCGGGCAGGTTCTGACTATTTCGGGAGCATCAAAATCTAATCCTTCAAATCCGACAAAGCCAACAAAGCCAAAAGATAACTCAGGGTCAAACATTCAAATAGGCTCGAAGATTGACAGAATGATAACGGAAGCGAAAAAATATGTCGGAGTGCCTTACCGATGGGGCGGAAACACGCCTGCCGGTTTTGATTGCAGCGGCTTCATTTATTACCTTATTAATAATGTATCATCTATATCAAGATTGAGTACGGCAGGATATTGGAATGTCATGCAGAAGGTCAGCCAGCCGTCAGTCGGAGACTTTGTCTTCTTTACCACTTATAAATCCGGCCCATCTCACATGGGGATTTATCTAGGCGGCGGTGACTTTATTCATGCAAGCTCATCGGGCGTCGACATTTCCAATCTCAGCAATTCTTATTGGAAACAGCGGTACTTGGGCGCAAGAAGTTATTTTTAAAAATGAGTATGACAAAAAGCCTTTTATAGGCTTTTTTGTTTATACCAGACAATGATTGACCACACTGTTAGAAAAAACAAGGGGGAGACAGTATGCACCGTCTCTTGCTGTTGATGATGCTGACGGCACTGGGAGTTGCCGGATGCGGACAAAAAAAACCTCCAGACCCTCCTAACCGGGTGCCGGAAAAAAAAGTGGTTGAAACGTCAGCGTTTGGTCATCATGTCCAGCTGGTCAATCGTGAAGGGAGAGCAGTCGGTTTTATAGAGATCAAAGAATCAGACGATGAAGGCCTCGATATTCATATTTCCGCAAACAGCCTGCGTCCAGGTGCTTCTCTCGGTTTTCATATTTATGAGAAAGGTTCTTGTGTCAGGCCGGATTTTGAATCAGCGGGCGGTCCCTTTAATCCGCTGAACAAAGAACACGGCTTCAATAATCCGATGGGGCATCACGCCGGAGATCTGCCGAACCTTGAAGTCGGTGCTGATGGAAAGGTAGATGTCATAATGAATGCGCCTGACACTTCACTGAAAAAAGGAAGTAAACTAAATATTCTCGATGAGGACGGAAGTGCATTTATTATTCATGAACAAGCGGACGATTATCTGACAAACCCAAGCGGCAATTCCGGTGCGCGTATTGTCTGCGGAGCCCTATTGGGAAATAACGAGAAGCAGTAATATCATCCAAGCCCTTTTGTATTGAGCATACAGGGGCTTTTTTAGTATACTCGTTAATGGAATATGAATAGGAAAGGGAATCTGTCTATGACAACTCAACTACAGCACTTAACATTGCCGGAAGATATACAACAAAAGCTTTTATCATATAAAGAGCAGCCTATTTCCCCAGAGTTTCAATCGCTTATAGGAACATCAGGCTATGAGGCGGAGGATGAAGCCATTTTATTTGACGCCATTATTGCATTAGCCATGGGGAAAAATGTCCTGCTGAAAGGGCCTACAGGTTCAGGAAAAACAAAGCTGGCAGAAACATTGTCCAGCTATTTTCATAAACCGATGCACAGCGTCAACTGTTCAGTCGACTTGGACGCTGAGGCATTGGTCGGTTATAAAACGATTGAAAATCAATCTGGCCAGGCAACAATCGAGTTTGTTTCAGGACCTGTTACAAAGGCAATGAAGGAAGGCCATTTTCTTTATATAGATGAAATCAATATGGCGAAGCCGGAAACACTGCCTATTTTAAACGGTGTATTAGATTACAGAAAAATGATGACAAATCCGTTTACAGGCGAGGTCATTCGGGCTAAAGGCGGTTTCGGAGTCATTGCAGCCATCAATGAAGGCTATGTCGGAACTGTTCCTCTGAATGAAGCGTTGAAAAACCGTTTTGTCATCATTGATGTGCCTTATATTAAAGGCGAGCTGCTGAAACAAGTTCTCATGTCTCAGTCAGCCCTGAAAGATGAGAAAATGATTGACAGATTTATCACGCTTTCCTCTGACTTGATCGTTCAGGCCAATAACGGACAGGTGTCTGAAGAAGCGGCATCCATCAGAGCTTTAATCGATACATGTGATTTAGCTGCTTATATTCCGCCGCGTCGTGCCATTGAGCGGGGAATTGTAGAAAAGCTTGATGATGATCGGGAAAAAGCGGCCGTTCGAAATATTGCAGAAACTCTGTTTGAATGAGGAGGCTGCGATGAAATTTATCAAATTTAACGACAGCACAATTGATTCATTTTTATTTATGATGCTGACTGATTTGGCCAAAACACTCACCAAGAGTGAAGCGGTAGAAGTGGAGTACGGCGTTCAGTCCTATTACAATCCATTTGAAAAGAAAATCTATATGAGCCACTTTTGGAAAGACAGGGCAGCTGAGGACATGGAAGCGGGTCTGAAAAGCGACGTCTACCTGCGTTCAATCGGAACAAGATATAGCTCGCTGCATGAGTTTGCGAACTTTTTGAATGATATCCATCGCCATCTTACGTTTAAAAGTTTTGCCAAGCAGCTCTTTATGCTGCTTGAAGACATTAGGATCGAAGAATGCATCAAACGTGAGCGCCCGGGTACGAAACATGTATTTGCGAAGCGAAAAGACATGTACAGAAAACATTTCTCAACCCAGCTGACCTTAAATTTGGAACGAAGCATTTTTACCGATGCGCTCTTTTGCGCGATCTATGTCAAGCTCACAGCGGAATCGCCGCTTGAGACCCTTCCGTCCATGCGTGAAGATATCGATTTGATGCGCCCGTTTATTGAGCAGCAGCTCTTGCGTGTGTATGAAGCAGATTCGACACGGCAGGTTCTGAAAATTGTTGAGGACCTCATGGATGGGCTTGAAGAGGTGCTCGATAAAGACATGTTGAACACCTACTTCTTCTTGCCTGAGCTTGACTACGCAAAAGCTGCAGAACAGCCGTTATTTGAAGAGGAGAAAAAAGCGCCGAAGCTGAGTGATGACATCACGCTTCCAAAAAAATCAGACGGTGATGAGGATATCCATGAAGAAGAAATGCCGACATGGCACCGGGAAACAGAAGCACCGTCTAAAAGCTTCCTTCAATTTGATATTGAACACGGCGCAAAATCAGATTTAGGAAAAGATGCTTCAAGGGAAGGCGACGATGGAGATCAGGCCCTTGGCTCTGTTCAAGGATCAGCCAGACAAACGAAACGGAAAGACTATTCCAAGCTGGAAGCGCTGGAGTCCCAAAAAGACCAGCCGAACGGAGCGGGTACGGCTGACGGCAAAGAAAATAAATATGCATTTCCAATTTATAAAGAACCGCAGCCGGCAACCAGTGAAGAAGAGCTTTCTTATAAACAGCAGGCAAAAACGATTGAATCGTATCAAAAGCGTTTGAAACAAATGATTCAAAAAACACTTGAACATAAAAAAACATTGCCGAGAACAGATCTTCATGCCGGGAGACTGAACAATAAGCTTCTTCGTTACTTCACTGAGCGAAATCCGCGCCTGTTCTACAAAAAGCAAGAACCGTCTTCAGAAATTGACGCAGTTTTTACATTGCTGGTCGATTGTTCCGCCAGCATGTTCGACAAAATGGACGAAACAAAACGAGGAATCGTGCTGTTTCACGAAGCGCTGAAATCGGTAGCGGTTCCGCATCAGATTGTCGGTTTCTGGGAGGACACAAATGATGCAACCGAAACAAGCCAGCCAAACTATTTCAATACGGTTATTCCCTTCCAATCATCATTAAGACAAGATTCTGGACCGGCCATTATGCAGCTTGAGCCAGAAGAAGATAACCGTGACGGGTACGCAATTAGGCAGATGACGAAAAAAATGCTGCATCGCAGCGAGGCGCAAAAGTTCTTAATTGTTTTCTCAGATGGAGAGCCGGCCGCATTTGGCTACGAACAAAATGGGATCGTCGATACAAGTGAGGCGGTTATCGAAGCCCGAAAAAGAGGAATAGAAGTGATAAATGTTTTTCTCTCCAACTCAGAAATAGAAGAATCGCAAATGAAGACGATCCAGGATATGTACGGAAAATTCAGTATATTTGTCCCGGATGTTGATCAGCTACCGGATGTTTTGTATCCGCTGCTGAAAAAACTGCTTCATAAAAGCATAGGATAGCCCTTAATCCTATGCTTTTTGGCGTTTGTTTTTTCGAATGATTAAATTTTTTGTTTTTTATAAAGGTTTTTTACTATTTTGTGAACAATCAAGGTAGAATCAAATTGCAAACAGTGGTAAAATATCGTTGGAAGCGTTTTTATTACATAATTTTGGACACAGCGTTCGAAAGTTATTTCAAGATAGTGAATCAATCACTTGATTATTTAAGTTGGGGGTAATATTCAAATGTTTCAAAATAGTATGAAACAACGAATGAATTGGGAAGATTTTTACGGTCCGAACCTCGGCTATGCGCTGGAGCTTTACGATCAGTATACCCAGGATCCGAACAGCATTGACCCGGATTTGAAGGAAATGTTCGACGAGCTCGGTGCTCCGCCAAGCGATATAAAAGAGGCCTCGGGAACAAAAGAAAAGGGACGTGTTACAGCCGATCTGATTCAAAAGATCGCATCCGCAGTCAGACTTGCAGAAGATATCCGAACCTATGGCCATTTGAACGCTTCCGTCAATCCGCTCAGAAAGGATGAGAAAAAGAGCGAACTTTTTCCATTATCCGATTACGGGCTAACAGAAGAGGAAATAAAAGCAATACCTGCGTCTGTCATCTGCAAAGACGCTCCTAAAAACATTACGAACGGTTTAGAAGCCATTCAGTATTTACGAAATACGTATAAAAGAACCATCTCTTTTGAATTTGACCATGTGCATGACTTCAAAGAGCGCGAGTGGCTGACAAGAAAGATTGAATCTGGCGAGCTGTTCCAGAAGAACTCAGCTGAAAAGCTGTCGGCTGTGCTGGAAAGACTGACAGAAGTAGAGGGATTTGAGCAGTTTTTACACCGCACATTCGTCGGGCAGAAGCGCTTTTCCATTGAGGGTCTGGACGCTCTTGTTCCAGTGCTTGATGACATTATTGCACAATCTGTCAAATCAGGCACGACAAGTGTCAACATCGGGATGGCGCACAGGGGACGCCTGAATGTCTTGGCACATGTGCTCGGCAAACCGTATGAAATCATCTTCTCTGAATTCCAGCATGCGCCGAATAAAGATCTTGTCCCGTCTGAGGGATCAATTGGGATCAGCTACGGATGGACAGGGGATGTCAAATACCATTTGGGGGCGAATCGGGAGCTTCAAGACGCTGAAACAAAATCAGCGCGCATTACGTTAGCGAACAACCCGAGCCACTTGGAATTTATCAATCCGATTGTTGAAGGCAGCACAAGAGCAGCACAGGAAACGCGAACACAAAGCGGGTACCCGGTACAAGATGAAACAAAATCGCTTGCCATTTTAATCCATGGAGACGCTGCATTCCCTGGGGAAGGAATTGTAGCTGAAACATTGAATTTAAGCTCTTTAAAAGGGTATCAAGTAGGCGGTGCGATTCATATTATCGCCAATAACATGATCGGATTCACAACAGAAAGCGCTGAATCCAGATCGACAAAATATGCCAGCGACCTGGCCAAGGGTTATGAAATTCCGATTGTTCACGTGAATGCGGACGATCCTGAAGCTTGTCTTTCAGCTGTTAAGTTTGCGGTCGAATACCGAAAAACATTCAACAAGGATTTTCTGATTGATTTGATCGGGTACAGACGCTATGGACACAACGAAATGGATGAACCGTCAACCACTCAGCCAATGCTGTATGATGCTGTCAGAAAGCATCCGACCGTCAAACAAATTTTCGCTGAAAAGCTGGTAAAAGAAGGCGTGCTTACCGAGGAAGTCGTTCAAAACATCGAAAAATCGGTAACGAAGCGCATTGAGGATGCATATCAGAAAGTTCCGTCTAAAAAGGAACACACTGCCTGTGAAATTGAACTTCCAGAGCCTGTATCAAACGGTTTCCCAGATGTGGACACTTCGATTGATTTTGATGTGCTCCGCAAGCTGAATGGCGAATTGATCAACTGGCCGGAGTCATTTAATGTTTTCGGCAAGCTAAAACGCATTTTAGAAAGACGCGCCAAGGCGTTCGATGATGATAGAAAAGTGGAATGGTCTTTGGCAGAATCACTCGCGTTTGCTTCAATTTTGAAAGACGGAACACCGATTCGTTTAACAGGACAGGATTCCGAGCGCGGAACGTTCGCCCAAAGAAACCTTGTGCTTCATGACAGTGAGACGGGCAAAGAATTTGTGCCGCTTCATCACTTATCTGACTGCAGCACATCATTTGCTGTTCATAACAGCCCGCTGTCTGAAGGATCGGTTCTCGGTTTTGAATACGGCTATAACGTGCATTCACCGGAAACGCTTGTTTTGTGGGAAGCACAGTACGGAGATTTTGCCAACGCAGCTCAAGTGTATTTTGACCAATTTATTTCTGCCGGACGCGCGAAATGGGGCCAAAAATCCGGATTAGTCATGCTGCTTCCGCACGGTTACGAGGGACAGGGGCCTGAGCACTCAAGCGGAAGAATCGAGCGATTCCTGCAGCTTGCAGCGGAAAATAACTGGACGGTTGCCAACCTGACAAGCGCAGCACAGTATTTCCATATTTTAAGAAGACAGGCTAAAATGCTGCTTCGTGAAGAAATCAGACCGCTCGTCATTATGACGCCGAAGAGCCTTCTTCGCAACCCAAATACGGTGTCGGAAGTGCAGGAGCTCAGCGAAAGCCGCTTCCAGCCTGTTTATGAACAGTCGGGACTTTCTCATGACTATGAAAAAGTAACCAGACTTGTATTATCCAGCGGTAAAGTGTCTATAGACATTAGCGATCATTTTAATAAGTTAGAAGACGGTAAAGAGTGGGTTCACATTGCGAGAATCGAACAGCTGTATCCATTCCCGGCAAAAGGAGTCAAAGAATTATTTGCAAAACTTCCGAACCTGAAAGAAATCGTTTGGGTGCAGGAAGAGCCGCAGAACATGGGGGCTTGGGGTTATATCAGCCCGTATTTGACAGAGATTGCACCAGAGGGAGTAAGCGTTCAATATATTGGACGCAGAAGACGATCCAGCCCTGCAGAGGGAGATCCGACAGTTCATAAAAAAGAACAGGAACGTATTGTATCTGATAGCTTGACTCGCAAAAACTAAGGGGGAAATGAAAAAATGGCGGAAATTAAGGTACCTGAATTAGCAGAATCAATCTCAGAAGGAACAATAGCCCAATGGTTAAAGCAGCCTGGTGACTATGTAGAACAGGGTGAATATCTGCTTGAACTAGAAACGGATAAAGTGAATGTTGAATTGACAGCAGAAGAATCGGGTGTACTTCAAGAGGTATTGAAAGATTCGGGTGATACCGTCCAGGTCGGAGAAATTATCGGTACGATTTCAGAAGGCGCGGGTGAAAGTTCTGCCCCTGCTCCTACAGAGAAAGCAGAAAGCAAGGAAAGCGTAAAAGAAGAGAAACAGGCTGAACCAGCTGCACAAGAGGTGAGCGAGGAAGCACAATCTGAAGCAAAATCAAGAACGATCGCTTCTCCGTCGGCCCGTAAGCTGGCGAGAGAAAAAGGAATTGACCTGTCTCAAGTTCCAACTGGAGATCCGCTTGGAAGAGTGCGCAAGCAGGATGTCGAAGCGTACGAAAAACCGGCATCAAAACCGGCTCCTCAGCAAAAGCAGCAGCCTCAGGCTCCAAAAGCACAGCAAAGCTTTGATAAACCTGTCGAAGTGCAAAAAATGTCACGCCGCAGACAAACGATTGCAAAACGCCTTGTAGAGGTGCAGCAAACATCGGCGATGCTGACTACATTTAATGAAGTGGACATGACGGCTGTTATGAATCTCAGAAAACGCCGCAAAGATCAATTCTTTGAGCAAAACGAAGTGAAGCTCGGCTTTATGTCTTTCTTCACGAAAGCGGTCGTGGCTGCATTGAAAAAATATCCGCTGTTGAATGCGGAAATTCAGGGCGATGAGTTGATCGTTAAGAAATTCTATGATATCGGAATCGCTGTTGCTGCTGATGAAGGTCTTGTCGTTCCGGTTGTGCGGGATGCGGATCGCCTGACATTTGCAGGAATCGAAAAAGAGATCGGCGAGCTTGCGAAAAAAGCAAGAAACAATAAATTAACCCTTAGCGAGCTTCAGGGAGGCTCCTTCACGATTACAAACGGAGGGACTTTCGGTTCATTGATGTCAACTCCAATTTTAAACAGCCCGCAAGTCGGTATACTGGGCATGCATAAGATTCAGCTGCGCCCTGTAGCCATTGATGAAGAGCGTTTCGAAAACCGTCCGATGATGTATATCGCTTTATCTTATGATCACCGAATTGTAGACGGTAAAGAAGCGGTTGGTTTCCTCGTGACAATCAAAAAATTACTGGAAGATCCTGAACAGCTTTTATTAGAAGGATAATAAAAAAGGGTACATCACGATAAAGTGATGTACCTTTTTTGATGCATATTTAAAGTGATAGATTGGTGCTTTTGGATCCAGCTTGTTTCTTTTTCACTTTTTTTGACCAATATGTTGCAAGCATAGAACCTGAAAGGTTATGCCACACACTGAATATTGCGCTTGGTACGGCAGATAGCGGTGAGAAATGAGCCGTGGCAAGTGCAGCCCCAAGTCCGGAGTTTTGCATGCCGACTTCGATTGCGATCGCTTTTTGAGACGGGTAATCCATTTTTAAAAGCTTTGCACAAAGAAACCCAAGTAAATAACCGATACCGTTATGCAGGATAACAACTGAAAAAATGAGCAACCCCGATTGAAGCAGATTTTCCCGATTGCCGCTGACGACAGCTGAGACAATCGCAACGATGCCAATGACAGAAACAAGCGGAAGGGCATGTACGGCTTTTGCCACTTGTTTTCTGAAAAACATTTTGACAATCAGACCTGCAATGATCGGAAATAAAACCGCCTGTAAGATTGAGATAAACAAAGACCCCGGCGAGACAGGAAGCCATTCTTTGGCAAACAGCATAATCAACAACGGTGTTACAACAGGTGCCAATAAGGTAGAAATGGTTGTAACCGCAACAGAAAGGGCAGTATTTCCTTTTGCTAAGAATGTCATAACATTAGATGCAGTTCCCCCGGGACAGCAGCCGACAAGAATAACACCAACTGCGATTTCAGCTGGAAGATGCAGCCCAAATGCGAGGCCGAAAGCAACGAGCGGCATGATCGTATACTGAGCTATTACTCCAATAATAACTTGCCAAGGCTTTCTGACCAGCTCTTTGAAATCATCGGCTTGCAGTGTAAGGCCCATCCCAAACATGATAATGCCAAGAAAAATCGTAATATAAGAACTGATCCACGTAAATAAAGATGGGAAAGAAAATCCCAGCACTGCAAAAACAATGACCCATATGCCAAAGGTTTGTCCTGCAAAATGACTTATTTTTCTAATGATGTCCATAAAAACACTCCTAACACACTTATCAAGAACTTCAGCAGAAATTCTTACAAATTTCATAACATTCTCTTATTATAAATAATTTTCTGAATAATTCAATATTAGTTTTTGGCAGATGTCTATAGATATATGATGTAAACTAATCAAAATGTTCTTGACTATATAGGAAGATATTCTTACAATGAACCTTTATAATGGTTAGATCAAATAGGAGTGATACGGTGAAGGAATCAAATCAATGGTCTTCGAAGCTCGGCTTTATTTTAGCCGCGGCAGGATCAGCTATCGGGCTTGGTGCGATATGGAAATTCCCATATGTTGCCGGAACCAGCGGCGGAGGCGCATTTTTACTTATTTTTATTTTATTTACGGTTTTAATCGGACTGCCTTTATTGTTAGGTGAATTCATCATAGGCAGAAGAACACAGAAAGATGCCGTTCAGTCCTATAAAACACTTGCTCCAGGAACGAAGTGGCATTGGATCGGTTATTTAGGCATGGTGACGTGCTTTATTCTTCTATCTTTCTACAGTGTCGTAGGCGGATGGATTTTAATTTATATTATAAAAGGCTTCACTGGCGGTTTATCGCAAACATCTGGTTTTGATACGATATTTGCAAGTACCATTTCAAATCCTTATTTGGCTGTAGGAGGCCAGCTGCTCTTTATGGTGGTAACAATTTTAGTTGTTGCAAAAGGGGTAAGCAGCGGAATTGAAAAAGCAAGCCAAGTATTAATGCCAGCGCTTTTTCTATTATTCATCATTTTAATGGTGCGTTCGGTTACACTTGATGGCGCGATGGAAGGAATTAAATTTTTCCTGATGCCTGATTTAACTGCAATTGATGCCAATACCATTTTATATGCAATGGGACAATCCTTTTTCTTATTAAGTGTCGGTGTATCTGTCATGGTAACGTATAGCGCTTATTTAGAGAAACAGGAAAATCTGGTACAGTCCGCTGTATCTGTAACTGTTATGAACATGCTTGTTGCTGTAATGGCCGGAATTGCGATTTTTCCAGCTGTCTTTTCATTCGGCCTCAAACCAGACCAAGGCCCGGTTCTGTTATTTAACGTGCTGCCGACTGTGTTTAATCAAATGCCGTTCGGAATTATCTTTTTATTAGCATTTTTACTTCTATTTTTATTTGCTGCATTGACATCTGCTTTTTCAATGCTGGAAATTTTGGTCGCAGTACTTTCGAAAGGCGATGTCAATAAGAGAAAACGATTCGCTTGGTTAGGCGGAATTGCTATTTTTATTGTCGGTGTGCCGTCTGCATTATCATACGGTGTCTTAAGTGACGTCACTATATTTCATCTGTCTATTTTTGATGCGGCCGACTATCTTGTGAGCAATATTTTAATGCCGTTAGGTGCGTTACTGATTTCGATTTTTGTCCCGCTTAAAATACCGAAACAGGATTTGTTTGACGAGCTGAAAAGCGGTTCCAATCTCAAACGAAAGTGGTTTGCGGTTTGGCTGCTGCTCATTCGATATCTATCTCCTGTTGCCATCATCATCGTGTTTTTGCATGTGGTAGGGATTTTTTAAAACACGGAGCCCCCGGGGAAAGGGGGCTTTTTTTAATAGAGCTTCCAAACGACTTCTTTTGCCTGCTCAAAACGTTTTTCAGCCTCGCGCCAATCCACGACATTCCACCAGTGATCGACATAGCTGGCCCGGTCATTTTTGTATTGCAAATAGTAGGCATGCTCCCATACGTCAAGCGGTAAAAGGGGGATTACATCCCATTGGCTTAAGAGCTGGTGTTTTTCTGCCGTTAAAATCTCCAGCCGTCCTGATCGAGGTGCCCAGACCAGAATGGCCCAGCCGACGCCTTCCACTTTTTTAGCGGCTTGGGTAAAATGTTCTTTAAAAGCGGAATAGCTTCCAAATGAAAGGTCTATCATTTGGAACAATGCCCCTGTAGGACGCCGTTTTCCGTTTGGATGCATAGAAAACCAAAAAATACTATGCAAATAATGGCCTGCTCCATGGAACGCAAGCTCTCTTTCCCAATGAGTGATTAAGTCATAATTCTTTGTCGCTCTCGCTTTTTTAAGCTCTGATTCTGCTTTGTTCAGGCCATCGACATAGCTTTGATGATGTTTTGTATGATGAAGGACCATAATATCGCGTGAAATATAAGGTTCTAAGGCGGAGTATTTGTAGGGAAGCTTTGGCAGCACGTGTTTCCCTATAGGGACATAAGCGCGTCTTTCACTTGTATCATCTGATTCTGTTATATCCCGATAAAGGGCAGCGGCCTGTTTATACCAATCTTCTTCTGTTGTTTGGTCATCTTCCAGAGCCTCAATCATCTTGTCGATTTGATCTTCAAACTGGTCAAGCTGACCTCGCTTTTGAATCTGATCTTTCAGGGCTTCACACCAATTGAACATCTCCGCTTGATAAGATTCACGTTTCATTTGCTGTCTCCTTTTCAATAGAATCTAAATACTTCCCGACAGCCAGCAAAGAGAATACATATGGATAACTGTGATAGCGAATATAAAATTGCTTCGGCAATCCGATCCCTGCTGGATACGCGAGGCTATCGAAGCTATGCGAATTGCTGTCGGTAAGGTATTGCATGCCTTTCACAACTGACGGGTGTTCGGAATTTTCATATGTGAGCAAAGCGTCTAAAGCCCAGGCCGTTTGTACAATGGTTCCTCTATGAAGCGGTACATATGTTTTGATTTCGGCGCTTTTGCAGGATTCTCCCCAGCTTCCGTCATTATTTTGTATGGATTTGAGCCAACGCAGAGCCTTTTGTATACCGAGATGCTTTCGGTCAACCCCGCATGCATGCATACCAGTAAGAGCAGCCCAAGTGCCGTAAATGTAGCAAACACCCCATCTGCCGTACCAAGACCCATTTTGTTCCTGATGTTCGAAAAGCCACTTCACTGCGCGTTGAATATGTTGATGTTTTTCTGTGAAGCCAACTTTCTCGCCTAAAAAGTGCAGTACACGTCCGGTGAGGTCGGCGGTTGAAGGGTCAACTGCAGCGTCCTCGGCGGATTCAAGCGGCAGAAGGCGGATCAGTGGATGGTTCACATTTTTTTCGAAAGCAGAAAATCCGCCGTCATTGTTTTGCATCGATAAAAGCCAAGATACCCCCCGCTCCCATGCTGCAGGAGAATGATTGCGGGGAATCGCCTTTAAAACGGCTGTAGTGTCGTCACAGTCAGGGTTATTTGTATTAATGTTTGAAAACCCCCAGCCGCCAGGAACTGAATTTGGATTTTTGACAGACCAATCTGCTATTTTGGTATGCTGGCGTTCTAGCAAAAAGTCGGCTGCTTTTGTAACAGAGCCATCCGTTTCGGTCACACCATTTTTTTGAAGGGCATAGCTTATTAAAGCTGTATCCCAAACAGTTGAAGTAGAGTTTTCCAGATAAGGAATCCCGTTGCATTTAGTCACCAGTGATTTAATGCCGGTAATCGCCCTCCTGATAATAGGAGAATAGCGTGACACACCAAGTGACAGAAGGCTGTAAACCATATATATGGTTGCGCTCGCATAGCTGTATAATGTTCCATCTTTTTCAATCCGGTCCAGCATATACGTTTTAGCTGTCTGTAGGCCCAGCTGCTGAAAAGCAAATGGTGCATGAAAAACGCGTTTCCAATGTAACAAAATAGACGTGAGATCTCTTTCTTCGAAAGCATCAGACCGAAGCCAAGTGAAAGGATTTTTTGTCATGTGCGGATCGAGATGGTGAAGAGATGAAATATTGCGGTTAATAAGGACAAATCGCTGATTGAGTGTTACAGCCATAGGAGCAAAATGAATACGGGCATATGAGCTGAACTGATAGAAATGAATCGGCAATGTTGGGGGGAGCGCCATGAGTGATAATGGTAAATACAAAGCAGGCCAAGGATAAAGCCCGTTCGCGGCAAGCATCCATTTTGTCATAAAATGAACATGTCTCAAACCGCCATGTGAGATGATAAATTGTTCAGCTTTCTTCATGTGCGGCTCAGTTCTGTGAAAACATCCTGAAGCCAGCATCCCGACATATCCTTGGACGGTAGCCGTTAGATTTCCGCGCGTTTCATCGGGATAGTTGATAAATGTGCCGTCTGGCTGCTGTTTTGCATGAATGCCGGCTGCAAGGGATGATATCAGTTCTTTTTCATTTTCGCCTTCATCTAGTGAGGTAAGGAGCAAAATAAAAAAGGAATTTGTCATGATTGGTCCTTCAAAGCAAAATGTCCATGAACCATCAGCATTTTGCCTGTCTCTTAACTCGGTAATGGTTTTCTTTTGAAAACGCCTCACTTTCTCCTGAAGTGTGCCCATCACGCTCAACTCCTTCAGAAGCATATATATTCAGCGTCTTTTACTGCCATTACAGAAAGAAAAAAACTGCTGGCAGGCAGCAGTTTTTTAAACATACATGTTAGTCTTCAAGGTTTACCCATACACTTTTGACTTCTGTGTAATTATCCAAGGCATATGATCCCATTTCTCGTCCGAGTCCTGACTGTTTATAACCGCCAAATGGAGACGCCGCGTCAAACACATTATAGCAGTTGACCCAAACGGTTCCGGCTTGAAGTCGGTCCGCGATATAGTGAGCCTGCTTGACGTTCTCTGTCCATAGTCCGGCTGCAAGCCCATATTCTGAATGGTTTGCCCGTTCAATAACTTCATCGACTGTTTCGTACGGAATTGCAGTCAGCACGGGTCCGAAAATTTCTTCTTTTGCGATGGTCATTTCGTCTTCAACATTCGCAAACACAGTCGGTGCGACAAAATATCCTGCTTCAAAAGGACAGCTTCCGCCGGTCACTGCTTTTGCTCCTTCATCTTTTCCTTTTTGAATATAGGAAAGAACGCGCTCATGCTGTTCCTTGCTTACGAGAGGCCCGATTTGAGTATCTTTATGAAGTCCCGCTCCTTGGCGGAGTGACTCAGCATAGGATGCCATTTCATCAACAACTTCATCATATTGGTCTTTATGAATGAAGACACGTGAGCCCGCACAGCAGACTTGGCCCTGGTTAAACATCACACCGTTTAAAGCGCCCGGGATGGCTTTTTTTAAATTCGCATCCGGCAGAAGAATATTAGGCGATTTTCCGCCCAGCTCCAATGTCACACGCTTAATGCTTTTCGCTGCGGTGGACATGATTTTCTTTCCGATTTCAGTGGAACCGGTAAAGGCAATTTTATCAACCGCTTCGTGGTTCGTCAGCGCTTCTCCCGCATCTTCACCGAATCCTGGGATGATGTTGATTACACCGGCAGGGAAACCGGCTTGGTCAATTAATTCTGCCAAATAAAGAGCTGAAAGCGGTGTTTGTTCAGCCGGTTTGAGGACGATTGTACAGCCTGTTGCAAGTGCCGCGCCCATTTTCCACATCGCCATCAGGAGCGGGAAATTCCATGGAATGATCTGGCCGACGACACCGACAGGCTCATGACGCGTATAATTAAAATAAGCGCCGGAAACCGGAATCGTCTGTCCTGTTATTTTTGTACACCAGCCGGCGTAATAGCGCATATGCTCAATAGCCAGCGGAATATCTCCATTAGTCGTTTCATTGATCGGTTTCCCATTATCAAGTGTTTCAAGCTGAGCAAGCTCAGTTTTATGCTCTTCCATTAAGTCTGCCAGCTTATACATCAGTCTGCTTCTCGAAGCTGGAGACATTGTTCTCCATTCACCTTGGTCAAAGGCTTTCCGGGCAGCTTTAACAGCTTTGTCCACATCCGCAGCCTGGGCTTCATACAGCGTCATCAAGGTTTCGCCGGTCGCCGGGTTTGGAGTGTCAAAGGTTGCCCCTGAGGCACTCGGAACAAACTTTCCGTCAATATAAAGCTTCTTTGTTCCCTGTAAAAATGTCTCCAGCCTTTTCGTCACTTGCATCGTTAAAGAACTCATCCGTAACAAACCTCCAGTCATTTTTTATGGTCTGTTCTGAGATTCTTGGTGATAGCACATTGATTCCTGGATTGAATAGCAGAAATAAGCTGTGATAGTTGCTTCAAACGTAAGCGTATACAAACATTCTATAATAGAAATCAAGGCAAAATCAATGAATAACCGATATTGCAATTTACAAAAGAAAAAAGCTACAATAAGCTTATAGATAAGAAAAGGAGATTTCATCATGATTCATAAAAATTGGCTTGAAAAAGAAACCATTAAAAAAGTAAAGTGTGTGCAGACAAACGCAAAAAAATATATCGTAAACCGCGTTTTAACGCCGGGAAAAGAATATGAAGTAAAAAATGAAACAGAGGAGTTTCTCTTTGTGGTCGACAATACGAATAAAGTCGGCGGCTATTATAAAGAATACTTCGAAGAGATGTAATGCTTCCTTGAAGCATCAAACAGATTTTGTTAAAAGCAGTCGATACATAAAACCGCAGCTCAGCTGCGGTTTTTTTGTGGTTAAAACAGGAAATATAAAACAAAATTAAAAAAATCATTAAAAACCACTTTTTTATAAAAACATTGCTGAATATTGAAACTTTTTTCTCTATATGTGCGTATTACTTGATGACAACAGCTTAAAAGCCAAAAAACAAATCAAAAATTTGAAAAATGTAATCTGTTCGTAATGGTTTAAATGTCTTCTATGTCGTATTCTTATATAGGGATAAAGGACTTATTTTTATGTAGTGAATGATAAAACAAATAGATAAATGCAGAAAGAGGGGTTCTTCATTGGGTATTTTTTCTGTTAGCAGATCAACGGACGCAAAGAAGCTTGAGGCTTTGCTCGTTGAAGGGGAAAGAATAGAATCGATTTATAAGCTCCGAGTGGACCAAATTTGCTTTACAAATAAGCGGATCATTTTCTTTGACAATAAAATGTTTTCTAAAAAGAAGGTTCGTGTATTTCTTCCATATAAAACAATTGAAAGCTTTGCCATCCAAGAAGCGGGAATGTTTGATCCGGACACTGGGCTTTTATTGATGACAAGAAGCAAAACTTTCGAATTAGAATTTGCGAAAGACACCGATTTAAGCGAGGTTCAGGCGGTGCTGACAAAGCATTTGTGCAGCTGAATATTTGATGAGCCAGCCGTTCAAAAAATGGTTAGGCTTTTTTTATATATAAAAACAAGAACAGGGCATGTGCGCCCTGTTCTTATTACACCACACTGTTTTTCGCTGAGTTCGAATCAACAAGATCTGCATCTAATACATTTGAAATCGGCACGACAAGAGGAGTAAAGTCGCCATTTTCTTCTCCAAACCCTTGATTTATTTTAGCTGATAAAAAGTAATCGACCTGCTGATACGGACCGAGTGTTAAAGAGGAACCTCGATCCATCGTATTGATTTTAAATCCGCCGACATTTACGACGGAGGGTGAAAAGAACATCTCATCACTTCCTTTTGATTGAGGAGTTAACCGCTTCACTTTCAAAAGAGGCCGGAGAATCAATTTGGTCTCTGTCATCCACATGGCTTCTCGTGCCCATAAATCCGCTCGCATCTCCAAAATTCTGTCCGTAGCCTTGATTTTTTTTATCTGAATTTTGCCATTCTGCCAATAAATTTTGTCCTACGTTAACCGCTGAAGCATTTTCAAAGGAATTAATTTTCAGCATGAAAATATTAATATTGATATACGGAGTTGGTTGAACCACAGGCAAACCTCCTTTCTATAGTTGTATGCTGGCGGTTATAAAGTATGTTAAGACAGGGGGCTTCAAATGGATTTCGAAAAGATGAAGCAGTGGATGGAATTCGCACAGCAGATGTACGGCGGTGACTTTTGGAAACAGGTATTTGATGAAGACCAAAAAACCCCTTTTATGACAAATGGCCAATCTCCGTTTCCGTTTGCGCAGCAAGATCAGCGAGGGAAAGGAGATGCTTCATTTCCGAGCATGGATATTGTAGATACCGTTGCGGAAGTGCAGTTTTTAATTTATCTTCCAGGCTACCGTAAACAAGACGTTCACATATTATCGTACGGAGATTATTTAGTGGTGAAGGGGCAGCGCTTTTCCTATTTTAATGAACAGGACTTTCGCCAAAAAGAAGGGAAATACGGAAGTTTTGAAAAGAAAATTCCGCTTTCCGATCATCTTCATGGAAAGATGAATGCCATTTTTAAAGACGGAATCCTATACATCACTATTCAAAAAGACGAAGGTCAAGCGAAAACCATTGTTATTGATGATTGATTTTCATACTGAGTGCATCTGACACATCACGGTCATCAATTGATTCAATCGGAATGACCATAACAATACCATCTGCATTTTGTTCCCCAAAACCGTTATTTCTTTTGATAGCAGAGCACCTGTTCCTTAACTCCGCAGAACCAAAGGTAAGGGATGAGCCGGTGCCTATCGAGTTAGTCTTGAGATGAGAAATATTGATGTTAGTCGGAAGCATGAAAACCTCTCCTTTCTATGGGATATACCTCATTATATATGTAGACGAAAGAGGAGTATGCAAAGGGTCGTGATGTCATGAAAAAAATGTTCCGGTCGCTGATCAGGCATTGCTTGAAACCAGAACTTGACAAACTGCGTGAATGTGAAGAAAGACTCTCAGTGATTGAGAAACAAAAACAAAGCAGCAAACAAGAGTCTGAAGAAACCTATATACATATTGAAACGCTGAATGTCGAAAAAGTTGACTATCATCTTGAATTCGGCGAGCTGACCATTGATGAACTGAGCGGCAGATTAAATATAGGCGCAACCTATTATATACCGCCAGAAGAGAAGGACAAAAAGTGCCAACGAAAACCCGAAGCACCATCGACGCCAGCGGTCACGATCCGTTCAAAAAGGCAGTAGCTCATCTTTCCATCGATGTTTCCATGTTTGACAGAAGGCAAAACGGGAAACAGGATAGAAAGGAGAGGATATACATGGCACTGACAAAAGAACAAACACAGCATCTCTATCATAAATTGCTCGATATGCAAAAAGAATTGTCTGGCGAGAAAAAGGAAACAGAATCAATGACGGAAGAAGTGGGGGAGCTTTCCAATGGGGTTGACAACCATATGGCAGACCACGGGACGCTCGTCACAGACCGGATGACAGACCAAACAGTGAAAGAGATTGACCGGGAGCTGTTAGAGGAGGTCAACCGTGCATTACAAAAGATGAAAGACGGAACTTATGGCGTGTGTGAAAAAACCGGCCAAGAGATTCCTTACGAAAGACTTGAAGCTGTTCCTTATGCAAGAATGACAGTTGAGGCCCAAGCTGATGTGGAGGATGATCTGGAGACAGATGCTCCTTCTTATGAAAGAGAGTTTCATGAACAGGTAAAAGACTTATCCAACAAAGAAACAATTGATCAAAAAAGCTCGCAGACGTATGAAATCTTGGATCGTGAACAAGATTCGAAGTAAAAATGCCAAGCAAGTACACCGATATTAGATGTACTTGCTTTTTTTTGAAAAAAAATCTCATATTCAAAATAAAGTGATTGACTTTACGTAAAAAAGAAAGTAACATACTATTTGTAAGTAAATATAAAAAGTTTACCGGGAGGAATACAAATGTCTACAGTTTTATTTGTAAAATCAAGCGACCGTACAGCTGAAGAAGGCGTTTCAACTAAACTTTACGAAGCTTTCTTAGCTGCTTATAAAGAAAACAACCCTAATGATGAAGTGGTTGAATTAGATCTTCATAAGGAAAACCTTCCTTACCTTGGCAGAGATATGATTAACGGAACATTTAAAGCAGGTCAAGGAATGGAAA
This sequence comes from Bacillus sp. LM 4-2, assembly GCF_000978495.1. Taxonomy (NCBI): domain Bacteria; kingdom Bacillati; phylum Bacillota; class Bacilli; order Caryophanales; family Bacillaceae; genus Bacillus; species Bacillus sp. LM 4-2. The sequence goes on along the minus strand of NZ_CP011101.1, from coordinate 2,073,082 downwards.
TGACAGAAGATGAGAAAAAACAAGCAGCAATTGCTGACAAATATCTGAACCAGTTTGTAAAAGCTGACAAAGTTGTTTTCGCATTCCCGCTTTGGAACTTCACAGTGCCAGCAGTGCTTCATACTTATGTTGATTATCTGTCTCGCGCAGGCGTTACATTCAAATACACACAAGAAGGACCAGTCGGTTTAATGGGCGGCAAAAAAGTTGCGCTTCTTAACGCTCGCGGCGGTGTCTACTCAGAAGGACCAATGGCTGCACTTGAAATGTCATTAAACTTCATGAAAACAGTTCTTGGTTTCTGGGGTGTTCAAGACTTGCACACAGTTGTCATCGAAGGACATAACGCAGCACCTGATCAAGCGCAAGAAATCGTTGAAAAAGGTTTACAAGAAGCAAAAGATCTTGCTGCAAAATTCTAATAAAGCCAAGACTCCTATCGTTACAAATAGGAGTCTTTTTGTATATACACATTAATATAGAAGAAAATAATCATTCGCTTTTAGCAATAAAGGCTATTTTTTTTATTGTAATATATTTTTTGTTTGTCGAATTGTCAGGTATTTTGGAGAAAAAACAGTTTTATTCACTGGAAAAAGTTTTTCTAAACAATTGTTCTGACCTCTTGATTAAAAGCGCCTGATGGTGTACTATATTAAAGAAGCTACTTTGTGCGTATTGTTAATTAAGTTTTAACCTTTAAGCTGTAATAGGGAGTTTTATATCGAAGCCGGAATGTCATGCCTCCATTGCAGAGGACGACAGGAACGTTTCTGCAAACACCCACTTTGAGGAGTGGTGGTTTAAAACTTTCTTACTTGCATACGGCAAGACGTAGCGAAAGCCATTTCCTTTTCGGAAATGGCTTTTTATTTTATCTAAAAAGGTTTGGTATAGTGAATATTCCATTTTTGTGTGAAAGAAATGAAGGCCGCTTTTTTATGATATGATGGGAGAAATTCAAGGAAAAGCGAGGTTTACACGTTATGTTACATAGAGCCCAATCCCTTCTGGCTCATTATTTTGGTTATGAGAAGTTTCGGAGCGGCCAAGATGAAGCGATCCGCTTGGTGACGGAAGCGAGGCAAAATACGGCCTGCATTATGCCGACGGGAGGCGGCAAATCGATTTGCTATCAGATTCCGGCATTAATGTTTGAAGGGACGACGATCGTCATTTCACCGTTGATTTCCTTGATGAAGGATCAAGTTGATGCGTTAGAAGAAGCGGGGATTAACGCCGCCTACATTAACAGCACACAATCCAATCAGGAAATATATGAGAGGCTGAACGGACTCAAAGAAGGGGCTTATAAGCTTTTTTACATTACACCAGAGCGACTAACGTCCATAGAGTTTATCCGGATTTTGCAGGGCATAGATGTTCCTTTGGTCGCAATAGACGAGGCGCATTGTATTTCTCAATGGGGCCATGATTTCAGGCCAAGCTACAGGAATATTGAAATCTTGTTCCGTGAATTACACGACAAGCCTGTCATCATGGCGTTAACAGCAACAGCCACACCCGAGGTTCATGATGATATTTGCAAACAGCTGCATATTCAAAAAGAAAACACGGTATATACCGGATTTTCCCGAGAGAATTTAACCTTTAAAGTAGTAAAAGGAGAAAATAAAGATCGGTTTATAGACGAATATGTGCAAAACAACAGGCATGAAGCAGGAATTGTCTATACAGCGACCAGAAAAGAAGCTGATCGGATATATGAGAGATTGAAACGAAATCAGGTCAGGGCAGGCCGGTATCATGGAGGTTTGGCTGATGATGTGAGAAAAGAGCAGCAGGAAAGATTTCTTAATGATGAGCTTCAAGTGATGGTGGCAACCTCTGCTTTTGGAATGGGTATTGATAAATCAAATATCAGATTTGTTCTGCATGCACAAATCCCGAAAGATATGGAAAGCTATTATCAAGAGGCAGGACGAGCTGGACGGGACGGTCTTGCCAGTGAATGTGTTCTCCTGTTTTCACCGCAGGATATTATGGTGCAGCGCTTCTTAATTGAGCAATCAGAACATGAAGAGAAACAAAAGCAGGATTTAAAAAAGCTGAGACAAATGGTCGACTACTGTCATACGGAAGATTGTCTGCAGCGTTTTATCCTTATGTATTTCGGAGAAAAGGAGCCTGATGCGTGCGGACAGTGCGGAAACTGTACCGATACAAGAGCGGCCCATGACGTGACGCGGGAGGCGCAAATGGTCTTATCTTGTATCATTCGCATGAAAGAACGGTTTGGCAAGACGATGGTTGCCCAGGTGCTTGCCGGCTCCAAAAATAAAAAAGTTCTTGAAAACGGCTTTTCCGACCTTTCAACATACGGGATATTAAAACACCAATCCGTTGGCGAAATCAGTGATTTTATCGAATTTCTTATTTCTGACGACTTCATCAGGATGTCAGACGGAACGTTTCCGACTCTTTTTGTCAGCAGTAAAGGAAGGAATGTGCTGAAAGGAGAATTATCAGTAGCGAGAAAAGAAGCGTTAAAAGCGGCAGCGATTACTGAAAATGACGAGCTATTTGAACGATTGCGCATGGTTCGGAAAGAAATTGCGGCTGAGCAGGGTGTTCCGCCATTTGTTGTTTTCTCTGACCAAACGTTAAAAGAAATGTCAGGAAAACAGCCCGTAAATGATGATGAACTTTTGTCTATAAAAGGAGTCGGAGAACAAAAAAGAGCAAAATACGGCCGGCTTTTTTTACAAGAAATACAGGCTTATGCAAGGATGACAGACTAAAAAAACAGAAAAACAATCTTTTTTTCTATAAAAAACACATTTTATTTTCTCTGTTTCGCCTCAAAATAAAAAGACCTGCGAAGCCTATTATATCAAGGGTTCAGCAAGTCTTTCCATCAGAGAGAAATCCTTCATGTAAAGGAACTGTAATCTAAATCATATCTTTTTGTTATTGATTTGACATTTACGTGTGTTACGATATCACCTGTTAGCCGCCAATAAAAAGCTAACAAGGGAGGATTTACTTATGAAGAAGACGATTATGTCCTTTGTGGCAGTTGCTGCACTTTCAACAACTGCATTCGGAGCTCACGCTTCTGCAAAAGAAATTACGGTGCAAAAGGGTGATACGCTCTGGGGAATCTCTCAGAAAAATGGAGTGAACCTAAAGGACTTAAAAGAATGGAACAAGTTAACTTCTGATAAAATCATTGCAGGAGAAAAACTGACCATTTCTTCAGAAGAAACAACCACGACTGGGCAATATACAATTAAAGCGGGAGATACGCTTTCTAAGATTGCTCAAAAATTCGGCACGACAGTCAACAACCTGAAAGTTTGGAATAACTTAAGCTCTGACATGATCTATGCTGGATCAACTCTTTCAGTAAAAGGTCAGGCAACAGCAGCAAACACAGCTACTGAGAATGCGCAAACAAACGCACCTCAAGCTGCGCCAAAACAAGAGGCTGTGCAAAAAGAGCAACCTAAACAAGAAGCTGTACAACAGCAACCTAAACAAGAAACAAAGGCTGAGGCAGAAACTTCTGTTAACACAGAGGAGAAGGCTGTTCAATCAAATACAAATAATCAAGAAGCTTCAAAAGAACTAACAGTTACTGCTACTGCTTACACTGCTAACGACGGCGGCATTTCCGGCGTTACAGCTACAGGCATTGACTTAAATAAGAACCCGAATGCGAAAGTTATTGCGGTTGATCCTAATGTAATTCCGCTAGGTTCTAAAGTCTATGTTGAAGGCTACGGGGAAGCAACAGCAGCAGACACTGGCGGCGCTATTAAAGGAAATAAAATCGACGTATTTGTACCAAGTAAAAGTGATGCTTCTAATTGGGGCGTCAAAACTGTAAGTGTTAAAGTCTTAAACTAATAATATAGATTGTGATAAAAGACATGAGCTTTTGGCTTGTGTCTTTTTTTGTTCTGCTTAGAGCTGTTTATATCATATGCTGATAAAAGAAAGTGGTCCCGTTTTTCTCGTTATGTGCGATTCAGGGGATCTCGGGTTAAAAGATTGGTTCCACATTACAGAGACATTCGGCATCATGACATTTATAGCTGGTTGTTACTATCTTTGATCAGCGAAACGAGCTGGTGTTGTATCTTTTTTGGCAGATAATAAGCAGTTGGATGTAGCAGATGCCATTTACGGAACGGAATCGGATTGATTTCAGACGGTTTTTTATTGTGATATTAGGCTCTTGCAGTTAGGCATGGCAGCTTCGGGAGCGAAGTGGCACAACTTTGTCATACTGAAAATACAAAATAATCAATATCAGAAATTCTGCTGATGTGCAATGGCCGACCATTTTAACAGGGATATCATTCAATCCAGTCTTTTATTGGGCTGTTAACCAAGCAATCGTTCAGCGGGTATAGGAGCGAGGATATCGATCAATTTAATTCTGGTTGCGGCGAGGTTCTCAAACTGGAATTTCAGGTTAACAAAAAGGATCCTGGCAGATGCCAAGATCCTTTTTTATTTAAACCAGCCTTTTTCCTTTGACCGGGTAATGGCTTCAATTCGATTTTTCACTTCAAGCTTTTCTAGAATCATTGAGATATAATTCCGCACCGTCCCGCTTTTGATGCTGAGTTCCTGAGCGATTTCTTTTGTGTTTTTACCGTCAGCCACAAGTTCAAGCACTTCTTTTTCTCTATCTGTAAGAGGGTTAGCTTCGCTGTATAAGTCCTCCATCAGCTCAGGTGCATAGATGCGTTTTCCATTCATGACGCTACGGATGGCGTTGGCCAGCTCTTCACTAGGACTGTCTTTTAACAAATAGCCTTTAACGCCAGCTTTAATAGCTCTCTGAAAGTAACCGGGTCTGGCGAAGGTGGTTAAGATGATAATTTTGCAGCCTGTATCTTTTAGCTCCTCAGCAGCTTCAAGCCCTGTTTTTCCGGGCATTTCAATGTCCATAATACATACATCAGGCTGGCGTTTTTTGACAAAATCAACAGCATCTTGGCCGGTTGTACCTTTGCCTACGACTTCCATATCGTCTTCTAGGTTTAAAAGTGATCCTAAAGCGCCCAGCAGCATTTGCTGATCTTCTGCAATAAATATACTAATCATATAAGCCATCCTTTATGTTTATTTTGAATTATTAGGAATTGCCATGGTAAGCTTGGTTCCGTTTTCGGTATCGATGTGAAGGCTTCCGTTTGCAAACTCAAGCCGTTCTCTCATCCCGAGTAAGCCATGTCCTTTTGAAAAGGAATTTTCTTCTCCTTTGAATGTTCCATCGTCAGACACTGTAATCACAACTTCCTTCCAGAGCTGCTGAATGTCTACTCGGCAAGTTTTAGCCTGGCTGTGTTTGACGACATTTGTGACAGCTTCCTTTAAGCACATGCTCAAAATGTTTTCATTCAGCAATGAGATATTTTCAGGCCATTTCTCTTCTTCATAGATAAACATAATGTCAGCTGCTTCGAGAATTTGTTTGATGTTGATCAGTTCATCCTTGAGCCGGATGCCCTTCATAGAGGAAACGATTTTTCTTACTTCATTTAAAGAAGTTCGCGCTGTTTGCTGAACACTTTTCAGTTCACGAGCTGCTTGTTCGGGATCTTTGTAAATCAATTTTCTTGCTAAGTCGCTTTTTAACCCGATAAGAGAAAGCTTTTGCCCAAGCGTATCATGGAGATCGCGGGCAATTCGCTGACGTTCTTCTAATTTTACCAGTTCTGCAATCCGTTCATTTGCATCCTCGAGCTTTTCTTCAAGCCGTTCGCGCTCCTTGCGGCTTCTTATACTAAAGGGCAATAAAATTGCGCTGATGAGGGTTATGACGACAAAAGGAATTTGTGTCAGAAAGAATTCCTTCTTTAATACGAGACTGAAATTGGCTGCGACGGCTGCGCTTATTAAATGGACATAATATAAAATATGAAAAGGGACGCGTTCCTTAATGTTTCCTATAAAATACGCGATAAAAAAAGCAAAATAAATATAACTGAACAGAGTAATGGAGGCGGTTGAAATGCCAATTAATAAAAATCCCCACAAATAAATGGTCCAGCCTTTTGAGACAAAAGCAAATCGATATACCGAAAAAAATAAAAGCGTCAAAATGATGCCGACAATAATAACAAATGTAGATGATGATTTCCATATAAAGTAGAAGGGGAGGATGAAAAATATCGTCCATATATAGGGCGTAATACCGTTTAGTTTTTGAAATGTTAAATGCTTTTTAATCATGATCTTACCTCATTTTCAGCTTTTCATCTTACTTGTAACTTTATCATTGTGAAAGCCAGAATGCACCCTCCAACAATAAAAAGGAAGCCTTCTAGTATATTAGAAGACCTCCTTTATCATCAGGCATTCTTCCGCAGCTTCTGTTTTTCTGGTGAATCAGGCGGAAGGCTTACAGGTATATGTTTTATAGCCCGAAATGACACAAACTGTTTGTTATCTTCATCCCATAGACGGAACGCAAGTGATTGCAGGCTTGTTTTTAAGGTGATTGTCGGTACGTTTTTTAATGGTTCGTGATGTTCATGAGCAACTTCAAGCTTATAGTTAGGCACCTTTGGACTCAAATGATGAACGTGGTGGTAACCAATATTGCCTGTTAGCCATTGAAGCAGTTTAGGGAGTTTATAAAATGAACTGCCTTCAACAGCAGCCTGAACGTAGCTCCAGTTTTCATCCGCTTCAAAATAAGAATCTTCAAAGGTATGCTGCACATAAAACAGCCAAACACCGATTGAACCTGAAATCAGAAATATCGGGCCTTGCACCAGTAAAAACGATTGCCAGCCAAAGATCAGACAGCAAGCAGCAGCCAACGCGACAATTGCCAGATTCGTAAGGTATGTGTTTACACGTTCCTTGCGTCTTGCGCCTTTTTTGTTAAAACGGTTCGTGATCAGAAAAACATAAATCGGTCCGAGAATAAACATGATAAACGGGTTTCTATAAAGTCTGTATGCAAGCTTTGTTCGTCTGGATGCAGCTTTATATTCGTTTACTGTTAACATCCAGATGTCTCCTGTTCCGCGTTTATCCAGATTGCTGCTAGTTGCATGATGAATCGAATGGCTGTGCTGCCATTGAAGATACGGGAATAAAGTCAGGACACCTGTCAGAAAACCGAGAATGTGGTTATAGCGTTTTTGTTTGAAAAAAGATTGATGGCAGCAGTCATGGAAGATGATAAAAATTCTTGTCAGAAAACCTGCGGCAATCACCGTTAATGCTAACGTAAGAAGATAGGAGACATCGAGGCTGAGATAAGCAAGAAACCACAGGCCGAAGAATGGAATAAACGTGTTTAAAAGCTGAATCAGGCTGTTTTTTGTTTCAGGCTGAGCAAATGCAGCGACTTGCTTTGTCAGCTGTTTTTGCTTATGTGCAATGGTTTGTTCAGTCATAGTAAGTATCCTCTCATTGTGTGTCTCGGTTCAGTATACGAAAGAGGAAGATATCTTTGTAGTAGCACACATCATGCCTCCTATATGACATTTGTCATGTCTCGTGCGGCATGCATAACCGATTGCGCTAAAAAAGCTTGTAAAAAATTTACAAGCTGATTAATGTTTATCAATCCATATTCGTGATGTACCCGAAATAGCTTCAATCCTGCATGTTCCTCCTATAGGGAATGTGGCAATTGGCGAGGTATGTCCGGCATTTATATTTGCGATGATCGGGATGCCGGATAATTCTTTTTTTGTTTCGATCATGGCTTTTACAAGATCCATTGATACGTTTGATGCTTTTTGAAATCTGCCGATCAAAATCGCCTTTACATGTGAAAAAGCGGGGAGGTGGATGAGTGATTGCAGATCGCGGTCAAACATGTGGATGTCTGACATATAATCATCTTCAATCAATAAAATAGTATGTTCTGTTTCAGGAAAATACTCCGTACCCTGCAGCAAATTAAGCGTGCATAAGTTTCCGCCAATTAAAGTGCCTTCCGCATAACCTTCTTGGATTACAACAGGGCCGTTATTAGGATAAAAACGCCTGTTTTCTTGATCCAAAAACCAGCGGTCATCGCTCCACTCACTTGAAGGGTGAATTTCAAACGGGTCGTCTGAAGCGCAGCAAGAAAGAAAATACTCCTCTGTATAATCGAGTCCTTTTTTCATTGCAAATGTTGAGAAGTGGGGACCTGAATACGTAACAAGACCCGTTTTTTGATAAATAGCGTTGCAAAGAGCGGTTATATCGGAATAGCCGCACAGAATTTTTGGATGCCGTTTGATTTTCTCGTAATCAAGATAACGCAGCAGCTGATTTGAATTAAACCCTCCGAGTGTCGTTAAAATCGCTTTGACGCCTGGATCAAAAAAGGCAGCGTGCAGATCATGGACTCTTGACTCGATAGAGGATGAATCAAATTCATTACATTCATTTGCGTGTTCAGCGATGGTTACCCGATAACCTAAGCGTTCTAACGCCGTTTTTGCTTGGATTTTTGCTTCATTTGATAATATAGACATGCTGGTCGCGGGAGACACGATCCGGATTTCGTCTCCCTTTTTCAGTTTTGAGGCGTACATAGAACCCTCCATCAATGGTTTTATACCATTACAGCATATCTTGGCTCTTTCTTCCAGACTTTTTTACAAATCAACCCACTTAATGCTGCCGGATTGGGTATCATGATCGATACATACTTTGAATTGATGTTTTTCATAAAAGTGAATCAGCCGGTCTACATGATTCCAATCCCGTTTGGCGATGTCTCCTGTGACTTTCGGTATATTGTGGTCTCTTGCTATATCTTTTAAATATTTCATGCAAATGGAACCAAACCCGTGATTCGGAGGGCCTTTTATATCGCCTATATGAATGGCATCGTCCTTGTAAGACGCTACAAGTGAAAAACAGCCTTTTCCTCGGTAAGCCGTTTTACAATCAGTTAGCATAATTTTGCATGTTTGGCCATCATCAATCGAGGAAACAATCATCCACTCATCATGTTTCGATTGATCAATACCAAGCACTTTGGCATCTTTAGATAAATCCTTCATATTCTCCTGCATGCGATAAATTTGAAATTCTAAATCATTTAGTTCTTCTTCAAGCTCTTGACGATTTTTTTCTTTAACAGTAAACAAGATCAAACTCCTTTCAAAAAACAGCTTAGAAACACAGTTACCAATTGTATTAGAAGAGAGGCGTATTGTAAACAACAATTCCATTATTACTAGAAATTAGCGGAAAGTCAGGTTTGATCGTTTTTAAGAGAGGAAAAAGAAAACTAACCTGTGAAAAAGGAGGAATCGGAATGGCGATTGATTCATTGATTAACAAATTACAGTATGTCCAATTGGAACCGCCGGATAAAATTCTCTCTCTGTATCTCAATACAGACATGAGAGATCCAGAGCAGCAGGGGGGAGAATGGAAGATTGCCCTAAAGTCAGGATTCAGCCGATTAAAAGAGTATTTGGCAGCTAGTGATCCAGAGGAGGAAAAGTGTCTGGATGGAATCAGGGCTAAAATGAATCAATACTTGAATGCAATGGGAAAAGACATGCCCCGCAGTCTCGTGTTTTTTGTTTCCGACAGCGGCATATGGGAGCCTATTAAGCTTCAAGTCCCTGTAGATACAAGATTTTACTGGGAAGAAACAGCTGTCCTGGATCAGCTGAAGGGTTTGCGCCAGGCATACCCAAGTACGGCGTTTATTTTAACTCAGCAGCATGAAGTGAAAATTATTGAAACCGTTTTAGGAAAAATTGAGGCGGTGGAGCGTTATGAGTATGATATGATCAATGAGTCTTGGAAGAATTTCCATTCCGCTGTAGACAAAGCGGCACCAGTTGAAGAGAATCGGATGAGGGAACATGTAACAGAGAACCAATCAAGACTGTATAAGCGGCTGGCTGCCAGCCTTGATCAAAAAGCTGCTGCGAAAAGATGGGAACGAATGGTTATTGCCGGGGATAAAGAAACGGCCGATATCTTGGATCAGCATATGAATAAACCCATTCATTCGAAAATTCAAAAGAACCTGCTGAATGAAAATGAACATAAGGTCATTGAACATTTGATAAAAGAGGCGTAAACCTAACAGGCCGGGGCTAATAGCCTCCGGCCTTTGAAGTGTGTCTAATTTCTGACGAAGCAATCGAAACCGTTGACATCTTCTTTGAATTTGCATACGATTTGGATAGCCAGTACAAATTAGGAGAGGTCACCAAATGAACCAAACAGAAAATAAACCGAAAAATTACACGGGTATTGTCCTTACGCTGACAGTTCTGATTAACGGTTTAATCGCAGTGCTGTTTTTTATGCCTAAATTAGATCAGTTCAGCCATGCGAATATTCACATTTTGCCAATGCTGAATGCGATATTCAACAGCTTTACGTTTATCTTCTTATTGGCCGCGCTGATTATGATTAAACAGAAAAATATCAAAGCTCACAAACGCTTTATTTTGGCCGCATTCACAACAACATTACTATTTTTGATTTGCTATGTGACGTACCACTCGATTGCGGAAAACACGCTCTATGGCGGAGAAGGTATTATGCGCCCGATTTATTTCTTTATTTTAATTACACATATCTGCCTTTCTGCAATCATTGTGCCGCTTGCGCTGTTTACGCTGATCAGAGGCTTCAGCATGCAGGTGGAGCGCCATAAAAAAATTGCGAGATGGACAATGCCTCTATGGCTGTATGTAAGCCTTACAGGCGTTATTGTATATTTGATGATTTCACCGTATTATTAAAAGCCATACTCAGTATGGCTTTTTTTACGTGTAAACATGGCAAAAGCCCAAATTCATTTTTGGGCTTTTGTCAGTAAATTGATAGACTCTTATTCATGAGCCTTGGATTCCATGGTTTCAAGTGTTGCAACCTGCAAAGATTCTTCAACAGTTTTTGTTTTTTCTTTTACTTTTTCTGCATACGTATAATCACCGTAGCAATACGGATAGCGGAAATTTTTCGCATTTCCCCCGCAAGTATACAGATCAGGATTTTTTTTGACTTGCTGCTCGGAGTATTGTTTTGCCAATTCCTCAGTATGCGTTCCTCCATGTTCAGCTACAAAATCAATGTAACCTGCCCCCATGTTGTAGCTTTGAATAATGGTATCCAAATCCACGCCTTTTTCCTTACCGGTCTTGTACATGAGGGTAAATTGCTTGATGCCTTGTTTAACACTGAGTTGAGGGTCTGTTATCTCATTGCGTTTTAACCCCAGAGATTCAGAGGACTGCATGGGATCATTGCCTTTTCCTTTTGACTCCTGATACATCATGCCTAATATGAGTGATGTATAATTAGAGAGTCCTTGGCTTTCAAGCTCTTCTTCCACCAAGGGTTTGTAATCGGTTAAACGTTCCAAAACAATCGTTTTCGTATCGATCGGAAGTTTTTTGATTAAATCCCGGTTGAAAAAAAGCAGGACCAATAAAAAAGAGGCGATGACAAAAACAAAAATCATCATAAAACCCGCAGCAGCGAAACAGCCTTTTCTCTTTTTCTTCACTGTGTTTCACCCTCAATGTTTGGAGCAGTATGACCTTTTTTATTATGACATAAGACGGTATATCAGACCAAGTAAAAACCTGATTTGAAACATAAATTTAAACTATGAGATTGAAATGGAATACAAGCAGGCTGGTTTGCACTCAAGCGCATTTGTTATAAGATAAAACTATGAATAAAGAAAGGTGATACATATGACTGAATTTAGAGAAACGGAACAATCGGCTGCTGATCTGGACGAGGAGACGCTGTTTCTAGTCGCGCAAACATTCAAAGCGCTTTCTGATCCTACCCGAATCAGAATTCTCCATTTATTGTCCCAGGGTGAGCATGCAGTAAACGGAATTGCAGAAAAGCTGAATTTACTGCAATCCACTGTGTCCCACCAGCTTAGATTTTTAAAAAATCTCCGGCTTGTCAAATCGCGCAGAGAAGGAACATCGATTTATTACTCTCCGGAGGATGAACATGTTTTAGATGTTCTTCAGCAAATGATCCATCATACGCAGCATGATTGAAAAAGACATCCTTGCTTAACTCGCTGCTAGCGGGCAAGGATGTCTTTTTCTTTATTGTGTCCGTGCTGTTTGAGTTCGTTTCTGCTGAGCTTGATGACAAAAGAAGAAAAACCGATATAATAAACGGCTATCAGAAAAAAGACGCCTATTGTCAGAGGGTCCGTTCCGATTGACTGACTGTAAGATCCAAGGCTGTTTAGATCAGGCGAGGTAAGATAAAGCTCCGTCACTCGATACAGAAATCTTGACAGGAATAAGGTTAGGAGAATCATTTCTACCCAAATATGAGTCCGAAAATAGATCTTTCCTCTGCGTTTTTCAAAAGAGATGTTTTTCTTAGCGAAAAAGACAAGGAGCCATCCGCCAAGAATGCCCAAAATGAGATATCCATATAAAAAAGGGTGAATGGCGCTGAAGATTGAAAGGCCAAAAGCAAACAGCGAGAAAAGAATGATACGGGTGAACAGCCAGCGGGGCTTCAGCGGCTGGTATCCGATGGACCTTTTAATTTTTTTATACAGAAAAAAGATGATGATCATGGCAGGATAAACGCTCTGAAGTGTAAGATGCATGATGTGAAATCCCCTCCGTTGAGAAGTGTATGCTTATCCGGTCAGAAATAGTAGCTGAAATAAATACTGAACACAAAAAAGAAGGGGAAACCCCTGTTTTCATAGCATATGCAAGGTGTATTCCGCCGCATAATAGATATGCCCAAGCTTTATCAAAATGTTATGATTGTTTTGTTGGAAAATACAAGAAGAAAAGGTGCGCAGAATGAAACTGGAACGTTTGTTAGCGATGGTTGTGTTATTGATCAGCAAAAAACAAGTGCAGGCTGCAGAGCTTGCTGAGCTGTTTGAAGTATCTGTCAGAACAATTTACCGTGATATTGAGACGATCAATAGGGCTGGTATTCCGATTGTGACCTCACAGGGTTCCGGGGGCGGAATTGGCATCATGGAAACGTATCGGCTTGAAAGAGAGTGGCTGAAGGAGGAGGAATTGTTTGCAATTGCTTCCGCTTTGCAGAGCGTTTCATCTATGTATGAACCCGTTTCTCACAGCACAGCCTATCAAAAAATCAAACACCTTATACCGGAGCACTCTGCTCAAGCATTTAAGCACCAAACAGAAAAATGGTTTATTGACATGACGGCTTGGGGCCATACTGAGGATCAAAAGACGCTGCGCGAGAAAATCAGCGCTGCCATCGATCGGTTGTCAACGATATCTTTTACATATACAAGCGCAAGCGGGGAAACACTTCTTCGTGAAACTGAACCTTATACATTGGTTTGCAAGGCGGGGCACTGGTATTTATACGCTTATTGCTTGGTGAGAAATGATTTTCGCTTTTTTAAACTAAACCGGATGAAAGGTCTGGCTATCTTACATCAGACCTTTATCAGAAAAGACATTCAGCTGGACACTTTGCCATGGGATAAGAATTGGTACCAGAAGGGCCGTTTAACTGAATTGGTTATTCTTGTTCAGCCGGCAGCACGTCAGCGTATAGGTGAATGGTTCGGATATGATGTCCTTCACTGTGAGGAAGATAAAATCTGCCAGGCGGTGATTTCACTTCCAGAAGATCAATGGCTGATCGGTTTTTTGCTCCAGTTCGGAAAGGATATTGAGGTTCTGCAGCCTCTTCATATACGGGATAAAGTAAAAGAAACCATTCATCACATGCAAAAAATATATGAAACCTGACACACTGCTGTCAGGTTTCTTTGTCTATAATTTTAACAAAAGGAGGAGATCGTATGGGCTTTTCACATATAACACACTTAGACCGGAAACGATTTGCCGGACTGTCACAACGGACAAGCAACGCACTGGAAATGACGGAAGAAAGGAGGATTCCGGCACTGTGGGACCAATTCTGGAAGCAGGATATGAGCGCTCTTTTATCACAGGCTGAAAAAGACAAAAGCATTATTGCCTTATATTCGAATTATGAACAAGAGACAAATGGGTTTTATACGTTTTCAGTCGGAACATTTCAGGAATACGACGACATTCTTCCGGGACCATATGAAAACATTGATTTGCCGGCTTCCGCTTACGCCGTTTTCACTTCCAGAATCGGTCCTATTGAAGAGATTGTGCTTGAAACGTGGAAGGAAATTTGGACTTGGGATAAGCGGCATCTGCGCACGTTTACAGGTGATTTTGAGATGTATGATCAAAGTGCCGCAGTGCCACAGCGAGCACAAGTTAACATTTATGTAGCGATAAAAAAATAATAAACTCTTGAAAAACTAATGGTGTTAGTTAATAATAAAACTAACGCCATTAGTTTTTGTTAGGAGGAATAAAAAGATGAGAATTACTCAGTACCAAACGGTTTGGCAGCTGACTTTTTTTCCAGCATTGTTTCCGGTTAATTGCTATTTAGTAGAGGAAGAAAACGAAGTCACCCTTATTGATGCCGCACTGCCAGGCAGCTATAAAGGGATTATTCAAGCTGTGAATCAGCTTGGAAAACCGCTTCAGCATATTTTACTGACTCATGCACATGGGGACCATGTCGGATCACTGGATACATTGGCACAAACATTTCCGCATGCAAAGGTCATGATCTCGGAACGGGATTCATTCTTGCTCCAAGGTGACACATCCTTGCGGCAAGATGAGCCGCAGACGCCTATAAAAGGAGGTATTCCGAAACACATACAAACAAAGCCTCACCAACTGCTGACGGGCGGTGAAACAATTGGTTCTCTGCTTGCCATTCCAACACCGGGCCATACACCGGGCAGCATGTCATTTCTTGATACAAGAAACGGCACTTTAATAGCAGGAGATGCGTTTCAGTTGCGCGGAGGAATCGCTGTATCAGGTCAGATAAAATGGACGTTTCCTTTTCCCGCTTTCGCCACATGGAATAAGGAGGAGGCCATCAAAAGCGCAAAATTGCTCGCCGATAAGGCGCCTTCCTGTCTCGCTGTCGGACATGGAAAATTCCTGCGATCACCTTCAGAGCGGATGAGACAGGCGATCCAAAAAGCAAAGAAAGGATGATGAGCATGTCACCGAGAATAGGTTTGACCCAAAAAATGATTGTAGACGCTGCAGCAGAGATTGCCGATCAGGAAGGGGTAAATGGTGTCTCACTTGCCGCACTTTCTAAAAAAATGAATGTTCGCCCCCCGTCATTGTATAACCATATCAACGGGCTGCAAGCGATCAGAGCAGAACTTGCTGTCAGAGGACTGACAAAGCTTTTTGATCAAATGGCGGACTCCGTAACCGAACGAAAGGGAGATTCCGCTATGCTTTCTTTAGCTCATGCATATGTTGATTTTGCAATTGAAAATCCCGGATATTATGAAGCGGCTCTGCTTAAGGTTCAGGACAAACGGACGGAAATCGTCTCTGACCAAATTGTCTGTCTTGTGACGAAGCTGCTTATTGAAAACGGCTATGCAAGTGAAAAGACTGCCATTCATGCGACAAGGGGGCTCAGAAGCCTGCTGCATGGCTTTACTGCTTTAATCGCAAAAGAAGCATTTGAACGTGAGGAGGACATTTTAGAAAGCCTGTCATTTTCAATTAGGACATTTTTGTCAGGATTATTAATAAACAATAAAAATATTATGTAAACAAATAAATGGATGTCTTATATTTCTGAATATTGTATAATATCAAGGGAGTATACATAGGGGAGAGGCATTATGCAATGGATGACATTCACAAGATTGAACGATTAGCGGCAGCTTCATGGCCGGCTTATTTTCAAAAAAGCATAGGGCAATGGCTTCTCAGAGCGAATTTTGGCGTAACCAAAAGGGCAAATAGCGTATGGACGTCTGCGGATATGCCTGAAGGGGATTTTCAGCTAGAGGCCGAACTTTTTTATCAAAATTTAGGCTTACCTGTTTGTTTTCATATTAGCAACGCATCACCGAAAGGGCTTGATGACGCATTGGCAGACAGCCGTTATGAAAAGGTAGACGAGTGCTTCCAGATGACAGCGTTGTGCCGGTCAATTATGAGCCGAACAAATGACAACAGCCGATTTACATACAAGTGGGAACAAGAGCCATCATCTGTTTGGATAGATGAATTTATTCAATTAGAAGGGTTTTCACCCGAGCGTCACAAAGGTTACAAACACATTTTCGAACGCATGCCGCCGTGTAAAACTTTTTTCAAGATGTATGACAAAGAAAGCCTGACAGCGCTTGGCACGGTTTCTGTCATTGATGGTTATGGCGGACTTAGTAATATCGTTGTAGCTGAGGAGCACAGAGGAAAAGGGGCAGGAACCCAAGTGATCAGGGTATTGACTGAATGGGCAAAAAACAACGGAGCGGAACGCATGTTTTTACAAGTGATGAAAGAAAATCTGGCGGCAGTTTCTTTATATGAAAAAATCGGATTTTCGCCTATATCGGAACACCATTACCGGATTAAAAGATGAGCAAAGGAAGGGGGTTGCTGATGGATTCGCTTCAAGAGATGATTTGCGAAAAACGGACATACACACGGCTATATCATTCACATAAGCACGCGTACAGCCAATTTCTTTTTCCGCTTGAAGGGAGTATAGATCTTGAGACTGAGGGGCGCCAGGTGAAATTAAATCCGGATCATTTTTTATATATTCCGCCGCAGTGCGAGCATCGCTTCCGTTCTATCGGAAGAAATGAATGTCTTGTACTGGATGTTCCGCTTCATGCAATGAAAATTGATGAGTATCGTGCAGGATCAGGAATTGAAGCTGCCCTCGATCCTTTCTGGTCCTCGATCAGGTACTTGCTGACAGAGGAAGCAAAGGCCGGAACAGCCAACTCGCTTCATATGCTAGTACAATACATAAAAGAAAAGCTTCAATCCCATAGCTATGCCTCAATTGCATACATTCACAGCCATTTATTTGAGCGGCTGACGATTAAGAAGCTGGCAGAAATCGAGCATTATCACCCAGCTTACTATTCAAGCTGGTTCAAAAAACAGACAGGGAAGTCCCCGCAGAACTATATTGCCGACCTTCGCCTTGAGGAAGCAAAACGAATGCTGATGGAGAGAAATGAAACCCTTACCGTCGTGAGCGAGGCGCTGGGCTTTCAAAACCTTTCTTCTTTTACAAGATGGTTCACGAAAAGCACAGGAATGCCGCCCCGCCTGTATCGAAACACCTTATATTCGGATAAAAAATGATGGCTCTTTAGTTAAAAGAATATTGTATATCTCCTTTACAATAGGAGAAAAAGGAGTTATTGATATGGCAGTTATTGAAGACTTTGAGAAATTGGATATCAGAACGGGAACAATTGTAAAAGCGGAAGAATTTCCTGAAGCAAGAGTACCGGCAATCAAGCTTGTAATAGATTTTGGGACAGAAATCGGCATAAAACAATCGAGCGCGCAGATCACGAAGCGTTACCAGCCGGAAGGTCTCGTCAACAAGCAAGTCATAGCAGTCGTGAACTTTCCGCCCCGCCGGATCGCCGGATTTAAATCGGAAGTCTTGGTCCTCGGCGGCATACCCGGCCAGGGCGACGTCGTCCTTTTGCAGCCGGATCAGCCTGTTCCAAACGGCACAAAAATCGGATAACGCAAAAAAAGACGTTTGCCTAAGGCAAACGTCTTTGCGTATTGAGGCGATGCACCACACGCCACATTCGTGTGTGCCGTAAAGGCATGTACATCGGCTTACACAATTCAGCTCATCGCTATATGAATATAGCATGGAGGGCGAAGAAATGCAAGGATTACTTTTAGTAACGGTGAAATGAATTTAGAATGGAAAGGGTTTTCATTTTATTTGTAAGAAAAAACTCAGTGTGATTTAGGTGTGATCTTAATGCAGTTTGTATCGACTTACAGATGATAAAAGAACAATACTTTTAATAAGCCTCATGAAACATTTTCAATTTGTAAATACTTAAAGGATATATATGGTGCATTTGCTATAGAAGTCTAATATGATATCCATTTACTCATTTCAATAGCAACTTTCATGAATAACGAGAAGGAACAGCTGTCAAAATTTTTTTGATTATAATATAAGTTAATTACGATAGTATATTAGGGGAATTTTGGTAGATATTGAAAATTGATAATAACATACAAGGAATAACGAACCTAGAAAAGAGATCTAATTATTTGGATAAACATATATTGAACTGGTCGGCGTATCCACTATTTGATGACGGTTAGAGCGATACCATACCCTTTTTCTGATGTGTAAGCAGAGGTTATTTTCATTACTTTCCAGCTTCCTTCAGCGGCTTTTGTTCCTATTCCATTATGTGCCGTAAGATAATCTCCTTGATTGATAGTTTCGTCAATACGCACATAATGTTGGCCAACCAACCCTACAACGTGCCATTCGTCTCTTGCTGCCCGTGAATGATAATTTGCCTCCAGCGCTGTATCGTAGTCTGGATTTTGTTTGGGAACACGTATGAGTTCACCGCTTTCCTCATCAGTCACCGTTTCATAAATAAATCCGCCGAACTCATTTGTCAAATAACGCCCCTGCCAGACGAAACTGGAGGCTCCTGAAATGAAAGCTGAAGTTTCTGAAATAACGCCAAGCATATAATCTCCAACATTCGCGGGCACAATTTTTTCACCTCTTAAAGTCACGATTGTACCAGTATGGATTAACTGTCCAGTTGAACTCTCAAAATACTCTCCATATCCACCTAAAGAAGAACTGATTGCACCGGCAAACGTCCCGTTTCCCTCAACAGAGTCAAGAAGCCACTTTATTGATTGATGACCTCCTGCCACGGTGTATGGTTCCTCAAGTATAATATTTTCAGAAGACAGTATTGTTCTTGACGCTTGGTTTCCTCTAATATGTGCGTTATTTGAAGAAGCGATTAATGCGCGAGAGCCTTCAGTACTGGAGCCTCCAGAAGAGCTAATGACCGCATTTCTTTCTCCGCGGGCCGTAATGTCGCCGGTACCTGCTATAACTGCGCTTGTTTGGTTAACGGCAAAGCCAGAGGTCGTTGCAAGCTGTATGCCTCCTTTCAAATTGATTGGAACTTGTTGGTATGTTTGGCCTTTGATTGAGGCTGCCACACTATAACCTTCTGATTGTACACCGAGAATTGTGGCCTGATTATTGGGGGACTGAATTGCAACTGTCCCATTGTCAGTAATCATCGTTCCATTTAGAATATTGACATTGTAGAGGCCTCCACCGATTAAAATTCCTTTTGGAGCAGATTTATAAATATCAAAATTTGAAATTTTAATATAATCAGTTTTATTTGATCCGCCTGATAAATTAATATCAACACCGGCTTTTTTAAAACCGCGAATTTTAATACCATTAATGGTTATATTTTGGCTGCGATATTGCAAGGCTACGACAGGGTTTTCTTTATAATCATAGTCTGGATCACCAATCGCTGTGAATCCGCTTACATTAACGTTTTTATATGCCGAAATAACCAGCGCTCTTGGGGTCACAGCATCGTAAAGCGAGTTGAAAACTGGTTCAACTGCTGAACAATCAATGAGTGTGACATCGTATGCTGTTGTGCTTTCAGGATCTGTAATTTGATGGTGACCAATATGACGAAGATCAAATGCACGAACATCGCGATAAGAAATATGGCCTATGATATGGACGTTTTGGGAGGCCGGCCACAGTTCATGGGCTTTTACTTCAACTCCGCGGATGTTGCCGCTTGTAAAGTTATTCAAAAGCCACACATGCCTAGAGCCGTCGTCAATTTCTATTCCGTTGGAGTTTGAAACACCTTCAGCAAATTCTGTTCCCCGCGGATTTCCTGAATGGCAGTTTGAAATAAAGATGTATTCGCTATAATGGGTGGTAATGCCGTCGTCTCCTGAACCATATGTCACACAGTTATCGATCCAAATATATCTTGATCCGTCTTTTGTCCAATCGGTATCAGGCAAATGGTCATACGTTGGCGATGTAATATCAATACCATGAAGACCTGCGTTAATCGCTTCCACATCTTTGATCCACCCATATTCAACCTTAGCAAAAGTTAAACAACTGGAGAACTGTCCCCCTGGATTTCTCACACCGCATTGTCTACTTGGATTCCAGTCTAATGACATTCCTTGGACAAAAATATTGCGATTTCCATTTTGATAATCATCATTTGTAATCACCCATTCATGCGCTGGAGTGTCTTCATGCAATTTAATCACTGTGATCCCTTTACCTTGTCCAACAATTGTTGTCCAAGATGGAAGTTTAATCCCTTGAACGAGGTATTCTCCCGCTGGAACATGTACTTTGACTCGGCCATTCCCGATTGCTTTTCGAAAAGCTTCAGTATTGTCTCTTCCATCTGGAACAGCGCCGAAGTCAGCCACATTTACTTCCCGGGTGATTTTAGATAAAAGCCTATAATATTCCTTGTCGAGACGTTCTTTTAAAAGAGAGGTGACCTCTCCTTCGGCCGTCACCCTTGCGTCAGTAACTTCGATATTTTGGTCTGTAACCGAGTGCTTAATAAAGTTTTGCATTCTTGTCTTAATATGTTCTAATTCGGATGAAAATTCGGGGTGAGACTGAGAATTGGCGTTTAGAGAAGGATCAGGGCAGTTTTTAAAATGAACCATTCTAAAGACACCTCTTTCTTTTAATATAAGCGCAGTTTTGTCTTTGAGATAAGGAGTTAGCATTTCTTTTGGCGCTTCTCTTTCCAATTCTGTATTTGTTACAAAATTCCTTTAGGATTTATACTGGTTTTCAAGAAATGTAAGTCAATGAAAAAAAGAGAGGACAAGTAAAGGATAAAAAGCAACATTAAGAATCGTTATACAGTGAAAGAAAGTTCGCCCGATGGTTAATTAAAACGTTTCCTATGGTTGGGTATTTATTAATGATTATGGAAGAAAAGGGAGGTCCGCATTCAAAACGTGTATAAAGATAATAAAGAACCGAATGTTGAGACGTCCCATATTTGAATTAATCTTTTAAACAAAGGAGTATAAATTCTTCACTTCTTTTTACATCAACCAGTTTTAACAAGATGTGAGCATGATCTAAGGTAAGCGATTGACCTCATAAGCAACACGTATTCCAGATTCAATCGCGCCTTGCATCCACGCATGAGTGAGTGAGGCGTGTTCTCCGGCGAAATGAATTCTGCCCTCAGGGACAGGAATATAGGGATACAGCTCTAATTCTTGTCCTGGTTCGAAAGCTGTAAAACCTCCCGCAGAATACGGGTACTGGCTCCAGCTAAAAGAAGTGCCAGACACAAATTCAGACCACACAATATCACCATAGATTTCAGATAAATTCAGTAAAGTATACTGGATTCGCTCTCCTTCTGAAAGACTGTCCCATATCAGTGCCTCATCAGCCCAAGTATAACTCGCCAGAATGACGGCATGTCCATTTGCTCCAATATTTCTGCTTGGATAATATGAAAAACGAATCGGAAGATCAGTAATAGATTTGCCGCCGCGCTGCCCGGCTTTTTCCCAAAATCGGCTTTTAAACTCTATGCCGATTTTTGTTGCACTGATATAGTTTAGCTCACGGATGGCCCTCCGTTTATAGTAAGAGAATGAATGGTATGGTTCGACTTTTACAAATCGCAATGTTGAAAAAGGAATGGTTACAATAGCGAGATCAGCTGTGAATGATGTGAATTCTGCCGTTTGTTGATGCTGACAATGGATCGTAACACGATTTTCACCCTGAGAAATTTTCATCATTTTTTGATGGTATAGAATGTTTGTTTTTAATTGAGGAAGAAACGCGTGAGGCAGCAGATCCATACCGCCAGTTATCTCATAGAAGTGAGCGGGCGATGAAAAAAAGATAGATTCCCGCAATACTTCAACAAGGGACATCCCCATATACGCTTCCATATCCAAAAGTACACCGATCATATCGATCGCGCCATATGAAAAATACGTGTTTAAAAAAGAGCTTAACGAATAATTTTTGTATTGTTCTTCGACAATCCGCCAATTTCTCGCTGGATTTTGATTGATAAAATTTAGAATAGGCTGCAGTAAAGAAAGCAACAGCTCTTCAGACGTTTTCCCTTGTTCATTTGGTGCAACTGGATATCTCAATATTCCAGGAGCTCGTTCAAAAACTTGGAGACGTGTTTTGATTCCATTTGCATAAATGATGTCCATCGGGGTTCTATTGATAAATACATTTGTTGGCAATTTGAATTTTTTGATATATTCTAAGGTTAACGAATGGTTATTCGGTATGCGCATCGGGCCAGCGTTGAAATACAAATCATCACTAAAGGGAGATCTCAAAGTGCAGACACGGCCGCCCGCTCTGCCGCTCGCTTCGAGAATCGTTACTCTGTGACCGGCATTTTTCAACAAAGATGCTGATACAAGCCCGGACAATCCAGCTCCTATAACAAGAATGTGCTTTGGATGCTGCGATGCGCTTAGGCCATTTCTAATGATCTTTACCATGTCATCATTCATTATAGAATTCAATTTTTGGAGGCACCTCTTTTTAGAATTTATTGCATTATATTCACTGAAAAGAGCGCCTATCACGATCTGTTCACATCTTTTGGAATTTGAAAGGTTATTGTTAAAAGGAAATAAAGGGGTGATGTATGTGACTAACTTTGTTCATAAGACGGTAAATGGCTTGAAAAGTCTTTTAGATGAAAAAGGAGCCATTCAATTGTTTTGTTCTGAAGGGGATATCATGGAGTTCCTTGTTACATTTTCACAGGACAAAGCAACCCTGAATGACATTCAAAGCTTTGAAGCTAAACATCAGATTACCCTTCCAGAAGATTATCAGAAGTTCATGACACTGCATAACGGCGCGAAAATTTTTGAGATTCTTTCTGATGGGGAGAATATAGGTGGAGGACTTCAGCTATTTAGCCTTGAAGAGGTTGAAGATGAGTTAAAATATGAGGATTTGTTTGAAGATATCAATGGTATTCCAATTGGCTACTTATTGGAAGAATGCCATTTAATGATCGATAAAGATAAAGTGAACGAAGGTGATCCCAACTATCTCTATATATTTGAAAGTGGTTTAGAATATAATGCATTAAATGTAAACTTTGAAATATTTTTAGACCGGTATATATTGGCCAATGGAGAACCTTTTTGGGATTGGCGCTACTATACCGCAGAAAATTATTATAGAACAAGATAGTTTGTGATGTATAAGACAGTCATTTTGGCTGTCTTTTTCTGTTATTCAAATAGATTACTGTGGTAAAATTTACATAGAGTAGTCTAGGAAGGAGAATGATATGAAGGTATTTGAGGCTGATTCATTACTTTTTGAGGCCGATAAAAGAACCAAAGAGTATAAGGGACTAAGGTCGCAAATGGTGAAGCTAAGAAAAGCTTTTCAAAACGTAGCTAACCTAGATGACAGTGAGTTTTCAGGCAAGGGTGCTGACAACATTAAAGCATTTTATCATGATCATGTCGGTGTTACTGATCAATGGATTGATTTAATTGACATGAAGATTGCTTTCTTAAGCAGCATGTCTGCAAAACTTGAAGATGCGAAGATGTCTGATGCTTACATAGAAGAATCCTTTCTAGAACACGAGTTGGCTAACGCTTATGCAAAATCAAAATCCATTATGTCTGAACAGAAAAAAGCAATGAAAGACATATTAAACAACATCAATGATATCCTTCCCCTTGAAATATTCTCAACAGAAGACTTCAAAGACAAACTTTCTTCTGCAGATGACAAACGTGAAAAAACAATCGATAAGCTAAACAAGCTTGATGAGGATTTAAAAACAGAATACGCTGAAACAGAACCAAACGAACAATTTATTCAGCAAGACTTTAAAAAGCTGCAGGAATCAACAGGCAAAGGAAAAAACGCTACACCAATTCACTATAACGCTAAAGCGTACAGAGAAAGTGACATACATAAGAAAAAAGGCGATATTGAAAAGCATTCTGAAGCTTACTTAAGTGTGAAGAAAGAAGAAGCAAAGGAACGTGAAATCAAGGAATTAAAGAAAAAACTTAATGACGGTGTATCTGACCCTGATGAATATTTAGAGATTGCTAAGAAAGTAGGGTACGAGAATCTGGAGCCAACTCAAGTGCAGCTTGCAGTGCAAATTGAACAAGCGAAGCAGCTAGAAGGAGCAGGAGAAATCACCTGGGATATCGTAAAAGGTGTCGGAGTAGGCTTATATGATGTTGGCAAAGACACTGTAACTGGCATATGGGATTTCATCACCGATCCGGGAGAAACACTCTCAGCACTGGGGAATGCAGTTATTCATCCAGTGAAAACTTACGATGCCATTTCAGCAGCAATAGAAGAGTCATATCAAAAGGATATGGTGAATGGAGATGCCTATTCTAGATCAAGATGGGTTACCTATGCTATTGGTTCAGTGGCTGTAGCTGTTGTTGGTACAAAAGGTGCAGGAGCCATTAACAAAGCAGATGCAGCGGGGAAGGTCATAAACAAAGCAAGTCAGGCAGGGAAGAAAATTAAGGACGTCAAGATTCCAGATTTGCTGCCTTATAATCCTAAGTACGACTTTCCTCTAGCCGATAATGTGCCATACAATGTGGTTGATAGCCAAAGCCTTAAGAATGAACTTTTGACTAATGCGAAGAAAATACCGGATGGAACAAGAAAACCGTTTACTGGCCAAAAGATAAGCCCCCCTTGGCTAAATAAAGAAAAGTATGATGCATATGAAATAGAGGGGAAGGTAAAGGCGAAGGGGAAAGTTAAAGATGTAAGCCGAAGAGTGTATACTATGAAAGATATTGATATTAATCAAAAAACAGAATTCGGTGTTACAAATCTTCAGCTAATGAAAAACGGGAATGCCCCTTATGCAGAAGATGGTACACAGATTAATTTACATCACTTGATACAAGAAGAACCTGGCCCAATGCTTGAAATCCCTAACAGCTTACATACAAAATATAGTGATGTCATTCATCAGCTTAAGTCTGATGGTGAAAGTTTTAGAAATGATAAGGTTTTAAAAGCACAATACGAGAGCTTTAGAAAGAGATATTGGAAGTGGAGAGCGAAACAATTTGAGAATGAGAATTGAGGTGTTTAAATGATTTATTCGAAGGTTGAGAATTTTATTAATGAAAATAAACAAAATGCTATATTTACAGAAGGCGCAAGTCATGAAAACATTGGTCGCATTGAAGAAAACCTCCAATGCGATCTTCCCAACAGTTATAAATGGTTTTTAGAAAAATACGGTGCTGGTGGTTTATTCGGTGTTTTAGTTTTAGGCTACAACTTTGATCATGCATCAGTTGTAAATAGAACTAACGAATATAAAGAACACTATGGCCTTATTGATGGACTTGTGGTTATTGAAGATGTTGATTACTTTGCTTACTGTCTAGATACGAATAAAATAAAAGACGGAGAATGTCCAGTAGTTGAATGGGATAGGGTAATTGGTTATCAAGATACTGTTGCAGAAAGCTTTATTGAATTTTTTTATAATAAGATTCAGGAAGCGAAAGATGATTGGGAAGAGGATGAAGACTGGGACGATTAAGCAAAAGTATTGCAATTGACAGTTTTTAAAGACCGGTACTTATTGAATCTGAACTCAATACATTAAGGTATCAAGGACTTTAATGGAAAATGATACTGAAAAGGAGTGAGATTCATGGGAGGATTTTATTTCTTTGGTGGTTTGATTTTAGCTTTTCTAATAGGTGTTGGTTTATTATCTCTTGGTGCTTATATGCTTTGGAAACTTATAAAGATGCGCTAGGTTTGATGGAAGCAGCATTTGATTTTGCATAATCTCACTTTTTGTAAGTTGGAAATATTCTTATGCCTGAGAAGCTGTACTGTAGGCTTAGTTGAAGATAGGGCTGCTGATACGATTAACACAATACCATAGTATTGTTGCTTGTCGAACCTATTTCCTCAATCTAAATAAAATAATGGTTTTATCCATAAAGCAAAAGTATTGCAAATAACATTACCATCTGGTTATAATTAGGGTAATAATACAATTATATAATTATTTGATGCATTTGTTTAATTAGAGTGCATAAAATAAAAAGGCCAGGGTGTTAGCGCACCCCAGCTCTGTACAAAAAGCTGCCCTTAAAAGGGCCTTGCTCGGTGTTATTCTAGGTAGACCTAACCCTTCAGGTTTCCAGGCTCAAGGGAGGTCTATTTTTTATTTATATACGTCAACAGGGCGATTATAAATGACCCGAATGCATGCATTAGCATTAATGCTTGAAATGTTGACATAAGCCTCACCCCCTTTCGTAGGGGATGAGCAAGACTCCCTTGAGTGAGTATACTTTACGTACAGGAATAATTATACAACAGAGTAATGACCCTGTCGTTTACAAAAGTGAAATAAATTTCCAGTTTAAAAATACTTTCTAAAATAATATCAATTTAATATAAATTATAACTATTTTTCAATATTTAAAACGGGTTTCCAATTTCGGAGCCCGTTTTTTAATTAAGAAAAAATATGATTAAATAATTCAAATTTCTTCGGACTAAATTATGGACAAATTTTCAGAAGTGAATTTGTCATTTTTATTGGTTCGTGTATTTTATCCTGTGAAAAAGGACGAAAAATAAAGATTACATACGTAAAATTGATTTAAGGTAGATAATTAAGCCGAAAAGGAGGGGATTTTGTGGGATTTTTATGGATTTTCCTCCCTTTACAACGAAAAAAGCAAGGAGTAAGATTAACACATCTTAATTCTTTAATAAATTTCCAGTATCGCTGAATCCAGTTTGGAGCGGAGGAACCATCAAAAATCAGTTTTTAGGGGTGAAACTTTATAAGTCGGGCGACTCTTACCGTCCGAACCCGTCAGCTAACTTCGTAAGCGTAGTAGGGGAGAGAAGGTGGAATTTTTAAGGCAGTTTAAAAAACTATATTATATTTTAAAAGCTAGCTCATACGTCTTTATCGCTTAATTCCCAACAGGGAAACGGGGGAACCAATCGTAACTTTATGTTACACGGGGTGAATCTCAATTTTTGAGTAGGGCGACTCTCACGCCCGAATCCGTCAGCTAACCTCGTAAGCGTATCGAGAGAGGCAACAATTTCGTGTGCACACGGGTTTATTAAGTAATCCCTTTTTGAAGCCTGCGGAAGAGTTCCCTCTTCTATAGGCTTCTTTTTTGTTGCCTTTTTTAAATCGCAAATTGTTAATTTAGTATTCAGATTATATTTTTGATCAATCAACCAGTTTTTTAACAGATAAAATTGAACAACAATTTAGGAGGAATTACATTGGATGATGTCTGTATGCTCGCAGTAATTGCTGTCATATTCGCCGTTTTTTGGGCATTTGTGAAATGGTGTGATTTTACAATCGGAGGCGGTGAAAAACAATGATTTTCGCTGCTGTAATAACAGTGAGTTTATTTGTTTATTTGATCTATGCACTTATTAACCCGGAAAAATTTTAACAGAGAAAATCTCTTGTATTTTACGTCCATAGGAGGAAACCATTTATGGGTATATTGCAGATTATAGTGGTCATAATGTTGATGCTATTCATGATAAAACCACTAGGAACCTATATTTATCACGTCTTTTCAAATGAGCCGAATAAAACAGATAAAATCTTTAATCCCATCGAGAAGATCATTTATAAGATATGCGGAATGAAAAACAGATTATCTATGACATGGAAACAATATGCTGGATCCCTACTGCTAACTAATATGGTTTTCATTGCAGTTGGATATGTCATTTTGCGTTTTCAGTACATTCTCCCATTGAATCCTAATGGAATTGAAAACATGAACTCGATGTTGTCGTTTAATACAATTATTAGTTTTATGACTAATACCAACCTGCAGCATTACAGTGGAGAAACGGGACTTTCCTATTTCTCGCAGATGGCTGTCATTATGATGATGATGTTCACTTCTGCAGCAACGGGAATAGCAGCAGCTATTGCTTTTATCAGGGGGATTACATCCAAAGGAAAAACGATTGGTAACTTTTTTGAAGATTTTGTGAAAGGACATACTCGCCTCCTTATACCAATGTCAATCATCCTGACAATAATTTTAGTTAGTTTAAAAGTACCTCAGACGCTTAGTCCGTCGATTGAAGTAACTACTCTTGAAGGCGTAAAACAAGTCATTTCTATTGGCCCAGTAGCCTCACTTGAATCTATTAAACATTTAGGAACGAACGGAGGAGGTTTTTTCGGCGCAAACTCTGCCCACCCTTTTGAAAATCCAAGTCCTCTTACTAATGTGATCGAGATTCTATCGATGTGGTGTATTCCTGCATCTTTAACTTATACTTATGGACGATTTGCTAAAAAGCAAAAACAAGGTTGGGTTATATTTGGTGCAATGTTTATCTTGTTCATAGCTTTTCTCTCTCTGATTTATGTCTCTGAAAGCCATGGAAATCCTGCATTAACTGCTTTGGGGCTTGATCCTTCACAAGGAAGCATGGAGGGTAAAGAAGTTCGGTTTGGCATTGCGCAGTCTGCATTATTTAGTTCTGTCACTACCGCTGCTACAACAGGCACGGTGAATAATATGCATGATACGCTAACACCACTCGGACAAATAACGCCTCTTTCCCTAATGATGCTAAACACGGTTTTTGGGGGTGACGGGGTAGGTCTTGTCAACATGCTGATGTATGCGATTATTGGTGTGTTTATATGCGGATTAATGGTGGGGCGAACCCCAGAATTTCTGGGCAGAAAAATAGAGCCTAAAGAGATGAAGTTAATTACTGTCGCGTTACTCGCTCATCCTTTAATCATATTGGCTCCAACAGCGCTTGCGTTTTTAGCGGATATAGGAAAAGGCTCAATCTCAAACCCAGGATTTCACGGTGTTTCACAAGTGTTATATGAGTTTGCTTCGTCTGCTGCTAATAACGGATCAGGATTTGAAGGTTTAGCTGATAATACGCCGTTTTGGAATATTTCAACGGGATTAGTCATGTTAGTAGGACGGTATATATCAATTATTGCTTTGCTTGCTGTTGCAGGATCCCTAGTTCAAAAGCAACCAGTGCCAGAAACGATTGGTACGTTCAAGACAGATAATCTATTATTTATCGGTATTTTAGTGGGGGTTGTTCTCATTGTTGGCGCCTTGACATTCTTTCCCGTCATTGCCTTGGGTCCAATCGCTGAATACTTATCGATTCGTTAACAGAGAGGTGTAAGCAAATGAATAAATCTAATGAAAATTCTGAAATGATAAAAGAAGCTATAACGCAAAGTTTTATTAAGTTAAATCCGCTATCTATGATGAAAAATCCTGTTA
Organism: Bacillus sp. LM 4-2; assembly: GCF_000978495.1. Lineage (NCBI taxonomy): Bacteria > Bacillati > Bacillota > Bacilli > Caryophanales > Bacillaceae > Bacillus > Bacillus sp. LM 4-2. Next base: position 2,043,839 of record NZ_CP011101.1, on the reverse strand, counting down.
TGTTTGTGGTTGAAGTGGGAACATTCCTTGTTCTCCTTATGCTGATAATGCCTTCTGCATTTCATTCAGAAGAAGGATACGTTTACAATCTTATCGTCTTTCTGATCCTCCTTTTTACGATTTTATTTGCAAACTTTGCTGAAGCACTTGCTGAAGGTAGAGGAAAAGCACAGGCTGATAGTTTAAAGAAAACGAAAAAAGATACGGTCGCGAGAAGAATAAATAAAAATGGAACCGTGACAGATATCTCGTCTGCTGATTTGAAAAAAGGGGATATTGTCCTCGTAGAAACAGGCGATTTCATACCGGGTGACGGGGAAATTATTGAAGGACTTGCGTCTATTGATGAATCTGCGATTACCGGAGAATCTGCACCAGTGATTAAGGAGGCGGGCGGTGACTTTAGTTCTGTCACTGGGGGAACCAAAGTGGTCAGTGACTCTATAAAGGTTCGTATTACTGCAGATCCAGGAGAGTCTTTTCTTGATAAGATGATTTCCCTTGTGGAAGGGGCGAAACGCCAAAAAACACCAAATGAAATAGCCTTAACGATATTACTTGTAACATTAACAATAATTTTTCTCTTAGTTGTTGTGACTCTTTTGCCGATCGCAAACTATGTTGGTGTTCATATAGAACTTTCTACATTGATAGCCTTACTGGTCTGTTTAATACCGACTACTATAGGGGCTTTATTATCTGCCATCGGAATTGCAGGTATGGATCGAGTCACTCAGTTTAATGTACTTGCAATGTCTGGTAAAGCTGTTGAAGTAGCAGGTGATATCAATACGATCATTCTAGATAAAACGGGAACAATCACATTTGGCAATCGTCTGGCGGCTGAGTTTATTCCAGTTTCAAGCACTACCCAAGAAGAACTTATGCAAGCAGCAGTGATTACGTCATTGTTTGATGAAACACCTGAAGGGCGTTCCGTTCTAGAGTTGGCTAAAAATAATGGTGCTTCTTGGGAGGCATCTGCCTATGAATCAGCTGAAATAATACCTTTTACAGCTGAAGAACGAATGAGCGGTTTAATTAAAGATGGACATCATTATAGAAAGGGTGCAGTTGATTCTATAAAGGCGTTTGTGCAAGAAATGGGTGGACCCCTTCCTCTAGATCTGCAATCAAAAAGTGAAGAAGTTGCTCGTCAAGGAGGGACTCCGCTTGCAGTTTCTTATAACAACAGAATCCTTGGTTTAATCTACTTGAAAGACACAGTTAAACCTGGTATGAGGGAACGCTTTGATGAATTGCGAAAAATGGGGATAAAAACGATTATGTGTACTGGAGATAATCCTTTAACGGCATCAACGATTGCAAAAGAAGCAGGTGTTGACGACTTTATTGCAGAGGCAAAACCAGAAGACAAAATTCGGGTAATTCGTGAAGAACAGGAAAAAGGAAAATTGGTAGCGATGACTGGTGATGGAACAAATGATGCACCGGCACTCGCACAAGCAGACGTTGGGCTTGCTATGAATTCCGGAACAATTGCTGCGAAAGAAGCTGCGAACATGGTTGATCTTGATTCAGACCCTACGAAAATAATTGAGGTCGTTGCGATTGGCAAACAGTTGTTGATGACAAGAGGTTCACTAACGACATTCAGTATAGCTAATGATATTGCAAAGTATTTTGCGATTATACCTGCAATGTTTACAGTTGCTATACCTGGAATGCAAGTACTAAATATTATGAGGTTGCACTCACCGACGACGGCGATTTTGTCTGCATTGATATTTAACGCAATTATTATCCCGTTATTAATCCCTCTAGCAATGAAGGGTGTAAAGTATGTACCGATGAGTGCAAGTAAATTGTTATCTAGAAATATTTTGATCTATGGTCTTGGAGGTATTGTTGTTCCGTTTATAGGAATTAAATTGATTGATATTTTGGTAAGCGTGTTTATGTCATGATAAAAAACACTGGAGGGTTAACTTTGTTAAAAATTATTAGATTAGCACTGCTTATGATCATAATTTGTGGAATCCTTTATCCATTGCTTATGACTGGATTAGCACAAGCAATTTTTCCTGATCAGGCAAACGGAAGCATTTTGAAAAATAAAGACGGTCAAATCGTGGGTTCAGAATTAATAGGTCAACAATTTACAAAATCAAATTATTTTCAAGGGCGTATTTCTTCTATTAAATATAATGCAGTTGGATCAGGATCTAATAATTATGGGCCAACCAATCAGGAAATGTTGGAACGAACCAAAAGTTTCATCAGAGTATTGGAAGAGGGAAACCCAGATTTAAAAACAAAAGAATTACCAATTGACCTAATTACTAATTCTGGCTCTGGATTGGATCCTGATATTTCAGTTAAAGCTGCGAAATTTCAAGTAAATCGAGTTAGTAACGCAACAGGGGTAAGTGAATCAACTTTAAACAAGTTAATTGATAATACAATAGATGGAAGGAGTCTCGGTATTTTTGGGGAACCTCGTGTTAATGTTTTAAAGCTAAATATGAAAGTTCAAGAGATTATAAGCAAGGGAAATTAACTTTGCGCCTTAGCCTGTTAGGCTGAGGGGCAATTCTATTGGGGTGATGAGTTGTTACCTGAATATAGAAAGAAAACGCCTGAAGAGATTCTAGAGGAAATTGAACGATTAAAGAGAGGTAGACTAAAAGTTTACATTGGTTCAGCGCCAGGGGTCGGAAAAACGTATAGAATGCTACAAGAAGCCCATGAACTTAAAGCAGAGGGATTAGATGTTGTCATTGGTCTCATTGAAACACATAACAGAAAAGAAACAGAAGACTTAATTGGTGATCTTGAAATTGTTCCGAAGAAGAACATTGATTATAAAGGCAGATTACTAGAAGAAATGGATACGGAAGCAATTATTAAACGTGCACCTGATTTAGTTTTGATTGATGAGTTGGCACATACTAATGTGCCTTTTTCACAAAGGAATAAAAGATATATGGATGTAGAAGAAATATTGAAGTCTGGAATTAATGTATTATCTGCAGTTAATATTCAGCACTTAGAAAGCTTGCATGATATTGTACAGCAAATTACTGGTGTTCAGGTTAGAGAACGAATACCTGATAGCTTTCTTCATATGGCTCATGAAATTATTCTTGTAGATGTAACACCAGAAATCCTCAGAAAGCGGTTAAGTGAGGGGAAAATTTATCACCCAAGTAAAATTGAGCAAGCACTCAACAACTTTTTTACGGCAAGCAATCTTGGTGCATTGCGTGAATTATCATTACGAGAAGTAGCTAATGATGTAGATGAACGAGTTGAAAAAGCAAATGAGAAAAATGGAAAAAATAAACCTTCAGGCATAAATGAAAAAATTATGGTTTGCGTGCAGCATGGCAGCAATGCAGAAAGATTAATTCGACGAGGCTGGAGAATTGCCAATCGTTTAAAAACAGAATTAATCATACTCCATGTAACAAACGAAGTTTCAATGAAACGGTCAACCGAGAATAGAAAAAAGATTCAAGACTGGAAAAGGCTTGCGATACAGTTTAATGCTAGATTTATTATAGAACAAATCAAAAAACGTCATATTGCAAAAGCTATTACTGATGTAGCTAAAGAACACGATGTAACTCAAATTATTTTAGGCCAATCCGCTCGAAGCCGCTGGGAAGAAATACGAAAAGGCTCTATTGTAAATATGATTATGCGCTACACTACTGGAGTTGATATTCATATAGTTTCTGACCAGCAACCGAGGAGAAAGTGAAAATGTCACTATTAAAATAAGTATTTTAATAAGATTAAGAATCCCTTAGCTAGGTTAACAGTTATTGCAGGTAAAGGTGGTAAAAATCTGTTGTATGGCGGCATAGCTAAAATGTTTTAGTCTTATTACGTTATTTGTAAAAGTAGGCTTGGATAAATATTTTGAGATTCCCATGTACGCACTGCAAGATAACTCTATACAGATTAAGGCATTGAGCTCAGGCACTGCTTTTGTTTACAGTCAAAAAATTGATTTTGAAAGAGAGTGAACCAGGTGATTAGTACTTCTGATTATGATGTAACTAAAGATCCAAAATTCTTAGCTTTTTGTAGCTTAGCAACAGAAGGGTATGGTCAGAACAATACTCAGCAATCTTCCATAGGTTTTAACGAGTTTTGCGAAAAACTTGAGAAAAATGAGATCGTTAAACCCGAGAATAAAAAAAGCACGCTTGATTTGAATAAGTCTTTAGAAGACTGGAAATTGAGATTTACTGCAGGCGGAAACCTTTCTACAATGGATTCGCAGGTATTAGATGTTATCAAAAAAGCTTATAACTTAGGCATGGTTAATAAAGATAATATGCTGTTACGAAATGAAGCAATTAATGCTTATAGAAATTCTATTTAAATAATGAAAACAATGCCCAGCTTAATAAAAGTGCTGGGCGTTTTACTTATTAGGGTTATTTGCTTTCAAATACTCTCGATGTTCTTTCTCCAATTTATCAATATCATCTTTGAATATATAAATCTTATATTTTTCCTTTGCTTCTCTTGACAGATTATGTTCTAAATATTCACGGAGCTTTGCTTCACTTTTGGTATGATCCATGCCAATTGTAATTGACGGATCTGTTTTTCCAATTTGAAAACTAAATAAACCAAATTCATCCCAAGCACTTTCTAAAACTTCTACCGGGGCTTTTTTGTTTGCTTCGATTAAAATTATACCAGACATAATCAAAGCAGGAACTAACACCAAAAATCCGATTAACCTCTTCTTCATTCACTATCACACTCTCCCTCGTCGAAAAGAAATTCTCCTTTATTTAATACTACGTATATCATTATTGACCTTCATCTTTTATTACCTACATTTACATCGAACTTTTGTTCTGATTTATCTCGAATAAAGAACTTTTGTTCTGTTAATATTAGATCGATAAAGGAGTGAGTCGAAATGTTTAGGGATCGAGGAACAATCAATGGATATCAATGATGCTTCAGAACATCTAATACAGCTTAAACAAGATTTGATTGATAGATCAAAAATTGAGATGATCAACAAATTGAAGAGATGGGCGTTTTCGTTTCTGAAGCACTTGAATTTTGAAATTCAAACTTTCAACTATGGATTTGTTTGAAAATACCGCTGGCAGAGTTCATTACATTAATTTTGAACAACATAAGCTTTACGTTAAAGATCAACATAACAACACAGTATATATCAACATGAATAACATCATAGGAGTTACATACAATGATTGATTACTCACAATTTCCACGTAAGAATATACTTTGTGTTTTATAAATCGGCTGTTGCAATGGGGCTTAATCCTTTAACATAGTATCTTGCTGTTGAAGAAAATACGGAGAGACAGGGAAGTGTAGTGTTAGCTGCGTCTCCTGCATTTAAAAAAGAAAAACAGGCTCGAGACTTTTTGAGATGCCTGAAGATCAAGAGTGCACATTTACAGTTCCCGAAAAACCATTGTCCACTGCAATATCATAAGCCGATTTATTTTTCTTTGGCCAGATTAAAGTAAGCTAATTCGTTTCCTTGCAGGCCTTCAATAACAAATACATTATCATGGTCAAGGTTGAGATCTAAAAGCATGTTTTTGCGTTCACTGAGTGGCTTATTAGCGATTGAATACCCATCAAATTACATCAAAGACACAGTAAACTACCTTATGGACTGATTTTTTGGACATGAAACGTTGCATTACAGCTTCAAAGTCAAGAGCACCACCTGGCCCAGCAACAATGACTTCACAATCTCTAATATATATATCTTTTATACGAAAAGATTCAATGGGAATTCATTGCAGATATTACTCCATCTGAATTAGAAATAAGAATTGTGATCCTACGAAAAAAGGATCAGGATATGGTGGAAGAAGACCACTTATAATGTGTTTCTAGGTATTTGTAATTAAATTACAAATACTTTTAATATTTGCTCATGAATTCGTGGTATTATACTAAAGGGGACGATCAAAAGCTTTGGCGTTAGTAATTAAGAATGTTTTAAATGTATACGAGTGCTACCTCAAAGTCGGAAAAAATATTATAGGAGGTAACATATGTTTAAGTTTAAAAAGAATTTCTTAGTTGGATTATCGGCAGCTTTAATGAGTATTAGCTTGTTTTCGGCAACCGCCTCTGCAGCTAGCACAGACTACTGGCAAAATTGGACTGATGGGGGCGGTATAGTAAACGCTGTCAATGGGTCTGGCGGGAATTACAGTGTTAATTGGTCTAATACCGGAAATTTTGTTGTTGGTAAAGGTTGGACTACAGGTTCGCCATTTAGGACGATAAACTATAATGCCGGAGTTTGGGCGCCGAATGGCAATGGATATTTAACTTTATATGGTTGGACGAGATCACCTCTCATAGAATATTATGTAGTGGATTCATGGGGTACTTATAGACCTACTGGAACGTATAAAGGTACTGTAAAAAGTGATGGGGGTACATATGACATATATACAACTACACGTTATAACGCACCTTCCATTGATGGCGATCGCACTACTTTTACGCAGTACTGGAGTGTTCGCCAGACGAAGAGACCAACTGGAAGCAACGCTACAATCACTTTCAGCAATCATGTGAACGCATGGAAGAGCCATGGAATGAATCTGGGCAGTAATTGGGCTTACCAAGTCATGGCGACAGAAGGATATCAAAGTAGTGGAAGTTCTAACGTAACAGTGTGGTAGCAGATCATCTTTAATCAGGGGTAGCTAACGGGCTGATGATCGTTCCTTGAGAAGTTTTATAATCAATGATTATTAAAATCGTTAGTAATGGTTAAAGGTTGTTTTCTACTAGGTGAACGGCCTTGGAATTACTGGAGGTAGGGTATTCTCCATCTGGTTTTATAACTTTTTCTATAGGTTAATAGAATGGTATTTAAATGAGAATGCTATCAATTTTTTGTAGTCAGCGCTTGCTCACAACAGACACCTTTACATAACCCTTCTTTATCAAACATAAGCCTTACTCAAAATAAAAATATCTCAGTAGTTAACCAGAATCCTCATAACTTTATACTAGTTAACGGTGGGACTGTTAAGAACAAAAAGTCTAATTTATAAATGGGGACTCTACGGAACAAGACAGGTTAGTTCGAAAAGAACCTAACTTTAGGATTTCCTTAGAGGATTGTATCAGCTCGAACCAAGTTTTTTAATGCGACTAGCTATGGAAATTAAGAAAAGAACCTGGTGAAATTGCCCAGGTTCTTTTTATATTGCACAAAAACAGACACGGTGATATAATCACACTACGTGCGCTTTCTAGTTAAAAAAGTTATAGATATCCACCTTATAATTTCATTATATCCTGCTAGGAAGCTCTTGTCAATATTTTTTTTTTGAAGGGGAGATGTAGAATGAGTTCTTTGGTTCTCGGTTTACATGAAATTGAAAAAACACAGTTTTCGCTCGTTGGAGGAAAAGGGTTACATTTAGAGGAATTATCAAAAATTCAAGGTATACAAGTACCAGAAGGATTTTGTGTCACAACAGTAGGATATCAAAAAGCCATCGAACAAAACGAAACGTTACAAGTGTTGTTGGATCAGTTGGCGATGCTAAAAGTTGAGGACCGAGATCAGATTGGTAACATCAGCCGGAAGATTCGGCAAATCATTATGGAAGTAGACATTCCTTCCGATGTTGTGAAAGCAGTGGCTCACTATCTCTCCCAGTTTGGCGAGGAACATGCCTATGCCGTGCGTTCTAGTGCAACTGCTGAAGATTTACCACATGCTTCTTTTGCCGGTCAACAAGACACCTATTTAAATATTACCGGCGTCGATGCAATCTTGCAGCATATCAGTAAATGCTGGGCGTCCCTATTTACGGATCGCGCGGTTATTTACCGTATGCAAAATGGATTTGACCACAGCCAAGTCTATTTATCCGTTATCGTTCAAAGGATGGTTTTCCCTCAGGCTTCGGGGATTTTATTTACCGCTGATCCGATTACCTCCAACCGAAAGGTGTTATCCATCGATGCCGGTTTTGGACTTGGTGAAGCACTGGTTTCCGGATTGGTGTCTGCCGATTGTTATAAAGTACAGGATGGGCAAATCATCGATAAGAGAATAGCAACTAAAAAATTGGCTATCTACGGACGAAAAGAAGGCGGAACAGAAACACAGCAGATCGATTCTGATCAGCAAAAGGCTCAAACACTGACTGATGAACAAATTTTACAGCTGGCACGCATTGGAAGACAGATCGAAGCTCATTTCGGCCAGCCGCAAGATATCGAATGGTGTTTGGCCCGCGATACTTTTTATATTGTACAGAGTCGTCCAATCACTACTTTATTCCCCATCCCTGAAGCGAGTGACCAAGAAAATCACGTCTATATTTCTGTTGGTCATCAACAAATGATGACGGATCCCATAAAACCACTAGGATTGTCTTTTTTTCTGTTGACGACTGCTGCACCCATGCGTAAAGCCGGTGGAAGGCTATTTGTTGATGTCACACATCATCTGGCATCCCCTGACAGCAGAGAAGTTTTCTTAAAAGGCATGGGGCAGCACGATCAGCTCTTAAAAGACGCACTTATGAACATAATAAAGCGACGAGATTTCATAAAGTCGATACCAAATGATAAAACAGCACCAAATCCCAGCAGAGGCAATGCAGATATGCCGGCTCAAGTTGAAAACGATCCGACAATCGTGTCTGATTTGATTGAGAGCAGTCAAACATCGATAGAAGAGTTAAAACAAAACATCCAAACGAAATCAGGATCAGATTTATTTCGTTTTATTCTGGAAGATATCCAGGAATTAAAGAAGATTTTATTTAACCCAGAAAGTTCTGTTGTGATTCGAACTGCTATGAATGCTTCATTATGGATTAACGAAAAAATGAACGAGTGGTTAGGTGAAAAAAACGCAGCAGATACGCTTTCTCAATCTGTACCCCATAATATTACTTCAGAAATGGGTCTTGCGCTATTAGACGTCGCAGATGTGATTCGTCCTTATCCAGAGGTAATTGATTACTTACAACATGTAAAAGATGATAATTTTTTGGATGAACTGGCTAAGTTTGATGGCGGAAGCAAAACCCGAGACGCGATCTATGATTATCTCAGCAAATACGGAATGCGATGTACCGGAGAAATTGATATTACAAGAACTCGATGGAGCGAAAAACCAACTACACTTATCCCAATGATTCTTAATAATATCAATAACAGTGAGCCTAATGCCAGCCATCGGAAATTTGAGCAAGGGCGACAGGAAGCTTTGAAGAAAGAACAAGAGTTATTAGATCGATTGAAGCAATTACCGGATGGTGAACAAAAAGCCAAAGAAACTAAACGAATGATAGATATCATCCGGAATTTCAGCGGGTTTAGGGAATATCCAAAATACGGCATGGTTAATCGATACTTCGTTTATAAGCAGGCTTTACTGGAAGAAGCCGAACGACTCGTAGAAGCGGGCGTTATTCAAGAAAAAGAAGATATATACTATCTCACTTTTGAAGAACTTCACGAAGTCGTACGCACACATAAACTGGATTATAAAATCATCAGTACACGAAAAGACGAGTACAAATTATATGAAAAACTATCTCCACCACGTGTTATCACGTCTGATGGTGAAATTGTTACAGGTGAGTATAAACGAGAAAATCTCCCAGCCGGAGCGATTGTAGGTCTACCTGTTTCCTCCGGAGTGATAGAGGGGCGAGCGCGTGTCATTTTAAACATGGAAGATGCTGATTTAGAAGATGGAGATACCTCCTTTACCGATCCAAGCTGGACACCATTGTTTGTATCCATAAAAGGCCTAGTCACCGAAGTTGGTGGACTGATGACCCATGGAGCTGTTATAGCCCGTGAATATGGCTTACCTGCAGTTGTTGGCGTTGAAAATGCTGCCAAGCTGATAAAAGATGGGCAACGAATTCGCGTTCATGGTACAGAAGGCTACATTGAAATCTTATAATGTCTGATGTGTGTAGAGAGCCATCAGATATTCCGCCATCAGCCCTAACTAGAAGTTGGGAGGCTGCATTTGTACCGAATGATTAAGTTCCCGTTAAACTAACGAAGATCGATAGCACATTAAGAAAAGCTGGAACCTCTTGGAGGAGGTCTGGCTTTTCTATATAAAATTGGCGTAGTGTGCAAAAGCCGCATTTTGCGGGCGGCGCTTCTTTAAAGTGAATTTTTTATTACCAGCATTTAAAACCAAACTTTAGATTTTGTTCGTGTCAAAGAGAACTGGAGAATTTGATAGGGGACCACATAGAAAGAAATACCTAAAACAAGAGAAAAAGGAGCTAAAAAGCTCCTTTATAAATTTAAACAACTTTTGTATAAATAGCCGTGTAAAACCCGATTGAGTAATCAAAATAATGACGTGTAAGCTTATAAGTATAACCGTTGTATTCTATTGTTGGCTGGAAGTCCATTGGCAGAGGACTAATGCGGTATATAGTGTCATAATCATATTCAGCACTTTTTACTGCAACCTCAGACGAAGTGCCAACAGCCAATGCGGGAACCGTGGATATGAGCATGCCAAAGGATAAAGCAGAACTCATTAAGATTTTCCTAATCTTCAATTACATCAACTCCATTTACAATTTATACATATATTATGTTGTAATTGGAAGTTATTTTGAAAGTGAATAATGGATCATAAAAAGTAAAAATCTCGATTTTAGCGGAATAAGAGTAAGGGTATGGTTCGAAGACAACCACATACAAACATTTGAGAAAGAACAAAAAGAAGTAGATCCGTTTGGTGAATGTCCCTGTTGTTTATTTTAAAGATCAAAAAGAGTTTAAAATGGCCGGTATTACATTAATGACACGCCAAAATGTTGCTATTTACGAAGACAAAGATCGGAAGAAAAAAATGGTTCAGATAGTTTTATCATTATAGATAGAGGTGGCCCAAAAGCAGCCTAGAAATAAGCTTAAACAAAAAATCCTCCCACAAAGGGAGGATTACTATTACATATTAACTAAAGTGTAAATCAATGAAACAATGAATAAAAAATACGAAATATAAGATATTGCTTTTGAAGAACTTGTTTTATGTTTTTGGAATGTATAGATAAGTGCAAAACCCAAGAAGAAAACTGTTACAAACCAAGAAGTGTATTGTGGAAAGATGGCGACCGCCAATACCATGATTGTTGAAAAAATAAATGAAGAGTAATGAGTTACTTTATGATCATCATTCAATGAAATCACCTCTACGAATTTTTACCCGATTTAGTCTGTGTATTACCAGCTTGTAAAAGATTCAATATGAGAAAATGAAGAAGTTTCTGGATAGGTTTACACTACAGTTTATTGATATGTAGTTATGGAGTGAGATTGTTAAACATGACGGGAGTGAGAAAGGTTGCCGAAAATCGGAGTAAGCTTGATAGTGCTCATTATTTTCCTTGCAGGCTGCAATAAAAATGAATAAAACGGAGACGAAACAAAGATGCAGAGCCTAGTAGGCTATGTCGTGCTTAAAGACAATAATAGGGCAATTCTCATTACCACTACAGAAACTCCAGTAAAAGAAGATTACGATCTTTCTGAAGGACAACTTATGAACAAGTTTAAAAATAACATAGTAATTGTAGGATTAAGTGAGATTGATAACACAGATGATCTCAAAAGAGGTGAAAAAATAAAAGTGTGGTTCCATACACTAAAAGAGTCAAATCCACCAAGTGCAACGATACAAAAATATGAATTATTATAAAAAAAATTGTTGAATTCTCATATAGATAACCTCTGAGACAACAAATGTTGTTCTATTGCATTGAAACTGCCAGTGACCAATATCAAGTTCAGTTATGTTAATTCAAGTGGTTTGATATGTTAGTGTCTTCGAACGAGACGAAATATTGGGAAGAGAGTCCGAATATCAATGAGTATTACAAATTGGTCACAGAATAAGAGACTTGAAGGAGAAGAAAATGGATTTTAGGGTGCTTAATCTTAATTCTTGTCAGATTCAAACTTTACTTGTTCCATAAAATGAAAACTTGCCGTTAATTATAATAACGTTTAATTTTGTGGTGTTTAAATATATGATTCTAGAGGTCTTATGAAAGAACCGTTCATCAAAAAATGAACGGTAGAAGTTAAAAAAGTAATGTCTTTTCCTTTGTGGCAAAAGGCTAAACATATTATTTGAGATCGTTAAGGACGACTTTTGCAGCCTCAGCGATAAGAGCATTATCATAATTAGCATCTTTCGTAAAGCGGTTTGACAGAATTGCCACAACAATAGGAGCTCTGTTTGGCGGCCAAACGATAGCAATGTCGTTTCGTGTCCCGTAACTTCCGGCTCCAGATTTATCGCCGACTTCCCATCCTATTGGAGCGCCTGCCCGAATCAGTTCGTCACCAGTAGCATTGCCTCGCATCCAATCGGTTAAGATCGTGCGTTTGTCAGTCGTGAGAGTGTTATCTAAAGTGAAGGCTTTAAGATCGGTTGCCAGTGCTTTTGCGGTGCTGGTGTCACGAATATCACCAGGAATCGCAGAGTTTAGATCCGTCTCGAATCGTTTAGCTTTCGTTACATGATCCCCAATCTGTTTCAGTGACTTTTCAAAACTTTTAGGGCCGCCAAGCTGTTGCAACAAGATGTTCCCAGCGGTATTATCGCTGTAACGGATAGCCGCTTCCGAGATTTCTTTTAGGCTCATGCCTGTATCTAGGTGTTTCTCTGTGATTGGAGAATATGTAACAAGATCGTTCTTGCTGTAGTGGATGACTTCATTAAGTTTTTCAATTGAGTTTTTCTTCAGGACAGCAGCTGCGGCTAGAACTTTATAGGTTGATGCGTAAGCAAATCGTTCATTCGGCCGATAGGCGATTGTCTTGTTTGAACCTGTATCAATTGCATAAACACCAAGCCTGGCATCAAATTTTTTCTCAAGTTGAACTAATTTTTTATTCGTTATACAGCTTGCCATGTTTGTGTCTTCTATGGATTTTGCTTCGGCATGCGTTGAGCTGTAAAAAGGTGTGAAACCAGTAATGCTTAAACATAAAAGCCCAACACATATTCCGAATTTTATTGACGCTTTATTTTTCAACTTCATCAAGCCTCCTCATTCAAATGATTTTGTATTACCTTTGAAATGTTTCCCATGACAGTTAGTGTAACAAACCCCTTTGCGCTAGTAAACATAGAATCAATTGATCTTATATTTTTAATAAGTTGGGAGAACAAGGGCAATTGCCCACCTACATGGTATTATATAAGAATAGGCAAATCAGAATACATATGCTGACAATGGCTGTCAGCAAAGTCATCTATTAGAAAGCTTTATCAATTGTGATTGGAGTGTTGTTGGATGCAAACGAGAAAAGTTTATCTCTACGTATTTCACACAATGTCAGACTGGGAATATGGATATTTAATTGCGGAACTAAACTCAGGGAGATACTTTAAACAAGATGCAGCATCTTTAAAAGTAGTTACAGTAGGGGTTAATAAAGAAATGATAACTACGTTGGGAGGATTAAGCATAAAACCAGATATTTCTCTTGACGAATGTACTCTTGGGAGTCAAGATCTTATCATTTTACCCGGAGGAAACACTTGGGGAGAAGATATTCATCAGCCGATCTTGAAAAAAGTTGGCGACGCTTTAAAGCTCGGCACGACTATTGCTGCAATTTGTGGGGCAACCTTGGGCCTCGCGAATGAAGGATACTTAAATTCGAGAAAGCACACAAGCAATGACCTAGACTATATGAAAATGGTCTGCCCTAATTACAAAGGAGAAACACTATATGAAAAGGAACCTGCAGTATCTGATAAAAATTTGGTTACTGCATCAGGAATTGCTCCTCTGGAATTTGCAGTAGAAGTATTGAAAAAATTAGATGTATTTGCACCAGATACATTGCGTTCATGGTATAAGCTGAATAAGACTTATAAGCCTGAGTACTTCTTTGAGCTAATGAATACAATAAATCGATAGAAAACACTTTAGCAGTTTTTTGTAGTGCTCCTGAACTTATGGGAGCATTTTTTATATGTGTCTAGGAGCTATATAAAGAAATGCAGAAACTTTTAAAAAGAATATAGATTGGTAAGCCTTAAAACTGTTCTTATTAAGGCTCATTTCATGATGCTAAAGATTCATTTGGAGAAGACTGTCTTGATCAGAAAAGACCCTTCCAATATATTGAAGTAAAAAGATATCGGGAGGAACTCTTTTGAAAAAGATGTTGATGTTAGCTTTTACATTTCTTTTGGCTTTGACTATCCATGTAGGGGAAGCTTCGGCTGTTATCGTGAAAGATGAGGAGAAAGTGAGTTTTACAATGACAGAAAATGAAAAATGGTTTATGAAGTCTGATGACCTAAATTCAAACCATTGGACATCTCACTTTGGGTACAGATTCACCATTTTCGATACTGAAGGATGTACAATTAACGCAAGAATCATGCGAATGACTTTGTCAGGATATGAAATAACCGTTAGTGAAAAAAACTTCTCAGGGGATCATTTTGATTTGAGTGCAACTGATCGAGTTGAGACGATGCCTTATAAGACTCATTATTTGATTTTGACAAAAGATCCAGATTGCGGAGATGTTAAAGTAAAAGGTCTATACGGTTTTCAGTTTGATCAGCCAGAATGGTAATAAAAAAGTATCTGGATTCTCACCAGCCTAAACGCCAGCCAAGCTAATGTCTACATGCAGACATTAGCTTTTTTCATTGTTTAATAGGCTGTCGTCAGGATTCTAGAAGACTTTCTCGTAATAGTCGTCTCCTGTCACATGAAGCCCAAATGACAGGGGAAATGTATATCATTCACACTTTCCGTCGTGAAAATGTAAATGTATTCATAAAAATCCCGCAGCATATCAGCAGTGCGCCGAGGATAATATTGATGGTGATCTGTTCGTGCAATTGCAGCCATCCAAAGAATAGGGCTAATACGGGAACAAACATTAATGCCATGGATGCTTTTGACGCTTGGATTTGATTGAGCACCCAAAACCATACGACAAAGGTAAAGCCGGTGGAAAGCAAGCCATTAAACAGCAATGACCACACCGCCTGATATGTCCACTCGGCTGAAGGGACCGGCTCAAATATAAAGGAAAACACCAATAACATGACGGCTCCCATCATAAGGTGCCAGGCATTCATGTGAATAATATCGATATGCTTGAATTGTAGCTTGCTGAACACATTCGCGATTCCCCAGCTAAGCGCTGCCGCAAGTACGCACAGCTCCCCAAATAAAGCGCTTTGATCGATATTGAGCATTTCCTTTCCAAATATAAATAACAGTCCGAAGAGGCCGCAGACCAGTCCCATCGTTTTATACACATTCATTTTCTCGTTTAATGAAAAATGGCTGATCACCGTAACAAATATAGGCATTGTATATACCAAAACAGAGGTTTTCCCTGAATCGACAAACTGCATTCCATACGTCAAAATCCCCATATAGCCCAGCCCCATCAAGAGGCTCATGATGATATAGCTTTTGAGATGTTCTTTTTTAATTGAAAGCTTTTTTCTTTGGATGAAGAGAATGAGAAATAAAGGAACCGCTCCGATGAACAGGCGCAAACCCGAAAATAAAAGCGGGGGGATGTCATGAATTCCTACTTTCATCGCAACCCAAGTATAACCCCAAATAAGTGTGACAGATATGATTCCCAGCATAACTTTTACCATAATGAAGCCGCCTTTCTTGTTTAAATATCGTGCTGGTTTCTATCATATGTTACATTTATGTATAACTGAAATACATTTTTATTATTGGGGGTATAACCAAATGGTTATGAACATGAACCATCTTCACATATTTGTAAAAGTCGGGGAGAAATTGAATATTACAGAAGCGGCAAAAGAATTGTTCATCTCTCAGCCGGCGGTAAGTAAAGCGATAAAAAACCTGGAGAGCTCACTGCAGCTCAAATTATTGATCAGGGATAAACATCATGGTTTAATGCTGACGGACATCGGAAAAGAAATTTTGCTGCTGGCGAGGCAAATGAAGGGAATTGAAAGCAAAATATATCAAGTAGCCAACCGGGAAAACAAGCTGTTAAACGGGAAGGTGAAAATTGGTTCATTTCCTGCAGTTTCAACAAATATCATGCCACAGGCGATTGCGGCATTCAGATCAAACTACCCGCTGATCCGCATAGAATTGATCGAGGGAACCTCTGACCAAATAAAAGGATGGGTTGAAGATCGGACGGTTGATATCGGGATCGCAGCATCTCCATTTGAACCGTTTGAAAATCAGCTATTGTGTAACGACTATATGGTGGCCGTCATCCCGCCGCAGCGTGACGAATTAAAACTTGAAAAGCATGTCGACCTTGAAACATATCAAGATGACCTCATTTTTTGTAAAGGCGGTCATGAAATCGCGATGTCAAACGCATTTTCGCAATACAACATCGAATTAAAGGAAAACTTAACTGTGCAAAATGCCGAAACCTTGATTAATATGGTCAAAAATAACTTGGGTATCGGCATCATTTCAAACTTTACACTTTCATCCGTCCCGCATCAATTGATTAAAAAGGACATCTTTCCTAGGGTCACACGCGATATTGGCGTCATCGCACATTCATTTGAAGAGATAACGCCGGCGGCGCATGAGTTTGTCAAGGTGTTGAAAGCAGTTGTAATCTGAATCAGTTATCGTGGTGCGATGAAATTTGAAGAAGATGAATACTCAGCGGCAGAGTAGAAAAAAGCAACCATTTGAACGTTGCTTTTCACTCTATTTGGGACTTGAATGCTAAGAAAAAGATTCACCAATCTCTGCCTTTGTGGGATTCTGCTCTTTAACTTGTTTTAATGATGCTACTATAAGAAAGCTAACAATCACTAGCAAGAGCCATGAACTTACCTTTCCAAGGTGTACGAGACTCCATGTATCGATTTGGTTTGGATATTTCCAAGCTCCAAAAAACGTAGCGATATTTTCCGCTATCCATATAAAAAATCCGATGAGTACAAAAGAAAGTGCGAGCGGCATACGGTAACGAGCTCCATTCACCTCGTATGTAACCCATGTTTGCCAAAAGACAATGATGACAAGCCCAGATAACCACCATCGAAAGTCTATAGAAAAATGGTGGGTGAAAAAATTCAAATAAATCGCTGCGGCAAGCGGAACAACTGCAAAAAAAGGCGGCCACTTAATCAGTTCAACCTTAAGCCTTCTCCATGCCTGGCACAAATAACTGGCTACACTTGCGTACATAAAACCGCTATACAAAGGTACTCCAAATATTTTGGAGTATCCTTCTTCTGGATAAGACCAGGAGCCCATATGGACTTTAAAAAGTTCCAGAGCAATCCCAATAAGGTGGAATAATGTGATCACTTTTAATTCATCCCGTGTTTCAAGACCGGAACGCACCATCCACAATTGCATGAGAACGCAGATAATGAGCAGCCAGTCATATCGCGGCAAGAAGGGCAGTGGGATGATTTGCGTAATAGCCAAAGAGGCAAAAATAACGGCAGGAAACAAACATGAAAGGGCTTGTTCCCAGCCAAAATGAACGATTTGTTTTATTGCTCTCATGATGTATGCCTCCTCCATAGTTGTGTTCTTCGTGTATGGAAGGGACGCTTAGTATAGCAGCTAGATGGATATAAGTTTATGTCCATAAGCTCACCGCCAATCACTTTATTTTTCTGTTGATCTTACATATTTTTTTACGAATCCTGTGTGTCTTCATCACTTCGGTATTCCAATATATCCCCGGGCTGACATTCTAAAGCCTTGCAAATCGCTTCTAAAGTTGATAATCGAATAGCCTTTGCTTTTCCGTTTTTCAATATCGAAAGATTAGCCATGGTGATGCCAACTCTCTCTGAAAGCTCTGTTACGCTCATTTTCCTCTTAGCAAGCATCACATCAATGTTGATAATAATCGCCATGTCATCACCTCAGACCGTTAAGTCATTTTCTGATTTTATATCTATCGCTTCTTTTAACAGTTTTTGAAGAACAGCAGCAAAGACCGCAATCACCATTGAAGCAAAAATAATAACCAATCCGATCACAATGATACCCGGTGCGTCGTCTATCTCGGCGATCAGATAAAAGACAGGCATGCCTGCTGCGTAAAAGATACTGATAGTGACTGCGCAATATTTTATATTCTTCAAAGCTCTTACAGACAAACCCGAGAAAGCTTTGTTTTTGTCAATATAGCTTAAAAGTTTGAACGCTTGATAAAGAGCAAAGTAAAAAGGTATCGCCGTTACATACAAATAGATGAAAACGAGATATTTTATATAAGCGATATTTGGAAATAATTCTGCTGAATAGTTGGCTATCTTAGGCACTAAAAAAATGCATAAAGCAAGAATTGGAATTCCAATAAGAACCAAAGCTATCTTTAAAAAAATTGTCGACATTCGATTCATAACAAGCACCTCATTTATTTGTTGTCTAATTGAATGTAACAAAAAATTTATCGTTTCTCAATAAAAAAATATTGAAATGAATTGATTTTTTGTTGTTATAGGAGACCCTTTTCATTTTTGACAAGACAAAAAAGCATCCCTCATCACTGGGAGATGCTGAACTACTTCAAACTTGCCGACTGAATGAACCGTGTGCCTCAGTGAGCTCAGGGATCGGTGTGAACAAAGCTAAGCTCTTTTATGAAGGTTTTTATCAACGTCTAAAGATTCAAACAAACGATGGGAAGAAATACATCAAAGGATAAGCGGCTGTTCATACTAATGATCGGGAGGTAAACCGACTTATGATACAAATTTTGATCACTGGTCTTTTTTTATTGGCTCAGCCGAGTGAGCCGCAGGACAGTTTAACGATCACACAGCAAGGACGGACGATTGCCACTGTTAACCGTGAAGACTTTACAATGCCTCTTCCCGGCACTCCAATGGTTGACTATGAAAAATACAGTAAATTCATCAAACAGCTTGATCAGAAAGTGTACCGTGAGCCGATAAATGCTGTCCTTAACGATCATGGAAGCATCGTCCCGGGCAGGGTTGGCTACAAACTGTATCAACAGGCGTTTATGGAAAAGTTTTATGCGTATTTTTATGGGCAAGGTCCCTCCAAGATAGAAGTGCCGGAAATGAACATTTATCCGAAAGTTGACAGCGAGCTGCTAGCTCACATCAGTACGCAGCAGCTTGGTCAGTACGTGACATATTTTAACTCAAGCAATAAAAGCCGTTCACACAATATTTCTCTTTCTGCAAAAGCAATCGACAATCACGTTGTTTTCCCTAATGAGACGTTTTCGTTTAACCAAGTTGTGGGAATGAGAACTCGGAACAAAGGATATAAAAGTGCACCCATTATTGTAAAAGGGGAGTTGTCTGAAGGTGTAGGAGGAGGAATTTGTCAGGTGTCCTCAACTCTATTTAATGCAGTCGATCGTGCAGGACTGCAGATCGTTCAGCGCTATTCTCATACTAGAAGTGTACCATATGTACCGCCCGGACGGGATGCGACGGTAAGCTGGGGAGGTCCTGACTTTCGCTTTCAAAACCAATATAACCAACCAATCTTAATTCGGGCAAAAAGGTATGGGGGAAGTATGATTATTACGCTATACTCTTCTGATGTGATAAACAGCAAATTGAGAAAAATCCCCAAAGCTCCATCTCGGATACCGAAAGAAATAAATGCAGAGCAGTAAAGACAAAACCTCAGGTAAGGTTTTGGTTAAGAGAGCTTGTAGATTGCTCAAAATCAATTCTTTAAGGAACGGCCAGTGAAAAGGAAGGAGGGATAAATGAAGTGAAAAGGGTATTATTTTCTGTAATTGTTTTTACAGCAGTTGGATTTACGTTTTGCCAATCAAAAGCGCATGCCCTGACTTTTACGGTGTTGCCTATTACACAAAAAACAGACCAGTGGTCAGTAAAAGTAAGTGAAGCAAAAAATGCAAAGGAATTTGCGAGACCTCAAAAAGGAGAATATCAAGTATATTCCTTGGAAGTCAAAAATATAGGGGAAAAAGCAGCTACAGTGGATGTGCAATTGTATAGAAATGACCCTAATTCAATCACAAGGTTTTCGCTTTTTGGATGTCCCGATGAAAATTGTGTCAAACCAAAAGAAGATTCTAAAATGTTAGCTGAAAGTTTAAATGATGGCTCACCGCTGAAGTTCAATCATTTTATGCTGGCAGATAAGGCCTCTGAATTAGAGGTTGTTATAATTTGGACACAGAAGGTGCAAGAAGGACGCAATTTAAAACAGACCTTTAAATTCACTGAAGATGGCGTTAATTAGACAGTAAAGATGGAATGGCTTTGGTGATTCGATCTCTTACTTTGCCTGAGGAAAAAACGAAAATAATTGTTGGAAAACCAATCATAGCTGAGCCAAATGTCAAAGTGACTGTGATTTATGACTATAGAGAAGAACCAGAGGCCTTTTGGATACTTTATCCGATGGGAGTGAAATGTTTGTCGATGATCACAAAGTCTTTATTGAATACGAATAGAGACTTTGTGACTGACTGCGCATTTCAGCATAATATTTTACTGATAATGACAGTGACACCTAAACAAGTGCAGCCCGTTCATCATTAAAAAACTCTAATTTCGAAATTTTCAGAGTTCAATTTCAGTCAATTCAGTTATCATCGAAAGAAGAGGCACAAAAGTCACCAGCTATTTGGACAACTTTTAGCGTTTTTTTTGATGGGAGATTTGTGACTCACGAGATCATGAGTATAAATAAATTTGAAAAGTTACTTAATACACTAGCTTGATTTTTAATAATAAAAAGCCATTTTAAGGTTCTTGACTCAATGAAACAAAAAATGCATTTAAGAGCTGTTATACGTTTTAATCTTGTCTTTAGAGAGCACTTTAATTTAAGTCAAAAGTTTAGACAGTCATCTGTTAGATCATTAGCCCTTTTTTATTTTCTTTTCGGTAACATTTTGATCATATTTTCCTACTAAAAAGTTAGGAAAGTGGGGAAAAACATGAGAAAAAAGAATAATATTAAGAAATGGCTATTGATCATTGCTGTATTCTTGATCATCTGCATCACCACATTATTAGTAATGGTGTCAGGAAACGAAGTGAAATATGAGGGCAGCGGGAAAAGCGGACTGTGGATGTCTAACCTTGAAAAATCAGACAAAACTTCAATTGGACCCAATTATTTTCTAAATCTATATTGGCAGGGGAGTAAGAAGGAAGAAAAGTGGACTGTTGTTGAAAGAATTACTCTGTATGTAGATGGCGAAAAGTATCAAGATGATAACGTAGATGAGTACGACTTATCAGAGTACACAGGTGATGAAATGCCAGGTGGGGGACGCATGGAGGACCATATTGCCACCTTTGATTATATGCCTGAAGATGAAGTGATAGGACATGATGTATTAGTAAAAGTGGAGTGGAGGACAGGCCAGAAAAAACAGACAGAAGAAATCAAATTACATAAGAAGCCATGGTATAAAAAATAGCTTATTCGCTGTATTTGTGATCACATTGGTTGTCACTTTTTTATTTGCGGATTCCTAGGCACAGCAATCTAAGATTCTGCATAGGCTGAAATAAAATCTTGTTCATTTCTAAAACGAGGTGCATGCTGTTGGAACAACAACCAATCAATCATGATGACAGAAACGTGCCGCAGCCTATTCGAAGTGATGGAGCTGGAGCTATTGATGCAGGCCCGCGAAATATGATGCGGGATATTCAAAATCCGAATATACTTGTTCCGCCTGTCACAGATGAAGGTATGATTCCTAACTTGAGATTTTCATTCTCAGACGCTCCCATGAAATTAGATCATGGCGGCTGGTCAAGAGAAATCACTGTAAGACAGCTTCCGATTTCGACTGCGATTGCAGGTGTAAACATGAGCTTAACTGCGGGAGGCGTCCGTGAGCTTCATTGGCATAAGCAAGCGGAGTGGGCTTATATGCTTTTGGGACGGGCACGTATCACCGCTGTTGACCAAGACGGACGAAATTTCATTGCTGATGTTGGTCCCGGCGACCTATGGTACTTCCCAGCAGGAATTCCGCATTCCATACAGGGATTGGAACACTGCGAGTTTCTGCTCGTATTCGATGATGGAAACTTTTCTGAGTTTTCAACGTTAACCATTTCAGATTGGCTTGCACACACACCAAAAGACGTTCTGTCTGCAAATTTCGGTGTCCCAGAGAATGCTTTCAACTCTCTTCCGTCTGAGCAAGTCTATATTTACCAAGGGAATGTGCCGGGATCAGTCGCGAGTGAAGACATTCAGTCACCATATGGAAAAGTCCCCATGACCTTTAAACACGAGTTGTTAAATCAACCCCCAATTCAAATGCCAGGGGGGAGTGTACGAATTGTGGATTCTTCTAACTTCCCAATTTCAAAAACGATAGCCGCTGCACTTGTTCAGATTGAGCCTGGCGCGATGAGAGAGCTTCATTGGCATCCCAATAGCGATGAGTGGCAATATTATCTAACAGGACAGGGACGAATGACGGTATTTATCGGAAATGGGACTGCCCGCACATTTGATTATAGAGCAGGCGACGTTGGATACGTACCTTCTAATGCTGGCCACTATATACAAAATACTGGTACAGAAACATTATGGTTTTTAGAAATGTTCAAAAGTAACCGCTATGCAGATGTGTCACTCAATCAGTGGATGGCATTGACGCCTAAAGAATTAGTGCAAAGCAACTTGAATGCTGGATCAGTCATGCTTGATTCTCTGCGTAAGAAGAAAGTGCCTGTTGTGAAATATCCCGGTACGTAAAGACGTAACAGATCACACAGCTGCCCTTCATATCTTTTTAAAGTAGATAGAGCTGAATTTTGGCCTGTGTTTTATTAAATCCCTATATATACGTTATGTAGGGTTTTTCTGCTTGAATCGTATTGTAATGAGCTTTAAAATGTTAATGTGGAAATGAAATGGTAACCATTCGATAATGGGGATTCAATGGCCGATTTCTACCAGTTTGATTGGCTTTAAAGGAGGAGAAGAAATGAAAGCACTCATATTTTTATCCAGTTTGACTGCCATTGGGAGCTCTATATTGGGGCGATGGTTAGGGATGCTGGATGATTCTTATGCTGTTGGCGATGCTTGGTTTATAGGTGTTTTAGCTGGATTGATTTCACTTCTAATATTGATTGACAGTCAAACGATGACAAAGAATTACATAGTAAGTTTAAGTACGATACTAGGCATTCTTGGAGTGGGATTTATATATTTTCCAGCTGCATTCATCAACATATTATTAAGTATTACACTGGATAAACAAAAGAAAGAAGACCTTCATGTAAGATGAAAGAAATTTCATTTAATTCTTAGGAGGGAAAGTGTATGGATTTACCTCTATGGGCTTATATCATATTTGCAATCCACAGGTGCGGCAGGTTTCATAAGTTTAATGTGGTTCAGTTTTTTTGCTGACAAAATAGAAAAGTGAAGCGATTTTATAAAAATGTAAACTATTTTATATGAAAGGAATAACATTGCTTATTTAAGTTTACATAATAAAATTATTTCAAACTGATGCTAAAGATAACTAATTGATCTATGTACTAAATATTCATAATTACTAGAGGGATTGGCACCTAAGGAACAAAGCTATTTGACAAGTTCTTGCTAGAGAATTTTTTCAATCACTACATATGATTTTCTGCATCAAGAAGCTCAGCTGAATTATTTTTGGGTGAATTTACTAATGATGAAACCTGGTATGCTTCCATGTCATCAGCATCATAAGGCAGCAGCAAACTTTGCAGATAATCAGGGCTTGTATTTTTGGGGTTAAGCCACTCCTTTTCATGATCATGGGCCAATATAACCGGCATTCGGTCGTGTATATCTTTCATGAACTCATTAGGCTCAGTTGTTATGATGGTGCAGGTATAAAGAGGGTATCCTTGATGTGTGCTCCACTTTTCATATAAGCCAGCAAACGCAAAAAGAGCAGATGATTTCAATTTGATCCGCATTGGGATTTTGGTTTTGGAATCAAGCCGTTTCCATTCATAAAAACTGTCTGCTGGTATGATGCAGCGTTTGCTGACAAGCGGTCTTCGAAAGGCCGGTTTCTCGGTAATTGTTTCGGCTCGAGCATTGATCATTTTATAACCGATCTTTTCATCTTTTGCCCAAGGTGGAATAAGTCCCCATCTAAGCTTGCCTAAGCGATTATTTGATCCATCATTGATGATTGCAAGGATGTTTTGTGATGGTGCGACATTATAGCTTGGCTGGTATTCACCTTTAGGAAAAAATTGATCGATGTCAAACTGGTCAATAATATCATCAAATGCAGAGTACAAAGTAAACCTGCCGCACATATCCATCATCCTTTTTAGGGGTTTTTAAGTAGTTTGTGGGACGATCGTTCATTTAATACAGGTTCAGAACAATGATTTCTTTTCACTTGCGATAAACTGGTATAATAAGAAAGCCAGTTAAGAAGTTATTGTGGAAAAGAACATATGCTTTTTAGTTTGACCGACGCTGGATCTTGATGGAATTACAAGGATCGCTTAAAAATAGCCTATAGTATAAAAAGAGGCACAGCGTTTTTAACGCAGGGCCTCTTTTATATCAGTAGCCAAATACCAGAGTTGTACTTTGTGATCCGGCATATTTCGTGACAAATTCTTTTGTATATTCCGGCGTTTGGACACGATAGCTATAGTTTGACCCAGGATTCCAAGAAGTCAGCGGAGAGGTTTGCTTGTTGAGTGATGGATAGCTGCCTATGTCTTTGAAATAACCAGTGCCCTTGTCGTCAAGGATGCCGCCTTTTTCACTGCCTTTCCCAAAGTAATTATATTCGGAATATATTTTTGCTTTTGTAGCAATTGTAATCGCCTGGTTAAAATTATTGCTGTAATTGTTTTTAACATGAAAGTAACCGTATCTCATCAGACCTGGGCCTCTAACATACAAGTTCTCAAAATAATTATTGGCGATTGTCATGTGGGGGTAGCCGTCATATTGATGCTGAGAATCATCCGGGTATCCTAAAATCAAACCGTATTTATGATTCGCAAATTTTGAGTTGCTGATCGTGATATAATCTGCGGATTTTCCGATATACACGAGTTTGTCCAAATCGCTTCCGCTTGCATTATAGCTATGACCTGAGAATGTGACGTGATCAATCCAATAGTTCATACCGGAATCTAAATAAAGCTGGATATCATTATTTCCGTTAATCTGCGGACTGTGTTCAAACGTTAAATTTTGAAAAATGACATTTCCAGAAGCTGATGAAGTTGTTAAATAAATATTTTTCAGCGTTTTTTTCGCGTAAGAGCCCACGAGTGTTTTATTTGAGCCAATGGTAACTGTTGTTTTCGCAGATGCGGAAAGATCATTTTGAAGCACTAAAATTTTCGGAGTGGATCCTCCTAGATGGGTTTTTAAATCATTTACGCTTTGAATGTAAACAATCTGCCCGTTTTTTCCACCCGTTGTGCCCGTTTTAGAGATGCCTTTTTCATTTTTGGCATTTCCGGCAAAACCTAAAAGGCCATTTGTTGAGGTATTCGGAAAATCGACTGCACCTAATGCTTTTCCAGGCAAGAGAACCAAAAACAAGCTAAAGACGGTGAACCATAAACAAAGTCGTTTCATCACAATATGCTTCCTTTCAATTTTAATCATTTCCTTGCGGGGATTATTATTACAGTTAATGGAAAGGAATAATAGGTTCTATCTTCCTAATTAATGTTGGGTTACTTAAAAAATAGAGATTGCGCCAAAAGACATACTAACAATTGAAATAGAAGAAAGGATTGATACACCGTTGACTGCAGCAGCTTATCGAAACACCTTGCTATCACTTTTATGTTTAACAGCTGGAATCGTGGATGTAATCGGGTATTTAAGCCTGGGACATGTGTTCACAGCTAATATGACTGGAAACATTGTATTATTGGGGTTAGCTATCGGCAAATCCATTCAGGTCACTGTTTTTAATTCCTTGACTGCGCTAATCGGATTTATATGCGGCGTGATCATTGCTACATTGATGGTCGGAAAGGCGGAAAATACCCTTTGGCCTTCTGCTGTGACAAAAGCCCTCGCACTTGAAGCATTCATTTTGTTTGTCTTTGCTTGTCTTTCTTTTTACCGGGCATTTGTTCCTGTGCACATTCTAATTATACTCATGAGCATTTCTATGGGGATTCAAACTACAGCAGCAAAAAAACTGGGGATTGCAGGTATTTCTTCAACTGTGTTGACCGGCACTTTGGCTTCTCTTTTAGAGGATATATCCGGCCGTTTGTTTTTTAAGAAGCAAAAGAAGACTTTCTTAAGAGATACTGTGTTAAGAGCACTGGCTATTATTTTGTATTGTGTAGGGGCTATTATTGTTGCTCTGGCTGAGCCTGATTTTTATCACTTCATTATTTGGGTTCCGATTGTGCTGATCTTTGGCATCATGATGACAGCTAAGTTGAAACTGAGCGGGGAAAAATAGCTTTTCCTGTATAGCTGTTATCAGGCCAACAGCCTGTTTCATTTCGTTATTGAAATGCGAATTTTGAGAGGGAAAAATAAGACATTCGGCTGAAGTGCACATTCGTTCATTTGTATTGGCTTTTTCATAAGTACCTACATTTGATATATGAATGATAGTGAATTTGCCTTAAAATCAACTATGAATCTATTTCCTCTTTCAAACCAGATGGATTGAGTCTTATAATGATAATGATTCTCATTTGAAGTCTGGTTTGAGGAGGACCAAATATGAAAAAGATCATGAGTGCATTTGTTGGTATGGTTTTGTTGACGATCTTCTGTTTTTCCCCGCAAGCTTCGGCAGCATATGACGACCTGCATGAAGGTTATGCAACGTATACAGGGTCAGGCTATTCAGGAGGAGCTTTCCTGCTGGATCCCATTCCTTCCGATATGGAGATTACTGCAATAAATCCGGCGGATCTCAATTACGGAGGAGTAAAAGCGGCACTTGCCGGCTCTTATTTGGAAGTTGAAGGGCCAAAAGGGAAAACAACCGTATATGTTACTGATCTTTATCCCGAAGGCGCTCGGGGAGCTCTTGATCTGTCACCTAATGCCTTCCGTAAAATCGGCAATATGAAAGACGGAAAAATCAATATTAAATGGCGTGTTGTCAAAGCCCCAATCACCGGCAATTTCACGTACCGGATCAAAGAAGGCAGCAGCAGGTGGTGGGCAGCAATCCAAGTCAGAAATCACAAGTATCCTGTTATGAAAATGGAATATGAAAAGGATGGTAAGTGGATCAACATGGAGAAAATGGACTATAACCATTTTGTGAGTACGAATTTAGGTACTGGCTCTCTCAAAGTCAGAATGACTGACATCCGCGGAAAAGTTGTGAAAGACACCATTCCAAAGCTGCCTGAAAGCGGAACGTCCAAAGCCTATACAGTACCGGGCCATGTTCAGTTTCCTGAATAAAAAATACGAAACAGCGGATCTTTTCCCGCTGTTTTTTCAATGTTCTGTATCTGCATGTAAAAATGTTTTAATCATGTTCAACTGCTCCTGCTTTGGATAACTGGTATACAGCCTGCTTGAAATCCGAATAGGATCTCCGAAAAAATATCTTTCGTAGTGAGTTTGTCTAGTTCCGAATGAACTCATTGTTAAATCCCATGCCAAACGGAAAATTTTCACACGTTCTTCAGCATTTGTATTGGTTGCTTGAAGATATTGGTCAAGATCTTCCCGTATCTCTGAGTCAAATGCATTTTCGGTAGGCAGTGTCACCATTCCGCTAGCTCCAATTAATTGTATGATTTCAGTAAATCGAGGATATAGCTTAGGAATGATCGTACTGATGACTTGAAGAGGAATTAAACAGGGGCGCATATAGCCGAATTCATCTAACTGAGCATCATTTTCCGATTTGTCAATGAGGGCTTTGATTGTTTCCAATCCCACAATGATTTCTGAGAGCTTTTCTTGGATGTGCTGATATTCGGAAACATTAATGGTGTCGACAAGAAGCTGTGCAACACCTAATAGAAATTCAATTTTTATCATTTGCCTAATGACAACCTGGTGAAAGGTAAAGGCATGAAAAGAGCTTTTTGTCATAAAATCTTTAGCTGCTTCCACATTATCGTAAAAAAACACACGATTCCACGGCACTAACACATGATCAAAAACCACAATTGAATCCATTTCTTCATACCTTGAGCTTAAGGGATGATTAAAGGAAGAGTCGCTTAATACAAATGATTCTCTTGTGATGAATTTTACGCCTTTTGTATTAGAAGGGATTGAAAAAGCATAAGCTTCATCTGTTTCAAAGAAAAATTTAGGCGCTGAAAAAACCAAGATTTCATCGGTCAACCCGCCTTGTGTGGCAAGCAGTCGTGCGCCATGAATCATTAAACCTTTTTCGGTTCTATCAATGACTTTAGCAGATATCGGTTTTTCACTTAGCCCAAAATAGGACTGTGACCGGTTCACTTGCGGAGTAATGAATGTATGGGTAAAGGAAAGGTCATGCTTAGCAGCTTGTTCATACATATCTAGTATATGTTCAGGAAAGCAATTCTCTTTATCTTTTAGAAGCTCCGCTGACGAAGCAAAGCTCATCATAACCGTATTCATGTAATCCGGACTTCTCCCCATCATTCCATGAGTATGTCTAGCCCAATGTTCAATCATGGTCCTTCTTTTTTTCAAATCATTTTTTGTTTTAGGCTGGAGATAGGAAAGGCCGATTCGATTATGATCTCCAGGAAGGCAATAAGTCATTTCATGTATTAACTCATCCTTTGTTTGCAATTCATAAAGTGAGCTTTTTGTTTTGATTATTCCTTTAAATGCAGGATGCTCAGAAATGTTACCCTTTATTTTTTCGCCATCATACCATATTTCGTTTTCTAGTTTATTCAATCGGTCAATGAATTCTTTACCATTGATGATCCCCATTTAAGTTTCGCTCCTTCATATTATGCTGCGTATTGTATTATATTTTCGAGAAAACAGCCGGTTCAGCCAATTTGAGGTGGGAAAAGCCTTTTTTAGAAAAACGAATAAGAGTGACTTACATACCGCAAAAGACTGCAAATTTTACTTAAGGTTTTTCTGTAAGTTCAGAGACGTA
The DNA here is from genome assembly GCF_000978495.1 of Bacillus sp. LM 4-2. Classification (NCBI taxonomy): domain Bacteria; kingdom Bacillati; phylum Bacillota; class Bacilli; order Caryophanales; family Bacillaceae; genus Bacillus; species Bacillus sp. LM 4-2. The sequence continues at coordinate 2,014,757 of NZ_CP011101.1, read as the reverse complement.
AAGAATTTGCTTATTCATATAAGAATATCACTATAAAACTTGATAACACGTGTCGATATTATGGACATGAGCGTAAGCGAATTGGATTCAAACGCGCTTGAACATATTTTATTTCAGCCATTACATTGTGCGGAAAGGGAAAACGACACATGAAAGTGAAAACAAAATTGCTGGGGATTATATCAATATTAGTTGTTTCAATTATTGGAATTGGAGGCTCCTCAGTATTTATGATTTCTTCTACTGTGAAAAAGAATGAAGAACTTAAAGACAAAATGGAATTCCAAAAAGAGATAAAACACATCCAATATGAATTGACCGGGTTATCAAATGATGAAAGAGGCTTCTTGATTACCAGAGACAAAGAATACGACGAGGGTATGAAGGGAAAAGCAGACGATGTCTTAAAGAGCCTTGACCGGGTTAATGACTTGATTGATGAAGAGAAGTATCAATCCAATATTGAAGACATTAAGACAAGTTTTACTCAGTATAGAGCTTTGAATCAGCAAGTAGTAACAGCCTACTCTTCAAATCCTAAAAAAGCAGAAACCATCCATTTTGGAGAAGAAAGAACAATAAGAAAAGAAGGCGTAGCTCCGGCTGTCAATAAGCTGTCTGATCGCCTGGATCAAGAGGTAGAGGATCTAAAGGATGAAATACAGGGCAATGGGAAAATGAGTCAATCGCTCATTATCATTGTCACAGGGATATCAGTAATATTAGGCATTGTTCTAAGCATAATGCTGTTAAAGTCCATTATGGTGCCACTAAGAAGCATAAATAAGCAGCTGGAGGAAATTGCACACGGCGAGGCTGATTTAACCAAAAAAGTCATTGTGAAAAATAAAGATGAATTTGGCCAGCTTGCCCAATCTTTTAATTCTTTTACTCATTCATTAACTCAAATTGTGAAGCAGATCAGCAGCTCATCTGAACAAGTCGCCGCTTCCTCTGAAGAATTATCGGCAAGCGCGGAAGAATCGAAATCAACATCTGAACATATTTCACGAGCCATGCAGATGGCTGCCGACAGCAATGTGAAGCAAAGCTCAATGACAGAAAAGAGCGCAGAATCCATCACTGAATTATTAGACAGTATATCATCAGTCGCTTCAAATACAGGGAACATAGCGGATCTTTCTTCTTCGATGAGAGACAAGGCTGAAATAGGCTCTAAGTCCGTCAACAAGATGTTAGACCAGATGAAATTCATTGATAAATCTGTAGATTCAGCCGGCAATGGATTGCAAACATTGGTAGCGAGCACAGCAGAAATCAGCGATATCTCTTCGCTTATCACGACGATTTCAGAGCAGACAAATTTGTTGGCACTAAATGCAGCGATCGAGGCGGCCAGAGCCGGAGAGCAAGGAAAAGGATTTGCTGTGGTGGCAGAAGAAGTTCGGAAGTTGGCGGATGAAACAAATAAATCTGCAAACCACATCCAATCGGTGGTAGCGACCATCCAAAACGAATCGATAGAAACGGTAAATAATATTAAAGTTGTTCAAGAAAATGTGAGCTCAGGTATTGTTCTTTCTCAAGAGACAACAGGAAATTTCAATGAAATACTGAACCTGGTGGAACAGGTCACTTCTCAAATACAAGAAGTTGCAGCAGCAACTCAACAGCTTACTTCAGGCGTTGAAGTGATTCAGCACACAGTTCATACATTGGCTGCTGGTACAAAAGAAACGTCAGCAAATACAGAAGCGGTTGCAAATTCATCACAGGAACAGCTTCATTCAATGGGGGAAATCTCCTATGCCGCAGAATCTCTATCTCAGTTGGCAGAAGAACTTCAAACCGTCATTAATCGTTTTAAATATTAAACAGGCTACTTACGTGCAACCCCCATCTTATTCGGTGGGGGTTGGCTACTTTTACTGTGGTTGTTTCTAAAAACAGAGTTAACTGACTTCTTTTAAGTTAGTTCCGTTTGTATGGCTAGTCCAAATTTTGATCGATTGTCCCTTCAAAATAGTCATCGCTGACCTGTTCATGAGTTTCAGCCAATCCTTTTTCTAATTGCGTGCTTCCTTTATAATCTGAGGGCTCAAAGTATTTCCCGGCAACATCTGTTGTGTCATTTTTGTTTTCTTTGTTATGAGTTTGTGTTTCAGTGTTTACACTTTCTGTCTCAGTATTGCTGCGTATAGATTGCTGAAAATCATATTCCTTGTCTAATGAAGAAAATCTTTTATAATCATCAGGTCTGTCTGCACCGTTTTTTTGAGTCACTTTACTTCCTCCAGATTATTGATATTTTAGTGGGGGTAAGAACTTATTTCGTTCTTTTAGGATCGGAACCGTGTTTTTTAGGATCATCTGCTTTAAAAGCTGTTTCAGTCTCATGGTCATTTCTTATTTGTTCAATACTTGAATTTTGAATACCTTTCTTACTCATTGGTTTCACCCCTTTACGAAAAGTGTTGAAATATCAACTCTTCTTATTCTGTCTGTTGGGCAGGTATTCATTCGCTTTTTTTCGTTGACTCTTCCCCATTAGGAAAAGAGCCAGTTATGCCAGGCGTGCATTTGATTTTTGAAACCTTTTGTTAGTACATTGCGTATATGAAGAGGCTGTATAGAACTGGGAACAAATTTGTTAAGGTGAGTAACATTCTTTCTTATCATAAAGGGGAGATATGGGAGATGAGTCTGGTGAAAAATGGAGATTCGATAAAGGTTGTATTTGTGTTTCAAAAAAACGAACAGATTGAAGAAGTTGAGCTTAACTCAGCGCAGCTGTCTGCTTTATTACACTCAAAACAGGTATGAATCGAAACATTCAGCCAGAACCTCAAAATTGAAAACACCGTTTGGTCTTACGTCAATCGTCATGTATCTTTGCAAGTTTACTTAAAATAGAAAATGGTGTTTTGATTGAGAGGATTAGCAGCGATATTATTTGCTTAATGTGTCTTTATCCGTTAATGGGTTAGATAGGGGCTGGACAAGATATTGCAATGCTTCATAAAGTTAAAAAAGATTATTGAAATCTTCACAGTTATCTTTACAATAGCCTATATAGAGCGCTTTCCAAATCGTGCATTTTTTAGCTGGTTACTTGTATGGAGAAAGAGGTTTTTAGCAAAATGAAAACTACAATCTACGATGTTGCAGAAAAAGCCGGCGTGTCCATTTCAACAGTTTCAAAAGTGATCAATCATCAGCCGGTCGGGATGAAATCGAAACAAAAAGTGCTAGATGCCATGCAAGAGCTGAATTATAAGCCAAGTGTGCTCGCTTCAGCATTAACAGGGAAACGGACTTCGACAATAGGATTTCTTTTACCGGACATAGCTAATCCTCTGATTGCAGAAATGGCACGGAGAGTAGAGGATCGGGCACACGAATATGGATTCAATGTCGTCATTTGCAGTACGGATTTCAAGTCAGAGAAGGAAGAGAGATACGTCTCATTATTAAGGCAGAAGCGTGTTGACGGGTTTATTTTAGCTGGGGGGTTTAGGAATAAACAGGTTATTCATGAGTTAATCAGCGATAACATTCCTGTTATCCTTCTTTCGGAATCACAGCCATACTCATCTCTTACAACGGTTACAGTTGATAATTTCTTGGGAGGGTATGAATTAACAGCATATTTAATTTCGCTTGGCCACTCAAGGATTGCGGTGATTGCAGAAGACAATGCAAGCAGCAGAGAACGAATTCGCGGATATTCACAGGCATTACAAGAGTCTGATCTTGATATTCACGAAGATCTGATTGTTGTAACAGATTCAACGGCCGAGTCTGCACAGTCTTTGGCCTCTTCATTATTACAATCTTCAAATCCGCCCACAGCTATGATTTGTTGTAATGATATCTTAGCAATTGGTGCGCTCCTTGCAGCAAGGGAGGAACATGTGTTGGTTCCTGAAGAACTTTCTATCACAGGCTTTGATAATACACTGATATCAAAAAGTAGTGATCCCCCTTTGACAACAGTTGAAGTGCCTGTGCAAAGCATGTGTTCACAGGCAGTGGATTTACTAATTGATGAAATAGAAGGAAAAGCCTCTGAAAAACAAAAAATTTTAGTATTGCCGAAATTAATTGTCCGAAAATCAACAAGCCGTTTTCATTAAAGACGTGTGTTCCAAATCAATAATATTTGTTTAGCAGCTGGAAAGTCCCCGCTGCTTTTTTGTGTTTCATCATAGAATGACAAAAGGGAAGCAAGAAAAACTCAAAAAACAACATTGATAGGTCGGAATATCCTTTTTTAAAGTGGAAGGTGTATATATATTGGTATATTGTTGATTAATTTCTGAAAGTAATTTCAAAAAAACGTTTACAAAATATATTGAATATTATACAATCAACTCACAAAATATAAAGCGCTTTCTATATGCAGGGATATAATTAGTAAAAAAGAAATCTATTTGCTTTTAAAAACGGAGTGTAAAGCGCTTTATATGATTTGTTTCCGGTTTTAGATAAAGTGCACGATTAAGAAGAGAAGATCAACTCGGAGAACCGAAATGAACGTACTTTTAAATCCAGTTAAAAGAAAGCGCTTTATTTTTGGTTGCGATTCATAATTCATTTGATTAGAGGTGTCTTGGATGAGTATTCACATTGCTGGCGCGCCGTGCTGCTGGGGCGTTGACGATCCGAAAAATCCTTATCTTCCTCCATGGGAGAGAGTGCTGCAAGAAGCATCACAAGCTGGTTATAAAGGGATTGAGTTAGGTCCATACGGCTATATTCCGATGGATATCGAACGTGTCCAAGCAGAGCTTTTGAAAAACAATTTATCCATTATTGCCGGTACGATTTTTGATGATTTAGTATCAGAGTCGCACTTAGGAAATTTGCTGGAGCAAGTTGATGAGATTTGTTCTCTGATTACAAAACTACCTTTCTCTTTTCAGGATAAAGAGGAGCGCTTTCGCTTTTCACCTCCTTATTTGGTCCTGATTGACTGGGGGCATGACGAAAGAGATTATAAGGCGGGGCGTCCTGATCAAGCGAAACGGTTATCTAAAAAGGAATGGAACCGTATGATGTCTCATATTCGGACAATTGCGGAACGGGCGTGGAAGCAATATGGCGTACGAGCCGTCATCCATCCTCATGCAGGGGGATATATTGAATTCGAGGATGAGATTCAGCAATTACTAAAAGATATACCATACGATATTGCGGGGCTTTGTCTTGATACAGGACATTTATATTATTCAAAGATGGATCCGGAACAATGGCTGCGGGACTATGCGGACCGTGTAGACTATATCCATTTTAAAGACATTGATGAACATGTTTATCAACAAGTAATGGGTGAGCATATCCGCTTTTTTGATGCTTGCGCAAAGGGAGTCATGTGTCCGATAGGCCAAGGAATTATTGATTATGAAGCGATTTACAAGTTGCTAAAAGACATTCACTATCACGGCTATATTACGATTGAGCAAGAACGTGATCCGAGAAACTCTGATACTAGTTTAAGAGATGTCAGTCAAAGCCTTGCCTATTTAAAAAATGTTGGTTACTAGTGAGGGAGGAATTAAAAATGATTAATGGTGAAAAAAAGGTAGATAGACCGATACGCTGGGCAATGGTAGGAGGCGGCCGGGGAAGTCAAATTGGATACATTCATCGCTCGGCTGCCTTGCGTGATCATCACTTTCAGTTGGTTGCAGGGGCATTTGACATCAATCCGGAACGGGGAAAAGATTTTGGGATGAATCTTCATGTTACTCCGGAACGCTGCTACTTGGATTTCCAGCAAATGTTTGAAGAAGAAGCAAAACGAGAAGACGGTATTGAAGCTGTTTCTATCGCAACTCCAAACGGCACTCATTATGAAATTTGTAAGGCGGCCCTGAATGTCGGTTTGCATGTTGTATGTGAAAAGCCTCTTTGTTTCACGTTTGAAGAAGCAAAAGAGCTTGAGAATTTGGCAAAGAAAAAGAACAGAGTTGTCGGCATTACATATGGTTATTCTGGGCATCAAATGATTGAACAGGCGCGCCAGATGATCGCAAATGGAGAGTTGGGTGACATCAGAATTATTAATATGCAATTTGCACATGGTTTTCACTCAGATCCTGTAGAAATGAATAATCCAAGCACGAAATGGCGTGTAGACCCGAAATTTGCCGGTCCGAGCTACGTGTTAGGAGATTTAGGAACTCATCCGTTATTTTTATCGGAAATCATGATTCCGGAACTGAAAATAAACAAACTGTTATGTACTCGCCAGAGCTTTGTAAAAAGCAGAGCGCCTCTTGAAGATAATGCTTATACGATTATGGAATACGATAATGGGGCGGTCGGCACGGTGTGGTCTTCATGTGTAAATGCCGGATCAATGCATGGCCAGAAAATTCGTGTGATCGGTTCCAAAGCAAGTATTGAATGGTGGGATGAACAGCCTAACCAGCTGCGTTTTGAAATACAGGGAAAACCTGTACAGATTTTAGAGCGCGGAATGGGATATTTATACCCGGAAGCATTACAAGATGACCGTATTGGAGGCGGCCATCCAGAAGGTCTATTTGAAGCGTGGTCGAATCTTTATTCCCGATTCGCTGTTGCTATGGAAGCTGCTGATCGAGGGAAAGAATTGGAGCACATGTGGTATCCAGGAATTGAAGCGGGTGTGGGAGGTGTACGCTGGGTGGAAAACTGCGTTCGATCCGCGGATAAAGGCGCAGTATGGGTGGACTATCAATAACATGTAGCGATTGTAAGTCCTTTTAAAAGGAGGAGAAAAATGGACCAGCGTGAAAAAATGGATACTGCAGGCGGAAATACCTCGTGTAAACATAAAAAATTTTTCCGCAAGATTACCATCATTTCTACATTCGGAGGCCTTCTCTTTGGTTATGACACTGGAGTAATCAATGGAGCGTTGCCTTTTATGGCACAAAGAGATCAGCTTGATCTAACTCCCTTCACCGAAGGTCTCATCACAAGTTCCCTCCTTTTCGGAGCCGCATTTGGCTCCCTGGCTGGAGGACGGTTAGCAGATCGTATTGGCAGGCGGAAAACCATCTTAAATCTAGCTTTCTTGTTTTTTATTGCTACGATTGGTTGTTCGTTCGCACCAAACACATCTGTTATGATAATATGCCGAAGTTTACTTGGTCTTGCAGTAGGGGCAGCATCTGTCACGGTACCGGCCTTTTTAGCTGAAATGTCGCCAGCGGAACAGCGGGGCAAAACAATTACTCAGAACGATCTGATGATTATTTTAGGTCAGCTTCTTGCATTTACATGTAATGCAGTCATTGGTACATCAATGGGTGAATATGCGCACGTTTGGCGATTTATGCTTATCTTGGCAACACTGCCGGCCATTTTTCTGTGGTTCGGGATGCTTATTGTACCAGAGAGCCCGCGCTGGCTGGCATCGAAAGGGAAGGTGGGGGAGGCGTTCAGAGTTCTTAAGCATGTAAGGGAAGAAAATTGTGCCAAAGCTGAGCTGACTGAAATCAAAGCTTCAATCAATCGAGAGACTGAAATAAATCGGGCGACACTGAAAGACTTGTCAGTCCCATGGATTCGCCGACTTGTAGGTCTTGGAATAGGAATCGCTGTAGTGCAGCAAATAACCGGTGTTAACTCCATTATGTTCTATGGCACGCAAATTTTGCAGAAAGCTGGTTTTGCCAGAGACGCAGCACTTGTCGCAAACATTGGAAATGGCGTTATTTCAGTGATAGCCTGTACATTCGGCATCTGGATTGTAGGTAAAGTCGGGAGGCGGCCTCTTCTCCTTACAGGACTTGCAGGCACAACAGCTTCTATTTTGCTTATAGCGATTTGTTCCATCACACTTCAAGGAACTCCCGTGCTGCCGTTTATCGTGATTGGCCTGACAATTACGTTCCTGGCTTTTCAGCAGTCAGCGGTATCCGTGGTTACGTGGCTCATGATTTCAGAAATATTCCCGCTCAGATTGCGAGGGCTCGGAATGGGGATTTCAGTGTTTTTCCTTTGGATGATGAATTTTCTTATCGGCTTAACGTTTCCTGTGTTACTAGATCAATTGGGGATGTCGTCAACGTTCTTCGTCTTCGTTGTTCTGGGGGCTTCTGCGATTCTTTACGTGAAAAAGTATCTGCCGGAAACAAAAGGTCGTACTCTAGAAGAGCTTGAAAACGACTTTAGAAGCAATCAAGGTGTTCGAAAAGCATCATCGGGCAAAGGAGAAATAAATATGTAAACGCTCTCTTTTATTATGATTAAAAAGGCGTTGCTTTTGAAGCAAGCCTTTACTTTCAAATGTTTTCCATTAAACAACTAGCAAATCCCGTTTTTCTTAATACTAACTTCATCCTGTTGCTTTTTGACTAATGCAAATATCCATTCTATTAAACTTTGTTTTTGCACATACTTTTTCCCGTTGATTTTAATGTAAGGCAGGTCTGTCATGTCTCCGGCTAACTGTTTTGCCTCAGTTGTCGTTATTCCTAAAAAATGTCCGATGTAAAAGTAAATATCTCGTTCTTTTATAAGCAAGGTATCACTTTTTTCATATGCTTTTGGATGGTTCATTTGCTTTAAGCCTTCACCGATAAAATAGCCAGCCAAAGCAATACCGATTCCTAAAAAAACGTCCATATGCATGCCTCCATTATGTCGATGTTATGTTATACGGGCTTGGCATACTCCGGGTTTCATTATCAACCAAAAAAAAACCGCCAGAACATGTTCTGGGCGGTTTTTTCGTTTATGCTTTTTCAATCTGCACGCGTCCTGAAAAAAAGGTGGCGCCGCCGCCCATATCGGACAATCTGTCTGGGGTTAGCGCGTTTACAAGCTGTTTTTTTCCTTGTTCATCCGCCCATAATCCTTGGCTGACAACGACACCTGGCAGCACTTGTTCTCCAACTGCAGCGGTCAGCTCGCATTCTCCCCGGCTGTTCCAAATTCGTACAGGTGCCCCATCAACGATTCCGTGTTCTTCAGCATCTTTTGTGTTGATAAAGAGCTTTGGCGTCTTTTCAAGCTTGATGTGTTTTTCATTATTGGAAAATGTTGAGTTTAAGAAATTATGGTTTGGCCCCGGAACATACATAAACGGATGTTCATTATCGGTTACAAGAGGTGTATATGTCGGTAAAGCAGGGAAGCCGTCTTGTTTCATTTTTTCTGAATATAATTCTATTTTTCCGCTTGGCGTTGGAAGTTCGCCCGGAAACAGCGGCTTTTCACGTTTCGCTTTCATAAATGAATGCTTAGCAAGTGCATCGTAATCAATCTCTGCCATATGCGGATTATCTGGATGGTCAAGCGCCTGGCGGATTAATACTTCATCTGAATCTTTAAGCTCCTGGTCTGTGAATCCCATGGCTTCAGCCAGTAATCGGAACACCTCAGTGTTAGACTTGCTTTTCCCATATCTCTCAATCACCGGCTGCTGAAGCTGAATGTAATGATGCCAGTAGGAGGTGTAAAAATCAGTATTTTCAAAAGAGGATGTTGCAGGCAGTACAATGTCCGCATATGCAGCCGTTTCCGTTAAAAACAAATCATGAACCACAGTAAACAAGTCTTCCCGCAGCAAGCCCTGTCTGACTTTGTTTGCTTCGGGCGCGACGACGGCAGGGTTCGTTCCGTAAATAAATAGAGAGCGAATCGGCGGGTCTGTTTCCAAAAGCACCCTGCCAAGCTGATTCATATTAAACGACCTCGGGGTGCGCCCTTTCAATAAGTCGGGCCGCTGCAAGGCATTTGTGTTATATTCTAAAATTCCGCTGTTATGCTTAATTGCGCCGCCCCCTGTGTGCAGCCATTGGCCGGTGATCGCCGGAAGACAGGCAATCGTCCTTACAATCATCCCGCCGTTATCGTGATGCTGGGGTCCGTTTCCGATTCTGATAAAAGAAGGGGAGGTTTCCCCGTACATTTTTGCCAGTCGGTAAATATCTTCGGTACTGACACCGGTGATCGTCGATACCTTTTTAGGATCATATTGTTTCACGTGTTCACGGAGCTCTTCATAGCCAACCGTGTACTCAGACAGAAATGCTTCATCATGAAGGTTTTCTTTAAATAAAATGTGCATGACGCCAAGAGCAAGTGCACTGTCGGTTCCCGGCTTTATTGGAATAAACCAATCTGCGAGACGTCCTGTTTGATTTTTATGCACATCGATCACGACAATTTTGGCACCTTGTTTTCGCGCTTTTTGGGCGATCGTAATTTGGTGCATGTTTGTACTGACCGCGTTGATTCCCCAAAAAATAAATAGTTTTGTATGAATGGTTTCCTCAGGATCGATTCCCGCGCTTATGCCCATTGTATATTTATAGCCTTCAGATCCCGCTTTGCTGCAAATCGTCCGTTCAAGCTGGCTTGACCCCATGCGGTAAAAAAAGCGGCGGTCCATTCCTTCAGCTGTCAATTTCCCCATATTTCCGTAAAAGCTGTAAGGAAGTATGCTTTCAGCTCCCTCTTCATTAATCAGCTGTTTCCAGCGGGAGGTGATCGTATCGATTGCCTCTTTCCAGGAAATCGGTTCAAATATCGCTTGGCCTTTCGCACCTGTTCGTTTGAGCGGTGTAGTCAGCCGCTTTTCATCATAGATGCGCTCCGTCATATTCCGGACTTTGTTGCATATGTTTCCAGCTGTGACAGGATGATCAGGGTCTCCTTGCACTTTTACGATTTTCCCATCTTTTTTATGTATTAACAATCCGCACTGATCCGGGCAGTCCAGCGAGCAAACGGATTTGAAAATGCCGTTTTGTTGTGTGGCAAAAGATTTCATGGCCCAGTTCCTCTCTCTAGTTAGATATTTTGTAAGAATTATAACATTTCCGATGATAACGTCAATTCTGAAAAAAGAGATTGACATCAATCTGAGACTTCTTTATGATAAACGTATTCTTTATTCTGAAAATTACATACTCAACATTTTCTATCCAGAGAGGTGGAGGGACTGGCCCTATGAAACCTCGGCAACATTATTGTGCCAATTCCAGCAAGCGTCAGCTTGAAAGATAGGAAAGCAAGGTTTATACCGGCGTCTGCCTGTAACAGAGCGCGCCTATATATGAATCTCTTTCCATCTTCGGAAAGAGATTTTTTTTATGAAAAATACGATGAAAAGGATGTTTTGCACCATGACGGTTTTGGTTACAGCACCGTACAACGAAGAAGGACGAAAAGAGCTAGAAAACTTGTTTGGCTCAGTTGCTTATCAATCTTGGAAGGAACAAGGCCGGGCATATCGGGAAGATGAACTCATTCAGCTGCTAAAAGCAACAAATGCGACAGGCTTGATTACTGAGCTTGATCAGGTAACAGACAGCGTATTTGCTTCTGTTCCCGAATTTTCATTTGTCGGTGTTTGCAGGGGAATGCCCTCCAATGTGGATGTGGCAGCTGCCTCAAAAAGAGGCATACCTGTTTTTTATACACCAGGGCGGAATGCACAAGCCGTTGCTGAAATGTTTATTGGAAATGTGATTACCTTTCTCCGCCATACCAGCGTCTCGAATCAATGGCTGAAGGATGGAAAGTGGGACAGGGATTACTTACAGGCTTATGTCAAATTTAAAGGAAATGAATTATCAGGAAAAACGGTTGGCATGATTGGGTTCGGGGCGGTTGGCCAAAGGATTGCAAAACTGCTGACTGCGTTTGACTGTAAAATAAAGTATTACGATCCATACATTCAAGACGATCATCCGTTGTATGAAAAAGTATCTCTTAAAACGGTGTTTTCAGACAGTGATATCGTTTCTGTACATCTGCCTCGTACTGAGGAAACACTTGGACTTATTGATCGGAAGTATTTTGATCTGATGAAACAGAGTGCGATTTTCGTCAATACTTCAAGAGCAGTTGTTGTAAACCGTGAAGATCTTTTATCTGTATTAAAAGAACATAAAATCAGAGGTGCGATATTAGACGTTTTTTATCATGAACCTCCAGAGGAATCAGATTATGAATTGATTTCATTGCCTAATGTTCTGGCAACACCGCATCTCGCTGGAGCAACATTTGAAGTGGAGGATCATCACGTGACGATACTGAATAAAGCCCTCAAAAAGTGGAAGGGTGAAAAAACTCTTAATATTCCGACAATGTATAACAAGGACGAACTGAAAACAGGGGTATAAGAAAGGAGGCTAACAGAATGAAAAAACAAAAAGGCTATCTCGTTTTTGATATTGGCACAGGCAATGCGAGGGTAGCGGTCGTGAGTGTAACCGGCAGTGTTTTAACAGTTGAACGGGAGGACATCGTGTATTCCACAGAGACGCTTTACCCGGACAGCCGTTATTTTTCTCCTCAGGTGCTGTGGAAGCAGGTGATGAATTTGGCAAAACGTGTGCTATCCCGTTCGTGTGATATTGACATCATTGGTTTGACATCGACGAGCCAAAGACAGGGGATTGTTTTGATTGATCAAAACGGCAATCCTTTTCTCGGGCTGCCGAACATCGATAATCGCGGCCGAGAGTGGGAGGCGGGCATTCCCGATCGGGAAGAGATATACAGCAGCACAGGCCGCCTGCCAACTGCACTTTTTTCTGCGCTCAAGCTTTATGGATTAAAACAGCGCCAGCCCTCTTTATGGGAAAAGACTGCAAGCTTTACAAGCATCAGTGATTGGGTGACGTACCAACTGAGCGGAATATTAACATATGAACCATCACAGGCAACAGAAACCCTGCTATTTGATGTGAAGCAAAACACTTGGTCAGAAGAGATGTGCGACATTTTCGGCTTTTCTCCATCTATCCTTCCGCCTCTTGTAAGAGCGGGAACAGCAATTGGAACGATAGCAAATGAATATGCATCCGAATTAGGCCTTTCAATAAATGCTAAGGTTATAGCAGGGGGCGGGGATACACAGCTGGCTGTCAAAAGCACCGGAGCTGGACTTGAGGACATTGTCATTGTATCAGGGACAACAACGCCAATAACCAAAATTACTGCGGATCATGGCGACACAAAACATAAAGCCTGGCTGAACTGTCATGCAGATCAAGGGCATTGGCTTGTGGAAACGAATCCGGGAATTACCGGCTTGAATTATCAAAAATTAAAACAGATTTTTTATCCGAATGAAACGTACGAAGTAATGGAGGAGGAGATTTCTGCACTTGCAAAAGAAGACCATGCATGTGTAGCGGCTCTCGGCTCTTATTTATCGGATGAAAAGAATGCATTAACGAGAGGCGGTTTTCTTTTTGATGCCCCGCTGTCAGCACATTTAAAGAGGGCACATTTTGTACGTGCAGCGCTAGAAGAAATCGCATTTTCAATCAAATGGAACTTTGACATTTTAACAGAGGTTACTCCGTTTGAACGTGACTATGTTTGGGTGTGCGGAGGGGGATTCCAAAGCAAAGCGCTCACTCAATATATCGCGGATCTTCTTCAAAAAAAGGTCTATGTCCAAGAGGGATATCATCAGGCATCTGTCGTTGGTGCTGCAGTCATTTGCAATGAAACCTTTCAATCAACGGAGGAGATGTCAGCAAATGTCCGGGTGATTGAACCGAAGGACTGTCAGACAGAATTGGCTTTATATGAGAAATGGAAGCAAACACAGCGCTTTTTTTCAGGTTCAGAAAGCAAAGTATTGATTTAAGGCGGCAGCATTTTTGCTGTTTTGAGGAATCATTTAATTTTCAACTTTAATAAGGTAATACGGTAATGGATATAAGCATCTAAGGAGGAGACAGATATGTTGGATAAAATAGGAATACCGAAGCGGCTTGCCTGGGGATTTTTAGGGGTTGTTTTGTTTATGATGGGAGATGGCCTTGAACAAGGCTGGCTCAGTCCTTTTTTGATCGAAAACGGGCTCACCGTTCAGCAGTCCGCTTCTATTTTTAGTATATACGGAATTGCGCTTGCCATAGCTTCCTGGTTTTCGGGTGTATGTCTCGAAGCATTTGGCGCAAAACGAACGATGTTTATGGGGCTGTTGTTTTATGTGATCGGTACAGCTGCTTTTATCGTATTTGGATTTGAACAGCTGAACCTGCCAGTGATGTATGTGACTTACTTCGTAAAAGGGTTAGGTTACCCGCTTTTTGCTTATTCTTTCTTGACATGGGTCATTTACAGAACACCGCAAAGCAAACTGAGCACTGCTGTCGGCTGGTTTTGGATAGCATATTGCCTCGGCATGTTTGTGTTCGGCGCTTGGTACTCAAGCTACGCGATCAAAGCGTTCGGTTATTTGAATACGCTTTGGAGCTCTATTTTCTGGGTATGTCTCGGTGCATTCTTTGCATTGTTTATCAATAAAGACCGTTTTGAAAAGAAGAAAAGAAAAAGATCAGAAACAGCCGAGGAGCTTTTAAAAGGGGTTACGATTTTATTTACAAATCCGCGCGTGCTTACAGGCGGAATCATCAGAATCATCAACAGCATTGGTACATATGGTTTTCCAGTCTTTTTGCCGATGCACATGGCCCAGCATGGAATTTCAACCAATGTGTGGCTGCAAATTTGGGGAACGATTTTCCTGGGGAACATTGTGTTTAACCTTATCTTTGGTATTGTCGGCGATAAATTCGGCTGGAAAAATACTGTTATTTGGTTCGGCGGAGTCGGCTGCGGCATTTTCACCCTCTTATTATACTACGCACCTGTTTTCTCCGGCGGAAGCTTAGCGGTTGTCAGCGTGATCGGCTTTATTTGGGGCGGTTTGCTGGCAGGCTATGTGCCGATTGGTGCAATTGTGCCGACGGTGGCAGGAAAAGATAAAGGGGCAGCCATGTCTGTATTAAATTTGGCTGCAGGTTTATCAGCGTTTGTCGGCCCTGCACTCGCTTGGCTGTTCATCGGTCTCGTCGGCGCGCAAGGCGTCGTCTGGATCTTTGCGGTCCTTTACCTTGCAAGTGCGGTCTTGACGAAATGTATTCATATACCTGAGGAAAAAGCAGTTAAGGAGGAATCATCTCCTCAATATGCATCTTAATTAGAAAGCGCCCATTTTCCGGGGCGCTTTTTATCATTTGTTCAGCAATGTAAGGATTTCCGATACGGAATGACGCAAAAATGATTGATCTGGACGGGATTTCACCATAACAGTCAGCCGATAAGAAACAGAATATAAGTCTGAGCCGTTTGTTCCACGTTAATTTCACGTCTTAGCTCGCCCGAATGTTCTCTCAAAACAAATTCATAACGGTCTCCAATGCTTTATTCTTCATTGAATTCTCGATGACGAGCCATCAACATTACCTCTTTCTGAATCGATCAGTATATAACTATTCTATAAATTATCGAGGGAGTCTAAAGAAAAATAGACAACATATTGACAATGTAATGAGAAATGTTAAGATGTATAGACAATAAGTTGTCCATTCAAGGAGGGAACATCGTGGATTATTCTAAGGAACTGAAAGATTTATTTTTAATGCAACAGTCTTACGCTACATTTTTTTCCACTTTAAACAAAATCCAATCACGCGGAGACGATTATTATGAAAGCTTAACGTCGAGGCAATTTATGACGATGGTTGCCATACTGCATTTACCGGAAGAGGAAACGACATTCAACAACATTGCAAAAAAATTAGGCACTTCAAAACAAAACATCAACAGACTTGTCAGCGGTA
The DNA here is from genome assembly GCF_000978495.1 of Bacillus sp. LM 4-2. Lineage (NCBI taxonomy): Bacteria > Bacillati > Bacillota > Bacilli > Caryophanales > Bacillaceae > Bacillus > Bacillus sp. LM 4-2. The sequence continues at coordinate 1,999,200 of NZ_CP011101.1, read as the reverse complement.
TTGAAAAAAGAGGTTATGTCATCACTGTACCAAGTAAACGCGACAAGCGTGCAGTTAATGTGAAGATTACTGATTCAGGAAAGCGTGTCATGGAGGAATGCGGTGAAAAAGCGGTGTATTTTATGGCCGATCTATTTAAAGGCTTTTCGACGGAAGAGCTGGAAACATTGTGGATTTTATTGAAGAAACTGTACAGTTTTGATGGAGAAGAACAGGATGGTTTTGAAGAAGACGCTGCTGATTTTGACATTGAACAAAATCGAGACAATTTGAAAACAAATTTATTGCAGGAATTCGCAAAACGGAGAAAGTAAAAAGGAGAACCAACTATGAACAACGTAGCAATAGTAGAAAACTTGAAAATGCAGTATAAAAACAAAACGGTAGTAGATGGGATTTCGTTCGAAGTGAGAGAGGGGGAAGTGCTTGGCTTACTAGGTCCAAATGGTGCAGGAAAAAGCACAACCATTCATATTTTATCAGGAGTATTGTCGGCCAGTTTCGGAAACGTTTCGATATTGGGCCATAGTGTGAAAAAAGGGTCAAAGGAAATGAAGAAAGGCATCGGGATTGTGCCTCAAGATATCGCGATTTATGAGGAGATTTCAGCTGAGAAAAATGTTCGTTTTTTTGCCAGTCTTTATTCTCTTAAAGGAGAAGAACTGAAAGCCCGAGTCAAAGAGGCTTTGGAGCTCGTACAGCTATATGAACGGAAAGATGACAAGCCAAAGACGTTTTCAGGCGGGATGAAAAGAAGATTAAACATTGCGTGCGCCATTGCCCATCAGCCGAAACTGATTATCATGGATGAGCCCACGGTAGGAATCGATCCGCAATCCCGGCATCACATTTTGGAATCGATAAAAGAGCTGAAAACAAAAGGCGCAAGCATCATTTACTCTACACATTATATGGAAGAAGTTGAGGCGATTTCAGATCGTATTATGATCATGAATGAAGGAAGAATTATTGCCAATGGAACAAAAGAAGAGCTGTACAGAGAAGTCAATAAAGAAATAACATACGCTTTTCAACTGGCGCATGTTCAGCGATTAAATAAAAACTCGATTAGAGAAATCATAGGAGTGACAGGAGTTGATTTCTCTGACCATCAACTAAATGTTACCGTTCAAAAGAACCAAGATCACCTGAGTGAAATCATATTAGAATTGAGTGCCCAAGGTTGCAGCATCCTAAACATGAACAAAAAAGAGGCATCGTTAGAAACGGTATTTTTAGAGCTGACGGGAAGAAATTTAAGAGATTAGGAGAGCAAAATGAGTTTGTTAAAATTGATAACATTTGATTTTATGAATATTTTAAGGAATCCGGTTCTTGTAATAGCCAATACGGCCTTTCCTTTCGTTCTCATTCTGGTCATGGGCTTTGTTACGAAAAGCAGCTTTGGAGCAGGCGGGGTAAGTTCTTATGATTATTACGGAGTGAATATGATGATTTTCACTGCAGCTCTGATTGCTATGACGAGCTCTAATACGTTTATGGAGGAAAAGGTGAAGAAAGCGAACCTTCGTATTGTGTATGCGCCGGTTTCGACAACTAGTATCTATCTTTCTAAATTACTATCAACCTTTATATTCAGTGGCATTATGTACAGCATGAATGTGTTGATAGCCCAAACGATTTTTCATTTGAACTTTGGAGGACAATATCTTACGTATTTCATGCTTTTATTGTATGTATTTTTATTTTTCGGTTGCTGTTTTGGCACAATGTTCTGCAGTTTGTTCAAGAATGAAGAACAGGCGAATGGGATTATGCAAATTCCGATAGCTTTTTTTGTTTTCTTTGGTGGCGTATTTTTCGGAATTCATAGATTTGGAGATACCGTCAATCAGATATCGATTCTTTCTCCGATTAAATGGGTAACAGAATGTTCATTTCGTCTCATTTATGATCATGATTTCAGTATGCTGCAGCCTGTTATGTCAGGACTAATATTGGCTTCAATCATTTGTATTGCCGTTTCTCATGTTGTATTTAAGCCGGAGGGATATATATGCTGAGTTTATTCCAAAACAGGTGGGAGCGAATCCTGACCAAAAAAGCCATTATTATCATTGCATTAATCATTATCCCTCTGATGATTGGTGTTGCGATTATGTTTTCCGGGAAGCCGGTTTTCAAAGAAACAATCGCTTTTGTTACAGAACTGGACGAAGTTCATCATTTGCCGAGTGATTCTGCATTTAGAGTGGTAACGGTAGATCAGAAGCCGAAGTTTTCTGATCTGATGTTAGGGAAATATGCAGCCATTGTAGAAAAAAATCAACTTGATTACAAAGTAACCACGTTGAAAAGTAAAGCGGATCAAAAAATGATTCAGCAATTTTTTGAGACTGGAGAAATGCCAGGCAGCTACCGGGGAGAGGATGAATTAAGGACTGAACGGGGAACGGGAACGAATATATTAGGCTTTATCATGATGCTTGTATTGATGCAAGGTGTGGCATTAGCTGCGTTATATCCAGAAGACCGGATGCTCAAAACCTTCAAAAGGATTTTAGTGTCTCCCGTGCATGTGGGGAAATATTTGTTGGTTCAGTTTATCTTTACTTTTTTATGTTTATACATACCCACTTACTTGGCCATCCTAATTACAAATGTACTCTTTCATGCTGAAATTGGTTTCCGTTTAAATATTCTTGCTGGGTTACTGGGTGTTCTTACAGTGCTTGCAACAGCATTCGCTATCTTTATGGCTTCTGTGATGGATCGAAACATCAGTTTGATGACGAGTGGTATCAGTGTGATCACGTGTGTATTGTCAGGCTGTTTTATTTCTTTTGCTCCACATCATCCAGTATTAAATGCCCTTTGTGCGATACTGCCACAAAAAGCGTATATGACTTTCATTCACGGGGTAGAAATGGGGGATTCAATGTGGGAATACAAAACTCAGGTTATTTATATTTTGATGTGGTCGGCTGCGTTTTGTTTCCTTGGGGATTTTATCACAAGAAGAAGAACCAATAAAGGGATTTATGAGTAGGGGAAAAAAGTTATTAGCATTGTTTTAAGAGATGAAAATCTTGTAGGGATTGATCAAGAATCAAAACGTCATAGCTGATGCAGGTCATGAATCGGACATTTTGAAGGAAAAGGGATGTGGCACAGACCAAGAGAATACCGTCATTCTCTTGGTTTCACAATAGAGTACACATTTGTATCATATGGAGTCCCATTTTGATACATGTACTGTCTTAAAACACCTTCTTTTTGAAAACCCATTTTTAGAAGCAGACGATTTGATGCTTCATTAGCAGTAAATACAACTGCGCCAATACGCGTCAGTCCAAGGGCAGAAAATCCGTAAGATACGACCTTTGAAAGCACTTCTGATGCAAATCCGTTTTGCCAATGCTCCGGGATGATTTCATAACCGATTTCCGCGCGCCTATGCTTTTGGGCCAGAGCGTGAAAGCCTATTGTTCCGATCAGTTCTTTAGTGTCCCGTCTTTCAATTCCCCACCGTATACCGCGTTTTTCTTGATAGAGGGCAGCAAACGTTTGAATCATTGAAATGGCCTGTTCTATAGATTCCAGGTTTTCAAGTCCGTAATAGCGTGTCACCTCATGGTTTGAGAAACAAGCAAAAATGGCTTCCGCGTCCTGATCTGTCATTTGTCTAAGTGTAAGCCGCTCCGTTTCTAAAACAGGAAACATTCAACCACTCCCCACGTTTGTTTCTGTTTATCATATCCCTTTTATTTCCTCTTTTCTATAGAAAATTCAAAACTGAGGAAGCAAAAGAATGAATTTGTCTTTCTAGTTGCTCTTTGTTTTTGGCGAATTGTTTTAAACGATGGCCGTTTGCGCCTGATGGGTGGGGAAAGCCGCTAAGGCAAATCAAATTCTGGAGTCTGTACTGTCTGATCAAGGTTTCACATACTGTTTCGGCGGCTTTTCCTAACGGAATAAGAAGAGCTGGCCCCACCACATGATTGAGCTCCACAGGGAAGTGATCAAAAGCATAGGTGCTTAGGATAGGAGAGCGAGTGATGGCCGGTTTGTATCCGGTATAGTTTTTTTGCTGGATAAAGACAGGATATTTAATAACGGAAGTTGTATGGAGCATATGCCGTAAGTCACCAAAAAGCTGCGCGGCGCTTTGAATGCCAAAAGCCTGTGGCAGCCCGCATAAATCCAGCATGGTAATAAGGTTATGTCTCATCGATCCGGAGAAACCCGCTGCTATTTTTGTGTCTACTACCATTTGCTCAAGAGTCCCGCCTTGCCGCAGGCTTTCGGCGGCTGTTTCGTACGCTGTCTTCATCTGGGAAAAACCAGGCGTGATCCCGGCAATCACAAGCGAGGCATCCCGATTGATAAATTCATTATGAGGTGAATAGTAGATGCCAAGTTCGTTTTCTTGATGGAGACGAAATGGATCAGTAAGTAAATCGGACTTTGTAAGTGAAGAGGGAAGAGAATGTAGTTTTTCTGCGAACTCTTTTAAGCAGCTGCGGTTTATAATCATGTGTAAGCCTCCTCGAAAAATGAGATCCCATTTGTCCATTCTGATCGTAACAACGGGATCTCATTCATCCTTATCTGCTATTAAAATGTCCTGCCTGCCACACCTCTTTGACTGCTTGGGGAACTTCTTTCACTTCAGCTGCTGTCTGCTGAAACGCGTATTTTTTCATTTGGACATCATGCTGAATCTTCTTTTGTTTTTGCGTCAGCAGCTCTGCTTCTGTTTTTAATCCCTCGATTTGTTTTTGCATAGCCTGCGTAACAGAAGTGAGCTCCTTTAGTGCGGGGTCTATTTTTTTCTTGTTTTGGATCACATTAAACCCTAAAAATATGATAGAAATAGCCAATACTGCCAGGCTGATATAAACAATAACCATATGTTCACTCCTTTTTTCTTTTGTCATTACCCTGTTTCCGCTTTTTTAATCCAAAGAAATGATGATTGCACAGTTCGTTTGATTTGCGTATTGGATTTATTCTACTTATAATGTGATATCGTACATAGGTAAACAAAGAAAGGGTGCTTCAATTGCAAAGTTTACAAAATAAAACCGCTTTAATCACAGGCGGAGGCAGAGGGATCGGCCGTGCTACAGCTCTTGCTCTTGCGAAAGAAGGCGTAAATATTGGGTTAATCGGCCGGACTGCCGCTAATGTTGAAAAAGTGGCAGAAGAAGTCAAAGCGCTTGGTGTAAAAGCTGCATTTGCTGCTGCAGATGTAAAAGCTGCCGATCAGGTTAACCAAGCTGTAGCTCAAGTGAAGGAACAGCTCGGTGATATCGATATTCTCATTAATAATGCCGGCATCAGCAAATTTGGCGGTTTCTTAGATCTGTCAGCCGATGAATGGGAAAATATTATACAAGTCAACCTAATGGGTGTGTACCATGTCACGCGCGCGGTGCTTCCGGAAATGATCGAACGCAAAGCCGGAGACATCATTAATATTTCATCTACAGCGGGCCAAAGAGGAGCAGCTGTAACAAGTGCTTACAGCGCTTCTAAATTTGCCGTTCTCGGGTTAACAGAGTCTCTTATGCAAGAAGTGAGAAAACATAATATCAGAGTCAGCGCGTTAACGCCGAGCACTGTCGCTAGTGATATGTCTATCGAATTGAACTTAACAGACGGTAACCCTGAAAAAGTTATGCAGCCTGAGGATCTTGCTGAGTACATGGTGGCACAATTGAAATTAGATCCACGCATTTTCATCAAAACAGCGGGATTATGGTCAACAAATCCTTAAAAATGAAAACCTGTCGAAAGACAGGTTTTTTTATTTGAATGAAATCCGTACCGGTAAAATGCGATATGTAAACCTGACAATCGTTTAAATTGAAGATAGCAGTGAATGCAGGCTATAATAGAACTAAGAAAACTATGTACCAAATGTTCAGTAAGAATTTATTTTCTCCGCTTCACCTATAATCAGTAAACATGAAATGACTGGACTATCAGTATTTAATATAAAGAAGGAAAACAATAAAAAAAAATTGAATATTTAGTACATAGTGTTGTCAGTGACAGAAGAAGGAGTGCATATGATGAAAGAAGAAAAAAGGAGTTCAACAGGCTTTTTAGTGAAACAGCGCGCATTTTTGAAGCTTTATATGATAACGATGACAGAGCAAGAGAGACTCTATGGGTTAAAGCTGCTTGAAGTACTTCGGTCTGAATTTAAAGAGATTGGTTTTAAACCAAATCATACAGAAGTATACCGGTCTTTGCATGAGCTTCTTGATGACGGGATATTAAAACAAATTAAAGTAAAAAAAGAAGGGGCTAAGCTCCAGGAAGTCGTCCTCTATCAATTTAAAGATTACGAAGCTGCCAAGCTATATAAAAAACAGCTGAAGGTAGAGCTGGATCGCTGTAAAAAACTGATTGAAAAAGCTCTCTCAGATAATTTTTATTAGAAACAAACACCCGGCGCAGCAGTATGAACCGGGTGTTTTCTGCTTTTCATTATACATATTTGTCGAAAAGAAACAATACAAATCAATGATGACCTTCAAACTTGACATCATTTCCTCACGTGGTAACATTTTAAACGTGTGAAAATGCGAACAAAAAAGCGAACAAAGGAGATGTTACCGATCTTTGATCAAAAGAAAGTAGCCTTTATAGGAGCAGGATCTATGGCGGAAGGAATGATATCAGGTATCGTTCGGGCCAACAAAATCCCGAAACAAAACATCTGCGTTACAAACCGCAGCAATACAGAGCGATTAACTGAACTTGAACTTCAATATGGAATCAAAGGCGCCTTGCCGAACCAGCTATGTATTGAAGACATGGATGTACTCATTTTGGCAATGAAGCCAAAAGACGCCGAAAACGCTCTGTCATCACTAAAATCACGTATTCAACCCCATCAATTAATATTGTCGGTCCTTGCCGGCATAACCACCTCTTTTATTGAACAATCATTGCTTAATGAACAGCCTGTTGTCAGAGTGATGCCCAACACTTCCAGTATGATTGGCGCTTCTGCAACAGCTATTGCCCTTGGCAAATATGTGTCGGAAGACTTGAAGAAGCTGGCCGAAGCATTGCTCGGATGCATGGGCGAAGTCTATACAATCCAAGAAAATCAAATGGATATATTCACCGGGATTGCAGGCAGCGGCCCCGCGTATTTTTATTATTTAATGGAATTCATTGAAAAGACAGGCGAGGAAGCGGGCCTCGATAAACAGTTATCTCGAAGCATCGGCGCACAGACACTTTTAGGTGCCGCAAAAATGCTCATGGAAACAGGAGAACATCCTGAGATCTTAAGAGATAATATCACGTCACCGAACGGAACGACAGCAGCGGGGCTGCAAGCCTTGAAAAAAAGCGGCGGCGGAGAAGCGATTTCTCAAGCAATAAAGCATGCGGCTAAGCGTTCAAAGGAAATCAGCGAAGATATCGAAAAAACTGCAGCGCCGCTATCAGGAGTGATAAAGTGACGCCTGATACAAGCATGAAAAGAGTCGTTGTGAAGATTGGAAGCAGTTCATTAACAAGCCTTCATGGAGAAATCAGCATTCGAAAATTAGAAGCGTTGGTCGACCAGGTCGTCAAACTCAAAGACGCCGGTTATGAAGTGATTTTGGTTTCCTCAGGCGCAGTGGCGGCAGGATATCGGAAGCTCGGATTTATCCAAAGGCCCGAGAAGCTTCCAGAAAAACAAGCATCAGCTTCAATCGGCCAGGGATTGCTGATGGAGGCTTATTCAAAGCTGTTCTTGGCACACGGCTATGTCGCATCCCAAATTTTAATTACGAGAAGCGATTTTTCTGATGAATATCGATACAACAATGTCAGGAATACAATGAATGTACTGCTCGAGCGCGGCATTATCCCGATCATAAACGAGAATGACACAGTTACTGTCAATCGGCTCAAGTTTGGCGACAATGATACGCTCGCGGCAAAAGTCGCAGGTTTGATTGATGCAGATATGCTTGTGATTTTATCAGATATAGACGGATTATATGACGGCAATCCGCGCACAAATCCAGAAGCGAAAAGGATACAGCGGGTAAGTGAAATAACACCTGACATCGAAGCATGCGCAGGTGACACTGGGAGCATCGTTGGCACCGGCGGCATGCGCTCTAAGCTTGATGCGTTTAAAATCGTAATGGCGTCTGGCATTAAAGGTTTCCTAGGTCAGGCAGATGCCGGCGATATTTTATACCACGCCGTTCATGAACAGGCGGAAGGCACCTATTTTGAAGCAGAAGGAACGCTTCCGTTGAATCAAAAGGAGCAATGGATCGCTTTTAATTCCGGCCCGGAAGGTGAAATGATTTTATCAGATGATTGTTCACGAAAAATAACAAACGGCCAATCGAGTTTATACCTGGACGGTGTACAGAAGATTAAAGGGAAATTTAAAAGCGGTTCAGTTGTTCGGCTGATGGATTCAAAAGGGACGGAAATCGGCCTTGGAATCGTCAATTACTCTTCTGTACAGCTTCAAGAACCGGAAAAGAAAAAGGAACTGACAAACAGAGCTCTAATTGATCAAGAAGCATTTGTTTGCCATGTGGATTTTTCTTTACCTGTAAATTAATTTGCAGAAAAAAACCCGAAGCTTCTATATAGAAGCTCGGGTTCATTTTTTTATTGATACTGCTCCAGCTTAGAGAAAAATTGAATGACAAACTCATAAAAATCATTCGCAGAAGGCGCAAGCTCTCTATTTTTCGGTTTAATGATTCCGACAGTCCGTTTTACTTGAGGGAACTCAATTGGAATTTTCACAGTAAAACGAGGTGTTGTTTCAGCAAAAGTACTTTCAGGCAGAAGGGTAACGCCCATTCCTGCGGACACTAACCCTTTGATAGCATCCAAATCCTCACCCTCCGTGGAAACGAGAGGAGCAAAGCCTGCTTGTTTGCAAGTATCAATTGCCATCTCTCTAAGTACAAATCCTTCCGGGAACAATACAAATTGGTCGTTGCGCAAATCGATTAAATGAACCTTTTTTTGTTTAGCAAGCGGATGATTTAATGGAACAAGCGCGTAAATTTTTTCAGTAAATAATATTTTTCCCGTTATGTCAGAGAAATTCGTCGGCACCGGCCCTAATAAGGCCAGATCAATATCGCGGTTTCTGACAGCTTCAATCAGAAACTTATAGGAGCCTTGGCGCAACAAAAATTCGACGTGCGGATATTCTTCTTTAAACGCTGAAATGACAGTCGGCAAAAGCTGGCTGGCGAGGCTTGTAGGAAAGCCGATCTTTACCGTTCCGCGATGCGGGTCAAGATACTCATCAATTTGTTCTTTCGCATAATCAATGGCTTTCATCGCCGTTTTCACATGAATCAAAAATTCTTTTCCGATTGGCGTGAGTTTGATATTTCTCCCTTCACGCTCAAATAAGGTCACATTTAATTCTTCTTCAAGATTGGCAATTTGTCTGCTGATTGCTGATTGGGCCACATGCAAATGATCAGCGGCTTCTGAAACGTGTTCTCTTTCAGCCACCTCCATAAAATATCGCAGTTGGCGCAGCTCCATGTTTGTCTCACATCCATCTATCTCATTTTGAGATTCTTTTGATCTAAATTATATATTGTTTATATCGTTTTGAAAACCTACAATGATTATAGAGTTGTTAGATTTTATGACCGGTATTATCGGAAATTGATCGGGGGAGAGGAATTATGACGTACAATCAAATGCCAAAAGCTCAAGGTCTCTACCGTCCTGAATTTGAACATGATGCATGCGGAATCGGCCTATATGCACACTTAAAGGGCAAGCAGACTCACGACATTGTCAAACAAGGACTTAAGATGCTTTGCCAGCTAGACCATAGAGGAGGGCAAGGCAGTGATCCGGATACAGGAGACGGAGCCGGCTTACTGGTTCAAATCCCTGATGCTTTCTTTAGAAAAGAGTGCAAAGACATCAATCTGCCAGAAAAAGAACGTTACGGGGTAGGAATGGTCTTTTTCTCACAGAAAGAAGATGAAAGAAAAAAAATTGAAAAGCAAATCAATGCACTGATTGAACAAGAAGGCCAAGTCGTTCTTGGATGGAGAACTGTACCTGTAAATGTCGGAAAAATCGGAACAGTGGCGCAAAAAAGCTGTCCGTTTGTCCGTCAGGTATTTATCGGCGCAAGTTCTGACCTAAAGGACAATTTATCTTTTGAACGAAAATTGTATGTCATTCGTAAACAGGCTGAAAATTGGGGAGTAACGGAAGGTCTTGATTTTTATTTTGCCAGTCTTTCAAGCCAGACCATTGTTTACAAAGGCCTTTTAACACCTGAACAGGTTGATGCATTTTATTCTGATCTGCAAGACGAAGCATTCGTTTCTGCTTTTGCGCTCGTTCATTCACGCTTCAGTACCAACACATTCCCTACATGGGAAAGAGCGCATCCTAACCGCTATTTGGTTCACAACGGTGAAATTAACACCCTTCGCGGAAATATCAACTGGATGAGAGCACGTGAGCAGCAATTTGTTTCTGAAAGCTTCGGTGAGGACTTAAACAAGATTTTGCCGATTCTCAATGCTGATGGCAGTGACTCTTCCATTTTGGATAACGCATTTGAGTTTTTTGTGATGGCTGGACGCAAACCGGCACATACGGCAATGATGCTCATTCCAGAGCCTTGGACGGAAAATACGCATATGTCCAAGGAAAAAAGGGCGTTCTACGAGTACCATAGCTCCCTGATGGAGCCTTGGGACGGACCGACAGCTATTTCATTTACTGACGGTAAACAAATCGGGGCGATCCTTGACCGGAACGGTCTCCGTCCGGCCCGTTATTATGTCACAAAAGATGATTATATTATTTTCTCATCTGAAGTAGGCGTTATTGAAGTTGAACAGGAGAACGTTTTATATAAAAACCGCCTTGAGCCTGGGAAAATGCTTTTAATCGACCTGGAAGAAGGCCGTATTATCTCCGATGAAGAAGTCAAAACACAAATTGCAACTGAGTATCCGTACCAAAAATGGCTTGAAGAAGAGCTTGTACAAGTAAATCCTGATCCGGAGTCAAGAGAAGAAGAACAATTTAGTGATCTTCTTACTCGCCAGAAGGCATTCGGATACACATATGAGGATATCCAAAAGTATCTAATTCCTGTTATTAAAGAAGGCAAAGATCCCCTTGGTTCAATGGGGAATGACGCTCCGCTTGCTGTACTTTCTGACCGAGCGCAATCGCTGTTTAACTACTTTAAACAGCTGTTTGCACAAGTAACGAACCCGCCAATCGACGCGATTCGTGAGCAGCTTGTCACTTCAACGATGACTTGGCTCGGTGCGGAAGGCGATCTTCTTCATCCAAGTGAACGAAATGTTCGCCGGATTAAACTGTATACACCTGTTTTATCCAATGAACAGTTTTACGCATTGAAAACGATTGTTCATCCTGATTTAAAAAGCCAAAAAATTGATGTGCTGTTTTCAGAGGATCTTGAACGCGGTTTAAAGGACATGTTCACACAGGCAGAGAAAGCCATCAGCCAAGGCGTAAGTTTGTTAATTTTATCAGACAAAAAGATGAACGAACGACTGACACCAATTCCGCCGCTTCTGGCAGTAAGCGCACTGCACCAGCACTTAATCCGCAAAGGGCTGCGTACGAAGGTCAGCATTATTGTGGAATCGGGAGAAGCACGTGAAGTGCATCACTTTGCAGCGTTAATCGGTTATGGCGCAGATGCGATTAACCCTTATCTCGCTTATGCGACCTACAAGCAGGAAATTGATGAAGGCCGTTTGGATATCAGCTATGAAGAAGCGGTTAGCAAATATGGAAAAAGCATTACTGAGGGCGTCGTAAAAGTGATGTCCAAGATGGGAATTTCAACTGTGCAAAGCTACAGAGGCGCACAAATCTTTGAGGCGGTAGGAATCAGCCGCGATGTGATCGACCGCTATTTCACAGGTACTGCATCACAGCTAGGCGGCATCGATTTACAAACAATTGCAGAAGAGGCACAGCGCCGCCACCGGGAAGCGTATCAGGATGATTACAGCAAAACGCTTGAACCGGGAAGTGACTTCCAATGGAGAAATGGCGGAGAGCATCATGCGTTTAATCCGAAAACGATTCATACTTTGCAATGGGCGTGCCGCAGAAATGATTACAATCTGTTTAAACAGTATACAAAAGCGGCTGATGAAGAACGCATCGGATTTTTGCGGAACTTGTTCGCATTTGACGGAAACCACAAGCCTTTGAAGTTGGAGGAGGTTGAATCCGCTGAATCGATTGTCAAACGTTTTAAAACGGGTGCGATGTCATTCGGGTCCTTGAGTAAGGAAGCGCACGAAGCTTTAGCAATCGCAATGAACCGTCTTGGAGGAAAAAGCAACAGCGGTGAAGGCGGAGAAGATCCCAAACGCTTTGTTCCAGATGAGAACGGCGATGATAGAAGAAGTGCGATTAAACAAATTGCATCCGGACGGTTTGGTGTCAAAAGCCATTACCTCGTCAATGCTGATGAGCTGCAGATTAAAATGGCTCAAGGTGCTAAGCCGGGTGAAGGCGGGCAGCTTCCTGGCAACAAGGTATATCCATGGGTTGCCGATGTCCGTGGGTCAACGCCAGGTGTCGGATTAATCTCACCTCCGCCACACCATGACATTTATTCGATTGAGGATTTAGCCCAGCTGATCCACGATTTGAAAAATGCCAACCGTGACGCAAGAATCAGCGTAAAGCTGGTGTCAAAAGCAGGTGTAGGAACAATCGCTGCAGGTGTTGCCAAAGCGACTGCAGATGTCATTGTGATCAGCGGCTATGACGGAGGTACAGGCGCTTCTCCGAAAACCAGTATTAAACATACAGGGCTTCCGTGGGAGCTTGGCCTTGCAGAAGCACATCAAACACTAATGCTGAACGGACTTCGTGACCGTGTTGTATTAGAAACAGACGGAAAGCTCATGACGGGCCGCGACGTTGTGATGGCTGCCTTGCTCGGCGCCGAAGAATTTGGTTTCGCAACGGCTCCGTTAGTTGTACTCGGCTGTGTCATGATGCGTGCCTGCCATTTGGATACATGCCCTGTCGGTGTAGCGACACAAAATCCAGAGCTTCGCAAAAAGTTCATGGGAGATCCTGACCATATTGTGAACTATATGCTGTTCATTGCCGAAGAAGTTCGTGAGTACATGGCTGCGTTAGGCTTCAAGACATTTGATGAAATGATCGGCCGCACTGATGTACTTCATGTAAGTGAACGGGCAAAGGAGCACTGGAAAGCAAGCCAGCTTGATTTGTCTACCCTTCTTTATCAGCCTGAAGGGGTGCGGACGTTCCAATCGCCGCAAAATCATAAAATTGATCAATCACTTGATATTACAACAATTCTCCCGGCCGTACAAGAAGCCATCGAATCTGGAAAAGAAGCTGATATTTCGATTGAAATCAATAATACAAATCGTGTAGCCGGAACGATAACCGGCAGTGAAATCTCAAAGCGTTACGGAGAAGAAGGTCTTCCTGAAGATACAATCAAGCTGCACTTTACCGGATCAGCCGGCCAAAGCTTTGGAGCTTTCGTTCCTAAAGGGATGACGCTTTATTTGGACGGAGACTCAAATGATTACGTCGGAAAAGGGCTTTCTGGCGGAAAAATCATCGTCAAGTCACCAGAAGGATTCAACTCTGCTTCGGATGACAATGTCATTATCGGCAACGTGGCTTTTTACGGTGCGACAAGCGGAGAAGCATATATTAACGGGCGTGCTGGTGAACGCTTTGCCGTTCGAAACAGCGGAGTGAACGTAGTTGTAGAAGGCATCGGCGACCACGGCTGTGAATACATGACTGGCGGCAGCGTTGTCGTTCTCGGTGATGTAGGCAAAAACTTTGCGGCAGGTATGTCCGGCGGAATCGCTTATGTACTGACCGAAGATGTCAAAGCGTTTAAACGCAAATGCAACCTTGAGATGATTTTATTTGAATCATTAGAGGATGAGAAAGAAATCCAGCAAATCAAAGCAATGCTTGAAAGACATACTGCGTATACAAACAGCCAAAAAGCAGAAGATCTGCTAGATCAATGGGAAGACAGTGTGAAAAAATTCGTCAAAGTCATTCCGAAAAACTATAAACAAATGCTCGCAAGCATCGAAGAGCAAAAAGCTGCAGGTTTATCAGATGAAGAAGCCATCATGTTCGCTTTTGAGGCCAACACGAAGCCAAAGCAGAATACAGCAGCATCGGGACAAAAACAAGCGGTAGTACAGTAAGGAAGGGGAGAGGAACATGGGGAAACCAACTGGATTTATGGAGATCAAACGAGAAAAACCTGCGGAGCGGGACCCTCTCACTCGCTTAAAGGATTGGAAAGAATATTCTGCTCCTTTTTCAGAAGAAGCATCGAAACGGCAAGGGGCGCGGTGTATGGATTGCGGTACACCGTTTTGCCAGATCGGTGCGGACATTAACGGATTTACATCCGGCTGTCCGATTTACAACTTAATTCCTGAATGGAATGATCTTGTCTACCGGGGCAGATGGAAGGAAGCATTGGAACGTCTGTTGAAAACAAACAACTTTCCTGAATTCACAGGGCGGGTATGTCCCGCTCCTTGTGAAGGATCATGCACTTTAGCGATTTCAGACCCGGCCGTATCAATTAAAAACATCGAGCGGACCATTATCGATAAAGGATTTGAGAACGGCTGGATTCAACCTAGAATTCCAAAAAAACGAACAGGCAAAAAAGTTGCTATCGTCGGGTCGGGCCCAGCCGGACTGGCGAGTGCTGACCAGCTGAATCAAGCGGGGCATTCTGTCACTGTTTTTGAGCGCTCAGACAGAGCGGGCGGCCTTTTAACATACGGCATTCCAAACATGAAGCTTGAGAAGGGCATTGTAGAACGCCGAATTAAATTGCTGACGCAAGAGGGAATTGATTTTGTCACGAACACAGAAATCGGTGTTGACATTACAGCTGATGAGCTAAAGAAGCAATTTGATGCTGTGGTCTTATGCACAGGCGCTCAAAAACAGCGGGACCTCTTAATTGAAGGACGCGACTCAAAAGGAGTCCATTACGCAATGGACTACCTCACACTTGCAACAAAAAGCTATTTAGATTCTAATTTTAAAGACAAGCAATTCATTGATGCCAAAGGGAAAGATGTCATCGTAATCGGAGGCGGAGATACAGGAGCTGACTGTGTGGCTACCGCTCTGCGTCAAAAAGCCAAAAGCGTGCACCAATTCGGCAAACACCCGAAACTTCCGCCAGCCCGCACGAATGACAATATGTGGCCTGAACAGCCACACGTCTTTACGCTTGAATATGCATACGAGGAAGCAGAAGCAAAATTCGGAAGAGATCCGAGAGAATACTCCATTCAAACGACAAAAATGGTCGCGGATAAAAACGGAAAGCTGAAAGAGCTTCATACCATCCAAATGGAAAAAGTGAAAAATGAGCATGGAAAATACGAGTTCCGCGAGCTGCCTGGAACGGAAAAAGTATGGCCTGCTCAGCTTGTCTTTATCGCTATCGGCTTTGAAGGCACAGAACAGCCGCTGTTGAAACAGTTCGGTGTTGATTCAGTAAATAACAAAATCAGTGCAGCATATGGGGATTATCAAACAAATATCGATGGTGTATTCGCCGCAGGGGATGCAAGAAGAGGGCAAAGCTTAATCGTATGGGCGATTAATGAAGGCCGTGAAGTGGCGCGTGAAGTGGATCGATATTTGATGGGGAGTTCAGTTCTTCCGTAAATAAAGGGGATTATCATATAAGAGAAACCGGTCTGGCTGCCAGCCGGTTTCTTTTTTTATTCCATTACGATCCCGATGTTTCCAAACTGTCTGCCTTCCTGCATTCTTTTATATGCTTCACATGCTTTTTCTAAAGGATATATCCGGTCAATTACAGGCCGCAGCTTATGTTTGTCAATGAAAGCGAGCATAGCTTGAAATTCCTCACCGCTTCCCATCGAGGTTCCCAAAACATTGACCTGAGGAAAGAATAGAGAACGCACCGGAAAACTGAGATTATCCCCTGAGCTTGCCCCAAAGCTGACAATACGGCCATTTGGTTTTACATGGCGGAAGTATTCCGAAAAGAGAGCAGGTCCTATGCTGTCAAGAACAACATCCGCCTTTTTTCCCTGCAACTGCTCATCCCAATTGCTGTAGCTGTCAAATGCGTAATCAGCACCTAATTGCAGCGCCTTTTTTCTTTTCTCCTCACTGCGGGAGGTCACGCTTACTGTTGCCCCAATCGCCTTAGCCATAAATAAAGCATAGGTTGCCACACCGCTGCCGATGCCGGGTATCAATAGATGCTCGCCTTTTTTTAATTGCCCCTTTGTAAACAGAGCCCGATATGCAGTTAAAGCGGATAAAGGTAAAACGCCCGCTTCTTCCCAAGATAAATAAGCAGGTTTTTTGATTGCATTTTGTGAAGGAATGATCACATATTCAGCAAGTGTTCCGTCCGAAGGACCTCCCAGAATCTCAGGTACAGGTGGTACATTCTCTGTTAAATCCCAGTTCAATGTCGGGAAAATGACTACTTCTGTCTGAACAGTAACATTTTTCACGCCTTCACCAATCTCTTCGATGATACCCGCGCCGTCAGAACCCAGTATCATGTGAGGATCTTGTTCCGATTTGTTTTTCATAAGAAACAAGTCACGATGATTCAGGCCCGCGGATTTTAATTTAACCTTTACCTCTCCGTATCCAGGCTTTGTTGATGGAACGTCCTCGACTGATAACCCCTGAAGGCCGGCTTTTCCGTTGTGAATTACAGCTTTCATGCTGTCTGCCTCCTCATTGAATTGTATTTTCATATCTTTACATATTTTACATAGCGGTTTTCTTCGAGTAAAATGAACAAATATGATAGCCAATATCACTTTTCATCATAGCAAGCAGGTGAGAGCGCGTGGAAAGCGGAGATTTAAAGATTTTTCAGGCTGTCGCCCGCGAAGGAAGCATAACGAAAGCAGCCCAAATGCTGAATTATGTTCAGTCGAATGTGACAGCCAGAGTGCATAACCTTGAGGAAGATTTGAATATCAGGCTTTTTCATCGAACGAATCGGGGGATGAAGCTGACTGCTGCAGGAGAAAATCTTTTACAATATGCAGATCAAGTATTATCGCTGTTAGACAAAGCTGAAAAATCGACCCGAATGAGCAGGCAACCAAAAGGGCCTTTGCGGATCGGATCACTGGAAACGACGGCGGTAACGCATCTGCCTGAGCATGCAGCATCCTTCCTCAGGCGTTTTCCTGAAGTGGATTTATCAGTGAACACAGCTGATACGCATCATTTGATTCAACAGGTTCTTGATCATAAAGTTGATGGCGCTTTTGTATATGGGCCGGTTGAACACGCTGCAGTTAGACAACTCCATGTTTCCCATGATGAATTAGTTTTGATTTCATCACGAGAAGGGACGGCAGAAGACATGCTTCAGCAGCCGATGCTCTTTTTTGGGGCTGGCTGTTCTCATCGTGACAGGGTCAAAAGATTACTAGAGGAAGCAGGCATACACAATCAAAAAATCATAGAGTTTGGCACATTGGAGGCTATTATAAAAGGTGTTTCCGCCGGGATGGGTACGGCGCTGCTCCCAAAGTCCGCTGTTGACGGCTCCGAGCATCGTACAAATGTATGGATTCATAAACTGCCGCCAGCATATCAAGACTTAGAGATCGTCTTTATATACAGGAAAGACTTTTTTATTACGAGTGCGTTTCAGACATTTCTTGATGAGATAAACGAAATGAAAAGATGAAGATAGACGTGCATTAGCAGAATAAAGACGTTTGTCAAAGAAGCAGTCATCATTCTGTCATTTTGGATTGCAATCAGGGATACAGAGCATCAGCAATGCCCGTTGCATCAGCAATGCCCGTTGTTATTAAAGATCTGCATGAAAAAACTGTACTCATTTGAAGCGAGTACAGTTTTTTTATTTATTTACGTTTTAAATTAATGCCGATCGCCGCGCCGTTTCTGCTTGAATCAGCTACACCTTTAAAGGTGCCGTTTTCATGGTCGATCGATATGCTTTGCACGTTTCCGATATCCACCGGACTTGTGCCGAATTTGTGGCCCATGCCGTTTAGCTTGCTGAGGACATCTTTAGGAACTCCGTCTTCGTAACGGTAAGAGCTCATGCTGTTTGTGTAAATTCTCGGCTCTTCAACAGCTTCTTTTAATTCCATACCATATTCAATGTGGTAGAGAATGGTTTGCAAAACGGATGAAATAATTGTCGCCCCGCCAGGAGATCCAACAGTGAGGACAGGCTTGTCATCCTTAAATAAAATCGTCGGGGTCATGCTGCTTAAAGGCCGTTTGTTTGGCTGTACTTCGTTAGCTCCGCCTGGTATCGCATCAAAATCCGTTAATTCATTGTTTAGGATGACACCGTAATCAGGGACCATAATACCCGTTCCGAATAGCTGTTCGATTGTTGTTGTATAGGAAACAACATTTCCCCAACGGTCAGCAACTGTAAAGTGGGTTGTTTGGCCTTCTACTTTGTCTTTCGGCTGTTCAACTTGTTTATAGTTTGCTGATCCTTCTTGGTATTTCCAAGGGTCACCGGCTTTCGGTTCTTTATTCACTTGATCTAGGTTGATTAATTGCTGGCGTTCTTTAATATAATCGGGGTGAAGCAAGCCTTTGAGAGGAACATTTACAAATTCGGGATCACCTGCGTAAGACGCACGGTCGGCATAAGACAAATGCATCGTTTCAGCAAGCAGCTGATATTTTTCCCATGAGCGGACATCGTATTGTGAAAGGTTAAAATCATCAAGGATTTTCAGCATTTGCAATAAGAAAATACCGCCGGAGCTTGGAGGAGGAGTAGTAGCGATTTGATAGCCTTGATAGTCTCCCCAAATCGGTTCATCAATTGTAATGTCGTAATTTTCTAAATCTTTTTCTGTCATTGATCCGCCGAAATCCTGGACAGTGTCAGAAAGCGTCTTGGCGAATTTTCCTTTATAAAAAGCGTTAGTGCCTTTGGAGCGAATAAGCTTAAATGTTTTAGCCAAATCCTTTTGAATAAGGGTATCTCCTTCTTTAAGCGGTTCGCCATTTGGTAAAAATACATCTTTTGCGGCAGTCCGTGAAAGTTTTTCCTGATAATCAGAAATGGCATCTGCCAACACAGAATCAATCGGAAAGCCTTTTTCAGCGAGTTTAATAGAAGGGGTAATTAATTGCTTCATCGAACGGGTTCCCCATTTATCCAAGGCTTCTTCCAGCCCTTTCAGAGTGCCTGGAACACCAACGGCAGTACCTTTTGTTACACGTTCAGAGAAAGGTATTGCTTTTCCGTTTTCGTCCAGAAACATATCAGGAGTTGCGCCTGCTGGAGCACGCTCACGGCTGTCGATTATCGTTGTATCCTTCGTTTTTCCGTCATACACCATCATAAAACCGCCGCCGCCAATACCTGACATCATCGGCTCTGTTACATTGAGTGCAAATTGAATGGCAACCGCTGCGTCAATAGCATTTCCTCCTTTTTTCAGCACATCAGCACCGATTTCAGAAGCAAGAGGATGTGCGGTCGCAACCATGCCGTCTTTTCCAACATCTACTTGTTTGTACTCATCGTAGCTTTTGGGCGGTTTTTTAGCTTCCGCGTGAAAAGGGACACTTCCAGCGACTAACAGAACACTAAGCAGAGCTGTTAAACAGACGTTCCACGTTCTTTTCATGTTCTCCCTCCTATATGAAGCTGTATTGTTACAATCTTAGCGTAAAAAAATTACAGCGTTTTCACAAGTGACAAATGGTATATTATATAGTGCATAAAGCCGTTTTTCTGTGCAAAATTGATTATATTGATATGAGCCATGTGCTATATTAGAATCAGCATACGGATTAAGAAGGGACTGCTATATGTATTTAACGATTGAAGAAACAGCAGAATATACAAATCTTTCAGAGGATTATATTAAAAGCTTGGTGCTCGAAGGGAAAATCAGAGCCGTTCATGACGGGGAGCAATTTTTGATTTATAAGGAGCAGTTCAAAACGCATCTTGAACAGCTGGAGAATTACAAAGCACTTGTGCAGGAAATATTAAATGAACCAATCCCGGAAGAT
Organism: Bacillus sp. LM 4-2; assembly: GCF_000978495.1. Classification (NCBI taxonomy): domain Bacteria; kingdom Bacillati; phylum Bacillota; class Bacilli; order Caryophanales; family Bacillaceae; genus Bacillus; species Bacillus sp. LM 4-2. The sequence goes on along the minus strand of NZ_CP011101.1, from coordinate 1,979,109 downwards.
ATTGATGTAAAGGATGAGGATTAGGACACAATTTGAAATTGTGTCTTTTTTTGTATGTTTTTTTGCGGAAGCTCCTGAAAATTGGGAGCTTCAGATTTCGTTTTAAGAGGTTTTTTTATGATTGGCAGGGGGATAAGTATCCAAGAGGTTAAAAGCTTTATAAGAGGCTTTAAAGCTTATTTTATAGGGTGAAGGTTTGAAGAAGCTTTTTTAAAAGCTTATGTAACACTATGTATATTATGTTACATAAATGCCGCCGCACTTTGACATTCAACGTTTTCCAGCTATAATAGTAACATAAACCTCAAAATGTTACATAACGGTTTTTAAGGAGTTTTTTGATGCATATTGTACAGCCGATTCGCAGTCTAGAGAAAATCCAAGAAGTCAAACAGTATTTGCTTAACAAAAACAAGCGGGATTATTTTCTGTTTATTTTCGGCATCAACAGCGCGCTCCGCATTTCTGATATTCTGCCGCTGCAAGTGAAGGACGTTCAAAATAAAGATCATTTATGGGCGACTGAAAGCAAAACGAAAAAGAAAAGAAAGATTCTTATTTTAGAATCGCTGAAACAGGAAATATACGAGTATACGAAAGACATGAAGGAAAACGAATATCTTTTTAAATCAGTGCGGACCAGGAAGCCGATTTCCCGCATACAGGCCTACAGAATTTTAAGAGAGGCCGCTGCGGCGTGCGGACTTGAGGAGATAGGAACGCATACACTCCGGAAAACGTTTGGCTATCATTTTTATCAGCGAACGAAAGACATCGCCGAGCTGCAGAGAATACTGAATCATTCATCACCATCAATTACAATGCGGTATATCGGTATTGATGAAGATACGACAAGAGCCGCATATAAGGTTTTTGGAGGGCTTTAATACAAATCGCTTGAAAATATTGATCATCAGAGCTACTATATAAATACCAAAAGCTCTAGTAGCACAGCGGATAGTGCAGCAGTTTCCTAAACTGCAGGTCGGGAGTTCGAATCTCTCCTAGAGCGTTATATTCACAAAAAGACAACAGGCACTTTTCGCCTGTTGTCTTTCTTTATGCAAACCAAATAAAAAACGCCCGCTTATACCGGGCGTTTTTCTTATATAACTGCGTCAAATTGATTGACTTTCCATTTTTTATTTTCTTTCACAAATGTCACTTTCCGTTTTGCAGAAGGGGATCCGTCTAATGTAGGGACGGTAAATTCGTATGTGATTGTGCTGTCTTTTTTAGAGATCAGTTTAGCAGTTGATTTTTTCCAATTCAAAAGATTGTCTCCGTCACCGATTGGAACAGCAAGTTTTCCTTTTGAAACAGTGAAATGATAATCTTTAAAGCCTTTTTCGATTGCTGTTTTTGTAAAAATAGGAGTTAAATAATTCACCGCTTTTGCTTTAGTGCCTAGATCACTGCACATGTATACATATTGAAGATTTTGATACTCGAATGTGCCTGATGGGCAAACTGCTTTTTTCGCCTTCGGATTGTGGCCGCTCATGGTGTTCCAAAAATGTTCTCTAGCGGATAATGCCAACTGTAATGCTTGTTTTTGTGATAAATCGCCTGATGTATTTTTCGCAAATGCATTTGTGCTTAATGACAGAATAAGTGCAATGGTTGTTAGAAATAGAAGACATTTTTTCATTATCGCTCTCTCCTTCAAAATCTCTTTCTCTTATGTTACAAATGTTACAATAATTACGTATAGATTACAATACTTTTGCATAAATTATTTTTTATTCTTTTACTCACAAAAAATACGGCATTACTTGCTAGTTTATTCTTCATAAGCTAAAAAGATGTGTAAAATTAGAAGAATCGGGAAGGGTTTCATATGTGCAGTGATGAATAATAACATGTTACATATCCTGTTTTTGTCAAAAAATGAGGACATGTTTAAAAACGATTTCAAATAAAGGAGTCCTTTAATATGGAAACATCACAAGAACCTCTTGTAACTCAAAAGAAAAGCAAACCATCAGTTTGGCGGTCGATGTCACTCTTTTTGGTGCCGCTTCTGCTGAGCAATGTGCTGCAATCGGTCGGCCAGCTAGTCGGGATGATGGCTGTAGGCAGATGGCTCGGTGTTGATGCAGTGGCAGCTGTATCATCCTTTTTCCCGTTATTTTTTCTTTTAATCTCATTTACAATTGGGATCGGTTCAGGAAGTTCGATTCTGATAGGACAAGCTTACGGAGCGAAAAATGAGGAACGGCTAAAGGCTGTTGTCGGGACGACGCTCACGTTTACATTTTTATTAGGCGTTGTGTTAGCCGTTATCGGCAGTATTTTCACCCTGGATATCCTTCGTTTAATGGGAACACCTGAAAATGTCATTCATGTCAGCGCTAACTATGCACGTATTTTATTTTATGCTATGCCATTTATGTTTTTATATTTTGCATATACTACCTTTTTGCGCGGAACAGGAGATTCCAAGACACCGTTTTATACGCTGATTGTGAGCACGGTCATCAACATCGCGCTTTTGCCTGTTTTAATCCTTGGCATGTTTGGTTTTCCGAAACTGGGCATATACGGCTCGGCATATGCAACTGTCATTTCCACGATTGCGACTTTTCTCGTGTTAATGGTGTATTTACGAAAGCGAAAACACCCGCTGCAATTTGATAAAACAGTGCGTCGTTATTTGAAAATGGATAAGGAACTGCTGGTTCTTCTGCTGCGTCTTGGGGTCCCAGCAAGCATCAATATGATTCTTGTCTCATTATCAGAGATAGCGGTTATTTCATTCGTCAATCATTACGGCTCTAATGCAACAGCTGCATACGGAGTGGTCAACCAGGTGGCCAGCTATGTACAGATGCCGGCCGTCAGCCTTGGTATTGCGGTTTCTATTTTCGCTGCGCAATCGATCGGAGCAAACGAGTTTGACCGCTTAAAGCAGGTCATTCGCGTTGGGATTTGGCTGAATTATATCATTGGCGGCGTACTGATCATTCTGATCTATGTTTTTTCACATCAGATTTTATCGTTATTTTTAACCGAGCAAGAGACGCTTTACATTGCGCACCGTCTTTTGATGATTACATTGTGGAGCTATTTGCTGTTTGGAAATGCCCAAATTATTTCTGCAACGATGCGGGCAAGCGGAACGGTTTTATGGCCGACCGTCATCAGTATTTTTGCAATCTGGGGAGTAGAGGTGCCTGTCGCTTTCGTCCTTTCTCACTATACAAAGCTTGAAATACTCGGCGTCTGGGTTGGTTATCCAGCTGCGTTTGCCGTCAGCTTGCTGTTGATTTATGGGTATTATCAATTCGTCTGGAAAAAGAAACAAATCACACGTCTCATCCAATAGCCTCCGAATCACACCGTTCATAAGTTTGAACGGTGTTTTTTTATTTGATAGGGGAAAATATAAAATGGAGGAAATATGGTACAGTACATTGAATTCTTATACTAGCAATGAATCAAGGAGAGGTTGAGTAAACATGGCAAACTTTATTGAAAAAATGACTTATTTGGGAACACCGGCCATCAAAGCGGGCAACGAACATCTAGAAATGATTGTTGTCCCTGAGTGGGGGAGCAACGTCATTTCTCTCGTGGATAAAACAACAAATGTCCAGCTTTTGCGTGAACCGGAAACAGCAGAAAGTTTTCACGACACACCAACATTGTATGGCATTCCAATCCTGTTCCCGCCTAACCGCATAAGTGACGGTACATTCAGTTTCCGGGGCAGAACGTATCATTTTGATATCAACGACAAGGATAAACACAACCATCTTCACGGGTTTCTTTACCATGAAAAGTGGAATGTCGTGACCACGAAGCAAACTGATGAAGAAGTGATTGTTGAAACAGAAATTGATCTTTCTGAGCTTCCCCATGTGCAGAAGCAATTTCCTCATCATGCCGTCGTTCGGATGACATACACAATCAAGGAGAATACCCTATTTAAACATGCGACGGTCATGAACAAAGGAAAGGAAGCGTTTCCTTGGGGAATTGGTTATCATACTACATTTATATTTCCGGCAGAAAGCTCATTATTTTCCCTGACAGCAGATCAGCAATGGGAGTTGGATGAACGCCTGCTGCCGACCGGGAAGCTGATGGATGTCCCGTATAAAGAAGCTTTGCATGAAGGAATGGATTTGCGCCACAAGCAGCTGGATGATGTCTTTTTATCTTCTTATCAGAAGAGGGGCGGAGAAAACCAGGCAGTCATTTATCATCAGCATGCACATATCAGCATTATTTATAAGGCAGATGAACAGTTTAAACATTGGGTTGTATACAATGCGGACGGAAAACAAGGGTATTTATGCCCTGAGCCTTACACATGGGTGACAAACGCAGTGAATCTTGATTTACCTTCGTCACTCACTGGTTTACAAGTGCTGGAGCCGGGAGAAGAAACGACAGCTAAAAGCAGTATCACCATTGAACTGAATCATCAATAGCCAATGATGAAGCGCAGAGAGGCGGGGAAATTAATGAAAAAAAGCATAAAGCTTTATGTTGCTGTTTTACTGCTTTTCGTCGTTGCTTCGGTGCCTTATATGCATCAGGCTGCGCTTGCCGCTGAAAAACAAGATGCACTTTCCGGGCAGATCGATAAGATTTTAGCTGATCATCCTGCCCTCGAAGGCGCAATGGCCGGCATCACCGTTCGCTCTGCGGAAACAGGTGCTGTTCTATATGAACATTCAGGAGACACCCGAATGAGGCCTGCCTCTTCTCTAAAGCTTTTGACAGCGGCCGCGGCACTTTCTGTCCTTGGCGAGAACTATTCTTTTACAACCGAGGTCCGGACGGATGGAACACTGAAAGGGAAAAAGCTGAATGGTAACCTTTATTTGAAAGGGAAAGGCGATCCGACACTTTTACCATCTGATTTTGACAAAATGGCTGAGAAATTGAAACATTCCGGCGTAAAAGTAATTAAAGGCAATCTGATCGGTGATGATACGTGGCATGATGACATGCGATTATCACCTGATATGCCTTGGAGCGATGAATACACATATTATGGCGCGCCAATCTCCGCTCTAACAGCGTCTCCAAACGAAGACTATGATGCAGGCACTGTGATTGTTGAGGTCACCCCAAATCAAAAAGAAGGGGAAGAGCCTGCCGTGTCTGTCTCTCCGAAAACCGATTATATAACGATAAAGAACGATGCTGAAACGACTGCTGCCGGTTCAGAGAAAGACCTCACAATCGAAAGAGAGCATGGAACAAACACGATTACAATTGAAGGGAGCGTACCGGTTGACGCAAACAAGACAAAGGAATGGATTTCTGTCTGGGAGCCTGCCGGATATGCCTTAGATTTATTTAAGCAGTCACTAAAAAAACAAGGTATTACTGTGAAAGGGGACATCAAGACGGGTGAAGCACCTAGTTCTTCAGATGTGCTGCTCTCTCATCGCTCAATGCCTTTATCGAAACTTTTTGTGCCGTTCATGAAATTAAGTAATAACGGACATGCCGAAGTGCTCGTAAAAGAGATGGGGAAAGTGAAAAAAGGAGAAGGGAGCTGGGAAAAGGGGCTCGAAGTGTTAAACAGTACGCTTCCGGAATTTGGTGTTGATTCTAAATCACTCGTCTTAAGGGACGGATCAGGAATCTCACATATTGATGCTGTATCCTCAGATCAACTTTCACAGCTGTTATATGACATTCAGGATCAGAGTTGGTTCTCGGCTTATCTAAATTCTTTACCTGTTGCGGGCAATCCTGACAGAATGGTGGGCGGAACGCTGAGAAACCGCATGAAAGGCACTCCTGCACAAGGAAAAGTAAGAGCAAAAACCGGATCGCTCAGTACGGTAAGCTCTCTATCGGGGTACGCAGAAACAAAGAGCGGAAAAAAACTTGTTTTCTCTATTCTTCTAAATGGATTGATTGATGAAGAGGATGGAAAAGATATTGAGGATCAAATCGCTGTCATTTTGGCGAATCAATAATAGCGGCAGACCTGTTTTCCAAGAGAAAACAGGTTTTTTTATGTCTGTAATAATGCTTTGTCGAACCTTCCAACAATTAGAAGAATGATGCACAAAAGCAAATTAGTCCGATTAAAAAGTAGTGTATAAGACCTTATGTAAAACAATACTTTTATCACTTTATATCCGGAAATTTGATAAAAAAAGAAACGAAAAATAAAGAAATAATACTATATTCAAAAAAATGTTATAAAAATTTAATGTTTTTTATTGTACTTTAAAAAATATCCGTTAATATAGTGCATATATGGATTATATAGTCATATAATTTCTTTTATTGTCATTTTTCTGCTTTTTTCTACATTTTCTTATCCTCTTATTATGAGAACTGGAGGGAATCCGTTGAGCGAACATACTTATTCTTTAACCCATGCCCAAAGGAGAGTGTGGTTTACCGAACTGCTGGAGCCAGATACCAGCATTTGCAATCTTACAGCTTGTGTGAAATTCAAAGGCAATATTGAGCTTGATACTCTAGAGGGAGCGCTGAATCATTCCATCTCCCGCAACGACGCCATCAGATTTCAGCTGTTAGAAGGAGAAGAGCTTGAGCCGCGATTGCACCTTACTGAATATAAATATTATCCACTTAGAATAATTGATTTTTCAAATGTTGAAATGATAGAAATAGAGCAATGGATTCAGGATCAAGCGAGCATTCCATTTAAACTGTTCAACTCGCCTCTTTTTCAATTTTACCTCCTTAGAATTGACTCTCATGAAGTTTGGCTATTTGCGAAATTCCATCATATCATAATGGATGGAATCTCTTTAAATGTGATGGGAAATCAAATTATAGATCTTTATCAAAAAATGAAAAAGAAAGATCCTTTACCTGATCAGCCGGAACCTTCTTACTTGAGCTACATCGAAAAAGAGAGTCAATATCTACAATCTCCGCGGTTTGCAAAGGACCGTTTATTTTGGACACAAACCTTTGAGCACCCGTTGGAATACCACTCGTTAGCCGACCAGACGTCCTTACAAAAACAGAGCACATCTGCATCCAGAGACACCATCATTCTTTCACCTGATCTAGAGCAAACGATTCGAATCTTCTGCGAAGAACACAAGATCAATATCATATCCTTATTTATGGCTTCATTTTACATATGCATCAGCCGAATCACTTCTAAAAAAGATCTTGCCATTGGCACCTACTATGGCAACAGAGGGTCAAAGGCTGAAAAAGAAATGCTCGGCATGTTCGTTAGTTCTCTTCCAATCAGAATAACGGTTGATCCTGACACAGATTTTCTTTCCTTTGTCCGCACAATAGGCAGGGAACAGCTTTCTGTTATGCGTCATCAACGGTTTCCTTATAATTTGCTTGTAAATGAATTAAGAAATGAACAGAAGGATTTACACAACCTTATCGGTATATCTATGCAGTATCAGCCACTTCAGTGGCATAATGCAGATGATTTTGACTATGAAACAGCGCTTTATTTCAGCGGATACACCGCGAACGAACTTTCAGTTCAAATACAAGAACGGATAGACAATGGAACCATTCAATTAAATTTCGACTATCAAAATACCTTGTTTTCTCTTGAGGATATAAAACGAATACAATCTCATCTGCTTACCATACTGGAAAACGCCCTTCACCATCCGCACAGCTTTATAAGAGAATTAGATATGACGAATACAAGAGAAAAGCAAAAATTGTTGTATGAGTTTAACAAGACGGAAGCTGTTTCGCCTAAAGCTAACACCCTGCATGGGCTGTTTGAGCGACAGGCAGCTTTCACACCGGAGCGGCTGGCCATTCGCTTTTCAGGCGGTTCGCTGACATACGCTGAGCTTGATATGTACGCCAGCCGGCTGGCTGCGCACCTTGCGGCACGCGGCGTCACAAACGAAAGTATCGTCGGTGTCCTGTCTGAACGCTCACCTGACATGCTGATCGCTGTCCTTGCTGTATTGAAGGCCGGCGGGGCGTATTTGCCGCTTGATCCTGCGTATCCAAAGGAGCGGCTGAGCTACATGCTGAAAGACAGCGGGGCATCGCTCTTGCTGACACAGCCGGGATGCTCCGCACCGAACTTTTCTGGCGAAACGCTTGAAGTGGACATGACATCTCTTGCGAGCGAAAAAGCAGAAAACCATCTGTTTACTCCTGCTGACGGCGGATCTCTCGCCTATGTCATCTATACATCGGGCTCTACCGGGCAGCCGAAAGGAGTGGCCGTTGAGCACCGTCAGGCTGTTTCCTTTCTGACCGGTATGCAGCACCAGTTTCCGCTTTCGGAAGATGACATTGTCATGGTGAAAACCTCTTTTTCCTTTGATGCGTCTGTGTGGCAGCTGTTTTGGTGGTCGCTTTCCGGTGCTTCGGCGTATCTGCTTCCGCCCGGCTGGGAGAAAGATCCGGCATTGATCGTAAAAGCCATTCATCAGGAAAACGTGACAACGGCTCATTTTATTCCGGCTATGCTGAACAGCTTTCTCGATCAAGCGGAAATCGAAAGGTTGCGTGACAGCACAAGCCTGAAGCGTGTATTCGCCGGAGGTGAACCGCTTGCGCCGCGTACGGCAGCCCGTTTTGCTTCTATCTTGCCACAGGTATCATTAATCCATGGTTACGGGCCGACAGAAGCAACGGTAGACGCGGCATTTTACGTATTGGATCCAGAACGGGACAGAGATCATTTGCGGATTCCGATTGGGAAGCCCGTACCCGGTGCGCGTTTGTATGTTTTAGATCCGCATTTAGCCGTACAGCCTTCCGGTGTCGCCGGCGAACTGTACATTGCCGGAGCGGGTCTTGCCAGAGGTTATTTGAATCGGCCGGCATTAACGGAGGAGCGTTTTCTTGAGGACCCGTTTTACCCGGGGGAACGCATGTACAAAACAGGAGACGTGGCGCGCTGGCTCCCTGACGGGAATATTGAATTCCTGGGACGGTTGGATGATCAGGTGAAAATTCGCGGCTACCGGATTGAACCGGGAGAAATTGAAGCGGCACTAAGAAGTATAGAAGGTGTAAGAGAGGCGGCCGTTACCGTACGGACAGACAGCGGCGAGCCGGAATTATGCGCTTATGTAGAAGGGCTCCAAAGAAACGAAGTCCGAGCGCAGCTTGAGAGCCTGTTGCCGGGCTACATGGTCCCAGCCTATATGATAGAAATGGAACAGTGGCCGGTTACACCAAGCGGAAAGCTCGACCGAAACGCCCTGCCAGCTCTTAACGGAGCGGCAGATGCGGAGACCTACACGGCGCCGAGAAACGTGACTGAGATGAAGCTTTCTCAGCTGTGGGAGGACGTGCTGAAAAATGGCCCTGTCGGGATTCACGATAACTTTTTTGACCGCGGGGGGCATTCCTTAAAAGCAACAGCGCTTGTCTCACGGATCGCCAAAGAATTCGATGTACAGGTGCCGCTAAAAGATGTGTTTGCCCATCCGACGGTAGAAGGGCTGGCTACCGTTATCCGTGAAGGAACGGACAGTCCATATGAAGCGATTAAGCCCGCTGAAAAACAGGAAACCTATCCGGTTTCCTCTGCCCAAAAGCGGATTTATGTCCTTCAGCAGCTGGAAGACGGAGGGACAGGCTACAATATGCCGGCTGTGTTAGAGCTCGAAGGGAAGCTCAACCCTGAAAGGATGGACAGAGCTTTCAAAGAGCTGATCAAGCGCCACGAGTCGCTTCGAACCGCCTTCGAACAGGACGAAGGAGGCGATCCGGTGCAGCGCATCCATGACGAGGTGCCGTTTACGTTACAGACTACAGTTCTCGGCGAACGAACCGAACAGGAGGCCGCAGCCGCATTTATCAAACCGTTTGATCTCAGCCAAGCACCGCTGTTCCGTGCCCAAATCGTAAAGGTATCAGATGAGCGGCACCTGTTGCTGGTTGATATGCATCACATCATTTCAGACGGTGTTTCCGTCAACATTCTGATTCGGGAATTCGGCGAGCTGTACAATAATCGGAAGCTTCCGGCACTGCGCATTCAATATAAAGATTATGCCGTATGGCAAGAAGGATTTAAAACAGGGGACGCGTACAAAACGCAAGAGGCGTACTGGCTGAAGCAGCTCGAGGGCGAGCTGCCTGTGCTGGATCTTCCGGCTGATCATACCCGCCCGCCGGTGCGAAGCTTCGCGGGTGACAAGGTCTCATTTACGCTGGAACCAGAGGTTGCATCAGGCCTTCACAAGCTGGCACGAGAAAACGGAAGCACCCTGTACATGGTGCTCCTTGCGGCTTACACCGCGTTCTTGTCACGCTTAAGCGGACAGGAAGATATCATCGTCGGCTCGCCAATTGCCGGCCGGCCGCACAAGGATCTTGAGCCGATACTCGGCATGTTTGTGAACACGCTGGCGCTTCGGACGCGCCCGGAGGGCGGGAAGCCATTCGTACAGTATTTGCAGGAAGTGCGTGAGACAGCATTGGAAGCCTTTGAGCATCAAGATTACCCGTTCGAAGAGCTTGTCGATAAGCTTGAATTGACACGAGATATGAGCCGGAACCCAGTGTTTGATGCGATGTTTATCCTTCAAAATGTGGAAAAACAAGACATAGATCTGAGAGAAATAAAAGTCCGGCCTGCCAATTTCGCACATCACATTTCCTTATTTGATATCACATTAATAGCTACGGAAATAAGTGGATCTATTTGCTGCGAAATGGAATTTAGTACAGAAGTATTCCTGAAAGCTACGATTGAACGCTGGGCCGATCATTTTACCGAATTTCTGCATGCGGCACTTTCAACCCCTGAAACAAGCCTTGCACAAATAAACATACTTAGTGATAAAGAAAAACAAAAAATAGTCTTTGAATTTAACAAAACTCAGGTTGAATTTGCTCAAAAAGATGTTCCTTTTCATCGCATATTTGAAGCGAAAGCTGAAGAAATTCCAGAACATATAGCTGTTATTGATAACGAAATAGAGATTAGCTATCGACTTCTAAATGAAAGAGCCAATCGTCTGGCACGAACATTGCAAAAGAGAAAAGGACCGAAGCCAACTGTGGCTGTATTAGCCAAGCGGTCCATTGATGCAATTGTTGGAGTGCTGGCAGTGATGAAAGCTGGCGGAGTGTATATCCCAATCGATTCACATTATCCAAAAGCCCGTATTGAATATATTCTTCGTGATAGCGGGGCAGATATTCTACTTTCACAGCAGGAATTGAAGCATTTGATTTCAAACTTGCCTGAATCTGAGATGTCTCATATCTGCCTTGACGATGAAAGCACTTATGAAGAAAGTAACTGCAACCTTAACTTATCTCCTGCTCCTGAAGAGCCGGTATATATCATTTATACGTCAGGAACGACGGGTGCGCCTAAAGGTGTTATTGTCACCTATCAGAACTTTACTCATGCTGCTCTTGCTTGGCGTCAAATTTATGAACTGGATCGGAAGCCTGTCAGACTGCTTCAAATCGCGAGCTTTTCATTCGATGTCTTCTCAGGAGATTTGGCGAGAACATTGACCAACGGCGGGACTCTAATCGTTTGCCCAGATGAAACACGGCTGGAACCTGCTGAAATATATAAAATCATGAACTCTCAGAGAATCACGGTGATGGAGTCGACACCGGCTCTCATTATCCCGGTGATGGAGTATGTATACCGTAATCAGTTCAAGCTTCCTGACTTAGACATACTGATCCTTGGTTCCGACATGGTGAAGGCTCAAGATTTCAAAACATTGACAGATCGCTTTGACCAAAGCATGCGCATCATTAATAGCTATGGTGTCACAGAGGCAACCATTGATTCGAGTTTCTATGAAACCAGTATGGGTGGAGAGTGTACGGGAGATAACGTACCAATCGGCAGCCCGCTGCCGAATGTACACATGTACGTACTCAGCCAGACTGATCAAATTCAGCCGATCGGTGTTGCCGGCGAGCTGTGCATCGGCGGGGCAGGTGTTGCGAAAGGCTATCATCATAAACCTGACTTAACGCAAATGAAATTTACAGAAAATCCATTTGTCTCTGGAGAAAGGCTGTACAGAACCGGTGATCGAGCATGCTGGCTTCCAAACGGAACGATCCGGCTTCTTGGCCGAATGGATTATCAAGTAAAGATAAATGGATACAGAATTGAAACAGAAGAAATTGAAAGTGTTCTGCTTCAAACGGGGCTTGTCAGAGAAGCTGCTGTTGCCGTTCAGCATGATAAAAATGGACAGGCTGGTTTGGCAGCATATATTGTGCCTTCAGACGTCAATACGAATGCTCTCCGGGCTGCTTTAACAAAGGAGCTGCCAGCGTATATGATTCCTGCACATCTGATTCCTTTAGTAAACATGCCGCTGACCCTAAACGGAAAGCTGGACAGAAATGCCTTGCCGGCTCCAAATAATGTGTTATCGCGTCCATATACCGCACCAGTTAACGACTTACAAAAAACGATGGCGTATATATGGGAAGATGTACTGAGCATGTCACGAGTCGGCATTCACGATTCCTTTTTTGAGCTTGGCGGAGACTCAATTAAAGCATTACAAGTGGCAGCACGTCTGGCAGCTGAAGGCTGGAGCATGACAATACGCGACTTATTCCGTTATTCAACGATTCAGGAACTATGCGGACATATCACACCATTGGCATCTCAAGCGGACCAGGGACCTGCGGAAGGTGAAGCTGAACTCACCCCGATTCAGCGAAGATTTTTCGGACAGGTACATGCTTTTCACTATCATTACAACCAGTCCGTCATGCTTTTCAGTGAAAAAGGATTCAATGCTAACGCGCTTCATCTAGCGCTGCGTAAAATAACCGAGCATCATGATGCCATTCGCATGATTTTCCAACGTGACCAAAACGGCCATGTCATTCAGTTTAATCGCGGAATCAATCACAAGGATCATGAACTGTTTGGCCTTTATATTTCAGATTGGACAAAAGCATCCCTGGAAAGGGCTCATCTTGATGAAAAACTTGCCGCTGAGGAAACCGGCATTCAAAGCAAAATGAATGTAGAAAAAGGGCCTTTGCTGCAAGCAGGTTTGTTTAAAACGGCAGAAGGGGATCATTTGCTGATTGCACTTCATCATCTTGTGATAGATGGTGTTTCTTGGAGAATTCTGCTTGAAGATTTAGCTGCAGCATATCAACAGGCCTTAGAAAAGAAAGAAATCCAATTACCGCCAAAAACGGATTCTTATTTATCCTACGCCGATGGTCTTACCCAAATAGCTGAAAGTAAACAATTGCATTCAGAGAAAACGTATTGGCAAACGATTTTAGACGCTCACACTGCTTTTCTTCCTAAGGACATAGAAAATGTGCCGGACAGACTCCAAAAGAACAGCGACGCAGCAGCGTTTGTACTATCCGGGGACTGGACTGAAAAATTGCTGTTTGAAACCCAGCAAGCCTATGGTACTGATGCCAACGAACTTTTGCTTACGGCTTTAGGAATGGCGCTTTCTGAATGGACTGGGCATGACCAAATCGTGATCAGCACTGAGGGACACGGTAGAGAAGGGCATGTGCCAAACATTGATATTTCAAGGACAGTTGGATGGTTTACTTCCATTTATCCTATTCTGCTAGACATGGGTATTCCCGAGCCTTTCGAGGATCAGCTCGCATACCGAATTAAGATGACAAAAGATATGCTGAGAAGAGTACCGAACAAAGGAACTGGATACGGATTGTTAACACACATAGGAGAACTGCGGCATAAAGAGCCTGAGGTCAGCTTTAATTATCTCGGTCAATTTAGCGAAGAGAAGGAAGCTGAAACGTTTCAATTATCATATTACAAGCCCCGTTACGAAATAGCGGGTGAGAGAGAACGAGAGTATGAGCTGGACATCAACGCTCTCATTACGGACGGACGGCTTCAAGTAAAAGCGGTATACACCCAGGCGTTCAGCAAACACTCAATTGAGTGCTTTATGGATCGTTTTCACAGGCATCTTATCGAGACGATTGAGCATTGTTCGCAGAAAAAAGCACGCGAAAAAACATTGAGCGATTTCAGCAATAAAGAATTAACGTTGTCTGCATTATCTAGCATCGAAGATCTCGTGAAAGATCTTTAACTTTTGAAAAGGTGTGTGGAATTGATGGCACAATCGGCACAAATTCAAGATATTTATCCGTTATCGCACATGCAGGAAGGAATGCTGTTTCATTCACTAATGGATTTCAGCTCGAAAGCATATATCGAACAGACCTCGTTTACGATCACAGGGAATCTATGCGTCGACTCGTTTCAAAAGAGCTTAAACCTTCTTGTTTCTAGATATGATATTTTCAGAACGATTTTCATTAAAGAAGTACCAGATCTTACAGGTCCGCAGCAGGTAGTTCTATCAAACCGTGAATTGACAGTATATAGAGAAGATATTTCTCGCCTGGCTGATCAAGAACAGCAGACGCTGATTGATGCTTTTATGACTAAGGATCGGGAAAAAGGATTTGATTTGCAAAAAGATCCTTTAATGCGTCTTGCCCTTTTTGATAGAGGAGACAGCCAATATACATGTGTCTGGACACATCACCATATCATCATGGATGGGTGGTGTCTCGGCATTATTCTTAAAGAGTTTTTCAGCATGTATGATTCGCTCAAAAATAACTCACCTGTACAGCTTGGCAGCACGGTGCCGTACAGCCGTTATATTGAATGGCTCGGAGAACAAGATCAAGAAGAGACTGCTGCCTACTGGAGCGAATATTTGAAGGAGTACGGCAATACTGCTTCTATTCCCCGAATAAAGCGCCGCACGGCAGACGGGGATTATAAAGCCGACCAGGTCAGCTTTTCATTAGCGCAGGAAATGGTTGAGAAACTGACAGAGGCTGCCCAAAACTGGGGAGTGACATTAAACACGTTGTTTATGAGTATTTGGGGCGTGCTGCTCCATCGATATAATGCTGCAGATGATGCCGTTTTTGGCTCCGTCATTTCGGGACGCCCGTCAGCGATTGACGGGATTGAATCAATGGTCGGCTTGTTTATCAATACTGTTCCAGTGCGAATCCGATCTGCGGAAGGCATAACGTTTTCTTCGCTGGTCAAAGCCGTGCAGGAGGATATTTTATCATCTGAACAGCATGGGTATTATCCGCTTTATGAGATTCAAAACCATAGTCCATTGAAGCAAGGGTTGATCGATCATATTTTTGTTTTTGAAAATTACCCTGTACAGCTTCATCAGGCGTTAAGCGTGGAGAGTGAAAATGATGAAGGCGCTCTGAAGCTGAGTGACATTTCAATGTCGGAACAAACCAATTACGACTTTAATATCGTTATCGTTCCGGGAGAATCATTTTATATCAAATTCAGCTACAACGCAGACGTTTACGAGCGGGAGGAGATGCTGAGGATTCAGGGGCATCTAAAGCAAGCACTGGATTGCATTTTGACAAATCCCGATGTTGCCGTCAGTGACATCAATATCGTGCCGCCGGAGGAGCAACAGGTTATCCAATTGTTTAACGAAACTGAGCGTCCTTATGTGAACAAAACGATACCCCAATTGTTCGAGGAACAAGCTCACAAAACACCTGAAGCTGCTGCATTGAAAATGGGAGACGAATGCTGGACCTATCGCCAGTTACAAGTAAGAGCCAATCAGATTGCGCACGCTCTGATAGAAAAAGGCGTTGGATCTGGAGATATCGTTGCTGTAATGATGGGCCGGTCAATGGAAATGCCTGCAGCTCTGCTTGGGATTTGGAAAGCAGGCGGCGCTTATATGCCGCTTGATCCACATTTTCCAGCAGAACGTCTTTCTTTCCTGCTGAAGGACAGTCAAGCGGCTCAATTGCTGATAGAAGAAGACCTTATTTCCTTGATCCCTCCGTCCTATGAAGGAAATACGATAACGATAGAACATACAGAAAGTTACCAAACAGAAGCTCCAAATATGTCGCCAGGTGATCTAGCCTACTTGATCTATACGTCGGGAACGACGGGGCGCCCTAAAGGCGTTTTAGTTGATCATCACGGTATTGCCAATACATTGCAATGGAGACGGGAAGAGTATGGCATGGCCGAACAGGATATATCCCTCCATTTGTTTTCGTACGTGTTTGACGGCTGTGTAACGAGCTTATTTACCCCGCTTTTGTCTGGTGCGTGTGTGCTGCTGACAACAGATGACGAAGCGAAGGATGTGCTGGCCCTTAAGCGAAAAATAGCCCGTTATAAGGTCAGCCACATGATCATTGTTCCTTCCCTGTACCGGGTATTATTGGAAGTGATGACTGCTGACGATGCAAAAAGTCTTCGTATTGTGACATTTGCGGGTGAAGCGGTCACGCCTGATCTGCTTGAGTTGAGTCAAATGATTTGTCCTTCTGCTGAACTGGCAAATGAATACGGGCCCACAGAAAACAGTGTGGCAACAACAATATTGCGGCATCTGAATGAAAAAGAGAGGATCACGATCGGACACCCGATCAGAAACACAAAAGTATTTGTTTTGCACGGAAATCAAATGCAACCGATCGGCGCTTCGGGTGAACTGTGTATTTCCGGCGCGGGTCTTGCGAGAGGATACTACAAACAGCAAGAGCTGACACAGAAAGCATTCTCCGATCATCCATTCCTTGAAGGGGAGCGTTTATACCGAACAGGTGATGCAGGCCGCTTTTTGCCTGATGGAACGATTGAATATATTGGGCGTTTTGATGATCAAGTAAAAATTAGGGGTTACCGTATTGAACTGAGAGAGATTGAAACAGTTCTTCGACAAGCACCGGGGGTAAAGGAAGCCGCGGTACTGGCCCGTGATGTTTCTGCTGAGGAAAAGGAGCTCGTTGCTTATATCGTTCCAGAAAAGGGAAACAGCCTCCCAGATTTGTATCAGCATCTTGCCGGGACATTGCCGTCCTATATGATCCCAGCAAGTATTATCAACATCAGCCGGATGCCATTAACATCCAGCGGCAAGCTTGACAGGTTTGCGCTTCCTGAACCAGAAAACAATAAGAGTGTCACATATATGGCGCCCCGAACCTTAATCGAAGCTGATCTCGCACATATTTGGGAAGATGTGCTGAATAAACAGCACATCGCCATTCGTGATGATTTCTTTCAGTTAGGCGGACAGTCCTTAAAAGCGGCCGCACTAGTATCAAGAATACATAAAAAGCTTAATGTCGAGCTGCCGCTCAGTGAGGTGTTTTCATATCCGACGGTTGAAAGCATGGCGGTCAAATTGATGAGCTTAAAAGAACACGCTTTTACACAGATTGAACCTGCGGATCAAAGAGATGTCTATCCGCTGTCTTTCTCGCAAAAACGATTATATGCTCTTCATCAGCTGGCAGATGACAGCACAGGCTACAACATGCCAGCTGTACTTGAATTACGCGGAAATCTGAATCGCCAGCGGTTGAGAAGCGTTCTCACAGAACTTGTGAATCGGCATGAAGCATTACGGACTGTTTTTGTGCTTAACAGAGACGAGCCTGTGCAGATCATTTATCCAGAGATGGCTTTTGATCTAAAAGAGCTTGAAATGGAGTCAGAACAAATGCTTGAGTCTGCAATCGAGACCTTTATCAAACCGTTTGATCTATCATCCGGTCCGCTTTTTAGAGCATGTGTCATTACAATGGGCAATAATCGCGGATTTTTGCTGCTCGATATGCACCATATTATTGCCGACGGTGTCTCGATGAGCACTCTTGTCCAAGAATTTACTGACTTATATTGCGGAAAAGAGCTGCCAGCTTTAAACCTGCATTATAAGGATTTTGCTGTTTGGCAGCAAGAGAACTACCCGAAAGAGCTATACAAAAAACAGGAGGCCTACTGGCTCGGTCAGCTTGGCGGGAGTCTTCCTACACTAGAATTACCGCTTGATAAAACAAGGCCGCGTCTCCCTGATTTCAGCGGTGGAACAATTGAAGTCAACATTGATAAAGACATGGCTGATGAGCTGCACCGTTTAATGGCTGAAACGGGAACAACATTGTATATGATTCTTCTGGCTGTCTATTCTATTTTGTTATCTAAGCTAAGCGGGCAAGAGGATATTGTTGTCGGTTCGCCTGCTGCCGGAAGACCGCACGCTGATCTGGAGCGCGTCATCGGAATGTTCGTCAATACATTGGCGATGCGCAGCAAGCCCCAGGGCCACAAAACGTTCAGCTCCTATTTGCATGACATTCGCCACCTGGCTCTGACCGCTTACGAGCATCAGGATTATCCTTTTGAGGAGCTGGCAGATAAGCTCGATACAAATCGAGAGGTAAATCGCAACCCGCTGTTCGATGCGATGCTTGTGCTTCAAAGCAGTGAAGATTTCCGGTTCGAAGTGCCTGGTCTGTCGATTTCGTCTGTCACTCCTAAACATGATATATCTAAATTCGATTTAACATTACATGCTGAGGAGCATCTGAGTGGAATACGCTGCCGTTTTGAATACAGCACTGCTCTTTTTGAAGAAGAAACCATTACGCAGTGGGCATCCTATTTTATTGAATTGGTAAAAGGAGTAACGGCGGATACTGAGATGAGAATTTCGAACATGCAATTGCTTCCTGCTGCAGAGCGTAGGTTACTCCTTGAAAAAATGGGGCAGTATGCAGCTTATCCGAGAAATGAAAACATAGTAAGCTTATTTGAAAAGCAAGTAGCTCAGTATCCGGAGCATATCGCAGTGGTGTGCGGCCATTCTCAGCTTACGTATCGAGACCTGAATGAAAAAGCCGAGCGGGCAGCTGCTATGCTGATCAAACAAGGGGTCAGAACTGGCGATATCGTCGGTCTGATGCTCGATCGGTCACCTGATATGGTCATTGGCGTTTTATCGATTTTAAAAGCTGGCGGGGCCTATTTGCCGATTGATCCTGAATATCCCAAGGAGCGTATTAGCTTTATGCTCAATGACAGCGGAGCAAAACTGCTGCTGACAGAGCGCGGTCTAAACAAACCTGCAGACTACACCGGGCATATTTTGTATATCGATGAATGTGAAAACAACTCAATTCCGGCTGATGTAAACATTGAAGAAATAGTAACGGATCAGCCCGCATACGTGATATACACATCTGGAACGACTGGTCAGCCAAAGGGAGTCATTGTCGAGCACCGCAATGTGATCAGTCTCTTGAAGCATCAAAACCTGCCTTTTGAATTTAACCATGAAGACGTCTGGACGTTATTTCATTCTTATTGCTTTGATTTCTCTGTATGGGAGATGTTCGGTGCGTTATTGAACGGAAGTACATTAGTCGTGGTCTCTAAAGAAACAGCCCGTGACCCCCAAGCATTCCGATTATTGTTAAAAAAAGAGCGCGTCACTGTACTCAATCAGACCCCGACTGCTTTTTACGGCTTGATGCTTGAAGACCAAAATCATACAGATCATTTAAACATCCGCTACGTGATTTTTGGCGGCGAAGCCTTACAGCCCGGCATGCTTCAAAGCTGGAATAAAAAATATCCTCATACTGATTTGATTAATATGTACGGTATTACAGAAACAACAGTCCATGTAACATTCAAAAAATTGTCCGCAGCAGACATTGTAAAAAATAAAAGCAATATCGGACGGCCGCTTTCAACTCTGCAGGCTTATGTGATGGATGCTCATATGAATCTGCAGCCGATCGGAGTTCCAGGGGAGCTGTATATAGGCGGCGAAGGTGTGGCACGGGGATATCTCAACAGAGATGAGCTGACCGCTGACCGTTTTGTATCCAATCCTTATCTTCCGGGAGACAGATTATACCGAACAGGAGATCTTGCTAAGCGCCTGTCAAATGGCGAGCTGGAATACTTAGGCCGCATTGATGAGCAGGTGAAAGTCAGAGGGCACCGTATTGAGTTAGGCGAAATCCAAGCGGCACTTCTTCAGTATCCAATGATTAAAGAGGCGGCTGTCATTACCAGAGCAGACGAGCAAGGGCAAACAGCTATATATGCATATATGGTGATAAAAGATCAACAGGCTGCGAATATATCAGACATCCGAACTTACCTAAAAAACGCCTTGCCTGACTTTATGCTGCCTGCCCGTATGATACAAATTGACAGCATCCCGGTGACTGTTAATGGAAAGCTCGATCAGAAAGCCCTGCCAGAGCCTGAAAAACACGCTTATACAGCTGATGATATCAGTCCTAGAAATGAGATTGAAACGGTGATGGCTGAAATTTGGGAGGAGCTTCTTAATGTAGATGAGCTGGGTGTAAGCGCCAATTTCTTTGAGCTTGGCGGAGACTCTATTAAAGCGCTGCAGGTTTGTGCCAGACTGAAGCAGCGCGGATTTGAAACGACAGTACGTGAGATGTTTGAACATCAGACTCTTGGTGAACTGTCCGCCCGGGTTCGAAAAGACGTACGCGCCATTGACCAAGGCCCGGTCGAAGGCGAGATTACTTGGACACCTATCCAGCAGTGGTTTTTCTCGCAATCTCTGGAAAGCCATCATTTTAACCAGTCCGTTATGATCTACCGGGCTGAACGATTTGATGAGGCTGCGCTTAGAAAAGTACTAAAAAGCCTTGTGACTCATCATGATGCACTGAGAATCGTATGCCGGCATGAAGATGGCAGGCAGGTGCAGATAAACAGAGGGATAGATCTTTCAGATGAGGAGCTATATGCACTTGAACTGTTTGATGTAAAGGATAGCCTAACAGAAGCACGGTACACGATTGAGGAAGCAGCCAGCCGGATGCAAGAACATATTCGTTTGGAAACCGGCCCCTTACTTCACGCTGGATTGTTTAGAACCGAGAATGGTGACCATTTATTTCTGACGATTCATCACTTAGTTGTTGATGCGGTTTCCTGGCGCATTTTGTTCGAGGATTTTTCAGCTGCTTACAAACAGGCAGTCTCAGGAGAATCTATTAAACTGCCGCAAAAAACAGATTCATATTTAACGTATTCACAAAGAATAGTTGACTACTCTAAAAGCCGCCAGGTGCAGCGCGAAGCAGCGTACTGGGATGAGTGCGAGAGCCGTCACATCCAGCCTATTCCAAAAGACAATGACGCAGCATCTAACACATTCAAAGATACAGAAGTGATTGATTTTGAGCTATCTCGCCATCACACAGAATTACTACTAACGGCTGCACATAAAGCTTACAGTACGGAGATGAATGATATCCTTCTGACAGCTTTAGGTTTTGCTTTGCAGAAATGGACGGGAAATAACCAATTTAAAATCAGCATGGAGGGCCATGGAAGGGAATCATATCTTGAGGACATCGATATTAGCAGAACTGTTGGCTGGTTCACCTCCATTTATCCTGTGTGGCTTGATATGAGAGATTCCGATCATAAGGACAAAGAAGAGCGGCTGGGCCACCTTATTAAACAGACAAAAGATATGCTGCACCGTATACCGCATAAAGGCGCGGGCTACGGCGTGCTGAAATATATCAGCAAAAGATGGGGCTCTGAGAAAAACAGCCCAGAAATCAGCTTTAATTATTTAGGCCAGTTTGATCAGGATATTCAATCAAATGCCTTTGAGGTGTCTGACATCAAGCCAGGAAATGAGATCAGCCCGAACTGGGAGCGTCCTTATGCACTGGATATCAGCGGCGCCGTTTCTTCGGGGTGCCTGAACATGCACATCATCTATAACAGGGTTCAATTTGAGGAAAAAACAATCCAAACATTTTCCAGGCATTTTAAACAGACTCTGGAAAACATCATTGAGCATTGTACCGGCAAAGAAAACCGAGAGTGGAGCGCATCTGATTTCACTGATGAAGACTTAACGCTTGATGAATTGAGTGAGATCATGGGAGCCGTCAACAAACTATAGGAGAGGAGATTCACTGATGCCGCAGCAACCTGAAATACAGGATATATACCCTTTGTCATTTATGCAGGAAGGGATGCTTTTTCACTCATTGTATGATGAGCAGTCGAGAGCTTATTTTGAACAGGCTTCTTTTACGATCAATGGACAGCTTGACTTGGAGCGTTTCCAGAAAAGTATGGATGCTGTTTTTGACAGGTACGATATCTTTCGAACAGCATTCATCTATAAAAATGTAGCCAAACCTCGTCAAGTCGTGCTCAAGCAACGTCATTGCCATGTTCATGTTGAAGATATTTCTCATCTCAATGAAAAAGATAAAGAACATTGTACAGAGGCATTCAAAGAACAGGACAAATCAAAAGGCTTTGATCTCCAAACGGATGTACTGATGAGAATATCTATTTTAAAATGGGCGCCTGATCATTATGTCTGTATCTGGAGCCACCATCATATTTTAATGGATGGCTGGTGTTTAGGCATCGTCATTAAAGACTTTCTCCATATTTATCAAGCGCTTGGAAAAGGGCAATTTCCTGATTTGCCTCCCGTACAGCCGTACGGGACGTATATTAAATGGCTGATGCAGCAAGAGCGTGAAGAAGCAGCTGAGTATTGGAAAAAAAGGCTTCAGCATTTCGAAAAAGCTTCGCCTCTGCCAAAAAGAACAGATCAAATGTCGGACGGGACATTACAGCAGATCACGTTTACCATTCCTGAAAAAGAAACCTCCGAATTACAGAAAATCGCTGCAGCATGTGGTGCGACGCTTAACACTGTTTTCCAAGCTTTATGGGGAATCATGCTCCAAAAGTTCAATCGTCGCGACGATGCTGTGTTCGGATCAGTTATATCAGGCAGACCTTCTGAGCTAAAAGATGTGGAAAACATGGTCGGACTTTTTATCAATACCATTCCTATTCGAGTCCAAAGTGATTTTCTGTCTTTTTCTGACCTAGTCAGCGGAATGCAAAAGGACATGACTGAAGCAGAAGCGTATAGTTACTTCCCTTTATATGACATTCAGGCGCAGAGCGCTCTTAAACAAGAGCTGATTGATCATATTATCGTCTTTGAAAATACACCTACTCAACAAGAGATTGAAGAGCTGAATCAAGCTGGATCATTTGATTTCTCCGTGAAAGATTTTGAGATGGAAGAGGTAACTAATTATAGATGCAGTGTCAAAGTGATCCCAGGGCGTACTTTGTACGTTCGGATTCATTTTCATACAGGCGCTTATCAACCAAATATGATGTCTGAGATAAAAGATTATTTACAGCACATGATCTCTGACGTCATCTCTGATCCATCTCTTCCTGTGTCAAAGATGACATTGCTAGATGAGGACAAAACACGGAAAATCGTTTCTCAAAATAACAGGACAGTATCTGTTTCACCTGAAGCCCCAACCCTGCATGGGCTGTTTGAGCGACAGGCGGCAGTCACACCGGAGCGGCCAGCGATTCGCTTTTCAGGCGGTTCGCTGACATACGCTGAGCTTGATATGTACGCCAGCCGGCTGGCTGCTCACCTTGCGGCACGCGGCGTCACAAACGAAAGTATCGTCGGGATCCTGTCTGAACGCTCACCTGACATGCTGATCGCTGTCCTTGCTGTACTGAAGGCCGGCGGGGCGTATTTGCCGCTTGATCCTGCGTATCCAAAGGAGCGGCTGAGCTACATGCTGAAAGACAGCGGGGCATCGCTCTTGCTGACACAGCCGGGATGCTCCGCACCGAACTTTTCTGGCGAAACGCTTGAAGTGGACATGACATCTCTTGCGAGCGAAAAAGCAGAAAACCATCTGTTTACTCCTGCTGACGGCGGTTCTCTCGCCTATGTCATCTATACATCGGGGTCTACCGGGCAGCCGAAAGGAGTGGCCGTTGAGCACCGCCAGGCTGTTTCCTTTCTGACCGGCATGCAGCACCAGTTTCCGCTTTCAGAAGATGACATTGTCATGGTGAAAACCTCTTTTTCCTTTGATGCGTCTGTGTGGCAGCTGTTTTGGTGGGCTCTTTCCGGTGCTTCGGCGTATCTGCTTCCGCCCGGCTGGGAAAAAGACTCCGCATTGATCGTAAAAGCCATTCATCAGGAAAACGTGACAACGGCTCATTTTATTCCGGCTATGCTGAATAGCTTTCTGGATCAAGCAGAAATGTTAGCGCTTGGTGACGGGACAAACCTAAAGCGTGTATTCGCCGGAGGTGAACCGCTTGCGCCGCGTACGGCAGCCCGTTTTGCTTCTGTATTGCCGCAGGTATCATTAATCCATGGCTACGGGCCGACAGAAGCAACGGTAGACGCGGCATTTTACGTGTTAGATCCAGAACGGGACAGAGACCGTTTGCGGATTCCGATTGGGAAGCCCGTACCTGGTGCGCGTTTGTATGTTTTAGATCCGCATTTAGCCGTACAGCCTTCCGGTGTCGCCGGCGAACTGTACATTGCCGGAGCGGGTGTTGCCAGAGGTTATTTGAATCGGCCGGCATTAACGGAGGAGCGTTTTCTTGAGGACCCGTTTTACCCGGGGGAACGCATGTACAAAACCGGGGATGTGGCGCGCTGGCTCCCTGACGGGAATGTTGAATTCCTCGGGCGCACGGATGATCAGGTAAAAATCCGCGGCTACCGGATTGAGCCGGGAGAGATTGAAGCGGCACTAAGAAGTATAGAAGGTGTAAGGGAGGCGGCCGTTACCGTACGGACAGACAGCGGGGAGCCAGAATTATGCGCTTATATAGAAGGGCTCCAAAGAAACAAAGTGCGGGCACAGCTTGAGAGACTGTTGCCGGGCTACATGATCCCAGCCTATATGATAGAGATGGAACAGTGGCCTGTTACGCCAAGCGGAAAGCTTGACCGAAACGCCCTGCCAGCTCCTGGCGGAGCGGCAGATGCTGAGACCTACACAGCGCCGAGAAACGTGACTGAGATGAAGCTTTCTCAGCTGTGGGAGGACGTGCTGAAAAATGGCCCTGTCGGGATTCACGACAACTTTTTTGACCGCGGGGGACATTCCTTAAAAGCAACGGCGCTTGTCTCACGGATCTCAAAAGAATTCGATGTACAGGTGCCGCTAAAAGAGGTGTTTGCCCATCCGACAGTAGAAGGGCTGGCTACCGTTATCCGTGAAGGAACGGACAGTCCATATGAAGCGATTAAGCCCGCTGAAAAACAGGAAACCTATCCGGTTTCCTCTGCCCAAAAGCGGATTTATGTCCTTCAGCAGCTGGAGGACGGAGGGACAGGCTACAATATGCCGGCTGTGTTAGAGCTCGAAGGGAAGCTCAACCCTGAAAGGATGGACAGAGCTTTCAAAGAGCTGATCAAGCGCCACGAGTCGCTTCGTACCTCCTTCGAACAGGACGCAGGAGGCGATCCGGTGCAGCGCATCCATGACGAGGTGCCGTTTACGTTACAGACTACAGTTCTCGGCGAACGAACCGAACAGGAGGCCGCAGCCGCATTTATCAAACCGTTTGATCTCAGCCAAGCGCCGCTGTTCCGTGCCCAAATCGTAAAGGTATCAGATGGGCGGCACCTGTTGCTGGTTGATATGCATCACATCATTTCAGACGGTGTTTCCGTCAACATTCTGATTCGGGAATTCGGCGAGCTGTACAATAATCGGAAGCTTCCGGCGCTGCGCATTCAATATAAAGATTATGCCGTATGGCAAGAAGGATTCAAAACAGGAGACGCGTACACAACGCCAGAGGCGTACTGGCTGAAGCAGCTCGAGGGCGAGCTGCCTGTGCTGGATCTTCCGGCTGATCATGCCCGCCCGCCGGTGCGAAGCTTCGCGGGTGACAAGGTCTTATTTACGCTGGATCAAGAGGTTGCATCAGGCCTTCACAAGCTGGCACGAGAAAACGGAAGCACACTGTACATGGTGCTCCTTGCGGCTTACACCGCGTTCTTGTCACGCTTAAGCGGACAGGAAGATATCATCGTCGGCTCGCCAATTGCCGGCCGACCGCACAAGGATCTTGAGCCGATACTCGGCATGTTTGTGAACACGCTGGCGCTTCGGATGCGCCCGGAGGGCGGGAAGCCATTCGTACAGTATTTGCAGGAAGTGCGTGAGACAGCATTGGAAGCCTTTGAGCACCAGGATTACCCGTTCGAAGAGCTTGTTGATAAGCTTGAATTGACACGAGATATGAGCAGAAATCCGCTGTTTGACGTAATGTTTGTTCTTCAAAACATGGATCAGGAATCGTTGGAGCTGGATGAACTTTGTCTCAAACCTGCAGCAAACAATGGGCATCAAACGTCCAAATTTGATTTAACCCTATATGCCCAGGAACAGCCCCGCGGTTTGCTGATGTTCCAAATGGAGTTTAGTACTGACTTATATAAGAAAAAAACGATAGAAAAGTGGCTTCAATACTTCATCAATATGTTACTCGCCATCATCAAAGACAACAAAGCCGCTCTCGGAACAATAAATATCCTGAATGAGGATGAGACCCATTACCTTATCCACGAGCTCAATCGTACAAAAATAGATTATCCAAGAAATGAAACCATCAGCAGACTCTTTGAAATGCAGGCTGAACAAACGCCTAATGCTGTAGCAATTGTCAGCGACACCCAAGTATTCACTTACGAGGACCTGAACAGCTGGTCAAATCAAATTGCCTCAGTTCTACAGATAAAGGGCGTAGGGCCTGATAGTGTTGTAGCCTTGTTGACAGGCAGAACACCAGAACTCATTGCAGGAATGCTGGGCATTCTAAAAGCCGGGGGAGCCTATCTGCCTATTGCTTCTGATCTGCCTGTTGAACGAATAGCTTATATGCTGTCAGACAGCGGGGCGGCATTACTCCTTCAATCTGAAAAAACAGAAAAACAGCTATTAGACATTGAATGTGAACAAATCATAATCGAAGATATTCAAAAGCAAGGAGAAACGAAGAACGTTGATTCTTCAGCAGGGCCACATTCACTTGCATATATCATTTATACCTCTGGATCAACCGGTAAACCAAAGGGTGTCATGATTGAGCAGCGAAGTGTAATTCGTCTTGTTAAAAATAGCAATTATATTACATTTACACCTGAAGACCGCCTTCTTATGACATCATCAATCGGTTTCGACGTTGGGTCATTTGAAATTTTCGGACCGCTGCTAAATGGTGCCGCTTTGCATCTGTCCGATCAACAAACATTTCTCGATTCCCATCAGCTTAAGAGGTACATAGAACATCAAGGAATCACAACGATTTGGCTGACATCTTCTCTATTCAATCATTTGACAGAGCAAAATGAACAAACATTTTCACAGCTGAAACATTTGATTATAGGCGGAGAAGCTTTGTCGCCGAGCCACGTCAATCGAATCAGAAATGTCTGCCCTGAAGTATCGATATGGAATGGATATGGCCCTACCGAAAATACAACTTTTTCGACATGCCTTCACATTCAAAAAACATATGAACTTTCCATTCCGATCGGGCGGCCGGTTGGTAATTCCACCGCTTATATCTTAAATCAATGGGGAGTGCTGCAGCCGGTCGGAGCTGTCGGTGAACTTTGTGTCGGCGGAGATGGCGTCGCCAGAGGATATTTGGGCCGTCCTGATTTAACGAAAGAGAAATTTGTCCCACATCCATTTGCACCTGGCGATCGACTGTATCGCACAGGTGATCTGGCGCGCTGGCTTCCTGATGGCACAATTGAGTACGTTGGCCGTATTGATGATCAAGTAAAAGTCAGAGGCTATCGTGTGGAGCTGGGTGAGATCGAATCAGCACTTCGCCAAATAGACGGAGTCAAAGAAGCGGCGGTGTTGGCACGTACAGGACAGTCAGGGAGCAAAGAGCTGTTTGGCTATATCAGCGTAAAAGCAGGCACGAATGCTGAACAAGTGCGTTCTCTTCTTGCGCGTTCGCTGCCAAACTATATGATCCCGGCGTACATTATTGAAATGGAGACTCTTCCGCTCACATCAAACGGCAAATTGAACCGAAAAGCACTTCCTGAACCAAATTTCACATCTAAACAAACGTACGCTCCACCTCGAAATGACCTTGAAGACCAACTTGTGTTGATCTGGCAGGAAGTTCTCGGCATCCAGAGGATCGGAATAGAGGATTCGTTTTTTGAATTGGGCGGAGATTCAATCAAAGCCCTTCAAGTTTCTGCACGCCTTGGGCGCTATGGACTAAGCTTGCAGGTAAGTGATTTATTCCGTCATCCAAAGATAAAGGACTTATCACCATTTATCCGTAAGTCAGAGAGAATCATAGAGCAAGGACCCGTTCAGGGAGACGTTCCTTGGACGCCTGTTCAGCAATGGTTTTTTTCACAAGATATTGAAGAAAGACACCATTTCAATCAGTCTGTCATGCTATTTCATTCTGGACGTTTGTCTGAAAACGCCCTTAGACCAGCCTTGAAAAAACTGGCGGAGCATCATGATGCGCTTCGGATGGTTTATCGCAACGATGATAGGCGATGGATTCAAATCAACCAAGGCATTCATGAGTCACAGCTATACAGCTTAAGAATCTCTGATCTTTCACAGTCAGAAAGCGGCTGGGAGACGAAAATCAAACAAGAAGTTGCAGATCTTCAGCAAAGCATCAATTTGCAGGAAGGACCATTGTTGCACGCCGCTTTGTTTAAAACACTGACCGGAGATTACTTGTTCCTTGCGATCCATCACCTTGTCGTTGATGGTGTCTCATGGCGGATTTTGCTGGAGGATTTGTCAGCCGGATATCAACAAGCTGCTGCAGGCCAGACGATCCAGCTTCCACCTAAAACGGATTCCTACCAGGAATACGCAAGATGCATACAGGAATATGCCCAAAGCAGTAAGCTGATTCGCGAAGAGGCGTATTGGCGAAGTGTAGAAGAACAGCAAGCCGCAGAACTGCCATATGAAATACCGCATCATGTGAACATCGACTTCAGCAAAAGGGACTCATTAAGCTTTTCACTGACTGAAGCAGACACCGCCGTCTTGCTGCAAAACGTCAATCACGCCTATGGCACAGATACACAAGATATTCTGTTAACCGCAGCATCCTTGGCGATTTGTGAATGGACAGGAGGAAGCAAGCTCCGTATCGCTATGGAAGGACACGGGAGAGAACACATTCTGCCAGAGTTAGATATCAGCAGGACGGTCGGCTGGTTTACATCCATGTACCCGGCCCTCATAAGCTTTGAAAATCATAGGGATGAGCTCGGAACCTCAGTAAAAACCGTTAAAGATACACTGGGCCGGATACCAAACAAAGGGGTAGGTTACGGTATGCTGAAATACCTTACACACCCTGAAAATAAAATTATTACGTTTTCAAAAACACCTGAAATCAGCTTTAACTATTTGGGCCAGTTCAACGACATCGAAAGACAGGACACCTTCCGCCCATCAAGCCTTGGTAGCGGAAAGGATATCACTCATACATGGAAGCGTGAGCAAATCATCGAGATGAGCGCAATGGCAGCAGACAAAAAGCTCCATTTCAATCTTAGTTATCCGCCAGCCCGCTTTCACAAAAACACAATGGAGCAGCTTATTAACAGGATTGAACACTTTTTGCTGGACATTATGAAACACTGCGCCGGTCAACAGAAAGCAGAAAAGACACTGAGCGATTTCAGCAGTCAATCATTAACGGCAGAGGACTTGGACAGCATATCCAGCTTGGTAGAAGAATTGTAGAAAATCGTGACAGGGAGACATGAACATGACAAAAGCGAATTCAATTCAGGATATTTATCCGCTGTCTTACATGCAGGAAGGGATGCTTTTCCATTCCCTCCTGCAAAAAGATTCACAGGCGTATGTTGAGCAAGCTTCTTTTACAATAGAAGGAAAAGTCAACCCGCAGTTTTTTCAAAACAGCATCAACGCTCTTGTAGAAAGACATGATATTTTCAGAACGATTTTTATCAGCCAAAATGTTTCCTCCCCCCAGCAGGTTGTTCTGAGAGAACGAAATATCATCGTCCTGGAAGAAGACATTACTCATTTAAACGAGGCGGAGCAATCACAGTTTATCGAGCAATGGAAAGAAAAGGACCGGGACCGGGGGTTTCATTTGCAAAAGGATGTGCTCATGCGCATCGCTCTGATTCAAACAGGAGAGAGCCAGTACTCTTGCATTTGGACCTTTCATCATATCATGATGGACGGTTGGTGCCTCAGCATTGTGCTAAAGGAGTTTCTGCATATTTACGCATCTTATGTAAATGCATCCCCTATAACATTGGAGCCGGTCCAGCCATACGGAAAGTATATCAAATGGCTGATGGAGCAAGACAAAGAGCAGGCGGTTTCTTATTGGGACCATTATCTTTCCGGCCATGAACAGCAAACCGTGCTCCCGAAGCAGAAAAAAACAAAGGGAAGAAGCAGGCAGGAACACGTTACATTTTCATTCTCTAAGGAAGAAAGCAGCAGGCTTTCAGAGCTTGCTGCTAGAGAAGAAGTGACACTCAGTACGATTTTTCATACCATTTGGGGCATTCTGCTACAAAAATATAATAATAACGATGACGCCGTATTCGGTTCTGTCATTTCAGGAAGACCCGCAGAAATCGAAGGCATTGAACATATGGTAGGTCTTTTCATTAATACGATGCCGATTCGGGTGCAGGGGGCAAAAACGCCATTTCTTCAACTTATAAAAGATATGCAAAAAGACCGTCTTGCCGCTGAAGCGTACAGCTACCACCCTTTGTATGAGATTCAATCCCGCTCAGCTGTTAAGCAAGGGCTGATTGATCATATTCTCGTATTTGAAAACTATCCGGTGCAGCAAGAGATTCAAATGCTGAACAAACAGGAACATGCTTCTGATCTTTTTCAAATTCATAATTTCACTGTCGCAGATGAAACCAACTACAGCTTTTATCTTATGGTGGCGCCAGGGGAAGAAATTCATATCAAAATGAACTATGATGCGGAGCAGCACGATCGGTCTTTTGTGCTCTCTGTCAAAGAGCATCTTCTGAATGCTGTATCACAAATCTTAAATAATCCGAATCTTCCACCTGAAGAAATCGATATCACGACAGATACTGAAAAGCGGCAGCTGATTGGAGAAATCACAGATCAAACACCAGTTTACGAAACCATCCATGCCATGTTTGAAAAGCAAGCGGAAAAGACACCAGATGCTCATGCTGTAATTGATCAAGCCTGCTCATTAACATACAGAGAACTGAATAAAGCGGCTAACAGATTGGCACGGCATTTACGAATGAAAGGCGTTGTGAGACAGGAACCCGTTGCGATTATGATGGAACGCTCAGCGGCGTTTATCACAGGTGTTCTTGGTATCTTAAAGGCAGGCGGCGCCATTGTTCCGGTTGATCCGCATTACCCGGCTGACAGAATCCGTTATATTCTGCATGATTGCGGCTGTTCGCATGTTGTTTCACAAGCGCATCTTTCCTCATCGTTAGAAGACAATTACATTATCACTCATCCAGAAGATATCGAAAGCAAAGTAGACGGCAGTAACATAAAGTCAGTCAACAATGCTGACGAGCTGCTGTATATGATTTATACATCAGGCACAACAGGTAAACCAAAGGGTGTTCAATTTGAGCATCGAAACATGGCTAACTTGCTGAAGTTCGAATATACTCACTCCGGCATTGACTTTGAAGCAGATGTTCTGCAATTTGCGACGCCTTCCTTTGACGTCTGCTATCAAGAAATATTTTCTGCGCTTCTAAAAGGCGGCACACTGCACATCGTGCCAGAAGCCATAAAAAGAGATGTGCCTCAGCTGTTTGCATTTATAAACAAGCATCAGACGAATATTGTGTTTCTCCCAACTGCTTTTATCAAAATGATTTTCAGCGAGCGAGAACTTGCGAACTCGTTTCCTGATGGCGTCAAACACCTGATCGCAGCCGGGGAACAATTAATGATTTCAGACCTTTTCCAAGATGTGTTGCGTGAACGCGGCATACACCTGCACAATCATTACGGACCTTCAGAAACTCATGTGGTATCTACGTATACCATTCATCCTGGAGACCCTATTCCTGAGCTTCCGCCAATCGGTAAACCGATAGGCTGTACTGATCTATATATTTTGAATCATCAAAAACAGCTTCAGCCATGCGGCGTACCAGGCGAACTCTATATTTCCGGCGCAAGTGTTGCCAGAGGATATGTCAATCACGATAAACTGACAAGCGACAAATTTTCATCCGATCCATTCAAGCCTGATGTGATCATGTACCGGACAGGTGATTTGGCCAGACGGCTTGAAGACGGCAACATCGAATATATCGGACGGGCAGACAATCAAGTGAAAATCAGAGGTTATCGAATTGAGCCGCAAGAAATCGAAGTCACGTTAATGAATCATCCGGACATTAGTGAGGCTGCCATTCTCATCTGGCAAGATCAAAACGGTGAACATGAATTATGCGCTTACTATTGCAGTGTACAAAAGCTGAATGCAATAGATTTACGCAGTTATATGGCTAGTGAGCTCCCAGAATACATGATTCCGGCGAAATGGATATGGGTTGACAGCATACCTCTTACCCCAAACGGAAAAGTAGATCGCGCAGCACTTCCGGAGCCAGATGCTTCAATCAGCGGAAACCCATATACTGCCCCTCGAAATCTGTTAGAGGCAAAGCTTTCGCAACTATTTGAAGATGTGCTAAAGAATGGACATATAGGCATCCAAGACAACTTTTTTGACAATGGCGGTCACTCGTTAAAAGCAACAGTGCTTATGTCACGGATCGCAAAGGAATTCCATGTGCAAGTTTCACTTAAGGACATCTTTGCTCATCCGACTGTTGAAGAATTAGCTTTAATTATTCGAGAGGCAGAACAAAATCTGTATGCAGCAATTGAACCAGCAGAAAAAAGGGATACATATCCTGTATCTTCGGCCCAAAAACGAATCTATGTGCTTCAACAGCTTGATGAGGGTGTCGCCTATAACATGCCTGCGGTCTTAGAACTGGAAGGTGCACTGGATGTCGCCAAACTGTCTGCTGTATGCAAAGAACTGATCAGTCGGCATGAGCCGCTTCGAACTTCCTTTGTATCCGGAGCTGATGACGAGCCGGTTCAGCGTATCCACACCGAAGTGCCGTTTACGTTAAGTAAAGAGACCACTATCGAGGGATTTGTCCGTCCCTTTGATCTCAGCCAGGCGCCATTATTTAGAGCAGGCCTTATAGAAGTGTCAAACGAGAAGCATGTATTGCTGGTGGATATGCACCATATCATTTCAGATGGTGTATCCGTTCAGCTCCTAATCCGAGAATTTACCGATCTTTATGCAAACCGGCAGCTTAAGCCATTGCGGATCCAATATAAAGATTACGCCGTATGGCAGCAGAAATTTAAAAAGGGAGACTCGTACCAAAAGCAGGAGACTTACTGGCAGCAGCAGTTTAGCGGGGATCTTCTTATACTGGAGCTTCCAACAGATAAACGACGTCCGGCAGAACGGCAATTCATAGGCGGAAAAGTAACCTTTCAATTGGACAAAGAGATCACGGCCCGCATAAAGCGGCTCGCCCATAAAAACAGAAGCACGCTTTATATGACGCTTCTCGCTTTGTATTCAGCCTTTTTGTCTCGGTTAAGCGGTCAGGATGATATCGTGATTGGTTCACCAATCGCCGGACGGCCCCATGCCGACCTTGAAGCTGTTCTTGGGATGTTCGTCAATACACTGGCTCTCCGCACACGCCCAGCGGGTAATAAGACATTTGAGGAATTTCTGAAAGAAGTCAGACAGACGGCATTAGAAGCGTATGAGCATCAGGATTACCCGTTTGAAGAGCTTGTGGACAAACTCGGTGTGCAGCGGGAAATGAGCCGGAATCCTTTGTTTGACACAACGCTAGTCCTTCAGAATATGGAACAGCAAAAGCTAAAAATGAATGATGTACAGCTTCAGTGGAACGACTTGGAGCACCCAATATCAAAATTTGATATTTCCCTATACGTTACAGAACATGATTCCGAGCTTTTCTGTCAGTTTGAATACAGTACAGCTTTGTTTGAGAAAGAAACCATCCAAAGGTGGGCCAGCCTTTTCACCACGCTTGTGGAACATACAGCTGCCAGTCCTGAAACAGAATTGGACGATATTCCAATCTTAACAAAAGAAGAAGAGAGAGATTTCATTGAATCATGCCATCCGTTTGAGGAGACGGGCTATTCAATGAATCAAACGCTCCACTATGCACTCGAACAGCAGGCAGCAAAAACGCCTGATCAGGCGGCCGTTATCTTCGAAGATGGAGTGATGACCTATAAAGAATTGAACGAACAGGCTAACCGTATCGCCTGGGAGCTAATTGGACGGGGGGTAAAACCCGAAACGACTGTTGCCATTATAGGAAAGCGTTCACCTGAAATGCTGCTTGGCATTTATGGCATTCTTAAAGCTGGCGGCGCTTATCTGCCCATCGACCCGGATTATCCGGAAGAACGAATCAGCTTTCTGCTGGAGGACAGCGGTACAAACATTCTCCTGCTTCAGTCTGCCAGCCTTCATATTCCGGCATTTACAGGAGAGATTGTCTATCTCAATCAGACAAATAGCGGACTGGCACATCGTTTGTCCAATCCGAATGTGGATGTTCTCCCGCAATCTTTAGCCTATGTCATCTATACATCCGGCTCTACCGGGATGCCTAAGGGTGTTGAAATTGAACATCGATCAGCGGTGAATTTTTTGAATTCCCTACAGTCCCGCTATCAGCTAAAGCATTCAGATATGATTATGCACAAAACATCATATTCATTCGATGCTTCAATATGGGAGCTGTTTTGGTGGCCTTATGCCGGAGCTTCTGTTTATCTGCTTCCTCAGGGAGGCGAAAAAGAACCTGAAGTGATCGCGAAGGCCATAGAAGAACAAAAGATCACAGCTATGCATTTTGTGCCTTCAATGCTCCATGCATTTTTAGAACATATAAAATATCGCTCTGTACTGATTAAGACAAACAGACTCAAGCGAGTGTTTTCTGGGGGAGAACAGCTGGGGACCCATCTTGTCTCCCGATTTTACGAGTTGCTTCCAAATGTTTCAATAACCAATTCCTATGGGCCAACGGAAGCAACCGTAGAAGCTGCATTCTTTGATTGTCCGCCACATGAAAAACTTGAACGGATTCCAATTGGAAAACCTGTTCATCATGTCAGATTATATATCCTGAATCAGAATCAGCGGATGCTGCCTGTTGGATGTATCGGCGAACTATACATTGCCGGAGCGGGTGTTGCCAGAGGTTATTTGAATCGGCCGGCATTAACGGAGGAGCGTTTTCTTGAAGACCCGTTTTACCCGGGGGAACGCATGTACAAAACAGGAGACGTTGCGCGCTGGCTCCCTGACGGGAATATTGAATTCCTCGGGCGGTTGGATGATCAGGTGAAAATCCGCGGCTACCGGATTGAACCGGGAGAAATTGAAGCAGCACTAAGAAGCATAGAAGGCGTAAGAGAGGCGGCTGTTACCGTACGGACAGACAGCGGGGAGCCGGAATTATGCGCTTATATAGAAGGGCTCCAAAGAAACGAAGTGCGGGCACAGCTTGAGAGACTG
Organism: Bacillus sp. LM 4-2; assembly: GCF_000978495.1. Classification (NCBI taxonomy): domain Bacteria; kingdom Bacillati; phylum Bacillota; class Bacilli; order Caryophanales; family Bacillaceae; genus Bacillus; species Bacillus sp. LM 4-2. The sequence goes on along the minus strand of NZ_CP011101.1, from coordinate 1,943,816 downwards.
TTGCCGGGCTACATGGTCCCAGCCTATATGATAGAGATGGAACAGTGGCCAGTTACGCCAAGCGGAAAGCTCGACCGAAACGCCCTGCCAGCTCCTGGCGGAGCGGCAGATGCGGAGACCTACACAGCGCCGAGAAACGTGACTGAGATGAAGCTTTCTCAGCTGTGGGAGGACGTGCTGAAAAATGGCCCTGTCGGGATTCACGACAACTTTTTTGACCGCGGGGGGCATTCCTTAAAAGCAACGGCGCTTGTCTCACGGATCGCCAAAGAATTCGATGTACAGGTGCCGCTAAAAGATGTGTTTGCCCATCCGACAGTAGAAGGACTGGCTGCCGTTATCCGTGAAGGAACGGACAGTCCATATGAAGCGATTAAGCCCGCTGAAAAACAGGAAACCTATCCGGTTTCCTCTGCCCAAAAGCGGATTTATGTCCTTCAGCAGCTGGAGGACGGAGGGACAGGCTACAATATGCCGGCTGTGTTAGAGCTCGAAGGGAAGCTCAACCCTGAAAGGATGGACAGAGCTTTCCAAGAGCTGATCAAGCGCCACGAGTCGCTTCGAACCGCCTTCGAACAGGACGAAGGAGGCGATCCGGTGCAGCGCATCCATGACGAGGTGCCGTTTACGTTACAGACTACAGTTCTCGGCGAACGAACCGAACAGGAGGCCGCAGCCGCATTTATCAAACCGTTTGATCTCAGCCAAACGCCGCTGTTCCGTGCCCAAATCGTAAAGGTATCAGATGAGCGGCACCTGTTGCTGGTTGATATGCATCACATCATTTCAGACGGTGTTTCCGTCAACATTCTGATTCAAGAATTCGGCGAGCTGTACAATAATCGGAAGCTTCCGGCGCTGCGCATTCAATATAAAGATTATGCCGTATGGCAAGAAGGATTCAAAACAGGAGACGCGTACAAAACGCAGGAGGCGTACTGGCTGAAGCAGCTCGAGGGCGAGCTGCCTGTGCTGGATCTTCCGGCTGATCATGCCCGCCCGCCGGTGCGAAGCTTCGCGGGTGACAAGGTCTCATTTACGCTGGATCAAGAGGTTACATCAGGCCTTCATAAGCTGGCACGAGAAAACGGAAGCACACTGTACATGGTGCTCCTTGCGGCTTACACCGCGTTCTTGTCACGCTTAAGCGGACAGGAAGATATCATCGTCGGCTCGCCAATTGCCGGCCGGCCGCACAAGGATCTTGAGCCGATACTCGGCATGTTTGTGAACACGCTGGCGCTTCGGACGCGCCCGGAGGGCGGGAAGCCATTCGTACAGTATTTGCAGGAAGTGCGTGAGACAGCATTGGAAGCCTTTGAGCATCAGGATTACCCGTTCGAAGAGCTTGTCGATAAGCTTGAATTGACACGGGATATGAGCCGAAATCCAGTGTTTGATGCGATGTTAGTTGTTCAAAATAATGATTACGAGCGATTGCATCTTCATGATTTGCAAATGAAGCCGGCACAAGTTTCTCATCTCGTTTCTAAATTCGATTTGACACTACAGGCATCTGAGGGCGACGGAAACATTCATTTCCTTTTTGAATATTCAACCGCATTGTTCGAGAAAACCACCATTGAACGCTGGGCATCGCATTTAACAAATGTACTTAGCATCATCGGCAAAAACCCGAAGGTGACACTCAACCATATCGACATCCTGACCCAAGAAGAGCGGCACCAGCTACTTAATGAGTTTAACACCGGGCAAGCGAATCAATACGGAGTTCAAACAATCAGTCAATTGTTTGAGCAGCAAGCTGCACGAACACCAAAAGCTTCTGCACTTGTCAGCGGAGACAAAACACTCACTTATCAGGAGCTTGACGAGTGGTCCAATGGAATCGCACGTGCATTGCGCAGCCGTGGTGTTAAGCCGGACACACCAGTAGGCATCATGATGCATCGTTCGTTCAGTATGATAGCATCCATACTTGGTGTGTGGAAAGCCGGAGGCTGTTACGTTCCCATTGATCCTGAATACCCGAAAGAACGGAAACGCTATATCCTCAGCGACAGCGGAACGAAACTGCTGATGACAATAAATGAAGCGGATCTGGGAGTACTTGCTGACTTTGAAGGAGAGATCTTGACGATAGAAAGCGCGGAGGCATATGACAAATCGCCGCTGCCGCAAATGTCGTCTGCTCATCATTTGGCCTATATCATTTATACCTCTGGAACGACGGGCCGTCCAAAAGGGGTAATGGTCGAGCATAAAGGGATTGCCAACACTCTTCAGTGGCGGCGAAACGCTTATGCATTCAACGAGACAGATACCATTCTGCAGCTCTTTTCTTTCTCATTTGACGGCTTTATAACTAGTATGTTTACACCGCTTTTGTCAGGTGCAAAAGCCGTTTTGCTTCATGAAGAGGAAGCGAAGGATATTCTGGCCATTAAGCATCAGCTGTCTCGTCAACGGATTACACATATGATTATTGTGCCTGTTTTATATCGAGCGCTTTTGGACGTAGTGCAGCCGGAAGATGTAAAGACGCTTAGAGTCGTCACACTGGCGGGAGAAGCGGCTGACCGCGAATTGATCGACCGCAGCTTAGCTATATGTCCGCATACCGAACTCGCCAACGAATATGGACCGACAGAAAACAGCGTGGCGACTACCGTCATGAGACATATGGAAAAGCAGGCATACGTAAGCATCGGCCAGCCGATTGACGGGACTCAAGTGCTGATTTTAAATAGCAATCATCAGCTTCAGCCAATCGGTGTTGCGGGAGAGCTTTGTATAGCAGGAACAGGGCTTGCAAGAGGGTACGTCAATCTTCCAGAACTGACAGAGAGAGCATTCACGCAGAATCCATTTAAACCCGAAACACGAATGTACCGAACAGGAGACGCCGCCAGATGGATGGCCGACGGTACACTCGAATATCTCGGAAGAATCGATGATCAAGTCAAAATCAGAGGATACCGTGTAGAAACGAAAGAAATTGAATCGGTCATCCGGTGTATAAATGGTGTAAAAGACGCCGCAGTAGTTGCTCATGAAACAGCGTCAGGACAAACCGAATTAAGTGCTTATGTGGTGACAAAACCAGAGTTGAGCACAAATGCTGTACGCTCAGAATTACAAAACAAGCTGCCGGTGTTTATGCACCCTGCGTTTATTGAAAAACTGGACTCACTTCCATTGTCACCAAACGGCAAGCTGGATCGCGGAGCACTTCCAAAACCTGTATACAACCACGAAGGTGAACGTCCATTCCTCCCGCCAGCCAGCAAAATGGAACAAATACTGGCAGATATATGGAAAGAAGTACTGGGGGCAGAAAAGATCGGAACAGCTGATTCGTTCTTTGAACTTGGCGGAGATTCAATCAAAGCGTTACAGGTATCTGCGCGGCTTCACCGGATAGGCAAGCAAATGGCAGTGAAAGATTTGTTTAGCCATCCGACCATTCAAGAATTGGCAGCTTATATCCGTGATTCAGATACAAGTTCCAGCCAAGCTGCGGTTGAGGGAGACGTACAATGGTCGCCTGTTCAAAAATGGTTTCTTTCTCAAGATATAAAAGAAAAACACCATTTTAATCAGTCCGTAATGCTGCATCGAAGCACCTCTGTACAAGAAGACGCACTGCGAAAAACGTTAAAAGCAATAACGTGTCATCATGATGCGCTGCGAATGGTGTTTACACAGAATGAACAAGAAAAGTGGGATCAATATAATCGGCCGCTCAGTCATTCGGACGACGCGTTGTACGGCCTTCAGATGATTGATTTATGCACTGATGGAAATAGAGCGTATGAGCCTATTATCAAACGCCATGTACTTGATATTCAGCAGAAAATGGATTTGAAGAATGGTCCGCTGCTGCAAGCCGGTCTTTTCCACACAATTGACGGTGATTTCTTATTTTTATCGGCTCATCACCTTGTCGTTGACGGCATCTCATGGCGGGTTCTGCTTGAAGATTTGGCTTTAGGGTATCGACAAGCTGCTGGCGGGGAGGATATCAAACTGCCGCCTAAAACAAGCTCATTTAAAGCGTATACGAAAAAGCTCTCTGACTACGCTGAAAGCCAGCAGCTCATGAAACAGCTCAAGTATTGGCGCGAAGCCGAAGAGTATCAAACAGAGGCATTGCCTTTTGATCACATTGATGGAACTAGAGCACACGAGGGACAACGGTCCACGATTTCGTTTACCTTAAACGAGAAAGAGACAGCAGCACTCTTAAAAGACGCCAACAGCGCATATAACACTGATACGCAGGACATGCTGCTCGCTTCTGTCATTCTTGCGCTGCGCCATTGGACCAATCAATCCGCCTTCAAACTATCATTAGAGGGCCACGGGCGAGAGGATGTATTAGAAGGAATAGATGTGAGCCGAACGGTTGGATGGTTTACCGCCATTTATCCGTTATTGGTTAAATTGAACGCAGACTTGCCAGATTCGGAAGAATACATGGTTCATGTGCTAAAAACAACAAAAGATACACTGAGACGTGTACCTGACAAAGGATTCGGCTACGGTGTCATCAAATATTTGACGCCTCCTGGCAAAAAAGACATTAATTTCACAGGTGCACCAGAAATCAGCTTTAATTATCTTGGTCAATTTGAAAGCGGCCGCTCAGCTGAAGTACCTGAGGAGGACGCCTTCTCATTCTCTCCGCTTGGTGCCGGAGGTGATATCAGCACAACATGGAACCGTGAACAGTCGCTGGATATCAGTGCAATCGCTGCAGAAGGGAAAATAACTGTCAATATGACTTATGACACTACCCGTTTTCAGCACAAAACCATCGAACAGCTTAGCGAAACATGCCGTCAATTTTTATTACAGATGATCGAACACTGCCAGAACAAAAGCGAAACAGAAAAAACGATCAGCGATTATGATGATCAAGAACTGACCGAGGACGCCCTGCAAGAGATTGCTGATATGCTCAGTTTTCACTAATGAAACCGTGAAGAAAGGTGCAGACACTATGGATACCATTAAAAAAATCAAGAACATTTATCCTCTGAGTCACATGCAGGAGGGAATGCTCTTTCATTCCTTCCTCCGTAAAGAGGAGGGGGCATACGTTGAGCAGTCGCTCTTCACCATTAAAGGAAGCCTCAGCTATAAATGGTTTCAGCGCAGCATTCAAGCCATTATCGACCGCCATGATATTTTCAGAACCGTGTTTTTGCCGCACGTCCCGCATTTGTCGGGACCTCGGCAAGTCGTGATGACAGAACGTGAATTCCATTTGTACAGCGAAGACATTTCTCATCTGCCAACAAACGACCAGAATGAGTATATTGAACGCTTTAAGGAGAAGGACAAGCAAAAAGGCTTTGATCTGCAAAAAGACATGCTGATGCGGATTTCTCTATTCAAGACAGCTAAAGATGAGCATGTCTGTATCTGGAGTCACCATCATATTTTAATGGACGGATGGTGCCTAGGTATCGTTATGCAGGAATTTATGCAAATTTATCAATCGATTCATGCAGGAAAACCGCTTTCATTAGACCCTGTCCGTCCGTACAGCACCTATATTTCCTGGCTGACAAACCGAGACAAAGAAAAAGCAGCGGCCTACTGGGATACCTATTTAAAAAACTACGGCACTCCATCACCTCTGCCTCGTGTGTCTGATAAAGAAACAAAAGAAGGTTATCACCGTGAAGATTTGATATTTTCATTAAATAAACCACTGACAGACAAGCTGAAAGAGACTGCCAAACAACACGGCGTCACGCTCGCTACCCTTATTCAGGCAGTCTGGGGTGTGATGCTGCAGCAATATAACCGCACAGACGACGTTGTGTTTGGCGCAGTTGTATCAGGAAGACCGTCAGAAATCCCAGGCGTGGAGCAAATGATAGGGTTGTTTATCAATACCATACCGATTCGAATTAAAACACACCAAGACGAAACGTTTCACGAGCTGCTCATACGCTGCCAGAAAGAAATGCTGGAAGCTGAGCCGTTTACCTGCCAGCCTTTATTTGATATTCAGGCAAACACCGCATTAAAACAGGAACTGATTGATCACATTATCGTCTTTGAAAACTATCCGTTACAGCAGAAAATCGCCGATTCCGCTGATCAAACCGATTCACCGCTGCAAATCGATCAAGTTCAAGTATCCGAGCAATCAGGATATAACTTTAATCTTGTCGTTGCTCCCGGCGAAGAGCTTGTCATCAAGTTCAGCTATAATGCATTCGTTTACGATGCTGCCTGGATCAGCTGTATCAAGAGGCAATTTACGCAAGCGCTTAGCACAGCTGCACAGCACCCTCATATGCCAATTGCTGATTTTTCTTTTCTTGATGCAACAGAAAAAGAGCAGATTGTCACACAGTTCAACAATACAAAAACGGAGTATCCAAAGAATCATACAATTATTGATTTATTTCGCGAACAAGCAGAAAAGACGCCAGACCATACCGCACTTGTGTATGGCAATATGTCTATTTCGTATAAAGAGCTTGATAAACGCTCTAATGCGCTCGCCAGAGAGTTAATTCAAAAGGGATTTCGGAAAAACGAGACAGCCGGAATATTGGCTGCACATTCTCCCGAATTCATGATCAGTGTGCTTGCCGTATTAAAAGCAGGGGGAGCATACCTCCCGCTTGATGCGGAGCTTCCGCCTGAACGAGTCAGCTTTATGCTTGAGGAAACGCAGGCAAAAATGCTGATTGTTCAAAAGGGATTGGAGCAAAACGCTGCGTTCTCAGGAACATGTATCATTTCAGATGCGCAGGGATTGATGGAAGAGAACGATATCCCTATTAATATCAGCTCCAGCCCGGATGATCTTGCGTACATCATGTATACCTCAGGATCAACAGGCCGGCCGAAAGGGGTCATGATCACGAATCGCAATGTCGTGTCCCTTGTCAGAAACAGCAATTACACGTCTGCGTCCGGTGATGACCGGTTTATTATGACTGGATCTATCAGCTTTGACGCCGTCACCTTTGAAATGTTCGGGGCACTTTTAAATGGCGCAAGCCTTCATATCATTGATAAATCGACAATGCTGACACCTGATCGGTTTGGAGCGTATTTGCTTGAAAATGACATTACAGTGCTATTTTTAACGACAGCTCTTTTTAATCAGCTGGCACAGGTACGAGCTGACATGTTTCGCGGACTCCATACGTTATATGTCGGAGGAGAAGCACTCTCTCCTGCCCTGATGAATGCCGTCAGACACGCCTGTCCAGATCTCGCGCTTCATAATATTTACGGGCCAACGGAAAACACGACTTTTTCAACCTTTTTTGAAATGAAGAGAGACTATGCGGGGCCGATTCCGATTGGAAAACCAATCAGTAATAGCACCGCTTACATCTTAGATACAAAAGGACGTCTTTTGCCAATAGGCGTTCCCGGCGAGCTTTGTGTTGGCGGTGATGGAGTCGCTAAAGGCTATTTGAACAGAGTAGATCTGACAAATGCTGTGTTTTCTCCTCATCCTTTCTTGCCTGGAGAAAGAATATACCGTACCGGTGATTTGGCGCGCTGGCTGCCTGATGGAAACTTAGAATACATCAGCAGAATTGACAGGCAAATGAAAATCCGCGGAAAACGAATTGAGCCTGCCGAAATAGAAGCGCGCCTGTTAGAAATGGAAGGCGTTCAAGAAGCAGCAGTGACATTGAGAGAAAAAGATGGAGAGGCGCAGCTGTACACTCATTACGTCGGTGATCACAAAAAAACAGATACGGATTTTCGCGCCGATTTGGCGCGTGTGCTTCCAGACTATATGATCCCGCAGCACTGGGTGCGTGTGGAGCGGATGCCGCTTACCGGAAACGGAAAAATAGACCGCAGCGCGCTGCCTATTCCAGAAAATAAGCCTGCCAAACGACAGAACATCATATTGCCAAGAAACTTGGTTGAAGAAGAATTGGCGAACATTTGGAAGCAAGTCCTCGGTGTTAACACAATCAGTATTGATGATGACTTCTTTGCTATTGGCGGACATTCACTAAAAGCACTGCAAGTCATACATACACTAAAACATCAGCAGAACATTGATATACCGATTGATTTCTTGTTCGAACATCCGACAATCGCTCAGCTTGCCGAAAAACTTTATTCTAAACAGCTGAGAGCGGCAGATGAACAGCATGTGATCAAACTGAACCAGCACGGCGCGCAAAATCTTTTCTGCTTCCCGCCGATATCGGGATTTGGCATTTATTTCAAAGACCTTGCTTTATTGCTGAATGAGAAGGCAGCCGTATACGGGTTTCACTTTATTGAACAAGACACCCGCATTGAACAATATGTTAATTGCATGACGGACATACAGCCTGAGGGCCCATACGTTTTATTAGGCTACTCTGCAGGCGGAAACCTGGCTTTTGAAGTGGCACAGGCTATGGAGCGCAAAGGATTAGAAGTCAGCGACTTCATTATCGTGGACGCTTATCTAAAAGAACAGCCTTTGCCTATCGATACCGGTAATGACGAATCTGCAGCATATCTGCCTGAAGCAGTCAGAGAAAAGGTGATGAAGAAAAAAAGAAACTATCAGGAATATTGGGCACAATTGCTGAATGAAGGGCACATCAAAGCAAGCATTCATTTCATCGAAGCTGGAATCCATCCCGAAACCAGCAAGAATACAGGCTTAACGAAATGGGAAGGCGCCTGCGGAAACTATAGTGAGTACACGGGTTTTGGCGCTCATAAAGACATGCTGGAAGGAACATATGCTGAAAAGAATGCTGACATCATCCTCGACATTTTAGAAAAGATCACTTCAAATAAAGCAATCCCGCACAAACAATAGAGCGGATTCGCGGACAGAGGCATTCTCTGTCCGCTTCTTTTTGTATCAAAGAATGGATCGATGACACTAGGGAATGATAACATCATCCTTTTTCTTGGAGGCTTGTCATGGAGCATTTATCTTTTCTTACGTTTATCATGCTGATTCTAGCCAGTTACAGGCTGACACATTTGATTGTATTCGACAAAATCACAGAATTTATCCGAAAACCTTTTATGAAAAAGAAAAGGATTGTTGATCAAAACGGGCATGTAGATGAAAAAAGCGTGCCGGCTTCTAACTTTGGATACATGCTCAATTGCTACTGGTGTGCCGGTGTTTGGTGTGCCATCTTGATCGGACTTGGCTATCTTTTTTTGCCTCGTATTGCAATACCGCTGATCTTTATTTTAGCCATTGCCGGAGCACAAGCGATCCTTGAAACGGCTGTCGGTGTCGGCGTAAAACTTATTGATGTGTTAAAAAGTCTGCAAACCATGATGAATGATAAAAAGTCCTAAAAGCGGTTCACAACATGCTTTAGGACTTTTTTCGTTTATTTAGTGAGATAGACATTCTGTTAATCACCCTTTTAAAGCCCGGGAATACCGTAATAGCGAATAGTGAAAGTGATGTAATGGGGGAGAAGAAACAGAATGAAGGTTTGCCAAAAGTCGATTGTCCGTTTCCTTGTCAGCTTGATCATCGGAACGTTTGTCATTTCCGTTCCGTTTATGGCCAATGCGCAGTCTGACAGGGAGCTGAGAGCCGTATGGATTGCTTCCGTATTAAATATTGATTGGCCGTCCAAAAAAGGGTTATCTGTGAAAGAGCAAAAACAGGAGTATATCAAACTGCTGGACGATGTGCAAAAAATGGGAATGAATGCCGTTATCGTTCAGATTAAACCGACGGCTGATGCCTTTTATCCGTCAGCTTACGGACCTTGGTCGGAATACTTAACCGGTGTCCAAGGGAAGGACCCGGGCTATGATCCTCTTGCATTTATGATTGAAGAAACCCATAAACGAAATTTGGAATTTCACGCGTGGTTTAATCCTTACCGTATTACAATGAATCATACAGATCTTAATAAATTGTCTGAGGATCACCCGGCAAGAAAACATCCAGATTGGGTTGCCGCCTACGGAAAACAGCTGTATTATCACCCAGGCATTCCAGAAGCGAGAGATTTTATCGTCAAAGGCATTGAAGAAGTCGTAAAACATTATGATATCGATGCTGTTCATATGGATGATTATTTTTACCCTTATAAAATAGCAGCACAGGAATTTCCTGATCAAGCACAGTACGAACAATACGGAAAAGACGCTTTTTCTAATATCGATGACTGGCGGCGGGACAATGTGAACCAGCTTGTCAAACAAATCAACCAAACAATTAAAGCTGCAAAACCGTATGTCAAATTCGGCATCAGTCCCTTTGGAGTATGGAGAAACGCAGCAGATGACCCGACCGGATCGAATACAAAAGCAGGCGTCAGAAATTATGACGATCTATATGCAGACACAAGACATTGGATCCAAGAAGGCGACATCGATTATATTGCTCCGCAAATTTATTGGAGTATCGGCTTTAACGCAGCGGCTTACGACGTGCTGGCTGATTGGTGGAGCAATGAAGTCAAAAATAGGCCTGTTCACTTATATATTGGCCAGGCAGCATATAAAATCAATAACAATTTTGATCCGCCTTGGTCCGACCCTGAGGAATATGTGCGGCAAATCACTTTGAACCGCCAGCTTGAACTGGTGAAAGGAAGCATGCATTTCAGCCTCAAGGACCTCAACAAAAATCCGCTTGGCATCAAAGAAAGGCTCAGCACTGATCTTTACAGCAAGCCTGCACTGGTTCCGCAAATGCCTTGGCTGGACAGTACCGCCCCAAAAAAACCGAAGCTTACGAAAGTCACCGAAGACAAAAACGGCAATCTTCTGCATATTAAAGATCACCCATCAAATCAAAAAACGAAAGAAACAGCCTATTATGCGATATACAGAGCCGAAGGGAAAAAGCAGAGAACATTGCTGGCAACGCAAAGAAAAACACATGAGCAGCAAACCTTCTTAGATAACACGGCAGATCCTAACAAGAAATATACGTATTATGTCACTTCAGCAGACCGGCTTCATAACGAAAGCAAGGCTTCCAAACGAACAACAAAATAAGAAATGAGAAGGACGGCTTTCTAAGTCGTCTTTTTTAAAAAAGTGATTTTGGAGACAGGAAACGATAGTAAGCCGCTGTAGGCGGTGTTTGGACATTTTCCATTATTGGAATCTGAGAAACTAGTACTAAGTAAAATCGAAGAGAAACACGTACAGGACGTGTTTTACGTTTTCATTTCTCGTCTGGTTAGGTGCCACATTATTTTTTGTGCTGTTCGAAGATGCTGTGTTGACTGATCCGGCTGAAGAAGCCTTTTTGACGAACTTTCTTCTCTTGGAAGCGGGCACCGCTCTTGTTTTATGCCTTGTGTTCTTTCTCTATCAAAAACTCGATCAATCACAGTTCGCGGTGATCAAGCTAGGTATATGGGGATCAGCGGTCGGTTTATTGATTGATACGATTTCCCTTTGGAATCTCCCCTCATCTTCCCGGCTTTATCAAAGGGCCAAGTTTTTGCGTTTGCGATATGGATGGTATGCGCTTACTGCATGTATTTGCTCATTCCGCTGAAATTATCACATAAAAAATGATCCAGTTTTAATTTTCAGACTTTTCTTGTCAGGGAATGATTATAGAACTCGCCTAATAGGATGTTACAAAGATGTGAAGGAGGAAACGATGTGAATTTTGAGCTGACAAAAGAACAACAAATGGTGCGTGAAATGGTAAAAGATTTTGCGAAAAAAGAAATTGCTCCTCACGCTGAACATGTAGATCAAACAGGCGAGTTCCCGATACAAACATTTGAAAAAATGGGTGAACTCGGTCTGATGGGTATTCCATTTTCAGAAGAATACGGCGGATCTGGCGGTGATACGATTTCATATGCCTTAGCGGTTGAAGAAGTCGGCAAAGCCTGCGGCAGTACTGGATTAAGCTATGCTGCAGCGGTCTCGCTAGGTGCAAGCCCTCTTTACTACTTCGGAACAGAAGAGCAAAAACAGACGCATTTGACGCCGCTGGCTTCAGGCACAGCACTCGGATCATTCGGCCTGACGGAGCCAAATGCCGGCTCAGATGCAGGAGGCACTCAAACAAAAGCGATTTCAAATGGTGACGAGTATGTAATCAACGGCGAAAAGTGCTGGATCACTAATGCAAGCTACGCACGCACAGTTATTGTAACCGCCGTAACAGGCAAAAACAAAGACGGAAAAAACATCATCTCCGCATTAATCGTGCCAACTGACACACCAGGACTTACGATTACGAGCCCGTACGATAAAATGGGCGTCCGCGGATCGAATACAGCGGAAATTTTGCTTGAGGATGTAAGAGTGCCTGCGGCCAACTTACTTGGCGATCCAACAAAAGGGTTTAAACAGTTTCTATATACGCTGGACGGAGGGCGAATCTCCATCGCTGCTCTTGCAGTCGGCATTGCCCGAGCGGCCCTTGACGCATCATTGGCATATGCGAAAGAACGAAAGCAGTTTGGACAGCCGATTTCTTCCTTTCAAGCGATTCAATTTAAGCTTGCTGACATGGCGATGGAAATTGATCTGGCACGGCAAATGGTGTTAAAAGCCGCCTGGCTGAAAGACCATAACCGCCCGTTCACCAAAGAAGCGGCGTACGCCAAGCTATTCGCATCTGAAATGGCGACAAGAGCTTGCAATCAAGCCATTCAAATCCATGGAGGTTCAGGCTATATGAAAGAGTATGGGGTGGAACGGATGCTGCGGGACGCAAAATTAATGGAAATCGGTGAAGGCACATCTGAAATTCAGCGTCTCGTGATCGCCAGACAGCTTTTAAAATAAAAATGTAAACGCTTTCCTATCATTAAGAAAGGAGGAACAATGAATGGCTGAACTCATCCATTCCACAATCGGCAGGCTGCTGGAACAAACAGCTGATGCGTATCCCGATCGAGATGCTGTTGTGTATCCAGACCGAAATATCCGCTATACGTACGCTCAATTTGACAGTCTGTGCCGTCAAACCGCTAAAGGTCTCATGCGGATGGGGATTGGAAAAGGAGACCACGTCGCCATATGGGCTTCTAATATCTCTGAATGGCTTGCCGTCCAGTTCGCAACTGCGAAGATCGGAGCCGTGCTCGTGACCGTCAATACCAATTATCAAGCACACGAGCTTGATTACTTGTTAAAGCAATCGGATGCCGCGGCGCTTATTATCATGGATTCATACAGGGGCACTTCTTATCCAGACATCGTGAACAGTTTAATTCCAGAACTGCAAGAAGCAAAGCCCGGCCAACTGAAATCTGAACGCTATCCCTTTTTAAAAACGCTGATCTATATTGGCAATAAACGATTGTCTGGCATGTATCATTGGGACGATACAGAGATATTGGCGAAAACAGTGACAGATGCTGAGCTTGAAGAGAGAATGAACAGCCTGGATAAAGACAATGTGATTAATATGCAATACACATCAGGAACGACAGGGTTTCCAAAAGGCGTGATGCTGACCCATTTCAATGTCATCAATAACGCTGCTAATATCGCTGAATGTATGGCTTTAACCTCTCAAGACCGCATGTGCATCCCTGTTCCGTTTTTTCACTGCTTTGGATGCGTCCTTGGGGTTTTGGCATGTGTATCCGTCGGGGCAGCCATGATACCCGTGCAAGAATTTGATCCCGTTACCGTCCTTAAAACGGTAGAAAAAGAGAAATGCACAGCGCTCCATGGTGTGCCTACCATGTTTATCGCCGAGCTGCATCATCCGGATTTTGATGCATATGATCTATCGACGCTCCGAACAGGAATCATGGCCGGCTCTCCCTGTCCAAGTGAAGTGATGAAAGCTGTGATTGAAAGGATGGGCATGAAAGACATTACGATCGCCTATGGACAAACCGAAGCCTCGCCAGTCATTACACAAACGAGAGCAAATGATTCCTTCATAAGAAGAGTCGAAACAACCGGCCGTGCCCTGCCACATACTGAGGTGAAAATTGTAGAACCCGGGACATGTCAAGAAGTTCAAAGAGGCATGCAGGGAGAACTGTGCACCCGTGGCTATCACGTCATGAAAGGCTATTATAAAGACAAAGAAGCGACCAGAAAAGCAATCAATCATGACGGATGGCTGTTTACAGGAGATCTTGCTGTCATGGATGAAGACGGGTACTGCCGCATCACTGGAAGATTAAAAGATATGCTCATCAGAGGCGGCGAGAACATTTATCCGCGGGAAATTGAAGAATTTTTATACCGGCATCCCGCTATTTTAGATGTACAGGTCGTTGGTGTGCCTGACGCCAAATTCGGGGAGGAAGCTGCAGCCTGGATTAAACTGAAAGACGGGAAAAGCGTTTCACCTGATGAGCTTAAAGCCTATTGCAAAGGGAAAATCGCCCGCCACAAAATTCCGCGTTATGTTATTTTTACGGATGACTATCCGATGACGGCCTCAGGCAAAATTCAAAAATATAAACTGCGAGAAAAAACGATTGAAATGTTCAACCTATCATCAAGTCAATGAGGTGAAATCATGTTTACAAAAGTACTGATCGCCAACCGCGGAGAAATTGCAATGAGAATTATCCGAACATGCAGCCGTCTCGGCATTAAAACGGTCGCTGTTTATTCAGAAGCAGACAAGGACGCGCCCCATACAAAAGCCGCTACAGAGGCATATTTGATCGGGGAATCGAGAGTCAGTGAAAGTTATTTAAATATAGAGAGAATCATAAAGACGGCGAAAAAAGCAAAAGCCGACGCGATCCACCCGGGATATGGATTGTTATCAGAAAACAGCCGGTTCGCTGAACGCTGCAAGCAAGAAAACATCGTGTTTATCGGACCTTCCCCTGATATCATCGCAAAGATGGGCAGCAAAATTGAAGCGCGAAAAGCAATGGAGGCTGCTGGTGTCCCTGTGGTGCCGGGCGTTTCTGAATCCCTCGGAGATATAGAGGCAGCCTGCCGCACCGCAGGTCAAATCGGCTATCCTGTCATGCTGAAAGCTTCAGCGGGCGGAGGGGGCATCGGAATGCAGCGTGTTGAAAATGAAGAAGCATTAAAAAAAGCGTACGAGGGAAACAAAAAACGCGCAGCAGATTTTTTCGGTGACGGGTCGATGTATATAGAAAAAGTTATTGAACATGCGCGCCACATCGAGGTTCAGCTTTTGGCCGATCAACACGGCCATACAGTACATCTGTTTGAACGTGATTGCTCTGTTCAGAGGCGCCACCAAAAAGTCATTGAAGAGGCACCGTCTCCATTTGTAGACGATGAACTAAGAATGAAGATCGGGCAAACAGCGGTAAAAGCAGCGAAGGCAATCGGCTATACGAACGCAGGCACCATCGAATTTATAGTTGACCAGAAGCAAAATTTTTATTTCCTCGAAATGAATACGAGACTGCAAGTTGAACACCCCGTGACTGAAGAAATAACAGGCCTGGACTTAGTTGAGCAGCAGCTGCGGATTGCTGCGGGCCATACACTCACATTCTCCCAAAAAGACATCAAACGGAACGGGCATGCGATAGAGGTTCGAATATACGCGGAAGATCCCAAGACCTTCTTCCCGTCACCAGGTACGATCACTGCGTTTTCACTTCCTGACCAAAAAGGAGTCAGACACGAATGTGCGGTAGCAAAAGACAGCACCGTTACCCCTTTTTATGACCCGATGATCGCTAAGATGATTGTCAAAGGCCAAACCAGAACAGAAGCAATTGAAAAACTAGAGACAGCGCTTCGCGACTATCGTGTAGAGGGAATCAAAACAAATCTTCCGCTTCTCATACAGGCTGCGGCAACAAAGGCATTTAAAGAAGGGGATGTCACGACTGACTTTTTGAAACAACACCTATAAAGGAGGCAGTTGTCATGACGGTTAGCATACAAATGGCAGGAAACCTGTGGAAAGTCCACGTCAAAGCCGGCGACCAAATCGAAAAGGGCCAGGAGGTAGCCATTTTGGAATCGATGAAAATGGAAATCCCGATCGTTGCAGATAGAAGCGGAATCGTAAAAGAAGTCAAAAAAAATGAAGGCGACTTTGTAAATGAAGGAGACGTACTGCTCGAACTGAGCGATTCCAGTCAATAATTTGGAGGAAGACCATGTCATATCCTAAAAAAGTGACAATCAAAGAAGTCGGCCCGCGTGACGGCTTACAAAACGAGCCCGTATGGATCGCAACAGAGGATAAAATAACCTGGATCAACCAGCTTTCCCGGACAGGGCTTTCGTATATTGAAATCACATCCTTCGTTCACCCGAAATGGATTCCGGCGCTTCGAGATGCTATCGACGTAGCAAAAGGCATCGACCGTGAAAAAGGGGTAACGTACGCGGCACTTGTCCCGAATCAAAGAGGACTGGAGAATGCGCTTGAAGGAGGCATTAACGAAGCTTGCGTTTTTATGTCCGCCAGCGAGACGCACAACAGAAAAAACATCAATAAATCCACTTCTGAGTCCCTTCATATACTCAAACAAGTAAACAACGACGCAAAAAAAGCAAACCTCACAACAAGAGCCTACCTCTCGACTGTTTTCGGCTGTCCGTACGAAAAAGATGTCCCCATTGAACAAGTCATTCGCCTTTCAGAAGCTCTATTTGAATTCGGGATTTCTGAACTGTCGCTTGGAGATACGATTGGAGCGGCTAATCCCGCCCAAGTGGAAACTGTACTTGAAGCTCTTTTGGCACGATTCCCGGCTAATCAAATTGCCCTGCATTTTCATGATACGAGAGGAACCGCTCTGGCCAACATGGTCACAGCACTCCAAATGGGCATCACGGTGTTCGACGGCTCGGCAGGCGGGCTTGGGGGATGCCCATATGCGCCAGGTTCATCAGGAAACGCCGCAACTGAGGATATCGTGTACATGCTTGAACAGATGGATATCAAAACAAATGTAAAGCTCGAAAAACTGCTATCTGCGGCAAAATGGATTGAAGAAAAGATGGGCAAACTGCTGCCGAGCAGAAATTTACAGGTGTTTAAATCATCTTGATAAAAGGGAGGACGCATACAATGGGAGACTCTATTCTTTTTACTGTTAAAAATGAACATATGGCGTTGATCACCTTAAACAGGCCTCAGGCAGCAAATGCTCTTTCAGCGGAAATGCTTAGAAACCTGCAAATGATTCTTCAGGAAATTGAATTCAACTCAAACATCCGCTGCGTCATCCTCACAGGCACCGGTGAAAAAGCGTTTTGTGCAGGGGCAGACCTAAAGGAACGGATAAAACTGAAAGAAGATCAGGTTCTGGAAAGTGTATCTCTCATTCAAAGAACGGCGGCTTTACTTGATGCCTTGCCGCAGCCGGTCATAGCTGCGATAAATGGAAGCGCATTAGGCGGCGGACTAGAATTGGCATTGGCATGCGACCTTCGAATCGCAACTGAATCAGCTGTGCTGGGACTTCCGGAAACAGGGTTAGCTATTATCCCGGGCGCTGGAGGGACCCAAAGGCTGCCCCGGCTGATTGGCAGAGGAAAAGCAAAAGAATTCATTTATACAGGCAGACGCGTGACCGCACACGAAGCAAAAGAAATCGGTCTTGTAGAGCATGTCACGGCTCCTTGTGACCTTATGCCAAAAGCAGAGGAACTGGCCGCAGCTATTTCTGCCAACGGGCCGATCGCTGTCCGTCAGGCTAAATTTGCAATCAATAAAGGATTGGAGACAGATCTCGCTACAGGCCTTGCGATTGAACAAAAAGCGTATGAACAAACCATCCCGACAAAAGACAGGAGAGAAGGGCTTCAGGCCTTTCAAGAAAAAAGACGGGCCGTATACAAGGGAATATAAAAGGGAGGCAATGCTCATGGATTATGAAAAGGAACGAACAGAACGGGCTGAACGGATTCGAAAAGGCGGAGCGGAAAAGTATCATCAAAGCAATCGGGAAAAAGGCAAGCGCTTTGTCAGAGAGCGGCTTTCCCTTCTCTTTGACGATGACATTGAGCTAGAAGACGCTTTTTTTGCGGAATGTATGTCAGACGGGCTCCCCGCTGACGGAGTTGTAACCGCTATCGGCAAAATCGGCGGCCATACCGTTTGCGTCATGGCGAATGATTCAACAGTGAAAGCGGGGTCATGGGGAGCAAAAACAGTTGAAAAAATCATCAGAATTCAAGAAACCGCCGAAAAATTAAACTGTCCGCTCATTTATTTAGTCGATTCGGCAGGCGCCCGAATTACCGACCAAATCAATGTCTTTCCAGGGAGACGCGGTGCAGGAAGAATTTTTTACAATCAAGTCAAATTATCGGGACGCATTCCGCAAATCTGTCTGCTTTTCGGACCATCTGCAGCAGGTGGCGCTTATATTCCGGCCTTCTGTGATATCGTCGTTATGGTAGACGGTAACGCCTCCATGTATTTAGGCTCGCCAAGGATGGCGGAAATGGTTATTGGCGAAAAAGTGTCTCTTGAAGAAATGGGTGGCGCCCGTATGCATTGCTCAATCTCCGGCTGCGGAGATATTCTTGCAGAAACTGAAGAAGAAGCCATACAGCTGGCGCGGGCTTATTTGTCTTACTTTCCGGCAAATTTTCAAGAAAAAGCGCCCATTCATAAGAAACGCCCGCCAAAACACTTCGACACTCCGCTTGCCGACGTCATTCCGCAAAATCAAAACGCACCTTTTGATATGCATGAGCTGATTGAGCGGGTCATAGATGAAGACTCATTTTTTGAGATCAAAGCCTTATTTGCACCGGAATTATTGACGGGCCTCGCACGAATCCACGGACAGCCTGTCGGCATTGTTGCAAACCAGCCGAAGGTAAAAGGAGGCGTCTTATTCCACGATTCAGCTGACAAAGCGGCTAAGTTCATTACCTTATGTGACGCTTTTCATATCCCATTGCTGTTCTTAGCCGATATCCCCGGTTTTATGATTGGCACAAAAGTAGAACAGGCTGGGATTATCAGACACGGAGCGAAAATGATTTCTGCGATGTCGGAGGCAACTGTTCCAAAACTCTCTGTCATTGTCCGAAAAGCTTACGGGGCGGGGTTGTATGCAATGGCAGGGCCGGCATTTGAACCGGATTGCTGTCTAGCGCTCCCAACCGCCCAAATCGCCGTCATGGGCCCTGAGGCCGCTGTAAACGCTGTCTACGCTAAAAAAATCGCCGAGCTGCCAGAAGAAGAGAGAGCCGCATTTATCAGCAGCAAACGGGAGGAATACAAAGAGGACATCAATATCTACCGTCTGGCTTCAGAAATGATCATTGATGCTGTTATCCCAGCCAATTCGCTGCGTGATGAGCTGGCCAAACGGCTCAAGGCATACATGACAAAGGAAATGACATTTACCAATCGAAAGCATCCGGTTTATCCGGTGTAAAAGAAAGAACTTAGGAGCGCAAAAAAAGCGCTCCTTTATATATTTACAATAACAACATTATGTCAACTAATTACCATTGCATAAAACGCTTGGTTTTTTAGAATAGTAAATAAAGGCTGCCGCACCTCTAGCGGCAATTGTCAGTTTATCATAAAAAGGGGCCTACATTATGTATCATTTATATTCACATAACGACTTGGACGGAGTAGGGTGCGGAATCATAGCAAAATTTGCGTTCGGAAAAGACGTAGAGGTCCGGTATAACTCTGTCAACGGCTTAAACGCACAGGTGCAGTACTTTTTAGAAAAAGCGAAGGAGAGCAACAGACAGGACGCGTTATTCATCACCGATCTCGCCGTCAATGAAGAAAACGAAGAGAGATTGAATGAGTATGTTCATGCAGGGGGCAAAGTGAAGCTCATTGACCATCATAAAACAGCCCTTCATTTGAATGAGCATGAATGGGGATTTGTCCAGGTGGAATACGATGATGGAAGGCTCACATCCGCGACATCGCTTTTATATGGCTATCTAGTTGAAAATGGCTTCATGAAACAGACAAACGTCTTAGATCAATTCACAGAGCTCGTCCGCCAATACGATACATGGGAGTGGGAGCGGTACGATCAAAAACAGGCGAAGCGGCTTAATGATCTTTTCTTTTTGCTGTCAATCGATGAATTTGAAGCAAAAATGATCCAGCGCCTTTCCGCGCATGACGAATTTTTCTTCGATGATTTTGAAGAAAAACTGCTTGATTTAGAAGACGAAAAAATCGAGCGCTACCTCCGCAGAAAGAAAAGGGAAATGGTACAAACCTTTGTTCACGAACACTGTGTAGGCATCGTTCACGCTGAATCGTACCATTCAGAGCTGGGGAACAGGCTAGGGAAAGATAATCCGCACCTCGATTACATTGCGATTTTGAGCATGGGGTCAAAACGAGTCAGTCTCCGCACCATTCATGATTACATCGATGTGTCAGAAATCGCCGGCCGATATGGCGGCGGAGGGCATGCAAAAGCGTCCGGCTGTTCAATAACCGATGAAGTATACGAGTTGTTTGTAGCTGAAGCTTTCCGTATTGATCCTGTACGGCCGGATGCCTTCCGTAACATCTATAATCTAAAGGGATCTGCGAATGGATCATTATATGAAAATCGCGCACAAATGAGATTTTTTCTTTTCCCTTTAGACAACGAATGGAATATTCAAATTAACGGAGAAACCCAAGACGAAACATTCGCAGCGTTTGAAGAGGCAGAATGGTTTATTAAGAGAAATTATGCTGCATCGCTCGTGCGGGATGAAGTGTTTGTCGCATTTTTAGCGGAGAATCTGAAGCTGGCAAATCAACATCGGAAGTAAAAAAATATGCATAGGGGAGCGTCAGTCACCCCTATGCATATCTGCTAGCTATCGTTTAAATATGGCTGTACGTTTCTTAATCACAAAATAAAGGGCTATCACGACAACAGCCAATATCATAATCGGTGTTGTATAAGTGCCTGCTATATTCTCAACATCATCCCACTGGCTTCCTAGCTGTATGCCTAAATAAACAAACAGAATAGACCATGGAATGATAGCAAGCACAGTCAGTACCACAAATTTGAGAAAAGGCATTCTGGCAATACCTGCCGGAATAGATATGGCATGTCTGACAACCGGTATAAAACGAGCCGAGAAGACAACTCCGGCGCCGTATTTCTGAAACCAGTTTTCCGACATGTCGATATGATGCTTTTTAATCAATAAATACTTCCCGTATTTGTCCAGAAATGGCCTGCCGCCATAGCGACCGATCCAGTAAATAAAGATCTGGGCAATGGTACCCCCGATAACACCCGCAATAATTGCGCCAATAAATCCAATCGTGCCTTCCGATACCATATAGCCGCCATAAGCTAATACAATCTCACTCGGAATGATTTCAATCATTAACCCAATCGCAATACCCGCATATCCCATGTTCGTCAGCCATGTTAAAATTTCGCTTATCAAACTGCCCACATTCTTCACAACCTGTCCTAATCTTTTTCACTATTATATGACTGATTGACGAGCAAGATGGTTACAATTTTTTTACCGCAGCATTTCTTTCGTTTCCCGTTTGATCACATCTTCTAAATAGGCCAAAAGCTGAGATCTCATTTCGGAACGCATTAAGCCGATTTCGGTGCTCGCTTTAAAACAGCCTAGCTTATCGCCAATGTCATATCGATTTCCTTCCAGCAGCCGGGCGTGGATCGGCTCCTTACGGCAAACCTCACGAAGCGCATCTGTCAGCTGAATTTCGTTGCCCGCGCCTCTGCCAATTGTCTTCAAAACGGAGAAGATCGAAGAATTCAGCACATAACGTCCCATCACTGCGATTTCCGAAGGTGCTTCTTCAGGAGAAGGCTTTTCCACTAAATCGTTCACTTCGTATACATGCCCTTGAGACCCTGATGTATTTATAATACCATATTTGCTGACATCCTCAGGGAGAACTGACTGTACACCGACAACCTCTGTGCCATAAACGTCATATACATCCATTAATTGCCGAAGAGCCGGTGTTTCAGACACCATAATATCATCACCTAAGAGAACGGCAAAAGGCTCATCTCCGATAAAATGCTCCGCACACAGCACCGCATGGCCTAATCCGAGCGGTTCTTTCTGGCGGATGTAATGAATGTTGGCCAAATCGGCAATCTGCTGCATTTCCTTAAGTGTCTCCGTCTTGCCTTTTTCCCGGAGATTGAATTCCAATTCCGCCGACCGATCAAAATGATCTTCAATCGAGCGTTTGTTTCTCCCTGTAATAATCAGTATATCTTCAATTCCTGACTCTGCGGCCTCTTCTACAATATATTGGATTGCTGGTTTGTCGACGATTGGGAGCATTTCTTTAGGCTGCGCCTTTGTCGCCGGCAGAAATCTCGTTCCTAAACCCGCTGCGGGTATAACCGCTTTTCTCACTTTTTTTCTCATTCATCTTCACTCCTGATCCTGTATGTTTTTCAGCGAATCTCCAAATACCCAGATTCGGTTTCCGATAAAATTCATCATCATTCCGCCGATAGTGGCGGCGAGCTTACTCACCAAAAGCGAGCAGCCGCAATTTTGAAACAAATAAAGCAGCAAAAAGGTGATCCCCGACGCGGCAATATTAATCATGAGAAAACGCACGATCTCTTTCCCGTCAGCCTTACCTTTCACACAAAACGTCCAATTCCGGTTCCACACATAGCTGTTGACGATACCTGCAGTATAGGAGCAGATCTGCGCCGGCAGATAAGAGACATGACAAGCGGTAAGAAGAAAGAAGACACCAAAATCTATCAGCGTATTGCCGACGCCTACGGTGCAAAAACGGCCTAATGTCTTTATTTTTTCTTTCAGCGTAACGAACCTCCCTTCATAAAAGATGCGAGTGGCAGTCATATTTGTTGATATGGATTACTATAGCGGACAGTGTTGAATAAACAATTAATAAAATATGAACAAAACATGAAAAAGCGGGTATACCGCTCAATAGTTCTTATACTCTTGAAAAAACAGCCGCATTGACGGCTGTTTTTTTGTGTCTGAAAACTATCTTTACATAAAAATATAAAAGGAGTGTTAGCCCCATCTTATCAATGAATAAATGTATCCAGTTCCTTTGTAGAATCGAACACTAACTCCTCCAAAAGTTTCTATACACAATTTTTTTAATGATGTAGGATGTTAGATAAAGGGATATATTGGATAATGATGTAATCTCCGTTCAATGTGATTAGTGGGAGGCCATGAACAATCCTGTCTTTTTATTTTCTGGACAATGGTCGCTAGGAATGGGGAAGTTTTTTTGAACAATTTTGAAGGAGTGGTGCGATCTCCTCGAAGAAAAGAGAGAATGGAGACACATGAAGATGAGCTTTCAGAACAACTGGGAACATTGCTAAACAGCTTCCGGCTACTTTATGCGTGCAATCTTCGTGACCTGTTGTCATCAAATTCCAAAAGAAAATCCCCCATTTTAAGGAAAAAGGAGGATGTGAAGTGATGAGGAAAAAGTGTAGCGTATGTTTATGGATTCTAGTTTTATTATTGAGCTGCTTATCTGGGAAGTCTGCGTATGCTGCCACAAGTACTACAATTGCAAAACATATAGGGAATTCAAACCCGCTTATCGACCATCATTTAGGAGCAGATCCGATTGCGCTGACCTATAACGGAAGAGTCTACATTTATATGTCAAGTGATGACTATGAATATAATAGCAACGGAACGATTAAAGATAATTCATTTGCCAATTTGAATAGAGTATTCGTCATATCTTCAGCGGATATGGTGAACTGGACAGACCACGGAGCCATTCCGGTAGCAGGTGCCAATGGAGCTAATGGAGGCCGTGGAATTGCAAAATGGGCAGGTGCGTCATGGGCACCGTCAATCGCAGTTAAAAAAATCAATGGCAAGGATAAATTCTTCCTTTATTTCGCAAACAGCGGCGGAGGTATCGGGGTTCTCACCGCAGACAGCCCGATTGGTCCATGGACCGACCCAATCGGAAAACCGCTCGTAACGCCAAGTACGCCAGGAATGTCTGGTGTTGTATGGCTTTTTGATCCGGCAGTATTTGTAGATGATGACGGAACCGGTTACCTGTATGCAGGGGGAGGCGTTCCTGGCGGTTCAAATCCAACGCAGGCACAATGGGCCAATCCTAAAACGGCTAGAGTCATAAAATTAGGGCCTGATATGACGAGTGTTGTTGGAAGTGCATCTACAATTGATGCGCCTTTCATGTTTGAAGATTCGGGATTGCACAAGTATAACGGAACATATTACTATTCCTATTGCATCAATTTCGGCGGCACGCATCCGGCCGATAAACCCCCGGGTGAGATCGGCTACATGACAAGTTCAAGTCCCATGGGCCCCTTTACATATAGAGGGCATTTCCTGAAAAATCCGGGTGCATTTTTCGGAGGCGGCGGAAACAACCATCATGCTGTTTTCAATTTTAAAAACGAGTGGTATGTGGTGTACCACGCGCAAACTGTCAGTTCCGCTCTGTTCGGGGCCGGCAAAGGATACCGTTCTCCCCATATTAATAAGCTGGTGCATAACCCAGATGGATCCATCCAAGAGGTAGCAGCAAATTATGCAGGTGTAACACAGCTTTCCAATTTGAATCCTTATAACCGGGTAGAAGCTGAAACGTTTGCTTGGAATGGACGCATTTTGACAGAGAAGTCCACAGCACCCGGCGGGCCAGTAAATAATCAGCATGTAACAAGCATTCAAAATGGAGACTGGATTGCTGTAGGAAATGCAGACTTCGGAGCGGGCGGTGCCAGGTCATTTAAAGCAAATGTAGCATCCACTTCAGGCGGGAAAATAGAAGTGCGCCTCGACAGTGCAGACGGTAAGCTTGTTGGAACTCTGAATGTACCTTCCACAGGCGGAGCGCAAACGTGGAGAGAAATAGAAACTGCAGTAAGCGGGGCAACCGGTGTGCACAAAGTATTCTTTGTATTTACTGGAACAGGTACAGGAAACTTGTTTAATTTTGATTACTGGCAGTTTACGCAAAGATAGGACTCGTAATGGGACCGCTTAAAAACGAGGCGGGTGAAGTACGGGCCAGCACCGGAACAGCCCGCCATTATGGATATGCCATGCAGATTTTTTAATACCGTAAAAGACACATGACGAAGGAGAGGAATAAATGATTCCACGCATAAAAAAAACAATTTGTGTACTATTAGTATGTTTCACTATGCTGTCAGTCATGTTAGGGCCAGGCGCTACTGAAGTTTTGGCAGCAAGTGATGTAACAGTTAATGTATCTGCAGAGAAACAAGTGATTCGCGGTTTTGGAGGGATGAATCATCCGGCTTGGGCTGGGGATCTTACAGCAGCTCAAAGAGAAACTGCTTTTGGCAATGGACAGAACCAGTTAGGATTTTCAATCTTAAGAATTCATGTAGATGAAAATCGAAATAATTGGTATAAAGAGGTGGAGACTGCCAAGAGTGCGGTCAAACATGGGGCAATCGTTTTTGCATCTCCCTGGAATCCTCCAAGTGATATGGTTGAGACCTTCAATCGGAATGGTGACACATCAGCTAAGCGGCTGAAATACAACAAGTACGCAGCATACGCGCAGCATCTTAACGATTTTGTTACCTTCATGAAGAATAATGGTGTGAATCTTTACGCGATTTCGGTCCAAAACGAGCCTGATTACGCTCACGAGTGGACGTGGTGGACGCCGCAAGAAATACTTCGCTTTATGAGAGAAAACGCCGGCTCGATCAATGCCCGCGTCATTGCGCCTGAGTCATTTCAATACTTGAAGAATTTGTCGGACCCGATCTTGAACGATCCGCAGGCTCTTGCCAATATGGATATTCTCGGAACTCACCTGTACGGCACCCAGGTCAGCCAATTCCCTTATCCTCTTTTCAAACAAAAAGGAGCGGGGAAGGACCTTTGGATGACGGAAGTATACTATCCAAACAGTGATACCAACTCGGCGGATCGATGGCCTGAGGCATTGGATGTTTCACAGCATATTCACAATGCGATGGTAGAGGGGGACTTTCAAGCTTATGTATGGTGGTACATCCGAAGATCATATGGACCTATGAAAGAAGATGGTACGATCAGCAAACGCGGCTACAATATGGCTCATTTCTCAAAGTTTGTGCGTCCCGGCTATGTAAGGATTGATGCAACGAAAAACCCTAATGCGAACGTTTACGTGTCAGCCTATAAAGGTGACAACAAGGTCGTTATTGTTGCTATCAATAAAAGCAACACAGGGGTCAACCAAAACTTTGTTTTGCAGAATGGATCTGCTTCAAACGTATCTAGATGGATCACGAGCAGCAGCAGCAATCTACAACCTGGAACGAATCTCACTGTAACAGGCAATCATTTTTGGGCCCATCTTCCAGCTCAAAGCGTAACAACATTTGTTGTAAATCGTTAAGAGCACAAAGACACACATAAATAATAGAGTGTCTGAATTGGCGATTTTCCGATTGGGAAATCGCTTTTTTATTTTGTTGCTGAATTACAGGAAGGAAGAAGAAAGGATGTACACAAAAACAGCAAAGCTTTAATCTTCATCTTTTCTAGTTTACATAATATATATTCTAGGAAGTAAACAAAATAAATAAATTTCTGTCTCAATATCAAAGTATACTTAAGTTAGTGAGACAGAAATTGAAATTTTGAAATTTTACTGCTGAATGACAAATCAAAAAAATGGTGTTGTCAATCCATAATAAACTGCTTCTAAATCTTCCAGCGTCATATCGCCATATGCGCATTTGATAACAGAATCAGCAAACACATCATAGTCATAATCTGTAGAAAATCCTTGCTGCAGCTGTTTTTCGTAAACTTCGATCTGATCTTTTTGATGCTGGATGTCTTTTTCCTTACCTGGATAGTCGGGACCATTTATCATATTACTCATTTCTTTGTACAGCACCATATACTGTTTCAGTATTTCATCCACAACGCAAACCTCCTATTAGATGATAAAAACGGACATCGTTACTGATGTCCGCCAAAAAAAGCTTAACTAATTTGGTTCTGTTCCCCAAATCAGTTTTCCTTGATCATATAATGTGATTTTTTTCGTTGTTTTAAACGTATTTGATTTAAAAAAGGAATAATCGCCGCTTTGTGCATAATTGCTCCAGTCATCATTGTGAAGACGGAGCTGAATATTCCCTGTGCTTGCTCCCGGTGCCAGCGTTCCGTTTTTAAACCCAAGTTCCAGATAGGTATCTGCACCTTGCTTTGGTTTATGCAACGTCACAAACTTGTGTGTCACATTGCCGCATCCAATCTGCGCGTAGTCACAGTCAAAATTTTGGCCTTTGTTTTTCGCTTTATACCAGTAACGGGCAGTGACATCTTTTAAATCAACCGTGGTATTGCCGTTATTTTTTATTTGAAGCTGCGGACGGATTTGGTTGCTGTTCATACTCCCATCCCCTGCTCTGTATTGTACAGAAATACCGTTTTCCTGTGTGGGTTTATCTTTTGCTGGCGTTTCAGGAATGTCCTTCGTCGAATCTTTGGTGCCGAGAATGTTTTCTCTAACGAATGTTCCTGAAGCAGATAAATCTGACAACTGCCAGCCGCCTGTTTTAGATGCCCCCGGCTTTAAAGCTGAGGATGATTCCTGCTTATCAGAAAGATTCCAGTTCACCCAGCTAATGGTCTTGCTATCGAGATATTTCAGCCATTCCCGCGATTGATCAAGGAATACACCGCCATTTCCGGAAGCATCACTTGTCCCCCATTCTGTCACAAAAATAGGCGCTCCTTTGCTGAGTGCATAGTTTGCTTTATCCCGTAAAAACTGGCCGTGTGTGCCGGCATAAAAATGAAGTGCGTACATAACGTTTGCATCTTTTAGCTGGTCATCGGCAGCATCATTTACATCCTGGCTCCATGTACCGGTTCCGACAATGATGATGTTGTCTGGATCATTTTTGCGGATAACGGAAATCACTTCTTCCGCATAGGGTTTAATATCACGCTTCCAGTTCACATCACCGTTTGGTTCGTTTGCAATTTCATAAATGACGTTTGGCGTGTTTCCGTAAAGACTTGACATTTCCTTGAAGAATTCTTTTGCCTTCTCTTTATTATGGTTTGGATTACCGTCATTTAAGATATGCCAGTCAATGATGACATATATCCCAAGCTCTTTTGCCGCTTCAACCGCTTCTTTTACTTTATTTTTCACGGACGGGTTGTCAATATAACCGCCATCTGCTGTATACATCGCTGCACGGAAAACGGTGATACCCCAATCGTCCCTCAGCCATTTTAAGCTGTCTTTATTGACATATTCTCCATACCATTGCAATCCGTGTGAACTGATCCCCTTCAGCTGTACCGCTTTACCGTCTCGGTTAACGAGCTGTGTACCTTTTATGCTAAGCTGGCCATTCTTGGCTACTGGCGTTTTTGTCCCTGCTGCTGATGCCGGCGAAGCCAGCATGCCGCCCATTGTCAATAACGTAATCAATAAACACGTAATAAAAATCGAGATTGACCGTTTCATATCTGATCTTTTCCTCCTTCGCATCATTTTGGCTCTCCACTTCTTATGAGCACGAACTCATTGTAAAAATCTTTCTCATGATTGTCTATCAACCTAATTTCTTGTTTTTGGGAGGTTTAAAAGCCTGTCAATTTACTCTATCTCCATTGAATAAGACACACATGACACATATAGAACAAAGAAAACTGGACTGAATTGGGACTTTACACGTCATTTTTCATTCGAGTCGAAAAATTAAATTTATTTCCAATAATGAAAAAGCTGCATTCAACTATTGAATGCAGCTTTGTTTTATATTTATATTATGCTTCTTGTTTCTCATCTTCCCATGTTTCAGCGTTTTTCAGCCCTGGGATGTTTTTCGCTTTAAACACAGGATCAAGTCCTTGCTTACGCTGTTTCGCGTAATCTTTATACACTTTGTAAGCAACGTTTGACAGCAGCGTAATCACAATTAAGTTGATCAGCGCCATGATACCCATAAAGAGGTCCGCCATATCCCAAACGATTTGGAAGCCTGATAAAGATCCATACACAACCATAGCAATTACAGCGATACGGTAAATGTTCAGCCATGTTTTGCTTGTTTTAATAAATTCAATGTTTGTCTCGCCATAATAATAGTTGCCGACAACTGAACTGAATGCAAACAAGAACATTGCGACTGCGATGAAAGTCGGCGCCCAGCCTCCAATATGATGGTTAAGAGCAGCCTGTGTGACTTGGATGCCGTCGCCTTTTGGCGTTACACTGTACAGCAAAATAATAAATGCTGTGGACGTACATATGATAAATGTATCGAAAAATACGCCTAATGTTTGAATAAAGCCTTGCTTTGCCGGATGGGATACATGAGCCGTCGCAGCCGCGTTTGGTGCGCTCCCCATTCCTGCTTCGTTTGAAAAAAGTCCGCGTTGCGCACCGATAACGATGATGCCGCCTATTCCGCCGCCGACGACTTGTTCAAAACCTAAAGCATTTTTAACAATTGTAGCGATAACGCCAGGGAAAGCCGTAATATTCGTGATGACAACAAATAAAGCGATAAGAATATAAATGCCTGCCATAACCGGCACAATTAGCTGTGAAACAGCGACAACACGTTTTAAACCGCCGAAAATGATAAACGCAGTTAAAACCGCCAGAACTATGGCTACAACTATTTTATTCACATGGAATGCGCCATCCAATGCTCCAGCAATTGTATTTGTTTGAACAGCGTTAAAAATCAAGCCGAATGAGACGGTAATTAAGATTGCAAAAACGATGCCAAGCCATCTGGCTCCAAGACCCTTTTGAATGTAGTAAGCCGGGCCTCCGCGGAAATCCTCCCCGTCTCTCACCTTATAAAGCTGCGCTAACGTACTCTCAACAAAGCTTGAAGCCATACCTACTGCAGCTACTACCCACATCCAAAATACAGCGCCTGGTCCGCCTGTCGCAATTGCTAAGGCTACACCAGTCAAATTCCCTGTACCGACTCGGGATGCGGCCGAAATAAAGAATGCCTGCATAGATGAAACACCTTTATTTCCTTCCGGCTTCTCCCCTACTATTCTGAACATTTCAATAAAATAACGGAATTGGATAAAACCAAAACGTATGGTAAAAAATAATCCAAGCCCTATTAAAATATAAAATAGGTATTTCCAGATGAAATCACTTGGAATATTAATCAAACTATTGAAAAAAGACTCCATATTTACCTCCCGTTTTCATCAATTCAATACGAATTCGATTTTGATGTTAGATTTTTTAACATAACGAGTTTTATTATATCACAATATGACGAATTAGGAAGTTTTTTCGAGAAGAATATTGTCATAGCCAGATGTTACTCTGTCGACCCCTTCTCTATTATTTTCCTACGAATAAAAACATTCCTTGCAAGCTGGCTTTTAAAAAAGAGTGCCCTATTAACAATGTAATCATTTCTTCCCATTCTCTTGCCTTTCTCTTTGATTTAGCACATAAATAAAGTAATAAACCCTAAACAACAAACATATCATTTAAAATATGTTTTTATTCACACCATAAACCGGGTATACATACGCTAATAAAAGAAGTTTTCTCTTTCAAAAATAAGCAAAAAGATATATACTTAACAAGGTTAAATTTATTTTTAAATTTAATAAATCACGTTTACTTTTAGGATGGATTGGGGTATTATTATAAAAATATTCAGTAATATTAAAGGAGGGGGAGATCATTTGAAAAAAGTAACGATATTGAAAGCGTCCATCTTATTCTTGGCGATTGCCAGTTTTCATTTGTTCTCAATTCCCCACGCCTTTGATATCGGCCATCATTATAAAGCCGTAGCCGACCAGCAGGAAATGCATGAGATGAAAGCCGGCCAAAATGCTGATGATGAGAAGAAATCCATCACAGGGGCATTTACGCTGACCGCTTTATGGGCAATGGCTGTTCTGCTGCTGACCGCTGAAAGCAAAAGTACGGGATACTCCCGCAGACGTCAGCGGAAAAAAAGCTTTATACTGGCCAAATTTTATCAATCGTCTTATTTCGGCAAACTTCATGTTCAACATCACCCGATTATGTAACGAAAATATGAGGAGGCTGTTAAACATGTTGTTTATCTTAAGAATGGTGATTTTAGGCTTATTTTCTTTCACAGCGCTGAATTTATTTGTATGGCAGGGGATTGAAGTCATTCATGCTGTAACAGATCTATTCACCAACCATGAAAGCTGATAAAAACAAACGAAACCCGCTCATATAGTATGAGCGGGTTTTTTATTATTGTTCTGTATGAAGGCGCCAAACAGCTGTAACCTTGCCTGATTCCTCTTCATCAAAAAAGAAAGAGCCATTGCTGTATCTGTCGTTTGTCCGCAACTCTTTTGTCTGCAGTTCTTTTCTGTCGCCTTTTTCTGTTTCTGCCATTAGTCGCTGTTCAAGACCGCAAGCGAACAGTGCTACAACACGGTGAGGATTCTTTTTCAGTTCCCTTAGCATTACGACACCGCGTTTTGCACGGGATGTCTTCTCGAACTCAGAAAGACTCATGCGTTTAACCGCTCCCCGCTGTGTGAACAAGACAATTGAATCAGATTGCTGAAGAATCTCACCGGAGACAACAAAGTCATCCTCTTTTAAGTTAATCCCTTTGACACCTGCCGCACGCGCGCCAACTACATTCACTTCGTCTTCTCCAAACCATAGACCATACCCTAAGTGAGTGGCCATAAAGATCTGGCTTTCCCCATTTGTTACATGTACATCAATCAGTTCATCTTCACCCTTCAGATTTAAGGCTACAAGTGCCTTAGAATAACGCTGTGCTTTATAATGAGTGAGCTCTGTCTTTTTCACCATACCGTTTTTCGTAAAGAATAGAAGATATGCCGACGGATCAAATTCTTTTATCGGTATAGCCTTTACAATCGTTTCATCACGGTCAATAGTGATTAGATTTGAAAAATGCTGGCCCATGTCCTTCCATCTGATATCAGGCAGCTGGTGAACAGGACAATAGATGTAGCTTCCTTTGTTCGTAAAGAGCAGCAGCACGTCTGTCGTATTCATTTCAAACTGATGCAGCATCCTGTCCGTATCTTTCATTCCGAAGTCCTGACCGTTGGAAGCGGCAAATGAGCGCTGGCTCGTCCGTTTTAGGTAACCATCCTTCGTAACGGTTACATATACATCCTCAGATGCAACCATGACTTCGAGATTGATTTTAATTTCTTCAATTTTTTCTTCAATCACGGAGCGTCTCGTATCTGCATATTTCTTTTTCAGTGCTTTTAAGCTGTTTGTAATCACTTTTAGCAGTTTTTTATCATTGCTCAGAATAGATTCGAGCTCTTCAATT
This sequence comes from Bacillus sp. LM 4-2, assembly GCF_000978495.1. Taxonomy (NCBI): domain Bacteria; kingdom Bacillati; phylum Bacillota; class Bacilli; order Caryophanales; family Bacillaceae; genus Bacillus; species Bacillus sp. LM 4-2. Next base: position 1,911,648 of record NZ_CP011101.1, on the reverse strand, counting down.
TTTTTACCGAGCTCTTCTGCCTCTTCCTTAAGCGCTGTGATATCGGTATTGGTTAAACGATATAGCTGCAATGACACGATGGCTTCAGCCTGAGGCTCTGTAAATTCATATTTCGCGATCAAATTGTTTTTAGCGTCACGTTTATCGCTAGAAGAACGGATTGTTGCAATCACTTCATCCAAAATAGACAAAGCTTTCATGAGCCCTTCTACGATATGATGTCTGTCTTTTGCTTTTTGAAGCTCGTAAATGGACCGGTTTGTGACAACTTCCTTTTGGTGTCCGATATATGCATCCAAAATAGACGGCAGGCTCATCAGCATCGGACGGCGGTTATGGATAGCCACCATATTGAAGTTATATGTGATCTGCAAATCAGTATTTTTATATAAGAAATTCAAAATGCCTTTGGCATCAGCTTCTTTTTTCAGTTCAATGACCACTCTCAGCCCTGTTCGATCCGTTTCATCACGAACCTCTGAGATGCCTTCAACCTTTTTATCAATACGGAACTCGTCCATTTTTTTTACAAGGTTTGCTTTATTTACTTCAAATGGAATTTCAGTAATGACAATTTGTTCTCGTCCGCCTCTGATTGTTTCAATTTCAGCCTTTCCGCGGATAATGATTTTTCCTTTTCCGGTTTCGTAAGCTTTTCTTATCCCGTCAACGCCCTGAATAATACCGCCTGTCGGAAAATCAGGCCCTTTAATAACTTCCATGAGTTCGTCAACAGAGCAAGAAGGCATTTGAATACGCTTAATGACAGCATCAATGACTTCTCCCAGATGATGAGGGGGAATGTCGGTCGCGTATCCTGCTGAAATCCCGGTAGATCCGTTGACCAATAGGTTAGGAAACATCGCCGGGAGTACGACAGGCTCCTTGCTTGTATCATCGAAGTTCGGCACAAATTCAACCGTGTTTTTGTCAATATCCCGAAGAAGCTCAGATGCAATCGGAGATAATCGTGCCTCTGTATAACGCATGGCTGCCGGGGGATCTCCGTCGATGCTTCCATTGTTTCCATGCATTTCGATTAACACATTACGAACTTTCCAATCCTGGCTCATCCGCACCATTGCTTCATAAACCGAGCTGTCACCGTGCGGATGATAGTTACCGATGACGTTACCGACCGTTTTGGCCGCTTTTCTGAAGTTTTTATCAAACGTGTTTCCATCTGTATGCATCGCATACAGAATTCTGCGCTGTACCGGCTTTAATCCGTCTCTTGCATCGGGCAGCGCCCTGTCTTGAATAATATATTTACTGTAGCGTCCAAAACGGTCGCCGATCACCTCTTCTAATGGTAAATCATGAAATAATTCTGGCTGTGACAATCATTAAACCTCCTCAGCGACCGATAAGTTTTCATTTTCTAAGATATTGCTTTCTTCATCTAAGCCAAAAGCGACGTTTTTCTCAATCCACTTTCTGCGCGGCTCTACTTTGTCTCCCATTAACGTCGTCACACGTCTTTCTACACGTGCCGCATCGTCAATTTTGACCCTAACAAGTGTGCGGGACTCCGGATTCATCGTCGTTTCCCACAACTGGTCTGCGTTCATCTCTCCAAGACCCTTATATCGTTGAATGGTATAGCCTTTGCCGACTTTTTTCAGGACATCACCCATCTCTTCATCAGACCATGCATATTCAATGATTTCCTTCTTCCCGCTTCCTTTACTGACCTTATATAAAGGTGGCAGCGCAATGAACACCTTGCCATGCTCAATGAGCGGTTTCATATAGCGATAGAAAAAGGTAAGAAGCAGCACTTGAATATGGGCGCCGTCAGTATCGGCATCGGTCATAATGATGATTTTGTCGTAGTTGATGTCATCGATTGAGAAATCTGCCCCGACTCCCCCGCCGATCGCATGAATGATCGTATTGATCTCTTCATTTTTAAAGATATCAGCAAGCTTAGCTTTTTCTGTATTAATGACTTTACCGCGTAAAGGCAGAACCGCCTGGAATCTGCGGTCTCGTCCCTGCTTGGCTGACCCGCCTGCTGAATCTCCCTCAACGAGATACAATTCATTTTTTGCCGGGTTTCTTGAACCCGCAGGCGTCAGCTTTCCGCTTAAAGTCGCTTCTGATTTTTTTCGTTTTTTGCCGCTTCTTGCTTCTTCACGGGCTTTGCGTGCCGCTTCGCGCGCCTGGCTCGCCTTGATTGCTTTTTTGACAAGAAGCGTTGCGGTGTCCCGATTTTCCTCTAAAAAGTAAGCAAGCTGCTCTGAAACAATCGCATCCACCGCTGATCTTGCTTCACTGGTACCGAGCTTTCCTTTTGTTTGTCCCTCAAATTGAAGAAGCTCCTCAGGTATGCGGACAGAAATAATGGCTGAAAGCCCTTCCCTTATATCGGTGCCTTCAAGGTTCTTATCCTTTTCTTTCAGCAAAGCCACTTTTCGCGCATATTCATTAAAAGCACGCGTCATCGCAGTTTTTGCACCTGACTCATGTGTCCCGCCGTCTTTTGTTCTGACATTGTTGACAAACGACAAAATATTTTCAGAATAACCATCGTTAAACTGGAACGCAAAGTCCACTTCTATAGAATGATGCTCACCCTCAAACGAGACCACTTCAGACAAGACGTCTTTTTCTTCATTTAAATAAGCAACAAACGCTTCTATGCCGTTTTCATAATAAAAGACCTCATGCTGGTCATTGCGTTCATCAATCAGCTCAATTTTCAATCCTTTTAACAAAAACGCAGACTCTCTTAAGCGCTCAGAGAGCGTTTCAAAATTATAAGTGGTTGTGCTGAACATCGTTGGATCTGGCTTAAAGTGTGTAAGAGTTCCCGTCTTTTTTGTTTTGCCGATCTTTTCGAGAGATGTAACCGGTTTTCCTCCATTTTCAAATCGCTGCTGATAGACAAAACCGTCCCGCTCAATGGTAACCGTCAGCCATTCAGATAAAGCATTCACGACTGATGCACCAACTCCGTGGAGCCCGCCGCTTGTCTTATAGCCGCCTTGGCCGAATTTTCCTCCGGCATGAAGCACCGTTAAAATCACTTCAGGGGTTGGTTTGCCGAGCTTATGCATTCCGGTCGGCATGCCGCGGCCTCTATCCTGTACAGAAATACTATTGTCTTTATGTATTTTGACGATTATGTGATCTCCATGGCCGGCAAGCACCTCGTCGACAGAGTTATCTACAATTTCATAAACCAAGTGGTGCAAACCCCGCGCGTCAGTAGAGCCAATATACATACCCGGCCTTTTCCTGACAGCCTCAAGGCCTTCGAGCACCTGTATGGCATCTTCGTTGTAATCAAATTGCTGTTTTCTAGCCAAACGTACAAACCCCTTTCAAAAACTAACATTGTCTTTCTCTTTTCAGTGTTACACATCATTTGTATATAAGATATTTTTTATAAACCTCGCCTCGAGCCAGTACTGCCTTGGACTCCTCATTATAACCAATATGTTTGCAATCGCAACATAGAGCTAACGAATCAGTTCTTCTCAAAACATCGGCTAGTGCTGTTTTTACACTATGAGAACGTATGTTTGTTTATTATATATAAAGCAGCAGACCTTCGCAAATCGAACGGCCGAAACCCAGCTGGACAAGGTATTCAAAAAAAGCTGTTCAAGCTTTATTGTATCTGTTTCACCGTAATACGCAAACAATATCTTAAAATTAAAAAGCAAAAATCCTTGAATTTACAAGGATTTTTGCAGTTCTGCACCTATTTTGTTACAGCGTGTGCCACTTTTATGCACAGATCCATGATAACCGTTCTGCCTTTTTCTTTTAGCATCTGGTATGCTTCCTCATTAACTAGCCCTTGCTGTGCCCAAAATACTGGCGCATCTGTCTCTAAAAACTCTTCCGCCACTCCAGGAAGCTGTTCTGATCGCCGGAATACATTTACGATGTCAATCGGACCGTCTATCTCTTTTAAAGATGAAACGGCTTTGATACCTAGCGCCTCATCAATTGTAGGGTTCACAGGGATAATTTCATAACCCGCGTCCTGCATTGCTTTTGAAACCATATGTGACGTTCTATCCGGACGGTCTGAAAGCCCTACTACCGCTATACGTTTGCTTCTTTGAAGAATCTCTTTAATTTCCGCTTTAGAAGGATTTTGCATCGTGTGTCACTCCTTTTCCACTTATTTTACACGATCAAAACAGGAGAAATCAAAATATGATGCATGTTTGATTGGATTTGTAAGCAAACTTTACAAAAAAACTTATCATCAGATCATGACATCTCATGTTAAAATAAAAAGAAGGGAATTTGAAAAAGGAGAAATGTAGATGTTAATTGCTTTATTGATTATTTTGGCCTACTTGATAGGCAGCATTCCGTCTGGCTTAATTGTGGGCAAGCTTGCCAAGGGAATTGATATTCGGGAGCACGGAAGCGGCAACTTAGGCGCTACCAATGCATTCCGTACATTGGGTGTAAAAGCTGGTTCGGTCGTCATAGCCGGAGATATTTTGAAAGGGACACTGGCAACTGCATTGCCTTTTCTCATGCATGTTGATATTCACCCGCTTCTTGCAGGAGTCTTTGCGGTTTTAGGCCACGTGTTTCCCATCTTCGCCAAATTTAAAGGCGGTAAAGCCGTGGCGACATCAGGAGGCGTTTTGCTATTTTACGCACCCCTGTTATTTATCACGATGGTTGCGGTATTCTTCATCTTTTTATACTTGACTAAATTTGTTTCTCTCTCATCGATGTTAACAGGGATCTATACTGTTATATATAGTTTCTTTGTCCATGATACGTATTTATTGATTGTCGTTACCCTGCTCACTATTTTTGTGATATACAGACACCGAGCGAACATTAAACGAATTATCAATAAAACAGAACCTAAAGTAAAATGGTTATAAGCTTAAAAAACTTCTCTTTTGACACAGAATAGCCTAATACGTTTATAATAGAGAAAATTCAAATGAAGAACAAAGGGGTGTTCTGTTATGAATATGACAATTAACGAAGACGCATTGAACTGGTATAAAGAAGAACTCGATTTGGAAAGCGGAGACCAGGTTCGCTTTTTCGTCCGCTATGGAGGCTGCAGCAACGTTCAAAAGGGTTTTTCTCTCGGTGTAGCGAAAGATGCCCCACAAGAGGCTGGAGTCACTGCAGAAGCTGACGGCATTACCTTCTTTATTGAAGAAAGTGATTTATGGTACTTCGATAACCACGACCTTCTCGTCAGCTATTCAGAAGACGCTGATGAACCGGTTTTTGAATACCAATAAAAAAGAACGCACTTCATGTGCGTTCTTTTTTTACAAATGAAATCGTATAAGATGATCGGTTAGGTTTTCTTGTTCCAAAACATATTTTTGTGTTTCACCCAGCAGATCAAAGTGAGGAAATTCACTTTTCTTATGGATCCATTCTTTTTTTAACCCGTACGCCGCTCCCCACTGAACCAGCTTATCAATGTCTGCACATCCGGCTTTTGTCACAGTCTTTGCTTCTGGAAATCGGTCATCCAGCCAGTAATGTGTTAAAAATGCGATTTCTCCTCTTTTCACTGCTTGTTTCCACCGGTTAAGTTCCTCCCGTTTCACACCAAACGCCATATCCCATTCACTTCCCTATTTTTTGGCCTTTTCATATGATGTGTGCCAATCAGGAAAAGCTTTGCGGAATTGAATTGGCTTAAAGCTTTCTTTATCCACACAAATATGAGATGAGGTGGCTTTGATGGAAAGCTCACCGGCCGGATTATAAATGTGATAACCATAGACGGTTTTAAAGCCGTTATATTCCTCTATCCATGTATGTACAACCGCGGTTTCTCCGTAATGAAGCGGCTTTTTATAGGAAATATTGATATCAACGACTGGGGACAGAATGCCTTTTTTTTCCATATCACTATATAAAAAGCCTAAGTCCTTAATCAAGGCCGTTCTGCCGACCTCCATCCACACAAGATAATTTGCGTGATAGACAATCCCCATTTGATCTGTTTCTGCATAACGCACTTCTATTTCTTTTTTTGATACATGCAAGATTACTCTGCTCCCTTAACGTCAATTTAGCCCCATTTTACCATAATCAAATCAGAAAGAAAAAAACCAGGTTTCCCTGGTTTTTTAAGAACGGTATCCGTTTTGTCTCGCTGCAGATTCGTCCTGTATTTCATTACGAAACGCTTCAATGCTCTGTTCGCGCCTTGCATTTTTTTCTTTGATACGCTGTTTATCTTCTCCTGAAGCAAACTCCATTGATGCTTCTGCTTCTTCTATATTTTCAATTGTATTTTGAACCATATCCTGCAATTTTTCCACATTGTCAGAACGATCATCAGGATTAGGCTGCTGATATTGATTTTGGTTCTTTGTCATTCGGATGTACCTCCTAGAAATAAACTCGAATTTTCGCTACTCGCCTTTTGTCTGCATGATAATCGGCCGCTGTCCTGAAGTATCATGCATTTTTTCCCCTTTATTGGCTTTATATTTTACAGGCTTTGTACCCAAGTGGCTTGGAGCATATTGAGGCTGACCGTTTTTCTTGTTGTTTCCCATGTTTATCCCTCCTCAACAGATAGGTTTCTCAAAAGGAGGGGTAAACATGAATACAAATTAAAGGTTATTTTTGCTTAAATCGCTGTTCAAGCTTTTCCTCAAGCTGATTTAAATACTCTGTATTGGTCATCAGCTCTTTTTTGTTTTCCATGACGAGCTCATGAAAAGAACGTTTTCTCATCTTCTTCACGCTTCTCACCTCCGCATATTCTTTTATTTTTTCCAATTCTGAAAACTTGTAAGCATATCTGAGCATAAAAAAAAACTGAATCTAATCAAGATCCAGTTTTTGTTCCATTTCTTTTTTTGTCATGGTGCCAACATGTATGTCTTGGATAACACCTTTTTCATCTAAGATATATGTCGTTGGATATGACATCACGTTATAGTCAGCATTGATCCCTTTTTTATCAATCAGAATGGGGAACGTTAAATCATACGTATCAGCAAACGCACGGACCTGTTTCTCACTTTTCTCAGCTGAAGTGAAATTTACCGCAACAACCGCAAGTTTGTCGGCGTACTCTTTTTGCAGCTTTTCCATCGCAGGCATTTCCTGACGGCACGGCTTACACCAAGTTGCCCAAAAATTGAGCAGCACTTTTTTGCCTTTTGCATCCTGTAAAGAGCTTTTCTCTCCTGACAGCGTTTTCAAAGAAAAATCAGGTGCTTGTTTCCCCTCTTGAATTCCGACTTCTTTTTTGCTGTATGTTTGATATAAATTCCATCCCGTATAACCAGCAAGCATGATAAGCAGGATCCCTGCGAGCCATTTTTTCAGCATATGCCACCTCCGCAGCACATTGTGTCATAAAAAGAAGAGAAAGCGAAATGCCTTCTCTTCCTATTGATTCATCAGGACTGCTTCATTTTTTCACGAAGCACCATTTGAAGGATGCCGCCATGGCGGTAGTAATCAATTTCAACTTCACTATCAAAGCGGACGACTGCTTCAAAAGTTGTTACATTGCCGTCTTCATTGATTGCTCTTACAGTCACAAGGTCACGAGGACGAACTGTTTCATCAACATCTACCTCAATGACTTCTTTACCCGTTAAGCCGAGTGTATCCGCATTTTCACCTTGTTTAAACTGAAGCGGCAGCACACCCATGAATACAAGATTGCTTCTGTGAATTCTTTCGAAGCTCTCTGCAATGACCGTTCTGATGCCGAGAAGGTTTGTTCCTTTTGCAGCCCAGTCACGTGAAGATCCCATACCATAGTCTTTTCCTGCTAATACGACAAGACCAGTTTTATCTTCTTTGTATTTCATGCACGCATCATAGATGGATGTTACTTCACCAGTCGGCCAGTACGTTGTAAATCCGCCTTCTGTACCCGGTGCAATTTGGTTTTTGATGCGAATGTTTGCAAATGTTCCTCTCATCATGACTTCATGGTTTCCGCGGCGGGAACCGTAGGAGTTAAAGTCACGAGGAGAAACACCTTTTTCTTGCAAATACTTTCCGGCAGGCGTATCTTTTCCGATTGCCCCCGCAGGAGAAATATGGTCAGTTGTGACTGAATCGCCGAATTTACCGACAACACGCAAACCTTTTAATGGTTCAACCTTGCCTGGCTCAACAGACATTTCTTCGAAGAATGGCGGATTTTGAATGTAAGTTGACTCGCTATCCCATTTATATAATGCTTCATCTGTTGTTTCAATTTCGTTCCAGCGCTTGTTGTCATCAAATACTGTTTCATACTCTTTGCGGAATAGCTCTGGCGTAACAGTTTGCTTAACAAGTGCATTGATTTCGTCCATTGACGGCCAAATATCATTAAAGTATACGTTTTGACCATCCTTGCCCACACCGATTGGATCGGTTTTCAAGTTAATGTTTACCGTTCCAGCCAGCGCATATGCCACAACAAGCGGCGGTGAAGCAAGATAGTTGCCTTTAACAAGCGGGTGAATACGTCCTTCAAAGTTACGGTTTCCGGAAAGGACAGACGTAATCAGAAGATCATTTTTCGCAACCGCTTCTTCGATTTCCGGTGAAAGCGGACCTGAGTTCCCGATACATGTTGTACAACCGTAGCCAACGAGGTTAAAGCCAAGCTCTTTCATGTATGGAAGAAGGCCTGAATTCACAAGATATCCTGTAACAACTTTAGAACCCGGTGCAAGTGACGTTTTCACGTAATTAGGCACCTTAAGCCCTAACTCAACCGCTTTTTTCGCTACCAGTCCGGCGCCGATCAGAACGTATGGGTTTGATGTATTTGTACAGCTTGTAATCGCAGCAATGGCGATCGCACCCGTTTTCATAACTGTTTCTTCGCCGTTAAGGAGTTTAAACTTAATTTCTTTATTTTCTTCCTCAGCATTTAAACCGAATCCTTGGTTACCTGCAGGGCTGACTAATTGCTTTTTAAACGTTTCCTGCATAGCAGATAGCGGGATCAAATCCTGAGGACGCTTTGGACCCGATAAGTTTGCTTCAATTTGAGACAGGTCAATTTCAACCACATCAGTAAATTGAGGGTCTTCCGCATCTGGAGTGTAGAACAAGCCATTGCTTCTGCAGTATGCTTCAACAACATCAATATGTTCAGGATCACGGCCAGTCAGGCGCAGGTAGTTAAGCGCTTCTTCATCTACTGGGAAGAATCCGCATGTAGCACCGTATTCCGGAGCCATATTCGCAATTGTTGCGCGATCTGCAAGCGGCAGTTCAGCAATTCCCGGTCCGAAGAATTCAACAAATTTACCGACAACGCCTTTTTCACGCAGCACTTGTGTTACTTTTAACGCCAAGTCAGTAGCTGTTGTTCCGTTTGGAAGCTTGCCGACAAGTTTCGCGCCGATTACCTCTGGAACTGGGAAGTAAGAAGGCTGTCCAAGCATTCCCGCTTCAGCTTCAATTCCACCGACACCCCAGCCGAGAACACCGATACCGTTAATCATTGTTGTGTGTGAGTCTGTTCCGACAAGCGTATCAGGATACGTTACAAGCTCGCCGTCTTCTTCAATGGCATGGACAACACTTGCCAAGAACTCAAGGTTGACCTGGTGCACAATACCTGTTGCAGGCGGCACTGCCTGATAATTATTAAACGCTTTCTTTGCCCAGCTTAAAAATTTGTAGCGCTCTGCATTTCTTTCGAATTCCAAGTCCATATTTACTGCTAATGCATCTTCTGTACCCGCTTTATCTACCTGTACAGAGTGGTCGATAACGAGATCAACAGGAATTTCAGGGTTGATTTTATCAGGATCTCCGCCGACAGCTGCCATTGCTTTACGCAGTGAAGCCAGATCTACTACTGCCGGAACCCCTGTGAAGTCTTGTAAAATAACTCGAGACGGTTTGAACGGAACGTCGATATCCTTTAATTCGGCAGTTCCCCATTTTGCCAAATTTTCCACGTGTTCTTTTTTGATAACGAAGCCGTCAACTTGACGCAATACTGATTCTAAAAGAACTTTGATGGAATAAGGAAGCTTCGAAACCTTTCCTATACCTGAATCTTCTAACGCTTTTAAAGAGTAGTAATGATATGTTTTCCCATTTGTAGTAAACGTTTTTCTCGCTTGGAAAACGTCTTTTGCTGCAGTTTTTTGCTCGTTTGCCATTCTCCAAAATCCCCCTTCAGATCAGATCATTCTCAGATGAACATTACATTCCATCACAATTTTCTCACAATTTCATATTAAAACAAAATCATACATAAGTAAATATCAATGTTTTTATTAAATACAATAAGTTCGACTTATGAGAAAAATGTACCGGTAATTTTTACTGTTTACGCTCTCTCATATAACACAATAAAAGAAGCCATATTATGATTGAGGTGATAATGATGGTCAAAAGAAAAGCGAATCACGTCATTAACGGAATGAATGACGCAAAAAGCCAAGGCAAAGGCGCCGGCTATATTGAAAACGACCAGCTTGTACTGACTGAAGCAGAACGCCAAAATAACAAAAAAAGAAAAACCAATCAATAACACCGAACTCTTTTAAGGAGGTTCTCATTTTATGACCAATAAGAATACAAGTAAAGATATGCATAAAAACGCCCCTAAAGGACACAATCCCGGCCAACCTGAGCCTCTAAGCGGAAGCAAAAAAGTAAAGAACCGAAACCATACAAGACAAAAGCACAACTCAAGCCATGATATGTAAGAAAAGCAGACCTTAGTGTCTGTTTTTTTATGCGTTCACCCATTTATAATCCACCGCATATGATGTAAAGCAAGGTTGATATGTGGAGGAATGCTTCCATGAACCATTCAAAACGCAACGATGCGAATGATTTCGATAGTATGGATGAATGGCTTCGGCAATTTTTTGAAGACCCCTTCGCCTGGTACGACGAAACATTGCCTATTGATTTATATGAAACAAGTCAGCAGTATATTATAGAAGCGGATCTGACTTTTTTACAGCCTACACAAGTAACAGTTACCCTTTCTGGATGCGAGTTCATCTTAACTGTCAAATCGTCAGGACAGACTTTTGAAAAACAAATGATGCTTCCTTTTTATTTTAATGACAAAAACATTCAAGCCGAATGCGAAAATCAAATACTCACAGTCGCCGTCAATAAAGAAACAGAAGATGGCTCTTCTTTTTCTCTTCAATTTCCTCTCAGCTAAACATAAAAAGTCACTTTCATCCCCTATTATGAAAGTGACTTTTTTTCCGTCCATTTATCGTCAAATACCCTCTAGTGACTCTCCCATGGCCAAATAGCAGATTCACTATACAATAGAATATGATCTACTATCTCTTTTGACTAGACGTCTATCACTTTTTTCTATTCTTTTTTTACTGTGTTCTTCTAATCTCTCTTCGTATACAATATGGTTAGAATAAGGGGGAATGATTGATGCTGGAAGGATGGTTTTTATGGTTTATTCTGTTTTGGGTGATCATGATGGTAGTCTTATTATCAATCGGCGGTTTTTTCATGTTTCGAAAGTTTTTAAAGCGTTTACCAAAAGAGGACGGCAGATCAGAGCTTGATTGGCAGGATTACTATATTGAAAACAGCAGACATTTATGGAACGATGAAAACAAACAGTTTCTAGATGAATTGACTGCGCCCGTGCCAGAGCTGTTCAGAGATGCAGCAAAAGCTAAAATCGCAGGCAAAATCGGTGAGCTTGCATTAAAAGAAAAGGTAGCAAAGATTGATCAGCAACTTATGATCAAAGGCTATATTCTCGCAACTCCTAAAAGAGACCATACCTTCTTAAAAAGGCATCTGCGGGACAAAAAAATCGATTTGGAACCTTATCAGACCCTTCTCAAATAAAAAACCTTTCCTGACAAGAGGAAAGGTTTTTTAATTCATTTGAATATTAGATGACTGCAGCTCGTTATGAAGTTTTCGATATGATAAATACATGGCGATTCTCCAAGGCACAATCATACCGAAAGCCAGAATCCAAAACATTCCGCTCAGTGCACCATAATCAATTGATGTGCTCAAGATCGATTTCATCACGATTCTGATCACCAAAAGACCGACTAATATAAAAACAAATGCTTTAGAGCGTTTCATGTAAATTTCATTATTTTTAATTTCGAACTTAGAAGTTTTGATTAGAAAAATAGAGAAAATCACACCTAAAGTGAATGCTTCCAAAAACTCTGCTCCAGTTACCCAAAATACCGGAAATAAAAACATTAACGCTCCCGTACTCATAAAAATCGGCGGAAGAATGATTTTTTTTGGTGAAACAGGCTTGTCAGAGGACTTTATTCTGACCACCATCACAGCTACAGCCATTAACACAGCAATAATCGATGAAACTATAATCATCATACTTATCATTCCTTTGTTTCTCGGAGTGTTGATACTATATACTATACTCCAAAACAATAAAAAAAACCATTTTGAAAAGAAATGACTTTAATGTCCCATAACGCGGCTTACAGCTTCCAGCACTTTTGTTTCCTCAAACGGCTTAACAATAAAATCCTTTGCCCCCAGCTCAATTGCTTCCGTTACAATTCTTTGCTGGCGCATGGCGGTGCACATGATGACCTTCGCTTTAGGATCAAAGGTTAAGATATCACGAAGCGCTTTTATGCCGTTTTTCACCGGCATTGTAATATCCATTGTCACAAGGTCCGGGCGCAGTTTTTTATACAGGTCAGCTGCTTGTTCACCGTCCGCCGCTTCGCCTGCGATTATGTAATTTGCCTCTTCCAAGATCTCTCTGATTTTCACTCTCATGAACTTGGCGTCGTCTACAACTAAAACTCTTGTCATATTCCCCTCCAACAATCGATTTCCACAGATAATAGTCTTATTGTACCAAAAACAAAAGGATTAGTAGTAGTACGAAAGTAATTTACCGTCAAAAACCAGTAAAGCCTCCAAAAAGATCTGACAGCAAAATAATGATCAGGCTCATCCAATTAAAGAATAACAGCACACCAATCACAATCATCAAAACGCCACCAGCTTTCATAATGAAAAGCTGGTTCTTCCTTATCCACTTCAGCTTTGTGATAAAAAAAGACAATAAAAGAAACGGTACCGCAAAACCGAGTACATATAACATCATGTATGGCACCGCTGAGCCCGGATTGGTGCCTGCAAGTGTGATAACAGCAGCTAATATCGGACCGGTACATGGTGTCCATCCAGCTGCAAATGCCATTCCGATTAAGACCGACCCTAAAAACCCGCTTGGTTTATGCTTAAAATGGATTCTCCGCTCTTTCATCATAGCCTCAGGCCGGAACACACCGAGTGTAATGAAACCGAACAAAATAATAAGCAACGCGCCAATTTGCCGAATCGCATCGTGATAATCCCTAAACAGGCTGCCAATAAAAGATGTTCCATAGCCTAAAGCAATAAAAATGACTGAAAAGCCAAGCAAAAAACACAAAGTATGAAACAAGCTTCTTTTCTGCAGCAGCAGCTTTTCAGTTTTTACATCGTCCATGCTGACCCCTGTAATATATGACAAAAAAGCTGGGTAAAGCGGCAGGCAGCAAGGCGAAATAAAGGATAAAAACCCCGCTCCGAATGTCAAAAAATAATTCACGTCTCCCATGTCATCATCCCTTCATGATTTGACATTCCTTCAAGTTATGACAAAATCATTTCATTTTTTTAACACTTTCACTTGAAGGATTTCTATTTTCAGAAAAAACTTATATAATTTAATTTGACATTGAGACATTATACTCCTTCTCATTTGAAAATTAGTATAAATATGGATATAATATAAACATTCACTTTGAAGATCTAATGTATGAAAGGATACATCCCTGTGATTAGAGAGCATCTATTAAAAGAAATTGAAAAAAAAAGAGCAGAGCTGCTGCAAATTGTCATGGCGAACGGAATGACATCTCATATTACGATAGAGCTCAGTCAGGAGCTTGACCATCTTCTCATACAATATCAAAAGCAGCGCCTTCGAGCAGTAGCGGGTGATGAATGATTGCAAAATAAAAAACCCGTATAAGGGTTTTTTATTTTATAACCATGTTTCTCTATATCATAATCTTTACGTATTATTTCGTTTGATTATTCATGGCTTTCATCATTTGATTGATTTTCTTTTGAGAAGGTTTCATTCCCATTTGCATCATCATCATGCGTAACATTTGTTCATTAATAGGCGGATTCTTTTTCAGGTAGCTCATCATATATTTACGAGCAATAAAAAACCCGAGTGCAACACCTATGAGCAATGCAACAACGCCCACTAGGATGCCAACCCATAAAGTCATTTTATTTCCTCCTTCATGTTGTCTAGTTTAAAGTGTACTAAACCAAAAGCTATTATACAACATTTACATCTCTTTTTCTTCGGTTTTAGACAAAATTTCTTTCTTTCACCGGATTTAGCCATCCGTAACGCTTCGAATTGAAATCCATTGCTAAAAAGCAAGGGCTTACTTTTCTTAACACTTCAAAGAATATCGTTTCTGCCTCGTAATCTCCCGAAGCCACAATTTCTATCATGTGCTCCTTCATCATAAACGTCGCGTGGCCTTTTGCTTTCGGCAAAGCTATTCTATAAATATAATCCAGCTGCCTGTAATCCGTCTTGTTTAAATTCATTTTTAACCGCTGATGCATATGTAAAATCGGGATTGGTTGTGTAATATATTGAATCTGTTTCTCTGTCATTTCATACTGCTGCTTTTCAAGGCTTGTCCAATGATAGTCTTGAAACAGCTCAAACATAACCGATTCCCGGCCGAAATAGTGATTGGCAAATTCCTCTTTGATCAGGTACGTATAGTAGTGACGTTCCATCTTTTCATCCCCTTTTCCAGCAGCATTTCATTTGCTCTCTATTATACAAAAGAAGAAAAGAAAGAATTGTCTATTACTGTTAAACAGCCAATACTATTTTTGTCGGATAAACAAGAAAAAGAGGATGATTTGACTCATCCTCTTTCAAAAGCTTACTTATTGATTAATGCCTTAACTCGATTCACTACGTTCGGAACTGAGAAGCCGTATTCGTTAATGATGGTTTCACCTGGAGCAGATGCACCGAATCGGTCTATGCCGAGAACGTCACCTTCAAGCCCCGTGTATTTGCCCCATCCAAATGATGAGCCCATTTCAATTGCAAGACGTTTTTTCACATCTGCAGGAAGGACTTCGTTTTTGTATTCATCAGATTGTTTCTCAAAACGGTCCATTGAAGGCATGCTGACAACAGAAACATCGATATTTTCTTTTGCCAATTCAGCCTGCGCTTCAATTGCAAGACCTACCTCTGATCCGGAAGCGATGAGAAGAGCGTCAGGTGTTTCGTTTTTAGATTTAGAAACGACATATGCACCTTTTTCTACTCCTGCCAATGCTTCTTCAGCTGTTTGATCGATGGTAGGAAGGTTTTGACGTGTAAGCACTAGCGCTGTTGGGTGGTCAGTGCTTTGCACTGCAAGCTTCCATGCTGCTGCTGTCTCATTGCCGTCTGCTGGACGGATCAAAGAAAGGTTAGGCATCGCACGGAGTGAAGCAAGCTGTTCAACAGGCTCGTGCGTCGGACCGTCTTCACCAACCGCAATACTGTCATGTGTGAAGACATATGTCACAGGAAGGCCCATTAACGCTGCAAGGCGAATCGCAGGACGCAGGTAATCAGAGAAGACAAAGAAAGTTCCGCCGAATACACGAAGACCGCCATGAAGCGCCATACCGTTTAAGGCTGCACCCATCGCAAATTCACGTACACCAAACCAGAAGTTTTTGCCTGAGTAATCAACCGCTGTAAAATCACCGGCATTTTTAATAGTCGTTTTGTTCGATCCCGCTAGGTCAGCAGAACCTCCGACAAAGAAAGGAATTTTTTTCGCAAGTCCGTTGAGAACTTCACCGGAAGATGCACGGGATGCCAGGCTGCTTCCTTTTTCATACACAGGAACCTCTTGATCCCAGTCCTTCGGAAGCTCTCCTTTGATTGCCAGTTCAAGCTGTTCAGCAAGTTCAGGATAAACTTCTTTATATTTAGCGAATTGAGCATTCCATTCTTGTTCTTTTTTCTCACCTGATTCTTTAACAGCTGCAGCGAAATGCTCATAAACTTCTGACGGAACGTAGAAGTCTTCTTCATATGTCCACGCGTAAGCTTCTTTTGTTAATTTGCTTTCCTCTTTACCAAGCGGCGCACCGTGAACACCGGATGTACCGGCACGGTTAGGTGAACCGAATCCGATTGTCGTTTTCACTTCAATTAATGTAGGTTTCTTTTCATTTTGGCGTGCTTTTTCGATAGCCGCTGTTAATTCTTCAATATTGTTTCCATCCTCAACATAAAGAACTTCCCAATTCATTGCTTCAAAACGCTGTTTCACGTTTTCAGAGAATGAACGGTCGAGGTCTCCATCAAGAGAGATGTCATTAGAATCGTATAGTACGATCAGACGGCCAAGCTGAAGATGGCCTGCGAGTGAAGCGGCTTCAGAAGAAATACCTTCCATTAAATCACCATCACCGCAAATACTGTATGTATAATGATCGACTACGTTAAATGAATCGCGGTTGTATGTTTCCGCTAAATGGCGTTCAGCAATTGCCATACCGACTGCCATGGCAATTCCTTGGCCAAGCGGACCTGTTGTAGCATCAACACCGGCAGTATGTCCGAATTCCGGATGTCCTGGTGTTTTGCTGCCCCACTGGCGGAATCCCTTAAGATCTTCAATACTAAGATCAAACCCGCTTAAATGAAGCATGCTGTATAATAGTGCTGACCCGTGTCCAGCAGATAAAACAAAACGGTCACGGTTAAACCAGCCAGGGTTTGCCGGACTTACGTTCATAAATTTTGTCCACAGCGTGTATGCCATTGGAGCGGCTCCCATCGGCATCCCTGGGTGACCAGAATTTGCTTTTTCAATAGCGTCTATTGACAGTGTGCGAATGGTAGCAACTGATTTCTTTTCAATTGTATCCATAAAAATCCCCTTCCTTATGTGTTGTACCCTTACATCATAAATGTCTGACGACTTTTTCTCAACTGTTTCAGCTTAAATTTGAGAGAAACTTGTTGAATTTTGTCACATAAGAGTTTTGATTATAGTATATGCAAAAGAGGAATACGATATTGCCGTATTCCTCTTATATTAGTGAAGTTTGTTATTTCTTTGTTCTCTTTTTAGCTTTTCTGGTGTAACATCATTGCCTTCTGGGTCAATGATTTTCACACTTTTTAACGTGTTCTTCATAGAAGAACGAAAACCTTTCAAGTACTCTTGACGGAGCTTTTGCTGTTCGGCTTTTTCTTCTTCTGTAATAACGCCAGCTTTAGCTTTGGCAGCAAGTTCATTAATTCTGGCAATTTTCGCGTTTGAAATCATGTTAAACTCCTTTATTGCATTTTGTCTATATAGTACTAGATCAAAAAAAGTTTTACAACTGATTCACTCTGCTGTCTCTTCATTCTCTATGTATTCCTGAAAACGCCGGTGAACGGTTGCTTTAGAGACATCATAGCCAAACCCTCTTAGGGTAGCCGCGATTTCAGCAAACGTCAGTTTATTCGCTCTTAGGCGGACGATCTCAGAGATTGGCACCTCTATTTTTTCTTTTCCACTGTTCCCATGTTGGTTTTTTAAGTTTTTTTGCGGTTTAAAACCGTTTTTTACTGCACGTTTCATTCCCCGTCTGATTTTCATGTTGTGAATCTTTCGCTGATACTCTTCCACAATGCTGACGATTTCCAAGACCATTGAGTCAGCCTCCGATAACTCCAGTTCACCTCTATGAGCCGTTGTATAGACTTTCACACCTTCTCTATAAATGCAATGAAGCAGTGCGATTTTTGCGTTTCCCCGTCCGAGCCTTGTCTCATCCTGAACCAAAATGACATCAATTCCAGCGTTCTTAATCTCATCAAGCAGCTCAAATACACCATCCCGATCCATTTCATATCCGCTGGCTTTTTCTGAAATCACTTTGACCACTTCCATGTCGTTCTCCGCTGCAATGGCCGTAAGCTCCTCCTCCTGCCGCTTTAATGACGTTTCCTGCTGTTCTTTATTTGTGCTTACACGGGCATAAATGAGTGCTTTCATTTTATCTCTCTTTCCTCTCTA
Source organism: Bacillus sp. LM 4-2 (assembly GCF_000978495.1). Classification (NCBI taxonomy): domain Bacteria; kingdom Bacillati; phylum Bacillota; class Bacilli; order Caryophanales; family Bacillaceae; genus Bacillus; species Bacillus sp. LM 4-2. The sequence continues at coordinate 1,893,577 of NZ_CP011101.1, read as the reverse complement.
TCTTACAGTTGCCAATTCATATGCATCCTGATGCTTCTTTTTCAATGGGATCACTAACTCATCACCCGGCTGGATATCAGAGGTTTGAAGTTGATTTTTATCAGCTACCCATTCAATAAAATCATTTTTGTTTATCTTTTTTGTATCTGCTACCTGATCAGCAATTGACCAAAGTGTGTCGCCTTGCTGGACTTCTATTTTAACATACTGATTAAGCTCTTGGCCGCTGCTTGTATATGACAGCATAAGGATAACCGCGCTCAAAATCACTGTGAACAGACCGACAAAAATAATAGATTCTTTACTCATGATCATAACCTCCAACAGGAATGTTTGTTCGCATTTTTATAATTTCAGTATATACGAACAAACGTTTCTGTCAATTGTTTTTTCGAACCTATGTTTGTACTGTAAGGAAAATCATGCTATAATCTTCTTAAAATCGACGTTTTGAGGTGCGAAAAATGACGAAGCTATCAAAAAGGCAACTTGATATCCTCCGTTTTATTAAAGCAGAGGTTAAATCAAAAGGATATCCGCCTTCCGTGAGAGAGATCGGAGAGGCTGTCGGGCTTGCGTCCAGCTCTACTGTCCACGGCCATTTGGCCCGCTTGGAAACAAAAGGGCTGATCAGACGAGATCCGACAAAACCAAGAGCAATAGAAATTCTTGATGAAGAAGTAGACATTCCGCAAAGCCAGGTCGTTAATGTACCGGTCATCGGGAAAGTCACGGCGGGATCTCCTATTACAGCAGTAGAAAATATTGAAGAATATTTTCCGCTCCCAGACCGCATGGTTCCTCCAGACGAGCATGTATTTATGCTGGAGATTATGGGAGACAGTATGATAGATGCTGGTATTCTCGATAAGGACTATGTCATCGTTAAACAGCAAAACACAGCGAACAATGGGGAAATTGTAGTTGCAATGACAGAAGATGATGAAGCAACTGTAAAACGATTCTATAAAGAGGATACCCACATTCGCTTGCAGCCTGAGAACCCAACGATGGAACCTATCATTTTGCAGAATGTCAGCATTCTAGGGAAAGTGATTGGCGTGTTCAGAACCGTCCATTAATCTATTGATCTATCAGATGCATAAAATAACCCCCTCTTCCTTTACGGAGAGGGGGTTTGTTGTTCAAAAAAAGCAGGCTCGCCCTGACTTTTGGGTGCGAGCCTGAATAGGAGGAAAAAGAACATCATGTTTACACCATAATTATCCACCAAAAGATTGTTGAAGTCAAGAAATTTTCTTTCCTTTAGGAAACTTTTATCAAAATATGAACATTTAAAATATTAGACGCCATCTTCTTAAAAACGTTTCATTTTTTAGGTCGTGGAAGGATACGGTTTCATATTTATTAAGGGGCGAAGCAATTGAAATATACTGAAAATTTAGTACATAGTTTAATTAGTTCAACATTCTGATAAAACAGCTCGCTTTCTTCATATAAAATGTAATATGTATTTCAATTTCACCTTCACCCAATCACTTGTCCAGTTCAAAAGATATGGCATCGTTGAACAAGTCGGGTAGAAACCTTCCCCAAACATAAAGTCTCCACCAACACCCTTCTTTAAATTTAACCTTATATGAAATATGGTTGTGATATCAAAAGTTTCATCATAAAAAGTGCATATGCGTTTTTTCTTGTTTGTAATATCGAAGCCTGTCTTGAAGGGTTCCGGTATGAAATTCAAATTTGTGGCCGTCAGGGTCGGTAAAATAAATTGATTTTCGATCGCGTTCATCTCGTTCTCTGCCAGGCAGAATATTGACATGAAGTCTTTTTAATTTAGCTGACATCTCCTCAAATTCATGATCTTCAATTGTAAAAGCAATATGGGTATAAGAAAGCTTAATGTCATTTCTCGGGATGTCTGGTTCTTCATTAAGCGCTAGCCAGATGCCGTTCATATCAAAATATGCAGTTGTTCTTCCCTTTACCAAAAGCTTTGCACCAAACACTTTTTGATAAAAATCAATCGATGTATCCAAATGCGAAACTGAAAATAGCAAGTGATTGATTCCTTTTATCTCCACAAATCATTCCCCCCTTGAAAGCTGATCATCCACATATACGACTTTTTTCATAAGAAAGTTTCATACAGCTGAAAAAAATACCAGTGTAAACAAAAACGGACTGTTTAAAATAGTAACATGACCATTATGAATGGTTTTGAATTGCATTATTTATCATTTGTTTACGCCCAAGAATTTTCTTCAAAAAATAACAATTTAGGTGGTCAAATGAAACATATCATTGCGCTTGCTTCAAAGATTGCTTTCACTCTCGCCCTTTTATATGTGATTTTGGACAGAGTCTATCACGCATCCTTTTTAAGTGTGATGTTTATTGCACTTTTCTTAGGTTTTGTTTCCTATCTTTCTGGTGACATGCTCGTCTTACCCAGAACAAACAATATTACAGCTTCATTGGCTGACTTTGGCCTTTCATTCGTTATTCTTTGGGTATTTGTTTTAACCCAAACAAGAAACGATTTCTCACCATTTGGAGCGGCTCTCCTTTCCGCTGCCTGTCTTACTGTTTTTGAATACTTTTTTCATCGGTATTTACTGAAAAATGTGCTTGATGAAAATTTCCGAAATGAACTGTCAGCGAGAGATAACACGTTGCAGTATCAAACGGAAGCCGCGGACGAGCTGTTTCCCGAAACGAAAGAGAAGCATAAGGAATAGGAGGCTGTCTTATCGCCTCCTATTTTTCAGTAGCTATTTTTGAGAAAACGGAACATCACTTCTGTAAACTCATAAAACCTCTCATTTTGAGTAACAGCTCTGCTTTTTAAAGAAAAGATGCCGAACAAAGACTTTCGAAACCCTGTGCTCATTTCTATCTGAATACTTAAACCTGTTTTTGATTTATTTGCAATGTTATTCGGACTAACGCCCGCATGCGGATGGTCCATATTGAGCAATACAGCAGGAAAACCGGCATGCTGCAATTTCTCAACTAAATCTGCCGCTCTTACGCGATCTGTACCGCCGACTTCGATCTGCTGATCTTCTTCTGCGTACCCGTGTAATGAAATGACATATTCATGATTTCCCGTCATTTTAAGGGCCCGAGGTTCATCAAAGTGTGTGCTCGTAATGTGCAGGACTGAGTTTCCTGCCGATTTTAAGCCTTCAAATAAATACATCGAGTACTCTTTGCTGAGCTCTCTCGCTACTTCACTTGTCCCGCCTTCAATACCTCCTCCGTGAATAGCTAAAACAAGAACAGGGCTTCCGGTTTCTTTCGTAACAACGCCATAATCAGAAGGATCTTCATTGTTTTTTAATTCCTCAAAATTCTGATATACATCTTCAGCATAAATTGAAGAAATCGGAGTAAACACCATAAAAATCATCAATAATTTTACAATTTTAATAGTTGATGGAAAACGTTTGGCTATGTTACAATCAACATGCTTCAAGGAATGGAGCAAACGGCGGAGCAGGGATACTTTGGCCGGTTTCATCTACTCCGCCTCTAAGTCCAAATCAACAGAATGTAGGTCTCTTTGAGGCTTTAGCACGAATTCTCTCGTCCTCCTTGTTAAATTTTTGTTAAATTCACAATATTATATACCATTAGCCCGGGCGCTGTTCTTCTCATTTTTGAATTTATGAAAAGTAAGCTGGCACCACCTCCCCCATTTTCCATACAAAACAAAAATGCACCTGCCCTTTGGCCTGTGCACTTTTTATTTTCTCTTCATTCTTCGTTTTTTTGCTTGATTTAATTTCATGATGTTTTTTTCAATTTTTCTTATGTTTCGCCTTTGCGGGATTGTTTTCATTTCATAATAAACAGAAATAAACCCGCTTACTGTCACTGCTGCAATATAAAGGACGCGCTGTTTGATCATCCGGTCAGCATGTCCATGATCATTCGCTTCTTTTTCCAGTCTTTCGATCACAGCTTTATCAAACAGCTGATCGACATACACTTGTTTCATTCCCACTGCAAACCCAGCAGCCAGCCAAAGAATCAGAAATAAACTGATATAAAACACCATAAACCCTTCCTTTCCTGTCTTGATGCGGTGCAGAATTTTAAAACAGTTCATCTCATTACAACTGGCAGACGAAGCTTCTTCTTTGTGTTAGGTTCTTTCAATAGGCTGGTTAATATGTGTAATGCTGTAATGAACAGTTAGAAATTTTATTCCAAACAGCCACATATGATGAACAGCGGTTAATTTGTTGTCATGTACAGCTTCTATCAGAAAGGTTTCAGATAAAGGAAGCGGACAAGTTCCCGCTCTTGTTTGCAGATAAATCCCCTCATCCCCCGCTCTGCTTTTTCTCCGCCTGCTTGTTAAAACCAGCTTCTCCTGATGATGATATGGTTTTAAAATACCTGTCATGCTGCTGAATGGAAGCGGTAAAGAAATATTCATATACCCCTCTCCATTTGAACGATACACTGAATAAAGAGCGGTAAAAATGGTTTCGTTTTTTTCATTTGTTCTAATCCAGGCACGTACTCTTTCCCTTCCGTCTTTTTTCGAATGAACACCTTTTATCTTGCTGTACATCCTATACCAGTCAGGGTTCGTCGAAAGATGTATTTGGCCGATTCTTCTGCTGAACCATTCGTAAATAATTGCAAGCGGCCGAAACCACGTGCTCCATGTTACTTTTGCTTTAATATTGTATTCGATGGTTTGTTCATAAAACGAAAGAATGAGCGGCGCCAGTTTTTCTGGTGAAAAATCTTTTGAACGCAGGCTGCCCATATCATCCACAAGTCCGCTGTACCGAGCGTTATTTTCAGCTTGAATGTTAGCTAAAAATTCTTCTCCAATCTTTCTTTTTCCGTAGATACGGCTGAATGTCTTTACACTGTCTGCATCAAAAGGTTTCGCATCCTCTATTCTCCACCCTATGAGAGCGGGCAAGATAACACCAAACGCGTTGACAAAACCGTGAATCCAAATCATCTGATTGATGGTCAATGTAACTTCTTGCCGAAAGACACCAAATGAATAAATCATCGAGAAAGCAATCGTTATCATTAAAACAGCGGAAGAAAGCCGAATAAGAAATGTCCCCGTCTTGGTGCGAAAAGCTGCCGTGAACACCAAAAATGCATGAAGATAAATCGCCGCCATATAAATGCTAACCGCAATGACATCAAGTGTTTTTGAATATGTGATGCCCAGTGCGATAAGAAGGGGCGAAAGCAAAATCACCCATGTTATCCAACTGTACAACATCCGATGTTTTCTAATGGTTCTGCCGAGTAAACCGTTGAAGATCGGGATCAGAAAAGCAGAATAGTGAAAGTGGACAGCAGTCAGCAAAATGATGAGAGGGCCAAATTGCATGATCTGCAAATGGGCAGCATAAGCAAAAAACCAAAATCCTCCTCCCGCCAAATAAATAAGACCGAACAAAACTGATGTCTCTTCGATTCTATGTATCTTTGTTTCCCAAAGGCGGAGGATCGCATACAATGCATTAAAAACTGTGTACATCCACCAGATAAGTGCGAAACCCCCAACCTCCGTCACTAGAGCCAGCACCGCAAAGAATGCGGCTACAGGATAGCACTGGATTAGCCCGTTTTCCATAAACTGAGCAGCACGAACCGGAGATTGACGAAAAACAAAAGGAAAAATTCCCGGCACGAAAAATAGAATGGATAACAAAACGAGTGCCTCTGCCACTGAAATATCCGGTGCTTCTGCTGCAAGAAATCCAATAAAACAAAGCGCACTGACTATGCCATTTCGTTTCATGATTCTCTCTCTTCCTCCTGAAACGTTCCCTTATAAAAGAAAAGAGTGCCAAGAATTGTATTTTGCACATGCACTTCAATGGTGAAACAATTCTTTTTTTCATCAAACGTTTCGCAAACTTCGGATGTACCGGTCAGCCATTTCGGCAGCGGGATTCTTTTTCCGCATATCAATAGCCATTGCTTTCCCGATGTGATCGTAAGAGAGCCGTCAAGAGATGCCTCAAACGTCAAAACAGACAGCAGCAGATGAGGTTTGCCGAAGAAATCAAGTATTCTATTTTCTTTCTCGTCATATATCATTAACGCATCAAAGAAACGTTTTTTGCCTTTAAAGAAAAATGTACGATTCCATTCTATTCCTGTATGTTGCGATTTCAAAAGACAAGTTCTATTTTGTATTGTAAATGGAATGTCTTTGCCTCTTTCTGAAAAGAAGCATCTGAAAAAAACACCCAGCTTTAACAGCATTCTAACCAGAAAAGAGCCTCCGCTTATTTCTGACATCGTTCCCGTCCCGCTGAATGTATGAGACCCGTCTAATTGGTACCGTTTCTGCAGCTTGGGATGCAGCAAATGATAGTTAATAATTGATTTTTCATAAATCGAACTCACAATGTCACTTCTTTCTCTTTCGTTTTGTGCGCCTGGCACTGGGGAGCTGCAGGCTAAGAGCGCCGCTTGCAGCGGAAAACACACTCAATAGAACCCACATGAATATTTCGGAACCTAGACAAGCAAACCCAGCAAAAATACAAGCCTGGACACCATGAATGATCCATTTTCTTTTTAAAGGAAGCAGCCACAAAATAGCTAAGCCTATCTCCGCTGTTCCTGTCAATATGCTTGTCTTAACACCTGCAAAGCCTTGATAGAACCAAAACAGGCTGAAAAACAGACACATGAACACATAGATGATAGCAGATCGAATGAAGCGCTTCGGATGTTTATTTTGCTCTACCCAAAGCCTTAATGCATCAAAGCTCCAGGCAGTCGCCCAGCCAAGCAGCGGCCGAAATAATAAACGATCAATCCATCTTCCCAGCAGTCCGTAGGCTGTTTTGTATTGGTACTGTGTTAAAAACGTCATTTTCCCATTTTCTCTCTGTATATACTTCCAGTAGCCGCTTCCATGCCGAATCAGAGATAATGGATGATCAGAGCCAAAAGCCAGTGAAGAAGACCTTTCAGATGAACATTTGTTGAAAACACCGACGGTTTCTCCTGTACCTGACACCTTTAATCCAAAGCCTACCCTTGTTTCGTAAAGAAACTTCTGTTTTTCGCATGGCTGACTATTCAAATACGTAATATTTGAAAACCGGAGATCCCATTCCTTATGCAGTGATGGGTTTTGTGTATATTCCCAGAGTGTATCCAGATCAGATTTCATTTCGATTTCTACATAAATCGGTTTCTGCCTCACAGCCCCTTCTCCCTTCTATTTCAAGCAATTCCTATATTAGCATATTGGTCGATTTGAAAAGTGTATATCTCTCCAAAAAAAGTATCTTTATCCTAATAAATGCATAAAAAAGAGAAGAGAGGTTTCCTTCTCTTCCTTGGGATTCATTACTGAGTTTTAACCGTGCCGAAATGAGTAATTGTGACGTTCACACTGTATGTGATGTCGGCTTTACTGAAGGTGTCATCCCAGTTATTTTTCACCCTTTTCCATAAGTGAGGATATGTAAGTCTAAAAGATTCATCAAAACCCGCAACATCTGCTTTATAATCATGCTGAATTTTTTTTAATACCTGACCAACTATTTTCTTTACCTCGTTTTCAATAGTCGTTTCGAGACGATCTATAAACTGGGTGTCCAACGCCTCTTTTGTGTTCCAGTTTTCAACCAAATCGCCTTCTGATTCAATATCGACATGGAATGAAATATCTTTCCCTTTTACGATTGGCTGAATTCTGCTTTTGATTTTATTGATATCGTACGCTAACGTCTGTTGGCTCTTTTTATCATGACTTTTGACAACTCCGCCTTTCCCTTCTCCTCTAATCCATGTAATCCCCTCAGTTTCATATTCATTTAAGGTGCCTATCATTTTTTTCGATTTTCCGTTGATTACAGCTGCTCCGGAATACTTGACCGCTCCATTCGCCGCAACCACATTTTGCAGTAAAAAGCTGCTGCCAGAATAATGATGATAATCGTTGCCTGAGCGGTTGTGATTTTACTGGTTGGGCTGAACATGAGACTTTATCACCATCCTGTCGAGTTCATCACTTCACCCGTTTTGTATTATCTGTATTCATCATTTTAGGCCGGCGCTTCATGACTAAAAGAGGCATTCTGATAACAAAGTCTTTCCAATCTTTTAAGTGATAGGGCACTGCCGGACTTGCGTATGGCACACCAAAGCTCTTTAACTTTACGACATGGCTGCTTAGCAGCAGATAATACATAATGACTCCAAACAATCCAAACACCGCCGCACAAAACATCGCGCCAAACCGAAGCATCCGAAGTGCTATACCTGTGCTATAATGCGGGATGGCAAATGAAGAAATTGCTGTGAGCGCAACAACAATGACCATGATTGGACTGACAATCCCCGCCTGCACAGCTGCTTCCCGATGATTAATCCGCCAACTATGCCAATTGCGGGTCCAATCGGTTTTGGCAGACGAAGCCCCGCTTCTCTTAAAATTTCGATCGCGACTTCCATAAATAAGGCTTCAATGAGGGATGGGAACGGAACACCTTGGCGCGTCCCGGAAATTGAAATTGCCAGCTTGGTCGGAATTAACCCCGGATGAAAAGAAATAAATGATATATATAAAGCGGGTGCGAATAATGTTATCATTGCTGCGATGAACCTCAGCAATCTGATGAGCGAGCTCGGGAACCACCGTTCATAATAATCTTCAGGCGATTGAAGCATCATGCTGAAAGTGACTGGAACAATCAAAGCAAACGGAGTGCCGTCTAGCAGAATAGCTACTCTTCCTTCCATTAATTCGCTTATGACGCGATCAGGACGTTCTGTACTCTGTACTTGCGGGAACGGGCTCAAATAATTATCCTCAATTAACTGTTCAACGTAGCCTGACTCCGGCAAATGATCGATCTCAATCCCTCTCACTCTTTTTCTTACTTCCTCGACTACTTTTGGGTCTGCAATGTCATTCATATAAGCGATAATTAAATCCTTTTTTAATCGTGTTCCTACTTCAAATCTCTGCAATGTTAATTGATCATTTTTTCCTTGCTGTCTCAAAAGAGCTGTATTCGTACTCAACTCTTCTGTAAAGCCTGTGCGCGGTCCTCTGACAAGCGCTTCTGAAAGCGGCTCCTTGATACTTCGATTTTGTTTTTTTACAGTTCCCAGAAGAAACGCCTGCGGTATTCCATCGATGAGAAGCGCTGTCGAACCCATGAACACATTCAACACGATATCACTGATTTTCTCTGATTCTATGACATCACCGATTGATTTGATTTTTTATCTGTTTCGAAGTTAAAGTACCTTTGCCGGATTGAGAAATTTCATCGCTTACCTGATTAGGTTGATTCATAACTAACACTGATAGACCTTTATTAATCAATTCCTGATCAGACAGTCCTTCAACAAAGATCAATGCCGCTTTTACATGTAAATGAGTGATTTCAAACTCACTGAAGTGAACGTCCCCGTTATGTCCTATTTTTCTTTTTACATTTTCTAAATCGTATCCGATGTTACCGGTTAACACATCCTGATCCTGCTTTTCAGCTGTCAAATAATCTGATTTATGCTGCTTCTGTGTTTTGTATTGATTGTTCCGCCACCTCATCATTGCACCTTCTTATACATGAATCCAAGTAAACACTTTATAGATTACATATGGAACGAGAAATACTACTAACGCTTGAAACCACACATTCCAGTCAGTAAGTGTTGATATCATGTTATCCATCTGTCATTTCCCCTCTCTCTAATAGGATTATTTTTCCCGTATACCTATTTTTTATGTTCGTCTTTTTTCTCAATAAAAAAAGCATGATGAACATTTCATCATGCTTTTAAAGAAATCAACCTGACCATTTTGCATAATTAACACAAAATGAGCCTTTTAGCAGTCTGGGAAAACTAAAATTCCAGCTTGAAGCTTTCTGCCTGATCTGAAACTTCCACAGGAATCCCCATTATCGTTTTCGGTTTGGAAACGTAAACAAAGCGCATTTCCTCCTCTAATTGCTGAAACGCTTTTTCACTAACTAAAATTCTGGCCGGCTTCCCTGGACTGTTATCAATGGCTGCTTTGATTTTTCCAAGCATAAAAAACCTCCTGTTTTAGAAAATGGATCATTTACTATTAAAACAAAAATCGCAAAATAAATTGCCTGAACAGGAATTCCGGTTCAAACATAGCAGTTGCGGCTGCAAACAAGAATGAACGAAATGACAACATACACCTCTCTCTCTTTTTCGCGCATGCAGAATTCTCCCATTCACAGATCAGACTGGCGACTGACACGCTGTTCAACAGCAGCTCTAGCATAAATAATGCACGCTATGGACATGATCTTATTAGTTATTATATGATTGAATTGAAAAAACATCATATGTCAAGAGGTAAACGAAATGGCTCAAAACAACGAAAATGCATTACCGGATATTACAAAAAGCATTACTCTGGAGGCTCCCATTCAGAAAGTCTGGGAGACAGTCTCTACTTCAGAAGGCATTGCCAAGTGGTTTATGCCCAATGACTTTCAGCTCAAAGAAGGACAAGAATTTCACTTACAATCGCCGTTTGGGCCGTCCCCTTGTAAAGTTTTGGCTGTTCAAGCTCCAACTGAACTTTCTTTTGAATGGGATACAGAAGGATGGGTCGTTACCTTTCAATTAGAAGACTTGGGGGAAAAGACAGGGTTTACCCTTATTCACAGCGGCTGGAAAGAGCCGAATGAAGTGATCGGCAAAGCAAACGAGAAAAGCTCCGTCGTTCGCGGTAAGATGGATGGCGGCTGGACTGGCATTGTAAATGAACGGCTTCGTAAGGCTGTCGAAGAATAAAAAAAGAGAGAGGTATCTCTCTTTTTTGTTCTTTCCCAAGGGTTATACTTCACAATTTGAGTCCATCAATCATAAAACGTAACAGTTTTAGATTTACCAGAGTAATCGGTAACAAAGAACTCGGCCTTGTTATTGCTCCCATCTACAAATTTTCCAATACTGCCAAATGTGTGGCATTCTCCGGGTGAAAAATAGTTTGCCCCTACATAATCATCAGGATTGTCACCGGGATCATCCTCATATAAGTGCAGTGAAACAGAAAAAGGAGTGCTTCCTGAAAGGCAAACTCTAAAATCTCCTCCGGTCGAGTATACCGTCGGACTTGAGTAAGTATATGTGTAAGTCCCCAACTTATCCCACTCTCCAGCCCCCGCAGTTCCGGCTTTTTCTGCTTGTGCCGTTAATGGAAAAACCGCAGCCAACCCTAAAACAGACAAAAATCCAACTACCTTAGTGAATCTCATCAACTACACCACTCCTCTATTTCAATGATAGCCGCAGATACGTTTGTATCATTTCCGGCAGAGCTACATAATTGATCCAGCCTGCCTCCCTGCTTCTTAGGCAGGTGGCATTGGACATTATATTCAGCAGCAGCCGTTTTATGAATCCGTCTTTGTCTGGTTTTAAAATGTTCAAAATAAATGCATTCCCATTTGTACTGCTATCTCTTATAATTTGTTTAAAAGGTTGTACTTCAATCAGGGGGAAAAGGATATGGAATTAAGCTTCACAAAAATACTCGTTATTTTGTTTGTAGGTTTTTTAGTATTTGGGCCTGATAAACTGCCGGCGCTTGGCCGTGCAGCAGGAAAAGCCTTATCAGAATTTAAACAAGCAACAAGCGGACTGACTCAGGATATCAGAAAAAATGACTCAGAAAACAAAGAAGACAAACAAATGTAGGATAAATCGTTTGGGCCGATGAAAAATCGGCTCTTTATTTTGATTTGTTTTTGTGTCATCTGTCTTTTTCTATCATTTGGACAGCCCTTTTTTCCTTCTATGATTTTAACTGTCCAAGCCGCAAAATCTACTCGCCGTATAATAAAGCGTAGTAAAAATAAAGGAGGAGTATATATGGGTTATTACAAAAAATACAAAGAAGAGTATTATACGGTCAAAAAAACGTATTATAAGAAGTATTACGAATATGATAAAAAATATGATGACTGTGATTACGACAAAAAATACGATGACTATGATAAAAAATATTATGATCACGATAAAAAAGACTATGATTATGTTGTAGAGTATAAAAAGCATAAAAAACACTACTAAACGCCATTAACATCTCCTCGTTTTTACTTTCCCCCGGCTATTGCCGGGTCTTTTTTGTTTGTGCACTATATGTATATTTCTGAAGCTTCCCTTTATATGAAAACCTTGGTGACTGAATCTGAAAAAGAATAGTGAATATTTAGTACATAGTTTAGTTAGTTCATAAGTGAGCGCATTCAGTTTATTGCAGTTACAAAGAAACTTTTATAAACTCTTTGAGGATCATACATAAAAGGAGAGGTTTTTTGTATAGAAACATCGTATTTTATCTCATTTTACTTTGTCTATTTATATCAGTTGTCATGAAAAGCTTTGAGGTGATAAGCACAATAGCCAATGTTATCTGCTTTGTTTTCGTATTGCTGTATTTTAAAGATGAAATGAAAACATACTCACGTAAAGCGTTAGCAATCCTAAGTATTTGTTTTCTTTTCTTAGTCGGTATCTGTGCTTTTATCATTTTACAAGGACAGACATTGATGAAACGTCACCTCTTTTTTACAGGCAGGGAAACGATAGCGGGCATTCTTTTAATAATCGTTTCTTTAAGCATTTGTACTTTTATTTTGAGGAGAATTTCAAATCGGTTAAAACGATTGTGATCTCATTCTTTCCTCTGATAAAGGTATATAGCTTTCAGATTGGCGAAGCGTTTCGTCCCTTACTTCACTCAAAATGAAATATTTTGTCGATTATATACATCAATACAGTTCCAAAATAAGGTATAATAAATGGCCAAACCACTATCAAAAGGGGGAATTTTGGTGAAAAAAGTATTGATTGCAGGTGCAGTAGGAACAGCGGTTCTTTTCGGAACCCTTTCATCAGGTATACCAGGCTTACCCGCGGCAGATGCTCAAGTCGCAAAAGCAGCATCACAGCTGCCTAAGGGAATCGGCGGCCGCGCCTATCTGAATAGTACAGGCGCCGTTTTTACAGCTAAAATCAATCTTCCTGACACTGTAAAATATGATACGGTCTCTACTCCTTATATTTATTCAGGATTTAGGGCAACAAGCGGAACTGAGGCCGATATCGGGCTTCAGTACAGCAAACAATACAACGTCTGGAAGCCCCTCATGAAGGTTGGGTCCAAAAATGAAGAAACGTACATCGAAGGAAAAGACAAATTCACATACAATAAAGGCTTCCGCCCTGGAAGCACAGTCCAAATGACAATCCATAAAAATTTAAGCGGCAATACGCGCATGACCCTTTGGGGAACGAACAATGACGGCTACACCGGACGGATTATCACAGAAATTCAAGGAACCAACATCGGCACGATTTCAAAATGGAAAACCCTTGCTACCGCGGCTGTTTCGTATGAAAGCCAGCGTGATGCGATCAAAGCAACCTTTTCGACATCTTTTAACAACATCACAATCGACAATAAAGCCGTCACTCCTGTGGTAGATACACAGGATTTCGCAAAGGTTTCTGTTGCAGGAAATAACGTTACGATCTCTGTTAATAAATAAACGAAGCAGCAAAAATCCGCCAGCATTGTCTGGCGGTTTTCATTGGAGCATACTGGTCATAGTTCGTTTCTTCAGCTCTTTTGTTTAAACCTAACTTTAATAAGGGTGGAAATTGGTATGAAATATGAAAAAACAAGTCTTTTTGGAATGATTTTAGTTATTGTAGCACTTCTAATATCTATATATTTTATGTGTAATACAAATGCGTTAGTACCTGCTGGATATGATCTAGCTATTCATGGAATTGTAATATCTAGAACTATAATGATTGCTTTTACTTTGTATTTAGTTTCAAAGTTAGGATATTTTCTTCTGAATAAAAAAGATTAACTGTAGAGTTAATCTTTTTTATGTATTATACGTGTTTGTCCTTCGATTTTTATTCATCTTCCAGATTGCTTAATGAAATTAGGATACCTGCTATCCATTCACTGCACAATAAAAAGGCAGCATTAAACCGCTACCTCAAATAAAAGCTTGTCCCCATGTTTATAGTTGATTAACTTGAAATCATCAATGGTAAAGTTATAAAAATCTTTCACTTCAGGATTGATCCATAGTTCAGGTGCTTCAAACTGTTCTCTTTCCATTTGAATTTTCAAATTGTCTATATGACGTGTGTACACATGGCAATCCCCAATGTTAAAGATATATTCACCAAGCTCATAACCAGTCACTTGAGCAATCATGCGCTGCAACACATTGTACTGGAATACATTGAAGGGATTTCCTAATGCCATATCATTGCTCCGTGCTCTTACCTCAAGGTGGAGTTTCCCATGTTTAACGTACCATTGTGTCTCGTATACACATGGCGTTAAGGACATTGCGTCTAAATCATCAGGATTCCACAGCATTGTAATATGTCTGCGTGAAGACGGGTTGTTCTTCAATTGATGAAGAAGATAGTCTACCTGATCCACTTTTTCTCCGTTTAGACTTCTGTTTTTCTTCCCCAGCTGAAATCCATATGCATGTCCGATGGTGCCGTCTTCTTGTTTCCACTGATCCCAAATATGTACGCCCATCTTGTTTAAATCATTAACATCATTAGATTTCAGCTGCCAAATCCAGAGCAACTCTTTAATGGCTGTTTTCCAGGCAACCTTTTTTGTCGTTAAAATCGGAACCTCTGAGTTGTCGAATCTCATTTGCTTACTCATTACACTTAGAGTATGTGCCGGTGTTCCATCTGAGTCCCACTTGGTTCTTACATCAAACTCTTCGTCTGAGATTCCATTATTGATAATATCCTTTATAATTGAATTGTATTGTTTATCGAATTGCGTCATGACTATTCATATCCTTCTTTCATTTTCAGTTGCTAAGCATAATTTATTACGAATGCAATATTATCGCAAATACTAAGCACTTGCAGATAAAGTGAGGATCTTATTCCACTCACTGTGTGTTTAAAGAGGAGTTAATCCCCCCTCTTTTACACCTGTATTTCTCCATAACATAGTCTGTCACATAGCTCATAGTTACCGCCAGTTTGGTACATACACCGTTGATAACATTGTTGAGGATTATAAGAAATGGTTTGATATTGCGGCACATAAAAATTCAAATAGTTAGGTGTTTGTGTATACCAAATTGGAAATTGTCTAAACACATTAAATCCTCCAATAGCTTTTTCTGATTTAATGCATTGTATTTTACCTCAATATCAATTGTCATTTGTCCATGTGCAATTGGGCTTTCTTTAAAATAAATTCTCTCTAATTTCATTCATTTGATCATTAACAACTTTTTTATGATATTTGGCAGCGGTTCATTCCTTATATGATCTGTTTCTGACCGGTTTTGCTGTTTGTTTTTGATGTCTAACTTTAAATCCTTCAAAAGCAGTGTTAAAAAATCACATCATAGAGCTCTGAATCTTAACCATAACGTTCAAATATTCTTCAATTAGAGAAAGTCCCTCTTTACGTATATTAATCTTCTCTATACACTTTACTATTATTTTACAGTGGTTGAGTGCTTTCTCTCGCTTTTGTTTTAATAAACAGCTATCCGTTTTGTTTTTCAGAAAGTGTTTTAAACAGCCTCTTTTTACTATTCTTATTTCATTTGACCATACCATATCATTTAAACTTCATAAATTAAATTCGAATAACATAAAGGAGGAATTTAATTGGGTTATTATAAAAAATATAAAGAAGAGTATTACACTTGGAAAAAAACATATTACAAAAAGTATTACGACAATGATAAGAAGCATTATGATTGCGACAAGTATTATGATCATGATAAAAAACATTATGATTACGACAAAAAGTATGATGACCATGATAAAAAGTATTACGATGATCACGATTATCATTACGAAAAAAAGTATTATGATGACGATGATCATTATTATTATGATTTTGTCGAATCATATAAAAAACATCACTAAATCTCTTAAACGTCTATTTATTCCCCGGCGACATACCGGGGGCTTTTTTATGATATTTATCGACGATACTCAGATTTTTTTGTGCTCATGGCTGCTGTAAATTCAATTATTAATGAACACAAGTCATTTAACTTGGCTTATTATTAGTGGCATTACTAGTTTTTAGTTGCCTTCCCCTACTTATAAAAATTTAGATAAAAGTATTTCTTTATAGAGATGCTTGTTTCATCGACAACTCAATCCTAAAGTGGTAAAATCAATAAAATGTAAAAACTGTAAATATAATAAAAGGAGCATCTATATGTATATAAGTATTATAATTTTAGCATCCATGCTTTTATGGGGCGCAGTTATCCACGAGCTAAGTAAACCTTCAAAAAAGCAAAGCACCAGAAAAATTGTTTCTTTGACATCTTTAGGTTCTTTATCGACTTTAGTTATTACTATTTCACTTTTTCAAAACTTCCCTTTTTAAAATTTGTTTTTAATTAAATCCTTCGTATTAAAATATTCATTTTATACATAATATTTATATGTACCTTGGCTGAAACCTCCATTGATCAATCACACAGCATGAAGACAGCCAAGGATTTATTTTGTTTACTTCGTACCTGTTGAACCGAGTCCTCCTCTATCCTCGTTTCCCAAATGCTCGACTTCAACCAATTCAACCGCCGGCATTTTCTTCATGATTCTAAACTGGCAGATACGATCACCCTTCTTAATTTCAGTATCACGCAATGCATAAGCAGGAAAGAACCAGAAATCGTTGTCTCCCTTATATGACTCATCGATAACACCCATTGAATTTGTTTGAATAACGCCAAAGTTCTTATATGTACTTGAACGAGGGACGACATGTGCTTCGTAACCTTCAGGCAGTTCCATTGCAACACCTAATGGGACAAGCTTAAATTCATCTTTTTTGATTGTTACATCTTCAGCTGCCCGAAGATCAATCCAGTCTCCCTGCTCAATTTTGCTGATTCTTGTTTGTGTTTCATCTAGATACTTGATTTTAATTTTCATTGTCATGTACTAGCTCCTTTAATTTTTATTGACTATCATACAGTAAGGCTTGTTCTTGTGTCATTTTCATCAGTGATAAATTGAACGTCTTCAAAATCATTCTGTAAAGCATTGAAGTAAAGTTTTTCAATGAATTTTTTGTTTTTACAGTAAATCGAAACGTAGCTATTATCTGCTATCAACAGGACAAGTTCGCAATCACTGTCAGCAAACTCTTCATATGTATTGACTTGATTAACCATTTTTCCATATGGAAATGCTTTCAGTTCAACGAAAATGGTATAGTACTGATTCGTTTTTAATTGTTGCTCAAAAACTGCCCCTTCAACAATTGCGTAGTCATGAAAAAGCTCCTCATCATCGAGCTCTCCTTCTACAACAAAATAAGATTCCCCACTCGTTTGCCACCTATAATTAGCTATTTCTACCGGCCGCAGTATTCTCCATAGAAAATTTCCATATTCATTCGGTATTTAAAACTAACTCCCCTATTCATGTATACCCCTTACTTAAACGATTTTTGTGAATACGAGTTTAATTATATACTCTGATGTTAGGTTTATGGAACAAGGAATCGACTGCCTTTTCAACCGATTATCTTTTACAGAATTTCCTCAGCCCTCCTCATTTAAAAGGTTCTTCAATGTTCATAACAATAGACGCCCTCTTGTTCTCTTGTCTTTGTCGAGAAAAGTTAGCCAGTCAGTGCCTTCATATGTAGTGTCCTGCTTGTCTCAGACCGTACTTGATTACGCTTTAATCATCCTGATGTTATGACATGTTTACTCCGTCATAAATATTCACCAGAAATAAACATACCCTTTTTGTATTTCTTGTGAATTATAGGATTTCCCAAAGGTCTTTCCAACTCTTTACCGAATGTATAAATTTGTAATTTATTTCTTATATAGGAGATGAAGAAAAGTGTTTAAGAAAATTGTGGTAGGTTCGATTTTAGTTAGTTCAATTACAGGATTAAGCTCTACTTATGCTTCAGCTGCATCAATTGACCACACACCTAAAAAAGTCACTGCGTTTGCCGCACAATCCGATATTATACTAGAAGAGGAAGAAACGTTTAGAGGTGACGGAAAATTTTATTTTGATTATTATGGAAGTGAAGATGGCGAAATCAGAGTTTTTGTTGAGAATACAGGAAGCAATCCATTTGAATTCAAAATTGTAAAACCAGGTGGTGGAACAATCGCTTCCGGCTATACAGTTAAACCTGGCAAAAGTGTAACTCTAACTCTTGACGTATCACACTATAAAACCGGAACATATTATATTCGCTGTCAAAATGATGATGGAGCTAAGATAAAAGCTTTTGCAAAAGTGCGTGCTCTCTAATAGGAATACAATGGAGCAAGGAAGCTTGTTGTTACTTCCTTGATTTTTTCTGTGCTTCTATACTGCAAACATCACTAATTCTAACCTGTATCCTTTGTATTGATGAACGGTAAGTTTTTCCTGATTAGATTTCTCGTTATCATCTACCCTTAGAAAAAAATGTCCCGAAACAAATAATCATTTTTGTAATCCTCGGTCGCCGTACCCATTAACACCCCACTTACAAGCCTCATGTATCCCGTACTTGCTTTTATTCGAACATTGATAGGCACCTTCTCGTATCACATGGATTTGCTGTTGAATGATTTCAAATAAAGTTGAATAAAATAAGATCGAATCATCCAACAATTAACATTTATTCTTGCGGCAATAGGTGGTATTTATAATCCATAAGAAGGAAGGAAGCGTTGATGATAAAGCTTTGCCGAGAAGTTTGGATCGAAGTCAATCTTGATGCCGTTAAAAAGAATTTGCGAGCGATCCGCCGTCATATTCCACATAAGAGCAAAATTATGGCTGTCGTAAAAGCGAACGGTTATGGTCACGGGTCTATAGAAGTGGCACGCCATGCACTGGAACACGGGGCGAGTGAGCTTGCTGTTGCCAGTGTGGAGGAAGGAATCGTTTTACGTAAAGCTGGGATTACAGCACCTATCCTTGTGCTTGGTTTTACATCCCTTAGTTGTGTAAAGAAGTCAGCAGCTTGGAATATAACATTATCAGCATTCCAGGTTGATTGGATGAAAGAAGCAAACGAGATATTGGAAAAAGAAGCGAGTGCTAACCGGCTGGCCATTCATATTAACGTGGATACCGGCATGGGACGATTAGGTGTACGCACAAAGGAAGAACTTTTAGAAGTAGTGAAAGCCTTAAAGGCAAGTAAATTCCTCAGATGGACAGGGATTTTCACACATTTTTCGACAGCTGATGAACCGGACACAACACTCACAAAGCTGCAGCACGAAAAATTCATCAGTTTTCTCAGCTTTTTAAAAAAACAGGGGATTGAGCTGCCCACCGTGCATATGTGCAACACGGCTGCAGCTATCGCTTTTCCGGAATTTAGCGCTGATATGATCCGTTTAGGTATCGGCTTATATGGTTTATATCCTTCAGCCTATATTAAACAACTAAATCTCGTTAAGCTTGAACCTGCGTTAAGTTTAAAGGCGCGCATCGCTTATGTGAAAACCATGCGGACAGAACCCCGAACCGTTAGCTATGGTGCTACATACGTCGCAGAGCCTAATGAAGTAATTGCTACACTCCCGATTGGCTATGCTGACGGCTATTCTCGTGCCCTTTCCAATCGCGGGTTTGTTCTTCATCGCGGAAAACGAGTGCCAGTGGCAGGAAGAGTAACAATGGATATGATCATGGTCAGTTTAGGAGAAAACGGTGAAGGTAAACAAGGAGATGAAGTCGTGATTTACGGTAAGCAAAAAGGAGCCGAGATTTCCGTTGATGAAGTGGCTGAAATGCTCAATACGATTAACTATGAAGTCGTGTCTACATTAAGCCGCCGCATCCCTCGTTTTTATATAAGAGATGGCGAGATTTTTAAAGTATCAACTCCAGTATTATACGTATAGAACATCTTAAAATGCTGAATCAAGATCCCTCTACCAGGGGGATTTTGTTTTTTCTGAAACTAAAAAAATCCCTCCTATAAGAAGAGAGATTTTCAACATATTTATACCTCAATAACTGATTGTTCAGGAGTATTATGATCGTGTCGAGAACGAAAATGCTCTTCTAATTCTTCAAGTGTACGCCCTTTTGTTTCCGGCATGAATTTGTATACAAAACCGATTGCCAATACACCTAAAGCCACAAATATAAAGAATGTAAAAGACAAACCTACAGAGCTAAGCAAGATCGGGAAAGCAAAACCGATCACAAAGTTTAATATCCAAAGGAAAAAAACACTTATCCCAGAACCAAGTCCTCTTAACCTTTGAGGGAATATTTCCGCTATGACAAGCCAAGTCACAGGTCCTACACACCCTTGCATAAAGGCAAGAAATAAAACGGTCAAAGAAAGCACTACATAAGGAAGTGCCATAGATCCATCAAGCACAATTGAGAAAATCGCAATCAATAGGAGAGCTGTAGTCGTCCCCGCCAAACCAATCAATAATATTGGACGCCGTCTCACTTTTCCGACCAGCCAAATCCCAAATATAACTGCAATAACTGATATCAGCCCATTTCCAATATTAGCGATTAAAGCCGCTTTTGTACCAAAACCAGATTCTTTAAGGATTTGTGTGCCATAATACATAATCGAGTTCACACCTGTAATTTGATTCACTATGGCAACACCGATTCCAATCCATAAAAGACGGCGCAGCCATGGTGTAGAAAAGTCCTTGAGTGATGCCTTTTCTAGTGCTGTATCTTTTTCTACCGCTTCTTGAATTTCTCTACATTCAGCTTCTGCACGTTTATCTTCTCGAATTTGTTTAAGAACTCGCAGCGCCTCACTGTTTTTGCCTTTGGAGATTAGCCATCGGGGGCTTTCTGGTACCTTAAGCATACTGGCAAATAACATGATAGCCGGTACAGCACAAATGACAAGCATGTATCTCCAAACATGTCCCGTATTTGCCATTGTTACACCGAGGATCGCATTAAAAACATATGCTAAAAATTGCCCGCCAACAATCATTAGTTCATTTTGGCTTACCATACGCCCTCTCTTCTCATGCGGTGCCATTTCTGCTAAAAAGGCCGGCACCATCGCCGAGGCTCCTCCAACAGCCAGCCCCAGTAAAAAACGAAAGGCCACCATGATGAAAACATTAGGTGCTAACGCTGTTCCCAGTGATGCCAGGAAAAATAAAAAGGAAAGATTAAGGATCATTTTACGGCGGCCATAACGATCAGCCAATCTTCCGCATAACAACGCTCCAAACGCGGCTCCTAATAAAAGAATACTCGTAACAAGCCCTTCTGTAACCGGTGTTAAATCAAGCTGATCTGGCCTTGCCATAAAAGGTAAAGCTCCATTTATAACTCCGGTGTCATATCCAAAGAGAAGCCCTCCAAAAGTTGCTGAAATCATTATTAATTTCAACCTTCGATTTCGATGTTCATTCATATCCATTTCCCCTGCCTTTATTAAGAATACTTAATAAGCTCTTTCAGTGTGGATATTGAGTCAAAACTAAAGTCATCTCTATCTTAGATTTTCGCCTCTGGATTTGTAACCGTTTACATTTTAGCCAATAGAATAAACCTAAGCTATTAGTTGTTATGTTGTAGTAATGTTTTTGTCACATTATTGTCATTTCTCATATTATCATAATTCTAAAAGCATTTTCAGTCAATATTATTTTCAGGATTATTTATTTCCGCTATGTGATGGTGATGTTTTGATCATCTCGTTGTGAAGTTAACTATTGGCAATTTGGAGTGTTATAAGTTCCCTTGAAGTTTTCCATTCACAAAAAATGTCCATATCGTTATAATGATGATGTTTAATCGCAAAAAGAGAAAATGATAAAGAGGGAATCAATATGAAGAAGATTTTGATCAGTATGATCGCAATCGTTTTAAGTATTACTTTGGCAGCTTGCGGATCAAATCACGCAGCCAAAAACCATTCAGATTCTAATGGGACGGAGCAAGTCTCTCAAGATACTCAATCTAATGAATATAGTCAGACAGAACAAAAGGCTGGCACGCCTCATTCAAAAAATCATAAGAAATTGATCGATGTTACATTAGATAGAGCAATAGATGGAGATACGATTAAGGTTATTTACAACGGAAAGAAAGACACAGTTCGCTACTTGCTCGTTGATACACCTGAGACGAAGAAACCAAATTCTTGTGTTCAACCATACGGTGAGGATGCGTCGAAACGAAATAAAGAATTGGTCAACAGCGGTAAGCTACAGCTGGAATTTGATAAAGGCGATCGCAGAGATAAGTATGGAAGACTGTTAGCATACGTTTATGTTGACGGCAAATCTGTTCAAGAGACATTATTGAAAGAGGGATTGGCCAGAGTAGCATATGTATATGAGCCTAACACAAAATACATAGACCAATTCAGACTAGATGAGCAAGAAGCAAAGTCAGATAAACTGTCAATTTGGAGTAAGAGCGGTTATGTGACGAACAGAGGATTTAATGGCTGTGTGAAATAGAAAAACACTGTTTGTTAAAAAAAGCAGCAAACCTAGCAGAATGCAGTTTCCAAAGAATTAGAAAGAGATGATGGCGTGTCTAGTTTCCATTCTGCTTATCAAGCTAAAATCATGCAACTAGCCTGTAAAATTTCCACTGTATAGTAACAATAAAAAACACCCCTTCACGTCAATGTGAGGGGGTTATTTGTGTGTAAACATCCTTCCTATTTCATCATAAATCAAGAGATCCCTCTACCGTCGTTAGCACAGTTTCATATATCTTACCCATTGGCATTCCTAAGCTTTCTCACTTCTTGAAGTGTTCGCTGACAGAATACGGTTCCGCTCGTTCGTTTTGTCTGCTGGACACTCCAATACTGTTTAAAGGTTGCGATACCTTATTCTCACCATCTTTTCAAAAGAAGGCAGCCATGTCATCAAAGGCCTTTGATGATGATTGATCATTAATTGTTCTTCGGTTGATCTCCAGACAATAACATCATTAGTTTTTTCGAAAGCTCTTCAAAGCTTGATTGAGATCCTTTGTGTGAGTATAAATGTTCTTATACAAATCAAATAGTGTTTTATATTTTTGAACATTTTGCGCCTTTGGATAAAATGCAGCAGCCTCACGAATGAACTGCTCTGCACATTCTTCAAGGGATTCAAACCATCCGCTTCCAAAGGCAGCCAGCATTGCAGCCCCCATAGCTGGCCCTTGTTCATTTTCTAACTTAATTACCCTCGTATTGAAAATATCAGCTTGCATTTGCAGCCACGTATCATTTTTAGCTCCCCCACCAATAGAAACAACAGTATGAACTGATTTTCCCGCTTCGCGGAATAGCTCAATTGATTCATGTAAAGAGAATGTGATACCTTCCATTATTGCCCTCAAAAAGTGCTTTCTATTGTGGGCTCCATCCATTCCGATCAAGCTTCCCCGAATAGAAGAATCAGCATGCGGCGTTCTTTCACCAACCAAATAAGGAGTGTATAGCAGTCCATTGGCTCCTATCGGAATAGCTTCCACCCCCTGCAATAATTGCTCAAACGATTCGTTTGGTGCAAACGTTCTTTTAAACCAGTCCAAGCTGTATCCTGCAGCGAGCGTGACGCCCATCGTATAAAAAGAATCCTTTTTTCCATGATTAAAAAAGTGGACTTTGCCTTTAAAGTCTCTTTCTTTTTCTTCTTCGTAGGAAAGTATGACCCCTGAGGTCCCAATACTGCATAAAGTTTTTCCGGAAGAAAGGATACCTGCTCCAATAGCGCCGCAAGCATTATCTGCTCCCCCAGCGTACACTTTTGTTTTTTCTAATAGTCCGGTCTTGGCGGCAACGTGCGGAAGCAGCGACCCTACACAATCATGAGATTCAACAAGCGGAGGACAAATATCTGCAGAAATACCAATTTGATTGCAAATATCATTGCTCCACTCCTTGCGAGTAATATGTAAAAGTAAAGTTCCTGCTGCATCGGAGTATTCCGTGTGAATGGCACCGGTCATACGGAATCTCACATAGTCTTTCGGAAGCAAAAACACAGCAGTTTTTTTAAAAAGTTCAGGTTCATGTTCCTTCACCCATAACATTTTAGGTAATGTAAACCCTTCTAAAACACGGTTTTTTGTGATGTCAAGAAGATGATCGCCAAATTTCTCGGTCATCCTTATACATTGAGGCGTTGTTCTGGTATCATTCCAAAGAATTGCATTACGTAACACCTGACAATCTTTATCAAGCAGTACTAATCCATGCATTTGTCCCGAATAGCTTATCCCGTCAATATCCTTGGCTTGAACATTGGATATAGAAACCAATTCAGCCAATGCTTCAATTGTTTGCTGCACCCAGTCTTCAGGATTTTGCTCACTATATCCCGCCTTCTCTTGGATAAGCGGATACCTTTTGGACGTTTCTGCACAAACCTTGCCGTTTTGGTTAACTAAAATGGTTTTAACAGCACTCGTTCCAAGATCTATTCCAATGACATACTTCATTTTTTCACTCCTTGCCCTTTTAAAAAACCATTCACTCTAAATAAATCCTAATTATAGAAGTTACCCGTCATAACAACAAGCAATAGGAAAGGAATCATGACGGGTAATTCAGTGACTTGGTATTGATAGCAGGATCTGGAGCTTATCCTGTTATACTTCTAAAATGTATTGGTTCAATATCGCTTTTAATTTCTCCTGTCTTCCAGATTCGTTTTTAATTAATTTATGATTTAGCGCATATTGCTCAAGTGTGTGAAAATTAGCTCTTCCTTCTATAATTTCAAGACCAATCCCTTCAGTAAAGCTGCGGTAACGATGTTGAATCACATCTTCAAACACACGATCTTCGATTAATTTGTGGGCAACTTTCAATCCTCTTGCAAATGCATCCATCCCTGCAATATGGGCATATATTAGATCATCAGGCTCAAAAGAAGATCTTCTGACCTTCGCATCAAAGTTTAATCCGCCGCTTCCTAGGCCGCCATTTTGCAGGATTTCGTACATTGCTAATGTCGTAGAATATAAATCCGTCGGAAATTCATCCGTGTCCCAGCCTAAAAGAGGATGACCCTGGTTTGCGTCAACAGAGCCAAGCAGACCATGTACTCTTGCCATGCGTAATTCATGTTCGAATGTATGCCCGGCTAATGTGGCATGATTGGCTTCAAGATTTAATTTAAAATGATTGTCTAAGCCATATTGCTTCAAAAAGGCAATGGTTGTTGCTGCATCTGTATCGTATTGATGGGTGGTCGGCTCTTTTGGTTTTGGCTCAATCAAAAACTGCCCTGTGTACCCGATTTCCTTCGCATAATCCACTGCCATATGCATAAATCTAGCCAAATTATCAAGCTCAAATTTTAAATCGGTATTTAACAATGTTTCATATCCTTCACGGCCGCCCCAAAATACATAGTTCTCAGCGCCAAGCTCTTTTGCTGTTTCTAACCCTTTTTTCACTTGTGCTGCAGCATACGCAAACACATCTGCATTGCAAGAAGTCGCGGCACCATGGACGAAACGGGGATTCGTAAACATGTTTGCGGTATTCCATAATAGCTTAACGCCGCTATTTCTCATGTAATCTTTAATCATGCCCACGATCATATCTAAATTTTGGTTTGTCTCTTTTAGCGTACTGCCTTCTGGTGCAATATCCCGGTCATGAAAAGCAAAGAATGGTGCATCTAGTATTTCAAACATCTCAAATGCTGCTTCTACTCTCATCTTCGCTAGATCCATGCCTTTATAGTGATCCCATGGTCTTTGCATCGTAGCTGATCCAAAAACGTCCGTACCATCAGCAGTAAATGTATGCCAATAGGCAATAGAAAATCGCAAATGCTCTTTCATCGTTTTTCCGCCGATTACTTCTTGAGGATTATAATATTTAAATGCTAAAGGATTAGTCGAATCTTTCCCTTCGTAAACCACTTTGTTTGCGCTTCCAAAATAGTTAATTGAACTGGAATGAGATTGAGCCATGTGATTTCCCCCTTAAAAATAAATTCATTCAAATACAAATTCATTTTATTTCATCTTGTAAGTTACCTATTAGTTTGTTGTTTAAACAAACTAACTTATTTTCATCTTATATAACCTCATCAGTATTTTCAATATTTTTTTTAGTTTTTTATGAACACATTAGATATAATAAAGGGAAGATTCGCTATGTACTATGTTCATACTTAATTTAAAGATTAAACAAATGGAGTGGATGAAGTGGATATCGCTGATCAAACCTTTGTCAAAAAAGTAAATCAAAAGTTATTATTAAAAGAAATCCTTAAAAATTCACCTATTTCAAGAGCAAAATTATCTGAAATGACTGGATTAAATAAATCAACTGTTTCATCACAGGTAAACACGTTAATGAAAGAAAATCTGGTATTTGAAATAGGTCAAGGACAATCAAGTGGCGGAAGAAGACCTGTCATGCTTGTTTTTAATAAAAAGGCAGGATACTCCGTAGGAATAGATGTTGGTGTGGATTATATCAATGGCATTTTAACAGACCTTGAAGGAACGATCGTTCTTGATCAATACTGCCATTTGGAATCCAATTCTCCAGAAATAACGAAAGACATTTTGATTGATATGATTCATCACTTTATTACGCATATGCCCCAATCTCCGTACGGGCTTATTGGTATAGGTATTTGCGTGCCTGGACTCATTGATAAAGATCAAAAAATTGTTTTCACTCCGAACTCCAACTGGAGAGATATTGACTTAAAATCTTCGATACAAGAGAAGTACAATGTGCCTGTTTTTATTGAAAATGAGGCAAATGCTGGCGCATATGGAGAGAAAGTATTTGGAGCTGCAAAAAATCACGATAACATTATTTACGTAAGTATCAGCACAGGGATAGGGATCGGTGTTATTATCAACAATCATTTATATAGAGGAGTAAGCGGCTTCTCTGGAGAAATGGGACATATGACAATAGACTTTAATGGTCCTAAATGCAGTTGCGGAAACCGAGGCTGCTGGGAATTGTATGCTTCAGAGAAGGCTTTATTAACATCTCTTCAGACTAAAGCGAAAAAACTGTCCTATCAAGATATCATAGACCTCGCCCATCTGAATGATATCGGAACCTTAAACGCATTACAGAATTTTGGATTCTATTTAGGAATAGGCCTTACCAATATTTTGAATACTTTCAACCCACAGGCCGTAATTTTAAGAAATAGCATAATTGAATCGCATCCTATGGTTTTAAATTCAATGAGAAGTGAAGTGTCGTCAAGGGTTTATTCCCAATTAGGCAATAGCTATGAATTATTGCCATCTTCCTTAGGACAGAATGCACCGGCATTAGGAATGTCCTCCATTGTGATTGATCATTTTCTGGACATGATTACAATGTAATTTTTTATGGAATGTACAGCTCATCTTTAAAGATGAGCTTTTTTATTCTAGGGGTATTTCTGAAGCAATAGTGACATAGGCACCTTCTCATATGAAAAAAGAGTTCTAAAATAGAAATCTCCTTTTTCATGTGCAAATTATTTTTCTTTATAACGAAAATATCTAAAGTCGGCCGGAATATGATTACCACTGGTATCTTGGCATTGCATCCCTACAAAGGCCCCTGTGAAGAATCCTCCCCCACGGATGTAATCATCTGATAATTTTTTCGATTCCAGTGCTATGTCAATTTTGTGCCAATCTTCTTTGTTAAAAGAATAAAAATAATAATATTTGTCTTTTTCAATATTTACTCTTAAATATACATACTTTACTTCACGAGGAATAACAATTTTATTATTTAATGGCTGTGAAAAAGAAAAGTTGTCACATATTGTTAATTCAAGAATGCGGCCAAGTTCTTCATCATGCGTGACTTGAAGAGCCGTCCAGTTCTCTGTATTGTAGTAATTCACCAATCCAGCGGCTTGTTGAAAATTTTCCGGATAAAACTCAACAGCAGTTTCGGCTTCAAAATGGAGACTTTGCCAGCGTCTGGCTACAAATGCCTGAGTAAATGTCGAGGTCAATGATTCATGACCGAATAATCGTAAATGATTTGGCGCTTGAGTCAATGAACCTAATTCATTCGTGAATGGAATCCTTAAAGTTTGAAAATTTATATTTAATGTTGAATCCTCAAATTCATCAACTTCCGGGTACGTTGCTTCAAATATTGTTTCGGGTATAGAAGGTGCATCTACCTCCAAGCTTCCTTCTTTTCCACCTACTACATAGGGCCATTCATCTTTCCAGTAAAGTTTTTGAATAGCTGTTTCTCTGCCCAAAGGACAGTATCCTCTCTGCTGAAAAATTGAATCATCGTCAGGATGAATAGGACGTCCCGTTAAATGAGCTAAATACCACTCATCTGTATGTGTTTGAACAATGGATGCATGACCACATTTTTGCAATGGATTTCCTGGGTCATGCCATGACGTTAAGATTGGATTATCGGGATGAACTTCATATGGCCCCTCAATATTTGCAGAACGGGCAATTGTAGCAGCATGTTCGTACCGTGTTCCTCCTTCTGCAGTTAATAAATAATAATAGTTCCCGATATGATAAAGATGCGGAGCTTCTGTCAGTTTTCTATCCGTTCCTTCAAATATAACTTTTGGTTTACCGATTAATTTTTGCTCTTTATCAGAATATTCCTGTATAACAATTCCTCCAAATGAGTGCCGATCAATACGGTGATCCCATAACATATTTAATAAATACTTTTTTCCATCCTTATCATGGAACAAAGAAGCATCAAATCCCGAGCTATTTAATGTAATCGGCTCACTCCAATCACCATTAATCGTTTCACAAGTAACTAAATAATTGTGACAATCTTTCCATGCGCCATCTACTACCTTAACATCCGTATAGATAAGCCAAAACTTCCCATCACTATAGCTTAAACATGGTGCCCAAACCCCACCTGAATTTGGATTTCCTTTCATGTCTAATTGTGAAACTCTCTGTAATGGATGTGCAACTAAGTGCCAATTTACTAAATCTTTTGAGTGGTGTATCTGGACTCCCGGAAACCACTCAAATGTAGATACAGCGATATAATAATCCTCTCCTGCCCTACAAATACTTGGATCGGGATTGAATCCTTTAAGTACGGGATTGGTAATCTTCATTTGGGACTCCTCCTCAGTTAATTTTCTTTTTTAAGCTTTGAAATCATCAATATGATCCAAATAAACTTTGTCTCTATTCTCTAATTCTCGAACCATGTTTTTATATTTTTTCTCATCTAAGTTATAGAAATTAATATCAATTAAAGCTAGAACAAGCAAGAACACGGGAATAATCGTTGTTGTAATTAAAATCCCCATTAATGCCGCCGGGGTTTGTGCCTGATTTGCTACATATCCAAACTTATCAAGAACCAGACCCGGAACAACTCCTCCTAAGGCCATACCAAACTTAAAGAAAAATCCGATGATAGCGTAAATGAGCCCACCCATTCTTTTCCCAGTCCTGTACTCTCCATATTCAATTGTTTCAGGAATAAGCGCCCACATATATCCCCCGGCAGTGAGACTTCCAGCAGCAGCGATTAATCGACAGACAAGTATGAGGTATACATTACTTGGCGGAGCAAACAGTAAAGCTAAGAGGCCGATAATATTCAGTAATAATGCATAGTTTAGTAATTTCTTCTTCCCCAAAAATTGATGAAGCCTTGGAATAAACGGTAAAATGACCAAAGCGGGCAAACTTCCTATCAAACCGTACCACTTCACCAAATCCTCTCTTTCTAAGTTATATGTTACGTAATAAATGCCAACCGAATTACTGATGGAATTCACTCCAAAAATAATAATAAAGAAAATACTTAATACAACAAGTGGACGATTAACACGAAACTGCTCAAATATATCCGTAAATTTAATTTTTTCTTCGGATTTTTGAAGAGTGACCCGCTCTTTTGTGCTTTTAAAACAAAAGATTAAAAGGCACCCGCCTATCATTCCCAAAATACCCATGGTTAGTTGCCAGCCAAGAGACTCGTTGCCGGAAGTATCGCTTAAATAAGCAGCCAGTAAGGGAACAAAAAATGCAACGACAAGTCCCCCAAGATTCGCAAATAACATGCGAACAGAAGTTATACTAACAACTTCTTGATTATTTCTAGTCATTGCAGAAGTTAACGCGCCATATGGAACGTTTATCGTTGTGTATGTAAGCGACAAGCCAACATAGGTTATATAGGCATATACTAATTTCCCCATATCCGAAAAGTCTGGTGTTGTAAAACAGAGTATTGCCAGTATGACAAATGGAAAAGCTCCGAATAAAAGATACGGTCTAAAGCGTCCAAATCTGCTGTTCGTTCTGTCAACTATTGTTCCGATAAAAGGATCAGCGAGAGCGTCGATTATTCTAACCACTAAAAACATAGTACCGGCTGCTGCTGCCGATAAACCAAAAACATCTGTATAGAAGAACAAAAGATACGTAGACACTGTTGCATAAATTAAATTACAAGCAAAATCTCCAGACGCATATCCAACTTTTTCAACCATGCTAATCTTCTTTACATTTTCACTGAGCATGATTTCTCCCCTTTTCGATCCTTTAATATGGAACAGTGTGAAACGGTATAACAATTTCTCCAATTTACGGTCAGTAAACTTTTATAAAAGCGCTTTCAAAACAGTGCAAAAAAATATGGTGATCAGCAAGCAAAAAATTCATCTTTTTTCGTCATACCTTATATACCTGGAAAAGGATAAAAGCCTCATTCTTTCGTTTCTTATATTGTTTAGCTCCATTAAATCGATCCTCTTATCCCCCTTCCATCCATATTCAGTAAGACCTTATCTTTGTGGACAATGAAAGTTCATCTTGTTAGTTTGTTGACCGAACAAACTAACTTGTTTTAATATTATAAAATCCTTTCAACTTTTTCAACATCTTTTTCAGAAAGTTTAAGCATTGTCTCGAATAATATTTAAGAATGCACGTATCAATTAATGACACCCAGTCTTTTTGTTACAGTTTGTTACTTACTCATAATCATTCCAAAGACTAAGGAAACAGGATTCTTATGTTCAATCATATGGCAACAATGTGAACTATGCGAAACAAGGAAGTGGTTAGCAGCGGTAAGCTGCAATTAGAGTTTGATAAAGTTGATCACAGATAATTATAGAAGACTGTTAGCCGTGCGTTTTGGTTAATGACAAGTCTGGTCTTGAAACATAATTGAAAGAAGGATTGGCCAGAGTGGCTTATGTTATGAGCCAAACACTATTTATCTAAATATTAAATTAAGAATCCAAGCAAATTCCATGTTGTCTTTTGATGCGACTTTGTTATTGAAATTGGAACAAAAGAGGAATACAGAAATCAGTTCTGTATTAGTTTATTCAATATATTGATTTTCCTTTGGTCTTTATAGTTCTTCTTTGTTCTTCTATAGCCATCTAATAAAGACTTTTTATAAACCTTGAGGTAATCATCAATCGTTAGCAAATGATATTTCGCTCCACCATCCTCAAATACCTCTAAGTTATTATAGTCTACATCTGCAAATGGTTTTAAATCCTCGATGTAAGCAATGCCTATTTTAGTATTAGTTTTCTTAAATTCATGCTCATGTAAATCAACCATTTTGTATCCATGCAGTTCCATCACTTTTTTTAGTTTTTCCCACTTTTCCTCTAAAAAAATTAAAGGAATAAGGAGATCAATATCTTCTGGAGAAAAGTCTAACCCAGTTACCTTTTCAAGACCTAAAGATCCATATAATAATGGAATTATGTCTAACTCTTTATTAAACGTTTTAGCTATATTGATAAATTCATTATACAATTTCATTTTTCATCCCCATTATTTGGTGATTAATTATTAAGATTCAACTGGCTCTTGAATTTTCATAAGTCCTTCAATACTTTCATGTGGTATATATCTCAAAGGGTAATTTTTTCAAACATCCTGAAAGTCATCTGTACAATATCTAAAAAGCCTTGAAAACTGAATTAAAGAAAAACATCAAAATGATAATGGCTAGCACAACAACAATTTCAAAAGTATGTGAACTGCCATCTTCTTTTTCTCGTTCTTTCTTCTCCCTCATTTGTTCCCTATATTTTCTTTGTATTTCATTCTTTTTCCTATCCACCTTACTCGACCCCTTTCAACATAAAGTAAAGGCAAGCAATTCTGAAATTTTTTTATTCCTTCTTTTGACAAGTTCGAAAATACCAATGTATAAGCGTAATGCCTAATGGATTAAACTCCAAATAACAAAGCCCCTCCGATAAACCAAAAAAAGGAAATGGAAACATAATTGCATTTAAGACAATCCCATATAAAGCACACCGTTTATTTGTCTTTATTGAAACGAACGCTAAAATGATTCCTATAGGAGAAAGTAATAATGGAAAAAACACCGGCATTCCTTGCCATGGAATTGACATAACTCCCGTAAAAAAATTAATAATTAGGATAGCTGAGATAATTGGAATCGTGATTGAAAAAACAGCTGCAGTTTTTTAACATTCATATTGAAAGCAAGTCTCCGTTCTCTTTAAAATCGTAGTTTTATTTAATCTTGAGAAAGTTTGTCAAAATCTCTTTCTTTCATTTCAGGCAGAGTTATATCAATCCCTAACATTTTTATTAATTCTTGTACATAGCTTTTTATTGCAAGCATATTAAATGGGAAATCGAAATCAAATTCCTCTTTAGCGCTTAGAATATCCATTGCATACGAACAGTTATGCTTCATACCCAAAAGAATACGATTGATCAGATAACTCAAAGTGAGTAACTAAATAAACACTAATAAGGTTTCCACCTTGAGAATCAAAATCCACTAATCTTTTATCAACTACTAATAAAAATGCAGATCTCTCATCATCACATAATACCAACTGAAAAAATTCTAAGTTTCTCAGTTTCAATAACCGTTTACATCTTGTATGTAAGGCCCTCATAATCTAATTCTGCCTTTCCTGATATAAATCGTTTTATAAAAGAGTATTACATGCACTTATACTCTTCTACCCAGTCGTGATATTTTTCATAAAGTGGACGTATTCGTTTGAAATCAAGAGCTATGACTTCACATCCACGATCATCATAGATAAAGAAAATAATGTCTTTTGTAATGTTCACAAAGAAAACATCAGGGTAATCAATAGAGTAACCTCCGAATTTCGGTTTTAATGGAAAATCCTCGTTACTGGCTGCTTTAAGTAATTCAGTTACACGTAAGTCTCGAGGTTTGCATAACAAGGAAAATTGTTGCATCTCGTATTCTTCAGCTTTATTGATTTCGAAAGGATAGGGATATGTCTTCACCATAATTTGATTCAAATGATTTTTACATTTTAGAAACGGTTGATACACCTTTAATTTTCTTATACATTTCTCTTTCTTTTTGTGCTTATACATATTCGTCACAAGGAATATGTCATCATTTTGTTCAAATAATTCATTAAAAATGATTGAGGTTTGTTCATATACAATCCGAAACATCTTTAAATTCAATTCTTCATTTGCTTTGAGTTGATAGATATTTTCCCCAAGACAAAAATGGATTCCTATGCCCCATTGATTATAGATGCTAGGAATGAATTCGAGGTTTTGAAACCTTTCCTCCATATACTCCATTATCTTCATTTAGACATTCTCACTTTAGAAATATGATCTTTTTGGAATATCAACAACTCATGCAGTTCGATGTTTTGATAGGGACAGACTTTATCAAACAGCTCTCTCGGATACCGCTCCATTTCGTCATTATATAGCTTTCTGACAGTTGGATACTCATGATCAATATCTCTGGAAAGTTTCCGGATACTGATCTTTCTTTGGTCTATAATCGTTTTTAACTTTGATTTAATCATATTCTCACCTTTTAGTTATTTTTGATCACTTAAAATGATCATTAAGTTTATAATGGATCCTTGACCTCGCTGAATTTAATAATCCCGCTCTTCATGTTCAAATCCATAAGTACCTTTTATCCACACATCGCCGCAGTCTGGACTTTTTGTTATTTCCAACTGATCACCTTCTACTCGGTCTGCTGCACTGTAGTCCAAATAACTTCCTGTGAATTCTTTCTCGCTCCTTGATAATATCCATCAGTTAGAGCTATTCTGCTAAGTTTCATATTTAGAGTACAGTCTTTATTATTGTGTATTGTGAATTTAACCAAGTGAGGTCAAAATTCCGGTCGATCAAAACAAAGTCTACATTTGTTTAATCCACCGTTAGCTTTGCTTCAGCATTCGGAAGAGTAAAACTTGAGACTAAGCCTAAGCAAACCAAAGTTAAACGATTAACCCTTTTCATCCCTCTCTCCCTTACCCATTTATGGCATAATTCGGTAAATAAAAGGGGCTTTTTGACCGTGCATAAGGAAAAGGATTGTGATGATTTAAGCTACGCTGCTACCCTCCCAATGTTTTGCAGAAAAACCGAGTCCCAGATCCAAAATATTACGGCAAATGAGACGCTAAACAAGTAAATTTCATATCCCATCAGAAAGTTTAAGGTGTTTTTTGGATCAGTAATGAAAGCGAAGAATAACCATACTAAGAAGGAAAAGAATATGTATATGAGTAAATATTTCGCGTTAAACCTTTTTGGATTGCGATTTAAGAAATATTGAACAGGTGCAGCAAAGATTAAATAAAAGATAAAGAGAAGAACACTTATTAGGAAGTATGGTATGTAGCCGTCATAACCAATGCCAAAAACATAAACAACAGCAGCTGATAACGCGGACAAGACATGAACAAATATGATCCTTAAAACTTGCATGTTTATAACCTCTTTCTTAATGAATGCTTCTTAAACATTGTCTAGATCCTCCTTAAAACTACTGTTCTACTTAGAAATTAAACATCTTGGTCGCATTTCTCATTCTTCCGCCATTGAATAGTATTTCGGCGAGTTATTGCAACAGTTATTAATAGTAGAGTACCGACAATAAGCAACATAAAAAAGATCACAAACAGCGAACCTGTTCCCGGAACAATTTCTTCATAGGTAATAAAGCGCTCCTCCCCCTGCAGGACGAAGAACCGAGAATTTTCAAGAAAGGCTAGATGAAAAGCGATAGACGTCCATAAGCTTCCTGTTACAATACGGAGGAGTTGAAGGATGAATCCAAAACCCAACAATAAAACAATGTAATCTAATGTGATAGCAGATGATTCAACTCCAGCTATATATTGTAAACCACTTACAATTATTGGTGCAAGCACAAACAGGATTGGCTGTAGGAGTAAGGCCATAAAACAGTTCCAACGCTTATTTAGAGCATAGTACACCGTCCCCCGAAAAGTTAATTCCTCTGGAAAAGCTTCATAAAAGAAAGCGATAATCATATTTAAGAGCAATACTGTCACTAAATGGACAGAGAAGTGAAATTGTGTAATTTTGATCCAGCCTAATAAATGGGCGATAGCGAAACCAGACCCGGATAATACAATCACATATATTGCTCCTATTATGGCATTCGGAATGGCTTGCCGCCACCCAGACAGTCCTATAGAATAAAAGGGTCTACTAGACATCCGTTTAAGAAGAATGTAGAGCAACGGGACAGTTATTAATGTGACTAAACCTGCTTGGATGCCTTGCTTCAAAAGCTTGGAAGCTCCTGCTTGGCTAGCCATTGAACCGACTAAAGTAGCAAAAAACAAAGCAAATACGAATGTTCCCCAACTGAGCAAGACAGTTCCTAACCATTTATGATGATTGTCTTGTTTTCCGCTTTTGGTGAGATGAATTTGATTTGGATACCCCTCTCACATCATTCATATTAAGCACTATAAGCCCTACTATCACTATACGTTCTATAGCTGTTATGGTTTCAATTTCCTGCATTCCCCCTCTTACAATTCCACTCTTCCTCTAAAATAGCGTAATAATATTCATCCCACCATTCATTGCCTTTTGGAATACATTTTTTAAAAAAGCCTTCTCTTCTCATTCCAATCTTCTCCATAACTCGGTATGAGGGAATATTCTCAGGTTGACACGTAGCTATAATCCTATGTAAGTTGATTTCTTTAAATCCATATTCCAAGATAGCTTGGGCTGCCTCAGAAGCATACCCTTTATTTTGATAATTGGGATTAAACACCCACCCAATTTCATATGTATGTTCACCAAAATACTTATAAAAAACAATATGGCCTATAAGACAGTCTTCATCTCTTAGTATGACAGGGAATTTTTCAGCGTTATCACCTTTGTTTTTATTTACAAATGCCTTTGCATCTTCTTCAGTAAAAACCCCTTCAGGTATATACTTCATTACATTACTATCAGATGTATACTCATATACAGCCTGCCAATCTGTGAATGCAAATTCACGTATCAATAACCTTTTTGTTGTGATATGCATTAAAGTAACTCCCCTCTAATATACTTAGTCTTTATTTCAATATGAAGACAACAATAACCTCTTTAAAACTATTCTTATTCAACAATATTGCCTCTTGCTAGAACAACTCAAGGATTACTGACTGTGAACAAGCAATGGAATATGATTCTCCAAAATAATCCCCCTACCTTTCCCTGAGGGATAATTATGAAGGAACAATACAACAAAAAAATGGAAGTCCAAGTAGCTCTGCAAAAAGAAGAGTTGTATTCATTGGCTAATGACTGGCTTGGCTTTATTAAAACAAACGATAAAGATATTGAATCAATTGATTACGATTACACTGATGATTATGAGGTTAACCCAATGAGCGGCATTGAAATCAATGGTTATCTCAATAGAAAAAAGTAACACGGGGAAAAGACGAAGTAAGATCATTTACTGCGGATGCAACTCGTAAGCCAGATTGCGAAGATAAAATAAGGATTAAACAAACATCCCCTTACAATAAGTAAGAGGATGTTTGTTATCAACAAGATTGTTTAATTTAATTGGTATTCCTTATTAAGCTTTTTAAGAAGTGAAATTTCAACTTCGTATTGGCTTCCATAAACTCTGCTAATTTTTTGCACTTCTTCCTTTGAGCTGAAGAAAATAACTTTAAAATCATCATTTACGTATTGAACTACAAAAAAACATCAAAATCATCAAATGTATTTTTATTTATCGAAATAAAACCACTTGATTGAGCTGTTGTTTTTACACTAATCCGCCTGCCATCATTCACAACATCAAATCCATGCTGATTAGTTTGACGTGCCAGAGTGCCGTTGGTTTGGATTGCACAAATGAATTCACCGATTCTGCCAATTAAATGCCTCAATTCTGTGGGCTTACAGTTCAATACATTCATTTCATATCTCAGGATTTGGTTATATTCATTATAAAGGTTTACAAGTTGTTCTTTACTAATGATTTCAGCTTGATCATGTATTTGGTTATTAGTAATAGGTACTTCTCGGAGTGATTTAACACCGTTTACCCATTCGCCTACGATAACTTCCTTATCTTCCCCTTTTGATTTTCTGAAAATAAGTCCTGTATAAAGAGAGTTTTCACCTAAGTATTTGTAAGAACTTCTATTCACATATTCAAAGAGGTGCTTATTAAAAGAAATCCCCTTATTATACCGGTTATAACAATAATCTGATAAAATAATGCTATCCGGATTAGTTCCGTATTTTTCTTGAAGGGTTTTCTTTACTTCTTGAGGTGAAACCAACTCATTGATCTTATTTTTTAAAGCATCTTTAATTTGCTCGTAAATTGTCATTATACTTCCCTCAAATTTGCAGTTTCTTTGGTTGTTAAAATAAGTCATAATTTTTTCTTTTGCCGAAGTGTTATTCTGAAACCAGTTTATAATACTCTTGGAGATTCGGATTTACTTCCCAATATTTCGTTCCATTAGAAGACACTAGCATATCAAACCATATCTCAAAATTAGAATTTAAGTTAATCGCATCTTCAATATCGTCAATTGAGTCTAGATATAACATATAACCTAATCCTTTTTTTGATTTGTTTGTGTCTATGACATACCTTCCATCAAAATGATATCCTATTAATAAGTATCCCTCTGGGAAATCTTGAACCTCATTATATTCAACGATTCCCTCTAAGCTAAGTATTTCAATGCCATCAAACATTTCCATCCCATTGTGTTGTAACAAAAACTCTTTAAAGTCATTAGGAAAAGTAACACCTAATTTCTTTTCTAAGCCGCTAATTTCTTGAGGAGTTGCTGGATTTTTGAAATGAAAAGTAGCATCTTCCAAGACATAACCCCCATGATGGAACACAGGAAATGTACCATATTTAGTAACTGCTTTCTTAATACCATCTAATGTCATGTGAACTAACTTTCCTTCTTCCATAAATGCTCCTCCTCCTTAAATCATCTCACTAAATTTTACCACACAGAACATTAAGATAAATTTAAAAGGGACATAAACTGTTTATTAAGAAACAATTTTACTCATAATTAAAGCAGGATTAGTGGTGAACAAAATGTAAGTGTTATATGCTGTTTTAATTACTACCCTATCTGTTGAGCCATAAGGAAACCCAATCCTTACTGCCTCTTTTCTCCTCTCCCCCATAGTTTGGATCAAGAAATACATCATTGATTTCTTTGATTGGAATTTCAATTTTGGATAGCTGCCAATTGATAATTAAGTTTTCATTTGATTTTTCAACGTTGATTCCAAGCATAAAAACATTCCCCTTTTGACTATGAATTCAGTGAAACAAACACGCTTTAAAATTTAATAAATCCAAAAAGTAATACTTACGGGAAATATGACTATAAGCAAAAGAGCCCTTTCAGGCCCTTATTTTTCTTTTACCCTTGGTATGAATTTGTTACAAACTCTTTTGCTTTATTAGCAACAGTTTCCCAAGTGGCGGCAGCATGATCAAGATCCGCAGAAAGCTTATTGATATCCTCATTCTCAAACCCTTGGGCGAGTGAATAAAATTGATTTGCTATAGAATGCCAGATGCCTTCGATTTGTCCTATAAACTCCTTAGACTTTTCTGCTTGAGCTATTAAATTAACCAAGTCTATATTGATACTGTGAAGCATCCCCAAAACTTTTACTTCTAATTCTGGAATCTGTATATAATCTTCATCGCTTGGACTTTGATTTTTCTGTTTCTTGAGTAATTGACTTAAAGCTTTCCACACAGTATTGTCCTCCTATGATAGCTTCTTT
The DNA here is from genome assembly GCF_000978495.1 of Bacillus sp. LM 4-2. Taxonomy (NCBI): domain Bacteria; kingdom Bacillati; phylum Bacillota; class Bacilli; order Caryophanales; family Bacillaceae; genus Bacillus; species Bacillus sp. LM 4-2. The sequence continues at coordinate 1,854,499 of NZ_CP011101.1, read as the reverse complement.
AGACGTGCCTCTATGAAAATGGTCATTTGGTGATCGGCTTCACGAAATGTCTCAGCAAATGTTTCAATTCCGGTATCCTAGAAACATGGCGTTCGATAATCATGCCCACGGAAGCCCCAGCTGTGTGGACCAGTTGCAAGCATAAGCATTCTGCGATTCATTACCGACCTTGTCAAAGAAATACTAAATAAAAAAAGAACCTTTATTTTACCATTGGCTTACTTTTGGCTTACTTTTGAAAATTTATAAATTATTATTATATTGAACAGTGTTGGTATGATGTATACAAGACCAGTTCCAAGTAGACCTATTACTGAACTAGTAATTAATAATATGCTGAAGACTGGTTTATTATTTGTATGGATTGAAGCAAGCATGGTTATAATCCCCGCCAAAGCACCTAAAAACCATAAGTTCCCCAAAGTGTAAGAGTCATCTAAAACCGCAAACAGTTGAGCCAGTACAGAAAAAACCGCTCCTAATCCCCCGGAGAAGATAGTCAATTTTTTCATAGAAATCTCCTTTTTGAAAATTGATTTAGATTTCAACGTAATTATGGATTTATTTGGTTATGATGTCAATGATAAACATCCACCTTACTCATCTTATTATTGCTGGTAGAAGTATTGAACAATGGAATTATCATAGAGTTTGTCGAATTATTTATGCGTATTACTTCCTTAAGCGTGGAATTATTTCCCTGATTGAAAATTTAGTACAAAGAAAAAGACTTATCCATTTCGATAAGTCTTGAAATTCATTCTTTACTGGCAACACTTTTTTAAATTCATTTGTGACAGACGGTGTACTTTGCTGTAAATTGTGATCTTTGTTTAAAAATTATCTGGCACCTGTAAGAGATGTCTCCCCAATTATTATTGATTTTTTGTGGATGTTTTGTGGGGTCGCACATGATTTATATTATAAATCAAAAAATCCCCTGACACCAATAGTGCCAAGGGATTGAGAGATTAATATTGAGACATATATTGTTCGCGCTCCCAAGGGTGAACTTGTGTGCGGAACATATCCCATTCGATTTCTTTTGCTTCGATGAAGTGTTCGAATAGGTGCTCGCCCAGCGCTTTGACCATGACTTCGTTTGATTTGAATTCTTCTAGTGCTTCCGCAAGTGTTGCTGGAAGGTCAACGATTCCGTTTTCCATGCGCTCTTCTTTGCTCATCACATAGATGTTGCGGTCGATTGGAGCCGGCGCTTCCAGTTTGTTTTTGATTCCGTCTAATCCTGCAGCAAGCAATACGCTAAGTGCAAGGTACGGGTTTGCAGCTGGGTCTACGCTGCGTACTTCAACACGTGTGCTGATGCCGCGGGAAGCCGGGATACGGATAAGCGGGCTTCTGTTTTGCGCGCTCCATGCTACATAGCAAGGTGCTTCATAGCCAGGAACAAGACGTTTGTAAGAGTTTACTGTCGGGTTTGTTACTGCTGTAAAGCTTGTTGCGTGCTTCACGATACCTGCAATAAAGTGTTTCGCTGTTTCACTTAACTGAAGATCTGCGTTTTCGTCAAAGAATGCGTTAACACCATTTTTGAAGAGTGATAGATTGCAGTGCATACCTGAACCGTTCACACCGAACAATGGTTTTGGCATAAATGTCGCATGCAGGCCGTGTTTGCGGGCAATTGTTTTGACAACTAGTTTAAATGTTTGGATGTCATCACAAGAGCGGACTGCTCCAGCATATTTAAAGTCGATTTCATGCTGACCAGGTGCTACTTCGTGGTGAGACGCTTCGATTTCAAAGCCCATCTCTTCAAGCTCAAGTACGATATCGCGGCGGCAGTTTTCTCCTAAATCAGTTGGAGCTAAGTCGAAATATCCGCCTTTGTCGTTTAGTTCAAGCGTTGGCTCGCCTTTTTCGTCCAATTTGAATAAGAAGAATTCAGGCTCAGGTCCAAGGTTAAAATCACTGAAGCCGAGGTCTTCCATTTCTTTCAGAATCCGTTTTAAGTTGTTTCGCGGGTCACCTTCAAAAGGTGTGCCATCCGGATTGTAAATATCACAGATGAAACGTGCTACTTTACCTTTTTCAGCTGTCCATGGGAAGATAACAAATGTATTTAGATCTGGATACAGGTACATGTCTGACTCCTCGATACGAACGAATCCCTCAATAGAAGAACCGTCAAACATGACTTTATTATCAAGCGCTTTTCCAAGCTGGCTTACAGGAATCTCAACATTCTTGATTGTTCCAAGAATGTCAGTAAATTGAAGGCGGATATACTTCACGTTTTCTTCTTTTACTAATTTTTCGATATCTTCTCTAGTGTACTTTGCCATTTGGTAAAATTCCTCCTCTTAAAAGGTAAATGTATATAGCAAAACAGTTGCTAACGGATTAATGAAAGAAGCGGGACATGTCGCCTTGACGGAATGTATTCCCTCTTTGAAAACGGCCGGCTTGCATGAGCTCGTTTTTCAGGAGCTGTCTCAGTTCGTCATCGGACAGATCATGTTTCATTGGTTTTTTCGTCTTCTCGTTTTGTTTTTGTTCTGGCTCGGCTTCGGCTTTCGCCAGAATCTGTTTAATTCCTGCCATGTTTACACCTTGTTCTATCAGGTGCTTGATTTCTAACAGTTTATCTACATCATGAAATGAAAATAATCGTCTATTCCCTTCACTTCTGGCTGGAAATATCAGTCCATTTTCCTCATAATATCGAATTTGTCTTGCTGATAACTCAGTTAACTGCATGACAATTCCTATTGGAAATAAAGGCATTGAGCGGCGAATATTATCACTCATCTCAATTTCCTCCTTTTCTTAACTTAGTTTCATTATAGGTGATGTTATATTATGTGTCAATACGATGTAAGGATTCTTAACATCAAATCCAGAGAAATTTTTAAAAAATTTAAATTAATTGCTTTTCCATCAATGAATCCACTGCACTGCATATGGCATTCTTCACATGCGAATAGGTTAATCCTCCCTGAACATACGCTACATACGGCGGGCGGATAGGGCCATCAGCTGATAATTCGATGCTTGCTCCTTGAATAAACGTGCCTGCTGCCATAATGACATCATCCTCGTATCCCGGCATGTAGGCTGGATACGGCGTCACATGAGCATTGATTGGCGATGCATATTGAATAGCCTGGCAAAAAGCAATCATCTTTTCTCTGTCAGAAAACTCAACGGATTGTATCAAATCCGTTCTTTTCGCATCCCATTTCGGGTTTGAAGTGAAGCCCAGTTTTTCAAGGAATCTCGCTGTAAACACCGCTCCCTTTAAACTTTGAGACACAACGTGAGGCGCCAAAAAGAAGCCTTGGTACATTTCTTGGAGCGAGTAAAGAGATGCCCCCGCTTCTCTGCCGATACCGGGTGACGTCATACGGTATGAGCAAGCTTCAATCCATTTCGCTTTTCCGACGAGGTAGCCGCCTGTTTTCGCAAGGCCGCCGCCGGGATTTTTAATGAGAGATCCCGCCATCAGATCGGCTCCGACATGGCAAGGCTCAAGCTCTTCCACAAATTCTCCGTAACAGTTGTCCACAAAGACGATCAGGTTTTCATTGATTTCTTTTACAAAACGGATCATTTCTTTTATTTCACTAATTAAGAAAGAAGGGCGATTCGCATATCCTTTTGAGCGCTGAATGCCTATTACTTTTGTCTTCGGATTGATCGCAGCGGCGACTGCATCATAGTCTATCTTTCCGTCTTTCGTCAGTTCAACCGCATTATAGCCGATTTGAAAATCCTTTAACGATCCAGCGTTTTCTCCACCCCTGACGCCCACAATTTCCTCTAGCGTATCATACGGCTTGCCCGTGATATAAAGGAGCTCGTCCCCCGGTCTGAGGACACCGAACAAAGCAATTGAAATGGCATGTGTGCCTGAAATGATTTGCGGCCTTACAAGCCCCGCTTCTCCGCCAAACACATCCGCATATATGCTTTCAAGCGTGTCTCTTCCGATATCATCATAGCCGTATCCAGTAGACGGCGTGAAATGAGTGTCGCTTACTTTGTGTTTTCTATAGCTTTGAAGCACTCTCCACTCATTTCGCTCGCTGATTTCTTCTATTTGTTTATGAATGCCGGCAATGTCCGCTTCCACTTCCATTGCCGTTTTCTTCAATAATTCTCCGTGTGTTAATGTGTCAAACATGTCTTTATATTTCCTTCCTACATATACTTCTTTAATTCACCGATGATACTTTGCTCTTCTTGGACATAGCCGGATATGTCATACTGTTCATTTTCTTCATTAAAATAGAAGCGGTCTACCATCGTTTCCGATTTGATTCTGGAAAGGAGCTTCCCTTCACTTGCCGGCACATGTGCTTCAAAAGACGTTAACAGTTCTTGGCGCAAATAGCGCTGAATCGCTTCTTTAAAGGCTGCAGCGTCGTCCTCAAATTTCGCACTGACCATAATGTGATCCCTTCCGGCGGACGGTATAAAATCAGGCAGTTTTTGATCACGTTTATTGTAAGCCGTCAGCATCGGGATATCATCTGCTTCAAGCTCCTCGAGAAGCCGAAGCACTGTTTTTTCATGTCCCGCATAATCCTCATTTGAAGAATCAATTAAATGCAGGATCAAATCCGCTTCTTTTACTTCCTCAAGCGTTGAGCGGAATGCAGCAATCAATGTCGTCGGAAGATCCTGAATAAATCCTACTGTATCTGAAAGAAGAACACTGTAGCCGCTTGGCAGGACCATTTTTCTGGTCATCGGGTCCAGCGTGGCAAACAGGAGATCTTCTTCATAGCTGTCAGCACTCGTCAGGCGGTTGAACCATGTTGATTTCCCTGCGTTTGTATAGCCGACAAGCGCAATTTGAAGCACACCGTTTTTCTTTCTTCTTTCACGGTATCGGCTTCTATGGCGAATGACAGTGGAAAGCTGTGTGTTGATTTCATGAATGCGATTTCTGATATGGCGGCGGTCGGTTTCCAGTTTCGTTTCCCCGGGACCTCTTGCCCCAATTCCTCCGCCTTGCCGGGAGAGATTGATCCCTTGTCCCGTCAGACGCGGCAGTGCATATTGCAGCTGAGCCAGCTCAATTTGAAGTTTGCCTTCTCTCGTTCTCGCCCGCTTTGCAAAAATATCTAATATCAATTGCGTGCGGTCAATCATCTTCACTTCAATTGCTGTTGCCAATGACTTCAGCTGACTTGGCGACAGTTCATCATTAAAGATGAGGAGATCAGCTTCAAGCTCTTCCACCAGTGCCTTCAGCTCTTCTACCTTCCCTTTTCCTATATATGTAGCGGCGTCAGCCCTGTTCCGTTTTTGTGTGACGCTGGTCAGTACTTTTCCGTCTGCTGTTTTCGTCAGAGATGCTAGCTCTTCCATAGAATTTTCAAAATGCTCATCCGTGATATGCGGCAGCTGACATCCGACTAAAATGGCTTTCTCCTGAATCGTTTCTTGTTCGTTCAAATGGATGTTCCTTTCTTTTGCATATTGGGCAGTAGTATTATCATACCAAACCCTGCATGTGTATACCACAAATCGATTGCTTTGAAAAGCGGAAATACGAGCAAAAAACAGACCTCTCAAAAACTGAGAGGTCTATGCAGATCCAGATGCTTCTTCTTTAATGGAAAGATCTTGGCTTTTGATGGTCATCAAGTCGCTTTTTAAGTATTGGTCTCCCATTAAAAGCCTCATGGCTTGTGCTCTGATCGATTTTTCGATCACATTTCTGACAAAACGTCCATTGCTGAATTTAATGGGGCTTGTCGTGCTTTTCACTGTCATTAAGTAATCTTTCAATTTCCATTCCGCTTCTTGACTGAGCTGGTATTCCCTTTCATCGATCATTCGTTTCGCAATCTCCATGAGCTGGGTCACAGAGTAATCCGGAAAATCAATGGAGATGGGAAATCTTGATTGGAGTCCGGGATTTAACGAGAGAAAATGATCCATTTCCCGTGAATATCCGGCGAGTATCAAAATAAACTCATGCTGTTTGTCTTCCATATGCTTTACAAGTGTGTCGATCGCTTCTTTCCCAAAGTCCTTTTCGCCGCCTCTTGCCAGCGAGTAGGCTTCGTCTATAAACAAAATGCCACCTAATGACTTTTTGATTAAATCTCTCGTCTTTTGGGCGGTGTGTCCGATATACTCCCCGACCAGGTCAGCCCGCTCCGCTTCTATTAAGTGGCCTTTTGACAGGACATTCATTTCAAAGAACAGCTTGCCGATGAGCCGTGCAACCGTCGTTTTTCCCGTTCCCGGATTTCCTTTAAACATCATGTGCAACGCTTGCTTTCCAACCTTCAAGCCTTGCTCCGCGCGTTTTTGGTTCACAAAAATCCAGGCGTATATTTCCTTGATGTTGCGTTTCATTTCCTCCATCCCAACTAATGCGCTCATCTCTTTTTCGATTTCCTTCAAAATGCCGTGCTTTGCTTCGTTTTTTTGCAATGCAGCCTGATATTCCGCCTCTGCCTCAGCATTCGTCAGCACCTGCTTTTGCCCGTTCAGAATAATGTTGATCTGTCCGTTGTTTTTATAAGTCACAGCGCGCTCCAACATCTTCACCTCTCTGTTCTCTCTATATGATATTCAAGCGGATGCCGATTGTGACAAACGCCTATCATGTGTCGAAACAATTGCTTTTTTCGGGAACAATAAGGAATCCTGCGCTTTCCCGAGAAATACTTTATTTCTTATTGTATTCACGGACATGGAGTGGACAAACCATGAGATTTTGTTTTTAATCATTTTGTCAGAGTATTATAGTGAGCTTCTTTCTCATTATTTCTTTTTCATACAACGGGCTGTTTTTTGTACGAAGCGTATTACCCGCCCTAAGATACCTGAAGTGTTTTTCTTTTTTTCGATTTATAAAGCGGTGTCTTTAATGAAAGGAGCTTTCCTCATCAATTTACGTTTTAAATGCTTGATTTAATATGAACGCAAAGCTTAAAACCAGCAGGAATCAGTGCAGGTTAACCGAACCCATAGTACATACAAACATATGGCGTATGCACAGATTTCATGTCGGACCGTATCTGTTGTCGCTTCATGTTGAATTGTGCGCTTTCCCGAGAAATAATTTCTGGATGTGAAAGGGTTATTTCCTCATTTTTCAGTTGAATGATAATCGTACAAGCAGAAGCCGTGTTTTTTCATATCCTGTAATGAGGTGATGAAAAATGGTTAAAATTTTTATTGATCCTGGCCATGGCGGGTCTGATCCAGGCGCAACAGGTAATGGCCTTCAGGAAAAAACGTTAACCCTGCAAATCGCTTTAGCCTTACGTACGATATTAACTAATGAATATGAAGGCGTTTCTCTGCTGCTGAGCCGGACAAGCGACCAATATGTCAGCTTAAACGACCGGACAAATGCCGCAAATAACTGGGGAGCAGATTTCTTTTTGTCCATTCACGTTAATTCAGGGGGAGGCACAGGTTTTGAAAGCTATATTTATCCAGATGTAGGAGCCCCGACGACGACTTATCAATCGGCAATTCACTCTGAAGTGATACAAGCTGTCGACTTTGCCGATCGCGGCAAAAAAACAGCGAACTTCCACGTCCTAAGGGAGTCGGCAATGCCTGCCCTCTTGACCGAGAACGGCTTCATTGATACCGTTGCCGATGCAAATAAGCTGAAAACGAGCAGTTTTATTCAAAGCTTAGCGAGAGGACATGCAAAGGGGCTGGAGCAAGCCTTTAACCTTAAAAAGACTTCTAGCTCAGGGTTATATAAGGTTCAAATCGGCGCATTTAAAGTCAAAGCGAATGCCGACTCGCTCGCAAGTAATGCCGAAGCCAAAGGTTTTGACTCGATTGTCCTTTTAAAGGACGGATTATACAAAGTGCAGATTGGCGCATTTTCATCCAAAGACAATGCAGACACCCTCGCTGCCAGAGCGAAAAATGCCGGCTTTGATGCTATTGTGATCCTAGAATCATAGCCGAGACGGGGACGAGCGTCTCATAAAAAAACCCGGCTCCTCATCGCGAGAAACCGGGTTTTTTTATTCAAGAATATCAACAACAAACTGTGACCATGTTTCCAGACGGTTGTAGATGTCATCCTGTTTTAATTCAGAAACTTTCATCCATTTACCCGCAATTTGTTCTTTCTCCTTCACTTCCACTTGTGCGCCAGGCTTTAATTGAAGCGCAGAAAGAATACCGATATGCACTTTACCAACACTGTTTTCATCATCATTGATCAATCCCAGTGTGACAATCGCCTGTTTATCTTCTTCATTTATTTGCAGTTCTTCCTCAAGCTCACGGTCTGTGTTCAGCTTTAAGACTTCAGCAAATGAAGCTGCCCCTTCGATGGCGTTCATATGACCGCCAAAGCCGAGAGAAAGCTTGTTGTGTAGTCGTGATTCACCGCCGCCAGCCAGCCGCTCGTAAAGAAAAACTTCATCTTCACGCTTAATGACGACATAAGGTATCGGCTGCTTGAAACGCGGATCTTCTTCTGCGTCCCCTCTTCTCATTTCACGATAGGCCGCTTCAATCTGAGCCATGATTTCGGCTACTCTGCTATCTTCACTGTACACGCCCTGGAAGGTTAAGCTTTCTTTCTTAAACACATCATCGCGCGGGGCAACTAAAATCATTTCGTCCATTTTTCCCATGGGTACTGCGTCCTCCTCATTTGAACCTTCAAGCCGAAAAGAGCAGATATTATATCTGCTCTTTTTCATCTTCAAAATAAAAGTCATCATCTTTGAGCGGCTCAACTGTCGCTTTTTTATAACCATTCCCCTTCATAGAGAAGAAGTCATGCGATTTTGTTTTTGTGTTTAATCCGTTTAAAACGATCGGATTAATGTCTTCCTCTTCGAAGTATGGATCAAATCCAAGGTTCATCAGCGCTTTATTCGCATTATAGCGGATGAATTTCTTTACATCATGTGAGAGCCCGACTTGATCGTACAAGTCCTCTGTATACTCAAGCTCATTTTCATATAACTGATTCAGGAGGTCGATCGCAAATTCACGAAGCTCTGCTTTTTTCTCTTCTGTCTGTTTATTATAAATTTCCTGAGCAAGGAGACCGACATACACGCCGTGAATCGCTTCGTCACGAAGGATCAGGTTAATGATCTCACCGCTTTGCATCAGTTTTCCTTGTCCGTAGAAATATAACGGATAATAGAAACCGCTGTAGAAAAGGAAGCTTTCCAGATAGACGGAAGCAACCATCGCTTTGAACAGTGAAATTTCATCATCTTTTTGAATGGCTTTGTAAAGCCCGACAATCATTTGCGCTTTTTTCTGCAAATATTTATTTTGTTTAACCCATTCAAATACTTCATTGATCGTTTCAGTCGGTGCAAGGGTCATGAAAATATTAGAGTACGACTTCGCATGGACAGCGTTCTCCATCATCGCCATAAAGTTCAGCACCGCTTTCCGCTGGTGGCCGTCTACGTGTTCAGCCACGATCGGCATCCCCGTATTCCCCTGCTCTGTATCAAGAAGCGTAAGTCCGGCCAGTACCTTCATATAAGTGTCCTGCTCATTTTTTCCGAGGTACTTCCATGTGAGGAGATCGCCGTTTAAAGCAATCTCTTCCGGAAGCCAGAACTGTTTCACGTTTTGGTTATAGAACATTTGGGTAAAATCGTCTTCATGCTTTGACCAGTTTGCTGCGTCATAAATTTTTGTCACTATAAACTCTCCTTTAATCAAACAACACAAGAAAGGCAGCTGTCTTGCCCAGTATCTTTCGTTCTTGCATAGTAAATGGTTTTAATACCTCTATGATGTGCATACAGATCGATTCGGTTTAAATCACGGGTCGTCATTGTGTCTTTTAAGAACAATGTAAAGCTGATTCCCTGATCAATGTGCTGCTGGATAGTGGCGATCATATCCACAACCTTGAACATGTCCATATCGTAGGCTTCTTTATAGAAGAACCAGTTATTAGATGCAAGCCCAGGCATTGGGTAGTACGTTTTTGAGTTGCCGTATGTTCGTTCTTCAATGCGTTCCATAATCGGCATAACAGACGCCGTACTTGATTGAACGTATGAGATAGAGCCTGTCGGCGCAATGCATAATCTGTAGCTGTGATACATACCGTGTTCAGCCACAAATGCTTTTAGCTTTTTCCAGTCCTCTGTCGTCGGGATATGCATACCTTCAAACAGATTAGCTATTTTTTCATATTTCGGTGAGAAATCAGTAGAAACGTATTTGTCAAAGTATTCACCTGTCGCATAGGTTGAGCCTTCATATTGATCAAACGTTTCACCCTTCTCTTTTGCGATTTCCGCAGAACGCTGGATGGAGTAGAAGTTCACCATCATAAAGAACGTGTTTGCAAAGTCACGCGCTTCCGGACTTTCATACGCAATGCCGTTTTGCGCAAGGTAGCCGTGAAGGTTCATAGCACCGAGGCCGATTGATTTCATCGCTTTGTTTGCCCGTCTTACAGCAGGCGCATTACGGATGTCAGTTGTTTCAGACACGTGTGTTAAAGAGTCTGTCGCAAGCTTGACTGTCTTTTCGATTGATTTATGCTCCATGACATTTAGAATGTTAAGCGAACCCAGGTTGCAGGAAATATCCAGACCGATTTCATCTTCTTCATCATAGTCTGTGTATGAAGAAACTTGAGATGCCTGCAGCACTTCAGAGCAAAGGTTAGAAAATTTGACCTTGGAAATATGGTTATTCGCATGCACTTTATTGACGTTATCTTGGAACATGATGTATGGATAGCCTGATTCAGAACGAAGCATCGCCAATTTTTCAAGCAGTTTCCGCGGGTTGATTTTTTCCTTTTTCACCCGAGGATTGTCGACAAACTTGTCGTACATTTCGTTCATGTCCATCTCATCCATGTGCTGGCCGTACTCTTTATAAATCGTGTGCGGGTAGAATACATAAGCCGCTTTGTCCTCGCGTGCAAGCTCAACGAACTTATCCGGAATGACAACACCGATCGAAAGCGTTTTGACACGCACATCTTCATCCGCAGAAATCTTTTTCGTATCAAGAAAATCATTGATATCGCGGTGGAAAATGTTTAAATACGCCGCGCCGGACCCTTGTCTTTGTCCCATTTGGTCAGCGTAACGGAACGCGTTATCAAGAAGCTTCATGACGCCTACAACGCCTTTTGTCGCATTCTCAACATCTTTAATGGCTTCACCTTTCGCGCGAAGCTTGGACAGGTTAAGAGAAACCCCGCCGCCAAGCTTAGAAAGCTGCATGGAGATATCGATCGCTCTTGAAATGTCATTTAAGGAATCATTGACTTCCAGCAAGAAGCAGCTCACAAGTTCACCGCGGCGTTTTCTGCCGGCGTTCAGAAATGTCGGTGTGCTCGGCTGATATTCTTGATTGATCATCAGGTTTACATATTCTTTTGCTTTCTCAGTGTCGCCGTTAGCGAAGAACAGCGCAACAATTGAGATCCGGTCCTCATAACGCTCGAGGATTTTTTTCTTGTCATTCGTTTTCAAAGCATAGTCATTATAGAATTTAAACGCACTCATGAAGGAAGGAAAACGAAACTTCTTAGCGTAAGCTGTCTTAAACACTTCTTTAATGTCTTCAAAAGAATAAAGGCTTAAGAATTCCTCTTCGTAGTATTGGTTTTCAACCAAATAATCCAGCTTCTCTTTTAAATCGTGAAAGAAGACTGTGTTTTGATTGATATAATCTACAAAATAGCTATGTACAGCCTCTTTATCCTTATCAAACTGGAATTTTCCATCTTTTTGGATCATGATTTCGTTATTTAACTGGATCCATTTTGGCACTTGATTTTGTGACAACTCTTTCTACCTCCTGAGTAAACAATTCAACGTCTTTAGATGTGCCGCTGAGTTCAAATTTGTGCAAGATCGGCACCTGATATTGTCTTGAAATGGTATCGGCGCTTTTTGCAAAGTTATCGCCCCATACTTTGTTGCCGCTCGCAGCGACTCCTAATAAGAGATGGGCGTATTTTTCGAGAAATGATTGTGTTGATGCCGGTACCTGGCCGAAGTTTGTCGTGTAGGTGACCAAAACAAACGGAGTGTCCACGTGGTCCATTTCGTCCACCTTGCGTATCTGCTGAAAGCCTGTTTTATTCACAAACCGCTGAACATTCCCTGTTTTCGAATCAAATATGATTTGTACCACGTTTTATCACGACCTATCAAAAAATATGAATCTCTCATCACTAACACTATATATAGTATACTACCCTCTAGCAAAAACACAATATATAGATTCGTTTTTATGAAAAATTCATATTTTGATCAAATCAGGCAAATGGACAGACTCATTAGGGCCCAAAAAAGAGAGCAGAACGAGAATCATCTCTCGTCCTACTCGAGGTGTCGTTTTTAGCCGATGTATATCATAACATGAAAAAAAACTGCTTAGTAGTCTAGATTTTTTTTTCTTAAGCTATCACAGCATTTTTCGCTCTCTACTGTTTCTTCTATTTCAACATCCGCGCCGATCTCTTCTAAAACCGCCTTCAAAGCAGTGATAATTGACGCTTCTCTGATTAATTCTTTTCCGTTCACAATGATACTTGTTCCGTATTCATAGCAAGAATCATCTTCGCAAATTTCTTCCCAATGATTCACGATCACTTTATGCTTCATGTTTTCACCCTCTGTTTGATCTGTGTCTGTATTTAGTTTAGCGGCTGGCATCCGCTTTGTAAATTCGAATGCTTGTGAATTTTATTCAAGCTCATCATCCGCGTATTCTTTCTTCAGCTTTACCTCATTGCGGGACTCATTATACTCATAAATTTTGATATAGCCGTCCTCCATCACGCCAAAATGGTTATATTCAAGTGGAAACGAGGTGGGCTGAGGCGTTTCATAGTCTGAATTGCCGCTGTCTGTTTCAATAATGGTATCTTGATTCCCGCACGCCCCGAACAGTAAAAAGACAGCTATCCATACAAGTGCAATCCTGATTCGTCTCAGTTCTGCTTCACTTTCAAACAAGGTCGATCACCCCCAAATTCATTTTATACATAATATACCATTTTTACTTCCGTATGTTGTTCTCATAAAAAAAGACCGTGCCTTGGCATGGTCAGCTTACACAAAAAGCTTGGAGCAAAAGTGGATTCATGTTAAAAATGGCCGCCGGGAACCCCCGGCAGCCTTTCCTCATGTCTTGACATGGCATTTTTTGATCTATTCGAGTTCAAGCTGGACGTTTTTTTGCGGCGCAAACGTTGAGATCGCATGTTTATATATAAGCTGCTGCTTACCTTCCGATTCCAACAATACGGTAAAGTTATCAAAGCCTTTCACCTGGCCCCGCAACTGAAAGCCGTTCAGCAAAAAAACAGTGACATACGTATTTTCTTTCCGGATTTGATTCAAAAACTGATCCTGAATATTAATCGGTTTCATGTTTCGTCCTCCTTGATTCTCTATATCATACAGTTTCGATTAAAGTTCGAGTTTTCCTGCTATATGTGTGAAAATTTCCTTTTTTTTCAGCTCCATATCAACAGGCGGTGTCATATCGAACCATGTGACCTGCATTTTGTTGCGAAACCACGTCAGCTGGCGTTTCGCATACCGCCTCGAGTTTTGCTTTAGCTGTTCGACAGCATCGGAAAGTGTCACAAAACCGTCAAAATATGCATACAGCTCTTTATAGCCTATCGCCTGTATTGATTGACAGTCTCTCACGTTCTTGTCGTATAAGCGTTTCACTTCCGGAAGAAGGCCTGACTCCATCATCAAATCGACCCGCTGATTAATTCTTTCGTAAAGCGTGTCTCTATCCATTGTCAGGCCAATTAACACTGCATTGTACAGAAGTTCTCGTTTTTGTTCCTTCAAATGCTGGGACATCGTTTTTCCGGACGTATGTAAAATTTCCAGTGCGCGAATGACTCTTCTTGTATTATTCGGATGAATCGCAGCTGCTGCCTCGGGATCTGCTGCAGCAAGTTTGGCATGAAGAAAGTCAGCGCCTTCCCGCTCAGCGGCCATTTGCATGCTCTCTCGAAACACGGGATCATTTGCCTCTTCCGTAAATGTATAATCGTAAAGCACAGATTGTATATAAAGCCCTGTACCGCCGACAATCATCGGAAGCTTTCCTCTATTTGCAATCTCGCTGATTTTATTTCTTACTAAGCTTTGATAATCGGCAGTAGAGAAAGAGTCTTGGGGATCTAAAATGTCAATCAGATGATGGGGCACTCCCTCCATCTCCTGTTCGGTAATTTTAGCTGTTCCAATATCCATCCCTTTATAAATCTGCATCGAATCTCCGCTGATAATTTCTGCGTTTAAGGATTTGGCTAGCTGAATACTTAAATTGGTTTTCCCCACTGCCGTCGGTCCGACTAAAATGACAACGGGCTGCTTCGTATTATTCAATATGTATCACTCTCTTTTATAAATCTCCCCCCATTATAGCATTCAACATGGACAACCACCTATCCATTTTGCCCTTTTTTTGCATCGGTAAACATCCTTCTACCAGCCGAGCGGCTCATTGCCGACAATTTCCCTTGTCTTTCCTTTCAGGGTATGACGATGCGTTTTTCTTCTGTCATCTCCGGGATCGTACACAACCCCTCCGTACTGGATCTCAATCGGCTCGTTATAGGCCAGATATGTCGTTTCTTCGATTTCATGATAATGTGTGCCATCTGCTAAGGGAATCGCCGGCCCTGAGATTCCGTAATACCGATGAAAATGGCCGTTTTCAAATGAAGTGATCCCTGTATAGTAATGTGTATGCTGATCGGTATTTGATCCGTTTGCCGGCTGAGTAAACCCTTCAATGAGATGATAATGGCCCTGTTCTCTCGTTGTTTTGACATGATAGGCATGTGCGTGGGGCGGTGCTTTTGACCAGTCAGACTGATACAGGCCCAATGTGTTCACATCCTCCTTTTCCTCGATTCGCCCAATCAAATCCGGGCAGGGTGAATACACTGCATCATCTACACTTTATTACAGGAGGAAAGAAAACATGAACGAGTTAGAGCATTTCAGCCCTGAAGATACAAGAATATTTGGAAGACCGTTCGGATTCGGGAGACCATTTGGGTTTGGAAGACCGTTCGGGTTCGGTTACGGATTTGGAAGACCCGGATTTGGTTATGGGTTTGGCCGGCCATTCGGATTTTTTGGAGGACCGTTTATCGGCGGCCTTGCAGGCGGGCTTATAGGAAGCGCTTTATTTAATCCTTATTTTTATGGCGGATACCCCTATTATCCGTATGCCCCGTTCCCTTATTATTATTAAACGCAAAAGACCCCTTAAAAAGGGGTCTTTTTAAGTGTGTGAAAATGAATCTCTTGACTCATACATAGGCATACACTAATATTTTTCTAGCTGAAGTTTTTTTCTAATCTAAAAATATAGTGAGGAGAATTCATGATGTTGATAGGATATATATTCCTCACGATTGCCATATGTTCGGAATCGATAGGAGCAGCCATGCTGAAAGTATCTGATGGCTTCAAAAAGTGGAAGCCAAGTGCTTTGGTCGTTATTGGCTATTCCCTCGCCTTTTATATGCTGTCCCTGACTTTAAACCATATTCCCCTGAGCCTCTCCTATGCGACTTGGAGCGGGGCAGGCACGGTGCTGACGACAGTGATCGGAGTAAAATGGTTCAAGGAAGATCTGAATGCCAAAGGGCTTATCGGGATTCTTTTATTACTATCAGGGGTCGTGTTACTTAATTGGCAGTAAAGGAGTGATGAAGATGAGAGGATTGCTTTATTTGGCTCTCGCCATTGTATCTGAAGTGTTTGGGAGCACGATGCTGAAGCTTTCAGAAGGATTTACACAAGCCTGGCCCATTGCCGGAGTCATAGTCGGATTTCTTTCTGCTTTTACGTTTCTAAGCTTTTCTTTAAAAACAATTGACTTATCAAGCGCGTATGCAACATGGTCGGGCGTTGGTACCGCGCTTACAGCAATTGTCGGGTTTTTGCTTTTTGGCGAAACCATCAGTTTAAAAGGTGTAATAGGTCTCACGCTTGTCATTGCAGGCGTGGTCGTGCTAAATCAATCGAAAGCCCACGCTGAAGATAAAAAACAGACGGTCTGTGAGTGACCGTCTGTTTTCTTTATTCTCCACCCAGTTTCACAGAGGCTTCAAGCTGCAGTTCGACATTTCCTTGAATTGCACGCGAAATCATGCATGACGACTCCGCTTTTTTACAAAGCTTGTGCGCCAATGCGACGTCGTCTTGTGAAGCATCATGTTTAAGCACGACAGAGGGACGGTGAATGATCTTTTTGTATGTAAAGACTCCTTTTGTGACGTCGACAATGCCTTCTGACTCCATCTGTAAGTCTTCTTTTTCCAGCCCGCTTCTCTCCATCATCGCTGCAAGTGTAATAATGTAACAGGTCGCTGCCGCCCCGAGAAGCATTTCATCTGGGTTGGTCCCTTCTCCCGGGCCATCCATTTCTTTAGGAATGGAAATCGATGTGATCAGGTTTCCGCTTTCGATCGTACCGACATCATTGCGGTTACCCGGCCAATTCGCTTTTAAATAAAAATGATGATCTGCCATTGTTTTGCCTCCTTTTTTATCCTATTTCAGTCTACTGATCTTCTCTTATTTTGTCTTCTGATCTGCTTGTTACGAATACTCTTTTTCCAGGACACCTTTGATCGCACTGACATAAGCATAAAATTCACTGTTCTTTGTGTATTTTCTATTTTTATAATAAAAATCATCAAAAAATGCTTCTCTCTGCTCACGGCTGATTTCCAGCTGGATACTTAGCCCCGTTTCCCCTTGGTTATTAATGTTTTCGGCATTCAATCCAGCAAGACCGCTTTTAGACGACGCTAACTCAGCGGAAAACCCTCTCCGCTCAAGGGCTCTCACAATCATTTTCGCCCGCTTTCGGTCTGTTCCCCCTACAAGCGTATTCTTGTTCTCTCCTTTATATCCGTGAAAAGCCACCACATATTGATGCTCCTTGATTTTCTTTTTAGCCAATGGCTCATCAAAGTTGGTGCTTGTAATGTGCAGCGTTTGGTTATCGTGGGACTTCAACCCTTCAAACAGGTATGTAGAGTATTCATTATTGAAATAACGCACAAGCTCACTTACTCCGCCTTCAATTCTTCCACCATGCGGAGACATAATTAAGACTTTGCTTCCTTTTTTCTCATTATATGAAATATCGTAATCGGCTGGGCTCTCATTCTCTGCCAAGCTGCTGAAATTTGAATATGTATCAGGCTGATTTGATGGTTCAGGTTCCAATGAGTAATGAACATATCTCAAGAACAAGACAATGGCTAAGACTAATATGACATTTAGTAAAAATCTTCTCATGTTTAACTCCTTTCATAAGAATGGCGCGGTTCATTATATGAGGTTTAGCCAATAGGTTTTATCTTACCATTGTATACACAATATCATCAGTGAAAAAGTTCCCGGTTTCAAAAAATCAATTGATTGTCACGGTTATTAGCGGTTCATTTCAAATAAGAGTGAAAAAAGGTTGAGAGGAAAGACAAAAAAGGTAGGAACAACCTCACTTGGCAAATAAATGTATATAGGTTTAAGGAGGGTTTTAGTAACAGGCTGCCCGGTTGCTGAGACGGACAGCTGTTACCGGCCTGCAGAATAGAGATTTTGCTTATTTGTTCTCACAAAATCACAGGAGAGGATAGAGTCCAATAAAAATGTTCTGATCTGTTGTTTCGAAAAACAAAATGCTTTGATTTTCGTTTTGCTTTTCTGTCTCACAATAATCGTTCTTTTACTAATCGTTCCGTCTTTCTTCATATATATAATGCTGATTGGCATTTGGCTTTCCAAAGATCGGTGCAAGTAGAAATTCATACGGTTGCTCTCCCCTTCCCAGTTTGATATGATCACATTATAATACGAACAAATGTTCTTTTTCAATCCCCAATGATTTCCTCAGCTTCTGAATCTATCGTATCTAATGCGAAAGATTCAGAAAAACAAACTCTTGTCTGTCTCTTACAGAGGACAAACAAACTTACCAAACCTATCATCTGTTCATAGAGTATACAGAGAACCTTATAATAGGAGGAAAATACATGTTTGGGTACTCTATGGTACAAATGGTGAGAGCAAATGCTCACAAGCTAGATTGGCCGTTACGGGAAACCGTATTGCAGCTTTACAAGCCCTTCAAATGGACTCCTTGCTTCTTGCATAAATTTTTCGAAACCAAATTGCAAAACAGAAAAAAAATGTCAGTCATTATCGAATTTGAGGAAGGCTGTCACGAGACCGGCTTTCAAATGGCTGGAGAGGTGCTGCAAAAAGAAAAACGCAGCAAGCTAAAAAGCCGCTTCAACAAAATCAACTGCTGCAGCGCCGAGGTTACTCCTTCAGCATTACATTCCCTTCTCTCTGAATGCAGCAATATCCGTAAAGTGTATTTAAACCGCGAAGTCAAAGCGCTTTTAGACACGGCAACCGAAGCAAGCCATGCGAAGGAAGTCGTCAGAAACGGGCAAACCCTGACAGGAAAAGGCGTTACTGTCGCTGTTGTCGATACAGGAATCTACCCGCATCCTGATCTAGAAGGCAGAATTATCAGATTCGCGGACATGGTCAATCAAAAAACAGAGCCGTACGATGATAATGGTCATGGCACACACTGTGCAGGTGATGTCGCAAGCAGCGGCGCATCCTCTTCCGGTCAATACCGCGGCCCTGCACCGGAAGCCAATCTCATCGGCGTAAAGGTATTAAACAAGCAGGGTTCAGGAACGTTAGCAGATATTATAGAGGGTGTTGAGTGGTGTATTCAATACAATGAGGACAACCCCGATGAACCGATTGATATTATTAGTATGTCGCTCGGGGGCGATGCCCTTAGATATGATCATGAACAGGAAGATCCGTTAGTCAGAGCGGTTGAGGAAGCGTGGAGCGCAGGGATTGTCGTCTGTGTCGCTGCCGGAAACTCAGGCCCTGATTCGCAGACCATTGCAAGCCCGGGCGTGAGCGAAAAGGTGATTACAGTAGGTGCGCTTGACGATAACAATACTGCAAGCAGCGATGATGATACTGTCGCTTCCTTCTCAAGCCGCGGCCCGACAGTATATGGGAAAGAAAAGCCCGATATTTTAGCGCCGGGTGTTAATATTATTTCCCTTCGCTCTCCGAATTCTTATATTGATAAGCTCCAAAAGTCAAGCCGTGTAGGGTCTCAGTACTTTACAATGTCAGGAACCTCGATGGCAACACCGATTTGCGCAGGAATCGCAGCTTTAATTCTTCAGCAAAACCCGGATCTTACCCCTGATGAAGTAAAAGAGCTTTTGAAAAACGGCACGGACAAATGGAAAGATGAAGATCCGAATATCTACGGAGCGGGCGCTGTCAACGCAGAAAATTCCGTTCCCGGCCAATAGAAAGCACCAAAAAACCGGCAATTCTCTCTCAGCAGAACTGCCGGTTTTTTCGTTTGAATATTCATAATCATAAGGTAAAATAATGGAAAATAGATGAAGGAAGTGAAGAAAGTGCCATATTATATCTGCAATACATGCGGTGTGCAACATGCACAGACTGTAGATCCGCCCAACTCGTGTCTGATTTGCGAGGATGAAAGACAGTATATTCATCCCGATGGACAAACTTGGACAACCCTTGAAGACATGCGTGAGAAAGGAAACCTTCAAAACATCCTTAAAAAGGAAGAAGAGCATCTTTACAGCATCAAAACTGAACCAGAGTTTGCGATTGGACAAACAGCCCATCTTATCCAGCATAAGGGCTTCAATGTGCTGTGGGATTGCATGACATATCTTGACCAAAAGACAATTGACCAAATCAACGAATTAGGCGGTATTCAAGCCATCGCCTTGTCTCATCCACATTATTACTCTACTCAAGTTGAGTGGGCTGAAGCGTTTCAGGCGCCGATCTATATCCATGAGGATGATAAAGAATGGGTGACAAGGCCAAGCAATCACATTCACTTCTGGTCAGGGGAAACGCTCAACGTGAAGCCGGGACTGGACCTTTACCGACTGGGCGGACATTTTAAAGGCGGTGCTGTTTTGCATTGGAGCAAGGGAAATGAAGGGAAAGGCTGTCTATTGACCGGAGATATCATTACGGTTGCGGCGGACCGAAACTGGGTCAGCTTTATGTACAGCTACCCAAACCTCATTCCCCTTCCCGCCTCCAAAGTAGAAGAAATAGCAGCCAAAGTAAAACCGCTTCAATTCAACCGGCTTTACAATGCTTTTTCTAAAGTTGTCAAAGAAAATGCCGGCGAAGCGGTCCAGCGTTCTGCCGTACGCTATATCAAGGCTCTCAACAGGGAATTGTTTCATACATAAAGAGTGAGGCGGCTCTTTTCCGTGTAAAAGATGCAGCAATTGGGAATAGTATCGTGTAGATCAAAAGGAGGAATATTGATGGCACACACGAATACACAGCTTTCTCAATGGCTGGAATCAAAAGTCGGCCAGACGCTTGATATTAGAAAAGGTGAATTGACCCATGATGAAGAGATATCAGACTTGGATCAGATTGTTCTCCACCTTCAAAAAGTGGCTATACGCAGTACGAATCATCCTGATGATTATGTTGCGAAAGAAGAGCTTGTTTTAGAAGGCGAAGGAACAACATTCACTGAGGACGGAAACGTACCGCTTCCGCAAAATGCCTATGAGATTCCTTTATTAGGTGAAATTCATATTCACCAAGAAAACGAAGGATTGAAGGTCGTAACAGATCGTGCAGTATATACAATTGATATCCAGCACAGCTGACAGCCACTTTCATCAAAATAATACAGCGTAGCGCCTTTGAGCTTTCGTTCAAAGGCGCTGCTTTATATCGAGCCGTTTTTTCACTTTTTTCGTTCTTCTCCCTATTGAATGACGCCTAAGATAGATATATAGTTTTAGAGACAGGATTACATTTCAAATCATTCTGTTTTTTGTAAACTAATTCAGCAATTTGATTCATCTATTTACCCTATTAGGCGAGGAGAATGCAAATGGAAAAATTGATGTTTCATCCGCATGGTAAAGAGTTTCATCACAATCCTTTTTCAGTTTTAGGACGATTTAGAGAGGAAGAGCCCATTCACCGATTTGAATTAAAACGGTTCGGAGCCACATATCCGGCCTGGTTAATTACCCGATACGATGATTGTATGGCCTTTTTAAAAGACAATCGAATTACAAGAGACGTAAAAAATGTGATGAACCAAGAACAAATCAAAATGCTCAACGTTAGTGAAGATATCGATTTTGTATCCGATCATATGCTGGCAAAAGACACACCTGACCATACCCGCCTGAGATCACTTGTTCATCAAGCATTTACTCCCCGAACCATTGAAAATCTGCGCGGCAGCATTGAACAAATTGCTGAACAGCTTTTAGATGAAATGGAAAAAGAAAATAAAGCGGATATCATGAAATCCTTCGCTTCCCCTTTGCCTTTTATTGTTATATCTAAATTGATGGGAATCCCAAAAGAAGATCGGTCACAGTTTCAAATCTGGACCAATGCGATGGTTGATACCTCTGAAGGTAATAGAGAGCTGACAAATCAGGCCCTTCGTGAATTTAAAGATTATATCGCTAAGCTGATCCATGACAGAAGAATAAAGCCAAAAGACGATTTAATCAGCAAACTTGTGCATGCTGAGGAAAACGGCAGCAAGTTAAGCGAAAAAGAGCTCTATTCGATGCTGTTCTTGCTCGTTGTAGCCGGCCTTGAGACGACTGTTAACTTACTCGGCTCAGGCACCCTCGCATTGCTGCAGCACAAGAAGGAATGTGAGAAGCTCAAGCAGCATCCTGAAATGATCGCTACAGCGGTTGAAGAATTGCTGCGATACACCTCACCTGTCGTTATGATGGCAAATCGGTGGGCCATCGAAGACTTTACATATAAGGGGCATTCGATCAAAAGAGGAGACATGATTTTTATAGGGATCGGATCTGCCAATCGCGACCCGAATTTTTTTGAGAACCCCGAAATATTAAATATAAACCGGTCGCCTAACAGACATATTTCTTTCGGTTTTGGCATTCATTTCTGCTTAGGAGCGCCTCTTGCCAGGCTGGAAGGCCACATTGCATTTAACGCACTTCTGAAGAGATTTCCTGATATTGAACTTGCGGTTGCACCTGATGACATTCAATGGAGAAAAAATGTCTTTTTAAGAGGATTAGAAAGTCTCCCTGTTTCACTTTCAAAATAACATTCAAAACGCCCCCTTTTAAAAGAGGGGGCGTTTGTGTTTTCTCAGCGCTTCACCAATTCATCTGTTTCTTTTTCTTCCCTCGCTTCATGTTTCTTCCGGAAAGCCTTAAGGAAATTCGCATTCACTACTCCCCTGTTTGAATAAAGCTTTTCACAAAATTCTAACATGGCTGTTGACGCTTTCGGTTCGGTTAATATCATGAAGTGGTTGCTAGAATCGACATCCACCAGGTGGAAATGGGGAATTTGCCGCTCCCATTCCTCCCAATAAGCAGCTTGATCAAACGGTCCTTTTTCATTTGATAAAGTGAAATAAGTGTCTAAATCACCAAAGAAAGACTTGCTTTTGTTGCGGAAATAATAACATTTTACCGTCTCAGGATCGGGGAGAGGCTTAACAGTGTACGACTCCAAATCATAGGCGCGCTGTGTTTTCATCATTTGCTGAGCCTGCGCACGTATTTGCTTATTTGGTTTGTTTAGCCCTCGTTCTTTTGCCAAGTCAATCAACTCAGACAGGAATTCTTCATCCTCTAAGCTTATGTCCACCTCTTCACGGCTGATGAGAACATCCGTAAACTTTTCCCGTTTCGCAATCGATGCCAGCATCGTATTAATTGTTTGCAGCATTGACGTTTTCATAGATGCCTCATTCTCTTTTGTCTCAGAACGATATGGGGAGTCAATCATCACCATGCTTTTGACAGCAAGGCCTTGGCTTTGCAGCTGGCGAGTGACTTCATATGCAATCATCCCGCCTAAGGAATATCCGCCTACATCATAAGGACCTTCAGGCTGTATGGATCGAATGATCTCTATATAATAGGAAGCCATTTGTTCAATTCCGTGCAAAGGAGCAGAATCAGTCATGAATCCTCTGGCTTGAATGCCGTAAAAAGGGCGCTGGCTCTTTTGTGCAAATTGCTGATAGATTTCAACTCCTCCTACTCCGCCATGGAACCAAAAGACAGGGCGCCCCCGCTTGCCGTCATTTAACGGTATCAATTCCGGAAACGTGCGAGCTTGATCATTTTGTAAGGATGTATCCTCCTGTTTCTTTGCGATCAAGTCCATCACGTCCTGAACAGTATGGCATGCTTGAAGCTCCGTCAAGGCAATGAGAGGGTCCACCTTTGATTGCAATTGCTGTAATAACTGTATGCAAGAAATTGAATCAAATCCATACTGCTGCAATGGCTTATAAGGCTGCAGTTCATCCGGAGCCATCCCTAGTACATTTGCTAATATGTGATGATCGCTGCTGTTGTTGATACGCTCATCCTGTGAAACAGAAGGCGTATTCTCTACTGCTTGAAAGCCGTTCCAGCAGCTTCTCTTTTCAAATGGATAGGTTGGCAACGGTATTCTGCGGGCACCTTTTCCTTGATAAAGCTTTTCCCATGGGATTTGCACCCCTTTTGTCCAGCAAAACGCGATCTTTTCAAGGTTGTTTTCAGACAACAAAGTCTCGATCACCATTTCTCTTAATGGACCATCCAGCAAGGCTTCGAGATCTGACGAGCCATTTTCTGCATTTCCGCTAAAGACAGGTACAGAACTCTTCGGCTTATCGCCTTTTTCCGCAGCTAAGCAGGCTTGCAAGCCGATTACCAGTTCTTCTTTACTGCGGACGACGAGCGCCAGGCGGTCTTCCATTTCCTCTCGGCCGGTTTGGAGTGTATAAGCATAATCTTGTAATGACAGTTCTTGTTGTTTATTCAGATAGTCAAGCTGCTGTTGAACAATTGCTTTTAGCCTGTCTTGATTCTTTGCAGAAAGAACTACAATGTGGGCACCATTCTCACTCATACTAACCGGTGGTTTTGGTAAAGGAATATATTCTTCTAAAATGACGTGCGCATTTACGCCTCCAAAGCTATAGCTGTTGATACTCGCTCTGCGCGGAATTTTTTTGCCTGCATCGTCACTTAAATCCCCCCATTGCTGATTTTCGGCAGTCACTCGGAAACGGGTGCCCTTTATTGACACCTGGTCATTCAAAGACGAAAATCCGGATATGCCTGGTATTGTTTGATGCTTCATCGCCATGCTGACCTTCATAAGAGCAGCCATACCGGAGACGAGTTCACCGTGTCCGATGCTCGGCTTTAAGCTGCTGATATAACATGGCGCTTCCTCCCGTACTTCCTGTGGAAGGTCCAATTCGAGCTGACTGCAGCCAGACTTTAACGCTTCTATTTCTATCGCGTCTGCCAATGGAGAGGCGATCCCATGCGCTTCTATATAGGTCACCGTTTTGGGATCAATTTGCGCTCCTTGATAAGCCTTCAGCATTGCATCCTTCATGCCGGCCGGATTTGGCGCGTGAAGTGACATTCCCCTGCCGCCATGCGATACCCCTGAACCTTTAATAACCGAATAAATATGATCAGAATCTTCAATGGCTTTTTGCAATGGTTTAATGATGAGAACTCCTGCTCCTTCACTTCTGACAAAGCCATTTGCATCTGCTTGAAAGGATTTGGCCTGTCCTTTCTCACTCAAATAGCCCATTGAGTCGAAGCCAATAAAGCCTTTTGGTGAAAGCAGCAAATTCACAGCCCCGACAATGGCTTGCTCACATTCGCCGTTTCGAATGGATTGTATAGCTCTGTGCAAAGCCACTAGAGCTGAGGAACAGGCAGCTTCATAATATTCACTTGGCCCTTTTACATCAAGTGCATAGGATATACGGTTTGGAATTAGGGAAGGAACTACAGCTGTATCCGTATTGCCGGCTGCGACAAATACTCCTGTCGGGCGGCTGGATACAACCTGCCCTGTTAAGCCTGCATCTTCCATCGCCTTCCATGCATGTATCAAGAGCAGAAACTCCTGTGGGTCCATATTCGCCGCTTCTTTAGGCGATATGCCAAAAAACAGGGGATCAAACTCACCTATTCCTTCTATAAAACCGCCCCATTGAAGGCTTGATTGCCCTTCCTTATCGGCTGCGGCATATTTGCGCCAGTCCCAGCGTTCTTTCGGCACTTCAGAGACACAGTTCTTTCCTTGGACAAGGTTATCCCAAAATTCCGTTACGCTGTTTGCTTTCGGAAACTGTCCCGACATGCCGATAATGGCTATGCCGTCTGCCGCGTGTTCGATTGTTTTATCCGTGTTCGTCTCGTATGCCGGAATCTGTTTCATTTGGTTTTCGATTTGAGCTGGGCGTTCTTCCTGCTGATGAGCTTCACCAAACAGCTGAGCAAAAGATGCTTCATGTTTGTCCGCAAAAAAGTCGATTAACTCTTGAATAGTCGGATATTCAAAAAACAGAGTCGGATTTAATTCGATCTTTGTCTCTGCTTCCATCTCCCTTGTCAGTGCAACCAATTGAGAAGAATCAATTCCAAAATCCATGATATGCGCTTTTGCAATTGACAATTTTGACGGATCGGCCATGTTTACTGCCAGTTTATCTGTTACATAGCTTCTGATACGATCTTTCAGATTGCTGGCTTTGATGGCCTTATTTTGATTTCCTCTTTGATTCGAAATACGAAGCTGTTTAAGCGAGTAGCCCGAGTAGTGCAGCACTGTTTCTGACGACTCATTGATCACATCTACATCAAACAGCAGCATGTCACCTGTATTCTTAACCAATGTAATCAAAAGCCAGCAATCCCCTTTTATCGTTTGCTTTGTAAACTGGATATCATTGATTCCAAACGGCAGGAAGCCGCCTGTCATGTCAAACTGCTCTAAGAAACTGAGGATAGCCAAGTACGCGCTGTTTGTCATCAATGGGCTTACAGTGTAATGGTGCCCGTTTGCCAGCCCGCTTTGGGGCAGGCGAATTTTTGCCAGTATAGACTTGTGATCTCTGTAGAGATGAGTAATTGTCTTAAATAACTCTCCCCATTCAGGACCGTTTCCGGTTTTATACATCTGATCGATGTGATGAAGCTTAGTTAATAAATGCTTAACGTTCTCGATATTGACTTTTTTCGGCTCAAAAGAACCGATTCCGCATTGTCCGATTGCGGCAGGCTTCCACAAACCAGAGGACGGCTCGCGATACATGATTTGCAGTTCTATGACTTGATCTTTTTGCAGCGGCTTTGCCTGAAGTTCAATGGTCTCGCCTTGTTTGATGACAATTGGACTGGTATAACTTAATTTGCTGATACGGCCGCTGTTTTCCTCAGGGAACAGGTTAAAAAATGCTTCAATGGCCAGACTGCCATATGTGGCACCGACAAGCACCCGTTCATTGTTGAAGACGTGTCCTTGAACGTAAGGCTCATCATAAGTGAATTGATCTTGAATGACCGGCTGATTAATATTGTCTTCAACATCTGACGATTTCTCATTGATAGACGATACATCGAAATGAAATGATGTATTATGGTCAAATGCATAGTGAGGCAGATGAACCCAGCCTGTTCGGTTCCCTATATCAGCTTCTTTAAAAGCAATCGATGCCCCTTGTACCCATTGCTCTGCTGCGTTTATTTCTCTATCCCTAGATGCTGATTCCGCACATGGCTGTAAATCGAATGATGTATAGATGCCTTGCTGGAGTGAGCTTTCTCTTGATGTTCGGAACACCTTTAGTTTTTCGATCAGCTCTTGAGTTGATGTCACTGTAAATGCAGCCCTATGCTCTAAATTATGGTTTCTCCTGTGTAAAGCCTGTACAACGGGTTCAATATCCAGAGAAGCTTCCTTCTCTAAAAACAATTGCATATTTTCTAGATAGCTAAGCAGGCTCCATTTTGTTTTGGCTGAAAAAACGGCAGTGAATTCCTGCTGGCGGAGAGCGATATGTTCTTTCTCAGGGGCCGTCTCCATATATTCTTCTATAATAAGATTGGAATAGGCTCCCCCCGCTCCGAAGGAATTGATCATGCTTCTGCGAGGCAATTGTTTTCCAGTTTCAGGATCATTCAAGCGATGCCATGGCTTTGTTTGTTCCTGAAGATAGAAAGCCGTGTGCTCCAGCTTAATATTTGGATTGACAGGCAGCGCGTTAATTGTCGGCACCAGCGTCCCTTTCTTCATCTGCAGCAGCACTTTTGTCAGCTGAGAAATGCCGGAAGCCGCCTCTAAATGCCCCAGATTGGATTTGACAGAGCCTATCGCACAAAACTGTTTCTTGTTTGTATATTGTTGAAACGCGTTTGTTAAGGCAATTACTTCAATAGGATCGCCCAGCGCCGAACCATTTGCCGCCGATTCAATATAGCCGATAGTCTCTGGATCAATGCCCGACTGCTGAATCGACTTGACAATTAACTTTGCTTGCTGTTTCGGGTCCGGAGCTGTATACATCTGTCTTCCGCCGCTATGGTTGGCAAAACTGCTTTTGATCACAGCGTAAATATGATCCTTATCTTCCATTGCCTTCGAAAGCGGTTTTAACAGGACAGCTCCAATGCCTTCCCCGGGAATAAGCCCGTTTCCTGTGCCAAAACTTTTGCTTTGATTGCCGCTTCCCAGCAGATTGGCACGCTCCAAAGAATCATATTTAGAGAGATCGAGTGTTAAATTGACACCCCCAGCAATCGCCATTGAGCAGTTTTTCAATTTCAGGCTTTCACACGCAAGATGTATGGCGTTTAATGAACTAGAGCATGCTGAGCTGACAGCGATACTCGGTCCGGTCAGGTTAAAAAAGTGGGAAACGCGATTTGCAATGTGCCAGTCTCCCCCATTTGAGCTGAGGACTGCCTGCTCTAAAGATGGGATATTCCAAAAATACTGGTTATACATATTCCCTATAAAAACACCTACTCCGTCATCATCCCGCAATTTATCCAGCCGGGTTCGCGTATAGCCGCCGTCCTCAAACGTTTCCCAGACGGTTTCTAAACATAAACGGAGTTCCGGTGTCATTTCCATCACCCGGTTTTGCTCCACCTCAAAAAGCTGATGGTCAAATGCCTCTATATCTTGTAAAAATCCGCCATAGCGTTTCTTATTTGCCGGCTTTTTTGGATCTTTTGATAATGTTTTCAATAAAGATGTGCGCCATCTTGATTCCGGTGCCTCTGTAATACAATTGTCTCCGGCGATTAAATGCCCCCAAAGCTCTTCTAAACTGTTAGACATCGGATAGCGCCCACTTACCCCGATTATTGCGATATCTTCTGTACTAGAATCATTAAAATGTGTTCCTTGCAAATTACTTGTCTTTTCTTTTTTTGGTGGTTCGGTATTTGCTAGCTGAGTTTCAGTGACTTCCTGCTCTGTAACAAAGCGGCGTGTATGAAAAGTAAATGGCTTATTAGGATCTGTACGCTCTGTTTGAAGTGGAGCTTCATTTTTTGCAGGCTTCGTTTTTTCCTTTAACAATGCTGTCCGGAGCTTATTTTCATGCCCCTTTACTAAATATTCGACGAGTTCTTTTGTGTTGTTATGTTCAAATAAAATGGTTTTTGGAAGCTCTCCCGTCACTTTTTCTAATTCACGAATGAAATTCACCTGCAAAATCGAATCAATTCCATACTTCTCAAATGTCGTATCTTCGTGAATACGTTCTGGTGATAGTTTGATTGATTTTGCCAGCGTATGCTTCACAAATTGTGCCGTTTGTTCGATGAGAGAATCGCTTTCCTGTGAATGATCGATTTCAGCATTCATTTGTATATGGCTTGGATCTTCTTCTGCCCCCGTTCTCTTCTTTTGACGGACGACTCCGTTACTTTCAGCGGCAATGATCTGCTGGCCGAGCTGATGCGATTGTTCAGCCATAAAGGAAACATAGCGAAATCCTTCACTCTCAAGCACCGTTTTCCAAGTATCCGGATACAGGCCCGGGCAGCCCGGAATGCGGAGATCAGGATCCTCATACAGCCACCAGCCCTCTAAAAGGCCGAACGTCAAATGCGAATATATATTATGATCACTTATTTCATTTAAAAGGAGCAGCCCGTTTTTTTTCAAAACTGCTTTTGCATTTCGCAATGTCTGCCGGATATTTTTTGTGGCATGAAGCACATTTGCCGCGATGACCGCGTCGTAGCCTCCCGCATCAATATGCTGTTCAGACGCCGGCTCCTCGACATTAAATCGTTTATATGTCAAATATGGATTGTCAGGACCATACTTATTTTCTGCATGCATTAAAAAAGCTTTAGACAGATCTGTATAACAATATTCTTTTATATGTGTCTGCCATGCTTTCAATTTTTGAAAAACAGCCGCGCTTGTCCCGCCGGTCCCGGCTCCGATTTCTAATATTCGAATCTTCGCCTCAGGCTCTTGCTTCAGACGTTCTTGCAGATAGGCTGTTAACGTATCTGCAAGAACATCATTAAAATAGTCTGCGACTTGATTGTTTTTATAGACCCCTTCTACTAAATCCATAGATGAATTCGGAAACAGGATATCGGTGGCTGACGCCTTGCCGGTCAGAATCTCCGGCAAGGCTTTAAGTGCTGTCTCCACCAATGTCACCATGGCCTTCATATTATTGTCTTGAAGCAGGTCAGATTTTTGTTCATTCCATTCTTTCCACAGCTCGCTCATGGTGCCTATTGAGCGTGTTGGAACATATCCGTTCTCCGTTCGCTTCAAAAATTGCTGCCGTTCTAAAATTGATTGGCTTTCTTCGAACCATCTGCCATAGAAATTCTCCAATACCGGCTGGGATTTACTTTCTGTGAAAAACCCTATGGACTGTAATTGTGCGAAAAGCATTTTACAGAGAATGTCTTCTGTGTTCAGCATTGGCGCTTCCCCTCCTATAACAGTTGTTGAATCTTTGTGCTGTCACCCGGGTGATAGCTTCGCAGCTTTTGAATGGCGGAGCCGTGAGTTTCCGGGTACACTTCAATCGTTTCGTCTGCCTGTTCCGCTTCATCATTCGTTTCGTTTGCCATTTTCATCATTACTAGCTGCTTCAACGGTCCCCCGAGCAGCAATTCCAAAGCTTCCATTGCTTCAGGGGCTTCAATTGAGCCTATGCCTGCCTGAGCCATTCTCTTCTGGTAATCCGGTGATGAAACAACACCAATGCTTCCCCAATAACTCCAATTCATCACGGCCACTGTACAAGGCCATACGTGAGACAACCGCTGTGCAAAAGCATCCTTAAAACTGCAGCCCGCAGCGTAGTTGCTTTGTCCGGAAGCTCTTGCAAACGATTGTACGGAAGAGAAAAACAAAACAAAATCCAGTGGTTCATGCCGGAAAACTTGGGCCATTCGCACGCTTACATCAACCTTTGCAGCAAGAACGTTTCTGAAACATTCCTCACTCATATTCATCAGGCTTCGATCTTGTAAGACAATCGCAGAATGGATGATGCCGTTGATTTCACGATGCGTTTGTTTCATTGTTTCATACGCGCGTTCAAATTCCTCTCGGTTAGCCGCATCTGCTTGAATGTAATACGGGGCTGGCCCTAGACGTGCAAGTCTGTCCAGCTTGCTTTGAATGGCTGCATCCTTTTTCCTTCTGCCAATCCAAACGATCTGCGCCTGATATGTTCTGATCATATATTCACTCCACGCCTCACCAATACCGCCAGCTCCGCCTATGACAACATAAACACCTCCGTGCTTATACTTCGTGTGCACCGGTTGATTGTTGTGTACTGGAATTAGACGAAGCTTATGCCAAATCTTGTTTCGATAGGCCCACGTATTCCCTTCTTGATCGGCAGGCAAGGAAAGGAGTTGAGATAACGGCAGGTCTTCGTATTTTTTAACATCGATCAGCTTTGTCTGCCAATTTGGATATTCTTTTGTCATTGAACCAATCAGGCCGTGCACCCCGGCATCGACCGGGTCGACAATATCATGCTGATCAACATATTGTGTGTTCACCGTCACGACCGTCCAGCTTATCTCCTTCTGTCCATAGCCTAAAGAAAGCATTGCCTTAATGAGCCTATACATTTGAATGACGCCTTGATCTTGGGCTTCAATCATTTCATCGCCGACTTCGCACTCTGTCACACGAGAAGGAGACATCCACACGATGTGGTCAAACGATCCGAGTGCTTCAAGCTGGCCTGTAATTCTATGAATTGATGCGTTCGGCTCAATGTACAGCTCCTTGGCAAACGGAAACTCCCTTTGAACAGCTTTTCTGCTGTTGTCATCCCCTCCGAGGATGACAACACGCTCATCAGCAGGCGAAATGCTCCTCTTCTCCAGCTGCACTCGATCCCATATCGGCGCCATAAGAAGCGCTCCGTTAAGAGTTGCTTTGGAGTTTCCTAGTGATGTCGGCCCGTCTGGCGGTTGTATGCCTTCTTCCAGCAGCCTTGAGGTAATCCCCTTGATTCTTACACACACTCGGCCTTGTTCATCACACAAATCAATATCCAGTCTCTGTATTTTGTCCTCATTAGGACGAGATGTCACAGACACCCACATTTTATTTGTACACGGGCTGAATATTTCTAGCTCTTGCAGCGCAAAAGGCAGAGAAAGCTGCTCGTCACCGGAATTCAGCTTTAGCCCGATCGACGCTTGTAAAGCAGAGTCGGCCATACTTGGATGAAGAACGAATTCATTCAGTGTGTGAGTTACACCAGCAGGCAGAGAAAGCTCTGCCAAGGCTTGATTGCGGCCGATGTAAAGCCGATCTATCCCTTGAAAACCAGGTCCGTAGTCAATGCCGATCGCCTTAAACAATTCATAACACTGGTCGTGTGAGAGTGTGCTTAAACTGCATTGGTCTTGAAGCGCGCTGATATCCTGGACTGGAATGTCTCCTGCCCCACGGATTGAAGCACTGCCTTGACAATGTATCTTTCGATCATTGTGTGCAGCCTCTGTATAGACATTAAAAGCAATCTCGCCGTCCTGCTGGGGATTTAGACTGATATCCACTTGAACAGGCTGGCCATCCGCCACAATCGGCTGCACCCACACAACATTTTTGATGTGAATAACAGATTGTTGATCTTCGGTTCTTCTCACTGCTCTTGTAACGGCAGCATGAACCATCTCAAGATATGCCACGCCCGGCATAACCGGTTTTCCCTTCACCTTATGATCGGCGAAAAAGAACTCAGCACCTGTAAAGGCCGAGCTGAAACGCTGCTCTGACAAATCAGATGTGTTGACATGTATCAATGGATGCAAAGCTGCTGATTCGACTGTTTTTAAAGCTGTTTGATGGGCGGCTGCCTCCTCTTTCGTATCCGTTATCCAGTAGCGTTCTTTCGCAAATGGATAGGTAGGGAGGCTGATGCGTTTCGGCTGTTTGCCGTCATACAGTTTACTCCAGCCTATTTCCATGCCTTTTACCCATAAATCAAGCAGTCGTTCATATATGTGAGGCTCCCAGCTATTGTTGAGCGTTTTCTGTACTTCGTCATCTGATCTCAATGTTTGTGCGGTACCTTTTTCTGCTCTGCCTCTGTACATGTACTTCGCATTGGTGCCCCCTTCTATAAAGAGGTTCAGTTTTTCCAGCAAGTCCCCAGTCGAGACAGCGATGATCCCTAATCTCTCCTCCATTGCATCACGCCCCTCTTGGAGTGTATAAGCAATATCAGTGAGGTCACGAGCAGTGATAGATCGCTTGCTGATAAAGTCTGCTAATTGCCGGGCTTGGTCTTTCAGACGATCTTCATCCTTTGCCGACAAAATAAAGATGCCCGGGTGCTGTGCTGTCACAGCTGGTGCTGTTGCAGGATGGGTTGTTTCTTTCGGGATATATTCCTCAATGACCACGTGGGCATTGACGCCGCCTATCCCGAACGAACTGATGCCTGCGCGGCGCGGCAGCTCTCGGCCGGCTTCATCCCGAAGCGCCTGCCACTCTCTCGATTCCTGCACAATATAAAACGGGCTGTCATCCAGTCTGATATACGGATTAACAGTTTCACTGTACAGACTTTTGACAAGCGTTTTATGCTTGAGCTGCAATAACACTTTAATGACACCCGCCACACCGGCCGCCAGCGATAAGTGACCGATGTTTGTTTTCGCTGATCCAAGTCCGCAATGGCTGCCATGAACAGCCGGGTCCCCCGTTTTTTCATACAGCTCTTTAAATGCCGCTTTTAAGCCGTTGATTTCTACTGGATCGCCCAGCTCGGTTCCAGTCCCATGCGCTTCAATATAAGTTACGGTTCTTGGATCAATTCCCGCTTTTTCATATGCTGTTTTTACGACATCCGCCTGAGCTTTCGGATTAGGAGTCGTTAGAGAATTTGCGCGGCCACCGTGGTTTACCGCACTTCCTTTAATGACACCGTAAATATGATCACCGTCTCGTTCAGCCGCTGTCAGCTTTTTCAGAAAGAGAATGCCGGCACCTTCACTGACTGCGAATCCATCGGCTTTGTCAGAAAATGTTTTGCATCTTCCTTCTTTGCTCAGCGCCCCGGCCTTATCATAGGCGATATGGCCTTGCGGAGTTACGACCGTGTTGACCCCTCCCGCAATCGCCATTTCACAGTTTCCATTTTCAATGGCGCAAACCGCATGATGAATGGCGACCAAAGAGCTTGAGCACGCAGTGTCGATCGGTTCACTCGGTCCATGAATGTTCAGGAAATAACTGACTCTATTCGGTCCTGCAGAAGGACTCATATTCGCAGCCGCTGAGCCTTCGATGTCTACATTTGACAGAAGTGAACTGTACCCTGTGTTTCCTGTCCCGATGAAGATGCCCGTTTTAGTTCCTGCCAGGCTTCTCGCTGAGTGTCCCGCTTCTTCTATCGCCTTCCACGCATAGGTCATTAACAGGCGCTGCTGAGGCTCCATCTGCTCAGCCTCCAGCGGAGATATGCCGAAGAACAATGGATCAAAGTCAGCTACTTCATCAATAAAACCGCCCCATTTGACGTTTGTTTTATTCGCTTCTTTCAGAGGGTCTCCGTAATACTCCTGCCAATCCCAGCGGTCTTTTGGAACCTCTGTAATACAATCTGTGCCCGATGACAGGTTCTTCCAATATTCCTCAACGTCTTTTGCCTTTGGGAAAACGCCGCTCATTCCCACAATCGCAATAGGCTCAGGCTTGTGATCAGCTTCCTTTTGCATTGGTGTTACCGAAGGTTTTACAAAGCGGTTTTCAGTCGAAAACGTCATATTTTTTATATTCTGTTCGACAGGCTGCATCAGCACCTCAGCTTTGGCAGGCGTTTGAGCTGTAAAAGCATTTGGATATTCTTCTGACAGATACCCTGCAAATGCATAAACAGTTGCGTGCTCAAAGAAGATCGTAGGCGTAAGATCCAGCTTGTACTTCTCATTCAGTGTATTTGCGAATTCAGTTAACGTAATCGAATCAAATCCATATTGATTAAACTCCATGTCCTGGTCAATCTCTTCAGGTTTGATTTTGAGCAATTGAGAGATTGTTTGCTTTAAAACTTCTTGAATGTGATCGAACATATTCCCTTGATCCATTCTTGCTTCAGATGTCACCGGTACTTGCACTGTTTTCATTGGTACATCATCAGAAGACGGCTTTTGAGTCAGCTTTTCCCTCATCATGTCTTTGAATCCTTCCATGACGATGACTTGATCTTTGCCAAATGCCAAACCTTTATACAGCGCTTGAATGCCGGTCTCGGTCCGCATTGGAGTCACACCTGTGTTTTTCAACGTCATGTTTTCAATTTCTTTATTCGCGCGCATGCCGCCTTCTTTCCAGAGCGGCCAATTGATTGACAACGTTTGTCCGTGCCTGTACATGGCGGTTACAAGCGCATTCCGATAAGCAGCATAACTGTCCATAAATGCATTAGCCATTGCATAATCGGCCTGTCCCGCACTGCCGGCAACACTTGATATTGAAGAAAAGAGGATAAAGAAATCTAACGCAAGATGCTCGGTTGCCTCATCCACATTCACAAGCCCTTTCACCTTAGGAGCGAGAACTTGTGTCAGCTCTTCATTGGTTTTGCTCATAAGATAGTTATCTTTAATCAGCCCAGCGCTGTGAATGACACCATTCAAGTCTTCGTAATCAGACGTAATGCTTGTGATAAGCTCGGAGGCTGCTTCCGTTTGTGTCACGTCAATCTGCCTGTATTCTGCGCGAGCCCCTAATTGCTGAAGTTCGTTAAGCTCCGCCTGCTGATCCGCATTCAACGCGGATCTGCCTGTCAGAATGAGCACAGGCTGTTCGGCTTGACGAGCAATCTCTTTTGCAAAAATAAACCCAAGTCCTCCTGCACCGCCCGTGATGAGGTATACACCTTTATCTCTCCAAGGCATGCTTATTTCCCGATCATCTATTTGCATCTCATCCAGATCATTGATGTACCGTTTGCCTTTTTCATATTTGATGTGCTGATCTTCTGTGTGCCTTTTATTCTCTTTCAGTTTTTCTATTACACTTTCAATATTTTCATGTGAATCGATTTCAATCGTCTGGCCGATTAGTTTTTTATTCTCCAGGCCGGCGGTTTTAAGGAGCGCCGATAGCCCTGAGAATGAGTACTGCTTTCTTTGTGCAGAGGTAAGCAGCTGGATCAGAACATTGCCCTGAGGTCTGCTTTTGAGAAGACCCTGGACCGTCTCAAGCGCTTGTTCGGCATAATCTTGGAACCTCTCTGCAAGTCCTTCGCGGAATGACTCCAAAACGATGCATTCCGCTCCTGTCATTCTTGATTCAACGCGATCTTTTGAGAGGCCATTCATGTCGCAAAGCATGACAATGTGCCGTTCGTAATGAGGCTCAGGACTATCTTTTTTAAAATCCTTAGGCACCCATTTTTCTTCAAACATCAGGGTTGCCAGCGTTTGATCAGATTCCGCCGATCCAGAGCCGCCTTCTGCTGCTCTGAAAGATAATCCTTTCATCCGTACGCAAACATTGCCGCTCTCATCTAAAATATCAATATCGCGCTTTTGCACCTTATCAGTTGCCTTGCTGCCTTGGCTGTATCTTGCGTATACCCACATTTCTGACGAACATGCTCCGAAGACTTCAAGCTCCTGGACCGCAAAAGGCAGTGTCAGCTGGTTATCCCCGGCGCCTGTCAAAATGCTTGACGCCTGCAAAGCAGAATCCATCAGCCCAGGGTGCATTTTGTATTGGCTGAGCGTATCTGCAGCTGACGGATGCAATGACAATTTTGCCAAAACAAATTGTTCAGCTGTATAGATTTTTTCCACTCCGCGATAAGCAGGACCATATTCAAATCCAATCATTCGATAGGTGTCGTATACTTCGTTTACGCTGAAATGACTTTCCTGACACTGCTCCCGCAGAGATTGCAAATCAACCGCCGGCAGATTTTCAGCAGGATTCAATACCGCGCTGCCTTGACTGTAGACGATTGACTGTTCGCCAGTAACGTCTGAATGACCATAGATTTCATAAGATATCTCACCATTTTCTCCCGGTAAAAGCCTAATGTGTACTTGCTGCGGCTGATCCTCTACAACAATAGGCCGCACCCACACCGCATTCTTTAGCTTCATGATGCGCGGTACATCTTGTACCTCTGCGGCCTGCTCAACAGCTGCCCGCGCCAATTCAAGATGAGCCACTCCCGGCAAAATCCGTTGGCCTTTCACAACATGATCAGCAAGGAAAAACTCTTCTCCCGTATAAATAGAGCTAAACCTTTGTTCCGAGAGATTGGATGTGTTTTGATGCATTAATGGATGCAGCATGGCTCCGCCAAGGCGGGAGGCTGCTTGATTTGCATCAATGCTGCTTTTTTCAATATGATCAGAGATCCAATAACGGTCTTTTGCGAAAGGATACGTCGGCAAGCTGATGCGCTTTGGCAGATTCTCGCCATACAATTTCGTCCAGTCTACATCAAGCCCTTTTACCCATAATTCAAGCAATTTTGCATACTTTCCCCGTTCCATCCATTTCTCGACGGCTTCTTGAATCTCTTCGTCCTCTGTCAGCATTTGGAGTGTGCCTTTATCAATCCTGCCTTTAAATACATCCTCCACACCGCTTTTCTCCGCTGCAAAGTCTTTTAACTTTTGCTGTAAATCCTCAATGGAACCGGAAATAATCCCGAGACGTTCTTCCATCGCATCCCGTCCGGCTTGCAGTGTATAAGCGATTCGGGCGAGATTTACGTCACTATATGTTTGCTTATCAAGCGCATCTGCCAGCTGCTGTGCATGTTCTTTTAGCCGCGCTTTATTTTTAGCCGATAAAACGAAGATACCCGGATGTTCCGGCGTGATGGATGGTATATTCTCATCGGATGCTTCCGGAATATATTCCTCGATAATCACATGGGCGTTTACCCCACCGATTCCAAATGAACTGACACCTGCCCGGCGAGGAAGCTCTTCTCCCCGTTCATTTTTCAGCGCTTTCCATTCTTCCGTTTCCCGTACGATATAGAACGGACTGTTTTTCAGCTGAATGTATGGATTCACGGTTTCGCAATGCAGACTTTTCACTAAGGTTTTATGCTTAAGCTGCAATAATATTTTAATAACTCCTGCTGCACCGGCTGCCAGCGATAAGTGGCCGATGTTTGTCTTTACAGAACCTAAACCGCAGTAAGGATTGGCTGATGTGTCTCCTTCATTTACACCCAATGCTTTAAAAGCTGATTTCAAACCGTTAATTTCAACCGGGTCTCCAAGCTCCGTCCCGGTTCCGTGGGCTTCAATGTAGGTCACGGTTTTCGGATCGATTCCCGCTTTTTGATATGCCGACTGAATAACATCTGCCTGCGCCTTCGGATTGGGAGTCGTTAAAGAGGCTGCACGGCCGCCGTGATTGATTGCACTGCCTTTTATGACTCCGTAAATGTGGTCTCCCGCTTCTTCAGCCGCTTTTAATTTTTTCAGGAACAGTATGCCGGCACCTTCCCCATGTGCAAAACCATCGGCTTGATTTGAAAACGTCTTGCATTTTCCTTCTTTGCTCAGTGCTCCCGCCTTATCAAAGCTGATATACACCTCAGGAAGGATAATCGTATTTACACCGCCGGCTAATGCCATGTCACAAGTGCCTTCCTCAATTGAAGAGATGGCATGGTGGATCGCCACTAGTGAACTTGAGCACGCTGTATCAATCGGTTCGCTCGGCCCGTGCAGATTAAGGAAATAACTGACCCGGTTCGGACCGACCGATGGGCTCGTATTGGCTGCCGCTGATCCTTCTATTGCCGAATTCGCTTTAGATAGAAGAGAGCTGTATCCTGTATTTCCCGTTCCGATGAAGACGCCGGTCTTTGTGCCTGACAACCTTTTCGCCGAATATCCTGCATCTTCGATCGCTTTCCAGGCGTAAGTCAGCAGTAAGCGCTGCTGAGGTTCCATTTGTTCAGCTTCACGCGGGGAAATGCCAAAGAATAATGGATCAAAATCTGCAATACCGTCAATAAAACCGCCCCATTTCACGTTCGTTTTATTGACTTCCTTCGCCGGATCACCTTCATATTCACGCCAATCCCAGCGATCTTTCGGGATTTCCGTCATGCAGTCTTTGCCCTCTTTTAAGATGTTCCAGTACGCCTCAACGTCTTTCGCCATAGGGAAAATCCCGCTTATGCCCACAATGGCAATTGGCTCAGGCCCAGCATCACTCTGTATGGCGTTTGGCAGCATGACTTGCTGCTTTCTGCGTCTTTTAGCTTTGGCACGCACGGCTTGTTCCTGTTTCGGAGCAGGCTGAATCTGAGCCGATACAGCGCGCACAGCAAATGTCTTCGCAAATACCGATTGATATTCTTCTGACAAATGCTTGCCAAACGCATGAATCGTCGGGTGGTCAAAAAATACGGTTGGCGTCAGCTCTAACTGATAGGCGCGATTGATATGGTTGGTGAATTCAGTCATGGAGATAGAATCAAAACCATACACCGTCATCTCGGCGTGATCATCAATCGTTTCAAGCTTGACCTTTAACAGCTTGGCGATCTCTCGCTTTAACATCGCCTTTACTTTATCCAGCAAACTGTCTGTATCAATGCTATTTATTTGTTCAGTCATGTGTTCTGCTTCCTTCTTTTCCATAGGTGCTGAGGCGTTTTTGGCCAGCATGTTTTGTTTTATTTTCTGCACATCGCCTTCGATTACCATTACTTGGTTTGCCTCTGAATGAAGTGCTTGATATAATGCCTGAATTCCTTTTTCCGCCCTCATAGGAACAATACCGGCCAGTTGCACAAGCCTATTCTCAGTTTCTTGATCGACCTGCATGCCTCCATCTCTCCATAAAGGCCAGTTTACAGAAAGCGTCTTCCCATGCCGCTGGCTGAGGTCGGCAAGCCTATTTCGATAGCCTGCATACATATCCATAAATACATTGGCTGCCGCATAGTCAGACTGGCCAATGCTCCCTAAACTTCCTGAAAGAGATGAAAAGAGAATAAAGAAGTCTAAAGGCAAATCCTTGCTCGCTTCGTCTAGATAAACAAGCCCTTTTACTTTAGGCGCCAGTACATCGTGCAGATCTTTTACCTGTTTATTAACCAGGTAGCTGTCCTTGATGATTCCGGCACTATGAAGAATACCGTTCAGACGGCCATATCTTTTTTGAATGTCGTCAATGAGCTTATAGACTTCAATTTTATTGGTAACATCTGTTTGCCGGTAGGTGATGTCAGCCCCCTTACTATGAAGCTCTTCCAGCTTTTTGCTTTTGCTTTCGCTAAGAGGTGAGCGGCCTGCCAGAATGACTGTCGCATTTTTCGTTTGTTCCGCAATTTCCTTTGCAAAAATATGACCTAGTCCGCCGGCACCTCCTGTAATGAGATAAACGCCATTGTCTTTCCACGGTTTGCTGCCGTCTCCTTTTGCCTGTTTGATTTCACGCCAATCAGCAATATACCGTGTCCCGTTTTGATATTTGACATATGAATCGCCGCTCATTTGATTTTCTAACAGTTTGCCAGCGATGCTTTCTCCACTTTCTTCACCGCTGACTTCAATCATTTGGCCGGTTAGTTTGGCATTTTCCTGACAAGCTGTTTTCAGCAGTCCTGTCAACCCTGAAAACAATTGCTGTTCTCCCTCTGCAGAGGTTACGATCTGAACGAGAATGCCGTCCTTCGGTTTC
Source organism: Bacillus sp. LM 4-2 (assembly GCF_000978495.1). NCBI lineage: Bacteria > Bacillati > Bacillota > Bacilli > Caryophanales > Bacillaceae > Bacillus > Bacillus sp. LM 4-2. The sequence continues at coordinate 1,814,414 of NZ_CP011101.1, read as the reverse complement.
TTACGAATGATCTCTTGTACCTTTTTAAACACTTGTTCTGTATAAGAATGGAAACGCCCATCTACTGAAGAAGGCCTTGCTTCCAGGCTGTATACATGGACATCCTCGATGGCTGCTTCAATCTGTTCTCTCGTCTCATGATCATATTCACATAGGAATACGAGATGCTCTGCATATTTTTTTGCTGCCGCGCCTTCAGCTGCCTTTTGTTCTTGCCAAACGGGCTGAAGCAATAAAGTTTCAGCGTTGATTTTTGATGGTTCGGTTTGTATATCTGCCTCCATCACTCTCGTCGAAAATCCTTTCATCCGCACGCAAATCGTGCCATGCTCATCGCATAGATCAATATCGACTTTCTGTATCAAATCTCCCGGTTTGTTTTTCGAGTTGAATTGAACATAAACCCACATGTCAGAAACGCACTGACCAAAGACCTCAAGTTCCTCCAGAGCAAATGGCAGTGCTGCCTTAAAGTCTTCAGTGTCTGAAAGTTCCGCTCTGACGACATTTTGCAAATATTCAGCCGCCTGTAACGCTCCGTCCATTACACTTGGATGAAGAACATAATCGCCCAACGTATGTGAAACAGATTCCGGCAGTGATAATTTGGCAAGCAGCTGGCCGTCGCCTTTATATACGGCCTCTACACTCTTGTAACCTGGACCGTAATCGGCGCCAATCATCCCTTCATAAAACGAGGCAGCATCCATTCTGCTTTGATCACATTGTTTCTTGATCTTAGAAAGATCCAGTGCTTTTTCTCGCTTTAACTGAATCAATTCCGCTTTACCTTGGTTATATACAACTGGTTCTGCATCAGCGGATTCCGGATCACCATACATCCGATAAGCAATGTGTCCGCCATCTTCATCGTAAAGTCCGATATTTACCTGAACCGGCTCACTTCCTGCTACAACCGGGCGAACCCACACGACATTTTTCAGCCTGATTCCAGTTTCATGATCCTCCAATCCGCCAATTCCTTGTTCTATAGCGGCTCTTGCCATTTCAAGCGTGACCGCCGCCGGCAAAATCGCCATGCCTTTAATGATATGCTCGGCAATAAAATACTCTTGTCCTGTGAAAATGGAGCTGAAACGCTGCTCTGACAGAACCGATGTATTATGGTGCACCAAAGGATGCAAACGAGATGGTTCAACTGTTGTGATAGCGCCGGTGCTGCTTTCAGGCCAGTATCGTTCTTCGGCAAAAGGGTATGTCGGCAAGCTGATGCGGCGTGGCTTTGTATTTGGATAGAGCCTGCGCCATTCAACGTGAAAGCCATTTGCCCACATCTCGGCAAGCTTTCTCAATTCTTCTTTTGATATCCGTGATGAAGCCATATCATCTGCTTCAGCATTTCCAAGCAGCTGTTCAGCGGATGTCATTCTCGTTTTTTCTCCTTGAATACAGCCTTCTGTGAGCGGCTTTCCAGTCACAAAAACTTCCAGCTGATGTTTCCATTCTTCCAGATCGTTCACTATAAAAACGATCCTGTTATCCATTGCTTCACGGCCGACTTGGAAGGTATATGCAATATCTCTTAAAGAGAAATGCCTTTGCTCGTCTTGACTGATATAGGACAGCATTTCCTTCGCGTATACTTGGAGCCGTTCACTATTTTTAGCTGATATAGGAATGATGTAAGGCTGATTGCCTTCGTTTTCGGTACCTGCATCAGAAATGTTTTCATATTGCTCAAATATTGCATGGGCGTTAGTTCCGCCAAGGCCGAATGAGCTCAGAGCCGCCCGATGGACACCTGCGTGTTTCTCTAACGATTTTCGTTCACGGACAACATAAAAAGGAGAGCTTTCAAACTTTATATCCGGATTCGGCTCCGTACAATTGATGGTCGGTGCAAGTTCATTATGGTATAAACTCATCGCAACTTTAATGCATCCGGCTAACCCCGCAGCTGTATCCAAATGGCCGATATTCGTTTTCACTGAACCGATTCCGCAAAATTGTGTTTTGTCTGTGTATTGCTTGTACACTTTATTTAGAGCAGACATTTCAATAGGATCGCCTAATTTTGTTCCAGTCCCGTGTGCTTCAATATAACTGACCGTTTCAGGATGGATCTTGGTTGTATCCAATACATGCTGTATCACTTCTGTTTGGCCTTTTACACTAGGCGCATAGAAGCCTGCCTTCTCTGCCCCATCATTATTGATACCTATTCCGCGCATAATGGCATAAATATGGTCTCCGTCTTTTACGGCATCCACAGCTTTTTTCAGCAGGATGACTGCTACGCCTTCACCTCCGGCCATTCCGTCCGCCGAAGCATCGAACGCCTTCACATGCCCGTCGCTTGAAAAATTCAACCCGTTTTGGTGCACGTAGCCGATCGCTGATTGTGCGTGCAATGTTGCGCCCCCGACAAGCGCATATTGTGATTCGCCCGATGTCAGGCTTTTGTATGCCTGATATAAACCGACTAGTGATGAAGAACAGTTTGAATGAACAAAATAGCTTGGCCCTTTTAATCCGAGCTTATGTGAGATCATTGTGGGAATGGTTCCGCTTTGGGCTAAAACCCATGAGACATAGCCATCCGGTGATTCATGTCCTTCTGTTGTCTCCTTCGGCAATAACGTTCTATATGAATTGCTGCTTGCAGACATATATACACTTGTTGCCGGAATCTCCTTAGCCACATATCCTGCATCTTCAATCGCTTTCCAGGAGTGCAGCAATAAGAGGCGGAGCTGAGGGTCCATATACTCAGCATCTTTTGGCGAGATTTGAAAGAAACCGGGATCGAATAAGTCTTTCCCTTCGATCACAGATTGTACAGGCACATAGTCAGGATGCTGTATCAATTCTTCGGGAACTCCATTTGCGCGAAGCTCTTCTTCAGAAAAGAATCGTATGCTTTCTTTGCCTTCTTTGATGTGGTTCCAGAAGTCATGATGATTTTTCGCACCCGGGAACTGGCAAGATATCCCCACAATCGCAACACTGTCGCCAAAATAAGGGGGAATCTTCTGTTTCGGGTATTTTCCATCTTTTTTGTCATCATGATCATCTTCATTTTGTGTCCCGGCTAGATCTGAGTTTTTCATCTCCAAAATGTATTCACTGATTGCACGGATCGTGGAATACTCAAACAGCTCAGTAACATGAAACTCACAATCGAATTCTTTTTTGATTCGTTCAGCCACAGCTACAGCCAGAAGCGAATCGCCGCCCGCATCGAAAAATCCGTCTTCCGGCCCAAATCCGCTGACCTTGAGCGTTTCCTCCCAAATGCGCAGCACCTGATCCTCTATTTCCGTTAATTGCAAGTGATTTGGTTTCCTTCTGTTGAACACGATCTCGCGTTTTTCTAATTCTTTACGGTTCACTTTTCCGCTGGGCGATAATGGAAGCTCATCTAAGCGGATAAAGTGTGAAGGTATCATATATTCAGGCAGACTCGATTTTAGATGAAGGCGCAAATCTTTTGGATTGGCAGAGGCATGTCCGCTTTCCTCTGTATAATAAGCAGCGAGCTGTTGATGGCCCTCCAGCTGCTTCACCACTACCGCCTGATCTAAAATGCCCGGAAATTCACTCAGCTTTGTTTCTATTGCGCCCAGCTCGACGCGAAAACCGCGTATTTTGACTTGGCTGTCAATCCGTCCCAAGTATTCTATGTTGCCGTCAGAAAGCCACCTTGCTGAATCACCCGATTTATATAGCTTCGTCCCTGGTTCAAAGGGATTATCAATAAATTTTTCAGCCGTAAGCCCCGGCTTTTTAAAATAGCCTCTTGCTAAGCCGGCTCCAGCGATGCAAAGCTCACCAGGCTTTCCGATCGGGACAGGCTTCAAATGCTGGTCCACAATATAAATTTTCGTGTTGGAAACAGGCTTTCCAATCGGTGTATGGTGACTTGCGATATCTCCTTTTCCGCATCCGAAATACGCAGCGTAAATGGAGGCTTCCGTCGGTCCGTATATATTTTCAACACGGCAGTTTGTAAAGAGCGATACCGCCTTTTTCACTAATTCTTTAGGGAAGGCTTCACCTGCAACCATCATATACTTCAGCGGACCGTCCTCTGTGAATCGCTTGTTGTCTTTCGCCATTTCTAAAAAAACATGCAGCATGGCCGGCACAAAATTAATGTGAGTCACTTTATATGTTTCAATATAATCCATGCAAAGCTGCGGTGATTTCTCCCCATTAGGCGGAAGAATCACTAGACGGCCATCTCCAATAAACCATCCGAATAATTCTGAGATCGATACATCAAACACATAGTTCGTCTTCAATAAATATGCATCCTCAGCCGTTACAGGATAGTGAGATTCAAGAAAATTCAGGGTATTCATAATGCTCCGATGCTCTACCATAACCCCTTTAGGCTCTCCGGTGCTTCCCGATGTATAAATAATATAAGCGAGGTGTTCCGGTTTTACTTCCCGCTTTAAACCGCTGCTTTGCTGGTCTGTATAACCGTCTCGGCAAGTTAACTCGATATTGATCGCTTTTACATGGCTGCCAGTTAATCCGATGATCCTATCATGAACGTTAGGTTGGGTGAGGACAATGGATGCCTGACTGTCTTTGAGCATGTACTCTAATCGTTCTTGCGGAAAACTTGGATCTAACGGCACATACGCTCCGCCAGCTTTCAGTATTCCTAAAATTCCGATGATCATATCAAACGAACGCTCTGCACAAATGCCAACGGGCTGTTCAGGTCCAACACCCTGATGTTGAAGGTAGACTGCCACAGATGTGCTTTTTTCATCTACTTCTTTATATGTAAGTGATCTGTCTTCAAACATCAAAGCAACCGCATCGGGGGTTTGTTTCGCTTTTTCCTCAAACACCTCATGTATACACTTTTCATTTGCGATGTTTGTCCCTGTCGCATTCCATTGTTCCAGCAAACTAGTTTGTTCTTGATTTAATTGCAAAGAGTAAGCTTCAAGCGGCAAAGACGGGTCCTCCATCATGTGCTGCGCGAGCTTCATATAGTTCTCCATCATGCTTTCAATGGAGGACAGTTCGTACAAATCAGGGTTGTACAGAAGATGAAGCACTGTTTCATTTTCTTGCTCATATATTTCGAGCGCCAGCTCAAATTCACCCTCTTGCCGAATGTCTTCAATATATTCGATGCCAAGCGTTTGATACGGTTCGAGCACTTTTTGCAAGCCTGTTGCCTGAAAAAAGTTTTGGTACAGAAAAGCTGTTTGAAAAACCGGAGAATCCGCGGCCGAGCGGTCTACATTCAGCTCTCTTACCAATGCAGGGAACGGAAACGCCGCATGATCCAGGCCGTCAGCCACTGTCAGCTGCAGTTCCCGAATAAATGCTGTTAATGGCTGAGATCCGATATTCTTGCTCCGAACAGCCATCATATTGATAAAATAACCGATTAGGGTTTCAAATCTGTCTTCTTGCCGACCCATTGTCGGAACGCCAACAATGATATCCTTTTGTTTTGTATAATGATGCAGCAACACTTTGTAAATGGAGAGAAACACAACCGATTCATTCACATGATTGGTGCGGGCAAACGATTTAATTTGATTTTTCAGGTGATGGGGGAGCAAGCTTTTATAAGCTTGCCCCTTGAATTTTCGTGATGAAGACCGCGGACGGTCAGCAGGCAAATCAAGAACTGGCAGACTCCCAGACAACTGTTCTTTCCAGTAAGCGAGATGCTCTTCCCCTTCTCTGCCAGTCAGCATCCGTTTTTCCCAATCGACAAAATCGTAATAATCAGCTGTTAATGGCTGCTGCAAGGGCTCAATCCCATTCAGCAATTGTTGATACGCTTCGAATAGCGCCGATATCAATGTCAGCATCGACACACCATCAAATATGATATGGTGAATTGTTATAAGAACAATGCATTCTTCTAACCGATGAAAAAGGTGTGTGCGCCATAACGGACCAGCTTCCAACTGGAAAGGTTCTTTTGCTTTTTCTTTTAGAAAAGGAAAGATATCTGCTGATTTCATTGCTGATATATCCTCTTCCACAAAATAAAGATCCTTTGATAACTGAACCGATTGAAATGGAATGCCATTTTCTTCTTGAATCACACTGGCTAAGATCGGATATTGTCTCTGTACAAACAGAAGGGCTTTCTTGAACGTCTCTGCATGTATTGGTTTGCTGAAGCGAAAGCATAAAGGAATATTATATGCACTCATCCCAGGAGACATTTTTTGAAGCATCCACAGCCCTTTTTGCCCTTCTGAAAGCGGGCTTTTCAACTGCCGCTTCATGCCTTTAAGATGTTCTTCCACCTCAGAAATGGTTAATTCTCCTGATCTGAAGGCATCGAGAATTTCTTTATGATTCATACGATTTACTCCCTTCTATGATGTTTTGCACACTCTTAAAATCCAATTTCCCTAGCGCCACCTCTTGCATTAATCCGATGATTTGCTCGTCTGTATACGTGTCCTTTATTTGATGTGCTGCTGCGCTATGATTTTGTTTTTCCGCTTTTAAGGCCAAATGGTCAGATAGAGCTTGGACTGTCTGACATTCAAGGATTTCCCGACCGGCCATCTTCAGCTGCGTGGTTTTTTCGATATGCCGCATCAATTTTCGGCCAAGAATTGAATCCATCCCATAATCCAAAAAGTTTCTTTTGAAATTGATTCGATCCTCAGATATGCCCAATTCTCGTGCTAAAAATTGAACAATGATCTTTTGAATATGGGTTTTGCCATTCGGCTCGTCAATCTCTGTTTTCATATCTTGTGAATGCTGTTTAACGGCCACTGATTGCTGGGTGCCTGACGAAACCCAATACCGCTCCCTTGCAAATGGATAACCAGGTAAAGAAACCATTCGAACGTGATCGCCATCATGAAGGAGTTCCCAAGGAATCTGATATCCTTTCACCCAGCATTCCGCGATGTTTTCCAAATTTCTTTCTTTTGCGAGAGCCTGCAGAACTGCTTCATCTTGTTCTTCTAATATCCCTTCTGTATATCCTGTATAAAGGGATCTCTGTTGGCCCGATATCCCACCATTCTTCATTGCTTCCACATATTCCTTCAATTTTCGCACCAATTGCTCCTGATTGTTTGCAACGATCGCTAGCCTTGCTTCCATGGCTTTTCTCCCAACCTGAAGCGTATATGCCACATCAGGTAAAGAAAAGTTATGATTCTGCTCCAGATACGCAATCATGCGGCAGGCAGCATCCTGAAGCCGATCGTCATTTTGGGCTGAAAGCACGATGACCTGCGGTGACCCTTGATGCCGCTGTGTGGACGGCTGATCATCCGGAATGTATTCTTCAATGACTGCATGTGCATTGGTGCCGCTGATTCCAGTCGTGCTGATCGTTCCCATCCTCGGCTTCTGATTTTTCCTGATCCACGAACGGTTTTCTTTGCAAAGCACAAATGGGCTTTCTTTAAACGGAATATACGGGTTTTCCGATTCACAGTGATGAGTGGCCGGAATGATCTGGTTTTTCATAGCCATCAGCATACTGATTAAAGCAACCGTTCCTGACGCTGCAAATGTGTGTCCGATTAAAGGTTTAATTGAGCTGATCATACAGAATTGCTTCTGCTTCGTATATTTGCTGAACACGCTCGTTAACGCTTGGACCTCAAGCGGATCACCAAGATTCGAGCCGGTACTGTGCGCCATCACATATTGAATATCGAGCGGATTGATTTCATTTTTTTCATAAATGTTTTCGATCAATTCTGCCTGGCTAAAAGGATTTGGAGCAGTAATGCCGTTGGTTTTGCCATCGTAATTCACGCCGCTGGCTTTGATGCAGCCATAAATATGATCTTTATCTTCAATTGCCTTTGATAATGGTTTCAAGAGAACAGCAGCCACCGCTTCACCTGGCACAAGACCATTGGCATCCTGGTCAAACACTTTGCATTGTCCGTTCGGAGACAGCATTTCGGCCCTTGTCAGCGCCTCAAAAGACATGTGAGAAATATTCAAGCTGACGCCGCCGGCTAAAGCCATTTCACAATCCCCCTGACGCAGAGCTGAACATGCCTGGTGAATCGCCACAAGTCCAGATGAACATGCTGCTGTCAAAGCCATATTAGGCCCTTTTAAATCCAATGCGTATGCGATTCTCGCAGACAATGTGGCGTTTTGTGTTCCATTAATGTAATCCGTATCTCCGGTTAGATGCGCATATTCCCCTTCTTCCACACCTACATAAACACCGCAGGATTTTCCTTTTATCCGATCTCCCATATAGCCGGCGTCTTCAAACGTGTGCCATGCTTCCTCTAGAAAAATGCGCTGGCGCGGATCCATGCTTTTGGCTTCTTTAGGCGATATTTGAAAAAACAGCGGATCAAACCGGTCTATGTCCTTCAAAAATGCACCCCACCTTGGCACTGCTTTTTCTGGATCTCTGTTAGCTCTCCCCCAGTCCCGGCGTTCGCCCGGAATGTCAGAGATACACGATTTACCGTTTTTCAGATTATCCCACAGCTCATGGACCGAATCAGCTTGAGGGAACCTGCCGCTCATGCCGATAATGGCAATAGGCTCATCGTGAACCTGCCGAATGCTTTGTTTACTGGTTTCCGGTTCTGGAGCTACAGGAATTGCTGCATAAGCTTCAGGGGGCTTTTGCGCCTCTGATGCATCATCCCGGTAAAATGCTTCAATCAGCTCTTTATGATCGGTTAAGAAAAAGCCGATCAATTCTTGTAAAGTCGAATAGCCGAAAAATAAAGCCGGTGTCACTTCGATGTTGAAATGCTTTGATAACACATTCGAGAATTTAGCCAAATAGATTGAATCAAATCCGAAGTCGGCCCAATTTTTGTTCAAATTCAGCTTGTCCTTTGAAATCTTAAGTAATGTGTGAATATGCTCTTTCAAGTCGTGTTCTAAACGCTTTTCAATGCTTAGTGTTTTTACCTCATCCTTGTTTTCTTGTGCTAGAGGGGCTTGAGTGGCCGGTTCTGGAATAGCTGGTTCAGTCATTCCTAAAAATCGGCTGACACGGCTGGGCTGACCGGCTATCACGAGATGCTGAGCATCCTGCTGAGCTAGGATGTGCTCAAACATACGGATGCCTTCCTCGGCTTCTAGGAAGCGTTGGCCGCTTGATTTCAGGTACATATCCGTTGTTTCCTCATCACCGATCTTCATTCCGCCATCCTTCCATACAGGCCAGTTGATGACAAACGTTTTACCGTTATGCAGCTCATTTCTGTATTGTGCGTAAGCCATCTGAAACCTATTGCCAATCGCATAATCACAACATCCAAAATCCCCTAAAACCGCAGAAGAAGAAGAAAAATAACACATAAAATCAAGGTCTTCATTTTTAAGCCATTCATCAAGCGCTATCGTGCCGTTGATTTTCGGTTCAATGATGCGCTGGAAGCTTTCGATCTTTTTGTCAAAAATAGCAGAGTCGCTTTCGATTCCGGCTGCATGAATGACACCGTTGATGGCACCGAATCGGTCTTTCCCTCTTTTTACGCAGTCTCCCATTGCGATAGGATCAGACACATCTGCTTCTGCATACATCGCTTCGCCGCCTAGATCCTTTAATTCTTTTATTTGCTTTTGCTTCTCATCATTAAAAGGCGACCGCCCTGTCAAAATCAGGTTTGCGGCATAGTTTTTGGCCAAATGCTTGGCAAATAAATAACCAAGCCCTCCTACACCGCCTGTAATCAGGTAAGTACCGCCAGACTTCAATTTGCTGTCGTCCGGTTGTATCGTTGTCTGTTCAATGTGATTTACATATCGTTTCAGATTCTGATACAAAACCGTTTGTTCAGCTGAAGCCTGTAATTCTGCCCATATTTTACGTGTCCAATCATCCATCGATCCTTGTTCCGCCGGCTGAAAGATTCCAGTCACTTTTGTGTGCGGGAGGACAAGCCCGAGTGAACGTTCGAAGCCAATCCATGATTCCAGATAGCTTCGGTCAAGACCATCTTCAAAACATCCTGCCAGCAGCAGCCGTGAAGGATGAAGCTTTGCTGCGGACATACCTTGTAATAGGTAAACAATACAGGAATGGTCCTTTATACAGCTCTTGTCTTCCATAGGCCACATATAGAGGATTGCATCTGGCTCTCCAAGTTCTTCTTTAATGCTCTGGAAGGCCTTTTCAAAAGTAACGGGTTCTTGCCGCACAATCTGGTAGCTATATTCAGACTGTTTGCTGTACACTTCGCCCTGTGATATAAAAATGACCTCGGTGTCTTGATCAACGTTTTTCAAGGCTGAAGCAAATGCGTTTTGCTTTTCTCTTTCAGTCAGAAAACAGATGAGCGTTTTGATACGTTTCGATGTGAAAGTCGCCGGCTCTTCTTTCCACACTTCTTGAAAAGTCATAACCTTGAAAGGTTCTTCTGTTTGCTGATCATGATCCTGTTCTATAGACGCCGGAGCCTTTGCCGCGCCTGGTGCCCAGTAACGTTCTTTTGCAAATGGATATGCCGGAAGACTGATCCGGACAGGCGTTTGGGTGCCGTACAGCATGCCCCAGTCGAAAGACAAGCCTTTCACCCAAAGATCCAGCAGTTTCGTGTATTTCCCTTTGCTCATCCATGCATCTATGATTTTTTCCGTATCCTCATCCGCTGATAAGACTGCTAACGCTTTTTTGTTATCATCGATGCGATCCAGATACAGGCTGTCTGCTTTGTTTTCGATAAAATCGTTCAGCTTTCTCTCAAGATCCTCTAGTGATTCCGCTATAAAGGCCAGCCGTTCCTCCATTGCTTCACGGCCTGTTTGCAAGGTATAGGCGATCCTGATCAGGTCTGTTTCGCAGTACCTTTTTTGTTTGATGGCTGTAAGCAGCTGTTCCGCTTTTTCTTGCAAACGTTCCATGTTTTTGGCCGACAGCACAATCAGCGCTGGAGGATGGTCTTTCGGCGTTTGCGCCCCCGTTCTTGGAATATATTCTTCCAGGATGATATGGGCATTGGACCCTCCGGCGCCAAAACTGCTCAAGCCAGCGCGCCTAGGCACCTCTTGCCCGCCAATCACCGGGCGTTTCCATTCACCAAGTTGCTGCTGAACGACAAATGGCGTATGGCTGAACTCGATGTTCGGATTCAACCGCTGAGCATGCAATGATGGCGCAATTTGGCCATATTTAAACTGAAAAAGTATTTTTGTCAGCCCTGCAATTCCGGCTGCACTTTCACAATGGCCGATATTTGATTTGCTGGAGCCGATCGCACAAAACTGTTTCTCCTGCGTATCTTTCTCGAATGCTTTTGTTAACCCCGCTATCTCAATCGGATCTCCTAATGCAGTGCCTGTTCCATGCGCCTCTAAATAACTGATGGTTCGGGCAGGAATGTCGGCGCGCTCAATTGCTTCTTTAATCACCTGTGCCTGTGCATGAGGATTTGGAACCGTGTATCCATTTGTTTTTCCTCCGCTATTAATGGCACTTGCCTTTATCACACCGTAAATATGGTCACCGTCCGCTATTGCTTGCTGCAGCGGCTTTAACACAATGGCGCCTACGCCTTCACCGTCGACAAATCCATCTGCATCATCGCCGAATGATTTACATGTATCACTAGCAGAGAGCATATTCATGACAGATAAATTCTGATAGTGAACCGGGTCGACAACTAAATTGACACCGCCGGCAATGGCACAATCACTCGATCCGCTATAGATGCTTTCCAGCGCTAAATGAATCGCTGTCAGGGAGGATGAGCAGGCTGTATCGACTGCAAGACTCGGGCCTTGGAAATTCAGTAAATAGGATATTCTGTTGGCGATAGACCAATAGCCGTAGCCAGTCGGATAATTTTTGTTCATGACTCCGGCAAAGACGCCGATTTTTCTGCTTGAACAGAGCGAGTCAGGCGTGTATCCCGCGTCTTCAATACTTGCATAAGCGGTTTGCAGAAATAATCGCTCCTGAGGGTCCATTCTTTCTGCCTCAAGCGGAGAAATCTGAAAGAATAATGGGTCAAACTTGTCCATATCCTTGATAAATCCGCCCCATTTCGTATAAATTGATCCTTCTTTTCCTTTTTCTTTATCGTAATAAGCTTTCCAATCCCAGCGATCTTTCGGAATTTCCTCAATACAATTTCTTCCTTCTTTTAGGTTGTTCCAAAAGTCTTCTGCTGTTTCCGCCTGAGGATAGCGTCCAGAAATGCCGATAACGGCAACGTCACGGCTTGCAAGAGTGTTTGTCGGTGTTTCTTTCTCCCCGCTGAAGCCAAGCTTGCGAAAGCGCCGTGTTCTTTTAGCGGCCTGATCAGGTTTCTGTGAAGATTGGGTTCTGCTTTCGGCCGGTGTATGTTGTTGAACTTGACGGTCAAGACCTGTTAATTTCATCAGAGCTTCTGTTTTTGTTTTGATGAAATGCTCCACTAATGCGTCAATGGTCTGGTACTCGAAAAATAAAGTGCTGCTTACATGGTCAAATTCTTTACGCAATGTATTCGTCAGCTGGACAACAACGATAGAATCAATACCGTACTTTTCAAGAGGTTCAGATGACTCAATCTTTCCTGCAGGAATTTTCAACGTTTCCCCGATTAGTTTTTTCATATATTCTGTGCTTTTTTCTCTTAGGAGAGCATGTTTCGATTGTCCAGCTTCCTCTGAATCTATGGTATGAATGTAGGCTGGCTCCTGATTAGACGCTTGTGAAACAACCTTCTCCGGCAAGATCACATTTTTCATCATACGTCGAACCAGCCCGTTGCTTGAGGCTGCGACGATTTGGTGACTCAGATCATGTGCCGCCTCGGCCGGGAAAAAGACAGATTCAAAGCCTTCGCTTTCAAGTGCCGCTTTCCAGCTGTCAGGATGTAAGCCTGGACAGCCGGGAATCCGCACTGCAGGATCTTCATACAGCCACCAGCCTTCCAAAAGACCAAAGGTGATGTGAGGGAACAGGCTGTTTCCCGCCATTTCATTCAGCAGCAGCATTCCGTTGTTTTTCATTACCGCTTTTGTATGCCGCAGTGTTTGACGGATATTTTTTGTTGCGTGAAGGACATTAGCGGCAATGACGACATCATAGCCTCCCGCTTCAAATTCCTGCTGATCAATCGGTTTTTCCACATCAAAAAGCTGATATGTCAGGTACGGATTTTCCGCCCCATATTCCTTTTCTGCATGCAGCAAAAATGCTTTAGACAGATCTGTATAGCAATATTCATTGATGTGCTTTTGATATGGTTTCAGTTTTTCAAAGATTCCGGCACTCGTGCCGCCTGTGCCTGCGCCTATTTCCATAATGCGAATCGATGCCTCAGGGTCGTGCTTCAGACGTTCATCCAGATAAGCTAATAATGTATCGGCAAGCACTTTATTAAAATAGTCTGCCACTTGGTTATGCTTATAAATGCCTTCCACCAGTTCCATCGAGGAATGCGGGAACATGATATCTGTTGCAGGGACTTTCCCTGTCAAAATATCCGGTAATGCTTGCAGCATGGCCTCTGCTAATACAACCATCGCCTTTGTCTCGCTGTCTTTAAGCCACTTTTCTTTTTTCGCGTTCCATTCTTGCCAAAGCAGCTCGATATCCTCTGCTTGGTCCTTCCTCACCAATGAATCTCCAACTTTCTTAAGATAGCCATGCTGCAAGAGAAATTCGCTGCTTTGCCGAATCCATTTTCCATAAAATTCACGAGTCTTATATTGTTGAAGACGTTCAACCGATAATGTATAACCATCAAACAGCCCGGCTGTTTGCAGCTGTCCTAACAACAGCCTGTAAAGAAGATCATCAAGCTCTTCATGTGTCACTCTTTGAAATCGTCCCGTAGTCGGCAGACGCTCCATCAGGCTCTCTGCATCTGCTGAAGGTTGCTCTGGATAAAGAGTGATGAATTCATTCTGATTCACGCCTTCGACTGCTACAGGCTTTGTCGTATGAATGAAAGCTGTTTGGCTGACCGGCCCAGAAAGCAGTGCTTCCAGCGCCTTCATAGCCTCCGCGGACTCAATTAAACCTAAGCCGATTTGATTCATGAGCTGTACATAATGTTCATCCTCAGCCGCTTCACTATTCCCCCAATATCCCCAGTTCATGACTTTTACAGGGCATGCCCAGCTCTGAGAAAGCTGGTGAGCAAAAGCATCTGCAAATGTACAGCCAGAGGCATAATGGCTTTGCTTCACATTTTTGATATGGGCTACAAGCGAAGAGAAGAATAAAACAAAATCTACATTCTCCTGGCGGAACACTTGGGCCATCCGAATACTGACATCGATCTTCGCCGCCAGTCCAGCGGTGAATTCTTCCGGCTTCATTTTTTCCAGGCTTTGCTCAAATAAAACCATCGCAGAGTGAACAATCCCGTGAATATGAGGATGGCGTTTTTTCACTTGATCATAAGCCTGCTGCAATGAATGCTTATCGGCTGCATCGGCTGCAATGTAGAAAGGCTCAGGGCCAAGCGCCGAAAGTCGGTCTATTTTTGACTGGATGGCAGCATTAAGTTGACTTCGCCCAATCCAAACGATTTGCGCTTGGTAGCGGCGGATCATGTACTCACTCCACGCCTCTCCGATATACCCGGCTCCTCCGATGACCACATAGACTCCGCCTTTCCTATACAGCGTGTCGCCTGACAGTGAGTGCCGATATGGGATCAATTGCTGCTGATGCCATTGCTGATTACGATAGGCCCAAGCATGGCCAAGGCGGTCAGCTGGGAGCGCAAACATGTGATTTACCGGCCATGTGCAGCCTTTTTCAAGATCGAGAAGACGGATTTTCCAGTGTGGATATTCCTTTGCCATTGTGCCGGCAAGCCCATGAATGCTTGCATGAGCGGGTTGTACTGCTTCATGTTGCGTAACCGGCTGCGCTTGGACGGTCACAAGAGACCATTCAAGTTGTTTCTCGCCATAGCCTAATTGCAGGCAAGCTTTCACGAACTTAAATAAGTGAAGAACAGCTTCTCCTTGTTTATCACTATTCTCCAGGTCTGACGGGGCAATCCACAAGAAATGGTCAATGCTTCCGTACGCTTGCAGTTTGTCCGCTATTGCCTCAATGTCATCTGCAGGGCGGATATCGACAAAGGAAATTTGCGGATAATGATGCTTTATGAAAGTCCGATCAGCTTCAGCAGCTCCGCATAAAACAGCTCTTTTACCAGCAAACGAAGCATTATCCTCCGCTTCTAGAGAGACTGGTTCCCAGACAGGGATCATCATCGTATGCCCGGTCAGCTGAGAATCAGTTAATAGTTTCGGCATTGAATGCTGCTCTCCATCAAGTGCCCGCATCGAGGCACCCTTCATTCTCACACAAACGTGTCCGTTCTCATCACATAAATCAATATCATACTTTCTGACTTTGTCCTCCGCTTTACTGTCTGAACTGTATCGAATATAAGACCATATCTTCTCTGGACATGGGATGAAAATATCAACCTCCTGCAACGCAAATGGAAGAGACAGCGTCTGAGCTTGTCCAGTGGCATTGACTGAGCTAACGATAAAACCGACTGTGGCATGGAACGCGGAATCCATCAAACTCGGGTGGAGCGCAAAATGCTGCTTGTCGTTTTTTAGAAAAGCGGGTAACGAGATTTTTGCAAGCAATTGATCTTTGCCGACATAGACTTTTTCAATCCCTTGATAGCCCTCTCCATAGTCAAGCCCAATCTTTCGAAACGCTGCATAGCATTGTTCTGACGTCACTGTGTCCAAACTGCATTCTGTCTGTATTGATGAAAGGTTTAAAATAGAAGTGTCCGCTTCATCTGAAATGACAGCGCGGCCTTGGCAGTGTATCGTCAGGGCTTCTTCTTTATGTTCAGAGCTGCTATAAATGTCAAAGGAGATGTCCCCGTTATCCTCAGGAAAAAGGCCAATATGTATTTCTTTTGGTTCACTTTCAATCGTGATAGGACGCACCCACACAATGTCTTTTAGCGACACCACTCTTTGTTCGCCGTCCAGATCGCCTGCAGCTTTTTCCGCTGCTTCCCTTGCCATTTCTAAATAGGCAACGCCCGGCAAAATCTTCTGTCCCTGTACAACATGATCAGAAAGGAAAAATTCCGTGCCTGTAAATACAGAGCTAAAGCGCTGCTCAGTAAAGTCTGATGTATTGCGGTGCACCAGCGGATGTAAGATATGATTCACAGTGCTGGTTTTCATTTCAGGAACCGGGATCCAGTAGCGCTCCCTTGCAAACGGATAGGTCGGAACACTGATCTTAAGCGGCTTGCGATCGCCGTATAGGTCGTCCCAGGTGACCCGCTTTCCTTTAACCCATGCTTTCGCCATTTCCATCATTTCACTGTCTGTTATCAAATTGTTATTCAGCGCATTTACCGATGCTAGCCCAGCCGCCTCCTGATTCTCCTTGGCTCGTCCGGTCCAGCAGCCCTCGATCTCTTCTTCGCCATTGGCAAACGCCCGAAGTTTAGCCGTTAAATCTTTTATGTCTTTTACAATGAAGGCCGCACGCTCCTCCATTTCAACCCGTCCTGCCTGCATGGTATAAGCTAACGCCAAAAGATTGACGTCCTCGCTAAGAAAATCAAGAAGTTTAAGAGCGTAAGCCTGCAGACGATCTTTGTTTCTCGCAGACAAAGGTATAACTATTTCTTCATTTTTCGTTAAAATCGTCTCTGAATGGCTCTCTGCCGGAATATATTCTTCCAAAATAAGATGCGCATTTGATCCTGAAGCGCCAAACGAACTTAAACCGGCACGGCGGGGATATGTGACGTCCACCCCGTTTTCTGTAAAAGATGGCTGCTCCCATTCCTTTGTGTCATGCTGGACAAAAAATGGGGTTTGATCGAGCTTCAAATAAGGATTCAGCTCTTCTGAATGTAATGAGGGCACCAAGGTTTTATGATGCAACTGCAGGACAGTCTTCGTTAAGCCGCTAATGCCGGCTGCAGCTTCAGCATGGCCAATATTCGATTTAACAGAACCGATTGAACAGAATTGCTTGTCCTGCGTATTGCGGCTGAAAGCTTTTACTAACCCCTGTATTTCAATCGGATCTCCCAATGAGGTGCCAGTGCCATGGGCTTCAACATAGCTGATGGTGCGCGGATCAATTCCTGTTTTTTCTAGACACGCTTCGATAACATCAGCTTGAGCTACGGGGCTCGGTACTGTAATTCCGCTTACTTTCCCTACATGATTTATCGCACTGCCTTTGATGACAGCATAGATTCGGTCACCGTCCTGTTCAGCTTTTCGCAGCGGTTTTAGCAATACTGTGCCGACACCTTCTCCAGATACGTAGCCATCTCCGCCTTTGCCGAAAGTATGGCAATAGCCGTCACTTGAGTGCATTCCTACACTGCCATAGCTGATATATTTAGCCGGATGCAATGACAAATTGACGCCTCCGGCAAGCGCGGCCTCGCATTCTCCATTCCGGATGCTCTCTATTGCCAGATGAACCGCAGTTAATGAGGAAGAGCAGACCGTGTCCACCGCCATGCTTGGGCCGTGGAAATTACAATAGTAAGAGACCCTGTTGGCGATTTGCGCATAATTCAGCGATAAAGGAAATGGATTGTGTTCTGATAGAGCTTCAGCCCCTATAAGGGAATAGTCCTTATGCATTACGCCGGCAAACACACCGACATGCTGTCTTTTATTTTCTCCCTGCGGTGAAGCAATTGTCTCTGGTGTATAACCCGCATCTTCAATAGCTTCCCAGCATGTCTCTAAAAATAACCGTTCCTGAGGGTCCATGATTTCCGCTTCACGCGGAGAGATTCTGAAAAATTGAGGATCAAAGCAATCAGCCTCCTCGATAAACCCGCCCCATTTCGAGAGTGGCTTGCCTGCAGGTGAATCCAGTCCATTGTTTTCTTTCCATTCCCAGCGTGAGTTTGGAATCTCTGTGATGCAGTCGGTACCCGCTTTAAGCTGTTCCCAAAATTCCTGTATATTTTTCGCCTTAGGATAGCGTCCAGCCATTCCGATAATGGCTATGTCCTCCCCGATCTCTGGTGAAGAGGTAACACCATCAATTGGTGAAGGAGATTGGCGGACAGCATCGTCCGCCTCTCCAATTGAATAGTGATCAGCAAGATGAGCAGCTAGTTCTGCAATTGTTGTAAATTCAAACAGCAGTGTCGGAGCAAGATCCGCTCCAACCTTATCTCCAATTTCCTGAACCACGGTAAGCAATGACGGAGAATCCAAGCCTAGCTCATAGTACCCAGCGTGGATATCCATTTGTTCTGCCGGCCTTTCAAGCTGCTTAGCAAGCAACTGACGCAAATACATTTCAAATGCGGGATAGTCCCGACTGATGTTCTGAGAGACAGCAGCTCTTTTTTCTTGAATTTCTTTTGGAGAATGAAAGGCTGACATATTCCGTACAGACTTGCCTGCAAATTGTTTCAGCTCGGCCACTTTTTGTCCTGATGAATTAAAATATTCAATCGTCATATAAGTGAGCTCTTTCTTTTGGCGCACAGATGAGGAGAGGATCCGTGCTGTACATCCTTTTTGCAATCGTTCTGAAGCAGAAAACGATTCATAATACAATGGCAGGTACATCGTTTGATCTGAGATCAGGCAGCTTGAACCTATGCCGCTGCCGTCAATAAGCGTCGGATGAAACAGAAAAGCTTCAGAATGGCGCAGGGCTTCCTGTCCAACTGCTAAATCAATTAAAGCACCCTCTTTGGTTTCATAAATCCGCCCTTTTGCCTTCATCATGCCGGTATGGACTAACTCCTTAGAACGGCATTGTTCATAGATTTCATCTAAATTCAGAATCCTGTCAGCTGTACTTTTCCACTGATTAAGGTCTATTGATTCGGCAAAAGCGGTTTGCTCTTTACGATGCATGTCAGCAGTCACATATTGTCTCTTGTCAGATAGTGATTCTCCATGCTGTTTTTGTCCGTCGATGATGATGGACCATGTCCCTTCCTTTCTTTCAGACACGTGAATGGTCAGGGCAATGTCATATGACTCATCTGCGATCAAAGGGTAAAAAATGGTCAGGTTTTTTAATTCAAGCTCTTGGTATGCATAACCATGTTCCTGGAATACTTGGTAGATTAAATCTATATAAGCAAGGCCGGGTAATAACGCTTGTCCATATACCTTGTGGTTGGACATGATTGGATTATTTAATGAAATGTGCAGTTGTTCAGTTATCATTTTCCCACTCCTCTCTTATTTGAAAGTTTTCCAAAACATATCTTTAGAAGCCCCTGTGTCTGAATGCACTTTTTCCTGCACGTTTTGAGCTGATGGTTTGATTAAAACGGGCTGCCTATTTAATTCCGGCAAAGGCAGAGGTTTTCTTCTAATTGGACGAGCAACCGATTCATTCCAGGCTTCTATAATGAGATGGGCGTTCGTTCCGCCATCTGCAAAACAATTAATTGCCGCAGCCGGCGTTGTCTCCTTCCACTCGGCTTGCGATCTGCTGAAATACAAATCTGTTTTTTCTATATCAAAATACGGCATATTTTCATTACCTGACAGGAATGGAACCAATTGTCTATGCTTCAGCATTAAAGCTACTTTAATCAGGCTCGCAATCCCCTCTGCACATAATGGATGGCCGATGTTAGGTTTCACCGATCCCAGCCCTAACGGAGCCTTTGATTCAGAACGGTAAATGGATTGGATTGCCTTTAATTCAAGTAAATCTGTTACTGCCGATCCCGAGCCGTTCGCTTCGAGATAGCTGATCTCTTCAGTCTTTTTGCCGCTTTTTTCAAGCGCTGACAGCATGACGTCCTTTTGTGCCTCGAGATTTGGAGATGATGGACCAGCCGTTCTTCCGTCATTATTAATCGCAGCGGCTTTAATGACTGCATATATGGAATCTCCGTCTTCAAGCGCTTGGCTGACGGTTTTGACGAGAACCATGCCCACGCCTTCTCCTAAAATGACACCGTCTGCCCGCTTATCAAAAATATGGAATGACGGTTTGTCACATAAAAGTCCGCGCTCATAAAACATTCGATGCGCATCAGCATCAAGCAAACTGACGCCGCCTACAACCGCTGCCTCAATATCTCTGCTTCGCAGAGCCTGAATGGCCATATTCAGCCCCACCAGCGCAGAGGAACAAGCGGTATCCAGGACAATACTCGGTCCCTTCAAGTCAAAAAATTGTGAGATGTTAGCTGCTAAATAGTTTTGTCCGCCAGCGACTATCGGATTTCTTGCTTTTGAAAGACTGGCCGGATCAGGCTTGTGCTGGCTGCGGCCTCCTATATAAACACCAGCCCTCATGCCTTTCACTTCTTTCTCTGTATAACCGGCGTGATACCACAGCTTCAAGCTTTCCTCCAATACAGCCAAAGCTTGAGGGTCCATCGCTCTGACATCGTTTTCGGACATCATGAAGAAATCATGATCAAATCGGTTCATTTCATCAATGAGGCCCGCGTAATTTGAGCTGGAGTTCCCGAATCGTTCAGGCGGAACAGGCGCAATCGCAGACCGTCCATCACGTATTAGTTCCCAGTATTCCTCTAGGGTTTCTGCTCCTGGGAACCTGCAACTAAGACCGATGATAGCGATGTCCTCAGCAAGAAGTGCCGTTTTTTCATGGCTTATCTGTTGCGGCCGCTGTTCTGGCACCAGCTTCTGTTTCATTGCTGATTGCGGCTTGAGAGGTGTCTGTTTCTCAGGAACAGATGGCTGTAAAACAGCTGATATGTCATATTTCGAAATGAGCCAGTGTGCAAAGGATTCTATTGTCGGGTATTCAAACAAAATTGACGGATCAATATCTCCATTTAATTGTTGGTTCATCTGCTGTACCAGCTGGGCCAATATAATCGAGTCGATTCCGTATTCTTGGAAAGGTTCATCCGTTTCAAAGTCTTCTGCAGCTATTTTCAGTTCATCTGAAAAAAGAGTTACGAGCCAGTCGACTGTTTCAGGGAACAGGTTGCGAGTGCTGGTTTGCTCTTTCGTCTCAGGATGCGAGAGAGCTTCGACAGGCAATGACGGCTGCATCAGCTTATCCGGCTTCCAAACGTTTGTATCTGGTACTGCCGGCAGCACGACAGCATACTGTCTGTCTGATAGAATCTGGTCAAGCAGCTGTAATCCCTCGTCGTTTGTCAAACTGATCAATCCAGTTTGTTCTAAAGCTTTGCTTCGAACCTCGCCTAAACCGGTCTCCTTCCAGTTAGGCCACTGAATGCTTACAATGGGACATTTATCTTGATGAGCCTCCGCAAAATAATCCATAAAAGCATTTGCCATCGCGTAATCAGCTTGTCCTGCTGCTAGTGCAGGGATGGCCGCTGATACTGATGAAAACAAGGTGAAAAACGCCAATGGTTCATCTTGAAGCAGGTCAAACAACGTTTGCAGACCTTCGACTTTCGGTTCAAGCACCTGTTCGATCTCTTCTAGTGATTTTCTGATAAAAGCCGGGTTTTGTTTGTTCACCATCCCGGCACAATGGATGACTCCGCCAATCGCCCCCATTGTTTCGTGTATGGTCTTCAGGCTCTGTTCGACAGCAACCCTGTCTGTGAGATCCAGAGACAGCACCTGAACTTGCGCACCCATGTCTTCTAGCTCTTGAACAGCTTTTATTTTCTCGGCAAGCGAGGCCATTTTTACCGAATTCCACTGGTCACGCGGCGGAAGCTCTTCACGGCCGATAAGGACCAGCCGCTTAACGCCGTATGTTTTCACAAAATGCCGCGCACACAGCAAGCCGAGACCTCTTGTCCCGCCTGTAATAAGCAGGACTTTGTCTGTTGAAAACGATACTTGCTTATGACTAAGAGCGGCTTCTGCTGGCTGCTCTGTCAAATATGCGCGATATCGCTGTCCGTTTCGATAACAGACTTCTGATTCTGTGCTCTTGGCATAATATTCAACTGCAATCAGTCTGGCCAGCTCCTCAAAAGAGGCTTCGCATTCCATATCTGCATGTCTTGAAGTAAGATGGCTGTACTCACTTTGAAGCATGCGGTATAAACCGGCCCGTGAAGCACCAGACAAAAGAACACCCTCATTTGCGTAGGCCTCCAGCCCCTTTGTTACACCCAAGACCGTCAAATGATGCTTGCTTGTACGTCCTTGCTCGATCAGCTTTTGGAGCCAGTTTATCCAGCCCATAGAATGCTCATGGCTCGTTCCGCACCCGATCAGATCGATTGCTCCAGCAACGTGTTCATAGTCAGCAGCAGATACCCGCTCCAGCTCTTGGCTGTCAAATATACGGTATGTCGAGAAATACGTCGAAAGCTCTTCCGCTAATGCCATTGTCTCCTCATTTGCCAAAATGGCGACGGTTTGATTCGTCATTTCTGCCGGTTCAATCGGACAAGGCTGCCACTGTTTACGCAGAAAGCAGCGCTTTGGCATCAGTTCGGAAAGAGGGAGTGCTGTAGCAATGGTTTCGGGTTCACCTTCTTGAGTTGGCAGCCAGTAATACTCTTCCGCGAACGGATAAGCAGGCAGGCTGATTCGGCGAGGCGTGTATTCCCCATGAAGCTTGTTCCAATCTATCTGCAGCCCTTTCACCCATAGCTCTGCTACTTTCTCCAGCCTTTTTTTCTCTATCCATGTTTGCAGCAATGCTTTGGCATCATGATCCGTTTCAAACAGCTTGATTTCGCTCTTCTTCGTTTTCACGTGAGCAGCAAATATGCTGCTGTTCGGCTTCTCAGCCAAATAATCATCTAAAGTTTTGATCAGCATTTCTCTCGAATCCGCCAAAAACGCAAGCCGATAATCCATTGCTTCCCGGCCCGTCTGAAGTGTGTATGCCATATCCTCCAGATCGATATCTTCATTGGAAGTTACGAAATCTTTCATTGCTTCCGCATAGGCCTTCAATTGCTTCTCTTTTTTCGCTGAGAGTGCAAATAATGCTGAGCGGTGCTGCTTTGTTAATCGATCGTTCCTCTTGTCAGGCTGATATTCCTCTATCACAATATGGGCATTCGTTCCGCTATATCCGAAAGAGCTCACACATGCTCTCCGCGGTTTTCCATCAGTCGTTTCCCAAGGCTTAAGCTCCGTATTTACGTATAAAGGAGAATGCTCAAATTCAAAATGCTCATTCGGTGTCGTGAAGTTCAATGTCGGCACAAGTGTTTTATGATTCATGCACAATAACACTTTTTGAACCCCGGCTACTCCTGCCGCCGCGGATGTATGGCCAATATTGCTTTTGACGGAACCGATTGCGCAAAACTGCTTTTTGTCTGTTTTTTCTTGAAATACGGTGGACAGAGCTTCTAATTCAATTGGATCGCCTTGTTTTGTTCCTGTGCCATGCATCTCGACATAACTGATACTCTCAGGATGTATGCCGTATGTTTCATATATGTCTCTTTCCAGGTCCATTTGGCTTTTCGCACTCGGTGCCGTGATTCCGTTTGTTTTCCCGTCCTGATTAATACCCGAGCCAATGATGATGCCATAAATATGGTCACGGTCCGCTTCTGCATCTTTCAGCCTTTTCAATACCAGCGCACCCGCACCCTCGCCGGGCACAAAACCATTCGCTCCATTGTCAAATGCTTTACATTGTCCATCAGGTGAAAGCATGCCGGCCTCACACATACTGATGTAAGATTCCGGCGTCAGGTATAAGCTGACCCCGCCGACCAGCGCCATATCAATTTCTTTGTTTATAAGTGCCTGCCGCGCTAAATGTGTGCCGACCAATGAAGATGAACAAGCGGTGTCAATAGGAATCGCAGGCCCTTTTAAATTAAGAAAATACGGAATACGCGCCGCAGCGATCGCAAAGCTGTTCCCGGTGGCATTTGCTCTTGCCTGCCGGTTCAGCATGACCCCGTATTCATTGCTCATAATGCCGAGATATACACCGCATTTTTTCTCATTTAAAGTTCGGGCGTTGTACCCAGCGTCCTCAAAGGCTTTATAGCCTTCCTGCAAAAAGATTCGATGCTGCGGGTCCATCAGTTCAGCTTCTGACGGCGGAATATTAAAAAACAACGGATCAAAATGTTCAATATCATCAAGCATCCCCATTGATTTGCAGTAGACTTTCCCTTTTTTGTTGAGGACAGGATCATAGTATTTGTCAACATCCCACCGTGATGTTGGAATGTCCCGAATGGCATTTCTCGCATGAACCAGGTTATCCCAGTACTCTCTTACATTACGAGCGCCCGGGTATCTTCCCGACATCCCGACAATCGCTATCGCATCCTCCGAGCGGTCTTGATGAACAGGAACCGTTTTCTTCTCATGTTCTTTCTTTATTGGATGTTGAACAGGCTGTAGGGGCCGTTCTGCCGGCTTTGGATTAGATGGTGCTGCTGGCTTTTGCTGGACTGCTTCGATAGGAACAGTATGCTCTATCTTTCTATCATGATGAGTTCCAAGCTCGGACTTTAGCATTTCGGCAAAATCACGTATCGTTGGATAATCATATACTCTGGTTACCGTAAAAGACGTTCCGTATTGCTTGTTCACCGCTTTTATCCATTCGAGTCCGGTAATCGAGTCCATTCCGATATCTATGAACGCTTCGTCAATATCCACCTCGTATGGCTCCATGTATAACACGTCTGCTATGCTTTCCCTCAAGTTTTCATGCAGCGTTTCAATTGCTACAGTATATTGTCTTGATGCAGATATTTCTGCCGCTGCATATTGAATCGTTTCTTCAGCTTCCTCTTGCACTGGCTGATGATGTTCTAACGGCTGCAGAGATATATTAGCCGGTTTAGCAGCAGGTACCGCTGTTTTTTGTCTGATCGGCGTGTACGTCTCCGTTTGTTTTTTCTCCCCAGCCTGTGTGCTTAACTCGTGTGCTAAGTAAACAGCGAAATCACGTGTTGTCGGATAATCATATACCTTTGTGACATTTAGTGATGTGCCATACTGTTTATTTATTGCTTTTATCCATTCGAGCCCGGTAATCGAGTCCATACCGATATCTATGAATGCTTCGTCTGGATCAATCTCGTTTTGGTCCATGTACAGCACTTCCGCTAAGCCCGCTGTCAGTTCATCGCACAAGGCTTCCGCCGTGATCGTCTCTGTTTCTGTATCTGATGGAACACGCTCTAAACGATCCTGATTGGTCATTAAAGGCTGTAACGTAATATTGGCAGGCTTGCCGCTGGCTTCTCTGGCTACAGACGGCTTTGGAAGGACGGGCTGTACTGGAGCGAATGGCTCCTCCGTTCTTTTTTCCTCAGCCTTTGCATGTACGTCTATCCAATAGCGATCTCTTGAGAAAGGATAGGCAGGTAAACTGATGCGCCGCGGTTTTTGATCCTGATATAGCGTGCTCCAGTCGATTCGCAAACCTCTTACCCACAGGTCTAAAACCTTCGCATATTTGCCTTTTTGCAGCCATGCCTCAATTGTTTTTGACATATCCTCATCAGCAGCAAAAGCAGCAATGGCCTCTTTGTTGCTCTTTACTTGTCCGCGATAGACATATTCACGATTTTCTGTTCCGGAGATACATTCATTCAGCTTTTCTTCAAGCTCCTGCATCGTTTCCGCAACGAACGCCAGCCGTTCGTTCATCGCTTCCCGTCCGACTTGCAGCGTATAGGCAATTCGGTGTAAATCTGCTTCAGCATATTTTTGTTCACGAATGGCATGCAGCAATCGCTCCGCGCGTTTCTGAAGCCTTTCCTCATTTTTTGCTGAGAGCACAATGACAGCCGGCTGTTTCCTCGCTGGTAAACGTTCCTCCACAGGTTCCGGAGCATACTCTTCTATTAAAATATGGGCGTTCACACCTCCGGCACCAAATGAAGAGACTCCTGCGATTCTCGGTAATTCGATGTCTTTGCCATTGACACTGATGATCGGCCTCTTCCACTCTTCTAGCTCTTGCTGTACTTTAAACGGCGAGTTAAGGAAATCAATATTCGGGTTCAGCACGTTTGAATGCAGGGAAGGCGCAAGCTGCCTGTATTTCATTTGGAGCAATACCTTCGTTACTCCTGCGATACCTGCCGCACTCTCACAGTGCCCGATATTTGATTTGGCTGACCCTATTGCACAAAATTGTTTGTCATCGGTTTCTTGCGTAAACACTTTGGACAGCCCTGTGATTTCAATAGGATCACCGAGAGAGGTTCCCGTGCCGTGGGCTTCGATGTAACTGACTGTCCGCGGATCAACCTTCGCTTCCACAAACGCCTTTTTGATGACATCTGCTTGGGCATGCGGATTGGGCACTGAGTATCCGTTTGTTTTTCCCCCGTGGTTAATGGCAGTCCCCTTAATGATTCCATAAATGTGATCACCATCTTCAACTGCTTTAGACAATGGCTTCAGAAGCACTGCTCCAACGCCTTCCCCTGGCACATAGCCGTCTCCGCCCTGTCCGAAGCTTTCACACCGGCCTTTGCTGGACATAAATTTGTTCTGCCCGAGCATCAAATATTTATTTGGATGGATTGACACATTCACGCCGCCCGCGAATGCCGCCTCACACTCTCCGCGCTGCAGGCTTTGGCAGGCCAAG
Source organism: Bacillus sp. LM 4-2 (assembly GCF_000978495.1). Lineage (NCBI taxonomy): Bacteria > Bacillati > Bacillota > Bacilli > Caryophanales > Bacillaceae > Bacillus > Bacillus sp. LM 4-2. Next base: position 1,788,025 of record NZ_CP011101.1, on the reverse strand, counting down.
TGGATAGCCGTTAAAGAAGAAGAACACATGGTGTCTAATGCAATACTCGGTCCGTGAAAATCAAAATAATAAGATACCCGGTTCGCGATGGATGATGGATTTCCCGTTAAAGCCAGAGACCTTCCCCGCACCTGCTCTTGTGCCCCGTACAGCTGATATTCTTCGTACATGACACCGACGTAAACACCGACGCTTCCGCCAAGCTCCGAATCACGCTTACGGCCGAGATGCTCCCTTGTATAGCCTGCGTCTTCCATCGTTTCATACACGCACTGCAAAAATAAACGCTCTTGCGGGTCCATTAATTTTGCCTCACGCGGCGAAATATGGAAAAACTGCGGGTCAAACTTGTCTACATCCTTCATGAAGCCGCCCCACTTGCTGTAGGTTTTACCAGGCTTGTCTTTATCTTCGTCATAATAAAGACTGTGATCCCAGCGGTCTGCAGGAATTTCAGTAATACAGTCTCGACCGTCTCTCAGGTTCTCCCACAATTCATTAATGTTGTCTGCCTGTGGATAGCGCCCTGAGATACCGATGATCGCAATTTCCTCTGTTCCCTTTTCTCTTAACTGTTGTTGCCCTTTTTCTTGCAAAGGAAAGAATCCAGACTTTCTTGGGGCAACAGAGATTTCTCTCTTTTCAGGCTCTGAATCAGTTTTTGTATTTTCCGCAGCAGAAGGTTTGTCTTTTTCAATTCCCAAGATGTCCAGCAGTTTTTCTCTGCGGGAATCAATAAAATACCGTGTTAATGAGCGAATATCCTGATATTCAAAGAACAACGTCTTGGACAAAGAACCGAATACTTTTTCTAATTGACCCGTTACATGCATGATCATGATAGAATCGATCCCGTAATCCTCGAGAGGAGCTTCAGCATCAATCTGGCCGGCTGGCAGCTTAATCACCGAAGAAAGCACCTGTTTAAAATAGTTCTCCGCTTTTTCTCTTAGTATCTCTTCATCAATTTCCCCGATCATGTCTGCTTTTTCTGCCTCCTGATTGAGACTGCTTTTTTTGATATTGTGAGATTGGCCTTTGCCATGTCCCGTTTCATGTAAAAATGCACGAATCCGATCAGTAACACCGGAAGCAACTAACACTTGCGGGTTCCCTGACGTCCAGCCATGATATAGCGCCTGAATCCCACGATCTGTTTCCATGGCCACCATGCCTGTTTCTCTTTTCAGCATCCTTGCAGTTTCCGCATCAATTTGCATGCCCCCGTCTTTCCACAGCGGCCAGCACACTGAAAGAGTTTTTCCGTAACGCTTGTGCAGCTCTGCTTGCCCATTTCGATATTCGCTGAATGCATTCATAAATGCATTGGCCATTGCGTAATCAGCCTGTCCCGCGCTTCCTACTGCTCCGGCACCTGAGGAAAAAAGGATAAAGAAATCGAGCGGAATATCTTTCGTTGCTTCGTCAAGGTGAATCAGTCCTGCTACCTTTGGAGCAAGAACGGTTTGAACCTCTTCTTTCTTTTTCTTCATAATGAAATTATCTTTTATTAAACCGGCGCTGTGAATGATGCCATCTAAGTCTCCGTAAACGTTTTGGGTTTCTTTTAATAAGGCATCAACCGTTTGTTTGTCAGCCAGATCAGCTTGTCTGTAAATCGCTTGGATGCCAAGTTTCTGTAAGGCTTTAAGCTTCTTCTTCTTCCTTTCATCAAGCGGAGAGCGTCCTGTCAGGATCACAACCGCATCATTCGTTTGGTTTGCAATTTCAGTTGCAAAGATGAATCCAAGGCCGCCTGCACCGCCTGTGATCAGATACACGCCTTTATCCTTCCATGGCATGTCAGCACTTAGGTGCTCACCAGACACTTCTTTCCACTTGCTTACAAATCGCTTCCCTTGCCAGTGGCGGATATGCGTGTCACGCGGATAGCGTCTGTTTTCCTCCAATATTTCGAATAGGTCACCAGCTGACATCCCGGTCTCTATTTCGATCAACTGTCCTGTCAGTTTTGGATTTTCCAGTTCAGCCGTTTTGAGCAATCCAGTTAAGCCGCTTAATAGCTGAGGCTCGTCCAACGCAGGCACCGCCACTTGAATGAATGTATGTCCCCCTGTTTTTGAGTGCATTAGCTGTTTGATTTCTTCAAATAACTGTATGGCATAACCTTCAAACCGTTCATCAATTGTCTCTGTATCATGCTGCAGAACTGTACAGTCAAGATGATTTTGGAGGCTTTCCATTTGTTCTCCAACATCACAGACAACGACTTTATGCGTGTCGTACTCTATGAGCTCTTGCCTCTCTGCAGCACGTTCTTCCCAAATATGTTCGAACAATAGCGTGTCAGTCGCTTCAGAAGGACCTTCTTGATCTGTTTCTAACACTCTTGCAGAATAGCCCGTCAATCGCACGCAAACCTGCCCCTCTTCATTGCATAAATCGATATCAAGCTTCTGCATACGATCCCCAGCTGTACTGCCCTCGCTATATGTGATCCGCGCCCACATAGATGCCTCGCAGCCTTTGAAGATTTGGACATCCTGTATGGCAAAAGGCAGCATTGCCTTTCTGTCTTCTAAACTCGTAGCTCCTCCCAGCCTCAAACCGATAGATGCTTGAAATGCCGAATCTATCATGCTCGGATGCAGAATATATTGGTCTTCTGTATCAGAGATTACAGGAGGCATCGTCAATTTCACTAGAACTCCGTTTTCGCCTGCATATAGGCTGTCGATCGCTCTGTGGCTGTCACCATAATGAATACCCATTTCTGTATAAGCCTCGTAGCAATCAAAAGGTGACAGCGTCCGGCCATTATAGCTTGCCTTCAGTTCTTCAATGTTGATGACCGGATTTTCACCAGCCTCACAAAGCACTGCACTCCCTTGTCCATATACAATCGGCGACTCCTCTGCGCTTTCAGGGTCCCGGCAGATTTCAAATGTAATCTCATCATTCTCCTCAGGATATAGACGTACATCTATATCTTTCTGCTGTTCTGTGACGGCGAACGGCCGGACCCAGACGATATTCCGGAGCCGGAATCCTGTCTGGAACTGATCCGCAGCTGCCCTTTCCACAGCTGCCCGAACCATCTCCAATAAAGCTGCGCCAGGTAAAACGTGTTCGCCCTTTATGACATGATCCTTCAAGAAAAATTCACGTCCTGTAAACGCTGAACGGAAGCGGACACCCGATATATCAGACACATTTTGATGCAGAAGAGGATGCAGGATGTGCCGCTCCTGTTTTGAACGATCAGTCTTTTTCTCCGCTTTCGGCACCCAATAACGCACCCTCTCAAATGGGTAAGTTGGCAGGCTGATCCGCTTTGGTTTGTTTCCGTCGTAAAGCAGCTTCCAGTCAACACCAGATCCGTTCGCCCACTGCTCCGCAATTTGGTCGAGTTTTCTTTGCTCCAGCAATTTATGTACCGATTCGGCGGGACGCGATGGTTCGCTTCCTCTTGACACGCGGCCCTTCCAGCAATGCTGAATGGCTTTTCGTCCTTCTATAAAAGCCTTCAATTGGTCGCTCAATTCTTGAATTCCGGATGCTAAGAAAGAAACCCGTTCTTCCATCGGTTCACGGCCTACCTGCAATGTATACGCCAAATCTCTAATCTGAATCCCATCATGAAGAAAATCCAAGAGACGTTTTGCATATACACGGAGACGTTCTTGATTACGGGCAGAAAGCGGAATAACTGCGGATATGTCAGAATCTGAGGACAAAGAAACGTCCTGCTCCGCTGTTTGAGGAATATATTCCTCAAGGATAATATGTGCGTTTGAACCAGTTGCTCCGAAGGAACTGATACCCGCCCGCCGCGGATAAGGGACGTCTTCCCCATTCTCCTTGATAACAGGCTGCTTCCACGTTTCTGTTTCATGCTGTACATAAAATGGAGACTTTTCAAAATCAACGTACGGATTCAGTTCTTCCGAATGCAAAGAAGGCACAAGTTTTTGATGGTGAAGCTGAAGGGCAACCTTGCTTAAACCGCTGATCCCCGCGGCGGATTCGGCGTGCCCAATGTTTGACTTTACAGAACCGATTGAACAGAACTGCCGATCCTGCGTATATTGGCGGAACGCTTTCACTAATCCCTGTATTTCGATCGGATCTCCTAAGGACGTGCCGGTTCCATGGGCTTCCACATAACTGATCGTCCGCGGGTCGATTCCCGTTTTCTCCAAGCATGTCTCAATCAGATCAGCTTGAGAAACAGGGCTCGGCACTGAAATGCCGCTTACAGTGCCCACATGATTCACAGCACTTCCTTTAATAACTGCATAAATGCGATCTCCGTCTTTCTCCGCCTGGCGCAAAGGCTTTAATAAAACCGCGCCTATACCCTCGGCAGGCACATAACCGTCCCCATCCTTTCCAAACGTACGGCAGTGCCCGTCAGTGGAAAACATATCCCAGACCCCGTATGTCATATATTTATTCGGGTGCAAAGACAGGTTCACTCCGCCTGCTAACGCAACATCGCACTCACCGTGACGTATGCTTTCCAACGCCAAGTGCACTGCGGTCAAAGAGGATGAACATACCGTATCGACAGCCATACTCGGACCGTGGAAATTACAAAAGTAAGAAACACGGTTGGCGATTTGCGCATAGTTGAGCGAAAGAGGAAACACATTTTCTGCTGATGCTTCTTCAGCTCCGACTAATGTATAATCCTTGTGCATGACGCCTGCAAAAACTCCTACATGCTGCCTTTTATTTCGTCCTTTAGGCTTGGCCAACGTCTTTGGCGTATAGCCCGCATCCTCAATCGTTTCCCAGCATGTTTCTAAAAACAGCCGCTCTTGAGGGTCCATTGTCTCAGCTTCTCTTGGCGTGATTCTGAAAAATTGGGGATCAAAGCAGTCGGGATCATCAATAAATCCTCCCCATTTGGAAATGTCCTTACCCGAAGGAGATGTGATTCCTTCAAGTTGCTGCCAATCCCAGCGCGACTCAGGAATCTCGCTAACGCAGTCCTTCCCCTCTTTCAGATTGTTCCAAAATTCATGAATATTGGCTGCCTTCGGATACCTGCCCGCCAAGCCGATAATCGCAATATCGCCTGCTGCCTCAATAGGTGCAGGACGAGAAGCTTCAACAGTCTTATGGTCGTTTATTGTGTTGGAAACGCGTGCTCTTTCATTCTGGCTAAGGGAGCCAGCGGCACTAAAATGCTCAGCATATTCCTCGGCAAGAAACGCTGACAGCTCCGCTATGGTGGTATGCTCAAACAGAAGAGTCGGCGAAAGGCTCTCACCGATCTTATCACTGATCGTTTCTACCACCTCAAGCAAGCCCGATGAATTCAGTCCCATTTGGTAATAACCGACCTGTTTTTCAACTTGTTCTACCGGCTTATTGATTTTCTCTGCAATTAATTGGCTTACGAACTGTTCAGCCCCGCTGTAGGAATCAACGGGAGAAGAAACCATGTCAGCAGGTTTATCACGCTCAACAGTGTCCGCTCTTGTCATCTGTGTCTCCTGTGCACCTTGATGTTTTCCGCTAATCAGCTCCGCTTCTCGCACCAATTTGCTTGTAAAGTTCTTCAACTCAGCCACTTTTTCTCCCGACGCATTAAAAAATTCAAGTGTTACATAAATCAGCTCTTTTTCCCGCCGGACGGAGGAGCGCTTAATTCTCGTCATGCAATCCGACTGCAAAAGTGCAGAAGCGGAAAAGGATTCATAGAACAGAGGCAAATACAGCCTCTGTTCTCCTTTAAGCAAAGATGTGAGCAAATGATTGGCACCCACCCCGCTCCCGTCTATGAGAGTCGGGTGAAACATAAAGCCTTCTGCGTGAAGCATGGCTTCCGAACCAAGAGAAAGCGCAAGAAGGACGCCGTCTTCCTCTTCATAGATACAGCCTTTTGCTTTCATATATTCGCTGTGCACCAATTCCTGACGTCTGCATTGTTCATATACATCATCAAGCTGAACAACGTTCTGTGCAGATGCTTTGATTTGACTGAGATCCAGTGTTTCTTCAAATATGGCTGGGGAGTCTGCGTACATATCAGCCTTCATATAGAGCTTTTCTTCTGAAGCTTCTTTCCCATCACGTTTTTCAGTTCCCTTGGCTGTGATTTGCCACTGTCCTTCTTTTTTCTCCGCGCATTGGATATTCAGAACAATTACTGCATCCTGTTCCGCCGTCAATGGCTGATAGATGGATAAATTCCGCAGCTGAAGCTCTGAGCAGGAGAAGCCGTGTTCTCTGAATATCTGGTAGATTATATCGATATAAGCCAATCCCGGCAGGACATTTTGTCCGTAAACCACATGGTGATAAATAAACGGATTTTTTAACGATAATGTGAGTTGTTTCGTTATCTTTTTCACGTTAGACCTCCACCTCATAAGTATCCCATATGTTTGCCGCAGTCATTTTCGAAGTCTCCGCTTCCAGCTTTGTCTCGCCTGGCGAAAGCATTCGTTTCTTTAATTGAGGAGGCGATTTTGGACTGCGCTTGATGGCGTGTTTTTCATCTTTTTCCCACACCTCTACGATGACATGGGCATTCGTCCCCCCATCGGCAAAGCAGTTAATAGCCGCAGTAGGCTGCGAATCTGTCCATTTTTCCAGGGCTCGGCTGAACGTGATGTTCGCTTTCTGTTGATCGAAATGCGCCATCTCTTTTTCACCTGATAAAAATGGGACAAAGCGGCGCTCTTTCAGCATCAGCACAACCTTAATGAAGCTGGCGATCCCTTCAGCACATAGCGGATGCCCGATGTTCGGCTTGATTGAGCCAAGAGAAAGAGGCGATGAGTGCCCAGAACGGTACACTGATTGGATCGCTTTTAGCTCAAGGAGATCGGTTACGATTGAACCTGACCCGTTTGCCTCAAGGTAGCTGATGTCCTCTGGTTTTTTTCCGCTTTTGAAAAGCGCATCTTTCATGACTTCCTTTTGCGCCTCAAGATTAGGTGTTGCAGGCCCCGCCGTTCTTCCGTCGTTATTGACCGAGGCCGCTTTGACGACAGCATATATGGTATCTCCGTCTTCCAGTGCCTGTTTTACGGTTTTTAGCATGACCATTCCGACGCCTTCACCTAACACAACTCCGTCAGCACGCTCATCAAACACATGGAAGGATGAATGCTTGCTTAAAATGCCGCGCCGGTCAAACAGCCTGTGAGAGGCATCTGAGCTCAGCAAACTGACACCGCCGACTATGGCGGATTGAATATCTCCGCCACGCAGCGCCTGAATGGCCATATTCATGCCGACCAAAGCTGACGAGCATGCAGTGTCAACTACAACACTTGGGCCGCGGACATCAAAAAATTGTGAAAGATTAGCGGCTAAATAATTTTGGCCGACTGTCACGATCGGATTCTTGGCATGATCAAGGCTGTCTTCATCAGGTTTGTGCTGGCTTCTGCCTCCGATATAAACACCGACGGGCTTGCCCTTTATTTCCTCAGGTGTATAACCGGCGTGATACAAGAGCTTCAGACACTCTTCCAACACGAGCAGTGCTTGCGGATCCATCGCCCTTACGTCTTCTTCGTGAAGCAAAAAGAAATCAGGATCAAAATAGCTGACGCCATCAATCACGCCGGCATAATATGGTGTCTTACAGCCCCAACGCTCTGCCGGAATCGGGCCGATTGACGAACGCCCCTCGGATAGTAACGACCAATATGACTCCAATGTCTCTGCCCCAGGGAATCGGCAAGAGAGTCCGACAACGGCAATACCTTCTGCATGAGAGTCCGGTGACAAAATCGCTGGTGCCTGAATCTGAGGTGTAAGAGCTCGATCCTTCGCAGGAACAGGTGCCTCCACCTCTATTTTGTTCTCCAAAGGTGCTGATGCATCCGATATCCTGCCTCCGAATAAAGCGGACAGCCTTTCGGAATAAGAACCGATCAGCCAATCTGTGAATCTTTGAATTGTCGGGTATTCATATAGAATCGATGGATCGAGCGCTGCCTCTAATTTGCGGTTTATACGCTGGAGCACCTGTGCCAAAATGATCGAATCCACGCCATAATCCTGAAACAACCCGTCAATCTCGAAGTCTTCACGATCTATTCTCAGCTCTTCGGTAAACAGATCAATAAGCCAGGACTGTGTTTCAGATAATAATCCATCACATTTGGAAACTTCATCGGCCTCTTCAATGTCTCTGGCTGGCGGGCTCTGTAAAGCAGCTTCCTGCAAACCGCCCTCATGCGGTTTCCTCCTCTTCATCAGCAGTTCCGGCTCCCAGTTTGTTTGATTCGCCATTGCAGGGAGAACAACCGGTCCGAACATTTTCGATACAATTTGATCTAGAAAACGTAAGCCTTCTGAATTCGTAATGCTCAACAAGCCGCTGTCCCGATACGCTTGATTTGTCACTTCACCCATACCGGTTTCTTTCCAGTTCGGCCACTGAACACTGATGATCGGCGCATGTTTCTGATGTGCTTCTGCAAAATAATCCATATAGCAATTGGCCATCGCATAGTCAGCTTGTCCCGCCGAAAGCTCCGGAATAATGGCTGAAACAGAAGAAAATAAGACAAAAAACTGTAAAGGCTCGTTACACACATGGCGATATAACGTTGTAAGACCTGACACCTTAGGTTCCATCACCCGCTGGATATCATCTGAAGTTTTTCGGATAAATGCCAGCGTATCCATATCCGTCAGACCTGCACAATGAATGACACCGCCAATCTGTCCTAATGTTCGCTTGATATGTTGCAGCGTTTGCTCAACCTGAGCATCATCAGATAACGTCAGCGACAGCATCTCCACCTGTACACCCTTCGCTTCCAGCTCCCGCACTGCCTGGATTTTCTGGGCAACTGATGTGTTCGAGGTGTCAAAACGAGTCCATTCCTCTCGCGGTGGAAGCTGTTCTCGTCCGGTCAGCACCAGTTTTTTCACTCCATAGCACTCTGCAAAATGACGGGCGCATAATAGTCCGATGCCTCGTGTGCCGCCTGTAATGAGAAGCACATGATCTTTCGGGAAGACCGCGCTCTGTTCCGTGGCCTTACCTGTTTCCGGATGAGCTTTTAGAAAAGCTTGATACCGTAAACCATCTCTGTAGCAAACCTCGGCATCATGAGAATCGGAATAAAACTCATCAGCGATCAACTTCGCGAGACGGCGATGATCAGTAACCTCCTCAGCATCCATATGCCTTGATATAAGATGGCTGTACTCGCATTGGAGCATTCGATACAACCCAGCCCGTGAGGCGCCAGCCATCCGGACAGATGTGTTTTGAAACGATTCGAGCCCCTTCGTCACACAAAGCAGCCTGAGCCCCTCTTTATGCCCGAATTCAACCAGTCTTTGCACCCATTCAATCCAATCCAGCCGGCCCTCATCATCCCAACCGCATCCGATGACATCCACTAGGCCGTCAAACTCTTTCCAATCAATGTCTGACTGATCATTTTCTATCCGGCTCACATCTATTAAGAGATGATTCGGAAAATACGAAGACACTTCTGCTGCTAAATCTGCTGTCTCTTGACAGCACAGGATGGCAACAGTTCTTGTCCCCGGCACTGCTGAGCCAATTGGACTCAAACTCCATTGTTTCGTCAAAAAACATGCATCCCGATCTTCAATCGCATTAACCAGTTCTTTTTTGTCTCTTTCTGAATGTTCCTTTGCCGGCACCCAATAGTGATCCTTCGCAAACGGATATGAAGGGAGGCTGATCAGGCGCGGTTTGGTCTCTCCGTATAATGTGTTCCACTGGATTGAGACCCCTTTGACCCATAAATCAGCAAGTTTGGCGTATTTTCTTTTTCTGATCCAAGCATCAAGTGCCAACGCTATATCTTCATCTGCTGTAAATATAGTCTGGGTCTCTTTATTTCGATGAGACTGTCCCCGGAAAAATTCGCCTGTTTCTTCCTTACCGTCAACAAACGCCTGCAGTTTCTCTTCAAGTTCCTGCATTGTCCCCGCAACACACGCCAGACGCTCATCCATTTCTTCGCGCCCGACCTGCAGGGTGTAAGCGATGCGGTGCAACTCCTGATCTGTATATTTTTTATTGCGGATCGCCTCAAGCAATTGCAAAGCACGATCTATCAGCCTGCTTTTATTTTTAGCCGACAGCACAATCACGTTTGGCTGTCCTGTAGCCGTGTGTTCTGAATTGGCTTTTGGCATATATTCTTCAATCACAATATGCGCGTTTACTCCGCCAATCCCAAACGAACTGATTCCGGCACGGCGCGGAAGCTCGTTTCCGTCACGATCTGTGACAGACTTCCATTCCTGTTTTTCCTGAACGATGTAAAACGGACTGTCTGTCAGCTGAAGATAAGGATTAAGCGTCTCGCAATGCAGGCTTTTCACTAACGTTTTATGCTTCATTTGCAAAAGCACTTTGATCAAACCGGAAATACCGGCTGCTAGCTCTAAATGACCGATATTGCTTTTAACTGAGCCGATGCCGCAACGGTGATCCGGAACATCCGGCTGGCTCTCTCCTTTCATATTGGATAGTTCCTTAAACGCGGCTTTCAGCCCATTTATTTCAATCGGATCGCCCAATTCCGTCCCTGTTCCATGTGCTTCGATATATGTGACAGTGCTTGGATCTATGCCTGCTTGGCGATATGCACGCACCAACAAATCAGCTTGTGCTTTCGGATTAGGCGATGTCAGGGTATTAGCTCTTCCGCCGTGATTTTCCGCCGTCCCCCGAATAACGCCGTAAATATGATTTCCGTCGCGCTCGGCATCTTCCAGCTTTTTCAGCATGACCATTCCGACCCCTTCGCCTCTGACATAGCCATTCGCATCGGCAGAGAAGGTTTTACACCTGCCGTCTTTGCTGAGCATGCCCGCCTTGCTGTAGCTAATATGCGCCTCCTCGGTTAAGATCGTATTCACGCCTCCAGCGATCGCCATCTCACAATCACCGTTTTGCATCGCAGTCACAGCACGGTGAATGGCTACAAGAGAACTGGAACAAGCCGTCTCTACTGGCTCGCTCGGACCATGAATATTTAAAAAATAACTCATTCTATTCGGGCCTACCGAAGGAATCATATGACCTGTAGCAGCATGGCCTTCAATTGGAAGATTCGCTCTATGGAATAGATCTTTATAACCGGTGTTTCCCGTACCGATAAAGATACCAGTCCCTGTACCCGAAAGGCTTTGCGGCGAGCAACCCGCATCTTCCAGTGCCTTCCACACGTATGTCATTAACAAGCGCTGCTGAGGGTCTACATAATCAGCTTCTCGCGGCGAAATACCAAAAAACAACGGATCAAACTCTGCGACACCATCAATAAACCCGCCCCATTTGATGTCGGTTTTATTGACGTCAGTGTCTGGGTTTCCATAATGCTCCCGCCAATCCCATCGATCTTTTGGAACTTCTGTGATGCTGTCTTTTCCTTCTTCTAGGTTTTTCCAAAATTCGTCTATATCCATAGCGCCAGGGAATCGGCCGCTGATGCCGACAATTGCAACCGGCTCAAAATCGGCAGCCTGCTTTTTGTTTCTTTCTGCTTTTGCAATAATAGGCTGTGTAAAGCGGCGCTTTCTACGTGATGTGATTTTCGGCGCTTCAGGGGATTTTGTCTGTAACTCTTCCTGCCCCTCTGGTTTTTCTCGCTCCTGAACCAGGGTGTCACCATGTTCAACGGTCAAATACTCAGCCAGGCTGTGGATGCTTCCATATTCAAAGAAAATGGTCGGCGTTAGCTCCAACTGAAATTCTTCGTTTATCTTGTTTGTAAAGACCGTAAATGTAACGGAATCAAATCCGTATTCACTCAGCTCTGTATTGACATCAATATCTTCACTATTTACTTTTAAAATTGCACTGACCATGTTGCTTAATGATGCCTCCAGGCTGCTTAAACTGTGCACTAAGTTTGTTCTTTCATCTATGCCTTTAGCAGTAGCATCTTGATTCCATTCGCCCTGATACGCAGCAACTACATATTCAGCCAGGCTTTGGACGCTACCATATTCAAAGAAAATGGTCGGTGTTAGCTCCAACTGAAATTTTTCGTTGATCTTGTTTGTAAAGACAGTGAATGTAACTGAGTCGAATCCGTACTCACTCAGCTCTGTGTTGACATCGATATCGTCTGTGTTTACTTTCAAAATTGCGCCAACCATCTGGATTAAGGCTGCTTCCAATTTTCTAGTTTGTCCTTGATCCTGATCCGCCTTTCTCTGATCGTTCCGCTTGGCTTTCGATCCTGCGGAAAGCAGTTTTTGCTTCATTTTCTGAAGCTGTCCTTCCATCACAAAAACTTGCGGCTTATCAGATGCTATCCCCTGATAAAATGCTTTCAAGCCACTATCTGTCGGCATCGGGACCATTCCCGTCGTTTTCAGCATTCTCTTTTCATCTTCAGCGCCGACTTGCATACCGCCTTCTTCCCATAACGGCCAATTGAAGGAAATGGTGGAGCCGAATCTCTTTTTTGATGCCGCAAGAGAACGGCGGTATTCAGCAAATGCATCCATAAACGAATTGGCTGCCGCATAATCGGCTTGTCCAGCGTTTCCTAAACATCCCGAAACAGATGAGAAGAAAATGAAAAAGTCCAATGGGAAATCCTTGCTGCATTCGTCTACATGTAACAACCCGCTCACTTTTGGCTGCAACACCTCTTGAAACTCTTCATTCGTTTTATGAATGATGAAGTGATCTTTAATGCTGCCTGCACCGTGAATAATTCCATTGAGAGTGCCATATCTTTCTTTGATTTCCTCAAAAAGATGACGAACCGCATGCTGATCACTTACATCAGCCTCTCGATAGACAACCTCCGCTCCGATGCTTCGAAGAGCCTCCAGCTCGTTTTCCTTATCCTCACTTAAAACAGATCGTCCCGTCAGCACAATAGTAGACCGGCCAGTTCGATTGGCAATTTCCTTTGCAAACAGAAGGCCTAAGCTTCCTGCTCCGCCTGTGATTAGATAAACACCCTCGTCTCTCCACGGCATGTGAAGCGTATCAGCTGAAGGAAGCACCATTTCCCTCCAGCCTTTCACAAAACGGTATCCAGCCTCATATCGAATCTGTTTGTCAAATGGTCTCCGGCTGTCGTCTTTCAGCTTGAGGTGAAGGTCTATCATCTCTTCAGGTTTCTCAATTTCGATGACCTGAGCAGTCAGTTTGCTGAACTCTATTTCTGCTGTTTTAAACAGACCGGAAACGCCGGCAAACAATTGCTTCTCTTTTTCCAGTGGAACAATCGCTTGAATGATGATACGGCCTGCAGAAAGCTCACGGACCTTGCTTTGCAGGAGTTCAAAAATGTTCTGCATGTAACATTGATAACGTTCAGCAATATGTCCTTCAGCTTCGTTTAGAGTAATCACACGGACATCTTTCATGTGGGAGGCAATGCTGTCTGTGACACTTCGTTCAGTTTCGAAGAGAACAATGATATGCTCCGTGTACGAAGGATCTTCGTCCTCTCGTTCTTCATTCTGTTTTTCCCACACCGGTTCAAGCATTAAGCGTTCGTACCGTGTTGAAGGCTTTGAATTATGAACCTCCCCTTCTAATACTCTCGTTGAGAATCCTTTGATCCTGACACATACGCTTCCACTCTCGTCAATGACATCGATATCCGCTTTCTGAACAACCCCTCCGGAGTGATCGCTGTCACTTAAGCGAGCATAAGCCCACATAGAAGAAGAACACCCTTTGATCACCTCAAGCTCCTCAAGCGCAAATGGCAAAATCAGCTTTTGATCCGTCAATTCCTGCATGATGCATATTGTTGCTGTCTGCAAGGCGGAATCCATGATACTTGGGTGCAGCACAAACTGTTCATTCGTTCCAGAAACGATTTCTGGAAGCTGCAGCTGCGCCAAAACCTCTCTGTTTCCTATATTCACATTCTTAATTCCTTGAAAGGCCGGACCATGGAACATTCCTCTGCTTCTGCCTTCTTCGTAAAATTGATCAGGCGACATCTTTCCTATGCCGCAGCGGCGTGACATTTCAGTGAGGTCTGCGACTGGCGTTTCGGCGGCAGATGCCAGCTCCGCACTGCCTTGACTATGAATAACAGGGTCGTCCCCGTCTTCCTGTGTACTATAAATGTCAAAGGTGATTTTTCCATCTTCTTCAGGAAAGAGACTGATATCCACTTGAGCTGAATGTCTGTCAACCACAACAGGCTGAACCCAGACTGTATGATTCAATCTGATTCTGACATCTTGGCCAATTTCACTTCCTGCCGCCTGGTTTATAGCCGCGTACGCCATTTCAAGGTACGCAACACCAGGAAGCACAGGCTTTCCTCTTACCACATGGTCTCTCAGGAAAAATTCGTCACCAGTGAAAACCGAACTGAATTTCTGTTCAGAAAAATCAGATGTATTCTGATGAAGCAATGGATGAATAGTGCCGATCCCTGTCTGATTTCCGGATAGCTGCGCCACCGGTTTGCGGTCATCCCGCGACGGCCAATATCGTTCCTTTGCAAATGGATAAGTCGGCAGACTCATTCTGTTTGGGCGCTCACCCTTGTAAAGCTGCATCCAATCTATATGTGCTCCCTTGCTCCACATTTCTGCAAGCTTGTTTACCTTTCCTTTGGCCATCCACTTACGTATGAGTTCAGCGCTGTCCTCATCCTCCGTCAGCCATGAAACCTCTCTGGCATTGTGCTTACTTCCTTGAAAACAGCCTTCAATCGCTGTTTTTCCATTGATAAAATCTGTGAGCCTCTGTTTTAACTCATTTATATGATCGGCAATAAAGACAACGCGATGCTCCATCGCTTCGCGCCCCACCTGAAGGGTATACGCAAAATCAGGCAGCCGGCTGTTCTCAAGCCCTCTTCTTTCTAAATAGGCCAGAATGTCTTCGGCATACTCTTGCAGCCTCTCTTTATTTTTCGCCGAGATCGGGACGATGCAAGTCCCGTCTATCTTTCTCTTATCAGAATCCCTTTTGAATTGTTCAAAAATAGCATGGGTATTTGTCCCGCCAAGCCCGAACGAGCTAAGTGCAGCCCTGTGCGTTTTGATCTCACGGCTTAACGTTTTCTTTTGATCGACGACGTAAAAAGGAGAGCTGGCTAAGTCTGTATTTGGATTCGGCTCCTTATAATTGATACTCGGTGCAAGCTCTTGATGATAAAGACTCATCACGACTTTAATGCAGCCCGCAAGACCGGCGGCTGTATCTAAATGTCCGATATTGGTTTTCACCGACCCAATGCCGCAAAATTGCGTTTTATTTGTATATTGCCTGTAAACGTTTGTTAAAGCCGCCAGCTCGATCGGGTCCCCCAGCTTCGTTCCGGTTCCGTGTGCTTCTACATAGCAGATGGATTCAGGCTGTATCTTCGTTTGATTCATGACCTGTTGAACCACGTCAGCCTGGCCTTTAACGCTTGGAGCATAAAAGCCGACTTTGTCAGCGCCGTCGTTATTTACACCAATGCCTCTCAGCAAGGCATAGATATGATCCCCGTCCTTTACTGCATCAGCTGCTTTTTTCAGCAATACAACAGCAACGCCCTCACCGCCTATCATTCCGTCAGCTGAAGCGTCAAAAGCTTTAATATGTCCATCACTCGAAAAGTTCAGCCCCGGCTGATGCACATATCCGATATTTGACTCGGTATGCAGCGTTGCCCCGCCAACTAAAGCATAATCAGATTCACCCGACAGCAGGCTTTTATAGGCAGAATGCAATCCAATCAGAGATGATGAGCAGTTGGCATGAACGAAATAGCTTGACCCTCTCAGCCCGAGCTTATGAGAAATCATTGTCGGAATCGTCCCGCTCTGTGCAAGCACCCACGAAACATAGCCGTCCGGCGTCTCCAAGCTCTCTGTTGTATCTGACGGCAGCAGCGCGCGATAAGAATTATTGCTTGCCGACATAAAAACACTGGTTTGCGGAATCTGTCCCGCAGCATAACCGGCATCTTCTATTGCTTTCCATGAATGAGTCAGCAGCATCCGAAGCTGAGGGTCCATAAATTCAGCGTCTTTAGGAGAGATTTGAAAGAAGCTTGGATCAAATCTGTCTTTCCCATCAATTGAAGCTTTAGCAGGGACATAGTCGGCATTCTCCGCTATCTCCTTTGAAATGCCAAAGCGCTGAAGCTCTTCTTTATTGAAAAACGCAATGCTTTCCTTGCCGTCTCTGAGGTTCTCCCAAAATTCATCATGATTTTTTGCCCCTGGAAATTCACACGATATGCCAATAATCGCCACACTATCGTCATAATAGTCCGGGAGATCACTCATCTCGGTAGACTGATCTTCTATATGAGCTGCCGGGTCTGTCGGCATATGGTCACTTGCATCGCCCATTCGCTGTTCAGTGATGTACTGGCTGATATTTTTAATCGTTGAATACTCAAACAGGTCTGTGACAGAAAACTCACAGGATAGTTCATGTTTGATACGATCAGCCACAGTGACCGCGAGAAGCGAATCCCCGCCCACATCGAAAAATCCGTCATCCCATTCAATGTCACTCGTTTTCAGCACTTCCTGCCAAATGGTAAAAACAGTATCCTGAATGTTCTTAGGAGAGGTCTGCCTTTGCTTTAGCTGCTCCCCTGATAAATCGATATTCTTAAGGCTGTTTCTATCTATCTTTCCGTTCGGAGTTAACGGCATATGATCAAGCTGAATAAAATAAGAAGGCACCATATAGGCAGGCAAAGCGTTTTTCACAAAATGACGCAGCTCTCTCGCTGTGAGAGAAGCATTTGCATGTTTAGCTGTATAATAGGCAGCTAGGTTATCCATATCTGCGACCACAACGCATTCCAGAATGCCGGGATGCTCACTAAGCCTGCTTTCAATATCACCAAGTTCAATACGGAATCCGCGGATTTTTACTTGATTATCGATGCGGCCTATATATTCAATTCGCCCTCCCGTAAGCCAACGGGCCATGTCTCCCGTTCTATAAAGCTTAGACCCAGGCTCAAAAGGGTTGTCAATGAATCTCGAATCCGTTAATTCTTCCTTTTTGTAGTAGCCCTTCGCCACACCGTCTCCTGCAATGCACAGCTCACCCGGAACACCTGCCGGCACTGGCGCGAGCTGAGAATCCGTAATATAGATTTGTGTATTGGCGATTGGCCTTCCTATCGTGGCATGAGAGCATTCAACGTTAATGCGCTGAACCGCTGACCAGATAGTTGTTTCGGTTGGCCCGAACATATTCCAGGCTTCGCTGCCCGTATCTAAGAAATATCGTTTTAATGTCTCAGGCAATGCTTCGCCACCGCATAAAATTTTCACGCTCTCTTCATTTTCCCAGCCTGAATAAAAGAGCATCTTCCACGTAGCGGGGGTTGCCTGCATCACTGTCGGTTTGATCGCGCGGATGTCCCGTTTCAGTTTTTCAACGTCTTTTGTATGCTCCGTTTGACAAATATAGCAGTGTGCGCCCTTTATTAAAGGCAAAAATAATTCCAGAGCTGCAATATCAAAACAGTAGGTTGTGACAGCAAGCATTTTATCCTCTGCCGTAAGACCTGGTGTTTCCCCCATCGAAACGAGAAAGTTTGTCAAAGCTTTATGTGGTATCATGACACCTTTTGGCTTTCCTGTGCTGCCGGATGTATAAATGACATATGCCAAGTTCTCTGGCGTGACAGTGCGTGTAAGCACTTTTCGATCAGAGGCTGTTTGAGCAATTTCATCCCAATCTTGATCTAAAAGGGCTGTTGTGACACCGTTCCAACTCAACGTATTTACTAATTCCGATGTCGTCAGTGTAATGAAAACTTCACTGTCCTCAAGCATGTATTCTAATCGTTCAGCCGGATAGGACGGGTCTAGCGGCACATACGCTCCCCCAGCCTTGAGGATCGCTAATAAACCCACTAGCATGTCCAGCGATCGATCCACATAGATCCCCGCCAGACGGTCAGGACCCACTCCATGCGCCTGCAAATAAATGGCCAGCTGTGTGCTTTTCTCATCAAGCTCCCGATACGTCAATGTTTGACCTTCATAGCTGACAGCCGCTCTATCAGGCGTCTTTTTCGCCTGCTGCTCAAACAACTCATGAAAAGTTATATATGGATACGTTTTTCCTGTGGCGTTCCATGTTTTGAGAATCATCTGCTTCTCTGCCTCAGGTAATAAAGAATACTCTTTTAAAGGCTGAGAAGGATTCAACATCGCCTGCTCTGTTACATAAACAAAATGGTCGAACATGGCGGATATAGAAGCCGCATCAAACAGCCCAGTATTGTACTTGATGTTCAGCTCCATTTTTTCTTCTGTTTCCCACAGTTCAAATACTAATTCGTATTCGCCCTCTTGGTGAATATACTCAACGAAATCGACAGAAAAGAAGTCAGCATAGCGGCTCAGCAAGCTTTGATAGCTTCCGGATTGAAGAAAATTCTGATAGAAAAAAGCGGTTTGAAATACCGGTGAACCTGCTTGACTGCGAGGAATATTCAGATCCCTCACCATTTTTGGAAAAGGATATGCTGCATGATCAAGCCCATCCAATATCGTTAATTGCAATTTTGATATAAAGCTAGAAAAAGTGTCTGCCGGGTTCAGCTCACTCCGAATCGGGAGCATATTGAGAAAATGTCCAATGGCATCATCAAATCTTTCTTCCGGCCTCACCATGGCCGGCATGCCGACGATCTGTTCTTTTTGGCCTGTGTAACGGCCAAGCAGCATCATATAGCAGCTTAAGAATACCGTCGTGACATTTACAGAATGCTCTTTCGCAAACGTTCTGACCTGATTCATGAAGCCGCTGGACAACCGCCTGGTGTATGTATCCTCTCTAAACTGAGAATCGACTGAACTTGCGCTGACATTAGGCAGCTGAAGATTCGGCAAAGTTCCCGATAGCTGTTTCTGCCAATATGTACGGTGCTTCACACCGTCTTTGCCGGCAAGCATGTTTTTCTCCCATGCCGCAAAATCATGATAAATGGCAGGAGAAACAGCTTTTTCCGGCTGCTGTCCTTTTAAAAGAAGCTGATAGGTATCAAACAGACTGCGTATAAATGTGACAGACGAAACTCCGTCAAAAATCAAATGGTGAATGACAACTAATAAAAAATGCTCTTGTTCAGATCTGGAAAAGCTCATGACACGCACTAACGGGCTGTTTTCCTTTACATACGGTTCCTTTACTTTCTTTCTAAGAAAAGCAGGAATATCAGACTCTTTCAAACTTGAGATATTTTCTGTCTTGATTTCAATTGAAAGTGCTGGCTCATTTTTAAGAAATGGCACTCCGTCTTTCTCTTGGATGACGTGCTTTAAGATTGGGTGCTGATTCAATACAAGGCCGAAAGCCTGCTGGAATGTTTCATGGTGAAGCCCTGACGAAAATTTAAAACAGAGAGGTACGTGATATGCACTTTTTTCGGGTGACATTTTTTGCAATGTCCATAATCCTTTTTGAACCTCAGAGAGAGGCTGAAAAGTTGCCTGACTCCTTTCCGGTTCGGTTTTATATGTGTCCGTGCCCTTTTTGTCAGCAGACAAGCTGCTGAGGTCTTCATGTTCTGATAGATAGCTGGCTAAGCGTTCAATTGTAGGATATTGATGTATCTCTCTAGCTGTTAGTTTGATATGATAGTTTTTCTCGATCGATCGAATGAGCTTCATCATCTTGATAGAATTCACACCAAGACTTTGGATATTTGCATTTGGCTCCACCCAATCGTGGGAAACGTGCAGCTCCTCAGTCAAACAGGTGAGCAGATGCTTCTGTATTTCTTCCCTTACTCTTTTCACCTGGTCTGCTTGCTGTATCCCCTCATCCTGGACTGCATCGTTCATCCGATTGGGTTTATGTAGCAAGTGGTCGAACTCTCCATTTTCAAATGAAGTTTTTAGCTGGGTGCGCTGGATCTTTCCGATAGCCGTTTTTGGAATCTCTTCTTTTTGTACAGGCAGCAAATATTCCGGGGTGACTCCGATCACCTGTGAGACATGGGATTGTATGTTTCTAAGAAGCTGAGACATCTGCTCATCATTTAATTTTGCGGAAGTAACAAAGAAGATAGCCAGCTGATCTGTTGAATTCTGGCCCAGACGGACAGCGCAAGCAGCAGTATAAGAAGTTTCAATTTCAGGTAATTCTTCAACTGCAGACTCAATTGCATGACTGTAATAATTAATGCCGTTAATGATAATTGCATCTTTCGTACGGCCTGTTATGGTTAAGCGCCCGTTTCGCAAAAAGCCAAGATCTCCGGTTTCAAACCAGCCGTCTTCTGTAAACACACTCTCATTCAAATCAGGCCGCTGGTAATAACCGCTAGTAACAGAAAGACCCGAGACTTGAAAACGGCCGATCTCACCCTCTTCAACCAATTCATTATGGTCATTCACAATTCTCATAGAGAAGCCGGGGATTGGAGAGCCTATTTCAACAAAATGATCATCATCACTTGTTCCAGCCCGGGTAAATTCATGAGAAAAAATAACGCCCGATGAAGTTTCGGACATTCCCCAGGCAGGTCGGATGGCGTCAGCAGGCAGTCCATGTGGTTCTAAAAGCTCAAGTATTCTACGCCCTACCTTGGCTACCATTGCTTCACCGCCATTGAGCATGTATCGCATTGAAGACAGATCCCATTTCTTATCTTTTATTTCTTCTGCAAAATCAGTAACCAGACCAAACGCAAAATTCGGCGCCCACGTAACAGAAGCTCGGTAATGATCAATCCAATCCAGCCATTTCAACGGCTCCATTAAGATCGTTTCGCTTGAGACGTTAATTTCCTGACAGCCAAGATAAACATCCCGCAAATGCAGCATTCCGATCCCTCCGACATGGTCAAACGGCATCCAGTTAAACGTAATATCCTCTCTGGTGAAGCCTTGCATTTGAATAATCCCTTTCACCATGCTCATAATGTTACGATGATTAAGCATAACTGCTTTGGGCGTTCCCGTACTGCCTGAAGTCAGCAATAAAAGCGCTAAGTCTTCAGGACTGGATTGATGCCAATCTGTGTCCGCTTCAGCGCTGAGCAGATCCTCTACAATAATTGCCCTGAACCCTTCAAGCCCTTGTTCTTTTGCCCAATCGAGCATTTCCTGATGCATCCCCCGGTCCGTAATCACCGCTGGCTTATCAAGAAGCGTCCATGCGTCTTTCAGCTTTTGAGTGCCGCTGCTCGATTCAGCATACGTTGGCGGAACGGCTAATGGAGCCGGAACAACCCCTGTTAACACACACCCCCAGAACGCAGGGAGAAGCTGTGAATTGTCACCAAGCTGCAAAATCACGCTTTGTTTTGCTTTCAGGCCTGATTGGCGAAGCCCCTTCGCAATGCGCAATCCATCATCCCATAATCGTCTGTATGATTGGTAAACTTCAGTTCCATCCGGCTGCAAATAAATGATTCCCTTTGTATCCCCAAGCTCCGTCGCCGTTCTGTATAAAACTTCAGGTATTGTTGCCGGCTGCTTTTCAGATATATGTAAAGGCTCCCCATGACTGACAGAAGGATTAGTTAATATGCGGATATTATCATTATTTCTCATCACGCTGCCTCCATTTCACCTGCAAAATTTATATATATTTTCAGTTAATTACCATATAAACCTTTGATTCTACTTTTGACTTCTTCATGATGAAATGTTTTCTCATGCATCATCAATTCCTGTTCAATGACGCGCGGCAGCTGATCGCGAAGCGGGGCAACCAAATGATCTTTCAGTGTAACCAGTGAGTTTCTCGGCTTTTCCGCCAGTTCTTGCGCCAGCTCCACTGCATAATCTAACACTTCTGCACGGGGCAGCACCTTAAAAGGAACCCCTCTTTTTTCAAGATCAGCTCCGCGGTAGCTGCCCGCATTCAATAATATTTCCTGGGCCAGGCTGAAACCCAGTTTTTTAGGAACGATAAAGGTAGCGCCCATTCCAGGCGTAAATCCGTATTTCATAAAATTAGCCGTATACACGCTTTCTCTGCTCAGAATGACAATGTCAGCAAAGAGCCCCATGACAAAGCCGCCTCCAATTCCATGGCCCTGCATTGCCGCAATAACTGGAATCTCGCAATCCAGCGCCAGAGAATAAAGATTGTCATCAGTGAACTTGGTCAATCCCTGTTGAATTCGAAGCAGTCCTTCTTGCGTTCCTCCTGAAGCAAAATAATTATCATATCCTGTCAAAATGACCGCTTTGTATTTGGGATTCTGCCGTATGTATTCAAACGCTTGAATTAAATCGTCTGTAAGTTCTTGTGAAAACGCGTTTTTATGAGTGCGATCTTGCATCTTTACCTGAATAATGGCGGATTCAATTTCGATAAGCTCTACAACAGAATGCGTCATGATGTCCTCCTAACGGTTCTGATTGTCATTTTTAAACGGTTACTGATCCTCCCATGGGAATTGTCCTGTTTCAACATACCTGATGATTCCCATTTGGTTTTGAGGATCAGAAAACATGTCTTGATTTGCAGTTAAAGCGGTGGCTTTCGCACGACTGACTTGATGATCAAGTGAGCTCATAAACTGTTTATAATGTGCGATTCCTTTTTTATTCAGCCTCCGCAAACGCAATAAATGCTTTCTCAGCAGCACGTCACTTTCAGCATCAAAAGCATCTATTAACCCCCATTCACTGGCTTCCTGAACGGAAATCGGCTTTGTCATAAGCGTCATATAATGCGCTTTCTGCCGGCCGATACGGCGGATCAGAAACGGTAAAACACAAGCAGGGTACAGGCCGAATAGCAGCTCAGAGAGACTGAATGACGCCGTCTGATCAGCAATGGCAATATCTGTGGCAGATACAAATCCAAGACCGCCGGCATTCACTTTTCCCCTGACATGCGAAATCGTGACATAAGGGCCGGTCTGCAATTTCATCCACAAATCATAGAGAGGCTCTTGGGAGCTTGCCTGTTTTCTGCCCCTTTTCATTTCCTGATAGATTTCTTGAAAATCCGCTCCGAAACAAAACACCTCGGGAAGCCCCTCTAAAACGACAACCGTCACCGTTGATGTTTCACATTGGTTTAACACTTGCAAGCATTCTTCTATCAGCGTGTCATTAATCGTATTATTCGCTTCAGGACGGTGAAAGGTAATATAGCAAACCGATGCTTGAAAGCGGACCTTTATCGTTTGATAGGTCACGAGATCCACCTGTACTTCCGATGAAACTCAGAAATTTCTTCTAAAAACAAGCGCGGCTTCTCTTGAGTGGACTGCATGATGCCCGGTATCATCTCAAAGTCCAGCTTTACATTGCGCGTCCCAAACCGCACCATCCCGCTCCCCTTAAACAATAGCTCATACTCTTCCATGGAGAGCTGATACCGGCGATCCAAATGCTTCTCAATACCAAATGTTCGCTGACGCTCCTGGCCTTGCGGAGTTGTAATTCCGCTGTAAAATTCAGAACAGCAGCCGGATCCGTAGGAAAAACAGCCAATTCGTTTAGGCGTATCAAATCTCCCTTGGTCTATCGTGCTGGCCAATGCCAGAAACAAGGCTGCCCCCATAATATTTCCAACCCGTTGACAGTAGTTTAAACCTGGTTTTACCCGAGTTAAAAAATCCGTCTCAATCCCGGATGTTTTCACCTTCGCTACCTTACGCATCATTGTCCGGTGCGCACCTTTCACCATCCCGCCAAAGGGCGTATGGTAAGCAAGATATTGAAACGTGTCCTGATAATTGGCACCCGGTACACGCTTTTGATATTCCAGAAAAGTCTGTTCGCAGCAATCCAAATATGACATTAAAGACAGATCAGAATCTCCCGCTTCACTGTCGGGAATGGGGCGGCACGTGTCCATCACTTCATAGCCGTAATAACCATTTGCTCCGGGATCTATTTGAAACACCTCGGGATTTTCGCCAACTAAAACGGCCACCGCTCCCGCTCCGGCGCTCGGTTCCGCATAAGACCAATCTTCGCTTAAAGCGTCTCCGCCCTCAGCGATTAAAAAACGTGAAATATCACTGGCGATAACCAGTGCTTTGGCACCCGGAGAAGTCTGGGATAATATAAAATTCACCGCCATCTGAAATCCCGCTGTCCCTGAATAACACGCCTGTTTAACCTCAAACAAACGGCAGTTGCGGTTGAGACCTAAATATTCATGGATATATGTACTTAACGATTTCCCAAAGTCGATCCCGGATTCAGAGCAAGTGATCAGCAATTCAATCCGGTCCTTCTCTGCTTCAGATAAAGCATCAATAATCGGCTTAGCTGCATTGACTCCGAAGGTCACGGGATCTTCATAAGGCAGTGCTACCGCTTTTTCTTTCATTAATAAATTTTCAAATCTCGCAGTATCTAAGTGTCTGTATTTGGCCAGCTCCATGACATCAAGGTATGCCGTTCCGCCAAAGACATTCATCGCTTCTATTCCGGCTGAAACCATTTATGATTCGCCTCCACATTTCTCAATGTTTTGTATACAAACCGCGGTGTTCATTCCGCCAAACCCCATGCTTAAGCTCAGCGCATTTTTGATGCGGTATGAAATCGATTTCTCATTTACCCAATGAAAGGAATCATCGATTGGATGATCCAAATTCCTGCTCGGATGCAGGGCAGATTTTTTCATTTGCAGCAAAACAGAAATAATCTCTACGATGCCCGCCGCACTAAGCCCGTGTCCGGTTATCGATTTTGTTGCATTGATATAAGCATGGGAAAGCCGGCATGCACGGAGCGCCTTTAATTCTATTTCATCTCCAATAAAAGAGCCTGTTCCATGAGGATTAATATAATCAATATCTTCTGGTAAAAGCCTGGCACGCTCCAGTGCCTTCTGGATGACATGAATCTCTCCTTCTAATGAAGGATCAGGATTCCGGTTTCCGTCCAGTTTGATTGACCAGCCAGACAATGCTGCATAAGGTTTTAGACCTCTTCGTAAAGCCGTCTCCTTTCGTTCTATTACCAATGCACCGCACGATTCTCCATAGATAAACCCGTCTCTGTTTTGATCGAAGGGACGGCACGCATTTTCAGGTTCATCAGCATATTTGTCCGTCCCCATAGCGCCTAAAGCCCTTAGCGCCTCGCATTCCATATAAGAAAGATCCATTAAAGCACCAAGTGCTATGCAAGTATCAACTTCGCCTGACAGGACTTGCTGAATCGCATGAATGACTGCTAACTGGCCGCTGGCCGAAGCTCCTCCCACCGTATATGCTAATCCCGTGATGCCAAACTGATCTGTACATATCCCGCAAAGATCGCTGTCCATGAAAGACAGACCATACGCCGGAGAAATAAAACCGGAGCGGTCTTGATACCTTTCATAAACTTCAAAGTTTTCTCTCTGTTGAAAATTTGATCCGCCAACAACCAGTCCGATACGTGAGGAATCTGCATCGTCCAATTCAGCCTCCTCCCAAGCCTCTGTGAGAGTTACCAATGCAGCGCGGCTGGAGAATGATGCTTTTCGCAACATTTTTTTAGAGAGTCGGTCAGGATAAGACAATGACGCAATTTCGGCTCCGATAAACCGGCTGTCTTTTTGTCTGCCTGAACGCTTCATGACATCAAAGGCATGTCTGCCGGACAGCAGCGAGGAAGCAAAGTCCTCTTTCCCTTGACCGATAGAGGCCGTAACGCCTACACCGGTCACCACCACCTCAGGCAGATTGCACTTTGTCATAAAGCACCTCAGCTAATTCACCGATGTTTTTCACCCCGGATAGCTCAATGCGAGGGATTTTTAACGATAAATCCTCTAGCACCATCGTGATAATTTCAGCTCTGTCTACAGAGTCAGCTCCTAGCTCAACTAACTGATCTTCAGGCTCAAATCTGTGTCCGTCTAATTCAGGAAGCACCTCGCAAATATTGGTGATTAATACTTCAAAGATTCTCTGTTTATCCATAATGCGCTCTCTCCTTCGAGGGATTATTTTAATGATTTTTATAGGTATATTTTCATAATATTCAAACTTTTATTTTTATGTTGTCTGTTTCATGCGACGGCTGATACATCGATTGCATCCGTTCATGAAGCAATACTGCCGTTTCTGTCATTAATTTTTTCCCGATTTCATCCACATGGCGGTTTCGCCAATTTTCTAATTGCGACCCTTTAACCCATTGATTAAAGGCTCCCAGCGCGGGACCGCAGTGAATTTGATAATCGACCTTCGAATGTTCGCTTCCGCTGATTGCCAATTTTGAACTGTATCTGAAGTACCATCGGAAAATCAAAGCCATTTTATGCTTCGGGTTTTGTTCAGCCTTCTCAATGTCTGCCGCGGGATAATGCAATGCAATATCTTTATATATGTCTTCTATACTGCGTTTAAAGTATTTCTCCTCAAGCTGGGCCAGCATCTTTGCATCCAGCTCACGTATAGACCCATACCGCTGATACAGTTCATATAACTTGTTTGCCCGTGCGGGAAAGAACACGCCTTTCTTTAGCACCTGCACTTTACTGCCCGATTCAAACATATCACCTGCAGGCGCATAGGCTGTATCTTGTACATTCATCTGCTGAAGCAAATCCTTTACTTTATCACTTGTTGCCGCCTCAACCGTACATTGATTGATTGAGCCTGTTAGAATAAAATCAGCCCCTAGCATAAAAGCCGCCATCGCTGCCTCAGGTGTTCCAATTCCTCCAGCTGCACCAACTCTTATTTTTTTCCGGTATTGATATTTTTTCATCATTTCATCTCTTAAAGATGTCATCGCCGGCATCAGGCTGTATGCCACACCGCCATCTGTATGACCGCCTGAATCAGCTTCTACACAAATATCGTCAGCCATCGGAATGCACCGCAACAACTCAGCTTCGTTCATAGTGATTTTATTTTCTCCTAAAAGCTTTTGCAGCATATTCTCAGGCGCAGGACTCAGAAATGATTCTGCAACTTCCGGCCGTGATATTTTTGCTATGAGACGATTTGAGCATATAACGTCACCATTTTGATTTCGTTTCACTCCTTTTGCGCGATACCTTACTAATACAGGAGTGACACTTAAAAATGCTGAAGCCTCCACAATGCTCACTTGATTCCTCAATAAAAGATCGATCATTTTTTCTTCTGATTCAGTATGTTTCATATTGTGGACCAGATTGATGCCGTAGGCTTGTCCTTTTCCTAATTCACCTTGTATAGCATGGATCGCATCTTCAACCTCTTTCAGGCTCAGACCTCCTGTGCCAAAGAACCCCATCATTCCCGCTCTTGACAGCTTTACTACCATTTCTTTCGAAGCAATGCCGCGGTACATTCCTCCTGCAAGATAAGCATATGTAAGATGATAATCTTGTTTAAATTCAGCACTTCCTAAAGATTCTGCCGTAATCCCGGCTTGAACATTGCGTTGCTCCTTTAGATGCGCACTGATCGCGGGGTTCTTTTTCGGTATATATGTCAATGGTTCAGCTTCATTTTTAATCCGATGAATGAGACCGGTTAAAACAGTTCCAGGCCCAATCTCTGCAAACTCCATTTCTCCTCTTCCCATCAGAAAACGAATGCTGTCCGTCCATTTCACTGTGTTGTCCATTTGTTCAGATAATGTATCTTTTAATCTGTCTTGATGGTATGGCTCTGCGTAGACATTGGAGATAACCGGGATCGCCAAAGGTGCAAACTGGAATGAGTCAATATATTGCTTAAATACCTGTTTGGCTTCATTCATATATCTGGAATGAAAAGCTCCGCTCACATTTAATGGATGAAACAGCTTTACATCCTTGGTGTTTTCAAAAACAGCCCGAGCTTTTTCAATCTCTTTTTTCGGGCCAGAAATCACAATTTGCTGGGGCGTATTTTCATTTGCCACATCAATGTCATAAAGACGGTGCTCTTCTAAAACGGCTGTAACTTGTTCCTTACTCAGGCCGATCACAGCAGCCATTCCGCCCCCTGTAATTCGTCCCATCAATTCTCCTCTTTTTTTGACGAGCCTTAATCCGGTTTCAAAATCAAATGCACCGGCTGCCATCAGCGCATTGTATTCTCCTAAGCTGTGTCCTGCCGCAAAATCAGGTTTTCTGCCGGTCTCCTCCACTCTCTTCAAGTAACTGAGTGCATTAACAACATACAAAGCCGGCTGCGTGTATTCAGTATGATTTACATCCAGATATGATTTTTCGGTACATAGCTTCTCTATTGAATAGCCCAATATTTGATCTGCTTGATCTGTCAAATGCTGATACTGTTCAAATAGCCCTTGTCCCATCCCCTTTTGCTGGGAGCCTTGCCCTGGAAAGACATATGTAATCATCTTGTAAACTTCCTTTCTGGTGTACGGAAATACTCAACCGTATTCAGATTTTTCAGCTCCTGATGAAATGGTGTTATGATTGAGCAGCAACGGTCAGCTGAATCACCCGGAATCAGCTGTTTCACAAAAGCAGCTAAGGTGCCGGATGGCCCTAAATCGATAAACTTGCATGTATGCTGGCTTTCCAAATATCGAATCGCTTCACGAAACATCATTGGCTTTCTGACCGCATTCCAAAAGAAATTCTCGTCCATTACGTGAAGGCAGCTTCCCGTTAAGCTCGATACAATCGGTATTGACGGTTTTTGAAAAGATTTTGATCTTAAAAATTCTGCATAGGCACTCTCTGCCGGATCAATAAGCGAAGAATGAAAGGCATAGGACACAGGAAGCAGCTGGCAAAGAATCTGCTTCTCCTTTAAATCCTCCATAATCTTCCTTATATGATCTTCTTCACCAGAAATGACGAAGTGCGAATCATAATTGATAGAAATGAGTTCACTATTTCCAAACAGTTGCGGATGATCATTCAGCAATTGCGGTTTGTCAAGAATGGCCAGCATTTTTCCTTTATCGCAGGAATTCTGGATGATAATAGCCTGTTCAAGTATGCAATCCAGCATATCCTCTGCGTCTGACACACCAGAAACTGCCGCTGCTGCGAATTCTCCCAGACTTGATCCCAATACGTAATCAGGATAAATTCCCCTGTCTTCCAAAACCTTATATAAGGAATACTCAATCATAAAAATGGCGGGGTGGGAAAAAAGAATACTGTCAAACGGATCTGACACACGTTTACCTGGATGGTAGATTTCTTCAACAATGGATGTGCCGATTCGCCGTGCTGCAATGGCATCCATTTCAAGCATTGATTGGCGAAACACGGTATTTTCCTTAAATAGTTCTTTCCCCATGTGATAGTATTGGGAACCTTGCCCGGAAAACATAAAAACAAGCGGTTCATTCATGTGTATAACCTTCTTTTTTTATATTTATGACGGCTATTGGATTTCTCATTTCCATGCATGTTGTTAAAGCACATAGCAGCGATTGAAATGAAATTAATAAATGGAAAAGACATATGTGAAAAAGTAAAGGAGATTCAACTTGGAAGGATTGCTATTGGTGCTCTGGATGCGGTTCATTTATGACGTGATCGTAGATGTATGTTGATATCTCAAAATTGATGTAACATGATAACAGGATCAGCAAAGAACATCGACTCTATGATTGGTGGGTGCGGTTTAAAAATGGACCATCTAGATGTGGGAGCGATGGTTTGACAGACCGGCTGACATAGTTCAAATGTCTAACTTAATTTATCAGC
The DNA here is from genome assembly GCF_000978495.1 of Bacillus sp. LM 4-2. Classification (NCBI taxonomy): domain Bacteria; kingdom Bacillati; phylum Bacillota; class Bacilli; order Caryophanales; family Bacillaceae; genus Bacillus; species Bacillus sp. LM 4-2. Next base: position 1,758,534 of record NZ_CP011101.1, on the reverse strand, counting down.
CTCTTTATGTAACAGTATATAAAGTTATTCAATTAGAAACAGTGTCAATCGAACGATTGAATCTTTAAAACTTTATACCTTAAATGAAAGGAAATCTGTGTTTAGACCTGATTGATGAGATACATGGCCATAGGGGCAAATGCTTTAGCGGGGCATTGCTTCCGCATCTTTCTTTATGCGATGAATTAACCCAGTTAAAACATTTCCAGGCCCTACCTCCTCAAACTCCATATGGCCTTTTTTCATTAAGTAGCTTATGCTGTCAGTCCATTTCACTGAATGATTAATTTGATCAGCCAGCGTCTGTTTCATGAATTCGTATGTATACGGTTTGGCATACACATTAGAAATAACCGGGATAGACGGAGGCGAAAAATAAAAGGCATGAAGGAACTCCTCGAATTCTTCTTTTGCTTTATTCATGTATCTGGAATGAAACGCGCCGCTTACGTTTAAGGGGAGTACCATTGTAACTTCAGTCATCGTTTCAAAAAGAGATGCGGCTTTTTCAATCTCATCTTTTTTTCCTGAAATTACAATTTGATATGGGGCATTCACATTAGCGATATCAACATCATGTAAATGATATTCTTTCAGAGCCTTTGCAACCTGCTCTTCATTTAGTCCCATAACAGCTGCCATACCGCCGTTGCTTATCAGACTCATCAGCTCGCCTCTTTTTCTGACAAGCTGTAAACCTGTCTCAAAATCAAAGGCTTCAGCTGCAAATAACGCATTGTATTCACCCAAGCTGTGCCCGGCGACAAAGTCAGGTTTAACTTCTTCATCCCTGATTTTTTTCAGATAGCTTAGTGCGTTTACCACATATAATGCCGGCTGAGTAAATTGCGTTTTGTTTAAATTGGAATAAGGATTTTCCAGGCAAAGACGTTTGATAGAATATCCTAAGATCTCATCTGCCTGATCCGTCAGTTCTTTAAATTCATCGAATAGGCCGCTGCCCATTCCCTGTTTTTGTGAACCCTGACCTGGAAAAACATATGTGATCATTCTCTCAAAGCCACCCTTCCGATTAGTAGATGTGTTTCACTTCTGTATGATTTTATAATAGTGATGACCGGATAAATAGTAGCATGTTCATGTTGATGGTAACCTCTGTAAATATTATCCGTCAAGTTAATTTTTCCTACAGTTTGCTCCATTGTTTTTCTGCTTTTTTCCATTGAGGAATAAAGGATCAGGAGATATAACAGAACATAAGAAAAAAGACCCGGATTACATATAGGGCGCCATATCATGATAATGCGCTTCATTTTCTTTCAAATGAGTTTTCAAAATAAATAACACCTTCTATGTAATCATTTTCGAAAATAAAAATCATTTAGATATTCGAAGAAAAATAGGATAATAGATTCAGAAGGATTATTTAAAATCAAAAATACCTTTTTGGTTTTTACGAGTGCGAAATTTCACAAAATATTCTTTCTTATCAATTTGAAAGTAAATATTATGCTGATAAAGATCCTTTATCGAATGGCCGGGCGATTTGCCAAATGAGTGACCAGGATACACCCGTACATGGGGTGAAACCTCCGACTTTATTCTTTGAATGCTATCAAACATCTCTTCCGCAGAGCTGCCATCATCCTCACATATGCCGCACCCTTCTGTAAACACCGTATCTCCGGTAAAAATACTCTCAGAAAACAAATAACACATTCCGCCGGCTGTATGCCCCGGTGTGAGAAGGCACTGTGCTCTTGTGTTTCCTATGCTGATCGTCTGATGATCATCTAGGCTAATTAAATTTCTGCATCGGAATTGATAATAATCAATTTCTTTTTTCGACATATAAACTTGAGCGTTAAACATCTTCGTCAGCGGGTCTACCAGATTTACATGATCATAATGAGAGTGTGTCAATGCGACTGCCTTTAATTCCGCTTCGAGTTCGGAAAGTGTAGTGGTTATCTTACTCAATTCCCATGAGGGATCAACAACAATTGCAGATCTGCTTACAATATCTTCAATGATATAGCAATAATTCGTCCAGCCCTGATACCTTGTTTTAATTGGATGCACCTTGTAAGTAAGATTCATTTATACCATCCCTATCATGTAAAGTTCTTAAACGATGGACCAGTGTTCACCCCTCAGTCCGTCTTTCATTCCACTTTACCAAACAGCATGATTGTTTTCCATTTTTTTCAGAGATCCTTGTTCTTTGAAAATAAAAAAGCGACTCTTTTGGACGCATGCCCAACAAGAATCGCTTTTCGCACTAGTGCCTTAAGGATGTCGTTTTTGTGTCTCACGTGTATCTTCCACGCAAATTGACTCTACATGCTGCATAATGACCCGCTTGATTCGGTCTTTATTCACGCGCACAGGGTCAAGCATGGCATGTAAAGCCAAGCCGTCAACAAGCGCGTAAAGTCTCTCAGCTTCAATGTCTTTATCAGCATTCTGCTTCAGTAAATCGGATTCATCTAAATAGGCAATCAGATTCCGCATGCCGCTGAAAATCCCGTCATGACTCGCATCAAACATATCCTTTTTATGTCTGGCGTAAGCAGTAAAAGCAAACCAAACCTCCATCTCTCTAATCGTTTCTTCATTCGTTGGGACCATTTCAAGCAAAATTTGCAACACTTTTTCCTTAGGGAGCAAATCCCTCACTGCAATGTCCTTAATTCGGTCCGTTACCTTTTCTTGGACAAGTTTCATTGCAAAAGCAAGCAATTCATCCTGTGTAGAGAAATAATGGCGCAGCGCACCTAATGACAATCCTGCTTCCTTTGCAATATTTCTGGCTGATGCTCCCTCCATCCCTCGTTCTAAAATGACGCGCCACGTTGCTTCTGCAATTTGTTTTCTTCTTTTCTCATGGTCAATTTGTTTTGGCATAGCTTTATTGTAACAAGAAAAAAATGAGAGGGCAATTTTTATAATACAGTTGTGTTACAAAAACAAAGATGGTAACATATTATTTAAATAATACAACTGTATTGAAAAGAGGGGAATGGATTGAACGGTATCGCATGGATGATTGTTTTCTGTGAAATTGCGTTTTGGGTTGTCATTGTTTTGGGGCTTGCTGTACGCTACGTATTCAAACGACATACATTAGGACTGCTATTCCTTGCCTTAACTCCAGTTATCGATTTGATCTTGTTAGCGGCAACTGGTGTGGACCTTTACCGCGGAGCCTCAGCGACCGCAGCCCATGGGATTGCAGCTGTTTACATCGGTATATCGATCGCTTATGGGAAACAAATGATTCAATGGGCAGATGAAAAGTTTCAATATTATGTGACAAAAAAAGGAACAAAACCGCTGAAACGTTTTGGAATGGACCATGCCAAGCACGGTGCGAAAGGCTGGCTAAGACATGTGCTGGCCTACTTAATTGGTGCGGGACTATTGGCAGGGATGATCTATTTTATCAATGACTCTTCCCGAACCGAGGCGTTGAGCGGCATTCTTAAACTGTGGACTGTCATTATAGGCATTGACTTTCTCATTACAGCCAGCTATTTTATTTGGCCAAAAAAAGAGAAAGCTTCGGCGAATCTCAGGAGTTAACATGATGAAAAAGGCCCTTCCCCAGTGGAAAGGGCCTTTTTTGGTTTTGTTAAAATATGCTATACTATTTTCGTCAGAAAACAGACTTATAGATATTTTGGGCTGATTCAAGGGTGCTGTTTGTATGAGTAAGCAGGTGAAGGGAGTGTCATACATGAACCAAAAAGAACAGAACGAGCACTCTAAAGATTTTAACCTGAGATCAAAATTAATCGGAATTGTATCTATTACTTTTATCGCGGCCATCGCGCTTGCAGTCATCTTCGGCGGCTTTTTCTTCGGGATGAAAGGCTTATTCTCCATACTTGGCATCACATACGCTTCCAATCAAACATTAGCTTTATTTATTTTAGCCTGCTTTGCTGTAGGTTTAATCATAGACCCACTCACAAAGATTATCTCTATCATTTTGGCAAAATCACTTTCATTGAAAAAGACTGCACTTTTTGCTTTTATACTGTATTTTATCAGCAATCTTATAACGATCTGTTTTGCAGATTACTTTATGCAGTCTATTTATATTCCAGATGTCTTGCTTGTTGTGATATCAGCTTTCATGGCTATCATTGAACTTGCTTTTGATAACCAGCCTAATAGAGAAGCAGCTTAAAGCCGATGGCAGATATGGAAAATTCATAACACCCTATATTTGGACATCACCAGTTATATAAACGAAAAAATCTCCCTGTTCACACGAACAGGGAGCAAAACACAATGTTGTAATTTAAATTCTGCATTCTAAAATGATTCTCACATTTGGATCATCAAGTTCATCCAAAAAGATAATGATCTTCGGACCACATGCCATATGTTTCCACCCCCTCACCCAAAATATACATTAATCCCAATTGCCTGTAAATGGAAATTTTGTTATACGGAGGAACCATGAAGTATAATGCGTTAACACTGCTCACACGTTTACAACCGTTTCTTATAATCTGACACTCGAAGGAGTACAAAAAAAGCATTGATCCATTCAGAGAATGGATCAATGCCTACCACCCCCGCTACATCACGCGTTTGAACATCTTTTCCATCTCATATGTCGAGTGGTGAATGATGATCGGGCGGCCGTGCGGGCATGTAAATGGGTCTGATGTGCTTCGGAGGTCGTCCAGAAGCGCTTTGATTTCGTCGTTTCTGAGGTGGCGATTTGCTTTGATGGAGCCTTTGCAGCTCATCATAATCGCCGCTTCCTCGCGAAGTTTTTTAATATCTATATTTTTGGAGTCGAGCACCTGCTGAATGATTTCTTCTATAAGCTCTGCTTCTTCTCCCTTTGGAAACCAGGCTGGGTGGCAGCGGACGATGTAACTGTTAGAGCCGAATGACTCTAAAAAGACACCGACGCTTTCGAGCTCTTGTTTGTGCTGTTCAATAATCAAAGCCTCATTTGTGGAGTAGTGGAACGTCAGCGGTACAATCATCTCCTGCACCTCAGGCTCAACCTCCCCCACCTTTTCACGGAAGTACTCATATTTAATACGTTCTTGGGCGGCGTGCTGGTCGATAATATATAGGCCGTTTTCGTTTTGTGCCAATATATAAGTCCCGTGCATCTGGCCAATCGGGTACATAATTGGAACCCGATCAGACGCTGGCTGCGGCTGTTCCTCATGGCATTCCTGCTCAAATGTTTCAGGCTGTTCTGCTGAAACATCGGACACCTCAAGGGTTTGTTCCTGATCAACGATAGGAGGAGCATCAAATTGGAGAGGGGGCAATTTTTCCTCCGCATCAACCGGCTCTTTTACGACTGAGCTGAGCTTCATCGGTGAATAAGATGGCGCAGTCGATTTTTCCGGAACTTTTTTTTCCGGAGGCTTTTCATCAAAGGTTATAAACTGCTGCTCATTTTTGATGGCAGGTGCTGATTTTTTCGGGACCTGGGCACTAGGAATCAGCTGCTGCTGTTTAAACACATCTTTAATTCCGTCACGTATTAAGTCATGAAGCTCTGTTTCCTTGCTGAGCCGGACCTCAAGCTTCGATGGATGCACGTTGACATCGACTAAAATCGGGTCCATCGTAATTTCTATAAAAGTAATCGGATGGCGTCCGATCGGCAGAAGCGTATGATAGCCTTCATGAACCGCTTTGACGAGCGGGAAATTTTTAATGTAACGGCCATTGACCACAGACGACATATAGTTTCTCGACGCCCGTGTAATCTCTGGGAGGGCGATATATCCCTTTACTTCAAAATCCAAGGAGCTCACATGCAGCGGAAGCATTTTTTTGGCGACAGCCGTGCCGTAAATCGCTGCCAGTACATGGCGCACATCTCCGTTTCCGTTCGTTTGAAGCAGGTTTTTCCCATGATGGCGCAGGCGGATCGATACCTCTGGATGCGCCAGAGCAATACGGTTAACCACATCTGTAATGTTTCCAAGCTCTGTATGAACGGTTTTCATATATTTCAAACGGGCCGGTGTGTTAAAAAACAGGTTGGAAACGACAATTTCAGTTCCCTTCCTGCTTGAGGAACGCGATTCGGAAATGATGTTTCCTCCTTGGAGGACGAGCTTCGTCCCAGCTCCTTCACCAGTGCTTGTTGTAATCTCCAGATGAGAGACTGACGCGATACTCGGCAGGGCTTCTCCCCTGAAACCGAGCGTTCTCACCCTGAATAAATCATTTTCATCTTTTATTTTACTCGTTGCGTGGCGCCGGAAAGCTCGCTTGCAATCTTCATTCTCCATTCCTTCGCCGTTATCCAAGACCCGAATGGATGCAAGGCCTGCTTCCTCAATATCGATTTCAATGACTGTGCTGTCAGCGTCGATCGCATTTTCCACCAATTCTTTGACGACTGAGGCGGGCCGTTCCACAACCTCGCCCGCCGCTATTTTATTTGAAAGCTCATCTGACAGTTGGATGACTTTTGCCACATTCATCACCCCGTTTTAATGTAATTTCTTTTGCAGCTTGTACATTTCATTCATCGCTTCAAGCGGTGTCATATCCAGTATATTAAGTGATTTGAAAGCATCGATCACTTGCTTTTCTTTTTTTGAAAGCTTTGGTGTTTCAGCCGGCTTTTCCGCTTCGTCAAAAAAGGACAGCTGTGCCGGCTCTTCTTTCACCTGAGGTTTCTGCACCGGCACTTCCGGTTTGTTTCCTGAATGCTCAAGCTCTTTTAAAATATCTTGAGCGCGCGCAATCAGATCTCCCGGCAGTTCGGCAAGCTGAGCTACATGGATACCATAGCTTTTATCAGCCGCACCTTCTTTAATTTGATGAAGAAAGACAACCGTTCCGTTATATTCTTCAGCGCGAACATGAACGTTTTTCAGCTGGGGCAGCTTGTCCTCAAGAACGGTCAGCTCGTGATAGTGTGTGCTGAACAGCGTCTTGGCGCCGATATGATCGTGAACATATTCAATAATCGCCTGTGCCAGCGCCATGCCGTCATAAGTGGACGTTCCCCGCCCGATTTCATCAAACAGAATGAGGCTGTTTTTCGTCGCATTGACAATCGCATTTTTCGCTTCAAGCATTTCTACCATAAATGTACTTTGTCCGGAAATCAAATCATCTGCAGCGCCGATTCGCGTAAAAATTTGATCGAAAATCGGGAGCACCGCTTTTTTCGCGGGTACAAAGCAGCCGATTTGCGCCATAATGGAAATGAGCGCGATTTGTCTCATATACGTGCTTTTCCCTGACATGTTTGGACCTGTAATGAGAAGCATTTGTCTGTTATCGCCCATCATACAGTTGTTCGGGACATATTCCTGGCTGTCCATGACTTTTTCAACAACCGGGTGTCTGCCTTCAATCACTTCGACTTCATCTTTAGAGAACTCTGGTTTCGTGTAGTGGCGATTTTCACTGATTGTCGCAAAGCATTGCAGTGCGTCCAGCTCGCTCATCTGTTTTGCAAGCTGCTGCAGCCGCGGAATATACTGCTTCACTTTCTCGCGCAGCTCGGTAAACAGCTCGTACTCCAGCTCACAGATGTTATTTTCCGCCTCTAAAATGAGCGCTTCTTTTTCTTTTAATTCAGGTGTAATGTAGCGCTCTGCATTGGTTAACGTCTGCTTCCGCTCATAACGCCCTTCCTCAAGCAAATGCAAGTTTGCTTTTGTCACTTCAATGTAATAACCGAAAACTTTATTAAAGCCGACCTTTAAAGAGCGAATGCCTGTGTATTCCCGCTCCTGCTGTTCCAGGCGGGCAATCCAGTCTTTTCCGTTTCTGCTTGCATCACGATATTCATCAAGCTTTTGATTATAACCATCTTTAATCAGGTTCCCTTCTTTTACCGATAAAGGAGGGTTTTCGTACAGCGCTTCTTCCAGCAGTTCAAGTACATCCCCGCAAGGGTCAATGCGCTTTGCACGTTCCTTGGCCTTGTCATGAGCCAGTGAAGCAACCAGCTGTTTGATGCCAGGCACTTGCTTTAACGATTCCTTCAGCTGAATCAAATCCCGGGCATTGACATTTCCGAATGCAACGCGGCCGGCAAGGCGTTCTAAGTCATATACTTCTTTTAAACGTTCACGCAGATCTTCCCGTTCAAAGAAATGGGACATTAATGTTTCCACCATTTCTTGGCGCTCTTCGATTTGATTGACTCTGATAAGCGGCCGGTCAATCCACTGTTTAAGTAGCCGGCCTCCCATTGCCGTTTTTGTTTCATCCAGCAGCCACAAAAGGGAGCCTTTTTTATTTTTCGAACGAATCGTTTCGGTCAGCTCCAGATTACGCTTTGAGTACAAGTCAATTTTCATCGCTTCCTCAAGCTCATACACCTGCACGGGCTGAAGATGATCAAGGCTGCGCTTTTGGGTTCTTTTCAAATACGTATATAAGCGCAGAAATGTTTTTGTTATATCTTCATTATTTAAGTGCTCAATGATCGTTACGTGTTCGTCTGTTTCTCCGTCTTCAATTGAAATCGTTGCACCGCACCGCTCTCTCAGCTGTGCCACTGTATCGGCATCCAAGCTTCCTGAAACCACGATTTCCCGTGCGCCGACTGAATAAATTTCTGATATGACGTCTTCAAGCCGTTCAATCAAAACAGCCAAATTTTCTCCCGTTGTTAAATCAGACAGAGCAAGTCCGTATCCGTTCGAGCAGGCTGAAACAGATGCGATAAAATTATTTTCCGACTCATGGATGCCTTTGCCGTCCATTACAGTTCCGGGCGTAATCAGCTGAACTACTTCTCTTTTCACAACGCCCTTTGCGGCTTTCGGATCTTCCGTCTGTTCACAGATCGCCACTTTGTATCCTTTTTTAATAAGCTGTTCGATATACGCGGAAGCAGAATGATACGGCACACCGCACATCGGTATTTTTTCAGCCGCACCGCCGTCTCTGCTCGTTAACGTAATTTCCAGCTCTTGTGACGCTTTTTTGGCGTCCTCAAAAAACATTTCATAAAAATCACCCAGGCGAAAAAATAAAAAGGCATCCTGGTGCTCTGCCTTTATTTTTAAATATTGCTGTATCATAGGCGTATAACCGGCCATTGTTTAATCCCTCACTATGTATCAACGTTTCTATTTTCCAACCTTCATTATAACATAAACAAAAAGTGATAAAAGAATGATATATCAATATAAAAAAGAGACTTGGGGGTACTGTCTCCCCTAGTCCCTTTTTTATTCTTCAGGATCTCCCACTAAAAACTCCGGGTTGATGTCTTCAAGCTCTTCATCAAGCTCATCTTCCCAATCTTCCTCGTCATCCTCTTCCCAGTCAGGATTGACCTCAACAACTACCTTTGTTTCCCCTACCACTTCCGCCAAAAATTCTCTTTCTGCCTGCACAACGATTTTATTTCCATTCGGCGAAATGGTCACTTCAAGGCAGTTTGGCTGCTGAAGCACTTTGGCAATCACTTCATGCTCATCATCTAAGTAATTATTGTCTCTGTATCTGAGTTTAATGACATCTACATATTTTACCCGTTCTGTGACAACCTCTGTCTTTGTGTTGTCCGCGTAAGAGTACCATACGTTTATATCATAATACCCTTCAATTTCTACCGTTTTTCCAATTTTTTCAGCGTCATACTTGTGGTTAATAATCCAACCACCCAAAATGCTGCTCGGTTTTTTCTCAGGCGAGATGGTGTTGGTGCATTGGGTGAATTTTCGGCCTTTCGCTACTACTGCCTTCGTAATAATTTCCCTGTATTCAGACATTCCGGCATGCCTCCTTGTTCTTCTTCGTGTTATCTTATGCTGGGCATTTGTCTAGTGTGCATTTTTATAAATAAAATATAAAAATACAAAGTTTCTGTTCCATTGTATGCAGGGGTGCCTAGAAACTTTACTTATAAGTGCGATAAAGTTTATACGCGGCTGAGCACAGAAAAACCAATTGAACATTTGGTACATAGATTATTTAGTTCATTTTTAACCGCACAAATGATAAAAAAACACGGGCCTGTAAAGGCACCGTGTTTAGAGAGAACAGCTGTTATTTGAATGCTTCACCTTTGAACCGGTTTCCCCTTTCAGCAGGTCGCCTCCGGTTGATGTGATGATTTCATTTGTGACTTGGTTGGAAATGGTGTGTGCAACGAGCTGCAGTAGGTCATTTACTTCCATTTGCGAGTCTCTGAATTCCTGGATAACAGGAATCTCTTCAAGCTCTTCTTGCAGCGCGTCAATTTTTGCTTCTACTTGTTTGAGCGCTTCATGCTTTTCATAATGCTTCAGATTGACAGCCTGCTTTTGCAGGGCTTTAATCTGATTAACGATTGTGGACACTTTGTCATTCTCATTGATTTGCGCTTCAGCCCGTTTGAAAAAATCAACCTCTTCTGTTTCAGAAATCATTTTTGCAAGGTTTCGAGCCTGCTGCACAATGTCTTTTTTTGAGTAGAGCGTCATCTCATTTCACCTCGATTGCTTCTCCTACCATTTCTCCGTCAAGCGACCATGTTTTCGCTTGCTGGATTTTCACGCGGACGATTTTGCCGATGGCTTCCTTCGGCCCTTTGAAATTGACAAGCTTGCTTTTTTCAGTATAGCCAGCAAGAATATCAGGGTTATTTTTGCTTTCACCCTCAACTAATACTTCGACAACCTTGCCTTCGTATTCCTTCATTTTTTTAGCAGAAATTTCATTCACCAGTGCGTTTAGACGCTGCAGGCGTTCTTTTTTCACACGCATCGGTACATTATCTTTCATCTTAGCAGCCGGAGTGCCTTCACGCGGAGAGTAAATGAACGTATAGGCGCTGTCAAACTCCACTTCACGGTATAGAGAAAGCGTTTCTTCAAACTGTTCGTCCGTTTCATTTGGAAATCCGACGATAATGTCCGTTGTCAAAGAAGCGTTTGGCATTGCTTCTTTAATTTTTCGCACCAGCTCCATGTAACGCTCTCTGTCATATTTGCGGGCCATCAGCTTGAGAACTTCTGAGCTTCCTGATTGAACCGGAAGATGAATGTGATCAAGCAGATTTCCGCCTTTTGCCAGCACTTCAATGAGGCGGTCGTCAAAGTCGCGCGGATGACTCGTTGTAAAACGGATTCTCGGGATATCGATTTTTCTCAGTTCATCCATCAAATCACCAAGTCCGTACGTCATATCTTCAAAGTCTTTTCCATACGCGTTTACGTTTTGGCCTAACAGAGTAATTTCCTTATAGCCTTCACTTGCGAGCCTTCTCACTTCCTGAATGATATCCTCAGGGCGGCGGCTTCTTTCTTTTCCGCGTGTGTAAGGCACAATGCAATACGTACAGAATTTGTCACAGCCGTACATGATATTGACCCAGCCCTTAATTTTTCCATTTCGGACTTTTGGAAGGTTTTCAATAACGTCCCCTTCCTTAGACCAAACTTCTACAACCATTTCTTTTGAAAGGTATGCTTCTGACAAAAGCTCCGGCAGGCGATGAATGTTATGCGTTCCGAAAATCATATCGACAAACGGATGTTTTTTCAAAATACGGTTCACGACTGATTCCTCTTGGGACATACAGCCGCACACGCCTAAAATCAGATCGGGATTGTTTTTTTTCAGTGCTTTTAAGTGCCCGAGCTCACCAAACACCTTGTTTTCAGCATTTTCACGGATTGCACATGTATTTAACAAAATGACATTGGCATCGTCAACAGAGTTTGTCGCTTCGTAACCGAGCGCCATAAAGATCCCTGCCATAACCTCTGTATCGTGTTCATTCATTTGGCAGCCGTACGTACGGATATAGAACTTTCTTCCGTCTCCCAATCCTTTAAATTGTTCAGAAATTTTAAAGTCATTATGATAAGTAACGGCTTCCTTGCCTCGTTTTTTCGCGTCTTTTAAAGAAGGCGGAATGTAAACAGCTTCAAAGTACTTGCTGTAATCCTTCTCGGATTTTTTGTCCGATGGATGAACTTGTCCGCTCTCTAATTTTTGTTTTTCATTCATGTCATATTTTCTCCTTTCAAACCAAACTTCCACCCTTCAGTATAAAGGTTATTGAAGCTCTGCACAACTGGCAACCTATCATTGTACACTCATTGAGAATAATAATCAATAAGGAATCAAAAGAGGAAGAGTAAACTCTTCCTCTTGTTACAATAGCTGGAGCTCCTTTGCCGTCTTTTCGATGACATCAAGCGCCTGATCCAGTTCATCTTTGGTGTGCTCTGCTGTTATAATCGTGCGAATTCTGGCTTTTCCCTTTGCTACAGTCGGGAAAACGATACTTTGGGCAAAAACACCGCGAGAAAGGAGCTGATCTGAAAATTGCTTTGCCACACCTTCATCACCTATTAAAATAGGAAGAATCGGCGTTTCACTCTTCGTGAGAGTCAGACCCATTTTCACAAGCATTGCTTTAAAATAGGCAGTATTCTCCCACAAGCGCTCCATATGCTCCGGCTCTTCAAGCAAGACATCAATCGCTTCCATACAAGCTGCAGTGACTGCCGGCGGATGAGATGTGCTGAATAAAAATGGACGGCCTTTATGGCGCAAATAATCGATCAGCACCTTTGAACCTGCAGCGTAGCCGCCGAGCACTCCGATTGCCTTGCTTAATGTTCCGACCTGAATATGCACTCTGCCGTCAAGACCGAAGTGATTCACCGTTCCCCTGCCGTTTTCGCCAAGTACTCCGGATGCATGGGCGTCATCCACCATCACAAATGCGTCATATTTCTCAGCGAGCTCTACAATATCAGGCAGAGGAGCTATGTTGCCATCCATGGAAAATACGCCGTCTGTCACAATCAGACGCATCCGATAATTCATTGACTTTCTCAGCACCCGCTCTAAATCACTCATATTGACGTGCTGATACACCTTTTTATCCGCCTTTGTCAGTCGAATTCCGTCAATAATAGAGGCATGGTTCAATTCATCTGAGATGACAATGTCCTCTTTTGATAGAATACTTGAAAGTACGCCTTGGTTTGTTGTGAAGCCTGATTGGAATACAAGTGCCGCCTCCGTTTTTTTAAAGGCTGCCAGCTTTTTCTCAAGCTCTTGATGCATTGTAAATGTACCCGCAATCGTTCTCACTGATCCGGTGCCGGCTCCATACTGCTGAACGGCCTCCTGTGCGGCGTTGATGAGTCTAGGATGTGAAGTGAATCCGAGGTAATTATTAGAAGATAGCTGAATGACTTTTTGGTGATTCACTGTGACAGATGGGCCCTGCATAGATTCAAGCTGTTTTATGTCTTGCCATGTATGGTTTTCTTTCATACTATTAAGCTCTGCTTTTAAAAACTCAAATTCCTTCGTCATGTTTATCCCCCTTTATGGAATTAAAATTACTTTTCCGCACTGCCCGCTTCTCATCAGTTCGAAACCTTTTTCAAACTCCTCTAATGGAAACTGATGGGTAATAACAGGTGCAAGATCGATCATGTTTGAACTGATCAACTGAGACACCTGGCGCCATGTTGAAAACATTTTTCTTCCTGTGATTCCTTGGATGGTAAGCCCTTTAAATACCACTTTATTCGTCAAATCAATTGTCACCGGATGTTCCGGCAAGCTGAGAATATGAAATCTTCCGCCATTCGCAGCCATCGCAAGACCTTGGGCAATCGCTGAGGGATGGCCCGACATCTCACAAACAAGATCTGCTCCTTCTCCACTCGTTAAAGCGCTTACAATTTTGAGCGGGTCTTCTTTTTCAATAGAAACAGTACAAGTCGCTCCCATTTGTTTTGCAAGCCTCAGCCTGTATTCATTCTTATCAATCGCTATCACCTGAGAAGCTCCTGCTGCTTTTGCAACCGCAACAGCCATAAGACCAATCGGTCCGCATCCAATGACTGCAGTCGTTCCTCCTGCAGGCTGGCTCTCGAGTACGGTATGAACTGCATTTCCTAAAGGCTCTTGAATGGAAGCAATCGACGGGTCCATATCAGCGGGATTTCTCCAAATGTTATCAGCTGGAACTTTTACATACTCCGCAAAACAGCCTGCCGTGTCCACTCCGATTATAGCAGTATTGGTACACACATGAGATTTTCCTGTTAGGCAAGGGACACATTCACCACAGACAATGTGTGTTTCCGCAGACACATACTCTCCCACTTTTACACTGCTGACATTCTCTCCCACGCCCTCTACGATGCCGCTGAACTCATGGCCGAAAACATAGGGTGTTTTGATTCTCTGACGTGCCCATTGATCCCAATTATAAATGTGGACATCCGTGCCGCATATGGAAGCGGCTTTCACTTTTATGAGGACTTCATGTTTATCAATCTCAGGAATGGGAACTTCAGTCAGCACAGCACCGAACGCCCCGTCCTTTTTCATTAGAGCTTTCATCTTTCCACTCTGCATGTACAATCCTCCTTGAAAAATTCTTGTTATATTCGGATTGTACCATGATATGGAATAAGCGTAAACAGAACTGTCTTTTCCAGAAGGACAAAAGTATCTGTCTTGAAAAATGGGCGGAAATTTTTTTTGAAACGTTTTAGCTCATTTCTGATTTTGTATATTCGCTCATTTATGTGCTAAAAATACTATCGGGAGAAAATATCACAATAAATGAAAAACAACCTGTTTGCATTACGCAAACAGGTTGAGAATGCTTTATTTGTTTTTAGCGAGGCTCCACGATTAATTTAATCGCTGTTCTTTCTTCCCCATCGATTTGAATATCTGTAAAAGCCGGAATACAAATCAAATCAACGCCGCTTGGCGCCACAAATCCCCTGGCAATCGCCACAGCTTTTACAGCCTGGTTTAATGCACCCGCTCCGATCGCTTGAATCTCGGCGGCTCCTCGCTCTCTCAACACGCCTGCAAGCGCACCTGCCACTGAATTTGGACTCGATTTTGCTGAAACTTTTAAGATTTCCATTTCTGCTCCCCCTTAGTTTTACAATGGATAAGTGAGTGTTCATTAGAACAATCATTATTAGATGTTGCTATCCAAAAAGCCATCCCCACAATGCTTTTCAAAAATAGCGGGCTACCTTCCATTTTTACTATATTCACTAAGGAGTTGCTATATTCCTGCTTTTCTTTTTAATATTTTTATAAAATAACCATATGTTCAACTATTCAAAGAACATGTGATCATCGTTGATTAAAATACGCTCAATTTTCACGGCTTTTTTCGTTTGATCGTCAATGTCAATGACAACTCCGCTGAGCGTTGTTTTTCCTTCAGCGACAGTAAACCGGACTGGAAGGTTCGTTTTGAATCGCTTAATAATCGTCTCTCTGTCCATCCCCAGTATACCGTCATACGGGCCAGTCATTCCCACATCAGTAATATATGCCGTTCCCTTCGGCAAAATGCGGTTATCCGCTGTTTGCACGTGTGTATGAGTTCCTACTACAGCCGATGCCCGTCCATCCGTGTACCAGCCAAGTGCGAGCTTTTCACTTGTCGCTTCGGCATGAAAGTCAATAAAAATGTACGGTGTTCTTTTCGCAGCTTCTGCGATCAATTCATCCGCTTTTAAAAACGGGTCATCAAGCGGCGGCAAAAACGTACGTCCCTGCAAATTAATGACTGCTAGTTCTTTGCCGTTTGCTTTCACATATGTGATCCCTTTCCCCGGTGTTCCTTCAGGAAAGTTTGCCGGGCGAACCAAGTTCGGAACGTCATCTATAAAATCAAATATTTCTTTTTTGTCCCATGTGTGGTTCCCCATTGTGATTGCATCTGCGCCGGACTGGATTAAGCTGTGATAAATTTTTTCCGTCAGGCCTTTTCCATGTGCGGCGTTTTCACCATTAATAATGGTAAAGTGAGGCTTATATTTTGTTTTTAGCTTTGGTACATATTCTTTGACCATGTCACGGCCCGGTGAACCGACAACATCTCCGATAAATAAAATTCTCATTTTGTAAATCCTTTCTTCTTGAAAATTCCTTGCCGTCAAAAAAATAAAGTGATGCTTAGCGCATCACTTTATTTTGCATACTCTACGGCTCGAGTCTCTCTGATTACTGTCACCTTAATATGACCTGGATAATCGAGCTCGTCCTCAATTCGCTTGCGGATATCTCGCGCCAGTCGATGAGCCTCAAGATCATTAATTGAATCCGGCTTCACCATAATTCGCACTTCGCGTCCAGCCTGAATGGCAAATGATTTTTCAACACCTTCGTAGGACTCAGAAATTTCTTCGAGTTTTTCAAGTCTTCGAATATAATTCTCGAGCGTCTCACTTCTTGCGCCAGGTCTTGCAGCGGAAAGCGCATCTGCTGCAGCTACCAGTACAGCAATAATGGAAGTCGGCTCCTCGTCCCCGTGGTGTGATGCAATACTGTTAATCACGACTGGGTGCTCTTTATATTTGGTCGCAAGCTCTACCCCGATCTCAACGTGGCTTCCTTCTACTTCATGGTCAATTGCTTTCCCGATGTCGTGAAGAAGACCCGCACGTTTAGCAAGCTTTGCGTCTTCACCAAGCTCCGATGCCATTAGACCGGCCAAGAATGCGACTTCCATGGAATGCTTAAGCACATTTTGACCGTAGCTTGTACGGAACTTTAAGCGGCCGAGGATCTTGATGAGATCTGGGTGGAGGCCATGAACGCCAACCTCAAATGTCGTTTGCTCACCCATCTCACGAATATAGTCATCGACCTCGCGGCGAGATTTTTCAACCATTTCTTCAATCCGTGCCGGATGAATACGGCCATCCTGAACGAGTTTATCAAGAGCAATTCTGGCTGTCTCACGTCTGATCGGATCAAATCCGGAAAGAATGACAGCTTCAGGCGTATCATCAATAATCAGGTCAATTCCTGTCAGCGTTTCAAGCGTACGAATGTTACGCCCTTCCCGTCCGATGATACGTCCTTTCATCTCATCATTTGGAAGATTGACAACTGATACCGTTGTTTCGGCAACGTGGTCCGCTGCGCAGCGCTGTAAGGCGAGTGAAAGAATGTTTTTCGCTTTCTTATCCGCCTCTTCTTTCGCACGGTTTTCAGTTTCTTTTGTCATGATGGCGATGTCATGTGAAAGCTCGTTTTCAACCCGCTCAAGAATGATTTGTTTCGCTTCGTCACGAGTCAGACTCGAAATTCGTTCCAACTCAGACTGCTGCATACGAATCATCTCATCCACTTTGCTTTCCATCTCTTCAATATGTTGTTGTCGTTCATTCAGAGAATGATCTTTCTTCTCCAACATCGCTTCCCGTTTATCAATTCCCTCATGTTTGCGATCAAGGTTTTCCTCCTTTTGGAGTAAACGGTTTTCTTGTTTTTGAAGCTCATTTCGTCTTTCACGAACTTCCTGTTCAGCATCTATTCGAAGTTTGTGGATTTCATCCTTTGCTTCAAGCAGAGCTTCTTTTTTCAGTGCTTCAGCATCACGCTTCGCATCTTCAAGAATTTGCTCGGCTGCACCGCGTGCGCCCGCAATTTTCGCTTCGGCAATGGTTTTACGAACAAAGTAGCCAACAACTAAACCGAGTAGAATCAGCAAAATGGAGATGAGAACCATCATAATTGGGGTCATACTTTCACCTCCTCTTGCTATGAACTTGGTTGTTGCTTAAAAAGTGTCGGCATGTACATTGTCTAGTTTTCTCAACATACAGAACCTTCACAGGGAATGAGTGTGTTCATCGCCCTTGTCAAGTTTAAATGGTTTAACAATCATGTTAAAAAAACAAATGTTACAACTTCATTGTAAATGTGTCGGAAATACTTGTCAAGCTTGCCATCTTAACGTTTGCAGGCCAGTCTTCTTTTCACGTGCCGAATGCAATTCATCCAAAAGAAGATCGCCAATCATTCTTGATTTAGAAGCTGGTATATTTTATTGTTCACTTGGCCCAATTTAGCATTATTTTGAATGTTTGAGAACAAAATAACAATGGTTTGCCCAGATTTGCTAAAGCTGTTCAAGATATTGAAGCCCGGCATAACACCATGGTTTGAATAGCTTCCGGGAGCAACATAAAATCCCATGCCGTATGTGGAGCTGCTCCCTGGCGTAAACATCTTTTCATAGCTTTTTTGCGAATACAGTTTTCCGTCTATCAGCGCTTGGTCAAATTTGTACATATCTATAGCGCTCATATAAATATCACCCGCTCCATACAGCTGGGATAAATCAGGTATATACGGTGTAACTGTTTTGCTGCCCTCCATCTTATACCCGACGGCAGGATAAGGTTCTTTTTCATATGTTTTGTAAAAGCCTGCATGCGTCATTCCCGCAGGTTTAAAAATATGATTCTTTATGTACTGTTCATAGGGCTCACCGCTTACTTCAGCAATAATATAAGCAAGAACAGAATAGTTGGAATCCTTGTAGTCCCATACGCCCGGCTGACGTTTGATTCCCTGAAGTTCTATATCTTTTATTAAATCGTCCGGAGTAATGGCGCCGTTTCCTTCAATATGTCCGTTTATCCCCGATGTATGTGTAAGCAGATTCTTCAAAGTAATCGTTTGTCCGTTGGGAAAATGAGGTAAATACGTGCTTACCGGATCACTTGTCTGAAGTTTCCCCTTTTCCTCAAGCTGCAAAATAGCAGTTGCAATCAGCGCTTTTTGTGATGAACCGACATAAAAAGATGTCAATGGATTATTTTGAATGTAGTGTTTACGGTCAGCATAGCCAAAACCTTTATTTGTTACGATTTCTCCATTTCTGACAATCATGGCTGTTCCGCTGAAACCGATCTCTTTTAAATAATTGCTGATTTTTTGGTTTCGATCCACTGTTTTGATTTGTTCCTCTGATTTTTTGGCAGTTTTCTTTTTGACCTCTTTTTTCTGATCGGTATTTGAAACCGCTGCAGTTTCTTGAGATGGTTCGTTTTCTTCACTATTTCGATGAAGAGCATTCCAAATCGTAATGCAAACCATCACTGCTAAAAGACCAAACAACAGTTTTCCTCTTTTATTTAGTTTTCTCCGTCTGCGTTTCGCAGTTCTTCTGCGGGTTGGGCTTGTCATTCATTTTTTCCTCCCAAAATAAATTCCATTTTGCACACGTTTTGTTAGACGAATAAAGCCCTAAAAAAGTTGTCAAAAAAAGCAATATTTTTATCATTTTTTTGCAAAATACAAAAAAGCTGAGTTTTTCACTCAGCCTTTTGTATCATTTGAAACTTATTTTATTTTTATTCTTCAAATTCGAGTTCTTCTTGTGTCTCTTCAGCTTGCTGCTGCACTACTCCGTTATTATCCAAGCCGTAATGTTCGCGAATTTGCTCCTGGATCATCAGCATGATATCTTTATTTTCTTTCAGGAATTGTTTTGCATTTTCACGGCCTTGGCCAAGACGCTCTTCTTCATAAGAGTACCATGAACCGCTTTTTTGCACGATATCAAGTTCAGTTCCTAGATCAATGATTTCGCCTTCTTTTGAAATGCCTTCTCCGTACATAATGTCAACCTCGGCTGTACGGAACGGCGGAGCCACCTTGTTTTTCACGACTTTGATTTTCGTTTTGTTCCCCATTACGTCGTTGCCTTGTTTCAGCTGTTCAGCACGGCGCACTTCAAGACGCACGGAAGAATAGAATTTCAACGCACGGCCGCCAGGTGTTGTTTCCGGGTTCCCGAACATAACACCGACTTTTTCACGAATTTGGTTAATGAAAATCGCGATTGTCTTCGATTTGTTAATGGCCCCTGAAAGCTTACGAAGCGCTTGAGACATTAAGCGTGCTTGTAAACCGACATGCGAATCTCCCATGTCGCCTTCAATTTCCGCTTTCGGAACGAGAGCGGCTACAGAGTCGACAACGACAATGTCAACTGCCCCGCTTCGAACCAATGCTTCCGCAATTTCAAGCGCCTGCTCGCCTGTGTCAGGCTGAGACAGTAAAAGCTCTTCGATGTTAACACCGAGCTTTTGCGCGTATACCGGATCTAACGCATGCTCCGCATCGATAAACGCGGCTTGTCCGCCCTGCTGCTGAACTTCAGCAATCGCATGAAGCGCCACAGTTGTTTTACCTGAGCTTTCAGGACCGTATACTTCAATAATCCGTCCGCGAGGATATCCGCCAATTCCCAGTGCTGTATCAAGAGCGAGGGAGCCGCTTGGTACAGTAGAAATTCTTGTATCTGTCTTTTCTCCCAGTTTCATAATGGAACCTTTGCCGAACTGTTTTTCTATTTGTTTAAGAGCCATATCTAAGGCTGCCTGACGATCACTCATTCTATTTTTTCCTCCTTTATGTTACCACTACATATACTATACCCTGTTTGAAGGGATTTGCCAAGAAAAAAGCGAACGCATATTCGGATTTTTTCTTGGCGTGATTCCTATCAAAATATCATAATGTATCAGAGAAATCATGTTTTCTTAGGAGGATAATGTGCTGAAAATATTATTTTTGCTCTAAAAGCTTTAAGATTAAATGGCAGCCGTATTTAGCGCCGCGTTTTCTGATCCCCGTTCTGGAGCCCGCAAAGTGAAACTCGTGAACCTCTTCTTTACCATTTGCGGAAATGCCGATAAACACATGCCCAGGCTCATGCCCTTCTTGAGCATCAGGTCCTGCTACACCAGTAAAGCTAATGCCGATATCGCTGCCAGTGAGTTTTTGAACACCCTTAGCCAGTTCGGATGCGCACTCCTTGCTGACCGCCCCAAAACGATCTAATGTTTCCTTCTTGACACCAAGCACATTCTGCTTCACGTCGTTTGTATAGCAAACAACGCCCCCGGCAAATAATTTTGAGGCACCGCTATGATCCGTCAGCCATTCAGAAAACAGCCCTCCGGTAAAGCTTTCTGCCGCAGAAATTGTTATGCCTTTTTCCTTACATGCTATAGATAGCTCTTTTACAAGAGAAGTATCATCGTAACCATAGAAAAATTCACCGACACGCTCTAAGATAACGGCCTCTGTTTCTTTTAACAGACGCTCTGTTTCCTTTTCATCGGCGTGTTTGGCTGTCAGACGCAGCGTCACCTCTCCATCAGCCGCCAAAGGCGCAATTGTCGGATTGGTTTGTGCATCAATAATATCTTCCAAATCGGCTTCAAGCTGAGATTCACCGATACCGAAAAAGCGAAGAACAGTTGACACAATTTTTTCATTTGAACCCATCTTTTTCAGCAGAAGAGGCTTTGCCTCGTTTTCAAACATTGGACGCAATTCGCTCGGCGGTCCAGGAAGAAGCATATAATAGCGCGATTCATGCTCTGTGAGCATTCCCGGGGCCATTCCAAAGTGATTCGCCAGCACGTCAGAGCCTTCGATCACAAGCGCCTGTTTTCGGTTATTAGGTGACATCGTGCGTTTTGTTCGTTTGAAATAGTCCTCAATGGATTGGAATGCCTCATCATTTAACACAAGCGGACGTCCCAGCGTATTTGCAATCGTTTCTTTCGTCAGATCATCTTTTGTGGGTCCAAGCCCTCCTGAAAAAATAATGAAGTCAGAGCGTTCTTCAGCAATGCGGATGACCTGCTTCAGCCGCTCCGGGTTATCTCCGACCGCTGTATGATAAAATACGTTGACCCCGATTTCAGCGAGCTGTTTGCTGATAAATTGAGCATTTGTATTGGCGATTTGACCAAGCAGCAACTCTGAACCGACTGCAATTATTTCTGCTTTTTTTGGAAATTCCATGACGAAGTCCTTCTTTCTTAGTTAGATGTTTTTAACGCTTCCCAATTTTTAGAGAAATATTCCCAGCCTGAGACGACAGTAAAGAAGACGGCTACCCACAGCGCCAAGTCTGCAAACGGGAATGACACAAGTTCAAATGGAAGATTATGAAGAAGCAATGCAGATACCGCAATAATCTGTGCCCAGGTTTTGATTTTACCAAGCATGTTAGCAGCTACGACTTCTCCTGTTCCGGCTAAGACAAGCCTTAAACCTGTCACGGCAAACTCCCTGCTGATAATCACAATGACCATCCAAGCTGGAGCGAGATCAAATTGAACAAGGATAATTAACGCTGCGGATACGAGCAGTTTGTCCGCAAGCGGATCAAGAAATTTCCCGAAGTTTGTTACGAGATTTAATTTTCGGGCATAATACCCGTCCACCCAGTCTGTTGTAGATGCAATAATAAATAGAATGGCCCCCGCCAAATGTGCGACCGGGATCGATTCGTCTCCAACTTCGAGCCTGCCCCAGTCAAACGGCGCCAGCATGATAATCATGAAGATTGGGATTAATGCGATTCTAGCTAGTGTGATTTTATTTGGTAAGTTAAACATAAAGCCCCTCCAATTTCATACTCGGACGTGAAGAAAAGTCATCTGGTAATTAAGATGACTTTTCTTCCTTTTTATTTACAATCTTTATGGTTTGTGCCATCACTTTTTTCGGATCAAGTTCATATGAAAGAACCTTACCGTTGATTTTTATTTTCAGATTAGGTGCATATCCGGTGCGGATATCAACTTGTTTCTGATCAGTTATGTCTTTTTTATAGGTTTCGTCTTTTTTCAGCGTTCCTTCTTTTAAAGAGCTGCTGTTTTCATCGCGCACTCGAATCCAGGAGCTGTCTGATGCCTTCAGTTCCAGCTCGATTTTATCAGCGCCGGACACTTCATAAGTCGTTAACGATCCTTCAGTGCCAGCAGCTTTAATCTCCAGCTTATCACTGTCATTTTCTTCTTTCTTATTTTCGTTTTCTTTCGTTTCTTTTTTAGTGTCTGTCTCTTTTTCAGAGCTGTTCTTTTGATTCTCTTTCAGCGTTGAATCTTTAGGGATTTCGTACTTGCTCTCACTTTGCGTAATTGCTTTTTCTGATGCCGCATTGTGATAATCACTGCTTTTGTGATTCGCAAACTGAATGATCGCGTACACAATGGCAATCACGACAATCACGCCGAGAATAACAAGTATCGTTGGCAGCAGCTCCAGCGCCTTAGATGCTGGCTTTGGCATTTCCTTTTGAAGATTCATGCCGGAGATCTTTTCAGACACATCATCATGATACGTATTAGGGATATCTTTTTTATGCTCCTCAAACAGCTGATCCGCATCAAGCCCAACGGCTTCTGCATATTGCTTGATGAATGCCCGAACATAAAACTTCCCCGGAATAATGTCATAGTTTCCTTCCTCCAAGGCGGTTAAATACCTTTTTTGAATCTTTGTTGCCGCTTGGAGATCATCCAATGACATTGCTTTTTCCTCTCTGGCTTCTTTGAGCCGGATTCCTAGTTCAGTCACAACAAACACCTTCCAATTTTAAAAATCAAAGCTTGAAAACCCGGATTGATCAAACATTTGGGGTTCCTCGGCATGTTCATATGTAATAACCTCATCAGGGTCATTTCTCAGTTCAATAATATAATCAAAGTCATCTAGTGTATACTCTGTATTTTGAACGAATATGTCCGGATGCTCCACCACTTTTGTTGCCGGAAGCCGCATGATTTCTCGGACCAGCTGGAGATGGCGTTCCGATCCTCTTCGTGTTGACACAATTCCGTCAACGATAAAGACATTTTCAGTGCTGTATTCATCGGCAATCAGCTGGCTTCTTATCGTCTGCTTCAGCAAGGTTGATGACACAAACAGCCACCTTTTGCTTGCACACACACTAGAGGCTACAATCGATTCCGTTTTCCCGACACGCGGCATACCTCTGATTCCGATTAATTTATGGCCTTCTTTTTTGAACAATTCGGCCATAAAATCGACTAATAAGCCAAGCTCGTCCCGTTCAAAGCGGAACGTTTTCTTGTCATCGGCATCCCGTTGAATATAACGGCCGTGGCGTACGGCAAGACGGTCGCGAAGCCTCGGTTCTCTAAGCTTCGTTACTTTAATTGTTTCCATCGTTTTTAAGATTGATTCTAATCGTTTAATTTGATCTATATGGCGGCACCTGAGGAGCATTCCCCTTCTGGAAAGATCGACGCCGTTTATCGTTACGATGTTGATAGAAAGCATCCCAAGAAGAGATGAAATATCCCCGAGCAGTCCGGGGCGGTTCACTTGAATTTCATATTCAAAATACCATTCGAGCTTTGCCAAATGATATACCCCCTTCATTGTGGCAAAATTTTACCTTCCTTTATCATAAAGCATTTTTCTCTAATTAGAAAGAAGAATGTTGCTGTGATGAGGAAAACATAAAAAAGAGAGGAAAAATCCCTCTCTTCCTAGTGAGTGCTGTTATTTTCAACAAGCTTAACCATCATATTGGCAATGGCGTGCTGTTCATCTTTTGATGCTACACTCCAAAGATCTGCCAGCACTTTTTCCTGCTCGTTCTTAGATTCCACTTCATTAGCCAAGTAGCTGCCGATTTCTGTCGCAAGATCTGTAATCGTATCCTGGCTCATACCTTTATCTTGCGCATAGTTCAGACGGTCGCCAAGGAAGTTTTTCCAGCTATCCCAGTTTTCTAATACTGACATGCTTGTTTCCTCCATTTCATGTGAAGTTACAAGATTATTGTGTCCTTCGCAAAAGAAACTATACACCGAATATTTTCGGATCAGCAGTGCCAGCCGCCATTCACCGACAGAATTTGGCCGGTGATATATGACGCTTTTTCAGACAGGAGAAAAGCTGTTGCCTCCGCAATTTCTTGCGGCCGGGCCAGCCGGCCGATCGGAATCTCATCAGCGATCTCTTCTTTTTCAGCCGGGGTAAATTGATTCATCATATTTGTATCAACTGCGCCCGGCGCTACGGCGTTTACTCTGATTCCGCTTGGCGCCAGCTCCTTAGCCAATCCTTTTACAAATGAATGCTGAGCTCCTTTTGCCATGCTGTACAGCACTTCACAGGATGCTCCAGTCTCTCCCCAAATCGAGCTGACAGCCACAATCGCTCCCGATTTATTCCGAATCATGCCTGGCAGAAGGTTTCTCGTCAGCATATACGGACTCGCCACATGAAGCTGAACCATTTCCTGGACCGTTGCGTTATCTACATCCGTAATCAGCCCAAAATGGCTTCTTCCGCTGTTTAAAACAATCGCATCAATCGGCTGAACAATTGAACTTGTCAGCTTATCTGCCCCATCTTGCGCGGACAGATCAGCTTGTAATATCTCAGCATTTACGCCAAACATCTCACTTAGTTTTTCAGCAAGCTCCGCTGCCGCGTTTTGATTTGTATTGTAATGCAGCAGCAGATTGTACCCTCTAGCTGCAAGGGTTTCGCTGATGCTTTTGCCAATGCCGCCGCTTGCTCCGGTGATTAGTGCTGTTTTGTTCATCCTCTTTCCTTCTTTCCGCAGAAAAACACCCCTCACACTGGAGGGATGTTTTGTTTATGATTTAGGAACAACCTTGCAGACAGTCAGTCTGTCTGCAGCAATTTCCTCTTGTATTACGTTCTGGACATCCTCGAGGGTAATCTGCTCGAGTACGGTTACAACGTCAAACAGGCTCATATCCAAGAACGCATAACGGGTAAATTGATTGGCGATGTATTCAGGGGAATTCAGCGCTTTTAAGAATGTGCCGATCTTTTTCTTTCTGGCAAGTTCAATCTTTTCAGCAGTAATCAGTTCACCGGCGCGCAAAAGCATGCTTGAAATGTCTTCAGCCAATTGATCAGGCTCAGGCGTATCTCCGCCGATCGCCGCAAAACCGAACCCATATTCAGCAGTAAAATCAAAGCTGAACGTTTCGTCAATATATCCTTTTTCATAAAGTGATTCATATTGGGCAGAGCTTTTGCCAAAAAGAGCTTCAAGCAATAAGTTCATTGAAAGTTCATGCTTTAAGAGCTCTTTGCCTAATTTAAACGGATTTTTTGATTTCAGCCCGACAAGGCATTTCGGTCCCTGCACGTTCATTTTGATCTCTTTTTCTTTTCTGAAAACCGCTTCTTGCTCTTTCACTTCTTCCCGTTTGATCTCCGGCTGATCAGTATACGGCTTTTTCCCCTGGTTTTCTCTTACCTGAGAAATAATCGCTTCAGGATCTACAGGTCCGACAATGAAAAGGAGCATGTTACTCGGGTGATAAAACGTTTCATAGCATTCATAAAGAAGGTCTTTTGTAATATGTGAAATGCTTTCCACTGTTCCCGCTATGTCAATTCTGACAGGATGCTCTTTGTACATATTTTCAATGACCCCGAAGTAAAGCCTCCAATCAGGGTTATCGTCGTACATATTAATCTCCTGCCCGATAATCCCTTTTTCCTTTTCAACCGTTTTTTCAGTAAAATATGGGTCCTGTACAAAATCGATAAGCGTCTCTAAATTGCGTTCAACATTTGATGTGCTTGAGAAAAGGTAAGCCGTTCTTGTAAATGACGTAAACGCATTGGCAGAAGCCCCCTGTTTACTGAAATCTTGAAAAACGTCTCCGTCCGCTTTCTCAAACAGCTTGTGCTCAAGAAAGTGAGCAATCCCGTCCGGCACGTGAACCATCTCGTTTTTACCTAAAGGGACAAACCGGTTATCTATCGAGCCGTACTTTGTTGTAAAGACCGCATATGTCTTGTTGAAGCCTTTTTTCGGCAAAACGTAAACATCAAGGCCGTTGGACATTTTTTCATGATACAGCGTCTCCTGAAGCTGTTCATATTCGATTGGTTTGATCAAGATGCACCCTCCGTCCCTTTTAAGAAATAAGTCGTATCAAGCTGAATCTTTTCGCCGGCTTTAATGATATCCTCTTTTGTGACATTCTCAATATTGGCAAGAAAGTCTTCGATAGGAATCTCGACTTGAGCAGCGGCCTGCTGATATAAAAACTCAGATAAACCGTATGCTGTATCAATCGTTTCCAGCACTTGATTTCGAATAACGGCCTTTGTCTGTGCTATATCCTGCTCACTGAAATCGCCATTTTTCATTGCCTGGAATTGCTCAGCAATAATCGAAACCGCCTGTTCAAAATTTTTCACTTCAATGCCTGACATCACCATTAACAAGCCTTTAAAACTTTCTATACGCGAAGCCGCGTAGTAAGCAAGACTGGCTTTTTCCCGAACATTAATGAAAAGTTTAGAATGAGAGAATCCGCCGAACAATCCGTTAAACACTTGTAAAGCAGGATAATCCTGATCTGTATAAGTGATGCTGGTGCGGTAGCCGATATTCAGTTTTCCTTGCTTGACATCCTCTTCATCAATTACTTCTTTTGGCTGAACTTTTTCATCAGCGTGATTGTTTTCAATCGTGCCAAGAGTTCGCTCTTCTGTTTTGAAATACTTATCAATTGCCGAATGTACCTGGTTACTGTCCACATCGCCAACTACATATAAATCAAGCTGGTCTTTTTGGATAGCGCTTTGGTATGTTTCGTATAATTGCTCTGCCGTAATGTCATCGACATCGTCGATTTCACCATTGACATGAAGCGCGTAAGGCTCATTTTTGCACATTTCCTGTATCAGCCTTAAATTCGAATAGCGCATTTTATCATCATAGACGGCTTGGATTCTTTGCTTAAGCGTCCGTTTTTCTTGAGCCACATATTGTGACTGAAAAGCGTCTCCCTCCAAAGCAGGTGAAAAGACGATTTCTGCGAGAAGCTGGAGCCCTTTCTCAAGTAGCGGCGTTTGGTCTTTTAAATATTTTTCATTCGGAATTTCAAGCCTGAACGTAATGACGTGCCGCTCTCCTTTTTTCGTAAGATCAGCCGATACTGACGTGCCGTACAGCTCATCCAAGTATGAACGCAATTCTGCGGTTTTCGGATGGCTTTTCGTTCCGCGAAGAAGCACATGCGGGAGAAGCGCTCTTTTGGTGACTTGATCCTTTGTCAGCGGCGCAAGCATCTTAAAAATAAGCGAGACGGTTTTGAATTTTTCTGTTTTTACAATATGTGCGGTTAAACCGCCGTGCTTTGATTTGAGTTCATTAACATATGACATATGGAACCTCCTTCGTTCATTTCTTAATTAGTATGTATTATGACCAATTTTCAGCATCCGCAGAAACACTCTTTCATGTAATTATAGCAACTGTAGGATTTATAAGGAAACAATAACCTCCGCATGCTGTATAGGTACAGTTGTAAACTGTGCAAGGAAGCGCAAAAAAAGACGGTTGGCTAGACCGTCCCTAAGTTTTTTTCTTCTTCTTCACTTTTTTTAGCATCTACAGTAAAGAGCACTAAAAATAAAGAAACGATGCTGCAAAACGCCGAGAGTATGAAAATAATCCAGTTTGCATTAGACATTAATGCAGCAAAAACAGGTGGACCGAGAGCTACTCCTATAAAGCGCATGCTATTGTAGAAGGAGGAAATGGTTCCGCATTGTTCACTTTCAATCCCTTCGGTTATTAATGCATCTAAAGCAGGAAGAGCCATTCCAATCCCAATCCCGCCAAAGCTTAAAAAGACAAATAAAAAATAAAAACTGTGGTTCCACCACAAGGCAATAAACGAAAGGGTTAACAGAATCATTCCTGTAACAACGCAAAATTTCATTCGGCCTTTATCTTTACCGATCTTTTTGCCAGCTATAAAAGAACTGGTTGACAAAAACAAAAGTGGGATTGCCAGTAATCCGCCTTTAGCTACTCCGTCAATAGCATACTTGTTCTCCAGCGTATCTGATAAATAAAATAATACGCCAAATAACAAAAACATAATGACACACCCGATAATGAAGACCGTATAAAGCCAGCGACCATCCTGTTTAAAAATTTTCTTCACACTCTTAATAAACTCAGAAACAGCAGGCGCATCTTCATCTTCTTCAGGCTTGGCCACCAAAAACAATACGAGCAAAAAGCTGATCAAACAGAAAAACGGAATAAACCAAAACGGTACAAACCAATACCAAGAAGCCAGTAAGGCTCCAAGTATGGGACTCAGTACCTTCCCTGACGTGTTGGCGGTTTCAATATCGCCAAGACCAGCGCTGACCTTTTCATCGTCTCCTTTAAACAAGTCGCCGATAAACGGCATGACGATCGGAGCGGCACCTGCAGAACCAATGCCCTGAAGAACCCGCCCCGCCAAGATCATAGCATAAGGATTTTTCATATAGGTCGAGGCAAAAGCAGCTACGGCTCCCCCCAATCCTGCAATGAGGAGGCATGGAAGCAATATTTTTTTTCTCCCGAAACGATCCGACAAATATCCGGCAATCGGAATGCAAATAATTGCTACTACTGAATATACAGTAATGATTAAAGATACTTGAAATGAAGTCACAGACAGCTTTTTCTCCATCATCGGAAGAACAGGAATCAGCATGGAGTTCCCGAGTGTCATCACAAGCGGGACGGAAGACAATGCAATAATATTTTTCATTCCATTTTTCTCTCTCAACATTTTCACCCATTCACTTTCTTGTCATCTCTTATATAGTGCGTTAACCGGAATGAAAGTATGTACAAAGAAACATGAATCAGTGCAAATAAAAAAACAGACACATACAGGCGTCCGTTTTTAGAATCGTTTACGCAAAACATGAAATCTGAATTTATCCGCTCTAAAATAATTTAAAGAATAAAGCACCGGTTTATCGTGCTGATCGTAATGGGTTTGTTTTAACAGCAAAAGAGCTGTTTCCGGATCGCATTCAAGTACGGGAGAAATGGTATCGTGATAGCCGATCGGTTCTATATCAGTTACTGCATAGCTGATTACGGAGCCTGAATTTTTCTCAAGCAGGTCAAACATAGATTCTTGCTGATGAGAAAAAGAATTCGGCAAAATATTCATCGGAATTTTGTCTATACAATACACAATCGGCTGTCCGTCAGCTGTCCTGACTCGTTCAAGGTAAAAAAGTTCTTGCCCTTCTGCCAAATGAAATCTCTTCGTATCATCTTCAGACGGCATAAGCACTTGTGATGATAGAAAAATCGTGCCAGGGGTCATATTCGCCTGTTCTATCATCTTCGTTACACTGTTTAGCTGTTCAATGCCCGAAAGAAATAACGGCTTAGAATGGACAAAAGTGCCTACACCATGCCTTCTGATAATCACATGCTCTTCTTCCAGTATCCGCAAGGCTTCTCTTAGCGTCGCTCTGCTGACACCAAGCTTTTTGGAAAGCTCAAATTCAGAAGGCAGCTTTTCCTTCTCAGTGTAGATCCCATTTTTTATATCCTCTTTAATTCGTTCAATTACTTTCAAATACAAGTGCCGATTATCAGCTTTTGTAGACATGTTTCCCCTCCGTAAACCACTTTCGATAAAAATTATTGAACAATTGGGACAACTATATCATGTTTTGTCGAAAAAATAAATAGAAAGGTGATCAGTTTACATAATGTTATTATTGGCAACTACAGAAAGCGGAACTCCCTTCATTAAGAAGAGAGCTCATCATATTTCTCTTTTGATAATAATACTTCCCTAGGTTTGCTGCCTTCATACGGTCCGACAACACCGCGTTCCTCCATTGCGTCAATCAGGCGCGCCGCTCTCGTATAGCCGATTCTGAATCTTCTTTGCAGCATTGAAACAGATGCCGTCTGCATGCCGACGATTAATTCAACAGCTTCATCATAAAGTTCATCAGTAACCTCGGAATGAGTTTCTGTTGTCTCCTCAGGAATCATTTCTTCTTGATATTGCGCTTTCTGCTGCGTAATCACATGGTCGACGACCTTCTCCACTTCGTCATCCGACAAAAATGCTCCCTGCACACGGACAGGTTTGTTAGCCCCTACAGGTAAAAACAGCATATCGCCGCGGCCAAGAAGCTTCTCAGCGCCACCCATGTCAAGAATGGTCCTTGAATCCGTCTGTGAAGATACGCTGAACGCGATTCGTGACGGAATGTTCGCTTTGATCACCCCTGTGATAACATCCACCGATGGCCGCTGTGTCGCAATAATAAGATGGATGCCGGCAGCCCGCGCCATTTGGGACAATCTCGTAATCGAATCTTCCACATCAGATGAAGCGACCATCATGAGATCGGCTAGCTCGTCCACAATGACAACAATATAAGGCAGCTCTGGCTGTTTCGCTCCTTCTTCATTGTTGGCGCGTTTTATATAATCATTGTATCCTTCAATATTTCTTGTACCCGTATGAGAAAATAATTCGTACCGCCGCTCCATTTCATTGACAACCTTTTTCAAAGCCTGCGACGCTTTTTTCGGATCGGTTACAACAGGAGCAAGCAAATGCGGAATCCCGTTGTAGACATTTAGCTCTACCATTTTAGGATCGATCATCATCATTTTCACTTCATGCGGTTTCGCCCGCATTAAAATACTTGTAATAATGCCGTTGACACAGACACTTTTCCCGCTACCGGTTGCGCCTGCGACCAAAAGGTGGGGCATCTTGTTTAACTCAGCCAATACAGCTTCACCTGAAATATTGCGGCCGAGTCCAATTAACAGCTTCGCATCCGGTCTGTCATTCAATTTAGACTCCAGCACTTCTTTCAGCGAAACCATTGCCACTTCTGCGTTTGGAACTTCAATTCCGATTGCTGATTTGCCTGGTATAGGCGCTTCGATCCTGATATCCTTCGCAGCAAGCGCAAGCGCTAAATCATCGCTTAAATTGACAATTTTGCTAACCTTCACTCCGACATCAGGATATACTTCATATTTTGTTACGGCCGGTCCGAGATGAACCTGTGTGACTTTCGCCTTTACGCCAAAGCTTTGGAATGTGCGTTCAAGCTTTCTCGCATTTTCATAAATATTCTTTTTATCAGCCTGCTGGCCGGTATGCTTCGGATCTGCCAGCAAATCCAGTGACGGCATCTCGTAATCCTTATTTTCGAGCTCTGTAAAGGTCATAGGAGGAGCAGAAACAGTTTCCTGATCACCTGTCTCCGGTTGGATGTCCTGAAGCGGCTTCGACACAGGTTCGGCGCGCTTTTCTATAACTGGAGACTCTTCCTCTTCATTACGATCAGAAAAGCTTGAGATAATCGGCTCTGAATGAATAAGAGGCGATACTGTTTCATAATCCCCCTCTTCATCAGGAGGCTCCGGTTCCATTTGCTGTTTTTTGCGGGCCGGTTTTTGTTTTTTGCTCGGTGCTTTCGTTTTTTTCGATGACTGCATATTTGATTTGAAGGATTTCATATCATCAATAAATGCTAACCATTGCTCTTTTATAAAACGTCCAATCGGGCTCATCCACTTTTTTAGTGTTTCTTGCAGTGAGCGTCCTGTGACTAAGATCATTCCGATCAAAATCATGACAATCGCCATGATCTGAGAACCAGTCGACGCAAACAAAAAGTGTGAAGCCGCAAACAGCAGCGCACCGATCATCCCTCCGCCTAAATCAGGTGAAGCAGAGCTGCCATTCATGTCCATTAAAAACAATTCCCACGTATTGCGCACCACGCTTGCGGACTCAATAGACCCTTTGTGCGTCAAATTTTTAAATAGCTGCACATGAGAAAGCAGCAATATGCTTGCGATGATACAGTACAACCCGGCCTTTCGTCTCGTTAAAAGGCTTGGGGTTTTCTTCTTCCAAAACAGCGAGACTCCTAACGCCAATAAACCTAACAAGCATAAAATAAACCACTCTCCAGCAAAAAAGCGGAACAAATAGATAAACGTTTGCCCGACTACCCCCAGCTGCAAGATTGCGATAATTGAAATGGCTATACACAGCAATCCGTTGAGCTCGTATTTTATATTGAGCTGTTTCGCCTGTTTTTTTCTTGATTTTCGTTTTTTCTTTGCCACACTCATCACCTTACTGCGTTAAAAAATGTAAGTTCATACATAATGAAGAAAGCAGCCGTTTACAGGCTGCGTTTTTTCTGTAGGATTCCCCTATTATAGCATATTTTGCCCTTAAAAAAGGGTTGGATTCTTATACGTTTAATTTCAGCTTTTGTCCCGGTGAAATGTCCGGATGCAGAAAATGCATTGGATTGGTGCTCATGATTTGAATGACTTCCGCTTCATTCCCTTTCATTTCGACTAGAAGCGGTACACCTTTATATTCAATTTGCTCATGTGCGCTTGTCTCTTGGTTCTGTTCTGCAAACACAATTTCCTGCGGCATCACGGTATAAAGAATCATTGAATCATCCGTCCTTCTTCTTTCCTTGCTTCATCGATGAGCTCATTCAGTTTATTGATTGCCTGTCCGACACCGCCTGCGTGATCGATCAATCCGTATTTAACTGCATCCTTACCGACTACATTTGTTCCGATATCGCGTGTTAAGTTTCCTTTTGAAAACATTAGCTCTTTAAACTTCTCTTCGGTTATATTGGAATGGCTTGTCACAAATTTAACAACTCTTTCTTGCATCTTATCCAGGTATTCAAACGTTTGCGGCACCCCGATGACCAGCCCGGTGAGCCTAACTGGATGAATCGTCATCGTTGCTGTTTCGGCGATATAGCTGTAATCACAGGATACAGCAATCGGAACGCCGATTGAATGCCCCCCGCCAAGCACGATAGAAACGGTCGGTTTCGATAAAGATGCAAGCATTTCCGCTATGGCAAGACCAGCTTCAACATCTCCTCCGACAGTATTTAATATGATCAGCAAGCCTTCAATTTTGGGATTTTGTTCAATTGCCACAATCTGCGGGATGACATGTTCATATTTTGTTGTTTTGTTTTGCGGAGGAAGCTGAACATGGCCTTCAATTTGTCCGATAATGGTCAGACAATGAATATTTGTATCTTGGGGCAGCTGAGGAAGCGTCGTTTCACCAAGCTGCTGTATTTTATTCATAATGCTGTCCTTCGCATCATTTTTTTCAGGACGCTCTTCTTCTGTGTTTTCCATACGATGATCCATCTCGCTTTCATCCTTTCCGAGTTTCTCTTTGTATTATGAACAAAGATACTTCATTCAATCCCGGCTTGAAGGACAAAAAATAAAGACCGGAGCAGCTCCGGCCTTTAGTCAGTCATTATACTTCCATAATAATTGGGATGATCATCGGTTTACGTTTCGTTTTTTCATAAAGGAATTGGTTCAAAGCATCCCGCATTGCCTGCTTCAGCGTTGACCATTCGACATTTGATGTTTCAGTCGCTTCTGTCACGATAGACCGGACAAGCTCAGTAGCCTGTACGATAAGACCTTCAGACTCTCTTACATAAACAAAGCCGCGAGTGATAATTTCTGGTCCTGATACAAGATGTTTCTTTTGTTTATCAAGTGTAATGACAACGATTAAAATTCCGTCCTGTGAAAGCAAGCGGCGGTCTCTCAATACGATATTGCCGATATCACCGACACCTAAACCATCAATTAAAATATTGCCGTAAGGAACTTTATCCCCAATTTTTACGTTTTGGCCGCGGAATTCAACAACGTCTCCTTTTTCAATTAAGAAGATGTCACTGCGCTTCATGCCGGTTTCTTCAGCGATTTTTGAATGAGCTTTTTGCATTCTGTATTCGCCGTTTACAGGAATCAAATATTTTGGTTTAAGCAGGTTGATCATCAGCTTTAACTCTTCTTGTGAGCCGTGGCCTGATACATGAACACGCTTTTGGGCAAAGATGACTTGTGCACCGGCTCTTGCAAGAAGATCTACTGTTTTAGAGTAAATGAGTTCCTGCCCGGGAATCGGAGTTGACGCAATGACCACCGTATCCCCTTCTTCAATGTTCAGCTGTTTGTGAGCTTTGTTTGCCATTCTTGTCAAAGCAGCTAATGGTTCACCTTGGCTTCCGGCTGTAATAATGGCCACTTCGCGCTTCGGATATTTTTTGACATCCTGTACAGAAATAAACAATTCATCATCTGCTTCAATGTATCCTAACTTTCTCGCGAGCTGCAGGACAGATTGAAGATTTTTTCCGGCTACGGCAATCTTTCTGCCATTTTGAGCCGCTGCATGAATGACTTGCTGAATCCGGTTAATATTGGATGCGAAAACAGCAATAATCACCCGGTTCTGTGAATTATACAGCGCATCCGAAATTTCTCCGCTGACAGCCGCTTCTGAAGGGGTGTAACCCGGCCGTTCCGCATTTGCACTGTCAGAAAGCAGAGCGAGCACGCCGCTATTGCCGATCTTGGCGATCTCGCCAATGTCGCACGTCTGATTAAGTGCAGGTGTTTGGTCAAATTTGAAGTCTCCCGTGCATACAATAGATCCAAGTGATGTTTTAAAGCTCACACCTACAGAATCAGGAATGCTGTGAATCGTTCTAAAGAACGATACTTTTGTTGATTCAAATGTAATGACAGATTTGGAGTGAATTTCTCTTAAATCAGTTTTTCGGTTATGTCCATATTGTTTTAATTTCTCTCTTAACAGTGCAAGCGTCAGTTTTGTTCCGTACACTGGAACGGACAGCTTGTTTAATAAGTAAAAAACGCCGCCGATATTTTCATCGTGCCCGTGCGTTAAAAAGATTGCCTTGACGCGGTCAGCCCGTTCAATCAAATATGATATGTCAGGAATCACTACATCAATACCGAGCATTTCGTTTTCTGGATGCATAAGGCCGGCATCAACGACAAATATGTCTGAGTCAATTTCAATGACATAAAGGTTCTTCCCAATCTCTCCGACACCGCCAAGGGCGATAATTCTAACGTTTTCTGTATTTTTCTTTTTCAAAATCTATATCCTCCTAGTCTCATACCCGTCCATCATCACTTGTTCCTATTATAACTGAAAGTAAATTTAGAAAACAAGATAAAGCAGAAGGTTTAGGGAAAACCAATATGTAAAAGAAACGGTCAAACTCAGCTGAATGTGAGAATGACCGCGTTTGTTTCACTGTATGAAATTTTCTTACAGTTCGCTGATCGTGCTGCTTAAGCTCAGACGTTCATCCTCAGTTAACGGGACTAGAGGCAGACGCACAGAACCGACATCAAGACCTCTCAGCTGAAGCGCTGTTTTGACTGGAGCAGGATTAGGCGCTTTAAACAGTTCCTTCATAATCGGCAGCAGTTTCTGATGGATCAGTGCCGCATTAGCTGTTTGCCCATTCGTATAATTTTTGATCATTTGCTGCATATCAGTGCCTGCAATATGGCTCGCCACTGATACAACTCCTCTTCCTCCAACTGAAAGAATTGGAAGCGTCAGAGCGTCATCCCCTGAATAGACATAGAAGTCTTCAGGTGTTTCAGCAATAATTTTTGTAATCGCTTCGAGGTCTCCGCTCGCTTCTTTAATCGCAACCACATTCGGAATGTCTGCCGCCAAACGGATCGTCGTTTCAGGAGCAAGAGAAGCAACCGTACGGCCAGGAACATTATAGAGCATAACCGGAAGAGATGTCTCTGCCGCAATTGCTTTAAAATGCTGGTACATTCCTTCTTGAGAAGGTTTATTGTAATACGGGGTAACAAGCATAACAGCGTCCACGCCCGCTTCCTCAGCTTTTTTTGTCAGCTTAATGGAATCTTTCGTGTTGTTGCTTCCAGTACCAGCGATAACGGGCACCCGTCCGTTTACTTCTTTTACCGTATATTCAAAAAGCGCAATTTTTTCTTCAGTTGAAAGGGTCGGAGATTCTCCAGTTGTTCCCGCTACTACTAAAGAATCCGTTCCGTTTTTCAACAAGTAATCAATCAGTGTAGACAGTTTTTGAAAGTCTACGTTCCCTTTATTGTCAAAGGGTGTAATCATCGCTGTAGACACATTTCCGAAATTCATTTTATTCACCTCATCATGATTCAATCACATTTACTTCGAAAGTTCAAACACTTCATGCAAAGCGTTTACAGCAGGAACCATATCCGCTTCATGGACGAGCACCCATATCGTCGTATGGCTGTCAGCCGACTGAAGGATCGGAATTTCTTTTTCTGAAAGAGCCGATACAATTTTGGACGTAACACCGGGAACACCCATAATGCCCGCGCCGACCGCCGATACCTTCGCGCAGTTTCTCGTCACCATTGGATCATAGCCCATATCCATTAAAATACGCTGAGCTGTTTCTGTTTTATTTCCGGCTACCGTATAGACGATTTCACTAGGTGTAATGTTAAAGAAATCGACACTGATTCCAGCATTTGCCATAGCCTTGAACACTTCAGTCTGAACGTTATACTGGCCGATTTTCGCAGGCACTTTGAACTGCGTGACATCTTTGACATGGGCGATTCCCGTAATCAGCCTTTCAAAAACATCACTGCCGACCTTGGAAGAGTGATGTGATGTCACCAATGTACCTTTATCATTCGAATAAGTCGAACGGACGCGGATCGGAACCTTGGCCTGCATTGCGATTTCCACCGCACGCGGATGAATGACCTTGGCCCCCTGATACGCCAGGTTGCAGATTTCTGTATACGTCACAACAGGAAGCGGTTTTGCATTTTCCACCACTCTTGGGTCAGCAGTCATCACGCCTTCTACATCGGTGAAAATATCGATGTATTCCGCATCAACAGCTGCTCCGAGTGCGGCTGCAGACGTATCGCTGCCCCCTCTGCCGATTGTTGTTGTATCACCCTTTTCAGTTGCGCCCTGGAAGCCTGCGACGACTACCGCATCATGATTGGCGAGCACACTGAATAAACGCTCCGGTTTCATTTCAATGATTTTCGCATTGGTATGCTGATCATTCGTTAAAAAGCCAGCCTGAGCCCCTGTCAGCGCAGCTGCTTTCACACCGTTATCAAGCAGCATGCTTGTAAAGACGACAGAGGAAATAGTCTCTCCGCAAGATAAAAGCAAATCCTGCTCCCTAGGAGAAATCGCTGACTGATCGCCGTAAAGCAGCCCGAGCAAAGAATCTGTTGCATACGGGTCTCCTTTTCGGCCCATCGCTGAAACGACAACGACAACCTTATATCCTTCACTGATTGCTTCTTTAATATGCCCTAAAGCCAGTTTGCGGCCTTTATCATCTTTTACTGATGTTCCGCCGAACTTTTGAACAATTATCTTCACTGTTTTCACTCCAAATTATTCGGACGTAACAGAAGAGAGCAGGCTGATAGCGCCTTACTCTCTTCTATTCGTCTTTAGAAAATTCTCTCTTTTATACGAGGTTTAGTTTTTTCAGGCTTTCTGCAATTTGAACAGAGTTCCATGCCGCGCCTTTTAATAGGTTATCAGAAACAACCCATAAATGAAAACCGTTTGCTCTGTCCAAGTCTTTGCGGATGCGGCCTACAAACACGTCGTTTTTGCCGACAGCATCAGCAGGCATCGGATAAAGCTGCTGGCTTGGATCATCCTGAAGTGTCACGCCCGGAGCTTCTTGCAATAGATTTTTAATATCTTCAACTGTAGCGTCATCACGGTCTATTTCGATGTAGACGGACTCTGAGTGTCCAGTTTGGATTGGCAGTCTCACACATGTAGCCGCTACTTGAAGGTCAGGCATGTGCATGATTTTTTTCGTTTCATTTATCATTTTCATTTCCTCAAACGTATAGCCGTTATCTTGGAATTTATCGATTTGCGGAATCGCGTTGAAGGCGATTTGATAGTGTTTTTTGTCACCTTTTACAGGCATGATCTCAGGCTCTATTTCTTCTTTATTTAAAATCGCCTGTGTTTGGCTGTAAAGCTCTTTTACAGCTTCATTACCCGCTCCTGATACTGCCTGGTAAGTTGATACGATGACTTTGTTTAAGCCATATGCTTTGCGGATCGGTTCAAGTGCCGCAACCATTTGGATTGTAGAGCAGTTTGGATTGGCAATAATGCCATTGTGTTCATGCAAGTCTGCCTCATTCACTTCTGGCACAACAAGCGGTGTATTTTCATCCATGCGGAACGCGCTCGTATTATCTATAACAATAGCGCCGCGTTTTACAGCTTCTGGTGCCAATGCTTGTGATACGCTTCCGCCGGCGCTGAACAAAGCAATATTTACCCCTTCAAAGCTCTCAGGAGAAGCTTCCTGAACAGTCAGCTCTCGGCCTTTAAACGTGACTTTTGTCCCCGCAGAGCGTTTTGAAGATAGCAATGTAAGTGTGTCCATTTCAAAGTTTCTGTCTTCAAGTGTTTTAAGCATTTGTTGTCCCACAGCCCCTGTCGCTCCGACAACAGCTACGTGTAAACCTCTTCCCATCTGTAAAACTCCTTCCGCCAATCAGCTTCATTGAATTGATTTGACTATGATTTTACGTTTTATTTTACCATAGAATATGCAGGTGATGACCGAATTTTTTAGTTTGGGAAAGATTTTCTGTAAATTTAGTCATTTCCCTGATAATTCTCAACTAGAATCGGCTGAAGCTGCTGGTGCATGAGTGCCTTTTCAATCGTTTGCGGTAGCAGATCCATTTTGGCTACCATTGAATTCGGTTTTTTAAAGGGATCGTCTTGCCCGAATGGAATAAAAAAGATATTTTTTGTTGACATGAGCCTCATTAAATTTGTTCCGTTTAAACCAAGAGCATCATTTGTCGAGATACCCAGAACGACAGGCCGATTGTTTCGGATTGTCGCTTTTGCCGCCATCAGCACCGGGCTGTCCGTCATGGCATTTGCCAGCTTGCTCATTGAATTGCCTGTTAAAGGCGCAATGACCATGCAGTCAAGGGGCAGCTTCGGCCCAAGAGGTTCTGCCTTTACAATCGAATCAATGGCCTCATATCCAGTCAGGTCTTCAATTTTTTTAACCCATTCTGCGCCCTCTCCAAATCGGGTATTTGTGGATTTCACATTAAATGTGACAACCGGACGGACTTCAGCTCCTTCGTTGACCAACGCCTCAATTTGCGGGAAAACCACTTCATATGTGCAATGCGACCCGGTCAGCCCAAACCCGATTCTTTTTCCTTTTAATGACGACATCCTTATTTCCCCTCCTCAGCTTGTATTTCAGCCAAAAGCTTGCTCAAGACGTTTGCAAGGATTTGCCCAGCTGTTTTAGGAGCGACAATCCCTGGAAGCCCGGGAGCAAGAAGTGCTTTAATCCCTTGTTTCTCGGCATATTTAAAATCCGTTCCCCCGGGACGTGAGGCCAGATCCAATATTAAGGTTTTTGGTGTCATGCTAGAAAGTACCGTTTGATTTAAAATCATACTCGGTATGGTATTAATGCAAATATCTATATCTTTTACATGCTCTTTCAGCTCATCGGTATGAAAAGGAACGAGCCCCATTTCAGTGATACGTGCCAGATGCGCTGAACTTCTTGCCCCCACTTTTACATTCGCTCCGAGCGCGGCAAATGTACGGGCAATCGTCATCCCGGTGCGCCCCAGACCGAGAACGGCCACCTGTGATCCGTGTATCGTATAATCCGTGTGCTGAATAGCCAGCATGATCGTTCCTTCTACTGTCGGAATAGAGTTGTATATCGCAATGTCATCCCGCTCAAACAGCTTAACAAGTTTTCTTTTTGCCTGAGCTGCAATGTTTTCTAAATAGGCGTTAGAAATTCCTGAGAAAATGACACAATGTGCAGGCGTTCTGTCAAGATGGTCCTGTTTTAACACAACTTCTTCATTCGAAAATACAGTCGATACGACACCTTCTCCTGTTGTCGCGGATACTGGAAGAATGATGCTGTCTATTTGCTGAAAAAGAATTTCATCAATATTGCATTTTACTGCCCCGGTAAAACCGTGATCCAATTGGTCAAAACCGACAAGATAGATGTCAGCCTGCTGTTCAGTGAGCTTTCTTATAATTTCGAGCTGTCTTGCGTCACCGCCAATAACTGCAATTTTCAATCCGGTTAACATTCTAAACGTTCACCTTCTTTGTATATACTGGATCTCTAGTTGTTAAGCTCCCCTTCATCTTATGATCAAAAGGAAATACCGGTGAATATAAAAGATGCGCTTTTTCCATATAAAAAAACATCGGCTCCGGCAGCCGATGTTTCAGATGTTTTCTTTAGAGCCCGCTTCACAGTCAATTGGGCTATTTACTCTTGTCGAGGAGGCATTTCCTCAGGTACATCTAATATAATCATATCTGAACCGATCTTTTGAATATGGTGCCATGGGACACGAATGTCATGACCTTGCTTTCTCAAACCAAACCACTTAACTGTGGGAATGAGGAGTGCTGTAATCTGTCCATCCTGTTCATTGATTTCCAAATCGGTCTGGCCGAGCACTCCGAGCCGTTCAGCTCTTTTGATGTCTACAATTTCCTTTCCTGATAATTCACTGAGCCGCATGTCTGTCACCCCCTTGTACTATGTATGATGAAAGGGATTAAAAAATGCCTGCTCCATTATGGAGCAGGCTTTCCTTTTTAAGACGGCATATTGCCGGAAGGGCTGATAAGTGCTAATGCATAGTCTTCAGTAAACAATTGTCTGGCAAGGCCGTTAACACGCTCTAAGTTCACGGCGTTTAATTCATTGATGATTTCATCTAATGTTTTATGTTTGCCGAGCAGCAGTTCATTTTTTCCGTTTCGGCTCATTTTGCTGTTTGTGCTTTCTAAGCTCAGCATTAAGCTTCCCTTCATTTGCTCTTTGCTGTTTTCCAGTTCTTTCGAGGTAATGCCGTCACGTTTTAATGTGGCAAGGGTTTCTTGAATTGTTTCCGACAGCTGCTGAAGCTGATTTGCACCCGTTCCGCCGTAAATCGTTAGCATTCCGCTGTCCTCATATGAGCTGTGATAGCTGTAAACAGAATAAGCAAGTCCTTTATCTTCACGCACATCTTGGAACAGCCGGCTGCTCATGCTGCCTCCGAGCACATTGTTGAGGACGATTAAATCATAAATACGTTCATGGCCAACCTCTAAGCCTTTAAATCCCAGGCACAAATGAGCCTGCTCTGTTTCTTTTTTTCTCGTCAGTTTTTCCGTGTGGAACTCAGGCTTCTCAAGGCCTGTCGCTTTGCCCTTCGCCTCGTATGAACCGAACCATTTTTCTACATCTTTGATAAAACTGTCAGATATATTGCCCGCTACCGAAATCACCACTCGGTCCGGCGTATAATAATCATGCATGTATTGTCTGAGAGAGTCACCGTTAAAGGAAGCAAGCGTTTCTTCCGTGCCTAGAATTGGGTAGCCTAAAGAATGATTGCCGTAAGTGGCTTTGCTCAGTAAATCATGTACAATGTCGTCCGGCGCATCTTCGTACATTTTAATTTCTTCATATACTACATTTTTCTCTTTTTTCAGCTCGTTTTCATCAAACGTTGAATGAAAGAACATATCTGCTAATACGTCCAGCGCGTAATTCGCATGCTCGTCAAGCACCTTTGCATAGTAGCAGGTATATTCCTTTGAAGTAAACGCATTGACCTGGCCGCCAATACGATCAAAAGATTCTGCTATCTCGCGTGCAGATTTTGTGCTCGTCCCTTTAAAGAACATGTGCTCTAAAAAGTGAGAAATTCCGTTTATCTCCGGCGTTTCATGTCTCGAACCTGTGCCGATCCATACGCCGATCGCAACAGAACGGACTGTCGGGTTATTTTCCAGCACAATTCTTACACCATTTTGACACGTATATCGTTTAATCAAATTTGTTCCTCCTATTCAAAGACAAGCTGCCTTCATCTGTTACTTCAATAGTCTTGTTTCATCCATTAGTTCAGTGACTGTTCCAAGCGCATATCCTTTGTCTTTTATCTGTGTAATCAGCGCTTCAAGACTTTCCGCCGTAGGGTCAGTCGGATGCATTAAAATCATGGCACCATTATGTATCTTGCTTAACACTCTCGTCTGAAGTACAGACGGAGCCGGCTTTTGCCAATCGATTGTATCAACTGTCCACATGACTGTTCCCATCTGTTTCTCTGCTGCAATGTCGATAACCGCTTTTCTGAAACTTCCGCTTGGCGGAGCGAACCACTTTGGCTTAACACCGATCGTTTGTTCTATTTGTTCATTAGTCTTGTCGAGCTGCTCGGAAATTCTTCCTGTAGTCAGTTTGCTCATATCCGGATGATTGTATGAATGATTTCCGATTTCATGTCCGTCTTTTGCAATCTTCTTAGCGAGCTGTACATTGTTTCTCACCCAATTGCCTTCTAAAAAGAACGTAGCTTTAACCTGGTGCTTTTGCAGAATAGGGAGCATTTTTTCCAAATACTCATTTCCCCATGCCACATTGATTAAAAAAGCCACCATCGGTTTGTCAGGATTTCCTTTATAAATAGGCTCAGGCTGAAGTGACTCAAGATGAACACTTGGTTTTACTTGACTGTACACCAAATCTTTTTCCCGAAACTCACCATGCTTTTTCATTTTTTTATATGATTGTTCAATATTGACCTTTAATCCATTGTAGCCTGGAATGCTTTTCCACACTTTATCAATTCTTGCATTCTGGGGCTTAACTTCGTACTCCGGCGCTTTTTGAAGCAATTCTTCATATAATGGGTCTTTTGACGCCGTGACAGTCACCGTATCTTTTTTCATTGCCCCTATATAATCAAGTGCATGCGGATTTTCCATCATCTCAAATGAGACAAAAAAAAGAAATAAAAAAACGGCAAACGGTACAAATTTTTTGTGCATGTTCTGTCCCCCCTCACCTCACATTATGAAGGAGAAGGACAAGGTAGAACCCGCCTGCTTTTGAAAAGCTTCAAAATAAAGAAGCCGGGTCTCCCAGGCTCCTTTT
Source organism: Bacillus sp. LM 4-2 (assembly GCF_000978495.1). Lineage (NCBI taxonomy): Bacteria > Bacillati > Bacillota > Bacilli > Caryophanales > Bacillaceae > Bacillus > Bacillus sp. LM 4-2. The sequence continues at coordinate 1,715,268 of NZ_CP011101.1, read as the reverse complement.
ATGTTTTCATTTAAGATTGTTGTTCTTCTTTTTCTTTCTCTTCACGGAGCACCGCTTTGCGGGATAAATTCACTCGTCCTTGTTTATCAATTTCAGTGACTTTGACAAGAATCTCGTCTCCGATTTTTACAACATCTTCAACTTTCCCTACGCGTTCAAGCGCAAGCTCTGAAATGTGCACCAAACCGTCTTTTCCGCTGAAAATTTCAACGAAAGCCCCGAATTTTTCAATCCGTTTCACTTTACCTAGGTAAAGTTGGCCGACTTCAACCTCTCTAACAAGGTCTTCGATGATTTTTTTCGCTTTATGGTTGCCGCTTTCATCTGTAGAGGAAATAAAGATTGTGCCGTCCTGCTCAATATCAATTTTAACACCGGTTTCTTCGATGATCTTATTGATTTGTTTCCCGCTTGGTCCGATGACATCGCGGATTTTATCAGGATTAATGGTCATTGTTAAGATCTTAGGCGCATATCGAGAAAGCTCTTTTCTTGATTCGCTTAATGTTGCAAGCATGCTGTTGAGGATTTCCATTCTGCCCTTTTTCGCCTGCTGAAGCGCTTCTTCAAGAATCTCTCTGGAAAGTCCTTCAATTTTAATGTCCATTTGCAGGGCCGTTACGCCTTTTTCAGTTCCCGCTACTTTAAAGTCCATATCTCCGAGCGCGTCTTCCATGCCTTGGATGTCAGTCAAAACAGTGTAATGTTCGCCTGATTTGACAAGACCCATCGCAATACCAGCAACTGGCGCTTTAATCGGTACACCGGCATCCATCATTGCAAGTGTGCTTGCACAAATGCTTGCTTGAGATGTAGAACCGTTTGATTCAAGCACTTCTGAAACAAGACGGACAGTATAAGGGAAGTCTTTTTCAGACGGAATAACTGGCTCAAGCGCACGCTCACCCAGTGCTCCGTGTCCGATTTCACGACGTCCCGGTCCGCGCATCGGTCCTGTTTCCCCAACGCTGAATTGCGGGAAGTTGTAATGATGCATAAACCGTTTCGACTCTTCGACACCTAAGCCGTCAAGGATTTGCACATCTCCCAGAGCACCTAGCGTACATACGCTGAGGGCCTGAGTTTGTCCCCTTGTAAATAGACCTGAACCGTGCGTTCTTGGCAAGAGGCCAACCTCTGAAGAGAGCGGGCGGATTTGATCGACACCGCGGCCGTCCGGTCTTACTTTCTCTTCAGTAATCAGGCGGCGAACTTCATTTTTCACCAGCTTGGATAAAATCTGCTTCACTTGCTTGATTGTGTCTTCATCATGTTCTTCATCCTCGAATTTTGCCACAACTGCGTTCTTCACTTCGTTAATGGCATCTTCACGGGCATGCTTTTCATGAACTTGGATGGCTTTCAGCAGATCCTCTTCTGCCAAAGCTTTTACTTTTTCATTAAGCTCTTCATCAATTTCAAAGAGCTTAATTTCAGATTTCTCTTTGCCGACTGCTGCAACAATTTCTTCTTGGAATGCAATCAGGCGTTTAATCTCTTTATGGCCGAACATAATGGCTTCAAGCATGATTTCCTCAGGAACTTCGTCCGCTCCCGCTTCTACCATGTTAATCGCATCTTTCGTGCCGGCAACGACAAGATTGATATCGCTTTTTTCAAGCTGATCGACTGTCGGGTTAATGATAAATTGATCATCAATGCGTCCGACAGTAACCCCTGCAATCGGTCCTTCAAACGGAATATCCGATACAGAAAGTGCAAGAGATGAACCGAACATGGCAGCCATTTCTGAAGAGCAGTTTTGGTCAACACTCATGACAATGCTGATGACCTGAACTTCATTACGGAATCCATCGGCAAACAAAGGACGGATCGGACGGTCAATTAAACGGCTGGCAAGAACCGCTTTTTCACTTGGACGTCCTTCTCTTTTAATAAATCCGCCCGGAATTTTCCCTACCGCATATAATCTTTCTTCATAGTTTACAGTAAGAGGGAAGAAATCAAGCGGTTTAGGTTCTTTTGAAGCGGTTGCTGTACTAAGTACTGCTGTATCACCGTAGCGGATCATCACAGCACCATTTGCCTGTTTGGCAAGCTGGCCGGTTTCAACAGTAAGCGTTCTTCCGGCCCAATCTATGGTAAAGACATGTTTTTCTTGTCCCATACAATTACGAACTCCTCTCTTCGTTGTGTGAAATAATCAATTACTCCTATTATGAACGAAATGAATTGAACATATCAATGTCAAAGTAGTATGTAAAAGGATTTCAATGATTTGTTATAAGAAATTTCGCTTTAATACGATAAAAAAGCGGGAATCCTCCCGCTTTTTACGATTATCGACGTAAGCCTAGTTTGTTAATTAACTCACGGTAACGAGTTACGTCTTTATTACGCAGATACGTAAGAAGATTACGACGCTTACCTACCATTTTAAGAAGACCGCGACGTGAGTGGTGGTCTTTCTTGTGAGTACGTAAATGCTCGTTCAAGTTGTTAATTGAGTCAGTTAGGATAGCGATCTGAACTTCTGGAGATCCAGTATCAGATTCGTGTGTTTTGAACTCATTGATGAGTTGGTTTTTACGCTCTTGAGTAATTGCCATCCTGTTTCACCTCCAAATCATATTTAGCCCCAGTTACCTAGCAACCGTCGGTGACTTCGGATTGCCAAGCAATGGTTTTAAGACTACGAAAACTATCATACTAAAAATCGCGCCTATATGCAAATATTTTAGAATAAAATTTGTGTGCGTTGCAAGTTATTTCCGCAAATTGCTGAAATAACGGATGGCTTCCTGCTTATCTTTCTCAATTTGCTCAGTTAATTCTTTGATGCCAGTGAATTTCCGCTCGCTCCGAATCCGTTTGTACCATTCGATTTTTATAGCGGCTCCATATACCTCTTGATCGAAATCAAACAGATTGACCTCGATGGAAGGCTGTTCAGGGCGCTTTTCATAAAACGTTGGCTTATAGCCAATATTGCAAACGCCATTGTAAACTTCGCCGTTCACTTCCGCTTTTACGGCATATACACCTGTGGGCGGAACGATATAGCTGTTATTTAAACCGACATTCGCTGTCGGAAACCCGATGGTCCGCCCTCTTTTATCACCATGAATGACAATTCCTTTAATAAAATAAGGTTGTCCAAGCAAGACATTCGCCAATTCAACATCTCCGTTTTGAAGCGCGGTACGGATATACGAAGAACTGATTTTTTTATCCTGCTCCGTTAATTTTTCTACCATTGTGCACCCAGCTTTTCCGTCTAAATCATCCGGCATGGTCTTCATTGTTCCCTTGCCGTATTTGCCGTACGTAAAGTCAAAGCCTGCCACTGCGTGCTGCACATTAAGGCCGATAATATACTGGTCTATAAACTGCTTAGGAGAAAGAGAAGCAAACACTTCATTAAATTTAACGACATACAGAACTTCTGTGCCTAATTGTTCAATTTGGTTTATTTTGTCTTCAAGAGGCGTAATCAGATCCTTTGGTTCCTTATCTCTGCCCAACACGTGAGAAGGATGGGGATGAAAGGTCATCACAGCTAATGTCAGACCTTTTTCTTCGGCTATTTGCTTCGCTGTGCCGATTACCTTTTGATGCCCGAGATGAACGCCGTCAAAATAACCTAACGCCATCACTGATTTTGCCTGCTCCTCTTTTATTAAATGATGAGGATGTGTAATATGTATCGTCTTCACAGAACGGTCACCTTTTTTCTATTGTTCGCTTTTTTGCATCAATACTTTTGCCGGCTTTAACAGCCCTTTTTTTGCAGGATGAGGGAAATAGATCGCCAAGCAGGTTCCGGATTCAGTAAAGACGGCAATACGGTCTTCACTTGTCATTTCAGAAAACTGCTCGGGCGTCTCAAGCAAAGCCCCATTTTCTACTTTCTTAGCTAATGTATCACTTATGATCCATTTCGGCAAATGATTGAGCGCACGTTCAATAGGAACTGTATGCTCTTCCACGGTTCCGGATTGGGCCTGTGCTTCGAGTTCATCAAAAGTAAAGCATTCGTCGAGAGAAAAATCTCCGGATGCCGTACGGATTAAATGAGACATATGGGCCGGATATCCGAGCTTTTCTCCGATCATGACCGCCAGCGTCCTTACATAGGTCCCTTTGGAGCAAGTCACTGTAAACCGGAAGCTTGCGGTTTCTCCATGATGTTTAATCTCTGTTGTCAGGGCAATGTCTTCAATGGTTATCATACGTTTCGGACGTTCTACTTCAATCCCTGCTCTTGCGTATTCGTATAATTTTTTGCCGTTTACTTTTACAGCGGAATACATGGGCGGAATTTGTTCTTGTTTCCCCTTTAAACTGTTTAAAACCTTTTCTACATCCGCTTTATCAATGTCGTGATTGACAGGCTTTGTTTCCACCGTTTCTCCGGTTTGATCCTCTGTTGTGGTTGAAAAGCCCAATGTTATTTCTGCATCATACGTTTTAGATTTTTCAGTTAAGTATTCGACTATTTTTGTCGCTCTTCCTACACAAATCGGAAGCACGCCTGATACTTCCGGATCGAGCGTTCCTGTATGTCCTACTTTTTTTGTTTTTAACAGCTTTCGGATCTTCATGACACAGTCGTGCGATGTCATGCCAACAGGTTTATGTAAAAGGAGAACTCCGTTAACCATTTGCCTTTCACTCCTTCTTTTGAGTTTTTTTCTTATAAACGAAGAAAGAGGACAGACGATATACGCCTATCCTCTCTTTTTTTATTCAGATGGTTTCTCTGAATGTAATTCGTGAATCAGTGTTTCGATCCGATTCCCGTAATCGATTGATTCATCGAACTCAAATTCAATTTCAGGCGTTTTTCGAAGTCTGATGCGGCTGCCGATTTCGGATCGGATAAATCCTTTCGCTTTTGCCAGCCCTTTCAGCGCTTCTTCCCGTTTTTTCTCGTCACCGAGAACCGAGATATACACCTTTGCAATTTGCAAATCACCTGATACACGTACATCCGTTACTGTCAGAAAACCAATTCTCGGGTCTTTCAGCTTGCGGCTGATAATATCACCGAGTTCTTTTTTCATTTGCTCGCCGACACGGTTCGCTCTCATACTCAATTCAATCACCTCTAAGTTAAAACCACTCTGTCCTAGTGATCGTCCGTTCAATTTCAGGAAAAGAATCGATAAACGCTAGGACGCGCTGCAGTTCTTTTTCTGTTTGAACGCGAGAGGAAGAAACAGCGGCGATTCCGAAGCTGGTTCTTTGCCAGGTGTCCTGATAGCCAATCTCCGAAATCGAAACATTGAACTTGTTTTGAACCCTGGTTAAAATCCGCTTCAGAACGGCACGCTTTTCTTTTAGCGATCCTGCATCATAAATGATGCATTCACACTCCGCAAATCCGATCACGTTCTTTCAATTTCTTGCATGACAAACGCTTCTAGGATGTCACCTTCACGAATGTCATTGTATTTCTTAATTGTAATACCACATTCATAGCCTTGTGAAACTTCTTTCACATCGTCTTTAAAGCGTTTCAGAACATCTACTTCGCCTTCAAAGATGACGACGCCGTCACGAATTAAACGGAGGCCGCTGTCGCGCGTAATGGTTCCTTCAGTAACATATCCGCCGGCAATTGTACCGATTTTAGATACTTTGAATGTTTGGCGTACTTCTACTTGACCAATTACTTTTTCTTCATATTCAGGATCAAGCATACCTTTCATGGCAGCTTCAATCTCGTCGATTACTTTGTAAATGATACGGTGAAGTCGAATATCTACATTTTCAGCTTCAGCCGTACTCTTAGCATTTCCGTCCGGTCTCACATTAAACCCGATAACAATTGCATTGGAAGCAGATGCCAAGATAATGTCAGATTCAGTAATCGCACCAACGCCTGTATGGATGATTTTCACTTTAACGCCTTCTACTTCAATTTTTTGAAGCGCAGCCGTTAAAGCTTCAGCAGATCCTTGAACGTCAGCTTTTACGATGAGGTTGATGTCTTTTACATCACCTTGCTTAATTTGCTCGAATAAATCATCAAGACTGAGCTTCGCTTTATCGCTGCGCTGCTCTTCAAGCTGTTTCGAAGCACGGGCTTCACCGACAGAACGAGCTGTTTTTTCATCCTTAAAGACAAGGAATTGGTCTCCCGCTTGAGGGACATCATTCAAACCGGTAATTTCAACCGGAGTTGACGGGCCGGCAGTTTTCACACGGCGGCCAATGTCGTTGACCATTGCACGGACACGGCCAAATGTATTGCCGACTACGATCGGATCACCGACATGCAGTGTTCCAGTCTGTACGAGCAACGTCGCAACTGACCCTCTGCCTTTATCGAGTTCAGCTTCAATAACCGTTCCTTTTGCCTGACGGTTCGGATTCGCTTTCAGTTCCTCTACCTCACTGACAAGCAAAATCATTTCAACGAGCTCATCAATGCCTTTTCCAGTTAAAGCGGAAAGCGGCACAAAAATGGTTTCTCCGCCCCAAGCTTCAGGGACAAGTCCGTATTCCGTCAGTTCTTGCATTACACGGTCAGGGTTTGCGGATTCTTTATCTATTTTATTCACAGCAACGATGATTGGAACCTCTGCTGCTTTTGCATGGTTAATCGCTTCAACTGTTTGCGGCATGACACCGTCATCGGCAGCTACGACAAGAATCGTAATATCAGTTACTTCTGCACCGCGTGCACGCATTGTTGTAAATGCGGCGTGGCCCGGTGTATCCAAGAACGTGATTTTCTTGCCGTTCTCTTCAATTTGATAAGCGCCGATATGCTGAGTGATTCCGCCTGCTTCTCCTTCAACAACCTTTGTTTTACGGATGCTGTCAAGAAGCGTTGTTTTCCCATGGTCAACGTGGCCCATGATTGTCACGACAGGAGGACGAATTTCAAGATCCTCTTCATTATCAGGCTCTTCGTATTTTTCCAGCTCTGTTTCTTCAAGCACAATGACCTCTTCTGTTTCAACACCATATTCTGATGCAATGAGTTCGATTGTGTCTTTATCAAGCTCTTGGTTAATGGTTGCCATTACGCCAAGAAGCATCAGCTTTTTAATGATTTCTGAAGGCTCTTTGCCAAGCTCTTCAGCAAGTGCGCCAACTGTTAAAGTGCCAGAGAATGTAATTTTCTCAGGAAGCTCTTTTTTCGGCTTTACAGGCTTTTGCTGATGTTGGTTTTTATTATTGTTGTTGTTGCGTTTATTTTTTTTGTTGTTGTTATTCTTCTTGTTTTTGTTAAATTGATTATTCTGCACGTCATTCTTCTTTCCGTCTCGAATTTTATTTGGTTGATTTCCAGCTGATTGCTGATTAACCCCTTGTGGCTGTTTGTTTTTGTTCGTTTCTGCTGGCTTTTGAGATTTAGCAGCTGCGCCGCCTTTTTTATATTTGGCATCTAGCTTTTTAATGGCCTTTTCTTCAAGCATGGCCATGTGATTATTCACTTCTAAATCCATGTTCTTCAGTGCGGTCAAAATTTCCTTACTTGAAACATTTAACGCTTTTGCATATTCGTATACTCTCATTTTAGCCATTCGTTCACCCCCAAAAATATTAATCGAGCAAGCTGATCAGCTTATTCGCAAAACCTTGGTCAGTGACGGCGACAACGACACGGGCTTCTTTACCGATAGAGCGTCCAAGAACCGCGCGACTCTCGACTTTTTTATAAGGGACTTTATAATAATTGCACTTGTCAGTTACTTTTTTTGCTGTGTTAGATGATGCATCCTCTGTAAGCAGGACAAGCTTTGCACGCGCATTCCTGATTTCTTTTATTACCAAGTCTTCGCCTGACACGACCTTACGAGCTCGATTGGCCAGACCCAGCAAGGGAAACCATTCCATTCCAGACATTTTATTTTTTCACCTTTTCCGCCAGTTCCAGCAATTCATCGAAAATCTGGTCATCGATTTGTGATTGAAATTGATTTTGCAAAGTGTTTTTCTTTTTTGCTGCTAAGATGCACTCTTTATCCAGCGTTAAATAAGCACCCCGCCCATTCTTTTTTCCGGTCGGGTCTACTGAGATTTCGCCTTCTTTCGACCGTACAACTCGGATCAGTTCCTTTTTAGGCTTCATTTCACCAGTCACTACACATTTGCGTAATGGGATCTTTTTGTGTTTATTCACCTAAAGTCACCTCTTATTCATCCGATTCAGCAGTTTCAGGCTCCGTAAAGAGCGGCTCATCATCTTCTTCAAGTTCTCTCGGATAGATTCCAAGTTCTCTTGCGTCCGTTTCGCTCTTAATATCAATCTTCCAGCCTGTCAGTTTAGCAGCTAAGCGTGCGTTTTGTCCTCTTTTTCCAATTGCCAGAGACAGCTGGTAATCAGGAACAATAACAGTTGTCGCTTTTTCTTCTTCATTAACAATGACATCAAGCACTTTGGAAGGGCTGAGCGCATTCGCGACAAATTCTACAGGATCACTGGACCAGTTGACAATGTCAATTTTTTCACCTTTTAATTCATTGACGATTGCTTGCACACGCTGGCCTTTAGGCCCTACGCATGAACCGACAGGATCCACGTCAGGATCATCTGTGCGAACAGAAATTTTCGAACGGTCGCCGGCTTCTCTGGCAACAGATTTTAGCTCGACAGTTCCATCATAAATTTCAGGCACTTCAATTTCAAACAAACGCTTTAACAGGCCTGGATGTGTTCTTGACACATAAATCTGCGGGCCCTTCGTTGTTTTTTCTACTTTTGTGATATATACCTTAATGCGGTCATGGGGCTTGTAGCTTTCATTCGGCATTTGCTCATTAACCGGCAGCAAGGCTTCTATTTTGCCTAAAGACACGTAGATAAATTTATTGTCCAGACGCTGGACGATCCCTGTCATGATGTCTTCTTCACGGTCGATAAATTCAGAATAGATCACACCGCGCTCAGCTTCGCGCACACGCTGTGTGACGACCTGCTTTGCTGTTTGAGCAGCTATGCGCCCGAAATCCTTAGGTGTAACTTCGATTTCGACGACATCTCCGACCATATATTCCGGATGGATGCCCTGCGCCTCTTCAATTGAGATCTCTAATCTCTGGTCGTATACTTCGTCAACGACATCTTTTCTTGCAAATACACGGATGGAGCCAGTTTCACGGTTTAGATCCACCCGTACATTTTGCGCTTGATTAAAATTCCGCTTATAAGCAGAAATTAACGCAGCTTCGATTGCTTCGATGATAATTTCTTTACTGATGCCTTTTTCTTTTTCAAGAATCGTGAGAGCATCTAATAATTCACTGCTCATTTAACGGTCTCCCCCCTTAAAACATTTGTATTGATTAGAATGTAACAGCTAATCTTGCATTAGCTATCTTTTCATACGGAATATTGATCCGTTTCTTTCTTGTTTTGATCGTGATCTCAACTGTCACTGTTTGTCCATCAAATTCAGCCAGTTCACCTTCAAACACTTTTACGCCGTCAATAGGCTCATACGTCTTAATGTATACGTTTTTTCCTAGTGATTTTTCGAAATCGGCTTTTTTCTTTAGCGGACGCTCAGCTCCTGGAGATGAGACTTCAAGAAAGTAATTTTGGCTGATTGGGTCTGCCTCATCAAGCTTTTCGCTTAAAGCTTCGCTTACTTTGGCACATTCCTCAATATCCACACCGTCATCGGAATCAATAAACACGCGAAGGAACCAGCTTTGGCCCTCTTTGACAAATTCAATGTCAACGAGTTCCAGCTGAAGGCTGTCTACGATTGGCTGAGCCATTTCTTGAACGGTGTCAGTCACTTTTTTGCTCATGTTCTTCCTCCTTGTGCTGTCGATCTCATATTCGTCTCGTCACTCTGCATAAAAACCCTGCTTCAAAAGAGCAGGGGCTAAAAAGTAAACGATGAACATGTCGAGACAAAATTCTCCTGTTCAATACAAAAGAGCGGGTTTCCCCACTCTTTGCCTCGGTAATCGTTAGCATTTCCAATAAAACTATACCATAACCATATTTTTATTGCAAATGGATATACGCTTACCTTCATACCTAAGCAAGTGACAGAAACTCTAATATTACGATGGCACTTTTTGCGCTTATGTATGCATAGAAGCAGAATTTCTGAGAAATTCTGCTTTCCATATTAGAACAGTGACAATTGGTTTTGATCAGGCAGTGACTCCAGACAGCCATGGCGATCTAAGTACTCTAAAATCGTTTTTGATACTTTCCCTCTCTTTTGCAAATCTTCTTTTGAGAGGAATTCGCCTTCTTCACGAGCTTTTACAATGTTCAAAGCAGCGTTCGTCCCTAACCCTGGAATAGAGTTAAACGGCGGAATAAGACTGTTGCCGTCAATAATAAACTCTGTGGCGCTGGAGCGATATAAATCGACTTTTTGGAATGAATAGCCTCTCTCACACATCTCAAGCGCTAATTCTAAAACAGTCAGAAGGTTCTTTTCCTTCGGTGAAGCATCAAGTCCTTTAGCGTTTATATCCTCCATTACCGCTCTGATTGCTGTAGAGCCCTTGATCATTGTATCAATATCAAAGTCATCTGCACGAACGGTAAAATAAGCCGCATAATACAAAAGAGCATGATGCACTTTAAAGTAAGCAATGCGGACTGCCATTAAGACATATGCCGCGGCGTGGGCTTTCGGGAACATGTATTTAATCTTTTTACAGGAATCAATATACCAGTCTGGGACATTGTTATTTTTCATTTCTTCTTCCCATTCAGGCGTTAATCCTTTTCCTTTACGCACGAATTCCATGATTTTAAAGGCAAGGGACGGTTCAAGGCCTTGATAGATTAAATAAACCATAATGTCATCACGGCAGCCGATAACCTCACTCAGCTCACAAATATTATTGTGGATGAGCTCCTGTGCATTGCCAAGCCATACATCAGTTCCGTGAGACAAGCCTGAAATCTGAACGAGCTCAGAAAAAGTTGTTGGCTTTGTATCTTCAAGCATCTGCCGGACAAATCGGGTTCCGAATTCAGGAATTCCAAGAGTGCCCGTTTTACAGCCAATCTGTTCTTCAGTCACACCGAGTGATTCGGTTCCCTGGAAGATCTTCATCACTTCAGGATCATCCGTCGGAATTGTTTTCGGATCTATTCCGCTTAAGTCTTGAAGCATCCGAATAACAGTCGGGTCATCGTGTCCGAGAATATCAAGTTTTAACAGGTTGTCATGGATGGAGTGGAAATCAAAATGAGTCGTTTTCCACTCTGAACCTGTGGCATCTGCCGGGAACTGGATCGGTGAAAAATCATAAATATCCATATAATCCGGAACTACGATAATACCGCCAGGGTGTTGTCCAGTTGTACGTTTTACACCCGTGCATCCCTGTACGAGCCGATCTATTTCGGCACCGCGCATATGAAGATTGTTGTCTCCGGCATAGCCTTTTACATAACCGTAGGCTGTTTTTTCTGCCACCGTGCCTATTGTTCCCGCACGATATACATTGTCTTCTCCGAACAATACTTTTGTGTAATTGTGTGCTTGCGGCTGATATTCCCCTGAGAAGTTCAAATCGATATCAGGTACTTTGTCCCCTTTAAATCCTAAGAACGTTTCAAATGGAATATCATGGCCGTCTTTTTTCAAAGGCGTTCCGCAATGAGGACATGTCTTGTCAGGCAGGTCAAAACCAGAACCGACAGAACCGTCATTAAAGAACTCAGAATGCTGGCACTCAGGACAAACATAGTGCGGCGGCAGCGGGTTTACCTCAGTAATCTCAGTAAGTGTCGCAACTAATGAAGATCCTACGGAACCACGGGAACCAACGAGATACCCATCATCTAGTGAACGTTTTACAAGTTTGTGAGAGATCAAGTAAATAACAGCAAATCCGTGGCCAATAATACTCTTTAACTCTTTTTCAATCCGCGCTTCGACAATTTCAGGCAGCTCTTCCCCGTAAATGCTTCTTGCACGCTGATAGCTCATTTCTCTGATCTCTTCATCAGCGCCTTCGATTTTCGGCGTATATAAATCATCTTTAATCGGCTTGATGTCATCAACTAAAGAAGCAACCTTTTGGGTATTGGTGACTACGATCTCCTTCGCTTTTTCTTCACCTAAGAAAGAAAAAGCTTCAAGCATTTCGTCTGTCGTTCTAAAATGCACTTTCGGCAGTTCATGCCTATTCAGCGGATTTGCCCCGCCTTGTGAGGATATTAAAATCTTTCTGTAGATTTTATCCTCATCATTCAAATAATGAACATTTCCCGTAGCAACAACCGGTTTATTAAGCTTTTCCCCCAGCTTCGTGATATTCGCAATAATTTCTTTCAGCGCTTTTTCATCACGGACCAGTTCAAGCTCCAGCAAGTGACGATACACTTCAGGCGGCTGAACCTCAAGGTAATCATAGAATGACGCGATATCTTCCACCTCTTCAGGCGATTTTTGCATCATTCCCTCAAAAACCTCTCCCCTGTCACAGGCAGAACCGATCAGAAGCCCTTCCCTGTATTTCTCAAGCTGAGATCTCGGAATACGCGGCACTCTGTAAAAATAATGAATATGAGAAAGTGACACAAGCTTAAATAAATTTTTAAGTCCCGTGCTGTTCACGGCAAGTAATGTTGCATGATACGGTCTTGATCTTTGATAAGCATTGGACTGACCCATATTTTCATTCAACTCATCATGGTACTGAATACCTTTTTCAGCTGCGTCTTTCAGCATTTTCAGAAGCAAATAAGCGGTTGCCTCAGTATCATAGATCGCACGGTGATGCTGTGTGAGTTCGATATCAAACTTTTTACAAAGTGTGTTCAACCGGTGGTTCTTAAATTCCGGATAGAGAAAACGTCCAAGTTCAAGCGTATCAATGACTGGGTTTTTAGCTTTTTCGACTTCAAGAAGCTTTTTATAGGCTACATTTAAGAATCCCATATCAAAGCTTGCATTATGAGCGACAAGAATATCATCGCCAATCCATTCTCTGAAATCTCTTATTACATCTACGACATCCGGAGCGTCTTGTAGCATATCATCTGTGATCCCTGTCAGCTCTATGATTGTGGCGGAAAGCGGACGATGCGGGTTCGCAAACGCCTCAAATTTATCAATAATTTCTCCGCCTTTTACTTTTACTGCAGCCAGCTCAATAATGGTATCGTATACAGCAGACAATCCTGTCGTCTCAACGTCAAAAACAACATATGTTTCTTCTTCGAGCAGACGATGTGCGGCATTATAAGCAATTGGCACGCCATCATCCACGAGATTCGCTTCCATCCCGTAAATCATTTTAATTCCATGCTTTTTGGCCGCAGAATACGCATCAGGGAAGGATTGAACGACAGCATGGTCGGTCAAAGCGATGGCCTCATGCCCCCATTTTTTCGCCTGTTCGACAAGCTTTCCGATACCCGTAACAGCATCCATTTGGCTCATTGGGGAATGAAGATGCAATTCCACTCTTTTTTCTCCTTCAGGTGCTGAATCTTCACGGGTTTTTGCTTTTATTTCGTTTACGTCATTTGCGATCATGACAAGGTCTCTGACAAATGTATCATTTTGAATGCTTCCGCGTGCTTTTACCCACATTCCTTTTTTCAGAGACTTCATCAGCGTCGCATCTTCTTTTTCACGTGCAAACATTTTGATCAAAATACTATTTGTATAGTCTGTAATTTTGAAGATACACAGCGTGCGCCCGCTCTTCAGCTCGCGCGTCTCCACATCAAACACATAACCTTGGACCGTAATTCTCCGTTCTTCGTCCATGATGCTGTCAAGCGTCCGGATTTCCTCGTTATCTTTAATTGGATAACCGATAACAAGAGGACCAGATGGTGCTTGGTCTTCATCACTTTCTTTATCTTTCTTCTCCATTTCAATCAAGGCCTGCATAGCCCGCTCTTGGTCTTCCGCAAGCTTTTGCTCCCGAAACTTTTGAACTTCTTGCTCGGATACAAATATTTCAGCATCAAGCTGAAGATCCGGAAAGCCAAATTGACGGTATTCTGCTTGAATCATGGAACTGTATTTGTTTTTTAGCGCAGCCGCTTCTGTATCCGTTTTGGTTTTGACAATCAGTTTATTGCCCTTCAGCTTCGGTTTTTGCTGGTTTAAAAGACTGATAATCGGCGGCGAAATGCCCTGCAGTTCTTCTATGCAGCGTGACCAGTAGTCTTGTACGATACTTTCACTGACCTCGGCATCCTGAACTTCAATTGAAGATGTCACTTTTGCTATGTGGGCAAACGATTGCGTCAGCCTCGTTGTTAATGTGTCATATATTTGAAAAGGCAGCAAAGATTTAAATTGAAAATGAAAATGCCAAGACTTAGAAGCTTTGTGAATTGTCAGCTTTTTAATCTCGCCATGTTCAAAGTATGTCATGAAGGTATCATCTGTCATATTAATCTGCTGCAGAAGAATTTGAAACTGCCTTCTGTTTACTGATAACTGTTCCATTAAGACAGTATCCCTCCCTAAAAACATCATAAGTGAAGGTACCTCAGGCAATGAGGTACCTTCTATTATTTCTATTTTAACATGTTTTTTGATAAATCGTTATGGTGATTACTGCTTGCTGATAAACGCAGATAATTCGTCTACTGAGATTTCAGTTGACTCACCAGTTTGACGAATTTTCACTTCGACGATTCCTTCGTCAGCCCGTTTTCCGACAGTGATACGGATTGGAAGGCCGATTAGATCTGAATCAGCGAATTTTACGCCGGCACGCTCAGTACGGTCATCATAGAGCACTTCATAGCCTTCCGCTTTTAAATCGGCATACAGCTTTTCAGCAAGCTCTCTTTGCCCATCGTTTTTCATGTTCAATGCAAGAATATGAAGATCGTACGGCGCAACGCTTTTTGGCCATATTAATCCTTTTTCGTCGTGATGCTGTTCAGCAATAGCAGAAAGCGTTCTTGACACACCGATTCCGTAACAGCCCATCAGCATTGGCTGCGCGCGTCCGTTTTCATCTAAATATGTCGCATTCATCGCTTCTGAATAGCGTGTTCCGAGCTTAAAGACTTGTCCGACTTCGATTCCCTCAGCAAAACGGATCGTTCCCTTGCCGTCTGGTGAAGGATCACCTTCTTTAATAAAACGAAGATCAGCAAATTCTTTAATTTGCGCGTCACGATTCACATTGACATTTTTATAATGATGATCTCCTTCATTTGCCCCGGCAACAGCATTAACCATTGCTTTCACAGCTTGATCGGCATATACTTCCACATCCTGATGAATACCGACAGGGCCTACAAAGCCTGGCTCTGTTCCGAGCTGCTGAATGACCTCTTCATGTGTGGCAAGCTCTACAACTTCTGCATGAAGCAAGTTTTTCACTTTAATATCGTTAACTTCATGATCCCCTCTTACAAGCACTAAGACAAAACGGTCATCAGCTTTAAACAATACTGACTTAATGCACGCTTCAGTCGAAACCTGCAAGAACGCAGTCAGTTCTTCGATTGTTTTCACGTTAGGCGTATGAACCTTCTCTAGAGCTTTAGGCTCCTCATCTGAAGGAACTTCCTGGTGAAGAACTTCAGCCATCTCGATATTAGCCGCGTACTGTGATTCATCAGAATACGCAATCGTATCCTCTCCGATCGCAGAAAGTGCCATAAATTCGTGCGTATCCTTTCCTCCCATTGCGCCTGAATCAGCGATAACAGGTCTTACATTAATGCCGCAGCGGGCAAAAATATTAGAATAGGCTTCGTACATTTTTTGATACGTTTCATCCAGGCTCTCTGCAGATGCATGGAAAGAGTACGCATCCTTCATAATAAATTCGCGGCCTCTTAACAAACCGAAGCGAGGACGTTTTTCATCTCTGAACTTAGACTGAATTTGATAAAGAGTCAGAGGGAGACGCTTATAAGATTTAACCTCATCGCGAACAAGCGAAGTGATAACCTCTTCATGCGTTGCCCCTAAAGCAAATTCACGGCCATGACGGTCTTTTAGTCTCATCAGTTCGGGACCATACGTATACCATCTGCCTGATTCCTGCCATGTCTCTGCCTGCTGCAATGCGGGCATGAGCATTTCTACGGCATCAATTTTCTCCATTTCTTCTCGAACAATCTGCTGAATGTTTTGAATCACCTTATACGCAAGAGGCATATAGCTGTATACCCCGCTCGTATTCTGTCTGATAAATCCTGCTCTCAGAAGAAGCTGATGACTTTTTGCTTCGGCATCAGCTGGAACTTCACGGAGCGTAGGAATAAGCGTCAAGCTTTGTCTCATTTCTTCGCACCTCTGATTGATTTACTTTTCGTTTACAAAAACAGCCGCTGGATATCGTTCCATGTGACAACCAGCATAAGAAGCATTAAGAAAGCTACGCCGATAAACACAACAAATGCTTCTTTTTCCCTGTTAATCGGTTTGCCCCGAATCGCTTCAATAAATAGAAACAACAGTCTTCCTCCGTCAAGTGCCGGAATCGGAAGCAGGTTGACAATCCCAAGGTTAATGCTTAAAAACGCCGCAAACTGAAATAAGTTCACTATCCCTGTTTTCGCCACTTGGTCTGTCATGTCATATATGCCGACAGGACCTGACAGCATATCGAGTTTAAATTGGCCTGTTACTAATTTGCTCAGATTGGTTAAAATGGCTTTGGTGACATCAACTGTTGATGTCGCGCCGTAAGCAACCGCTGAGAGTACGCCTTTTTCAGTCGGCGCATAGGAACCGAAACGTCCGATTGTTTTTTTGTTCTCATCTTTAACAGCTTCCGGAGTCACCGAAATATGAAGCGTTTTGTTATCTCTTTTTACTGCAACGTCCATTTCTTTCTCCGGGTTTTCTTTTACAGCGGAGACAATGTCAGTCCAAGACCTCATTTTCTCTCCGTTAATGCTTTGGATATAATCCCCTTCTTTTAGCCCTGCTTCAGCCGCCCGTCCATTGTCTGTCAGCTGCCCGAGCATAGGTTCATTTGACGGTACGCCTTGAATCAGCCCAAGCATCACTAAAATGACGTAAGCTAAAATAAAGTTCATAATCGGCCCTGCAGCAATTGCTTTAATCCGCTGCCACACAGGTTTGGAACCAAATTGGCGATTATACGGCGCAATCTGCACTTCTTCTCCGTCTACAATAAAAAAGGATGTTTCGCTGACAGTAAAGCTGGAAAGTTCGTCCTCTTTCCCCTGTTCATAACCGGTGATCTTCATGTCATGCTCTAGATCCGCTGTTTCCACTTCAATGACTAATGCATCCGGATATTTTTCCTTTTGATTGATGATGACTTTCTCAACTTGATCTTCCTTATTAAACAGAAGCCCGACCGTGTATCCGGGTTTCACCTCAATCATTTCCGGATCTTCGCCGGCCATACGAACAAATCCGCCGACCGGAAGCAGCCTGATCGTATAAACTGTTTCATTTTTTTTGAAAGAAAAAATCTTTGGACCGAAGCCGATCGCAAATTCACGGCAGAGAATTCCCGCTCTTTGGGCTAGCAATAAATGGCCCAGTTCATGGAAGAAAACGAGCGTTCCGAAAATAATGATAAACGCTATAACTGTATTCACGAACATACCACCTTATGTGAGTATTGAATTGACGTATCCCCGGGTATCTTTGTCCACTTCTTGAATGTCCGCCAGGCTCGGTTTTTTCAGTAATTGATGGCGGGTTAGTGCCTTTTCGATACAGTCTTCAATAGCCAAAAACGGTATCTTGCCAGCTAAAAAGGCAGCGACAGCTACTTCGTTTGCCGCATTTAGCACTGTCGGCATTGTTCCTCCTATTTTACCTGATTCAAAAGCAAATTGTAAGCATCGGAACCTGTCAAAATCAGCTTTCTCAAAATGAAGGCTGCCGATTTCCCATAATTCAAGCCTTTTCGCATCTGGTAATGGCAATCGGTCAGGATAAGTGAGCGCATATTGAATGGGGACTCTCATATCCGGAGTTCCGAGCTGTGCGATCACACTTTTATCATGGAACTCAACCATTGAATGGATGATGCTCTCCTTATGTAAAACCACATCAA
The DNA here is from genome assembly GCF_000978495.1 of Bacillus sp. LM 4-2. Taxonomy (NCBI): domain Bacteria; kingdom Bacillati; phylum Bacillota; class Bacilli; order Caryophanales; family Bacillaceae; genus Bacillus; species Bacillus sp. LM 4-2. The sequence goes on along the minus strand of NZ_CP011101.1, from coordinate 1,697,328 downwards.
TTTGTTCATAAGGTATATCGAAAAGCCAGTGTGCCTCGATCACCTCTAATCCCTTATTCATCATTGTAGCCGAATCAATTGTAATTTTTGCACCCATTGACCAGTTTGGATGTTTTAATGCATCTTCAACTGTTACTGATTCGAGCTCCTCCCGCGTCTTGTCCCGAAAACTTCCGCCGGATGCCGTAATGATGAGGCGTTCAATGTTTTTAGCCTGTTCGCCTTGAAGAGCTTGAAAAATGGCTGAATGCTCACTGTCAACAGGCAGCAGCGGAACATCATATTTCTTAGCATGTTCTTTTACTATATGCCCTGCAGTGACAAGAGTTTCCTTATTTGCAAGCGCAATTGTTTTTTTCTGTTCAATTGCCTTTAATGTCGGGATAAGACCGACGCTTCCAAGCAAAGCGTTGACAACAATGTCAACCTCCTCCATCACTGCTGCTTCTATCAGTCCTTCTTCTCCCAGCCCGATTTGGCATTCAAAAGAAAAAGACATTTGTTTTAATTTATGATATGTATCCAGATCACCGACAGAGACAAACTTCGGCTGAAAGACCTCAATCATTGGAACGGCCTTATCAATATTTCTGCCAAACGACATAGATACCAGCTGAAATTGGTCTTGATGTGCACGCAGTACATCAAGAGTCTGTTCGCCGATTGATCCTGTTGCTCCTAAAAGACAAATATTTTTCAAAGTTGCCACTACTCCTATTCTTATTGCTGCATGATCAGTCTCATATTCATATTAGACTTTTTTATGAAAAAAGGGCAAGCAGAAAGTACAAGAAAGGCATGACAAACAAGAAACTGTCAAAACGGTCTAATATACCGCCATGCCCGGGAAGAATATTCCCAGAATCCTTTACATCGTAATGTCTTTTCAAGGCGGATTCCACTAAATCTCCCAGTTGTCCAAAAACAGACAAAAACAGCGTGATCAACAGCAGATAGATATACGGGATCGGAAGTTGTGCAACAAGCTGAAAAATCGTCGCCAATACAAGTGCGATGACAATTCCGCCTGCAAACCCTTCCACTGTTTTATTCGGACTGATTTCAGGCCACAGTTTCCGCTTCCCAAGCGATTTACCGACAAAATAGGCACCGGAATCGGTGGACCAAATGACAACACACGCATAAAAAATGTATGTTAATCCGTATTGGTCAAGATTTCTGATTTCGATAAAATAATGAAAACACATTCCGATGTAAATTGCTGCAAGCGTAATAAACCCGACTTCATCAAAAGTAAAGGTGTTCTTGACCAACACTGTGTAAGTCAGCAATAGCAGTACCGCAAATAAAGCGATTTCCATTTTGGAAATCCCGTCCGCTTCAAAAAACGAATACTGGCTTGGCAATAAGAACATCCACAATAATAAAAGACCGATCAAACCAGGCAGTGAAACCAGCTTCAGCTTTTTCATCCGTAAAAGTTCAAAAAGCGCCACACTGCTCATAGCATAAATTAATATGGTGAACGGCAATTTCCCGACAATAACCAAAAATAAAAATACAATTGCTGCCAGAACACCTGTCAAAATTCTTTGTTTCATGTCCACCATCCTCTAAATTCCGCCAAACCTCCGGCCTCTCTGCTGAAACTCTCCTAACGCCTGCAAGAAGTGATCTTCTTTAAAGTCAGGCCACAAGACGTCAGTAAAGACAAATTCACTGTAGGCAACCTGCCATAGCATAAAATTACTCAGCCTTATCTCGCCGCTCGTTCGAATTAAAAGTTCAGGATCCTGCAAAGATTCAGTCATCAAATAAGTAGAAAAAAGCGATTCATCAATGTCTTCAATATTCAAAGAGCCTTCCTTCACTTTTTCCGCGAGTGATTTTGCAGCACTGACAATTTCAGTACGGCCTCCATAGTTAAGAGCAAAATTAAGGATCATTCCGTCGTTTTGCGCCGTGTCCTGTACAGCTTTTTCAATCGCACGTAATGTGTGCGCCGGCAAAGCCGTTTCATCCCCAATGATCCGAACCTGTACATTTTCCTCAACAAGCTCTGGAAGATACGTATTCAAAAATTCTTCCGGAAGCTTCATTAAAAAATCGACCTCCATTTTCGGTCTTTTCCAGTTTTCTGTTGAAAATGCATACAATGTCAGTACTTTGACACCTAATTCGTTTGCGAGCTTCGTGGTCCTTTTTACCACCTTCATCCCTTCATGGTGGCCTGCAATTCTGGGAAGAGAGCGTTTTTTAGCCCAACGGCCATTTCCATCCATGATAATGGCGATGTGTTCGGGAATTTCTCCCTTAAGTATGTCTTCTTTTGTATAACGTTCTAAGTTGGAAGCCGCAGTTTGCTGATTCTTCCAATTTTTGAGTATGTTGAGCATGAGATTCCTCCGTCACCCAAAAAGGTTACATTCCCTGCTGATAATCAATGTAATCAACAGTATTAACAAAAAAACCCCCTGTAAACATGAGAGGGTCTTTTCACTATTATCTATTGTACATAGTTTTTCATTAAACTTCCATGATTTCTTTTTCTTTGTCTTTTGTGACACTGTCAATTTTTGACACATATTCATCTGTCAGTTTTTGAACGTCTTCAGTGGAAGCACGCAGTTCATCCTCAGTAATGTCTCCGTTTTTCTCAAGTTTTTTGAGATCATCGTTAGCATCACGGCGAACGTTACGAACAGCTACTTTTGCTTCTTCAGCATATTTTTTTACAACTTTCACTAATTCTTTCCGTCTCTCTTCTGTTAGTGCCGGAATTGCAATTCGAATCATATTGCCGTCACTTGTTGGTGTAAGACCTAAATCAGCTTTTAAAATCGCTTTTTCGATATCGCCGATTGCTGTTTTATCGTATGGTGTGATAACGAGCATACGAGCTTCAGGCACGTTAATAGAAGACAACTGATTTAAAGGTGTCTGCGCTCCGTAATATTCAACCGTTACTTTATCTAATAATGATGGATTTGCACGGCCTGCGCGTACAGTAGCCAATTCGCGCTGATAAGCAGCAATTGCTTTTTCCATTTTTTCTTTTGTTTGAGTTAATACTTCTTTTGACACGTTATTTCCCCCTCACGATCGTTCCGATTGATTCACCGATAACGGCACGTTTGATATTTCCTTCTTCCATAATAGAAAAGACGATAAGCGGAATGTCATTGTCCATGCATAAAGAGGAAGCTGTTGAATCCATGACTTCCAGGCCGTCTTTAAGAACGTCAAGATAAGAAAGTGATTCATACTTAACAGCTGATTCATCTTTTCTAGGATCAGCATTATACACACCGTCAACGTTATTTTTAGCCATTAAAATAACGTCTGCCTCAATTTCAGCAGCCCGCAGTGCAGCTGTCGTATCAGTTGAGAAATATGGGTTTCCTGTGCCCGCAGCGAAAATAACGACACGTTTTTTCTCTAAGTGGCGTATCGCTTTTCTTCTTATGTACGGTTCAGCAACTTGTCTCATTTCAATGGATGTTTGCACTCTGGACTGGATTCCGAGTGTTTCCAAGCTGTCTTGAAGAGCAAGCGAATTCATTACTGTCGCCAGCATTCCCATATAGTCAGCAGTCGCGCGGTCCATGCCCAGGTCACTTCCTGTTTTTCCGCGCCATAAGTTGCCGCCGCCTACAACAACAGCCACTTCGACTTCAAGCTCAGCGATTTCCTTCACTTGCTTTGCAATGGATTGAATGACAGTCGGGTTAATTCCATTTCCCTGTTCTCCTGCCAATGCTTCCCCGCTAAGCTTTAATACGATACGTTTGTATTTTGGTTTTTCCATGATAACCTCCAAGTGTAAACATTGCCGTTTTCTATTATGCAAGAGAAAAAAAGGTTTGTAAATATAGTTTTAAAAATAGGGAACACAAAATGTGTCCCCTATACTGCCTGAAAAGACGCGACTTAGCCGCGAAATCTTTTCACCATTATTTTTTCACTTGGTTCATTACTTCTTCAGCAAAGTTTTCTTGACGTTTTTCGATGCCTTCTCCAACTTCATAGCGGACAAAAGTTTGAACAGTAGCGTTTTTCGCTGCAATAACTTGTTTCACTTTTTCATCTGGGTTTTTAACGAACGCTTGGTCTAATAGACAAATTTCTTCGAAGAATTTGTTCAGACGGCCTTCAACCATTTTCGCTACGATGTTTTCAGGTTTGCCTTCTTGGAGGGCTTGCTGAGTTAAGATTTGACGCTCATGATTTGTTTCTTCTTCAGATACTTGATCACGAGAAATGTAACGAGGGTTAACTGCAGCAACGTGCATTGCGATATCTTTCGCAGTTTCTTCATCAGTTGTACCGTTGAGAACAGTTAATACACCGATGCGGCCGCCCATGTGAAGGTACGCACCGAATGCAGAGCTGTCGTCTTTTGTAAGAACTGTAAAGCGGCGAAGAGTGATTTTCTCACCGATTTTAGCAACTGCGCTTGTGATGTACTCTTCAACAGTTGAGCCATTTTCCATTTTTTGGCCCATTGCTTCTTCAACATCAGCTGGCGTGTTTGCAAGAAGGTGGTCAGCTAAAGTGTTAAGAAGCTCTTTAAAACCTTCGTTTTTCGCAACGAAATCAGTTTCAGAGTTTACTTCTAGGATAACGCCTTTGTTGCCGTCAGTTTTAATAAGAGTAGAACCTTCTGCTGCGATACGGTCAGCTTTTTTCGCTGCTTTTGCAATTCCTTTTTCTCTTAAAAGGTCAATTGCTTTGTCCATATCTCCGTCAGTTTCAGTTAACGCTTTTTTACAATCCATCATGCCCGCGCCAGTTTTTTCACGCAGTTCTTTTACTTGCTGTGCAGTAATTGCCATTTGTATTCCTCCTTATATGTTTAAACAAGAGTATGTATATTACACATTTTTCTTGAAAAAAGGTGATAAAAGGCAGTCCCTCTTATCACCTTTTGAATAGGTTACGCAGTTGTTGTTTCTGTTTCTGGTGCAGTTTCTTCAGCAACTTCCGCTTCTTCTTCGCCTTGCTTCGCTTCTAAGATTGCATCTGCCATTTTAGAAGTTAGAAGTTTAACAGCACGGATAGCGTCATCGTTCGCTGGGATAACAACATCGATTTCATCTGGATCACAGTTAGTATCTACGATACCGATGATAGGGATGTTTAATTTGCGAGCTTCCGCAACAGCGATGCGCTCTTTGCGAGGATCGATGATGAATAATGCATCAGGAAGATCCTTCATATCTTTAATTCCGCCTAGGAATTTTTCAAGACGCTCTAATTCTTTTTTCAATTGAACGACTTCTTTTTTAGGAAGTACATCAAACGTACCGTTTTCTTGCATTTTTTCAATGTCTTTAAGACGTTTAATACGTTTTTGGATTGTTTCAAAGTTTGTTAATGTACCGCCCAACCAGCGTTGGTTGACATAGTACATGCCAGAGCGTTGAGCTTCTTCTTTAACAGAATCTTGAGCTTGTTTTTTTGTTCCGACGAAAAGGATTTTTCCGCCTTCAGCAGCAAGATTTTTAGTGAAGTTGTAAGCTTCCTCTACTTTTTTGACTGTTTTTTGAAGGTCAATGATGTAGATTCCGTTACGCTCCGTGAAAATGTAACGCTTCATTTTGGGGTTCCAACGGCGTGTTTGGTGACCGAAGTGAACACCAGCTTCAAGCAATTGCTTCATAGAAATGACTGACATGTTATTTCCTCCTAATATAATGGTTTTTTTCCTCCGCTTAGGTCATTTTTGTGCAGAACTGCCGCCTGCAGCACCCTCTGCATAAATCGTTAAGCGTGTGTATTTAACACCAAGACATAATATAACACAGCTTTATCCGACAATCAAGAATCCTTTACACCTTTGGAGCGAAATTTTAAAAATAGCTCGATTTCTGTCTTTCCGCTCTTCATTTTCTGGGCAATTTGACTTGCCGAATATCCCTGTTCATATAATTCTATGACCTGGTCTTCAAATGATTGGACCTCACTGTTTACGATCTCTTCCCGACGGTCAACCTCTGTAATCAGACCTTCAATATGTTCAGGAAGATTCTCTGCCTCTTGAACTGGATCCCGCTCTTGATATGTTTCAGAGTGCTGAAGGCCTGGCTTTTGGGATTCTTCATCTGATTGACTTGCAGATGAAGCTTTATTTTCTATCAGTTTCTCATTTTCTTCTTTTAATTCAAGCAGAAATGCCGCCAAGGTGTTTTCCGTCTCTTCAAGTATCTGTTTTTGCTGTTTTTCTGTTTCTTTCACTGCAGCGAGCCTCGTATACAGGATAATGACAGCGTACAGAAGAACGCCGTGGAGCGTAAAGCTTAAAAGCCATAATAGTGTTGACATGTTTTTCACTCGCTAACCATGAAATTCATTATTGTATCACTTTTTCCAGCAGATTCTTTAATTTAAATAATGCCTTTGAATGGATCTGAGATATGCGGGACGTAGAAAGATTTAATACTTGTCCGATTTCTGTCAGTGTCAACTCCTCTTTGTAGAACAAACTCACAACCAGCTGTTCTTTTTCAGAGAGTTCGTGAATTTTTTCCGCAAGCTGTGCAATCAGTTCATCCTTCATAATCTTTTCTTCAGGCGGAACATTTTTGTCATCTCTGATCATGACTTGAATGTTTTCCCCATCATCTTGATCATGGAGCTTTTCATCAATTGACAGCAGATTTGCAAAAAAACCTTCATTCATTGTTGACACGACATCCTGTACCGTCATTCCGAGTTCCTCTGCAATTTCCGCGGGCGATACATTCCGAAGATACCGCTGTTCAAGCTTTTCAATTGCTGCTTCAACCTTTTTTGTTTTTTCGCGCGAGGTTCTGGGCAGCCAATCTTCTTTACGAAGCCCGTCTATGATTGCGCCGCGAATTCTAAACGAGGCGTAGGTATCAAATTTTAAGTCCCGGCTGGGGTCAAATTTTTCAAGGGCATCATATAAACCAAGCATACCAAGGCTCATAAGATCGTCTTTATGCACTGATTTCGGCAGTCCGACAGAAATTCTGCCTACATGATATGTGACAAGCGGCATGTAACGGCGCATTAAGTCGTCACCGGCTTTAGGATCTTTCCACTCTTTCCAGCGCGTCCAAAGCACCTGATCTTCATAATTCAAGGATTGCATTGTTATCCCCCTAATACCTTAATTAAATCGTTTTTTCACCTTGTTTAACAGTTCGAATATGCAGCATGCAGGACTTCGGTTCAAATTCTATCGTCCGGCCGCTTGAGCCGCCCGTATCTTCACTAATAATAGGAATATTAAATAAAGACAGCTGTTCTTTTATCGCTAATACATTTCTCGGTCCGATCTTCATCAAATCATTTGTCGATTTAAATTTAAACATCTCTGATCCGCCGGCCAGCTTTGCTTTTAATGCAAATTTCCGGCATCCCGCTTCTATCAGCATATCAATCGTGGTCTGTACGGCGGTGTCAGCGTACTTAGCCCGGTTGAGCTCGGCAGTTTTCGATAACGTCGAATCCGGAAGCATGACATGAACAAGACCCGCCGTTTGCTTTTCTTTATCATAAAGCACCAGCCCCACACATGAGCCCAAACCAGAGGTCCGGATGGTATCCGGGAAGCGGGCGATCTTCACGTCAGCAATCCCAACCTTTATAACAACAGCCTCAGTTGTACTCATAATGATGCACCTAAGGCGACAAAGAGCTTTTCAAATGAATCATAGTCCGGCAGCATAAACATATGCGCTTTCAGCTCCTGCTGATGGCTTTGGTCAAAAATTGACGTGTCGACAACAATGGCGTGTTCTCCAACCTGACTGAGCTCCATCAGCCCTTCGCTGATCACTGCTCCGAACATGTCCAAAGAGACTTCAGGAACACTTGGATAGAGCTGGAGTTTCGTCAAATCCGCCAAAGCTGTTAAATATGACCCCGCTAAAATATTGCCCAGTTCATGCAAAGCGGATGAGCTCATGTGGTCTTCACCTAAGTCCTCTATGTCAAAATCGGGGTTTCCAATCAGCTCTCTGATAAACTGCTCCGCCTGAAAAAAAGGCATTATAAAGAACATTGAACCCGTTAAATCGCCTTCCATTCTTAAAAAGATGCTGGCAACCGGGACATCGGCGCCGCCGAAAAAATCAACAAGCTCATCAAAAGACAGCAGCTTTGCAAATGGGACTTCCATATCTATCTTTCTATTTAACAGCTGGGCCATTGCAGAGGCGGAGTGGCCGGCGCCTATATTGCCGACTTCCCGCAAAATGTCCATCTGCTCTTCTTTGATTCCATTAAAAATACTCATGTCATAACCCCTTTAAGATTAAGCTTGATCGGGCACAGCGGACTGAGATGATTCTTTATCCAAAACCGCGTTCGCATCAATAATATTTAAGAGTCTGTTCTCTTGTTTCACAATCTGTTCGATCGACACATCCGTATCTTTCTGAACGCCTTCTGGAGCAGATTCTATTTCACTTTCGTGTACGGTAATCACATCATTCGCTTCATCCACAATCCAGCCGACTTCAATATCACGATAAGCAATAATGATAATTCGTGTTTCATCTGTAATTTCATACTCTGGCAAATTCAGGCGTTTTCTTAAATCAATAACCGGAGTCACCACCCCGCGTAAATTGATTACCCCGCAAATATATGGTTCGACGCCAGGTACCCTCGTTGGCTTTTGCCATTTTTCAATTGATTTCACCTGAGTGACGGAAATGGCATATTCTTTGCCATTTACCATAAAGACTATCATTTTTTCGCCTGTTTTAATTTCTGCAGTCATGTGAGACACCTCCTCGAATGGTTAAATAATCAGTGCATTACAATCAATAATGAGCGCTACTTCTCCGTCTCCTAAAATAGTAGCTCCGGAAATTGCAAAGACGTTTGTTAAATAATCTCCGAGTGATTTCAGCACAACTTCCTGCTGGCCAATAAAGGAGTCCACCACAAATGCAGTAGGTTTGTCGCCTTTTTTCACGACAATGATATGGAGCTGTTCCGCATCTTTTCTTGTATCTTCTATTTTAAACTCTTCTTTTAAATAAACGACAGGGACAATATGCCCTCTAAAGTCAATCACTTCACGGTCATGCGTTTGCAAAATGTCTTTTCTGTCAATAACTGCTGTCTCAATGATTGAAGAAATCGGAATGGCAAATGTCTCTTCTTCCAACTTAATCAGCAGAACTGAAATAATAGACAAGGTAAGCGGCAGCTGGATGCTGAATAGAGAGCCTTGACCCTCGGCTGATTTCACACTGACTGAACCGCCAAGAGACTCCAGTTTGTTTTTTACAACGTCAAGTCCTACACCGCGGCCGGAAATATCAGAAATTTGGTCAGCAGTTGAGAACCCCGGAGCAAAAATCAATTCGTAAATTTGGTTGTCTTCTAAGGTTTCAGCTTCTTTTTCCGTTATGACCCCGCGCTCAAGCGCTTTTTCCAGAATTTTTTTTCGATTAAGGCCTGCGCCGTCATCCTCTACTTCGATAAAGACATGGTTGCCGCTGTGATAAGCTTTAAGCACAACTTTTCCTGATTCCGGTTTTCCCTTTTGCAAACGTGTTTCCGGCGCCTCGATACCATGGTCAATACTGTTTCTGATCAAGTGAACGAGTGGATCTCCGATTTCATCAATTACTGTACGATCCAGTTCAGTTTCCGCACCGATGATCGAGAGTTCAATTTTTTTATTCAGCTCTTTCTGAAGCTGGCGAATCATTCTCGGGAATCTGTTAAAAACAGTTTCAACCGGGACCATTCTCATATTCAGAATAATCGATTGCAAATCTCCGGAAATTCTCGTCATTCGTTCAACCGTTTCAGTCAGTTCATTATGCTCAAGCTCTTTCGCAATCTGCTCGAGACGCCCGCGGTCAATGACAAGCTCTTCAAATAAGTTCATTAAAGAATCAAGCCTGTCAATGTTGACACGAATTGTTTTAGATCCGCCGGCTGAATGCTTCGCCTGTTCATCGTTTTTAGCAGGCTGTTTTTGTTTCTCCTGCTTCGCAGGTACAGCTGCTGCTGGTGAATCTTCTTGCTTAGATTCTTCAGGCTTTTCAGCTGATGTTAAAGGAGCCCCTTGAATGACTTCAACATGCTCAATTTCCGACACGCCATTGATTAATTGTTCAATGTCTTCCGCTGATTGATGTGTTAAGAAACAAACTTGAAAGTCAGTTCCAAAATCTTCTGTTTCAAGCACTTCAGCACTTGGAATTGTTTTGGCTACTTCTCCGACTTCATTTAGTTTTTCAAACACCATATAGACACGAACTGCTTTTAACATACAGTTTTCGTTCAGAGAAATCTTGATTTCATATCGTTTGAAGCCTTGCTCCTCCGCTTCTTGTATAACTGTACGTTCAAATTCATCATATTCCCAATCAGATGCTGAACTCTGGGCTTCTGCAGGTTCCGCGGAGGCAGCGGATTCAGCGTGCGCACCATTCACATCAAGCTTGGCACTCACTTCTGAGATATCTCTTTTACCATCCCCGCCATCAATAATAGACTGAACCATTGCTTCCAGGTGATCCAGAGCTTCAAACAAAATATCCAGCCAGTCTGAGGTGACTGCCATGTCTCCGTTTCGGATTGCATCCAGCACGTTTTCAAGCAGATGGGTAAGATGTGCTAAATCCGTGTAGCCCATCGTTGCGCTCATTCCTTTTAATGTATGGGCAGCCCTGAATATATCATGTACGAGCTGAAGATCAGTCGGGTCTTTCTCTAAAAGAAGAAGCTTTTCATTACATGTTTGTAAATGTTCTTTACTCTCATCAATAAAGACATCTAAATACTGATTCATATCCATTTGAATCACACCCTCTCTTTTTTCACACAGCTTGTGATGGATGCTGCGATATCTTCCACATGTTTAATCTCATGAATGAGACCCGCTTTAACAGCAGCTTTTGGCATCCCGTATACGACACAAGATTCTTCAGACTCCGCAATGGCTTTCACATTGCCGGCTGTTAGCATGTCCTTTAGCCCAGCAGTGCCGTCACTGCCCATTCCGGTCATGATAACCGCTACTTTTTCATAATCTGTCAGTTTCCCGACAGAACGGAATAAATAATCAGCAGATGGTTTATGACGGCTTGGTGTGTCATGGTTATCAAGCACAATCTGAAGTCCTTCGCTGTTTTTAATAACGGATATGTTTTTTCCGCCCGGTGCTATGTAAACACAGCCGTTAAGAGCTGCTTCACCATCTTTTGCTTCTTTTACCTGAATGTCAGATAAATGATTCAGCCGATCAGCCAAAGAAGCAGTAAACCCTTCAGGCATGTGCTGAACGACAACCACTGGTGCGTTCAAATCCTTAGGGAGCTTCGGTATCACCTTTTGTAACGCCCGTGGACCGCCTGTTGATGTGCCGATACACACAATTTGTCTGCCCGTGCCAGGTTTCGGTTTGCTTAATTCAGGCTTAACGACAGCACGCACAATAGGTTCGGGCCGAACTGTCTGGGAAACAGGACGTATCCGCTTGCCGGAAAGTCCTGCCGCGACGACACGCTCAACTAATTGTTCTTTAATTTTGTATAAATCCAGAGATATTGAGCCTGATGGCTTTGTGATAAAATCAAAGGCACCGATCTCCAAACAATTAATTGTGCATTCTTTACCTTTCTCGGTCTGGCTCGACACCATAATGACCGGCAAGTTATAAATCTCAATAATTTTGCGGAGCGTATCTGTCCCATTCATGACCGGCATTTCAACATCAAGAGTAATAACATCCGGTTTTAATAATTCAATCTTCTTAAGCGCTTCTTCTCCGTTTCTCGCAGTTCCGATTACTTCTATCTGCTTTTCCTCGGTCAGAAAATCACTTATCATTTTTCTCATAAAAGCTGAATCATCAACTACAAGCACACGAATCAAATTAAGCCCTCCTCATTAAAAAAGAAGATAATTTCTCAATAAATGTCTGTTTGTCTTCTTTGTGTCTCGTTTCTTCTCTTTCAAACAAGGCGTCCGCTAAAATACGGACTGACCGGCTGGCTTTTGCCTGAGGGCTTTTTATGAAAAAAGGAACCTGCTCGACAACCGCTTTGCTCACGATCACATCGTCAGAAACGGAGCCGGCAAACTGAACCTGAACATCTAAAAACATATGAATTGTACGGGAGAGGCGGGCAAAAGCGTCAAGCCCTTCCTTTTGGTCACGGCACCGATTGACAGCCACCTTCATTGAAAGCTTATTTTCTGTCAAAACCAAGTGCTTGACAGCGCTGTATGCGTCCATAATGGCCGTCGGCTCGGGAGTTGTTATAATCAAAATATCTTCTGCTGATAAAATAAAAGGCAGTTGATCTTTTGATAAGCCCGCTCCCATATCAAACAGCACATAATCGAACTGGCTTAATGCATGAGAAAGTTCATTGGCAAAAAACGTCCATTTTCTCTGATCGAGCTGAAACATCACATCAAGACCGGTTCCCCCTGATATATACCGCAAACCCTTTGGGCCAATGGATAATGACTGGAGCAAAGGCTTACGATCGGTTAAAACATCAATTATCGTGGCAGACGATGAATTTCCCATTAATATATCAATGTTTCCCATCCCGATATCAAGGTCGATGAGCAGCACCTTCTTACCTTTATCCTGCAGCGCAAGTGCCATATTTAAGGTAATATTGGATTTTCCGACACCGCCCTTGCCGCTAATGACAGCAAGTGTCTTCGCTTTTTGTGAATAAACCATTGGCAGAACGCGCTCACGTTTTTCCATTTTCGCCCGTAAAGTTGCTGCTTGGTCATATCTGTTCATCTGCACAGCATCCTCACAAAACCAAGTGGAGATACAGTCTGTATATCCTCAGGCACATTCTGTCCGTTTGTCATAAACCCGACACCTATTTTTGATTCTGCCAGTATATTAAATACAGAACCTAAGGAAGTCGTTTCATCTATTTTCGTAAAAATATACTGATTGACAGGGACGGATGAAAACCGTTTGACAATATGCTTCATATCTTCATATTTTGCAGTCGCGGATAAAACAAGAAATGACTGAATGCTACTCTCAAAAGGAATCGTTTCTTTCAGTTCATCAATGTATTGCGGGTCCTTGAAGTTTCTTCCAGCTGTATCAACAAACACATGATCATACTCAGAAAATAGCTCCTTCGCCTGCTGAAATTCTTCTTTTGTATAGCAAACTTCCAGAGGAGCCTGCAGCAGTTCAGCGTATGTTTTCAACTGTTCAACAGCTGCAATACGATACGTATCTGTTGTAATAAAAGCGATTTTTTTATGTTTTTCAAGCATAGATATGGCTGCGAGTTTAGCCAGTGTAGTTGTTTTACCAGCCCCTGTTGAACCAAAGAGAACGATATATTTTGAATGAATTGGCTCCTGCCACTTGTCTGCTGAGGGCAGCATATCGCATAGTATTTCCTGAAGTTTGCCGACAACATTTTCTTCAGTCAAGCCGCCTGCTTCAACAGAGAAGCGAAGCAATTTTTTCAGAGTGTTCGTTTTCGTAGACTCTTTGATCCCTGTTTCGTGCAAAAGCTTTTCTGCTTTTCGCAGCGGCTCAGGAAGTACAGATTGATATGCTGAAAAATCACCTAGCTCCTGTTGCGCCGGAATTTGAGGGGGATATGTTCTCTCCTCTATTTTCGGACTGCTGACCGGAGTTTTTAATGTTTGTTTCGGTTCAGCTGCCTTCTGAGGCGTTTTTTTCTCAAGAAAGTCCTGATCCAATACGGCGATTACTTCAACAGCAGGCTTGTTGACGAGGCCAAACCATTTTCGCTTTTTAATTTTTTTCGAATTTAATATGACCGCTTCATTACCTAACTCTTTTCTGATGAGAAGTGCCGCTTCTTGCATTGAAGCAGCAGTAAATTTTTTTATTTTCATTAAATATCCACCACTCCAATGCTTTGTACCTCAACATTCGCCTCAAGTTCGTTATAAGAGAGTACCGGAAGATCAGGGAAGTACCGTTCCAGAAGCTGCTTCACATACATTCTGACAGGCGGCGAACAAAGAAGAATCGCGGTTTCCTGACGTAATGAGAGCTGTTCAGCTTCTTTAGCGACAGAGCGCACTATACTTTCTGAAATATCTGGTTCAAGTGATAAATAGTTCCCGTGTTCCGTCTGCTGCACACCGTCTGCTATTGCTTTTTCTACACGGCCGGAACAAGTAACAACCTTCAACACTTCATTTTCTTTGGCAAACTGGGCTGTAATTTGTTTAGCAAGCGCTTGTCTTGTATACTCTGTCAAGAGATCAGAATCTGTTGTTAATTTCCCATAGTCAGCAAGTGTTTCAAAAATCGTTACTAAGTTTCGAATTGAAACTTTTTCTTTTAAAAGCTTAGCAAGCACTTTCTGAATATCACCGACAGACAATGGATTCGGCGTAACCTCTTCAACCAGGACTGGATACGATTCTTTCAAGTGATCGATCAGCTGTTTTGTCTCCTGCCTTCCGATCAATTCGTGGGCATGCTGCTTAATTTTCTCCGTAATATGCGTTGAAACGACTGATGCAGGATCAACTACTGTATAACCAAGCATGTCGGCTTCATCCTTTACCGCTTCGCTAATCCATTTAGCCGGCAGCCCGAATGAAGGCTCCACTGTTTCAATCCCTTCAATGAGATCGTCCTCAGGAGTAGGCGACATCGCTAAATAATGATCAAGCAACAACTCGCCTTTTGCTACTTCGTTTCCTTTAATTTTCAATCGGTATTCATTAGGCTGCAACGCTATATTATCTCTGATTCGCACGACAGGAATGACAAGCCCGAGTTCCAAAGCCAACTGACGGCGTATCATAACAATTCGGTCTAATAAATCACCGCCTTGATTGGCATCAGCAAGCGGTATCAGGCCATATCCAAACTCAAATTCTATCGGATCTATATGCAGAAGCTGAACAACACTTTCAGGGCTTTTAAGCTCGTCCACCTCAGCCTCTTCCTCAAGAATCTCATCCACTTCTTCTTTTTCCTTACCTGATTTAGATAGTGTATATGCGCCAAAAGCAAGCAATCCCGCAAGCGGCCCCGTCAGAAGGATGCCGATCGGAGTGAAAATACCTAAAAGCATGATCGTAGCTGCTGCGACGTATAAAAGCTTTGGATACGCAAACAGCTGGCCTGTAATGTCATGCCCTAAGTTTCCTTCAGAGGCAGCTCTTGTGACCACAATACCCGTAGCCGTAGAAATTAACAGTGCCGGGATTTGCGAAACAATTCCATCCCCTACAGTCAGCATCGTAAAGTGTGAAGCAGCCTCTTGAATGGACATGCCCTGCTGAAGCATCCCGATCACGATTCCGAAAATAATATTGATCATCACAATGATGATTCCGGCAATGGCGTCACCTTTTACAAATTTACTGGCACCGTCCATTGCTCCATAAAAGTCTGCTTCTCTTGCCACTTTTTCGCGGCGATGCTTCGCTTCCTGTTCGGTAATCATCCCTGCGTTTAAATCAGCATCAATACTCATCTGCTTCCCAGGCATTGCGTCCAGCGTAAACCTTGCTGCAACCTCGGAAACACGTTCAGCACCTTTTGTAATGACGATAAACTGAATAATAATAAGGATGATAAATACAACGAGTCCAACTAATACATTTCCGCCGACAACGAAATTTCCGAAAGTCTCGACGACTTTACCTCCTTCACCGTGTGAAAGAATTGAACGGGTAGTTGAGACGTTCAAGCCCAAACGAAATAGGGTCAAAAGCAGCAACAGTGACGGAAAAATCGAAAACTGAAGCGCTTCCTGCATATTCATTGTGGTGAGAAGCACGATCAACGCAAGAGAAATATTAATAATGATCAAAATACTTAACAGCCATGGAGGAAATGGAATCACCAGCATCGCCACAATGAGGACAACACTTATTAAAACGGATAAATCTCTTGTTGACATGCTGTTTTTTCTCTCCTTTTAAATCGAAAAATTCAATATACTTTTTGTTTTGTTTTATATACGTAAGCCAGAATTTCTGCTAAAACTTTAAAAAATTCTTCCGGCACTGCCTGGTCAATTTCCACCTGATCATATAACGCACGGGCAAGCGGTCTGTTTTCTACCATCATGACATCATGCTCTTTAGCAATTTTCCTGATTTTTAACGCAAGGTGGTCGACGCCTTTTGCAACAATATAAGGTGCGTCCATTTTTTCTTCATCATATTTCAAAGCAATCGCATAGTGAGTCGGGTTTGTGATAATGACATCTGCTTTTGGAACTTCCTGCATCATCCGCCTCATCGCCATTTCCCGCTGTCTTTGTTTAATTTTAGACTTGATAATCGGGTCTCCTTCAGATTTTTTGTACTCATCTTTTATATCTTGTTTTGACATTTTGATATTTTTCTCATAGTCAAATCTCTGATATAAATAGTCGAGACCAGCAAGAATCAACAATGCACCTGCACCGCTTAGTCCCATCCACAAAGTGAGTTTTGAAACGAAAGAAAGTGCCTCTTCGGGTGTCAGGAGAGGAAGCCGGAGAATTTCTCCATAATGCAGCCAAAGCACAGCAAAAGCCGCAAAACCAACGACTACGATTTTCAAAATTGATTTAATCAGCTCTACAATCGCCCTCATACTGTATATTCGTTTAAAGCCTTTGATCGGATCCAGTTTTTCAAGCTTAGGCTGTATCACTTCAGCAGAAAATAAGAACCCAACCTGCATATAGTTGCTTACGACTCCTGCAACAAGAGCAACAAGCAAGATCGGTGCGAGTATCATGCCCATATCCTTTAATAAGCTGACAAACAATGTATGCACATTTGATTCTGAGAGCTTCATTGTGAGCGATTCGGTATAAAATGTTTCTATGAATGACAGCAGCCTGTCTCTCATATACGGACCAATTGCAATAAGCGAAAGGAATATTACCAGTAAAGAAACGGCGGTATTGACATCCGAGCTTTTGGCTACTTGCCCTTTTTTTCGCGTATCCTTCCGTTTTTTCGGAGTGGCTTTTTCTGTCTTCTCTCCCGCAAAAAACTGCAGGTCAACTCTAAGCTTCATTAAGAAACACCGACCAATGCTAAAAGATTCCGCATCGTTTCAATCGTTAAACTGAAAACATTCCGGACAACGACGAAGATAACGGACATACATACAATGAGCATAATGAAACTGACAGCGATCTTTAAAGGCAGACCGACCACAAATACATTTAACTGCGGAACAGTTCGAGCCACGATACCTAATGCTAAATCAACTAGAAACAAACTGGCCACAACCGGCGCTGACATTTGAAAAGCGATAATAAACATTGCATTAAAGCTTTTCGCAATAAAATAGGCAAACTTTTCATCGCCGAAATTCGGAAATGCCTGATCAACTGAAATATACTGAAAGCTGTAGTAAATACCATCCAGCAACAAATGGTGGGCATTGACACTTAGCATAAACAAAAGTGCCATCGTATAGATAAACTGGCCAATCAACGGACTTTGTGCACCGGTTTGCGGATCAATAACGTTTGCTATTGAAAATCCCATTTGAAAATCAATAAACGAGCCGGCAATCTGCACTGCGGCAATCATCATATAAGCAATTAAACCCAGACATAGGCCGACCAAAGCTTCTTTAAACGCCAAAAGCATATAGTGCTCATCTATCTCCAAAGAGGGCGGTTTATCAATGGTGCTGAAACAAATGACCGCAAGAAAAAAAGCAAAACCTATGCGATGAACAGCTGGCACATTTCGATGTCCAAATAGCGGAATCGTTACAAAAAAAGCAGAGATTCTAATAAAAACCAATAAAAAAGCAGGAAATAAGTCAATAATTGAATTCATCTCTACATTACCCTGCAAAACGATTTAAATTAGAAAACAGCTCTGTTGTAAATGAAAGAATCGTCGACAGCATCCACGGACCAAAAAAAATGAGAGCCAGGAGAACCGCCACGATTTTCGGAATAAACGCCAAAGTCTGTTCCTGGATTTGAGTTGTCGCCTGAAATATGCTGACAATTAAACCGACCAGTAAAGCAATAGCCAATAATGGCCCGCTGATCATCAGCGTTACGTATACGGCTTTTTCCGCCATAGAAATTACAAATTCTGAACTCACGTTTAGCACCTACCCTAAAAGCTCTGAAGCAAAGATTTCACAATTAAATACCAGCCGTCTACCAAAACAAAAAGTAATATTTTAAAGGGCAGAGAAATCATAACTGGAGGCAGCATCATCATTCCCATTGACATCAAGACGCTCGCCACTACCATATCTATAATTAAAAAAGGGATAAAAATCATAAAACCTATTTGAAATGCTGTTTTAAGCTCCGATATGGCAAAAGCCGGAACCATTGTTGTTAACGGAATATCCTTTAATGATTCAGGTTTATCCATTTTCGCGTAATTCATAAACAGCGCCAGATCCTTCTGCCTTGTGTGTTTACTCATAAATTCTTTAATCGGTTCCTCAGCTTTCGTATACGCTTCATCCAAGCTGATTTTGTTGTCCATTAATGGGGTCAGCGCTTCTTTATTAATTTCTGAAAAAGTAGGAGCCATAATAAAAAATGTTAAAAACAGCGCAAGCCCGATTAGAACCTGGTTTGGGGGCATAGATTGCGTCGCAAGTGAAGTTCTGACAAATGACAGAACAATGACGATGCGAGTAAAACAAGTCATAAGAATCAATATTCCAGGCGCCACTGAAAATACAGTTAACAATAATAGTAATTTAACAGTCGAACTTACGTTTTCCGGATC
The DNA here is from genome assembly GCF_000978495.1 of Bacillus sp. LM 4-2. Classification (NCBI taxonomy): domain Bacteria; kingdom Bacillati; phylum Bacillota; class Bacilli; order Caryophanales; family Bacillaceae; genus Bacillus; species Bacillus sp. LM 4-2. Next base: position 1,678,653 of record NZ_CP011101.1, on the reverse strand, counting down.
GCTTGAACTGAAAATATTTATAAACTCATTCATGATGACGTGGGCCTTTCTTCTTTCCTTCAGAACGGTTTTGTTTTAACTCTTCAAGTTGCTCTTTTAATGCTTTTGAAAATGAAGGCAGTTTTTGCTGCGGCTGATGTTCAGAACTCTTAAGCGGCTTCACAAACTTTTGCCACTCTATTTTGCTTGACATTGCCTCTTCATGCTGACTGAGAATGACTTCAATCTCTTTTTCATCCTCAATTTCTTTCAGCAGCTGGATCGTCTCTCCTACACCGACGATGAGCACACTTTTTCCGACCTTGATCAATTGTATGGATCTGTTCTGGCCAACCGATGTGCCGCCAATATTTTCAACATATTGAAAAGGCTTTAGGAGCCGATTTCTTTTGTTCATGAGCTTAACCAGCCCGTAAATCAGCGCGATAACAAACAGTAAAGCGAAAATCATCTTTACAAAATCAAAAGCTGAGACAGAAGGAGCAGCCGCTCCCTCCGTCTCATCAGCAGTTTTTGTTGTTTTTTCTTTCTTTTGCTCTGATTGATCTGCAGTTTTTTCATCTTTCTTTTGAAACCATTCGTTTACAGTTGAATTATCAGAGTCTGCCGCGGCAGCAGCAATCGGATGTACACTGAATAAAACGAAAAAACAAATAAAAACAATAAAATATTGACTCTTTTTCAACAGTCGTACACCCTTTAACTTAATGTTTTGTTGATTGCTTCAAGCACACGGTCAGCCTGGAAAGGTTTCACAATGAAATCCTTAGCGCCGGCCTGAATGGCATCAATAACCATTGATTGCTGTCCCATAGCAGAACACATGATGATTCTTGCCTGCGCATCAATTTGTTTAATTTCTTTTAATGCTGTAATACCATCCATTTCTGGCATCGTGATATCCATAGTAACAAGGTCAGGTGAATGCTCTTTATATTTCTCTACCGCTTGTGCTCCATTTTCAGCTTCCGCCACAACTTCAAAACCATTTTTAACTAAAATATCTTTAATCATCATTCGCATAAATGCTGCGTCATCTACAATTAAAATTCTATGTGCCATAATCTATCTCTCTCCTTGTGTTTCGTTATTTTAAATTATTAATGCGCTCTGCCTGGCTTAAAATGTCAGTGACTCTTACTCCGAAGTTTTCTTCAATGACAACGACCTCGCCTTTGGCAACGATACGCTGATTAACTAAAATATCTACAGGCTCACCGGCTAATTTATCAAGCTCGATAATACTTCCGGCAGAAAGCTCTAAAATCTCTTTTACGCTTCTCTTCGTTCTGCCAAGCTCAACAGTAATCGAAAGCGGGATATCCAAAAGCATATCCAGATTATGAATAGGGGCTTGTACAGCTTCGTTTGGATCAAACGCGGAAAATTCCACCGGTGAAACCTGAACTGGCGCTGCTTTTTTTGCTGTTCCCTGCCTTTTTGGCGGCTGCTGCTGTTGCTTCGGTTCAATACGCGGCTCTGGCGTCACAGGCTCTTTCGGCTGTTCGTATGTAACTTCAGGCTGCACCGTTTCTTCTTCCTCTGCACTTTCTGAGTTCATAAGGCTTGAAATTAAATCTTTCGCAAATGTCAATGGGTAAAGTTGCATAATGCTGGAGTCTATTAATTCTCCCACCTTTAAGTTGAAAGAAACTTTCACCAGCATTTCATCATCAGGAATACGGTCTGTACCCTTTTCTTCAGTAACATCCAGCAATTCAACCCGAGGAGGTGAAATATCAATTTTTTTACTGAATACAGTAGACATTGATGTGGCAGCCGATCCCATCATTTGGTTCATTGCTTCTTGAACCGCACTTAAATGGATTTCACCCAGTGAAGGGTCCGCACCTTTTCCGTCTCCCCCGATCATTAAGTCCGCAATGATCGCCGCGTCACTTTGTTCCACGACTAACAGGTTGCTTCCGCTGAAGCCCTCCGTATAATTCACTTCAATCGCTACATACGGTTCAGGAAACGCATCGCTGATTTTACTTCTTGGAATGACCGTTACGCTTGGAGTCGTAATATCGACCTTTTGATTTAAAAGCGTTGACAGTGCTGTCGCAGAACTGCCGAATGAAATATTACCGATTTCACCGATCGCATCACGCTCCATTTCCGATAAGTCATCTACTTCCGGAATCTCTGGCTCATCAAGCGTGCTGCCAGTACCGTTAAGAAGCGCGTCAATCTCATCTTGAGATAATCTATTATTCTCCATCTTGTTCACCTCTTATGTCGTGATCTAAAATTTGCACTGCCTGTTTTCGATTCACCCGGCCGGCTTGTCCTAAAAATTTCGGCTTATCTCCGACCAATACAGTAAGAGGATCCGTGACTGATTTGTCCAAAGTTATGCAGTCTCCGACTTCTAAACTTAAAAACTCTTCTATCGTCAGTTCAGATGTGCCGAGCTCGGCCACGACAGGTATTTGTGCTGTCATGATACGTTTTTCAAGCGACTTTGTTTCCTCAGGCTTTGGCTCATTTCGGTCTGATTGCATCCAATAGTGGACTGAAAGCTTCGGTATGAGCGGCTCGAGTACAATATGCGGGATACAGAGATTAATGACACCGCTGATTTCACCAATTTGAGTATTGAGCGAGATCACCACGACTGTTTCATTAGGAGATACCATCTGAACAAATTGCGGATTCACTTCAAACTCAGTCATTTCCGGTTCAATATCAGCAATTGACTGCCAAGCTTCTTTATAATTACCCAGTGCATTTTCAAATAAATTAGAAATGATTTTTGTTTCAATTTCTGTCAAACTGTCAACCTTGTTATGACTGATTCCAATCCCGCCCATGACTCGATCCATCATCGTATAAGCTATCGTGGGGTTGACCTCCATCATAATTCTTCCTTCCATCGGATGAACATCAAATAGATTCAGAATCGTCATGTTTGGAATCGATCTGATAAATTCCTCATACGGAACCTGATCAACAGAACTGACAGATATGTGAATATAGGTTCTGAGCTGAGCAGAAAAATGAGTGGTAAGAAGTCTTGCAAAATTGTCATGAATTCTCGTTAAACTGCGGATCTGATCCTTAGAAAACCGCAGCGCACGTTTGAAATCATAAACCTTGACTTTCTTCTCTTTTTCTTCTTTTTTCAGCTCTTCAGCGTCCATTTCACCAGTTGATATTGCAGAGAGCAGTGCATCTATTTCATTTTGGGAGAGAACTTCTCCTGACATTTTCCTCACCTCCGTATTCTGTCAAATTATGCTTTATTGCAGATTAAAGGAGGTAATATACACTTTTTCTACTTTTCCTTCTTGGAGGTAGCTATTTATTTTATCTTTTAGTTCCTTCTTAAAGGTTTCTTTTCCCTTGTCTCCCTCAATCTGATCAGCATTCGTATCAGCCAGCAGTGATATAACAGCGTCTTTCACTTGGAAATCACGTTTCTCAAGTTCTTCTTTTGATTTATCAGAATCAGTTTCAAGTTTAATAGCAAGACGGATAATGTTATCAGACTTTAAATTTGTTGTGATCTCTTCTACATCAACAGAAGACGCAACGATTTCATCAATACTTTTTTTCGCTTCACTTTTTTCGGACTTTCCGCCTAAAACAAAATAAGCCGCCGCCCCGAGAGCACCAATTACGATAAGAATAATTAGTAATATGATCATTAACTTTTTCTTCATTCCGGTTCCTCTATTCCTTGATCCATTGCAAATATTTGTATTTTTCGGTAGAAAGCTGCGATCTTTTCCAGAACAGCTTCTTCATCTTCTTTTACTACAAACTTCTTACCATTTGACAGAGTAATTGTAGTATCCGGAAAACATTCAATCTGTTCAATAAATAGCGCATTCAGTGTAAAGGGCTGCCCGTTCAAACGGGTTACTTTAATCATAAAACAGCGGAGAAGCGATTACTCGCCTCCCCTCCCTCCTTAACGTTTAAGGTTAACCAGTTCTTGAAGGATTTCATCAGATGTTGTAATAATTTTTGAGTTTGATTGGAATCCGCGCTGGGCTACGATCATTTCAGTAAATTCGTCAGTTAAATCGACGTTAGACATTTCGAGAAATCCTGATTTAAGAGCACCAGTTCCGCCGTCACCAGGCTGGTTCGCTGCACTGGCCGTTCCAGAGTTTAAAGATTCACGGTATAGGTTGCTTCCGATTTTATCCAATCCATCACTGTTGGCAAAAGTAACAATCCCGATTTGTCCCCCGTCTTGTGTTTTCCCCTCAGCATCAACAATTGACACCTTTCCATCAGAACCAATGCTAAAGCTTTGAGCATCAGTAGGAATTTTAATTGTTCCGCCATTCATATTTAGTACATGGTAGCCATCACCTGTAACCAGTGTTCCAGTATTATCTAAATAGAAGTTCCCTGCTCTTGTATAAGCTGTCCCGTCACCTGTATCAATTCGGAAGTAACCGTCGCCGTCAATTGCTAAATCAAGTGTTCTTCCTGTGCTTTGTGTCGCGCTTGTTGAATGAATTGTATCAATTGTGCCAGATGATGAACCTAAACCGATTTGCTTAGAGTTTGTTCCGCCGATTGTTGCACCAGCAGCAGAACCGCCGGCAATGGTTTGGCTTACCATATCTTTAAAGGTCACACGGCTCTTTTTGAATCCTACTGTATTTACGTTGGCAATGTTGTTACCGATTACGTCAAGCTTTGTTTGAAAGTTCTTCATACCGCTGATTCCAGAATAAAGTGAACGTAACATAATATATTCCCCCAGATGTTTTTATTTAGATGATTGTCCCACAGACATGACATTCGCAGGACTGATCTCGGTCCCATCATCAAGAACGAGATAATAATTTCCTTTAAAATGTTTAACAGAGCTTACTGTGCCTGTTTTATCTGTTGCACTTTTACCATCAGTCCAAGATACTTCTTTTCCCATCCAATCAACATACGTTGTAAACGGATCTTGGTTTTCAACGAATTGAGTCATTGTCGTATTCAGATTCATCATTTGCTCCAAGCTTGAAAAAGTCGCCATCTGGCTGATAAATTCTTTATCGTCAACCGGGTTAAGCGGATCTTGGTTTTGAACTTGAGTCATTAATATTTTTAAAAACTCGTCTTTCCCCAAGCTGCTGTTGTTCGTCGACACAGTGTTCGTTTTTTCAGGCAGTTTATATTCTGAACTTATAGAAGTCATTCTTCTTCCTCCATTTCAACCATCGACACTTCATCGAGCAGATCGCCAAAATCATTTGATTGCTTTTTCTGTCTTTGCTGTCTCTGCCCCTCTTGCTGCTGTTTCTGCTCATCAGCAAGCTGGCCGTATATCGGCTGATCCCCGCTTTGGACCGGAAGAGTAAAACGGTCAATTTGGACGGCCATATTCGGCAATGATTGCTTCAGCTGAGGAAGATGCTGTTCAAGCAATTCTTTTGCTGATTGGCTAGATGCTATGATTTTACTCTGAAACATTCCATTTTCATTTGTCAGCTTGATTGTGACAAATCCTAAATGTTCAGGGTTCAGCCGAATAGTGAAACTTCCCGTCGATCTGCCGAAAGGCGTATATTTCATCTGCTTCCACGCATTAATCACTTGATCAGCCACCGTTTTTGTTTCGGCATTTGGTATATCAGATGACATCTGCTGCAGATCAAGTGTTTGAACTCCTCCTATGCCCCGATACCCCGAAAACAGCATTTGGAGTCCTGATTTACTATCTACAGGCTGAATACTTCCAGAAACATCCGATGCATTTTTGCTGGATGAACTCTGCGAGGGCGGTGTGAGAACACGCTTCCCAAAGTCTTGTGATGATTCGGATGATTTCGATAACAAGAAGGCTTTCAGCTGGCTTTCAGCTAAACTCCATTCTTTGGTCCCTTTTTGAGGAAGCATAGACATTTGATCCATTAAGCTTTGAAAACTTTTCAGCTCTGACGCTGTCATCGAGTAAAGTTTTGAACTTGACTCAGCTTTAGTGAATATTTGCTGTTTAAGATCCTGAATTAGTTGTTGAGATACACCCTTCTTTTCTAATGCAGAAAGGAATTGATCTCCATTTTGGTAAATGGCATGAGCTTCATTGCCATTCCCGCGATCAGTCAGCTTATTCCCTTCTACGAGCTGGCTAATGAACATCTGGATATAGATAAGCTCTTTAGCAGGCTCGGATACTTCATTTTCCTGATTTGATTGCTCTTTATCAGACTTCAGTGCTCCATTAATGTCAGAAGCAGAATCATTGGCACTCAGAGCCGTTTTAGCTTCTGAAAAGATTTTCTCCGTTTCTGTGAGCAATTGATCCGTCCCGCCTGACATTTTTGATTCAACTGCTTGCAAAAGATTTTGCAACATTTGCAGAGCATTCGCATCCAATTGCTTCCCTGTCAGTTTGCTTAATGTTTGCAAAAGATCCGCATTTTGTTTGTCTTGATCTTCAGGACTTGCATTTAGCCATTCACCGATCTTTTTAAGCGCATCTGCTAAAAGCTGATCTTCAGAATTAGGAGTTCCCTTTCCTTGTTCTGAAAGTTCCTTCAATCCAGCCTCAGACATAAGCCAGTTTTGAAAAACTCCCTGGCTACTTTTCATGTTTTTAGCGGCAGAACCCGTTGTGGTTTGCAGCAAAGGTCCGGCTAATTCAAGCAGCTTCACCTTTCATTCCCCCTATTCTTGGCTGGCAGCAATTTTTTCTGTATAGGTTGCTGCTTGCTCAGGAGTCATTTTCGCCAATATGTCAGCAAGCTGCTTTTTGCTTAGGCCATTCAATATTTTCAGTGCTTCTTGCTCCTTTAATTGGGCAATAATTTTAGCAGCCTTTCCGCTGTCCATGCTTTTGTACACACTAATCACTTTGTCATTTTCAGAAGAAGCTTTCGAGTCTGCTGATCCTTCAGTATGATCTTCTGATGACTTTTTTTGATCCTCAGCCGTCTTTTCAAGTGAACGGATCTTTTGATTGAGCCTATCGATTTCTGATTTACTTGTTTCTAAATCTTTATTCAATATACTGATTTCACTTTTTTGATCCTTAATGGTCTTTTCCAGAGCTGCCGTATTACTGCTATCCTTACTTGATGCTGCGCCTTTTTTATTTTCGGTTTCAGGGACCAATTCTTTAAGAACCGGCGTTTTTGCCGCAGCATCCTGTATCGGCTTTAAGACATTGATACCAGCAGCCCAAAGAACAATCCCCCCTGCGATTAATAGAAACATCAGCGGGAGGATAATGATAAGCAAAACCGAACGGAACTTACCTGATTCTTTCTTTTTGCCGGACATTACATTCGCTCCTAATGGCCTTGAATCATAAACTGCTTAATCGAAATATCGTCCATTTCTTTCATTTCTGCAGCTTTATCTTCAAGAGCAAACATTTTAAACTGTTTTTCACGCATTTTTTCAAACTTTTTCACTTCAATGTTTTTCTCTGTCAAAATTTCTTGTTTTTGATTCATTTGATTTCTTTTCATAATGACAAGCTTTTGATAGTGATAGATCGTATTATCAAGATTTGAGACAAATTGTTGGTAGTGCCTCATTTCTTGTACACTCATGCCGCTTTTTAATTTCTTTTCCTTATTTTGTTCCAGCAATTCCTTTTTGCTCATATTCTCATATAATTTTTCAGCAACGTTTTCAAATTCAGAAACTGATTGCTGATATTCGGATAAGGATTGGTCTTTTTCATTTTCTTTTAGTTCCAGCAGCTTTTGGAATCTAAATTGATAAGCCACGTTTATTCCTCATTTCCTGTCAAACTAGTTAATGCAGCAATGCTTTCTTCCAATAAAGCCGGTTCGTCTGTTCCCTGCTTTAAAAATTGAATAAGCTGCGGATAAAATTGTATCGCTTCATCAATTTCTCTGGATGATCCTCTTTTGTAAGCTCCGATATTAATGAGATCTTCCGAATTTTGATATGTCGATAAAAGTTCACGGAATTTATTTGCCGCATCCAGATGCTGTTTTGTTGAAATGTTTGACATCACCCTGCTGATGCTTTTTAGTACGTTAACTGCAGGAAACTGGCCTTTATTGGCAAGCGCCCTGTCCAACACAATATGTCCGTCTAAAATTCCGCGTACGGTATCGGCAATCGGCTCATTCATGTCATCCCCATCTACCAACACTGTATAAAATGCCGTAATGGTTCCATGCTCGTTTGCACCTGTTCGTTCTAGTAAACGAGGTAAAATAGCGAACACTGAAGGTGTATAACCTTTTGTCGTCGGAGGCTCTCCTGCAGCCAGTCCAATCTCTCGCTGCGCCATTGCCACCCTTGTAACAGAATCCATCATAAACATGACGTTTTGGCCTTTATCTCGGAAATACTCGGCAATTGCAGTCGCTGTATATGCCGCTTTCAATCTCATTAATGCTGGCTGGTCTGAGGTGGCAACGACTACAATCGATCGTTTCAGCCCCTCTTTCCCCAGATCTTTTTCAATAAACTCCCGAACCTCTCGTCCGCGTTCTCCGACAAGTGCAATGACGTTTAAGTCAGCCTCTGTCTGCTTGGCGATCATCCCCATTAAGGTGCTTTTTCCGACACCGCTTCCTGCAAAAATTCCAATCCGCTGGCCTTTACCGACTGTCAGCAAGCTGTCAATTGATCTGACTCCAACACCCATCTTTTCACGGATAGGCGGCCGTTTCATCGGGTTGGGCGGTGATTGCTCCGTTGATACAGGCGAAAGCCCTTTAGGCAGAAGTTTTCCGTCAAGCGGTTCTCCAAAAGCATCGATGACTTGTCCGATCAGTCCGGTCCCAACTTTAACCCGAAGTGATTCCCCAGTAGCTTCTACAATGCTGCCAGGTGCAATGCTCGCAGCCTCTAAATAAGGCATAAGCAAAATATTTTCTTCCTGGAAGCCGACTACCTCAGCTTTAATGACTTTCCCAGATTGTCCTTTTGCATAAATCAGGCACACGTCGCCAATTGAGCTTGCTGGCCCTTTTGATTCAATCATCAGGCCGATTACCCGCTTGACTTTTCCGTACCGTTTATACGAGTCTGTCATTTCTATACAATCTATCAGACTCTGTGTCTTCATTCAGCTGCACCTGCTTCCAGCGCTGTCAGAAGTTTATCTTTCAATTGCATCAATTGTGTGTCAACACTCGCATCTACCCTGCCAAAAGGAGTTTCAATATAACAGGTTCCTTTTTGAGCTTTTTCATCAGCATATATGCCAAGCCGGCATTCTTTATAAAGAAGCTGCTGGATTTCATCTTTTTGCTGAAAGATTGTCTCATAGTAATATGGATCAACATAAATTGATATATCGTCATATTCCTTCACTTCGTTTATAACCTGTTGTACAAGCAGGAGGAAAGCCTCTTTATCATCAGACTTTTGCTGCCAAACTTTTTTTGCTAGGGCAACGGCAAGCTCAACGATTTCTTCATTAGCGTCTTCAAGCTTGTCCTCAACAGCTTTTCTGGACATTTCAGTTATACTGTTTGCTTGGCCGATTAGTTCTGCATACTGTTTCATTGCCTCAGCTTTGCCCAGCGCTACTCCTTGTTCAAAGCCCTCGGCTTTTACTTCTTCAATAAGCTTCTGTTTTTCAGCCGCCCAATCGTTTTTCTCCTGTTCAATTTGACGGCGAATATTTTCTATATGACTGTTTGCCTGCTCAGAAATCCGATCAGCTTCCTCTTTCACTCGGGCCATAAGCGCCTCCGGGTTCTCTTCAGCCTGCAAAAGGTGAGAATGATCAATACGCACCTCTTGTATAGAAAGTTTTCTTTTTTCCTTTTGTGGAGAAATAGATGATTCTTGTTTAATGATATTAGACAATAATATCATCCCCTCCGCCTCTTGCTATCACAATTTCACCGGCTTCTTCAAGCTTTCTGACGATGCTTACAATTCTCGATTGAGCTTCTTCTACATCTTTCAAGCGTACAGGGCCCATAAATTCCATTTCTTCTTTGAAGGTTTCAACCATACGCTGTGACATATTGTTGAATACAATTTCTTTGACTTCCTCGCTTGCAACCTTTAATGAAAGGAGCAAATCGTCGTTCTCAACATCGCGAATGACTCTCTGAATGGCACGGTTATCAAGTGTGACAATATCTTCGAAGACAAACATCCGCTTTTTAATCTCTTCAGCAAGATCGGGATCCTGAATTTCCAATGAATCCAAGATCGTCTTCTCTGTCCCTCTGTCTACCCCGTTTAACACTTCCACAACAGCTTCAATTCCGCCTGTTTGTGTATAATCCTGAGTAAATGCAGAAGATAATTTTTGTTCCAGAATCCGTTCTACCTCATTAATTATTTCTGGAGACGTTCTATCCATGACCGCGATTCTTCTCGCAACCTCAGCCTGTACTTCAGGATTCAGCTCGGATAAAATTTGCCCGGCCTGCACTGGATCTAAATAAGACAAGATTAACGCCATCGTCTGCGGATGCTCTTGCTGGATAAAATTCAAAATTTGTTCAGGCTCCGCTTTTCTGGCAAAATCAAATGGTTTAACCTGCAAAGAAGAAGTCAGCCTGTTTAGAATGTTCTCCGCCTTATCCTCTCCAAGCGCCTTTTCCAGAACTTGTCTTGCATAGCTTAAACCGCCTTGAGAAATATAATCTTGCGCAATGGCTATATTATGAAATTCTTCTATGATTTCATCCTTTTTTTGATGATCGACGCTTCGAACACCTGATATTTCCAGAGTAAGCCTTTCAATTTCTTCATCGGTTAAGTGCTTATAGACAGAAGCTGACACATCTAACCCCAAGGAAATCATGAGAATGGCTGCTTTTTGTTTTCCTGTAAGCTTATCTTGATCACGTCTCGCCATTTCTAATTCCTCCTAATCCTCGGCCAGCCAGCTTCTCAGCAGTTTTGCAAAATCTTCCGGCTTGTCTTTCGCCATCTTTTCAAGCTGTTTTCGTCTGACTGATTCCGCTGTTTCATTTTCCTCTTCGTTGATATCAGGCAAATTGATTGGTTCTTGAGGAACCTCATACTCATATTCCTCAAATTCATCCTCTTGCGCCCGTTTCTTTCTGATAAGCATAATGATCAGAACAATGATCGCTGCGATTAAAACACCGCCTACAATATATGCCCACAGCGGGATACCTGAGGATTTTTCCGTATTTGTATCCAAATTGACTTTTCCGTCGAATGGCTGTACGGAGACAACAATCTTATTATTGATATCAGCATCAGATAAATTCTGGTTTTGCGTTTCATCTTTATCCAAAGATGTTCTGACTACAGTTGAAAGGATTTTTTGTATATCATCTTGTCTTTCAGTTGATAGCGACGCTGTGTTTTTGGCATCAGGCGGCTCTACCATTACTTGAATCCCTAAATCTCTGACCTTATAAGGACTTTCAGCGATTTCTTTATGAATTCGGTTAACCTCGTAATTGATTTTGTTGCTGTTTTTTTCATAGTTCCCGCTTTCGATATTTTCACCGTCAGCCTTATAATTTGTTACATCTTCCTCGCCGGTTCCGGCAGTTCCGCCGTTGGCTGCACCGTCGCCCTGATATGTTTCAGATACCTTTTCAGCGCTGACTGCAATGCCTTCCATGTTTTCTTTATCCACAGGTTCGACAATGTCTTCTGTCCGATTTTCTTTTGTGAAATCAATGTCTGCTGTAACGGAGACAACGACTTTATCTTGGCCCATCATCGTACCAAGAAGTGACTGTACATGTTTTTGAATGTCTTTTTCAACTTGAGACTTAATTCCTTGCTGAGAAGAATAACTATCCGCGTAGGACCCTGCATCGCTGTCTGATTTGTCGTAGTATGTAGAATTTTGGTCCATGATGACGATGTTATCTTCTTTTAGGTTTGGCACGCTTTTAGATACCAGATGATATAATCCGTTGATTTGGCTTTGATCAAGTGTATAACCCGGTTGAATTTGCAAAACGATTGATGCAGATGCTGCAGATTGCTCCTCACCGACAAACACAGCGTCTTTCGGGAGATTAATCATTACTTTTGAATTTTTAATACCGTCCATTTCATTGATCAAGTTTGACAGTTCTGTCTGGGTAGCTTTCACTTTCACCATATCAAACTCATTGTCTGTCAAACCAAAGCCGGCATTCTGTCCAAAAAACGAATAATCAATTGATCCCGTTTTAGGAAGTCCTTCTGCAGCCATCTGCACTTTCAAAGAATCAACCTGATCCTCCGGAACACTAATCACTGTACCGCCATTCGAAAGTTCGTTTGGCACTTTTTTTGCATCCAATTCTTCTTTGATTTGTCCTGCTTCTTCGGCAGACAAATCTTTGTACAGCGGCGCCATTTTAGAATTTGAAGCAAAAACACTAATAATAATTCCAATAATAATAATTGCCGCTAAAGCACTAACCATTAAAATCTTTTGTAATTTAGATCTATTTTTCCAAAACTCACTCGTTTTGTTTTTCATTTGCATTAGAGTACGATTCATGTTAACCCCCGGTCATTCCACTCTTTCTCTAAATCGTCAGACCCCCTACATTTGCATTCTCATAATCTCCTGATAAGCTTCCACAGCTTTATTGCGGAACTCTGTTGCTGCAGTTAGAGAGATGCTGGCTTTTTGAGCAGCGATCATGACCTCATCAAGATTTACATCTTTTCCTGCAGCCAAGGCATTAGTCATGTTGTCAGAAGCTACTTGGGACTCATTTAACGAACTAATAGAGTTTTTTAAAAGCTCCGAAAAGCTTGTTTGATTTGAAGAATCTGTTTTTTGGCTATTGTTTACTTGATTTGTTGCATTTTGAGTGTTTTGAGTATTTTGAACCTGAAAAGGAGAAATTGCATTAATCACATTCATTCACCTACTTTCCGATTTCTAACGCCTTCATCAGCATTCCCTTTGTGGCATTCATCGCCGTGACATTCGCCTCGTATGATCTGGTGCTGCTGACAAGATCAACCATTTCCTTTAATGGATCAACATTAGGCTTTTGTACATATCCTTCAGCGTTTGCATCAGGGTCTGTCGGATCATAGACAAGATTAAAATCCGAATCATCCTCCGTAATTTTTGAAACCTTCACACCGTTTCCAGCATTCCCGCTTCCGCTCATTTGAGAATTGAGAATGGAAGAGAACGATTCACCTTTTGACTGAAGGGAGACCATTTTTCTTCTGTAAGGCACCCACTCTCCATTCACCTGCTTAGCTCTTGTCGTATCCATATTTGCTAAGTTAGATGATACAACGTCCATTCTGACTCGCTGAGCTGTTAAAGCCGATGCTGAAACATTTAAGCTATGAAAAGCTGTCATCATTTTCCTCCTGTTAATACGGTCTTCAGCGAATTAAATTTACCGTTCATTCTTTCAACCAAAGCTTGATAGTTGATTTGATTTTGCGCCAATTCTGTCATCTCTTTGTCAACATCAACATTGTTTCCGTTTTGCTGATACGATGTATCTCCGCTCGCAACAATTGAATAATTCGAATCAGTATCAGAAAAATCAACATGACGATAGTCTGTTTTTATCGCTTCAAGACGCGAGGATTCTTGATCTAATAAATTTTGGAAAGAGACTTTTTTCGCCTTATAGTTCGGTGTATCTATATTGGCGATATTATTAGTTATGACTTTTTGCTTAATATCCGCTCTGCTCAAGGCATTTTCAAGATTTTGTATCGTTCCAGAAAATAAGCTCAAATCCACTTACCTCCATTTCAGTTTTTTTCACCCTCAATATCCTTGTCGAGAATTGTAAAACTATATGCTTATTGTAAGAAATAACAGGCATAAAGTCTATGAAGTTCGTGTGAAAAAATGTCCTCACAATTATCTATTTTGCAACTAGGTATAAAGTCCTAGATTGTTAGAACTACATTTCTCGCCTTGATATAAGCCTGAAAATAGCAGAATTTCTGTTTTTTCTCCTTTCTTTTCGGCATTTTTGAAACTTTTTGAAGAAAAATGCAAAATTTATTAAAATTATTACATAGAAAGACTTTCAACCCAGGAAATAAAGCTTATTGATTTCCTTTATTTGAAATAAAAAAAGAACCCTCAAAAAGGGTTCTTTTTGTGATTAATGAGATTTTAGATTTTCTAATTCAATTAGGAATTTGTTGTTAAGTACCTTGATATAAGTACCTTTCATTCCTAATGATCTAGACTCGATAACACCGGCGCTCTCCAGCTTTCTGAGTGCGTTCACAATAACAGAACGGGTAATGCCGACACGGTCAGCAATTTTACTTGCAACAAGAAGACCTTCGTTTCCGTCAAGCTCCTCAAAAATGTGCTCAATTGCTTCAAGCTCACTGTAAGAAAGCGAGCTGATAGCCATTTGTACGACAGCTTTGCTTCTTGCTTCCTCTTCAATTTCTTCTGCTTTTTCTCTTAGGATTTCCATTCCGACAACTGTTGCGCCGTATTCAGCTAGAATTAAGTCATCGTCATTGAATTGATCTTGTAAACGTGAAAGAATAAGTGTTCCTAATCTTTCCCCGCCTCCGATGATCGGCACAATTGTTGTTAAACCAGCTTGGAACAGGTCTCTGTTCTCAACAGGGAAAGCAGTATATTCACTATTAATATCCAAGTTAGAAGATGTTTCAGGGACATTAAACAGATTTTTCGTATATTCTTCAGGGAATTGACGATCCTCAAGCATTTTTTTCATACGATCATTTTCAATTTGCTGGTTAATAGAATACCCAAGGAGTTTCCCTCTGCGGCTTACAACGAAAATATTGGAATCAATTACATCCCGCAGCGTCTCCGCCATTTCCTTGAAGTTTACCGGTTTCCCTGCCGCAGCTTGCAGCATGGAGTTAATAATTCTTGTTTTTTGTAATAAAGCCATGATAAATAATCCTCCTAAACATTCCTCATATTAAATTTTTCACAATATAAATTGACTTAAATCTTTGTTTTTGGCTATCGTTCCGAGCTTTTCTTCGACATACTGTGGTGTAATCGTTATTTTCTCCATCGTTACATCTGGAGCTTCAAACGACAAATCTTCTAATAGGCGTTCAAGTATTGTATGAAGGCGTCTCGCACCGATATTATCTGTGTCCTGGTTCACATGATAAGCAACTTCAGCAATCTTATGAATAGCTTCGTCAGAAAATTCAAGAGATATACCTTCTGTCTGCAATAATGCCTGATATTGTTTCAGCAGCGCATTATCCGGCTCAACCAAAATTCTCACGAAGTCGTCTACCGTGAGTTTGTTCAGTTCTACACGAATCGGGAAACGCCCCTGCAGCTCAGGAATCAAATCAGACGGTTTGGCCATATGAAACGCTCCTGCTGCAATAAATAATACATGGTCTGTTTTTACAGAACCATATTTTGTGACAACGGTTGAACCCTCAACAATCGGCAAGATATCCCGCTGAACGCCTTCTCTTGAAACATCGGCAGAAGAAGATGCACCGCCGTTCTTTGCGATTTTATCAATCTCATCAATAAAGATAATCCCGCTCTCTTCTGCTCTCTGAACAGCTTCCTGGCCGACTTCATCCATATCGATGAGTTTGCTTGCTTCTTCATTCGTCAGGACTTTTCTGGCTTCTCTGACTGTCATTTTGCGTCGCTTCTTTTTCTTTGGCATTAATCCGCTCAGCGCATCCTGCATGTTCATACCCATCTGCTCCATACCCGAGCCCTGCAGCATGTCAAACATAGAAGGCTGCTGTTCTTCGACTTCTACTGTTACATAGTAGTCTTCGAGCTCTCCTAAAGCCAGCTGATGTGCCATTCGTTTTCTTTTTTCTTCGATGTTTGCTTCTTCCTGGCTCTCCGCCTCATCTTCACCATTCGGCTGGCTGCCTCCAAAAAACATTTCAAACGGATTTTTAACGCCAGATTGTTTTTTCTTCCCGGGAACTAACAGACGAACAATGCGTTTGTTTGCATTTTCTTCTGCCTGTTCCTTTACTTCATTCATTTTCTCTTCTTTGATAAGCCGAACAGAAGTCTCCACAAGATCTCTGACCATTGATTCAACATCTCTGCCTACATAGCCGACTTCGGTAAATTTAGTAGCTTCAATTTTGATAAATGGCGCACCTGCAAGCTTAGCGATTCGTCTGGCAATTTCAGTTTTCCCGACGCCGGTAGGACCCATCATTAAAATGTTTTTCGGAACGACCTCGTCCTTCAGCTTTTCATCCAGAAGACTTCTTCTATAGCGGTTTCTTAATGCCACGGCGACAGCTTTTTTCGCATTTTGCTGACCGACAATATATTGGTCTAACCGATCTACAATCTGTCTAGGAGTTAACGGTTTTTTTTCCATGCGCCTCAAGTCCTTTCTATTCAAGCTCTTCCAGTATGATTTGATCGTTCGTGTAAACACAAATTTCGCCTGCTGTTTCTAACGCGGCTCTGGCAATCTCACTTGCAGACATGCTTTCCCCGGCATGCTTTTTCAGTGCTCTTCCCGCTGCCAAAGCGTAATTGCCTCCTGATCCAATCGCGAGAATGCCGTCATCTGGTTCGATCACCTCGCCTGTTCCCGATACGAGAAGCAAAGTATCCTGATTCATAACAATCAGCATGGCTTCGAGCTTTCTTAGCACTTTATCACTGCGCCATTCCTTCGCAAGCTCAACAGCCGCCCGTTTTAAGTTGCCGTTATATTCTTCAAGCTTAGCCTCAAACTTTTCGAATAAAGTGAAAGCGTCTGCAACAGATCCCGCAAAGCCAGCAAGAACTTTGCCGTTAAACAGTTTTCTCACTTTCCGTGCCGTGTGTTTCATGACAACAGCCTGACCAAATGTTACTTGGCCGTCTCCGGACATAGCGCTTCGTCCTTTATGCTGTACGGCAAATATTGTGGTCGCATGAAAAGATGACATAAAGGGCCTCCTTTAATTTTTCTTAAATGCTCTTGGATGGTGAGACATATATGTGTTTCTCAACATTTCCTTCGAAACGTGCGTGTATATCTGTGTAGAAGACAGATTGGAATGCCCGAGCAGTTCTTGAACGCTTCTCAAATCCGCTCCTTCATTTAACAGATGCGTGGCGAACGTATGTCGAAGCATATGCGGATGGATATGTAAAGTGCTTGACGCTTTTTGAACAAGCCCGCTTAAAATATGTCTGATGCCACGGGCTGTAAGCGGTCCGCCTCTTTGATTTACGAATAATAGATCATGAGGTTCTTTTGCCTTCATCAGCAAGCACTGTCTTCCGCTATTCATGTATACCTTCAACGCTTCGCGGGCATAAGACCCAAAGGGGATATAGCGCTGCTTCTTGCCTTTACCGTGAACAAGCACAGTGTCCATAAATAAATCAACGTCGTTAATAGTTATGGAACAGCATTCACTGACCCTCATTCCGGTGGCATAGAGCAGCTCTAACAGCGCTTGATCCCTCATTCCGGCCGGCTGGCTTATATCTGAAACTTCAAACAGCTCCTCAAGCTCTTTTTGATATAGAAACTTCGGTATCCGTTTCTCCTGTTTTGGCAGATGAACAAGCTGAAACGGATTTTCTTCAATAAGCTTTTCCCGCATCAGAAACTTATAAAAGCTTCTTAATGCAGATATCTTTTTGCTTATTGTTCTTCTCGATAAACCTTTTTCATAGGCTTCTGTCAAAAAAATCCTAGTATCTTGATATGCAGCTTCTTCAAATCCATTTATACCTTGAACGCGCAGGAAAGTCTCGAATTCTTCAATTGAATCCACATAATTCACAATAGTATATTGTGAATAATTTTTTTCAATTTGTAAATATTCAACGAATAACTTTACGAAATTCTTAACATTCTCCATGCCTAATACCTCCCCAGGAAGGGCTTTTAAATGGTATCACAAATCGCGCTCAGGTTGCAATCAATACCTATATTGTTTTCGAAATTGTTTGAATTGTTTCAATCGCACGGTTCGCGTATTGTTCATTTCGTTCTTTTTTATTTTTAATTTTAACTGGCAATTCTTTTAAAAGCCCAAAGTTTGCATTCATCGGCTGGAAGTTCTTCTGGTTTGTTGTTGTAATATAATGTGCCATACTGCCAATTGCTGTTTCCTGAGGGAAGATCACAAGCTCTTCTCCCAATACAAGCTTCGCCGCATTAATGCCTGCTACAAGTCCTGAGGCAGCTGATTCCACATATCCTTCTACTCCCGTCATTTGGCCTGCAAAGAACAGATCACTGCGGTTTTTAAATTGATAAGTCGGCTTTAACAGGCTAGGAGAGTTAATAAATGTATTTCTGTGCATCACGCCATATCTGACGATTTCTACATTTTCAAGCCCTGGAATCAACTTGAGGACTTCCTTTTGATCTCCCCATTTTAAATGAGTCTGGAATCCTACAATATTATAAAGTGTTCCCGCAGCATCATCCTGTCTGAGCTGAACGACGGCATAAGGGCGTTTTCCTGTAACAGGATGCTCTAGACCAACTGGTTTCATCGGACCGAAAAGCATTGTTTTCTTACCCCGTTTTGCCATGACTTCAATCGGCATGCAGCCTTCAAAGAAAATCTCTTTTTCAAATTCTTTTAACGGCACTGTTTCTGCTGATGTTAATGCTTCATGAAAACGGTCAAACTCTTCTTCTGTCATCGGGCAGTTCAAATATGCTGCTTCACCTTTATCATAACGGGATTTCAGGTACACTTTATCCATATCAAGGCTGTCTTTTTCTACAATTGGCGCCGCTGCGTCATAAAAATATAAATAGTCCTCTCCAGTCAGCTCCTTCAGCTGGGCAGACAGCGATTCAGATGTTAACGGACCCGTTGCGATGATAGTAGGGCCTTCAGGAATTTCAGTCACTTCTTCATTAATAACGGTTACGTTTGGATGATTTTTCACCCGATTTGTCACACTTGCGGCAAATTCATGACGGTCTACTGCAAGAGCGCCCCCGGCAGGCACCGAACATTCGTCAGCCGCAGCGATAATGGCTGAATCAAGCGCACGCATTTCTTCCTTTAATACACCGACAGCGTTAGCAAGTGTATTAGAGCGAAGAGAGTTGCTGCAGACAAGTTCAGCAAATTTATCTGTATGGTGCGCAGGCGTTTGTTTAACTGGCCGCATTTCATACAATTTGACTTGAATCCCACGTTTGGCAAGCTGCCATGCTGCTTCACTTCCTGCGAGTCCGGCTCCGATTACATTCACTGTTTGTTGGTTCATCTTTCACATCTCCTAGTTTATTATTCAAGGCCTTCTTTTAACACACAAAGAAGGTGAGCAAGACCCTGCTCACCGCTACTTCTGTGGTTCTTCCTTATAATCGCATTCCACGCATTGGACTTGTATGCCTTTTTTGAGTTTTTTCTCGACGAGCATTTTTCCGCATTTCGGGCATTTTCGTTCAATTGGTTTGTCCCATGATACGAATTCACAGTCCGGATAACGGTCACAGCCGTAAAACACCCGTTTCTTTTTCGATTTTCGCTCAACAATGTTTCCTTCTCCGCAGCTCGGGCACTTCACACCGATTTGTTTCACAATCGGTTTCGTGTTCCGGCAGTCAGGGAAGTTGGAGCAAGCTAAGAATTTACCGTACCGTCCCATTTTATATACCATTGGAGAACTGCACAATTCACAATCCTCTCCAGCATACTCTGGTTCAATCTCAACTTCCTTCATTTCCGATTCGGCTTTTTTCACGCGTTTTTCAAAATCGGTGTAGAAATTATCGATAATCTTGACCCATTCGGTATTTCCTTCTTCAACATGATCAAGATCTCTCTCCATTTTAGCTGTAAACTCAACGTTAATGATCTCAGGGAAAAACTCCATGATCAAGTCAAGAACGATCTGACCTAATTCAGTCGGAACGAAACGTTTATTATCCAATGCCACGTAGCCGCGCCGCTGAATAGTATCAAGTGTCGGAGCATATGTGGATGGACGGCCGATACCGCGTTCTTCAAGGGTTTTAACAAGCCGGGCCTCAGTATATCGCGGAGGCGGCTGGGTAAAATGCTGCTCAGGTTCTATATCTTTTGATAATACCGTGTCGCCTTCTTGCAAGTCAGGCAGCATCCGGTCTTTTTCTTCCATTTGATCGTCTTTTCCTTCAACATACACCTTCATAAACCCGGAAAACTTGACTTTACTTCCATTTGCACGAAATGTCAAACCGTTGTTTGTCAGGTCGACACTCATTGTATCGAGAACAGCCGGTGCCATTTGGCTGGCAACAAAACGCTCCCAAATTAATTTATACAGTCTCATTTGGTCTCTGCCGAGGACTGCTTTTAATTCACTTGGTTTTCTAAGAACTGAAGTCGGCCGAATTGCTTCGTGGGCATCCTGGGCGTTTTCATTCTTTTTCGCAGGCTTCCGTTTTCCGCCTAGGAACTCTTTTCCATAAGTCTGATCAATAAATGCAGCTGCTTCATCAACAGCCGTATTTGAAATACGGGTTGAATCCGTTCTCATATACGTGATCAGACCAACCGTTCCTTCTCTTCCTAAATCAATTCCTTCATATAATTGCTGTGCAATCATCATCGTTTTCTTCGCTCTGAAATTGAGCTTGCGAGCCGCTTCCTGCTGCAGGGTAGAAGTGGTAAAAGGCAAAGCAGGATTACGTTTGCGTTCCTTTTTGGTTACTTTTTCAACTGTATATTGATTCCCTTTGAGCTGAGAAAGAATCTCTTTTACATCAGCTTCACTATTTAAAGGAAGTTTTTTGCCGTTTTTCCCGAAAAAGCTCGCTTCAAAGGTTTCTTGACCTTTTAAGAACGTACCGTCAATTGTCCAATATTCCTCAGGCTTAAAGTCGTTAATCCCTTTTTCACGGTCAATAATCAAACGGAGGGCAACGGATTGCACGCGTCCTGCGCTAAGCCCTTTTTTGACTTTTTTCCATAAGATTGGACTGATTTTATATCCGACAAGCCTGTCTAAAATACGTCTCGCTTGCTGTGCATCCACTAAATCCATATTGATCATGCGGGGATGCTTAAACGATTCCTTAATAGCGTCTTTTGTAATTTCGTTAAACACCACACGGCAGTCTGAGTTGAGATCTAAATCAAGACTGTGTGCCAAATGCCATGCAATCGCTTCCCCTTCTCTGTCGGGGTCGGCTGCAAGATACACTTTTTTGGCTTTTTTCGCAGCCGTTTTCAGCTCTTTTAATACCGGGCCTTTACCTCGAATGGTAATATATTTCGGTTCAAAATTCTGTTCTATGTCAACTCCCATTTGACTTTTTGGAAGATCCCGGACATGTCCCATTGATGCTTTTACTTTATATTTTTTACCTAAGTAACGTTCAATCGTTTTCGCCTTAGCGGGCGATTCCACGATGACTAGATAATCAGACATTTTCATCCCCCTCAAGAGGTGTTCTCTCTCTTTTCAAGATATTTCAATTTTATTTTTGCAGCTGTCTTTATTTGGCTTTCAACATTTCATTCTTTATCATGAACGTCATTAATTAAATAGAAAACAATATGCAACTTTAAATCCTCACTATTATTAAATATTACAATACCGTTTGTCAAACGATAATTCAAAAGGGTTCCGTATATTGAACGTTTCTCTCAGGAAGTTCCTCGAAAATATCCTCTGCTGACCATATGGCTTTAGCCCCCTGCTGGATCAGTTTTATAGGACCTCCGGCGTAAGGGTCAAACAATGAACCGGGTACGGCAAATACCTCTCTCCCTTGTTCCAATGCTTGATAGGCAGTAATCAGCGAACCGCTTTTTTCTTTGCCCTGAACGACAATAACGCCTTCACTTAGTCCGCTGATAATACGGTTTCTCATAGGGAAATGCCATTTTTGGGGTTTAGTTTCAGGTGGGTGCTCTGACAGCAGGATATGGTGTTTAGCCATGTGATCTGCTAACTGAAGGTTTTCTCGGGGATAAATGTGTTGAAATCCGCCTGCAATGACGCCAATTGTCCGTCCCTTCGCCTTAATACTTGCAGCATGGGACATTCCGTCTATCCCAGACGCCAGTCCGCTGACAATCACCCAACCTTTACGACAGATCTCTTTTGTAAGATGATTGACAACTTGTTTCCCATAAGCTGTTGGATTTCTTGTCCCTACAATTCCAATTTTTCTCCCTTTCGAAAGAAGAGTCATATCACCTTTTGCAAACAGTACGGCAGGGGGATCATAAATGCTTTTAAGCCAGAAAGGATATTGCTTTGAAGAAATAGGGATGGTGTTAATGCCTTGCTCACGATAAGCAGCAAGTACACGCGGGAGCTTTGGATAAAATTGTTCTATTTCGTTTTTTAATGCAGCTGCTTTTATTTGATCACGAGTAACCGTTTGTAACACGGGTGATGTCAGCGACATAGACGGATCGGCTTTCCACCATTTTAATAGAAGGGATGGGGATAATAATTGATTGATTCTGCAAATCGTTAGGCAGGCAGCGGCCTGATCCAATAGATTGACCTCCTTTTGTTAGAAAAAGCAGGAACAGCCTTGACGGCTGTCCCTTTTTTATTAATGCGTTTTACAAGTTTCGAACAAGTTCTTCTCTTTCAGCACCTTGATTAAGGTTTCACCCATGACAGAAGGTGTCTCTGCAACTTCGATTCCGCATGCATTAAGGGTTTTGATTTTTTCATCAGCTGTCCCTTTTCCGCCGGAAATAATGGCGCCTGCATGCCCCATGCGCTTCCCAGGAGGTGCTGTTTTACCGCCGATAAAACCGACTACCGGTTTTGTCATGTTGGCTTTTACCCACTCTGCCGCTTCCTCTTCGGCAGTACCGCCGATTTCGCCAATCATGATGACTGCGTGTGTGTCAGGATCTTCGTTAAACGCTTTTAAAACGTCAATAAAGTTTGTTCCATTTACAGGGTCGCCACCGATTCCAACAGCTGTAGATTGCCCTACACCCGCTTCTGAGAGCTGGTGCACCGCTTCGTATGTTAATGTTCCTGAACGTGATACAACGCCTACATGACCCTTTTTATGGATGTATCCGGGCATAATGCCGATTTTACATTCTTCAGGCGTAATGACACCAGGACAGTTCGGCCCTATCAGTCTCGTTTTCTTGCCTTCCATGAAGCGTTTGACCTTCACCATATCCAAAACCGGGATATGTTCTGTGATACAAATCACGAGATCAAGCTCCGCATCTACCGCTTCCATAATCGCATCAGCTGCAAACGGTGCGGGCACATATATAACAGACGCGTTAGCGCCGGTTGTTTGAACTGCTTCAGCCACTGTATTAAATACAGGAACACCTTCCGCTTCTGTTCCGCCTTTTCCAGGTGTTACACCGCCAACGATATTTGTGCCGTATTCAAGCATCTGCTTCGTATGAAATAAAGCGGTAGAACCTGTAATCCCTTGCACAATAACTCTTGTATCTTTATTAATGAAAACACTCATTATTTGGTCCCCTGCCTTTCATTCTTTCTTAAACTAAGGATACGATTTTCTGCGCGCCGTCAGCCATTGATTCCGCAGATGTAATGTTTAATCCTGATTCACTAAGGATTTTCTTCCCTAGATCCACGTTTGTGCCTTCAAGACGGACGACAAGCGGCAATGTCAAACCAACTTGTCTAGTCGCTTCAACAACCCCTTCTGCGATGACATCACATTTCATAATGCCGCCGAAAATGTTGACAAAAATCCCTTTAACGTTTTGATCAGAAAGAATGATTTTAAATGCTTCCGTGACTTTTTCAGCGGTTGCACCGCCGCCCACATCAAGGAAGTTGGCCGGTTCTCCTCCATAATGCTTGATAATATCCATCGTGGACATTGCAAGCCCCGCGCCGTTTACCATACAGCCGATATTTCCATCAAGGGAAATGTAGCTTAGATCATATTTGGACGCTTCAATTTCTTTCGGATCTTCTTCATCCAAATCTCTGTATTCCATAATGTCCTTTTGTCGGTACAACGCATTGCTGTCAAAATTCAATTTTGCATCAAGCGCCATCACATTTCCGTCGCCGGTAACAACAAGCGGATTGATTTCGGCGATTGAGCAATCTTTCTCAACAAACGCTTTATATAGTCCAAGCATAAATTTAGCAGCTTTTCCCACGAGCTCTTTTGGAATATTAATAGCGAATGCAATTTCTCTGGCTTGATAGCCTTGAAGGCCGACAGCCGGATCAATGACAGCTTTTTTGATTTTTTCCGGTGTTTTCTCCGCAACCTCTTCAATTTCCGTTCCGCCTTCTTCAGAAGCCATCAAAACGATTCTTGAAGTGGCGCGGTCAAGCACTAGACCGATGTAATATTCTTTTTTAATATCGCAGCCTTCTTCAATAAGTAAGCGTTTTATTACTTGGCCGTCCGGACCCGTCTGATGTGTAACTAGGGTCTTCCCTAATAGTTCTTCGGCATACGCTTTTACTTCGTCTAATGATTTTGCTATTTTTACCCCACCAGCTTTGCCTCGACCGCCAGCATGAATTTGAGCCTTTACGACATAAACCGAGCTGGATAAGCTCTTTGCACTCTCAACTGCTTCTTCTGCTGTAAAAGCCACTTTACCTTCAGGAACAGATACCCCATATTTTCTGAGGACTTCTTTTCCCTGGTACTCATGGATATTCATTTCCCATCCTCCTAACTTATGTAACAAAACTAAAATAGACTGCGCTTTCATTCTATAATAATACTGGAAGAATTGTCTACAGTTCGATGCAAAATCTTTTAATCCTTCTAAACATTCAAACTTTTACTTTATTAAAAACATAAATTTCAAAGGAGGATGGGGAATATTTTAGCTATTTTTTGTTTTTTACGCTTTCGTCCAATTTGTAAATGAATGAAAAAATCTCGGCTACCGTTTCATAAAGAGCTTCAGGGATTTGATCATCTACCGTCAAATGGCGCATTAATTCGACAAGGGTCCGATCTTCTTGAATCGGGACCCCTGCTTTTTTCGCTTCTTTGATAATGTTGTCAGCTACATGGCCCTTCCCTGTGGCAATCACTCTCGGCGCCTTGTCTTTTTGTTCGTCATAATGGAGAGCAACAGCTTTTCTGATCGGTGTCTGCTCTTTCATATTTTCACATCCACTTCCTGATCACTGATACTTGTTATATATTGATCGATTGAAGCCTTTTCTTCGGTGTGAACCCTTTTTTTAGCGTTTACCCCTGAAAGGCTGTACCCCATTTCCTTTAGCCCCTGTTTAAGCGCGGGCACCATCGGATCGATCGCAGCCTGCAGCTCGAAATCAGTCTCTATTGTAATGGTCATGACTTTTTGTTGTACCAAGCAATCAACGACGGTTTCTTTTAGTGTATCAAGCTGCAGCAAAAACAAAAGGCGGCAATGGGAAGGATCAAGCTTTCCATCCGCTTCTTTCTTTCCTTTAAACAGAACAGTCATGTCCTGAACCCCTGACTTCGAAAACATCGGAAATGACATTACAATTTGGCTGTATGATGGATGGTCCTGCTGCATGAAAAGCTGGCCATTTAATTTATGAAAAAGCTGATCGGCTTCTTGTTTGACTGGTTCGGCTACCTCATGCGATGCTCTTAAGGCAGAAAGAGCCAGCTTGATGGATTGCATTTCGCCAGATGTGACTGCGCTTCCTTGTTCAAACGCTTTAATGAACGCAACCTCGTCCCTTGCGCCGATTGCCGTTTTCACTTTGGATAAGAAAGAAAGAACATCTGCCTTATCCGCCAAATGGGGTGCTGTCTGCTGAACAGCCTTTAAAAAGACTTCGGCTTCCTGGTCTGTGACTTGTGCCGCTTGTAAAACAGCTGAAGCTGCAAGTGACTTACTATCACCCGATGAAGCAGCCGCTTTAATCCAATTTGCTGCTTCTTTCACAATTTGGAGACTGTTTTTTTCAGCAGATTCCGTCAGCTTCACCAGCAGCTGGCGGGCTTCTTTAATTGGAATGTCTGCTGCTGTTTTAACAAGCTCTTCTTGTATGCTTCCCTGTTCTGCTGTGTGATTTGCAATCGGCAGGCTGGCTTTTCCGGGGGAGCCAGCTGGTGTGCTAAGCTCCCTGCTTCCAGCTGTATTCGCCGGAGAAGGTGCTTTCGTATTGTCGGTTAAAGAAATAAGCTTATCAATTAGCCGTTCTGCATGGACATCGATTTCACTATTTAAAAGCACCGTAACTGCTTCCTTTAGCTTTGACATCATTTGGCTCTGCTGAGGGTTTTGGTCGATTGCCTGTAGCAGCTGGGATACGTGCTGATGCAACGGAACAGGCGATTTCACAGCGTGAACACCATTCAAAATCTCGGAGTGAATGGGAAGATCACGCTTTAAAGCGAAGAGAACCGTTTCAACTGCTTTTTTTGTGTCTTGCGAAGGCAGCGTGTCCATCCAGCGGACAGCTGTTTTGATATCATTTTCTGTTACGGGTGTTTTGCTCTTCAGCATCGCTCCTGTCATCATGAGAGCTGCGTTTGACGTCTTCACTGACATGGCATTTAAAAGCTTGCCAGCTGCATCCTGAATGGTTTTAGGATTTTGATCAAAGCTTTGAACGACCTGAAGACGGCCTGTTTGCTCTGCCGTTTTTTTTTCGTAGGAAAACCAATAGTATGCCTGAGGACGAAGCTGGGTTTCAAGTTTTCCCTGAACAGTTTGATTGCCGACTTGGATCAGGGCATGCTGATCTCCTAGTAAACGAAGCACTTTTCCTAAGAGGAGACGCTTCTCCCCGTTTAGCGCTTCGTTTACTTTTGATGTAACCTGCGGGTCGGCTGTACGCCCGAAAAGGTGCTGCAGCGCCTTTTGCACATCATTTCGTATGTTCATTTTAAAAAGGTGCCTCCTTGTCCATGGTGATTTATCTGAAAGATTGAACAGGAGCGAAAGTTTTGCGGTGCAATTCAGTTGGGCCGTATGCAGCGAGAGCTTCCAAATGTTCTTTTGTCCCATAGCCTTTATTTTTTTCAAAGCCGTACATGGGATACGTTTCAGCATAAGCGCTCATCATTCGGTCCCTCGTCACTTTTGCGATACACGCACCTGCCGCAATAGACACGCTTTTGGCATCGCCTTTTATAATTGACGCCTGAGCCGTGTCGAGCGGAAGTGTCATTGCGTCAACAAGCAAATAATCAGGTGTATCCGACAAATCCTGTATCGCTTTCACCATTGCCATTTTTGAAGCTTCATATATATTGATCTCATCAATCACAGTAGCTTCTACAATTCCTATCCCGACCGCCAGTGCTTCCTTCATAATAAGCTCGTAATATTCCTCGCGTTTTTTCTCTGAAAGCTTTTTGGAGTCTGTCAGCCCAAGTATTTCACATTCCTCTGGAAGGATGACTGCGCTGGCGACAACTGGTCCTGCCAATGGTCCCCGGCCGACCTCGTCAACACCTGCAATCAAGCGAAATCCTTTGTTTCTTGCCAGCCTTTCATAGGAAGTCATATTCACCCATTGTTCTTTCAGCGCTTTTTCTTTCGCTTGCTTTTTAAGCCATTGCTCTACAAGCGTTTGAACGCTTTTTCTCGGGTCGTTTTCGCATTGGGCAATAAATGGGTCTCGTGCATCCTTCACTTCCTGCAAACGGTCTTTAATGTCCTTTACGGTTAATGTATTCACTTTCTCTTCTCCCTTACTGTATGTATCGGTTCAGCCAAGAAAAAATAAAGACCCGCATTTCTGCGCGCCTTTACATCGTCGGCTGTTCAAATGACAGCCTGCCGAACTTTTCAGTGCGAATATCGCGAATGATGACTTCAGTCGTCTTATCGTAGTTAATAAGCCCACCGCTCATGAGACAGCCCCGCTTTTCACCTATTGCATCAAACAGCTCAGCAATGTCCTCTGGGATCTCCTCAAGGCCATAACGCTCTTTAAGCCGTTCTGGGTAATGTTCTTCGAGAAAACGAAGACCAAACACGGCCACGTCCTGCAAATTGATAATCGAGTCTTTAATAGCCCCAGTGACTGCAAGTCTCAAACCGACAAGCTCATCCTCAAATTTAGGCCACAAAATCCCCGGTGTATCTAATAGCTCTAATTCTTTCCCAACTTTGACCCACTGTTGAGAAGTCGTAATACCAGGTCTGTCTCCCGTTTTTGCTATGTTTTTCTTTGCAAGCCGGTTGATGAGTGTTGATTTTCCGACGTTTGGAATACCGATAATCAAAGCACGAATCGCTCTCGGCTTCACACCTTTCGCACGCATCCGGTCAAATTTTTCTTGGAGGATCTCTTTTGATGCAGGCACAATTTGATTTAACCCTTGTCCATTTACAGAATTAATAGACAGAGAGCGGATCCCCTGCTTCTCAAAGTGCTCTTTCCACCGCTGTGTAACTGCCGCATCTGCTTTGTCAGCCTTGTTTAACAGCATAATTCGCGGCTTGTTTTTTAGAATATCTTCAATCATTGGGTTTCTTGATGACATTGGAATTCTGGCATCTACCAATTCATATACGATATCGATTAATTTTAATTTTTCGGTTACTTCCCTTCTTGCTTTTGCCATATGGCCCGGGAACCATTGAATTGTCATGTGACACGAACACCGCCTTTATCTTCAGTATGCATGATTCATTGTTGTCCTTTATGTATTTTACGATGCCTGTCCGGCATTTTCAAATTCTGTATAAAAAAAGAGCTTGTTACAGGTAACAAGCTCTTTTCGTTCGTTATCATTATCGTCTGATCTCTTTAATACGAGCCGCTTTTCCGCGAAGTTCACGCAGGTAGTAAAGTTTAGCACGGCGTACTTTACCGTAACGTACAACTTCGATTTTCGCGATTTTTGGTGTGTGTACTGGGAAAGTACGTTCAACGCCAACACCGTAAGAAATCTTACGAACTGTGAACGTTTCGCTGATTCCACCACCACGACGCTTAATCACAACACCTTCAAAGATCTGGATACGCTCACGGTTACCCTCAACAACTTTAACGTGTACACGTAAAGTGTCACCAGGACGGAACGCAGGAAGATCAGTACGAAGCTGTTCTTTTGTGATATCTTCAATTAGTTTTTGCATCGTTTTCAACTCCTTCCAACAGATGCTCTTGGCCACAAAAACCGGCACAGCGGAACATCGTTTTCAAGCTTGCAGCGGATAAGCCCGCTTAAGCCACAAGTAGTATCTTATCACAATTTCATAGCCTATGCAATAAAATCTATTCTTTTTTCCATTCAGAAATCCACTTTCTTTGCTGCTCTGTAAGCGGGTAGTCTTTCAACAGATCCGGACGTCTTAGGTAGGTCCTTCTGATCGATTCTTTATTCCGCCATTCTTCAATTTTTGCATGGTTTCCTGACAAGAGTGTTTCAGGCACTTTTAAACCTTTGTAATCTGCCGGTCTTGTATAATGCGGGTGCTCTAAAAGTCCGGTGCTGAAGGAATCCTCAATATGGGAAGCCTCTTTACCCAGTACACCCGGAAGCAGTCTGACCACACTGTCTGCGATCATCATTGCAGGGAGCTCACCGCCCGTCAGAACAAAGTCGCCAATTGATATTTCATCCGTTACCAAGTGCTCGCGAATGCGTTCATCATAGCCTTCATAGTGGCCGCAAATGAACAGCAAATGCTCTTCCTTAGCTAATTGCTCGGCTTTTTTTTGGGTAAAACGCTCACCTTGCGGACATACGAGGATAATACGCGGAGCAGTGGCTGCCTTTGATGTCAGGTCCTCGACCGCGTCAAAAACAGGCTGAGGCTTGAGAACCATGCCTGCCCCGCCGCCATAAGGATAATCATCAACAGTATTGTGCTTGTTATCAGAGTACTCCCGGAAATTTACGACTTGAAACTGCACCGCATCTTTTTCCTGGGCTTTTTGAAGAATTGATGAGCCGAGCACGCCTTCAAACATTTCGGGAAACAGCGTCAAAAAGTCGATTTTCATTCGTCTATTAACCCTTCCATGAGTTCAATCTCAATTTTCTTTTCCCTGACATCGATATGTTTGACCACTGATTCAATGTAAGGAATGAGTGCGTCTTTTTTTCCTTTTCTTCCGATGACCCAAACGTCATTGGCTCCAGGCGTCAAAATTTCTTTGACCTTTCCGATGAGTTCGCCTTCTTCAGTAAATACTTCACACCCAATAATTTCGTGGAAATAAAATTCACCCTCATTCAGCTCTCCTAATTCTTCTTCAGGAACTTTAATGATTGCGTTTTTCAGCTCTTCTACTTCATTTAGGTTTTGTCTTTCTTTAAACTGCAGGAGATGAAATTGCTTATGCAGTCTATGTGTGTTTACCGTTACCTCCACTGGTTCGTTACGGCCGTCCATAAACAAATACAGCGTGTTTCCCGGCTTGTATCGTTCTTCGGCAAAATCTGTTTTTGAAATCACCCGCACTTCGCCTTTGATTCCGTGGGTATTTACGATTTTGCCTACATTAAACCATCGCTTTGTCATATGATCACCTCTGGCGAATTTCAATTACTTTTCCGTCTTTTATGACGATGGTGTTCGCTGCTGTTTTCTCATGCCAGTCATCCCCGGCTTCAATCGTCAGCAGCGCATCGACTTCCTTTTCTTTCAACTCACTGCCAAGCGGCAATGTATGTACTTGAGCAATTTGAAAATCGATGATTTTTATATCATCTTTTCGCTTTTCTATTGCCTTTTTAAATTGTTCAATCATATCAGGGTTTTGCTGTTCTTTCTCATGTTTTCTAAGCTGAAAATAGAGCTGGCTGCATTCTCGTTCAAGCATTTGTTTCTTCTCGGCAAAAGAAGCTAAAAGCTTTTCTTTACTGCGCTCGGTTAAGACTTGCATAACGGCTACACGGTGAATAATTTGCATCGCACCAAGCTCCCCGCTTTTAAAACTTTTTCTCGCCAAGGCTTTTCTATTTTGCCTAAGCTTCTATCAGTTTACCCTTTTTTTGCGTGTAAAAAAAGGGGAGGTGCCGGCCCTCTCCCTTTTAGTCAAATATTTCAAATTGAACTTTCTTAGAAGACTGTGCGCCAGCTGCAAATACAGCTGTTCGAATCGCTTTTGCAGTCCGGCCTTGCTTTCCGATAACTTTACCGGTATCTGACTTATGGACAGATAAGCGCAGCGCAATCTTTTGATCGGTTTCTTCTCTTATGACGCGAATGTCATCTGGATGATCAACAAGCGGCGTCACAATGTGGACAATCAAATCTTCCAAGTGTTGATCAGTCATTACTTGCCTTGTTTAGCGTTGTGGAATTTTTCCATGATTCCTTGGCTAGAGAACAAGTTGCGAACTGTATCAGATGGTTTCGCTCCAGTTTGAAGCCATTTAAGAGCAAGCTCTTCGTCAATTTTTACTTCCGCTGGTTTTGCAACCGGGTTGTAAGTTCCGACTGTTTCGATGAAACGGCCGTCACGTGGTGAACGAGAATCTGCTACAACAATACGATAGAAAGGAGATTTTTTTGCTCCCATACGTTTTAAACGAATTTTTACTGCCATTTTACTAGCACCTCCGAAAATATTTCAACAAGATAGTATATTAACAATGATAAAAGTGTTTGTAAAGTGTTTTTTCTTAACAACGGTTTTATCATGTATAACCGATTACATAAAAGGTAGCTTAAACCCTTTTTTCTTGCCTTTTGACATGTTTGTCATCTGCTTCATCATTTTTTTCATTTCATCAAACTGCTTAAGCAGACGGTTGACTTCCTGTACGGATGTCCCGCTTCCTTTTGCAATCCGCTTCCGCCGGCTGGCATTGATAATATCCGGCTGTTCTTTTTCAAGAACAGTCATTGATTTGATGATTGCTTCCACATGATTCAGCTGTTTTTCATCAACTTGGATGTTTTTCAGACCTTTCATTTTACCTGCACCCGGCATCATTTGCAGAAGCTCATCAAGCGGCCCCATGTTTCTGACTTGCCCGAGCTGCTCCAGAAAATCGTCCAATGTGAAGCTCATCGTTCTCATTTTTTGTTCCAGCTCTTTGGCTTTGTCTTCATCGACGCTCGCCTGTGCTTTTTCAATCAATGTCAGCACGTCGCCCATGCCGAGAATCCTTGATGCCATGCGTTCAGGATGGAACGGCTCTAACGCATCAAGCTTTTCGCCCAAACCTGCGAACTTAATTGGCGTGTTTGTGACAGCGCGAATAGAAAGCGCAGCTCCGCCGCGTGTGTCTCCATCCAGCTTAGTTAACACAACACCGGTTAAACCGAGCTGTTCATTAAAGCTTTTGGCAACATTCACAGCGTCCTGACCGGTCATTGAATCGACAACCAGGAAAATTTCTTCCGGATTCGCGATTTCTTTGACGTTGGTCAGTTCATCCATCAGTTCATGGTCGATATGCAAGCGCCCTGCCGTATCCAAAATGACATAGTCATAATGTTCTTCCTTGGCTTTCTCAATAGCCTGTTTAGCTATTTCTACAGGACTGACCTGATCGCCAAGAGAGAAAACAGGCATATCAAGCTGTTTGCCGAGTGTTTCCAGCTGCTTAATTGCGGCTGGGCGGTAAATATCGGCAGCAACCAGCATCGGTTTGCGATTATGCTTTTTGCGCAGCAGATTCGCAAGCTTACCGCTTGTTGTCGTTTTACCGGCACCTTGGAGACCGACCATCATAATAACAGTCGGCGGCCTTTTTGCGACGGCGATTTTGCTCTCTTCGCCGCCCATCAGCTCAGTCAGTTCCTCTTGAACAACTTTAATGACCTGCTGGCCGGGCGTCAGACTTTTCATGACGTCTTGGCCTACAGCGCGTTCACTTACTTTTTTGACAAAATCTTTGACTACTTTAAAGTTAACGTCAGCCTCAAGCAGCGCAAGGCGAACCTCACGCATCATATCTTTTACATCTTGTTCGCTGACTTTCCCTTTTCCGCGGATTTTAGAAATCGTCTGCTGCAGTCGGTCGGCTAATCCTTCAAATGCCATAGTTTGCCGCCTCCTAATCTAATTTCTCAAGCGCTTCAATCAGAGCTGTAATTTCTTCCTCTTCTTTTGAACCGGAAGCAAGCTCCTTCAGCTTATTAAACATCTCTTTACGCTCCTGAAACTTTTTCAAAAGGAGCAGCTTTTCTTCATATTGTTCAAGCATTGCTTCTGTTCGTTTGATGTTATCATAAACAGCTTGTCTTGAAACCTCATATTCTTCGGCTATTTCGCCTAGGGAGAAATCGTCCAAATAATAAAGCGACATATAGCTCTTCTGTTTTGACGTCAACAACGACTGATAAAAATCAAACAGATAATTCATTCTCGTTGTCTTTTCGAGTGACATTTGAGCTCTCCCCTTTGTTAAGTCAAATCCCTTTACGATAACTTAGTTTACACGGTTTTATTGACACTGTCAAGTTTTTATCTTGTCAAAGCGGTGATTAACTTTTTCCAAAATACGCTAAATATCATCCAATTTATTCCGATATTGTATATGAACCCTATTTAAAGGAGGATTTTTATGAAAAAAATCGGTTTATTGTTTATGTTATGTCTGGCAGCCCTGTTTACAATAGGTTTTCCGGAGCAAGCAGACGCTGCTGAGGCACCTTATAAGGCTTCGATCACAAATATCAGCACAGATGGAGGGGTTTACGGTAAAATCAATTACGGACAAGGTCAATATTGGCGAGTCAAGTACAATATTACAGTAAGCGGCAAATTACTCGACCAAAACGGACAGCCAGTGCCAAACGCGCCCGTAAGATTTGAAGCGGACACGAAGGTCGGAAACACAACACAAACTGCTTCAGGAACCACTGATGCAAACGGAACATTTGAGGTTCCAATGTATTTGGGGCCAGCTGCTGGTTACTATACGTATTACACATCTGTTTCCGTTCATTACTATGACATCATCCCATTCAGAGTTTTTTCTGGTGAATCAAGACTGGTATCCACTGATAACAGCCTTTATCATTTCGCCTATCAAGTAAGAAGATAAAAAAGAAAAGGCCCCAAGATGTTGGGGCCTTTTTCTTAATCGTCGGCTTTTTCCACTAAATCTGAAAAGAGTCCGTACACATAGGATTCTGGATCAAATTCCTGAAGATCATCAACTTTTTCTCCTAAACCGACTAGTTTAACCGGGATGTGAAGCTCGTTGCGAATCGCAAGGACGATACCGCCTTTTGCCGTACCGTCAAGCTTCGTTAAAGCAATGCCGGTAACATTTGTTGCTTTAGAGAACTCTTTTGCCTGAGCCATTGCATTTTGGCCGGTCGTGGCATCAAGGGCAAGCAGCACCTCATGCGGAGCTTCAGGAACTTCTCTTTCGATAACACGTTTCACTTTTTCAAGCTCTTTCATGAGATTTACTTTGTTTTGGAGACGACCTGCCGTATCACAAATTAATACATCGGCATTTCTTGCTTTCGCAGCATGAACAGCATCGTAGATGACAGCCGCCGGATCGCTTCCGGCCGTCTGCTTAATGACAGGCACTCCTGTACGCTCTCCCCACACTTCCAGCTGTTCAATGGCCCCCGCTCTAAAAGTGTCTCCGGCGGCAAGTACGACAGATTTTCCTTCTTGTTTCATTTTATGAGCAAGCTTTCCGATCGTTGTTGTTTTCCCGACGCCGTTTACACCTACCAGAAGGATTACGTTTAAACGCCCATCCTGGATGTTCAGTTCTGAAATTTGCTCATCTCCACTGTTATAAATCTCGACCAGTTTCTCAGAAATCACTGACTGGACTTCCTTTGGATCTTGAATATTTCTGCGTTTGACTTCTTTTTTCAGCTCATCTATTAATTCCATAACGGTTGTAAAACCGACATCAGCGCTGATAAGAACCTCTTCAAGCTCTTCGAAGAAATCCTCATCCACTTTACGGTAACGGGATACAAGATCATTCACTTTGTTTTGAAAGGAGTTTCTTGTTTTTTCAAGGCCGTCCTTAAACTTTTCAGATACGGAATCTGTCTGTTTTGTGATTTTCTCTTTTAATTTTTTAAAAAAGCTCATCTTTTAACCTCTTTCCTCGTTACTGAACGAATTCTTTTGTTTCTTCCAGCTTAACTGAGATTACCTTGGAAACACCGGATTCCTGCATGGTTACGCCATAAAGCACATCCGCTTCCTCCATCGTTCCTTTTCTGTGGGTAATCACAATAAACTGGGTATCACTACTGTATTTTTTTAAATACTGCGCAAACCGGAACACATTCGCTTCGTCGAGCGCAGCCTCTACTTCGTCAAGGACGCAAAACGGCACAGGACGAACCTTTAGGATTGAGAATAAGAGCGCTATAGCAGTAAGCGCACGCTCTCCGCCTGACAGGAGGTTTAAGTTTTGCAGCTTTTTCCCCGGCGGCTGAGCGATAATCTCGACTCCTGAATGAAGCAGATCGTTAGGATCAGTGAGCCTCAGTTCAGCTCGCCCTCCTCCGAATAAGGAGCGGAAAACTTGATCAAAGTGTGAGCGGATTTGGACGAATGTGTCGTTAAAGCGTTTCGTCATTTCTTCATCCATTTCTTCAATCACTTGGAACAAGGTATTTTTCGCTTCTGTTAAATCTTCTTTTTGTTCCGACAGAAACTTGTACCGTTCGTTGACCCTCTCAAACTCATCTATGCTTCCGAGGTTCACGGTACCAAGCTCTTCAATTGCAAGTTTAATCAGCTTCACGCGCTTTCTGGCTTCCTCTGGATCAGTTTCAAGCTGATATTTCTCTTTTGCTCCCTCAAAGGACAAGCTGTATTCCTCCCGCAAGTACTGGAGTAAATTATCAAGCTCGACTTCCATTCGTCCGAGTTTGACTTCTTCGTCTTTTAAGAGCGTTGTTTTTTGTTTATACAGGCGTTTCATTTCTTTCAGCTCACGCTCATACGTATCAAGCCCATGCTGAAGCTTGATGCGCTGATCGCGCCTTAATGCAATCAGTTCGATCGTTTTCGTTTTGTCATTCAATTTATGTTTTGCTGCTTCTTCCAGCTTTTCTTCGCCGCTGGTGCTAGATGACATCTCTGACGTTAAGAAGCTTAAGTCTTCTTTTGCTTCTTTTAACGCAAGCTCTGTTTCAGTGAGCTCTTTCTTTAATCTGGCAAGGTTGTCCTCTTCCCCCTTGCAAGCCTGCTCTTTTTTGGCCGCTGCGATCTTCAGCTCAGTCAGCTCGTTGGAGAGAGACTCTTTCGTTGAGGATTGCGTTTGTTTTTGTTTTGTCAGTCTGTCTATGTCCTCTTCAAGCTGTTTCATCTTTTCAGATACGGCAGAGAGCTCTTC
Organism: Bacillus sp. LM 4-2; assembly: GCF_000978495.1. Taxonomy (NCBI): domain Bacteria; kingdom Bacillati; phylum Bacillota; class Bacilli; order Caryophanales; family Bacillaceae; genus Bacillus; species Bacillus sp. LM 4-2. The sequence continues at coordinate 1,642,642 of NZ_CP011101.1, read as the reverse complement.
TTCAAGCTTGCGTTTGCGCACTTTTCTCTCTTCATCGCTTTCTGACAGAGCAGATTTTTCTTGGTCATAGAGCTCTAAATGGGTATTTATATTTTTCTCGGCAACTTGAAGTTCGTACAGCTGGCCTTTCACATCCTGCTGCTTTAACCTTAAGCCTTCCCCGGTTTCTCTTAAGTCAGCCAGTTTTTTCTCCATATCCTGAATGGATTGCTTAAGGGTTTTGACCTCTTGTTCAAGCAGTGCCGTTTTCTCTTCCATTTCAGCGAGCCGTTTCGTCACATCTTCTAGCTCCCGGCTTCTTCCAAGGAGGGAGTTATTTTTCTTTTTAACCGCGCCGCCCGTCATTGAACCACCGGGGTTCACAACATCTCCCTCAAGGGTTACGATGCGGTACCGGTGCCCGAGAAGCTTCGCAAGCTCGTTTGCACCCTTTAAGTCCTCTGTGATCAGAACGGTTCCAAGAAGATTCTGGATGACGCTTCGATACGCAGGATCAAATGTGACAAGTTCACTTGCAACCCCGAGAAATGATGAATGCCGGGCGGCTGTTTCCGCGTCACGGCTTTGAAGCTGGCGGTCTCTAATAACAGAAAGAGGCAGAAACGTCGCCCGGCCGAAGGAATTCTGCTTTAAATATTGAATCGCTTTGCGGGCAGATTGTTCATCGTCGGTCACGACGTGTTGAGCAGAAGCGCCGAGCGCTATTTCAATGGCCGTTTCATACTTCTGTTCTGTAGAAATCAGCTCAAGAACCGCTCCGCGAATTCCGCCAAGGCGCTCTTTCGCTTTCAGCACTTCTTTAACACCTTGATAAAAGCCGGAGAAATCTCCCTGCATCGTCTCAAGCATGTCCTTTTTTGATCTCGCTTGCTGAACGTATTGGTATGCCTGATACAGAGCGGATTCATTTTTTTCGTATTGGCGCTTTTTCTGCTCATATTTTGTCTGCATATCACGATATGCACCGACTTGACTGTGAATCTCCTGCTCAATTCGGGCAAATTCCGTTTCACATGCGGCTTTACGCGCTGAAATATCACGCCGTTCCTGCAGGTGCTTTTCATTGTTGTCCGCAAGTCTCTGCAATGTGACAGCGGATTGGGACATCTGGTCATCAAGAAGCTGGAGTTCGTTGCGTATCGAAGCCTGGCTGTTTAACAGCTCAAAATAATCGCTTTTCAGCTGCTCGATTTTCTCTTCGACATTTTCATTGTGAAGACTGAGAGCCTGCTGTTTTTCTTTTACTTGCGCCCTTAACTGCTTCACCTCAGCCTGAAGCGTTTCGAAGACAGCTTCCTGCTTCGAAAGCTCTTCTTTCAGAACCGTTTCTTTTTGCTGAAACTGAACGATGGCTTCCTCAAGCTGTTCTTGGTTTTGCACAGCGTTTTTCTTTCGTTCTTTCAGGACTTCTTTACGGCCTTCAAGCTTTTCCAGCTCTTCACTAGTTACCAGTAAAACTTGCTGGAGCTCATCTACTGACTCATCAAGCGCTTGTATTTTGTCCCTTGTATCCTCAATCTTTGCTTCTTTCGCAGAAATAGCAGACGATTCAGCAAGCTCTTCTTCTTTTGCCATCTGCACTTTCTCTTTAAGAGTCGACCATTTACCATGCAGCTCTTCGATATCATAGGCAGTCAGCGCAATTTCAACATGCTCCAGCTCTTTCTTTTTCTCAAGGTAGTCTTTCGCTATTGAAGCTTGAATTTTAAGAGGTTCAACCTGTCCTTCAAGCTCATGTAATATATCTTCTACCCGATTTAGATTGTCCTGTGTCTCAAACAGTTTATTTTCTGCTTTTTTCTTTCTCGTTTTATATTTAAGCACCCCGGCCGCTTCTTCAAAGATACTGCGGCGATCCTCCGCTTTGCTGCTCAGGATCTCTTCCACTTTCCCTTGGCTGATAATAGAAAATGCTTCTTTACCAAGGCCAGAGTCCATAAATAAATCAATAATATCCTTCAAGCGGCACGGCTGATTGTTAATCAGAAACTCACTCTCACCTGATCTGTACACACGTCTTGTGACACTCACCTCGTGGAAGTCAATTGGCAAGAAATGATCATCATTATCAAGAGTAAGCGTAACTTCAGCTAGATTTAATCGCTTTCTTGAGTCACTCCCGGCAAAAATGATGTCTTCCATTTTTCCGCCGCGAAGAGAGCGTGCCGATTGTTCGCCGAGAACCCAGCGAATGGCATCCGTGATGTTGCTTTTTCCGCTTCCGTTCGGCCCGACAACTGCTGTCACGCCTTTAACGAAGTCTACGGAAATCCGTTCTGCAAATGATTTAAATCCTATAACGTCTAAACGTTTGAGGAACATAGCGATCCTCCTTATGTAATAAGTATTTCAATTCTATCATAAACATTGGTGAAATAAGACGGCATACATACTGAAATCCCCCTGAGTCATAAGGGGGATTTTATTGTTTCGTATGGTGTTTTTGCAATTTAGCTAAAGCTTCCTGAGCAGCGTGCTGTTCGGCTTCTTTCTTTGAACGGCCGTTTCCGACTCCGAGTGGTTCACCTTTTAGAGATACGATGGCTTCAAATTCACGGTTGTGCGCAGGTCCTTTTTCGTTGGAGATTTTATACTCCAGAGAGCCTTTGCCGTCCCGCTGCACGTATTCCTGCAGCTGGCTTTTGAAATCCATCACATGAGAAAAAGCACCATCGTTAATTTTAGGGAACACATAAACTTTTAAGAAACTTTCGACCGGCTCTAATCCTTGGTCAAGGTACAAGGCTCCGATAAATGCCTCAAAAACATCCGCCAATAGAGCAGGACGCTTTCTTCCGCCTGTCATTTCCTCGCCTTTACCCAACAGGACAAGATCGCCGAATGACAGCTCGTGAGCCAATGAAACGAGAGACGGTTCGCAAACAATTGCGGCTCTCAATTTCGTCAAATCTCCTTCACTCATAGCCGGGTATTTGGCAAATAAGAATCTGGAGATCGTCAGTTCCAAAACAGCGTCACCTAAAAATTCAAGCCTTTCATTATCTTCATACGGCTTTTTCCGATGCTCATTCACATAAGATGAATGTGTAAATGCTTGATACAAAAGCTTTTCATTTTGAAAGTGAACCGAAATCCGTTCTTGAAACTCTTTAAATTGTTCTACTTTTTTATAGAACTTTTTTTTATCTTTATAATGTGAGTGTTTTGACATAGTAACCTCCATAGGCACATCAGGTTCACCGCGCTTCTCTGACTAAACCGGATACAGCGCGCGTAAAAGCGGCATGCTGTAATAACTGCACGAATAAAGGGCTAAAGCCCCGCGTTTCGGCGGGACTTTTAGCATCAGCTTATTGCTGGTTTTGTATGTAGTTCACAGCGTCGCCGACTGTTGCAATCTTTTCAGCATCTTCGTCAGAAATCTCCATATCAAACTCGTCTTCAAGTTCCATAACAAGCTCAACTACATCTAGGGAATCAGCACCTAAGTCTTCCTTGAAAGAAGCTTCAAGTTTGACGTCTGCTTCATCAACGCCAAGGCGATCTACGATGATTTTCGTTACACGCTCTAATGTGTCTGCCATAGCAATTCACCTCCCCTCAAGTATTATAGTGGATTCGTTTTTAAAAAACTAGAGAAACTATGATGAAATTTTCGAGAAAAAACTTACATCACCATTCCGCCGTCAATATGAAGCGTTTGGCCTGTCATATAACGAGCTCCCTCTGAAGCTAGGAACGTGACAACACTGCTGACATCGCTAGGATCACCAAAGCGCGCGAGCGGAATTTGTTTCAGCATTTCGTCTTGAACGTCTTTTGCAAGTTTATCTGTCATATCAGTTGAGATAAATCCTGGCGCTATTGCGTTTACCGTAATATTTCGGCTGGCGAGCTCTTTAGCAGAAGACTTGGTTAAACCGATGACGCCGGCTTTTGCAGCCACATAGTTGGCTTGTCCAGGGTTTCCGCTGACGCCGACGATAGACGATACGTTAATAATGCGGCCTGAACGCTGTTTCATCATTTGTCTTGTAACAGCTTTCGTGCAGTTGAAAACACCCTTCAGGTTAATGTTAATAACGTCATCCCATTCGTCTTCTTTCATTCTCATGATGAGATTGTCTCTTGTAATCCCGGCATTATTAACCAGAATGTCAATCGTAGAAAAAACTGATAGCGTTTCTTTTATCATGTTTTGTACATCTTCGGGATTTGATACATCCGCTTTGACAGCAATTGCGTTTCTGCCCATAGATTTGATTTCATCAACCACTTCATTTGCTTTCGCTTCATTGCCGGAGTAGTTCACGACAACATTGACGCCGCTTTTTGCCAGATCAAGGGCGATTGAGCGGCCGATTCCGCGGGATGCGCCAGTGACAATAGCCGTTTTATCATTAAGCATTATCATTCTCCTCCTTAAGCGTTTGAATTGCCAGCTCGATCGTTTCCGGATCTGATACAGCAATTGTTTTTAACCGTCTATTTACTTTTTTCACAAGGCCTGAAAGCACTTTTCCGGGACCGATTTCAATAAAAGTCGTAACACCCTCTGCGATCAGCTTGTTAATGCTTTCCTCAAAACGAACCGGAGAGTAAAGCTGCTCAATAAGTTTTTCTTTGACATCTGCTTTTTCAGTCATCACGTCAGCAGAAACATTTGAGATGACCGGAACGTCAGCGTCTTTTATGTCACAGGCGTCCAATACCTCTTTCAGCTTTTCAGCAGCCGGTTTCATCAGTTCAGAATGGAACGGACCGCTTACTTCAAGCGGAATTGCGCGTTTTGCGCCGTTCTCTTTTGCCAGTTCAGATGCAAGCTCAACCCCTTTAGCTGTTCCGGAAATGACGATTTGGCCAGGACAGTTGAGATTCGCAAGCTGTACAAGGTTGCCTTCCTCTGTGACTTTATCGGTTACTCGCTTTAATGCTTCAGCATCCATGCCGAGAATCGCAGCCATTGCTCCTTCGCCAGCCGGCACCGCTTCATTCATAAACTCTCCGCGCTTTCTGACGGTATAAACAGCATCTTTGAAAGACAGAGCGCCAGCCGCAACCAGTGCAGAATATTCACCAAGGCTGTGTCCTGCTGTGAAATCAGGTGTAATGCCAGATTCTTTAAATTTCTCAAGAACAGCGATGCTTGTCGTAAGCAAAGCAGGCTGCGCATTGTATGTAAGTGTTAATTCTTCAGCATCCCCCTCAAAAATAAGCGAGCTGAGTTTTGTTTCCAACGTTTCATCGGCTTCATCAAACAGACGCTTTGCAGCAGGCACCTGTTCATAAAGCTCTTTTCCCATGCCGATAAATTGTGATCCCTGACCCGGGAATAAAAATGCAATCTTACTCATGATGTAAAAACCTCCAGACTACTCATCTGTTTTTTCTTCTTTCACTTCTTCCTGAATGAGCGCAGCCACATTTTGGCTGACCATCTCTCTTGCTTGCCGAATCGCATGGAATACAGCATTTGAATCTGAAGAGCCGTGCGCCTTGATCACAGGCGCTTTTAAGCCAAAAAGACTTGCTCCGCCATAATTCGAATACTCCATTTTCATTTTCATTTCTTTCAATTTTGGCTTCAGCACAGCTGCTGCAAGCTTGGATGTCAAAGTAGACGTCATTACGTCTCTCATCATTTTAAAAATAGACAACGCAGAGCCTTCCAGCGTTTTGAGTGTAACATTCCCGGTAAAGCCGTCTGTTACTACAACGTCCGCCACATCATCTAAAAGGTCTCGCGCTTCCACGTTTCCGATAAAATTGATGTTTGCTGTTTCTTTTAAAATTTGAAACGTCTGCTTCGTCAGTTCGTTTCCTTTTTTATCTTCTGTTCCGACATTTAAAAGTCCGACTCTCGGTGAAGTGACACCGCGCACTTGCTGAGAATAAACAGAACCCATGATGGCATATTGAACGAGGTGCTCCGGTTTGGCATCGACATTGGCGCCGACATCAAGGAGAAGAAATCCGTCTCCCGAAACAGTCGGAAGTGTCGGGGCAAGCGCCGGACGGTCAATTCCTTTAATTCTTCCGACAATAAAGAGACCGGCTGTCATTAATGCACCGGTATTTCCTGCTGAAATGCAGGCGTCAGCTCTGTTTTCCGCAACCTCCTGCGCCATAAGAACCATAGATGAGTTCTTTTTTCTTCGCACGGCACGGACAGGTTCATCCGTAGGCTCAATCACTTCATCTGCGTGCAGCACCGTGATGCGATCTGATGTAGTTGTTAAATGTGATTCTATCGTTGTTTTGTCACCGACAAGTGTGATATGGAGATCATCAAATGCCTCTATACCTTTTATAACTCCGTCAATAACAGCTTTGGGAGCGTGGTCTCCTCCCATTGCATCTACAGCTATTCTCATGCATGCTCCACCTTTATGAATGTTTTGAACGATACATGTCAAAGCGTCCAGAAAAAACAATTTCTTCGCCAACGTAGCTGTTCACTTCGACAACCGTTCTTCCTTTTTCTTTTTCGACAGCCGTCACTTTCGCTTTTGCTACGACACGTTCACCCTGCTTTACCTGTCTTGTAAAGCGGATGTCTGCACTTGCAGTCAGCGCCAGCTCGTCATCAATGACTGCAACTGCCAAAGAATTCGCCTGTGCAAATAAATGGTGTCCTCTCGCAATCTGATTCCGGCTGAACACGTGCTCCTGTTTTATTTCTAAAATGGATATCGCCTGATCATCCAGCTCAAGGTCAATAATTTCTCCGATAACTTCATCAAGTGACAGAGACTTCACTTCGTCCTCAAGTGTTTTCTCTGCCACGTTCTTAATTCTTTCTCTCAGTTCAGGTATGGAAAGCTCTAAGCGGTCCAAACGTATCGTCTGGATGCTCACCCCGAATTTACCCGCTAATTCTTCATCTGTAATAAAGGGGGTTGCTTGAATCGTCTGCTGAAGTAATTCCTGGCGTTCTCTCTTATTTCTTCTCATATCTAAACACCATCCGGACAATTAAGACTAGGTACTAATAGTAGTATATAATTTCATAGATTGGAATGCAACGATTGTTTCTGGCTGAACACCAAAAACTTCTGATACTCAGCTTAATTTTTCCCCGTCCATTACTCCGCTCTTCAGCAATTCATCTCTTAACACAGCGTATTCCGGCTCCTTCCAGAACGCGTCAGAAGCCACAAGATTCGCAGCATCCTGCCTTGCCGTTTCAAGCGCTCTGTAATCATGAACCATGTCCGCCACTTTAAATTCCGGCATTCCGCTTTGTTTTTTCCCGAAGAAATCACCGGGACCTCTCAGTTCCAGATCCTTTTCAGACAGCTCGAAACCGTCATTGGTCTCCGACATGATCCTCATCCGTTCTTTCCCTGTTTCTGATTTTGGATCAGCCATCAGAATACAGAAAGATTGATGCTCACCCCGTCCAACACGGCCGCGCAGCTGGTGAAGCTGTGATAGTCCGAAACGGTCGGCGTCATAAATCACCATAATTGTTGCATTCGGAACATTCACGCCAACCTCCACAACAGTGGTTGATACGAGAATTTGACAGTGATTTGCGCTGAATTCTCTCATGACCTGGTCTTTTTCATCGGAATGCAGCTTTCCATGCATAAGGCCGACATTCCATTTTCCCCGAAAAATATCAGAAAGCATATTGTACACGTCAATGGCGTTTTGCACATCAAGCTTGTCTGATTCTTCAATCAGCGGACAGATGATATAAGCCTGCCTGCCTTGCTTTAATTCTTTTTCGACAAATGCCAATATACGATCCAGCATGTCATGTTTTACCCAATAGGTTTCGATTCTCTTTCGTCCAGCCGGCATCTCATCGATGACAGATACATCCATTTCACCGAACACTGTGATCGCTAACGTTCTTGGGATTGGAGTGGCTGTCATAAAGAGAACATCGGGATCCTGCCCTTTGTTCCGAAGCTTTTTGCGCTGCTCAACTCCAAATCTGTGCTGTTCATCAGTAATAACGAGACTCAGCGCCTTAAACTCCACCTCGTCTTGGATTAAAGCGTGGGTTCCTACAAGAATATCAATCTCACCCGCCGCAAGACGCTCAAGCAGTTCTTTTCGCCGCTTCCCTTTAACAGAGCTTGTCAAAAGAGCAACGCTGACGTCCCATTTTTCAAATAGCGAAACGAGCGAATCAGCATGCTGCTCGGCCAGAATTTCTGTCGGCACCATGAGCGCTCCTTGGTATCCGGATAGGATCGCGGCATACAGTGCAATGGCGGCGACTGCCGTTTTTCCTGATCCAACGTCCCCTTGAAGAAGACGGTTCATTCTGTATGGAGAAGACATGTCTGCTGTTATTTCGCGAAGAACGCGTGACTGGGCGTTTGTGAGGGGAAACGGGAGGCTTTTGATAAATCTCATGAGTTCTTCGTTTGAAAAACGCTGCCGTATCCCTTGTGTCTGCTCTCTTTCCGCCTTTCGGAACGCCTGCATTTTCAACTGAAACAACAAAAATTCTTCATAAACAAACCGCCGTCTGGCAAGCTTTAATGCTTCCCTTGTTTCAGGCTGGTGCATTGCTTTTAACGCTTGATAATAGTCAGGCAGTTTATAGCTTTTTCTTAGCTTTTCCGGAAGAGGATCAGGAAGTGAGTCTGCATATTGGGTCAGCGCCTGCTGAATAAACCGCCTCATCATTTTGACGGTAACATTTTCTTTCACAGAATACACTGGTTCAATGCTTTTGTCTTCTTGATGCGGCCCGTTTTTCAACTCCTGAACAGAGATGGTTTGGCGGTGCTTGTCCCATTTACCTGAAACCGTCACCACAGAGCCGAGCGAAAGCTGCTTCTTCAAATAAGGCCGGTTAAAACATACGGCTGTAATTAAATAGTGGCCGACCAGAAGCCTGAATGTCAGCCTGTTTCGTTTTTTTCCGTAATAGGTAAGAGAAGGCTCTGAATGAACCTTCCCTTCAACTGTGACTCTTTCATCATGCTTTACTTCTTCTAAATCCCTCAGCTCGTAGTCATCATAGCGATAAGGGAAATAATTCAGAAGATCAGAAATGTCATAAATACCGAGTTCGTGTAATGTTTTTTCTGTTTCCGGCCCAATACCCTTAATGTTAGCTATACTAGTTTGCTGATGTTGTTTCACGTGAACCTAGCGCTCCTCCGAAAATTTTTTTCTCTAATTCTCTTCCTGTCGGTGTTGCCGCTAAACCGCCCTGGCCTGTTTCTCTAAGTGCAGTTGGCATCGTTTGGCCTATTTTATACATGGCATCGATAACCTCATCACATGGAATACGGCTTGTAATGCCCGCCAATGCCATATCAGCGGCAATCATTGCATTTGACGCGCCCATCGCATTCCGTTTCACGCAAGGCACCTCAACAAGCCCTGCAACAGGGTCGCACACGAGGCCTAGCATATTTTTTAATGTAATGGCCATGGCTTCCGCGCTTTGTTCGGGTGTTCCTCCTGCCATTTCAACAATGGCCGCAGCCGCCATGCCTGAAGCTGATCCAACCTCTGCCTGACATCCTCCGGCGGCGCCGGAAATGCTTGCGTTATTAGCCACGACAAATCCGAAAGCCCCGGCCGTAAACAAAAAGCGGATCATTTGTTCTCTTGTTGGATTCAGCTTTTCTTTTACAGCAAATAACGTACCGGGCACCACACCGGCAGAACCTGCAGTCGGTGTCGCACAGATGGTTCCCATTGCTGCATTTACTTCATTTGTTGCAACGGCTTTCGATACAGCATCTAAAATCAGCGGGCCAGACAGGCTTTTTCCTGATCGAATATAGGCCTGCAATTTAACGGCATCTCCGCCTGTTAAGCCCGTTTGGCTCGTAACTCCCTCGAGTCCTTTCTGAACCGCCGCTTCCATAACAGACAGGTTATGATCCATCTGCTGAAAAATGTCCTCTTTTGTTTTTTCTGTTACTTCCATCTCTTGAGCTATCATCACATCAGAGATCAATATTTGTTTTTCTTTAGTAATCTCAATTAATTCTTTTACATTACGAAACATAACTGGCTCCTCCTGACCCTTTTCGCTAGTCAGCAATCTTTGTCACTTGAATAATATTCGGCAGTTTCGACAGCTCGTCGAGAATGTGGTCGTCAATATTTTGGTCGACCTCTATTGTCATCAGCGCAAGCTGGCCGATATCTTTCCGGGCTACTTCCATATGTCCTACGTTGATTGAAAATTTCGCCAGAACATTGGCAACACCGGCAATTGTGCCAAACTTGTCATTATGAACAACTAATATGGCCGGATGATTTCCTGACAGCCGGAGCTCAAAACCATTCAATTCTGTGATTTCAATCTTTCCTCCGCCAATCGAAATACCCGTCAGTTCCAGCTCACCCTTTTCATCAGAAATGGTGATTTTTGCTGTGTTCGGATGGACCGGGACTGCGTCTTCTACCCGAAACTCTATATCAATTCCTTTAGCTTCTGCAATTTGTATAGCGGTTTTAATCCGTTCATCGAATGTATCAAAATCAAGCAATCCGCCGATAATCGCGACATCTGTGCCGTGGCCCTTATACGTTTCCGCAAACGAGCCGTAAAAAGATACAATGATGCGCTCAGGCTCTCTGCCAAATAAACTTCTGGCCACTCTCCCGATTCTAGCAGCTCCCGCTGTATGAGAGCTGGACGGACCGATCATAACCGGGCCGATAATATCAAAAACGCTTCTGTATTTCATGCTATTCCTCCTTATGAACCAGAGCTTATTAGCGCTTTGCTTCTAGACTAATTGATCAGATATAAAATGGCAAGCGGGCGCGTTACAGCGCTGCCGCACTTAAAAGCAGACATAAGAATAGAAGGGCAAATTGCCCTTCTATTCTGCTGAAACTATATACGAATACAGAGGCTGTTTCCCATTGTGGATCTCAACCTCAATCTCCTCGTACTTTTCACTGAGAAACGCTTCAAGCTGCTCAGCTTCTTCCTGAGACGCATCCTCACCATATAGAATGGTCACGATTTCATCATCTTCTCCGATCATTTCTGACAGCAGCATTTTCGCGGCTGACAGCTGATTTTCAGAAGTGCCGATAATCGTTCCATTCAGAATGCCCATAAAGTCGCCTTTTTTAATATCTTTACCGTCAATATGAGTATCTCTGACTGAGAACGTCACCTGTCCGCTTTTTACTTGCTGAATGGCGCTTAGCATATTGGCCTCGTTCGCTTCAGCTTCTTGATCCGGGTTAAAAGCCAGCAGGGCTGACATCCCTTGCGGAACCGTTTTAGCAGGAATGACAAAAACCTGTTCATCCACTACGCTGGCCGCTTGGTTAGCAGCCATGATAATGTTGGAGTTGTTAGGCAGGATAAATACCGTATCTGCATTTACAGACTTCACGGCATCAACAATATCCTCAGTGCTTGGGTTCATGGTCTGGCCGCCTTCAATCACAACAGAAGCGCCAATGCTTTTGAATAGGTCTGAAATTCCTTCTCCCATCGCCACAGTCACAATGCCATACGGCTGCTTTGCCGGCGGTATTTCGTTGTCTGCAGGTTTGCTTTCTTGACTGATGATAGAGGTATGCTGTTCTCTCATATTTTCTATTTTTATTTTGATCAATTCACCGTAATGCTGGGCGTAGTTTAACACGTTTCCCGGCTCTTCAGCATGAATATGAACCTTCGCCAGCGATTCATCCGCAATCACAAGCAGAGAATCTCCGAACTGGCTGAGGTCTTGCCTGAACGTGCCTTCGTCGAACTCTCTTTTTGTCTGATCAAGCCTAACCATCACTTCGGTACAGAATCCAAATTCAATATCTTCGGTATTCATCATGCTTTGCGCGCTCTTGTGATGCTCTGCGCTGACCATGTCGTCAAGTGACGGAAGAACTGCTTTCTGAGGTACAGTTTCACCTTTTAATGAAGCAAGGAAACCTTCATACACACAGAGCAGGCCTTTGCCCCCGCTATCGACAACTCCTACTTCCTTTAGGACAGGTAGCAATTCAGGGGTGCGGTTTAAAGACGCCTCTGCTTCTTCTGTCACTGCAATCATCAGCGCAGTGATATCGGTTTCTTTTTCTGCTAAGATCATCGCTTTTTTTGCAGCGTCTTTTGCAACTGTTAAAATGGTGCCCTCTACAGGTTTCATGACAGCTTTATACGCCATGTCTACACCTGCTTGCAGCGCAGCGGCAAACTCAAGTGCATTAATTTCTTTTTTCGTTTCAATGCTTTTGCTAAATCCGCGGAACAATTGGGATAGGATAACTCCTGAATTTCCGCGTGCTCCCATGAGCAGCCCTTTAGATAACGCGGAACCCACCTTCCCGATATCATCCGTATCCATTTGTTCAACTTCTCTTGCTCCGGAAGTCATCGACAGGTTCATATTTGTTCCCGTATCACCGTCCGGCACCGGAAACACGTTCAGTGCATCAACTGCACTGGCGTTTTGAGACAGATTCTGCGCTCCCGCAAGAATCATCTCGGCAAAGGTTCTGCCGTTTAATGTTCTGATAGACAATCCTACTCCTCCTAACTACGGGTTCGTCACTCGTACGCCTTGGACATAAATATTGACAGAGTCCACTGCCAGTCCGATGGTTTGATTTACTGTGTACTTTACTTTTGTTTGGACATTATGTGCCACTTCAGAAATTTTCGTGCCGTAGCTGACAATGATATACATGTCGATATGTATCTGTTCTCCTTCTTGGCGAACTTGGACACCCCTGCTGAAATTCTCTTTCCGAAGGATTTCAGTCAGTCCGTCTTTAATCTGGTTTTTAGAGGCCATGCCGACAATGCCGTAACAGTCAACCGCCGCGCCTCCTGCAACCATCGCGATGACTTCATTAGATATATCAATCTGTCCGTACTTCGTTCTTAATTCAATGGACACACTAGTTCCTCCTTCGAATGCATAGAGTTACAGCTATTCTACTATATGGTTTCCATTATGAAAAGACCAGGCAATAATCGCTGGCCGTACCTCTACATATACTATAGCGCTGCTGTTTCCGCAAGATGTCAAGTGAATTTTCTTGAAAGATGATGAAACAATAGTTGCAAACGTTTTTTAGCTGTGGTAAATTATTTAAAGTATCCATATCGAAAGCATCTAAGATTATATGAATGTTAAAAAGTAGATGTTTTGTGCAAGTGAGGAGGGAAACAAATGGCACGTAAATGCGTTATCACAGGTAAAAAAACAACAGCTGGGAATAACCGTTCTCACGCAATGAACGCTTCTAAGCGCACTTGGGGCGCGAATCTTCAAAAGGTTCGTATCCTTGTGAACGGAAAACCTAAAAAAGTATATGTATCTGCTCGAGCTTTGAAATCCGGTAAAGTTGAGCGTGTATAACAAAATGAACGCCTGCCCCGATATGTGGCAGGCGTTTTTATGTGGTGAAAGAGGGCTTTGAACCCCTGGGCATTAATCTTTTCTAAATGAGCCCAGCATCGCCCGGACAATTCCTCCTAAAAACTTCGGCAATTTAATGGTGTAAAATTTCATTTTTGTCCCCTCCTATAACGTCCCGTAACCGCCTTGTTCATTGTTTTCAGCAATTGAATGAAAGCACATGCTTAATCCGTGCTTCTTATCATTATTAATATGCCTTTTGCAAACGAAAAAGTACCTCGTGAATGAATGAGTTCGTTACTAATACATAGTGTTGAACCGAGCGTAATATGACAATTATTTAGAGGATATTTAAAACCGGTCAGGGTCAGCTCATGTATGTCTTCGGAAAACGGTATGAAGGAGATATATCGCTTATTTTCATCCTTCTCAATATCATATTCACCAGGAGGGAACATTTGAATATGATTTTGTTTGTCTATCAGCCTAATTTTTATGTTCGTTTTTACACCTCTATACAGTAGCTGAATGTTTCCTAAAAAATGATCAGCTCTGCCGCCTGTAATGCCGAAAATCTGAATAATATCCGGCTGCTTTTCCAGCGCCCAATCAAGGGCGAGGTCTAAATCTGTTTGATCTTTTTCTGCTTGATACACATGAAGGGCGGGAGCGGCTTTTTCTATTCGCCGGCGTTCTTGCTCCGTTATGCTGTCAAAATCTCCGAAGGCTTCAACAGGAATGATCCCGGCATCTAAGAGAGTGACGGTGCCTTTGTCAACACCGATCCAAAGCGTGTGTTCATCCGTATAGCCGGTTAGATCGGGAATGAGATTTTTCGGGCCTCCCGCAACGATATTAATTGTTTTCATCTCTGATTCCTTTCTCTGCATACAGGAAAAAGAGCTTAGGCTATTGTATGCCCAGCTCTTTTCTAAAGCTGCTTATTTACTTCCTCTGATTTCAGAAATTGCTTTTTTGCGGTCAGACTGGCCATAAACAGCTGAACCGGCAACGAGTAAATTTGCGCCCGCTTCAATGACGAGCGGAGCGGTTTCTTTGTTGACGCCGCCGTCTACTTCAATTAACAGATCTTTTTTTCCTTTTTCATCCGCCATTCGCTTAACCTCTTTTATTTTAGGAAGGACTGAATGAATAAATTTCTGCCCGCCGAAGCCCGGGTTCACCGTCATTAAAAGAACAAGATCGAGATCGTCGAAAACATGCTCGATGACTTGTACAGGGGTATGCGGGTTTAGAACCACTCCGGCCTTCACTCCTTGCTCTTTAATGAGCTGGATGGTACGGTGCAGGTGCGGACATGCCTCAGCATGCACAGACAGGATATCTGCGCCTGCTTTCGCAAAAGCCGGGATATAACGATCCGGCTCTTCTATCATTAAATGGACATCAAGCGGCAGATCCGTTACCGGCCGGACGGCTTCTACAATCAGCGGACCGATTGTGATATTCGGGACAAAATGGCCGTCCATAACATCAATATGAATACAATCGGCTCCGCCTTTTTCTACATCTTTAATCTCATTGCCTAAAGCGGCAAAATCAGCGGAAAGAATAGATGGTGCAACCTTTATCATTATGCTAATACCTCGGCTTTCTGTCTTTAATCTCCGTCATAAATTCAACATAATGGTCATAGCGATACTGCTTTAATTCTCCGTCTTCAACAGCTTGTTTCACCGCGCATTTCGGCTCTTTCAGATGTAAACAGCCTCTAAATTTGCATGAAGAGCTTTTTTCTCTGATATCAGGGAAGGTATAGCCCAGCTCTTCTTCCTCAATGTCTGTAAATTCAAGCGAGCTGAATCCTGGTGTATCTGCAACCAAACCTCCGGACGTATGAATCAGCTCCACGTGGCGGGTTGTGTGTTTCCCGCGGCCCAAATGCTCAGAAATCTCGTTTGTTCTTAATCCAAGCTCCGGACTGATCGCGTTGAGAAGCGAGGATTTCCCAACACCGGACTGACCGGCAAATACCGTTGTTTTATCCTGAAAATGCGGGATGATGTCCGTTAAACTGTCTTGGTCCTTAGAGGAGGTAAGGTATACGTCATAACCAATATTCCGATAGTCTTCTGCATAGGCTTGTATCGTATCTTCTGTATCTTGATCTTCAATCAGATCCATTTTAGTAATGCATATAATCGGCTGAATATCATTGGCCTCAACGAGAACCAGGAAGCGGTCGAGCAATGCCGTGCTGAAAGAAGGCTGAACCGCTGAGAAAACCAGGACCGCTTGATCAACGTTGCAAATTGGCGGCCTGATAAGCTCGTTGGTTCTTTCTTTAATTTCCATTAGATATCCTTCTTTGTCATTTTCAGCCTGGTACACAACGTAATCACCGACAAGAGGGGTAATTTTGTTTTTTCTGAAAATGCCTCTTCCTCTGCATTGTATTACTTTATCTGAATCCTCTGATTCATCCAGTACATAGTAAAAGCCGCTTAGCGCCTTAATAATTTTGCCCTCAGGCATATTTTCCCTCCTTGTTATTCATCTTTCGGATACTCAATGGTTTTGTAGCTGACAACTTTATTGTTTACCATTACTTGATAGTACCCTTTTTGGCCGGGTTCAATCTTTAGTTCGATCGTTCGTTCAGTCGGCTCTTTTATCTTAAATTCTTCGTAAGTGTCAGAGATGCTGTGATCCGCATCGTCAACCGCGATTTGCACTTGAAGCTCGTCCCCTTCATTTTCTGGTTCGTAGGGGATCTTGACCTTTTCTTTCACTGTTTTCGCAGGTTTTTTCTCTGGTCCGAGAGAGAATGTCACTTCAACTTCGTTTCCCGGCTTTACTGCCGTACCTGCTGCTGGTTTTTGTTTGACAACCTGTCCTTCTGGAACATCATCTGAGTATGCTTCTTTTTCTACAAGCTTCAATCCGTTGTCTTCCAGATATCCAGACGCTGCTTCTTTACTGTAGGTTTTCAAGTCTCTAAGCGTAATGTCTTCGGGTCCGATACTGACTGTAAGTTTGACTTGATCTTCACTCGGGACAAGCTCAGTCCCTGCTGAAGGATTTTGGTCAATGACAGTGCCCGCATTTTTCTCGTCATTCACTTCATTTACTGTTACATGTTTAAACCCTTGGTCCTTCAACGCTTTTTTTGCCTGGTCGACCGTTTGGCCTGTCACATCACCGATCTCCGTTTTTGCTTTTCCGGTGCTCTTATAAAGGGTGACCGTGGCGCCTTCTTTGACTGTGGTATCCGCTTTAGGATCCGTTTTTACCATCAGGCCCTCTTCAATTTTTTCATCTGAGATTTCCAACACCTCGGAATCAACCTGTAAACCTTCTTTTTCCAAGAGCCCTGCGGCTTTTTCGTATTCCATTCCGGAGACATCAGGTATTTTGACATCCTTAGGCATGAAAAGCGACGGAAAAACAGTGACAGCAAGAATTCCAGCTGTGATAAAAACGAGGCATATCGTGAGCAAAACCCACGGCCACTTTTTTCTTTTGCCGTTCTTCTTTGTTTTGTTTTCTTGTGCGGTTGTCACTTCTGCTTCTTTTTCGCCAGCAGCTTTAGCGAGTTCTTCATCTTTAATGATAGGTATCGCTTTTGTCATTTCTTCATCTTCTTGAATCGTAAATCTCTTTTCATTGAGTCTGTCGGCATCAAAAGCTGTTTTTATGTCTGCTTCCATGTCTTCAGCCGTTTCGTAGCGATGAAAAGGATCTTTGGCAGTTGCCTTGAGTATGATGTTTTCAACGCTTTGGGGGACCGATGGATTCCACCTTTTTGCCGAAGGAGTTTCCGCTTGAAGATGCTTCAAGGCGATGCTGACTGCTGACTCTCCATCAAACGGAATACGGCCGGTTAAAAGCTCAAATAGAACGATTCCAAGCGCATAAATATCCGATTTTTTTGTGGCTAAGCCGCCCCGGGCCTGTTCAGGTGATAAGTAATGGACCGAGCCCAGAACTGAATTGGTATGGGTGATTGTGGTCGAACTTAGTGCCGTCGCAATTCCAAAATCCGTTACTTTGATATTTCCCATATGATCAATCAAAATGTTATGCGGCTTGATGTCTCTGTGAACAATCTGGTTTTGATGGGCATGAGCGATGGCTGAGACAATTTGCTCCATGATGTTCAGCGCTTCTTTAGGGTGAAGCGGCCCATTTGCTGTTATGTATTCTTTAAGCGTCATGCCTTCAACATATTCCATGACAATATAATAAATATCATCTTCCTCGCCCAAATCGTAAATGCTAACAATATTCGGGTGATCGAGGCTTGATGCGGATTGGGCTTCTCTGCGGAAACGTCTGATAAATTCATTGTCATTTGCATAGTCAAACCGCAGGATTTTAATTGCGACTTCACGGTCTAGAATGATATCCTCAGCTAAATACACGTTGGCCATTCCCCCGCCGCCTATAACGCGGAGAATTTGGTAACGCCCGCTGATCCGCTTGCCGATTAGCACTGATCTTCACCCTCTTCAACTTGTAAAGCAAGCTCAAGCAAAACTGCTGTTATGTTGTCTTCTCCGCCATTCTGATTGGCTTTGTCCACAAGCAGGTTTACTTTTTCCTGAGGAGCTGAATCGCTTTGCAGGATGTCTTTTAACTCAGTGCCTTCCACTTTATTCGTCAGTCCGTCAGAACATAGAAGCAGTTTGTCTCCGGGTTCTATATCAAAGGAACGGGTGTCAATACTGACTGACTGGTCTGTTCCAAGCGCCTTCGTCAACACATTTTTTCGCGGATGATGTTCAGCGTCTTCTCTGGAAATCTCTCCAGTGCGAACCAGTTCATTTACAAGCGAATGGTCTTCTGTCACTTGAACGAAATCATCGTCCTGAAGCAAATAGCATCTGCTGTCTCCGATATGGGCAACAGAAACCGTTTTCCCCGTAAAAAGCGCACATACAATCGTCGTCCCCATGCCTTGGCATTCTTCGTGGGCTTGAGCGTGATCGTATATTTTGCTGTTTACCGAAAGAATCTGTTCAATGAGCCATTTTTCACATTCCGAGGGCGCAGTTGGAATCGTCTCTGCTTCATTCCATTTCTCCCCCATGGCTTTCACAGCCATCTTGCTCGCAACATCTCCAGCAAGATGGCCGCCCATGCCATCAGCGACAACCGCTAATATAAATTCATCTTTCCCCTTGAATATCCCCGCATCATCTTCATTATGCTGGCGGATTTTTCCTGTATCTGTTTTTAAGGCTGTTAACAACCCTCATCACCTCGTCTCGTCTTGACGCTCCTTCGCGCGAAGCTGACCGCAGGCTGCGTCAATGTCATGTCCTTGCTCTCTTCGGATTGTGACATTTACTCCGCGGGATTTCAGCGTTTTTTCAAAAGCAAAAATCTGATCACGCGGTGTGCGCACATAGTCCCGTTCAGGCACGTAGTTTACCGGAATCAAGTTCACGTGGCATTTGACTCCTTCCAGCAAGTCGGCAAGCTCTTCGGCGTGTTCCACCTGGTCGTTTACGCCTCCGAACAGCCCGTATTCAAAGCTGATGCGGCGTCCCGTTTTATTAATATAATATTTAACGGCTTCCATTAGATCAGGCAGTTTATATGCTCTGTTAATCGGCATCAAACGGCTTCTGATTTCTGTGTTCGGCGCGTGCAGAGAAATTGCAAAGTTAATCTGCATTTGCTGATCAGCAAATTCGTAAATTTTCGGGATGATCCCACTCGTAGAGACCGTAATATGGCGAGCACCGATATTCAGGCCCTTGTCATGGTTAATGATTTTCAAGAAAGCGAGCATTTCGTTAAAGTTATCAAAAGGTTCGCCGATTCCCATGATCACGACAGAGCTGACGCGTTCATCCGTTTCATCAAGAGCTTTTTGCACTTTGACTACTTGAGCGACAATTTCCCCTGCTTCAAGGTTTCGTTTTAAGCCTCCAAGCGTTGACGCGCAGAATGTGCAGCCAATACGGCAGCCGACTTGTGTCGTTACACATACAGAATTGCCATACTCGTGTCTCATTAAAACGGTTTCGATGGTATAACCGTCATGAAGCTCAAACAAAAACTTCATCGTACCGTCTTGAGAAGTTTGTTTAACAGCCGTTTTCAGCGTTGTTAACACAAAGTGAGTGTTTAATTTCTCACGCAGATCCTTTGAGAGGTTTGTCATTTCTTCAAAAGAAGATACGCGTTTTTCATATAGCCATTCAAAGATCTGAGCCGCACGGAACGGTTTCTCTCCGTTGTCTGTCAGCCATTGTTTAATTTCATCTAATTCAAAAGAATAAATAGACGGACGCTCTGTCCGCAATTCTTTTCTTACTTTTGTTTTATTAAGTTCTGCCATTGCTTATCCCTTCTTTCTCATGCTGCAAATAAAGAAACCATCTGTTCCGAAATAATGAGGAAGGATTTGAAGCCTTCCATCCCGAACAAAGGGTCTCACCTTTTCAGGCAGCCGCTTTTCAAGAGACAAATCGGGTTCAAAATCAGGATGTTCTTGTATAAACGCATGTATTACTTCATCATTTTCTGTCCGGTCCATTGTACACGTACTGTAGACAAGAGTGCCACCTTTTTTTACTAATGGTGCGATTTCCCTCAAGATCGACAGCTGGATTTCAGCTAGACGGGCGCTGTCGTCAGGCTTTTTCGTGTATTTCATGTCCGGCTTTCTTCTGATAACACCGAAACCTGAGCACGGGGCATCGACCAATATTCGGTCAAACTGTTCGTTTTCAAACGTTTCCCCCGCTTTTCTAGCATCCATTGTTTCCGCATGAATGATTGTCAGGCCAAGCCGGTCTGCCGCTTCTTTGATCAGCTTCACTTTATGTTTGTGAAGATCAAGCGACGTAACGCTCCCCTTGTTCTTCATTAATTCTGCGATATGAGCCGACTTTCCGCCAGGCGCCGCACACGCGTCAAGCACTGTTTCATCTGACTTAGGATCAAGGGCGCGGGCGACGAGCATGGAGCTCTCATCCTGGATGGAAACTTCACCGTTTTGGAAGAAATGAGTTCCGGCAATTGTTCCCTTTAAGAGCTTCACAGCATCTTCAGCGAGGTCGCCTTTTTCAACTTCGATTCCCTCAGCAGCCATTTGGTCAAGCAGCTCAGCTCTGTCTGCTTTCATTTGATTGACACGCAGCGTCTGTTTCGGCGGAATGAGATGGATGCAGCAAATCTTTTCCGCAGCTTCAAATCCATACGCATCCGCCCACTCTTTCACAAGCCACTCCGGATGGCTTGTTTCTGTCGCCAGCCGGCGTACAGGATCTTCGATCGCGTCAAAGGATGGAACACCTTCGCGCTGAATAGAACGGAGCACGCCATTGACAAAAGAAGCAATGCCTTTGTGTCCGCGGATTTTAGCAATCTCAACCGCTTCATGGATGGCTGCCCTGTCTGGAATCTTCTCTAAATACTCCATTTGATATAAGGATAGGCGAAGAAGCTGAATCACCCACGGCTTTACCTTTTGAGGCTTATTGATAAACGGTTTAAGCATATAATCAAGCGCGATCTTATTTTGTAATGTACCATAGACAAGTTCAGTCAAAAGCCCTCTGTCCTGATCACTCAGTTCATTTGATTTAATGACCGATTTCAGCAGCAGGTTGCTGTATGCCTGGTTTTGTTCTAATTTGATCAGCGCCTCAAGGGCGATGTCACGAACACTAGTTTTTTTCATTGTTTACTCCTAACACATCACCGACTTCAACATGAGCGCCTCGCACAAAGTCTTCGCCTTTCATTCGTTTTTTGCCGGCCGGCTGGAGTTCGGTTAATAACAGAGCCGTCTCGTTACCTGTGGCAACGATAATCCCTTCCTTTTCAACCGCAACGACTGTGCCTGGCTCAGCTTTGGTTGGTGCGGGTGTTTTTTTGGATTCCCACACTTTCAAGTTTTGTCCATTAAGCGTCGTATAGGCAACAGGCCATGGATTTAAGCCGCGGATCTGGTTGTAAAGCTCTTCGCCCGTTCTGGACCAGTCGAGCAGCTCTTGCTCTCTTTTAATGTTAGGCGCGTATGTCGCTTTCTCTTCATCCTGCTTTTCAGGTGAAATGCTGCCGGCAATAACGTTTGGAACCGTTTCTGACAATAGCTTCGCGCCAGCAACGCTTAATTTATCGTGCAGTGTTCCGACATTGTCGGTTTCTTCAATGTCCACTTCCACTTTTGAGATCATGTCCCCGGCATCCAATTTTTCTACCATATACATAATGGTAACCCCGGTTTTTTTCTTTCCCTGCAGAATGGAATAATGGATCGGAGCACCGCCGCGCAGTTCCGGCAAAAGGGATGCGTGAACGTTAATGCAGCCGTATTTTGGACTGTCGAGAAGCTCTTTAGGCAAAATTTGTCCGAATGCCGCCGTTACAATCAGGTCAGGCTTTAATGCCAGCACTTTTTCAATTTCTTCTGTCAATCTGACTTTTTCCGGCTGAAGAACCGGGATGCCGTGG
Source organism: Bacillus sp. LM 4-2 (assembly GCF_000978495.1). Lineage (NCBI taxonomy): Bacteria > Bacillati > Bacillota > Bacilli > Caryophanales > Bacillaceae > Bacillus > Bacillus sp. LM 4-2. Next base: position 1,620,923 of record NZ_CP011101.1, on the reverse strand, counting down.
CGCAATGCCTCTTCCTTGACCGGAGGAGGTGTCAGTACTTTTTTTCTGCCCTTCGGACGGTCCGGCTGTGTGACGACCCCCACTACTTCATATCCGTCCTCTATCAGGGTTCTTAAAACAGGAACTGAAAAATCCGGCGTTCCCATAAATACGATTCTCGTCATCAAATCATCCTTCCATATCCGCTAGTTCATCTTCTGTATAGTATTTACTTATTTTAGATGTAAACAGCACACCGTCTAAGTGGTCCATTTCATGCTGCACGGCTCTTGCTAAAAAGCCTCGCGCTTCCAGAATGAACGGTTTTCCCTGACGGTTAAACGCACGCACTTTGACATAATCGGCACGTGTGACATCACCATAGACGCCAGGAAAGCTCAAGCATCCTTCAATTCCGGTTTGCTCGCCGCTTTTTTCTAAAATTTCAGGATTAACGAGATCAATTCTCCCTCTGTCATCCCCGATGTCTACAACTGCCGCTCTTTTTAAAATGCCAATTTGCGGCGCTGCCAGTCCGACACCATCCATTTCAAGCATGGTGTCGTACATATCATCAAGCAGTTTTTTTAGCTTTTTATCAAAAACAGTCACGGTTTCCGCAGGTGTTTCCAAAACCTCCGCAGGATGTGTGACGACCTTTTTTACTGCCAATTTGTTACCCTCCAAGACGTGAGATCTTACATCATCATATAAGGATTCATATCAATTGAAATCATTACATGTTTTTGTTCAATTTCGCGTTTATAATGTTCCAGTATCTTCTTCAATAAAGCGGATAACTGGGTTTCCTGTTTGTATTTTATCACGCATTGATAGCGATATCTATCTTTGATCCTGGCTATCGGCGACGCGCTTGGTCCGAGAATTTTCGTGTCAGCTCCGCAGTTTGCTTTCAAAAAATGAGCGATCTTTTCAGCTGTAACCGCTGCTTTCGCCACTTCCTCATGAGAAACAGTCACAAGAGCCAAATAGTAGTATGGCGGATAGGATTGCTCTCTCCTGTGCGCCATTTCATGCTGATAGAACGTTTCATAATCGTGTGTTTTCGTCAGCTGGATACTGTAATGAGACGGTGTATACGTTTGAATGATGACATGGCCGGGCTTTTCATGCCTGCCTGCCCGGCCGCTGACTTGCGTTAACAGCTGAAATGTTTTTTCAGCCGATCTGAAATCAGGAATATGAAGTGTTGTATCAGCACTTAACACTCCGACAAGCGTGACATTCGGAAAATCAAGTCCTTTCGCGATCATTTGCGTTCCGAGAAGAATATCCGCTTTTCCTTCTCCGAAAGCTGACAGTAATTTTTCATGGGCGCCTTTCCGTGATGTCGTGTCAACATCCATCCGAATCACTCTCGCACTTGGCAGCACTTTTGTCAGCTCTTCCTCCACTCGCTGTGTTCCCGTTCCGAAAAAGCGGATATGCTCGCTTGCGCATTCAGGACAAGTGTGCGGAACAGGCTCTTCATGTCCGCAATAATGGCATTTCAGCCTTTGGCCATAACGATGATACGTCATGGAAATGTCGCAGTGCGGGCATTGCGGGACATAGCCGCAATCCCTGCACATCACAAAGGAAGAATAGCCCCTCTTATTTAAAAACAGCACCGCCTGCTCACCCTTGGCAATCGTTTCTTCAAGCTTTTCCATCAATTCAACTGAAAACATTGAACGATTGCCGTTTCTAAGCTCCTCTCTCATATCGACAAGCGAAACCTCAGGCATCACCCGGTGGTTAACACGGTGCTTCAGTGAAAGAAGCTCGTATACGCCCTTTTGCGCTCTTGCATATGACTCTAATGTCGGCGTAGCACTCCCTAATACAACCGGGCAGCTGTGATGCTCAGCCCGCTTGATTGCCACCTCTTTCGCATGATAGCGCGGCATTTCTTCCTGTTTATAGGAAGACTCGTGCTCTTCATCGATGATTATCATTCCGAGATTTTCAAACGGAGCAAAAATCGCGGATCTGGCACCGACGACAAGCCGTACTTCCTTCCGGTGGATTTTACGCCACTCGTCATATTTTTCTCCTGTGGATAAACCGCTGTGCATGACTGCCACCTGGGAGCCGAAGCGGCCCTTGAAGCGGTTGACCATTTGCGGCGTCAGCGATATTTCCGGTACGAGGACGATGGCTTCTTTTCCTTTCGCCAGTACTTTTTCAATTGATTGCAGATAAATTTCCGTTTTTCCGCTTCCTGTCACGCCGTGAAGGAGGAACACTTTATGCTCATCGCTGTCCAATGTCTCGCGTATGGGCTCGAAGGCAGCCCTCTGTTCGTCTGTCAGCGGCAGGGGCTCTGTTTTTTTGAACATTTTGTCCTGATAGGGATCTCTGTAAACCTCTTCATAGCTTTCCTTCAAAAGCCCTTTTTGGATAAGGGTTTTGATGGTTGCAGAGCTCGTGTCCGTTTTTTTGCACAATTCCGCCGCAGGAATTTTCACACCTTCCGGCTCAGAGATGAGAAAGTGAAGAATCGCCTGCTGTTTTGCTGCTTGGCGGGACAATCCCTCAGCCTGCTTAGCAAGCTCTTCTTTACTCGCATTTGCCTGAATATGCCTGACCATTTTTTTATTGGTTTTTTGCGCGACTTTATACGTCACGTCAATGTCCCCTTTTTGAACATGCCTTTGAATCAGTTTCAGCGTCTCATGATCGGGTATATCTGAATACAGCAGCGTCTTTGTTTCAGAAAACAGCCGTTCCACTTGCGGCGGAAGATCGGCTTCGTGTGCAATTTTTAATTCTTTTTCATATTTCGCCTTTAAGGCGGCAGGCAGCATTGCTTGAAGCGCCGTTATTTTAAAAGACAGCGTTTTGTCTGACAGCCATGATGACAGAATCATAAGCTCCTCTGTCAGAACAGGTGTAAGATCTAATAAATCCTCTACTTCCTTGACAGATTTTCCCGATAGGTCAGATGCTTCTTTGACTGCTGTCACAAACCCTTGAATCTTACGGGGGCCAAACGGAACAATGACCCGCATCCCCGTTTTGATCATGCCCTTCAGATGGTCTGGGATTTTATAATCAAAAGGCCTGTCTATATTTTTGGTGCTGACATCAACGATGACTTCTGCAAAATTCATGAGCGCTCTCCGGTTTGTTTTGAGAGGGCTGCGATCTCCTGAAGGATTTCAAAAGAAACATCGAGCTTAGACATAATCGGGAGTTCGCGTTTATGCCCGTCTTTGAAAAAGATTGTCACGATATTCGTATCAGCACCAAAACCGGCCCCATTTGCTTTCACATCATTTGCCACAATCAAATCAAGGTTTTTAGCGGCGAGCTTTTTACGTGCATAGTGTTCAATGTCTTGTGTTTCGGCGGCAAATCCGACCAAAATCTGCTCTTTCTTTTTCTCGCCCAATTCTTTCAAAATATCGACTGTTCTTTTCAGTTCTAAGGTCATGCCGCCGTCTTGTTTTTTCATTTTATGGTCAAATACTGTTTTCGGCGTAAAATCGGCTACCGCAGCTGTTTTAATGACTATATCGCTTGCGTCATACACAGAGAGCACAGCTTCGCGCATATCCGCAGCCGATTGAACAGGGATAAACTCAGCAAGGCCTTTAGGCTGATCAAGTGAAACAGGCCCAGAAATTAAGGTTACCCGTGCGCCGAGCTGAACAGCAGCCTCCGCTAGTGCGTAGCCCATTTTGCCCGTCGATTTATTGGTAAAAAACCGGACAGGATCAACCGCTTCCCGCGTTGGGCCGGCTGTAATGACCACATGCTTGCCTTCTAAAGGAGCGGATGTTTCTTCAGCAAAATGTTTTTCGGCCAGCTTTACGATGTTTTCCGGCTCTTCCAATCTGCCTTTTCCTACGTAACCGCATGCTAAATAGCCCTCACTTGGCTCAATAAAACGATAACCGTCCTGATAAAGAACAGAAATGTTTCGTTTGACTGCCGGGTGGTCATACATATGAACGTTCATCGCCGGCGCGATCCAAACGGGAGCCGTTGCTGCCAACAATGTTGTCGTCAGCATATCATCAGCGATGCCGTTTGCCAGTTTTCCAATCACATTAGCCGTAGCCGGCGCTACAATAATCAAGTCGGCCCAGTCTGCGGCATCAATATGAGAAATGACGCTTGGATTTTGTTCTTTAAATGTATCTGTATAGACTTCGTGGCGGCTCAATGCCTGAAATGTCAGCGGTGAAACGAATCGGCAAGCGGATTCAGTCATAATCACTTTGACATTTGCTCCTGCCTGAACCAGCTTGCTCGTTAACGCACAGGCTTTATAAACAGCGATGCCTCCGCTCACGCAAAGTAACACATTTCGATTGTTTAGCAATGAATTCTCCCCCTCTGCACTTTACAAAACCGCACGGAAAAAAATAACAACCTACATGTGATATAGGTTGCTACTTGTGCTACTATTCGCGGTCTTCCTTTTCAAACGAAAGCAGGCCTGCATCAATTTCTTCTAAAGCTTTGCCTACATATTTGTGTGAAATCGTATGTTCAATCATTTGGTCTTTTTTGATTTGCATTTCACGTGCGCGTCTCGCAGAAACAGTCACCAGCGTATATTTTGAATCTAATTTATTCATTAAAGAATCAATTGACGGATCTAACATTGATTATTCAACCTCCAGCATTTTCTTATATCTTGGTGCAACGCGTTCACGCTTCAAATGTTCAGCAAGAACGATTGCTTTGATTTTATCGCAAGCCGTTTCGACATTATCGTTTTCAACGACATAGTCATAAGCATCCATCATTTCGATCTCAGCTTTTGCGGCTTTCATTCGATTTTCAATCAGAGCGTCTGTTTCTGTGCCTCGTGTCACGATTCTGTTTTTCAGTTCAGAAAGGCTTGGAGGCGCAAGGAAAATAAATAGGCCTTCCGGGAAAGCATTTCTCACTTGAAGAGCCCCTTGAACTTCAATTTCTAAAAAGACGTCTTTTCCATCTTGAAGCGTCTGTTCAACATAATCGACTGGCGTGCCGTAATAATTGCCGACATACTCTGCCCATTCAAGCAGCTTGTTGTCCGCAATCATTTGTTCGAATTCGTCTCTTGTTTTGAAAAAATAATCGACTCCGTTCACTTCGCCCTCTCTTGGACTTCTTGTGGTTACTGAAATCGAATATTCAAATTTTGTGTCTTCCTGCGAAAAGATCGCTTGTCGAACCGTTCCTTTACCAACTCCTGAGGGACCTGAGAGAACGATTAATAACCCTCTTTCTTTCATGCGGCAATTACCCCTGCCCTTCATCCATAATTTCTTCTTTAACAGAAAGTCTGTGTGCAACTGTCTCAGGCTGGACGGCAGATAAGATAATGTGATCACTATCCATGACGACAACTGCACGGGTTCTTCGTCCGTATGTAGCGTCAATTAGCATTCCGCGGTCTCTTGCATCCTGAATCATCCGTTTGATTGGCGCAGACTCCGGGCTGACAATCGAAATCATCCGATTGGCGGAGATGATATTGCCAAATCCGATATTAATCAGTTTAATCGTCATCTTCTACGTTCCCCCTGTAAAATAGACGTCTCTAGTTTAGCCTAGTAAGACCGTCTGTAAACAATACGCACAGTCACTATTCTATATTTTGCACTTGTTCTTTTATTTTTTCAATAGAACTTTTCATTTCAACGACAAGCTTTGTGATCTGATGATCATTTGCTTTTGAGCCGATCGTATTTGCTTCCCGATTGAGCTCCTGAACAAGAAAGTCGAGTTTGCGCCCGACAGCTCCGCCACTAGCTAATATATCACGAAACTGGGCGAAGTGGCTCTTCAGCCTTGTAATCTCTTCAGTGATATCAGAGCGGTCTGCAAAAATAGCGCATTCTGTTACAAGCCGGCTCTCGTCTAATACGTCTTCAGTCCATTCTTTGATTCTGGCGTACAGCCGTTCCCGGTAACGAGATACGACATCTGCAGCCAGCAATTCAGTTTCTCTCACCAGCTCTTCAAGCTGATCAATATGCATCAGGCAGTCTTTCGCTAAGAGCAGCCCCTCTTTTTCACGCATTTCACAGAGACCTTTTACCGCTTCTTCTGCAGCATCGATGATCAACGCCTCCAGCTTGTCATTTTGCGTCTGTTCTTCATGAATCTGGACGACATGATCAAGCTTAAAGAAATCCATTACATCGGGCTCTGCAGACAATTGATACCGCTTCTTCATATCTCTCGCGGCTGCGACAAACTCATCGAGCAGCGGCCAATCAATTTCAAGCCTTTTCTCAACAAGCATATCGCTGTCAACAGATACGAAAAGCTCAATTCTTCCGCGCTGAATATGCTGCAGAATGGTCTGTTTCAGCTTATCTTCAAAATATAGCAAAGGCCTTGGCAAACGAGCGTTCACTTCTTTAAATCTGTAGTTCACAGATTTAAGTTCAACGCTTACAGAGAGATCGTCTTGTGTTTTGCTTGCACTGCCGAAGCCTGTCATACTTCGTATCATTTTAAAACACCCAATTCTTCCCTGTTCTCATAATAAAAGGGCAATAGACACGCTATTACCCCTAAGATTATATCATATGAATTTATTTTTTTCTTGTTAAAAGTGACCCCGCCAGCAAAAAAGTAGGGATCGCGGACATACCGATGACGAGCATCCAGTCCCCCGGCGTGATGGCTACAGTATGGAAAATCGGCTGAAGCGGCGGATAGTAGATTACTACAAGCATCAGCAAAATGGATGACAATACCGCGCCGATTAAATACAGGTTTTGAAACGGATTTCTAGAGAAAACAGAAGTTTCGCTGCGGCAGTCAAACACGTGAATAAGCTGAGCGAGCACCAATGTGGCAAACGCGATCGTCTGGGCATAAGCCAAGTTTTCCGGATTGCGGTGGTACACAATGATAAACGCTAAAATAGTGGCAACTCCGATTAAAAATCCTCTGGAAACGACCTTCCATCCTAGCTTGCGGGCAAATACCCCTTCTTTCGGATGACGGGGCTTGCGCTTCATGACATCTCCTTCCGGCTGATCCATGCCGAGCGCCATTGCCGGCAATCCGTCCGTCACCAAGTTGACCCACAAAATCTGAATCGGAACGAGCGGTAAAGGAAGGGCGAGCAGCATCGCAAACAGCATGACAAGGATTTCTCCGACGTTAGACGCCAACAGGTATCTGATAAACTTCCTGATATTTTCGTAGATGTTCCTGCCTTCTTTTATCGCCGATTTAATCGTCGCAAAATTATCATCCACGAGAACAAGAGATGATGCTTCTTTGGCCACATCTGTCCCGGTAATGCCCATAGAGACGCCGATATCAGCTTGTTTAATGGCAGGAGCATCATTGACGCCGTCTCCCGTCATCGCCACAATATGCCCGTTCTCCTGATAGGCTTTTACGATTTTTAGTTTATGTTCAGGGGAAACGCGGGCAAATACATACACATCCTCCACCACATGAGAAAGCTCTTCTTCAGAAAGTTCATTCAGCATCTTGCCGTCCATGATTTTGCCGCTTTTCGGAAGGAGGCGCAAGTCTTTCGCTATCGCTTTAGCGGTTTCTACATGATCACCTGTAATCATAACGGTCTTAATTCCTGCTTCACGGCATTCTTTTATCGCCTGCCTGACTTCCGGCCGCGGGGGATCAATGATACCTGAAAGGCCAAGCATGGTCAGATCTTTTTCCGCCTGCTCCATTGACGGTGTTTCGCCTGCTTTTATCGGCCTGTAGGCGACCGCTATCGTTCTGAGTGCCTGTGATGCCAAATGTCTTAATACCGCCTCTGTTTCTGCTTTTCTTTCATTTGAAAAAAGAGCCGCTGAGCCGTCATAATAAATACGGGAAGATCGCTGCATCAGTACATCCGGTGCACCTTTTGTAATGATATAGCGCTTTCTGTCTTGATCCTCTACGATGACAGTCATCATTTTCCGTGCAGAATCAAACGGAAATTCTTCGATCACCCGGTAGTTTGATTCAACAAACTCCTTTGAAAAACCGCCTTTTCTTGCCGCGGTGAGCAGCGCTCCCTCTGTCGGATCTCCGTCAAGCACATATTCGCCGTCTCTTTTCTCAATATTGGAGTTGTTACAAAGCGCTCCGAACAGAAGCATCTGCTGAAGCGGCTTATGTTCATTGACACTGATCTCTTTTTCGTTTAGTGTGAAGCTTCCTTTCGGTTCATAGCCGGCCCCTGCCACTCTCCATGTTTTCCCTCCGGACCAGACATGTGTCACCGTCATTTTGTTTTGGGTCATTGTCCCTGTTTTATCTGAACAAATGATAGACGCACACCCAAGCGTTTCAACAGCAGGAAGCTTTCTAACAATGGATTTTTGTTTAATCATCCGCTGTACACCAAGCGAAAGCGCCACTGTCACAATCGCCGGCAGCCCCTCCGGAATAGCGGCTACCGCTAACGAGACACCTGCTAAAAACATACTGTACAGATCATGACCCTGAATAACACCGACAGCAACGACAAGTACGGTCAGAAGCAATGCAACAACAATCAAAATCTTCCCGAGCTGCTCCAGTCTTCTTTGCAGCGGGGTTGACAATGTCCCTGCCGATTCAAGCATGTCGGCAATTTTCCCCATAGCCGTATTCATTCCTGTCCCGACGACAACCCCCACACCGCTGCCGCGGGTCACAATCGTACCCATAAATGCCATATTGGTAATATCGCCAAGTGAAACATCCGGTTTTTTCAATTTATCAGCATGCTTCACAACCGGGATTGATTCCCCGGTCAGCGCTGATTCTTCTATTTCAAGGCTTCTCGCTTCAACAATTCGAACGTCTGCGCCAATTCTGTCCCCGCTCGTAAATTTCACAATATCCCCCGGCACAAGTTCCTTAGAAGGAATCTTTGTCCAGCTTCCTTCCCTGAGTGCCATGACATGCGGTGTTGAAAGCTCTTTTAAAGCCTGAAGAGATTGCTCAGCACGCCTTTCTTGAAAGAAACCGAGTATGCCATTCACAAACACAATCGCAATAATCGCAACCGCATCTACATATTCACCAAGAAAACCTGAGATTAACGTTGCCGCCAGAAGAACAAGCACCATAAAATCTTTGAACTGCGCGAAAAACAAGAGAAGCGCTGAAGTTTTTTTCCCTTCTTGCAGCTCGTTTGGTCCATGCTTGTCAAGACGTTTTTTTACCTCTTTTTCAGTTAATCCTTGTTTCATGGACGTATTGGTTGCCTCTAGTAAATCTGTTTGTCCCATTTCATGAAACTTCATTCCGCTCGTCCACTCCCCTGCTCTCTTATAGAGATATCACTCTATAAGCATGCTTATTCTGACTCGTCCCATTTCATGCTATAATTATCGAATGCAGGAAGAATGAGAGGGTGTATTGCATATGTCGTTTGATGGCATGTTTACATACGGAATGACACACGAACTTAACGAGAAAATAATGGGCGGACGAATTACAAAAATCCATCAGCCATATAAGCACGATGTGATTTTCCACATCCGTGCCAAGGGAAAAAACCAAAAACTATTATTATCGGCACATCCGAGCTATTCACGGGTGCATATCACGACACAAGCTTATGAAAATCCAAGCGAACCGCCAATGTTTTGCATGTTGCTGAGAAAGCATATCGAAGGCGGATTCATTGAGAAAATTGAACAAGCGGACTTAGACCGCATTATGATTTTTCATATCAAAAGCCGAAACGAAATTGGCGATGAAACCGTACGAAAGCTTTATGTAGAAATTATGGGCCGCCACAGCAATATCATTTTGACTGACGCAGCAGAAAATGTGATCATCGACGGACTTAAGCATTTATCACCGTCAATGAACAGCTACCGTACAGTACTGCCCGGCCAAGATTATAAGCTTCCGCCTGCTCAGGACAAAATATCGCCTCTTGAGGTGTCAGAAGATGATATTTTGCGTCACCTCAGCTTTCAAGAAGGAAGGCTTGATAAACAAATTGTCGACCACTTTTCAGGCGTGTCTCCGCTTTTCGCCAAAGAAGCGGTTCACAGAGCAGGCCTTGCCAACAAAGTCACACTGCCAAAAGCGTTGCTGGCACTGTTTGCCGAAGTGAAAGAGCACCGTTTCATTCCCAACATTACGACTGTAAACGGAAAGGAATATTTTTATTTACTGGAGCTGACTCATCTAAAGGGCGAAGCACGCCGTTTTGATTCATTAAGCGAACTGCTCGACCGTTTTTATTTCGGAAAAGCTGAACGAGACCGGGTCAAGCAACAGGCTCAGGATCTTGAGCGTTTTGTTGTGAACGAACGGAAGAAGAATGCCAACAAAATCAAAAAATTAGAGAAAACCCTGGAGTATTCGGAAAACGCGAAGGAATTTCAGCTTTACGGAGAGCTTTTAACCGCTAATTTATATATGCTAAAAAAAGGTGATAAACAGGCTGAGGTCATCAATTATTATGATGAAGAAAGCCCGACAATCACGATTCCTTTAAACCCGAACAAAACGCCTTCTGAAAACGCACAGGCCTATTTCACGAAGTATCAGAAAGCGAAAAATTCGGTCGCAGTTGTCGAGGAGCAAATCAGGCTGGCACAGGCAGAGATCGAATATTTTGATCAGCTGATTCAGCAGCTTTCGTCCGCTTCTCCCCGGGATATCAGCGAAATCAGGGAAGAGCTTGTTGAGGGCAAATATTTACGCCCTAAGCAGCAAAAAGGCCAGAAAAAGCAAAAACCGCACAATCCGGTGTTAGAAACATATGAATCCACCTCAGGCCTGACTATTTTAGTGGGTAAGAACAATCGTCAAAATGAATATTTAACGACCAGAGCGGCGGCCAGAGACGATATCTGGCTTCACACGAAGGACATTCCCGGCTCCCACGTTGTGATCAGAAGCAGCGAACCGGATGAGCAAACAATCATGGAAGCCGCGACAATTGCAGCTTATTTTTCAAAAGCTAAAGATTCAAGTTCAGTGCCTGTAGATTATACAAAAATCAGACATGTCAAAAAACCAAACGGCGCGAAACCCGGTTTCGTCACCTATGACAGCCAGCATACCGTCTTTGTCACGCCTGATGCTGATACTGTCATCAAGCTCAAAAAAAGCTGAGCCGCATAAAGAAAAGCCAGAGCATTTGTATGCTCTGGCTTATTTCTTTCTTCTCACCTGATAAAGCCTGTTCACTTCAGCAATAAAATCGCCGTCAATCAGCTTATCCACGTTTTCAGCAAGCTCTTTCGTGTGCTTTGGACTGGCTCCGCTTGTAGAAACAGACACAGTGACATGCCCTCTTTTTACGATTTTCGGCATATATACATTGCCAAGCTCAGCGTCACTGACACAATTGACAAGCTGAAAAGGCGAAGCGGATTGGGCAATTTCTTTATTCACTGCCGCATTATCCGTCGCAGCAATAATGAAGAAAGCATTGAGATAATCTTCTTTTGCAATTGTCCGTTTTTCCCATTTGATACGCCGCTCTTCTGCCATTTGCTTGATTTCCGGTTCAACATCCGGACTGACGAGCGTTATATCAGCTCCCTCAGAAATCACCGTTTTCAGCCTTCTGAGAGCGATGCTGCCGCCTCCCGCAATCACAACCTTCTTCTTTTCCAGGCTAATGTGCAGCGGAAGCATATGAACCTCCATCAAAATCAAATTGTCCCTCAGAATTTGCCGCAGTTTCTCTCACACGGTTCAAAAATGCGTTTTTCACATGAGGATGAAAACCGATATAGGAAGAGAGGTAGACGTTCGGATTATGGGCTTTTAATTTCTGAACCTCTCGTTCGATTTCATTCATCAGCATACCCGTAAAAAGCAAATATGGAACGATAAAGGTTGTTGTGCCGTCATCTTTTTTAAGTTCTGAAAAAACCTCTTTGTAATTAGGGCCGCATGCTGTCAAAAAGCACGGAATGACTTCCTTGACTGGAACCATTTCCTGAAGAAGATTAGCAATTCCGGTTACGTCTCTTTTGACATCTGGATCTGAACTTCCCCTTCCGATGAGCACCACTCTGGCATTTTCATACGGAACACCTATGTCTTTCATTCGGTGATATACAGCCTTGACTACTTCTTCGTCAATCCCGATCGGCTTTCCGTATGAAATGCGGACTGATGGATATCGAGATGCAACACGGACAATTTCTTCCGGAATATCATGTTTTGCATGCGCAGCTGTTAAAAGAAGCAGAGGCACCACTGCGATATGAGTGGCGCCTTGCTTCACACATGCTTCAAATCCTGTCTCAATTGTCGGCTCCTGAAGCTCTAAAAAGCTGATTTCTTGTACTGGCACAGAGATGTGGGCCTTGCATCCTTCCAAAAAGGCTGCGGCTTCTTGCTGCGCTTTTTTGACCCGGCTGCCGTGGCCGACATATAAAATTGCTTGTTTCATTTTTACAACGCCTCGCTTAAATCTTGTTTTTTCAGTTCAGATTCAAACCATTCCAGCTTATAGTGATAATTTACAACATTTCCAATGACAATTAAACTCGGATTTGTAATGTTTTCTTTTACCACTGTTTCTGAAAGGGTGTCAACTGTACAAAAAACAGATTTTTGCTTGTCCGTTGTTCCCCAATGAATAAAGGCTGCCGGCGTAGAACCGTCCCGGCCGTTTTCAAGGAGTTTTCTTTCAATCTGCTGCACGTTTTTGATACCCATATAGATGACAAGTGTATCAATTCCTGTAGCCAGCGCTTTCCACTTTTCCTCAAAATCTTCTTCTTTTTTATAATGACCCGTTACAAAAGCGACGTTAGAGCCCGCCTCCCGATGAGTAACAGGAATCCCGGCATAAGCGGCTGCCGCGATTCCAGACGTAATGCCAGGGATGATTTCAAACGGAATTCCATTTTCAGAGAGGCATTCCGCTTCTTCCCCTCCTCTGCCGAACACAAAAGGGTCTCCGCCTTTCAGTCTGACAACCATTTTCCCTTTTTGCGCATACTTCACAAGAAATCGATTGATGGTTTCCTGCTTCATCGTATGAAAATCTGGAAGCTTCCCGCAGTAGATCAGGTCTGCTTGCTCTTTGGCATATTGTAAAATCTCTTTATTTACTAATCTGTCATATAAGATGACATCAGCTTTTTCAATGGCTTTCAGCGCTTTAATTGTCAGCAGATCAGGGTCACCAGGACCCGCTCCTACAATATATACTTTCCCCATCGTATTTCCCCCGATCTATTCGAGTTCTTCCAGAGCAGTCGCTGTGATGATGTTCTCGCTTGCATTCCGGCATCTGAGAAGAACGCAGCAGATCATATTCAGCTCAATTTTTGTTTAACAAACTCGATCAGCTGATTTTTACACGCTTCACGATCATGCTGTCCTGAATCAAGAACGAGCTCTGGAGCTTCCGGTTCTTCATAAGGAGAATCAATTCCTGTAAAAAACGGAATCTCGCCGTTTCTTGCTTTTTTGTAAAGCCCTTTCGGATCTCTTTGTTCACAAATATCAAGGTCGCATTTAATGTAGACTTCATTAAATTCGCCCGCTTCCACAAGCTCGCGAACCTGTTGTCTGTCCTCGCGGAAAGGAGAGATAAAAGCAGTAATCACAATGGTTCCCTGCTGAACAAAAAGCTTTGCCACCTCTCCGATTCGGCGGATGTTTTCTTTTCGGTCTTCATCAGAAAAACCAAGATCCTTATTTAAGCCGTGACGGATATTATCCCCGTCCAGCACAATCACTTGGTAGCCTTGCTCAAACAATTCTCTCGCAGCGGCGTTGGCAATGGTTGATTTGCCTGAGCCGCTTAACCCTGTCAGCCAGAGAATGGAGCTTTTATGCTTGTTTTTTTGCTGGTACTCTTCTTTTGTGATAGAGGCTTCATGCCATACAATATCGCGATTTGTCACTGCCAGTCCTCCTTAAGATACGCCTACTTCTTCTTTTTTCTTCATCCCTTTGATTAACACTTCTACGACTTCTTTTCGACTGAATTCAGCAGGCGGCAGCACACCGTCTCTCAGCATGCCTCTTACCTTAGTGCCTGATAAAATGACGTGATGCTCTCTGCCATGAGGGCATGTTTTCGCTGTTCCCATATTTCCGCATTTTTTACAGAAGAAGCTGTGCTCAAATTTCAGCGGTGTAATTCCGAGTTCTTCAGGTTTAAATGTGTCAAACAGCTCCTGTGCTTCGTATGTTCCGTAATAGTCGCCTACACCTGCATGATCACGGCCGACGATGAAATGTGTGCAGCCGTAGTTCTTTCTGACAAGCGCGTGGAAAATTGCTTCTCTCGGGCCTGCATAACGCATCGCCGCTAAAAAGACACCAAGGAAAACGCGATCTTTCGGGTAATAATGATCAAGAAGCACTTGGTAGCTTTCCATCCGTACATCAGCTGGAATGTCATCAGATTTTGTTTCACCCACTAACGGATTCAAGAACAAGCCGTCTACTGTTTCAAGAGCCGTTTTTTGAATGTATTCATGCGCTCTGTGAACAGGGTTTCTTGTTTGGAAACCGACAATGGTTTCCCAGCCTTTTTCCGCAAACTGGCGTCTCGTTTCTGACGGTTCAAATGTAAATTCAGAGAACTGTTTTGAAGCTTTTTTAATCAACGTAATCGGCCCGCCGACATATGTATTGCCGCGGCTGAACAGCTTTTTAACACCAGGATGCTCCTGTTCATCTGTTTTGTACACATTGACTGCTTCTTTTTGTTTGTCAGGCACGTACAGATCTTCGATTTGGATAACGCCGTATGTTTCTCCTTCATACGTTAACTTTACCGTTTCACCAAGTGACAGTTCCGCTGCTTTTTGCGCATCGACCGGAAGCGTGATCGGAAGAGACCAGACAACGCCGGAAGAAAGACGCATGTTTTCGACAACAGATACGTAATCTTTTTCATTAAAGAAACCTTCAATCGGGCTGTATGCACCGATACCGATCAATTCCAAATCCGCGAAAGAAATTAAATCAAGTTCAATTTCTTTTTGAATGCCGCTCACATCATATGATTCATCTACTCTGTTTACTAATGTTCCTCCGTGTGGTGCTAAGCTCATAATATCCATCTCCTCCTAGTTAACTTATAAAATTACTCAGATTAATGATCAGATTCCCCCGCCTTGTTCGTGGACTGAGCGTCTCTCTTTACGAATGGCCTTTGTCAGGCTGACGGCACCGCCCGTCGCTAAAAGCACACTTACCATGATAAAGATCGAATAATAATCTGCTTTTAAAAACAAGGATACAAGCAGATAAGAAATCGATAAAGATAAAAACGGCGATACGATCCATACCTTCAGCATCGTTTGAACAACTTGTTTATGGAACACGTTCGGACCGTTTTTTGCCATGCCTATTCCGATAATAGACGATGACGTGACTTGCGCCAAGGGCACCGGCATCCCAAATACAGAACTGATGATCACCAGTCCCGCTCCTGTACCGGATAAGAGAATGCCTTCCCCTTTGGAGAATCTCGTAATTTTCTTCCCGTTTGTTTCTAGCACTCGCCGGCCTAATAACAGTGCGCCAAGAGCAACAAAAGCTCCTCCATACAAGGTTCCTTTTCCGACATCAAGCACATCGGCAGCTACTAACGGGCCAACAGCATTCGCCACGTTATTCATGCCGGCAGAGAATGCTTCGAAAAATCCGGCAACTAACAAAACAATGCCGAGGATTTTTTGTTTTTTAGAAGATTTTACTTCAATCTTAAAATAACGAAACAGCTTAGATACGAAATAGGTGAAGCCGAAAGCGAACAGCGGGACAAAAACCCAAAATGACACAATGATCAGAAGATTGTTCACAAACAATACTTTATAAGCCACTCCCACGCCGACAACCGCGCCGACTGTTACTTCACTTGTCGACAAAGGAATGCCGAGCAGGTTAGCAGTAAAGAGCGACAGGGCAGCAGCTCCAATAATGATGCAAACAATCGTCAGTGTAATCGTCTGCTCAGGAATAATGCCGGAGCTGATTGTTTTTACAACCTCGCCTCCGCCAATGACCGCCCCCGCAAAGACACCGACTGCGCATAGGATCAAAGCGTAGGTTTTCTTTTTGATGGCTCCGGAGCCGTAAGCAACCCCCATCGAAGCTGCAGCGCCGCTTGCACCAATATTCATCGCGAAAAACAAGCTAAATAAAATAGCGGCTAATTCCATTTTGCAGCTCCTTATTCATGCAGTCCGCATTCTGTTTTCGCCATACCATTCCATCTGCCTGAGCGCAAATCCTCTGCCGTAAAAGCGGGAGCAGTGCAAGGCGCACAGCCAATACTTGGATATCCTTGGTCATGAAGCGGATTGTAGTCCAGTTCATTCCGGGATGTGTATCTCCAAATGTCTTTCCAAGTCCAATGGATAAGCGGGCAAACTTTTACTGACTTGAATTTTTCATCTTTGTTTAAGAAATTCGTATTGGCACGGCTTGGCCCTTGATCACGGCGCAGGCCGGAAAGCCAGGCTGGATGTCCTGAAAGCGTCTCTCTTAAAGGAACAACCTTTCTAAGATAGCAGCACTGATTCGGCTCTCTTTCCCACAGTTTGTCACCATGTTCTTCGGCTTGTTCCTCAAGGGTGAGATCTGGTTTTTTCAGGATGATATTAAGACCCGGATAACGCTCTTTCACTCGTTCAATTGTTTCATAGGTTTCTTTAAAATGAAGTCCTGTATCAAGAAACACAATCTCTGCGTCTTTTTTCACTTTATAAATTAAGTCAATCAGAACGATTCCCTCAATTCCGAAACTGCAGGCATAAACAAGCTGATCGCCGTAA
This sequence comes from Bacillus sp. LM 4-2, assembly GCF_000978495.1. Lineage (NCBI taxonomy): Bacteria > Bacillati > Bacillota > Bacilli > Caryophanales > Bacillaceae > Bacillus > Bacillus sp. LM 4-2. The sequence goes on along the minus strand of NZ_CP011101.1, from coordinate 1,604,238 downwards.
TGGCCGTATGCCCATTTTAAAACTGACAGCGCTCCTTTATAAGGATCGTCTTCCGGAAATGTAATCGTTGGTTCTTCCCAATTATCATACGTTAACATTTCTTCTTTCCTCCTTTCGGAGACAAACAAACAGTAGCTTTCTGCCGGTTGTCTTTTCCCATGTAATGTGATTCGCGGCTGCTGATATACAGATAGCCTTTTTACCTCTTAAAATAAAAAACTTTCAATCCGGCGGAAAGAAAGACAGGAACAGCATGCAGCCCTTATCTTTCAAAATGGAATTCATTTTGCTGGAAGTAGCACCTTACAAACTATGCAGGTTGCCGGGCTTCATAGGTCCAGTCCCTCAGCCGCTCTTGATAAGTTTTTAGATTTGTAGTAAATTTTAGCACAATTCTAACATAAGTCAACCCGACTTTTTTTATAGGATTAATAAAAAAACAGGCCTCACAGCCTGTTTTCAAGTACATCAAGGCTTTGAAGCCTCTTTATATCATTTGAATTTATTTTTTATTTTTTAAACCAATCTTTTGACTCGGGATTTCGTTTCCATGTTTGCAGCTTTTTTAGATCATCTGAATGAATATTTCCGTTTTCAAGCGCGACCTCTGTGAGCGTATCATAATCGGTTAATGAGTAGTATGGCAGTTCTGCCTTTGCGAAGGCTTCCTCCGCTTTAGGAAGTCCGTACGTAAAGATTGAGACGACACCAAGCACTTCACAGCCGGCCGCTTGTAAAGCTGCACAAGCTTCAAGCACGCTGCCTCCTGTGGAAATTAAGTCTTCAATGACAACTGTTTTTTGCCCCTCTTGCACAGCTCCCTCAATCTGATTGCCTTTTCCGTGCGCCTTCGGCTTGCTCCTCACATAACACATCGGAAGATTCAAACGGTCAGCCGCAAGAGCAGCATGAGGAATACCGGCAGTTGCTGTTCCCGCAATCATTTCAGCTTCAGGAAAATGCTCTTTGACAAGCTTGCTGATACCTGAAGCAACATCGTTTCTGACCTCTGGGAAAGATAGCGTAAGGCGGTTGTCACAGTAGATCGGTGATAAAATGCCGCTTGCCCATGTGAACGGCTCGTTCGGGCGTAAAAATACAGCTTGGATGTCTAATAGATGTTTTGCGATGATTTGTTTCAAGATTTGATTCCCTCCCATTCAAGTCTGACAGCCTTATAGGCTTTTACCGGGTCTTCCGCTTTTGTAATCGAGCGTCCTACTACAATCGCTGATGAACCTTTCTCTCTTGCAATGGCAGGCGTCGCTACGCGGACTTGGTCATTCGCAGCGTCCTCTGACATTCTGATCCCCGGAGTGACAGTCAGAAATGAAGGCGACACCGCTTGGTAAATGGCTTTTGCTTCATGAACAGAGCAGACCACTCCATCCAGTCCGCTTTCTTCCGCCTGTTTGCTGTAGTGCACAACCGTATCAATCAGAGACTTTTCGATCAGCAGTTCATCTTTCATGATTTGTTCAGATGTGCTTGTCAGCTGGGTTACCGCGATAAGTGACGGACGTTTTTTTCCAGCCGGCGTACCTTCTTCTAAGCCTTCGAGAGCTGCCTGCATCATTTTTTTGCCCCCGGCAGCATGAACATTGACGAGGTCTACTCCAAGACTGGCAAGGCGCTTCATCGCTTTGTTTACAGTAGTCGGGATGTCATGAAGCTTTAGATCTAAAAATAGCTCGCAGTTTCTTTCTTTTAGTTGTTTCACGATAGATGGCCCTTCTTGATAAAAAAGCTCCATCCCAACCTTTACAAATAACGGTTCTTGCTGAAAAGGCGCTAAGAACGCAAGTGTTTCTTCAGCTGACGCAAAATCAAGCGCGATGATGGGCAGGTTGTTTTTCATGATTCCAGCTCCTTCCGATGCATTCTTCAATTGATTGATAGCCGTATTGGAGCAAAACAGATGGGAGCTGTTCAATAATCTCTGGACATGCAAAAGGATTCACAAAGTTTGCTGTTCCGACAGCGACTGCGCTTGCTCCCGCGAGAAGAAATTCCAGGGCATCTTCAGCCGTTTGCACGCCTCCCATTCCGATAATCGGGATGTTTACCGCCTGGCTGACTTCATACACCATGCGAATGGCAACCGGCTTCACAGCAGGGCCTGAAAGTCCCCCTGTTTTATTCGCTAATATCGGTTTGCCGGTTTTTAAATCGAGTCTCATGCCGATTAGTGTGTTGATCATCGTAAGACCGTCCGCTCCCGCTTCCTCGATCGCTAAGGCAATTTCTGTGATATTAGCCACGTTCGGGGAAAGCTTCACATAAACGGGTACATCCGAAACCTCTTTCACCGCTTTTGTCAAATCGGCAGCCATTTCAGGATTCGTGCCAAAAGCGATTCCGCCTGTTTTCACATTCGGGCAGGAAATATTCAATTCAAGTGCATGAACATTAGGCGCTTTGCTAATATGCTCTGCAACTTCAACATAATCCTCGACTTGAGAACCTGCGACATTGGCAATGATCGGCGTATCAAACTGCTCAAGCCACGGCAGCTCATTATGCAACACACTATCCAGCCCCGGATTTTGGAGACCGATCGCATTGAGCATTCCAGCACCAGTCTCAGCTACCCGCGGCGTCGGATTCCCAAAGCGCGGCTCCTTTGTCGTAGCCTTAATCATGATGGCTCCAAGACAAGACAAATCATAAAAACGTGAAAATTCTTTTCCAAAACCGAAGCAGCCTGATGCAGGAATGATTGGGTTTTTCAAATCAAGTCCCGGCAATTTCACCTCTAGCATTACAGCGCCACCTCCTGAGCTTTAAATACAGGCCCGTCGAGACATACTTTTACATAGGATGTCTCACTTTCGTTTGTATGGCACACACACGCGAAGCATGCGCCGATTCCGCAGCCCATTCGTTCCTCCATGGACAGATATACTTCTTTATGGGCATATTCCTGTTTTAACGCCTTAAGCATCGGTGTCGGCCCGCAGCTGAGGAGGATATCAAACTCTAGATTTTTCCGTTTAATCACATCTGTGACAAATCCGGTTTCCCCGTAGCTTCCGTCAGCTGTTGCCACATACGTGTCTCCGTACTGCCGGCATTCTTCCTCGTAAAAAACATCCTTTGCCGATTGGAATCCTAAAACGTGGATGACATTTACCCCTTTTTCATTCAAGCGTTTCGACAGCTCTTGGAGAGGCGGCACACCTACTCCGCCTCCTACCAGCAAAGCCGTCTTTCCGGGTTGAACTTCATTAACAGGAAAGCCATTTCCCAAAGGCCCGAGGACATCCACAAATTCTCCCTGCTGCTTCAGTGACAAGAGTCTTGTCCCTTCCCCATCTACCCGATAAATGATGGTGACTTCATTTTTTTCAAAGTTGACGTCTGCGATGCTGATTGGTCTTCTCAAAAGAGGCGTAACCGCTTCGCTCACTTTAAGATGAAGGAACTGTCCAGGGGTTGTAAACCCTTGGACAAGCTCCCCTTTCAGAACCATTTGATACACCCGGTCTGCAATTTGCTGGTTAGAACATACTGTCAAATACGCTTTTTTCATATAGTGACTGCCGCCTCCTGATTTGTGTTGACTGCCGGCATTTGATCAGCACGGAATGTCATGCTTTCCAGCACTCGCAATATCGCCTCTGCCGTATCTAAAGATGTTAGGCAGGCAACACCATTTTCTACTGATTCACGTCTGATTCTAAAACCGTCTCTTGCCGGCTGCTTTCCTTTTGTCAGCGTATTGATGACAAACTGCGCTTCTCCGTTTCTGATGACGTCAAGCAGGTTCGGGCCATCCTGACCGATTTTTCCGACGACCTTCGCTGGAATGGAAGCTTCTTTCAAGTAGCCTGCCGTTCCTTCCGTCGCTAAAATGTTGTAGCCGATCGCGTGGAACCGCTTAGCAATGGCAAGCCCTTCTTCTTTGTCCTTATCAGCTACTGTTAAAAGCACGGAACCGTAGTTCGGGATTTGAATACCTGAAGCAATCAAGGCTTTGTAGAGCGCCTTTTCAAGTGTCGAATCTTTCCCCATGACTTCACCTGTTGATTTCATTTCAGGCCCTAACGTAATGTCCACTCTTCTCAGCTTGGCAAAGGAGAAGACCGGCGCTTTTACAAATACACCTTGCTGTTCAGGCTGAAGGCCCTCTGTATAGCCAAACGCAGCCAGCTTTTGACCAAGAATGATTTTTGTTGCGAGATTCGCCATTGGGATACCCGTAATTTTGCTTAAAAACGGTACGGTTCTGCTTGATCTCGGATTCACTTCTAGCACGTACACCTCGCCTTGTGACAAGACGAATTGAATATTGAGCAAACCGACAATATTCAGCCCTTTAGCAAGTGCGATCGTGTATTGTTCAATTTTTTTCTTAATGTCCTCTGTGAGAGACTGAGGCGGATAAACAGCGATCGAGTCTCCGGAGTGAACGCCCGCACGTTCAATGTGCTCCATAATTCCCGGAATGACGACTGTTTCACCGTCGGATACTGCATCGACTTCAATTTCTTTTCCTGTCAAGTATCTGTCAATTAATACAGGGTGCTGTGGATTGATTTTAACTGCGTTTTTCATGTAATGAAGCAGCTCTTCTTCATGATACACAATCTCCATCGCCCGGCCGCCAAGTACATAGGAAGGACGCACCAGTACCGGATAACCGATATCACTCGCGATGCTTACCGCCTGATCAACTGATGTCGCTGTTTTGCCAAGCGGCTGAGGAACACCAAGTTCTCCAAGCGCTTGTTCAAATTTATCCCGGTCTTCTGCACGGTCTAAATCTTCTAATGAAGTTCCAAGGATTTTCACTCCGCGTGCAGAAAGCTCGTCAGCAAGGTTAATCGCAGTTTGTCCGCCAAATTGTACGACAACGCCCATTGGCTGTTCGAGGTCAATGATGTGCATAACATCTTCAATCGTAAGCGGTTCAAAATACAGCTTGTCTGAGATGCTGAAGTCTGTTGAAACGGTTTCCGGGTTGTTATTGACAATAATGGCTTCATAGCCTGCTTGTTTAATTGCCCATACAGAGTGAACCGTCGCATAGTCGAACTCGACACCCTGACCGATTCGAATCGGACCCGAACCAAGCACCATCACACTTTTCTTATCTGTAACGACAGATTCATTTTCTTCTTCGTATGTGCTATAGAAGTATGGCGTTTCTGACTCGAATTCCGCAGCACATGTATCTACCATTTTGAATACCGGAGCAATCCCCGCTTGTTTTCTCAAGCTGTAAAGCTCGGATTCTTTCATTTTCCACTCGCGGCTGATGTACTGATCAGAGAAGCCGAGTTCTTTTGCCCGTCTCAGCACATCTGTATCGCCCGCATTCGCCTTCAATTCTTTTTCAAACTGTACGATTCCGAACAGCTTATGCAAGAAGAAGACATCGATAGCGGAAAATTCATGGAGGTCTTCTACCGTGTAGCCTCTTCTGTAGGCTTCAGCTAAGTAGAATAAGCGTTCATCACCGGCCTTTTTAATTCGCTTTTCAAGAAGCTCATCTGAAATGTCAGCGGCGTCCTTCAATTCAAGATGATACACATCCGCTTCCAGTGATCGCACTGCCTTCAGCAATGACTCTTCAAGCGTGCGGCCGATTGCCATGACCTCACCTGTCGCTTTCATTTGCGTGCCAAGCTTTCTGTTTGCTGATTCAAACTTATCAAACGGCCAGCGCGGAATTTTGGATACGACATAGTCAAGAGCAGGTTCAAATGCTGCATATGTTTTTCCTGTCACCGGGTTCATCATTTCATCTAATGAAAGTCCGACTGCAATTTTAGCAGCGAGCTTAGCAATCGGGTATCCCGTTGCTTTTGATGCAAGGGCAGATGAACGGCTGACACGCGGATTTACTTCAATAATGTAATATTGGAAGCTGTCTGGGTCTAAGGCGAGCTGCACGTTACATCCGCCTTCGATTCCAAGCGCGCGAATCAGTTTTAACGATACATTCCGCAAGAGCTGATATTCGCGATCGCTGAGCGTTTGGCTCGGCGCGACAACAATACTGTCTCCAGTATGGATTCCAACCGGATCAATGTTTTCCATGTTACAAACGACAATGGCGTGATCTTGGCTGTCTCTCATGACTTCATACTCGATTTCTTTATAGCCGGCGATGCTTTTTTCAAGCAGACATTGGTGTACCGGGCTTAATTTCAAGCCGTTCTCAACGATTTCTTTTAGCTCTGTTTCATTCGAGCAGATGCCTCCGCCTGTTCCGCCTAATGTATATGCCGGGCGGACAATGACAGGGAATCCAATTTGACTGACGAATTTTTCTGCTTCTTCAAGGGAGTGGATAATCTCACTTTCAGGCACCGGTTCATTCAGTTCATTCATTAATGTTCTGAACAAGTCACGGTCTTCAGCTTGCTGAATCGCAGACAGTTTCGTGCCAAGCACTTCGACGCCGCATTCTGCCAAAACGCCTCTTTCAGAAAGCTCAACCGCAAGATTCAAACCAGTTTGGCCTCCGAGTGTAGGAAGAATGGCATCCGGGCGCTCTTTTCTGATGATTCGTGTCAGGAATTCAGGTGTGAGCGGTTCGATGTAAACCCGGTCAGCCATTTCTGTATCTGTCATGATCGTTGCAGGGTTTGAGTTGACAAGGATGACTTCATAGCCTTCTTCTTTCAAAGCAAGACAGGCTTGTGTTCCCGCATAGTCAAATTCTGCTGCTTGGCCGATGATAATCGGTCCAGATCCGATTACTAAAATTTTGTTAATGTCTACGCGTTTTGGCATACCGCTTCCCCTTCTTTCTCTGTTGTTTCGATCATTTCGATGAATCTGTCAAATAGATGGTTGGCATCCTCAGGACCAGGTGAGGCTTCGGGATGATATTGAACCGTAAATGCCGGCAATGTTTTATGCTTCAGCCCTTCAATCGTATCGTCGTTAATTGCGATATGCGTCACTTCCAGTTCTGTTTTACTGATAGACGAAACTGTATATCCATGGTTTTGAGATGTTAAGGCAACTTTTCCTGTAGCCAGCTCTTTTACCGGGTGGTTTGAGCCCCTGTGGCCGAATTTCATTTTTTCAGTATTCGCCCCGCACGCCAGCGCGAATAATTGGTGGCCGAGACATATTCCGAATAATGGCACTTTTCCAAGAACACCTTTAATCATTTCAATCGCTTCAGGCACATCCTTCGGGTCTCCAGGTCCGTTAGAAAGCATGATACCGTCCGGTTTCAGCTGAAGCACCTCTTCCGCTGTAATGTTGTAAGGCACAACGATGACGTCACATTTCCGTTTGTTCAGCTCTCTTAGAATCCCGTGTTTCATGCCGAAGTCAACCAAGACAATGCGTTTGCCTCTTCCCGGGCTCGGATATGCTGTTTTTGCTGATACTTGGGATACTTGATTTCTTGGCAATTCCGTTTCGTTCAGTCTTTTCAGCACTGCTTCGATATCTTCATCAGATGAAGCGAATGTTCCTTTTAGCGCGCCTGCCGTGCGGATCATTCTTGTCAGCTTCCTTGTATCAATCCCCTGGAGTCCGGGAATGTTTTTCATTTTTAAATACTCGTCTAAGGTGTATGCTGAACGCCAGTTGGAAGGCAGCTCACATAATTCTTTGATGATCAGCCCTTTGACAAAAGGGGTAATAGATTCAAAATCATCACGGTTAATGCCGTAATTTCCGATAAGCGGGTATGTTAATGTTACGATCTGTCCGCAGTAAGAAGGATCAGATAAAATTTCCTGATAGCCTGTCATCCCAGTATTAAAAACGACTTCTCCCATGTTGTGTTCTAAGCTTCCGAAGGCTTCTCCCTCGAATACCGCTCCGTTTTCCAGTACTAATCGTCTCTTCATTTGACAAGTCTCCCCTCTTCATAAGCAAGCTTCCCTGCCGCAATTGTAGCGACCGGCCAGCCGGTGCAGCTGATGCCGTTGAATGGTGTATTTTTTCCTTTTGATAAAAATGTCTCTTTGTCTATAACTGCTTCTTTTTCTAAATCGATTAACGTAATGTCCGCAGCTTGCCCCGTTTGTAATGTTCCATATGGGAGACCGAACGCTTCGCATGGCTTGATTGTCATGTAGTCAATCAACTGCTTCAGCGACCAGCTGCCATTTTTGACAAAGTGTGTGTAAAGAAGCGGGAATGCTGTTTCTAAGCCGACAATTCCGAATGGCGCCAGTTTCATTTCTGTGTTTTTCTCTTCTTCCGTATGCGGTGCATGGTCTGTTGCGATAAAATCAATTGTTCCGTCTAAAAGACCTTCAATTAAAGCAGCTCTGTCTTCTGCACTGCGGAGCGGCGGATTCATTTTATAGTTTGTGTCCAGCCCCGGGATGTCCTCATCACAAAGCAGCAAATGATGCGGCGACACTTCTGCTGTCACTCTGATTCCCGCTTTTTTCGCATCGCGTACAACTCTGACAGATTCTTTCGTGCTGATATGGCATACATGATAATGGCAGTTTGCCGCCTCAGCCAGCAGCACATCGCGGGCAATATGAACCGATTCACACACAGAAGGAATGCCGTTTAGCCCGTTCGCTTTGGAGAATGTCCCCTCATGTACGCTTCCTCCGTAAATTAAGGAGTTGTCCTCGCAATGTGCAACAATTGCTTTGTCAATTGCAGCTGCCCGTTTCATCGCTTCATACATCATACCTGCTGTCTGTATACCAACACCGTCATCTGTAAAAGCAAATGCCCCGGCTTCTTTTAATGCTTCAAAGTTTGTCATTTCATCGCCGATTTGTCTGATCGTAATGGATGCATATGGAAGAACTCTTACGCATGATGTTTCTTTAATTCTGTTTTGCACCCATTCCATCTGCTCCTTTGTATCAGGAACCGGCCGCGTATTCGGCATTGCTGCTACTGTAGTATAGCCGCCGCGTGCCGCCGCTTTGGCCCCGGTTTCAATAGTTTCTTTTTTCTCTCCGCCCGGCTCTCTGAAATGCACGTGGAGATCAACAAACCCAGGTGAAACGAGCAAACCTTTTGCATCAATTACCGTTTCATTATCCGTTGCATCAAGCTTGCCGATTGCGGTGATGGTTTCTCCAGTCACTCGGATATCCGCTTCTGTTTTTTCACCATTTTCGTTTAGTATCCAGCCGTTTTTAATGAGATATGACATACGCTGCTTCTCCTCTTTTCACATTGGTTTGTAAGGCACGCTGTATCACTGCCATTCTGATAAATACGCCATTTTGCATTTGCTTGAAGATTCTTGATTTTTCGCTTTCTACTAAGCTGTCATCAATCTCCACTCCTCTGTTTACCGGAGCAGGATGCATGATGATCGCATGCCGCTTCATACGCTCAGCCCGTTCTACGGTCAAGCCGTATTTGTTTAAATAGCCTTCCTGGCTGACAGCGGACTGATGTCGTTCATTTTGAATGCGCAGCAGCATGACAACATCGGAAGACTCAACTGCTTCATCCATTGAGACATACGTGCCGAATGTATTTTCTTCATCCTGCCATTCCGAAGGGCCGGAAAATAGGACCCGGGCACCCAATCTTGTCAACACTTCCGCATTTGACCTTGCCACTCTGCTGTGCTTGATATCGCCGTGAATGGAAACGGTAATCCCTTTGAACGTATTAAACTCTTCATAAATCGTCATTAAATCCAGCAGTGATTGTGTCGGATGCTGGCCGCATCCGTCTCCCGCATTCAGAATCGGGATATTCACCTGGCTGACAAGCGCTTGATAGTATTCATCCTCACTGTGCCTGATGACACAAACGTCCACACCGATTGATTCAAGCGTCCGGATGGTGTCATATAAGGTTTCGCCTTTTTGCACGCTTGTGCTTGTTCCATCAAGATTCAGGACATTCATGCCGAGCTTTTTCTCCGCCACTTCAAAGCTGAATCGCGTTCTCGTGCTTGGTTCAAAAAACAGGTTAGCTGCAAACGTTCCTGTCAGCTGATTGTCTGTTTTTCCGCTTTTGAGATCTTGTGCTGTTTGAAGCAAATCTTTGATTTCCTCAGTGCTGAGTTCACTCATCGTCGTTAAATGCTTCATGTTCTTTCCCCTCTCTTTTCAACTTAAGGCTGAAAAAAACCCCGGTCTAAGATAGACTCGGGGTACGGTTAAATAGAGGGCAGCATTGAAGCTTCCTTCTCTTCATAACCCTTCCAAGCCTCTCTGGACTTTCATTAAAAGGTTTTAGATATGATGTTGTTCAGATGTGTCTGCCTGCTCTTCCTTCGCCTGCGGAAGAATCAGGTTTAAGATGACACCGACAATTGCGGCAAGCGCCATTCCTGACACTTGGAATCCGCCTTGAGACACTTGGATAAAAGCGCCTCCTACACCGATGACAAGGATAACTGATGTAATAATGAGGTTTCTGTTGTTTTCATAATCAATTTTGTTGTCAATCAGCATTCTCAGGCCGCTTGAAGCAATGATTCCGAACAGCAGGAAGGAGACGCCTCCCATGACCGCTGACGGCACTGAACTGATCAGCGCTGAAATTTTGCCGATAAAGCCGAAGCAACAGGCAATCACTGCCGCTCCTCCGATGACAAAGACGCTGAATACTCTTGTGATGGCCAGCACGCCAATGTTTTCTCCGTAAGTCGTTGTCGGCGGACCGCCGATCAGGGAAGCGAGGATTGTCGCCACACTGTCACCCATAATAGAGCGATGAAGACCTGGCTTTTTAATGAAGTCTTGTCCGACAACCTTGCTCAGCACCATTTGGTGGCCGATATGCTCTGACATTGTGACAAATGCGACAGGAACCATTGCGGCTGCGATGCCGAGTGTAACTGACGGTGAATAATCTTTGAACGGAATGATAAATTCAGGCACTGCAAACCATTTCGCGTCAAGCACCGGCTGGAAGTTGACAATCCCTTGAGTAAGGGCAAACAGGTATCCGCCGATGATTCCGATCAGAACCGGAATCAGGCTTAGAAATCCTCGTAAGAAAATCGCACAAATAATCGTAATTGCCAGCGTAACTCCTGCGACACTAAAGTGCTTTAAGCTGTAGACCAACTCACTCGCGTTCGGATCAGCATACATCGCCATGTTTACCGCAGTGCTTGCCAGTCCCAGCCCGATGACGATAATAACAGGCCCTACGACTACAGGCGGGAGAATCTTCATCAGCCATCCTGTTCCAAGCTGCCTGATCAATAAGGCAATCAGCCCGTACACCAGCCCTGCAAGAAACGCTCCAACCATTGCCGCTCCCGGCCCGCCGGTCGCTTTTACCAGAATGATCGGAGAAATAAAGGCGAAGGATGAACCGAGATACGCCGGAATTTGCCCTTTCGTAATAAGAAGGTACGCCAGTGTTCCGATGCCGCTTGTCACCAACGCCACAGCAGGACTCATTCCGACGAGCTTCGGAACCAAAATGGTTGAGCCAAACATGGCAAACAAATGCTGAAGGCTGAATGAAACCCAAGAGAAAGGTGTCGGGACATCCCTGACCCCTAAATTTACTTTTTTCTTACTCATGATGATTTCCCCCTGATTGATGACTTTCATTTTAGGATGACTCAATGACTGTATAAAAAAACCTCTTTGCTTTTTTACGCAAAGAGGCATACAAAGACCTGCCGAATACTTTTTGGGCCTTTGTTGTGCACCTCTTTGCAACCTCTCTGGATTGCCCTTAAAAAGGTGATTTATTATTCGTTTTCATAAATGGCGACGAGATCGTTTTGGTCTACCTCATCAAGCTGAACCATAACCTTTTCAGACTTTGATGTCGGGATGTTTTTCCCGATATAATCCGCTCGGATCGGCAGCTCCCGGTGTCCTCTGTCCACAAGCACTGCAAGCTGAATGGAGGAAGGTCTGCCTACATCAACAAGCGCATCCATTCCTGCTCTGACTGTTCTTCCGGTATACAGAACATCATCAACGAGAATGACTTTTTGATCTGTAATATCTACCGGAATATCTGCACCTTTTACAAGCGGTTCATCGTTGCTTGTTTTTTTAGAAAGATCGTCTCTGTAAAGAGTAATATCAATTTCACCGACTGTAACAGGATTTCCCTCAATCTGTTCAATGCGTTCCGCAAGGCGTTTTGCCAGGTAAATCCCTCTTGTCTTAATGCCGACAAGAATGCAGTTATTCATTCCTTTATTGCGTTCGATCATTTCGTGAGCAATCCTGGTCAGCGCCCGTCTGATTGCCTGTTCGTCGAGAATGACAGCTTTTTGATTCAATGTGTGACACCTCACAGTTCATATAGAAGAAAAAACCCCTCCTGCCAGAGCATAGAGGGGTTTTAGGACAAGGTGCGCGCCTGTACACGCATCCCGTCTATCCGTTATCCTTCTCAGTCTCTCTGGACTGTTTTAAAGAATCTATTCAGCTTCGTTTATTATTTCAGAAAAGAAACCCTCTGTCAACCATTTTTTCTGAGGTTTTCGATTAATTCTGCCATATCCTCAGGAAGCGGCGCTTCAAATTCGACATATTCTCCTGTTCGTGGATGGTCAAAACCTAAAACTCCCGCGTGAAGCGCTTGGCCATTAAAGTCGATTGTTTTTCTTGGGCCGTATTTCGGATCGCCTGCTAATGGGAAGCCGATATATCTCATATGAACACGAATTTGATGGGTTCTCCCTGTTTCAAGCTGGCATTCCACTAACGTAAAATCCTGAAAACGCTCTAGTACATGAAAATGAGTGACAGCGCTTTTGCCATCACGTGTCACGGTCATGCTTTGACGGTCTTTCTTATCTCGTCCGATCGGCGCGTCAATTGTGCCGTCATCGTGAGAAATAAGCCCGTGGACAACGGCCGTATATTTTCGGGTGACCGTTTTGTTGACCAATTGGTTTACGAGTGACTCGTGTGCCATATCATTTTTCGCCACCATTAATAAACCGGACGTGTCCTTATCGATTCTGTGAACAATACCCGGACGCATCACGCCATTTATTCCGGAAAGGTCTGTGCAATGAGCCATAAGGCCGTTTACAAGTGTGCCCGTAAGATGCCCGGGTGCTGGGTGAACAACCATTCCGCGAGGTTTGTTGACGACCAGCACATCCTGGTCCTCATAATAAATATCCAGATCCATAGGCTCTGCCAGGACGTCGAGCGCTTCCGGTTCGGGTACAGTGACGGTCACCTGATCACCCGGCTGAATTTTATAATTCGCTTTCACCGCGCTTCCGTTCACGACAACCTGTCCGTCTTTTACCCATTGCTGAACCTGGGTTCTTGACCAATCATTCTCAGACGATGCCAAAAATTTATCAATCCGCTCACTTTTTTGTTCTTCTGAAGCGGTTATATCAATTTGATTCATGCTATTGCTCCTTTTTCTTTTTCCCGCTGTCCAACAGCATTTGTATAAATAAAAGCATTACGCCGACACATAATGAAGAGTCCGCGATGTTAAATATCGGGTAATTGTAATTGACAATAATAACATGGATAAAATCCACAACTTCCTGTCTGACAGCCCGATCGATAAAGTTGCCGATGGCACCGCCAAGCATAAGTCCGAGGGCAACGCCAAGAAGCCTTTGTCCCTTTGTATAACGCTGTATGTAATAAACAATACCAATAATAACAGCGGTTGTTATGAGGTAGAAAAACCACATCTGACCCGCTAATATCCCCCATGCAGCACCCGTATTGCGATGGGAGGTGATATAGAATACCTGATCAATGATCGGAATGCTTTGGCCAAGTTCCATGTTCTTAACAACTAGCCATTTTGTCAATTGATCGGCTGCAATAATAAGTAGTGCAATCATATAATACAGCACAAACGTTCCTCCAGTTTACGGTTACTTTAATCCATTATGCATTTTATCAATAAAAAGCACTGGAGTAAAGAAATATCAGGCATATTAACCAGCCAGACACTGTTATTCATACAGTGCCTGACCATATTCGATATCCGTTGATTTCCATATCGGAAGCGTTTTTTTCTCAAATTGGACAGAATAAAGAAAATCGTTTGCTGTTCGGGCCGTCGGCAGCACTGCCAGCTTTGCAAGAGGAATGGGGGCCCCAGTTTCTTCACAGTATCCGAATGTACCGTTTTCGATTTTGGACAATGCAAGGAGAACGTCTTGAAGTTCTTCTTTAATATGATAGATCAGAGTTGCTTTTTGTTTTTGATTGATTGCTGCTTGCGGGCTTGTAGAAACCTGAAAGCAAGAATACTCAAATAATCTCGACTGTAATTCTTCTTTCATCAGAAGAAGTTCCGTATAAATTGCGGTCAGTTGATCATTCATTCTTCACAACTCCTGCTCTTAACGTAGTATCTTTATTGTTGCCTGTGAATGATGATCTAAAGCCCATAAGATTTTTCCTGCCGTTCTAAAGGATGTCACTCTTGGCACAAAAAAAGCCCGGCTTTTACGCCGAGCTTTTTTGCATTATTTTTGATAGTATTTTTCAACGATTTCAGCGTTGCGTAATGAAAGTGTAGGATATTTCGGATTTGCCCCTACATCTTTTGAAATCACACGAGATCTCTCACACATTTCGCCTTCCGCTTTCTCGACAGCGATTTTACCCGTCGCAAAGCTTTGCGCATCGTTCGGCGCTTCATTTTCTTCGCTGATTGTCAGTTCAGACACAATAAACAGCTGAGAAAGGTTTTCTTTTATGGAAGCCAAGAGCTCCTTGTTTTCTTTGTTTGGATACAATTTCAGGTTTGCTTCCAAAGATTTACCAATAATTTTTTCATTTCGCGCAGTTTCTAATGCTTTTAGCACGTCATCACGAAGAGCCATAAAGCGGTCAAATTTTTCTTCAGTCGCTTCACTGTTTGGAACCGCGATTGTTTCCGGCATATCGGTCAGCTGAACGCTCTGCTCTTCAACAAATGTTAAATGAGACCACAATTCGTCTGCCGTATGTGGAAGGATAGGCGCTGAAAGCTTCACTAATGCAAGAAGCGTTTCGTAGAATACTGTCTGCATGCTGCGTCTATCCGGATGATCCGCATGCTCGATGTAGACAATATCTTTTGCAAAATCAAGGTAGAATGAGCTCAATTCGATTGTGCAGAAATTATGAATGCTGTGATACACAACCGCAAATTCGTACTCATCATACGCTTTTTTCACTTTATCAATCAGCTTGTTCAGCTTAATCAGCATATACTGATCCACTTCACGAAGATCTTCGACAGCCACCGCATTTGTTTTTGGATCAAAATCGAAAAGGTTGCCGTGAAGGAAACGGAACGTGTTGCGGATTTTACGATATACTTCCGCAACCTGCTTTAGAATGGCGTCAGACACGCGAACGTCCGCCTGATAATCCACTGAAGATACCCATAATCTTAAGATGTCGGCACCAAGCTGTTTCATGACTTTAGCCGGAACAACAACGTTACCGATTGATTTACTCATCTTGCGTCCTTCTCCATCCAGTGCGAACCCATGGCTGAGCACACCTTTATACGGCGCTTTCCCTGTTACGGCTACTGCTGTAGAAAGAGAAGAGTTAAACCAGCCGCGATATTGGTCAGATCCCTCTAGGTATAAATCAGCCGGGCGAACGAGGTCATCACGTTCTTCAAGCACTGCTTGATGTGAAGAGCCTGAATCAAACCAAACATCCATGATATCCTGTTCTTTTGTAAATGTGCCGTTCGGGCTGCCAGGATGCGTAAAGCCTTCCGGAAGAAGATCCTTTGCTTCTTTTTCAAACCAAATGTTTGATCCGTGCTGTCTGAACAATTCAGAAACATGTTCAATGGTTTCATCTGTAATAATCGGTTCTCCGTTTTCAGCGTAAAATACCGGAATCGGCACACCCCACGCACGCTGTCTGGAAATACACCAGTCTCCGCGGTCCCGAACCATGTTGTGCAAACGCTGCTCGCCCCATTCAGGAACCCATTTGGTTTCTTTAATGGCATCCAGCAGGTCTGATCTGAAATCTTTAATAGACGCAAACCATTGCGCTGTCGCTCTGAAAATGGTTGGTTTTTTCGTTCTCCAATCATGCGGATAAGAGTGAGTAATGAATTCAAGCTTCACAAGTGCGCCTTTTTCATCAAGCTGCTGTGTGATCGCTTTGTTTGCATCATCATAGAACATGCCTTCAAAGCCAGGAGCTTCGCTTGTCATTACACCTTTTTCATCGACCGGGCAAAGCACATCTAAACCGTATTTTTGGCCGATGATAAAGTCATCTTCCCCATGTCCTGGCGCTGTATGAACACAGCCTGTTCCGGCATCAGTTGTTACGTGTTCACCAAGCATAACGAGAGAGTCTCTGCCATATAGAGGGTGTTCAGCGATAATGTTCTCAAGATCTTTCCCTTTGACCGTTCTTGTCACTTCATACTGATCAAATCCGCATGCCGATGCAACATTTTCGACTAAGGCACTTGCTACGACAAAGCGGTCTTCACCTACTGCAATCACGCTGTACTCAAGATCAGGGTGCACTGAGATTCCGAGGTTCGCCGGAATTGTCCAAGGCGTTGTTGTCCAAATGATGATGCGCTCACCGTTTTCAAGAACGCCTTTTCCGTCTTTTACACCAAAAGCGACGTAAATAGATGCTGAACGTTTGTCTTGATATTCGATCTCGGCTTCAGCCAGAGCAGACTCACTTGAAGGTGACCAGTTAACCGGTTTAAGGCCTTTGTAAATGTAGCCTCGTTTTGCCATTTCACCAAATACGCGGATTTGCTGCGCTTCGTATTCCGGTTTTAATGTCACATATGGGTTTTCCCAGTCACCGCGGACACCAAGACGTTTGAATTGCTCACGCTGTCCCTCGATTTGCTTCCAAGCGTACTCTTCGCATAGTTTGCGGAATTCCGCTACTGACATTTCTTTGCGGTTGACCTTTTTGTTTTTTGTCAGAGCTGTTTCAATTGGCAATCCGTGTGTATCCCAGCCCGGCACATACGGTGCGTTGTAGCCGCTCATTGATTTATAGCGGACAATGAAGTCTTTCAAAATCTTGTTAAGTGCATGGCCCATATGGATGTCGCCGTTTGCATACGGAGGTCCGTCATGTAAAACAAATTTCGGGCGGTCTTTCGTCCGTTCCTGAACAAGACGGTAGATATCCTCTTCCTCCCATTTTTTTTGAATGTCAGGCTCACGGTTTGGCAAATTTCCACGCATCGGGAAATCTGTTTTCGGCATTAAGAGCGTGTCTTTAAAATCCATTTTCATTCCTCCACTGCATTTTTTCAGAAAATAAAAAAGCCCTCTCATCCCATAAGGGACGAGAAAGCTTATCTCGCGGTACCACCCTTTTAGAAAAAGCAAGCATACACTTTTTCCTCTTGAGCATCGTAACGTGATGAACGTCCTAACCTACTGTGAGTTCAGCAAGGAAACTAAAGGGCTGATCTACATGATTCCGGCCATCCCGGACTCTCACCATCTCCGGGTCGCTATGAAGGCCTGAAGGAAACATGACTGTCCCTTTCAACCGTTTTTTCATCTGAATTTATGAACGTATTATATTCGACAAGCTAAGAAAATGTCAAGATAATCAGAGAATTTATTCCTTTTCCTCAAATACAGCGTCGACTTCATACTCAAGGAGATGATCCCAATCGTCATTTTTCAGAAGATCAAGCTGAGCTTCAATCAGCATTTGGAAACGTGTTCTGAACACTTTAGACTGTTTTTTCAGCTCTTCAATTTCCATTGCAATTTTTCTTGATTTTGATAACGATTCGTTGATAATGCGATCAGCGTTTTTCTCCGCTTCCCGAACGATCAGCTTTGCCTCTTTTTGAGAATTGCGTTTTACGTCTTCAGCCGCTTCTTGAGCAACTAAAATTGATTTATTCAATGTTTCCTCAATATTGGCAAAGTGTCCGATTCTTTCATCTAGCTCATTGACTTTCGCTTCAAGCTCAGTTTTCTTGCGGAGAACAATTTCGTAATCTTTTCTGACTTGGGCTAGGAATTCATTTACTTCATCTTCATCATATCCGCGAAAACTTTTTGTAAACGTCTTGTTGTGAATATCATTTGGCGTTAATGGCATGATGCCACCTCCATTTTTACATTTCAGTACGGTTATCTAGTTCACATTATAAAACAAATTTCGCACAGATGGAGAAAAAAACTGAAAAACCGACTATTTTTGTCGTTCAAACGTAACTCTCCATTTGTCTTTTTTGGTTTTTCCTTCGATTTTTGTTAAGCTGCACCGGCCAAAACCTCTGATTGACAGCATGTCCCCTTCCGCGACTATGTATGAAGGATCTTCAACCACCTTCCAGTTCACTTTCACAAGGCCGTTTTTCACAAGCGTCTGTGATTTCTGGCGGGATTGCCTGCTCATAGAGGCGCAGACGGCGTCAAGCCTTAAAGAAGAAACCGTGTCATCTCTTATTTCGACATCAACTGCTGGAATGTTAAGGTCTGACAAGTCGATTTTCTCTAGGCTGACCGCCGCTTTGCCTGCTTGGGTCAGCTGTGCAGCCACAAAATCAGCGGTATCGGCTGAGACAATCAATTGCACTGCTGTCTCAGAAAACACGATGTCACCGAATTTTTGCCGCTTTAATCCTATGCCCATTAATGCACCAAGCAGAGAACGATGATCTACTGAGACAAACTTGTCAGCATAACAAACGTTAAACGCCTGAAGTTCAAAATCTGATACTTCCGGAGTAATGTACTCTGGATACAGAATCGCCCGTTTCCGCTCCGCTCTGTCATAACCGCCGGAAAAAGCAAGCCCGACGTCAGCCTGTCCCGTAACAGCAGAGAGGATGACCTGCTCTCGGGGGTCTAAAAAGTCGGTCAGCTTCATCCGGTACTGCTCCTGGACAATTCTTTTCCATTCGAGCGCCTGATCAATAAAGGCCCGCTCGTCTTTTCTGAAGTGCTGATAGATATCGCTCATCGTCTTTCCCTTCTATGTAAAGAGGCTTGGCTGCTGCCAAGCCCCTATCAAACTGTCACATTAAAACGCAATCATGCGATAAAGTCCCCACAAGCCGGTTGTCGCAAACCGAAGCACAAGTATTGCTACGATTGGTGAAATATCCAGCATTGCAATCGGAGGGATGATTTTTCTGAATGGTTCGAGATATGGTTCACAAATCGAAGCCAAAAAACGCCCGACTGCTGTTTCCCTCGTACTCGGCACCCATGACATAAAAATATATATGATCAGGGCAAATGAGTATATTGTGATTAATAAGTTTAAAACCGAAAAAACTTGATAAAGGATCATCTCGCTTTACCACCTCTGATGTTCGTCTTCAGATATGAGCTCAGAAATTGTGCCTGATACATCTACGTTGTCAGGCGTGCAGAGGAAAATATCTGAGCCGATTCTTTGAATATCGCCGCCGATGGCATAAACGGTTCCGCTTAAAAAGTCAACAATCCGCTTCGCCTGGTCATGCTGTATCCGCTGAAGATTGACGACAACTGCCCGCCGGTTCTTCAAATGGTCGGCTATTTCCTGCGCCTCCGCATAAACGCGCGGCTCACTCAACACCACTTTAGAGGATTTCTGAACACTTTGCAAGCTCACTACATTCTGTTTGCCCGCAGGTTTATTCCCGTTGTAAGCCGGCTTTTCTTTTTGCTCATGCTCCTCATGAGATTCCCGCTCTGTCTCAATATATTCATATTCGTATTCTTCATCTTCCATTGAGAAAAAGTTTTTCAGTTTATTTTTCATACTCATTGCTGTACACCCCCTGTTTCATTTCCGACTAACGATGAGCCGATTCTAATATAAGTAGCTCCTTCTTCAATTGCAATTTCAAAATCATTTGACATGCCCATCGACAGTTCAGTACACGGAGCGTTCGGCTGGTTCAGCTTCTGAACCTGGTCACGGAGTTCTCTCAGCGACCTGAAACAGCTTCTGATCTGATCTTGATCATCAGTCAGCGGAGCCATTGTCATCAGCCCGGCAACAAGGATATGTTCGAAACCGGAAAGCTCCTGTATGAATGGAATGACTTCTTCTTTTTTCATGCCGTGTTTAGAAGGCTCAAGAGAGGTATTGACCTGCACAAAGCATCGTACAGTACCTTCAGCCCGTTTTTCAATTTCTTTCGCTAATGAGAGCCGGTCTAGGGAATGGATATAGGAAACCGAATTGACGACAGATTTTGCTTTTCTTGATTGCAGACTGCCGATAAAATGCCATTCCGGATTCCCTTTCATCAATTCCTGTTTGCGGAGCAGTTCCGCATCCCGATTCTCTCCGAGGCAGGTGATGCCAGCATCTACTGCCTCCTGTGCTCTTTCAGGTGATACATATTTTGTGACTGCAATAACCGTAACTTCATCGGAGCTGCGGCCCGATCTGTTACATGCTTCGTTTATTCGTTCGTTTATATGTCGTAAATTATCAACAACACGCAAGATCTTTTATGCCTCCTTCATTCCGATAAAGGACATCATCCGTCCAGTTTTCCCCTGATCGCGGCGGTGAGAATAGAAAAGAGACGGCTCG
Source organism: Bacillus sp. LM 4-2 (assembly GCF_000978495.1). Taxonomy (NCBI): domain Bacteria; kingdom Bacillati; phylum Bacillota; class Bacilli; order Caryophanales; family Bacillaceae; genus Bacillus; species Bacillus sp. LM 4-2. The sequence goes on along the minus strand of NZ_CP011101.1, from coordinate 1,583,839 downwards.
CTTTCCGTGCATAAACCGCTGACAGAAATTTGTTCACTTGCCAAACCGCTGTCCATCAGTATAAGACGGTTCAGCTCTTTCAGATCAAGCTGATATTGTGCCTTTGCCGTCTGATTAACGACAAGGTCTGCTGAAACCGGCAATGCGCGGACAGCATCCATGACGCGGTCGTCTACCGTATAGCATGCACCGCTGATAGACGGGCCAATAACAGCGTAAATATCTGAGGGATTTGAACCTTCCTTCTCAGTCCATTGCTTCACCATTTCTCTGCCAATCTGTTTGACGGTGCCTTTCCACCCGGCATGGGCGACTCCGACAAGCGACTTAACCGGATCATAAAAGAAAAGAGGCACACAATCAGCAAAGCATAATGCTAAAAATACATTTTTTTCATTTGTATAGAGCCCGTCCGTTGCTTTTAGAGCCGTGTGATACTCACGGGCGCCTTTTCCCCTATCCCTCTGCGTCACTTTCTGAACGCGATTATCATGTGTCTGATCAGCGAATACCCAAGACTGCAAATCAGTATTAAACATATCGGCAATATATTCACGATTTTTAACTACATCTGCATCTTTGTCATGAACGTGCAATCCTGTATTTAACGATTCAAAAGGCTTTTGGCTGACACCGCCGTTTTTTGTCGTAAATCCGGCAATGACCTCTTTGTTGTTTTGATTCGTTTGAGCCCAGTCTTGTATCATGAGTGTCGAGGGTGTGGTAAGACTGAATGGGTGATATGTATTCATGATGATCCAACCTTTCGACAAACATTAAAAAAGCGGAATTTCCCACTTATTTTACCACATCTTACTGCATTCGTTGAGCGCCGATTTGCATATTTCTAAATGAAATGTGCCGGAAGAATCGAGACTTCCGGCATTTGCCAATCTGCGGCAGACAAGCAGGTTTATGCATGTGGTTCACTTAATCGGACTAAGATTACATCTTCCCCGATTTTTACTATATTTCGCCATGGAATGACCAATTCCTCTTCTTTTCCAAAAAATCCGAGAACTTTCCCATTTCCTCCGAGTATGATCGCCTGAATTTTTCCAGTGGTCACATTGATATCAATATCACCAATACTCCCCAGCTTTTTTCCGTTTGAGACATTGACGACATCCTTTACCTGAAATTCTGAAATGCTGATCATTCCATCACGTCCTTTTTCCGTCCTTTTGTTCAAGTATATGAACGGGCAGGCTGAACCTTGTCAGCAAGAAGAAATTTTCATGTCATTGTTCTTTTTTCCGGCTGCACCAGCTGATGATAAAATCGAGTATAATTTTTGTATACTCTACTAGCTGCTCAATCGATACCTTCTCGTTCACAGAGTGTGCATTGTGCAGATCTCCAGGACCGTATATTACGCATGGAATACCGGCATCATACAGCCATCCGCCATCTGTAACTGATTGAGAAACGTCAATAATTGGACACTCCCGTTTCACTTTCTGATGAGAGGCAGTTAGCACTAAGACGCCTGGGTGGCCAGGGTCAACTTCCAATGCCGGAAAAATTTCTCCTCTGTCTTCAATCATAGATGAGCCTCCCCACTTGAATACAGGGCGGTTTTCCCTAAGCCAAATATCACTGTCACTCAGCCGATTGACGTAATCCTCTATTTCCGCTGCCACTTGGTCATGGGTTTCATTCGGATAAAAATGGACTGTGATCCACAGCCGGCATTCGTCCGCTATAAAAGCCGCATGTCTGCCGCCTTCTATAACTGCCGGGTTAATCGTATTTGTGCCTGGTTTAAAACCGGGATAACTTTTCATAATAGACCAGTGGCGCTCAAGTTCACCGAGCCCCGCAATGATTTTTGCCATTTTTTCAATTGCGCTTGCTCCGAATGTTCCTCCGCCTGCGTGAATCATATTCCGTCTCGTTCCATCATGAAATGTTTGACTGCTTTTGATTTCGATCCAGCCTGTAATGACACCCCCTTGGCCTTGAATATGCATATCGCTCGTATCCGCGACAATTGCAAAATCAGCGTGGTAGCCCCTCTTGCAGCATTCAAGTGTGCCGGCCTCTCCAACTTCCTCCCCAATAACCGATTGCAGAATCAGATCACCTGGAAGCTCAATGCCGGCTTCACGAATTAATTTGACAGCAAACAGCACACAAGCCATTCCGCCCTTCATATCGGAAGCGCCTCGCCCGATTAAGAGACCGTTTTTTTCAATGGGATGAAACGGATCGTGCTTCCATTCTTCATCCTCTTTTACCTCTGCCACATCTACATGACCATTGATAATCAGGCTATAATAATCTGCTGAATCTGTTCCCTTTAGCTTGCCGACAACATTGGGATCTCCAGGGTACACATCCCATTTGTCGATCGAGAATCCCAATTCATTTAAAAATCCCGCAATCCATGACTGAATGCCCTCTGTATTTCTTGCAGGCGGAGCGGGTGTTTGATAAGAAATCAGTGTTTTAGCAAGCTGAATAAGCTCCTCCTTTTGTTCTTCCACTTTTTTTTGCAAAGAGTCTATTTGTTGATCCAATGTAAATCCGCTCCTATTCTTTAAAATCAAAAAAGCCGTTTCAAATGTGATGAAACGGCTTAATAAAAACAAACGAAGTCCGATGTACTCCGCTTTTCACCGCTTCCCTCCGCTGGCATGATCCAGATCAGGTCAAAAGGGTTGAGACAAAGTCTCTCTCAGCTTCGCAAAGCACCCCTAGGATGAATCTATATATGTTTGTCAGGCATTCGTTATCGGCTCAGCTCTTGTTAAAAACGGCCGATCCTGATTCCATAATACATGGATTGGCGTATCAAAAAAAGCGGAAAGTACTTGATCAGTAAGCATTTCCTTTATTTCTCCGGATCCAAAGACCTCTCCCTGTTTTAATAAAAGGGCTTTATCAAAGACAGGCAGAATTTCTTCAGCATGATGAGTCACATAAAGGATAGATGGTGCATTTTCTTTGTTTGCAATGTATGTAATCGTATCTAACAACTTTTCCCGGGCAATAAAATCCAGCCCTGTGACTGGTTCATCCAGTATCAGCAACTCCGGATCGGCCATTAGTGCTCTAGCAATCAACGCTCTTTGTTTTTCCCCTTGAGAAAGGGTTTCATAGCGACGATCGGCATATTCAATTGCTCCCAAGTCCTCTAACAAACCAATCGCTTTTTCCCTGGTTTCCTTACTTGGCGTTTCATATAACCCAATCGAAGCGTAAGCTCCGCTCAAAGCAATTTCAAAGGCTGAATCTGCCGGATACAATTTTTGCTGAAGAGCTGCTGAGACGAGGCCAATTTTACGTCTGAGCTTTTCCCCAAGCTCTGTTTTGCCAAATTCATGGCCAAGCACCTGCATCTCGCCTGATGTTGGAAAATAATATGAGCAAAGCATATTTAACAGCGCTGTCTTCCCGGCGCCATTTAGGCCGTAAAGCACCCAATTTTCCTTTTCTTCCACCTTCCAATGAATATCTCTCAGTATCCATTTCCCATTCCGTTTTAGTGAGACATTGTCAAGCTGCAAAATCATCGTGGTCCTCCTCTTTATTGCCTTTTATAATTGTTTTAATTTTCATAAAACTTTGTACGAACTAGGATACCTTACTTTTTCCAAAACGTAAACCATCCGTAATCAATAGAAAAGCCTTTAAAACAACATCGTTTTAAAGGCTTTTCATTATTGATGAATATTTTTATTCATTTGTTTGATAGCCGCTTTTTCAAGTCTGGACACCTGCGCCTGAGAAATTCCGATTTCCTCGGCGACTTCCATTTGGGTTTTCCCTTGGAAGAATCGCTTTCTCAAAATCATTTTTTCCCTATCATTCAGCCTTCTCATGCCCTCTTTTAAAGCCAGCTCTTCAATCCATTGTGAATCTGTGTTACGCTCATCACTGATTTGGTCCATCACATAGATCGGGTCTCCGCCGTCGTTATAGATCGGTTCAAATAGAGAAACCGGATCCTGGATGGCATCAAGCGCAAATACAATTTCCTCATGCGGTACTTCAAGAACTTTTGCGATGTCTTCTGCAGTCGGCTCCTTGCTTGTCTCACTGATTAACCGCTCTCTTACCTGAAGCGCCTTGTAAGCGATGTCCCGGAGTGATCTTGAGACACGGATCGGGTTATTATCGCGTAAATACCTGCGGATCTCTCCGATAATCATAGGTACAGCGTATGTTGAAAACTTAACATTGTGGCTTAGGTCAAAATTATCAATGGATTTCATTAGTCCGATGCAGCCGACTTGAAATAAGTCATCAACATACTCCCCTCTGTTATTAAATCGTTGAATGACACTTAAGACAAGACGCAAGTTCCCGTTTACAAGCTTTTCTCTTGCTGAATCATCGCCTTCATCCTGCAGCTGCCTAAACAGCTTTCTCATCTCTTCATTCTTGAGTACTGGTAATTTGGAGGTATCCACCCCGCAGATTTCGACTTTATTTCTCGACACTTTTTTCCCTCCCTACAGGAGCTGCTGTACAACGTTAAGTATCTCCTTGGGTGGGAAAAATATGCACTGCACTCAGACCGAAAAACTGTCGAAATCAGGAAATCCCTGTAAAATCAAGGGGTTCTAACCATAAAATTTTTTACACCATTTTGTTGAACTCTTTTCTCAACCTTTTTATAATTCTTTTCTCAAGCCGCGAAATATAAGACTGAGAAATCCCCATCATATCCGCTACATCCTTTTGGGTTTTTTCTTCTTCACCGACAAGCCCAAACCGCAGCTCCATGATTTGCTTTTCTCTCTCATTAAGCTGTTCAAGCGCTTTTTTCAAAAGCTTTTTATCGACGTTAGCTTCTATGTCTTTAGTGATGATGTCATCGTCAGTGCCGAGCACATCAGAAAGCAAAAGCTCATTGCCGTCCCAATCAATATTAAGCGGTTCATCAAAGGAAACCTCTGAACGGATTTTGTTATTTCTTCTTAAATACATCAGGATTTCATTTTCTATACACCGGGAGGCATAGGTAGCAAGCTTGATTTTCTTTTCTGGATTGAATGTATTCACAGCTTTGATTAGACCGATGGTACCGATGCTGATTAAATCCTCTATATTAATTCCCGTATTTTCAAATTTACGGGCGATATATACGACCAGACGCAAATTGCGTTCAATTAGAATGGCGCGCGCCGCCTGATCGCCGTTTGGGAGCTTCATTAACAAAACCTGCTCCTCATCTTTAGATAATGGAGGCGGCAGGGCTTCACTCCCGCCTATGTAATAGACTTCATCACTTTTCAGCCCAAGTTTCATCAGCAGCTTATACCAGAGGTGCGTCAACCGTAATTTCAGTTTTTTCATCTTCCTCTCCCTTCTAAATGTCACGCCGTTTGAGTATGATAAGTAACGGACATTTGCGAACATTATGAAACGTGTTTTACAGCCTTGCCCGAAAGCATTTTCGGATGAATAATCGCGTCAAACTCTCCATCTGCCGACAGCTTTGTTGTGCTGATACCGATTAAACATTTATCTGCAGAAATCATTTCTTCTTTTGTCATAATCGTTACGTGATCCGGTTTAACGCATAATAAAAATTGATTTTGCTGACCAACTCCCCTGTATGGAATCAACCTCATTTTATCTAAAAAGCGAAAGGAATCATCGAGCTGTTCGATGGCTTCCAATGGGTCTGTGTTTCGAATGATCATCGTTTCGGCTGTTCCGAAAATCGGCTCCAATTTATCAATGTAAATGATCATTACCGGTGTTTTTGTAAGAGGATCGTACAGCTGATTACCGGAATCAATCAGGCCTCTGACATGAAGTGTTTGGCTGCCCAAATCTGCCTGCACGCTGACTCGTTCCTCATATTGAATGTTTTTTGTTTCAATATCTTCAATTCTTCTTTTAGAAAAAAACCATAATGCTGGAAAGCCACCAACAATAAACAACCAGCTGATCGGGTCTCCAAACCCTGTTTGATTGGTAATCATAACACCGTTTTGAACAATAGAATTTGACTGCAGCAAAGAATGGGCTCCGATAATTCCTCCCCCCATTAAAAAAGTGGCAAAATAAAAGGAAAACAAATTTTGAAAGAAAAACCGAAATCTTTTAAAGCCAAATGTCACCACCACAATCACAACTGAAAAAGCTAGCTTCCCAGCCGGATGTTCAACAATCGGCGAAAAAGGAGTAAACATCAAAAGGACAATACTGGAACCGATGAACGCTCCGCCTACCAGTCTTCTTTTTTTTACATGCCGTTTTAAAATAAATGCCGTGAGCAAAAGCAAAAGTGCATCAAAACAAAAGTTTAACAGCCAAATGACATCTAAATAGATTTTCACATCTGACTCCTTTCTTTCTTGCCTCACGCTGTTCCCCTTCTTGCTTCATAAGTATAAAGCAAGCTCTGTGGGAAAGTCTGTCAATTAATGTTGAGAGGAAAATACAATTTTTCAGGGAAATCTGCTTAATTTGTCGAGGAAGTATAATGAGAGGATATAAAAAAAGCTGCCAATGACGGCAGCTTTTTTTCCACTTAATTTTCTGTGTTGATATTAAGTTTTCCATTCGCAGTTTTTCTTGTTTCATTTCCATAATCATCTCGGACGATCACTTCTACTTTTGCTCCTTTTGCTTTAATAGAAGAAGTGGCAGTCCAATAGCCTTCATATCTCCCCGGAGAGATTTCTCTTAACGGGAGTTCGGTGGCATTTTGCACACTCGCTCTTGCATTGGTCAGCGGCATACGAATGGTAAACGTTGCATCTAAATCCTCAGCGCTTGAGAAAGCGATTTTCACAGATTCACCGGCTTTTAAGTTTTTATCCTCTCCCGGAATTAAGCCGGAAATGACAGGCTTGTCAAAATTGACATCAATGACAGCCTTTTTCGTCGTTTTGTTGCCTGCTAAGTCTGTAGCAATCACCTTGATTTCATTTCTTCCATTTTCCAAAAGAATACGGGCTGAGTATGAACCATCAGCTACTGTTGCTTTTTTGCCATTCACCTTGACGTCTTTCAGATTGTCATCGGATACAGCCCCTTTGACAGTCAGCGTTTCTTTATTTGTTTTCCCGCCATCCTTTGGAGTGTCCAGCGTTAACTCAGGCTTTTCTTGATCAAGCGTGACCGTGATTGGGCTGGAGGCATCTGTTGTTCCGTTGTCAGTTGATGCAGTTGCCGTCAGCTCATTTTCACCCTTGTTGAGTGTGATGCCTGCATGGAACGTGCCATCCGCAGCGGCTTTCGTTTCTCCTGCCTCTTTCTCTCCATTATAAATGTGTACCGTTGTACCAGGAGAAGCTTTTCCTTTTACAGTGACGCTATCCTTATTTGTGTATGATTTGTCTGTCGGTGAAGTAATCTCAGGTACAGCAGCTTCGTAATCAACTAATGCGCGAATCATATAGTTGCCGTCTGCTTTGTCACCCGGCTCCCATTGTCCACCTATATACTGCCAGTTGCGGCCGGAATTCTTGCCGGTTTCATCCATTGCCAGTCCAGGTGAATACGGGTCAGGTTTCGACTGGATATATACGAGATAAAAGTCTTTATCGACCATAATCCCTTTTGAACTGAGATCTACCTTAGTCCACTCGCCATTGCGAAGAGCTTCAGCGTTAAATGGCCCGGCAATTTTCTTGCCCGGTGCTCCGTCTTTTCCTGTGGCATCGTATACCTCAACCTTAAACTCTGTGCCGCCCGGATCTGGGAACTCTGTATCCCAGAATCTGAACAGCCCTCCTGTAAGCATGCCTTTGTCCTTGCCGTCAGCGAGCGTCATTTTTACCGCCCATCCGTTACCGGCAGCAAAATAGGAATTGGCATTCTCCGCTGTTCCGTCATCATATGCAATTTCACCCGGATAACCGACGAAAGGCTTCAATGCAGTTTCTTTTGTAACATCACCTTTTAACTCAACGGAAAATTCATCACTGTAATAACCCGGTGCAGCGACTTTAATCGTATAAGCGCCTTCATAGGCCTCCAGCGTATATTCACCTTTATCGTTTGTCATAGCCGGTTCCACCGCAGCATCCTCTACAACATAAACGGAAGCGTCTTTTACCGGCTCTCCTGTCGTTTTATTGATGACCGTGCCTTTTAATGTGCCCTTCTTCATCTCTTCTAACGTAAAATTAGCTTGTGTCGTCTGATCCGTCTTTAAAGACACTTTTTGTGTTTTCGACTGATAACCATATGCTTCTGCCATAAGCGTATAGTCTCCCGCTTTGTGCTTCAGCGTGTACTGCCCTGTGGATTGATCTGAATATGTTGATTTTCCTGTTTCCACTACACTGACTTGTGCCCTGAGCGGCAAAACTTGAGGCTGTATAGCCTTGTTCTGATGTTTTACCGCTGTGTTTGCAGATGGCTTAGCCTTTTTCGGATTTACTGGCTTTTTCTTTTGCTTTCCAGACGGCTTTTCGACGCCCAGCTTATTCTTTTTGACTGTTTTTCCGGCTGATTTGTCAGAAAGCACTACATCATCAATGTACCAGCCCTCTTTTGCAATGCTTTCATCTGATTGAAGGTTAAACATCACTTGAATGTTTTGACCTTTATAAGCCGATAAATCAATTTCTTCGTCCGTCCAGCTTGATGTCTTTCCGTTATAGACACCAGCCTGCTCCCAATTCTTTTCACCTTCCGGAAGAACAAAAACGTAGCCGTAATCAAAATCATCCTCTAAATTGTGCCAGCTTTTAAATTGAAGGAACAGACTTCCTGAATCAGGTGCTTTAATAGGAGGCATAACAAGGTTCATGTTTGCTGAGTTGGCATAATTTCCTGTCAAATTCGTTCCATATACTTTTTCTCCGGATGCTGCTGTATTTGGGCCAGTTGACGGAACTCCCCATTCCCAGTTATTATTTGTTCCGCTCGCAACCCAGCCGCCGGGTGCAGTTTCAAAGTCCTGTTTATATCCCACCGTGATGCTTGGTTTCACTGTTACATCGTATATGTCAGATGAAACGACATGACCGCCAAAATCTTGAATCATCCACTTATAGCTTAGTTTAGTTCCTTTTATATCTGGGATCTCTGCCTGATACGTTCCTTTTAGATGATCACCGCTGATTCGTTTAGCCGTTATTTCTGTCCATTCACCTTGATCAAGCTTGTAGGACAGCTTTACAGATGTCACACTCACATTGTCTTCAGCTGTCAAAGTCAGTGGCAGGCTGCCACCTTCATAAGCTTCAGTTACTTTCTCATGCTGATAGACAGGAGGCTCTTGGTCATCCCCCTCTACAGAAACTTGTCCTTCCGCTTTCCCTAAACCATCTGTAACAGCGGATACAGCATCAAAAGCATTCACCAGACCATGGCCATATCCGTTATTCGGTGAATCAGGAAATGTTGAATCCGTGAGCGGTTCAGCCGTGCTGGTTAATATATCCTCCATCTCATCAACAGAAAGTGAGGCATTCGCCTGTTTCAGCAGTGCAGCAACAGCGGATACATGCGGCCCTGCCATTGATGTTCCGTCCCAACCATCCTCATATGTCTGACCGGGAACCGATGAACGAATATTAACGCCCGGTGCAGATATTTCCGGCTTTATTTCATCATATGGAGATGGCCCTTGAAGAGAAAAGTCAGCGAGCTTTTTATTGATATCAGTCGCTCCAGTTGCAAACGATTCTGGATAGTTTGCCGGATTTGCGATAGAACCAGGCCCGCCGGGAATAAAGAGATCCGTATTCCCCGCTGAAAACTCAGGGAAAATATCGGCCGCACGCCAGGCATTGACCATGTCTCTGTACCATTCATCAAGTCCAGAGCCCCCTCCCCATGAGTTATTGACAACATCAGGAGCCATTTCCGGGTGGGGATTTCCTTCCGCGTCCTTTGGTGCTAAAACCCATTCACCAGCTTCCAAAATGTCAGCATCAGTGCCGCCATCTTCAGAGAACGCTTTAACAGCAATCCATTTTGCGCCAGGCGCTACACCGATTTGATTTGTTCCATCAGGTTCAGAGCCCACCATCGTGCCTGTCACATGGGTTCCATGAGCCAAATCATCATAAGGGCTTGCCTCGCCTGCTACGGCATCATACCAGTTCATTTCATTTTCAGGCTCATTAGGATTTTCCGGATTATATCCGCGATATTTCTCTTTTAATGCCGGATGATTCCATTCCACCCCGGTATCAATGGACGCAACAACCGTGCCAGTTCCATCATATCCAAGTGCCCAAGCTTTTGGGGCATCGATTTGGTCTACATTCCATTCCACACCGTCAGTTGCTTTAATAGCTTTCTGTGCTTTTTTCATATTAAATGGTGAGGATGACTTAAAAAGCTGCCGTTTCTCATTAGGAAGCACCTTCTCCACTTCGGGAAACTGCGCCACTTTTTCCATAACCTCTTTTGAGGCATGAACAGCAATCCCGTTCACCACATAATAAGAATGAATTTGGTCTGCATTTCCTTTATCTTTCTGGGCGTTCAAATATTTTAGGACATCTTGCTGGGATTCATCGGCTGTGACTTTTAAAGATGACACAACAGCAGAACGCTTTTGATATTCCGTCTTAGCAGCAGACAGCTTCTTCGATTTCGCTTTTTTAACAGCCGCTTTTGCCGCTTTTTCTGTGTTAGCCTGATCTTTAAATTTAATCAGAAAAGTCGTTTTTTCTTTCTTTTTAAAGTTTTTCTTTAATGAACTCGAAATCTTGTTTTGAATGGATTCCGCAGATTGAAGCTCCTTTTTAACAGAAGGTGAGGTGACTTTACTGCTTGCCCCGGCTGCTCCCGGAAACAGCAGTGAACTGATGACAACTGTACTTAAAACAGAGCTGATGAGTCTGTTTTTCGTTTTTTTCTTCATTTTCATCCCCCTTTTTCAACATGCTTTTTAAAAAAAGTGTCGTCCCTCCTTTTAATAATGAATGGTTTGTCAGAACATCGCTGTATATTAACTGTAGACAATCTGAATTACAGATATTGTCGCTTCATGTCATTCAATTTCCATATATATGAAAATGATAAAAATGTCACAAAAATAAATAGGTCTAATTATCTGTTTTGTTACTAAGCGAAGGAAGCAATAGGGAAAAAGACTTTATAAGAAGGAAAGTGTGAAGAGAAAAACAAAAAAGGACAAAATCGAAAACGATTTTGTCCTTTACATTAGCCGCGTTTATTACGGTTTCTTAAGAATGTCGGGATGTCAAGCGTATCATCAGCCGGCTGTGAAGTATGACGGCTTACTGTGTTCTGCTGCTGAGGCTCCTCACGTTTTGGTTCGCGCTTCGGAACACTTTGATTGTGTGTTTTGATGCTTTGATTTAAGCTTGGACGCTGAGGCTTCGTCACGTCCTTCTCTTGTTCGATAAAGCCGGTTGCAATAACTGTCACCACAATCTCATCTTTTAGATTTTCATTAATAACAGAACCGAAAATCATGTTTACGTCTTGATCAGACGCCGAAGCGACAATGTCTGCTGCTTCCTGAACCTCATATAGGCTGAGGTTTGTTCCTCCAGTGATGTTCATGAGGACGCCTTGCGCACCGTCAATGGCCGCTTCAAGAAGCGGGCTGGAAATTGCTTTTTTTGCTGCCTCTGCCGCGCGATTTTCCCCAGTAGCAATACCGATACCCATCAAAGCAGATCCTTTGTTTGACATGATTGTTTTCACATCAGCAAAGTCAAGGTTGATAAGACCAGGTGTAGCAATCAAGTCAGAAATACCTTGAACCCCTTGGCGAAGTACGTTATCCGCTTCACGGAATGCTTCAAGCATCGGTGTGTTTTTATCAACAATTTCAAGGATACGATCGTTCGGGATCACGATCAATGTATCCACCGCTTCTTTCATTGCCGAGATTCCGCCTGCAGCCTGAAGCTGTCTTTTGCGTCCTTCGAAGGTAAACGGTCTTGTCACAACGCCGACTGTTAATGCGCCTAAGTCTTTCGCGATTTGTGCGATAACCGGTGCGGCACCTGTTCCTGTTCCGCCGCCCATACCAGCTGTCACGAATACCATGTCAGCACCTTTAAGTGCTTCTTCAATCTGCTCTTTGCTTTCTTCAGCGGCTTTTTTCCCGACTTCCGGATTCGCACCTGCTCCCAATCCTCTAGTCAGCTTTGCGCCGATTTGCATTTTCACTTCTGCTTTTGACAGGTTAAGAGCTTGAGCGTCCGTGTTTACCGCGATATACTCTACTCCTTGCACTTCATTTTCAATCATTCGGTTAACGGCGTTGTTACCGCCGCCTCCTACTCCGATTACTTTAATTGATGCTAAGCCGTCTATGTTTGTTTCGAACTCCAACATGCTAAATCCTCCTAATCTGCCGAATGACTATCTATCTATTCCCAAAACATGCTTAATAGTTTTTTCATTTTGCTCTGTTTATTATGTTCGGCTTGTGTTTTTTGTTTTCCTTTTGGCCGCTGCTGCACCTCATTTTGGTGATGATGCTGCTCTTGTTCCTCAGATGATGAGACTGCGATTTCCTGTATCGCTTCTTCAGGCATCTTAAAGCCTATTTTTCTGCCTTGGATTCTTGCATTCCGGCAGGCGAATTGGATCAGGCCCACTCCCGTCATATATTGAGGATCTCTTACACCGATATAATTCGGGCTTGCCACTCTGACATTGTTTTGCAGCACATCCTGTGCCAAAGACATGACACCCGGCATAGCTGCTTGTCCTCCTGTCAGCACGAAGCCTCCCGGCAGATCGGTAATTCCCATACTGCGAAGCTCTTCTGAAACAATTTCAAGAATTTCTTCTACTCTCGCTTCAATGATATTCGCTGCTTCTTGCTGTGTAAATGTTTGTTTTTGATTGGTGCCTATAACGGTTACCTCAAATATTTCATCTTCCGAGGCTTCGTCATAGTAGGCATGTCCAAATTGCTTTTTCACGCGTTCTGCTTCTTCTGTTGACGTTCTCAATCCGATGGAGATATCTTTGGTGATATTTTCGCCTCCGAGAGGAATGACACGGGTAGAAGTGAGATGTCCGTTCTGGAATACGGCAATGGTTGTTGACCCTCCCCCTATATCAATGAGAGCCACACCAAGGTTTTTCTCGTCCTTTGATAATGCAGCAGAACCGGCTGCCAGCGGCTGAAGGCAAATATCAGTTATTTCAATACCAGCTCTTTCAACGCAGCGGAGTAAGTTATGTAAGATTGTTTTTGAACCGGTGATCAAGGTGCCCTCTACTTCTAAACGCACACCCAGCATTTTTTTCGGGTCGGTGATTTCATCTCTTCCATCTACGATAAACTGTTTAGGAATGACGTCAACAATCAGCTGTTCGTGCGGTACTGAAACAACCTGTGCCGCCTCCATGACACGGCGTACATCTTCAACCTGAATTTCTTTATTTTCACTGGAAACTGCTACAACACCGTTTGTATCTTGAATATTGATATAATTTCCATTAACGCCGACAATAGCTTTTCTAAGCGGAAAACCTACCATTCTTTCAGCTTGGTCAAACGCTTTTCTTATAGAATGAACGGTCTCATCTATATCAACGATTGAGCCTTTTTTCAACCCTTCAGACGGTACATTTCCCACACCGATAATATTAAGGGAATCATCTGTCATTTCTCCGACGATCACTTTTGTATTGGACGTACCGATGTCAAGACTGACGTAAAGTTCATTGTTGTTCATTCTATGGCACCTCCTCACATTTCGATCATTTCTATTCTATTATTTGCGGAACAACAATACAATGAATGTGGCTTTACAAGTGTGTAACAAAAAATAACAACAGAATATTTTTATGTGCTTTTCACATTTTATGTTTATTGAAAATATTCGTTATATCCTATGTATATCCTCTTTTATATCACATTTTTTTTATTTTTTTAGAAAGAGTCCACTTTGTTAGTAGATTTCTTCTGATAACGGCTATATTCTGAAATAATCTGACTCCAAATGCGAATATACCTGCTAAATACAAGTCTACACCAAGATGGACTCCCAGAAAAGCTAAACTTATTGCCAATATAATATTAAAAAAGAAACCGGAAACAAATACCATTTCATCATATGTACCTTGTAAATGCGCCCTGATTCCGCCGATTAATGTATCAAGTGCGGCAAGCACCGCAAGCGATAAATAGTTTGAGTATTCACTCGGTATCGTTAAGTTTGTCATTAGTCCAATCGCTATTCCGAGCACCAGTCCCAACACGGGCAGCCACATGACAATTCTCCTCCTTTTCAGTCTTTAAGCAGTTTCAGCTGTTGTACGTCCAGTGGTCTGTCATATGCTTTTAATGTTAGTTTGCTTTCAGATTTACCGGCTTTTAATGCTAAATTTTCAGATGCAAAAAGATCCTCAAGGCCTGACCCCTTCACTCTGCTGTGTAACATGTCCGGATCTTTGGCAAGCACTTTTACTGTTAAAGGATAATCGTCAAGGGCGTATCCGTCTATTTTTGTAGTGCCGTTTATATCTCTGATGACTGTATGATTCACAACTCTTCGCTCGTTAATCGAGATATGCTCTGCACCGTATGAGTTGAGTTCATTAATCAGCTTTTTCAGCAAATCCGGAGGCGGATTTTCGACCGGCTCTCCTGTTAAGCTTTCAGAAAAAAGCAGGGAAATCGTAATGACAATTCCGCTACCTGTTATATCGGTCATGCCGGCTGTTTTTTTTAAGGATTGCAAGGTATTATTTAGCGCGGTTTCTTTTGTCATTTCTTTCGTTTGCGAATAGCTATTCAGAAGTTTGTCATATTTGTTTATTTCAGACAGCAGCTTTTCCTGCTTCTTCTGCTCTGATGTCAGCTCTTCCCTAATATCCCACATATCTCTTGTATCCCGGACTTTGGGGTGCTTTAACGAATTAAACTGAACAGATATCATCAGGCCGAAGATGACCATAAGCACACTGATGCTTATGAAGGAACGCTTTATTTTCAATCTATTTCACCCGCTTTTTCAGTCATTCCTTCGTTTTCAGAATCGGTTTCATTTGTACGTTTTTCTCTTTTTCTGCCGACACAGAAATATGATCCATTGACAGCTGATCAATTAGGCCTCCAGCGATATTTAACGAGGGCAGCAGGACATCTGGATCTCCAATAGCGGATACCGTAAATGGAGCGGGATGCTGCACCCCGTCTACCGTTACCACAGGACCATTGCATTTGATATACGAATCATGCGTCAAACGCTGTCCATTAACGGCGACAGCTGCCGCTCCTGAGATATACATTTCGTTTACTACTTGGAAGATATGGCTTTCGTGAACGATGTAACTATTCACATTCTCCCCTTCCGGTATGTATGACGCATCTTCCAATGTCACCTCAACGCCTTCTCCCTGCACACCGACTTCCCCAATATACATCCTGTATTTTTCTGTATCTTCGAGGACATTATAGTATTCCGACTTCTCTTTCTTCAGCTTATTTTCCGCCTGGCGGACTTTGTTTTGCTTTTGATATAATTCTTTTTCAAGCTTCTTATTTTCTTTCTCTTGTTTCAGAAGTTCATCTCTCAGCGCATATTCTTTTTTCCACTCTTCCGTCTCAGCCGCGCTTTTGTTGTTTTCTTTTGTCATTTGAAAAGAAAATGAAATCAAAAAGCCTGCGATAAGCATAATCAAGGAAAGAAGGACTGCTGATTTGCCCCTCAATTTTCATCTTCCTTTTTAGCAGCCTTATCGTTTTTCCCAAACTCTTCAAAATAGGTGGCAACTTCTAAATGAATGATTCCTTTTTTATTGCTGCTTAGCTGAGAAATGATAGAAGGATACGTCTTCATTCGGTCTGCAAACGTTTTAATAGATGCAGTGACAACATAACCGTCGTTCATATACAACTTAATACGGTTTTCATCCATTTTTACAGGCGTATAATAAATTTCTGAAATCGACTGTTTTAACGAATTTGACAACGCATCGAGCTGCTTGGCCATTTGAGACCGCTTCTTCGCGTTTGTCCAATTCACTAAAATCGGTCCGGCATCATCTGGCGTTACTTCGTTTGGCAGAACTGAGCCGTTTTCAAGCACTTCATAGTACACATCGTCTTTTTCTAAATAAGCAATCGCTTTATATTCTTCGATTGCAATGTTGATTTTATTAGGAAGCGATTTGCTGATCTCCGCTTTTTTCACTAATTTATTTTGCTGAATCTTCTTTTCTGTTTTTTGCTTGTCCAAACTCCAAAACTCAGTATCTCCGCTGTTAATATCGGAAAGGTCGATAATTTCCTTTTTTGATACATTTTCATTCCCTGTAACAGAGATTGTTGATACTTTACTGATTGGTGTTTGCAGGTACACAATGATCAGCACCATAATAAAAAAGAGCATAATAAATGAAATGAGACGGCGGTTTGCCTTTTGTTTCCTCTGCTCTTTAATTTTAGGGATCCGCTCTTCAATGTTAACGATTTTTTCTCGGTCTTGACCCGGGTTCATTGCCTGTTCACCTCATTCAAATGAAACAGCTGTTAAAAGTCTGTCTATTCCAAAACAAACGGCATACTATGATGCCGTTTGTCGTTTGCTTACAGTATATCATATGAACAGCTTCAGTCAGAACTTGAATCAGCGATTTCCGCCGATGATTTCAACCTCTGTGTGCATATCAATCTCATATTTTTCACGGATTGTCTTTTTCACATGGTCAATGAGATCAAGCACATCTTTTGCTGATGCTCCTCCCGCATTGACGATGAAGTTTCCGTGCATCTCCGATATCTTTGCACCGCCGATTTGATATCCTTTCAAGCCTGCTTTTTCTACAAGGTTCCCGGCATGATTCGGAAGCGGATTTCTGAATATGCTTCCCGCACAAGGGCTTGAATACGGCTGTGTATTTTTTCTATAGTCTTTATTGCTTTGCATTTGCTGAACGATTGATTCCTTATCCTTCTGCTCCAGCTGCAAAACAGCTTCAAGGCAAACGCCCGGGCGTTTCTTTTGCAGTACAGATGTCCTGTAGCTGAAATCCATCTGCTCATTTGTCAGCCACTCAATCGTTCCGTCTTCAAACAAAATATGCGCTTTGACGAGGATCTCGCTCATATCAGAACCGTGAGCGCCGGCATTCATATAAACCGCTCCGCCGACTGATCCTGGAATGCCGGCAGCAAATTCCAAACCGGACAGGCCTTTTTTGCTCAATGATGTAGCAAGGCGGACCACTGAATAACCGCCTCCGACTGTTACTTGTTCCCCTTCAAGCTCCAAATGGTCAAGACCCGCCCCCAGCTTGATCACTACGCCTCTAATTCCTTCATCTAAAACAAGAAGATTTGATCCGCGGCCGATGACTGTCCACTTCACATCATATTTTTTAATCACGTCCATGATGTCTTTAACAGCATCCACACTGCTTGGAATGACCAATACATCCGCAGGTCCGCCGATTTTCATCGTTGTATGATTCGCGAGCGGTTCATTTGCAAGAACCTTGCCGACTTCGCGTTCTTTTAATTCCTGTATCACTTTCTCCATCGTAAACCTCCGCATTCCATTTGCTTTTCTACTATTTTTTTAATTCCTCGAGTACGCTGTATAAACGGGCAGCCGCGTCAGGAACACCGAGTGACTTTGTTCGTTCGCTCATTTCCTTTAACGTTTGCTCATTCAGTACAATCCGGTCTAGCGCTTCAATCAGCTTCTCCCCGCTGAGCTCTGTTTCTTTCAGTACAATCGCCGCATCATGCTGGCCAAGAGACCTCGCATTGACCTCCTGGTGATTCGCTGTCACATATGGACTCGGGATCAGAACACTTGGGATTCCGAGAGCAGTAATTTCGGCAATCGTTGTCGCACCGGCTCTGGCCACAATGACATCAATGGCCTTTAAATACTCAGGCATTTGATGAAGAAACGGCTTTGTGACCATATTATCAGCGGCACCCTTGCTTTTCAGCTCATTCATTACTTTTTCATAGTGAACTTCACCGGTGATATACAGCACTTGATAGTCTCTTGTTTTCAGCGCATCCTGCATGTCAATGACAGCGCGGTTAATCGGTGCAGCGCCTCGGCTTCCGCCGAAAATTAAGACCGTTTTTTTGTCTTCAGAAAGCCCAAATTCAGCCAATGATCGTCCCGTCTTTATTGAGACGACTTCAGAGGCTCTCGGGTTTCCCGTAAATACAACTTTCTCGCTAGGAAAATGTGATTTCGCTTCTTCAAAACAAATCGCTACTTTATTAACATATTTTGAAAGAAACTTATTCGTGATGCCCGGCAGGCTGTTTTGTTCATGGACAATAGTCGGAATTCCCATTTTCGCAGCGGCATAGACAACCGGCCCGCATACATAACCGCCCGTTCCAATTACGGCATCGGGCTTAAATTCCGCTAAATACGATTTACTCTTTTTGACGCCCTTCAGAAAACGCATCACAGTCTTGACATTTTCAAATGACAATTTTCTTTTAAATCCTGTAATTTCAATTGAACGAAACGGTATATTCTCCCGCTCAACAATTTTTTTCTCCAGCCCGTTTTCTGTTCCGATATATAAAAATTCCACATTAGGATGACGTCTTTGCACTTCTTTAATAAAAGCAAGCGCAGGATAAATATGTCCCCCTGTACCGCCTCCGCTTATTGCAATTCGCATTTCTTTTCCCCCAGTCTAAGTTTCTCTATAACATAACGATAACCCTGTTTTGTTGGACAGGGTTATCGCATCAATTGTTTCCAAGCTTCATGTTAGACAGGAAGCTTGGACATACATTCGTTAATACCTCGAGTAGCGGCTTACATTCAGCAGCACCCCAACTGCCATCAGCATTAGAGTCAATGAAGAGCCTCCGTAGCTCAGAAACGGGAGCGTGATGCCTGTTACAGGAATCAGGCCCGTGACTACGCCGATATTGATCATGACTTGAATGGCAATCATTGAAATAATGCCGACTGCGACAAAGCTTCCGTACAGATCAGGGGCACCAAGCGCAATTCTGATTCCTCTCCACAGCAGGACGCTGAAGAGGAGCAAAATAAGTGTTCCCCCGATAAAGCCCAGCTCTTCTGACAAGATGGCGAAAATAAAGTCTGTTTGCGGCTCAGGCAGATAAAAGAATTTCTGTCTGCTTTGTCCGAGCCCCATTCCGAACAACCCGCCGGGCCCCACTGCATAAAGCGATTGAATGATCTGAAATCCGCTTCCGAGCGGGTCTTCCCATGGATTTAAGTATGAGGTAATCCGCTTTATCCGATATGGAGCCGATAGTACGAGCCCGACAAATCCGCTGAGGCCGATCAGCCCGAGAAAGACGAAATGGGCGATCCGTGCGCCGGCTACAAAAATCATGACAATACAAGTTCCGACCATTACTGTCCCCGTTCCGAGGTCAGGCTGGCACATGATAATCAAAAATGCTGAAAACACGATGCCAAGTGCAGGGACGAACCCCCGTCTGAACGATGTGATGTTTTTTTGTTTTTCAGAGAGAAATTTAGCAAGGAATGCAATCATCGCAAGCTTCATAAACTCTGAAGGCTGTATGCTGAATGCTCCGACTCCGATCCAGCTTCTTGAACCGTTCCGCACCATTCCGACGCCCGGTATCAAAACAAGCACCAGAAGGAAAAAGCAGATAACCATCAGCAATTTGGACCATGTCCTCCAAGTCCAATAATCAACATTCATGATAAAAAACATAGCAATGACGCCGATTCCCGCAAACAAAAGCTGCCGTTTCGCGAAAAAGAATGAGTCGTCAAATTTATAATCCGCCCATACCGCACTCGCACTGTACACCATAATTAATCCGATTGTTAATAATAATAACGTAATGATGACCAATAACAAATCAGGCGATGTTTTTTTAGTAGTCAAAGCAATCGACACCCCAAGCTTAAAGTCATTAGGGCTGCCGATTTACTTCAAGACAAGCCCTTACTTAAGCATATGCACGGCATCTATAAACATGTCACCGCGTTCTTCAAATGTTTTGAATTGATCCCAGCTCGCACACGCGGGTGACAGCAGGATGACATCTCCTTCATTTGAGAACGCAAACGCCGCAGATACTGCTTGTTCAACATTATCGACACGTTTGACATGTTGTATTCCCAGTTCATTGCCGAGTTTCTCGAGTTTTGGCGCCGTCTGGCCAAATGTAAGCACTGCTTTGACATGCTTCATATAAGGTTTCAAGTCATCAAACCCATTTCCGCGATCCAGTCCGCCCGCAAGCAGAATGACCGGCTTATCAAAAGCTGAAAGCGCCTTGCTTGTCGCCAGAATGTTTGTTGCTTTACTGTCGTTATAAAATTTGCGGCCACTCACAGTTGTGACATATTGGAGGCGGTGCTTCACACCAGTAAAGCTTGTCAGCACCTTTTTAACCGCCTCATTGGATGCTCCTGCCGTTTTCACAACTGCAATAGCTGCTAAAATGTTCTCCAGGTTATGAGCACCGGGCAGCACAACCTCTTCCAAAGGAAGAATGGCTTCGCCGTTAAACATAATCATACTGTCTTTTACATATGCGCCCTGTTCAAGCGTTTTGCTGACTGAAAATGGGACGATTTCGGCTTTTCCGGCTTCAGCAAGACGCACGACGGTTTCATCATCCTGGTTGACAATGGCTTTATCTGAAGCAGTCTGATGAAGGTACACTTTCTGTTTCGCTTTTTCATAGTTTTCGCGCGTATGGTGATAATCCAGATGGGCGTCAAATACATTTAAAATCAGGCTGATTTCCGGTCTGAAAGCGTGTGTTCCCATCAGCTGAAACGAAGACAGTTCAGTAACGATCCATTCATCTCCATCAGCATGATAGGCAACCTCACTTGCGACTGTGCCGATGTTTCCGGCAATCAGTGCTTTTTGCGAGCCAGCTTTGAGCATTTCGTAAATTAGCGTTGTCGTGGTCGTTTTACCGTTCGATCCGGTAATCCCAATAAACTTGGCGCTGGTCAGGTAGTAAGCGAGCTCAATTTCCGTCCAAACCGGAATGCCTCGTTTCTCCGCTTCCTGAACCATAATATTTTCATAAGGAATTCCCGGGTTTTTGATCAGAATCGTGATTTGATGCTGATCGAACAGAGAAACTGGATGCTCTCCGCAAACAACTTCGATTCCTTTTTCAGAAAGCTTTTGTGCCGGTTCATTTTCTTCAAAAGGCTTTTGGTCATTGACTGCAACATAAATGCCTTTTTCATGAAGAATGGAGGCCGCCGCATATCCGCTTTTCGCAAGCCCAAGGATTAAAAAATGCTGTTTCTGTAAAAATTGATCATTTTCCACTTATAACCACACCTCGATGTAAATTCCTAAAACGGCAAGCAAAAGTCCCGCAGCCCAAAACGTCACGACTACTCTCCATTCAGACCAGCCGACAAGCTCATAATGGTGATGAAGCGGACTCATTTTAAAGATTCGTTTACCTGTCGTTTTAAAGCTGATGACCTGCAAAATAACAGATAATGTCTCGATAACGAATACACCGCCGATGATAACCAGCAGGATCTCTAATTTCGTTAAAATGGCAATGGTAACGATTGCTCCTCCCAATGCAAGCGATCCCGTATCTCCCATAAAAACTTTGGCCGGATGAGCATTAAATACAAGGAAGCCCAGAACTGCACCGACAACGGCAACTGAGAAAATCGCTACGTCATATTGAGACTGATTCCATGCCAGAATGGCAAAGGCGCCAAAGGCAATCGCCGCAGTACCGGATAATAACCCGTCAAGGCCGTCAGTCAGGTTAACTGCGTTTGATCCGCCGACAAGCATAAAGAGCACAAGGATAAAGTAAGCCCAGCCAAGATCAAATGATAAGTCAGTTCCAGGAATGCGAATATCCGTCGCAAAATTGTAGTAATGATACACGGCGTAAAATACAACTGCAATAATAATTTGTCCGATCAGCTTTTGCTTTGATGTCAATCCAAGATTGCGCTTCATGACAACCTTGATGTAATCATCTAAAAAGCCAAGCAAACCGTAGCCTAGCGTAACAAACAGAAGCAGCACCATTTCGGGGCTTATTTCTGAAAACTTCTGTGTCATAACAATTGTTGTCACTATGATAGAAAGTATAATCATGACCCCGCCCATTGTCGGTGTCCCTGATTTTTTCTGATGTGATTTCGGTCCTTCTTCTCTAATACTCTGGCCGAATTTTAATCTTCTTAAAAACGGAATAAGAATCGGAGAGAGCAGAACACTAATTAAAAACCCCATTAAAATTGTAAACAGAATGACTTGCTCAAGCATTGTCCTTTTCTCCTCCTGTTTCTTTCAAACGACATACGTAGTTATCATATTCATGATTTTTTTCCATATGAAAAATCTTTTCAAGCTCCATTATTCAGTAACATCTCTTTCCTATGAATTCGTCTTATTCTTATTGAGTTCAACAATGGCTCTCGCCGCTACTTCAGCATCATCAAAATCGAAAGTTTCATTTCCGATCTGCTGATAGGTTTCATGTCCTTTTCCGGCAATGAGGACAACGTCGCCTTTTTTGGCATTGGCAATTGCGAAAAAGATCGCCTGCTCGCGGTTTGCAATACTGTGATAGTATGCGTTCTCTACTCCGGCTTCCATATCTCTTAAAATCGCGCGAGGATCTTCGCTTCTCGGGTTATCTGACGTGAAAATCGGCTCGTCAGCCAGCTCCACAGCAATTTTAGCCATTTTCGGGCGCTTCGTCTTATCTCTGTCTCCTCCGCAGCCGACAACGACAAATAGCTTTCCTTCCGTCATGTCTCTGCATGTCTCCAGCACATTTTCAAGGCTGTCCGGTGTGTGCGCGTAGTCTACAATGACAGGAAACTCCTGCTGCTGATTGACCAATTCAAAACGGCCTCTTACACCATGCAATTCTTCAACAGCCTCAGTGATGATTTCAAACGGTATGCCTGCTGCAATACATGTCGCAACAGCGGCCAGCACGTTATACACATTAAATTGTCCGACGAGAGACATCGTGATGTGCTTCGTGCCTTTGTTTGTCACGAGATCAAAGCTTGTGCCCTGTGCAGTGATACTGATGTTCTTCGCCATCACATCAGCATCGTTTTTAATTCCGTATGTAGAGATATGCGCAGCTGTTACCTTTTCAAAATAAGCGCTCGCCTCATCGTCAGCATTCAGGACGGCACGCTTTGGATGTTCATGGTTGAAAGCCCCGCCAAGTTGGGAAAAGAGCAAGCTTTTTGCATGCCGGTACTCATCCATCGTTTTATGATAGTCCAGATGGTCCTGTGTTAAATTCGTAAACACGGCAATATCATAATCACAGCCATGGACGCGTCCTAAAGACAAAGCGTGGGAAGAAACCTCCATGATTGCAGTGTCAACATGCTTGTCATTCATTTTCTTAAACGTTTTCTGCAGCGTGACGCTTTCCGGAGTCGTGTTTTTAACAGGAAGTGTTTCGTCTCCGATTTTCATGTACATTGTACCGATCAAGCCTGTGCGTTTTCCCGCTTTTTTCAGAATCTCATCGACCATGTGGGTCGTTGATGTTTTGCCGTTTGTCCCTGTTATCCCAATCAGCTGAAGCTTCTTCGTCGGCTGTCCGTAAAACGCATCAGACAAAACGCTGAGCGCGCGAAGTGACTGCCGGACAATAATAACAGGAACATTCACATCGACCTCTCTTTCTGCCACAATAGCCGCTGCACCGTTTTCTACTGCTTTTTGCGCAAAATCGTGGCCATCCACCGTATACCCTTTTACACATACAAAAAGACTCCCTTTCTTTACTTCCCTGGAGTCCATCTCAATTGAAGTTATTTCAGGGTCTTGTGAGTCGTTTACAGAAGGTTCGGTTGTTAAGTATGTAAGCAGCTTTGTAAGTTTCATCGTATCAAACCTCTCAACATTCTAATTCGTTCTTTTTATCATTGAAGTCACATCAAATGATGTGGTAATGATTTTAAGCATACAGTTCATATTTTAGCGTAAATAAAAGGATACATCCAGCTAATCTTGAAAGATATCAGCATTTTTTCTGCAATAAAAGAATAGGCAGCCCGAATCAATCGGCTGCCTCCTTTTCATCTTCTTCAGTCAAATACACGCGTATCTTTGAGCCTTCTTTTACTTTCGTTCCGGCAGCTGGCGATTGTTTAACGATTTTGCTCCCTTTCCCGGAAGCATCCACATTGAGATTCACCAATAGTGACTCAAGATCTGAGACAGACATCCCTACAACATTCGGAACTTCTATTGTTTTTGTGTCGTTCCATTGGTATTTTTTCTCGATTTGATTTTTCCGGGGCTTCACACCAAGTTCCGGCAGACTGTCTCTCATAATATTTCCGACAATAGGCGCTGCAACCGTTCCGCCAAACTGAATCGTGCCTTTCGGGTTATCCACCGCAACGTAGACGACTAGACTCGGATCATCAGCGGGCGCGAAACCAATAAATGATACAATATGGTTGTTTTCAAGATATTTTCCATCTTTAACCTTTTGTGCAGTTCCCGTTTTTCCTCCGACACGATATCCTTCTACAAATGCATTGCGGCCGGTTCCTTCTGCGACGACGCTTTCTAGAGCATAGCGGATTTGTTTGGATGTTTCCTCAGAAATGACTTGTTTCTTTGCGATTGGTGATTGTTTTTTGACCGTTTTCTTCGTAACAGGATCGATCCATTCCTTTGCAATATAAGGTGTGTAGAGCGTTCCTCCGTTTACAGCGGCGGATACTGCTGCAACCTGCTGAATCGGCGTGACGGATACTCCCTGTCCGAAAGCCGTAGTTGCTTGCTCCACCGGGCCCACTCTCTCAAGCGGGAATAAGATGCCTGTTCCCTCGCCTTGGAGATCAATCCCCGTTTTTTGTCCAAAACCAAAGTCTTTGATATATTTGAAAAGCTTTTCCTTTCCTAAGCGCTCGCCTAATTCAACAAACCCCGGGTTGCAGGAGTTCTGCACAACTTCCAGATACGTCTGCAGCCCGTGCCCGCCTCTTTTCCAGCACCGCAGTCTCGCTCCGTCCACTTCCGCATGCCCTTTATCATAAAATTGATCCCGTTTCAAATTTACTTTTTGCTCTTCAAGGGCTGCTGCAAGTGTAATAATTTTAAAGGTAGATCCCGGTTCATACGTGCTCCATACTGGCAGATTTCGATTGTAGACGGACGGATCAACAGATTGGTAATCAGCAGGGTCGAAGTCAGGCCTGCTAGACATCCCCAAAATTTCTCCGTTTTTGGGATTCATGGCTACAGCAATCATGCCGTCCGGATGATATTTGGCCTCAGCGTTATCAAGCTCTCTTTCCATTATCGTCTGGACCTTTGAATCAACCGTCAGCTTCATATCAAGCCCATCCTTAGGCGGCGTATAGTCATCCGCTTCATCAGGCATCTTCTTCCCCTTGGCATCTGTATAAAACTTAACAGAACCTTTTTCCCCTTTTAAATCATCGTCGTAATAGGCTTCAAGTCCAAGGAGCCCTTGGTTGTCAATTCCTGCAAATCCAAGCACATGAGATAAAAAGCTGCCGAACGGGTAATGACGGATACTGTCCTCCGCAACATACACACCTTTTAAATCAAGCGCTTTGATTTCTTTCGCCTTCTCATTTGAAATTTTTCTCCCTTCAGGAGTAATCTTTTCGATTGACGCTTTTTTTGTCACATGTTTATATACTTTTTCTTCTGACATATTGAGCACCGCCGCAAGCTGCTTGCTCGTTTTCATCGGATTCTGAACTTGGCGCGGCACGACGAATACGGTCGGCGCACTTTTATTTGTTGCGAGCTTCACACCATTCCGATCCAGAATCTCGCCTCTCTCCGGCTCAAACGGCAAGTTCCGGCTCCAGGAATCTTTCGCTAGCGAAGTCAGTTTTTCGCCCATCACAAACTGAACATACCCCAGCCTTGTATCAATGATCAGAAACACGATCACGCCAAAAAGCAAAACAAATAATAAACGTTTTCTAACCGTTACA
Source organism: Bacillus sp. LM 4-2 (assembly GCF_000978495.1). Lineage (NCBI taxonomy): Bacteria > Bacillati > Bacillota > Bacilli > Caryophanales > Bacillaceae > Bacillus > Bacillus sp. LM 4-2. The sequence continues at coordinate 1,557,992 of NZ_CP011101.1, read as the reverse complement.
TTCGAGACGCGCAAGAGACCGTTCACTCCTTATTTAGGCTTGTTTCATTTTATGCCTGAATTTGGACAGGTAGAACGATGCTCCTCTGAAGGCATAAAAAAAGAAAGCCTGCATAACGACGGCTTTCTTTTTAATCAGGATTTTTAAACTTAACCTTGATTACGGTTTTGTCTTTGATTTCTTTGTCTTTCTTAACACTTTGGCTGACAGCGTAGCCTTGTCCGCTTACTTCAATATGAATTCCCGCGAGCTCGCCGTACTGCAGAACCTCTCTTCTCGACCAGCCTGTCATATCAGGCATTTTGATTTTGCCGCCCGTTTTCAGGAAGACCTTTTGATTGGTGAGAACTTCCTCATCCGCTTTCGGATACTGTTCTTTTACAGCGACATCACTGCCGATGACAATTGGTGTGAGATTCTCCTCTTTTGCTTTCTTTTGAGCAGCAGCTACCGTTTGATCTGTTAAATCAGGCATTGTCTGCGCTTTTGTTTCTTCCTTATCTGAGTCAGATTTTTCAGTTGGTTCGATGTTTAGGTAGTGCAGGCTATTTTTCATTGTTGGATTGAAGATTTCTGATACTGGATCTGAACTGCTTTGTCCTGCTTTTAGTTGCGGCTGCTGTACAGCAACATAAATTAAAAGCTCAGGATCATCTTTTGGCGCCATACCCATAAAAGAAAAGATATAGTTATCTGTGCCGTCTAAATATCCGCCTTTACCGGCTATTTGCGCAGTACCTGTTTTCCCGGCAACATCAAAACCTTCGATTTTATATGCTTGCCCTGTTCCGATTTTCGACGTAACAACTTCTCCCAATATATCCCGCACCTTTTTCGCTGTGCTTGCAGAAATTGGGGTTCCGGCTGATTCCGGCTTATTTTGATAAATAGTTTTATCTTTATCGGGATCAACGATATGGTCAATCACATAAGGTTTCATCATTTTGCCGTCATTTGCAATTGCCGTTGCGGCCTGAATCTGCTGAATTGGTGTGACCGCAGACGCTTGGCCATATGCAGTTGACGCCTTATCAAATTCATATTTAAAGTTGATTTTGCTGGAGACTTCTCCAGGCAAATCAATACCTGTTTTCTGGTAAAAATTGAATTTGTGCAAATATTGATTGAGGCGGTCATATCCCAGCTTTTCTTTCGCCAGTTTCGCAAAAGCGACATTCGACGACCTTAGGACGCCGTCATGATATGTTGTCGGACCCCAGCCTACACCGTTATTGTGATCCTTAACAGGTGCTCCGCCAACTTCAAATGTCCCTGATTTATATTTTTCGTTCGCATTAAACACGTTTTCCTGCATCGCAGCAGCAAGTGTAAAGATCTTCATCGTGGATCCGGGCTCATACGCATATGAAATCAAATCATTATAGTAGTTTGTCACATCGCGCTTGTTCGGATCAAAGCTTGGGCGCTGTCCCATGGCAAGGACTTTGCCCGTTTTCGGATCAACGACTGCGGCCATGATTTTTTTCGGATTATACTTTTGCGCCACTTTTGTCATGCTGTCTTCCAAAAAGGTTTGAATTTTCTGGTCAATGGTTAAATATACATTGTCACCATTTTTTGGCGCTGTAATTTTATTTTTGCTGTTCGGGAGCTCCCAGCCGGATTTGTCGCTTTCATATGTCACATATCCGTCCCGCTCCTTCAAATACTTATCCAGCACTTTTTCTAACCCCATCGCGCCGGAAATTTCATTTGTGTCTTGATCAACCTCGGCATAGCCGATTAAATTGGATGCAAAAACACCGTTTGGATAATAGCGTTTTGTATCCCGTAAAAATGAAATGCCCGGGAGTTTCAGCTTTTCGATTTTTTGCTTTTGCGAATACGTAATATCCCGGCCAGCTGAGCCAAACTCGACTTGTTTTGCATCCTCCTTATTTAAGATATCAAGGATGTCGGCCTTGTCCAAGTTTATCACTTTAGACAATGCTTCTGCCGTTTTTTCTTTGTTTACAACATGCTGAGGATGCTTGACATCAGTGGTCATTTTTTTATCGAGAATCGCAATCAGTTTATACGTCGCTGTGTCCTCTGCAATGACTTTTCCTTTTCGGTCTAAAATCGAGCCGCGGCTCGCTTCGATGGTCCGTTTCTTTTCATGCTGCTCTGTCGCTTTTGTCGCAAGCACTTCGCCGTTCGCTTTTCCGGTTATTTGAATATATGCCATTCTCCCCAGGATGACAAAGAAAAAGAGAGCGAAACAAATACTTAGAATCGCTGCTCCTCTATTCATAAATTTATTCTTTTTTGGCATTTGAATCATTCCTGTATGTTTTTCACTTTTTTATCTTTTAAATTCAAGCCGTTCTTTTTCGCAATGTCCATAATGCGCTGCGGTTTGCTTAAATCAGCAACGCTTTTTTCGAGGTCACCAATTTGCTTATTTTCGGATGAAATTTGCTCCTCAAGCTTTTGCACCTCAATATTGGTTTGATATGCCGCATACGCCTTCGATACGATCAAAAGCGATACGCTGAGCACCGCCGCAGCAAAGAGGACAAGAAGCACTTTTTCTCCGAGAGTAATGGAAGCCCTTTTCTTGACAATCACTTTTTTCTCAGGACTGATCGCATGCCGCTGCTGTTTCTCTGGTTGGTAAGCTAAATTGCTCATAGGCTGATGACCTCCTTTTAATTTTGCGTTCGCGTTTCGTTATTTTCTTTTTTCAGCAATCCGAAGCTTGGCAGAACGAGCCCGGTTGTTCTCTTCAAGCTCTTCTTGAGATGCCGTAATCGGTTTTCGTGTGATGAGCTTCAGCTCCGGTTCAAACTCTTCCGGTATAACAGGAAGTCCCGGAGGAAGTTCCGGAAGCGACGACTTTTCTTTAAAAGTGGTTTTGCAAATTCTGTCTTCTAGCGAGTGGAAGGTAATGACCGATACCCTGCCCCCTGGCTTCAGAACCTCAATTGCCTGCTCCAAAGCTTCTTCAAACACCCTAAGTTCATCGTTTACGGCAATTCTGATTGCCTGAAACACGCGTTTAGCGGGATGTCCGCCGCTCCTTCTCGCTGGAGCGGGAATCGCGTCTTTTATTAGATCGACCAGTTGGCCCGTAGTTTGAATAGGAGACTTCATTCTTGCCTCCTCAATTTTTCTGGCGATCTGTTTACTGAACTTCTCTTCTCCGTATTTAAAGAAAATACGGACGAGATCCTCATAGCGCCACTCATTAACGACTTCTTTCGCCGTAAGCGTAGCCGACTGGTCCATCCTCATGTCCAACGGTGCGTCATGATGGTAACTGAATCCGCGCTCCGGTGTATCCAACTGCGGAGAGGACACCCCTAAATCAAATAAAACACCGTCTACTTCTGTAATGCCTTGTTCATTCAAACATTCTTTTAAATACCTGAAATTGCTTTTCATCAGAATGAGCTGTCCTTTATAGTCGGACAACACTTCTTTAGCATGCTGTAATGCCGTATCATCTTGGTCAAAAGCGATTAAACGCCCCTTCTCGGATAACTGCTGCAATAAGTATGTACTGTGCCCAGCTCCGCCGAGTGTGCAGTCTACATATGTACCGTCCGGCTTAATATTGAGTCCGTCTACGGTTTCACGAAGAAGTACTGTCTTGTGTTGAAACATATTGTGTTGGTCCCACCTTTTATCAGGATGAATTGAAATTGTTTTTAGAGTGTTATACACGAAGAATCATTATATATCAAACCCAATCATGTTTTCAGCAATTTCAGCAAATGAATCTTCTTGCTCTTCTGTGTATTGTTCCCAAATTACTTTACTCCACAATTCAATTCGATTAGAAACCCCGATAACAACACATTCTTTTTCCAGTTTGGCGTAATTCAATAGAGATGATGCGATATTTACCCTGCCTTGCTTGTCCAGTTCGCATTCAGTCGCCCCTGAAAAGAAGAAACGGGTAAACGCGCGGGCATCTTTCTTTGTGAGAGGAAGAGCTTTTAGTTTTTCTTCAATTTGTTTCCATTCGTGCATAGGGTAGCCGAAGAGACATTGGTCAAGTCCTCTAGTCAGCACAAATTGCTCACCTAGGCCTTCTCTGAATTTAGCGGGTACGATCATGCGGCCTTTCGCATCGATGGTATGCTGATATTCACCCATAAACATGATCTCTTGCCCCACTTTCTCTCCTTAACTCACCACTATTCACCACTTCGCTCCACAACTTCATTTTACACTGTTTACCCATAAAAAAAAACCCTGAACTAGTCGGGGTTCTTTAAAACTTTATTTCAAAGTTTGACAACTTGATGTTGATTTTGAAAAGAAAATGGCAGATTCTTGAATGTCGTGAAGAATTTTGGACCGTACCTGTTCAAATAATACATGATATTCCAAATCCGTTCTTGCGGCGCAAGAAGCGGCTTAATGCTATTTTGAATTCTTTCATAATCCTTCAAGACGTAGCCTTCTTTTTCTTCAATTCGCTTCATCACCGTGCGCTCTAAGAATTGAAGCTGATCCTGTATAAAAGCGGCATTTTTCAGGAGTAAAGGTTCCAAGCTTTGATCAACCTTTAACGCCTCCTGCCGGACCGTTTTGTGAATCGCTTCAATTTGGCTTTTCGCCTGATCCATCACCGCCGTAAACTCTTCCGGAATCTGGCGCTCGAAGTATGTCTCTCTTTGATTCTCCGTTCCGCGCTCAATCGCGTCTTGTAATGAGATATTCCGTTCAACCAGTTTTTTCTCAATATGCCGCTCAAGTATCGTAATGTTCAGCCTTGGCATGACAGGAGGCATTTTGAAGCCCATCACCGCAAATGCCTGTTTGAGCTCGCCCCAATAATTGATTTCCCCAGGCCCTGCAATAAATGCTAAAGTCGGAATGAGAAATTCCTGCATTAACGGTCTCGTTACAACATTGTTGCTGAAACGCTCTGGATGTTCTTCCATATGTGTATGAAGTTCATCCCTCGTCCATCCTAGATCAAGCTCTTTGATGACAAATCGGCCGTTGTCTTTTTCAATTAAAAAACGCTCTTCTTCGTATTCATAAAACAGATTCGCCTGCTCTTTTCCGGACTCGATAATCGGTTTGTAGCCTGCTTGACGCATGAAGGCCTGCTGATCTGATACAGCGCGGGCGAGTTCATCATTTTCTCGAAGAATCTTTTGGAACATGGCCGTTTCCAGCTTTTTAATCCCCGGATCTCCAGAATTTAATAAAACTAAGCCCTCTTCTTGGAACAAATCCGCGATCAGCAGCTCAAAGAAGTCAGTAAACGTAACAGATTCCCTTAAACATCGTTTCACATTGTCGAGAAGTGTATTCGTATGGTCTGTTTCTTCAAAAGCGGCAAAAACATCATCTATCCACGCGGCACACTTTTCCTGATCAAGCGATGTACTCGCTGCTGATGATTTCTTCCAATACGACTGAGGCAGCTTTTTTTTCACAGGCCCATTCTCTTCAGATGTGTGAACAAAATTAATCTCATCCAAATCGTGGTCTTCTCCAGCCACCCAGAAGATTGGTATGACAGGCACTTGCAGTTCCTTTTCTTGTTGCTTTGCTAAAACAATGATTGAAATGATTTTATGTATGGTGTAAAGCGGTCCTGTTAAAAGTCCTGCCTGCTGTCCGCCGACTACAGCGGCACTTGACGGGTCCTTCAGCTTCTCAATAGCAGACTGCATCGCACTTGAACCGAATTTATTATGGTAAGAGGTTAAGTACGCCGCCAATTCCTCTCTTGCGAAAAACCGGGAAGATAAGTCTTCCAGTCTTTCTCGCCACATGTCCTTATGATGAATACTGTAATCAAAAAAAGAAGACATTTCTTCTTTGCCATCTATATAGTGCTGTACAAACACATTCTGATTTTTGATGGAAAGTTCAGTTAGCTGCATCTTCTAGAACTTCCTTTCTCCAATAAATAGTTAGTGATCCGAAATGAGTATAGCATGTTACCGAAAAAGCTCAAAAGACTTTGTTTGTATTTCGCTCCAATGCTTTGATGCTGCCATATAAAAACTCTAGGTGGACTGCATCAAGACCTTGAAGACTTGCTTCCTTCAATAAGTATCCGATAATGGCGTCAGCTTCCGTCTGCCGGCCTCCAATGACGTCAACCAACATGGATGAACGATTCTCTTTCGTTTGCCCACAAACGGCCTGAACCCGCTCCCAAGCCTTTTCTTCGTTTTCAAGTTTTAAAATGCGGCATGCCTCCTGAAATACCAGCTTCATAAAAGCCAGATAAGCTGGCGTTGCCAGCAGTTCTCCATTTTTCACCTGCAATAACGCAGTTAAAGGATTAATACACGCATTTACAATCAGCTTGCCCGTCAGCAGACGGTACCAATCCGTCTCATAATAAATCGGAAAATCCGAATGGTTATGCTGAAACATGATGTTCAGCCGGTCTGGTTCAGCATCGTCGAACGCGCTCCATTTTATCGCACCTAGGCCTGTATGATCAACAGCTGTATCCGATTTTCTTACAGCTCCGTGCTCAACGATTCCAACATAAATGGAATGGCCAACGTGCCAGTCTTTTAGGTCGTGGATATGCCCCATGCCGTTTTGCAAAAATAATATATTCGTCTTCCCGATTCGTTCAAGCGACGAAAAAACAGATTGAAGCTGATGCTGCTTCACTGTCACGACAAGCAGGTCAAAGTCCGAATTGATACTCGTGTCCGCACTGCAATCAGCCCTGAATTCCTCCCCGCCTTTATAAAGCCGGATTCCTTCAGACTGAATGGCCGCAGCCTGTTCTTGCCGCCTCGTCACAACAGTCACGTCGTGATAAAGTGACAAATAATAGGCGCATAAAAGACCGACGGAGCCTCCGCCGATAATTCCAATTTTCATGATGTCACACCCAATTTAGCATTTACGTATTATCATAGCAGAAGTAAGAAGAAATTACTTCTCAAAGATCCCATGTGCTTAAAATTAAAGTTTAAATATTTGGATTTTTTAAATAAAGCGTTTACAATATATGTAGAAACACCAAAGGGGGAGATTTGTTTGACAAAGGTAGAACGTCTGCTTATCAACTATAAAACGCTGGAAGAATTCAAGAAATTCAAAGAATACGGCATTCAGGAGCTTTCAATGCTTGAAGAACTTCAGGATAATATTATTGAAAATGACAGCACCTCGCCTTTTTACGGGATTTATTTTGGCGATAAACTTGTAGCACGAATGAGTCTGTATCAAGTTAACGGCAAATCGAATCCCTATTTTGACAACCGCCAGGATTATTTGGAGCTGTGGAAGCTTGAGGTTCTTCCGGGCTACCAGAACAGGGGATACGGGAGAGCCTTGGTTGAATTTGCAAAATCATTCAAAATGCCGATCCGGACAAATCCGAGAATGAAATCAGCGGAATTTTGGAACAAAATGAACTTTAAAACTGTTAAGTATGATATGGCGAGGGACAAAGGGGAAAACCCGCTCATCTGGCATCCTGATATGGATCACGAAATGACACCAGGAGAGTCTGCATAGAAATCAAAACAACCGGCCTATTCTTACTATAGGGCCGGTTCATTTCAGGCGTTTCTTTACGTTTCTTGAGCCGCTTTTTTCATTCTTCCGTCTTCCTTCGAAACAACCATTTTTCTGGCCCGATCCATGATATCGATCAGTGCCTTGTAATCCTCTTCTGTCATCTCTAGCTGATTCCGCAATGTCTGATTTTCACTCCGCAAATCCTCAAGCTCTTTTTGCAGCGATTGGATTTGCTCCCTCAATTTTTCCCTTTCAAGCTGAAATTCTTGTGCAGACGGCGCTTCTTTGAATTGTTCGAGAAATTGAATAACATCCTGAATGGACAAATCTCGTTTTCCTTCCGACGATGCCGAGGCAGTCTGCTTCATGGAATTCGGCATATTGACCGAATGAACGCCGATTTGCTTTCTCAGTTCTTTCCTTTGCTTTTTTGCAAGCTCTATACCTGACTGGTATTGTTTTCTCACATATGAGTTCCACCTGAAACCACAGGCTGCCGCGGTTCTGGTCAGCGCCCTTCCAACCTCCTCAAAGGCTGAAAGCTGTGTTCCTCCCTCTCGAATATGACGAAGCACCACTTCTGCCAGCAGCAAATCCTCATCCTGAGTCCAAGCATCTTGTCTTGTAATGGTCAAATTCAATCTCCCTCCATGTCAGCTTATTTATCTCATACATATGCCGGTAATAGATTAGATAGACTATTTGCACTCACAAATTTTCCGCAAGCTGACAGGAAGAGAAAAAGAAAAAGCGCAGGGCTTTCACCCCGCGCTTTTCTTATTAGTTACTTTTTACATTTATGTCTTTGCCGTTGTATGATCCGCATGCTTTGCATACACGGTGAGACAACTTCATCTCTCCGCATGACGGACATTCTGTCATACCAGGTACATTAAGTTTGAAATGTGTACGGCGCAATCTTTTCTTCATTTTAGAAGTTCTTCTAAAAGGTACAGCCATTATTCCCACCTCCTTAAAGAGTTAAGATTCATCATCTTGTTTTAAGAGCTTTTCAAGGGCTGCAAGTCTCGGATCAACTTGATTCTTCTTGTCTTCTTCCGAAATAACTTGCCAATCCTTTCCTTCTTGAGGAGCAGCTCCTTTTTCTTGTTCAGATTCACAAAAGATTTGCATAGGGATTTCTAAAAGAATTTCTTCTTTCACGATCGGAGTTAAGTCGATAGTATCGTCCTCAACAATGTGAACGTCATCATCTTCTATATCATCCGTGTGATGAAATATAAACAGTTCTTTTGTTGAAATTTCAAATGGATACGGGACATCAACGAGTGTTCTTGAGCATGGCAAAATCATTTCGCCTGAAATTGTAAAATCAAACGAAACCTGTTTGGATTTGATATCCGCTCTGCCCTTCACCCGGACGGGAGAAATGCGGCGAATGTCAGAATTCAGCTTTGTCAGCTCATTTAACTCAACTGTTTCATCAAACTCAAAACTTTGTTTTGGCATTTGATGCAGCTGATAAATCGTCCATTTCATTTGTATCACCTCAGGAAAGCAACAAACATGATTATAGCTTTTAAGATTGTTTTTGTCAATATTTTTTCTTTACAGCATAATGCTGCCATTGAAGTATCGTTGACAGCGGAATATGCTATGCATACACTTAAAACAAAAATAAGGCGTAAGAGTTTTCATTTGCAAATGTACCATACGTTTTTAAACATAGCAAGAAAGGCGGAAAAAATATGAAAGCTGTCGGATTGGTGGTTGAATATAATCCCTTTCATAACGGTCACCTTTATCATGCCCAAACAGCAAAGCGGCAAACCGGATGTGACACGGCTGTGGCGGTCATGAGCGGGCATTTTTTACAGCGCGGGGAACCCGCTGTTGTATCAAAATGGGCCCGAACAAAAATGGCGCTGCAAAGCGGAGTTGATCTTGTCATTGAGCTGCCTTATCTTTATGCCGTGCAAAAAGCAGACATTTTTGCACGCGGCAGTGTTTCCATCCTGAACGAACTTGAATGTGAGGCGCTGTTTTTCGGGAGTGAAAATGGGGATATCAAGCCTTTTTTAGAAACATCACAGCTTATTGATGAGCATAAACATATATTGAATGACCGAATTAAAGAAGAACTTAAAAAGGGGGCCAGTTACCCAGCAGCGGCGGCTATCGCCTTCAGCTCCATTTTGCATACTGAAAGTGCACTTGACTTGTCAAAACCAAATAACATTTTGGGATACCAGTATGTGACCTCGATTCTAACCGGGGGATATCCTATGAAACCTTATACTACGGCACGAATCTCTTCGGACTATCATGATGCCGATCTCCCTGAAGGCGAAAACCATATAGCAAGTGCCACAAGCATTAGAAAAGCGATGATTGGCCAGAATCTCGAAGCCTGCCTTCGTTTTCTCCCTGCTGCATCTGCACGTGAATTAGCAGCTTACCGCAAATCTTTCGGATTGTGGCATACACCTGAAAGCTACTTTTCTTACTTAAAATACAGCCTTTCAACTGTAACGGCACGGGAATTACAGCAAGTATACGAGGTGGAGGAAGGTTTAGAGCACAGAATTATTCGTTCGATCAGAAAATCCAGCTCCTATCAGGAATTTATGGAACTGCTGAAAACAAAACGCTATACGTGGACAAGGCTCCAGCGGATGAATACACACATTTTAACCAGAACAAAAAAACAGGATATGCAAAAGCTGCTTGACAACGATAAGGCGCCGTATATCAGGCTTCTCGGCATGACGAAAAAAGGACAGGCTTATTTATCCGAAAAGAAAAAAGCACTGTCTGTTCCGCTTGTCAGCAAACTGTCCTCTTTCTCCCATCCAGCTCTCGATCTGGACGTAAAAGCAAGCAGGATTTACAGCCTGCCGATAGAAGAGCCGCTGAGAACTGAGTTTGACCTACAGGAATACGGACATGCACCGATTCGATATGACGAAGATGAACAACACTTTTTAAATGTATAGAAAAAGCACCTGAGAATCAGGTGCTTTTCGCTTTCAGCTTATTCAAATAATCAATCGCATCCTGCATGGTATCAACAGGCACAATCTTCATATTTGAATCAATATCTTTTGCTGTTTTTACTGCGTTCTTATAATCGGAATTGCTGGCGCCGTTTTGATTTGGCGCGAAGAAAATGTCTTTTCCGGCTTTGTCTGCGGCGACGACTTTTTGATCAATGCCGCCGATCGGGCCTACTTTTCCGTCAACATCAATCGTACCTGTTCCCGCAATATCGTAGCCTTTTGTTTCGTCTGGTTTTGTCAGCTGATTATAGATTTCAAGGGACATCATTAACCCTGCTGACGGGCCGCCAATATTTTCGATTTCAAAATCAATATCAGGCTCTACCTTCACGTTTCTGTCTGTATAAAGCGAAACTCCGATTCCTGCCCGATCCGGCTCATCAGGAAATTGTTTTAACGTAAGGGTGACACGCTTTTCTTTTTCTTCTCTTTCGATCTTTAACGTGACTTTATCTCCCGCTTTTTTGCTGCTGATATAATCAATCAGCTTTTCAGCAGACTGATAGTTTTTGCCGTCTGCGCTGATGATTTTATCACCGACTTCTATTTTCCCTTTTGCCGGCATGTTTTCTACAACTGAGCTTGCGTATATGCCGTTAAAGGAATAGCTGACTTTTTTTCCTGCCTTTTGATAGGCGGCTATAACCGCATTTTCTTGCGAGCTTTTCATCATTTGGAGCTGTCTTTTCATATACTCCTTATCTGATTCGCCTTCCTCCTTAATGCTCTCATCAGGAACAATTTCATAATAAGGGTGCATCTTTGCCCACACATATGTAAATGGATTAGCCGGTCCCACTTTAACAGTCATTAAGGACAGACTTCCTTTTTCCGGGTAGCCTCCCTCCACTTTTATCAATGAAGCAAGCTCTGTCGCTTCTCCCGGTTTTGTAATATAGTATGGAAGTTTTATAAATGATAAAACGGCGATCAGTATGAGGATGACGAGCATCCAGCTAAAATGTTTTTTACGTAGCAAATTATGAGCCCTCCCAATTCTCTATTTCTTTTCTTATCTTGCTGATCATTCGGTTTGTCGCCTCTTCGCCTGCCGATATCATTTCTTCAATATTGGCAAACGAGCTTGAGCTGTATGTTTCAAGGGAAGGGCGAATCATGATATCTGCGGCAATTGTTTGATGCCGCACTAATTCATTTTGCAGTATATCCATACTTTGCATAATCACATCAAAAATATGCACTGCTGTTTCAGTTTTTCGAACCCTGGAAACATCCGAAGCGATGATAATATCAGCTCCCATGTCTTTCACAACAGAAACCGGAATTCGATCGACGACCGCGCCGTCTACAAGAAGGCGTCCGTCCAGCCGCTGCGGAATAAAGATACCCGGGATGCTGATGCTGGCCCTCACTGCATCTGACACTGATCCTTTTCGGAACACAATCTTTTCTCCCGTCTGTAGATCACACGCAACAATGCCCAGCGGGATTTGGAGCTCTTCAATCGGTTTTCCGAATGTATAGGCATGCACAAGCTGTCTGACGCGGTCACCTTTTAAAAAACCGAGCTTCGGCACCGTATAATCAGCATAAAGCCTTCGTTTAAAGGCTTTGGCTACTTTTTTCATCGTTGCCACGTCATGTCCGGCGGCATAAAAACTGCCCACCAAAGCGCCCATGCTGCTTCCTGCAATCATATCCACTTCAATTTGGTGCTTATGTAAACTGGAAAGCACACCGAGATGAGCAAGCCCTCTGGCCCCTCCCGATCCTAACGCTAACCCGATTTTAGGTTTGGCCAAAGCGTTAACCTCCTGCCTGAATTCCCTGTATACCGAATTCTATGGTCTAAACTGAACCCCTATGCTCGTATATTAGTACAAAGAATCAAGAGGACAGGTACTGCTTGGCCGTTTTACATCATACATTATTTTATCATGATATACATGTCATTGGGCATTTTTAGCATCGGGGAGGTAAGAATGAACTTGTCGAAGATTAATACACTTTTGATTGCCTCGTTTTTTCTTTTTTTAACAGCGACTGTCATCTCACATCCACAGGCCTCATTCGAAGCCTCTAAAACCGGGCTGTCTATGTGGTGGGAGGTTGTGTTTCCGTCATTGCTGCCATTTTTTATTCTGTCCGAACTCTTAATCGGCTTTGGCATTGTGCGGTTTGTCGGTGTTTTGCTTGAGCCTTTTATGCGGCCGATCTTTCGCGTGCCGGGTGTCGGCGGCTTCGTTCTTGCTATGGGAATGGCATCAGGAAACCCAGCGGGCGCAAAACTCACTGCCCGTCTGCGGCAGGAAAATCAGATTTCAAGAGTAGAGGCAGAACGGCTCGCGTCGTTTACCAATTCTTCAAACCCGCTCTTTATTTTCGGCGCTGTTGCCGTCGGTTTCTTTCAAAACGCATCACTAGGCATTTTATTAGCTTCTGCACACTATTTGGGGAATCTTGCCGTCGGTTTAACAATGCGCTCCTATGGCCGCAAGGAAGAGCAGCATCTCAGAAGAAAGAAAACGATACCTTTCCCTTCAGTCAAAGATGCTTTACACGCTCTTCATACCGCCAGACTTGCAGAAAAACGGCCCTTAGGTAAAATTTTAGGCGACGCCGTGACGTCTTCTGTTCAAACGCTTCTTATGGTAGGCGGCTTTATTATTTTATTTTCTGTCTTCAATCGGCTGTTGTCAGTGGTCCAGCTGACTGATGTTTTGTCTGTTTTCACAAAAGGAGCACTGACTTTGTTTCAGCTTCCGACTCAATTGGACATTCCGCTTTTATCAGGGATGTTTGAAATTACATTAGGCAGCAAGCTTGTCAGCGAGACAGATGTTTCTCTTCTGCAAAAAGCCATTATCGTCAGCTTTATTCTTGGGTTTAGCGGCTTTTCCGTACAAGCTCAGGTGGCAGGTATTTTATCGGAAACCGACATTAGATTTAAACCATTCTTTATCGCACGTTTGCTGCAGGGCGTTTATGCCGCTGTCTTCGTCATGCTTTTATGGAAACCTCTTTACACGGCATGGCATGATCCATATCAGTATGTATTTAAATCTCTTAACAGCAGTGACATGCCAACTGCCTTTATAAATGGCTGGAATCTGCTTGTGCAGATCGGACCTGCTGTCACACTATGCGCGCTGTTTACGTACATTATCATTTTTTCTTACAGACTGACAAACGGAACAAAAAAAGGATGAGTCAAAACCCTCATCCTTGTCTGAATTTTTGCTGAAGCGCCAGCTCTACTTCCGGCGGTACAAACTCTGATACCGAGCCGTTGTATCTCGCCACTTCTTTTACGATGCTTGAACTTAGAAACGAATATTGATTGTTTGTCATCATAAAAAATGTCTCGATGGATTCATCAAGCACACGGTTTACTGACGTCCCCTGCATCTCGTATTCAAAATCAGATACAGCTCTCAAGCCTCTTAAAATCGCTTTCGCATTTTTTCTTTTTGCATAATCAATTAACAGGCCTTGCGATGTTTCAACTGTTATGTTCGGAATGTCTTTTGTCACTTCTCTCAGAAGCTCACACCGTTCTTCCACACTGAACAAAGGCTTTTTTGAAGAATTATTCAGCACACATACATACACTTGTTCAAAAATATGCGCCCCGCGTTTGATGATGTCCAGATGCCCGTAGGTCACCGGATCAAAACTGCCGGGACAGACAGCTATACTCGCCACCTCACTACCCCCTCTTTTTATAAATCGCCACACCTGTTAACCCATAGGTTTCTTTTCTTGTCATCACAAGATCTCCTACGGTTTCGGGAAGCTCGACCTCTCTGTCATGCTCAGCGACGATAAAGCCGTCTTCTTCCAGCATTTGATATTCGTCAATCAGCGTTAAAAGTGCTTTCAGCTTTTGTTCCTTATACGGCGGATCGAGAAAAATTCCGCGAAAGCCGCTTTCTCTTTTAGCAGCAGCGTGCAAAGCACGTTCCGCATCATTGCGGTATACCTGTGCATGTTTTGTAAGCTCCAGCGTTTTCAAATTAGATTTTACCGTTTGAATCGCTTTAAAATCACGGTCAACGAATATACAATGCTCAAACCCGCGTGAAAGCGCTTCGATTCCAAGACCTCCGCTCCCTGCGAATAAGTCAAGTCCCCTGCCCCCGTCAAAATAAGGGCCGATCATATTGAAAATGGATTCCTTCACTTTGTCGGTTGTCGGTCTTGTTGATGTTCCGGGTACAGCCTTTAGTGAACGGCCTTTTTTTGATCCAGAAATTACTCTCATGTTCCACACCACTTTTTCTAAAAGCTATTTTGTTTCTTTATTCGGCCGGACGCCGCTATGTACATAGAAAAAAATCAATCCTATCTTAACATAAAGCATTCTTCCAAACAATGAACGCTAATCTTGATAAACAGGTGTATAGGCAGCATGATCCTTGTCCATACTATAAGCAACAGCATCTAGAGGATGTTGTTGCCAACCGCGGAGAAGACTTACGTTTCCCCATAAGTTCTTCCTCCGGTTTCTCCTCTCCCTTTGCCTTCTCCTTAACATATTAAGGAATAGAAGGACCCCGCAGATGCCTGCGGGGATTTTTTTATAGCTATATGCCGATTTTATAATCGTATTCTTTTGCCTTATCAAGCTTTGACTCGAATTCCAATTTTAAAAACGGTTTATAAGAAGGCTCCACTTTTTTCACAAATGAGTAAGACGCAATCTTGTCCATTGTTTTTTCAATTTGGTTCATATCACAGTACAGTACGACATATTTTAATCGTTTTGATACATAGTGCACATTCCCGAACTTCCTCAGCATTTTGCTCTGCTTTAGGGAGTGCAGATACACAACCATGCCCTGGCGCCTATTCTCCAATACAATCACCTGCCTGTTTTCTCTTATATGTAAAAGACGAGACGGCCAGTCTCGTCAGGACACTTTACATCCGCAGCTTCCGCCTGAACCGCAGCCGCCTCCGCATGAAGACAAACCGTCAAAATAAGGGTTCCCAGTCGGAACTTTCACATGCTCCGAAACAGCTGTCCCAATCTCAACGCTGACCTCATCAAGAATGGACTGGAGCTCATTTTCAGCTCTCTTGAAGTCAGCCACCTTATCGTTCAGGTCCAGCTCACGTTTGATCTCCCTCATTTTCCGGGATATTTCTCTATAGTCAGGATGATATTTGCCAAAACGCTGTACATCCTCATACTGCTCTTTTATTTTAATAAAAGAACGAATAATCCGCCCTGCCTCTTCATCTTCCTGGAGACGCTTGTAACAATTGCGGTAGTTCTCAGCCGTCTCCGACTGCAGAATCATCTCGGCAAGCTGCTGAGCTTCACTTTGAAGCCGCACGGATTCCATCGTCGCATACATAACATGCACCTCCAATTGTTAGTTTACCATGAAACCAGCCAATTGGAAAATGCTTAACCGCAGCCGTATACAAAACCTTATGTCCGCATGAAAAAAGACCCTTTTTCGGGGCCTTTTAATCTTTTGTCCGCATCGCTTGAAACATTTGCATCATCATTTGCGCCATTTGAATCCCGTTCGTAAACTGATTCACCCGATGCGGAATGGTTTTTTCATAAAAATTCATCATTTCAAGCTGAAAGGAGGGCAGATCATCCGGTTTTCTTGAAAGCCTGCGGTACCATATCGGCTGTTCTCTGATGAATCGTTTCCGTTCTTCGTTTGCTAAAATATATTCCTGAACCTCTTTGCGCATATGAGCTCCCCTTTTTTAATCCTTTCGAAAAGAAAAAGGATGCTGTCCAGAGCCTGGCTGAGAATGCTTCTGTCCGCTTCCGGAAAATGTATTAAGAAGGCTTTGCAACGATGAGATCGACTGGCTCATTTTATTGATTTGTTCGTTCATTTGATTGACATCCATCTTTTTCACCGCTGTCACCATTTTCGAGACAAAATCATTTTTTTGCGGTGTTTCAGGCACAGCTTCAGAAGCTTCTTCCGGTTCCCGATATGGATCCCAAATCGGGTCGCTCTCCCCGAAGAGGACCCAATTTTCATATACGTCCTGCCAGCTTCTTTGTTCTTTGCGCACTTCTTTTATCAGCTTGGGATGCTTTTTGACGAATTGTTTAAAGTCATTGATTGAATGATTGGCATGTTGATTCGCCACAATCCTCACCCCCTCCGAAAATCGTTACCTACTACAATGTATCGTTTTGTCGGGCATTGTGTTCGCCTATATTCATTCCCAAATGAATTTTTAGCGATATCCCTATACACTGGTGAAAAAGCCTGACTGAAGGGATGGGAAACGGCCTTATCTGTAAGCTATCAGCACATTCATTCAGACCAGCTTGTATGGAAATAGAAAAAGCCGGGAACCATTCGTCCGCGGCTTTCATTACCATCGCTTAATAAAATTTTGGGTGTAATATTTCCGGTCTACTCCGACACCAAGATGCGTATAATCTGAATTCAGAAGCGCTTTTCGATGGCCTTCGCTATTCAGCCAGCCTTCTACAGCGGCCGGACCGTCCACATAATTGTATGCGATATTTTCTCCCGCTTGCTGAAAGTCAACATGCCCTTCTTCTAAGCGGTCTTTCAGCGAGCCGTATTTTTTAGAGACATGGGAGAAATAATTATTTTCCTTCATATCCTCACTATGCCCAAATGCCACTTCCGCCGTTGGCTGATCCCACTCAAGCTTCGCAAGTCCATGTTTAACGCGTATGACATTCGTCAAATCAAGGATTTGCTTTTCGCTCGTTGTTTGGATCTTTTTCCATTTCTCATCTGAAACAGCTTTCGGTTTAATTAATTCCCCGCGGTACACTACCTCATAAGGTCTTTGCTTTACAAAGGTCTGCGCATCAAACGCCCTGATGCTGGATAGCTTCCCCTCAAATTTGTCCATATACAGCTGGACATACATCTTTCCTACCTTTACAGTCGGTCTTGTATTGATATCTTCTTCAGAAAATTCAAACCGATAGGAATTTCCTTTATACTCTACATTCACAAATGGTGCCACCTGGGTGGTCTTGAATACTTCGCCAGTTGATTCTCCAATTTTGAAAGGCTTGGCGTTAATATCATTACCCGCCGCGAATAATGTGACCACTTTATTGTTTAATACCCCGATTTGGATATATTGATCCTTCCCTTGATTGTATACCCACCAATCGTAATCATAAGCCGAAGGGTCAATACGTTCAGGTTCC
Organism: Bacillus sp. LM 4-2; assembly: GCF_000978495.1. Taxonomy (NCBI): domain Bacteria; kingdom Bacillati; phylum Bacillota; class Bacilli; order Caryophanales; family Bacillaceae; genus Bacillus; species Bacillus sp. LM 4-2. Next base: position 1,540,358 of record NZ_CP011101.1, on the reverse strand, counting down.
CCAAGCTTTTTCGTTACTTCATCGGCGGGCTTGCCCATGAAGGACAATAACCCTGAAGTCGGCATATGTATTCGTTTGCCGCTTTGCGCTTCCTCATTCGACACCTGAGGCTCGCTGTCATTTGATTTCTTTTCAGGAACAGATCCATATTGAATAAACAGAACATAGGTTCCGCAGATAATCAAAAGGATAACCATTGCTCTCAATATATTTTTCAATCTATCACCCCCGTGGCGATTCACAATCTCTTGCTTACATCCCATTACAATACAGCCTATTTAACATGTCAAAGATTTATGTGTTAATGAAAAAAGCCTTCTTCTCTATTATCACCCTCGGAAATATCCGATAAGGCGCTGCCGGCACGTTCATTCGTTTGCTCAGATAAAGAAAGATCACCAAGCGTGACAATTCCAGTCAGTTTTTTATTTTTTGTAACTGGTATCCTTCTGAGCTGATGCGATGCCATCAAATGAAGAACCTCATCGACTGAAGCATCTTCCTCCACACTGACAGGTTTTTCGGTCATCGCGTCAGTGATTTTTTGCGAGTTCGGTTTTTTGATGGCGATTCCTCTTAATACGAGATCGCGGTCGGTTACGATGCCGACCAATGTTTCCCCGTCCTCATCAACTACCGGAATCGCTCCTACATTTGCGTCCTTCATCTTTACTGCAGCTTCATATACATTATCTAATACCGTGCAATATTGCAAGTCGGCTGTCATCAGATCTTTTATTTTTGTCATCCGTTTAACCTCCTTTAGTCTAGTGCTATTGTCGTCAAAATTTAATTTTTGCATACTTTCAAAAGAAGAAGATTCATTGAAAGTTTAACGCTTTCATACTATGATTGTCAGGAAAGGTAATTTTTATAAGGAGGGGTCAGTGTTGAAGTTTACTGAAAGCGGACTTGAAGGGGTTAAGGCTGAGCTCAGCTGGCTAGACGACTTAATGGAAAGCAAAGGTCTCATCAGAGCGGGTCAATGGGATTACGAGAGAGTCACCTATGACAAGAAGTTTTCGACGATTGAGGGTACGTTTTACCTGCGGATACAAGGCATTGCGGCAGAAGGCGATGTCGGAAGCGGGCGCGCCGTGATTCAATTAATGTCCCCTCTCCTAGGAAAGCATTACTACCCTCATGGAGTAGAATATGGAGAAACGGAAGAGTTTCCCGTACAGGTTGTGACAAAAAGCAAGGCACTGATTCAGGACATAGCCAACATGTTAAAAACAGTTCAAATGTAACGAAAAGGTACAGCATATTTCGCTGTACCTTTTATGATATCGTCTGCTGAATATACGGCGGCTCCTCCTGCCCGTCCTTTTCCCTTTCTTTCTTCACCCATTGGAAAAAAATAATGGCCAAAAAAGTACCGTACACAATTTCCTGAATGATTTTCATCATGACGGCTCCGAGCTGCTGATCCTCTAACAAAGGCAGTGTATTCAACATCTCTGGCCCTGTTAATGGGACCTGCCCCATCATATCCGCTGGCACACAAAGCCTCATTGCCTCAGCCCATACAGCCGGATCTGTATAGGTGGCGTATAACGGTGCACCGCTGAACATGATCAAGGCGCAAGCAGGTGTGAGCAGCATACCGTCTGCCATAATATAACCCAGCTTCATCAAGCCGCTGAGCTGCCGTAGACGCTCAACCTTATGAACAAGCGGCCACCACATGAAGAACGCAAGCACAAAGATAAGCCAAGTGATTAATGTATGGTAAAACGGATCCGTTTTGACAGTATCAAATATAAGCGGTACATGATATAAAGAAAAAATGCCGTTAAACAAAAGCAAAGCAATTAAAGGCGTCGTAAAAAAGGAAAAAAACGGTTTGATTGAAGGCCTGAAAATGATTTTTTCCCAGAGCCATGCAGGAATTCCCGCGATTAACAGCGGCGGGACAACCAAATACAGGACGGCCATCTGCACCATATGTGCGCTGAACATAATATGTCCGAGCAGATCAACCGGGCTTCCCTCGGCTGCATATAAAAACAGCATCGCCGACAGAAAGCATACCATCTCTTTACCAGTTATTCGATTTGGCTTTGAAGACATTCGCCTGTAAAAATAGAGATAAAGCGCCGTAATGCCTAACAGGATACAAAAAAGATAAGGGCTCCACATCGCGCGAAACCCGAATATCTCCAACTGATTCATTTCTTCACCTCCGGCGGCTGTTTCAAATTACCACCATATAATTGTCACAAACGCAAGCACAGTGATAAACGCGACAAACACCCCTGAATACAAAAACAGTGCCGGCGCCTCATGCCCTTTCTGATTCATATGCATGAAATAATACAGCTGAAAAATGACTTGAATTGCAGCTAGCAAAATAATGAAAGGAATCGTAAACCAGCTGCCGACACCGTCCGTGGCCACAGTCAGAAATGCAACAATCGTAAGACCGATCATTAAACCAAAAGACAGGACTTGATATTTCATCTCCCGGGCATGCTTTTTTTTCTTAAATTCAAGGTCGCTATTAATATGCCCTCTGCTTTTTTTATCGACCATGTTTATCCCACCATCCCCATTAAATATACAACGGTAAAGATGAAGACCCACACGACATCAATAAAGTGCCAATAAAGGCTGGCAACGTAAAACTTAGGCGCCGTATACAGATTCAGCCCTCTCTTGGCATTGCGGATCATAAGCGTGCTGATCCACATAAGCCCAAATGCCACGTGGGCGCCGTGTGTACCGACAAGCGTGTAAAACGCAGAACCGAGGGCAGAGCTTGTGATGGTAAAGCCAAATTCATGGGTGTAATGCTTGAACTCATAGATTTCCAGTCCTAAAAAGCCCGCCCCCAATAAAATCGTAATTCCCAGCCAAAGCTGCATCTTGCCGAAGGAAAAGTTCTTCATGTGGTACATCGCGTATACACTCGTTAAACTGCTCGTTAATAGAAGCATTGTGGCAATGAATACAAGTGTCACATCGAACATTTCCGTCGTAGGCGGATCACCGGCATTTGAATTCCGGAGCGCAAGAAACGTGGCGAAGAGAGACGCAAACAGAACAGTCTCTCCGCCAAGAAAAAGCCAAAAGCCTAAAAATTTATTTTTCCCTTCCAGGGTTACTTTTTCAGGAGATGCTGGAAAGGTTTCTGCGGTGAATTTTTCTTGAACTTGCATTATGCCTTCACCCCTTTATCATCGTTCGGCAGTTCCTCTTTATGAATATGATAGCCGTGATCATCAATTACTGAACGAAGCAGCATCGTAATAAATGTGATGCCGAGCCCGATAAAGATCACCGGCAGGCCCCAAGCGTAATCACTTCTGTACAGCAGCCCGAACGCTGCGACAAAAAGGCCGAAGGAAATGATGAGCGGCAGGATTGAGCCGTTTGGCATATGAATATCATCAACCGGTTCCGCCGGCGTCATTGATTTGTGCCCTGCCTGCTTCTCGATCCAAAGCGGATCAAGTCCTCTGACAAAAGGAAGCTGTTTAAAGTTATACTCCGGCGGCGGTGAAGAAACGGTCCATTCCAGCGTACGTCCGTCATGCCATGGATCAGCACCTACATATTCACCTTTTACCGATGTCCATATGACATTGACCAGCAGAAGAATAACAGCTGCCGCCATAAAAAACGCCCCGATTGTACTGATCAAGTTGCCGGTTTCCAGACCCTGTCCTGGCAAAAACGTATAAACCCGGCGCGGCATCCCCATTAAGCCGACAAAATGCTGAATGAAAAACGTGAGGTGAAAGCCGATAAAAAACAATACAAATGAAATTTTCCCCATCGTTTCATGCAGAATTTTACCGAACATTTTCGGCCACCAGAAATGAACACCGGCTAAAAGGCCGAATACAACGCCGCCAATAATGACGTAGTGGAAGTGCGCAACCACAAAATACGTATCATGAAACTGATAATCAGCCGCAGCAGCTGCCAGCATGACTCCCGTCACACCGCCGAGCACAAAGGATGGAATAAATGAGACAGCATACAGCATAGCGGTTGTATACTTCACATTTCCTCCCCAAATCGTCAACAGCCAGTTAAAAATCTTAATCCCGGTCGGAATCGCGATAGCCATTGTTGCAACCGCAAAAATCGCATTTGCAATCGGGCCGAGACCAGTCGTGAACATGTGGTGCACCCAAACCATAAAGCCCAGAAAGCCGATGAGCACGATTGCAAAAACCATTGAAGAATAGCCAAACAAACGCTTTCTGGCGAACACAGGGATGACCTCAGAAAAAATACCGAATGCAGGCAAAATTAAGATATAAACCTCCGGGTGGCCGAAGATCCAAAATAAATGTTCCCAAATGACCGTATTTCCGCCAAGCTCCGGATTAAAGAAATTGGTTCCGAACAGCCGATCCAGCATCATGAGAGCCAATCCGACCGTAAGCGGCGGAAACGCAAACAAAATCAATGCCGAAGCCACAAATGTCGTCCATGTAAACAAAGGCAGCCTCATATACGTCATGCCCGGAGCCCTCATGTTGATAATCGTGGCCAAAAAGTTAATCCCGGCTATCAGCGTCCCGAGCCCCGATATTTGGAGTCCGAGGACGAAAAAGTCTATGCCGTGCCCTTTAGAATGAAGCGAAAGTGAGGCATATGACGTCCAGCCCGCATCTGGCGCTCCGCCCAAAAACCAGCTTAGATTTAAGAAAATGCCCCCGAAAAAGAAGAGCCAAAAACCAAGCGCGTTTAAAAATGGAAACGAAACGTCCCGAGCCCCGATCTGCAAAGGCACAACCGCATTCATCAAGGCAAATAAGAGCGGCATCGCAGCCAGAAAGATCATCGTCGTTCCGTGCATAGTCATTACTTCATTGTATGCTTGAGCACTGAGAAACGCATTTTCCGGCTTTGCAAGCTGAATTCTGATAAACATCGCTTCAATTCCCCCGACAAGAAAGAAGAATCCCCCTGCCACTAAATAAAGAATCGCGATTTTTTTATGGTCCACCGTCGTCAAATAATCCCAAAGCATAGATCCGCGCGTCCGCTTTTCTGTAAGCGCATTCAACATATGTGACCTCCCCCAATATCTCCCTTTCTTCCCTACTTGCTTTCCGCTTTTAAGCCTTTTAAGTATTCATAAAGCGCATTTGTTTCGCTGTCTGAGAGCTTTGGATATGTGCCTGTCATTTTGTTCCCCGGCTTTATGCTGTCAGGGTCCTTCAGCCAAGCCTTCACATTTTCTTTGTTGGCCTCTTTCACCCCTGCCACTTTTGTCCTTTCACCGAAGGTCGCCAAGTTAGGTGCCGTTCTAGCGGCTTCTGCACGCTTATCATTCGGCTCTACCGCATGGCAGCTCAGGCAGTTTTTCTCTTTAAACAGTTCTTCACCCTGCTTAGCCAAATCGCTCTCTGCTGTAGACTTATAGTTCTTCATTTCTTTTGTCCAGCCCTGAAATTCTTTTGCAGACATCGTCTTCACCTTAAAATCCATCAGCGCATGTGAAGGGCCGCAAAGCTCTGCACACTTCCCAAAAAACATATCTCCTGCCTCTTTGCTTCGTTTTGAATCAAATGTCAGGAAGAACTTATTTTCATTATCCGTATTCGTATCAAGTTTTCCTCCAACTGAAGGAATCCAGAAGGAATGTTTTACATCAGAGGCTTTTAAATTAAAATATACACGCTGATCTGTCGGTACAATCAGCTCCTGGCTTGTGATAATGCCGTAATCAGGGTACTCAAACTCCCACCAGTATAAATTTGCCCTAACATTGACTACAAGAGCATCCTCAGCTTTGCGGCCTTTTTTATCCATTGGTGATGTGTCCGCTAGCTCCAGCGTATATAATACAACAGGAATCACAAGAATAATGAGCAGCAAAATCGGGATCACGGTCCATGTGATTTCTAAAAATTTATTCCCCTCTACCTGTTTCGGTATCGTGTTCTCACCGACCCGTGATCTTCTGAATCTCACAATCACATAAAAGAAGATAACAGATACTACTGCAACAACAACCACCATAATCAATGTGCTGAGCACTGTCAGGTCATACTGTTTATCAGCCACCTCGCCAGCAGGCTTGAGCGTGGATAAAAAAGGTTTTCCACATCCGCTTAATAGAAGCGGCACTAAGGCTAATAATAAAATAAGACGCCAATGCTTTACCATTTCACCCAACCCCTTTTCTGGTCAATACAAAGGCGGAAAGCGGATCGAAATCTATCGCCATCCAACCTATCACCAATAAAGCACTTACATTTCCTCTTCTCTTAAATTATGAGTTTTTTTACTCAAAATGCCATCTATGTATAAAAGTAAAGCCGCCTGATTAAACAAGAGGTCAAGGCGGCATTTACTAGTTGTCATCGTTTATTTTGAAGCGATAAAACAAGCATCATATCTATTTTTTAGAAAAGCGTCAAGACAACCATGGCAACGAAATAGATTGTCATGTAGTTAAGCGAGTAAACGAACATCTGCGTTGCCCACTTCATGATATTCTTGGAGCGGAATCCCATTAAGCCAAGAATCAGCCAGCCGATATTTAACAGCAAGCCGAGAATGACAATCGGAAGACCCAGGCTACCAAGGAAAAACGGAAGCGGCATCAGGCACGCAACCCACACAATAATTTGTCTTTTTGTCACTTCAAATCCGTATACGACAGGAAGCATCGGAATATTTGCAGCTCTGTAATCCTCAGTTTTCTTAATAGCCAATGCTAAGAAGTGAGGAATCTGCCAAATAAATAAAATCATGAATAACACCCATGCTACGACACCGATATTCCCTTCCACTGCCGTCCATCCAATAAGCGGCGGCACTGCACCGGAAACGCTTCCTACTACTGTGTTAATCGTATAGCGGCGTTTCGTCCACATTGTGTACAATACAACATACGTAAAGACTCCGATAAAACCGATAACAGCAGCCATGACAGTTGTCATCAGCAGCATGATCAATCCTAAAGCAACCAGCAAAATTCCAGACCATAACGCCTGACTCGGCTGAATTTTACCCGTAACCGTCGGTCTTACTTTCGTACGCTCCATAAGATGGTCAATGTCCCGGTCATACCAGTTATTGATCGCGCAGGAGCCCGCAATAATCAGTGAAGACCCGATTAACGTAAGAAGAACGGTGTTTATATTGCCTAAAAAACTTAAACCGGATATATGCAGTGCAAGCCACATTCCAGTGAAAGTCGTGATGAGGTTAGAATTGACGATCCCTATTTTAATAAGGGACAGAAAATCTTTCCATGCCGTTGTTTCTTCAATTTGTCCGTCTATAGCTGTATCATTTAAGATTCTGGAGTTAGCCATAACGTAAACCTCCCTTACAAACCTAACGCAGGAGAATAAAATAACCTGCAACTCTATCATACAAGATAACATCTTGTAAAAAAACATCCTATTAAATATTAAACGACAAACAGGAATTTATTTGTGAACTTTTTATGAATTTTACCAAAGATGAAGGCAATCTCCAAATCGGCATTGCGTTTACCTTATTTCTATCAGACCCGGCATGAATAATCAAGTGTACATTTTCCAGAAGCCGTCATTCTATTATATTTTTGTGAACAAAAGGCTCTGGGAATTGCCACAAAACACATATTCGCTTACACTTGGAACGTATATAAAATTGCAGCAGTATGTTGAGAAGGTGAATATTGTATGAATAAAGCATTAAAAGCTCTCGGTGTTCTGACGACATTTGTCATGCTAATTGTTTTAATCGGGGGTGCCCTCGTTACAAAAACAGGTTCCGGCCAAGGATGCGGCAGACAGTGGCCGCTGTGTCACGGCCGTTTTTTCCCTGAACTGAATCCGGCTTCAATTATTGAATGGAGCCACCGATTCGCAAGCGGAATCTCTATTATCCTTGTGCTAAGCCTTGCGTTTTGGTCATGGAGAAAAATCACGCCGATTTTCCGTGAAACAACGTTTCTCGCGATCATGTCAATTATCTTTTTATTTCTTCAGGCATTGCTTGGCGCATTGGCTGTCGTATTCGGTTCGAACGCGCTGATTATGGCGCTTCACTTCGGCATCTCATTAATTTCTTTTGCTTCAGTGCTTATTTTAACATTGCTCATATTTGAAGCTGATAAATCAGTCAGAACACTGGTTAAGCCGCTTCAAATCGGCAAAAAGATGCAATTTCACATGATAGGAATTTTAATATATTCCTATATCGTTGTGTATACAGGCGCATATGTAAGACACACTGAATCAAGCCTGGCATGTCCTGATGTGCCGCTGTGCAGCCCGCTGAACAATGGACTTCCGACCCAATTCCATGAATGGGTGCAAATGGGCCACAGAGCAGCAGCCTTACTTTTATTTGTATGGATTATTGTTGCCGCTGTTCATGCTATTACTTCCTATAAAGATCAAAAACAGATCTTTTGGGGATGGATCTCATGTCTTATTTTCATTACATTACAGGCACTGTCCGGTATTATGATCGTATACTCTGAACTGGCTCTGGGCTTTGCACTTGCCCACTCGTTCTTTATTGCCTGTCTGTTTGGCGTTCTATGCTACTTCTTATTATTGATTGCTCGTTTCCGTTATGAATCCAGGCAATCATAAGGACTCAAGACCAAAGCCTTAGGCGGCTTTGGTCTTTTTTATGTCTTGTTTTTTGGCGCTTTATGCGTTTCAATCGCCAGCCTTCGCCGAACTTGATGATCAGTGAGCGGCTCACTTCGGTCTGTCCCCTTTCTCATCGTGATTATAGAAATTTCATATGGATCTATAGCTCGCGAACATAAGTATTAAAGCCTTTTAAATCAGATAGTGCTTAAAGAAATATGCACGGCATACTACAAAGCATCTAAAATATTGGCTGTATAAGCCTCTTTTTATTTTGGGCTTGTGACAGTACTCTATAATCTCTGAAGTCCCCTTATATCTCTTCTAACCATCTGTTTCACTCCACATTTTCTATATAAAAAACAAGAGTGTATATCATTGATATACACTCTTTGTTTTTTATGCTTTTTCAATTTCAAGGAGCAGATCTCCCGTTTGGATCGGCTCACCATTTTTCACATGAACCTGCTTGATTGTTCCTGAGAAAGGCGCCTGAACCGTTGTTTCCATTTTCATCGCTTCATTAATCATCAAATGATCACCTTTATTGACTTTTGTGCCTGCTTCAGCCAATACCTTAATAACTGTTCCAGGCATGGAAGCTGCGATGTGGCTTGGATTTGTCCGGTCTGCTTTCAGCCTTTCCTGAACGGAAGACTTAATGCTTTCATCTTTAATGACTACTTCACGCGGCTGCCCGTTGAGTTCGAAATAAACGACGCGGGTGGCATCAGGCTGAGGCTCACCGATTGAAATCAGCTTAACGATCAGCGTTTTGCCGCGCTCAATTTCAACTTCTATCTCTTCACCTAATGTCATACCGTAGAAGAATGTCGGTGTATCTAATACCGAGATGTCTCCATAGCTTTCTGTCGTTTTCACATAATCAGTGAAGACTTTAGGATAAAGGGCATATGCCACAGCATCCTGATCTGAAATTTCCAAGTTATGCTGCTCTTTAAATTCCTGTTTGATCGCTTCAAATGACACCGGCTCAAGCAGTTCGCCCGGTCTGACTGTAATCGGCTCCTGCCCTTTTAAGATCAGCTTTTGCAGTTTTTCTGGGAATCCGCCATGAGGCTGGCCGATATTTCCTTTAAAAAGCTCCACGACAGAATCAGGGAAATCTAAAGATTCACCTTTTTCGTAAACGTCTTTTTCAGTCAGATTGTTTTGCACCATGTAGAGTGCCATATCTCCGACTACTTTTGAGGAAGGCGTTACCTTGACGATGTCACCGAACATATCGTTCACGCGTCTGTACATTTCCTTGACTTCGTTCCAGCGGTCGCCAAGGCCTACTCCCTTGGCTTGCTGCTGCAGGTTGCTGTATTGGCCCCCTGGCATTTCGTGTTCATAAATTTCAGTATGCGGAGACTTCATTCCGCTTTCAAATTCACTATAATATTTACGCACCGACTCCCAATATTGGGACAGCAATTCAACGCCTTGGACATTCATTTCCGGACGGCGGTCGTTGCCTTCCATCGCATGATAAAATCCGCTCGCGCTAGGCTGTGACGTTAATCCCGCCATTGAGCTGACCGCCACGTCTATGATATCAACGCCGGCTTCAACAGCTTTCGCATACATATAAATACCGTTTCCGCTCGTATCATGCGTATGAAGGTGAACCGGAATGTCGATCGTTTCTTTCAACGCAGAAACGAGCTCATATGCAGCCTGCGGTTTTAACAGCCCTGCCATATCTTTAATCCCGAGAATATGGGCTCCGGCCGCCTCAAGCTCCTTCGCCATCGATGTATAATATGCAAGGTCGTACTTCGTCCGGTTCTTGTCAAGGATATCTCCCGTATAACAAATCGCAGCTTCTGCCACTTTGCCGGTATCCCTAACAGCATCAATGGCTAACGTCATCCCTTTTACCCAGTTTAAGCTGTCGAAAATACGAAACACATCAATACCGGATTGAGCTGATTGCTTCACAAATTCTTTAATCACATTGTCCGGATAATTCGTATAGCCGACCGCATTTGATGAGCGAAGCAACATCTGGAATAAGGTATTCGGCACTTCTTTGCGAAGATCTTCCAAACGTTTCCACGGATCTTCTTTCAGGAATCGGTAGGCTACATCGAAGGTCGCGCCTCCCCACATTTCCATACTGAATAGTTCAGGCCATAACGCAGCCGTCGGATTTGCGATTTTTTTCAAATCATGCGATCTGATTCTAGTTGCCAATAACGATTGGTGGGCATCCCTGAATGTCGTATCAGTTAAAAGGACAGATTTCTGCTCCTTAACCCAATTTGCAAGCCCTTCTGCACCTTTTTCATCGAGAATTTGCTTTGTTCCTCTGGCAGGCTGCTGATCAACGTCTACCTTTACGCTTAACGGTTTGTCAAACGCCGGTTTTTCTTTTTTCCCGATTCCAGGGAAGCCGTTCACTGTCACATTGCCGATGTAAGTGAGCATTTTCGTTCCGCGGTCTTTTTGTTTAGGGAAATTAAATAATTCAGGCGTTGTATCAATGAAAGATGTATCATATTGCCCTGTCAGGAACTTCTCATGCTTTGCAACGTTCTCAAGGAACGGAATGTTCGTTTTTATGCCTCTGATTCTAAACTCCTGAAGGTTTCGCACCATTTTGGCAGCTGCCTGTTCAAACGTTAAAGCCCAAGTTGAAAGCTTAACGAGAAGTGAATCATAGTATGGTGTGATCACGGCGCCCTGGAAGCTGTTTCCGGTATCAAGACGGACACCAAAACCGCCGCCTGAGCGGTAAGCCATGATTTTTCCTGTATCAGGCATGAAATCATTTTGCGGATCCTCAGTCGTAACCCGTGACTGAATGGCATAGCCGATTGTAAAAATGTCCTTTTGCTCAGGAATATTTACTTTTTTGCTGTGAAGGCTGTGCCCTTGGGCAACAAGGATCTGAGTTTGAACAATATCGACACCAGTAATCATTTCTGTTATCGTGTGTTCAACTTGTACGCGAGGATTTACTTCAATAAAGTAGAACTCGTTGTTTGCAACAAGGAATTCGACCGTCCCCGCATTTATATAGTTTACATTTTTGGCAAGCGCAACTGCAGCCTCACAAATTTGGTCCCTTAATTCAGGTGACAGCGAGACACTCGGCGCCACTTCAATGACTTTTTGATGGCGTCTTTGAACGGAGCAATCCCTCTCAAAAAGATGGACGACATTGCCCTGCTTGTCTCCAATGACCTGAACCTCAATATGTTTCGGATTCTCAATTAATTTTTCTACATAAACTTCATCATTGCCAAAGGCTGCTTTCGCCTCTGATTTAGCACGCTCATATGCTTCTTTAACTTCACTTTCAGATCTGACAATCCGCATACCGCGGCCGCCGCCGCCAAGCGAGGCTTTAATGATGATCGGATAACCGTTAGCTTGTCCAAATTGTTCGACGGCTTCAAGCGTTTCGGCAGGACCGTCGCTTCCCGGAATCACGGGGATTCCCGCTTTTTCTGCCTGCTCACGCGCTTTTACCTTGTCACCAAACATATCGAGATGCTCGGATTTTGGCCCTATGAATACGATGCCTTCTTCTTCACATCGTCTCGCAAAATGAATATTTTCAGATAAGAAACCGTATCCCGGATGAATTGCATCGACTTTGTTTCTTTTCGCAATATCAATGATACCTTCAATATCCAGGTAAGCATCAATCGGTTTTTTCCCTTCACCGACCAAGTATGCTTCATCCGCTTTGTACCGATGGTAGGAACCGGAATCTTCTTTTGAATAGACCGCAACTGTACGAATATTCAACTCGGTACACGCCCGGAATATTCGGATTGCAATTTCTCCCCTGTTTGCTACTAATACTTTTTGTATCGATTGCTGAGACAAACTTTTCTCCCCCTTACCCGAATGGAATATAATCTATCATAGCGGAATATCCTTCCCCTGTACACACTTGTTTTTTACAGATAAACAGTTTTTTTGAGCTGTTTCTTTTTCATTCCCTTCGGCGCCAAGGGCTCTTTCTTTTTCTTATTCTCTGAATATTTCACAAACATGCTGATATTCGCTAATATCCCCATACTCCCCAGCAGCAGCACCAAAGAAGAGCCCCCGTAACTGATAAATGGCAGCGTAACCCCTGTAATCGGAATTAATCCGCTGACACCGCCAAGGTTAATAAACGACTGGATGGCAATCATGCTTGAAATGCCGATCGCCAGAAGACTTCCAAACGGGTCCTCGCATTTTCTGGCAATATAAAAACCTTTTATGACGACAAAACCCAATAAGAAAATCACAAACAATACCCCAAAAATGCCGAGCTCTTCAGCAATGACAGCCATAATAAAGTCAGTGTGTGATTCAGGCAGATATCCGTATTTTTGGATACTTTCACCGAGCCCCAGGCCGAAAATGCCGCCTGAGCTGATCGCATAATAAGAATTGATCACTTGCAAACCTGATGAATTTGCATACTTAAATGGGTCTTCAAGACTCTCAAAACGCGCTAAACGGCCTTCAGTTAAAATTTTGTCCTGATTCAAATAGATAATAGGGCTGACTAAAATGAAAACAATTCCGCCCAGTATCACAAGCCTCACCAGCGTCTTTCCGCTGAAGCCGGAGCACAAGATCATGCACGTCGCAATTAACCCTATAATCATGGCTGTACCGAAATCTGGCTGCATGGCAATTAACCCACAAATTATAAGCGTCATGACTACCGGAGGGGCTACTCCCGTTAACAGATGGTCGATATAACTTTGTTTTTTTGCATATACGGCTGCAAGGTATAAAATCACGACCAGTTTCACAAACTCCCCCGGCTGAATACTCATTCCGCCGATTTTAAACCAGCTCTGCGCGTTTCCGGCAACATGCCCGAAAACAAACAGTGAGATAAGCGCAAGAACAGATACAAGCAGTATCCCCTTCTGAAACTTTTGATGGGCCAGTGCTTTATAAGGAAACAACGCCATGAGAATAAATAGAGCGCCACCCGCAATTAAAGCAAACAGCTGCCGCATGAAGAAAAAATTACTGCTTACTCCATACCGGGAGACAGCCGTAATCATGCTTGAGCTGTATACCATCACTAAACCGAATCCGCATAATAAAACGATTGCGAATATCAGTGAGTAATCATAAGATTTTAGCATTTTTTTTAACATAACATCCTCTTCCCTGCTTCTAACTTCCATTATCTATGGTTTTTATGTATTTATCTTTTTTATTTTACTACAATTTATCAAACGAGACGAAGAATCTCTATACGATTCGGAAGGAATGTGTAAAAAAAGACCGTCTTTTATGAGATGAGAGAAAAATAGCGGTTATAAAAAAACCCAAACTGTTAATAAGTTTGAGTTTTATCATTTATTTAGCTGTAAACGCGTCATGCAAAGCAGACAATTCGCGCTCCAATGTGTATAAAAGGTCTTTACCGTCTTTTTCATCAACCAATCCCAGGCGGACAGCAAAATCGATTTCCCTCGAAAGCCCGAACATTTGAGTATCTAAAACCTCTTCATATAGAGGACATTGAGGCATCGTTAAGTTATCCATTTGTACTCGGATCAGCTTCAAAATCTTCTCAGCGTCCACTTTTAAGAGTTCAAAAGCTTTTTGCCGATGGTCAACTATCATCTCTGAAGCCAAAAGTATCCCTCCGTTCCCCAGGCGAGTACCTAATTCTTCTATTTATCATAAAGGGTATCAACAGAAAATGCAAGAGGATTTAAGCATATGACATAAATTAAAAAATACTCAGCCTGTACATCTCAGACATTATTTCCAAAAGCTTTACACCTGCAATGCTGTTCCCTTTTTCGTCTAATGCGGGGCCGAATATGCCGATCCCGAAATCGTAAGGCGAAATGCCCATTATCCCGCCGGATACGCCGCTTTTCGCAGGAATTCCGACCTTAATTGCGAATTCCCCGCTTGCATTGTACATTCCGCACGTCACCATAAACGTTTTGCAAATTCTAGCGACATCTTTTGAGATGACCTGCTCCCCAGTCTCTGGATGTCTGCCGTTCAATGCGAATACAGATCCGATTTTCGCTAAATCCAAGCTGTTCATCTCAATCGCGCATTGCTTCGTATATAAATCCATTACTGCCTCTACATCATCTTCAAAAATGCCGTACTGCTTCATATAATAACACATCGCCCGATTAATCATTGAAGTGCTGTATTCAGATTCAGCCACTTCCCGGCAGTATGTAATCTCTTGGTTGTTTGTCAGCCTTCTGATAAAAGAAAGCAAATAATCAAGTCTCTCTTTTACCGTTCTTCCCCTTATCAGACTTGTCACTACCAATGCCCCGGCATTAATCATAGGGTTTAACGGCTTGCTCGGATTCACTGTTTCGAGCTTGATAATTGAATTAAACGGATCACCGGTCGGCTCCTGTCCAACATAACTGAAGACCTTATCTTTGCCGTATTCCATTAACACCAAAGCAAGGGAAAGGACTTTCGATATACTTTGAAGCGTAAATGTTTTTTCTACGTCACCTGCTGACAGACAAACATTATTGGAATAATAAATCGCCACTGACAGGTCGTGTTTATCAGCTTTTGCCAAGGCGGGAATATAGCTGGCTACCTCCCCCTTGTCCGTTACTTTTTTCGCCTTTTTCACTAAGGCTTCAAGCTCATCATTATGCTGGCATACCATGCAAACACCCTCGTTCCCTCAGCATTTCAATACACATAATTTGTACACAAAGTGACAATTCATGCGAAAACTTTTATAATTTTGAGAGAAGGGGGTCATATCATGAGCGTTATCCAAGTAAAAGGCAATGTTACATATCCAATTACCATTGATCCAAGCGTATGGATTTTTGATGATCGCAAATTTTCGTTTGACCGCAAAGGGGACAGTCAAGACACATATTTACAATCAGCCGGGGATGAATCCGACCTTGATCCGGAACGCGTCATCAGAGAGGGGCGAATCGCGCCGCCTACATTAAAGACGGAAAAGCAATATGAGAAGCAAAAACTGATGAACGGCAGTTTCGCAATGAGACTTGGGACTGT
Source organism: Bacillus sp. LM 4-2 (assembly GCF_000978495.1). NCBI lineage: Bacteria > Bacillati > Bacillota > Bacilli > Caryophanales > Bacillaceae > Bacillus > Bacillus sp. LM 4-2. The sequence continues at coordinate 1,524,777 of NZ_CP011101.1, read as the reverse complement.
CCTGAAAAATGCTGAGCCGAACAGCTCTGCGACACAATGTGTATTTGTCACAAGTTCGGGAAAGGCCGCCGTTTCTCTGGAAACCGCTCTGAACAGTATTGTCCATTTCAGTGAGGCAGGCAAGCCGATTCAAGAAGGCGGCCCCGTGCATATTTACTTTGAAGACCCGGTTCATCACAAACAGCCGATTACCGATGTAAAAGAGATCGAAATCATTTAAGTGTTACAGCAAATCAGCTGCAAGCTGGGCGAGACCTGATCTCTCACCTTTTAACAGCTTCACGCTGCCTGAGATGGGTTGTCCTTTAAACCGCTCAACCACATAGGCCAAACCATTGTTCAGACTGTCTAAATATGGGTGATCAATTTGTTCAGGGTCGCCCATTAAGACAATTTTACTGCCCTCACCGACTCTCGTCAGCAACGTTTTCACCTCATGCCTGGTCAAATTTTGCGCTTCATCAATGATAATAAATTGATCTGGAATGCTTCTCCCTCTGATATAAGTCAGCGCCTCTACCTGAATTGAGCCAATTCCCGCCAAAATAGCATCAAGCTCCCCTGGTTTTTTCGCATTAAACAGAAACTCTAAGTTGTCAAAAATCGGCTGCATCCAAGGCTTTAGCTTTTCCTCTTTTTCGCCTGGCAAATACCCGATGTCCTTGCCAACAGGAACAATCGGCCTTGCGACGACCAGCTTTTTATATATTCCCAAGTCTTCTGTCTGTAATAGCCCTGCCGCCAAAGCTAAGAGCGTTTTGCCGGTTCCCGCTTTGCCGATCAGGGTGACAAGCGGAATATCTTCCCGCAGCAAAAGCTCTAATGCCATTGTCTGCTGTACATTTTTCGGCCTGATTCCCCATATATGTTCATCATCAAATACGAGTCTTTTTAATACCGTTCCGGTTTTGTCTGCAATTCCGACTGCCGAGGAGGACCCTCCTAGCTCATCCTTCATTAAAGCAAACTGATTCGGATAAAACGCATGCTGTTTCACATCGTTTACTGAAATTTGATTTTTCCCGTAAAAAGAGCTGAACAGCTGCTGGCTGATATATAAATCTTTATAGCCGCTGTACATTTCATCATTGTCCACAACCCGGTCATTCAAGAAATCTTCAGCAAGCAGTCCGATTGCGTCGGCTTTAACCCTGACCAGTACATCCTTACTGACAAGGATAACCGGCCTGCCATTTTCCTTGGTTTCTTCCTCGAGGCTTAAGTTTTTCGCAACGGCTAATATGCGATTATCGTTCGTCTTTTCAATAAAGATCTCTTGCAGCTGGTGAAACGAACGATGATTCAGTTCAATTCTCAGTGTGCCGCCGGTGTCAAGCGGTACATGCTCATGCAGCCTGCCCTTTTGTCTTAGCGCATCGATTAGCTTAGATACGTGCCTTGCATTCCTCCCAACTTCGTCCATATACCGTTTTTTTGAATCAACCTCTTCTAAAACGACAGCAGGGATGACAACCTCATTTTCTTCAAAAGAAAATATCGCGTTAGGATCCTGTAATAACACATTCGTATCTAACACATAAATTTTACTCAAGTCTCAGCCTCCTGATATAAGGGTCAAAGTTCTTCCTGCTTCTCTTTTGATGAAAAAGGTGAATGCCTGCTAAAATATATGTTTTTGTGCATAAAGATAGAAGGTTAATTCAACAATAAAATTAATGAAAGCATTTTAAGGAGGGAACCCGCAAGTGCGAATTCTTTTCATTATCATACAGCTGACACTTATCCTGTCCGCTTGTGCCTATCAACAAGGAAAACAGGGCCAGAATGTTGAAAAAGAATCAACAAGACAGCAGGAGACTAAACCGATTCACGTAAAGGACACAACTCAAGAAACAAAAGACAATGGAACAAGAACGGATATTGCCAAGCATCTTGTCAGCGTTGCTGAAAAAAACCCCGACGTCAAGGATGCAACAGCCGTTGTGCTGGGAGGCTATGCTGTTGTTGGGATTGATGTCGATGATACTTTGGACAGAAGCAAAGTGGAAACCATTAAATATTCTGTAGCTCAGGCGCTAAAGAATGATCGATATGGCGCCAACGCAGTAGTCATTGCTGATCCCGATACGGTCAGCCGCCTTCGCGAAATGAGCAGAGAAATCAGCGAGGGCCATCCGGTAACAGGTATACTGGATGAATTAGCTGCAATTGTCGGCCGAGTGCTTCCCGAAGTGCCTAACGATGTGATTGACAATGAAGATGAACCGCAAACAAAGCAGCAAAATGACCAATTAAATAGAAAACAGCAACAGGAAATGGAGAAGGAACAAAACGATCAATCTGATCATCATATGAAAAAGAACAACAATGACTAAGCTATAGCCTTGCGCTTTAGCTTTTTCTTATTTTGGACAGCTTCTGATCCGTGGTATAATACATGTTAGTGAAAGAGGTGATATGATGAGGGTCAAATGTTCTATTTGCGATAAAATTGAAACAATTGATGATGATACCCTGATCGCGAAACGGCTTCGAAACCGCCCGATCCATACATATATGTGCCAGGAATGCCACGATCGGATTGCCAAAAAAACAGAGGAACGGCTGAAAACGGGAAAATTTACTTTTCACCCGGGACAGCAGAAAAAAGAAAAAGTCAAAAAATAAAGCGGCCGCTTAACCATACAGAACACAAAAAAGACTCAGCTTTCAGCTGAGTCTTTTATGATTTTGCAGACTGTCCTTTTTTCGACTGATACAGCCGGATTTTGTAAATGATTAAAATCAGCGCAGCGACGACCAATCCTTCTGCCACGGGCAAAAACACCCCTAAAAAAGTCAAAACAGTGCAGCCCAAAGCCAAAAATACATACACCACTGCAGATTTTAATACAGGAAGCCGTTTAGCAAATCCAAGCTTAAATACAATAACGGCCAACACAAAAATCGTGCCGTACAGCAGCCACATGCCTGCCGCAGGCTGCCGGTCTACTTGATATAGAGCGGCGAAGAACGACAGGCGTTCGCTTACGTCATTCAAAAAGATTCCCTCCCCTGTAAACGTACGGGTTCTATCTTTTCAAATTCTGCACGAGATTAAGACAATCCTGCTGTTTTTTTCTTTTTAGCTGCTTTTTCACGTTCGTTCTTATTGAGGATCTTCTTTCTTAAACGGATGGATTCAGGTGTTACTTCACAATATTCATCTTCGTTTAAGTACTCTAGAGACTCCTCAAGAGACATGATGCGCGCTTTTTTAATTGTAGTTGTCTGATCCTTTGTCGCAGAACGGACGTTTGTTTGCTGTTTCATTTTGCTGACGTTAACAACAAGGTCGTTGTCACGGTTATGCTCTCCAACGATCATTCCTTCGTATACTTCAGTACCCGGCTCAACGAAGATGACACCGCGGTCTTCAATTCCTTGAATACCGTATGATGTTGCTTTTCCGTTTTCCATTGACACAAGTACACCTTGACGGCGTCCGCCGACTTGGCCTGCCTGCATCGGCTGGTAGCTGTCAAACGTATGGTTCAAAATACCGAATCCGCGTGTTAATGATAGGAATTCTGTAGAGTAACCGATCAATCCGCGGGAAGGAACTGTAAAGATGAGACGGACTTGGCCGTTTCCGTTGTTGATCATATCAACCATTTCGCCTTTGCGGGCACCCATTGATTCCATTACAGAGCCAGTATGCTCTTCAGGAACATCAATTTGCACACGTTCAACAGGCTCACAGCGTACGCCGTCGATTTCTTTGATAATAACTTCAGGTTTTGACACTTGAAGCTCATAGCCCTCACGACGCATATTTTCAATTAAAATTGACAAGTGCAGCTCACCGCGTCCTGAAACAACCCAAGCATCAGGAGAAGCTGTTGGCTCAACACGCAAGCTCACATCCGTCTGAAGCTGTGATTGAAGACGCTCTTCGATTTTGCGGGCCGTTACATATTTGCCTTCACGGCCTGCAAACGGACTGTTATTCACGACAAATGTCATTTGAAGTGTCGGCTCATCAATGCGAAGGACCGGAAGCGGATCTTGATGGTCTACAGGACATACCGTTTCACCAACGTTGATATCTTCCATCCCGGAAACCGCAACGAGGTCTCCCGCTTTTGCTTCTTCAATTTCCACACGCTTTAAGCCTTGGAAACCAAAAATCTTTGTAACACGGAATGACTTTGCCGTTCCGTCAAGCTTCATAAGAGAAACCTGCTGTCCGACTTTCATTGTGCCGCGGAATACGCGTCCGATTCCGATACGGCCTACATAGTCGTTGTAGTCAAGAAGGGCAACTTGGAATTGAAGCGGCTCCTCTGCATTATCAACAGGTGCCGGAACATGCTTAATAATGGTTTCATATAAAGCTTCCATGTTTTCATCCTGTTGTTTCGGATCAAGACTCGCTGTTCCATTAATCGCGGAAGCATATACCACTGGGAACTCGAGCTGCTCTTCATTGGCATCAAGCTCAATGAACAGATCCAGAACTTCATCGATAACTTCCTCTGGACGAGCAAAGTCACGGTCAATTTTGTTTACAACAACAACAGGGTTCAGGTTTTGCTCAAGAGCTTTTTTCAGAACAAAACGAGTTTGAGGCATACAGCCTTCATATGCGTCAACGACAAGCACTACGCCGTCAACCATTTTCATAATCCGTTCTACTTCTCCCCCAAAGTCTGCATGTCCAGGGGTGTCCAAAATATTGATACGTGTATCTTTATAGTTAATCGCAGTATTTTTCGCCAATATTGTAATGCCGCGTTCGCGTTCAAGATCATTAGAGTCCATTGCGCGTTCAGCAACCTGTTCGTTGGCACGGAACGTACCAGCCTGATGTAAAAGCTGATCGACTAGAGTCGTTTTCCCATGGTCAACGTGGGCAATAATCGCGATGTTGCGAAGATCATTTCGAAGTTTCACTTTTTCATCTCCTAAAAAAATTAGATAACTTTCATATTATATCACACATCCTCTTTAAAAGCGTCACGTTTTTCTGTAAACTTAATATAAGACGTAAAAGGGGATGGAATTTATGAAAAAAATGAATTGGCTTTTACTATTATTTGCATTTGCAGCGGTTTTCAGCATTATGCTGATCGGCGTCTTTATCGCTGAAAAAAGCCCTGCAGGCATTATCGCCAGCATTGTACTTGTTTGCGCTGTCATGGGCGGCGGATTTACATTAAAAAAGAAAATGCGCGAACAAGGCTTGCTTGATTAAAAGCATTGCCCCGCCGGCGACATTGTAATCAAAAAACACCGCAAAGAAAGCGGTGTTTTTCATTTCTTTAAGCCTTATCTCCCCTGTTTCTTAGTCAGGAAGATGCAAAACAGCCTTCATACATAGACAATCGTTCTAACGATCACACGTGCAGCCTTCAAAAAGTAGTTCGGCAACGATACACATAAAATACCATAGCGCCTATTCCTCCACCGGAAACTACTCCCTATAATGGAATTTGTAGCACAATTCATAAAAGGGAGAGAAGAAACATGAAGAAAACATTTGTAAAAAAAGCTATGTTAACGACTGCCGCAATGACCTCAGCTGCTCTATTAACGTTCGGTCCTGATGCAGCCAGCGCAAAAACACCGGTTGATAACACTGCTGTTCAACTCCAGCATCAGGCGAGCACTAACGAAGATCTCAATACATTCATTGATATATTAAATCAATGTATATACGAACAAGACGGTGTATATTATTTTGACAGCGAAAAAGCTGTCGAGTTAGGAATGACAAAAGAAGAGGCTCAGGTAATTGCTACACTCTGGGAATCGACATCAGAATTTTTCAGCATTGTTTCACAATGTGTGTATCTCGAGGATGGAAATTACAAATTTGATACAGAAAAAGCAGTTGAACTTGGCTTCACAGAAAAAGAAGCACTTGCACTTGAACAATTTTTCTCCGCTGTTTCTCTCAAGATTCACATTCTTCAAGCAGCCATTGTGCTACAAGATGATGTGTACAGCTATGATAAAGACGCAGCGCTACAAGCAGGTGCAACGCCACTGCAAGCTGACGTTTATGAAAAACTCTTCAGTGCCCTGTCACAAGAACAGCTTGCCGCTATTTACGATATGATTCATCCCCAGGCTTAATGTAAAAAAGCGCTTGCCGGAATCGGACAAGCGCTTTTTTTATATCAGCAGTTTGATGATCAGCATCATGGCAACCGCCGCTCCAAACCAGCAGGCAGCTTTCATGATCAGTAATCCATAGTACCTCTGTTTAAAACGCAGTTCTTCTTCCGGCAGATAAGCCTCCTCAACGGCCTGTTCGCTTTCCAATTCAAATGGCTCAGCCATCGTGTCATACATGTCTCTGCAGCTGCTGCACATTTTTAAATGCTCTTCTATAACGTGTTCCGTTTCTCTTTTACAATCACCTTCAAGATACAGAGGAAGCAGGTCTCTTACTAGAAAGCAGGTCATATCCGCTCCTCCTCTCTACTTTTCGTCATGTTTTTCTTTAGCTCTAATCTAGCCCGGTGCAATGTGGTATTCACCTTAGAAAGACTCCATCCTAATATCTCAGCGATTTCTTCATAAGAAAGCTCTTGGAATTCTCTTAAAATCAAAACGGATTGATGCTGATCTTTTAACTTCAGGAGCTCCTGCCGCAGTGTTTCGCTTTTCACCGTCCGTGACAGATACTGTTCAGGCTGGTCATAAGTTGTTTGCGTTAACCCTTCATTTTTGCTGATTTCAGTAAATTGGTATTTGACATCCCTTCGGTACCAATTGATAAAGGTATGATGCGCAATGGTGTAGAGCCATGTTCTGATGGAAGAATGCCCCCTAAACGAAGCCAGACCGTTAAGAGCTTTTACAAACGTGTCCTGCGCTAAGTCCTTGGCTGTTTCAAGATGATGAGTCCTTCTGAATAAATAATTTAAAATTTCTTGATAATACTGCCGATACAAGTCCTCAATGGAATCCCTATGCTTCATTAAAAATAAAACCACACCGTCATCCAAATGGCCAATAAAATGAAACAGATATACATGGAAGACAGGTATACTTTCATATATCTGATTTGGCTTTCTTCTTCAGCACCGGGACTTCTCTTTAAACAAGTTTTACTCTTTAAGTCTTCCGCATTCTTTTGAAATAGGGATTCATGCTGTTTCATCCATTCCATTGATTCATCCTCTAGCTCTCCTTCTTTATACAGGTCGTATAAGTCTACAAAAACAGACTCTTTTTCTTTATGATTCATAAAGACTTTTCACCTCTTGTGTTTCTCCATCCACTACATAGGCATCATGGCGATTTGAACCAAACGGCTGAATAATGATCAGCCATGCATAATGCCGTTCATCCCCTCTTTGAACGATAATCGGACGCATACGCTTTTTGTAAATGACATCCTGATATAGAGAAGCTACTTTTTCGTAAGCCAATGTTCCATTACGATACGTATAGGGGAATGACTGATCAGGTGTATCGCTGTATACATAAACGTTTAGCTGACCTTGAGCTTCAACAAACTCATATGTTTTAGAAGAATCAGTATACATCACCATGTCACCCTGACTGCTTTTTTTCTTCTTTTCTGATCCACGAGCATCGAAGATCGATAATATCTGATGCTGCAGCCGGCTGTTAGCCATTGAGATATTCTTTTTCATCGGAAGCGAAAGACTATGTAAACAACCTGATTCGCCCTCAAATTCCAAAACAATTCCAACTTTTGTTTCAACTCTCACCATGCTTCCAAGCAGGCTGTCGCTTTCAATATCAGTGATCTGATAAGGCTGTTTTGATATGTTCAGCGCTGTAAACATTTGTTCCACTTTGTCGTGAATGTCTTGTTCCGTTATATGAACATGCAGAAGAGAGTCAAGCTGATAAATCGAAGGATCTTCACTAAACCCCATTAAGGTTTCCTTTTCCCAATAAAATACCGCGCCATCATCAGCATGATCTTTTTTATGAAGTTGATTTTTCAGGTAAATACGTACGACTGTCTGGCCGTCTTCTTGAGATACCTTTGTTTCGATATGATCCTTATGTAACACACGTCCGTGTCGCTCAAGGAAAGCGATGGACTTTCGCTTGTACTCCTGATTCGTTAGCTTTTTCCCATGTGCTTTTTGTAAGTATTCATAATTACGAATTAGCTGCGATACTTCATCTACCTCAGCTTTGTAACCTTTGCTTTCAAATGAGTAGAAATAATGCACATCCATGTTTGTATCGTGCAAATAAAGTGTTTCATCCGTAGGAAAAAATGACTTTAGTATCTGTTCCGCTTTTTCTGATGAAATGTGCTCCCCGACAAAATTGAATGAATCATGGACATTTGCTGGCTTTGATACAGCGAAAGCAGCCGTTCCTATGTTATATATCGGATTTAACAGCAGGACAAAAAACACCATGACAGCCATCGTCACCCACTTATTCACACGCACATAAACCTTTCCTGACTTTTGGAACAGATGATAGCTCATCAAAAATCCCGCCATTGCCAAATAAATCGTATATGGCATTACTGCACCATAATCTTTTGAGATTTGATTGGGATATGGCGCAAGCAGCAAGACAAGCAGTCCGATAATCAGCGTATAAAATAAGCCTAGTAAGATCTTATCCGTTCTCCAATACAGCTTGAAAAACACTACATTCAACGCAATGGGAAGAGTGATGATGAAAAACAGAAACACGAATGCAATCGGCTCCATCCCATCCGGGTATTCCTTCCAATACGAAAAGAAACTAAAAATCATTTGTACGATCGGCAAACTGACAACAGCAAGGTCGAACGTATAAAACTTACCCTTTCCGCCATGATCACGCGGCATCAGCATATAGTGAAAAGCCGTCAGCAGCACATATCCGTATAACAAAAAATGCAGCAGCGGCAGCAGTTCTTTTCCGTCCTCTCTTAAGTAAGCGCTGGTGAAGTTTGTTGATTGCACCTGGTGAATAAGTTCAACAGACACTCCCGCCAGCAGCACAATCCGCAATATAACACCCGCCAAGAACATTGTGCGCTGCCGGTTTATTTTGGGATGATGCACCAAAAGATATAAGCCCGCCAGAACAACAATTGACCATTGAATCAGCAGGGTGCTTTGTCTGCTTAATATAAAATAACGTTCGAAATGCAATACATAATGACTGAATAACTCCAACACGAACAACAATCCTTTACTTCTTATTAAGGCCTCATTCGGTTAGACAGCGGACTTTTCAAAAAGTTTCAAGATGAAACAAAAATATCTCATCTTCCCCTTGATATGTAAAAAACATAACTCTTGAATGAACCACCACATGACACTTGACTCATCTTGATATTATTCAACAAAAACAAACACAGGACAATACTATCAATTTTGTCTAGTTATGTTAGTTTTTGTTGAGTATTCCAGAATGCTAGTTTAATATAACAATATAAAGTTTTCAGTATTTTCAAAAAGGGGGATTTATTGTGGGTTTAGGTAAGAAATTGTCTGTTGCTGTCGCTGCTTCGTTTATGAGTTTATCAATCAGCCTGCCAGGTGTTCAGGCTGCTGAAGGTCATCAGCTTAAAGAGAATCAAACAAATTTCCTCTCCAAAAACGCGATTGCGCAATCAGAACTCTCTGCACCAAATGACAAGGCTGTCAAGCAGTTTTTGAAAAAGAACAGCAACATTTTTAAAGGTGACCCTTCCAAAAGGCTGAAGCTTGTTGAAAGCACGACTGATGCCCTTGGATACAAGCACTTTCGATATGCGCCTGTCGTTAACGGAGTGCCAATTAAAGATTCGCAAGTGATCGTTCACGTCGATAAATCCGATAATGTCTATGCGGTCAATGGTGAATTACACAATCAATCTGCTGCAAAAACAGATAACAGCCAAAAAGTCTCTTCTGAAAAAGCGCTGGCACTCGCTTTCAAAGCTATCGGCAAATCACCAGACGCTGTTTCTAACGGAGCGGCCAAAAACAGCAATAAAGCCGAATTAAAAGCGATAGAAACAAAAGACGGCAGCTATCGTCTTGCTTACGACGTGACGATTCGCTATGTCGAGCCTGAACCTGCAAACTGGGAAGTCTTAGTTGACGCCGAAACAGGCAGCATTTTAAAACAGCAAAATAAAGTAGAACATGCCGCCGCCACTGGAAGCGGAACAACGCTAAAGGGCGCAACTGTTCCTTTGAACATCTCTTATGAAGGCGGAAAATATGTTCTAAGAGATCTTTCAAAACCAACAGGCACCCAAATCATCACATATGATTTGCAAAACAGACAAAGCCGCCTTCCGGGCACGCTTGTCTCAAGCACAACGAAAACATTTACATCTTCATCACAGCGGGCAGCCGTTGACGCACACTATAACCTCGGTAAAGTGTACGATTATTTTTATTCAAACTTTAAACGAAACAGCTATGATAACAAAGGCAGTAAAATCGTTTCTTCCGTTCACTACGGCACTCAATACAATAACGCTGCATGGACAGGAGACCAGATGATTTACGGTGATGGCGACGGTTCATTCTTCTCTCCGCTTTCCGGCTCATTAGATGTGACAGCGCATGAAATGACACATGGCGTCACCCAAGAAACAGCCAACTTGATTTATGAAAATCAGCCAGGTGCATTAAACGAGTCTTTCTCTGACGTATTCGGGTATTTTAACGATACAGAAGACTGGGACATCGGTGAAGACATTACGGTCAGCCAGCCTGCTCTTCGCAGCCTGTCCAACCCTACAAAATACAACCAGCCTGACAATTACGCCAATTACCGAAACCTTCCAAACACAGATGAAGGCGATTATGGCGGTGTACACACAAACAGCGGAATTCCAAACAAAGCCGCTTACAACACCATCACAAAACTTGGTGTATCTAAATCACAGCAAATCTATTACCGTGCGTTAACAACGTACCTCACGCCTTCTTCCACGTTCAAAGATGCCAAGGCAGCTCTCATTCAGTCTGCCCGTGACCTCTACGGATCAACTGATGCCGCTAAAGTTGAAGCAGCCTGGAATGCTGTTGGATTGTAATATTAGGAAAAGCCTGAGATCCCTCAGGCTTTTATTGTTACATATCTTGATTTCTCTCTCAGCTGAAACGACGAAAAGATGCTGCCATGAGACAGAAAACCGCTCCTGATTTGCATAAAGAGGGATGCAGCCGCAAGTGCGCATTTTATAAAAGCTAATGATTCAGTCCACATAATTGATAGACGAATTCTGCTACAGGTCACGTGGCTATGTGAAGGATCGCGCGTCCAGTTAAGAGCAAAAACATTGACAAAAAAATTTATTTATGCTAAAATTTACTATTAATATATTTGTATGTATAATAAGATTCTCCTGGCCAGGGGAATCTTATTTTTTGTGGAGGATCATTTCATGAGGAAAAATGAGTCCAGCTTAACGTCTCTAATTTCAGCTTTTGCCCGTGCATATCACAGCCGATATGACACACCTCTTATTTTTGATGATTTTATCGCAAAAGATCTCATTAACGAAAAAGAGTTTATCGACATCAGTAAAAATATGATTCAAGAAATATCGTTTTTCAACAAAGAGATCGCCGAACGTCTTCAAAATGATCCTGAAAAAATATTAAAATGGGTTGCACAAATCCAGCTGTCTCCAACGCCCCTAGCACGTGCTTCTTATTGTGAAAAAGTCTTGCACAACGAATTAATCCTGGGGGCAAAACAGTATGTCATTCTTGGAGCGGGACTGGATACTTTCTGCTTTCGGCATCCAGAATTAGAAAACAGCTTACAGGTTTTCGAGGTTGATCATCCGGCCACACAGCAATTGAAAAAAAATAAGCTGAAGGATGCAAATCTGACAATTCCGGGTCATCTTCATTTTGTTCCTATGGATTTCACCAAAACGTTTTCGTATGATCCTCTCTTAGATGAAGGATTTAAAAACACAAAAACATTCTTCAGCCTTCTCGGAGTGTCTTATTATGTAACACGGGAAGAAAATGCAAGCTTGATCAGCAATTTATTTTCTCATGTCCCGCCTGGAAGCTCTATTGTTTTTGATTATGCGGACGAAACACTTTTTACAGCAAAAGGGACGTCGAATCGAGTTGAACATATGGTGAAGATGGCTGCCGCAAGCGGGGAACCGATGAAATCATGTTTCACTTATCAAGAGATTGAACATCTGTTAGAGTCATCTGGTTTACTGATCTATGAACATCTATCACCAGACGACATCAATGACCTTTTCTTTAGTAATCGAAAAGACAATTTGTCAGCGTTTGAAACGATTCATTATATTCATGCGGTAAAAAAATAATTTTCAAATCATCAGAAGCCTCTCAATGTTTGAGAGGCTTTTTATTGAACCCGCATGCAGCAAATAAGCTGCCATTATCATACGGCAGCTTCTGCTAAAGGCTTCACCAAGATCATAAATGATTTGCCTTTCTCATCTTTTTCCGTTTTCAGCTGTTCAAAGCCGCATTGGCTTAAAAACAGTATCCATTCCCTGCGCTCAATGGGAACTCCCGCAAACATCGCTTTATGTTTCGCTCTAAGCAATTTGCTGATCTGTTCAATGATCATCTTCGCATGTCCCTTTTTTTCTTCAGCCGGGTCAATCAGGACCGTTCCGAGCCACGGCTTACCGTTTGAAGGAGACCACTCGAGATGGTAGCTGACGGCAACAGGCATACCGTCTTTTTCCCATACAAGCCATGAACCGTTGTACATGGAGTAGGAAATGATATAGTCTTCTGCATCTTTATCTCCAAACTCCTCCTCTTTCCATACAGGATGAGCCTCCGCGAGCTTTTCTAACAAGCTGAGATCATCCTGCTCAAATGGCCTACTTCCGAGCATGAAGATACTCTTCAAATATCGTTTTATGTATAGATGGGTTTCCGGCTAGCACACTGTGGTTTTCTAAAAAGGTAAACGGCTCTCCTTCAATGGTCGTATAGGTGCCTCCTACTTCATTTAACAGCACACAGCCGGCTGCGTAGTCCCATGGCGCAAGCCGCATCGTGATGTAAGCATCTATTCTTCCTGCCGCGACATTTGCCAGCTCTAAAGCGGCAGAACCGTAGGAGCGTGTGCCTCTGACTCTTTTCACAAGTGGCGCTAACACACTTTGATCAATTCTTCTGTTTTCCGTTACCCATGTTGCATTAATGGCAAGAATCGCTTCTTCAATGACGGTTTCTTTTAATGGAGCCAGCTTCGTTTCATTCATATAAGCTCCTCTGCCGCTAAATGCGTGATACAACTCATCGTGCACCACATCATAAATTAAACCGATTTTACCTTCACCGTTTTCAAAAATCCCAATGGAAATCGCAAAATTTCTTTGCTGGTGCACAAAATTCATCGTCCCATCAATCGGATCAATAATCCATACGACTCCCTCAAGTGAGTGGATTTTGTCTCCTTGCCCCTCTTCACCGAGTATCCGATGTCCCGGAAATGTTTCTTGAATTCGATCAATGAAAAACTTTTCGGTTTCTTTGTCAATATTGGTGACTAAATCATTCGGATTTGATTTCGTTTCAATTGTCAGGCTTTCATGCATGGATTGTGTAATTCTCGCGCCTGCTTCTCTTATCCATTTCTTTGCAATCTCATCGATTTCCGTCCAATTTGTCATTCGTTCGTACCTCTCTTCTATGTAGACCTTTTATTTTATAGGATACTGATAACGGCAATGAAAAAGCAAGGAAAATGAAAAATATCCCTTCTCACGTAAAAACGAACCATTCATGCGGTTCGTTTTCACTATCGCTTTTTTACCCGTTAAGACGAATCCATTCTTTTCTAAGTCGCTCAAGTTTGTTTTTGCTTTGTTCAATCTGCTCTTCATTTTCTTTCTGCATTGCTTCATATAGGGTTGCCAATTCATAATCAACCTCTAGTCTCCAGACAGCAACACGATTGTTTTTCTCTTCCTTAAATCCCTCTTTTACAACTTGCCTCATTGTCTTTCGCCCCTTCCAGAGATCATTTGTTTGTAAAAAAGCATCCCATTTTGCCATTCAACAATGATTACTTCTTATATCGTATGATTGTTCTATTTACGCGCAACATGATTCTGAAAATTGTGTGTTTACCTACTCGTTTATTACCACATTTCTCCTTACTTCAAACGCGCTCAATCTTTTTGAAGCTCGTATGAACTGTGATAAAATATGTATACTTAGCATGAAGGAGGAAAATCATGACACAAATGCGTTTCACTGAAGAAGACTTTAACACATTTACAATAGAAGGCTTAGACGCGCGCATGGAAGTATTAAAAGAGACGGTCCGTCCGAAGCTTACAGCTCTAGGCGAACATTTTGCCCCAACTTTATCAGCTTTAACCGGAGATGAAATGTTTCCGCATGTGGCAAAGCACGCAAGAAGATCCGTCAATCCCCCGGCTGACAGCTGGGTGGCGTTCGCAAACAGCAAAAGAGGCTATAAAAAACTGCCGCATTTCCAAATTGGTTTATGGGAAAGCCACGTCTTTGTATGGTTCGCGATTATTTATGAATCCCCTATCAAAGAAGAATACGGCAAATTGCTTGAAGTGAACCAAGAAACCATTACGAAAAATATCCCTGACAGCTTCGTTTGGTCTGCAGATCACACAAAACCGGGAGTACATAAACAGTCTGAAATGGACAAGGAACAGCTGAAGACACTGTTTGAGCGTTTGCAGACTGTAAAGAAAGCCGAGCTGTTATGCGGCATCCAGCTCCAAAAAGAAGAAGTGCTGAATATGAATAACCAGGAATTCCTTCAGCGTATCGACGATGCCTTTAAACAGCTTGCTTTTCTGTACCGTCTCACCCAAAAAGTAACACAAGCATAAAAAAGAGCCGGGATATCCCCCGGCTCTTTTTCTTACATCTTAATCTTCGCGTGATCAGATTCTCTCGCCTGTTTGACCGTGCGATAAGGAGAATATGTACTTTGTTCCTCAAACTCGCCGCATAGCTTTTTTTCTTCGGCCTTCCCCGGTACAATTTCCTTGAAACGGCGGTAAGCTTTAAGCAGTTCTTCACGATCCGCCCCTTTTTCATATGCAAGCTCAACCTGCTGGAAAAATGCAATCACATCCACTGCTTCTTCGGTTGTCCAATCTTCATTCATCGGATATTGATACTCCATTTTCTTCACTCCTTGTAGATTTACTTCCCTTAAGAGAAAGCATCTTCATTTGATCATAAATTGTTCTTTACATTCTTTCAAGTTCATAATATAATTCATTTGTTTTACGTCTAAAAAACGGTTGAGAAACTGATTTTAATACACACTATTATGCATAGGTATGATTACAAAGGTGGGAAAACAATTGTCGCAACATGAAACACCCTTATACACAGGACTGAAAAAGCATGCAAGCAGACAGCCTGTTCAATTCCACATTCCCGGCCATAAAAAAGGGGCAGGAATGGACCCAGAATTCAGACAATTTATCGGTGAAAACGCGTTAAGCATAGATTTGATTAATATTGAACCATTAGACGATCTGCACGCGCCAAAAGGCATTATTAAACAAGCACAAGATCTGGCTGCTGAAGCATTTGGAGCGGATCATACATTTTTTTCTGTTCAAGGAACAAGCGGCGCCATTATGACAATGGTAATGGCTGTTTGCGGACCTGGTGATAAAATTATTATTCCAAGAAATGTTCATAAATCAATTATGACAGCTATTGTATTTTCCGGAGCGGTTCCAATTTTTATTCATCCTGAAATTGACAATGAATTGGGCATCTCCCACGGAATTACACTTGAATCTGCTAAACGGGCGCTTACCGAGCATCCGGATGCAAAAGGGCTTCTCGTCATCAACCCGACATATTTCGGTGTTGCAGCCGACTTAAAAAGCATCGTAGAACTCGCTCATTCGTTTGATGTGCCAGTGCTTGTGGATGAAGCACACGGCGTTCACATTCATTTTCACGACGAATTGCCGCTATCGGCTATGCAGGCAGGAGCGGACATAGCAGCGACAAGTGTACACAAGCTGGGCGGATCACTGACACAAAGCTCTATTTTAAACATGAGAGAAGGCCTTGTATCTAAAGACAGAGTGCAATCCATCCTGAGCATGCTGACAACTACGTCAACTTCTTACTTGCTTCTCGCTTCTTTGGATGTTGCCAGAAAACGCCTTGCAACAGAAGGCCGCCAGCTTGCTGAGGAAACACTCAAGCTTGCCAATCAGACGAGAGATCGCCTCAATCAGATTGAAGGCATTTATTGTGTCGGTTCTGAGATTCTTGGGTCGAAAGCAGCTTACAGCTATGATCCGACAAAATTGATTATCTCTGTGAAAAGTCTTGGCCTGACAGGACATGACGTGGAAAAATGGCTTCGTGAATCCTTTAATATTGAGGTGGAGCTTTCTGATCTGTACAATATTTTGTGTATTTTCACTCCTGGTGACAGCCAAAATGATGCAGACCGGCTTGTAGAGGCTTTAACTGAGATCGCACAGCAAATGTCAGAACAAGATGTAACACATCAGCAAACTGAGGTTCTGCTTCCAGAAATACCTTTATTGGCAATGACTCCGCGTGATGCTTTCTATGCAAATACGGAAGTCATCCCATTAAAAGAAGCATCCGGACGGATTATTGCTGAATTTGTCATGGTATATCCGCCTGGTATTCCAATCTTCATCCCAGGAGAAATTATTACAGAAGAAAACATCAGCTACATTTTTAAAAACCTTGACGCAGGCCTCCCTGTTCAAGGACCTGAGGACTCGACTTTACATATGATCCGGGTCATCAAAGAACAAAAAGCAATTCAATAAAAAATAAAAAGCATGCGGCTTTAAGCCGCATGCTTTTTTTTACTCTTCATCAACAGGACATTGACATTGTCCGCAGCAAGTTCCATATAATGTTGTCACTTTCTCATCTTCAAAGTAATGAATGGCTTCGTTGCAATCTTGGCAAACAATCGTACCCATCTCTTATTCCCCATTTCTTTGAAATTTGAAAACGCTTAATTTCTTTTGTTGTTATTATATTAATATGTCACATTTAAAATGTCAACAACAAACTGTATAACACATTTTATTTCATATCATCATATTCACCTTGTTTTTCCATTTTCCATCATACAATATCTTCTTCATACAGAAGCTTTACTCGATATATATGCCACAGCACATAATGTAATTGCACGTTTTCTTGAACTTTCATCCAAGAATGCAGCAAAAAATTCAATATACCCCAGGTTGCTATTTTAAACGATTGATATAATATGTAATCTCACTTTAAAAACGGTTTCAATTATATAACAATTAGGTAACAAGAAGCAGATTAAGCCGTCTCTCGTGATAAACTAAAGCTAGTTAACTACTGTTTATACAGAGGAGAAGATAGATGCGATATCGCGCGGTATTCCCCATGCTGATAATAGTATTTGCTTTATCGGGCTGTACGCTTTCCACCATCAATCCGATGAAAAAAAGCCGGATTGACAACATTCATCATACACAAATCCTGTTTTTTTCTGATGAGAACCAAATAGACCAGGAAGCGCCTTATTACGATGCACTGCTTGATTTAGAAAAAGATTATCCCGAGCAAATAGATAAAATGAAGGTCTATGATAAAAAAGAAGGCTGGGAAGATGAGATTGAAACTGTCCCTACCCTTATGGTTGTTGATCAGCGCCATGTCGTGGTGAAAATCGAGGGATGTGTGAAAAAGAAAGAAGACATCATTAAACCATTACAGCATGTGCTGTCAAAATAAAAAAACAGCCCTCGCTCAAAGCGGGGCTGTTTTTGATATGAAAATTATTTTACGATGTGAATCGGACTTCCGATTGCCACTTCAGCAGCTTCCATTGTGATTTCGCCCAATGTTGGGTGAGCGTGAATTGTCATTGCGATATCTTCAGCAGTCATGCCGCCTTCAATCGCTAAGCTTAATTCAGAAATCATATCAGAAGCACTTGCTCCGGCGATTTGCGCACCGATCACAAGACCGTCCTCTTTACGAGTGATCAGCTTCATGAAGCCGTCTGTTTCGTTAAGAGAAAGCGCGCGGCCGTTTGCTGCAAATGGGAATTTAGCAGCAACAATGTCAAGACCTTCTTCTTTCGCCTGTGCTTCAGTGTAACCAACTGATGCAAGTTCAGGCTCAGAGAAAACAACCGCAGGAATACCAAGGTAATCGATTTCTGCAGGCTCTCCAGCGATAGCTTCTGCAGCGATTTTACCTTCGTAAGATGCTTTATGAGCAAGCGGCGGTCCTTCGATGATATCACCGATTGCATAAATGTTAGGTACGTTTGTGCGGCACTGTTTGTCAGTTTTCACGATACCGCGGTCCGTCATTTCGATACCGACTTGCTCAAGACCAAGCTCATCAGTGTTTGGACGGCGTCCTACTGTAATCAATACGTAATCAGCATCAACAGTTTTTTCTTCGCCTTTTACTTCGAAAGTAACTGTTACGCCGTCTGGTCTTTCTTCAACGCCTTTAGCCATCGCGTTTGTATGGATTTCAACGTTGCCTTTTTTCTTCAGTCTGCGTGTAACGAGAGAACTCATTTGTTTTTCGAAGCCAGGAAGAATTTCATCTCCGCCTTCAAGAATAACAAGTTCAGTACCGAAGTTAGCATACGCAGTTCCAAGTTCAGTTCCGATGTATCCGCCGCCGATAACAACGAGCTTTTTAGGAATTTCTTTAAGAGCCAAAGCGCCAGTTGAATTCAGGACACGCTCACTATATTTGAAGTTTGGCAATTCGATAGGACGAGAACCAGTAGCAATGATTGCGTTTTTAAACGTGTATGTTTGAGCAGAGTTCTCATCCATAACACGAACTGAATTGCTGTCTACAAAGTAAGCTTCACCTTTTACAACATCTACTTTGTTGCCTTTAAGAAGACCTGCTACACCGCCAGTAAGCTTGTTGACAACAGAAGCTTTCCATTCTTGAACTTTTGTGAAATCAACTGTTACATTCTCAGCAGTGATTCCCATGTCATCAGAATGTTTTGCATTCTCATAACGGTGACCTGCATTGATCAGCGCTTTTGAAGGGATACATCCAACGTTCAGACAAACGCCTCCAAGAGTTGCTTTTTCAACGACTGTTACTTTTTGTCCAAGCTGTGCAGCGCGGATGGCAGCTACATAGCCGCCAGGTCCCGCACCAATTACAAGAGTATCTGTTTCAATAGGGAAATCTCCTACTACCATAACATTACGCCTCCATTAAAATTAATTGTGGATCGTTCAGTAAACGCTTGATGTGATTTAATGCATTTTGCGCAGTTGCTCCGTCGATCATACGGTGGTCGAAGCTGAGAGAAAGAGCTAAGACTGGAGCTGCTACGATTTCGCCATCACGAACAATCGCTTTTTCTGCAATGCGTCCGATACCAAGAATCGCAACTTCTGGATGGTTGATAACCGGAGTGAACCATTGTCCGCCGGCAGAACCGATGTTTGTAATTGTGCAAGATGCGCCTTTCATTTCAGCTGGAGCAAGCTTGCCTTCACGAGCTTTTGTTGCAAGGCCATTGATTTCATCAGAAATTTCAAAGACAGATTTACGATCTGCATTTTTCACAACCGGTACAAGCAAGCCTTTTTCAGTGTCAGCAGCGATACCGATGTTGAAGTAATGTTTTTGGATGACTTCATCTGTTTTATCGTCAATTGACGTGTTTAAAACAGGGAATTTTTTCAGTGCAGATGTAAGAGCTTTTACAACGTAAGGCAAGTAAGTCAGCTTGATTCCTTGATCAGCAGCAACCTGTTTGAACTGTTTACGATGTGCAACAAGGTTTGTTACGTCCACTTCGTCCATTAACGTTACGTGAGGAGCAGTGTGTTTAGAGTTAACCATCGCTTTTGCAATTGCTTTACGGATACCGCTCATTTTTTCGCGTGTTTCTGGGAATTCGCCCTCTGGAGCTGGTGCAGCAGCCGGTTTAGCAGCTGTTTCTTGTGGTGCAGCTGTTTCTTGCGGTGCAGCTTCTTGCGCTCCTCCGTTTACAAAGCTGTCGATATCTTCTTTTACAACACGTCCGTTGTTGCCTGAACCAGTAACCTTACGGATGTCTACACCTTTTTCACGTGCATATTTACGTACGGAAGGCATAGCGATCACGCGTTTGTTCGGGTCAACTTCAGCTTGATCCTGCTGTCCTGCGCCAGTAGCTTTTGCAGGCTCTTGAGCTTGCTCTTCTTTCGCAACGTCTTGTCCAGCTTCTGCAGTTGACTGAACTTGTGCTTCAGTTTTCGCATCGTCAGACTCGTCGCTGCCTTTAAATTGAAGATCTTCGTAACCAGGTGCATCAAACGTAATAATCGTTTGTCCAACAGTTGCAACCGTTCCCTCTTCAACTTTTAATTCTAATACTTTTCCTTTAACAGGTGAAGGAATTTCTACTACTGCTTTATCATTTTGGACTTCAGCCAGTACATCATCTTCGTCTACCTCGTCGTTAGGCTTGACAAACCATTTTACGATTTCGCCTTCGTGGATACCTTCCCCGATATCTGGAAGTTTAAATTCAAATGCCACAGTTCTCGACCTCCTAGTTTGATTAAGCAATTTTAAAGTTTACATCGTAAGCATTGAAAACAGATATATAATAGAGGGAAAACGTTCATCTTCCCTCTCGATTATGCAGTTTGATTAAAATTCAAGCACTTTTCTTGCTGTTTCAAGAACGTCTTTATGGTTTGGAAGCCATACGCTCTCCGCTTGAGAGAAAGGAAATACTGTATCTGGCGCTGCAACGCGAAGTACAGGTGCTTCCAAGCTCAGGATCGCACGGTCATTAATTTCTGCTACTACGTTTGCAGCAATACCGGCTTGTTTTTGTGCCTCTTGAACGACAATCGCGCGTCCTGTTTTTTCTACAGAGGCGATAATTGTATCGATATCAAGTGGGCTTACTGTACGAAGGTCGACAACTTCAGCAGAAATGCCGTCTTTTTCAAGCTCATCAGCAGCTTTTAATGATTCATGAACCATTGCGCCGTAAGTGATGATTGAAAGATCAGTACCTTCACGTTTCACGTCAGCTTTTCCAAGCTCAATTGTGTATTCTTCTTCAGGAACTTCCTGACGGAAAGAACGGTAAAGCTTCATATGCTCTAAGAAGACAACAGGATCATTGTCTCTGATCGCAGAAATTAAAAGTCCTTTGGCATCGTAAGGAGTTGATGGAATAACAACTTTGATACCAGGCTGTTGTGCAACAAGACCTTCCAAGCTGTCAGCGTGAAGTTCAGGAGTATGAACACCGCCGCCGAATGGAGAACGAATTGTTACAGGTGAAGTCCAGCGTCCGCCAGAACGGTAGCGCATACGAGCCATTTGGCCAGAAACTGAATCCATTACTTCATAAACAAATCCGAAGAATTGGATTTCCATTACCGGACGGAAGCCGTTTAAGCCTAAACCAAGGCAAGACCGCCGATACCAGATTCAGCAAGTGGCGTGTCAAACACACGGTCTTCACCGAATTCTTTTTGCAATCCTTCTGTCGCACGGAATACGCCGCCGTTTACACCAACGTCTTCTCCGAAAACTAAGACATTTTCGTCATTTTTCAGTTCTGTGCGTAACGCATCCGTGATTGCTTGAATCATTGTCATTTGCGCCATGGCTTACTTCGACTCCTTCTGTGTATAAATTTCAAATTGCTCCTCAAGGTTGTGAGGCATTTTTTCGTACATGATTTTCATTAAATCAGTTACTTTTTGCTTCGGTTCAGCATCAGCTTTTTTGATCGCTTGCTTAATTTCTTCTTTCGCATCCTCAATCACTTTTGCTTCTTCTTCTTCAGACCATAAGCCTTTGTTTTCAAGGAACGCACGGAAACGTACAAGCGGATCTTTTTGTTCCCACTCATTTTCGATTTCTTTTGTACGATATTTAGTAGGATCGTCACCAGCCATTGTGTGCGGGCCATAACGGAATGTAAGTGTTTCAATTAGTGTTGGACCTTCGCCGTTGATTGCGCGCTCGCGTGCTTCAGCAGTTGCTGCGTATACAGCAAGCGGATCCATTCCGTCTACTTGTACGCCGACAATACCGGCAGCTACAGCTTTTTGTGCAATTGTTTCAGCTGCAGATTGTTTTTCAACAGGAGTTGAAATCGCGTAACGGTTGTTTTGCACCACGAAGATTGCAGGTGCTTTATAAGCTCCGGCAAAGTTAATTCCTTCGTAGAAGTCCCCTTGAGAAGCTCGCCCGTCACCAGTGTAAGTGATTGCGACAGCTTTCTTACCGCGTTTTTTAAGACCTAGCGCAACACCGGCAGTTTGAATGTATTGAGCACCGATAATGATTTGTGGAGAAAGGGCATTCACATCATCAGGCATTTGTGTTCCTCTGAAATGTCCGCGAGAGAAAGAAAACGCTTGATATAATGGAAGGCCGTGCCAAATTAACTGAGGCACATCACGGTA
Organism: Bacillus sp. LM 4-2; assembly: GCF_000978495.1. NCBI lineage: Bacteria > Bacillati > Bacillota > Bacilli > Caryophanales > Bacillaceae > Bacillus > Bacillus sp. LM 4-2. Next base: position 1,502,399 of record NZ_CP011101.1, on the reverse strand, counting down.
TCCAGGAAGAACAAAGTCTTCTTTTTCAAGCGCGAAATGCGTTGCAATCTGAGAAGCTTCTTGACCCGCAGTAGGAGCGTAAAATCCGAGACGTCCTTGACGGTTTAATGAGATAGAGCGTTGGTCAAGCACACGCGTAAATACCATGCGGCGCATTAGCTCTTTTAATTGATCATCAGTTAAATCAGGCATCGCCGCTTCATTCACGACTTCTCCCTTTTCATTTAAAATTTGGAACGTTTCGAACTGCTTTTTAATGGCATCAAATTGCTTCTTACTGTCAACGATAGCTTTTTTCGTTTTTTGCAGCCATACTAAGTCACCTCTTCCTTTCTTTTAAACAGTCATTAGACGTGCATTCCTTTTATACATACAAACTTAGGGTACCCTAAAGTATCAGCAGTAAGTCGTATTATATTTTAGCCGATCCCAGTTTGCCAAAACCTTTTATGTAGGATAGTTACACTCTGCTTTGAACTGTATTATTTCGAAGTTGTAAAAAACTAATACAACACCGCTTAACATGGATTAGTTTACACCAAATAAAGAAGAACCGTCAATCGTTTTCATCGCTGATTTTCAATAAATGTATTCGCTTTACATTTTCATCAAAAAAACAGATGCCAACCGCACCCAAAACTGTACTAGTATACCTTACTATGCTGTACTACAATAGAAATGAAAATTTTTGAACGAAATCCGAATCGCATTTCATTCAAAAAAAGAGCTGATCGAGTCAGCTCTTTTTCACACGATAGCCTGCAGCGTCATATAAATCTTCCCGGGCTTTATTATATTTTTCGGTTTGTTCATTAAATTCTCCGCTATATTTAAGGATCTTTTCATAAGAAGCATTGACTTTATCGATCTGCTGATCCAGATCATCTCTTGTCAAATCTTTGTCTTTCAGCTGCATATACAGTTTTTTATTAAGCTCAAGCGCTTTTTTATACTCTTTATACATAGTGCCATATGATGTATATCTTTTCTCCCATATGGTTTGCTGCGGCATCGGCCTTTTCTTTTATGTCTTTTTCCTTAATATGTTCCGCTGACGTTTTTGCTTCCTCAAATTCTGTTTCCGATTTTTTCATGCTGTCATTTTCAAGCTTTAGGTGTTCTTCGCGCTTGCTGACATTTTCAAGCGCCTTATTAGATAAAGCAACAATTTTTTTATAATCATCCATATTGAGCTTCATAACACTATCGTAAAGCTGATTTTCTTTGGCCTCTAATTCTTTGAGTGTGTTTTGTTCTTCTTGAAACGGCTTTTCCGATTCCGCGGCTTTTTCTAATGAATGATGAAGTGAATCAACCGGGTCCTGTCCCATGCATCCTGTTAATATCAGTGCCATGGCACAAAAAGCTCCGATCTTGATTCCAGGCCGCCGTTTTATAGCGTCTTTCACGTTAAATCCCCCAATCTTGACAATTTCTACTATAGAATCCATGGGGACATTTGGCAATAGCCGTGCTGTATAAATGCAATACTGAAATTAAATCAAAAAAGTGAAAAATCAGGACAGATGACCATACAACTTTTTTGTTTTTACATAGGTTATATTAGACGCTATGCCTACTTATAAAGGCTCTGGCGTAATTAAAAGAGGAGGTTATGTAATATGTATGGATATGGTTACGGCGGAGGCTGCTGCAGTTATGGTGGTTACGGATATGGTGGCTGCGGATATGGCTACGGCCGCACCTTTGCGCTAATCGTTGTTTTATTCATTCTGTTAATCATTGTCGGAGCTGCTTATTTAGGTGGAGGCTGTTGCTAACCACACAGCATGAAATTGACCAGCCATATACGGCTGGTCATTCGTTTCGTTGCACCTTTGTGAAGAAATCCGATATAATTTACATATTAAGCTTTAGGAGTGAAGTTTCTTGATTACTATGGAAAACATCGTACGTGACGGCCATCCAGCCCTCAGAGAGACTGCCGAACCTGTTGAGCTGCCTCCAACTGATGCAGAAAAACAGCAGCTGGCCGACATGATCGAATTTGTTAAAAACAGCCAAAATCCAGAATTAGCCGAAAAATACAAGCTGCGCCCTGGCGTAGGACTCGCAGCTCCTCAAATTAATATCAAAAAACGAATGATCGCCGTTCATGCGGAAGATGCTTCCGGTAAATTATACAGCTATGCTCTGTTTAATCCTAAGATCGTCAGCCATTCAGTTGAAAAAAGCTACTTAACAAGCGGCGAGGGCTGCCTCTCTGTGGATGAAGCGATTCCCGGTTATGTTCCCCGCTATGCTCGCATCAGAGTAAAAGGAACAACACTAGAAGGCGAAAATATTGATATTCGTTTAAAAGGATTTCCGGCTATTGTGTTTCAGCATGAGATCGATCATTTGAACGGCGTTATGTTCTATGATCATATTGATAAGGAAAATCCTTTCAAAGAACCTGAAAATGCAATCGCAATTGAGCGCTAAAAGAGAAAACGGCTGGCACAATGCCAGCCGTTTCTTTATTTTAAAAGGCCCAATTCTTTGACAGCGTATGCAATTCCATCCTCGTCCACCGGTTTTGTTACAAAGTCCGCGATTTCTTTCAGTTCGGGAACAGCATTTCCCATAGCAACGCCTGTCCCAACGTATTCAATCATTTGCAAATCATTTAATCCGTCGCCGAAAGCATATGTATCGCCGATATCAAACGGAAGACGCTCAATCACTTTTTTGATTCCTTCTGCCTTCGAACCTCCGTGCGGCAGAACATCAGTCGATAGCTCATGCCAGCGAACTAGATCAAACTCAGGAAAAGCGGCATAAGCTTTTTTCTCTTCATCCTGACAAAATAAAAGAAGCTGAAAAATTTCTTTTCCTTCATAAAAAAGGTCATCGGTCTCTGGATAATCTGTTTTAAGGCTGCCGATTCCCTCGAGAACAGTGGGGTGATCCGCAACAGTCGCTTTCATCGTGTCCTCAGCCATAAACACAACAGGATGCTTGCCTTCATCCGCCTGCTTTAATAATCGCCTGATTGCATTTTCAGGCAGCGGATTTTTATAAATCACTTGATTTTCAAAGACAACAAACTGTCCATTGTAGGAAATAAATGAGTGGATGCCCAGCTCCTCCAAAATCGGCTTAACCAAAAATGGAGACCGGCCGCTGGCAATAAACACATGATGCCCTTGGCGCTGAAGCTCCGCCACGGTTTTTCTCGTACTTTCCGGTATATTCTTATCATGATCATATATTGTGCCGTCAATATCAAAAAAGATTAATTTAGAATCCATCGCAACTTCCCCTTTATCGTCTTGGTCTGCAATTCCCACCCTCATCATACAAAAAGATTGTCATTCAGCAAACAATTTCGTTCAAAAATCATATTAAATTCCATTAATAACCACGAAAAGTCTTCCTCAATCTCCGTATACTATTTGTATAAAAGAACTCTGGGACAAATTTTTCATTAAAGGAGGGACTGGCTAATGCTGCGTAAATTAAGAAAGAAACTCAGAAGACAATGGAACGGAATGCTCCGTAAGAAAGCAATTGCCTGACAAGGGATCTTTCACTTTTTGAGAGATCCTTATTTTGCTCAAGGCTTTCCTTATATTCCGTTTTCGAATATAATAGAATGAGCGAGTCTAACATACGGCATTTAAGGAGAGATTTGGAATGATTTATAAGGTATTTTATCAAGAGAAGGCTGACGAAGTACCTGTTCGGGAAAAGACAGATTCACTTTATATTGAAGGCGTATCTGAGCGTGACGTCAGAACAAAGCTGAAAGAAAAGAAATTTAATATTGAGTTTATTACACCTGTTGATGGTGCATTCTTAGAATATGAACAACAGAGCGAAAATTTTAAAGTATTGGAGTTATGAGCGGTATGAAATTTGTAAAAAATGATCAGACTGCTGTTTTCGCCCTCGGAGGTTTGGGCGAAATCGGTAAAAATACGTACGCGGTGCAATTCCAGGATGAAATTGTACTGATTGATGCGGGGATCAAGTTTCCCGAGGACGAACTGCTCGGAATTGACTACGTCATCCCTGATTATACGTATTTAGTCAAAAACGAAGATAAAATTAAAGGGCTTTTTATCACCCACGGGCACGAAGACCACATCGGCGGTATTCCATACCTGCTCAGACAAGTGAATATTCCTGTATACGGCGGAAAACTCGCGATCGGCTTACTTCGGAATAAACTTGAAGAGCATGGATTATTGAGACAGACGAAACTGAACATTATCGGCGAGGATGATATTGTAAAGTTCCGCAAAACGGCTGTGTCATTCTTCAGAACAACACACAGTATTCCGGATTCCTACGGCATTGTTGTAAAAACGCCGCCCGGAAACATCGTACATACTGGGGATTTCAAATTCGACTTTACTCCAGTCGGCGAGCCGGCAAACTTAACGAAAATGGCCGAAATCGGTAAAGAAGGCGTTTTGTGCCTTCTTTCAGACAGCACAAACAGTGAAAATCCGGAGTTTACCATGTCTGAGCGCCGTGTAGGAGAAAGCATTCATGACATTTTCCGCAAGGTGGACGGCCGAATTATCTTCGCCACATTTGCGTCGAATATTCACCGCTTGCAGCAGGTAATTGAAGCTGCTGTACAAAATGGAAGAAAAGTTGCCGTATTTGGACGCAGTATGGAATCGGCTATCGAAATTGGACAGACACTCGGTTATATTAACTGTCCTAAAAATACGTTTATTGAGCATAACGAAATCAATCGTATGCCTGCTAATAAAGTAACAATTTTATGTACAGGAAGCCAAGGGGAACCAATGGCGGCGTTATCAAGAATTGCAAACGGCACACACCGCCAAATTTCAATCAATCCTGGGGATACAGTCGTATTTTCTTCATCCCCTATCCCAGGCAACACAATCAGCGTGAGTCGAACAATCAACCAGCTGTATCGTGCGGGTGCTGAGGTTATTCACGGCCCTCTTAACGATATCCATACATCCGGTCACGGCGGACAGGAAGAACAGAAGCTGATGCTTCGTTTAATCAAGCCTAAATTCTTCATGCCGATTCACGGTGAGTACAGAATGCAAAAGATGCATGTCAAACTTGCAACAGATTGTGGCATCCCAGAGGAAAACTGCTTTATCATGGATAATGGTGAAGTATTAGCACTTAAAGGCGATGAGGCTTCAGTTGCAGGAAAAATCCCGTCCGGTTCAGTGTACATTGACGGAAGCGGTATCGGTGATATTGGCAATATCGTACTTCGTGATCGCAGAATTCTCTCTGAAGAAGGACTTGTCATCGTTGTTGTCAGCATTGACATGGACGACTTCAAGATTTCAGCGGGTCCTGATTTGATTTCCAGAGGATTTGTGTACATGAGAGAATCTGGTGACTTGATCAACGACGCTCAAGAGCTCATTTCAAATCACTTACAAAAAGTAATGGAACGAAAAACGACTCAATGGTCTGAAATCAAAAACGAAATTACAGACACGCTTGCACCTTTCTTGTACGAAAAAACAAAGCGCCGTCCAATGATCCTGCCGATCATTATGGAGGTTTAAAAAAAGAGGCACTCCCTAAGGGAGTGCCTCTTTTTATTGCAGTGATATGTGTTGAAATGATTTTACATCGAATAATCCCGTAGTCGTCATTTTAATATCAGGAATGACAGGCAACGCTAAAAACGACAATGTCAAAAATGGATTAAATCCGCCTGTGAAACCGATTAACGACAATTTATCATGAAGCGTCAGCAAGCTTTGATTCACTTGCTCTGCAGATTGGTCGGATAATAACCCTGCAATCGGCAGCGGTACTGAATGGAGCTCTTCCCCATTTTTTATAATTGTTAATCCTCCGCCAATTTCCTGCAGCTTATTAACTGCCGCCGCGATATCCTCATCATTCGTTCCGACGGCAATAATATTATGGGAGTCGTGTGAAATGGTTGTGGCAATCGCTCCGCTCTTGAATCCAAAACCTTTCACAACACCAAGTCCGGTTTCTTTTAATCCTTTATGCCGCTCGACAACTGCAATCTTTAACAAATCAAGCTCAGTGTCAGGCTCAAATTCGCGGGCAACAGGAGCCGGAACTTGTACTAATCGTGTTTCAAGCTGATTTGGTATGATTTGAATGACATTGATCTGCTGCTCTGAATCGATTGGCATATGAAAATCCTGTTTGTTAAGAGGAGCAGCAAGCTTAACAGAATCAAGCAGTGCCTGATCTGGTGCTGCAGTTGAAGCATGATCCTGATAGACCGCTTTGCTGTCTTCAGCAACAGTCTGCCCTTTTACCATCGTCATTGTGACAGTGACATTTTCCAGATCAGATACAAAAAGCAAATCAGCGTCAAAACCCGGGGCAATCGCTCCCTTTGTATCTAATCCGTAGCATTCGGCTGCATTGAGGCTTCCTAGCTGATAGGCTAAAAACGGATTAAGTCCGGCTTGAATCGCCATTTTCACCTGATGGTTTACACTTCCCTCTGACAATAAATCATCCACATGCTTATCATCCGTACAGAAAAAGAACCGGCGTGCGTTCTTTTCATTCACCGCCGGCAGCACATTGAGCGTGTTTTTGGCGACTGATCCTTCACGCATCATGACATACATGCCCCTTCTGATACGATCAAGGGCTTCTTCCTTCGATGTTACTTCATGGTCGTTTAAGACAAATGCGGTTCTGTAAATGTTAATGAGGTCTGTTGATAAACCAGCTAAATGACCGTCTATCCTTTTTCCTGCCACACGGGCATCAAGCAGTTTCTGAACCATGTCTTTTTCAGCCTGCTGAACCGACACATAATCCATAACTTCAGCCAGCCCTAATACTTCTTCTTCTTCATAAAAAGGCTTGAGATCGGCAGCTTTGAGAATTGCGCCTGATCGCTCAAAACTTGCGGCAGGCACACTGGAAGGAAGCATAAAATGGATATTCAGCGGTGTATGCCGAGCTTGTTCAAGCATAAACTCAATCCCTTTTTCACCAGACACATTCGCGATCTCATGCGGATCTGTAACAACCGTCGTCACGCCATGAGGCAACACTGCTTTAGCGAACTCAATCGGTGTAACCATTGACGACTCAATATGTACATGTCCATCAATAAAACCCGGAACAATCATTTGTCCCTCTGCATCAATGATATTTTCGCCTTCATACTCACCGAGGCCTACAATAACTCCATCTGTAATCGCAATATCTTCATATATCCATTCTTGATTATATACGTCCATGATTTTTCCGTTTTTAATGACGATATCAGCTTTTTGTCTTTTGGCTGAAGCATTCAGCCTATTGACTAGCGCTTCTTTATTCAAATAGGCCCCTCCTTTTTTTATTATATGGTACAATATGCTATCGGAACGCCTGTGCTTAGTCAATGAAATTTTAAGAAATTGACGCTCAGTTCATTAAAGTTGTTATATTCTGATAATATGAAAAACCGCCCTTTGAGGACGGCTTATTTGGCTGCTATTTTGTATGAAGAACTCTTTTTTCGAAACGGGAGATGTCTGTAACTGATCCAATAACAATGAGTATATCTTCTTGGTGGATGACTTCGGTTGCAAGCGGTGATACGATGACTTCCTTGCCCCTTTTTATGGCTACGATGTTAATACCGTATTTTGCGCGAATATCTAAATCGAGAAGCGTATTTCCAGCCAGGCGGCTGTTAGCTACGATTTCAACAAGACTATGCTCTTCAGACAGCTCCAAATAGTCAAGTACATTGTTGGACACGATATTATGCGCAATTCGTTTTGCCATATCGCGTTCCGGGTGGACGATGTGATCCGCACCAATTTTAGACAGCACTTTTTCGTGATAATCGTTCTGCGCTTTAACTGTAATCGTATGGACGCCAAGTTCTTTCAGAATGAGTGTCGTTAAAATACTCGCTTGAATATTTTCCCCGATTGCTACAATAACGTGGTCAAAATTTCGCAGGCCTAAATTTTTCAGGACAGATTCGTCTGTCGAATCACCGATAACTGCGTGAGATGCAATCTTGGCATACTCGTTGACTTTATCTTCATCGATATCCATTGCCATAACCTCGACGCCTTCTTCGCTTAATGCTTTGCAAATACTGCCACCAAAACGGCCCAGCCCAATTACCGCAAATTCTTTTTTCATCGTGGTGCTCCTTTATATGACATGATATTGATCAAATTTTATCATATTCTTTTGTTACAGTGTTATCCTTTTGGCAGCGAATTCATATGCCGCTTGAGCTTTTCAGTAAACTCAGGCGACAAATACAGCTCCGCTCCGCGTTCGATTTCAATCTGATAGTGCTGAGGCGGGGCAATTTCCGCTTCTTTTTGGAGGACGAGAAAGGTTAAGCAGTCTTTGTAGTGCCTTCCGCCAGCTTCAACGTCTACAAATGCCGGCCGATACGTAAGAGATTCGACACCCTCCCTTTTATATAGATAGGAGAGAGCAGAATAAGGAATACGGTATAAAACGCCTTCTGTTGTTCCTCCGTCTTCCAACATGTCCGCTCTTGAACCGTCATCCCTTTTTAGCGTGAAGCGAGTTGTGTATCCTTTTAAAACACCTCTTCCTACTGGATCTTGAAAATAGTGATCGACTCCCGCTTTTTGAAAGCGGGCATTATCCATGCATGATCCGTAGGCAAAATAATAAATGGGATTTTTCGATTTGCTGATCATCTGATGTTCTTTCCAGTCGCCGCTGCTTATTTTCGTAAAACCGGCACACCCGTCTTTGTTCATAAAATAAATAAGCGCATTTTTAATCCCGACATCCGTTTCTACAAACACCGTTTGTTTATGATATCCTTGAAAAAATTGATCGAGCTTATGTATACACAATTCATCTGCTTCATATACTTCGCCGTATATATAGCCTTCACTATTTAAAACAGCTGTGGGCTCCTCTTTTGCAGCAAACAAACTTCCCTTTGTTCTCGCCTGCTCATTGATACATGCCGATTGTGCCAGCAAATGATGGTTTTTTTCATGCTTTCTTAATGTCCCGTATACAAACAGAAGCGAGTTCACTTTATTTTTCTCCTCTCAGCTGTCTGATTTTAAAGGCAAAACCACTTGAAAGACGCTGCCTTTTCCAGCTTCACTTTCGATTTTCAATTCCCCGTCATGTTCCTTCAGGATTCTCAAACAAATGGGAAGTCCCAGTCCAGTGCCCTTTTCTTTTGTTGAATAAAAAGGTTTGCCAATCTGCTTCAGCTTTTCCTGCGGCATGCCGTTTCCTTCATCCTTTACGCTTATCACTGCATGAGAGGCGGTTTTAGCAGTTGAAATGGTTACGACACCGCCCTTTGGCATTGCCTCAATTCCGTTTTTAATGATGTTGATAAAGACCTGCTTCAGCTGATTTTCGTCTCCATTAATCATACAGCCATCTGTCTCTTTGAAATTTTTCTCTATGACGATATTGGACAGAATTGCATTGGTATCAAGCAATGTCGTGACTTGTTTCAAGATCTCATTAAGCTGGTGTGTTTTAAATGTGATTGCCTGCGGTTTTGCAAGCAGCAGCAGCTCGCTGAGCACTAAATCGATTCTTTTAATCTCTGAAAAGATGATGTCAAAATAGTCTTTTCTGTCCGGATATTGTGTTTTCATAATCTGGAGGAAACCGCTGACAGATGTTAAAGGGTTTCTGACCTCATGAGCAATACCTGCGGCAAGTTCACTTGTGATTGATAGTTTCTGGGATTCCCTCGCCAGCCGTTCATTAATCTCAATGAGCTCATCTTCAGCCTCTTTCCGCTCAGTGATATCTGACATTGTACCCAGGCTGCCTGTAAATTGGTCATCCCGGTCATAGTAAAGTTTATAATGAACTTCTCCCCAAAAAATCGTGCCGTTTTTTGTCACGTATTTTGCCGTAAACATGCCAGAAGACGCTTTGTTTTGGATTTGGGTGTTAATGTGGTCGGCTACGTGCTTTTCTTTTATGAAGTAATCGTTATACATTGTTCCCATACATTCACTGATTGAAAACCCGGTTATAGATGCCCACGCTTGGTTTAAATATGTAATTTCACCTTTTGCATTCGTTTGAAATACGATTTCCTGCAAATTATCCATGATGCGGTTTTTTTCTTCAGAAAGCTGTTTATACTTCCATTCGTTATCCTTCATTTTCTTAACCAGCTGCTGTTTCTCATCAATATAATAAGCCAACATCCAGACACTTACCAGCGTGACTGCAGTATACACAATATCAACAGGCCAATTAATCGGGTTTTTGCCTATAAAATAAAATAAATAATCCCAAAACATTATAAAAATCATTGCCAAAATGATGGAAATGATACGAGCTTGATATTTTCTCATATGACCACCTGCCGCTTGTGTTTCTCTACTTATTGTACCATTCTTCGACAAATAATTGAGTAAAATATGTAAAGTATCCCAAATCATTCATTACCAAATATCTTGATGTCTTATCTTAGGCGGCGGTAATCAAAAATTGGCACGCAAAAAAGGCGGAGATGATATCACTCCGCCTTTTTTAGCATAATTTTATTCTTTTAAAGCGGCTTGAATTTCTTCGAGAAGCAGCTGTGCACCCTCAGGGCTTAGCGTAATTTTACCGTTGCCGTATTCTTTATTTTCTGAAGTGATTTCTCCAGTCATTAAACAAACGCCATGAGGTTTGTACTTTTTCAAGATAATTTTATCTCCGTCAACAAAAAACTCAATGCTGTCTTTTATGGCAATATCCAATGCCCGTCTCAACTCAATCGGCATGACAATGCGGCCTAATTCATCTACTTTTCTCACAACACCTATTGATTTCATAAAAACCCTTCTTCCTTTAAATGTTTCTTTTCTCATGTAATGTTTTAAGGATGTACCTCAATATATCGTAGACGAATGAAACTTTGAAAAAGTTTCCCGCTTTCTATAAGAATTACAAGATATTTTTTCCATAAAACCGAAAAATGTATTACTTCTGTTACACAGTTCCTTGATTTTTTACAAAAACATTTCTTTACCGACGCACACCCCCAAAAATCGCAGTATTTCTGAGAAACTTTAAATGTAGAATCATATTAAATTAGGATAGAGATTGGGTGAAAACATGTTTCAATCAACTGAAATCGGGATTGACTTAGGAACAGCTAATATACTTGTTTACAGCAAAAATAAAGGGATTATCCTAAATGAACCATCTGTTGTCGCAGTGGATACGACGACAAAAGCAGTGCTTGCAATCGGAGCTGACGCGAAAAACATGATCGGTAAAACACCGGGAAAAATTGTCGCTGTCAGACCGATGAAAGATGGCGTGATCGCAGACTATGATATGACAACTGACCTGCTAAAGCACATTATGAAAAAAGCCGCAAAAAGCATCGGCATGTCGTTCAGAAAACCGAACGTAGTCGTTTGCACACCATCAGGCTCAACAGCAGTAGAACGCCGCGCCATCAGTGATGCGGTGAAAAATTGCGGCGCGAAAAACGTTCATTTAATCGAAGAGCCAGTTGCAGCCGCCATCGGAGCGGATTTACCGGTTGATGAGCCGGTTGCCAATGTGGTAGTAGATATCGGCGGAGGGACGACAGAGGTCGCTATTATTTCCTTCGGTGGCGTTGTTTCCTGCCATTCTATCAGGATCGGCGGAGACCAGCTTGATGAGGATATCGTTTCTTTCGTCCGTAAAAAATACAATTTGCTGATCGGCGAACGCACAGCTGAGCAGGTAAAAATGGAAATTGGCCATGCTCTGATTGAACATATACCAGAGGCAATGGAAATTCGGGGACGTGACCTCGTGACAGGTCTTCCAAAAACCATTATGCTTCAATCCAACGAAATTCAAGATGCAATGCGTGAATCCCTCCTGCATATTCTTGAAGCCATCAGAGCGACACTTGAGGACTGTCCGCCTGAATTGAGCGGAGATATTGTTGATCGCGGCGTTATTTTAACAGGCGGCGGCGCGCTCCTTAATGGAATTAAAGAATGGCTCACAGAAGAGATTGTCGTGCCTGTACACGTGGCGCAAAACCCGCTTGAATCTGTAGCAATCGGCACAGGCCGTTCTTTAGAAGTGATTGATAAGCTGCAAAAGGCAATTAAATAGTCTTTACCCGCAAAATTCTCACACGCGGCAAATTTCTTGCTTCTTTTTTCCTCACTTCCTTCATATTGTGGGAAATGGAGAAACGTTAAGGAGGAAACAGATGCTAAGAGATTTAGGAAGAAGAGTAGCGATCGCAGCCATTTTAAGCGGAATTATTCTTGGAGGCATGAGCATTTCTTTGGCAAATATGCCCCATTCGCCTGCAGGCGGCACTGTAAAACTGAATCATCCATAATATTGAAAAACCCAAGACGTGTCGTTTTGGGTTTTTCACTTTGGGCTCCTTCTTTCCTTTATAGGATCATATTTGATATGATGAGAAAAAAGCTTGGAGGAATGATTCATGGATTCATTTTCACAGAAATTAAATACATATGCACAGCTGGCGGTAGAAGTCGGCGTTAATGTCCAAAAAGGCCAGTATGTAGTCGTCAATGCTTCAACAGACGTCCGGGATTTTGTTCGTTTAATTGTAAAACACGCATATGAAAAGGGCGCAAAAAACGTCACCGTGAATTGGCAGGATGACGAAGTCGCCAAATTAAAATACGAACTAGCGCCGTTTGAAGCATTTGAAGAATATCCTGAATGGGAAGCAAAAGGCAGAGAAGAGCTTGCAAAAAATGGAGCTGCTTTCATTTCTGTTGTGTCGTCAAACCCAGACTTGCTAAAAGGTATAGATTCCAAACGGATTGCGGCATTCCAAAAAGCAGCAGGCAAAGCATTACATACATACAGACAATATATTCAATCAGACAAAGTCAGCTGGACTGTCGTAGGTGCGGCATCAGCAGGCTGGGCTCACAAGGTGTTTCCTGGCAAATCAGAGGAGGAAGCGATCCACCTTCTGTGGGAAGAAATTTTTAAAGCGACGCGCGTAAATGAAGACAACCCGGTTCAGGCGTGGATCAATCATGACCAAAATCTTCATGAAAAAGTTGACCATTTGAACGAGAGACATTACGCTGCCTTACATTATCAAGCTGAAGGAACTGATTTAACAATTAAGCTGCCTAGGAAGCATGTTTGGGCAGGTGCGGGAAGCGTGAATGAAAGCGGCCATGAGTTTATGGCCAATATGCCGACAGAAGAAGTGTTCACGCTGCCGCAAAAAGACGGGGTTGACGGAGTGGTATCAAGCACAAAACCATTAAGCTACGGCGGAAATATTATTGAAAATTTCACCCTGACGTTTGAAAATGGCCGTATAGTCGACATTAAAGCTGAAAAAGGTGAGGATATTTTAAAAGAACTGGTGGAAACAGATGAAGGTTCTCACTATTTAGGTGAAGTGGCACTTGTTCCTTACGATTCACCTATATCACAATCAAACATTCTTTTCTATAACACGCTGTTTGATGAAAACGCGTCAAATCATTTGGCGATCGGAAGCGCCTATGCCTTTAATATTGAAGGCGGAAAGCAGATGTCTCGTGAAGAGCTTGTCAAAGAAGGCCTAAATGAAAGCATTACACACGTGGACTTTATGATCGGTTCTAAGGATATGAATATTGACGGAATTACGGCAGACGGGAAAAGAGAGCCTATCTTCAGAAACGGAAATTGGGCTTTTTAAGTAAATAAAAGGAGGCTTTTCCGCCTCCTTTTTTTATTTTTCTGCTTCATACATTTGCAGATTCGCATAAACGGTTTCTAATACTGGTGCTGCGAGAGATAAACGTTTTGCTTTTTCAAGCAAAAATCCATGCAGGTGGTCTCCTTCAGTCGTTTGGCCGTTTTCCATATCCCGAAGCATGGAGGACTTCATATGGTAAGACATGCTGGTCATCGTACGAAAGCTCTCTTCCTCAAGATCCGGATCAGCCGGAACACCTTCTTTTCGTAAAACAGCGCAAATTTCCCCAATAAGAGTTTGAGCCGTGTGACGTCCGGCTTCTGTGGCGAGGATTGGGCCAAGCGGTCGTTGAAATAACGTTGTGATCCCCGCTTGCGCTGCAATAAAGAGATACTTTTTCCAAATGTCCTTCTCGATATGCCCGCTAATGATGACTTCAGCCTTCACACCTGAAAATGCCTCTTCAAGCGCTCTTATTCGCTCCGTACGCTCGCCGTTCCATTCTCCAAATACAAAACGATGTGATGCGCTCGTATGATGAATTTCTCCTTTGTTGTCTAAAGCACTTTCTATAAAACACAGGCCGCCCAGCACCTGTTCTTTTGAAAATGCCGCAAATAGCTGCTCATAGTGGCGGTACCCATTTAAAAAAGGGATAATGACAGATTCTTGATGGATAAATGGTTTGACATCCTCTATCACTTGACCAAGCGAGTATGCTTTAGAAGCAATGATAACGACATCAAATTGCCCTGTTTCTCCGGCACTGATTAGTTCGGGCTGAAATGATACATTCCCTTTTTCACTATGGATGACAAGCCCGGTTTTTTTAAGCTGCTCAGCTCGTTTTTGGCGCACGAGAAATGTCACATCATTTCCTTTCTCTGCAAGCCGTCCGCCAATATACCCACCTACTCCACCTGCTCCGACAACTAAAAATTTCATGTTGTGATCTCCTTTCATATTTAGGTATCAAAAAAAGCAGAGAAATCTCTGCTTTTTTATTCCGCGTATAGTTCAGTCAATTTTTTCTGCACATCAGCATTTTCAAGGAACTCGTCATAGCTCATTTGCTTATCGACGATGCCGTTAGGTGTAATTTCTATAATTCTGTTGGCAATGGTCTGCACAAACTGATGGTCATGGGAAGTAAACAGCATAGCGCCTTTAAAGCTGATTAAGCCGTTATTGAGCGCTGTAATGGACTCCAGGTCTAAATGGTTAGTCGGCTCATCCAAAATTAAAATATTGGCGCCAGAAAGCATCGCTTTCGACAGCATACAGCGGACCTTTTCTCCCCCGGAAAGTACATTTGCTTTTTTGTGGACTTCTTCTCCAGAGAACAGCATGCGTCCTAAGAAACCGCGTAAAAAGCTCTCACTTTGGTCGTGCGGAGAATATTGGCGAAGCCAGTCTACAAGGTTCAGATCACTGCCTTCGAAATATTCGCTGTTGTCTTTTGGAAAATACGCTTGAGATGTGGTAACACCCCATTTAAACGTTCCGCTGTCAGCTTCCATTTCCCCGGAAATGATTTTAAACAGCGTAGTAACAGCAAGTTCATTTCGGCCAGTGAAAGCAATTTTATCTTCTCGATTCATAATAAAGCTGACATTGTCAAGCACCTTTACGCCATCGATTGTTTTTGTTAAGCCTTCCACGCGAAGAACATCATTTCCGATTTCCCGTTCCGGCGTGAAGTTAACATAAGGATAGCGGCGGGAAGACGGTTTAATATCATCCAGCGTGATTTTTTCGAGAAGTTTCTTTCTTGATGTAGCCTGCTTAGATTTAGACGCATTGGCGCTGAATCTAGCGACAAACTCTTGAAGCTGTTTAATCTGCTCTTCTTTTTTCTTGTTCGCTTCTTGAGAAAGCTTTAACGCCAGTTGGCTTGACTCGTACCAGAAATCATAGTTTCCGACATAGATTTGAATTTTGTTAAAATCAAGGTCGGCAATGTGCGTACATACTTTATTTAAAAAGTGACGGTCATGGGATACGACAATAACTGTGTTTTCAAAGTTAATCAGAAACTCTTCAAGCCACTGAATTGCCTGAAGGTCCAGGTGGTTCGTCGGCTCATCGAGCAGCAGAACATCCGGCTTGCCGAATAATGCCTGTGCCAAGAGAACTTTTACCTTCTCCGAACCGCCGAGGTCTGCCATCTTTTTTGTGTGCAGATCTTCTGAGATACCAAGGCCTTTTAACAGGATCGCAGCTTCACTTTCCGCTTCCCAACCGTTCAGTTCCGCAAATTCACCTTCTAGCTCAGCAGCACGAATCCCATCCTCATCTGAGAAATCAGGCTTCATGTAAATAGCGTCTTTCTCCTGCATGACTTCATACAGGCGTTTGTGGCCCATAATGACCACTTTCAGCACTTCATACTCTTCGTACTCAAAATGGTTCTGCTTCAAGACGGCAAGACGCTCGCCAGGACTCATATGCACGTCGCCTGTCTGAGGCTCGATTTCGCCTGACAGCACCTTTAGAAACGTTGATTTACCGGCACCGTTTGCACCAATTAACCCATAGCAGTTGCCTGGGGTAAATTTAATATTAACATCTTCAAATAACTTGCGATCCGCAAACCGCAAGCTTACATTATTTACAGCAATCATTTATTATCCTCCATCATGTCTATCATCAATAAAAGTATACCATGAATGCAGGGCAAGAGAAATGATTCCCTGATAAAACAGAGAGAAAACACTTATACACCCAAACCAGCCAGCTGTGTTACAATTAAAGAGAGAGAATGCATCCGCTCGGAAAATTACACACTCTCATGGAGGAACACGTTGAGGCTTTTAACACTTACTGAATATTGCTTACTGATCTTTTTTACGGGCTTTTACCTTGCCGTAACAGGCTTTACCGCCAAAGATATCGGCTTATATATAGGCATAGCCCTTATTTACATATTTTCACACATTTTTTCTAAACGGCTTTTAGAAAAGCGCGGAAAAGAGAACAAACAGGTTCACCTTTTCTTCAGTGTGCTAGCTATTATCGGTTCAGTGTTCATCACGGTTTTATGCATTGCATTGGTCGCTTCTTTTTCAAAATAAAAACGCCTGCTGTCCTAGGCCAGCAAGGCGTTTTTATTTTGTTTGACGCATTTCGTTAAACGGGAAAAAGACAAACTTCGATGTGCCGACAATTCGATCTTCCGCGATCAGTCCCAGCCCGTTTCGGCTGTCCATAGAATTCAGCCGGTTATCTCCCATGACAAAGTATTTGCCTTTCGGAACCTTAACCGGTCCAAAGTCTCCTGTCAGACTGACACCAAGTTTTTCTGCTTCCTTCTTGTTTTTAGACAAGTAAGGCTCGGCTACTTTTTTACCGTTTATATAAAGCGTGTCATCCTTCATTTGAACGGTTTCTCCAGGCTTTCCGATCAATCTTTTTACATAATGGATTTTAGAAGTTTCACCGTTAATAATAACGATATCTCCGCGCTTCAGCTCGCCGATATAGTTGACTGTTTTATTCACAAACAGCCTTTCTCCGTCATGTAATGTGGGATACATAGATGAACCTTCAACTAAATACGGTTCAAACAAAAAGTGACGGATCAGGAGAGCCAGCAGAACAGCGATGACAATCGCTTTACCCCATTCCAGGTACGTATTGGTTTTTTTCTTCGCCGTTTTCTCAGTATTCGTATTTTTTTCCTCGGTCAAAGTGTTTCCTCCTAGACAATTGCTATGTCAGTTGTTTCTCTTCTTTTACTTTATCATAAAAAAGAATAAAATACATAACTTAACCGCGCTCCCTGCCGGCCGGATAAGAAAAAGCGTCCTTTCGAACCAAGGACGCTTTTTTTCTTATTTTTCTGTAACAGGTTTTTTGACGATACCGAGGATAATTGCCATCACGACAGCACCGATCACGATACTTAAAAGGTAAAGCATCGGATGGTTTGTAATGAAAGCTACGAATACTCCTCCATGAGGCGCCGGAAGCGTTACTCGGAAGAATTCAGTTAATCCGCCGGCAACAGCTGCACCGACTACAGCAGCTGGTATGACGCGAAGCGGATCAGCCGCAGCAAATGGGATCGCTCCCTCTGTTACGAAAGCAGCTCCCATGAAATAGCATGTAATACCAGCTTCACGGTCACGCTGAGTGAATTTGTTTCTGAAAATGGTTGTTGCAAGTGCAATACCAAGCGGAGGAACCATACCGCCGGCCATGATTGCTGCATGAGGCGCATAGTTGCCTGCATCGATCATGGCGATACCGAACGTAAAGGCTGCTTTATTAAGCGGGCCGCCCATATCGATCGCCATCATGCCGCCCAAGATAATACCCATTAACACAAGGTTTCCAGTACCAAGGCTTTCAAGCCAGTTTGTTAAGAAATTCATAAATGCCGCTACAGGTGTATTGACGACAAATTGCATTAATACGCCAGTGATAAAAATACCGAACAGCGGGTAAATCAAAACAGGTTTTAATCCATCAAGTGACTGAGGGATAAACGTAAATACTTTCTTCAGTAAAATCACGACATAACCGGCAAGGAATCCGGCAATTAAGCCGCCTAAGAATCCAGCATTCGCTTGAGTTGCCATAAATCCGCCGACCATACCAGGCGCAAAACCAGGACGATCTGCAATACTCATCGCAATGAAACCGGCCAGAACTGCAACAATCAGTTTTAATGCATTGTCGCCGCCGATAAAGTTTAATGCTGCTGCAAACGTGTTGTAGCTAGGATCATTCGGATCAGCAGAGTGAATTCCCCAGAAGAATGAAATCGCAACGAGAATACCGCCGCCGACTACGAACGGAAGCATGTTGCTGACACCGCTCATAAGGTGCTTATAAAACGCGTTTCCGATACCGCTTCCAGACTTGCCTCTCGCTTCTTCATCATCGTTTGAAGCTGCTGAACCGCCGCCGCTGCCTTGATAAATCGGCGCATCTTGATTCATCGCTTTTTCGATAAGCTCTTGCGGACGTCTGATACCCGCCGTTACAGGAACTTGAAGTACGCGCTTGCCTTTAAAACGTTCCATTTCAACCTGCTTGTCCGCTGCGACAATGATTGCAGGTGCATCTTCGATTTCTTGGGCAGTGAGCTTGTGCTTAATGCCGCTTGACCCATTTGTTTCGACCTTAATTTCCACTCCAAGCTCTTTCGCTTTTTCTTTAAGGGCATCCGCAGCCATGAATGTATGGGCAATACCTGTCGGACATGCAGTAACCGCTAAAATTTTTCCTTTTCCGGCAGGTGCTGGTGCCGCTTCTTCTTCCTCTTCGTCATCATCTTTATCGTGCTGATTAATAATGTCGATGATGGCATCTTCAGACTCAGCTTCAAGGAGCTGCTTACGGATTTCTTCACGCATTAACAGCGTTGAAAGTCTTGACAATGCTTCAAGGTGAGTGTTGTTTGCGCCTTCAGTCGCCGCAATCATGAACACTAAGTGAGCCGGCTGGCCGTCTAATGATTCATAATCGACGCCGTCTTTTGAACGTCCGAACGCGATCGCCGGGTTGATAACGCTTGCCGTTTTCGCATGGGGGATAGCGATTCCTTCACCGATACCCGTGGAGCTTTGGCTTTCGCGATTTAAAATGGCTTCTTTATAGGCTTGTCGGTCATTTAACTTTCCAGCCTTATCAAGAACAGTGACCATTTCGTCAATAACATTTTCTTTTTCTTTGCTCTCAATATTAAGCTTTATCGTATGCTTCGTTAAAAGCTCAGTTATTTTCACTTGTGTTTCCTCCTCATAGACGTGTGACCTTAACTTCAGGAAGAAGCTGCTGGACAAATTCTTCTGTTCCAAGTTCTTCAGAGAACGCGGTAGCACTGCCTGAAGTAACTCCTAAGCGGAATGCTTCTTCAAGCGGAAGCTGTTTGGAAATTCCGGCAAGGAAACCTGCAACAACGGAATCCCCTGCTCCGACTGAGTTTACCAATTTCCCCTTTGGCACGTTAGCAAAATAAACAGCTTCGTTCGTAAACAGAAGCGCTCCGTCTCCGGCCATTGATACGATTACATGTTCAGCGCCTTGTTCTACAAGCTTTTTCCCATAAGGAACGGCTTCCTCAACAGATGTAATGTCCGTGCCGAACATTTCTCCAAGCTCATGATGATTTGGCTTCATCAAAAATGGTTTCATTTCTGTTGCTTTCAAAAGAGCCTCGCCTGAGATATCCAGAACAACTCGTGCGTTCTGCTGTTTGCAGGCCTCTGCGATTTTTTCATAAGTATCGTGAGGGAGTGAAGATGGAATGCTTCCTGCAAGAACGACGATATCTCCCTCTTGCAAAGATTGGAACTGTTCTAAAAAGGCTTTGAAATCTTCATCCGAAATTGTCGGTCCCTGGCCGTTAATTTCAGTTTCATCACCAGTTTTCAGCTTTACATTGATACGGGTATCCCCTTTTACTTCAGAAAAAGCTGTTTCCAGGTTTTCTTCCCGTAAAAATGTTTTGATATATTCTCCGGTAAATCCGCCGACGAATCCGAGCGCTTTAGACGCCACATGGTGTCTTTTCAGCAGTCTCGATACGTTGATGCCTTTGCCCCCTGGATACTTGGTATCATACGAAGAACGGTTCAGGCCTCCTACAGTAAAATCTTCAACGTGAACAATATAATCGACAGATGGATTAAGTGTTACAGTGTAAATCATGGTTTCACTACCTTTACGACAGTTTTTTCTTGGTAATTATCGAATGTAAGCTCTTCAGCGTCAGTCGTAATGATTGTTGCGTCGCCTATTCCGGCGAATGCCGAAAATGAAATTTCTCCGAACTTCGAAGGGTCTGCTAAGACGTAAGCGTGTTTTGCCTGTTTGATCGCTTTCTGTTTTAAAAGGGCCTCATCAGGGTCCGGCGTTGTGAATCCAGCCTCTGTATGGACACCGTTTGTCCCCAGAAAACTCTTGTCAAATCTGTACTGGTCCATGGCAATCAGTGAAGCGCCTCCAATAATCGCGCCCGTTCTGTGCTTTACGTATCCTCCAAGCAGATAAAAAGAAATTTCTTTCCTTATTAATGCATCGATATGCATTACCCCGTTTGTGACAACGACAATATCTTTGGTTTTATCCATAAAATCAATCATGTGCAATGTCGTCGTGCCTGCATCAAGGTAAATGCAATCCCCTTCTTCTAAAAGAGAAGCTGCTTTTTCAGCAATCTTCAGTTTATCGTGAAGGTTTTTGGATGATTTTTCAAGCATATCGGGTTCAAGTCTGATATCGGAAAGCTTGGCCGCTCCACCATGAACGCGCTTTAAAAAACCGCGTTCTTCAAGGGTCGATAAATCTCTTCTGATTGTTGATTCAGAAGCATTAGTCAGATTTATAAGCTCTTGAATCTTTACCACATCATGCTTTTCTATTTGATCAATAATCAATTGATGCCGTTCAGGAGTTAGCATGCTTCACCTCCTAATGAAAACGTATTCATTTTGAATACAATTTCATTGTAAACGCTATTTTCGGTTTAGGCAACTAAAATCATTCAAATTCATTCAATAACTATCAAAATCTTTCACGTTTCTCCATATTAACGTATGTCTATAGGGTTTGTAAACTGTAAATTCGACAAAAATAAGGACAATTGTACGACATTTTCTTCTTATTTTAATGAAAAAAGTCTTTTATATTCATAGTAGAAATCACTAAACATAAAAAAACCTCATGCATGTTGCATGAGGCTACTCATAACGCAGCGCTTCAATGGGATCAAGCTTTGCAGCTTTATTTGCAGGAAGCATGCCGAAAATAACACCAATGAGCATACTGAACAGCACGCCCCCGCATACAACCTGCCAGGATATGAGTGACGGCCAGCCCGCAATGGCTGAAACAAGCGCGGCCCCTCCGTATCCAATACCAATCCCGACCAGACCGCCAATCAGCGTCAATACGACTGACTCAATTAAAAACTGAGTCAGAATCTGTCCCCTCGTCGCACCGAGGGATTTTCTGATTCCAATTTCCCGTGTCCGTTCTGTGACTGATACGAGCATGATATTCATGACACCGATTCCGCCGACCAAAAGGGAAATACCTGCAATTGAGCCGATAATCGTCGTCATAATTGCCGTTACCTTGCCAATTCCGGCCGCAATCTCCTCCATGTTCATCACTTGATACGAATCCTCTGTGCCATGATTGTCATTTACCAGCTGTGCTGCTTCTTTTCCTGCCGATTTTATGTCGTCTGCTGATTCGACCTGCAATGATACGTTACTGAAATCACTTGTGCCAAAAGAGGATTTCATCATATTAAATGGCACATACATTTCACTTAAACCGAAAGAAAGCAAGCCTGTTTCTTTTTTCAGCACACCGATAATTTCAACGGGCTGTCCGTTTATCCAGACAACTTCACCTAAAGGGGAGGTTTTATCGAACAGTTCTTCAGCCATCTTTTGAGAGATGATTCCGGCTCTATTCCCCGCGAGAAAGTCATTGTCGGTAAATGTTCTGCCGCTTTCGATTTCTAAAGAATTGACATTCATGTATCCATCATTTATTCCGTTAACCGTAGCATCGGTTTCTTCTTCGTGATAACGCGCTTTCATACTTTCAGAAGTCGAAGCAACGACTTGTTTAATGCCTTCTATTCCTTTTAAACCTTTAATATCGTTTTCTGTAAACGTAGATTCAGCTGCGGCGTTCGGGTTGCTTGCAAGCTCCTCGTCGCTAGGCATATAGTACAGCTCCACAGTATTTCCCGGGCCGCTGATCGACTGCTTCAGCATTTGCTCGCCGCCCTGTCCTACCGCAACGACAACAATGACAGAGCCTACACCAATGATAATGCCGAGCATCGTTAAGATCGAACGCATTTTATGGGCAAGGACAGAGCTTAGAGCCATTCTGATGTTTTCCAACAGGCTCATTCTCCCACACTCCTTTGTCCGGAGCTGGCAGGAACAATGTTTCCGTCACGCACCATGACGATCCGATTCGTGCAATCTGCTACTTCAGGCTCGTGAGTAACCAGAACGATTGTCGTTCCCTCGGCATTTAATGCTGTAAACTGATCCATAATCGCCTCGCTTGTTTTCGTATCCAGCGCGCCGGTCGGTTCATCAGCTAAAATCAATTTCGGCTCATTCACGATCGCCCTCGCAATCGCCACCCGCTGCTTCTGCCCGCCCGACAGCTCGTTGGGCATGTGGAGCATTCGATCGGCTAACCCCACCTTTTCCAATGCTCTCTCAGCCCGCTCTTGACGTTCCTTTTTGCCTATCCCGGAATAAATCATCGGCAGCTCGACATTTTTTTTTGCGTTCAGCCGCGGAAGAAGCTGAAATTGCTGAAATACAAAACCGATGGACCGGTTACGGACTGCCGCCAGTTCTTTATCTTTATATGAAGAAATGTCTTCGCCGTCCAATTGATATGTACCGGAAGTCGGCCGATCAAGACAGCCGATAATATTCATGATCGTCGATTTTCCTGATCCTGACGGCCCCATAATCGAGACATATTCACCTTGATGAATGTCCAAATCAATAGAATGGAGAACATCAAACGTTTCCTTTCCGATCTGGTAGCTTTTTCGCACATTAGAAAGCTGAATCATTTAGGATTTCACTTCCATTCCGTCAGTCACCTGATCAGATGGATTCAAAATGACTTGATCATCTTGGGTAAGCCCCTCTTTAATTTCTGTCAGGTCATCTGTCACTTCGCCGATTTTGACATCAACTCGCTTTGCTTTTCCGTCTTTTACTGTATACACATAATATTGGTCATCTTCTTTTTTGACTGCCTTTGAAGGAAGCGTATTTGCTTTCCGTTTATCTGTTTCAATATTCATGATAAATTTAAAGCCTGGCTTTCCTTCTGGAAGATTTCCTTTTATTTTCACTTGAAGCGGGTATTGGACCGCCTGTTCTGTTCCTTGTGCCGCAGCGCTCTCCTGCTGATCCGGAACAAGCCCGACTGCGGAAACCGTGCCTTTCCATGTTTTACCCTGTATTACATCTGAAGTGAGTGTGACCTTCTGGCCTTTTTTGACTTTCAATGTATCGTATTCAGACAATTTCCCTGAGACGACAAGGTCTTTTGGGTTGCCGATATGTATGACAGGCTCTTGAATATCTGACTTTTTGGATGCCGCTTCTTGGTTGACAGAAATAACGGTGCCTTCAATTTCGCTTTTCACTTCTAAATCTGACACCCGGTTGGCAAGTGACTGCCGCTGAAGCTCGGTTTGTTTTAATTCGATCTCCGCTGTTTTTTTCTGCATTTGAAGCTCTGTCCGTTCAGATTCGATTTGTTTTTCTGCTTCTTTCTTTCCTACCTGTTTTTCCAGTTCTCTTTCTTTGCTGTCCAAGGCTTTTAACTTTTCTTGAATTTGGTCAATTTGAAGCCGGTTGGATTCAGACGTTAACTGGTTCTGTTCTTTTTCCAGGCTCAGCTGCTCATTTGTATAGGTGACTAAAGGCGTGCCCTTTTTAACTTTATCGCCTTCCTTTACTTTAATGTCTTCTAATGTCCCTTTATCCGCTTCATAAAAGACATACTGTTCATTTGAAAATTTTAGCGTGCCAGGAACCATAACCGTTGATGAGATTTCATTTTCTTCAACGCTCCCCGTCTGTATCTCCTTGCCGGCGCTGCCGCTTGTTGGAGCGGCAGACCGGTATATATTGATTCCAACAAAAAGAGCGACTATAACTGCGATTCCAATTCCGATCCAGACTTTTTTCATGAGCTTATGCACCCGCCACAGAATTGATTAAACCTGAAAAAAGCGAAAATACAACTAAAATTCCGAATAGAATGATTGCTGAAATCCACCCGGCTTTTTTTGAGATGCCTCCCGTTTTGTGAAGTCCGATTGCTAATAATACAAAGCTCCAGATGCTGAAAATTTCAAAGGTATTTAACACACTGGCGAGAGCCCCGTCAGATGGGATAATCCCTGCCAGTGACGTCGTGCTGTAAAGAGGATTCACGTCAGTCGTAAAAGCAACGATTCCATTAACCAATAATCCGAGACTGCTAATCAAAGAGACAAACAGACTGAGAGAAAGCATTTTTTTATATGTCGTAACACCGCCTGATACTTTTACACAGAGCCAATAAATAAGAGGGGCAATAAATAATGCTGCGATACCGCCGATAATAGCGCCTGCCATTCCGCCAAATTTGGTTATTGTTGCGACAGTTTCCATTTGTTCAGCAGATAGCCCTTGCGTATCCTGGCTTTTCAAAAGCTCACTATAATCCGTACCGAGTGATTGCAGCACGGCACCGACGATGATAATTGCTGCAACAATCAAAAGCGGTCCCCATACAGCCGGCCTTTCTCTTATTCTTTCAAATTGAACGGACGGACTTGTGATTACTCCGAAAAGTGAAGGCTTTTCAGTCGCCGTTCCGCTGTTTTTTTCTACATTCGTTTCCATTTCAAAACCTCCTTGAGAATATCTAACAAATAGTACGGGAAGGATATCAAAAAGTTTCATGTTTTTCTAATAAATTTCCAAAAACCTTCAATATTGAAGGCTTTTCATATTATTCTATCGCTGTGCTGTATTGCGCTTTCACAAGCCCGGCATAAATGCCTCCTTTAGCGAGCAGCTGATCATGGTTCCCTTCTTCTATTTTCCTGCCGTGATCAAGAACAATGATGCGGTCGGCGTCGCGGATCGTAGACAATCTGTGAGCGATCATCACTGCTGTACGCCCTTTCAGAAGCGTTTTTAACGCTTGCTGAATTTTTACTTCTGTCTCTGTATCAATGCTTGCCGTTGCTTCGTCAAGGATGATAATAGCCGGATCGGCGAGCAATGCTCTTGCAAATGAAATGAGCTGACGCTGACCGGCAGACAGTACGCTGCCCCTTTCCTCTACCTCTGTTGCGTATCCTTCCGCTAAATCGGAAATAAACTCATCCGCTCCGACCGCTTGGGACGCTTTCATCACCTCTTCATCCGAAGCATTTGGCCTTCCAAAACGAATATTTTCCATGATGGTCCCGGAGAAAATAAATGTATCTTGCAGGACAATGCTGATTTGAGAGCGCAGACTGGCAAGGGAAAGATCCTTAATCGGTATACCGTCTATTTTAATGGTGCCTCCGGTCGCATCATAAAAACGGCTGATTAAATTGGCAATCGTCGTCTTCCCGCTCCCTGTATGCCCGACAAGCGCAAGCGTCGAGCCCGCAGGAATAGAGAAAGAAACGGCGTGAAGGGCTTTTCGTTTTTCATCATACGAAAATTCAACCTCTTCAAAACTGATCTCCCCATTTATCTTTTCATTATGAATGGCATTCGGCTTCTCCTTGACATTTGGCTGTTCGTCCAGAAACTCAAAAATCCGTTCTGATGATGCCATCCCCATTAACAGCTGATTATAGACCTGACCCAGTCTCGAAATAGGTTCCCAAAACATTCCCAGATAGAAAGCAAAAGAAACGAAGACGCCAATCGTAATGGTTTCATTCATGATGAGTGTGGCTCCATACCAAATCAAGACAGCCGTCCCAATCGCATTCGTCATTTCTACAAGCGGACGGAACATGGCATTTTTTCTAGTTGCTTCCCGCCATGATTCGTAGTTCTCCTGATTGACACCGTCAAAATACGCCATGTTTTCTTCTTCCTGCGTAAATGCCTGCGTGACCCGGATGCCCTGAATGCTTTCGTTTAGATGAGAGTTGAGCTTCGATTGCTTCAGCCGTACCGTTTGCCAGGATCGGCGTATTTTTTTTCTGAGACTTGTTGAAATAAAAAACATAATCGGCAATGTCACCATGATGGCTATAGTCAGCTCAGGGCTCAGCGTAAACAAAATAATAATCACGCCGGCCAGAAGCAGCAAGTCGGTCAACAAATTGATGACTCCGCTTGTAAAGAGCTCCTGAAGAGAGTTAATATCATTCATGATCCTGACTAAGATCGATCCCGCCGACCGCTGATCAAAAAATCGATGGGATAAGCGCTGCACATGGGTAAATAAATGCTGTCGCAAATCGTAAATGACATGCTGGCCAAGCTGATTCATCCACCTGATTCTTAACACATTGGCGGCGTAATTGAGGACATATAAACCGCTAATAATAAAAATGAGCTGAATCAGCAGCTCCGAGTTTCTCCCTGTAATCGCTTGATCAAGAACATAAACGCCGATCAAAATGGGGATCACAAGCTTCACAGCAGTGCCAATCAATACAGTGAGAAAAGAAAGCGGCAAAATTGTTTTTCGATATGGTTTGACATAGCTCAGCAGCCGCCACATTTGAGCCCAGTTAAACGGCTTTTCAATGATTTCATCTGAAGAGTAATAGAAACGCTCTAAAACCCCCTGTTTTTTCGCTTGTTTCATTTGGCCCCTCCCTATCCGACCTCATGCGGCTCATTAATCATTTTGACATCACGGTATTGCAAATCGTAAATCTTTTTATAGTAGCCGCCTTTTTCAAGAAGCTCATGATGTGTTCCCCTTTCACGAATGCGTCCTTTATTAAAAACGAGAATTTCATCAGCGTGTTTCAGTGAAGAAATGCGGTGAGCGACGATAAAGGTTGTGCGGTTTTTCATGACTTCTTTTAAGGCAAGCTGTATGCTGTGCTCCGTTTGCATATCTACTGCGCTTGTGGCATCATCCAATATTAAAATGCTCGGGTTCAAGCAGATGGCTCTCGCAATGGCAATACGCTGTTTCTGCCCGCCGGAAAGCCCCATTCCCCTCTCTCCCAGCATGGTGTCATACCCATCAGGAAGCTCCATAATAAAGTTATGAGCCTGCGCCCTTTTTGCCGCTTCGATGACGTCTTCCATTGAGGCATCCGGCCGCCCATACGAAATATTTGATCTAATCGTAGATGAAAACAGGAAGGATTCTTGAAGTACGACCCCGATATTGGAGCGAAGGGTTTTTAACGAATAATCTGTGATGGGTTTGTGATCAATGGTAATCATTCCGCCAACAGGACTGTAAAATCTGGTGAGAAGCTGTGTCACTGAGCTTTTGCCTGAACCTGTCGGGCCCAACAGTCCGATTACCTTCCCGCTGTTTGCCTCAAAGCTTACATTGCACAGCGCGTTTGTTTGTTCTTTTCCGTATGCAAGAGAAACATTTTTGAAATGGACATCTCCGGTTAATTTTTGTTTATGCAAAGCATGAGGATGATCTGTAATGTCTTCTTCTTTTTCCAGAATGTCGAGCAGGCGTTCCCCTGACGCTTTTGCTTGAGAGAACATATTGATGACAAAACCTAAGTTCATAATCGGCCACATCATATAATTGACAAGGCTGAAGAAAGCAACAAGCTCGCCGGGATTGAGCTGATTTTGCATAACCAAGTAACCGCCGTATGAGAGAAGAGCTACAATACAAATGTTACCAATGAACTCCATTAAAGGGAAATACGCAGACCAAATGGATGATGTTTGTAAATACTGCGCCCTGTATTCTGCATTGGCTTTATTGAAAGTGCTGATCTGAAAATCTTCCCTGGAAAGAGATTTAACCGTATTAATGCCGCTGATATTTTCCTGAACTTTTGTATTGAGTTTCGCAAACGATTTGCGGATGCCTCTGAAGGCGGGATGGACTCTTTTGTCAAACCGGTATACCGCAACCGCGAGAAATGGCAGAACAGCTATTGTCACAAGCGTGAGAGGAACAGAATAGTAAAACATAACCGACAGGCTGATGGCTACCAGCAGGCCGAAGCGAATGAGCTCAGCGAGACCGTATGATAAGAAAAAACGAAGCCCTTCAACATCAGCAGTCAGCCTGGACATCAAATCTCCTGTTTTCGCGTTATCATAGTAAGAAAAAGAAAGCCGCTGCAGTTTTTCATACAGACCATTTCTCAGCCGATAAACGGATTTGATCCCGAACATATCACCTAAATACTGATGAAAAAAGGTAGCCATTCCTTTCAAAACCATTACCGCAATAAATCCTAAGCTGACCCACGCCGCAAGCTGATACTGCCGTCCCAGTACGATCTCATCAATCGTAATTTGCAGGATAATCGGATAAACGACAGTAATTGCAGTCATCAAAAGCATGGCTAGAAGCGACCACATAAACACTTTTCTGTACGGCCAATAATACATTTTTAATCTTTTAAATGTCTCCATATCCAGCACCTTTCCAACATTTATCATCTTCACTATATCGATACCCGAAATAAATTTCTATTATTTTTCAAAATTTCAGTCTAATTATGGAGTGAGTCTCTTACTTTATAGGGAGTAACATATGTAGAATAAACGCTTACAGAAAATCATTGTATGCTGGGGATACTTGGGGATATGCCAATGAAATACAGAAAACCGGACGGCTGAAATGCCGTCCGGTTTTCATCCCCCGCTGACCGGCGGTATGATGGCTACCGTGTCACCTGAAGATACAGAGGTATTTTCTTTCACATAGCTTTCGTTAACGGCAATCATAGCCGTATCAATAGATTCAAGACCGTATTGTTCTTTTAGACTCGCTTTTATTTCATCTGTGGTTGCTTGTTCCATATCTATTTCTATTGCTTGTGTACCGGCCTGTTCAGCCAGTCCTGCAAATAAAAGAATTTTAATCATGCTGCTCTCCCTCGCTTAGGTCTGGTTTTCCGTTCGGATAAGCTGTTGTTTCTAGCTGGTCACCGATCCATTGCTCACCGTCTTCCCAAATTTCTTTTTTCCAAATCGGCACAATCTGTTTAATGCGTTCAATCGCATACTCATTGGCTTCATATGCGGCTTTTCGATGGGGAGAAGATACAGCAATCACTACCGCTGCTTCACCGATATCGAGCACACCTATACGGTGCGTGATCGCAGCTGAGGCACCTTCCCATTTTTCTTCGATTTCAGCGCCGATTTGAGCAAGCATTTGCACGGCCATCGGTTCATATGCCTCATATTCAAGCCGAACCGTTCTTTTTCCGTTTGTCCATTCCCGAACCGTACCAATAAATGTCGTAATGGCTCCTGCTTCCCGTTTCTCCACTTTTTTAATGATGTCTTCAGTATTAATGGGTGTTTTCGTAATCTCAAACCGTTCCATTATGCAGATTCCCCCTTCAGCTGTGAAAGCACAAAATCCACGGCAACCGGATCATCCGCATGAAAAACGGGTAATCCCTGATGCTCTGTCATATGCTCTTTTTTTCTATAGATGATGGCGATTATATTTACTGCTTGCAGCGCTTCCAGATCTTCCTTTTCACTTAGGATAACCACTTTAGGATAAGGGGCTTTTTTAAAGCCTTCAATCAGAAGACAGTCTGTTTCGAGAAATTGGTATAACTCGACCAGCCGTGCCAAATCCCAATTGCGGCGGGCAGTCAGCTGTAACACACCAGCACCTTCTACCGCTGTTACATCAGCACCTGCCGCCTTGTAACGGTCCGTGTCTTTTCCTTCCGTGAGCGTTTGCGGTTCACCGCCGTGACCATGGTGCTTCAGGCAGCCCAAATGGACTCCCTGTTCAGAGGCTTTTTCAAGAATGCGCTCAATAAACGTTGTTTTCCCGCTGTTTTGAAATCCTACAACTTGGACGATCGGGAAAGGACGGACCAAGGCCATTCACTTCCATTCTCTTCTCTGATGAGCAGCACTTGAACCGTTCTGCCAGATTCGTAGCCTCGCGTGCCGCCCGGCAGGATAATAAATGCATTGGCATCTGCAAGTGATGTGACAGAGCTCGACTTATCTAAGCCAACGGGTGTCGCCAACAGCTTCCCTTCCTGATGGTGCACGAGCGCACGAACAAATCGGGTAAATGGGTTCGGCTTCGGAAAATCCTTGGTCAAAACAGCTTCCGCACAAATTGAATGCGGTGTTTCATTGAGCAGCCATGTCTGGATTATCGGTTTGACAAACAGTTCAAAACCGACATAGCATGCCGACGGATTACCTGAAAGGCCAAACAGCAGCATATCGTTTGCATGCGCCACCGTTGTCACGCTGCCCGGGCGCATGGCAACTTTATTAAACAGCACGTCCGCTCCGAGTTTTTCATAGATCGCAGGCAAAAAGTCAAAGTCACCGACTGACACACCGCCAGTTGTGATCAGGAAATCCACTTTTTTCATCGCTTCTTTAACTGCAGCAAAGCTTTTATCCAGTTCATCAGAGATTTTCCCTAAATAAAGCGGTGTTGCGCCTGCTTCTATCGCTTGCGCATATACCATACTCGCATTGCTGTTGCGGATTTTTCCCGGTTCCAGCGGATCACTGACATTCAGCAATTCGGTACCGGTTGCGATAATCCCGACTACAGGCTTTCTCACGACAGGCACAGATGCGTATCCGAATGTTGCCAAAAGAGCCGTCACTCCTGGTGTCACCCGGGTGCCCTTTGTCAGTAAAACACTCCCTTTTTGAGCGTCCTCACCTGTTTTTGAAATATTATCCCCCGTCTGAAAGCGGCGTTTTAAAGACATAAATGACTTCCCATTCTCCTCAAAGGCTTGAGTCAGTTCAATCATGACGACTGCATCTGCCCCTTCAGGGATTTGCGCGCCAGTCATAATCCGCACGGCCTGAAACGGGCCAAGTTCTTTTTCAGATACTGCTCCCGCTCCAATATGGTCAATAACTTCAAACCGAACTGGGTTTTCACGTGAAGCTTCTGCCGTATCGCACGCTCTGACAGCAAAACCATCGTATGGCGAACGGTCAAACGCAGGGACGTGGTGATCCGCAGTTATATCTTCGGCTAAAAACCGATGAAGGCTGTCTTCAAGCGCCACCCATTCTGTTTCACCTTGTTTTTGAAAATGGCAGACACGCCGAACTGCCTCGTCTACCGGTATCGGTGTTCTTTTCTCCAGCATTCTGACCCCTCCTGTTGTTACAGTCCAATCACTCTTGCCAACACGGAGTTGGCTTCTTTCACATCATTTGTTCCATGCACCAGTGCCCGTCCGTCATTGAAAATGACAATTCTGAAATCCTCGTAAAAAATATGCAGCAAAAACGCATTAGCCTCGACCTTGCCGATTGTTTTCAGCCGCTTAATGAGCTCCTGTTTCGGGATTCTTTTTAATGATTCTGACCTTACCTGCACTGTATCACGGCCGCATAGTACAGCAGCTTTTGGTGTGTTCCAATCCTGAAGATAAGGATATACCGCATTTGCTCCGCAAGATGGGCATTCCTCATGGCGTACATGATTAACGTTAATCTTCATATGCGAATTGTTCCAGACATCAAATGTCACAAAACCCCGCTGTATTGCTTCTATTTGGCCGGTTAACAGCTTAAATGCCTCAGCCTGCTGATATGCTGAAACGATATGCACAGCAGGCGGAATAATACCGGCAGTATCACACGTCGCCCCGCCAACAGGAATTTGCTCAAACAAACAAGACAGACAAGGGGTTTCTCCGGGAATGACAGTCATGAACATTCCCTGGCTGCTTACACAGGCGCCATAGACCCAAGGTGTCTTTGTTTTCTGGGCAAGATCGTTTATCAGCATGCGGGTTTCAAAATTATCTGTCGCGTCAATCACGACATCTGCTTTTTCAATCAGCGGCTCAAGCGTTTCGGCTGTTCCTTCGGTAACATACGCCTCAATATGTATCTCGCTGTTAATCGCTGATAGATGC
Source organism: Bacillus sp. LM 4-2 (assembly GCF_000978495.1). NCBI lineage: Bacteria > Bacillati > Bacillota > Bacilli > Caryophanales > Bacillaceae > Bacillus > Bacillus sp. LM 4-2. Next base: position 1,470,189 of record NZ_CP011101.1, on the reverse strand, counting down.
TCTTTGGCAGCCATGGCTTTCGGCATGCGGAGTTTGGCATCGCTTTCTGTATAAAGCTGCTGCCTTTGAAGATTGCTCCACTCCACATAGTCACGGTCAATAATGGTAATCGTACCGACTCCCGCTCTCGAAAGCCCTTCAGCTCCTGCAGTGCCGAGCGCTCCCGCTCCGACAATCAGCACATGGCTGTCTGCCAGTCTTTTCTGGCCCTCTTCCCCAATTTGCTTAAATCTGATTTGCCGTGAATAACGTTCCTCCATCAAACCTGTTCTCCTTATCTTTTATGTCATCTTATCATGTTATTGCCCCGTCAGTCCCGCTTGAGGGAGTTCGATTTTTCTTCCAAACAGCTAAAATCATCACGTGTATTAATGTTGATAAACTCTGCCGGGTTTGCTCCGATATTTTCAGCCTGTACGTAACAAACCGAAATTCTGCCTAATAAATCTGATGTTCTCAACCTCTTCTCAGAAAGCTGATCGTATAGAACTGGCATGATACGTTTGTGGTAAATCGCAATCAATGGCTGCACTTGTCCGTCTGAAATTGGGACTACCGCGTCCGCACCGGCAGTCATCAGACGTTTGAGCTCCAGCATCGTCCTTCTTTGTATCAGCGGTGTGTCACAGGAAAGAACAGTATAAAGATCACCGTCTGTCTTTTTAAAAGCGGTATATATACCAGCCAATGGCCCCATGCCTTGAAATGGCTCAGCATCTTGATACACTTCATTTTCACCGTTTTCTTGAAATCTATCAATAAATTCGGGACGGCTGATGATAACCGTTTGTTCTCCAAGTGCCTCTTTAGCGCATTCGTAAAGCATCCTGCCCTTCCATTTGACAAACGCCTTCGGTTCTCCAAATCGCCGCGAGGCTCCCCCTGCCAGCAGTACGTTTACATGCTTCATATCATCTCACCTCTAGTTTCGTTAAAAGCATAGCAAAAGCAAAGGCTCAACGCTACTGCTTGTCTGTTTATTAAAGAGGAATAGCTGTTCAGTATTTGCATATTGTAGTGTTAACATCATGAGGGAGATGGTTCGAATGAAAAGATCAGGTCCTTTTTTCCACGACGTGTCTCAGGAGAACCTTTATTTAAAATCCGAGCTTTCAAGGTGCCATAAGCTGATTTCTGAACTTGAAGCAAGCTACTTTCATCAGAAAAATAACAAACTGCTCAAAGAAAATAACGATATGAAAGAAAAGCTCCAGCAGCTGTCTGCCGAATTAACACATATGTCAACAAAAGAAAAACATGCCTCCCACACCAGCCAAACCCTGCACCAAATAAGAGCTGAACTGCTTGATAAAATCGTTGTTTTGCAGGAGCTTCTATCTGCTGAAACCTATAAACGCAGAGCCGAAATCGAAGAAAAACATAAACTTCATATTGCTAAAGTCAAAATCGAAGAAGAAAATAAAAATCTTCATAAACGGATCAGCGAACTTCAAGCCTCAATTGAGCAGGAACAAAATGCACTGCTTCAGGCAAAACAGCAAGCCGAATTGATAAAAGCCGAAAACGGGCGTCTAAAAGAGCAAATGGTAGAAAAAGAATATCAGCTAAAACATATTAAAATAGAAGTTGATCATATGAAAGATCGAATCATAGAAACGAAAGAAAGACTGCTAGACATAGAAAAAACGAAAGAAAAATTATTTCACGAAACTATTATATCGTATAAACGGCAGCTTGATGAAAGCGATGCCTGGATTGCTTCTCATTTTGCCGATATTGATGGCGGCACGAAACAAAAAGAAAAAACGGAAGAAGAAGCTCCAGCGGTTTACGCGCAGCCAAATCATGTAGAGACCATCCTTGAAGATGTCACCAAACAGATACATGTGCTTCAAAAACAGCTTGCCCACGCTCAATCATCAGACCAGGCCAAGAGCCATACAATCGAAGAGCTGAAAAACAGAGCCGCTGAAGAAAAGCCTTATCAAAAGTGGGTGTATAAGCTTAATCTTGAAAAAGAAAACAAACCTTCACAGAAAAAACCTCAATAAAAAAACTGCTTGAGCGATGCCAAGCAGTTTTTCTTTATATTTATTCATTTGCTGATTCTGCAGATTCGATTTCACCCTCTAAAATGTACTGCCCGCGATATGGCTTTTTCACTTCCGGGTACATTTTAATTAAGCTTTGCATAAACGTTGTCATATTAGGGATTTCAAGACCGCTTTCTTTTTCAATCTCTTTTTGAAGCTCCGAGCTCTTAATCGCCGCGTTGTGGCGTTTTAATGTTTTAATAGCAGCTTCACGCAGCTTAGCTGCTTTTGATCCCGGTCTTGCCGTTCCTCTTCTTCTTCGTGTTGTTCCGTCTGGTATACCGGCAGGAAGAGAGGAAATAGATTGAAGCTGAGGCTGAACAGACTGCTGCTGTGATTGCGGCTGATAGCTTCTGATTTCCTGAGCCGCAAGCTCAGCGAGAACCGGCAGAGAGTCAGGTTTTTTTTCAGAACGGAAATCCTTTTTGATTTCGGAAGGGCTTCCATTTCTGTCCAGCTCTCTTAATTTTGCGTATATTTTATCACGTTCAATTTGATATTCACGAATGACTTTCACTTCAGCTTCATTTAATTGTTCTAACCGCAAGCGCAAAGCTTCTCTTTCATTAAACATTCCTCAATGTACCCCCTATCAAAATTAACATCTTTAATTAAGATATTAGATTACAAAAGTAATTTTATCAACTATTATTTTAGCATTTTACTATTATATTTACTCTATGAAAAATTCCTTATTTTCTGAAAAAGTTTTATTTTTCAAAAGAGTCCTTTATTCTCAAGGGGTCAAGGGTCTTTCTAGTTTATTTGGTATAATGTTGAAAATATATATTTTACTTACTTCTTTAAAGAAATTTAGTGTAATATCTACAATTTTCGAGTTATGAGATATGAGATTTATCTAAAATTGAGGAAAAACATCAAAAATTAGCTGTGTTTTTTAGCGTATCAATCAAACAAATCATCAATTCCTATACCCAAATTTGGAAAAATAAGCTTCTTACTCTTCTTCCATTGCTTTTTGCACAAATAAAAAACCTGATGAGATCAGGTTTTTAGGAAATACTATTTAGCCAGATATCTATTCCGTTTCAGCCAGAACGCGGTTCACACGTTTTTCAAGCATTTTCATACCGCTCCCGCCGGCTTGGAAGTGACGGAGCTGTCCTATTTTGTCAAACACATAATATGCAGGCACATATTCATTTTCAAATGCATCGGTTAAAGCATGGTCACTGTCAACAAAAATCGGCTGAGTGATATCGTGTTCAGCAGCTGTTTCTTTAATTTTACCAAGGTCAAGATCATCTTCGGAACGAGGCATATGCACAGCTACAACATTCAGCTGATCTTTATATTTATCACGAAATTCATTCACTTGCGGCATCGCTTCTTTGCACAAGTGGCAGCTGATGGACCAGAAATGAATAAGCGTCGGCTTTTCCCCAATCAATTGCTCTCTCGTCACTTCACCATTTAACCAAGCTTTTTCTCCCGTCAATTCCGGCATGGGCTGACGTAATTTCATTGCTTTTCCCTCCTATTTAACAGAAAGGCCTAACGAATATGCTAGACCGCTTTTCGTTCTTGGAAAGAATTAAAGTGTTTTTTGGCCTGGCTTCCAGTTAGCCGGACAGAGTCCGCCAGTTTGCAGCGCCTGGAGAACACGAAGCGTTTCATCAACATCACGTCCAATGTTGTTATGGAAAACAGTTTGGTATTGGAGCTCCCCTTCAGGATTAATAATAAACAATCCGCGCAAAGCCACACCTTCTTCTTCGATTAAAACACCATATTCCCGGGATACCTCATGGTTTGTATCAGCAGCAAGCGGGTATTTCAGCTGGCCAAGACCGTTTTCTTTGCGGTCTGTATTGATCCAAGCTAAATGAGTATGGATGGTATCAGTTGAAACCCCGATGACTTCTGCATCAAGATCTTCGAACTCGTCATAGCGGTCGGACATTGCTGTAATTTCTGTCGGACAAACAAAAGTAAAGTCCATTGGATAGAAGAACAGCACTGTCCATTTGTCGTTTTTCATGTTTTCCTCAAGACTTACTTTGCCGAATTCTTTGCTTGCAAGGACTGCTTCCATTTCAAAACGAGGAGCTTGTTTACCTACCATACGTTCTGCCATATGTATCCCTCCAATTTATTGTTTGGCTTAAAAGTCGAAATAGCTTGAAAATAAAGGGTTATTAACCATTTTTAGTTATATTGCAATGCCATTATATAAAAGTAGATTTCCTGAGTCAATTTTTAACAAATCATGCATGTCTTTGGCTTCGACATTTTTGAATAAAACGTTTAACATGGTCATGTACAGGGTAACTAGCCTCAATGTGCAGCCATCAATTAGAAAAGGAGCTCAACATGGACTTTATTAAACAATATGATTGGGCGGGACTAATTACAAATGCCGGTGTTCTGCTCATTAAACTCGCCATTATGATATTGCTCTATTTTATCGTTCGATCATTAGGCATGAAAATCATTAAACATCTGTTTGCAAAATTCGAGGAGCAGAATAGCTTGTCTATAGGACGTGCACATACGCTCCGAAGCCTGACTCTTAACATATTTGCTTATACTTTGATTTTTATATTCTTCGTCATGGTTCTAGATTTGTTTCATTATGATCCAAGCGCTCTTTTAGCGGGGGCAGGAATCGTCGGCCTGGCTGTCGGATTTGGCGCCCAAGGGCTTGTCAGTGACATCGTGACAGGTTTTTTTATTTTGCTTGAGAAACAATTGGATGTCGGAGACTATATTACCGTTTCCACCTTTGACGGAATTGTCGAGCAGGTTGGCTTAAGAACAACTCAAATCCGCAGCTTTGACGGAACATTGCATTACATCCCCAACAGAAACATCACAAACGTGAGTAATCATTCTCGTGGTACCATGCAGGCTCTTGTTGATATTAAAGTGCCGGCTGAAAGAAACATTGATGAAATGATTCATATTTTACAGCAGGTTTGTGATGAGACGGCAGCGGCTCTTCCACAAATAAAAGAAGGCCCAAATGTCATCGGGATTCAAGAACTGGGGACTTCTGAAATTGTGATCAGGGTCATTGCCAAAACAGAAAATATGGAACAGTGGCGAGTCGAACGAGTGTTGAGAAAAGAAATAAAGAACGCGTTCGACCGCGCTTTCCCTAAAGAAACAGAATAAATAAAAGAACCGAAGCTTTTTGCTTCGGTTTTTATATTACTGAATTCTGCTTTCAACTTCGCTGCAAATTTCTTCAGCCGTCATCCCGGAAGCTGTAATGACAGGTGCTTGTGTTACCGTATCGGCTATCCCTTGCACATTATTATCAAGACCTGTTACGACACAGCAGTCACAGCCTTGAGCATCAGCAGGGCTTTTCATCATTACAACGTCATATCCTTTTTCTTTTAAAGCAGCTTCTACATCTGATAACGATTGTTCAATTCCAATTTTTTTAGCCATTTTTGAACACCTCCGTTTACTAGAGTGCTCATTTTATGGAATTTTATTCTTTCATTTGTGCTTAATTGGCATAAACAGAAAAATAACCTGTCATGACATTAACCGCTGTTTCTATCGCATTTTCATCGGGATTCAGCTTAGCGTGATGAAGCCCATGTTCAGAATCAGCGCCGAGCCAGAACATGAAGCCGGGATATTTTTTCAGCATATAGCCAAAATCCTCCCCAGTCATTGCTTCTTTTGCTTCAATTACTGTCGCCAGTTGATGTTCAGCAACAAAAGACATAAATTCTTCTGTTAATCCGCTCGTATTGTAAACTTGGTGATAGACAGACGGATATGTCACTTTTCCTTTGCAGCGGAATCCGATTTCGATTCCTTTCACCACATCTTCAATCCGTTCCTTTACCTGTTTCATCGATTTTTCAGAAAGCGTGCGGATTGTGCCTTCCAGGTGGGCCGTTTCCGCAATGATATTTTGTGCCGAGCCTCCGGTAATGGTACCAACTGTAATAACAGCACTGTCTAGCGGATCTGTGTTTCTAGAGATAATCGTTTGCAGCTGAGTGACAAGTGTACTTGCCGCTACAACCATATCCTCAGCCAAATGCGGATATGCCGCATGTCCCCCTCTGCCTTCCAGATCGATGACTAGCTCTGATGTATTCGCAAATAGAAGGCCGCTTTTTGTCGCAATGGTGCCTACCGGAAGCTCTGGAGCAATATGAAGCGCAGTGATGAAATCAGGCTGCCACTTTTTTAATACATCGCTCTCAAGCATTGGTTCCGCACCGCCAGGCCCTTCCTCTGCCGGCTGAAATAGAAAAAGCAAATCATGTTTGACTGGGTGGTGAACAAAATGATCAATAATGCCGAGTGCAATCGTCATATGCAAATCGTGACCGCAGGCGTGCATGTTGCCGTGATGCTCTGATGCGAATGGAAGACCAGTTTGCTCTTCTATAGAAAGCGCATCGATATCCGCTCTGTACGCCAGCATTTTTTCCGGCGCCGTCCCGTTCACTTTTACAAAAAGCCCTGTTCGCCATTTCTCAATTTCAATTCTGTCTTGCGGATATTGTTCCAAGACATTTAATAAATACTGCTGGGTTTTGAACTCCTGAAATCCAAGCTCCGGTATACGATGCAGATCTCTGCGAATTGCGATGAGCTCCTCTTTCTTCATTTCTATTCCTCCTGCCTATACGAATAAGGCGTGGATATATTATCCACGCCTTTTTTATCAAACTTTTCCTTACAGCTGGCGTAATTCCTGCTTGATTTCAGTTTTGCCTTTTGTTTTTTCATCAATGTCTTTGATTTTTTTAGCTGGTGTGCCTGCAACGACAGTGTATGGCTCAACGTCGTTTACCACGATCGCTCCCGCAGCAACAACAGCTCCTTTACCTACTGTTACACCTTCAAGCACAACAGCATTTGCGCCGATTACGACGTCGTCTTCAATCACAACCGGTTTAGCGGATGGCGGCTCAATAACGCCCGCAAGTACAGAACCCGCGCCGATATGGCAGTTTTTTCCGACAGTAGCTCGTCCGCCAAGCACAACGTTCATATCAATCATTGTGCCTTCGCCGATGACTGAACCGATATTAATAGAAGCACCCATCATGATGACTGCGTTATCACCGATTTCAACTTGGTCGCGGATGATCGCGCCCGGCTCGATACGCGCTTTGATGTTTTTTAGATCAAGCATTGGGATCGCAGAATTGCGGCGGTCATTTTCAACCACATAGTCTTCGATTTTGCTTTGGTTTTCTTCGATTGCTGTTTGGATTTCGCTCCACTCACCGAAAACGACACCAGTGTTTCCGTTGATAAAAGCTTTCGCAGATTCGCCGAAATTGATTCCTTCCAGCTCACCTTTCACGTAAACCTTTACAGGTGTTGATTTTGTACTATTTTGAATAAATGAAATAATTTCATTTGCGTCCATCATTTTCATATGTATAGTCCTCCTCCTGATTTTCTACCTCATTACTGTATCAAAGGAAAGATACAAAGACAAGAAAAAAAGGAACAGCCGTTTTAGCAGTTCCCAGTGAGTGATCAGACAGCGCACCCGCTTTTCTTTGCGAATTGTCTCCCGAAGTTTATTAATTCTTCCTCTTCTTCACCTTCTGGATTATTTTCGATTTTTACCGAAGGCAGCACAATGTCTCCACCGCGTTCTTTTATTTTTGCCTCTAGCGTATCAACCGCTCCGCAGAAAAATTCATATGCTGTATCACCGGAACCGAATACAGCGCATGTTTTGCCGGAAAAATCAATCTCATCCATGTCTTCAGCCAGATCTAAAAATTCATCAGGCAGATCTCCGTCTCCCCACGTATAGGTTCCCATTATGATATGGTCATAATCGGTAAACAGCTGGGCATCATCAATATCCATTGCTTCGAAACGGTCTACTTCTGCTTCCGCCTCCTGTAGCCCCTTTTCAATCAAATCTGCCATTGCTTCAGTGTTGCCTGACATTGTTGCATAAACGAGCAAAATCTTCGCCAATTCCTTGTTCCTCCTCTAATGAATCATTGCTGAAACTTCGTACGGCTGGACAAATTTACATTCATACAAGCCTGCGCAAAAGAAATTCTCTTTCTGATTGGCCACTCTCCATCCATGTCCCTTAATGGTATCGAACCATTTTAACGACCGGGCTTCGAGATCAGCCTGGTAAATTCTCGAAAAACCGTTTTCATCTTGTGTTGTAGTGACATATATAATGCCATCATCCTCTGAAAGATCAAGAAATGATTCTTCATTTCTGATCATACTGGATTGTATGATGAATTCTTCACCATTCAAAAGATTCCTTACAGTGACAGCACCGTGCTTTCCTTTCACAGAACCCATCGCCGCCACCAGCCAATTTTCATTGAACACGAGCATGGATGCCGTCATCCGGTTTTTTTCTTTTTTGACAACTTGGACAGTGTCACGCTTAATGTCGTAAGCCCAAATGCCGCCAAAATATTCGTGTATTTGCGTGCCGATAAAAAGATTGCCCCCGTGAAGGCATAAAGACCGGATAACAGGGGGATTATGAAATTCGGCAAAAGGTTTGGCTACGCGCCATGAGACACCAAAATCATCCGATACATAAATACAATGCTTACCGTGGGCGCAGACAAACCCGTTGTTTCTGCCGGTAATCGCCCACACTGTTGCATTTGTCGGAAAGCTCGACATCGTCCAGGTTTTCCCTTCATCAGCCGAACGAATGACTGTTCCCTTTTCACCAACGCCAAATAAGTAAGGCCCTATGTAGCTGATACAGTGTATCTTACTTTTCAAACGAAAAAGCTTTCTCCAGCCCTGCTCCAAAGAATAATGAAAAATGCCTTCTCCTTGTACCGCCACAAAATATCCAGAAAACGCCGATGCCGTAACAGCAGTTGCCCCTTTATGAAACATGGCTTTTTTCCTTGTTCATATAATCTGCCCATGCAAGAAAACCTCTCGCAAACGCTCGGCAGCTTTCCACATCTTCATCTGTTTCAGGCGCTAATTCAATTTTTAGTGTTTCCTGGTAAACAGCAGCTCCCGCCTCTTGCAGCATGGCATTGAACAAATTCACCGCTTCGCAAAACTTTGGATAAGAATAATCGCCAGACCCGAAGCAGGCTGTTTTTAAACCATTAAGCTGAAGCTGTTTGACCTCTTCGAAAAAATCCTCCGCTTCGTAGGGCAAATCGCCGTCCCCCCATGTATAGGTGCCAATCAGTACATAATCATAGGAGGTTAAACAAGACACATCCACATCATCTATCTCGACACAATCGATATCCAACTCATATTCCTGAAGCATATCTTTTATTATGAAGGCAATGTCTTCTGTATTTCCTGACATGCTGGCATATGTAATCAAGGCTTTAGCCATGTTATCACCCCATTAATTGATAATGATTTTCAATATCATATGTATCACTTTAAATGATAATGATTTTCATTGTCAACAGATAAATAAAAAAAGACAGCACCTCGCTGTCTTTAAAATGGATTTTCTTGATCCAGCATATCCTTTATCACTTGTACAAAAGCTTGGACTTGTTTCAGTTCAAAGGCAGGCTCATAGCCTAATAACCATGTATCCCGACCGATCGGATGCCCTTTCATGTCTAAAAGAGGCATTTTATTCACTTTATCTTCATTTTGAAGGGTAACAGACGGCAAAATGGCATACCCGATTCCGTGCAGCGCCATCTGTTTGCACGTTTCAATCTGATCAACCAATATCGTCTGTTTCGGTGACGTTTTAAATTTTTGATGCCACCAGTGCTGAATTTCCTGAAAATAAGTGCTGTCACTTTTAAACTGGATAAACGGCCGTTCTGTATGGGCAATATCTTCGATGCAGGAAATTTCAGTATCCACTAAATACAGATGATCTGTCATTAAGTAATCTTTGCGCCCCTTCCACTCAGGGTTGCCTCTTATAATGCCGATATGAACCTGATCCTCATACAAGCTTTTCAGCATTTCGCTGCTCCACCCGGTTATGAGCGAGATCTTTGCATTCGGATACTTTTCAACATACGTCTTCAGGACTTTAGGGAGCCAATGCTGACCGATTATGGAGGCGACGGCAAGCTTCAATGTGCCGTGAATTTCACCTTCAAGCTCGTCAATATTTTCTCTTATTCTTTCCTGCTCTAATGTCACATCATTCGCAAACTGAATGATTTTCTCACCGGCGGGCGTTACCGTTAATCCTTTTTGAGATCTTAAAAAGATTTTTGTTCCCCACGCCTTTTCAATGGTTTGTAAGCGCTGAGATAAAGCCGGCTGAGATACAAAAAGCCGTTCTGCCGCCTTTCTCATATTTAATTCCTCAGCTAAAACTACGAGCATATGAAGCTCTTGAAGCTGCATGTCGTCCTCCTTTTTGTTATCAATAAGTTTTTCTTATCTCCCATTCTAATAAAATCTTAGTTTCTTATTCAAGCCCTATTCTCGTTTAAATTATGTATACGCTTTCTTTTTTTCGCTCTGGCTATATAATAAAAATAGGCCGTACAGCCTACTTATTTAATGAGCGTATATGCTTATTCAATTCCTTTAAAACGACTCTTCTCGTAAAAATCCCTTCAAATACCTGCTCGTCATTTTCAACACAGACAAATCCGTTATTAATGACCATGCCGAATCCCTTCATAATCGGATCATTGATATGAAGGCGCGGAATGTCGGTCAGCATGACTTCCTCAACAGTGATTTGGTCAAGCTTTTCAAACTCAATTCGCTCAAGTCCAAAAATACTGTTCATGATCATATTTGTCCCGATTAAGCCATGTAAACGGTAGGAAGGATCCAGAACCGGGATGGCAGTGTATCCAGTTTTTGTCAATACTAATAATGCGTGCTCAAGGTTATTTCCGACTTGCACGTGCGCTACTTTGTCCGCCTCAATCATAAATTGTCCGACTGTTGCCTCAAGAAGTTGATCTGATTGTAAGCTTATCATGTTTTCGACCCCTTTTCATTTTCATCATCAATACATTCCCTATATTGCAATAATATAAACTTTATCAGTATTTGTCGAAAAGTTTCCTTTCAATAAAAAAGATACTCTTTGTGGAGTATCAATTATAGGGTGTCCCATTAATTTTCAAATCGAAATCGGTCGTATAGCGTTACAAGTTTTTTGTAGGTGGTTCCGTCAACGTTTTTGGTCCCTGTCTCTATATCGTTGATCTCACTGCTTAATAGCTCGATGGCATACTCATGGTTGATCAGGATATTCAGCAGAAGTTTTTGTTCTTCTTCTGTAAATCGTTCACCGATAAGACTCATTCGCAATCAGGCCCCCTGTTTTATACTGAATACCTCTGAAAGCAAGACAACTTACTTTCAGCTCTACCGCTAGAATAAGTAATCAGATAACAAACGTCAACCGCATAATTCGACATTTACCTTGGCTTTTTCAGCCAAATTATTTTGTGAAACGATTTGCATAGCTGAAGGCAGTGTATGAATCCGGCTTTATTTTGGCCTCAATCCCCATGGAGGTAATACGTCCAGTCATTTCTTGGATCAGATCTTTTGTAAGCCCTTTTTTCCCAATATCCAAGTGAACTTCAAAGGTAAGATCCGCCCCCTCACCGGTAAAGGGCAGGAGCAGATCGGTAATATCCATTAAGTGTCCATCAAGAATATGAGCGGCCGTTTCTTGGCTGTACGCCGTTTCTAACGAAATCTTCTCCCGAAGGCTATGTATGGGTCTGTCGACTGTATGATTTTTCAAGCAGCCCCAAGCTCCCTTGCCTGTACGATGCAAATGCAATGCGGTAATAAACTTTGTGTAATCGCGGTAAACCTGTGAATCGGTTCCGATCGATAACACATAAGAAGAACGGGGGTCCTTTTGAACAAAGGCTTTAAGCCGTTCCATCACATCTTGAAAGGTCATCTGTGCTTCTGAAAGATTATAAAACAGAAAAGAATCAGCCATCACGACACTCCTTTTCAAGGATTTACAACCATGAAACAAGTATGTTCCTTACCGTTTATTTCGATTACTTTTGCAAAGGCGGAAGCTTGTTCCCCCCTATTTCAGGAATCTTACTGAAGAAGTTCAAAAATTTCGATGGAAACCATGTCGATATTATCAAACGGATACGTGTTAGGTTTTTCACCTTTTTGGAAAACCGTCAGTTCAAACGTTTGATTTTTTTCGAAATATTTAACACTGCATATTTTCTCACCATTCACTTCGAAATAGCGCTGCATTGGCTCGTTAGCCGCTTCCGCTGTTTCTTGCAGACTTTGCAGCCGTGTGATGATACCCATTAATTGTGACATTCTAAAAAAAGACTCCTTTCAAAAAGCAACTTCAAATCAACAAGTATTTATTATAATACAAGTTCTATTGAGCATCATACCATAAAGTCGGACAGGATGGCATTTTCACTGCTGAATTTAAGCAAAGAAAAAAAGTGAAAAAAACTATTTTTCTTTAGTTTGAGGCTTTTTTTGAATGTCATGCACACAATTATAATTTTTTTCGAATCTTTGGCAGCATTAAGAATGCCTTTTTGCAACTTTGTCAAAACCTTCTTTTGAATTTTATGGTGAAGTCCCGCGTGGCCATAATCAATGGGAGTCATGCTGGATAGAGGTAAACAACGGAACTGAAATAAACATTTCAGAACGAATTTTCCTCCTCACCCGTGCAGCAGTGTCAGGGGTGTTCGGCACTGAATGTTTCTCCCAGTGTTAAACGTTTACCACTAGTTAGGTTTATTGTTTCATTGGATTGTCCTATGCTTTGACAAATAAAAAACTTGGCGGGGGTAGCGCCAAGTTTTTTCGGATCTTGATCTGATAGAGGGGTTGGGGAACAGAGAGTAGCTTCTCTCTATAATTAAATGATAATGATTCTCAGTATCAATGTCAATCGTTTTTTGATATTTTTTTCATTTCATAAAAAAAACGGCCTTTCAGCCGTTAAATCAGTCCGTCCTGCTCATATAAATAAGAATAAGGCAAGTCTATAAATAAATACATCTGATCATCCATCGGATATGAAAACGTTCTGATCATTTCACCTGTTTCCAAATCACTGTACAGATCACTGAAAAAACCTTTTCTGAGATTTCTCATTCTCATAATGTTCTCCAGAAAATAAGGGCGCCAGCTCCAGTTCTTTTCCGCATATTCCGGCTGATAAATCCATTCTCCATCTTGCTTAAACACATTTCCCGTCAGCTGATCGCCTTCTTCATCACACATGTAAATCCTGAAGCTGCAATCTGTCAGCTCTTCCGCCAGCTTTTTAATAAAGTCATCATCAGAAGACAGATTGTTTTTTCTCAAAGAGGTCACAGCCTGATGCACTCGTTTGTAAAACTGTTCAGAGTGCTCATAGACGGTCTCCAGTTTCTTTTTCTCATGTGTGATAAATTGGTGAAATTCAGTTTTAAGTCTTTGTTTCAATACATCTCTCTCTAGAAACGTTTCAGATGGAGACACCAAGTAATAGCCCTGAAAATAGCGGCCTCCGTTTCTCCAGGCGTACTGAAGCTGGAAGTTCGCCTCAATGTCTTCATACAATAGCGCCGCACCGATTTTTCTTGCTAATAAAGATATGCTGTACAGCACATGCTCATATGACGGTGACGGCTGTGACACTTTCAGCGCCTGCAAATCGATTTTTAACAGATCTGGTGAGAGCAGCGCGATTCTGTCCAAGTTGCTGCTTTCTTTTCCGATGTTGTCAACTGCGATTTTAATTCCGTATGTACGATAGTATGCAAGCATATGGTAGAGCTGCTCAATATCCCCTTCAAAATTGTGCTCTGTAATTTCAAGAACAAAACGGTGGAGTTCGATTCCCTTCGCTTCATATTCTTTCAGAAGCTCCAGAAAGCTTTCACCATGATCCAGCATCAGCAGATTGGCATCCTGATTCATAAAAATCAGCAGATCAGAATCCGCCTCTAAAAAGCGGTCAAGAGCCTGGCGGATAATTCTGTTATCAACCTCTAATTTATATTCTTCGGGTATCCCCGCATCTAAAAAGAAGGGCCCGAGACTTTGGATTTCTGAATCTGCCAAAATTCGTCCAAGCACCTCATATCCGACAACCTTCTGCTCCTCGGCACTGAAAATCGCCTGGTAATATGGAAGGACATCATCAATGTTCGTTAAAATATCAAGTGGATCCAACATGTTATCACCTGCTTCTCTATCTTTGTCTGATTATACCACATTGAATCCAAAGATTAATATTCTTTAAAACGGATAAGGATTCAGCCATTGCCCTCCGTCCATTGTGATACAATCCCCGTTTATATAGGATGCTTCATCAGAAAGCAAAAACGCTGCCAAAGCGGCGATTTCCTCCGGTGTGCCCAATCGGCCGAGCGGCACACTGTTCATCGTGCGGGCCATCGCTTTTTCCGATTCAAATAGCTTCTCCGCACCGCCTGTTCGTTCAATCGGTCCGGGGGCTATCGCGTTTGTACGAATGCCGTATTTGCTCCCCCATTCAACGGCCAGCGTTCTTGTCAATGACAATACCCCCGCTTTGGCTGCAGCGGAATGAACGACCCCCGCTCCCGCTCCCCAAGCGTACGTGGCTGCCATATTTAAAATGACACCCTGCTGCTTCTGGTCAATCCAATGCCTTGCCGCTGCTTGGCTGCAAAAAAATGTGCCGTTTAAAACAATCTCAATAACGGCTTTCCATCCATTGGGCGTCAGCTTTTCTGCCGGACAAATAAAGTTTCCGGCCGCGTTGTTAATCAGCGCGTCAAGCCGGCCAAAGGCTTTTACCGCTTCTTTAATCATGTCTGAAGCGGCGGAATCGGAACGGACATCCATTTGAAAACAAGCGACCTGTCCCTCAAAGGTCTGAATTTCTTTTTTTGTTTCCTCAAGTGCCTCATGGTTCCTCCCTGTCACCATAACGTGCCACCCTAATTCAGCCTGTTTTTTTGCCATCGCTTTTCCCATGCCGCTTGACCCGCCGGTAATAATTACCGCCTTTTTTTCCATGTTTATCCCTCCAATTGTGAATGAGTATTCATTCAATAATATTCTATCATTATATCCCTGCCTCTGTCAGCACATGCTCATATGAGATTTTTATCAGATACAGATGATATAATAGAAAAACTCTATTAAAGGTTGGTTTGAAATGAAAAAGATGTCCAGAAGACAATTTCTAAAAGGAATGTTCGGCGCTCTTGCTGCCGGGGCTTTAACGGCCGGCGGGGGATATGGCTATGCCAGGTATCTCGAGCCGCATATGATCGAGACAACCGAACACACAATAAAAAGCTCTCTCATCCCGCACGGATTTGACGGTTTTAAAATCGTGCAGTTCAGCGATGCACACTTGAGTGATTACTTTACTCTCGAAGATTTAAAAACCGTCATTCTTACAATTAATGAATCTAAACCTGATCTCATTGTTTTTACAGGTGATATTATCGATAATCCTGATACGTACCAGCACCACCAGGCAGTCATTCCATTAATGAGAAAGCTTAATGCTCCCTTCGGCAAGCTTTGTATTTACGGCAATCATGATCACGGAGGCTATGGAACTGCCGTTTACAAAAGCCTGATGACGGCCGGAGGTTTCACGGTATATCGCAATGGCTATCAAACATTGTCACTCGCAGATGGCAGCAAAATCGAGATTGCTTCGCTTGATGACTTAATGCTGGGAAACCCAGATTATGAAGGCACCCTTTCAAGGCTGAGCGACAGACTTTTTTCCATTCTTCTCGTCCATGAACCTGATGCGGCCTTGAAAACAACAGATTATCCCGTGAACCTTCAGCTTTCCGGCCATACACACGGCGGCCAGATTCAGCTGCCTTTTTACGGACCGATTATTACGCCTCCATATGGAAAAGTCTACACAGAGGGAATGTATCAAACGGGCAGCACTCATATTTACGTAAACCGAGGCCTCGGGATGACCAGGCTGCCTTTGCGGTTTCTGGCCAAGCCTGAAATCACTGTCTTCACCTTAAAAAGCACAAATTAATGTAGCAGGATGGGCTCCTCATCAATACTTATAAGTAAAAAAGGAGGATGAGGAAACTGCTTACGTACCAGGTGAAGCAAGGTGATACACTGAACAGCATCGCGGCTGATTTCAGAATCAGCACGGCTGCATTACTCCAGGCTAATCCGTCACTGCAGGCAGGGCTCACCGCAGGACTGTCCATAGTCATCCCCGGACTGCCGGACCCTTATACAATTCCGTATCATATCGCAGTCTCAATCGGAGCGAAGACCCTTACGCTGTTCCTAAATAATCGGGTAATGAAAACCTATCCCATCGCCGTTGGTAAAATACTAACGCAAACGCCTACTGGCGAGTTTTACATTATTAACCGTCAGCGCAATCCCGGCGGCCCATTTGGCGCTTATTGGCTGAGCCTTTCAAAGCAGCACTACGGAATACATGGGACGAATAATCCCGCTTCGATTGGTAAGGCTGTTTCTAAAGGCTGCATTCGCATGCATAACAAAGACGTGATCGAACTTGCTTCAATTGTGCCAAACGGAACAAGAGTCACGATTAACCGGTAATGTTTTCTTATTTGTTTCAAAAACAGGCGGTTTATAATATGATAAAGTGGGACCTTTAGGGTAAGGAGCGTTTTTATGGATATATTTAAAAATCGTAATTTTGTTCGTCTATTTTTCGCAGCACTCGCTTCTCAAATGGGCACGACAGTAGGCAACATGGCCTTTGCTTTTTTTTTGCTGGACCGATTCAGCAGCCAGCCTTCATATACGACCTTGGCGGAGCTGATGTATTCTCTTCCGACCATATTTGTATTTCTGATCGTGGGAGTCGTCGCGGACCGGTTTGACAGAAAAAAGGTGGCAGAAAATTGTGATTGGATCAGAGCAGGCCTGACTGTCGTGCTTTTTTTCACTTTATTTACCGGCAATATTCCTCTTGTTTTTTGTATCTTATTTATCAGAAGCGCTGTAACAAAGTTTTTCTTTCCGGCAGAAAACAGTTTGGTACAAGCCATTCTGCCGAAGGAGCATTATTCGAAAGCGGCAGGGCTTAATCAGATGCTTTTTAGCATTTTTATGGTGTTTGGAGTCGGTATAGGCGCGTTTATGTACAACACAATCGGTATTGAAGGCGCCATTATTCTTGATTTTGTCAGCTTTATCATTTCCGGGCTGCTGATCCGCAGCTGCCGGATTCCAAAAGAAGCCCGACAGCCAAACGGTGCATTCAGCTGGAGAAAGACTTCTGTTAAGGATTCAATAAATGACTTTAGAGAAGGCATTCTCTATATTTTAAAAAACAAATTGCTGGCATCTCTTATTTTCGGCTTCTTCATTTTTGGATTTGTCAACGGAGGATTCGCCGTATTGCCGATGTTTACAATGAAATATGGATTGGCGCCTGACCGTTATGAGTGGCATACGTCTGTATTTACGATCGCACTCGGGTTTGGGCTGCTGGCAGGCAGCGTAATCGGCACGATCATCTCTAAAAAAGTGAAGCCGCACTTTTTAATGTCGATACCGATTTTCATTGCAGGTTTGCTGATCTTCGTCCTCGGCTACACCAATATTTTATGGGTGTATTACGCGGCAGCTTTTGCACTGGGAATGTGCATCGGACCGATCAACATTGCAATCGGAGGCTGGATGCCCAAAATTGTTCATCCAAAACTGATGGGACGTGTAAGCGGCATGCAGGACCCTTTTATGATGTTTGCACAGTCTTTGACACTCGGCTTAGTTGCGCTGTTATTCCCTAAGTTCGTTTCAAACATTGATTATCTTTATTACGGCATGGGTGTTATCATCCTGATCGTTTTTATTTTTTATTTTATTGCACTGCCAAAATACAGTGCCCAGGCTGTGGAAGTGAATGTTCAGGAAG
This sequence comes from Bacillus sp. LM 4-2, assembly GCF_000978495.1. Classification (NCBI taxonomy): domain Bacteria; kingdom Bacillati; phylum Bacillota; class Bacilli; order Caryophanales; family Bacillaceae; genus Bacillus; species Bacillus sp. LM 4-2. Next base: position 1,452,315 of record NZ_CP011101.1, on the reverse strand, counting down.
CATTTCAAGAACAGCCGAAAAAGAAGGCAAGATCTGTATAATGCAGGTTAAAAATGCGCTTTTTTTCTTAGAAAAAAGCGCATTTTTACATTCAATATTTGCATTTCAACTTTAAAAAAGTATAATCTAAACATATAGAAATTGATAAGAGCAAAGGAGAGAAATAATGGACGACCATGCATATACGAAAGATCTGCAGCCAACCGTAGAAAATCTTTCAAAAGCAGTTTACACTGTGAACCGCCATGCAAAAACCGCCCCCAACCCTAAATACCTATATCTGCTGAAAAAACGGGCTTTGCAAAAGCTTGTCAAAGAAGGTAAAGGAAAGAAAATAGGGCTTCATTTTTCAAAAAATCCAAGGTTCAGCCAACAGCAATCGGACGTGCTTATCTCAATCGGAGACTACTATTTTCACATGCCTCCAACTAAAGAAGACTTCGAACATCTTCCGCATTTAGGTACACTTAATCAATCGTACCGAAATCCTAAAGCTCAAATGTCTTTAACAAAAGCGAAACACCTATTGCAAGAATATGTCGGCATGAAAGAAAAGCCGCTAGTGCCAAATCGCCAGCAGCCAGCTTACCATAAACCGGTCTTTAAAAAACTTGGCGAGAGTTACTTTTAAAATAAAAACAGCCGTGCCTCTTTCTGGCAACGGCTGTTTTTATTTATTCAATAACATACGTATCCACTTTTTTAATCAAATCACTAATCTCAGGCTTGCTGATTTGCTCATCTGCGCCTACAACTTCGCCGCGGTGACGCAGATCATCCGTAATTAACGATGAGAAAATCATAACCGGCACATCTGAGCTTTTCGGATTTTCCTTCAGCAGCTTTGTGAGCCTGTGTCCGTCCATTTTTGGCATTTCAATATCAGTGATGATCATATCAATCTGTTCTGATAAATCAGTTTCGTTTTCAGCAAGGTTCATAATGTATTCATATGCCTCTTTTCCATTTTCAAACGAAGCGATATTGTTGTACCCTGCTTCTTTTAGTTCATCCTGCAAGAGGCGCATCAAAAGCGGTGAGTCCTCTACAATGATTAGCTTTTTATCAGTTCTTCTTTCATCGAAGCCCTCGGTATGCATATTATACGTGTCAACACCTGAATCTGATTCAATGTCATAAATAATTTTTTCATAGTCAGGCAAAAAGATCATCAGGTCTTCGAGCTTAATAATACCGGTAAGGTGCCGCTCCATTCCTTGATTTAACGATGTCGGCTTTTCAATCGCTTCCCAGGATACTCTGTGAATTTGAGAAACAGAGCCGACATGAAAAACAATTTTCCGTTTATTAAATTCAGTCACGATATATTTCTCATCTTTTGATCCTTCAGGCTCTACTCCAAAAAATGAGAAGAGACTGATCACAGGGAGGATTTCTCCTCTGAGTTTAATCATTCCTTCTACATGCTGATGGGAGTGAGGCACTGATGTCACCTCGACAGGCTGAATAATTTCTCTTACCTTCATGACGTTAATTCCGAAAGCATTTTCACCCACGCCAAACTTCACAATTTCTAATTCATTTGTACCAGAATCCAATAAAATTTCGTATTGTTGTAACGACAATTCAATCCCTCGCTATTCGCATTCAGTATTGTACTGTATATATCGGCGTAATTTGTAAAAAGTGAATGGCAGCTCTTCAAAATCGAATTCCGAAGGCAACAAGCCGCGTTCCTCAAAAAAGAAACTTTTTTCCTAATAACCATTGACTTTCCAACTAACAGTGATAAAATAGTCAAGGATTTTTCCAAAGAAGGGTGTAAATAATGGGTACCTTAGTAATATTTAAAGAAAACGAAATGACTGTTTTAGAGGATATCAGTGAAGAAACTTACCTGAATATGAAGAAAGAATCAGCTGACCTTCAAGAAGAGCATCCTCCGTATCTGATTTGGCACGAAGACCTTCATTTTGATTATGGCTATTAATGAAATTGGCACATATAAACAATAATAGAACATGATACAATAAAGACAATCAAATCGCTGGTTGTCTTCTTTTTTTCTGAAAAGAAAGGTATGTTTAGAAAAAAGGCGCATACAATCGAAATATATCAGTTAAAAAGGTGACAAATGATCAGCTAGTGGTAAAATAGGATAAACTCATTATATTTGTTAAGGTGATGAATTATGGAACATTTGCTGAATCCGAAAGCAAGAGAGATCGAAATTTCAGGAATACGCAAATTCTCGAATCTTGTAGCCCAACACGAAGACGTCATTTCACTTACAATCGGCCAGCCTGATTTTTTCACACCGCATCATGTGAAAGCTGCCGCAAAAAAAGCCATTGATGAAAACGTGACGTCATATACTCCGAATGCCGGCTACCTGGAGCTGAGACAAGCTGTGCAGCTTTATATGAAGAAAAAAGCGGATTTCAACTATGATGCTGAATCTGAAATTATCATCACAACAGGCGCAAGCCAAGCCATTGATGCTGCATTCCGGACGATTTTATCTCCCGGTGATGAAGTCATTATGCCAGGGCCTATTTATCCGGGCTATGAACCTATTATCAATTTGTGCGGGGCCAAGCCTGTCATTGTTGATACTACGTCACACGGCTTTAAGCTTACCGCCCGGCTGATTGAAGATGCTCTGACACCCAACACCAAGTGTGTCGTGCTTCCTTATCCGTCAAACCCTACCGGCGTGACTTTATCTGAAGAAGAACTGAAAAGCATCGCAGCTCTCTTAAAAGGCAGAAATGTCTTCGTATTGTCTGATGAAATATACAGTGAATTAACATATGACAGACCGCATTACTCCATCGCAACCTATTTGCGGGATCAAACGATTGTCATTAACGGGTTGTCAAAATCACACAGCATGACCGGTTGGAGAATTGGATTTTTATTTGCACCGAAAGACATTGCAAAGCACATTTTAAAGGTTCATCAATACAATGTGTCGTGCGCCTCATCCATTTCTCAAAAAGCCGCGCTTGAAGCTGTCACAAACGGCTTTGACGATGCATTGATTATGAGAGAACAATACAAAAAACGTCTGGACTATGTTTATGACCGTCTTGTTTCCATGGGACTTGACGTAGTTAAACCGTCCGGTGCGTTTTATATCTTCCCTTCTATTAAATCATTTGGAATGACTTCATTTGATTTTAGTATGGCTCTTTTGGAAGACGCTGGCGTGGCACTCGTGCCGGGCAGCTCGTTCTCAACATATGGTGAAGGATATGTAAGGCTGTCTTTTGCATGCTCAATGGACACGCTGAGAGAAGGCCTGGACCGTTTAGAATTATTTGTATTAAAAAAACGTGAAGCAATGCAGACGATAAACAACGGCGTTTAAGCCGTTGTTTTATTTTTTTGGAAATGAAATTTTAAACGCTGTGCCTTTTTCAGGATGGCTGTCCACATGTATAACTCCCTGATGGTTTTCAATGATATTAAATGTCACCATTAATCCAAGCCCCGTACCTTTTTCTTTTGTTGTTAAAAATGGCTCTCCAATCCGGTTTAGTACCTTTTCAGGTATACCTTCCCCTTCGTCTTTGACAGTAACATGAACAGAATGCTCATCTTCGGTTATGATAATGTCTACTGTTCCCCCATCAGGCATTGATTCAACTGCATTTTTGATTAAATTAATGAATACCTGCTTTAATTGGTTTTGATCCCCGTTTATATAAATGCTGTCTTTTTCATAACTTGTTCTGATAAAAATGCCATTTAAATTCGCCTGCGTTTCTAACAGGGCTGAAACCTCACCAATTAATTTTTTCAAGTTCAAATATTCTTTGACAGCATTTTGCTGAGGTTTCGCCAGCATGAGCAGTTCACTGAGTATTAATTCGATACGGCTGAGTTCAGAAAACACAATATCAAAGTAATGTTCGTTGCCTTCCATTGTCGGTTTCATCAGCTGTAAAAATCCTTTGATCGCTGTAAGAGGGTTGCGGATCTCATGGGCGATTCCCGCCGCGAGCTGCCCTGCGATTGATAATTTTTCCGATTTCAGCATCAATTCTTCTGTTTGTTTTCTCTCTGAGATGTCCCGAAGAATGACCTGGACGGCCGCTTCACCAAAAAAGGTCGTCGGAATGCAGACCATCTCCGTATAGATGACCCTGTTCTGAAAGGTGAACCAGGATTGCTTGACAATTTCAGATTCTGATTTTTGCTCGGCAATGTTTTGGATTCTCTCTTTTACATCCTCGTGATCGCAAGGATGCAGCTGATCGTATATGTTTTTGCCAATTAAATCCTCATATGTAGCCGCTTCAAACAGGGAAATTCCAGACTCATTCATAAATACCCATTTTCCATTGTGAATCACCGCAATGGTATCAATGGAATTTTGAATCAGCAGCTGATATCGTTCACGGCTTTTTTGCAGGATGGTTTGGAATTTCTTCCTTGAAGAGATATCGATCAGCAGCAGCAGCTCAGCCTGCTGGTTTTTGTAGACGGTCGGGGATGCTTTCACTTCTAAATGAACAGGTGTGCCATCAAGCCTTTTCCACGTCTGTTCAATCATTCCGACTTCCATTCCTTTTTGCATTCGTATAATCCTGTTTTTCACGATATCATGATATTCTTCTTCAATAAATTCATAGGACCATTTACCAATAATAGCATCCTTGCTTTTGGCTCCCAGCATTGAAAGCATCGCGCTGTTTACATAGACGATCTTGCCTTTGACACTGATGCATAGCGGACTCGGGAGATTTTCAACCAACCGTTCATAATCATCCGTTATATATGTAGTCGATTCCGGGCTTGCAGGTTCGATTTCATGTTTTTCGCAGTTTAGGGATTGATGGCCTGTTTCTTCTTCAAGAACCTTCATTTTCAAAATGATTTCCCGTTCTGTCCGCTCAGCTCTTGTCGTAACAATATCTACCGCAGCCTCCACCCACACAATCGTATGATCTTTTTTAATAAAACGAAAGGTGCACGGCATCAGATGATGTTCATTATAAAAATAGCTTTCAACCAAAAATTGGTCTTCCTCATGCAGAAACGTTTTGAGGAATGATCCGATCATCTCTCCTTGGAGATAGCCCAAATGCAGTTTGGAGTTGGCAGATATATAAATGATGCGTCCATTAGAGGCCAAGACTGCATGAATATCGGTTTTTGTTTGAAGTGGTTTAACATGCTGCGTATCCTGTTCCACAGAATCCCTCCTTTGCATGATCATCGTGTTTCGACATATACAGATTGACTTTTACCTAGTATGATTCGCTAGAAAATGAGTATTCTCCTTCTATTCTTATGGTGAACGTCAATTTTTGAATAAAAGAAAGGGCACACAATCTTTTAGTTGTGCACCCTGTTTTTTATTTTTTACTGTGTTTTTTTTCGAGCTCTGCGTAGGCGTGGATAGCTCTTTTGGCAATAATTTTATTGATCTTATCATCATCATTTACTGATGGAACAACAACACTAAAAGCCACTTTTGGATTTTTCGATGGGTAATAGCCGACAAAAGTCAGATTGTATGTTTTTTTCCCCCACCAGTTGCGATTCGTGCCGTAGTAAAATGTTTCCGCTGTTCCCGTTTTCCCTGATACATCTTCTGTAAACGTATTTTTAGCTGTCCCTGAAGTGGTAACTAGCTTCATTCCGGTCTTCACCTGCTGAATGTCACTTTCTGAGTTGTTAATTTTGTTGAGAATGTTTGGCTTTCTTTGTTCAATGGTCTTCCCAAGGCCTTCTTTTTTGCTGGGCTCATGAACACTTGTAACAATTCTTGGCTGAATGCGGTAGCCCCCATTGGCAATTGATGAGATGTACTGTGCCATTTGAAGCGGTGTATATGTATCGTATTGTCCAATGGCCAAGTCTAAAATTAACCCCCCTACCGCATCAGGTGTAGTTTGCATTCCGGCTGATTCCTGCGGAAGATCAATACCTGTCTTTACTCCCAGGCCAAATTGGCTGTAGTAATTTCTCATTTTGTTTAAATCCTTCTGGTCAGCAGGAAGAGGTCCATACGGCTTGTATGTGACACCGGCAATGTGCATGGCAACATTAAACATATATACGTTTGAACTTTTTTGCAGAGCGGTTAATTCATTGATGGTTCCCATGTTCATGTAGGATTTCTTCGGTTTGTTACCGTATCCTGCTAAATAAAGAGGTGTATCAACAAAATATTTATAATGCGGGATCCCGTCCTGATAGCCGGCTAGCACGGTGGCCCCCTTTACTGCTGATCCCATTTCATATTGGGTGGTAAATGCCCCTATCGCATAATCTTCAATTTTGTTGGTTTTTAAATCTATCTTTTTCCCTGCCATTGATAAAATATCGCCGTTATTCGGGTCCATCATTACGGCAAAGGCTCTGTCAAGCATGTAATTTCCGCGTGCACGGCTGTTTCTTACTTCTTCTTCAATGATCTTTTCTACCTTTGCCTGAAGCTCCATGTCAAAAGAAAGCTGAAGATCGTATCCCCTGCTGCCCTTATCAATGGTTTTTTGGCTGACGACATTTCCTTTATTATCTTCTACGTATTCCACTTTTTCTTTATGCGAATTTAAATATTCTTCATATTGATACTCTAAATAACTTTTTCCCACCCTGTCATTATTCGCATAGCCTCTTGTTAAGTAGAAATCTTTCCGGTCGCTCAGCAGGCCCTGATCAGGTGTCGTGACGCCCCCGAAAACAGAATAAAGGGTTTTGTCATAAGGATATTTTCGTGTCCAATCGTTTACGATATCGATTCCCGGAAGTTCTTCTAAATGCTCAGAAACAATGGAAATTTCATCATATGTTAAGTCATTTTTTGGTCTTTGCGAGGAGTTTTTCTTCTCATCAAGCAGCGTTCCGTTTTTTCCATTGCTATTGCTCTTATTTGGATTCATTGCCTTTACGATTTGAGGTTCGTAAGCATTTCCGCTTGAAAACCTTGTATATATCGCAGCAGTTTCCATTTCTTCGTCATCTTGCTGAATAACCTTTAATTCTTGATCCGGAACACGCTCTATTTGAAGCTTGTAAGCTTGGTCTCCTTTCAGATTGCTTTCTGATTCCTTAAGCAGAGCGGCGGCTTTTTTCGGATGAGCTGCGATCCAGTAATCACGAAGATCCCTTTCCTTCAAAAATTCGGTATCAATATGAATGAAAGAAGCAAGCCGCTTCGCTGTTTTGATTTTATCTTCTGTTTTTGTGCTAGATGTTGATACATACACAATTTCTGGAACACTCTGGTTGTCGACAGCAACTTTCTGGTTTCTGTCGTACATCTTCCCGCGAGGCGCAGGATAGTAAGCTGTTTTTGCATTTGATTTCTCAGCGTCTTCTTCATGCTGTTCGCCTTCAACAATTTGAACAACCCCGAGCTTAAAAATTAATGCAGTGAATAGAACAAAGACAGCTAGGAAAAAAAGGTTCATTCTGATTGCTCTGTTTCCTTTGCTCTTTTTCTTTGGTTCACGTCCTATTTCAGTCACTTCTGGTTACCCCTCTCAAATCATTCAATATATTTACATATACTGAGATTAATTGTAACACCTTTGTAATAGTTGTTACAGCGAAAAGGAGTAAAAAAAGCTGTCAATATAAAAACACATTAAAATATAACTAACGGTTCAAAAAAAAGGAAGCTATGTAACGGTACGATAAAATCATATATACCGCTGATTCCCTTATTCTTAGTGATTCAACGGATTTACTTTACGAAAATGACAATCTCTATTTGTCAAAGGAAATTGCTGGAATCTTTATGACAAAAAAGCTATGTTATGATTTTTCTGTAGAAACAAACAACTCTAGGAGGTTACGAACTAATGAAGAAAGCATTTATTTTATCTGCTGCCGCTGCGGTTGGATTATTCACATTCGGGGGCGTACAGCAAGCATCAGCGAAAGAACTCTCCTGCCAGCCTGTGGTTACAGTAAAAACGGGGAACACAGTACAAAACATGTCACTTAACGATGCAGTGAAAAAACTGCATATTAACACAAATATCAAAACGTTAAACGCTGCAAACGAAAAAGAGATGAAGCAGCTTCTTCAAAAACATGCGAAGCAATCTAACGTGAAAGTTCAGGATGTTCAAAAGACAGAAACGGCCAAACCTGCACAAAAGACTACTGAAAAAGCAGCTGCTGATCAAAACACTGCTTCTAAAGCACCCGCAACTGCTGAAAAAACAAACACAACAACATCTGCACCTTCATCTGTAAGTGCATATGAGAAAAAAGTTGTTGAACTTACAAATGCAGAAAGACAAAAACAAGGATTAAAGCCGCTTCAAATTGATGAAACGTTAAGCAAATCCGCACGCGCAAAATCTCAGGATATGAAAGACAAAAACTACTTTGATCACCAAAGCCCAACATACGGCTCACCGTTTGATATGATGAAATCTTTCGGAATCAGCTACAAAACAGCAGGTGAAAACATTGCGAAGGGCCAAAAGACACCAGAAGAAGTAGTAAAAGCTTGGATGAACAGTGAAGGACACAGAAAAAACATTCTAAACCCTAACTTTACTCACATCGGTGTTGGCTACGTTGAGTCTGGAAGCATCTGGACACAACAATTCATCGGAAAATAATAAAAAAAAGATTGCCTGTTTCGTACAGGCAATCTTTTTTTATTTCACCCAAAGCTTATAGATACTCTGTGTTCCGCTGTTTTCTTCACCTTGAGCAGCTAGCTTGTCATATAAGGATTTTGCGAGCGACAAGCCTGGCATTTCTTCCCCCATTAATTCTGCTTCCTCTAGTGCGATTCCCATATCCTTAATAAAATGCTTCACATAAAATCCCGGTTCAAAGTTGCCTTGCAGCATACGGGGAGCAAGATTTGACAATGACCAGCTTCCGGCTGCGCCCGTTGTGATGCTTTTCAGAACATTTTCCGGCTCTAGGCCTGATTTTTGGGCATAAGCCATCGCTTCAGCAACACCGATCATACCGGCTGCAATTGCAATCTGATTGCACATCTTGGTATGCTGTCCGCTTCCAGCCGGTCCTTGATACTGAATATTCTCTCCCATTAAAGAGAAAATCGGCATGCAGGCTTCAAAAGCTTCTTTTTCTCCACCGACCATAATCGCGAGTGTTCCGTTTTGTGCACCGATGTCTCCACCGGAAACAGGAGCGTCTAAAGCGAACAATGCTTTTTCTTTGGCCGCTTCAGCAATCTTCTTCGCAAGCGAAGGCTTAGATGTCGTCATATCAATAAGATATGCCCCTTCTTTTGCGTTTTCAATAATTCCATTGCTTCCGAAATACACTTCTTCAACATCACTGGGATAGCCGACCATTGTGATGATAACATCCGCTTCTTTCGAAAGATCTTTGACCGTATCTTTCCAGATCGCGCCTTTTTGAAGTATGCTTTCTGCTTTTTCTTTTGTCCGGGTGTACACCAATACAGGATGGCCGTCATTGAGAATATGTGATGCCATGCTTTTTCCCATTACTCCAAGACCGATAAAACCAATTGTTTTTTTCAAGGTCATTCCTCCCAGATGTTTCGTTTAGATTTTAGTTAAAATTTATCATTTTTCCTTCATTTTCTAGACTACCATATCTATTCATCTTATAAAATAAAAAATCCCCAAAACAAATGATGTTTGGGGATGTAATTGGATTACAATGTGAATTTTGCAATTGTGTTCATAAGCTCTTGGCTTGCATGTTTTAGTGTTTCCGTTGAGTGTTTGACTTTCTCAAGGGTGACAAGCTGTTCATCGGTTGATGCGTTCACTTCCTCTGCTGCGGCAGCTGATTCCTGTGATATGGCTGAAATGCTTTGAATAGCTTCAGATATCGCAAGCTGTTCTTCACTCATTCTTTGAATTTCCGCGTAAATGTGATCAATACCTTGTACCAGTGACTGCATTTCTGCAGTTATCGTATTTAATACCTCTCCAGTTTCGTGAATGGCACTGTTTTGTTCATCATTCATTCTGCTTGCCTCAACCATCGCGTGAGAGGCCTCTTTTGTCTCAAGCTGGATAAGCTTCACAGTCTCGCTGATATGCTTTGTAGAAAGGGCTGATTGCTCAGCTAACTTCCGCACTTCATCGGCTACGACGGCAAAACCGCGCCCGCTTTCTCCGGCTCTGGCTGCCTCAATACTGGCATTTAAGGCAAGCAAGTTGGTTTGATCAGATATGTTTGAAATCGCTGTAACGACTTCTTCAATATTCTTAGTTTGATTTTCCAAATCCAGCAGCATCGTTTCAACCTTTTTCGTTTCCATATTGGCTTCGTTTGATTTCATCAGCAGCTGGCCGAGCGCATCAAGTCCTTTATAGCTTGCATCCTCGGACGATTTTGAGCGTTCTTTAATTCCGCCTGCCTCCTCAGCGATTTGCCTGATTTTCGTTGACAGGCTTTCCGATTTTTCATTAATGGTTTCAACTTCAGAAGCCTGTTCCGATGCCCCTGCGGCTACTTCTTCAATCGCTTTTGCAATTTGTCCGCTTGTTTCATTAGTTTCGGCAGCGACAGCCGTTAGTTGTTCAGAGGTGTCAGATACTTTCCCTGAAGAGAGTCTCACTTGCTCAACCATTTCCTTCATATTTTCAACCATCAGATTGAAATCTCTTGTTAAAATACCGACTTCATCCTTAGATTTTGATTCCGCGCGCACTGTTAAATCGCCTGCGGAAACAGCTTTCGTTTTTACGATCAGCTGCTGTATCGGACCGGTTATCGTTTTGGCCAGGAAGTAGCTGAGAATAATTGTTATGATAAGCGCAATCAATGATATCCAAAGATTTGCCCGATTCATTTTATCTGAAATCCACATTAATTGATCGGTATCAAACTGCGTTCCGACCTTCCAGCCCGTTTCGCCAATCGTTTGGTACACAACCATTTTCCCATTCACATCTTGTATCCCTTGTTTCTCGGATGCGATGGTTTGCAGTGTTTGATCCTTTGATATATTTTTTCCTTGATTTGACGGATGGGCTAAAAGATTGCCGCTCGCATCAGCTAAAAAGGCAAATCCTTTGTAAGGCACCTTTTGTTTATTGACCATACTCTGGATAGCAGAGAGTTTCAAGTCATAGCTGGCAACCCCTATCACTTTTTGCCCGTCTAAGATCGCTTTCGATGCAGTAACAATCATGTCTCCTGTCACGACATCTTTATAAGGTTCCGTCCAAACAACTTGATCCGGGGTTTCAGCTGCAAGCTTATACCATGGTCTTGATGTTGGATCGTAATCCTCAGCGAAATCCGCTTTTGGATATGTAAACATTTCTTTTTTTGCGGTGCCTATGTAAGCCATCGCAACATAATCATCGTTGTCTTTGATTTGCTTAATGTCATCGTGAAACAGCCGAGCAGCTTCTTTACTTGGTTTCGTTACAAATGTATGCGTTAATTCCCCATTAGCCAATCTTGATAACGAAATGGCATAACTCTTTAATTGCAATTCAATATTTTGTTCAAGTGACTGCGTCACGTTTTGAGTTGTATTTTTCCCATCCTCTGTAATCATCGGTTTTAGCGTCAAATAAGAAGACAGCATTAAAAGAACAACTGTGATGATTAACATAATCGAAACAAAAACAGCAATCTTCATGTGAAGTTTTTTAAACAAACCAATCCCCTCCTAATTTCTATATCGGCCCTTTCGTTTGAAAAATGAATAATCAAAAAATAAATTATAAGAAAATCGGAATATATTTACTGAAAATTCAATCTTCGTTATAATGAAACAACATAAGGAGAGTGATGATCATACTAAAACAAATGTATGTGCATGACGGCAGAAAATTTGAGGCTCTGACCATTAGAAACTACACTGAGACTGACATCGAGAGGCTGATTTCTCTTCAAGAAGAATGTTTCCCTCCTCCGTTTCCCCAGGAATTGCTGTGGTCAGAGGACCAGCTTGCCAGCCATATCAAAACCTTTCCGGAAGGCGCTTTATGCGCGCTCATCAATGGCAGAATTATCGGTTCCATGACTGCTCTTATTGTACAATTTGAGCCTGATTCTCCTGATCATACATGGGCACAAGCAACTGACAACGGATCGATTAAAAATCATGAACCTCATGGAAATACTTTATATGTAGTGGATATTTCTGTTTCTCCTCATTATCGAAAGCTTGGAATCGGAAAATGGCTGATGAATACGATGTATGAGCTGACTGTTGATAAAAGACTGGAACGCCTTCTCGGCGGCGGCCGCATTCCTTTGTATTATAAATACGCACACGAGATCAGCGCTGTTCAGTACGTTGAAGATGTGATGGAAGGCAGGAAAAACGACCCTGTGCTGTCCTTTCTCCTCCGTTGCGGGCGTTCACCTATTCGTGTAGTCAGCAATTATTTGGAGGATAAAGCATCATTGAATTACGGCGTTTTGATGGAATGGAAAAATCCTTTTTATAAAAAGAGAGCTGTTGATCACAACAGCCCGTTTAAGTGAAATATTCAATTTTCGCGTTAGGGAAAAAGGTATCAATATAGGATTCAAGTGCTTCTCGAAGTGTATGCTCTTCATCTTTCTGGTAAATATATTTTCCGATCCCGTAACGGCCCCATTTATAACGGCGCTTTTCTTCATCTAATTCGAGCTTCGTCTTCGGATAATTTTTCTCTATCACTCGTTTGGCCGGTTTTGTAAAACGGTGTTGAATTAATTCAAACGTTATGTCATGTCTAACATCCTGCGGCAAAGCAGCATCAAGCTTTTCAAACAGATGTCTGTATCCTTCTTCCCAGCCTTCATGAATATAAATCGGAGCAACAATAAAGCCTAACGGGTAGCCTGCTTTTGCAACTTTTACTGCCGCTTCTATCCGCTTATCAAGAGGTGAAGTTCCCGGCTCAAAGTTTTTAATCACATAGTCGGCATTAATACTGAATCTGAATCTCGTTTTCCCGTTATGCTTTGCGTCTAATAGGTGATCGACATGATGAAATTTCGTTACAAATCGGAGCTTTCCGAGATCACTTTGGCCAAAATGTTCAATGGCGCGCTTCAGCGTGTGTGTCAGATGATCAATTCCTACAATGTCTGACGTACATGATGCTTCGAACCTTGTGAACTCTGGTGCGCGCTCCTTCATATACTTATCTGCCTGATCTAAAATCTCTTCGACGTTTACATAAGTTCTGATATACGGCTTTGATCCCATGGTTGTTTGCAGGTAGCAGTAATGACAATGCCCCATACAGCCTGTTGCAAACGGAATGGCATATTCGGCCGAGGGTTTGGATGAATCAAACTTTAATGTTTTTCGGACACCGATAACTAAAGTTGATTTCGCATTGCGATATTGCTGAAGATGATTTTTCCCAGGAATATTACGCACCTGATTGTGGGATGTTGTTTCTCTGATTTCAATGCCCATATTCTCAAATTTATCTTGTAATTCTTGGCCTAGCGGATATTCCAGCGCCCTCGGTTCTATATATACAAGCTGCGGAACAAATGGGTTCTGCATGATGCCACATCCTTTTCCTTTACTAACGTTACTTTTCTCACTAGGCGGAAAGGATATGAGTTGTAATGATTTCCTTGTTACTCATACGGATCAATATCAAAGAGTTCTTTGTAAAGCGATTTAGCTTCTTCATAGCTTGCAAACACAGCATCGTCCTCTGCGAACGGATGATAGGTTTCATAAATAAACAGGGAAAGCTCGCCTTCATGGTATGGATGGTGCACAATTTCGGCTTCCTTTATGTGGGCTACATTGGCGGCGTGCGGATTTCTGTAGATCACATAAACAGTATCTCCTGCGTTAAATTGGTTTGACATACTATCCCTCCTAGCCATGTTATTGTGTCCTTCTATACCCTTACTTATGAAAAAAACCAGACAGGCCGGAGGCCGTCTGGTTTTTGTACATTACTTGAAGGTTTCTTTTACGAACGCGACAACTTCTTCTGTCGTGCTCATAGATAAGATTTTCTCTTTGAATGACTCAGCTTCTTGTTTAGACAATTTGCTGATTTGTGTTCTTGCCGGAAGGATAGACGTTGCGCTCATTGAGAACTCATCTAAGCCTAAGCCGAGAAGGATTGGAATCGCAATCTCGTCTCCTGCCATTTCTCCGCACATGCCAACCCATTTTCCTTCTTTGTGTGCTGCTTCAATTACCAGTGTAATTAAGCGAAGGATTGCCGGGTTGTATGGCTGATACAGGTAAGATACACGTTCATTCATACGGTCAGCTGCCATTGTGTATTGGATCAAATCGTTTGTTCCGATACTGAAGAAATCAACCTCTTTAGCAAACTGATCAGCGATGACTGCAGTTGACGGAATCTCAACCATCATTCCGACTTCAATATCGTCAGATACAGCCTGTCCCGCTTTTACGAGCTTTTCTTTCTCTTCAAGAAGGATCGCTTTTGCTTCTTTGAATTCGTTAACTGTCGCAATCATAGGGAACATGATTTTCAAGTTTCCGTATGTACTTGCACGAAGCAGCGCGCGAAGCTGTGTTCTGAAGATTTCTTGCTCTTCAAGGCAAAGACGAATCGCTCTATATCCCAGGAACGGGTTCATTTCTTTAGGAAGCTGCAGGTAAGGAAGCTCTTTGTCTCCGCCGATATCAAGTGTCCGCACGACGACTGATTTTCCTTCCATACGCTCAAGAACCGTTTTGTAAGCATCAAACTGCTCATCTTCTGTAGGCAGCTGATCTCTTCCCATGTAAAGGAATTCTGTACGGTAAAGGCCAACTGCTTCTCCGCCGTTTTCAAGAACGCCTTTTACATCATCAGGAGTACCGATGTTCGCTGCAAGCTCTACATGATGTCCGTCTTTTGAGACAGTCGGTTCATTGACAAGCTTCGCCCACTCAGCTTTTTGAGCCAAATAAGCATTATGTTTTTCTTCATACTCTTTTACAGTTTCCGCAGATGGGTCAATAATGACATCGCCATTGATACCGTCAACGATAACAGTCACGCCGTTTTGGATCGTGCCTGTAGCCGCTTTCGTTCCAACAACTGCTGGAATCTCAAGAGAACGTGCCATGATGGCAGAGTGAGATGTGCGTCCGCCGATATCAGTAGTGAATCCTTTTACGAACTCACGGTTTAATTGAGCTGTGTCAGACGGTGTTAAGTCTTCAGCTACAATAATAACCTCTTCTGAGATCATGCTTGGGTTTGGAATTTCAACGCCAAGCAGGTGGCCGGTTACGCGTTTTGTTACATCGCGGATATCTGCCGCACGCTCTTTCATATATTCGTTGTCCATAGATTCAAACATGGTAACGAACATAGAAGACGTTTCTTTTAAAGCGAATTCAGCGTTCACTGAATCAGTGCTGATTTTTTCTTTCACAGGGTTCAGAAGCTCAGGGTCACTGAGAACTAAAAGGTGAGCAGAAAAAATATCAGCTTTATCCTGACCCAGTTCTTTCAAAGCGTGCTCTTTGATTTTTTCGAGCTCTTCTTTTGAACGTGCAATCGCTTCATCAAAACGGCTTACTTCCGCTTCAGAATCAGAGATGTTTTTCTTTTCAACCGTTAAATCTGGCTCTTCAAGCCGGTATGCTTTTGCAATCGCGATGCCGGCTGAAGCACCAATCCCTTTTAATTCTTGCATTACTCGCCGAGCCCTTCGCTTTTCATTGTTTCTTCTAAAGCGTTAAGAGCATCGTTTTCGTCAGCTCCGGAAGCAGAGATTGTGATCTCAGCGCCTTTAGCGATACCTAAAGACATAACACCCATAATAGATTTAAGGTTAACTGTTTTGCCGTTATATTCTAAATTAACGTCAGCGTCGTATTTGCTAGCAGTTTGTACAAGAACTGTCGCAGGACGAGCATGGATTCCAGAATCTGCAGTTACTTTAAATGTTTTTTGTGCCATTTTTATCATTCTCCTTTTAACTTAAAGCTTAATTACTTCACAATATTATATCATACAACCGTACTTGTCATCTGACAAGCACGGCGTACTAACACCCTTATTTTTCAATCTTCACAATATCTTCTTGTTCTCTGTTGACTGAACCGCTTGCTTTAATGCTGACTGTTTCTCCTTCAGCAAGGTTTGTAAATACAATCGGTGTCATGAGAGATGGTACATTCGGTTTGACTGCATCCAGATCAACTTCAAGAAGTTTTTGTCCAGGCTCAACGCGGTCTCCTTCTGATACGAAAGACGTAAATCCTTCGCCCTTCAGGCTGACGGTATCAATACCAAAGTGGATTAAAATTTCTCTTCCGCCGTCGGATTGCAGGCCGATCGCATGTTTCGTCGGGAACACATTGAGAATTTTTCCGCTAACCGGTGATACGACAATTCCTTCAGAAGGGAGAATCGCAAAACCGTCACCCATCATTTTCCCTGAGAAGACTTGGTCAGGAACATCCGTAATCGGGTGAATTTCCCCGCTAATCGGAGAAACGAAAACTTCCTCGCCGATTTCATTTTGCAGCGGTTCTGCAATCACTTCCTCAACCTGCTGTCCTACTTCCTCTTGAGCAGATGTTTTCGGTTCAGGTCTAGGCTTGCGTCCCGCAATAATGTCTTGCATTTGTGTTTTTAACCCGTCAGAACGCGGTCCGAAAATAGCCTGAATGTTGTTGCCGACTTCCAGCACTCCGGAAGCGCCAAGCTGTTTCAGACGGTCTTTATCAACCTTTTTCTGATCGTTTACAGTCACACGCAGACGAGTGATACAAGCATCAAGGTGTTTGATGTTTTCCTGGTCACCCATTGCCTGCAGAATCTCATAAGGAAGATCCCCTGCTTCACCTGTTTTCCCAGGTGCTGCTGTTTCTTCCGCAGCATCCTCGCGTCCAGGTGTTTTCAGATTAAATTTGCGGATGGCAAATCGGAATCCGAAGTAGTAAATGACCGCTAACCCTAAGCCGACAGGGATGACTAGCCACCATGCCGTCCGGTTCGGTAAAATACCGAATAGGAAGTAGTCAATTAAACCACCGGAGAATGTCATACCAATCTTAACATTCAACAGCTGCATGACCATGAATGAAAGTCCCGCAAACAAACAGTGAATCGCAAACAGGACTGGAGCAACGAATAAGAAAGAAAATTCCAATGGCTCTGTGATCCCCGTTAAGAAGGATGTCAAGGCCGCTGAACCCATAATACCTGCAACAAGTTTTTTGTTTTGCGGTTTTGCTTCATGATAAATGGCAAGCGCCGCAGCAGGCAGACCGAACATCATAAATGGATATTTACCTGTCATGAACGTACCTGCCGTTAACTGTACGCCGTCTTTAATCTGCGCCATAAAGATACGCTGATCCCCGCGGATGATTTCTCCTGCAGCACTCTTATAGCTGAAGAATTCATACCAGAACGGCGAATAGAAAATGTGGTGCAATCCGAATGGGATAAGCGAACGTTCAATCACCCCGAAGATAAATGCAGCAAGGGTTGGATTCGCTTCCACTAATCCTGTTGAAAAGGCATTCAATCCATGCTGGATCGGAGGCCAGATCACTAACATAATAAGACCCAGAATCAGTGCAGAAATTGACGTAACAATTGGAACGAAACGTTTACCCGCAAAGAAACCAAGGTATTGGGGCAGTTCAATTGTGTAAAATCTGTTAAACAATAATGCAGCTAACACACCGACGATAATACCGCCGAACACCCCTGTCGCCAAGGTAGGTATACCAAGCATGTTTACATATGCAGGATGGTTTTCCGTAAAGAACTTGGCTCTTTCAACTGAATCCGAAGGAATGGTTCCGTTTGCAAGAAGAACCGCACTCATGGATACATTCATTACAAGATAACCGATAATTGCTGCAATCCCTGCAACTCCATCACCATTGGCAAGCCCGATGGCTACACCTACTGCGAAAAGAAGCGGAAGGTTATCGAAAACAATCTGCCCAGCGCTTTCCATCACACCTGCTACAAGCTGAACATTGTCATTGCTCAAGAAATGCAGGACCTGAATCATGTCCTTATTTTGCATCGCATTCCCGATCGCAAGCAAAATACCCGCAGCCGGAAGGATCGCAACTGGAAGCATAAGCGCACGCCCAATTTTTTGAAGAACGCCGAATAATGCTTTAAACATAAGAATTGACCTCCTCTTTTTACTAGTCTGACCTTACAGCTAAAAATCATGACAACGAATTCACAGGCGTAAGTCTTCCAGTTTAACCGTTTACATTTGCCCTTTTACACAACAAAAAGGCATGAGCAAAATTGGGTGCGCAAAAGAACGAGAATGAACTTCCCGTTTTTTTCCCTCAATCACTCATGCCTGATCGAATCAGTAACACGTTATAAGGATAAACTGAATTTATGACATTTTATTGGTTAATCGGTACAGATGAAGCGTCAGATAAACCGCTTCCGCCTCATGAACTGGTTTCTTCAATGTTTGCTGCAAGATTTTAATCAATTTCCAAGCTGTATTGTAGCATAGCGGATATTCATTTTTCAATAACAACATTAATTTTTCTGGTTCTTTAGTCGGTTCTTCTTTTTTAATTCTTTCTATTGTAAATCTGATATGCCTGATCAGCCGCAAATAGTTCACACTTTCCTTATTTACTTTCATTTGAAATGAGTCTTCAATCACCTCGACAAGCTGCGCCATGAGCTGAGAGTGCTGATTGACCTCGGACAGCGGACGGTTTGTCAACGCTGAATGGATATGCAGAGCGATAAAACCAATCTCCCCTTCCGGAAGGCAGATTCCCGCTTTTTCATTGATCATATCTATGACTTCTTTGGCAATTTGGTACTCCTCAGGATATAGTGACTGAGTCTCCATTAGAAATGGATTTTTCATATCAAATCCCTGCTGCTGCCTTTTGATCGCAAATGCGATATGGTCTGTCAACGCAATGTGAATATGTTCATTTAATGAGTGATTAGTCCTATTGCTTATGTGATAGATGACATCGTTTGAAATATCAACGAGGTTTTCATCAACATAGTCAAGGAGCTTTTTAAACTGCTTTTGTTCCTTCTCGTCTTTTAAAATGAACATTTTATCGTAGCCTTTATCTTCAATGACATCATCTTGTTTTTTTCCGAAACCAATACCTTTTCCGATTAAAACGACTTCGCTGTATTTATGATGAGAAGCAATTAATACGTTATTATTCAGTACCTTTTTCACTGTGAAGGACCCATTCACGATCCTCAGCTCCTTTGTCATTCAATACCTCATATCGTACATAACGAACAGAATGCACGTCAAACCTTTTTTCAATGCATTCACTAAACAGTCGATCTTTCGATGAGACGGTAATCCAGAACTTTCCTTTCAATCGGCTGTCCTTGAATTCTTTTTTCCAGTATGGCAAATGCCTGCTTTCCCATTTCCCTTGTCTGAATATCGATCGTTGTGATTCCAAGCGCTTGGCTGATTTCGTGGTTATCAACGCTTAAGATTGCAAGCTCACCCGGTACTGACACCCGCTGGTTCTTTGCTTCAAGAAAAAGCCCTGCTGAGACTTGGTCATTGGCAACAAAAATAGCCGTCGGCTTTTCCTTCCACGTATTCCATTTATGAAAAAGCGCCTTCCCATCATTGATTGTAATCGCTTTCTCAATTACCCAGTCTTCACGAAATGCCTCGCCGATCTCTTCCAATGCCTCTTTGTAGGCTTTGATTCGAAAATGGCTGTTCATGCCTTTTTTTCTTGCCAAACAGATGGCTATTTTTTTGTGCCCTTTGGCAATTAAATAGTCCAAGCCGTTCCGAAATGCTTCTTGGTGAGGAATGCTGATGGTTGGGAAGCGGGCATTATCTGAATTCTGGCAAAGCAAAATCGGGCCCTCCCATTCCATGAGTTTCTCATCAGCAAGCGCCTTTGAGCAAAAAATCAGGCCGTCAACCTGGCGCTGCTTTAATTGGGACAGCGCAAAGATTTCTTTTTGTACCTCATAGTTTGTTTGGAATAAAGAGAGGTGAACCCCAGATTCCGCGGCTGCGTCGGCTATTCCTGCAATCAGCTCTGCAAAATATGGCAGATTAACCGTCGGCAAGACAACACCAATCATGTTTGAAAATCCTTTCGACAAATGTACAGCGTGAATATTTCTCGTGTACTCCAATGATTCCATTGCCTCAAACACTCTTTTTCGTTTGTCTTCACTGACGTATGGATGATTGTTTATGACTCGGGAAACCGTTGTAACAGAGACACCGGCTTTTTCTGCAATGTCTTTAATATTAGCCATAGATTCCCTTCTTTCTAAATCCCCTTGATCTGGAATGCGTTTCATACAATATGATATGGACGTACCAGATATCTTTTTGTGTTTTAAGCTGAAAGGAGAAGATCACATGGGTTTCTTCATTTTAATTGGGTTATGTCTCACTGTTCTCGGTGGCAGCTGTCTTGCTGTAAAACCTCTCAACCAAAAACATGAAATTAAACCCTTTCGAACATTTGATGATTTTTTTATTTAATGCAGATAAAAAAGGACGATGTCGAGAACAAAGTCCTTTTTTATTTCTATTACGGCAGTATGATTAATTCCTTTGGATATTGGGTCAGAGCAACTGCTCCGTCCTTTGTTACGTGAACGTCATCCTCAATGCGCACGCCGCCGATCTCAGGCACATAAATCCCCGGTTCGATCGTGTAGACCATGCCTTCCTGCAGCAGTGTATCGTTGGCCTGGCTCATTGATGGATACTCATGGACAGAAATTCCGAGTCCATGCCCAAGCCGGTGAGGAAAATAGTCACCATATCCCGCTTTTTCAATGATTCCGCGGGCAGTTAAATCCAGATCTCCGATTCTCACACCGGGTTTGCTTGCCTCAATCGCGGCTTTTTCCGCTTGAAGCACAGTCTCGTAAATGGCCTCCTGCTTCGGATTGATGGTTTTGTATGCAAACGTTCTTGTAATATCAGAGCAATAGCCATCAAGAATAACACCGAGATCAAATAAAACAAAATCACCTTTCTTCAACGTGGCTGTACCAGGATTTCCATGAGGCTGGCCAGATTTTTCTCCGAATAAAACCATTGTAGAGAAAGACATGCCCTGAATTCCTTTTTTCTTCAGCTCATACTCAATTTGAGCGAGCACTTCCACTTCACTGATGCCTTCACGCAAAGCAGCTGTGCCGACTTCAACACCGTAATCTGCAAGCTTTGCCGCCTCTTTCAGCAAACGAATCTCATTGTCATCTTTAATCAGGCGAAATTGATTGAGTGTTTCTTCTGCTGAAACAAATTGAGCCCCGCCAGTCGCATGCTTCAGCTGTTCTGCACGTGATAGCGAGATTGAATCCTTTTCTACCGCAAGCGTATGTATGCTGATATTTCGCTTTTTCAAGGCCTTCTCTATCAGCTCCCACGGATTTTCGTGATCCGCATAGCCAATGATTTCATGATTCCAGCCTGCGTTGCGGGCCTGTCCTGCTTCCATTCCTGGACAAACAAAGAAAGGCTCCTCTTCTTGAAAAATAAATAACCCCATTAATCTTTCATGCGGCTCTGTGTAAAAACCGGTTAAGTAAAAAACATTTTCTTTTGTATGAATAAATGCGGCAGTATGCCCCGCTTCCTTCAGCCATGAAGAGACGCGTTGTATTCTATTCACTTCTTGTTCCTCCCTGCCATTTGCAATGCATTGTTCTGTCTTCCATTGTAACAGGTTTTACCGGTGTTTGCCTTTCACGACGCCTTCATTTTCTAATGCATTTTATTTCCTGCTCCTCTTCCTGTATACTGACAGTAACGTTCAATCGCAGGGGGGTTGTTCCGTTTGCTGATGAATTTTTTCAGACGAAAAGCAGTTATGCTCTTAACGGTTTTGGGAATTTCCGCTCCTTTTATCGGGATGAAGATGGTGGGCTTTTATTATTACAGCTCTATCATAGGCTGTGCAGCGGGTTTCCTTTGCTGCATCCTCGCTCTCATCCTGGTTATGAAAAGATCTGATAAAGACAAAAATGAAGGGAAAGCTTGATACATAAAAAGCCAGCAGCCTGATTAGGCTGCTGGCTTTATTTTAGGAGTCTTAAACCGTTTAGTATGACCAAAATCGTGCTGCCCTCATGACCAATCACGCCAAATGGCAATTCCATCACCTGCAAAAAGTTTGCACAAATCAGCAGGCAGATTACAGCTAGAGAAAACACGATATTTTGTTTGATGATCTTGTTCATTTTCCGAGACAAGCGGCACATGTTTACGAGCTTTTTCAAATCGTTTTTCATGAGGACCATATCAGCGGTTTCAAGTGCTACATCTGTTCCGCCGCCCATCGCAATGCCGACATCCGCCGCTTTGAGTGCCGGCGCATCATTGATTCCGTCACCCACCATTGCAATCGTTCCGAATTCTTCTTTTAACCGTTTGATTTCATTCACTTTTTGGTCCGGCAGGCATTCTGCTACGACAGTTGTCATGCCGGCTTCCTTGGCAATCGCTTGAGCCGTGTCTTCGTGATCTCCTGTCAGCATGGCCGTTTTAATCCCAAGTCGGTTCAGTTCTTCCATGACCTCTTTTGCTTCAGGCCTGATTTGGTCCTTCAGTGCGATACAGCCTGCTATTTGATCATCCTTTTTCACAAATACAATTGTATGACCGCTTTGAATGACATCTGATGCTGTTTGTTTCAAAAATTGTGCTGCCATTTCCTCGCCGATAAAACCTGCTTTACCGACCTTCCATTTCGCACCCGACACTTCTGCCATAACGCCAAACCCTGAGGTTTCTTCTATAGATATGTAGCTGGACTGATTCACGCCGCGGCTTTCAGCGTACGCCGTTATGGCTTGGGCGAGCGGATGGCTTGATTGCGTTTCGATGGCATAGACAGCCTCAAGAACTTCCGCTTCACTGAATCCTTCTGCTATTCTGATCGTCTCTACGGCAGGCTGGCCTTTTGTTACAGTGCCGGTTTTATCAAAGGCGATCATTTGCACTGAGCCCAGCTGTTCAAGAAAGACGCTTCCTTTCACAAGCATACCGTTGCGGGCGCCATTTGAAATCAGGGACAGCGCCGCTGGCATAATAGAGGCGACAAGCGCACAAGGTGACGCGACAACCATAAACACCATTGCGCGGTAGAAGGTTTCACTCCAGCTCCAGCCCAGCGCAAAGTGCGGGACGAATAAAAGGAGCGCCACCGCAATTAGCACACCTTTCACATAAGCATTTTCAAATCGTTCGATGAAAGCCTGCGCGGGTGAAACACTATTTTGCGCTGATTCAACCAGTTTGATAATTTTTCTGAATAACGAATCTTCATTTGCTTTCGTGACACGGACAGTCAAGGAGCCATTGCGATTCACCGTTCCTGTGAATATAGTGTCGCCTGTGTTTTTTTCTACAGGCATTGATTCACCTGTTAAAGCCGACTCGTCAAGACTTGTCGAGCCCGATTCAATGATACCGTCTGCCGCTATGCGTTCTCCAGGTTTGATCACAATCATATCACCGGCCTGCAAGTCTGAAACCGGAACTCTTTTGGTTTCACCATTGACCATCAATGTCGCTTCTTCAGGCTCAAGCTGCATTAAAGACGTTAAATCTCTGCTGCTTTTATTCATCGTGTATGTTTCTAAAGCTCCGCTTAAGGAAAAAATAAATATTAAAATAGCACCCTCTGCCCAGTATCCGATCAAGGCGGAACCAACGGCAGCGAAAATCATTAAAAGTTCTACATTCAGCGTTTTGGATTCGAGTGTTTCTTCGATTCCTTCCTTCGCTTTAGCAAATCCGCCGATCACAAAAGCCAGCAAGAAAAGTATTATGGATAATACCTGATATCCGGATAAGAGCCAGCCTGCCAAAATAAGAGCGCCTGATACAAGTGCTGCAATAAGCTCCGCGTGCTGTGCCCAGTTTTTTTCCCTCTTGTCTGTTTTCAATGGCTCATGCGGGTCGCGTTGAACGATAACTTGTTCATTCATATCGAATTCTCCTCTCTAATTGAGAACGTAAATCATCTTCATTTCTCTTATAAAAACAAAATCGCTGCCCAAAAGGCAGCTTTATCGTCAGTTATTTCTTGATGTCTTCCTTTATTATAGCACGCACGAAGAGAATTTCAATTATAATTATTTTAATTTCTTTTTGATAATAATTATCATTAATGTTTATTCACTTCTTCTCTATATGAAAAAAGCTGAGAGTCTATGCTCTCAGCTATTCTTCCGTCCATTCCTTCAGTTGTTCCGCCGTCATCGGGCCAATTTTTGTTTTTTCAATTTCTCCCTTTTCATTCAGCAAAAATGATGTTGGGATCGTGATGATATGATACTCCTTCATCAATTCCCCTTTTGAGTCAAGGACAATTGGAAACGTCAGCTTGTTTGCTTTAATAAAGTCTTCAACGACTTGCTGATTTTGTTCCGAATTCACTAAATTCACCGTTACCAGCTTTACACTGTCGGATGGATGGGCATCATAAAACGATTGAAACTGTGGAAGCTCCTTTTTGCAGGGCGGACACCATGACGTCCAAAAATGGAGAATTGTTTTTTGCCCTTTATTCGGAATCGAGATGTCCTCCCCTTCTATCGTTTTCATAAGAAAAACAGCGGGAACAGCAGGCTGTTTTTCCTCAGCTTGTGCCGCACCTGGAATCCATACAATCAACCCTAATAACATAATGTATATAGTAAGCAAGCGCTTCGTCAACATGGAATCTTCCTTTCATGCTTTTCAATTAGCTTGCCCCTGCAATTCCTATATCATCCTTCAATTCGCGGCGTTCTGGTCCCTCCCGTAAGGAATACGGATACCTTCAATGTTTTGCAGATCGTGGCATAGTGCAGGCTCGTCAAAAGAATCATGCCAGTGTTCATTCCAAGGATAATCCCGAGCATTTGCAGATTCTCCATTGATCCCAGTACATACATCATACTTAGCGCAACGATATGGCTCCATACATTGTGATAAAAAGCCTCTTTCACAAAGCCCATCCCGATTAAGCACGCCTGCAGCGGCATGACAAACAGATGAAAGAGAAAGTAAGGCCACAACAGCTGCAAATAATACTGCGCTTCAGGAGAGTGAAAAAACAAATGCGTGAGAGGTCCCGCAAACTGGAACATGACCCAGACGGCAGGTATACCGTAACCTAATGTAATGAAAATCGACTGCTTCAGCCTTTTTAACACGATGTCATACTGAGAAAGTGCATAAGCTTCCGAAATACTCGGTATCATGACGACCATTAACGAATGGGCAATAAAAGCAGGGAACGACCCTATCGTCACAGCCACTCCTGCCAGCATTCCGTATTGATCGATCGCCGCTGTCCCGGCAACGCCCGCAGCCAAAAGAGCTCCTTTTACTAAAAAGGGTTCAATTGCATTGACAACCGCATGAAAAATGCGCAGTCCTGTTGTAGGAATTGAAACAGCAAGCAGTCTTTTCCTTACATCCTTTCCGCGCAAATGAATATGCTGCTGGCCGGATAACGCCCGCCTTGCCATGATAAATTGTGAATATAAATAAACAAGCACGACCACATCACTCACGACTAGAACAAACAAGGAAATCAGCACGGCCATGTCCAATTCAAATGAGTACCATTGAAAAAAGAGGAATAAGCACAAGAGCTGGATGATTTTTTTCAGCACATTGGCAATTGCGATCTTCCCCATTTTCTGCACACCCATAAAGTAGCCCCTGGCGATTGAAGTAAAGGCGACAACAGGAATTAAGCCGATGACAATCCCTTTAATAAACGGGTGGTATGTATCAAATACCGGAATAAACGGAAGCGCAATACTAGCGGCGGCAGTAGAAAAAGCAGTAAAAATGGCTGTCATTCTGAAAGCGTGCCTTAGCATGCTTTCATGAAGCTTAGGATTTGACTCGGCAATGAATTTAGAAATGGATATCGGCAGTTCCAGGCTCGCGATGACAATAATTAAAAAGATCGTGGGCAAAATACTCATGTAAAGCCCCATCCCATGCTCGCCAAGCTCCCGCGCCAAAATCATATTGACGACAAATTCAAGGCATTCAGCGAAAAAGGCGGCAATGGATAAAAGAATGATCCCTTTCACAAATCGATTCATGATGTCTCTCCTTGTCTCTTGTACTACCAACATCATATGAGACAAGTTCAAAAATTATTTTATTTTTACTCTTTATATGAAAAAAAGCACAGCTGAGACAAATTGTCTCTTCTATGCTTAGACGGCAAAAACGTGTCTGCCGATTTTTTCTACGATTTTTCTTGAACGAATCCAATTATCTGACGCTGTTTTCGGATTATAAAAGAATATGGCATCTGTTTCTCTATTTTTTGAGGACAGCGCTTCTTCGGCAGCTTCAATCGATTCTTTATCAGGCTTTTGGTTAATGCTCCCGTTTGCGACCGGTTCAAAGGCGTTTTTCTGATAAATAACTCCTCTTATCGTATCAGGAAAACCTTTTTTCTCCGTCCTGTTCAGTACAACGCTTGCTACAGCGACCTTGCCTTTATATGATTCTCCTTTGGCCTCTGCGTGAACGAGACGGGACAGCAACTCTTTTTCAGACTGTGTATATGTTTCTTTCTCATCATTTGTTTTGTTCGGTTTATCTTTCTCTTTCTTTTCAGTGTGTGCTGATAGCTTAATCGGTTTTATTTTCTTGTCTTTATCAGCAGACAGTGAAGGGAAAGATTCATTCGTATTTCGATCTATATGTGTAAGCCATTTCGCTTCTTCATGTTTTGTCTTCTTTGCGCTCAGTAGTGAAGCTTGTGTATGCTCAATTTTGGCTGCAGGCATGAAACAAAGAAGAAAAACAGCCAGAGCAGTGAATTTCGTTGTCATACAGTTTCCTCCTTAAAGTGCTCCAAAAAACACTTCATAACCTTAACAAGAGATCCATTCATTTTCACGGAAAAAGATTTTCCAACTCTCCCAAGGAGGTATCAGGATGGAATAAAGAGGATGACTCACTGCTTAATGGCAAAAAAACAGTCTGAAATTCTATAAATATTGTTAAATTAAAACATGTTTATCCATCTTTGGTACTTTACATTTTATTTACACCTGTTACAGACAGCTGTAATAAAAGGCTTGTGTTCTGTCATATATGATAAAAAGGTTTCTCACGTATGAGAAACCTTCAGCTTCTTGGCTGTTCTAAGTATTGAAAGATAACATCTCCGCCTTGCTGGGCAATTCCTCGGAAATGTTTAAAATCATCTTGTTTAGATAACACGGCCCTGAAATCAAGAAAATGCTCTTTCTGGACTCTCAGTTCGTTTATGGCGCCGGTGCGCAGCTGTTCAATCATTTCTGTTATTTCTTCGGGACGCAACAAAAATTCCCCCCTTTTCTTTCTATTGACGAAAATCAATATATCATCTTTATAGCGACAGGACAATTCATAAGGGAGATAAAACTCCTTATCGCTTTACTTCTCAATGAAAATACTGCAAAATACTTTCAAAAGGCATTATTATGTTTAAAGGAGAGGAAGCTTGTGAAAATCGCTAAGGTTGGGAATGTCATTGAATTTAAAAACGGATTAACCGGTGTTGTTGAAAAAGTAAATGAGAATTCTGTTATCGTTGATGTGACGATCATGGATAACTATCGGGATCTTGAGTTAGATTCATTGACAGTTGTTAATCATAAAAATTATAAGATCATCAGAGACTCCTATTAAAACCTCCTTATTTCCACATTTATTCAAAAAACTGCAAGACGGACAATTTAACACCTTACATATGAAATTCGCTTTCTCAAAAGCTGCCGGCCGGCAGCTTTTTTACATAAAAAACACCGATCATGAATCGGCGTTTTTGTCTATTTCCGTTATTTCTATATAGAACTCGCTGACGGCCCCTGGTTCGTACAGGTTGGTCAATGATGTTGAATAATTTGTCATTTCCCCCCGGAAGGCAAGATCGCGTTCCGGAACCTCGACATTAAACGTTTTTTCATACAACAGGACAGCGATATCATGGTAAGTCTCACTCGTAACGTTTAAGGTAAATGCAATTTTTCGCTTCGGCTCGCTCTCCTCTTGATATGCAGCCATTTCTAACGTTACATTGTTTAACCGCAATGTCTTCACTTCATATCACTCCTTTATAGTCCATGCATCTTAGCATACCTTAGCGAATGTTTACAATGAATCTGTTCTTAATGGTTATATGAACCAATTCATTTGAAAAGACACCTTTACAAACATACGTTCGTTAAATTATAATAAAACAGACGAGCTGCCATCCAGCATCCCGTCTTTTCATTAGAAAGCGGCGAGTGGAATTCCCCCCGGATTCGCTCGTCTTTTTTATGTAAAAACCCCCTCATTTCTAAGGAGAAACTATATGGTCGATTATCAACAAGTCATGCTTCACCATGCGTACAATCAATTCTCATCATGTTTTTTAGATAAACCAGCATCCATTCAGGAAGTATATGAGTGTATGCTTTTAAAGTTCTAGTTAGTCGTGCGCTTCCATATCGATCCTGAACAATTCTGAATGAAATGCGATAACCCTGCTATCAAGTAGCATGTGTATGATTAAATCATGGAAGCAGAATAAATTCAACACATCCGTAAAATGCGTACTATAACATAAGTTTGAATGTGTATTTCAAGCCCAATGTAATGCCTCGTGTAGAACATTTTGGGAGAAGGGCCTATGGAATGCCCTCACTGTTTTACCCGCACTCGTAATAAACTCCTTTCAGTATGTCCATTTAGAGATTCATTGCAATTATCTTCGAATTTTGTTCTGAACTATAAATCATTATATATTTTTAAACACTGTATTCCAGACTGACGCATCTTCTTGTCCAAGACTCCAGCTGCCAAGACCTTTCAGATTATATTTTTGAGCGAGTTTTATTTTTGCTCTGAGTGACTGTTCATTTTCAAACCATAATGTATATGTTCCCGAAGGCAACGGCCCCTTGTTATCGTGATTGACAGTAAAAATAGCTTTTGGAGATTGACTCTTGGTGTCAAAAATAATTGTTCCGCTATGCCTTTTTACTAATGAGTCAACAAGGTAAAGGGGAATGGCTTGAGAGGCAGATTGGCCTTCCATCCAGCAGCGGCCATAGAATGGCAATCCTAAAACTAGTTTTTGAGGAGAGATTTTTTGGGTCAGAACATATTGAATGGACTTTTCCACCCATCCTACACTTGCGGTAGGCCCAGCAAGGCGGCTTTCATCATAGGCCATAACCATAAGATAATCTGCATATTTAGCTAAATACTCGTAATCATATGATCCGTGCCAGCCCTTCGTCCAGCCAAAAGGATTTGCCGCCACTGCAACTGATACTTCTTTATGTTTAGGAATACTTTTCCTTACTAATCTAATAAAATCTGTAAATAGATTCCGATCTTTTTCTGTAAGGTTTTCTATATCGATATTAACTCCGTCCAAATCCAGTTCTTCTATTGCATGAGAAATTTGTTTAGCTAAAAGAACTCGGTTCATTAATGCAAATCGTCCCAAATCCTGATCCCAATGATTGCTTAGAAAAGGAACTACTTTTAATTTTCTTCTATGAAGAGCTTTAATCACATCGGGATTAGCTGAACGGAGAAGTAATGATCCATCTTTTCTGATATAGAAAAAATCAGGAGACACAACATTTAATACTCCGTTCGTTTGATCAACGTGTTGAATAAAATCCCATCCTAATCCAGAATAGAAATAGCTCATTTGAAACATCTCATAACCCCTTCATCCCCAAAAATATCAAGTTCCCCACAAATAAAAAAATGAGGATTGTCATTTCAATTTGATTCGTTTCCGAAACCTCAAAGATTATCTTTCTCTTATCTTTATAATTTGTCCAGGATAAATTCTATCTGAAGAAAGCTTATTAAGATTCATAAGTTGTTGTACCGGAATTTTAAAGGATTTGGCAATCGTCCATAATGTATCGCCGGATTCCACATGATATACTTCGTATGTCACGGGAAATTCCATATAACGAGGCGTTCTTTTTACTTTATTCGCTTGATTTCTTATTTTAGGTATTTTCCCCTTCATTCATATTACTCTCCTTTAGAATAATTTGTTATTAATATTTCTAAACAGTTTCTCTCTAATCTTAATGATTTGTCCAGCATATATTTGATCTGATTTGAAATGATTAAGCTCCATGAGTTGCTGCAGGGAAACATTATACTTCCTGGCAATTATTGATAATGTTTCACCGGGAGTAACATGATGGATCACGTATTTTTCTTTGAGAACATCTACATAATGAATGGTTTCCCCTAAGTTTCTTATAATTCCTCTGCTTTTTAGCACCTCAAGCATTCTCTCGGCTCTATGCCGATAGGAATCATTCTTTACAGCCTTTTTACCGTTTATCTGAATCTTTTTTCTCTCGCTATCATGATTCAAATAGTATTTAACCTTTTCCAAAGTTTCTTTTGGGGAGGAAGAAACGATGAGATCGCGGCCAGGTTTGAATTTATCTCGAACTGCTGGTGTATCCGATGTCAATAAAAACCCCCCGGAACCAAGAATCTCATAGGTGCGTTGCGTAAGTTGGCTTTCACAGTTTTGCAAACCGATAATGATTTTTGCTGAACTGTAAACTTTATATGCTTCAGTATAATCAAGGTATCCATGGATCCAATTGCGAGGAATTTCTCTTCCTATATATTTACTCATTTTTTCCCAATTTCTCCCCCAAAAATCAATGCGAATACCTTTCCGTATAAGAGGACGAATAAGCGTTTTTAAAGAGGACGAACGGAACACTTCCGGATGTTCTTCAAGAAAATTAGGGTAAGCATTAGCCACCACTGCTATATCACAACTGTATTTCGCTAATGGTTTAATCTGGTGATGTATACTTTCGTGAAATGCAAAGTCTAAGTGAGCTGCTTTAATCCCCATGCTTTCATAAGTTTTACACAGAGAAGGCGTAACCGTGAAAACAAAATCCGGTTTCATCTTTTTAATTAACGGGATAGTAAAGTTTTGAGTGTGCAGCGGGTCTTCAGTTGCCCAATAAACGAGAGGGATATTCACCTTTTTAGTAGCGTTGCGAATCCAGGCCTGCTTTTCCCTTGAATGCTCTGGTGTCCATCCCATAGATACTATTAGATCTGGTTTAAATTCGTCTATCATTTCAGTGATATTTTCCCGACTTACAGGACCGGAAATCATTACGGTATGTCCTGCTTCCCTAAACCCATTCGGTAAACCATAGAGCCACATGGGATGACTCTCAAGGAAAAGAATTTTCACACATTTCCATCCTCTCTTTCACTTTTTAATGTCTACTTTATTGGTATGTATATGTAATATAACTTGTCGCGGTACTAGTCTATAAAAAAACGTTCAGGTGTGAGATCACGTGATAGCTTGTGTGGGATGCCCCACAAAAAAAGAAAGCAACCTACAACATATTTTCCTATGTGGTTATTCAGGACATAAGGATTCCTTTAAATATTTTTAAAAGTATTAGAATACAAGGACAGGGATATTATTTTTTATTAAAAGTCAAGAAAATGTTTAATTTTATTAATAATTAAGAAACCAAATGAAATGTCACACATTTTATAAACAAAAAGAGAGGATAGATGAACAGGGTGAAAATGCCTGTATTCAACTATCCTTTTTTTGTACAACAAATGACCTCATTTACTACAACAACGGTGTTGTTTGTTCTTCAACTAACGCCCCCGTTACTTTAAGTACATTTATTCACAGTGTAATCTTTTTTACAGGTCATTTAGTAGTAGCCCCAGGAAAATGCGAATTTACAACGTTAAGCAAATTCAAATATAAAAAAGTCGAATTCCCTGTCCTTTAAGGAAAACGACTTTTTTATACGACTTCTTCAAGTAAATCCCCATTAACCTTTTTTGGGGACTATTTGTAATCTCTGCGCAGGGAAATTATACCTGTGCTAGCCCGCCATCTACGAACAATTCAACACCCGTCAAGTAACTGCTTTCGTCTGAAGCAAGGAAAGATACAGCGTTTGCTACTTCTTCAGGTGTCCCAACTTTTCCAGCTGGAACAGTATTTCTGCTATTTTCCAGTACCTCTTCAAGTGCATCACCAAAAAGCTCATCGTAGGCAGGTGTAAGAATACCTCCTGGACTAACCACATTTACACGGATTTCAGTACCTTTTAGGTCAAGAATCCAGTTGCGAACTAGTGCTCTTAATGCTGCTTTAGATGCTCCATATACACTAAACGCTGGGTTGCCAATTGATCCAGCAGTAGAGCCCGTTACAATAATAGAACCTACTTTGTCCGGGAATAGTGATAACGCTTTTTGAACAGTAAAGATGGTTCCTTTAACGTTAATGTCGAACGTTCTATCAACCTGCTCTTCAGTAATTTCACCTAATGGAAGGAAGTTGCCGATGCCTGCATTAGCAAAAAGAATGTCCAACTTACCTTTTTCCTGCTTTATAATGTCATATAGTTTGTCTAAGTCTTCAAGCTTAGAAATATCACCTTGAACACCGCTTACGTTCTTGCCAATTTGGTTAACAGCTTTATCAAGTTCGTTTTGTCTACGTCCCGTGATATAAACATATGCACCTTCGTTTACAAATTTTTGTGCTGTAGCAAGGCCAATCCCACTTGTTCCACCCGTTACAAGCGCTATTTTACCTTCAAATTTACCCATACTTAACACTCCTTTAGAATTAATATTATTTTATGTCTAGTACCTTTAAGTACTTGAAGAACAACTTACAAGATATAGTATCCTTCAGTAAGCACATTATCGGAAGTACCCACTTTTTTGTGATATAGTAACTAAAAAGTAATAAATGTGGAATGGAGAGCTTTAGACATGAAAAAATTTAGCTGTGGGTTTGAAGTGACAAAGGAAGTTATTGGAGGAAAATGGAAAGGCCTTGTATTATACTTTTTAATGAATGGACCAAAGAGAACGAGTGAATTAAAGCGCATTATCCCAAATATAACTCAGAAAATGCTGATTCAAACACTTAGAGAGCTTGAAGCCAGTGGACTTGTGAGCAGAAAGATGTATAATCAAGTACCGCCGAAGGTTGAATATTCATCCACTGAACTTGGAGAATCTCTTAAACCTATCTTGCAGGAGCTCTGTCAATGGGGAGGCTATTATGCGGAGCAAGAGTATGCAGAAGGTGAATATGAAATTGTACAACCAGAACAACTAAGTTAGGATTGATGTAGCTGCTGAAGTAAATGCTAAACAACTTCAATACCATCACCTAACAGATGAAGAACAGTCAGAAATAAATCAGATATTCAATTTTGAAAGTGAAGTTCTAATAAGAAGTGTCGATTATATTCAGGAGAACTTTGATGAAATTCAAAAAAGAGCTGTTTCAAATGTTAAAGAGAAGATTCAGAAACTTAGCCAAAAAATAATGAAGATATTGATAATAATATTTAATGCCTATGATCTCTAGATAGGCATTTTTTCTTTCGGATAAAAAAGAAAAGACGTACAAATTGTACGCCTTAATCTGCTTCTGTACTATCAATTTTTCACTGCATAAAAGTCACAGTTCAGGTTGCACCTCAGGTCACACTCCGGTCACTTCGGGTCACATTTCCGCTGAAAATTAACGCTGAATGTTCGGATTTTACTGTGACTCCACTTCCTTTTACACTCCGTATCACACAACGGAATAATTAACGATTATCAATTGTCTCCGGATACAAATCATGGTTCATCATACGGTATTCGGCCATTTTCTCATACTTCGTGCCAGGCTTTCCGTAGTTTGTGTACGGGTCAATGGAAATTCCGCCTCTTGGCGTGAATTTGCCCCATACTTCAATGTAGCGCGGGTCCATTAATTCAATCAAGTCATTCATGATGATATTCATGCAGTCCTCGTGGAAGTCACCATGGTTTCTGAAGCTGAATAGATACAGCTTTAATGATTTGCTTTCAACCATTTTTTCATCAGGAATGTAGCTGATGTAGATTGTCGCAAAGTCTGGCTGGCCTGTTTTAGGACATAAAGATGTGAATTCCGGACAATTGAATTTTACAAAGTAGTCACGGTTTACATGTTTATTAGGGAAGGATTCCAGCACGTCCGGTGCATATTCGAACAAATAATTTGTACCTTGGTTGCCTAGCAATGTTACACCTTCTAATTCTGATTCTTTTCTTGTCGTCATGTTCATCTTCCTTTCTATTATACTCCGCGTTTGTTGCCCCATAACAGGGTGTGCAGCTGCGGGAGCACTCTGACGAGATTCAGCTCCGCATCGACAGCTACCTTATCAACAAGCGCTTCATATTTCCCAAGCAAATGTGCAATCAGTGACTGATCATCTGTCGTATGCACGTCATCATTTCCGACTTGTAAATAAAACGGGATTCCCGGATACCGCTTGTGCACAGTTTTGGCAAATTCCAGATCTTCATCATTAAAGATGACAACCTTCAAGCTGACAGCATGCTGTCTATCATTCTCTTGAAGTGAAGTTAAAATGTGGTCAAGCTTTTGAAAGTTCGTTACCATTTTTGAGCTTGGCGGTTTTGGAGAAATTGTCAGGTCATCAATCAGCGTAAACCAATCCTGATAAACGGTCCCTTGAGTTTCAAGCGCTGCACGAATGTTATTTTCCTTCAGCAGTTCAATAAAAGCATCCAGCTGTTTTAACAGAGCCGGGTTGCCGCCTGAGATCGTCACATGAGAAAACGCATCTCCCCCAATGTCCTTAAGCTCCGCAAAAATCTCCTCCGCCGTCATCCAGCGAATATCTTTTTTAGCAGACCCATCCCAAGTGAAAGCGGAGTCACACCAGCTGCAGGAATAATCGCAGCCGGCTGTCCGGACGAACATCGTTTTCTGTCCGATCACCATGCCTTCTCCTTGAATCGTCGGGCCGAAAATTTCTAATACAGGAATTCCTTTAGCCATTCAAACCACCCTTTTTCGGACGGTAGACACAGTAGCTTGTCGGTGTTTCACGGACAAACACCTGTACACAGGTCGGCTTATTCTCCAAAGTGTCTAAATAAGCCTGTACGTTGTCATAAATCGTTTTCGCCACGACTTCAGTTGTCGGCAGCGAATACCGGTCGTCCTGAGAAAAATCTTCATGATCATTTAATAGCGTGTGATCATAGTTTCCGTGCACCAGTTTTTTGAGTACGCTGAAATTGACAAGAAAGCCGGAATCGTCAAGTTCGTCGCCGGCAACGGTTATATTTACGGTATACGTATGTCCGTGAACCCTGCTGCACGCTCCCGC
Source organism: Bacillus sp. LM 4-2 (assembly GCF_000978495.1). NCBI lineage: Bacteria > Bacillati > Bacillota > Bacilli > Caryophanales > Bacillaceae > Bacillus > Bacillus sp. LM 4-2. Next base: position 1,417,228 of record NZ_CP011101.1, on the reverse strand, counting down.
ACTTTCCCGAGGGATAAAATGAGCGGCTGAGATATGCATGTCCTTATTCAGTTCAAACGAATAAGGATGCTGGGCCTGCGGATAAATTTGAGATAACAATTTATGCACGCTCTCCTTTCATTATCATATATTCTTCATAACCTTTTGAACGAAGGTGACATGCCGGACATTCGCCGCAGCCGTCTGCGATGATGCCGTTATAGCATGTCAGCGTGTTGTTTTTCACAAAATCCAGCGCGCCAAGCTCATCTGCAAGCTTCCACGTTTCCGCCTTATTGAGCCACATGAGAGGCGTGTGGATCACAAACGGCTTCTCCATCGCCAGATTTACCGTTACATTGCAAGATTTCACGAATTCATCACGGCAATCAGGGTAACCGCTGAAGTCTGTCTCGCAAACTCCTGTAATAATGTGGCGCGCGCCAATTTGGTAAGCCAGGATAGACGCAAAGGATAAGAATACCAAATTGCGACCTGGAACGAATGTGGATGGCAGTTCGCCGTCTTTTACTTCTATCTCAATATCATTTCTAGTCAGGGCATTCGGTGCAAGCTGATTTAAAAGTGACATATCAAGCAAATGATTTTTCACACCAAGCTTTTCCGCAATGGATTTTGCCACTTCAATTTCCTGCGAATGTCGCTGATTATAATGAAAAGTCACCGTTTCGACTTCTTCGAATTCTTTTAAGGCCCACAGTAAGCATGTTGTGCTGTCTTGGCCGCCGCTAAATACGACAATTGCTTTTTCTTTTTTCATGATTCCTCTCCTTCTCCGCAATAAAAACGCCGGCGAGAGACATCGCTACAGCTAATTCACGCAAAAAAACACCTTTTTTTCGGAAGGTGCTCTAGAAAAACATAAAAAAGGCCGTATCCAAGGATACAGCTCGTCCTTAGTTTTTTATAGAGGGTGTAGCTAGAACCTCTCCCGCATATCGCACGGATTTTCTTCAATTTTTTCACTTCTGCTATCTTACCATAATGTTGTTTTTCTTGACAATAAAAAAGTCAATCCCCGGTTCCTAGATCAATTATCGCTCTATAGTGACGGTTCGCTTCATTATATATATTTATAAACTGCGCCGTCGAGGAGCCTTTTTGCAAAGCAAAGCGCCTATGAAGGCCAGGCTCACATAGCCAAACAAGGGATAAATCGTTGAAATAAGCTTGCCATACCCTATTTGGCTCGTAATATAAGCCGTGATCATAATAGCTGTAAAGATATATTTGCTTTTCAATGGAAGAAAGCTTTGCACTTGTTTTTCTAATCCATATAGATTACCGATAACTGATGTGAACACTTCTCCGAAAATAATGAGTAAATAAATCAAATGGACAGATCGTGCAAAGAGATAAACCACTTGTGCCATCGGTATATCATACAAAAATACATCCGGAAGAGTTGACAAAGACAGAAAACTCGCGGACAGCACAATCGTCAGCATCGTCCCTCCGATTAAAGCGCCTTTTTTGATCACTTTCTCCGAGGACATTTCATTCGCCAGCGGAACCAAAACTGCTTGGGCAAGCGATAAATTCAAAGCCCCGTAAGAAAAGGCTGATAACAGCCAATCCCAGCGATGCGGCCAGACCCACTGAGCTGCGTTTCGTGATTCGCTGAATATAAAAGAGTCGGCCACTACAATCATTGAAAAGAGGATTAAAAGGGGAACAACAAACACATTGACACCGAAAATGCCTTTTACTCCTCTAGTCATCACAATTAAGCTCAGACCGATTGTAATGAGCATCCCAATCTGAGCGGACATCCCCAATTGTTCCTCAAAAAGCGCCCCTGCTCCTGAAAGCATGACAGATGTAACTCCGAGGAGAACAAACAGCATAAATACATTGATAATCCGCCCAGCCGCCGCCCCGAACAAAAAGATGTTCATTTCTTGATATGACTTGGCATTGATTCGCTTTGAAATGATCATCAGCTTGGCGCCCAGAAACGTAAACATTCCGCCGCTGACGAGAATGCCGAATAAACCGAACCAGCCGAACTTCAGAAAAAACTCAACAATTTCTCTGCCAGTCGCAAATCCAGCTCCGACTACTGTGCCGACATACACAAAAGCAAGCTGACTTGCAGACCCTTTTGATTGTTCCATTTCTCCCCTCCGAACGAACCGCAGTTTTGTCCATAGATGCCTTTTTATAACCTATGAGACAAGTTCCTTGAAAAGACGAAGAAAACATGTTTTACTTTGTAACAAATCAAAAATTTTTTGTGCATAAGACTTGAAAGTCAAAGTTAGTCAGAGTATACTATTAATCAAAGTTGGTCAAACAAACCGGCCTTTTTTAAAAATCAATTGGTCAAAGTTAGTCAAATATTCAGCCTGCTTTGAGCATATTGGTTTGAATGCCGTTAAGTTTGCCGTATACTAATAGTCAAAGAAGGTCAAATCCAATAGACCTTTTTATTCACTTTCATTGGTCAAAGAAGATCAAATTATTAAGGAGGTTTTGGCAAATGCGTTGTCAACATTGTCATCAAAACGAGGCGACGATTCGCCTTAACATGCAAATAAATTCCGTTCATAAACAGATGGTTCTTTGTGAAACTTGCTATAACGAACTGACCCGTAAACCTTCAATGAGTATGGGTCCTCAATCTTTCGGATTTCCGTTTGAACAGGCATTCCAGCCGAAAGAAAAGAGCGCAGCAAAACAAAGCGGAAAAAAAGGGTTGCTTGATGAGTTGGCTCAAAATATTACAAACGGTGCTAAAGCCGGTCTCATTGATCCCGTCATCGGCCGTGATGATGAAGTGGCGCGAGTGATCGAAATTCTAAACCGCCGCAACAAAAACAATCCGGTTCTTATTGGTGAGCCGGGTGTGGGGAAAACTGCCATCGCTGAAGGGCTCGCTTTAAAAATTGCTGAAGGCGATGTTCCAAACAAACTGAAAAACAAAGAGCTATACTTGCTTGATGTTGCATCCCTTGTTGCAAATACAGGGATCAGAGGCCAATTTGAGGAGAGAATGAAACAGCTGATCACTGAGCTGAAGGAACGAAAAAATGTCATTCTGTTCATTGATGAAATTCACCTTCTCGTCGGCGCAGGCTCTGCAGAAGGATCAATGGACGCCGGCAACATTCTCAAACCGGCCCTAGCCAGAGGCGAACTGCAAGTCATTGGCGCGACAACACTGAAAGAATATCGTCAAATCGAAAAAGATGCCGCGCTGGAAAGACGTTTTCAGCCTGTCGTGGTGCAGGAGCCTTCAATTGAACAGGCTATCCTCATTCTGCAAGGGATTAAAGACAAATACGAGGCGTACCATGGCGTAACATTCAGTGATGAAGCAATCAAAGCGTGTGTCACTTTATCATCCCGCTACATTCAGGACAGACACCTGCCGGATAAAGCAATTGATTTATTAGATGAAGCAGGTTCAAAAGCCAACCTGTTAATTGATGAACTGAATGATGAGGATGCCGCTGAACGCTTAACTGCAATTGAAGCCGAAAAAACAAAAGCCCTGGAAGATGAAAATTACGAACTGGCGGCAAAACTCCGTGATGAAGAACTCGCATTGGAGAAAAAACTGAACAGCTCCTCCGCTCATACCGCTGTCACTGTGGAAGCTGAGCACATTCAGGAAATTGTTGAACAAAAAACAGGCATCCCTGTCGGCAAACTGCAGGCAGACGAACAAACGAAAATGAAAGAACTCGAAGCAAAACTTCATGAACGCGTGATTGGACAAGAAGCCGCTGTTCAAAAAGTGGCAAAGGCGGTAAGACGAAGCCGCGCCGGTTTAAAATCCAAAAACAGACCAGTCGGCTCCTTCCTCTTCGTCGGTCCTACCGGCGTAGGGAAAACAGAGCTTTCTAAAACACTGGCAGATGAATTATTCGGCACAAAAGACGCTATTATCCGACTCGATATGAGCGAATACATGGAGAAACACGCCGTATCTAAAATTATCGGTTCACCGCCTGGATATGTCGGCCATGAGGAAGCTGGACAATTAACTGAGAAAGTGCGCCGCAATCCTTACAGCATTGTGTTGCTGGATGAGATTGAAAAAGCACACCCAGACGTTCAGCATATGTTCCTGCAAATTATGGAAGATGGCCGTCTGACAGACAGCCAAGGCAGAACCGTAAGCTTCAAAGACACTGTGATCATCATGACAAGTAATGCGGGTGCTGGTGAGAAACAAACGAAAGTCGGTTTCCAATCAGATGACAGTGTCATCGAAGAACAAACATTAATTGATTCACTGAGCATGTTCTTTAAACCTGAGTTCCTCAACCGTTTTGACAGCATTATTGAGTTCCGCTCATTGGAAAAAGAACATCTTGTCAAAATCGTCAGCCTTCTTCTTGGAGAACTTGAAGAAACATTGGCGGAACGGGGCATTAGCTTGAATGTGACAGATGAAGCGAAAGAAAAAATCGCTGAGCTGGGCTACCACCCTTCATTCGGTGCACGTCCGCTTAGAAGAACCATCCAAGAATGGGTTGAGGATGAAATGACCGATCTGCTGCTTGATAATGGCGAGATCACAAGTTTTCACGTGATTTTAGAAGATGATAAAATCAAAGTGCGAGCGAAATAACAATCAGCGGTTTCCTTTTAGGAAGCCGCTTTTTTTATGCTTTCATACTCTTGACTTAGAAAATACCGTCCCTTCCCCTGAAGCGCTACTTCCCTTCATCCTTTACACTTTTTTTAAGGAGGGATGGAACATGTTTATATACAGTGAATATGTATTTCTACTATTATATGAATACCATCTGAAGGACAGCTTGCAAGAAAGCTGATAATTTCAGTAGACACCCGGGCTTTTCAATTTTGGAGAGCCCGTTTTTGTTTATTTCTCCCTTCTATGCCTCTTCCTTGAATATTTCATGAACAAATTCACAATGTCCCTAAAGTTCCGGGCACCAAAACCGATATTAACCATAGACAAGATAGTAAAAAAGGATTTGGTGAAAAACTATGGATAAAACTTCGTTAATCGGTATTATTCTTGCTTTTGTGGCATTGAGCGTCGGGATGGTTCTGAAAGGCGTCAGTTTCAGCGCCCTTGCAAACCCCGCTGCCATTTTAATTATTATCGCCGGGACAATCTCAGCAGTCGTTATTGCGTTCCCAACAAAAGAAATTAAAAAAGTGCCTGCGTTGTTTCGAGTGTTATTTAAGGAAAATAAACAGCTCACAATAGAGGAACTCATTCCTATGTTCTCTGAATGGGCTCAGCTTGCACGCCGCGAAGGTCTGCTTGCTTTAGAAGCAAGCATTGAGGATGTAGATGATGCTTTCTTGAAAAACGGGCTCAGCATGGCTGTTGACGGGCAAAGCGCAGAATTTATCAGAGATATTATGACAGAGGAAGTCGAAGCAATGGAGGACAGACACCAAGCCGGAGCCGCTATTTTTACACAAGCAGGAACGTACGCTCCGACACTTGGAGTACTCGGCGCTGTAATCGGGCTAATTGCCGCTCTCTCTCATATGGACAATACAGATGAGCTTGGACACGCCATCAGTGCCGCCTTTGTTGCCACACTTCTCGGTATCTTTACAGGGTATGTGTTATGGCATCCTTTCGCAAATAAATTAAAACGAAAATCAAAACAAGAAGTAAAACTGCGTGAGGTCATGATTGAAGGTGTTTTATCCGTTTTAGAAGGACAAGCACCGAAAGTCATCGAACAAAAGCTTTTAATGTATCTTCCTGCGAAGGACCGCTTGAAATTTGCAGAACAAGGAGAGGCGCAAAATGGCGAGAAAAAAGAAGAAGAAGCATGAGGACGAGCACGTTGATGAATCATGGCTCGTTCCTTACGCCGACATCCTTACTCTTCTCCTGGCATTGTTTATTGTGCTGTACGCGAGCAGCTCGATTGACGCAGCTAAGTTTCAAATGCTCTCAAAATCATTTAATGAAGTCTTTACAGGCGGCACCGGTGTACTGGACTACTCCAGTGTCACTCCTCCTGAAAACGAGTCAGACGGCATCGATGAAGTGAAAAAGGAAAAAGAAGAGAAAGAGAAAAACAAGAAAGAAAAAGAAAAAGCAGCTGATCAAGAAGAACTTGAAAATGTGAAGAGCCAGGTGGAAAAGTTCATCAAAGATAAAAAGCTGGAACATCAGCTGGAGACGAAGATGACTAGTGAAGGCCTTCTGATTACGATTAAAGACAGCATCTTCTTTGATTCTGGAAAAGCGACCATCCGTAAGGAAGATGTGCCGCTTGCAAAAGAGATTTCAAATCTTCTTGTGATTAACCCGCCAAGAAATATCATTATCAGCGGACATACTGATAATATGCCAATTAAAAATTCTGAATTCCAATCAAACTGGCATTTAAGCGTCATGAGAGCGGTAAACTTTATGGGGCTCCTGATTGAAAACCCCAAGCTCGATGCAAAAGTGTTCAGCGCCAAGGGTTATGGCGAGTATAAACCGGTGGCTTCCAACAAAACTGCGGAAGGCCGAAGCAAAAACCGGCGGGTTGAAGTTCTCATTTTGCCAAGAGGCGCAGCGGAAACAAATGAAAAATAGCAAAAAAGGAAGCCTTGTGACATATCAGGCTTCCTTTTTTTACTTATTATGAAACTGTTTTGCGTTTAATCCTACTCTTTTTAACATTTCGGTGCACATCTCTACCTCTTCTTCGCTTAATACGCTGATCATTTCATCAATTTCAGCAGCGTGATCAGGGAAAATATCATTCAAAAGACCGATGCCTTTTTCAGTAATTTGCGCAAATGTCACTCGTCTGTCTGTAGGAGACGCTTTCCGAATGAGAAGTTCTTTTTGCTCCAGCTTATCTACAACGTATGTGATGCTCCCGCTAGCCAAGAGAATTTTATCTCCTATCTGCTGCAGCGGCTGATCGCCTTTATGGTACAAAAGCTCTAGCACAGCAAATTCAGTCGGATTCAGCCCATGCTTATGAATATGCTTATTCATATGATCGTTAATAGACCGATACGCGCGCGACAGCACGATAAATAACTTCAGTGATTTTTCTGTCATGTCTCAATCATCCTTTTAGAAACCGTTACAGAGAAACATTAATAAACAAAGACCAAAATGTCAATAAAAATCTTTCCAATATTTCTCTTCTTTTTTAAAATGTAAGCTTGCCAACACCTTTTTCTAATTTTTTTGGTTATTTTTTCTTATTAAAGAAGAAGAAACAATGATATAATACCTCTAATCAGGTGTATGTTGGAGCGATGCAAATTGAAAATACTAAAAGGCGCCTGCGGGAGAGTCAAACTTTATATCATACTGGTCGTGATTCCGGCAATCGTCATCAGCTTTTTCGTATATGAAAAAGAAAAAGATACAATAGCTGCAGAACATAAACAAGAAGCAAGTGTCCTGCTAAACCTTCACCGCAACAAAATCAATTATTTAATCGGAGAAACAATGGCGAGAATGACCTCCTTGTCCATCGCCATCGACAGACCGGTTGATATAAAGAAAATGCAATCAATTTTGGAAAAGACCTTTGATTCAGAGCCGAGATTTTCCGGTCTCTATTTTCTCAATGCCAAAGGAGACGTCACCGCAAGCACAACCGAATTAAAAACGAAAGTAAACCTGGCCGACAGATCTTTTTTTACAAAAGCAAAGGAAACTAAAAAGACAGTCATTTCAGATAGTTATTCGAGCAGAATTACTGGTCAGCCAATTTTCACAATTTGTGTGCCTGTTTTGGACTCAAAACGTAATGTGACAGATTATCTTGTCGCAGCTATTCAAATTGATTATTTGAAAAATCTCATTAACTTACTAAGCCCTGATGTTTATATTGAAGTTGTGAACCAAGACGGGAAAATGATTTTTGCGAGCGGACAAGCCTCTCATGCAGAGGATCAGAAACCTGTCAGCGGATATCTGGATGATATCAGCTGGAATATGAAAGTCTATCCGAACCCGGTCACAATAGAAGAACTGTCGAAAAGCCTTGTGCTTCCGCTTTCATGTATTATTGTTCTGCTGAATATCCTTTTTATTCTCGTGCTGTATTATTTGCTGAAGCGGCAGACCCAGCTGGAGCGCTCAGAAAATGAGGCGCAAAAATTAGAGCTAATCGGGACGCTTGCTGCCAGCACAGCTCATGAAATCCGTAACCCCCTCACCGGCATAAGCGGCTTTATTCAGCTGTTGCAAAAGAAATATAAAGGTGAGGAAGATCAGCTTTACTTCTCCATTATCGAACAGGAGATAAAGCGCATCAATCAAATAGTGAGTGAGTTTCTTGTTCTCGGCAAGCCGACAGCTGAAAAATGGGAGCTGAACTCACTTCAGGACATTATCGGAGAAATTATGCCGATCATTTATTCTGAGGGCAATCTATACAATGTTGAAGTCGAATTACAGTATTTAACCGAGCAGCCCTTACTCGTAAAATGTACAAAAGATCATATTAAACAAGTGATTTTAAATGTAGCAAAAAATGGCCTCGAGTCAATGCCTGAAGGAGGCAAACTGACGATCTCCCTGGGAGCTTTAGATAAAAAAGCCATAATCAAAGTTGTGGATAACGGTGAAGGGATTTCTCAGGAAATGCTGGATCACATTTTCCTCCCCTTTGTTACTTCTAAAGAAAAAGGAACCGGGCTCGGCCTTGTTGTTTGTAAACGGATCGTACTGATGTACGGAGGCTCTATTCATATTGAAAGTGAAGTTCGAAGAGGCACAGAGGTGACAATCACCCTCCCTGTATCCGCTTCATAGCCCCCCTGACCATGTCAGGAGGGTTTTTTATCTTCGTGATCGGGCATTGCCATTCGATTTGCTTGCTGGTCTTCCAGAAAAAAGGACTTTGATGAAACGCAACAGCATTTTCAAAAGTAAAAAAAACATAAAAAATACTAAAAAACCCTTTATACCTTCCGTGGCATCTAAAAACTCCATATTCCCTCTCCCCGTCACCTTTTGCTGAATCTCAATCGCAAATACGATGACAATGATGACTGTAACGGTATAGATAAAGGACAAGGCTGTCATACTCCATTTAGAAAGCCATGTAAACACAGCGTGAGTGACGCCGAAAAAGAATATGCCAAAAATGCCGATCACCCAAAAATGCATTTCTTTGTCAGTTAAATGAATGCCAAATATTCCGCATAAGGAAATAAAAGCATCATGAAATTGATTGACCATTTCGGTAATGAGAATCGCCAGTTCTTTCATTAGTTCCCTCTTTCATATGAATTTTTTCCAGAAAAAAAGAGCGCTTCCGAAAAGCTCTCTCTTTATATATGCATCTGATAGGCCGCTATTTATTTGCATCATATGCTGGCATAACATCTCTGCGGGGCCACAAGCCTAATTTCTTTACAAGGCCTTGAATCCCTTGGGAATGTTCGTTTTCTTGCATAAGCTGGTGATATTCATTTATTAAACAATCCAGCTCCTGACTGTGCCTGATCGTGTCATGCCCTGTAAATCCCTGCTTTCTAGCGGCATCTATCATTAACTTTCTTTTTTCATCAATAGACACCAACAATCTTTCTTGTTCAGAAGAACCGCCCATTCACTTCACCCCTCGCCGCTAAGAAATAGGAAACAAGTTTGATTGGGTTATTGTGCATTATTACAGATTATACTTTATTTGTAAACATATTTTCATTAAATAAGTTAATTTTTCAGGTATAATAGATATATTGATAGGATTAGAAGAACAATACCCAGGTGAAGAATATCTTAAACACGCCGCCAGGCAGGAGGAATGCCCAATGAAGAAAAAGAAAGCAATTATGCTCGGAGCGGCAGGCGGAAAAGCAATTTTGAAGAGGAAAAACCGAAAAAAATGTATTCAGCACATCACTATTTTTTTTCAGATGCTTCGCGATTGGCGAAATGGCGACTACCCTCGTTCACAGGTTAAAACACTTTTGCTGTTAACTGCCGCAATTCTGTATATCGTCATGCCGCTCGATATCATTCCAGACGTAATCCTCGGTCTTGGATTCATTGACGATGCAGCTGTTTTAGGTTTGATTTGGACACTGATTAAAAAAGAACTGTCACAGTATGAAAAGTGGCGTTTGCAATAAATATAAAAAGCCCCGTTCGATGAACGGGGCTTTCTCATGCTTATTGATTCACGCTGTCTTTTTCATAAATCGGAACCCAGCCTTCAGTTGTGACAAAAATTCTCACCGCGACAACTTTGCGGTCCTCCTGAAGCGTGAAGTAATGGCGGATATTCTCAGGCACAGAGATTAAATCTCCAGGGTTTAAACGGACATCAAAAAACGTGCCGTCCTTGCCTTGAATGACAAAAATACCGTGTCCGCTTACAATAAAACGAACCTCATCGTCTGTATGGTGATGCTCTCTTTTAAAGTTTTCAAGCAGTTCATCAAGTTTCGGATTGCTGTCTGACAATGAAATAACATCCTGTGCTTTATAGCCGCGGCGGGTTGAGATATCTTTAATTTCAGTTTCGAAGGTATCAAGAATTTGCTGTTTTTCTTCTTCTGTCAGGTCATATTTCTCTGAGAGATGTTCCGGAAGCTTCGTGATATCCCATTGCTCATAAATAACCTCTTGACTGTCCAGAAAGCTTGCCACTTCCTCTTGATTTTCAATCGTTGTATTTGCCTCATCATGAATTCGAATTGTAGCCATTTCAATTCCTCCTTTTATTTAACCAGCTGATGCTGGAGTGTTTTCAATTTCAAATGGTAGCTGAACAAAAATTCATACGCTTCAAGCACTCTTTTTGCCTCAAATGCTGTTTTCCCCCAAGCCGTAATACCATGATTTCGGATCAGAACAGCTCCTGAATCTTCTGAAATCTCTTCCGCAAACAGTGCCGCAAGCGTCGGGATATGTGCCGGATTTTCTATAATCGGAACGGTCACTTCTGCGTTCTCTTCCCACAAGCCGAGTGCTTTTATAATTTCCTGGCCTTTGAATGTGATTTTCTTTTGGTCTCCGTATAACTCTGAAATCACATTATTGTTTACCGTATGGACATGCAGGCAGCACCCGGCATTGGTTTTATTGTACAAATGTGTATGCAAAAGCGTTTCTGCTGACGGTTTCAGAGAATGCCCGCTTTCAGCAGGCTCTCCGTTTTGATCGACCAGCAGAAAATCTTCAACCGTCTCTTTGCGTTTATCTTTTCCGCTTGCAGTGACGAGAAATGTTAAAGGCTCATCTGTAACCTTAATTGACAGATTACCGCTAGTCGCCGGAAACCAATCTCTCTCTGCCAATTCCCGTTTTACTTCAGCGAGCTCTCGCCAGCGTTCTTGTTTTGCAGCCATTCCTGTACCTCCTTTACATTCTCAATTTCCTTTGTTATCTCATAAAAATCTTGATACGGAAGATGATTGAGGTTTTGCTCCCGGCATTCGTTTAATAAATAATCCCTTGCAAAGCATAGGTCAGACAGCTTTGCTGCCTCCACATCTGTAACCGAATCACCGATCATGATGATATATTGGTTCGGTTCAGAAAGTTCATGGATGACCGACGGCTTACAGCACCCGCATTGATTGCTGCATGTGCCCTTGCAGGAATGAGGCCAGTCAATATGGATATAGTCATTGTCAAATGAAGCATGGTTGCAATAAATGCGGTCTTTCTCCACAATGCCTTCAAGCAAAGGATATACAAAAAAGTCCATTCCACCGCTTATAACATAAAACGGAATCTCGTGCTCATTGATAAATGCTACAAATTCCCGAAAGCCTTCCCTGATTTTTGCATCTTCTAATACAAAACTTGTAATCTCTTCTTTTAAACGGCTGGGCAGAAGGCCGAACATCCGCCCGACACCTTCCTTGATCGACAGCGTTTTGGAAAGTACGCCGTCTTTTAATGCCACCCACTCTGGGGGAGCAAATGTTTTCATGATATTTATAATGTTGTCGTTCATCGTGATGGTTCCGTCAAAATCACAAATAATAAAAGGTTTTCGAGTCGTCATACGGCTTCAACCTTTCCCCATTTATCTAGCGCAAGCTTAAGATCCTTGCATTGTTCGGCTTTTTCATCAATCGGCTGGGCCTCTAGGACCGCATCAATAATGGCTCTGAACGCTCGCCCCCCGCCTTGGGCACCGTTCGGATGTCCATGTACGCCTCCTCCGGCGTTAATAATGTGGTCTATGCCGAAATCACGCATTAATAGCTGAACCATGCCGGGATGAATGCCTGCTGACGGAACCGCAAATGTTTGGTTAAAAGCATCCTCTCTCACACATTCTTCATGAATCGCCAGTGCATCTGCTCTTGGAAGCGCAACCGAACCATATGGAGACGGAAAGAGGCTGAAGTCAGCACCGCAATATCGGTTTAATTTTCCTAGTAAAAGAGCGTGAGAAAAACCGTAAATCGGAGAAGACGTAAACGCTCCGCTCACTGCTGGATGCGCCATAATCGGAACTGGGATTTCAGGATCTTCTGCAAGGCCTTGCATAACGTCCAAGCCGTAAGCAAAGACATTAAACAAAAGCGCATCCGCTCCCAACTCGGCGGCGCGTCTAGCTTTGTCTTTCAGATCAGCCGTACGTCCGGTCAAATTCACCGCATACAGCGTTTTATGTCCGGTTTGCTCATACGTTTCTTTCAATATTTGCTTTCCTTCTGCAATTCTTGTTTCAAAAGGCGCTAGACCTGTCTCAAAGAAAATTTCATCGTCTTTAATCAAGTCAACTCCGCCAAGCGCCTGCTGCCGGAGCTGTTCTTTAATATCACTCAGGTCCCTTCCGATTACGCCTTTAAATATGCTCATTAACAGCGGTCTCTCAAACTCTCCCAGCAGCTTCCGGATGCCGTATACGCCAAACTTCGGTCCCGGCAGTGCACGCTTAAATGCTTCAGAGAAGTGAAGATCGATCAATTTGATTTTTCCGTCCAGGGACAGCTTGCCAAACACTGTTGTCAGCAAAGCCGGAATATCCTGAGAGAAATTGATTTCAGGATAGGCAATTGTGATGACCGCTTGTTTTTCTGATGCAGGAGTTCCCTCTCTCTCCTCAACTTTTATCACCCGCCCCTTGTGCTTTTGCATTTGCTCCTGTTTTACAAGGGGCAGATCAGTCCAGGAGCCTACTGTCAATCCTGTTGCGATTTGTTCTGCTTTCTTCTCTGTATCGGCTCCCGGTTCGGTCAGGAGATATGTCGCTAATAACTCACTCATGCCAGAGCTCCTTTCATTTTCATCCATATCAAAAAACCTCTTCAAACTGCAATCGCGTCTAAAGAGGTTTCGTTTCTCGTCCGAATCTTATCTCTCAGCCGCTAGCTGCAAGAATTAGCACCGTGCTTTATAAGTCGGTTGCCGGGCTTCATCGGGCTCGTCCCTCTGCCTGCTCTTGATAAGAAAATATAGATTTTATAAATTATTTTGAATTATCCCATCGTTATAAGGTCTTGTCAATGCTTTTTTGGGTAAACAGGTTCAGTTTGCCAATTCGATAAGCGGCTTCCTTAAGTCTTTCTTCACTTGTTAAAAGTCCGACTCTGACGTAGCCCTCGCCATATTCACCGAAGCCGTTTCCAGCCGCAACCGCCACATTCGCTTTTTCCAGCAAAAGATCTGAGAACTGCTCAGAAGTATAGCCTTCAGGCACAGGCAGCCATGCAAAAAAAGAACCTGCGGGAGCTGTTACATCCCAGCCGATTTCCCGGCATGCCGTGATCCAAGCGTTTCGCCTGCTCTCATATCTGGCATTTTGCTCTGCCACACACGTCTGATCGGCTAACAGTGCCTCTGCTGCAGCCTCCTGAGTCGCTCTGAAAAGACTGACAAACATATGGTCTTGATAAAGATTGATCGCTTCAATGACCGAAGCGTTTCCGACGGCAAAGCCAACCCGCCATCCTGCCATATTATACGTTTTTGACAGCGTGTAAATTTCAATTCCGATATCCTTCGCACCTTCAGTCTGCAAAAAGCTTAAAGGCTTGCAGCCGTCAAATCCTACAGCGCCGTAAGCAAAATCGTGAACGACGCAGATTCCATTTTCAGTCGCAAAACGCACGGTGTCTTCAAAGAACTCAGAAGTAGCAACAGCTCCGGTCGGATTATTCGGATAATTCAAATACATCAATTTCGCCTGTTCCCTTACTTCAGCGGTTATGCTGCTGTAATCAGGGAGAAACGCCCTGTCCTTTACGAGCGGCATCATTTCCATCTTTGCTTTTGCAAGTGTGACACCCGACCAGTAATCTGGATAACCCGGATCGGGAACTAAGATCGTATCACCGGGATTCAACAAGCATTGCGGGAGCTCGACAAGACCGGCTTTTCCGCCGAATAATACAGCGACTTCGGTTTCCGGATCCAGATCAATGCCGTACTCTCTTTTGTAAAATGCAGCAGCCGCTGACTTCAGACTGTATGAGCCGCGAAAAGACGAATATTTATGATTCTCAGGATCAGCAACAGCTCGTTTCATCTCCTCGACAATATGTTCAGGAGTCGGCTGATCTGGATTTCCCTGTCCTAGATTGATAACGTCATGTCCTTCTGCGAGCTTTCGGTTCACTTTCTGCACCAGAGAAGCGAAGAATTGTTTAGGCAATTCCTTCAATACATGAGACTGTTCAAATTTCATCTATTCTCACCTTCTAAAAAAATCTTGAAATGATAGTCCATCATCATATATGGTTAAATGAAAAAAGTAAAGAAAAATTTGGGGTGTTAAAAAGATGAAATGGACGATATCTTGTCTTCAATTTGATATTTCATACGGCAAACCTTCGGAAAATATAAAAAAAGCTGAATTTTTCATCGAAAAAGAAAGCAAACATGCTGATGTTCTTGTTCTGCCTGAATTATGGACGACCGGATATGATCTGGCCAATCTTGATGAACTCGCTGATGAAGACGGCCGATCCGCTCAGAGCTGGCTGAAGAAAACGGCAAAAAAACATGGTGTTCATATTGTCGCCGGATCGGTCGCTGTCAGGAAGAATTCTGATGTTTATAATACAATGTACATCGCGGATAAGAAAGGGCAAATCATTAAAGAGTACAGAAAAGCCCATCTTTTTCAGCTGATGGATGAGCATCTGTATTTATCAGCCGGTTCCGAAGACGGATACTTTGAGCTTGACGGCGTCAAAAGCTCAGGATTGATCTGTTACGATATCCGTTTTCCGGAATGGATCAGAAAACATACGACAAAAGGCGCCAACGTGCTGTTTATTTCTGCGGAATGGCCTCTTCCCCGCCTTGATCATTGGAAAAGCCTGCTTATTGCGCGGGCCATTGAAAACCAATGCTTTGTCGCAGCCTGCAATTGTACCGGTTCAAATCCGGATAATGAATTTGCAGGACATAGCCTGATTATTGATCCATGGGGGCGTGTACTTGCTGAAGGCGGACGGGAAGAAGGCATAGTCCGAGCGGAAATCGACCTTCAAGAAAGCGCAGAAGTTCGGGAGAGCATTCCTGTTTTCGATGATATCAGAAAAGATTTATATTAAAAAATATATTGACAACTAACTAAATTACCTGTTACCATGTTCATCAACTGATAAATTAGAATTGTCAAACAAGTGAATATATTCTCTTATCGAGAGTTGGGCGAGGGATTTGGCCTTTTGACCCCAACAGCAACCGACCGTAATTCCATTGTGAAATGGGGCGCATCTTTTTCGCGCCGAGACGCTGGTCTCTTAAGGCACGGTGCTAATTCCATTCAGATCTGATCTGAGAGATAAGAGAGGCGGACATAGATGTTAAGCCTCCTTCTCTCTGAGAAGGAGGCTTTTTTACGGCCACATATTAAGTGATTACATAATTGGAGGTTATGATGATGGGAGTCACAAAAACACCTTTATACGAAACATTAAATGAAAGCTCCGCTGTGGCGTTGGCGGTGAAGCTTGGCCTATTTCCAAGCAAAAGCACGCTGACATGCCAGGAGATCGGAGACGGCAACTTAAATTACGTTTTTCATATTTATGATCAAGAACATGACAGAGCATTGATCATTAAACAGGCGGTTCCGTATGCAAAAGTGGTGGGAGAAAGCTGGCCGCTGACAATCGACCGTGCAAGAATCGAAAGCAGCGCTCTCATCCGTCAGGGCGAGCATGTGCCTCACCTGGTTCCAAGAGTGTTTTATTCTGATACGGAAATGGCGGTTACCGTCATGGAGGATCTCTCTCACCTCAAGATCGCAAGAAAAGGACTCATTGAGGGTGAAAACTATCCTCATCTGTCGCAGCACATCGGTGAATTTTTAGGAAAAACACTTTTCTACTCATCAGATTACGCGCTTGAACCTAAGGTGAAAAAACAGCTTGTTAAACAGTTTACAAATCCAGAGCTATGCGACATTACGGAAAGACTTGTTTTTACAGATCCTTTCTTCGACCATGACACAAATGATTTTGAAGAAGAGCTTCGTCCTTTTGTCGAAAAGCTTTGGAATAATGACAGCGTTAAAATCGAAGCCGCTAAGCTGAAAAAGTCATTTTTAACGTCTGCAGAAACGTTGATTCATGGTGATTTGCATACAGGAAGCATTTTCGCAAGTGAGCACGAAACAAAGGTGATTGATCCTGAGTTTGCTTTTTACGGACCGATCGGCTTTGATGTAGGGCAATTTATCGCCAACTTATTTTTGAACGCACTCAGCCGTGACGGGGCTGACAGAGAGCCGTTATATGAACATGTCAAAAAGGTCTGGGAAACGTTTGAAGAGACGTTTAGTGAATCCTGGCAGAAGGACAGTCTGGATGTTTACGCCAACATCGACGGTTACCTCACTGATACGCTCAGCCATATTTTTGAAGAAGCAATCGGATTTGCGGGCTGTGAGCTGATACGACGCACGATCGGCCTTGCCCATGTAGCTGACCTGGATACGATCGTGCCGTTTGATAAACGAATCGGCAGAAAACGCTTGGCGCTCGAAACCGGCACAGCCTTTATCGAAAAACGTTCGGAATTCAAAACGATAACAGATGTTATTGAATTATTTAAGTTACTTGTAAAGGAATGATCTATTCATGACCCATTCATTTGCTGTTCCACGTTCTGTTGAATGGAAAGAAACAGCTATTACCATTTTAAATCAGCAAAAGCTTCCTGATGAGACGGAATATTTGGAGCTGACGACGAAAGAGGATGTATTTGATGCGATTGTCACGCTCAAAGTAAGGGGCGCTCCGGCGATCGGCATTACGGCTGCCTTCGGACTGGCGCTTGCTGCCAAAAACATTGAAACAGATAATGTCACGGAATTCCGCCGCAGACTGGAAGACATCAAACAATATTTAAACAGCTCACGGCCTACCGCCATTAATTTGTCATGGGCGCTTGAGAGACTGAGTCATTCGGTCGCAAACGCGATTTCCGTAAATGAAGCAAAAACAAACCTTGTCCATGAAGCCATTCAGATTCAGGTTGAGGATGAGGAAACGTGCCGGTTGATCGGCCAAAACGCCCTGCAGCTTTTCAAAAAAGGCGACAGGATCATGACAATCTGCAATGCCGGCTCAATCGCGACAAGCCGCTATGGAACGGCGCTAGCTCCGTTTTACTTGGCCAAACAAAAAGATTTGGGATTACACATTTATGCCTGTGAAACAAGGCCTGTCCTGCAAGGTTCACGCCTTACTGCTTGGGAGCTGATGCAGGGGGGCATTGATGTCACTCTGATCACAGACAGCATGGCTGCCCATACGATGAAGGAAAAACAAATTTCCGCTGTTATCGTCGGAGCCGACCGAATTGCAAAGAACGGTGATACGGCAAATAAAATCGGCACATACGGTCTTGCTATTTTAGCAAACGCCTTTGATATTCCGTTTTTTGTCGCTGCACCTTTATCTACATTTGATACAAAGGTCAAATGCGGCGCTGATATCCCGATAGAGGAACGAGATCCCGAGGAAGTCAGGCAGATTTCCGGAGTTCGGACCGCTCCATCCAATGTGCCTGTCTTTAATCCCGCTTTCGACATTACACCTCATGATCTCATTTCAGGAATCATCACAGAAAAAGGGATTATGACCGGAAACTATGAAGAAGAGATTGAGCAGCTGTTTAGAGGAGAAAAGGTGCATTAAAAAACCGCTGGACTTTGCTCATTTGGAGCCGAGTCAGCGGTTTTTTTGTTTCTTTTTGTTAACATTGATGATTTCATCTTTTTGAGCGCTTGATAAGATATGCAGTTTCACAAACAGTTCGGCAAAAACAGCAAGTTTCTCAGAGCGGCTCGGCTTCAATTGCTTTGTCCTCCTTTTTCACCAGACCAACTTTTTTAACTTAATAAAATGATATGTCGGCCGTGAAAAAAAGGGAACGTGCCATATGTTTTATTTTTCTTTATAGGAGATTCGCTCGATGTTTAGCAAAAATGCTTTGATCTCCGTTTTGCTTCCGGCGTATCCTGTTAACGCACTGTTTTTGCCGATCACTCTGTGGCACGGGACAAAAATCGGCAGGTCGTTACGTTTATTAGCCTGTCCGACAGCGCGCACCGCTTTCGGACTGCCGACCGCAGCGGCAATATCTGCATAGCTTCGGGATTCACCATATGGAATCCTCTCCAGCGCCTTCCACACTTTTTGCTGAAAAGGAGTGCCCTTTTGGCTGAGCGGCAGGGAGAATGTCTTCCTTTCGCCTGCGAAATATTCTTGAAGCTGTTGTTTCGCTTCTGCAAGATTAGATGTTTCCTTGTGCTCAGTATTCTGAACCGTTTCTTTCCAATCCACCCAATCTTCCTGACTGAGAAATAGACGAGTGATCCGGTCATCCTCTTCGGCAATGATAAGTTCACCGAGCGGCGTTTCGGCTGTCGTATAGTAGTTCATTCATCATTCCTTCTTTCTTCAGCATTCTGTCTGACAGGAAGCGTAATATGGAAAACGGTGCCCTTCCCTTCTTCACTTTCTACCATAATTTCGCCTTGATGTTCTTCAATAATTTTATAGCTTACCATAAGCCCAAGTCCAGTTCCCCGTTCCTTTGTCGTATAAAACGGTTCACCAAGTCGCTTTAATTTATCTTCTGTCATTCCGATTCCCTCGTCTTTTAAGGAGATTAGAACATGATCTTGATCCAATGCCTTTATCGTTACAAAAATATTTCCGCCGTCAGGCATCACTTCGATGGCGTTTTTTAATATATTGATAAAAACCTGTTTCAGCTGATTCGGTTCACAGTAAATCGGGGGAATGTCGTCAATTAAATCAAGTTGCATTTGTACATTGCTGAGATTGGCTTGCGCATTTAGAAGGTCTATCGTGTCCCTCATAATTTGGGTAACATGTTTTTCCTCATACATAATGGCCTGGGGCTTAGCTAAAATCAAGAATTCGGTGATGATGGATTCGATGCGCTTTAGTTCTGAGGTGATCACGTTGAAGTAAAGGGCGTAGTCTCCCTCGACACTCCCTTTCAGAAGCTGAATGAAGCCTTTAAGAGCAGTCATCGGATTTCTGATTTCATGAGCAATGCCGGCTGCGAGTTCGCCGACAACATGAAGGGTATCTGATTTGCGCAGGCGTTCCTCCAATTCTTTTCGCTCTGTTACGTCTTTAAAGATAGCCAAGTTCATATTTTGAATAATATTCCGTTTAAATGAGAATTCGAGTTTTCTGTTATCACCGCTGCTCAGCAAAAATGGAATTTCGTTGTCCATTTCATCAAAATTAATCTGCCTTGCCGGTGATGCCAGATTTTCTATTTCATAAGCAGAAATAATATCTAACAAGCTGTGCTGTTTTATCTCTTCATGTGACAGTCCCAAAATATGGCTTGCTAACGGGTTGGCGTCAATGATCCTGTATTGATTGTCGAACAATACATTGCCGTCCATTGAGCCGTTGAACACTTTTCTGAATTTCAGCTCGCTTTCCCGAAGCTCCTTTTCCATCCGCTTTCTGTCGCTTACATTTCTTAAGATCGTCAAATGCTGATTTTCAAGGATTGTCCGTTTTGAAGTAAATTCAAGCTCTTTGAATTGGCCGTTCCCCATTTGAAACAGCAGCTCTTCTCTGATCTCTCCGTATTTTGCGTATTTCCTCTTCGTTATGCTGTATTTCTGCTGCGAGTCAACGAGAAAATCACACAGCTTTCTTTTCAACAGCAAATTCATCGGCAGCTCAAAAATTTTACAGGCTGATTGATTCGCTTTTACGATTCTTCCGTCATTCGACCAGATGATGATGGCGTCCATTGCATTTTCAAAGATTTCTCTGAAGCGCTCCTCACTTTTAAAGAGCTGTAGCTCCATAGACCGCTTCTCTGTGATATCCCTCATAATGGACATATAAAAACCGCTGATGATGTTTGATGTAATCGTGAATTCAAATAGTTTTTGAACTCCTGAACGAAGCTTGACAGGCAGCTCCCCCTTCGCTTTTCCCTTGCGGTTGAGCGCCTTCCAGATATTGTCGAAATCTTTTCGTGAGCCGCTGTCTATGAACTCATACAAAGATAAATGAGACAGCTCATTATGATTGATTTCAAAGCTTTTACAAAAGGACAAATTGGCATCAATAAAACCGCCATCTTTATCAAACAGGACGATTCCGTCAACTGCTCTGTCAAACAAGTCCTTAAAAAGCTGTTCATTCATAGAGAATTCCCGCTCCAGAATCTTCTTAGAAGATATGTCCCTCATGACAACAAAAAAGAAATCCTCGCCAATACCTCTTTTGGCCAGAAACTCTATGTATTTTGTTGCCCCGCAATCAAGCCTGATCGGAACCTCCTTCCACAGAAAGCCTTTTTTAAAAAACTTCTTTACGGAAAGATTCAGTTCATCCTTTGGAATTGAAAACAAAAAATCCAAAACAGAACGCTTTTTCAAATCTTCCGAGTCAACTTGAAGCATCCTTTCTGTTGCTTCATTTGCCTGAACAATCCGCATTTCGTTATCACAAATAAAAATAGCATCGAGCGTATTGTTGACAATCACTTGATGCTGATTCAATTCCTTTTTCAGTCGCGCGTTTTCTTCTTTGAGGCGATTCAGTTCCTCTCGCAGCTCCGAGTTTGTCTGGACACCAAGAGTTTCCATGCATGTACACTCCTTCTTCAAAACCTATCCCTCAATATTTCTACAAAATGCGGGAACTTCCTTCATTTGCCCTATAAATTTCAGAAAATTTCAGCGCCATTACATTACGAAGACATTTTCTACGATCCTTACCATCACTTTACATCGACCTAACAATCAGCATTTTTTTAGATTCCTTTTTCATCTTTTATTTTAAAATATGTACCAGCAGGGAATAATCTCTTAGTGACTGATGAAAGAGAAGGTGATGCTATGAGTAAATCGCGGGACAGTTATTTCGATAACGCAAAATTTTTATTGATATTCCTTGTTGTATTCGGTCATATCCTTCGTTCCTTTATTAATGATAATCATTTTATGCTCTACCTCTACAAGTTCATTTACACATTCCATATGCCTGCATTTATTCTTGTATCCGGTTATTTCGCGAAAGGCTTTAAACGGGCGGGATATGTAAAAAAGCTGGCGGTCAAGCTGATTATTCCGTATTTGATTTTCCAAATCATTTATTCCGTCTTTTATTACATTATGCAAGATGAAAGCATGGCAAATGTGAACCCGATTGATCCGCAATGGTCGTTATGGTTTCTTGTAAGCTTATTCTTTTGGAACCTGCTCCTATATCCTTTTTCAAAGCTTTCAAAGCAGTGGGCGCTGTTTGTCAGCTGCGGAATCGCCGTGCTGATCGGTTATCTGGACTTTGTCAGCAGCACGCTGAGCTTGTCACGGACATTCGTATTCTTACCGATGTTCCTTGTCGGTTTTTATTTAAATAAACATCATTTTGATTTATTGAGATCAAAACGCGGCAAACAAATTGCGCTCGGAGTGCTTGCCGCAGTATTCGTCATCTGCTGGGGCATCGATTTTGACTATTCTTTTCTGTTTGGTTCAAAACCGTATTCTTCATTTGGAGACGTTACCCTTGTAAGCGGACTATCCCGAATCGGCTGGTATGTACTCGCCTTTGGGGCAACCTTCAGCTTTTTAGCGCTTGTTCCGCAAAAACGGTATTTCTTTACCAAATGGGGAACCCGGACATTTTACGTGTATCTGCTTCACGGGTTTATTATTAAGACATTACGACAGGTCGGGCTTGAGGATTGGCTTACTGACTATCAAAGCTTAGTGATCCTCTTGCTTTTAACAGCAGCCCTGACATCAGTCCTCTCCAGCAACTTTGTTAAGACAGTCGCTCAGCCCTTCATTGAGCTGAGGATGACCAGCTTATTGCAATTTGTCAGAGGAACGGGCAAAAATGCTTATTTAAAATAGAAAAAGCACCTCTTAAGCGGACGCCGCCTAAGAGGTCTTTTTTATTTTTGTTTTTTATTTTTGTTTTTTTCTTTTTTCTTTTCAGGCTTGGTGACTTCCAGCGTTTCGATGATCTTCCCGGCATTGTAATCCCCAAGTTCACTTGAGAACTCTTCCTCCAGCACCTTTTTATTCATAGGCTTTTTATGATTTTGCATGTCTCTGCTATGACGGTTTTTCTTCACAACTACATGCCTCCCTGCTGGCCCTGTTTGGAATTGCGGTTTGCCCCTCTAAAATTGGGGTCGTCATGATATTGTGTCTTATATGAATTGGGGTCCATGCTCTCGGTAGGTGTATTGTTATTTTTAATGGCTTCATTCACTTCAGCTTTACGCTTCATACGAATCCTCCTCGCCAGTTTTCAGACATTTTAAGATGCAGGAGCGTAAATTGCACCTGTCGAAGTTAGGTTCTCCAACTGAACAGGAGGCACACATCTTTTTTTTGGCAATCAAAAAACACCGCAAAGTATGCGGTGTTTTGCCTATCCGATAATCACTCTTTCTTTCGGATAGTGATAGTTCGCTTCAATTTCCTTTCTTCCGATCAGATACAGGAAGGTTAGGATGCCGATTCGCCCGATAAACATGACAATCATAATGACGCATTTTCCAACACTGCTCAAATCTGCCGTAATTCCAAGCGACAGGCCGGTTGTACCGAATGCCGAGCACACTTCAAACAAAAGCTCCAGCAGGGAATGTTTTTCTGTAATGGTCAGAATGAGTGTCGCGCCAAAAACGAGCAGGATCGCCATCATCGTGACAACAAGCGACTTCATCAAGTCAGCAGGGTGAAGCTCCCGTTTGAATACCTTTACGGCCTTATTGCCGCGGGCAAAATGAAACAGCGCAAGAAGGTTCAAAGCAAAAGTCGTTGTCCGTATGCCTCCCCCGACTGAGCTTGGCGACGCTCCGATAAACATCAGCGCACAAATAAAAAAGAGTGTGGAATCTGATAATTGGCTGATATCGATTGTTGCCAGTCCCCCGCTTCGGGTTGCCGTTGATTGAAACAAGGACAAAAACAAAATATCATGCCATGATTTTCCTGCGAACGCATGGTTTGCTTCCAGGACAAAGATGCCAATGGCTCCAAACAAGACAAGTGAGCCGAACGTAATCGTCGTGATCTTTGTAAAAAGCGTAAATGGATAACGCCGATGCTTTGAAAACAGGAAATCCTTTACTTCAACAAGCACGGGAAATCCAATCGCTCCAAATATAATTAAAAGCATTGTAATAAACTGCACAAAGTAATCGTGGCGAAATGGAATCATCGAATTACCGGTAATATCAAATCCGCCGTTTGTCGTTGCACTGATACTGGCAAAAAACCCGTGTAAATAAGCTTCCTGATAGGAGTCATAGTAGGTTAAGAAATATGTGCCGAGTATCAGCCCGCCAAAAAATTCAATCCACAAGATCAGAAACAGTACTTGCTTCATCAGATTGACAATTCCTGAAAACTGGGATTGGTTTTGATCAACCATAATCAGTTTCCGTTCTTTCAGCCCGATTCGTTTTCCCATGATCAGCCAAATGAACGTTCCGAGCGTCATAATTCCGATTCCGCCAAATTGCAGAACAAATGCTAATATAAAAATCCCTATTGTGCTGAATGTATCAGCTGTATCAACTACCGTCAGCCCCGTTACGCTGACTGAACTGACAGCTGTAAAAAGCGCATCAATAAACGTCCAATCCGCCCCCGGTTTATGGGCCGCCGGCAAACTCAGCAATATAACGGCCACAGTAACTGCAAGAAAATAATATAATGCGATCAGCTGGGCCGGTGACAAGGTCTGTATCAATTTTCCAAACTTTAATCTCATGTAAAATCCTTCTGCCTCTCTTTTTAAGTACGGTAATTATTCTAAAGATATTAGGTCCATTTTTAAAGGCTTTTACGAAACATTTTCTTAACTTGCTTATTTTTTTATGATTTTAGTCAATGGATAAAATAAAAAACCTCTGAGAATTCTCTCAGAGGAACAATGTGTTTGTATTATTTAGCTTCCAGCCGTCTGATTCGCTCATCTAAATCAGGGTGAGTAGAGAAAAGTGAAGAGCGCTTCTTGCCATTAATCTTTAACGTTTGGACAGCTGTCTGATCGTCTTCCATAATCCGGGAAGAATAGCTTTTAAGCGTCCGCAGCGCATGAATCATCTTGTCCTTGCCGGCAAGATCCGCTCCTCCCCTGTCAGCATGGAATTCACGATGGCGTGAATACGCAAACACAACCAGGCTGCCAAGTATCGAAAAGACAATCTGAAAAATAATCATTGCAATAAAATGAACGATCGGCGCTAGATCTTCTTTGACAAAACGGCTTGCAATCCAAGCGGCGATACGCGATAAAAAGACGACAAAAGTATTAACGATACCTTGTAAAAGTGTCATTGTTACCATATCACCATTTGTGATATGCGCGACCTCGTGGGCAAGCACACCTTCAACCGCTGCGTCATCCATCTGCTCCAGCAGCCCTGACGATACTGCGACAAGTGAACGGCGTTTTGACGGTCCAGTCGCAAACGCGTTTACTTCAGGTGAACGGTAAATCCCGACTTCCGGCATTTTCGTTAAACCGGCAGAGCGGCTTAATCTGTGAACACGATCAACCAATTGCTGTTCCTCATAGCTGAGCGAGTGTTTTTTCGGATTCAGCACTCTGACGCCCATCATCGTCTTTGCCATCCATCTGGACATCGCAAGAGACGTAAAGGAACCGACAAATCCAACGACTAAACTGAACACAAGAAGCGCCATTGGATCGATACCGCCATCAGCTGTAAAGTACGTCCCGACTCCTGTAACAGAGCTTAAAACAGACAAAACGATCCCGATTGTTGTAAGCACCAAAATATTCGTTAGAATAAACAGAAAAATTCTTTTCGCCATAACAACCTCCGTTATTTTAAGTTCAAAAGAACCCGTATATTTAAATTATAAAACATCCATTTGAAAATGCAAGGAATTCGACGTATGATGTTAATGTAATTTGCTGACGCTTGAATTTTGAACTCATACATAGACCTATATCCGCGTCAAATTGTTTAAAGAGGTGAACAATGAACATTTTTAAACTCTCTCGAACCGATATGGTGCGGCTGCTCTATTCCCTAAAAGGACAAGGAGAACATAGCCCACTCGACATTCTCGTCCAATCAGCGAACATGTCAGCAGAAAAAGCAGCCAATCATCTAGAAATTCCTGAATTTCTTACAAGATATGAACGAAAAAAACAGAAAAAAGAATACGGACTGTCTACAAATGAAATCGTAGAGCTTGGCAACTTATGCGAGCTGACTTCGTTAAAGTCAACCGCGATTCAAAACTGGGTAAAGCGTGATATCAAAGATCTGATCGGACACCCTGAGCTAGGCAAAAAATACTCAATTGAACAGGCAGTTATTCTTTTAATTGTACGTGATTTAAAATCCATTTATGACTTTGAACACATACGGGCTATTTTAAAAGTGGCCTTTAACACAATCTCAGACAGATCTGATGATGTCATCAGCCCGATTGCTTATTATGAAAGCTGCGCATATGTGCTTGATGCCATCCATCACCAAGATACTCCTTCTATGAAAGAATCAAATCTGCAGGAGATCGCCGAACAGGAGACAGAGCGTCTCCGTCACCGTTTTGAAGAACTGAATGACAGCCAATGGCTTAAAATCAGACAAATTATCGCCATTACAGTCCTATCCATTTTGACATTCCATATTCAGGCAACCGCACATAAAATGACAGCAGACATTCTATAGTCTGCGCCACCCCGGCTCAGAGGCCGGGGTTTTATTTTTCTCCACAACAATTGCCAGCATAAATAAACCCCGTATATTTCAAACTAAATACGCGTTAAGAATTTCTTTATCGAAAAAGGAGTTGAAAAAGATGGCGAGCAGAAATAAACTCGTTGTTCCAGGGGTGGAGCAGGCACTAGACCAATTTAAACTCGAAGTGGCTCAAGAATTCGGTGTGAACCTTGGTTCTGATACAGTCGCACGCGCTAACGGCTCTGTAGGCGGAGAAATGACAAAGCGGCTGGTACAGCAAGCACAATCACAATTAAATGGCACAACTAAATAAATTCAGGTCTTTATTCGCCGGGGGCACTCGGCGAATCTTCATTTTGAGCTGAATGATTATCACTGCTGTAGCCGTTTGGATTACGTCGGTCTGAGGCGTTATCCCTTCTGGACGAAGAACGGTTCTTGCCTTGTTCACCATTGTTCCAGTCCCTGTGATATTGGCTTTGGCCCTTGTCAGCGCCGTTATTTTCATTTCCTTTATCTTGAGGATCTTGTATTGGGGTTTGCTCATGGTCCCCATCTTTTTCGGTATTTGTGTTTTCATCTGATTCCTTTATTTTTTTATCTTTGTCACTATCATCAATCTGGTCATCCGCTTTCTCTTCTTTCTGGTCTCCGGAATCCGCATCATTCAGCTGTTCATTATCTCCTTGCTTGCTGTCCTGGGTGTCAGTTTGATCGGTGTTTTCATCCTCATTTTCATCACTCTTTTGATCCTCTTCTCCGGATGGTTTGCTGGAGTCATCTTTTAAATCTTTATTGTCATTCTTTTCATTTGATTTGATGTAGCTGCCTGTTGAGACGCCTTCTTTCTTCGCTTTTTCCCTCGTTTGCATATCTGACTCGAGAGATTCCATGCGGTATGTCGTTTTATATTTTTCAGTCACATCATTCAGCTGTTTTTTCACAGCCTTTTTATATGTATTGTCTTCTGTGTTTTCATAAACAGTGGAAATCAATATTTCTTTCGATTTCTTTACATACCCGTGTTCACTGCAGTCGGTTATAATATCGTCAATCACCTTTTTAAAATCAGTCTTCTCCCAATCATCTATATCATTCACGACCTTCTGTCCCTCATCGTTTAGAGGCGTCAGTTCAATCACTTCATAATCACTGTTTAACGCCATTTCGACGCTTGGATTGATATCGATTGTCATATACGCATAGGCCTTATTATTAGAAAAAACGGGGAGAACTATAAAAATAAAAAGCATAATAGCAGTCATCGTAAAAATCCCCATTTTGAAAGGGCGCAGTTTAAAAAAATCAAAAAAGCTGGCCCTTCTGCCCATGCGTGTTTCACTCGGAAGCATGATTTCTTCACCGATTTCATAGCTGTGTCGATCATTTTTGGCTTTTAAAAATTGTCCGTCAGGGGTCAGCAACGTGACGAATTTTTTATTTTTCTCTACTATAATCCCTCTTCTCATGAGTGCAGCACCCCTTTAAGATAATCTTTTAAATAAATATAATCACCCGTAATGATAATACACATCGCAATAATATATTTTCTGTTTCTCTCAATCGTTTTTCGGCTTACAGAGACAAGCTGTTCAAGCTGTTTGACCGGAAGCTGCTTCTTTGTATACAGGATAGCGGCCAATTCTTCATGTTCAACAAGCGTCATTGCCACCTTTATGGCGTTTTGCCTTGCATCCGTGTGCTTTGGAGAATTTTCAAGCAGTTCTTTAAACGATAAACCATAATCCTTGAGCTGCTTTTGAAAATAGAGGATTTCCTCCCGCCTCTGCTCCTGTTCAATCTGACGGCGGTATTCATCAATGGAAAGCTCGGCTTCAATCAGGCTTTGTGATGACTCCTGATCGTCTCCTTCCTGTAAATCGATATTTATATTTTGTGCGCTTCTGGCTTCTTTTCTAATGTAATCAATGACTTTTCTTTTTATAATAAGCTCAGCAAATGCGAGCAGAGAATTTCCTTTTTCAGGTGAATATTTTTCTATAGCTTCATTAAACGCGATCAGTCCAATACTGAACTCATCGTCTTTTTCATCTATATATCGTTTACAAACGGATGAAACCGTCTTTGCGATAAATGGCTTATATTGCTGTATTAATTCATTTTGCAGATCTTTATTGCCTTTTTGTATACTTTCAACAGCTTTTTCAAGTGTTTGCTTCTTTTTTCCCAATTTAAACAAAAGGCTAAGCACTGGTTTCACCTCAGTTCCTCCCTATAACTACTCATTAATGATAGCTAATTTGATAGGGATTCGCAAAGGAGAAAAAGAAATATTGATTTCCAATGTCTCAATTATGACAAACCATTCTGACGTCCTATACATGATTTCGTGCCTTTCTAAAGAATTAAGGGGGTTTTATGCGTGTTTTTTGTAACAAAGATGTTATAAAAATGTTATTTTATTTCGCTTATGAAAACGCTTCAAACACAAAAAGACTCTGCTTTTAAGCAGAGTCTTTCAGATTACGCCCGTTCACGGGTGCTGTTTTTTTGTTCGTTTTGTGCGCCCTCCGGCTGTTTTTTCCCACCTGACATAAACCAGCCGCAAACCGCGATTGCTGCTAAGACACCCCAGAATATCAGCTTCCATGTTCCAGAATGAATAAAGTGCTCAGAAACAACCGCTATGTCGCGATGGGCAAGCGTATATAAAGCAAGCTTCACTCCGACCCAGCCGACAATCACAAAGGCTGCTGTTTCTAGGCTTGGACGTTCCTTTAATAACTTCACAAACATGGAAGCCGCAAACCGCATGATCACCAGTCCGATGATACCGCCGGCCAAAATGACGAGAAATTGTCCTCCGTCAAGTCCGCCGATCTTCGGGAGTGATGTCCCAGGAAGTGTAACCGCCAGCGCTACTGCTGCTAAGATGGAATCAACAGCAAACGCGATATCTGCCAGCTCAACTTTTAAAACAGTCGGCCAAAAACCGCTTTGCTTCGTCTCTTTATGTGTGTCTTCTTTCTTAAATACATATCTTTTCAATAAGTGGCTTGCTGAGATATACAGCAAATAGATCGCGCCAATCGCTTGAACCTGCCATACGTTGACCAAAAATGAAATGGCGAATAAAGAGCCAAATCGCAGAACAAAAGCCCCTGCCAATCCATAAAATAACGCTTTTTTTCTTTTTTCCTCCGGCAAATGTTTTACCATTACCGCCATAACCAGCGCGTTATCGGCGGCTAAAATCCCTTCCAGCCCGATCAAGACGAGAAGAACCCAACCATACTCTAATAATAATGCTGCATCCATAAATGATACCCTCCCAAAAAAGTTGTTTTCTTTCTCTTCATCCGATCTTATGCCGGCCGGACCATGCAAAAAAGACCTTTGCCGACATAAGGCAAAGGTCTTGCTAGACATGAATTCAGGCATGCCAACAAAGCCGATGGATACAATCCATGAAATGACGACTTTGTTTCCGGAGTACATTCCGGACGCTACTCCCCTTTGGGATTTCAAGAAATATGATTTTATACGTCAATGATATGCGCAGCGCAATGATTTGTCAACGTTTATTTTTTAAAAATACAGATAATTGTTCGGAATGCGTGCGTTTCTTCCTCTTTTTCATCAGTAAGTAGAGCAGGAACAGCGCCAAAATCGCTATCCCGATCGGAAGCATATATTGATCAAGAATAGAGCCGACTTCCTTCCAATTTTCACCGAGCTTCACACCGAGATAAACATATACAAATGTAATCGGAAGCATAGCAATGAATGTATAAAGTGAAAACACCCAAACATTCATTTTTGCAATTCCGCACGGTATGGAAATCAATGTCCTGATACCAGGCAAGAAACGGCCGCTGAACGCGACAAAGCCACCATGTTTTTTGAAAAATTTATCTGACTTATCAAGCGCTTCAGGTTTAATAAAGAGATACTTCCCAAAACGTTCAAGAAACGGCCTTCCTCCGTACCGGCCTATCCAATACAGCGTAAGCGGACCGGCCACTCCTCCAAGCGATCCTGCCAAAACAACGCCGGCAAGTGTCATATCGCCTTTAGATACCCAATAGCCCGCAAGCGGCAAGACGACTTCGGCCGGGATAAACTCAATGCTGAGCGCTAGAAATATTCCAAAATAAGATAAGCTTTTAAATGCTTCAATCCATGACATAACCAGCTCTTCGATAGCCACCAACTCCCTTGTTTCATGTTTATGTATCATACATTTTTGTTTTTTCGGAAAACGTCAAGATGATTTTAACACATTTTTCACGGTCAGTTGAACTAAAAATAGATCTCCCTCGTATTTCTATCGTTTTGAAGGCTGAAACTCTGCGGTTAAGCAGCCGATAATAAAGAGAGTCAACAAGACTGGAACACACGATACGGGGGGAATCTCCATTTGGAAATACACGTTACATATAATACGACGCTCATATGTTTATCTATTCTAATTGCCTGTACCGCCTCGTATATTTCCCTTGAACTTTCAAGGAAAGTCACCATCAATACAGGCTTAAAAAGTAAAATTTGGCTGATCGGCGGCTCACTTATTATGGGATTCGGTATTTGGTCAATGCATTTTGTAGGGATGATGGCCGTCCATATGGAAATGCCGATGGAATATGAATTCATGCCTTTAATGGCAGCCATTGGCGCATCTGTTTCGGGATCATTTGTGTCATTATATTTTGTCAGCCGGCACATTCTTACATATTACAGACTGCTTACCGGATCAGTTGTGCTTGGCGCATCTATTGCTTCTATGCACTATATCGGAATGTCTGCCATTTCCCGGGTAATGATTATTTACGAACCGATTTTATTTACAGTTTCAATTATCATTGCGATTGCAGCCTCTTTCGTCTCGTTAAAAATATTCTTTGACTTGGCCGTAAAAAAACATTCTGAGCATCTTATATTCTATAAAGTCGTCAGTTCAATTGTAATGGGCATTGGGATTTCGGGCATGCACTGCTTGCGGCAACTTTCCATAAGGACATGGCTCCGCCCGGAAGCCATATGGAGGTGCAAACGTTTCATTGGTCAATTTTTGTTACTTTAATTATTTTTTGTATCCAAACGTTATTGTTATTCAGTTCCCATGCAGATCGAAAGTTTATTAAACAGAGCGAACGCATAAAGGATAACGAACAGCGATTTCAGTCTTTAATCGTCCACAATATTGATGCAATCTTTATTTTATCATTAGAAGGAAACATAATATCTTCCAATCACGCTGGTGAGGAAATGATCAGCAAATTTGGCTTCAGCATGCATGACTGGAGGAATTACACATCACTGAAGATTAAGCGCCTTTTTGAGCAAGTTAAAAAAGATAAACAAGCGATGAACAGTGATGGCGAACTTATCACTGAAAAAGGCCAGTTTCACTTAAATATTACTCTCATACCTGTTGAGGTCAATCAAGAACTGGACAGCATTTATGTCATTTGCAAAGACATGACGAAGCAGTACAAAGCAGAAAAAGAAATCCATAGAATGGCTCATTATGATTCGCTTACAGACTTACCTAACAGAAGACATGCCATCTCTCATCTAACAAAGGTACTGAATCGCGAGCATACCTTGCATTATAACACCGTTGTTTTCTTTCTCGACTTAAACCGGTTTAAAGTGATTAACGATGCATTAGGGCATAATGTCGGCGATCAACTGCTTCAGTTTGCGGCTAAACGTTTGTCATCTGTAGTCCCTGATAACGGATTTATCGCCCGTCTTGGCGGTGATGAATTTATTATTATATTAACAGACGCCAATACAGGAACAGGCGAAGCAGATATTTTATCAAGAAAAATTATCCAAAAATTCAAAAAACCTTTCAAAATTCAAGATCACACCCTTGTCACATCTGTCAGTATCGGGATTGCGATATCTCCAAAAGACGGGACGGATGGACTTGAATTGATGAAAAAGGCTGATATGGCAATGTATGCGGCTAAAGAACGAAACAAAAGCAAATACAGATACTATTCTTTTTCAATCGGCAACAAAGAAACCGTCAAGCTTAACCAAGAGATGGTACTCAGAGAAGCAATCGAAAACGATAGATTTGTGTTGCATTATCAGCCGCAATTCAGTGTAAAAAAACAAAAAATGACAGGAGCAGAAGCACTGATACGCCTTGTGACACCAGACGGGCAGCTGCGTCCGCCCGGAGAATTCATTGGTGTTGCAGAAGAAACGGGACTTATTATTGATATCGGAAAGTGGATTATAGATGAAGCATGCAAGCAGGCAAGGATTTGGCATGACAAAGGCTATGATCTTTCTGTCGCCATTAATATTTCCGCCAGACAGTTCCAATCCAAAGATCTGATTCCCCTCATCAAGGATACGCTTAATAAATACCAGCTTCCCCCGCAGCTTCTTGAAGTGGAGGTGACGGAAAGCATGACAATGGACAATCTCGATCACTCCAAAAAGGTTTTATCATCCCTAACAGAATTAGGAATCAGAATCAGTATTGACGATTTCGGTACTGGTCACAGCTCTCTTAGCTATTTGAAGGACTTCCCGATTCACAGGCTGAAGATTGACAAATCATTTATTGACGATATTCAGACCCATCCTAAATCAGAGCAAATTACCGGAGCTATTATTGCCATGGGGCATCAGCTGTCTTTGCAGGTGATTGCCGAAGGTGTGGAAAATGCAGCTCAAAAGCAGCTTCTTTTTGAAAAAGGCTGCGACCATTTACAGGGCTTCTTTTTCAGCAGGCCAATACCTCCGGAACAATTCGAACAATTCATTATTGAACAGCCGTCGCAATAACAGCGCCGGCTTTTTTTCACCCATAAGTTACTACACATGAATCGTAATCCTTCTCTTCACACTAAAGAAAAAAAGGGGTTTATCGATATGCATACAATGTGGAAGGGATCGATCAGCTTCGGATTAGTAAACATCCCCATCAAGCTATATGCGGCCACAGAAGATAAAGATATTAAACTGCGCAGCCTCCATAAAGAGGATCACGCACCAATCAAATACGAGAAAGTTTGCACAAATTGCGAAAAAACTCTTAGTCCTGATGAAATTGTGAAGGGATATGAATATGTAAAAGGAAAATATGTAGTGCTGACGGACGAAGATTTAAAAAGCTTAAAACAGGAGCATGAGGAGAAAGCAGTTGAGATTGTTGACTTTGTTCAGCTTCAGGAAATTGATCCGATTTATTTTAACCGCTCCTACTTTGTCGGCCCCGGGGATAATGGGACGAAGGCCTATACCCTGCTGCGTGAGGCGCTGCGCTCAACCGGAAAGATCGGTATCGCCAATATGACAATCAGGTCAAAGCAGCAGCTGGCGATTCTCCGTGTTTATGAAAATTGTATCGTCATGGAGTCTATCCATTATCCCGATGAGGTCAGAAGCGCCGCTCATGTCCCAGGTGTACCTGATCAATCGAATGTAAACGATAAGGAACTGCAAACTGCTATCACATTAATAGATGAACTGACTGCTGAGTTTGAGCCTGAGAAATATGAAGACACGTACCGACAGGCGCTGCTGCAAAGAGTCAACGACAAGCTAGAAAATAAAGAAACGGCTGTGACTCCTGATAAAGCGCCACCTCGTGAAGATGTCATTGACCTGGTAAGCGCTCTGCAAGCCAGCATCGACAGAACCAGAAGGCCGAACCGGGAGACACCGGCTGCCGCACCTGCACAAGCCGCTGAACCGAAAGGAGCCGGAGATAAAAAACAAAAAACAACTAGAAAAAAAGCCTCCGGCACATCATAGCGCATGGCGTTTACCATGCAGCCGGTCTTAACTTCGTCACCGCCAATCGGAGCAGAATGGCGTTACGAAGTAAAATATGATGGGTACCGCTGTATTCTCCGCATCTATTCTTCAGGTGTGACCTTAACCAGCAGAAATGGTGTGGAGCTCAGCAGCACCTTCCCTGAAATCACACAATTCGCCAAAACTGCCTTTCAGCACCTAGAAAAAGAGCTTCCGCTGACACTTGACGGTGAAATCGTATGTTTGGTGAATCCCTGTCGTGCAGATTTTGAACACCTTCAAGTGCGGGGGCGTTTGAAAAGGCCAGACAAGATTCAGGAATCGGCACACGCGCGGCCGTGCTGCTTTCTCGCCTTTGATTTGTTAGAGCGAAGCGGAGAAGATGTAACGCTTCTTTCGTATTTAGACCGCAAAAAATCGCTGCGTGAACTCATATCCGCAGCAAAGCTTCCTGCATCTCCAGATCCTTACGCAAAAGAAACCATTCAATCCATTCCCTGTTATGATCATTTTGATCAACTCTGGGAGATGGTAATAAAATATGACGGAGAAGGAATTGTAGCGAAGAAAACAAACAGCAAATGGCTTGAAAAGAAGCGGTCGTCCGATTGGCTCAAATATAAAAACTTTAAACAAGCTTATGTTTGCATAACAGGGTTCAACCCTAACAACGGGTTTCTGACGGTATCTGTGTTAAAAAACGGAATAATGACACCGATTGCCTCTGTCTCGCACGGAATGCGCGATGAGGAAAAAAGCGCTATACGCGAGATTATGGAACAGCACGGACATCAAACACCCTCAGGCGAATTTAGTCTTGAACCTTCGATTTGTGCATCTGTTCAATACTTAACAATTCTCCAAGGCACATTAAGAGAGGTATCGTTTATCGGTTTCGAATTCCAAATGGACTGGACCGAATGCACGTATGCGCAAGTCATACGACACTCCAAACCGGTTCACCCAAAGCTCCAGTTCACAAGCCTAGATAAAATCATATTTGAAAAGAATAAAAAAACAAAAGAAGATTTTATTCAGTATATGATTGAAGTCAGTGACTATCTGCTCCCATTTCTGAAAAACCGGGCTGTCACCGTCATCCGCTATCCGCATGGATCTAGGAGCGAATCATTTTTCCAAAAAAACAAGCCGGACTATGCGCCGGATTTTGTTCAATCTTTCTATGATGGAAGCCATGAACATATTGTCTGTGAGGATATGTCTACATTGCTATGGCTTTGCAACCAGCTTGCTTTGGAGTTTCACGTTCCTTTTCAAACCATTAAAAGCAGGCGTCCGGCTGAGATTGTCATTGATTTAGACCCGCCTTCGCGAGATGACTTTCTTATGGCCGTGCAGGCCGCAAATGAACTGAAGCGGCTGTTGGATTCCTTTGGCATCACATCGTACCCGAAGCTGTCCGGCAACAAAGGCATCCAGCTTTATATTCCCTTGTCTCCCGAGGCATTTACGTATGAAGAAACACGCCAATTTACGCAGCTGATCGCAGAGTACTGCACCAATGCATTTCCCGAGCTATTTACCACTGAACGCTTGATTAAAAACAGACACGGCAAATTGTATCTTGATTATTTGCAGCATGCAGAAGGAAAAACGATTATCTGTCCCTATTCGACGAGAGGAAATGAGCTTGGGACTGTTGCAGCCCCGCTCTACTGGCATGAGGTGCAATCATCTTTAACACCCGCTCTGTTTACAATTGATACGGTCATCGATCGAATTAAGAAGCAGGGCTGCCCATTTTTTGATTTTTACCGCAACCCGCAAGACGAACCGCTTAGCGCTATATTGAATCAGTTGAAGAAAAAGAGCTGACTAATGAAGTCAGCTCTTTCCGTTTAACTGTACTTTTTTTCTAACCGCTCTTTTTCCTGGCGCTGGAGCGGGCTCAGCTGCTCATTATACAAATCAATATCAATCGCGTATTTCGGCCGTCTTTTCACTTCAGAAAAAATCGTTCCAATATACTCTCCGATGATGCCAATTCCCATCAATTGCAACCCGCCCAAAAACCAAATGGATATGATGAGAGACGCCCAGCCTGCATTCGTATGGCCGAGCAGCTTTTGAATAAACGCGCCAATCCCTGCCACAGCGCTGAGGAAAAACAAAACAAACCCTAAAAGCGTAAAGAATCGAATTGGTGCGACACTGAATGAAGTAATCCCGTTAAAAGCGAAGGATAGCATCTTTTTCAACGGATATTTCGTTTTGCCGGCAAAGCGTTCCTTGCGGTCATACAAAACTTCGGCCGATTTAAAGCCGATCATGGGGACAATACCTCTTAAAAACAGATTCGCTTCCGGATAACGCTCAAGCTCTTCGAGGGACCTTTTA
This sequence comes from Bacillus sp. LM 4-2, assembly GCF_000978495.1. Classification (NCBI taxonomy): domain Bacteria; kingdom Bacillati; phylum Bacillota; class Bacilli; order Caryophanales; family Bacillaceae; genus Bacillus; species Bacillus sp. LM 4-2. Next base: position 1,381,017 of record NZ_CP011101.1, on the reverse strand, counting down.
TTCATTAAACGAAAATCAGCATGATTATAAATTAATTTAATCCCAAGCTTATTCATGAGACGATAAAACCCTAACGCGGTCGTGCGCTTGAAAAAGGTATCGGTTTTTCTGCTCCGGCGTACACCGTAAACGATCTCGCAGCCCTCATGATATTTCAGCATAAAATCCCGGATCACAGAGATGTCGTCCTGAAGATCAGCATCGATCGAAATGACGCAGTCTGACCTATTCTTCGCTTTATGCAGTCCGGCTAAAAGCGCTTTTTGGTGGCCGACATTGCAGGCTAATTTTAAGCCGGTAACCTTCTTGTTTCTTATGCTCTCCATAGCAATCAAAGCCCAAGTGCGGTCTTTGCTGCCATCATCGACAAACAGAATTTTACTGTCTTCAGCAATTAATTTTTCTTCAATTAAATCATCTACAACCTCTGTCAGCTGACGGCTTGTTTCTTGAAACACTTCCTCTTCATTGAAACACGGGACGACGATGGTTAATACTGGCTGTGACTGTTTCAATCGATATCCTCCTTATCTTGTTTCATATAAATAAATGCGCCAGGCGGAATCTTTATGGTCAAACGTCTTTACGAGCGCGAGATGGTTTTGTTCAGCATTCATGATCGGAACTGAAGAAAAAATGTACCGTCCGCCCATTTTTTTAAATACATCTGTATTTAATTGAAGGTTGTTGATCGTTTTCTTCGAGTTCTTTTTGAAATCATATCGTTTACCGAGTTCATCGACAAAAAGGTAGCAGCGGCTGCCCCATTCATCAAAGTATTGTTTCAGCCGAGAATTTTTTTCCAGCTCTTTTTCGATGATTTTCCTAAATTCATATTTATATGAGAGCGGATACAGATTGTTATACGTATCTAACGTATAAAACCCGTTATATTGGGCGATAGACGGATGCAGTCCGATGCTCGCCACCCTGTACGAATCTTGCGGACGTCCGATATATTCCTTAATCTCTTTGAATTGTTCCGATGCATAAAACTCCTTGAATGTCGGCGCGTTGTAATGAACGCCATACGTATATTCTTCATTAAAAGGCGCCAACACCATCAGCTGTGCAGCGACTGCGGCGTACACAAGCCATTTCCATCCTTTCCCCATCCGCCAAATGAGATATAAAGCAAGCGCAAAGCTCACGTATATAACAAGCGGCCGAAGAAAATGAAAACGGGCAAAATTAAATTCTGCTAAAAAAGCAAATTTCTGCTTTGGAACAGCCCAAATTTTGTTGAACCAAAACGCATACCATAATGACAACCCGTAATTAAGCACACATAAAAACAGATAAACATTTTCTGGCTTTGTCCGATTTCGTTTGAACAGCAGAGCAGCAAATACGACCATCAGGATCGGAAGGATGACAACGGTATGAACGGTCATCACATGATTATGGCCATAGACAAAGTTTTTTATGGATAGCCGAAGAGAATGCCAAACGTCATGCCTAGATGAGATAAATTCGATACGATGCATCGGTGCGTGCTCAAACAGCATCGAATAGACAAGCCGATATTCAACGAAAAGATAGATACTCGTCATAAATGCAATACTGCCTAAGAACATCAAATTCCATCTTCTTTTTGTAATGGCATCATACAACCAAAAACACGCCATCCCTGCCAGGAAAAAGAAGAAGCCTAGAACAAAGCTTGAGTATAGAGGGAGCAAGCCCAGCGTCAGCCACTCTCTCCATGAGATATCCCCTTTTCGGATATTTAAAAAAGCCCACAGTGCCAAAGGGTACCCAAGCGTACTCAGCATTCCCGAAGGCCAGAACGGTGTTAAGGCAAATGCAAGCGATACGCCAATTCGGATGAAAGCCGCTTTTGGTTCCGGGATTATATGTTTCTTCAGCAGCACATACATTCCAAAAAAAGCGACAACTCTTGTAACCGTCTGGCTTATTGCATAGGCGGTCATGGAAGAAAAGAAAGCATGGAGCCAAACAATTCCGCTCCACTCGGTGCCAAAGGCATCCCGGGGCAGCCCGTTAATGATTTGCGGAATGGCAGCGTCAACCTTGCCGACGATTTCTCCGCTATCGGCCAGAACCTTGTACCAAGCGATGTTGGAATCTAAATTATCGTGGACCCGGATATGGGCATCTTCCTTTAAAATAAAAAGCGGGGATACATACAATAAAAGAAGAAATAATGCGATCCAGAGATAATATGTTTCTTTTTTTTGTTGTCTCATCAATCGTAACATTGCTTACACATCCATTTGTTATTCTGACTCCGTCGGCATGTTCTGCCTCATGTGTCAAAATTTATTATCCCTTTTCCCTTCCAAATCATTCATCATATGACAATCCGTTTTTCAACCTGTCTCTACCCATTAATTCCCGCTATCCATAGGGCTTGATCACTTACTATACTGATAGAAGGGAGGGGATATATTTTGTTTACAATCTTACTTTCATTGGCCATACTCGTATTTGTGCCATTTCTATATAAAGCGAACCGCAATACAAAAGATGTGAAAGTCAACACCATTTCAATCGACCAAAAAGACGGCCTTCCAGCCAGAAAAAAATTAAATATCCTTCATTTATCAGATCTTCACTTGGAAAACATTTCAGTCTCACCTGAGGAGCTGTATCATTTAACAAAAGATCAGCCTGTGGACATCATTGCTCTTACCGGGGATTTTCTTGATCGGAAACGTAATATTCCGAAGCTGGCAGGTTACTTGAACGCCTTGCAAAAGCTAAAGCCTGCATATGGAATGTACGCGGTGTTCGGTAACCACGATTATGTATTGAAAGAAGAGGACTTTCAGAGATTGAAGCGAGTTTTAGAGGAAAACGGCTGTATCACGCTGCAAAATGAACATGTTCGAATCGAGACGGCTGCAGGGCCAGTCAATATTATCGGCATTGATGATTACAGTACGAATCGCAGTAATATCACCGGCTCTTATCAAAGTCTGGAAAATGGCTATCATCTTGTCTTAACACATGACCCAAATATTATTCTGGATATGAAAGATGTTCATTATGATTACCTGCTGTCAGGGCATTTTCACGGCGGGCAAATTCACTGGCCAAAACCGTATCATTTGGTGAAAATGGGCAAGCTCGTGCGAATGAACATGATTAAAGGCCTTCATTATCATCACGATAAACCATTTTATATCAGCGAAGGCTTGGGACAAACCGGCGTAAATATCCGTGTCGGAAGCCGTCCTGAAGTAACACTTCATCAGATTTAATCAAAAAAGACTGTGCTGACCGAGGCATCAGTCTTTTTTTTGATAGGTTTTCTGCAGCTTTTCTTTTGAGATAAACAAATAGGATGAATTCGGTAAATGCCGCAAGCTCACAGGCTTTGAAGTCAAATATAAAATCGGCACATGGGACACTTTTTTAAAACATCTGTAAAAAGGATTCACCGGGGTGATCACATCAAAGCCGAGCCTTTCCACACCTTTGTCAAGCATTGTAATCCCAATGATTCCTTTGATTTTCTCGCTTTTTTTATGATTGTGGATATAGTCAAGAAGAAGCGGCATCGATTGATATACTTTCTGATAAATAATGATTCCTTTTCTGACTGCGCTCTCAATGCTTTGAAGCTCCCTGATCAGCTTTATGTTATGCAGGTGGATTTTAACGAGCACATCATTTTTTCTTATATGCGTTCCATCGCTCAGCACGACATGATGTCCTTTATACTTCGTCAGCCTGACTCGAAAAACGCTTTTTTGATCGTTGTCAATCAAGCTTAGCCTTGAAAAAAAGAAATAAATCGGATCAACCACTCTCCATATGGAAAGGAAACAGGTTTTCATCTCTTCACCTTCCTCATAATCAAAAACACCCTTATATTTTGTGAACGTTCTCCTCAAAATATAGTTGCCATATTTTTTTAGGAGGACTGTCATGAAAAACATTCTCATTTTTCCTTTTTTAAGCATTTCCACCGGCCATCATCATGTGGCTGATGCATTGCAGGCTGAATTAGAGTCTCAAGGGCTGGCAGCTGAAAAGATTGATATCTTTTCACATTCGTATAGGCGGTTAGAAAAATTGTCCTCCGTGGCTTATTTAAAATGGATTCAATATTTCCCGAAAACGTACAGCGGCATTTACAGGCTCCTCGCCTGCGGAGAATTTCAGCATGACAAACGCTATTTCATGTACGAATGGCTGTTCACACAGCAAATGAGGCACATCCTCCAAGAAAAACAGCCTGATATCGCCTTCTGCACACATGCGCTGCCTTCTTATCTGCTGAACCGACTAAAGCCTGAATATCCGAATCTGACGGTTGTGAATGTATACACTGATTTTTTCGTGAATCAATTATGGGGACGGAAGAACATTGATTACCATTTTGTTCCGAGCACGGAAGTAAAGAAGCAGCTAATATCAGAGGGGATCGATCAGAACAACATATACTTGACTGGCATTCCAGTTCACCGAAATTTTAAAATGGAATCAGCAGATACCTTGCAGCACCACCCGCCATATACCATCATCATCACAGGGGGCAGTATGGGGGTCGGTGGGATTTTAAAATGGGTGCAGGAACTGTCGCCAGGCGGAAAGATCTTATACAAAATATTATGCGGCAGAAACGAAAAGCTCTACTCCTATGTCAAAAGTTTACACCACCCCTTGATTGAGGCGATTCCTTACCTTCACAGCAAAGCAGAGATGAACCGTTTGTACGAACAGGCGACAGGCATCATGACTAAACCCGGAGGCGTGACCATCAGTGAATGCTTACAGAAACGGCTTCCGGTATTTATTTATCATGCACTGCCGGGACAGGAGGAAATGAATTTAAACCTTCTACATGAAAGGAAACTCGTCACAGATATGAGAAACTGGGACATGCAGAAAGCAGAAGAGTATATCGCGGCATTTTTTCAATCGAACGAACAGAGGAAGGAGTATAAAAAACACGTCAATGGATACCTTGGCGAAATGTCTGATAGGAAGATTGAAGATGTTTTAAAAAGAATCATATGGAATCAAAAAAACACTCTCCTGAAATAGAGAGTGTAGAATAGTTAACGAAACAGTAAATGCTGGCTGTGTATGCCTGCTTTCTTGAGCAGGACGATCAGCTGGTCCTGTTCATCAGGCGAAAGGCCTGAAAACGCTCTCGCAATACGCAGTGCATGAATCGGATAAATTTTATCCAAATACTCATTTCCCTTGTCAGTTAAATGTGCGTAAACAGAGCGTTTATCTTTCGGGTCCTGCTCCCTTACTAAAAACCCGTTTCTTTCTAGTTTGTCAATAACATATGTGACGTTTCCGCTTACAAGCAGAAGTCTCGACCCAATTTGCTGTAATTTTTGCGGGCCTCTTGTGTACAGGAGCTCCAGTACAGCAAATTCAGTGGGATTAAAACCGTGCTCTTTGCTATCACGGATACTATGTTCGGACACACTTTTGAAAGCCCTTGCAAAAACTCTGTACAAATTCATCGCACGCTCAACTTCTTCTTCGTTAAACGATAATCTCATCATATCTACCTCGTATATAGGATTTTTATAAAAAAATAATGAAAACCCTTACATATAATAAGAGTTCAGTCCCTTACTATACGTATTCGCTATAATTCGAGAAATTCCTTCTAAAAGCAAAAAAATCCTTATACATTATCTTGTATAAGGATAATTTTTATGATTTGTAATGCTTCGAAAGAAATAAGCGTATTCTTTCCGAAGCTCAGAAATCGTCATTTTGTTCATGACCTCTTTATTATAAACCCCTATCTGATAGAGTTTTTCAGAATAATGGCGTCGTTCTTTTTCTAAAGCGGATTTCAATAAATTACTCATAGCGTCCTCCTTCATTTTGAGGTATCCTATACAAAAGATACTCTTTTTAAATGAACGTGGTATGAATCTAATGTAAAGAATTTATGTTTACGAAGATTTTCGGTATTGTCCGTTTTGAACCGATCTTAATAATTGAAAAGCCTGTTCTCCGGCAAGCTGCATAAACGTCTCCAGCATTTCATCACGCTTGATATCCAACTCTATAATTTCTTTTGCCAGTGAGACCGCTTTTTCTTCCTCCATGATTATCCTTCCTCCTCGTTTGATTCGTTACATAAAGGATAAAACGTGATTGGGTGTTACGCATTATTCTTGTTAATTTTTCTTCCGTATTTTTTCAAAAATCTTCTATTTGATGTTAGAAAATATGACAAGCGTCAGGTTTTTTCTCTTTGTTTTTTATATACTATTATCAAAAGACATCCAGGGGTGGAAAAATGACCACAGAAGATCATTCTTATAAAGACAAAAAAGTGATTTCAATCGGAATTGTGAGTGAATTGACAGGATTGTCCGTAAGACAGATCAGGTATTATGAGGAACGAAAGCTCATTTACCCGCAGCGTTCTTCAAGGGGGACAAGAAAATACTCCTTTGCCGATGTGGAGCGGCTGATGGATATCGCCAATAAGCGTGAAGACGGCGTACAGACGGCAGAGATTTTAAAGGATATGCGCAAAAAAGAACAGATGTTAAAAAACGATCCGCAAGTGCGGAAAAAAATGCTGGAGGGGCAGCTTAATGCTCACTTTCGGTACAAAAACCGTTAAATAATAAAAGTCCGGCTCGCAGTTGAGACGGACTTTTTACGTTTATAATGAGTGAATGAATGCAGTGGCAATGCCAAAGTAGATTAATAAAGATAAAATATCGTTTAACGTTGTAATCAGCGGTCCAGAAGCAATCGCCGGGTCTACTTTCAGTTTGTGCAAAATAATAGGGATAATCGTTCCTGACATCGTGCCGATGATTAAGGTTAAGAACAGTGAAGAGGCGACAACAAATCCCAAAAGCGCATTCCCCTGCCATATGATAGAAACAATCGCAATCAGCACAGAACAAACCGCTCCGATAAAAATACTTGTTCTGAACTCCCGGAAGATCAGGCGCACAATCGTTTTTTTGTTCATTTCTTCTTTAGACAAACCTCTGATGACAACCGCAAGAGATTGTGTTCCCGTATTTCCTGTCATCCCTGACACCATCGGCATGAAAAACGCAAGCGCGACAACCTGCTTCAGCGCGTCTTCAAAATAGCTGATAATGCTTCCTGAAATCAGTCCGATAAACAAGAGTAAAATCAGCCATGGCAGGCGCCGGTATGCCGCCACGTAAGCTTTTGTGTCAAAGGTGATGTCTTTACCGGAAGCGGCAAATTTTTCGTAATCCTCATCAGCTTCCCGAATAACGACGTCGATAATATCATCGACCGTCACAATGCCGACAAGCACGTTGTTTTCTTCTACAACCGGTATTGCCAAAAAATCGTAACGTTCAATCAGGCGGGCAACTTCTTCCTGGTCCTGAAGAGCATCTGCTGATATGACGCGGGTAAACATTAAATCCTGCACCTTTTCTTCAGGTTCACCCAGAATCAAATCGCGGTAGGAAAGAACCCCAACCAGCTGTTTGCTTTCATTAATAACATATAAGTAGTTGATCGATTCAGCTATTTCAGCGAAGCTTTTCAGTTTGACGACCGCGTCTTTTACCGTGTAATGCTGAGGAATCCACACATACCGGTTTGTCATCATGCGTCCCGCTGAATCAGCCGGGTAATTCATTAAGAGCTGTACAGCTTTTGACTCTGACGCTTCCATGCTGGATAAAAGCTGTTCCTTCAGTTCTTCGTCCATTTCTTCAAGCAATTGAGCGAGGTCATCGTTGTCCATTTTATTCATCGCCAGTGTTGCTTTTGTTTTTCCGACTTTATTTAAGACGACAAGCTGAAATTCGCGTTCCAGCTCCCCGATCATATCAGTGATATCGTCTACAGTTAAATAAGATAAATAGCGGGCGCGGTGTTTTTCCGGCATTTCTTTAAAAATAAATGCCATGTCATAGGGCTGAAGCTCATCAATAACACTTCTAAAATCCCTGATTTTCCCGTCTCGCAGTAAAATAATGATGCGTAAAATGAGTTCGTCATAGGTCATGTTTTGAACCATCGGGACTCGTACCTCCTCTACGGAGACGTGCCGGCCTCGCCAGAAGGTGCGGCAGTTCGTCTCCTCATCGTGTAATCAATTGTCTTGCTGTCATAGTATATGGGTACTTCTTCAGATTGACTCGAATGGGGAGAATCCATACTCCGCACCTCCTTTGATTGGTTTCGTTTTAAAGGCATAAAAAAAGCCTTCGGGATTGAAGGTGAAAGAAGCACGGCAAAAAAAGCGTGCGGGCGCCTTCAATCGTAGAGCTTTAGCACTGTATGGCATAGGACAAGCATCCAGCTGCATTAAAAATCACCTTATGTCGATGATTTCTGTTGACCCATTGGCGTCTTTGGACATTTTTGGGCAGCAGCGTATCTCCATACAGGAGCCTCACCTAACGAAGTTCCTAATTGAATTGACACACTGAGATTACAGAAAAAAACAAGCTGTGTCAACTCAAAAAAGTAATAAATGCGCTTACATCACAATTACGGAACAAAACAAGGGCCTAAGCCCTTATTCTGTTGTTTGTGTCTCGTCATCTTCAGAAAGCAAATGATACGTTTCATGAAGAAATAAGGCATACTCTCCTTCCTTCGTCGGATGAGGGACATATTCAGCCTGATTGATGTATTGCTCCTCTTTCTTTTCCATGCGTTTCGCCTCCTTTTCTACTTAGATTGTCCAAAAGAAGGTTTCTTATCATGAAAAACCCCCGCTGCAGCGGGGGTTTTGATTAGTCATCTATCTCCTGTTTGATAATGCGTCCATCTTTTGCGGAAATTTCAAATTCTGTCTCAGTTCCTTGTTTCGTTTGGATTTCCATTTCATAGATGTAAGCACCGTCATCTTCGTCAAGCTTACTTTCTGTTACGGTTCCACCTGTTTGCTTTAAAGCAATTTCTTCAGCTTCTTCTTTGGTTATGGTGACTTGTTCTGCTTTCTCCTTTAACGGGTCATTAAGCGCTTGTTTTGTATGAATATCTACATAAACGTCGTAGTCTTCACCTTCTTTTTCAATCTCCACTTCATAGACTTCTTTACCGTTGTAAAGGTCTCTGTCAATGTCTTCTACTGTGCCGTCAACAACTGTTTTAGCAATTGCTTCTGCTTCTTGTTCAGTGAGTGCATCCGTCTTAGAAGAAGCCTGTCTGTTTTCATTGTTTTCTTTAGCAAACGCGTTGTAGCTGAACCCTCCGGCCGCTAGGCACCCTGCTAAAAGACCGACCATCCATTTTTTCTTGAGCATTTGTGAGTCCTCCTTTGTTTTGTATGAGTACAGTTTACACACTCAACATGAAAGGAAAACGAGAACAAGATGAGAATTTGATGAGAAACCGTCAGTCTTCATACACAATGTTAGCTACCTTTCCTGTGTAGGCATTGATTTTCACTGTCGCTTCCTTATTATCAGGAAGATCAACGTCCACTTCAAAGATGAGAGTGCCCTCACTTTCTTCGAGATCTGCGTCATCCGCTGTTCCTCCCGTTTCTCGCTCAGCAATTGTTTTTGCTTCTTTTTTCGTAATCGGCGTTTTTTGTTGATCTTTGCTGCTGATTTGATCGGCAGACAAGACTGTTTTTGCCTGCATGTCTACCTTCACTTCGTATGTTTTCCCATCTTCTTTTTGTATGGTATAAGTGGCAACTCGACTTTGTCGTGTTTGTTTTTTGACCGTTCCCGGCACCTGCTCAAGCGCGAGATGCTTGGCTTCTTTTTCTGTCATGGCAGATGGATTCACTGCTTTTACTCTATTCATTGAAAGAATGTCAGCCGATATTGCGTCTGCTTTTACAAAGTAAGTTCCCTTTTGATTTTCAAGCGTTATATCATATGTTTTTTTATCCTTTGATTGTGTTGCTTTCGTGACCTTGCCTTCATAAGAGGATTCGACTTTTTTTACGACAGTCTCCTTTGGCAATACGTTCTCATGGGTTTGCCGAATGATGAGAAACGTACAGATGATGACAACTAAAATGGCTGCTGCAGCAAAAGATACTGTTTTTATTGTTTTAGTCATCGGCCTCCCCCATTCTGTTCGCTGAATTGCATGGTGACAGCTGTTCCTTGTCCCGGCTTGCTTTTGACAGACAGCTCAATGCCATGCTCATCGGCGATTTGCTTGGCAATGGAAAGGCCTAAACCCGTTCCGCCTGTTTTTCTGTTTCGTGCTTCATCTGCCCGGTAGAACCGTTCGAACAAATGCGGGATATGCTCCTCAGGTATTCCGATGCCTTCATCCCTCACTGATAAAAATGGCCGTCCATTCCTCGTTCCGGCTGACATCTCAATAGGCTTTTCACTATACTTTATTGCATTATCAAGCAAAATGGTCAACAGCTGCTTGATGCGTTCTTCATCAGCCTTTACAAGCAGGCTCTCTTTATCTGTTTCAAGCAATATGTCACGCTGATAAACGGACTGGAGCGTTTGCATAACCGCGCGCGCCGCTTCAATCAGATCGATTGTTTTCAGATCAAGCTCAAGCTCTTGATGACTTTTGGCCAGCGCCAAAAGCTGATTGGTCAGTTTTTTCATATGCACCGCTTCTGAGTGAATGGCTTCTATCGACTCCTCAAGCACCTCCGGCTTTTTTGCCCCCCACCGCTTCATCAGGCTGCTGTAGCTTTCTATAATGGTGAGCGGCGTTTTCAATTCGTGTGAAGCATCTTGAACAAATTGCTGCTGTTTATCATAGTGCTCCTTCAGCATCATTGCCATTTCATTAAATGTCAGCCCCATTTGATACAATTCATCGTTGGACTGTCCTTCTAAAGAAATCGTTTTAAATTCTTTGTCTCGCTGTATGTCTTTCATTGTGATCATTAATCGTCTGATCGGATTGATGATTCGGCGGGCTAGCAAGCTGCCTGCAAAAAAAGAAGCAATGCAGACAGCAGCACTTGCAGCGATTAAGATGATTTTCAACAGAAACAGACTCTCTTCTGTGTTCTCAAGCCTTTCAACCAGCTGAAGAGACACCACTTGTCCATCGGTCCAAATCACCGGAACAGCAGCCTCGGCAAACAGCTTGCCGTCATGTTTCCTCACATCTGCCGTTTCTCCGCTATGAAAAGAGAGAGGAAAACCTTTATAGGCTTTTTCTTTTGTGATCGTCATAACGGCTTTTTGATCACCATTCACTACACGCACCATGCCATTTGCCGGAAGATAGGCCTGCAGCATATCCTGCAAAGCCACTCCTTCTGTTTCAGCGGCACGCAGCGCTTCAGCAATGTTATCTGTCTCATCAGCAAGCCGGGATGCATCCTTTGATGTCAGCGCAGACGAAAAAATGAGATATACTGCGGTATGCACCAAAATTAATAAAATCAACAGTGATATTGATGTGTATAAATGAATCTTGGTCTTCAGCTTCATCGTTTACCCCTTAATGGCATAGCCGACCCCGCGAATCGTATGGATCAGCTGTTTTTCGTAAGGATAGTCCAGTTTTTTTCTGATGTATCTTATGTAGACGTCCACGACATTTGTATCACCGATATAATCAAATCCCCATACCGAGCTTAGAATTTGCTCCCGTGTCAGCACTTGCTGCGGATGCTTTAGCATATAGACGAGTAGATCAAATTCCCGCGGCGTTAATTCCACCTCTTTGTCTCCGCGTCTCACTTCACGGGTTTTTTCGTTCACCCGCAAATCGTCATATGTAAGAAAGGTGCCGATATCTTCCGTTTTTGTTCCATTTTGCCGCAGCGCCGCCCTGATTCTCGCAAGCAATTCCTCGATTTCAAACGGCTTGGTGACATAGTCATTCGCACCGATGTCCAGACCTGTTACCTTATCAGGAATACTGTCTCGCGCCGTTAATAATATGACCGGTGTCTGTTGATCCGTTTTTCTCAAGCGGCGCAGCACTTCCAGTCCGCTAAGTCCCGGCAGCATGACATCAAGAAGCACCAAGGAATGCCCGCCTTTCGCTGCCGCATCCAGACCTTCTGTGCCATTGTGTTTGATGGTGACACTGTATCCTTCATATTCCAATTCAAGCTGAAGAACCCTGGCAATTTTTTCTTCATCTTCCACAATTAATATGTGTCCTTTTTCCAAATTTGATCATCCTCTCCCGTCCCTTTATGAAAAAAATGATTTCGTTGTTTACAAAATGATTCTTATCATCTATTATGATGTCAAAATAAAAAATTGTATACGGAAAGCACTAGGGGTGCTGTTTTGGCTGAGATAAAGCGCGGAAGAAACGCGCTTTGATCCCTTATGACCCGATCTGGATAATACCAGCGTGGGGAAGTGCAGGTTGACCGAATGGTGTATTTTTTTGTGCGCTTAATCGATCTATGACTGCATATTCCCTTAGGATATGCAGTTTTTTATTTTACCAAAAAAACAGGAGGTCGGAGAAATGGAGCATATTTGCGGTACAAGCAGAATCGCCGGTTTTCGCTTCTCTTTATATCCGATGACGGATGATTTTATCAGTGTGATCAAGTCTGCGCTGAAAAAAACAGATACATCCAATGTATGGACGAAAACCGACCATATCAGCACGGTTTTACGCGGATCAATTGATCATGTATTCGATGCTGCAAAAGCCATTTACCTTTATGCAGCGAACAGCGAACAACACATCGTCATGAACGGCACGTTTTCCATTGGATGCCCGGGTGACACACAGGGGGATACATATCTTTCCAAAGGTGATAAGCGTGTCAATGAAGATGCTGTCCGAGGCTTGAAGGCGGAAGCGCCGTGCCAATTTGCCCTTTATCCAATGAACGAGCCGGATTATATGGGATTGATTATGGAGGCTGTCGACATTGCAAAAGCCCAAGGCACTTTCGTACAGGGTGTCCATTACGCGAGCGAGCTTGACGGGGATGCGCATGACGTATTCAGCACATTGGAGGCCGTTTTCCGCATGGCTGAGCAGCAAACAAACCACATCACCATGACTGTGAATCTTTCGGCTAACAGTCTATCAAGAAAAAACAGAAAGCAGGGATAACATGAAAAGCTGGAAAGTAAAAGAAATTGTCATCATGTCCGTTATCAGTATCGTATTTGCCGTTGTTTATTTATTATTTACACATTTCGGAAACGTGCTTGCAGGTATGTTTGGACCAATCGCCTATGAACCGATTTACGGCATTTGGTTTATCGTTTCTGTGATCGCCGCGTACATGATTCGAAAACCGGGTGCGGCGCTCGTTTCTGAAATCATTGCCGCTCTCGTTGAGTGCCTGCTGGGAAATCCGTCTGGCCCGATGGTCATCGTCATTGGCATTGTTCAAGGGCTCGGGGCTGAGGCTGTATTTCTTGCAACACGCTGGAAAGCATACTCTCTCCCTGTCCTTATGCTGGCCGGTATGGGGTCTTCAGTAGCCAGCTTTATCTATGATCTCTTTGTTTCTGGCTATGCAGCCTATTCACCAGGTTATCTGCTCATTATGCTTGTGATCCGTCTCATTTCCGGCGCGCTTTTGGCAGGGCTTCTCGGAAAAGCTGTCAGCGACTCTCTCGCTTATACAGGTGTGTTAAACGGAATGGCACTCGGAAAGGAACTGAAAAAGAAACGGAAGCGGGCGTCAGAACATGCAAGCCTTTGATGAGCTTCTGACGGTTGAGCAGCTCAGCTTCTCTTATGAAGAAGACGAGAAACCGGTTTTTCAAGACATTTCGTTTGAGCTTCAAAAAGGAGAATGTGTTTTATTATTAGGACCGAGCGGATGCGGTAAAAGCTCGCTCGCCCTTTGTTTAAAAGGTCTATATCCGGAGGCTTGCGACGGCATTCAGTCCGGACATGTCTTTCTATTTCAAAAGCCGGTCACAGATGCTGAAACCTCCGAAACGATTGCTCAGCATGCCGGGGTCGTTTTTCAGGATCCTGATCAGCAGTTCTGCATGCTGACGGTGGAGGACGAAATAGCGTTCGGGCTGGAAAATCTGCAAATTCCAAAAGAAGAAATGACAGAGAAAATCAACGCCGTATTAGAAAAATTACGCATTACCCATTTAAAAGAAAAAACGATCTCAACCCTTTCAGGAGGACAAAAGCAGAAAGTGGCTCTCGCCTGTATTTTGGCGATGGAGCCTGAGCTTATTATTTTAGATGAGCCGACCTCTCTTTTAGACCCTTTCTCAGCGCGGGAGTTCGTTCATCTGATGAAGGATCTTCAGCGGGAAAAAGGTTTCAGCCTCCTCGTCATTGAGCACCAGCTTGATGAATGGGCGGCTTGGATTGAGAGAACGATCGCGCTTGACAAATCAGGCAAAAAAGCGCTGGATGGCCTGACGAAAAATCTATTTCAACACGAAGCGGAGACACTAAAGAAATTGGGCATCGCCATTCCAAAGGTCTGTCATCTGCAGGAAAAGCTGAGTATGCCGTTTACTTTATCAAAAGAAATGCTGTTCAAAGAGCCTATTCCCGCCGGGCATGCCAAAAAGAAGGAAGCTCCTTCTGGGGAGAGTGTGCTTGAAGTCAGCAGCCTTTCGTTCGCGAGAGGACAGCAGACGATTTTCAAAGACATCAGCTTTTCGTTGCGCGGAGGCTCTTTAACGGCGCTTGTCGGTCCGAACGGCACTGGAAAATCGACGCTCTTATCAGTTCTGGCCCGTCTCATGAAACCGCAAAGCGGCAAAATCCTTCTTTATGACCAGCCGCTGCAGAAATATAAAGAAAAAGAATTGCGTAAACGGATGGGATTTGTTTTTCAAAACCCTGAGCATCAATTCGTCACCGATACGGTGTATGATGAGCTTCTGTTCGGCCAGAAAGCAAATGCTGAAACTGAGAAAAAAGCGCAACACCTGCTGCAGCGTTTTGGTCTTGCGCATTTGGCTGATCATCATCCGTTTGCGATCAGCCAAGGGCAAAAACGGCGACTGAGCGTAGCTACTATGCTCATGCATGACGTAAAGGTTTTATTATTAGACGAACCAACCTTTGGCCAGGATGCCCGCACGGCGGCTGAATGCATGGAAATGATTCAGCGTATCAAGGCAGAGGGAACCGCTGTCCTTATGATTACACACGATATGGAGCTAGTCTCTTCGTATGCTGACAGCGTGCTTGTGCTTCACGATACGGGCCTGGCCTTTGACGGATCTCCAGCGCAGTTGTTTTCTCAAGAAACAGGACTTGTCCAAAAAGCAAAGCTCACCCTTCCCCTTCTATATGAATGGATGGCATTTCAAGAGGAGGTGCGTGATGAAGCAGCCGTTACATCTCATTAATCCGACTGTGAAAGCGGCGGCGGTTTTTTGTTGTGTCGTCATGCTGTCGTTTATTTACAACCCTTACACTCCGGCATGTTTTTATATCATCATCGTTGCGGGCGTTTTACTGGCGGCCGGAATCCCATTGAAAAAATGGTTGTTGTTTACGATTCCGTTTTTGATTTTAGCATTCGGATGCGTGTGGACAGCCGCAGTTTTTGGAAAAGTGCCGACAACACCGGATAATTTTTTGTTTCAAGCAGGCCCTATCTCAATTAACAGCGATAATGTGTCTGTCGGCATCTCTCTCGGGTTTCGTATTTTATGCTTTTCCGCCTTATCGATGATGTTTGTTTTTACAACCGATCCGATTTTATTTATGCTGAGCCTTGTCCAGCAGTGCAGGCTCTCACCAAAGCTCGCGTACGGTGTTATTGCAGGCTTTCGCTTTCTTCCGCTGTTAAAGGATGAGGTCCAGCTGATTCAGCAGGCTCATAAAATCAGAGGAGGAGCGGCGGAGAGCGGCATCATGAATAAAATCAGTGCGTTAAAACGATATACCATACCGCTATTGGCAAGCGCCATCAGAAAAGCGGAACGGACAGCGCTTGCGATGGAATCGAAAGGATTTACAGGAAGCAGAAACCGGACATACTACAGGACATTGAGCGTGAACCGGCGCGACTGGGTGTTCTTTTGCCTCGTCCTCATATTATTCGCGGGATCCTTTCTCGTATCTTTATGTTTCGCATCATAAAAAATCCGCTATCACAGATAGCGGATTTTTTTATTGATGATAGTTTAATGCTTGGGCAAGGTTGGTTTTAATGGTAATATTCGAAAAGTCAATCCCCAGCTGTACAGCAGTTTGCGCAATTTCAGGCCTGATTCCTGACAGGGTTGACCGGACACCGATCAGATTAAGCGCCTCAATCAATTTAAAGATCTGGTGCGCCACCATCGTATCCACCACAACAACACCTGACAGATCGATTAACAGATGCTCCACACGTCTTTTCGCACAAGCTTGAAGCGTGTTTTCCAGAATAAACTTCGCCCGTTCGGTATCAATGTCACCGACAAGCGGCAGCAGAGCTGTTGATTTGCTCAGGGTAATGACAGGTGAGCTTAATTCCAATATCATTTCTCTTTGGGCGTTTAATTGCTGCTTGGCATTCATTTCAGCGTGATCAACGAATGTATAAATGGTGAAATCAAATACTTTTACAATCAAATCTGCCCATTTTTGCTTCTCTCCCGGTTCAAACGCTGATTCATTTTCTTCTGCGAACTTCTCAAAATACTTCGTATATAATCTCCTGTTTCTCATAAACTCCCGAATGACATACTGAACCGGTGTGTCGAGATGTTTTTGATCGTTGGTCAGCTCAATGACCCACTCTTGAAACTCTTCGAGAAATTGTTTTTCCGGTAAAACATACATGTAATTCAGATGCCGGTAAAATTCTCTGTCCTGCTCTTTCAATTCTTCCGTTACTGTTGCATTATGTAGGGCGTAAAGCGAATTCGGATCACTTTCCTCCATCGTTTCAATCCATTCCTCGGCCATTTGTTCCACATGCTCTGAAAAAAATGCATATAATTTTTCATTCAGTTTCATGACACTGCTCCTTTCCCCAACACTATTATAACTTGACTTACAGTTGAATCCCAGTCATACACGCCGAAGCCATCCAATATTTTGAAGATTACTAATTCTTTGGTGTGTATCCTATTTTTTCAAAATGCTTCAAATGGCTCTGTCCGAGCGCTTGCTTTTTTCATATAATATAAGGCAACACCCTTGAATCCACTTGAAAGCATAAAAAAGGAGGGCTTTTTTATGAATGGTGAAATCCGCTTGATCCCGTATGTGACGAATGAGAAGATCATGGATGTAAACGAGCTTCCTGAGGGCATTAAAGTGATTAAGGCGCCAGAAATGTGGGCAAAAGGGGTAAAAGGCAAAAATATTAAAGTTGCTGTATTAGACACGGGCTGTGACACAAACCACCCTGATTTAAAAAATCAAATCATCGGCGGAAAGAACTTCACGGATGACGACGGCGGCAAGGAAGATGCGATTTCCGACTACAACGGACACGGCACACACGTCGCCGGAACGATTGCAGCTAATGATTCAAACGGAGGCATTGCCGGAGTCGCGCCTGAGGCAAGCCTATTGATTGTGAAAGTTCTTGGCGGCGAGAACGGCAGCGGACAATACGAATGGATAATCAACGGCATCAACTACGCGGTGGAACAGAAAGTCGACATCATCTCAATGTCCCTTGGAGGGCCAAGCGATGTGCCAGAGCTGGAAGAAGCAGTGAAAAACGCAGTGAAAAACGGAGTGCTTGTCGTTTGTGCAGCGGGAAATGAGGGTGACGGCGACGAACGCACAGAAGAGCTTTCCTACCCCGCAGCTTATAACGAGGTCATTGCAGTTGGATCTGTTTCAGTAGCACGAGAATTATCAGAATTTTCTAACGCAAATAAAGAGATTGACCTTGTGGCACCAGGAGAAAATATCTTATCCACCCTTCCCAACAAGAAGTACGGTAAGCTGACCGGCACTTCAATGGCTGCCCCTCATGTCAGCGGAGCGCTTGCTTTAATCAAAAGCTATGAAGAAGAATCATTTCAAAGAAAGCTTTCTGAATCTGAAGTTTTCGCACAGCTAATCCGCAGGACACTTCCTCTTGAAATTGCAAAAACGCTGGCAGGCAATGGATTCCTGTATTTAACAGCTCCTGATGAGCTCGCAGAAAAAGCAGAGCAATCACATTTGTTGACCCTATAAGATTATTTTTCTTATATAATATACACCACATCATATAAATAAAAATTTCAAATTCTATGTTGACAATGAATTTGAATTACTGTTAAGATTACCAACAAATGATTCAACTTTTCAAAAAATTAATAACATTTTCTCTTATCGAGAGTTGGGCGAGGGATTGGCCTTTTGACCCCAACAGCAACCGACCGTAATACCATTGTGAAATGGGGCGCACTGCTTTTCGCGCCGAGACTGATGTCTCATAAGGCACGGTGCTAATTCCATCAGATTGAATCTGAGAGATGAGAGAGGCAGTGTTTTACGTAGAAAAGCCTCTTTCTCTCATGGGAAAGAGGCTTTTTGTTGTGAGAAAACCTCTTAGGAGCCTGTATCCGCGGGTTAACGAGAGTGTTTTACATATAAAGGAGGAGAAACAATGACAACCATCAAAACATCGAATTTAGGATTTCCGAGAATCGGACTGAACCGGGAATGGAAAAAAGCACTTGAAGCGTATTGGAAAGGCAGTACTGATAAAGATACGTTTTTGAAGCAAATCGACGAACTATTTTTATCCGCAGTAAAAACACAAATTGACCAGCAGATTGATGTTGTGCCTGTTTCTGATTTCACACAGTATGACCATGTACTCGACACAGCAGTCAGCTTCAACTGGATCCCGAAACGTTTCAGACATTTGACTGATGCTACCGATACATACTTCGCTATCGCCCGCGGAATCAAAGACGCCGTATCTAGTGAAATGACAAAATGGTTTAATACAAATTACCATTACATCGTTCCGGAATATGACGAGAGCATTGAGTTCCGTCTGACAAGAAACAAACAACTCGAAGATTATCGCCGGATCAAACAGGAATACGGTGTGGAAACAAAGCCTGTGATTGTCGGCCCTTATACGTTCGTTACGCTTGCTAAAGGCTATGAACCGTCTGAAGCAAAAGCGATCCAAAAACGCCTTGTGCCATTATATGTACAGCTTTTGAAAGAGCTTGAAGAAGAAGGCGTAAAATGGGTTCAAATCGATGAGCCGGCGCTCGTTACCGCCTCTAGTGAAGATGTCCGCGGTGCAAAAGAATTATTTGAAAGCATTACAAGTGAGCTTTCATCCTTGAATGTGCTTTTGCAGACGTATTTTGATTCTGTTGATGCTTATGAAGAGCTGATCTCTTACCCGGTTCAGGGAATTGGCCTTGATTTCGTTCACGACAAAGGCAGAAACCTGGAACAGCTTAAAACACATGGCTTTCCGACAGACAAAGTGCTGGCAGCCGGCGTTATCGACGGACGCAACATTTGGAAAGCGGACCTTGAAGAGCGTCTCGATGCCGTTCTTGATATTCTCAGCATTGCAAAAGTTGATGAACTGTGGATTCAGCCTTCCAGCAGCCTGCTGCATGTTCCAGTAGCGAAACACCCTGATGAGCATTTGGAAAAAGACCTATTGAACGGATTATCCTACGCAAAAGAAAAGCTGGCCGAGCTGACAGCTTTGAAAGAAGGCTTAGTATCAGGAAAAGCGGCGATCAGCGAAGAGATTCAGCAGGCTAAGGCTGATATCCAGGCGCTTAAGCAGTTTGCAACAGGCGCCAATTCTGAACAAAAGAAAGAGCTTGAGCAATTAACTGATAAAGATTTCAAGCGCCCGATTCCGTTTGAAGAACGTTTAGCCCTGCAAAATGAATCTCTCGGCCTTCCGCTTTTGCCGACGACAACGATCGGCAGCTTCCCGCAGTCTGCTGAAGTGCGGAGCGCACGCCAAAAATGGCGGAAAGCTGAGTGGTCCGATGAACAGTATCAAAACTTTATCAATGCGGAAACAAAAAGATGGATTGATATTCAGGAAGAATTGGAGCTTGATGTCCTTGTTCACGGCGAATTTGAACGGACAGACATGGTCGAATACTTCGGTGAAAAGCTGGCCGGTTTCGCCTTCACTAAATATGCCTGGGTTCAATCATACGGCTCACGCTGTGTCCGCCCGCCAGTCATTTACGGAGATGTTGAATTTATTGAACCGATGACAGTGAAAGACACAGTCTACGCACAGTCATTGACTTCCAAGCATGTGAAAGGAATGCTGACGGGCCCGGTTACAATCTTAAACTGGTCTTTCCCTCGAAACGACATCTCGAGGAAAGAAATCGCCTTCCAAATCGGGCTTGCCCTTCGCAAAGAAGTTAAAGCGCTTGAAGACGCAGGCATTCAAATCATTCAAGTCGATGAACCAGCGCTGCGTGAAGGCCTTCCATTGAAAACCCGCGATTGGGATGAGTATTTGACTTGGGCGGCAGAAGCTTTCAGATTAACCACTTCTTCCGTGAAAAACGAGACACAAATTCATACACATATGTGCTACAGCAACTTCGAAGATATCGTTGATACAATCAATGATCTTGATGCCGATGTGATTACAATCGAACATAGCAGAAGCCACGGAGGATTTTTAGATTACTTAAAAAACCACCCGTATTTGAAAGGGCTTGGCCTTGGTGTATATGACATTCACAGCCCTCGTGTGCCGTCAACTGAAGAAATGTACAATATTATCGTTGATGCGCTTGCCGTCTGTCCGACTGACCGCTTCTGGGTAAATCCGGACTGCGGATTGAAAACAAGACAGCAGGAAGAAACGGTTGCAGCATTGAAAAACATGGTTGAAGCCGCAAAACAGGCAAGAGCAAAGCAGACACAGCTAGTATAATTTTTAAAAAACCATCTGCATTTGGCAGATGGTTTTTTTCTATAATACAGCCACAATCAGTTTCTTATTTTAGCAAATCCCCCAATTACTTTGTTTATTTTGCACTTTTTTAAGAATGTTCTTTGCATTCTTTTCGGCTATACTAATAACACTCTATTGACAGGAGGGATTGGGATGAATCATGAAACGTTCTTAAAACGGGCTGTCACTCTCGCATGTGAAGGAGTGAATGCAGGAATCGGCGGGCCTTTTGGAGCCGTTATCGTGAAAGACGGAGCCATTATTGCAGAGGGACAGAACAACGTCACAACAAGCAATGATCCGACTGCCCACGCGGAAGTCACAGCTATTCGGAAAGCCTGTAAGGTGCTAGGAGCATACCAGCTTGATGACTGCATTTTGTATACGAGCTGTGAACCATGCCCAATGTGCTTGGGCGCCATCTACTGGGCCCGGCCTAAAGCCGTTTTCTATGCAGCTGAGCACACAGACGCTGCCGAAGCCGGGTTTGATGATTCATTCATTTATAAAGAAATTGATAAACCTGCTGAAGAAAGAACGATCCCCTTTTATCAAGTGACACTAACAGAGCATTTATCCCCGTTTCAAGCATGGCGGAACTTCGCCAATAAGAAAGAATATTAAAAGGATCAGGCATGCGCGGCCTGGTCCTTGTTATTTCTCCAAGTAGCCGCTATGCCCTGTGCAAATACAAAACAGCATATACGCGCAATTCAGCACGGCAGACACCGTGCCAGCCACCCGCTTCATCTGTAACTTTTGGTTTAAAGGCATGCTTCAAACGCTTCTCTGACGTTTTATCATAAATCTGTGCCCGCCCCGCATGCTCCGACACCAAAAAACATCCTGAGAACACTCAGGATGCCGGTCATTATTTTAATTCTAGTTTTACATCAACATTTCCTCTGGTTGCCTTTGAGTAAGGACAGAATTCATGAGCGGCGTTGACAAGCTCATGTGCTTTTTCCCGATCTAAATCTTTCGTGTTCACAACTAGTGTGACACCGATTTTAAACCCGCCGTCGCTCTCATCCTTCATGAGGCTGACCTGCCCTTCAATCTCCGAATCAATTTCGATATTCTGCTCTTTGGCTACGTGTTCGAGCGCGCCGCCGAAGCATGCAGCATACCCTGCCGCAAAGAGCTGTTCCGGATTTGTGCCGGTTTGTCCTTCTTTTTTGGCATTTGGCATGACAATATCAAAATCAAGAACACCGTCATCTGATGTAATATGTCCTGCCCGTCCGCCTCGCGCGGTTACTTTTGCTGTAAATAGTGCCATATTTCCCAACCTCCTTATTTGTATCTAGTTGTTATATTTCCCTTTCTAATCTTTTTAAACATGCTATGTTTGCCGAGAATAGGAAAAGTGAAGTTTTTCAGATACAATAGAATCGAATGACAAAAAGAGTTGGTGAACAAAATGGAAAATAAATTTGATCATATGAAATTGGAGAATCAGCTTTGTTTTTTGCTATATGCGAGTTCGCGGGAAATGATAAAGCAATACAAGCCTCTGCTTGATAAGCTGAATATAACATACCCCCAATATTTGGCTTTGCTTTTGTTATGGGAACACGAAACGCTTACTGTCAAAAAAATGGGCGAACAGCTGTATTTAGATTCAGGAACGCTCACTCCTATGCTTAAACGAATGGAACAACAGGGTTTGATTACGAGAAAAAGATCAGAAGAGGATGAGCGGTCCGTGTTGATCAGCCTGACAGAGGACGGAGCGTTATTAAAGGATAAAGCGGTTGACATTCCAGAGACAATTCTGGGGCTCTCAAAGCAGTCTGGGGAGGATCTCAAACAGTTAAAATCCGCTCTATATACATTGCTGGAAACACTTCATCAAAAAAATTGAGGATGCCTTGTACAGGCATCCTCTTTTTATTTATTCAGCAACTTCAAGTGTCACATCAATATTTCCGGAGGTTGCTTTTGAATACGGGCAGACGCCGTGCGCTTTTTTCACAAGCGCCTCCAATTCTGATGCACTGACTCCTTCTCCTTTTACTTGCAGCGTCACACCAAGCTTGTAGCCCTGGTCCGCTTCATCCTTTAACAGACTTACATTCGCTGTAACCTCTGTCTCTACTTTTACCCGTTCTGTTCTTGCGACAAGCTGCAGGGCGCTGTCAAAGCAAGCTGCATAACCTGCTGCAAACAGCTGCTCTGGATTTGTCGCTTTTTCTAATTTCTTTGCTCTTGGTGTCCCCGGCATTGCGACATCAAGCTCAAGAACGCGGTCTGATGAAATGACCTTTCCTTCTCTTCCTCCTACCGCTGAAACAGTTGCTGTAAATAATGGCTGACTCATTTTTCATTCCCCCAATATATTTTATACAATTAAATTGTACACAATTAAATTTGGTGTGTCAATTTTTCACGTATAAAAAAGCTTATCTCGTAATGAGATAAGCTTTTTCATTGAACATTGCCCCGCTATTCACGGATTTGCCCAGTTCCTTTAATGATGTATTTTGTAGAAGTCAGTGCAGGAAGCCCCATCGGTCCTCTTGCATGAAGCTTTTGCGTGCTGATGCCGATTTCGGCTCCGTAGCCGAATTCAAAGCCGTCGGTAAAGCGGGTTGACGCGTTATGATAGACAGCGGCAGCATCGACAGCCGTTTGAAAATATGCTGCGTTTTTGTCATTTTCAGTTAAAATCGCTTCAGAATGATTGGTGCCGTATTGTTGGATATGCTTCACAGCTTCTTGGACGTTTTCAACCGTTTTTACGCTGAGGACAGGCGCTAAGAATTCGGTTTCCCAATCTTCTTTTGATGCTTGTTTGCTTGAAGGATGAAGTTCACATACCAATTCATCACCCCGAATTTCAACTCCCGCGTTTTCCAGCTGGTCCAGCAATTCTTTCCCGTGCTGTCTTGCCCAAGCCTTGTGAATCAGCAATGATTCAATCGCGTTGCATACAGAAGGGCGCTGAGTTTTGGCATTTACGACAACCTTTTCTGCCATTTGAGGTTTGGCTGTTTCGTCAATGAATATGTGGCAGTTTCCTGCTCCCGTTTCTAATACAGGAACTGTTGATTCTCTCACAACGAGATCAATCAGTTTCTTGCCTCCGCGCGGAATTAATACGTCTAAGCCATCATTTAACGTAAAGAGCTCTTTTGCTGTCTCTCTGCTCGTATCCTCAATCAGCTGCACAGCGTGAATCGGAAGCGCTGATTGCTCAAGTGCTCTGTGAATGACACTGACGAGCGCTTTGTTGCTGTGGATGGCTGAGGAGCTTCCCCGCAGCACAACCGCGTTCCCTGTCTTCAGGCAAAGGGTAGCCGCATCAACTGTGACGTTTGGCCTCGCCTCATAAATCATTCCTACGACACCAAGCGGCACACGGATTTTTTCAATAAACAGGCCGTTTTCTTTTTCAATCGTTTCAAGAGAGTCGCCGATTGGGTCCGCTAAGTCGATTAAGAGCTCCACCGCGTCCGCGATATCGCGTATCCGTTTCTCATCCAATGTGAGACGGTCAATGATGTCCGGTGTTAAACCATTCTCTTTTCCGTTCACAATGTCTTTTGCATTCTCCGCCAAGAGAAAATCCAATTCTTTGCGGAGTCCGTTTGCAATGAGGCTGAGCGCCTCATCCTTCTCGGCTGTTGTTTTCATGATCATTTCGGCTGCTGCTTCTTTCGCCAGCTTCGCTTTTACAGAAACTTCACTCATTTTTCCGCCTCCTAGTCTTTTACATTGACCCAGTCATTCCTATGAATAACCTCAAACGTTTTCTCAAAATCAAGTTCGTCACTGCGTTTGCCTTTAGCCTCCATAATCTCCTCGGAGGAGTAATGAGTTTGGCCTTTGCCGATCACGCCGCCCGGTCCCCTGACTTCCACAACCGCCCCTTTCGGAAAGCTTCCGTTCACACCCACAACGCCAGCGGGCAAAAGGCTGCTTCCATTATGGATCATCGCCTCCTCGGCACCCGCATCAATGATAATTTCTCCCGATATCGGCGAGTGGAACTGAATCCACTGCCTTGTGTTGTTAACCGAAGATAGTTCTTTGTCTCCGATATAAGTGCCGTCTCCCCTGCCGTCCAAAATGTCCGCAAGTTTTTGCTCTCCGCTGCCTGTTCCAATGAATACTTTCACTCCCAGAGACAGCGCGGTTTGTGCGGCTAACAGCTTTGATTTCATTCCGCCGGTGCCGACCTTTGATCCAGCTGAACCTGCATATCCAAGCAATTCAGGCGTGATCTCCGGCAAATAATCAAATCGTTTCGCCTCAGGATTTTCATTTGGATTGGCATCATACAGTCCGTTAATGTCGGTGAGAATCATGAGCTGGTCCGCGTGAATCAATCCGCTGACTAACGCAGAAAGCATATCATTATCTCCGAATGTCAATTCTTCAACAGATGTAGAATCGTTCTCGTTGATAATCGGAATGACGCCGCGTTCCAATAATTCCATTATCGTAGCATACGCGTTTCGGTACCGTTCTCTTTTCGAAAAATCATTTCTCGTTAAAAGGATTTGTCCCGGAGTTAATGAGTATTGTTTAAATTGATTCATATATTGCTGCATTAACAGTGTTTGTCCGACCGCGGCCGCCGCCTGTTTTCCTTTGATGGTAACGGGACGGGACGGATAACCGAGGCTGGAAAACCCCGCCGCTACGGCACCCGAGGTAATCAGAATCATTTCATGCCCCGCTTTTTTTAACACGGAAATCGCCTGAACATGCTCTCTGATTTTTGCCTCATCAATGCTTCCTTTGCTATTCGTGAGCGAACTGCTTCCTATTTTCACTACTATTCTTTGTTTTTTCATTTATTCTCCTCCGCGGCTCTTCTACAATAAAAAAACCCATTTCATCCTGATTCATAAGGACGAAATGGGTTTCCGTGGTACCACCTTGATTGAACGCGCTTGTGCACGCTCCGCTCTCCTGTAACGCCAGGTTATGCGCCTAGGTTTTCCCCCTAGGACTCCAAGGCAGGTTCGGCAGGTTTCATGCGGCAAAATGTTTCAGCGATTCATTTTGCTCTCTGTCACAGAAAGGTCTGCTTACTAATCCTCTTCAACGCTCAATGATTTTTTTATATTATGCAAAGAAAAAAGACACTTGTCAAGGTTTTTTGTTACCAAAAATAGCCCGCATTGCGCGGGCCTCTTGCAGTCTAGTTAAAGACGATTGTTTTATTTTCATGAACGATGACACGGTCTTCCAAATGCCATTTCACAGCACGGGCAAGCACGCTGCGCTCAATTGTTCTTCCGATGTTTTTCAGCGCTTCCGCATTATCGCGGTGGTCCACACGCTCAATATCCTGTTCAATGATCGGCCCTTCATCAAGATCGTTTGTCACATAATGAGATGTCGCACCGATCAGTTTCACGCCGCGCTCGTAGGCCCGTTTGTACGGATTCGCACCGATAAAAGCTGGCAGGAATGAATGGTGGATATTGATGATGCGATTCGGATGAGCCGAAACAAAATCAGGAGTTAGAATCTGCATATAGCGTGCGAGAACGATGACATCAACATCGTACTGCTCCAGCAGTTCAAGCTGCTTCTTTTCGACTTCCGCTCTGATGTCTTTGTTCGCTTTCATATAGTGGAATGGAATGTTCAGGCGCTCAACCAGCTCTCTCGCTTCCTCATGGTTACTGATGACAACAGCGATCTCCGCCATCAGGTTGCCGGTTTGCCATTCCCAAATCAGCTCATGCAGGCAGTGGAGCTCCTTTGAAACGAAAATGGCGACACGCTTCAGTTCGCTCGCCAAAGTTAAGCTCCATGTCATGTCGAATTTTTCCGCAACAGAGGCAAACGCTGCCTGAAGTGATGATTTTTTTTCACGAATGCCTGCGCAGTCGAATTCGATTCTCAGGAAGAACCGGCCGCCTTCAGGGTCTGTCGTATATTGATTTGATTCTATAATATTGGCACCGTGTTCAAATAAAAACGCGGAAACTGCAGAGACGATACCCGGCTGATCGGGGCAGCTGACCAAGAGCCGCCCTTTATCCTCATTTCCGTCACGGTATTCGTCCAACCGCTGAGTCATATATGATTTCATGAATAATCCCTCTTATCTTTGTAAGTCTAAACTATTTATCCATTATACTGAAGATTTGATAAAAATCAATTTATGACAGAATTTTTAAACCAACTGCTGAGCATAAAATCAACGCGATAAAGAAGATCCGTTTGGCGTCTTTCTGCTCCTTGTAAAAGAGGATGCCGATAAGCGCCCCGCCGGCGGTGCCAATTCCTGTCCAGACCGCGTAAGCCGTTCCCATCGGAATGGTTTCCATTGCGTACGACAGCAAGGAAAATGAAGCGGCAAAACCAACAATGATCAACAGCACCCATTTCACGCTTTTTTCTTTCGCATATTGATTCATAAGGGCCACGCCGGCCATTTCTAAACAGCCCGCGCACAATAAACTGATCCAGTGCAGCATTATGCCTCGCCTCCTTTTTCCTCTGTCTCATCCTGTGTCACAAGCTTCAACCCGATTACACCGATTAAGAGCACGCCAATTAACAATAGCTTCGGCCATCCAACCGGTTCATGAAAAAGAACGATTTCACTAAGTACTGTTCCCGCTGTGCCGAGCCCGGTAAAGACGGCATACACGGTACCAACAGGCAGACTGTGAGTCGCCTTCATTAGAAGGTAAAAGCTGAATATGATGCCGATGGCAGTGCCGCTCCATGTTAAGGCTGAGTCAGCGTGCTTTAAGCCTATCACCCAAACAACCTCGAAAACAGCGGCAAGCACGACCAATCCCCATTTCATTTTGAGTCATTCCTTTCTATCTATTAAGATTCTCCGAAAACAAAAAAACCCCGGACAGTCGTCTCACATGAGATTGACTCTCCCGGGCTTTTTTCCCTCCGTGTGCATACGCGCTTCTATTTACGCGTATGTGTTTTCTCTCGGACCAGTCCATGTCAATTGACATGCGGAACCCTAGAAAACTTTACATGATATCATGATACTAAACTGAGCTCTATCTTTCAATTGTAAGATTTCCTTTCATATACCGCGATCGGTTTATTCCATTTTCTGATCGTTTTGCTGTAATGCATGCCGATTTTCTCCGCTACCCGTATGGACGCTTTGTTACCCGGATCAATCAAAGCTGCCATTTTGCCGAACTGCCGCTCGTTAAAGCCATAGTCCAGACAGGCCCGAGCCGCTTCTTGCGCATAGCCGTTCCCCCAGTGGCGGCGGGCAAACATATAGCCAATTTCCATTACGGTTTGATTTTCGATCTGCTGGGGAACGATGCCGCATTGCCCCAAAAACTCCCCTGTCCGCTTATCTTCGGCGATCCACAGACTAACGCCGTACCCTTTTTCATTTCGTTGGTTCCAATTGACCCACTCGCGGGTTTGCCTCTTATCTTTTAAACCGGAATAATATGTCATGACGTCAGGATCATTAAAAAGCAGCCCAAACAAAGTGGCTTGATCCCGATCTTCCATACAGCGCAAACGAATTCGATCAGTCACAAGCTTCGTTTTAGCGTTCATACTTCGCCACATCCTGCTTCCATTCTTTTTTGAGAGCTTCAATATGTGCCTGATGATAGCGGTTATGATCTGCCATATGCCAAATTCCCCATCGTATCGTCGCGGTGTCACCTTCGAAGGAAAGCGGCTGGTTCAAAGCATTTTCAGTTAAAGTGAAGCATACCGATTTCAACTCCTCTACTACATGCTGATGTCTTTTCAGGAGTTCATCTAAGCCTGGCTGATTCACCGGTTCAGGCAGCCGTCCGCTTTCATCTGTCATCGGGCCGTATGTCTGTTCAATATGGTTCGGTATCCGATTTTCCTTGATACGCCAGACCCATTTGATATCAACATTTGTGATATGGTGCAAAAGCTGAGCCGTGCTGTTTTTTGTTTGGCAGCGCCCCTTATAGTAAAGTTCACTGTGTGTCATATGGCTTACGATAGAAGCCAGACGGAGACTGTTTTCTTCCACTGCGGAATACAGCAGACTGACCGTTGGCGCCATGTCGTTTCTTATGGATAAGTCCTTCATGTTCAGTTCCCCTCCTAACTAGGTACATTTGACACCAAACAAAAATTCCCTTTAAAAAAGAAAAAAGCTCTCATTACAAGAGAGAGCCATCTTAGTTGTTATTTCCCGGTTTATATAAGTAAGGATCATGCTGCGGGTCATTAGAGGTATTTAAATCAAGGGATATATCACCTCGCGCATTCATCGTGCCTAAGGTGATCGAAGACAGCAGTTTGGGGCTGTACCCTTTTTCCTCAAGCTTCTCAAACAGCCAGGATCGGTTTTTTTGGAGATATTTCAAATTATGATCAAGGATTTCGCCATCCAGTATGAGCGGAATCGGGATAAAATTCCGTTCAGCTTCCATATTCAAATCCCGCACCTGCACCGCTCTCGCTTCCTCTTTCGGGATGACGCTTACTTCTCCCGTTTCTTCAATGATAGCAAGATCAATGTCAGCCGGGTCGGCATAGCCCTTTTCCCTCAGCTTTCCGAGCAGTTCATTAACAGTCAGCCTTTCTTTACGAAGGCCGCGTTCATCAATATCCCCGTTTCGGATTAGGACAGTCGGGCTCACGACCAGGAGCCATCGCCATTTATTAGATAAAGAGAGCTTGCTCATGATAAGATAAAGCACCAAAAAAGCACCCGCATAATAAATTGACATCGGCAGCTTGGATGTAAGGATCGGCTCACTGATAATGGTTCCGATTGCGAAGGTCAAAAGCAGGTCAAAATTGTTCATTTGTGACACAGCTTTTTTACCGGCAAGCCGAAACAAAATATATGCAATCGAAAATACGATAACTGGCTTCAGTAAAAATACCCATACCATCCATAACACCAATCTTTACCTCCATCCGCTGGTCATATTGAGCCTATTGTGCCCCGTGGCAGGCCCTCTATGCATCAGTGTCTAGGCGAACGTGCATATCGACTGAACATAACACAATAGAAAGTGACACCGATTGGAGGCGCAATACGCAATATGAAAAATCAGAAGTCGAATGCCCTTTGGCCCTTTGATCTGCCTTTGGCTTCCCAACCCGAGAGCTACCAGCAGCAAACAATCGACAGGCTGGCTGGTTTGGAGCTAAGGATGGAGCAACTAATTAGAGCGATTGAGGTAAACAATGAATTGCTGAGAACAATGCAAGAACAGCAAAACCGTGTATGCACAAATGGCGGCGGGTCTGTGATTGTCCGGATGTAGAAACCGGCGCTTGTCTGCCTTCTTATATCTCAATAAAAAACTCTTCTCTGAAAGGAGAAGAGTTTCATGTATGTGTTCAAACGGACTGCGCCAAACTTAATTGCGGGCCGAATAGCTCGTAATGGATAGACTCCGGCGCTGATCCGAGCTCTGATACAAGCTTATGCATTGCCGTAATAAACGACGGTGAACCGCAAATATAGTAATCCGCATCGGTGTTGGCAATCAGTTCTTTGAGAAATTGCTGATCAATCTGTCCTTCATGAAAATGCAGATCACCTGCACGGTCTTCCTCTGTCGGCTCGCGATACACAAATGCTGTTTTAACAGCAGAATGTTTTGCTGCTTCTTCTACTTCATGGCGCAATGCATGATATTCACTGTTTTTCGCCGCATGAATGAACAGAATTTGTCGTTCAGGCTGTTTGGAAACAGATGTTTTCAGCATGCTGATCATTGGTGTAATGCCAACTCCGGCACTGATCAAAACGAGATCTTTTTGTGATGCATGATCTAAAACAAAGTCCCCTGCCGGTGCGCTGATCTCTATTGAATCTCCCTCCTGCAGCCCATCGTGTAAGTAGGAAGACACGACACCATCCTTCTTCACGGAAATTCGATAATAGTCTTTTCCCGGCATATCAGACAGGCTGTACTGGCGGATATGCGTATATTCAGAATCAGGAATCCGCACTTTGATGCTGATATATTGCCCTGCTTGGAATTCAGGTAACGGCTTGCCGTCTTCCGGTTTCAAATAGAAGGATGTAATTTCTTTGCTTTCCCGCTCTTTTTTTGCGATAACGAATGGCTTATACTCCTTCCAGCCGCCGGCTTGCTCTTCAGCCTGTTCATACATGTCTTTTTCAATTCCGATGAACGCGTCAGCAATGACTCCGTACGCTTTTTCCCATGCCTGCATAATGTCAGGAGTTGCAGCGTCTCCCAATACATCTTTAATCGCAATCAGCAAATATTTACCGACGATTGGGTAGTGCTCAGGCTTAATTCCGATACTGCGGTGCTTGTGGCCGATTTGTTTGACAACCGGAATGATGTTTCCTAATTGGTCAATGTTTGCCGCAGCTGCAATAACAGCATTTGCCAGTGCAGTTCGCTGTGTTTTTTTCTTTTGGTTTGTTTGATTAAAAATGTTCAAAAGCTCTGGATGGTCTTGAAACATCCGATCGTAAAAACGGCCAGTGATTGTTTCTCCATGCTGTTGCAATACGGGTACAGTGCTTTTAATAATTTCGATTGTTTTGTTATCTAACATTTTATAAACAATCCTTTCGAAAAGATGTATTTAAAATATATCTTTAAAATACATGATCTTACGAATAAAAGATATATCTAAAATGAATCTTTAATAAAGTTGTCACAAAATTATCAATTTAACATGACATTTGTTGCTTTTTTATAGAATCCCCTAGCAAAAACGGACTAACCATTGTAATAATCACCATTGAAAAGTACAAAAAAACCCAAAACAACTTATGTTTTGGGTTTAACGTTCACCAAGGCTTATCAGTTCCGAGCGCATTTGCAAGCGCCTGGCTGTGTTTCTTGCGGTTCTTACGTTCATTAGCGCGCTGTACAGCTGTATTATGCAGCATGATTTCTTCTTCTGTTTCCGGTACAACTCTCGGTACAGGCACCGGCTTGCCATTTGAATCTAATGCGACAAATGTCAAAAAGGATGTGGCAGCGAGTTCCCGTTCGCCAGTCATCAAATGCTCCTTAATAACTTTCACAAATACTTCCATGGAAGATGTGCCGACCCATGTCACATATGACTCTAGGCAGACAGAATCCTTTTGCCCGATCGGCTTTAAAAAATCTACAGAATCCAT
The DNA here is from genome assembly GCF_000978495.1 of Bacillus sp. LM 4-2. Lineage (NCBI taxonomy): Bacteria > Bacillati > Bacillota > Bacilli > Caryophanales > Bacillaceae > Bacillus > Bacillus sp. LM 4-2. The sequence continues at coordinate 1,349,236 of NZ_CP011101.1, read as the reverse complement.
TGAAGCTGTTACCGTTTCACGTCTGCAATGGCGCGCCGCTGAAATAGAGGCAATGTCGTCTATGTAGCTCATTAATTTTCCGCCAAACAGCGTATTATGGTTGTTCGTGTCAAGCGGGAACACCCTGCTGGTTTTCACAACCTTTGACTCTTTACAAAATCTTGTTTCCGGTGTTTCCATACCTTTCTCCCCTTTGATGTCTGATCTTTTAGCTAAATGCACTTATATTCTCCTATTAAACAATATTCTCTTCCATTTGTCTAAAATTTAAAATGGTTTAATGATTTTCATGATGAGGGAATAATAAATGTATTCTTCACACTTTAGGAGGAAAAACAAATGGACGTATCCATCCCGAAATCTCAGCACAAAACAGTATGCCGAACGGAATACGGCACACTTCAGAAAGTGATCTTATGCAAACCTGAGCACATGACCATAAAAGATGTTATAAACGAAACACAAAAACATTTTGAAGATGACAATATTCATGTAAAAACCGCCAACGACCAGCACAGCCGTTTAGTGGAGGCACTTAGGTCACACAACGTTGAGGTCGTCCTTTTGCCCGTTCGCGACGGACTCCCAGAACAGGTTTTTACTAGGGATATAGGGTTTGTCATCGGAGAAAAAGCCTTTCTGTCGAGCATGACTGAACCGATTCGCCAAGGAGAAGAAGCCGTTATAAAAGATTTTTTTCACAGCCAAGGTATCTCTTACACCCGCATGCTTGATACGAGTATTGAAGGCGGAGACGTCATTATCGATGATGACATTGTCTATGTCGGAATCAGCCAGCGCACCGACATTTCAGCTATCGGCCAGCTGGAAGAGGCACTTCCTGAATATACGATCGTTCCAGTGAAGCTTCATGAAAAATTTTTGCATTTGGACTGCGTATTTAACATTGTATCTGAAAGCGAAGCGTTAATTTATCCACAGGCCATTGAGCCAGATGCAGCCGATATGCTGGCAAAACGTTATGATCTTATTGAGGTGCCCGAGGACGAACAATTTACGCTTGGCACCAACGTCCTTTCAATCGGAAAAAAAACGATCATCAGTCTCCCTGGCAACCGCCATGTCAATCAACAGCTATCGAAAAGAGGCTATCACATTATCGAAATTGACCTGTCAGAAATTATTAAATCAGGCGGCTCCTTCAGGTGCTGCACAATGCCGCTGATTCGAGGCGAATGAAGAATCTTCCCCTTTTTCATGTTTTGAACAGCTTATTTTATCAAGATACGTTAATATAGAGGTGACATCATTTTTAAGGGGGAAATCGCATGACAAAATACATAGGATATGTCGGGACGTATACAAAAGGCGGAAGCGAAGGAATTTATTCATTTGAGCTTGATACTGAGAAAAAAGCACTCAGCGAGCCAAAGCTGGCCGCTAAGCTGGGCAACCCGACATATGTGGCGCCGAATAAAAACAACACCATCCTTTATTCCATCGAAAAAGCAGACGGCCAAGGCGGAGTTGCTGCCTATCAAATCGATAAAAACAGCGGCGAATTGACATTTCTGAATCATCAGTTAATTGATGGCCCTTCGCCATGCCACGTAAGCGTTGATGATCAAAATCAATTCGTACTGACTGCCAATTATCACAGCGGGAAGGTACACGTTTTTCCGGTTCAGGAAGACGGCAGCTTGCAATCACCTGTTTCAGAGGCCGCTCACACAGGAAAAGGGCCGCACGAAAGACAAGAAAAACCGCATACACACTACGCGGGGTTCACACCTGAACACAATTATGTGGTAGCGGTTGATTTAGGTATAGATAAGCTCTACACCTATAAGCTGAAAGACGGTGTGTTGACTGAATCCGGAAGCCATTCCTTCGCTCCCGGTGCAGGACCTCGCCATATCGCTTTTCATCCGAAAGAAAAATACGCTTATGTCATGACAGAATTAAGCAATGAAGTGATTGCGCTTGAATACAACCCGACAGCCGGCGAATTTAGAGAAATCCAAGTCGTTTCTGCCATCCCTGATGATTTTACAGATAACAGCCAGGGAAGCGCAATACATGTCACGCAGGACGGACGTTTTGTTTATGTCGCAAACCGCGGCCATGACAGTATCGCCGTATTTGAAGTGAATCAATATTCAGGAGAGCTGGCTTTCGTAGAAAGAGTGTCGACAGAAGGAAACTGGCCTCGTGACTTTGTATTTGACCCAACGGAAGAGTTCCTCGTTGCTTCAAATGAAGAAACAGGCAACCTTGTCTTGTTTGAAAGAGACAAAGAAACCGGCCGATTGACACTCCTCCCATCAACGGTTTCTGTCCCTTACCCGGTTTGTGTAAAGTTTTTACATCAAGTATAATCAAATGGAGTGGCTCTAGTAAAAAGGAGCCACTCTTTTTATTTATCTCACTTTTTCCTTCGTTTCAGCATTTCGATACAAATGGCAAGCGACAAAACGGCCGGGTTCGATTTCTTGAAGCTGGGGACGAGATTCTCCACATTCAGACATCGCCTCCGGACAGCGGGTACGAAACACGCAGCCGCTTGGCGGATTGACCGGGCTCGGCAGCTCTCCTTTTAAGAGAATACGCTCACGCTTGTCCTCCAATTCAGGATCTGGAATCGGAATCGAGGACAAAAGCGCCTTTGTATAGGGATGGAGCGGTTCACGATACAAGGTGCCGCTCTCTGTAATTTCCATCATGTGTCCTAAGTACATAACACCGATCCTGTCACTGATATGCTTCACCATCGAAAGATCATGGGCAATGAATAAAAACGTAAGCCCTTTCTCTTTTTGAAGCCGCTTCAGCAGGTTGACCACCTGCGCTTGAACAGAGACATCAAGTGCAGAAATCGGTTCGTCCGCCACGATAAATTCAGGATTCAGCGACAGTGCTCTCGCAATCCCGATTCTCTGCCTTTGCCCGCCGCTGAATTCATGCGGATAACGGCTGCCAAAATCGGGATGAAGCCCAACTGCCTCAAGCAGCTCGTCCACGACGAGAAGCCGCGCTTTATGAGTATTGTAGAGATTGTGAATCTCCATCGGCTCCAAAATAATTTCTCGAACGGTCATGCGCGGGTTAAGTGAAGCATAAGGGTCCTGAAAAATCATCTGCAGTTTGCGGTTGAAGGCAAACTGCTCTTTTTCACTCAGTGCATGAAGATTTGTGCCGCGGTATGTCACGCTTCCTTCTGTCGGCTGATAAAGGCGCATCAGCACTCTCCCCAAGGTTGATTTCCCGCACCCTGATTCCCCGACTAGCCCGAACGTTTCTCCTTCACGAATCTGAAAGGTGACCCCGTCGACGGCTTTGACTGTCCGCTTTTTCCCTGCGTCAAAATGCATTTTTAGCTGGCTGACCTCTAACAAAGGCAGTGGCGTCATTTGTCTCCCTCCTTATTCTGAAAAACAGCGGCGCACCGCACAAAGTTCTTTTTCATAGATTGTGTCTTTTAATGTAAGGATTTCGATTGATTTTCCTGTCTTTGGAGAATGAAGCATTTTCCCGCCGCCTACATACAGACCGACGTGATGAATCGCTCCTTTTCCTTCCTCATAAGCAAAAAACAGCAGGTCACCAGCCTTCATATCATCAAGCAGGACATACTCCCCCGCCTTAGCCTGATCTCCCGCATCGCGGGGGATGCTGTATCCATTCGCCTTAAATATACTGTACATAAATCCGGAGCAATCAAACCCAAACCCGCTGATCCCTCCCCATAGGTAGGGAAGGCCAAGGAAAAACGCACCCGTTTGAATGATGTCTTCAGCAGTCCCTTTCTGTTTGCTGACAGGCACTGCATCACTTTGCTTCACAAACCTTTCTCCCAAAACAGTCGAAACCTTAAAATATCCTTTTTCTTTTGCAATGAAGGGGAGAACCGCCAAAAAGCTTAATTCGATCTCCTTTTCCCCATTGCTTCTGTACAAAAAGGCAGCAGGTTTGCTGATCATCACATCGTGTTGTGTATGGATGGGCTTTGTTTTTTCCAGCTGGTTCTTTTTCATCCAGCCTGGGTATCCGCGCGGATCCTTTCGGGATGGCTGGCTAGGCACGATCACAGAAACCCATTCCCCCTGTTCCGCCGTCACAAGTACCTTTTCGCCAAAGAGAACCTGAGTTTGGATTACATTGTCTGTACATAATCCAAGCCGTTCATTATACGTCATGCGCTCCAGCCAGTCTCTGATCATTACAGTCGGTTGAAGCATGAATTGATCAGACGGACGAGGTGAATTAGGCGCTGTCCAGATGTTGGCCACTGCTGATATGACAGTGTGCATCATTGCTCTTTTTCCCCTTTCAAAAGCGCAGCCCCGGTGATTCCGAGGCCCGGTTTGCCAGGCATCGAAATCGTGCTGCCGCGATATGTTATGCCGCCTTTGAATACATCTGTTTTCAGCATCAGCGGCGCGTCAAAATCAAAGCGTGTGATGTTTCTTTTGCTTGCCGCAAAATGCGCCGCGGCCGTAATGCCCAGCTTCGTTTCGATCATGCTGCCGACCATACACTCCACCCCGCAGGCCTCCGCCATGGCATTAATTTTCTCTGCTCCGCTGATGCCGCCCGCTTTCATCAATTTAATATTGATCAAGTCTGCGCTCCGGGTTTGCAGAACTTCGAACGCCTGGCGCGGTGTAAAAATACTTTCATCAGCCATAATCGGCGTATCTGTTGCATCTGTCACCTTTTTAAGCCCAGCGAGATCATCTTTATGGACAGGCTGCTCGACAAGCTCAATGCCTAGGCCCGCATCCTCCATTTTCCGAATGGCAGTTACCGCTTCCTTCGGCCTCCATCCCTGATTAGCGTCTAAACGCAGTTTCACAGCTGATCCGACACGTTTTCTGATTTCCTGGATACGGGCGATATCTGTTGCAATATCATCTTTTCCGACCTTTATTTTCAGCGTTTGAAAGCCTTGTTTGAGATAATTCTCGGCATCAGCTGCCATCTCTTCAGGTGAGTTGACACTGACGGTATAATCTGTTTCCAGCGTATCTCGATATCCGCCAAGCATTTGATAAAGCGGCAGCCCGCACATCTGCGCCCAGCCGTCGTATAGCGCCATTTCTACAGCAGCCTTCGCGCTCATATTTCCTGTAAGAAGATGCTGGATGTCGTGCAGAATGGCCTCATAGCCCGCCAGGCTTTTTCCAAGCAATGCCGGCTTCAACACATGGTGGATGGCACTTTCAATGCTATCCATGCTGTCTCCTGTAATCACTAACGTCGGGGGTGCTTCTCCCCATCCGACTGCACCGCTGTCATAAGTAATCCTTACTATGACTGATTCAGCCGTATACACAGTGCGAAGCGCGGTTTTAAACGGCTTTGTCAGTGGGACAGCGATTCGGCTTGTTTCGATTCGAATGATTTTCATGTCTTCAGCGCTCCTTCTGAAACGCCCGCCTCTATTACGACTGTTTTTTCTGCTGTATTCATAGCAGCTTTCGCACCGATCGGAACCGCAATACTTGGCGAGCAGTGGCCGATTTTAAATCCTCTCAGAGCGGGCCTGCCCGCAGATATAATATAGTCTTCCAGCACCTGCTCAAGCGAGAGAGACTTCTCTCGCTTCACCGGGACACAATTGTGAAAATCACAAACTAGAATTCCCGCCGCGTCCGTCAGCTTCCCCGCCATTTTCAGCTGATTCAGCATCCGGTCGATTTGATAAGGCTCCTCGTCAATATCTTCAATAAACAGAAGCTTTCCTCTCGTATCAATTTCAAATGGCGTGCCCAGTGTAGACGTCAGCAAAGACAGATTTCCCCCGACAAGCTCGCCTTCCGCTTTTCCAGGAACAAGCTCGGTCAGCTGAGAAAGCTCTTCTGTATAGGTGAATTCCGTCTCCTGGAAGAGCTGCTTATATGACGCTTTTGTCAGCGGGTGAACGTCGTCAAGGCCAATATCCGTGCTGAGCATCGGGCCATGGAAAGTGACAAGACCTGTGTTTTGATGAATGGCAGTATGTAAAAACGTAATATCGCTGTATCCCCAAAAGATTTTAGGGTGTTTGCGGATCAAGCTGAAATCAATGCCCGCGGCGATACGTCCTGTCCCAAAACCCCCGCATGCGCACAACACTGCTTTTACCTCATCGTCTCTGAACATCTCATGGAGATCCGCCAGCCGCTCATCATCCTGTCCCGCTAAATAGCCGTGCTGGTTTTTCAGCGCCTTGCCCAACTTCACCTGAAGACCGAGCTCTTCTAAAAATAAAAGCGCGGTGTCAAGCTTTTTTGGATCCGGCGGACTTGCGGGCGCGATCACTCCGACTGTATCACCCTTGTTCAACGCTTTCGGCTTGTAATTCAACGAAAACACTCCTTTCATTTGCTCTGCACCCTACGTATACGTGCAAGAAAGAGAAAAAATACCGCTCCTTCGCATAAAGAAGCAGTATTTCCTCAATCACCGCCATCAGTTTTTATCTGCCCATTTTAAGTCGATATAGCCGACAGGGTGACGGACAATTCCCTTTACTTGTTCATTTTGCAGGTGAACCTGATTATAAAAATAAACCGGAATGACCGGCGCTTCATTGATGAGCAGCTCTTCAGCTTGATGCATAAGAGAGAACCGTGTTTTTTCATCGGCTTCATTTTTCGCCTGTTTGATCAGCTGATCGTATTCTTTATTGGCCCAGCCTGTGCGGTTCATCGAATTTCCCGTTTGAAAGGCTTCCAGAAAACTGATAGGGTCCGCGTAATCAGGCAAAAATGAGCTTTGAGAGAATTGGAATTTCAGCGCTTTTTGATCCTCTAAAAATACGTTCCATTCCATATTGGCCAGCTTCACATCGACTCCAAGGCTATTTTTCAATTTTTGCTGAATAGCTTCGGCAATCTTTTTATGCTCCGGCTTTGTGCTGTAAGTAAGCGTGATCGCAGGAAGCTTATTATAGTTTTCTTCCTTCATGCCCTTTTCGAGCAGCTGCTTCGCTTTGCTTTCGTTAGGCTTGATCAGGTCTCCGCCTGCTTCACGGAAATCTTTGCCGTCAGGCTGCGTAAATCCAGGCGATACAAAGGCGCGCGCCGGTTTTTCATTATTTTTCGTGACGTACTTTACAATTTCCTCTTGATCCACAGCCATCGCAAATGCTTTTCTGATGTTTTCATTTTGAAACGGCTCCATGTTGACATTAAATCGATAGAAATAGAGACCCGCCTGGTCAACAATCTTGACGTTATCCTGATCCATCAGCTGGTCGCTTAACTCTGCAGGGACATAAGCGGTATCAAGTTCCCCTGATTGAAACATCTGATAATCTGTATTTCTGTCACTGACCATCGCCCATTTCACCTTATCAAGCTTCACGGTATCCTTATCCCAATACGTGTCGCTTTTCTCCATAGTGATGCTGTCATCATGCTTCCATTCCGTCAGCTTAAACGGGCCGTTTCCGACAAATGTATCCGCCTCAGCAAACCACTTTGGATTGTCTTTATCGACCTTTTCATTTACCGGAAAATACGCAGGATTGGACACAACGCTCAGAAAATATTTTTGCGGTGCTTCCAGTGTAACTTCAAGGGTTCGATCATCCTTTGCCGTCACCTTCACATCGTCTTTTTTCCCTTTCCCGCTGTTATATGCTTCGCCGCCTTCAATAAAATAACCTAGGAATGCTGATGAAGCGCCTTTTTTCGGATCAAGCATCCGCTTCCACGCGTATTCGAAGTCTCCGGCTGTTACAGGATCTCCGTTTGTCCATTTCGCATTTTCCCGAATCGTAAATGTGTAAGTTTTATTATCTTTCGAAACAGACCACTTCTCCGCCATTGCCGGCTCAGGCTCATGATCTTTGCCAAGACGCGTCAGCCCCTCCATGATGTTATTTAACGGCTGCCATGACACATTATTAAAGCCGATCGGCGGATCGAATGAAGTCGGTTCATTTTCATTATTTACATACAGCACCTTTTCTCCGCTGGTTTTTGCCTTATCATGACTGCCTTCTTTTCCGGCCTGTTCATTTGCTGTGCACCCCATCAGCGCAAACGAAAGTCCTAATGCAAGACCCATGCCCAATAGCTTTTTCACTCGTTTCATCCTCTTCCCCCTTTTCATGTTCAATCCTTCGCATCTCCTGACAGCACCGCATGCTCTGCTCGTTGATCCTGCAGCCAGCAGTTGACGGTGTGCGAGTCAGATCTGATCGTCTGGCCCGGGTACACCCTGTCACACACAACCATCCTGTTCGGACAGCGGGCGGCAAACGGGCAGCCCGGCGGAGGCGAAAATAAATCCGGCGGCGTTCCGTCGATTGGGATCAGCTCAGCGCCATCTAAATCCAGCCGCGGGACAGAACCCAGCAGGCCTTTTGTATAAGGGTGCTGCGGCTGATAAAAAATATCTTTTCTCGTGCCGATTTCCGCCATTTTCCCGGCATACATGACTGCGACTCTGTCAGCTACCTGGGCAACGACCCCTAAATCATGTGTAATCAGAATGACAGACACATTCGTTTTTCTCTGAATCTCTTTAAACAGCTCTAAAATCTGTGCCTGAATGGTTACATCCAGGGCGGTGGTCGGTTCATCCGCAATTAAGATGTCAGGCTCGCAAATCAGCGCCATCGCAATGACAATCCGCTGTCTCATGCCGCCGCTGAATTGGTGGGGATATTGCTTTAGGCGCTCTTCGGGATCTGGAATACCAACCAATGACAGCATGGAAAGCACCTCTTTCCGTGCCGCTTTTTTGCTCATTTTTTTGTGGCGCAATAGCGCTTCCCCCAGCTGGTCGCCGACAGTCAGCGTAGGGTTTAACGCCGTCATCGGGTCTTGAAAAATCATAGAAATGTCGGCTCCCCTTATACCTCTCATTTCTTTGTCAGAGAGACGGCAAAGGTCTTTGTTTTTAAATAGAATGCTGCCGTCTGTCACCTTCGCCGAATAAGGCGGAAGCAGGCCCATGATGCTTTGGGAGGTAACGCTTTTGCCGCAGCCGGATTCGCCGACGATCGCAAAGGTTTCTCCTTTATACAAATCAAAGCTCACCCCTCTGACCGCCTGAACCGTCCCGCCGTAAGTCGTAAAAGACACGTGCAGATTTTGGACTGACAGAACTTTTTCCATACAGCTACCTCCTCAGCTTAGGGTCAAGCGCATCCTGCAATCCGTCCCCCAGCACATTAAACGCGTACATCGTCAGAGATATGAAAAAGGCCGGAAAAAACAGGCGCCACCAATGCCCAGATAAAATCGTAGGCAGGCCGTCATTCGCCATCACGCCCCAACTTGCAAACGGAGCCTGTATGCCGAGGCCGAGAAAGCTTAAAAATGATTCTGCGAATATGGCGGCAGGTACGGTTAATGTCATTTGTACGATGATCGCTCCCATAGTATTCGGCAGCAAATTCTTCCGGATGATGCGAAAGGTTTTCGCGCCAAAGGTTTTCGAGGCGAGTACATATTCATAATTTTTAATCTGAAGCACCTGGCCTCTTACAATTCTCGCCATGCCGACCCACCCGGTCACAGTAAGCGCCACAATAATCGTGCCCAGTCCCGGTCCCATGAGCACCATCAGCAAAATGACAACAAGCAGATACGGCAGTCCGTACAGCACTTCGATAATCCGCATCATAATGCTGTCAATCCTGCCGCCTTTATAGCCGGCAACGCCTCCGTAAATGACACCGATCAAAAAATCAATCAGTGCTGCCATCACGCCGACAAACAACGAGATTCTCGCGCCATACCATGTTCGGGTAAACACATCCCGGCCGAGTTCATCGGTGCCGAACCAATGATCGGCTGAGGGCGGAAGATTTTGTTCTGTCAGCGATTGACGTACGACACTATGGGGCGATAAAAAGGGCCCGATAACTGCCATGACAAAAAGAAATAAAAGAATAAAGAGTCCGGCCATCGCTAATTTATTTTTTTTCAGCCTCCTCCAGGCATCCTGCGTGTATGATAAACTCGGCCGCTTGACCGAATCGGCTTCCCGATTTTTTTCCTGATTCGAGACAAACCACTCATCAGGCACCTGATTGTGCTGTTCTGGCTGGCGTTCATCCGTTTGTACAGGGAGATTCACACGCTTCACCCTTTCTTATGCAGTTTAATGCGCGGATCTAAGAGACCGTAGGCCAAATCGACCAAAAACAGCATGATAATCAGAATGACGCTGTAAAAAACGGTCGTTCCCATAATCACGGGATAGTCCCGCTGATTAATGCTTTCAACAAAATATTTTCCCATTCCCGGAATGGCAAAGATTTTTTCAATGACAAAGCTTCCTGTTAAGATGCTGGCGACGAGTGTGCCCAGGACGGTAATGACGGGCATGAGTGCATTTCTGAGTGCGTGTTTTACGATAATTTTGAACGGAGAAAGCCCTTTTGCTTTTGCTGTGCGGATATAATCCTGTGTCAGAACTTCAACCATGCTCGAGCGTGTCAGCCTGGCAATGATCGCCATTGGCCCTACAGCAAGCGCTGCGGTCGGAAGCACCATATGAATCGGGCTCGTCCATGTCGCAGCGGGAAATAGTTTGAGATTGACAGCAAATTGCTGAATGAGCAATGTTGCCAGAATAAAATTCGGGATGGAGATGCCGAGTACTGCAAGACTCATCGCGGCGTAGTCCAAAAAGCCATTGCGGCGGAGTGCAGCGATTACGCCCAGCACCAGCCCAGAAATCACAGCAATGACAATCGCTGTCATCCCAAGCTCAAAGGAAACGGGAAATCCGCGTTCCAGCATATCATTTACGCTGTCCGACGGTTTTTTAATTGAAGGTCCGAAATCGAATGTAATGATGGATTTTAAGTAGAAAATGTATTGGAAAATGAGAGGATCGTCTAAGTGATAGTAGGCTTCGAGATTTTTTTGAACGGCTTCATTTGTGCCTCTCTCCTCGTTAAAAGGAGATCCGGGAATGACCTTCATGAGAACAAAAGTCAGGGTGGTAATCACCAAAATCGTAGCTGCCATTGCCCAAAAACGCTTTATCATGTATCGCGCCAAAGCCTAAAACACCCCTTTAGCAGAATGATGTCCGCATCGCAAGCTCAGTCATGACAAGCATCGCCTGATAGGCTTCAAGCATGTCCTTCGCCTGAAATTGAACGGTTGTAGTTCCCGTCTTGATTTCCGTTCCTGGCATCAGATTCGCCCATTCTGCTTGGCCATAATTGGCGAATTCAATGCTCAGAACCGGCCTGTCAGGCGGTGTGAGCGGCTTGACTTTGTCCTTGTTTTGCAGGGCAAACGCGGTTTTTTCTGTCAACAGCCGTCCGGCTTTCGCAGGGGACAAGCACTTCACTGCGGATCTTGAAATGGTTTGTTTGACTGCGGCTGTCGCCACGTTCGGGATAAGCTCTTCCGCTTCCTTCGCCGCCCGGTCATCCCCGGCTACCATTAATACCGGGACATCATAATAACCGGCAACGTATGCATTTAATCCAAGCTCACCGACAGGCCGATCGTTTATGTAAAAATGACGGACGCCGAAAATCATGCTGTGTGACATGACACCGGGAGTCGAGGCTCTCGCATGATAACCGAGAAACAAAGCGCCTGTAAACGTATCATCCAGTCCCTCCACCATTGAAAATGGTTTGACGTCACCAGAAATCAAGTCTGCTTCAGGGTGAAGCTTTTCAACCATCAGATTATTCATCTTCGAATGACTGTCATTGACCAGCACCTCGGTACACCCGCTGTTAAACGCTTCAGCAATACAGTAGTTTGCTTCTTCAGTCATGATAAGCCGTCCGCGTTCATAATTCCGCTTGCCGGAATCCACAAAGGTATCGTCCGGAAGACCCGAAATACCTTCCATATCTACTGACATGTACAATTTCATAACGCTCCTCCTTTTTTACTAAATTATGAATATTCTAACAGATTATATTAAAAAAAGAGGAAAAATGCAATATAACTGGGGAAAATCTCAACCACTCAGTGATAAAAAAAGAATCCTCTTTCAAGGATTCATGTCTGTTTACCAACCTGTTCTGTAAGCAGTTCATATTTTTTCAGGGTTCTTTCAAACACCTCATCAAAAACGTCTGGCACAGAGGCGCGTATCACCTCAGCTCCCTCTCCCGTTATTCCGCCTTTGGTTGCGACACGTTCCAGCGTCTCCTCGAAAGACATATTTTTTTCGATCAGCATCTTGCCAGTTCCGTATAGCGAATGAATCAGAAAATCAAAGGCTTCTTCTTTGGACAGGCTGCTGTTTCTGACGGCAGACAGTGCCAGTTCTTCAAAGATTGCGGCTATGAATCCCGGTGCCGAGCTCGTTAAATTGCTGGCCGCATCTAAATTCGATTCTTTGATTTCTCGTACACGGCTGAAAACCGATAACAATTCATTCAGATATTCTTTTTTCTCTGCAGCCAGTGCTTCACTGTGAACGACAAGTGAGATGCCAGCTTCTGCTTCGGACGTAATGGCAGGAATAACACGTGAGATACCAGCTTCTGTTTCTGCCTCCAAAAGACGCAGCGGCACACCGGCAGCTATGGATACGATGTGAGTATTTCTGTTCACATACGGGTGCAGACGGCGCATTGTTTCGATGACATGGAGCGGCGGGACGCATATCAAAATCAATTGGCACGTATTTGCCCAATTCTCCAACGGATCAGCCGATACGTTTGGATAATCTGACATGAGTGCCCGCAGCCGCTCCCCCTTCGTTCTCGTCTCAATAAATAGCTCATTCTCTTTTATTTGTCCATGTTTCAACAGCTGTCTGGCGATCATATCCGCCATGCTGCCATATCCAATCAATCCAATCTGTTCCATCGACTCAGTCCTTTCATATACAATATGAAGTGTACCGTTTTCCGCACTTTTTCACAATTTCCCATAATCTTTTCATTTTTATCCCACAGTTTTTGTTTATGATAAACTCAAGTCATAAACCTATCAATATAAATAGACATGTGAAAATAGAGAAACGGAGTGAACATGATGGATAACTATCGTGATGAAAACAGAACGAAAGGTAATGAGAATGAGGTCTTTTTAACGAAAGAGAACGATCAGAGCACCTCCTACTCGGCCCGCAATGTCATTCATGATCAGGAGAAGAAAAAACGAGGCTTCGGATGGTTCAGACCGTTGCTTGGCGGAGTGATCGGCGGCAGTCTTGCCCTTGGCATTTACACGTTTACACCGCTTGGCGACCATGATTCTCAGGACACTGCAAAACAATCATCCAGCCAGCAGCAAACGCAATCTGTTACAGCAACAAGCACCTCCTCTGAATCTAAAAAAAGCTCATCAAGCTCAAGCAGCTCATCTGCATTCAAGAGCGAGGACTCTTCTAAAATCTCAGATATGGTAGAAGACCTTTCACCAGCGATTGTCGGTATTACAAATCTTCAGGCACAATCAAACAGCTCTTTGTTCGGCTCTAGTTCTTCTGATTCCAGCGAAGATACAGAAAGCGGTTCAGGGTCAGGTGTCATTTTCAAAAAAGAGAATGGCAAGGCTTATATCATTACAAATAACCACGTCGTAGAAGGGGCATCATCACTGAAGGTATCTTTATATGACGGCACTGAGGTTACTGCAAAGCTGGTAGGCAGTGACTCGTTAACTGATTTAGCCGTCCTCCAAATCAGTGATGACCACGTCACAAAAGTGGCACACTTCGGTGATTCATCTGATCTTAGAACAGGCGAGACCGTTATTGCGATTGGGGATCCGCTTGGAAAAGACCTGTCCCGCACAGTAACACAAGGAATTGTAAGCGGCGTGGACAGAACGGTTTCAATGTCTACATCAGCCGGCGAAACGAGCATTAACGTCATTCAGACAGACGCAGCAATTAATCCAGGTAACAGCGGCGGTCCTTTGTTAAATACAGACGGCAAAATTGTCGGCATTAACAGTATGAAAATCAGTGAGGATGATGTTGAGGGTATCGGATTTGCCATTCCAAGCAATGACGTAAAACCGATTGCTGAAGAACTGCTGTCTAAAGGACAAATTGAACGTCCATATATCGGTGTCAGCATGCTTGATCTGGAACAAGTGCCGCAAAATTACCAAGAAGGCACACTCGGCCTGTTCGGCAGCCAGCTGAATAAAGGTGTTTACATCCGTGAGGTCGCTTCAGGCTCTCCTGCTGAAAAGGCCGGATTAAAAGCGGAGGATATTATCATCGGCCTAAAAGGTAAAGAAATTGATACAGGCAGTGAATTGCGCAATATCTTATATAAAGACGCAAAGATCGGTGATACCGTTGAAGTGAAAATTCTCCGAAACGGCAAAGAAATGACGAAAAAAATTAAACTTGATCAAAAAGAAGAGAAAACTTCGTAAGACATAATGCCTCAGGCCGCAAAAGCGGTCTGAGGCTTTTTATTAGATAAAAGACCTAATTGTTCTATGAAACTTTCTGAAGAGATATCCGTATATCATACAGATTGACATCATTCTCATCAGATGTTAGAAACATCGTTTGCTAGGAGGCATGAACATGAAAACCGTGGGACTGGGTATGATCTGCGCAGGATTGGCTTTTCTTTTGCTGAGCTTTCTTCTCTCTGAATCGACGTTGACGTGGGGAATTGTATTGGGTACCAGTATTCTATTAAACATAACTGGTACGGCTCTAATCATGCGTTTCTTAAAAGCCCCCCAATATAACAGCTGACATGCAGCAAAGCCGATGACGAAATCTTTAAGTTTTGCTGTTTTTATTTCGGCATGACTGAACCGCAGTACAAGCTCACAATCTCTTCTTTACCCAATTTCCATATATCTATCAGCATCTTTTGCTTTAGATCGGGCTCAGAGCATAAAAACCCCCTGTCCATTACGGACAGGGGGTTTGAGGTTATGACATATGCTGGTCTCTATAGAGCCTTTTATTTTCAATTCCATACGATTTTTGGACGATGTAAAGCGGCCTGTCTTTGGCTTCATCGTAGATTCTGCCGATATATTCGCCGATCACGCCCAAAACCAGAAGGACAATGCCGCTGAACAGGAGCTGGATCACAATAAGTGATGACCAGCCGGTAATCGTGCTGTCTGTGAATAGTTTCAGATACAGCACGATAAACATATACAGAAATCCAGCACCTGACATTAAAATCCCCGCATAGCTTGCCAGCTTCAACGGTTTATGTGAAAATGTCGTGATGCCGTCCATTGACAGCTTCAGCATTTTCTTGAGCGGGTACTTTGTTTCTCCGGCGAGCCTTTCATCACGTACATACTCGACCGCTGTCTGTTTGAAACCCACCCAGCTGACTAGCCCTCTGACAAATGGATTTTTTTCTTTTAATCTTTTCATTTCATCACAGACTTTTCTGTCCATGAGACGAAAATCCCCCGTATCAATCGGGATATCAATATCTGTCATACCGCTGAGAAGCCGGTAAAACATAGCCGCAGTTTGTTTTTTGAAAAAGGTTTCCCCTTTTCGTTTAGTCCGCACGGCGTACACGACCTCGTAGCCTTCCTTCCACTTTTCAATCATATCTAAAATCAGTTCAGGAGGGTCCTGCAAATCGGCGTCAATGACGACGATTGCATTCCCCTGTGCATAATCCATACCCGCCGTAATGGCGATCTGGTGTCCAAAATTCCTTGAAAAATCAATAATTTTCACTCTCGGATCGATCAGGCTGTGCTCTCTTAAAATCTCAATACTGCGGTCTTTGCTGCCATCGTTGACAAAAAGCAGCTCGTAGTTTTCCTTCGTTTGATCCATGACCTCTTTTAAGCGCTGATAGGTTTCATGAATGACAAGCTCTTCATTATACACAGGTACAACAATTGAATATTGAATATGTCTGCTCATGTTTTTGCCTCCTATTCATCAGCATGTAGTTCGTATAATGTTGCTGACTGATTCATTCCGCCAGGTCCGCCCATTTTGCCGTTTTCACCTGAAGCCTTGCTGCTTGATGTATCAGCCGAATCAGTATTTTCTGTTTTTTGATCAGAACTTGATTGCCATTTTTCTGATGCTACTTCTTTTCCATTTTTCTCAACCCATTCAACAATGTCATTGTTTCCGCCTCTTCCCATTCCAGAAGCCAAGAAGTATTTCACTTTTCCTTCTTTTACAAGTTTTTTGAATTGAGTCAGTGTGATCGCCGGGTCAGAACCGCTGTATCCGCCAATAGCCATGACAGCTTTTTTCGTTTTAATGATATATGGTGCCGCTGTGTTCGAATCGGTTGTGGCAAATAGGTATTCAGCTCCGGAGTTGTTCTCCTCTAGATATTTGATCAGTTTTTCATTTACAGTCGCATCAGACATTCCCATGCCTTTTCCGCCCATTGATGCGAGCTGAGGGCCTGTTTCAGGCAGTGAGCTGTTGCCTCCGTACAGAAGTGGCGTACTTGCCCAATAAATCGGCATCACCAGCAATGCGAGGAGAGCTGCAAGTGAAACATAATAACTGAACGGTTTTTGGCGCTGTTTAAACAGCAGCAAAGCAATCGCTGACAACACGCCGATAACACCTACCCCGATACTCCATCCAACACCGATTTGATCGTTGTAGTTTCTGAGAATAAACAATTCAAATCCAGTTGTCGCAATAATTGCTCCCGGCAAAAGCCATGCTTTCCAGCCTGTCTGATTGCGATACAGATGAACAAGGGCAACCCATCCCGCACCGACAAGAGCCGCAATCGGCGGTGCCAGCATGATGAGATAATAATGATGGAAAAATTCTGCGACACTGAAGAATCCGGCAATCGGTACAAGCCACGCAACCCAGAACACCGTTTCCTTCTGCTCTACAGATAATCTTCTTCTTTCTCTCGCGCCTGCGATCAGTAAGCCTGCGATTCCAAATATCGCAAATGGCAGAAGCCAGCTGATTTGATCAGATAACTCTGTTTGGAAAAGCCGCAGTGGACCAGGTGTTCCCGTTCCAAACATCCCTGAACCTGATTGCATTTTCGAACCGGTTCCTGTACCGCCTTTCCCTCCGTCTCCGCCGGGTCCGCCTTGGCCGCCATCTCCGCCGCTTGGAGGGCCTCCTTGACCGCCGCTTGGCATTTGGCCATTGGATGGAGGCGCCGCCATATTGCCATTTGAAGATTTGTCATCATTTGATGAGCTGCTGCTTGATGACTGATTAGGCGGTGCTTGAGTGTTATCAGAAGAAGACATTTCTTTTGAAGCGTCTTTGTTTGGCGCACCCTGGCCGCCGCCTGAATTTTGGCCTGTCAGCCGCTGGATTCCGTTATAGCCGAAAGCCAATTCCAAAACAGAGTTGGTTTGGCTGCTTCCGATATAAGGCCGCTTGCTTGCAGGGATATTGTCGACAATGAGCGGCCACGATAACGAAACAGCTGCTAATACGGCTAACGCACTTACCAATGAAACGATTTTTTTCTTGATTGTGGCGTTTGCCGCAATCAGATAGAACAATAAGAAAGCCGGTAAAATCATGTAAGCCTGCAGCATTTTTGTATTAAAACCTACTCCAACAACGAAAAATGCTGCTAACAGCCAGATCAGCTTTCCTTTTCTGATCGCTTTAAAGAGAAGCCATGTAGCAAGCAATAAGAAAAATACCAGTAATGCATCAACATTGTTTGTACGTGCTACAGCTACAGCAATCGGTGTACATGCCATGATGAAAGAGGCAATTCTTGCTGCTGTCTTACCGAATGTCGGTTTTATTAACAGATACATTAAAAGGACAGAACCTACACCAGCAAGTGCCTGAGGCAGGATGACGCTCCAGCCGTGCATACCGAATATAAGTGCGCTGATGGTTTGTATCTGGAACGTAATAGGCGGTTTATCAACCGTTATAAACCCCGCCGCGTCGAATGAGGCATAGAAAAAATTATGAAAGCTTTGCATCATACTTGTGACTGCAGCGGTGTAATAAGGATTCACCGTATCATCATTCCAGATGTTATAGATATTTAAGAATGCAGATGCGAGCAAAATGAGGATGAGGAAAATATCCAGCTCGCGTTTTTTCTTTTCCACGTGTTTTTCACTCCTTTTGGCTAACTTGGAAATAGTGTAACAAGCAAATATGAATAAACTA
Source organism: Bacillus sp. LM 4-2 (assembly GCF_000978495.1). Classification (NCBI taxonomy): domain Bacteria; kingdom Bacillati; phylum Bacillota; class Bacilli; order Caryophanales; family Bacillaceae; genus Bacillus; species Bacillus sp. LM 4-2. Next base: position 1,331,236 of record NZ_CP011101.1, on the reverse strand, counting down.
TTAATAAACAAAGACAATATTTTTGCCGAGGCCATTTCATGCCAATCATCCTATATACAGCTGGTTTCAAGCCCTTCTCCAAATCGTAATCGGCGATGCGTTTTCCCAAAATAAAAAAGCCTTCCGGCACGCCGGAAGGCAAATGAATCACAATTTACTGGATCGGTTTCAATTTTGCTTCAATTTCAGCTCTTCGATGCTCAAGATACGGCGGAAGAGCGATCGTTTGGCCAAGCTCATCAAGATTTTCATCTACCATAAAGCCCGGTCCGTCTGTTGATAACTCGAACAAAATGCCGTTCGGTTCTCTGAAATACAGCGCCTTGAAATAGTAGCGCTCAACTATGCCTGAATTGCTAAAGCCTTCGCGGCTGATGATCCGGTGCCACCCGGCAAGTTCTTCTTCATCTCTTACCCGAAATGCGACGTGGTGAACACTCCCTTTGCCTTGACGCTCGCGCGGAAGATCGTTTCTTTCTATTAAATGGATTTCCGTTGCAGCACCGCCTTCTCCTGATTCCAGAATAACGGCGGTTCCTTGCCCTTCGACTGGTTCACGGCTGATTTCTGTAAATCCAAGAATATTCGTCAATACGTGTAAAGTTGGTTCAGCATATGGCACAGTCAGTTCAACCGGCCCTAACCCGCGAAACGAAAATTCTTCCGGAATGCCGCTCTGTTTAACAGGCAGGCCATATCCTTTTCCTTCCTCATCAGCAGTCAGCACAAGTCGCTGCCCTTCATGATCTTGAAATGCCATTATGTCACGTCCGGCTCTTTTGGAGATGCCGCTGTGCGTTACTTGCTGCTCTTCAAAACGTTCTTTCCAGTAATGCAGGGCTTCTGTGCTTGGGACGCGCAAACCAATAGAAGAAATACTGTTTGTTCCTGCATGAAACGGTGCAATGCGGGGAATCTCGAAAAACGTCAGCTCAGTTCCCGGGTTTGCCACTTCATCTCCGTAGAACAGATGGTACATGGTCGGTTCATCCTGATTGACGGATTTTTTGACGAGCTTTAATCCTAATACTTTCTTATAGAAATCCAAGTTTTTTTGTGCGTCGGCCGTTAATGCCGATACGTGGTGAATGCCGTTAACTTTCATATGCTGTCCCTCCAGGTTATTTTATCTCGATTTCAAGATATCATATCATAGTTGTATATTTATTGTTCTAATAACAAAGTATTTTATTCGCATGAGAAAGTCAACATATCAGCTTCACCGAAGGTTCGTTCACTTTCTGAATTCTCACCTCCCCTCTGTACCGGCTAAAATCCTAATACAGAAAACACGAACTTTGTAAATAAAAATCATGAATTTTATTCGTTTATAGATCGTTAAAACAGGTGTTTCCACAGTTTTATCTGCTGTACCCAAAGCAAATTTCGAAAATCAGAAAATTTATTTTATTTCACTTTTCTAAAATAGGGTTTACAATATGAAAAAATAGATTCTTCAACATGAAGCTTCAACATCATAGGAGGTTAAGGACATGCATTCTGAAGACAACGGTTTGAAAAAAGAGATAGGCCTCTTGTTTGCCCTTACTCTTGTCATCGGAACCATTATCGGTTCTGGTGTTTTTATGAAGCCCGGCGCTGTGCTTGCTTATTCAGGCGATTCAAAAATGGCGCTTTTCGCCTGGCTGTTAGGCGGTATTTTAACACTGGCGGGCGGTTTGACAATCGCGGAAATCGGAACGCAGATTCCAAAAACCGGCGGGCTTTATACGTACCTTGAAGAAGTGTACGGCGAGTTTTGGGGATTTTTGTGCGGCTGGGTGCAGATTATCATTTACGGCCCGGCGATTATTGGCGCGCTGGGTTTATATTTTGGATCTTTAATGGCGAATCTTTTCGGCTGGGGATCTGGACTATCAAAAGTCATTGGAATTATAGCAGTTCTCTTTTTATGCGTCATTAATATTATCGGTACAAAATACGGCGGTTTTGTCCAAACGCTGACAACGATCGGAAAACTGATTCCGATTGCCTGCATCATCATCTTTGGCCTTTGGAAAGGCGATCAGCACATCTTCACAGCAGTAAACGAAAGCATTTCTGATATGAACTTCGGGGCGGCTATTTTAGCTACGTTGTTTGCTTATGACGGATGGATTCTCCTTGCCGCTCTCGGCGGAGAAATGAAAAATCCCGAAAAGCTGCTGCCACGCGCTATGACGGGCGGATTATTAATTGTAACGGCGATCTATATTTTCATTAATTTTGCATTGCTTCACATCCTGTCAGCGAACGAAATTGTCACGCTTGGTGAAAATGCGACAAGCACCGCGGCAACCATGCTGTTCGGGTCAATTGGCGGAAAGCTGATCAGTGTAGGGATTATCGTCAGCATCTTTGGGTGCTTAAATGGAAAGGTGCTTTCTTTCCCGCGTGTTTCATTTGCAATGGCGGAACGCAAACAGCTTCCATTTGCTGAAAAACTGTCACATGTACACCCGTCGTTCCGCACACCATGGATTGCGATTTCTTTTCAAATTGCTTTGGCTTTGATTATGATGCTGATCAGCAACCCTGATAAGCTCTCAGAAATCTCTATTTTCATGATCTACATTTTTTATGTGATGGCCTTTTTTGCAGTGTTTATTCTCCGCAAGCGAACAAAGGGAGAAAAGCGCGCCTACAGTGTTCCTCTTTATCCATTTATGCCAATTCTGGCAATCGCGGGCTCCTTCTTTGTGTTAGGCAGCACACTCATTACAGATACAATGAGCTGCGGATTATCCATCCTCATCGGCCTTGCCGGACTGCCTGTTTATTACGGGATGAAAAAACGAAAAGCAAGCTGATAAAACGGTTCCCTTGTTTAGGGAACCGTTTTTTGGTGAAACAGAAGATAAAAGTTGACAGGAAAAACACAACTTTTGATATACTTTTTACGTTAAGCAGAAAGTTTTTGCAAACTTGGGTCGTTTTTTTAAAGCGAAGTAGGTCAAAATAAGGAGACACGATTTATCAAAAAAGTCAAGATACGTTTTTTTCGACTTTACCTGTTTTTTTTCGACAAAAGGCTATATAATAATTTGATGTGTGCATTGTTCATTCAAACTATGGAGGGTTTTTAATGATAAGAAGAAAAAAAGATAAGTTCTCACTCCTTTTAACAGAAATTGCAAAGAACATAGACGAAACTGCAGAATATTTTGTGAATTTTAAGGTCACTAACCAAACGACTCTTAAAGAATTTGCAGATACGTTAAAGGAATATGAAACAAAAGGTGACAATCATGTTCATGTCATGATTAAAGAGCTTAACAAAGCGTTCATCACTCCTATTGAGCGCGAAGATATCCTTCAGCTGACAAACAGCTTGGATGATGTGCTTGACGGAATCGAACATTTCTCTGCCATGATGGAAATTTTCTCAATTACTTCATCAGACGAGCATATCGATAAATTCAGCGGATACATCAGAGAATGTGCGAAAGAGATTTTGATTACGATCGAGCTGCTGGCAGAAAATCGCTTAAAGGATATTCAGCCTCACGCAATCAAAATAAAAGAGTATGAGCACAGCTGTGACAACTTGCACAGAAAATCATTAAAGAATCTTTTCGGAAATGAAACAGACCCAATCAAAGTCATTCAATATCGTGAAATTTACGAAACGCTTGAAGAAATCGCCGACTCTTGTCAAAGTGTTGCCAATAATCTTGAAACCATCATTATGAAAAACGCGTAACGAGGGGTAAAAATGGATATTCTATTAATATTAACGATACTAATAGTCATTTGTGCTCTGGCGTTTGATTTCATCAACGGGTTTCATGATACGGCAAACGCAATTGCGACTTCGGTATCAACAAAAGCGTTAAAACCACGCCATGCCATTATATTGGCTGCTGTGATGAACTTTGTCGGAGCAATGACGTTTACAGGTGTTGCCAAAACCATTACGAAAGACATCGTAGATCCTTATACGCTGGAAAATGGCTCTGTTGTCATTTTGGCTGCGCTACTCGCTGCAATTGCCTGGAACCTTATCACATGGTACTACGGTATCCCAAGCAGCTCATCCCATGCCATCATCGGCGCTATTGCCGGTGCAGCCATTGCGGCAGCCGGATTTGCAGCGTTAAACTATAAGGGCTTCATTAAAATCATTGAAGCACTGATCCTATCACCAATTATTGCCTTTGTCCTTGGTTTTATTCTTTATAGCATCGTTAAGCTGATTTTCAAAGACAGCAACTTGGCGAAAACGAATAAGCAATTCCGCAGAGTGCAGATTGTAACAGCTGCCCTGCAATCGTATACACACGGAACAAACGATGCGCAAAAAGCAATGGGAATTATCACAATGGCTCTCATCACAGCGAATTTACATACTTCTGCTAATGATATTCCTACCTGGGTGCAATTCGCCTGCGCGACAGCCATGGGTCTCGGAACATCAATCGGCGGCTGGAAAATCATCAAAACCGTTGGCGGAAAGATCATGAAAATCCGTCCGGTAAACGGTGTTTCCGCTGACTTAACCGGAGCAGCCATTATTTTCGGCGCCACGTTTATTCATTTGCCGGTCAGTACAACCCACGTCATTTCTTCATCAATTCTTGGCGTCGGTGCGTCCCACCGCGTAAAAGGCGTAAACTGGGGTACGGCCAAGCGAATGCTCATTACATGGGTCATCACGCTTCCGATTTCAGCGACACTTGGTGCCATCGCCTACTTTATTTTAAATATGATATTTTAATGTCACACCGCTTCTGTCAAAGGAGCGGTTTTTTTGATGGAACAGGAAAACCATCCGGATCTCTCGAATACAATAAGCAGAACCTATTTCAGATGTGAGGGATTCGAATATGGTTTTATTCTTTCAGATCATGGTCTGGTGCATCGTGGCCGGACTGGGGTTATACGTATATGCCACGTGGCGTTTCGAAGCGAAGGTCAAAGAAAAAATGTCCGCCATCCGGAAAACTTGGTATTTGCTGTTTGTTCTGGGCGCTATGGTATACTGGACATATGAGCCCACTTCCCTATTTACCCACTGGGAACGGTATCTCATTGTCGCAGTCAGTTTTGCTTTGATTGATGCTTTTATCTTCTTAAGTGCATACGTCAAAAAACTGGCCGGCAGCGAGCTTGAAACAGACACAAGAGAAATTCTTGAAGAAAACAACGAAATGCTCCACATGTATCTCAATCGGCTGAAAACATACCAATACCTATTGAAAAACGAACCGATCCATGTTTATTATGGAAGTATAGATGCTTATGCTGAAGGTATTGATAAGCTGCTGAAAACCTATGCTGATAAAATGAACTTAACGGCTTCTCTTTGCCACTATTCGACACAGGCTGATAAAGACCGGTTAACCGAGCATATGGATGATCCGGCAGATGTACAAACACGGCTCGATCGAAAGGATGTTTATTACGACCAATACGGAAAAGTGGTTCTCATCCCTTTTACCATCGAGACACAGAACTATGTCATCAAGCTGACGTCTGACAGCATTGTCACGGAATTTGATTATTTGCTATTTACGTCATTAACGAGCATATATGATTTGGTGCTGCCAATTGAGGAGGAAGGTGAAGGATAATGGAACGTGCGTTTCAAAACAGATGCGAGCCCAGAGCGGCGAAGCCGTTTAAAATCCTGAAAAAACGTTCAACCACCAGTGTCGCAAGCTATCAAGTCAGTCCGCATACAGCAAGAATCTTCAAAGAAAACGAACGGCTGATTGACGAGTATAAACGAAAAAAAGCATGATCACACTAAAAGGACAAGGGAAAACAGCTCTTGTCCTTATTCCTTTTCTTAAAGGGTGACATATAATAAATACAAACAGAGGATAATGTCAGGTGATACAGTGAAAAAATTGGTGAGGCGTGTGAAGTTTGTTGATTACGGAAGGTTTGGGCTTTCCGGGTACTCGCTTCGGGTGAGGGAGCGCAGTGCTGGAATTATAAAAAAGTTGAAGAAGAAAAAATAAATCCCGGAGCGGCTCCGGGATTTTTATGGTCTTTGATCAGCTTAATTGCGCTGCGATCTTCTCTTTCGTCGCAGGCCCGTAGATACCGTCAGCAGTTAGACCGTTAACAGACTGAAAACGGGCAACTGCGTCAGCTGTTTTCGGTCCGTAAACGCCGTCAATTCCGTTGTTAACAGCGCCTTTATCAGGGTAAAAATACAGAGCCGCAAGTGCTCGTTGCACCTGAAAGACGTGTTCTCCTGATGTATAAGGTGTTGTCAATTGAATGATACCATCAGGGAGCGGATAGAGCTCGGGTTTTTCAGCAGCCGATGGAGCACTTACAATTAATACTTGACCAACGCGAATAAGATTCGGGTCTTCGATATTGTTCCACTCTTGCAGCTGAGCAACCGTAACACCAAATGCTCTCGCTATAGATGTAAGTGTGTCGCCCTGTTTCACGACGTAAGTTTGGCTGCCGCCTCCCCCAATTCCTGCTTTGAACGAATCCCACGTATCTAACAATTTTCGCGGACATTCCTTCCCTGACCAATACTTATGAGGGACGACATTGGCGAGACTGATATTATGTTCAGCCATTAATGTTTTGATGAGCCACTGGGCATTTGCTGTTGCTTTTGCAAAATCGCCATCGGCATTTTCGCAAATTTCAATTCCAATAGAAGCCCGGTTGCCGCTGCCATTTCCGTCTCCCGCATGCCAGCCGTTTTCATTTAAAGGCAGATGCTGATAAATTTCTGTATCATCAACTGTAAAATGCCAGCTTGTCGTCGTATCAGGATTTTTCAAATAGCGGGCATGCGCTGCAGCATCCGCTCCTACTGCGGTATTCGCTGTATTGTGCACCGTAATGTAAAGCGGCGTCATTGCGTAGCCTGGACGGTTATTTGCGCCAACCGGAATAAAGTCTTGAATAATGTTAACCATTTTCATCTCTCCTTATTTCGTCAGATTATTGTCCCTTAACAAGTCGCGCTGTTTTTTTCCTTTTTCTGTTACATAGTTGTTTTTAAACCAAGCGGCAAGTGTCGTTCCAATTGTAAATGCGATGGAACCAGCTGAATAAAGAGCGTCAGCGAGCTGATTGACCTGCTCCTCCTGAATGTCCAATGGTGATTTGCCGAGCATCAGCATGGTCTGGTTGATTAAAGCAATTAAAAGAAGCACCGTCCTGATGACCGTGCCCTTGTCAAACGTGTTCATGAAAATCCCCCTTTAATGCTGCAGCAGGCTGTACATAATGGCGATGGCTCCGCCAATGATGCCTGTAGACACTGCTGTAATGATGGCACCTGTGATGGTGCGTTTAATCCACGTAGTGTTTTCTTCAATTTTGTTTAATTTTTCGTTCAGCGTCATGATTTGCTGGTCTTGACGGTCAGACACGCGTTCTAATGCGGAAACCCTCTGCTCAAGTGCTTTGTGCTCGCCTTTTATGTCTGCTAAGTCCTGCTGAAACACATTCACATCTGCCTCTTGCTGCATTATTCACTCCTCCTTCACATGCAGATCACCTCCCTTCCGAGAGCCAAAACTGTTATGAAACAGCGGTCCCTTTTACCGAGAGAGTACCGCCGGTGATACTGACGATCTCCATGATGACCTCCTTAAACCCTTTAATATCGAAGGCCCATGCCTCAGCTTTTCCTAATGTACTCAAAGCAGAGGTGGCATCATCAGTTTTCACGCCTCTGATCGGCAGTTTCTGCCCTGACACCGATTTGCCCCAAAATTTGACTTCGCTCATTTCCGCTGTGCCGTAGATTTCAACGAGTAAATGCGCGGCACCGTCAACAGGTAAAGCTGCCCCCTCGCCGGCGGACTCTGCATTTTCATGAAAGACAAAGTCAAATGTTTTGCGAGCCTCGACTTTCAGCCGTCCATCGTGTGTTTGATTCTCCGCAAAGTCAATCTGTAAAGGCGTTTTTCCATTGACACGCACATCCATCTCACCCGCACCGACTGATTGGTATAATACAAACTCAGATTGCTGAAGATTCCCGTTCACATAGCGGAAACGGTAATAGCGTTTAGAAAGATATACCCAGTCCGTCGCTGTCAGGACACCTGCTGCGACATTAACTGCTGCTGTCGTTGTCCAAACATTGTTATTGTCACTTTCTTCTATAAAGAGCGTACCTTCACGATCTGCATACGCCCAGCCCTTCACTTTCGAAATCAGAACTGCGCCAAGCCTGTCCTGTCCGAGCTGACTGTATGCCTCAGTAGCCTTTAAAGCAGCATTTGTTAAAATCTCCGCTACGCCTGACAAATTCGAAACAGGTGTCACAAAATCATTTTTTCCTCCTCGATAGGGCTTTACAGCGCCGGCTTTTCCAGTCCTATCGAGAGGAAATTCATATTGATACTTCACCATCTTCATCCTCCTTTGATCTAAAAACAGGCAAAATAAAAAAGCCTTACTACATGGCTTTACCGGTAATTTCTTTATACTGGTCAGCTGTGATCAGCTTTTTGTTCACACCCTCTGCCAGATCCTCAATTGAACAGTCTTTATATGCTAATGCTTGTTTTACCATATCTGCTGTCGCCCACTCATAATAGAGGGCAAGCACCCAATAATTCATTCGGCAAGATCTCCTTTCAAGGAAAGTAATGATAGCTTTATATCTGACAACTCGTTACCTAATGTTTTGTTCAATTCTTCAAGCTGCTTGCGTGCCAGCTTTTCTTGTGACAATTCTTGAGCGAGAAGCTCCACCTGATCAGGCGGCTCGTACGGCGGGTTTTTTTGTGATTCCTCCCACCAGGATTCGAGTTCTGCCTGAGTCGGCAACGGCGCCCGGAGATTCCATTTCTCAATGTATGAACCGTTCCCGTCATTACGCAATTCAAAATCCTTTCTCGATACTGCGTTTGGATACTTGTACATAATGGCATCATATAAGATCATAAAGGTACCTCCTAAACTCTCGGGTAATTTCTTCCGCCAAGCTCCAGAACATCAAAATAATTGAGAGCTCCATTCGAATCTGTAACATATCGTGTTACATCTCCAGAATAACCAACATAAACATAAATTTCAACATAATCTCCTGCATCAAGCGGAACTGTAACAGATCCAGTAACAGTTGCATTAAACTCATTATCACTGTTATTGGAAGGGGTAGGCATTCTAAATTGATTCATTAATTTATACTTTGTGCCGTTTACATAAACATATAATTCAAAATTGGAGTATCGCTCAGTATTTTCTATATATAAACTAGCACTGACTAAATGCATTCCTGCATGACTGGCTACAAACCTATTGTTTTTTGTATCAAACAATTTATGGCTATCTTTTATAATACGGTTATATTTAATTTTGTTATTTTCTCCTTTAATAAGAGCTTGACGCCCAGTAGTCCCAATATTAGCGTGAGCAAACCCTGATATCTTTTGCCACGCAGTCCAGCCGGAACCACTCCACCAGTGACGAACCCACGTTCCAGTACTATCAATATAACTATTTGATTCATTTCCTGTACCGTAAAAATATTGAGTAAATCTAAAATCACTGTATTTCTCATTTTTTACAATTCCATAACCAAGTGGATAACCTGTAGTATTTCCTTGACCAATATCCATTAGTGTTAACCCTGGAGGATATTCATTCCCCCCAGTTCTTGCGTCTTGTATTGCATTAGAGCCTGTAAGAACTGTTAATTTATTATTCGTATAATTAGAGTCAACATAGTTTTTAGCATCAGCTAGCGCTTTATCTGCTTTGGTTTGAGCACTTACCTCAGTCTCGATCTTATTCCAGCCTTTAAACACGCCGTCTGTATGGATCGTTGCCGTCCAAAAGGTTCCGTCATAACTTCTAGAGGCCAAAATTGTTTTTCGTCCGCCTCCCTCTGTTTCGATAACATCATAGTTATACCATGATCCATCTCCTGAAACAGGATTATTTGTTATGACGTTCCCTAATGCATAGTAAAAGCCAGAGGGTAGTGTTAACAAGTCAGTCCCATCTGGGATTTTAGTTCGGCAACCTTGAGTATCTGTTAATCTATATAGTTGTGCATTATTCCATTTGTCTTTATCCGATTTTGTTACGTGGATATCTGTTTTATTGGCATGTGCATCTACTTTGATCTGTGAGCCTTCAACCGATTCGATCTCACGCCAAGATGTCCAAACGTCTGAGTTAGCCACTTTATTCCTCATGAATTTCCTTCGGCCAGTTGATATTGTGTCACTACTGCTATAAGACGTGTATTCTTGATATGCATACGTGCTGAAATTATAAACCATTAAATAACCATTGTTATTAACAGGAGCATTTAATGTTGTTGTCGCACCACTCATGTAATAGAATCCAGTTTCGATGACAGTATTGAAATCTGCATCTTCACAGTACTTTGCGAGACCGTTATCCTGAGTTATTTTAAAGAGCTGTGAGTCGTTCCACTTGTCTTTATCTGATTTTGTTACGTGGATATCTGTTTTATTAGCATGTGCATCTATTTTCTTTTGAGACCCCTCTGTAGTTTCTGATTCAATCCATGCTGTCCATGTTGTAGAATCGTTTTTTCTTATTCTAAAAAATGACTGCTCTCCCTTAATTCCGTCATAAGCTATTTGAACAAGTGTGTTTTTATAGCTCATCACAAGGAGAAAACACTGATTTAGGCCCGGACCGTTCAAGCCGTCATTGTATATTAAGTACATACCAGTATCGGTTAAATCATTATAATCAGTAATTTCGGTCACACTCTTGTAAAAGACCCTTCCATCATCACCTGATATCTTACTTAACTGAGCGTTGTTCCACTTTGACCTTTCAGCAGCAGTAATGTGAATCGTACCATCATTCACATGCTTGTCAAAATCCTTCTTCGCCGCCTGCTGCACATTATCTACGTTCCCCAGCCCGATTTGCGCCTTTGTTGTGTTGTGGGGGTTGTTCATGTCGTTTTTGTGGGCAGCCAGGTCGGTGTGGGCGTCTTTTATGCCTTTTTCCCAGCGGTTGACGTCATCTTCGTTGATGGGGTCGTCCGGAAGCCAGTCTGTTTTTTCTTCGTATGCCATGTTTACACCACCTCAAAAGTAAATCTGAAATCAAGTGTTCTGTTTTCGCTGACGTCCAGGTCAGTCTTTCTCTCTGTGATCACATTGCCCAGCTCGTCAAAAATTTGTACCGTTTCGATATGCTTGATGTCTTCCTCACGTTTTGTCAGAACGGTGACGGTCGCACCGTCAATGGCGAGATCTACTATTTCTGTTTTTTGGCCGTTGAGCAGCACGTGATCGATTCTGCTTTTTAGATCAGCCGCTGTGCGTTCTCTGTATATGGTTGAAATCAAGTTAAGACCACCTCATTATTGTTAAGAGTGACAGAATAACCGACCTTGAGCTCACTGGCTGTTCGGTATCTGCGATGATTCAGGATGACTGTGTCTTTGATTTGCAGCGTCTCGTTCAATCCGCCTCTGAGCGTATACGCCAAATGAGCGGGCTTCATGTTTTCTATCGCTTCGATCAGCTCATTCATGTGCTGGAGGTCATCAACATTGATATCGACGTTAAATCGGTATTCGCCGGGAAGCAGGCGGACCTGTGCAGACGGGTTTTTCAAGAAACGGTTTACCGCCTGCTCAATGGCCCTGTATGTGATTGGCGGGATGTTCGACATTTTGGAAATGAGCCGCAATCGTCTGATCTCATCAGTGTCGCCTGATTCCCGCGGGACGTTTAAAATTTTTTCCCAGCGGCTGAGCCCCCAAGTCGCCGTCGGTACGAATAACTGATCCGTCAGATCAAATATGCTGTCATTTTGTTTATCAAACTCAGGCGCTTCCGCTTTCAGCAGCTCAGCCATTTCTTTAAGGCTGGTGAGAAACGGCGGCAGATAAGCTCGCATGTCATCTTGTTTGCTCAATGATCTTCACCTGCCCAAGCTTAGGAATTTCCACGTCGCTCAGCACCAGATTTTCAGACGTGCCGTTGATTTGAATATTGGAGTAGTCACTGACTGATGGTGAATTATAGACGATATTGTTAATTTGAGAAAGGCGGATGACGTTATCTTCAAACGCCATTTTCTTAAAGAGATTTAAAACGCCTTCCTCAATTTCTGACTTCACTTCATCAATTGAGTGATTGATCTCAGGCAGCACTTCGGCAGAAATCTCAACTTCTTTCCAGACCGCGCTCTCCACTGTGACAACGGCTCCGATTGGCGCCTGTCCCTCTCCCTGCCCTGGTTCAGGGTCGATATAATCTTTCACTTTTTGAATTAAAATTTGAGAAGCGGGCTCAAGATTCGCATTCGTGACGACAATTTTGACCGTGCCTTCACCGTTCCAAAGCGGGAAGATCTTTGCCTTGCCCACACCGTCCACTTCTTCAGCCCACTCTTTATAATGCATTTTATTGGCACTGACGGCCTCACGCCGAACCCTTGTAAAATACCGTTCTCGCAAGCTGTCATCTCCCTCTTCCTCGCGCCCCGGAATCAGGATTTCTTTGACAATGGCCGTTTCTAAACCGGGAATGGTATCCAATGACAGTAAATTGCGTCCGGTCAGATTGGCGTTTCCTGCTTCACCAGGTGTTTCACAGATGAGCGTCCCGTCTGCCGTATATTGAAAATAAAGATTATCCACGTAAAAGCGGGAGCCGACAGGAATAGTAACTCCAGATGTAAACTCTCCCGCTCTGACAGCCTTTGTCGCGGCAGTTCTTTCAATTCCCGCTTCCGCTGCACGCCTGTCTAAAAATTCGCCTTGTGCGGTATCAGAAAAAACTAGCTCAAGCACAGTATCCAGCCATATATAAGACTTCGCAAGCTCGGCCGCCGCTGGGGCTAACGCATTATAAATGACACTGCCTTCTCTTGTGTCAATATCTGCGGAAATGCTGTTCAGCATACGCTCCATAATCGCTTCAAAAGTCTGATCTTCAAACATCTTCGCCAATCACCTCCTCAATCTCAAGCGTTCCTTCATCCGTCTCCACCACGAAGGACACATGAAACGCGTCGCCTTGTTTTTCAATCTCAAAATCTGTTACAGCCGATATCCGGTCATCATAAACCAGCGCCTCTTCTATCAGCCTCGGGATCTCCATCTTTTTATACGCATCAGTCGTCTCATGATCTGTCAGCACGTCCTGAAGCTCGTTTCCGACATTATGGCTGTATACGGAATACGCATAGCGTTCTGTCTGTAAGGCGATATACACGAACTGCCTGATCGCTTCAAGCCCGGTAATCAGCTCATTCGTAATTCTTCCGTTTTCAAAATCTATTTTATACGTTTGCGAGGTTTCAATGACTTCGCTCTCATCTTCAAAATCCTCAAACTCCACTTCTGGTGTCAGGGCCATGATGCCCACTCCTTTTACATGCTAAATAAAAACCCCTTCGTACTGAAGCGGTTTTGTCTATACCTTATCTAAAATAAAAAACGATTGCCCGCCAGTCAGAGCCGCGGTCATGAGGCGATCCCCCGGCTCGAGTGCATCGTCTCCTCCGGACTGCATTCGTTTTGGGATAATGATGGCGTCTTCCGGTATGATCAGTTTGCTGTTTTCTTTTAATTTGATTTCCACAGGAGAAACCGAAACGACTTCAGCCGGGAGCAGTTCTACCGGAGACTCAGCGTCAACTGCGCCGACTGCCAAATGTTTTATAGCCTCACTTAATCTCATCAGGATACTCCTTCCGGCATCGTGTTCTTTTCGACAACATCGATCGTCATCGTATGTTTCGTTCCTTTAAATTCATGCCGGTCCGTATCTACCCAATAGGTTTTCTTGATGCCGGCCTCTGGAATCGAAATATAGACGGGCAAGCCGCTCTGCACTTCTGGGATGCCCACTGCCTGAATATTTTTCAGTTCTTTTTTCACGCCCTTTTTTTCAGCAAGACGTACATCTGCCCGCTGCTGAAGCTGTGCCTGGTTGATGTCATCTGTGACCGTTTCCGTATATTGAAGCACACCGTATTTATTTAAGCCTGAACTGTCCTTGGCAGAGGCTTTATATGTCTTATTGTCCTTTTGCCGGCGAAGCACCACCCGAGTAGCAGTGTCGTTTATAGAAGTGCTGTATTGGTAGCCCGTTATATTGACGCCCGTTTCAAGCACCCATACCTCTGACGGATCTGGCCAAGCGCGCAGACCGAGCTTTCCTTTTTCCGAATACAGCTGGTAATGTCGTCCTGTCTGGCTTTTCGTCTGTTTCAGCGCTTTTAATATGATGTCATACAATGTCGTATCATTTTTAATGACAAGACTTTTGATCGTATGGCCTGTGTTTGCGATCGAGGTTGTCGGTATCTGGAAGTCACTCGCAATCCTTCTGATGATCTGGTCGGCCCGCTGATTGGAAAACACGTACATATCCTGGTTTTTGACCAGGTACTGCAGCATGTCATAAGCGCTGAAGGCAAGCGTATGCTCGTCCGGGGTTCTTGCAAAAACAATGCCCCGAAACAGCTCTTTTCCCTTCCATTTAAACAAGACCGTATCTCCTTCTGAGACACTGTAATACGTCTGGTCGCCCTGTTTGGTGACGATGGTCGCTTCAATGGAGCGCGGCGCCTGATAACGATGGCCTTCAAGCGATACGCTTTCTGCAACCAGCTCAAGCCACTCTGTGTCTTTAATGACGAACAGTTCTATCATCATACATCACCTGTTTCATTGCGGTATCTTTAATTTTTGGCCGGGAAAAATCCAGTGGCCCGGCTGCCTGATGTTCCGTTTGCTTCGTTTGATCATTGCTGTTTTATTGGCGTTCCAAATTTTGCGCCATTGAGTGCTGTTCCCGTAAAATCTGCCTGCAATGTCCCATAGCGTGTCTCCCTTTTTCACTGTGTACGTCTTCGGCGCAGCCTTCGACGGACGTTTTGCCTTTGTTTTTTTCTTTTGCTTGATTTTCCGCGGGGAAGCGGTTTTGTATTCTTTTAATTGAATATCAAAGGAACGATCACCTATATCCTGCTGGCCTTCGCTATAGGAAAAACCTTCAATACTGCATGTTAAATTCACTTTAGTTCCCGTAATCAAAAACTGAACCGGTTTTTTGGCCTTCATCCATTTTTCAATTTTTGTTATCGCATTTTCCGGCGACGGGAAGGTTTGATATTCAGCTATTGGGCTGTATTTCTTCGGAAAAAACGAAGAGAACGAAATTTCTTTCGCGCCTTGTTCGTCAATAAATGTAAGGTCACCGAACTTGGCTACTTTAACCGTCTCATTCTGAACCGTATTTGAAATATTCAGCTGGTCGGGAAGAACGGGGAGCCGCAGCTTGTCCTTCCCTTGTGAAATCCAAAATTCATATACGGATTTAGTCAAATGCAACGACTCCCTTCGTTCCAATATTGATATCCTTTTGCAGTTCATCTATAAGCGCCTGCTTGATTTTCGCCGCAAGGCTTTCAGCGTCCTGTCCATTATGGAAGTGCTGGTCTCCGTTAAACTCAATCTTTATTTCTTTCGTTCCGGCTGTTTGTATCGTTTGCCGTGTACCGGATGTAACAGCTGAAACTTGTCCTGAAGAAAGCTCAGACTGCTGGGATTGAGACGGATCTGTCACTTCCATACCAAGAGCCTGTGCCGCTCTCTGAAGAAGGTAGCGACCGCGGATGCCCCGTTCCTCTGGGATGATCCATTCCCGCTTGTTTCCTTCACCGACACGGGCAATTTGTTCTTTCGTGATCAGCCCGCCGTTTGCATAACCGACATAAGGACCGCCACGTTTCAGGCTTTTAATGCCAGGTACATTATCAATTGAGCCGTATCTGCTTTTGATATAGCCGATCGCGGCAGCAGCGTTGTGAATCGGATTTCTAATGTTACCCATGCCCGGTGCTTTATGAGCATTAAATGTGGTTGGAACTGTCTGCATGAGTCCTTGTGATGGATTTCCCGCCTTCGCGTTGCTATCCCACAGGTTAATAGAGTTCGGGTTGCCCCCTGATTCATACTGTGCAATCGTCATTAATCCCGAGAGCCAGCTCAATGGTGTCTTTGTGGCCATTATTGCTGCCATAAGCCACTGTTTCACATTTCCCCCTACTGCACCCATTCCGGAATAAGCAGCTGCCAATGAACCGGCTTGTTTTTCTGCGTATTTTTTCACATCGACAGAATCCAGTCCTTTTACAACACCGACAGAGGCAAAACGCCCCAAGCTCATCATGACTCGAGAAGGTGAATGGATATCTAATTCTTCACGGAAAGCCTGCTCCACTCTCTTGGCCATATCCTTTGCTGCTTGTTTTACTTCACTGGATTTAGAATTCATGCCTGTCACAAAGTTTCCAATCAAACCGGAGCCCCAGCTGTTCGATGTGTCTTTTGAACGCAGGAACGGTTTGTCAACATGTGTACTCACATACTGTGCAGTCCCTGTTTGGGTTGAATTTTGTCCTTGCGCAAAGCCTTTGACCGTTCCTGTGCCCCATGAAGACGATTTGCTCACAGTGGCTTGGAACGGCGTTTTAACTTTTGATTGCAAAAAGCCGTCTGTTCCGGTTGCAGTGCCGCTTTGGCCCTTGGCATACCCACTTACCATTTGTTTACCGTAATTTGGTGAAGCAGAAATCATTTGTGTAAATGGTGTATTGATGTTTTTCTTTTTCCAGTCTTCCATTTTGACCGGCTGATCGCTGATGCCTTTACCAAAGCCTTCTGAAAATTGCTGTCCGAGTGTGGACGCTTGGCCTGTAAGATTTGCAGTGTTCATTACTGGGGAGGCTGTGCCTGATAGAGGACTGACAGCTGCTCCTCCTGAAACAGATGCTGGACTTCCGCCAGAAGACGAAGCTGCGCCCATGTCGTCTACAACTTGCATACCCAGCTTAGACGCCGCTTGTGAAAGAAGCATCTTCCCCCGGCCTCGGTTGTTATCAACCGGGATAACGAATTCCTTGCCGGCTTCACCGATCCACGAGATGGTTGGTTTGGTGATGTAGCCGCCTGTGGCGTTCTGATCTAGTGCTTGTTGAAAAACAGTCATATTATTATTTGATGGAGATTGAGCAAAAATGTTATTAGTAGTTGGTTTGGAACTAGTTTTTTTCTCTTTCGAATCCTTTTTGATTGGTTTTTTCTTGAGGTGAGTAACTTCTTCCCCCCTGTGTATTACTTTTGCAACGAAACCACCAACTGAATCTTTTAAATCGAATAGCCATTGAAATTTCTCAGCAATTTTCTCTGATACTTTAACCAATGGATCTTTCACATGTTCATTAAACCAAGTTTCAATTCCATCCCATGCATCCTCAAAAAATTTCCTTGCATCATCGAATTTTTCTTTTATTGAAGTTTTAATATCTTCTACTTTTTTGACGATCGGGTTCCATACATTATCATAAAACCAATTCGATACTCCTGTCCAAATATTGGAAATTATTGTCCATGCATCATTGATCTTACTCCAAATCCATGTTGCCGCAGTGGTTACGGCTTCACTTACAGGATTCCACACATTGTCCATAAACCATGTTGAAACAGTAGACCATATGCCTGAAATAACCGTCCAGGCGTTGCACAATCCAGTCCATATCGTTGTAGCAACATTAGTAACTGCTCCGCTTATTGGATCCCACACGTTATCCTTAAACCACGGGTAGACAATGTTCCATACTGCCAATATGCCATCCCAGGCATAGGCAAACAATCCTACTATAAAATTAATTACAGGTACAGCAACATTATATATAGGTGTAAACACATACTGGTCAAACCAAGTTGAAACTTTACTCCATGTATCTTCAATCCAAGTAATAGCCCCATTGGCAGTATCAGAAATGGAGTTCCATTTTCCACTCCACCACTCTTTGTTAAATAGTGAATTGCTTATGCTCTCCTTTAACTTAGAAGTATCAAACATCTTACCAATGTTCTTACCTGCTTCTTCGCCGCCGATTCCGCCTACTAACCCGCCGCCAATTCCGCCGATTGCGCCGCCGATTGCTGTACCTTCCGGACCAACGAAAGATCCAATCGTTGCACCAGCTTCCGCTCCGGCTGTTGCACCAGCTTCCGCTCCGGCAATACGTCCTCCAATTGAACCAACCTTTTCGCCAGCATTATCTTTATTGATTCCAGCTAAATCAAACACTGCTAAAGCAGATCCTACGTATGGAACAGCCTTTCCCATTCCTCTGAACGCTTTACCTAGTTTAGATGAATCCTTCCCTAGCGATTTTAAGCCTCCAAGCCAGTTCTTTAACTTGGAACCCGAGGTCCTAGGTGCACTTTCAGCAGGTGTGCCGCTCTGGCGTCTTCTTATCACCTCTCCAGGAACCTTGAGTGTTCTGTTTGGAGCCTTTGTGGGACTTTTCTTTTTTCTATAGGTTTTTTTATTTTTAGTGCCCGGGCTGATACCGCCTTCACAGCAGTCACAGCAACAATTTCCTCCTGTATTACGGTTAAGGACTTTTTTATCTGTGTCAGAATTTTCACCAGAATCGTCCTTTTTTTGTGGTCCTAGAATTTTATCAATGATCTTATCAAACACATCATTTTTCAGCTTTTCTATCAATCTCTCTTTGAAACGATCCAAAAAAGCTTTGCCTATTTCATTGAGCGTATCTTTGATCCAAGGCCAAGCTGATTTTGTCCACCAATCCTTCAGCCAGCCTTTTATTTTTCCGACCCATCCAGGTTTTTGATCTGAGTTTTTATCAGAGCCTTTATCTGAGGATTTGTCTGATTCTTTCTTAGAAGTTTCTTTGTTAATCAGGCTTTCTTTTTTATTGATTTTGTCTGATATTTTTGTCTTAACAACCACTTTTACATAATAGGTTTTTTCAAATTTCCTTAGAAGGGCTGTTAATCGATTAACTGTTTTGGTGATTTCATCGATGACCTTTAGTTTTACTGTGTATCCGTTTTTCAAATTTTTCTTAATATAACCGATAATCCTTTTAACTGTAGAAGTAACCTTGTCATCTGGAATCAAAAGGAATGATAGCTTTTGATTAGAAAGCATCTTCTTTATTTTTTTATACGCAGCTGCTGTCCGATCTACCAAAGAGACAGTCAGCTTCGTTTCTTTCGGCAGCCGTTTAAGTTTTCTTTCAATTGCATCAAGCTTTGAAGTGACTTGGTCATCAAGTACAACTTTAATTTCAAGCGATTTCGCGAATTTCAAAATGATATAGTCGTTTATTTTTCTCAGCCGGTAAAATGCCTGATCTTCCGCTCTGATACTGATTTTGATTTGCCGATTAATGGTTTTGACTTTTTTTTCGACCTCTTGGAATCCTTTATGTATCCGTTTTAGTTTTTTAGATACCTTGTCTTCGAGATCAAAACGGGCTGTTAATTTTGCGATATTAGTTCCCTCCTCTCCTTGATTCTTTTTCTAATAGATCTAGCTTATAACCTATCAACCCAAATAAAAGAGCTTTAAAATGTTTTGGTGCTTCATATAATTCAAGAAGTTGGGATGGCGAGTAATGAAGCTCATGCATTGCATAGTACAAATACACAGCTTCCTTATCGCCATCCTTTACTAGTTTTTTGCTTCTTCTTCTAGATCTTCAAGATCATCTTCAAAACCATTGATTTCAATTGCTTTATTCAGCCAGTTCGCATACTCTCCCCCAACAGATAATACACGTTTGGCAACTTCTACCGGATCCGCAGTTTTGTATGCTTCCCTTAAATCTTTTGAACGAAAATCAGGATAAATAGTAGATTCGATGGCAATTCTCGCATAAAAGCGCTGGGAGTCTAAATCTTTGACACGGCCGCGGCCTTTCACATTTTTAAATGTGGTGTTTTCTTTCTCTAATTCATCAATCCGTTCAGTAGTAATTGGTTTTAAAATAAACGGAATGACATTCCCTTTTTTATCAACAAAACGCTTTGAGATCGGCACTTTGATTTCCTCAGCTTCAATTGTTTTTCCCGGCATAAAAAAGGAAAGATCATATACGTTTTCGTTCTTCTCGCTCATGTAAAAAAACTCCCTTGTCTATTGTTTGGTTTCATCTTTAAAAAACAGACCTTTCTGAGAAAGGTCTGCGTATGGGCTGATTCAGCTTTGATTAAAACGTGTCAGATAGCTTTTCAGGGACGTCGAAGTCTTCGAATGTAAATGGAACTTCTTCCTCTAACGCTTCTGAATCGACATCAAGGCTTGCGATTTTGGCAGAGTCAAAGTTGACGTCGTACAGCGTGACTCGCTCTGTGCCCCGGCCGGAGGATTGATCATCCAGCACAGCTTGGAGCGTGAAATAAGGGTCGCTGCCTTTTTTGACATAGTCCATCATCAATAGCACGAATTTTGATGTGACTTTGTAGAACGTCGCGGTCCCTGTTCCATTTGCCCCTGTTGTTTTATGGCCTGTCATGCGGCGGCCCATAATGTTGACTTCAGACTTGTTTTTCTCGACGTTTGCTTCAAAAGTTTTGATGTGTGCCATTTCCTCACCATCGAGGAATAAACGGCCTTCTTTTCCTGAGATTGTGTTTTGTGCTTTTAATGCCATATTAGTTTACCTCCACATTAAAGTAGAATTTTTCTGCTGCGTCGACAGGCTGTACAGCCAGGTCAATCAAGAAGCCGTCACGATCTTCATTCATTGAAATTGTGATATCTTCATCGGAATCAAAGCCAGTGATGCCGCCTGCGTCCTGAAGCGTTGTCATGTATTGTGTGATCATCGTTTTTACATACTGCAGTCCGTCTTCAGATGCCGGGATATCGCTTCCGCTGCCTTTTCTTGATTTAATTAAGGCTTTCAGCTCGCGTGTTAAATCATTATTCACAGCATCCAGGACACGAACGATTTTGTTCTTCGCAAATTTCTTGTTTTTCTCAGCTGTGAACGTCACGAGTGAGTTAATATCCTTTTCTACGCTGACGGATTTATCACGGGCGTCGAATGTGAATAAAAATTCACCTTTACCCAGACGTTCAACAATCGTATCGTGGTCAAGGCGGTGTAACACATCAACTGCGCCTTCGTACTCTACAAATGTAAGTGATTGGTTAAAGGTTGCTCCTGCACTCGCTCCAGCTACCCAAGCTGTTGCTTTGTCCGGTGTAACTTCCGTGCCATCTTCAAGCAGCACACCCTCGGTTACGTTGATGATGCCTTCATAATCACCGGCATAATTGGCTGTGACGCCTTGCACTTTTTGTCCTTGGCCGTCGCGCAGGCGTTTAATGAAAGCAGCAAACGTCGCTTTCAACTGGTCACCTTCTGCAACAGGCAGCGCAATCACATCAAAGCTCTCCGTTTCAGCCGCGGCTAAGAAATCTGTATAGTCGGAGTTGACAGGGGCTTTATCCGTACCGCCGGATAAACGGATGCCCGCGGATGCATTCAGCGTCTCAGCTGCAGTGTCTCCTTCTGATCCAGTGAGAGGAATCGTTGAAGAAAGATCGCCTGTTCCGGTAAAAGTGACATAGCCGTTAGCTGTTAATTCTTCAGCCTTTTTGACAGTCTGTTTATCAACCTCTGATTCGTCCATATATGTTGTCACATCGAAAGAATTAGCATCCAGCACATTTTGATTGATGCGGATGATAATGTCATTTCCTTTTGTTCCGCCATATACTGCAGTTGCTTTGACGCCTTCAGCAATATCAGCAGACGCTCGGACACCTTCGGTTAGACGGTACATCAATACCGTTTTCGCATTTTTCTTCGCTTCACGCAGCAGCAATAAAGACGGGTCATCAATGCTGAGGCCCACTTTTTTGTTTAGGTCTTCAACGCTGGAAATGGAGACGAACGTTTTCGCTTCGCCCCAGCTTGAGGCGACCGGAAGTGCGACTGTTCCCCGTTCACTGAGTGATACCCGCTCCTGTGCCGTCGTTTTAAAGTTAAAATAAATGCCTGCACGTTCTTTTTCTTTGCCTGTTGTAAATGTTCCGCCATTCATGATGACATGACCTCCTTGGTTAGAAATGTTTGAATCAATTGGTTGGCTTCTGATTTCGTCATACGTGGTTGATCCACGCCAAATAAAGCCCCCTGAAGAATATCCGGCTTAACGCCGAACAGTTCCTTCGCGTGCTTAATCAAATCCGCTGTATCAAATAGAGCTTCCCGGCTCTTTGTATGTACAGCCTTCTTCTGTTGTTTGTCCTTTGACACCGTTTATTTCACCCCGCTGTTCATGTCGATATCCTGTAAGACAGGCTGTTCTGTTTTGTGATAATAATATCTGCTGCTCCACCTGATCACCATGGCCGCCTCGCCCCTGTCCCCTACCCTTGTCTCGATTTGGGAGATGCGAACCATATCCCCCGTCTTCTCGCCGGATTCACTCAGCAGCGGAATCATATTTCTCGCTTCTCTGATGGCATCCGCGAGCCTGTCCGCTTCATCCAGCGCCTGAACGGAGTCCAGATGAAACAGTTTCACATTGAGACTGTAGGTTTTTTTAAATGTGGAGACCGTATCTGTTTCCTCGAAAACAGATGGTGGCGGGACATATAACGACGGCACCTGAAAGTGATCAGGAAGCTCGCGTTCATAAATGGGAACAGACCACCGGCTGTACAAAAACGCCATGATCGATCCTGTTTCACTGTTCATCCTGCTCCTCCTTTACAGCTTCTTCAGCCACTGGCGCAGTTTGCTTTCCAGCGATTTTTCAAACAGCTGTTCATATAAAAGCAGTGCATGATCCCAGTAGCCCGTGCCCGGTATCCATTTTCTCTTGAGCGCCATTCCCGTTGAAGCCGCTGGATCATAAATAAACCGTGAGCCTTGAAAACGCCCCGGCACCCATCTCACATCTTGTTTTGACGTCCAATGGCCGTCATTAAGAAATGAGGCGTAATCAAGCTGTGTCCCCACCTCAAGCGAAAGCCCGCCGCTTTGCACAATCCAGAGATTGTCCTCTGCGCCTTTCTCAAAGGAACTGAGCAGTTTTTCTGTATCAATCGTTTGTGTGCTGATGAGTTCAGATTGGACGATCTCTAGAAAATCTTGCCCGCACTCCTCAAGCCACCGGGACGCCTGTCTGGAAAAACCGCCTGAAGCCGCTTCTTTTAATGCCGTGTTCAGCTGTTTCAATCCCGCTATTTTCATAGGCTTTCATCCCTGACTGCGACGACCTCCCAATGATGATGTCTGATCCTTTTCGGCAGCTTTAGTATATATTTATGATTCTCCCAAATGATTTTATCGTTCACGCGGATGTCCGCTGACAACGGAAAATGGACGAGAAAGCTATGATATACAGTTTGATCCGGCTCCTCCTGAATCAGCTGCTGTGTTTTTTCGGTAAAATAACAAGGGACATCTTGTTCATCGGGTGTATCCGGATATGAAATCACCGGCTGCAGCCTGTCTGCCGGAATCCCAAATCGGCCTGCAGACGGCGCTTGCGCTGCTTCATGATAAATATCGCAGCGGTGAATGAGCATCTGCCTGTAGCTCATAAAGATCTCACCTTCAGTCTGGAGGATTCAGGGACGTAGCCCGGCTTAATAAACTCTTCGAGCAAATGATACACCTCAGGCCGCTGAATCCTGCCTTCTCCGGAAACCGTGTAGGAATAATCCCCCATTTTCTCATACTGATAGCTTGATGAGGCAGATTCATCGCTGTTGACAAGCGCAAAATACTGGGCAAGCTTTACTAAAGCCAACTTCACCTTGCCGGGCAGCGGATCATACAAGCTGTCTTCAAAGCGGTGGCCCGTGATGAGAGCCGCTTCTGCTTCCGCCTCGATGATATCCTGCGCCAGCAGCTCTTCCGGCCTGTTTTTCACCCGATCATAGACCGAATAGGAAGCTACGTCAGTCGGTTCAATGAGCATGAGCTGACCACCTCGTTTCTATTATTCTTTTACGTTAATTAATTTCGCGCAGGCATCCTCTTCCTCGAACTTGCTGTCCAGCTTGGCCGTTAAGACAATAATGAATTTACGGGAGCGGATGTCTTTGTCGACTTCAATTCGGATATTGCGGGAGAAGCCGAGAATGATATTTTTCGGATGTGTGAGAATGATATCAGAAGCGTCATATTGCGCGTCTCCCTCACCGACTGTGTACGGCTGAATATTGGATACCCCTTTGACCGGTACGCCGAATGCTGTTGACAAGCCGCCCTGAACAGCTTGGTCCCCAAGGTTTGTCTGGCGGTCTGCCACGCGGTCCTTCCATTCAACTTCTAAGCCGTGAGACGTATAGAATCTGAATTCCTGAGGGATGCGCAAATATTTCGGCGGAACTGCCTTTAAGCCCTTCTTGAATGTCGCTCTGGACAGTTCTTCACCGTTCATGTCAACGATATGGGAAACCGCCTGTTTACGGATGCCGTCCAGCTGTGCCAGATACGGATCAGCTGATGCTGTATCACCGTTAACGATCAGCTCTTCAATATCAACTGCTGCGCGCTCTGCTAAAATTTGCATGATTGTCTGCTGCAGGCCGTCTTTTTCAATATTGTTTTCAAATGTGTCATACGTAATGTTAATTTCCGCAATGACTTCCTTCGTGTTCAGCTGGACAGTGCTTGTCGTTGGAACTGTCAGCTCGTCGTTTGACAGTGCTTTTCCTTCTTGCGCAGCCCGCAGAATACGCTGGCCGAAGCCGATTTTCTCAAATTTTTGCGAGTCATTTTCCATTTGAATCACGCGGGATTCACTGAAAATGGTCGGCGTGTTTTGCACCATGCGGATAAAAGCCGATGCTTGCGCAGGGTTCATAAGCCCGCCGCTTTTTAAAGCAGAAAGCGACATTTCCGCTTTCCGAATGATCTCTTGATTTCTCAATTGATTTCCTCCTCCTTGACTGGTTTTACAGCAGTCCGCTCCAGATTGATTTTTTGACTTGCTCTGTATTGCCGCCCGTATCGTCCGCTGTCTGCTTAGACGCGCCTCGCGCTTTTTCCAAAGCCTCGATGCGTTCGATCAGCGGGGCAAGCATGTCTTCAACGAGCTTTTTCAGACGCTCGTCATCACCCGTCTGCTCCGGCTTTTCCTCCGTGTCTGTGTTTTTTTCAATCCGCTCAAGCCGTTTGAGCAGAGGGTAAAGCGCATGCTCGAATGATTCTTTCATGTCTTCTTTTCTCATTTCTTCAGTCTCCTTCCCTGTTTTGTCAGCAAGCATTTGCTTGAATACACTGAAGAACCCTGCTTTTTCGACCGGTTCTTCTTCATACACATCTGCAGTGCCAGCCATGCTGTAGCCGGTGATAATTCCAGCCTTAATCTGTTCCCACACCTCGTCAGACGCTCTTGTCACGAGTACCCATGAGCCCTTTGTAATCCGCTTTGATCCAATCATAAAATCATCGGGCGCCACATAGGACTCGACCACGACGCCGGTTCCGCCCTCAAAGCTGTGATTGATATCAATCTCCCGTGCCTCCGCGAGAAAACCGTGCGCCGCTTTTTCAATTTCCTCGGCGGTCATAAAATCGCCGTGGGCATCAGGAACATCAGGCTCATACACGATTCCGTACACGAGCTTTTGTTCATCCTGCTCACTTTTTGTAAACAGCCGAACCTTTTTTTCAAATGACGGAGGTTTGGCTGACTTCGTAAAGAAAAATTCTGTCTGGTTAGCCGCCTTGTCCACATAACTGACAAAGCTGATTTTGGCATTTCTTAATTCTCGCGCCACCTGCTTGATTCACCTCCCTTCAGGACGTTTTGATATCTTCGATGCTTTCTTTCAACTCCTGCATGAGCGCAGTCAGGTTTGTCTTTTCCGCATCCTGTCCTGCAGGCCGTTTATAAATGTCCTCAGGCCACTCCTCCAGTGTTTTGCCAAGCACCCGTCCGGCAAGGTCGCGTAAATCATTCGGCGAGACCGCTCCTGCTGTAATAAAAGGACCGAGCACCTTCGCAATCTCAAGCGGATCACGAAAGTCTGGTCCTTTTAATGTCAGCCTGACGTCATGGATATTCAGCTCCGGCAAAAGCAGCGTATTCAGTTTATTCACGAGCGTTTTTCGCTCCGGCTGAAAAACCTGCTCCTCCGTAATTTTTCTAGCCGTATCAGCTGTCGCCCGGTTGTATTCCTGGGCCTCGCCTGTATACAGCGGCGGGAGGCGGAACGCTGAACGCAGCTTATTTCTGCTTTTTTCATCGTATTCAAGAAACAAGGCGTCGTTTTGGAGAATTTCAGCCAAGGATTTGATTTCCACGGAAACCGGCGTAATATCCTCGCCTCCGTGGAGATCCTTTTCTTTTGCGATTCCTTCCGCTTCGATCAGGAGAAATTTATGGGCGTTTTCCACGCCTTCAAGATCATTCATGTATTCCTGCAGCTCCCGGTAAGAAGCTTCAGACAGCATCCCGTTTTCCACTGTAATCGCAGCGGGGACGTGACGTCCCTGCTTAAAATACATAAAATTGAGCTCTTCTGCTTTTCGGGCTCCGTATAAATTGACAATATTGCCGATCCAGCGGGGTACACCGTATACGCCGCTTCCGATTTTGAGGTGAATGGCTTCATTTGCTTGATACTTCTCTGCCAATGTGTTTACATATTCACCTGTGCGAATATCCATTTTTCGCGGATCGCCGTATTCTTTAAAAAATACTTTCTTTCCATTGATCATCTGCACATATTTTCGGAAGCGTTTTTGCCTTTTGATCCTTTTCATTTTCCCGTTTTCTTCATATACGAATGAAACCTCTACAGGCTCGCCTGCTCCGCATACACGCATATATTTCACATCTAAATATTCGATGCCGGCAGGTTTTCCCGCCCCGTCGCGAAGCACTTCCATAAACCCGTTGCCTGTTTTTTCTCTGTCTTCGATGGCATAGCCTAAAATCATTTCAGCTGATTCATCAAAGTGAAGACATTTATAAAAGGCTTCGAGTCTGGCCCAGTCTTTTTCCGCTCTTTTCTTTTTTGCCTGATCGACATCACTTGCGTTGACATCAAATGTGTACTCAACATCGAATCCAAAGCCTGTAATATTCACTCTGTACGCATCAATGCATTGCTGAAGAATGGTCGAGTATTCGGCAATGGTTTTGAGCTCGGTGATATTGTAGGGCGGAGCGATAATGTCCTCTCCGTACAGCTCAGAAAAGTCATCTTCATAGATTTGCTTTGTCTGAGGAGCCGCGGCATTGGCTTTAAATACAGTTGCTCTGACTGTTTGATTGTGCATGATTTATGACCTCCTCCTTTCTCGGTTCGGCCGGATTCGTTTGTGTGCTGTCTCTTTCATATCAGCAACCTCATAATCATCAAGCGCATACCAAATGGCAGAAAGCGTATGCGGGTCAATTGTGAATTCATCCTCAATCAGAGCTCCGTTTTTATCTTTGGCATACGTAAGTGTCTTGAGCTCATAGATGACATTTTCACAGCGGTCCGAACAGAAGATTTTTTTGAACCGTTTTACCTTTTTGGTATATTGAAGCCTGGAGCCGGGAAACTTTCTGGCTCCAACCATCCGAAAGCCCTGCTGGCGGAAATATTGGATGCTTTTCGGCTCAGCCGAGTCGGCTTTGATCAATTCCTGTGTCTCAATAAACTCACGCAGCTCCTCAGCCGTCCTATCATCTGTCATTTTATTTTGATAATACTCCCAATAAATGTAGAGGTATTTTTTTTCAGGATCTACAGCAAGCCGGACGACGGCATTATAGGATTCCTCGAATCCAAAATCCATGCCTGTACGAAAGATTGGCTTGCTGATGGCTGCGATACATTTTTTCACTTGATCATGCGGGAGTACCTCGAACTGCGGCAGCACCCTGATCCCGTTGACGCCGAATCGTCCTTTGCGGGCAATCCGGTACAGGTCGGGATCATACTCTTTGAGTCCGTCAAGCTGTTTCAGATAGCTTTCCGGGAGAAAAAGATTGTCGTTAGCGGTGGAATGATGGTAATACGTATCTCCCTTTACAATCGTCCGCTTTTCGTAAAGTTCGCTGTCATCCAGCACAAACCGTTTCTTGCGTTCATCCCGAAAAAAATGCCTATACGTCCAATTGGAGGTGCCGACGGGATTGGTGGTACAGATCATATGAAGCTTCAGCTCAGGATGGCGAAGACGTCCGATTAACTCCTTGAACCCCTCATACTTCACCTCTGAGCACTCTTCAATCCATATTAATGAAATGTTATGAACCGATTTTAATTTTGCCGGATTGTCCATTCCTTTGAACATGATCCGGCTGCCATTGTGAAATCGCAGCTGCAGCGGGGAAGAAAGAGATGCCACGGCCTTTGTGAGACCGAGCTCTTCGATCACCTCTTGAAACAAGGCGAAGGTCGAATCCCGATGGGTATCGAACACCTCCCGGATCACAAGGGCCGTCCGTTTTTCCTTCAGCAGCTTTAGCACGATTTTCAATGCGGTATGATAGCTTTTGGATGAGCCGTAGCCACCGACAAGAAACTGGTACGTCTGCTCCCAATTGAACACGTAATCTTCGAAATGAGGGTTGATTTCTTTTACAATCATGACTTGCGCTCTTTTCGTTTGATCATAATTTCAATCGGCTCTTGGCTGTCATCTGTTTTCTCCGCTTTTTGTTTGGCAAGCTTCAATTTCTCATTTTCTATTTTTTGTTTAAATTGATCTGGAAACAAATCAAAATATAAGGATAGCTTCTCAAGCGCCTTCATTTTATCTGCAAGCTTGATGGCAATGCCTTCTTTGCCAAGCTTTGCTTCCGTTACAATGGTGCCATCAACGAGCCCGGAGTCTTTAACATCGACAAAGCTGATTTCCTTCATAATCGGGTTATCATCTTCATCAAACAGCGGACCCGATTTCCCGACAGCCTGGACCTCTTTTTTTCCAAAGGTCACATAGTCCGTAATATCCGCAAACGCGATCTTGATATAAACCTGCAGCACATCCATCGCTTCAATAAACATCTCATTGACCATTTCTTTTTTTATGCGTCTGATTTCAGCAGCGACCTTTTCGTTTTTTAAGAGCCGGCTGCCCGTCACATGAGCGCTGTCCGGAGAATAGCCCGCTTTGATTGCTGACTGTGTGGCATTGAAGCTTTTGACGTAATACAGGCAAAACAGCCGCTGGCGTTCATTTAATTCATCGTTGTCTATAGGGCGCTGTTTTTGTTCGTTTTTGGACGCAGAAAACAGGGCCTCTTTCCATTTGTCTTGTTTTTTCCAGATGCCGATTGTTTTCGCGGAAACACCGATTGTGTCCGCAATCGCCCGATTTGTGATCTTTCCTTGATGTTGTTGATAGATTGCTAATGCTTGTTCGCGAAGTTGTGTTTTCATGCTACGGCATCACCGCCACCTCCAGCATGGTTGTCTATTCATAAAAGCGGCTGATCAGCCAGCCGCTTATGTGTCATGCTATTCACTTATAGGTGGCAAACGTATGACAAGCTTTCATGCAAGTGATCGATTCATTTCTTCCTGCTGTCTTTGCACCTTTACGATTGCCCGTTTGATCGTCGTTTGCACTGTCGATTTTTTCACGCCGAGAAGATCGGCGATCCGTTCATAAGAAAAACATTCTACCTTATGCAGCAAAAACATTTCCTTTTCTCTGTCCGTTAACAGGGCTAATGCTTCTCGAATTCTCTCTCTGTCTTCTTCTGATACCTGTCCGTCCGGCTCAAACATCATAGCGCTGGAAAATGATTCGATGATCCTCGGGTCCTTGATCATCAGCCGCTGGTAGGCATCACGCCGGTCAATCGCCCGTCTGATGCCGGGCTGCCTTCCTTTTTCAAGCCACTCTGTTACATATTCAAGATCAGTAATCATATTTCTAATGATTTTTTTATCCTTCAGCTCTTCAGCTGAGAGCACGGATTCATCTGCCTCAGCGAGCGGTTTATATTGGTTTCTTGTTTGTTTGAGCGTTCGTTTATATTCAAATAGTAAGTCTTGCACTCTATGATCCTCCTCATTTTTGGCAAATAAAAAACGGACACCAATCAACGCACAAATGCTGTGCAGTTGATCAGTGTCCGCAGGCTTTCCGTCTTGGACGTATTCTGTTTTCGCTTTAATTTAATTTGTAGCCGATTTCAAATTCCACTCGGGCAAGGTCGCCCTTTCTTGTTTCGACGAGCGTTTTTCCATGCTCGGGCGCTTCTGTGATCCATGCTTCTTGCTTGATGCCATCCACAATAATGACACGGATTTTCCCTTCCTCCAGCTGGCTCTTAAGCGTGATGGAATCGATATGCAGCAGTTTTTTAGGATGAATCATGTTTTATTTCCTCCCCTTTTCGGTGCAGCGCTTGCTTCAGCTTTTTCTAATAGCTGAATGATGCGCTCCTTTGAATGAACAGAATTCCCTTTCAGAAAATCAAGCGCTGCTTTAGACGCTTCCAGCAATTCAGGCGCAGCGGCCATCAAAGCGGCATTGCTTTTTTGCGAATAAGAGCTAAGGTCAAATACAGCGGCAATCAGCCGTCCGTTTGAATATGGGAATCTTTCTTTTTCTTCTTCACTGTAAGCTGAATAAATATAGATCGGTTTCGTATCCCCGCACGGGACAGCACGCCACGGCGCAGGGCTTTTCTCTGCCTGTTTTGTCTTTGCCAACACTTTCACTTCCCGTCGTCCTTATACCATTGTTCAATGTTTTTTTCTGTTCGCTTTGCCCGAAACAGCAAAGTGATTAGAGCAGTCAGCTGTTTAATCATAGATATTCAGCCTCGCTTTTCCCGCTGTCAGCATTTGCTCCAGCTTTTGAATGACAGGCGTTAAGTCAGTGCCGGACCGGCAGTTCGGACATGGATGAAAAACGACTCCAATACCGGTATGTTCCACAATGACTTTCTTTGTTTGACAAAGCTTGCACATTATCTGACGCCCTCCAATCTATGGTTAAGCTCGTAGGCTGCTCCTTTGATAATCACTAGATAGTCACTGCACATCTCATAGATTCTCGTGCCGAGCGCTTCATCAACCCGTACAAGTGCTTCAATTGTCAGCTCGCTCGAAAGCAAAATCGGTTTATGATTTAAGTAGCGATAATTGAGTACCGAATACATTTGCTCTAATTGCCAATCTGTAGCGCGGGGTTTGCCGTTAACCGGTTTAAACAGATCATCAATGAACAGCACATCCGCCTGCTTCATCCGGTTCAGCTTCGCTTCTAATAGGGCAAAATCATTTTTCAGATCAGTAAAGCCTTCCACGAACGGAAAATAAATGACAGGCACATAGCATGTTCTCATTAATTCGTTGGCAGCGGCAGTCAAAAGGTGTGTTTTCCCTGATCCAGGCTGTCCTAAAAGGGCAATGCTGTTTTTTCGGCAATCCTTGATTTGTTCATAATCGGCAACATACTCTTTTGTACACTCAAATGCGTCTTTTATGGCCTGCGGCTTTCCCTCCGTGCGGAATTCCTTGAAGCCGAGCTGTCTGAAAGCGTGGGTAATCTCACTTGCACCCAGCAGCCGCTTCACTTTCCGTTCTGCTATGCAGCTGCACATCGTCCAGACTTCCAGGCCATTCTGCCTGACGAGATAACCTCCCTGATCCTTGCAGCGCAGGCAATCATACCTGCTTGCGTCTGATTCGGCCGGTTTGTCCGCCAGTAATGGACGTCTCCCTCTTCTCAGCTCGTCCAAAATCTGTTCGATTGTTCGTTTTGTCATGTTTTTTCATCCTCTCATGCTGAATTGCGGCATTCTTTTTGGCTTGCTGCGCGAAAAATCGGTCTTCAATGAATTTCGAGCAGTAGCGAAAGGCCTTGATTGTTTCTGAAGCGGCGGTCCGCCGGTTTTCAAAAGCCTGAAAGCATTCTTCAAGCCATTTGATTGTTTGCGTGACAGGAACGCCGATGGCAACAATGCGGGCGATGGCTTGATAATCTCTTGAGGAAGGATACACGGTGCGTCCTTCTTGAGCCGACCGTAATTGTGTAAACCGCTTCGCAATGTGATCCACTGCATCATCAGCAGCAGTATATTTGTTTGTTTTATCTATATCTGTACGGTCGTTTGTGTCCGGTGTCTGCGGCGAAAATGGCCGTTCTTTTAGACTCCCGTGTACAGTATTGTCCGATCTGAAGCTGAATTTTTTGGAATGCTTGACCGAAATCATCAGTCCGTATGGCGCACGGACGGCCTTTATGTAATCATGGTTTTCGAGAAGCTCCAGCCATCTTCTGACGGTTTTTTCACTTACGCCGAAGACTGCCGCCATTTCTCTCGCTTTTAACGGCTTATGGCCGAGTACGATGCCCCAGCTTACGCCGTCTTTTTCGATTTCTTTTGTTGTTGAGCTGATAAACCAGAGAAACAGCCATAGCGCCGGGCTAATTTTGTCATAATGTTCTGAATTCAATAACCCTGAATACGTCGGAAAAGGATAGCTTTTATCGTTTTTCATTGGACGCCGCTTCTCCTTTTAACATCATGTATGCTTGAAACTGTTCCTGCGTTTCAAAGTGAAACACCGGAAGGCCGCATGCGGTAAACGAAATGGTGCCGCCGGATTGTCCGAGATGGCGCTGATCTATGGGACTTTCACTAAAAACGATTTGGATCGGATACATGTGATCACTCTCCTGATCTTTTTTTGATACATTTTGTATCAGCTGTTACCAAGTATAAACGATACGTTCTGTATCATCAAGTTATTTTTGATACTTTTTTTATCATAACTTTATTTTGATACATATTGTATCTATAATCATAAGTAACTTAGGGAGTTTAAAAAAGAGAGGTCATAGTATGATAGGCGGCAGATTGAAGAGTCTCAGAGGGAAAAGGACACAGGAAGAAATCGCATCACACATCGGTGTGTCACGGGCACGATATTCCCACTATGAAAATGGGCGAAGCGAACCTGATTACGACACACTCCAAAAGCTGGCTGATTACTTTCAAGTAACGACTGATTACTTATTAACGGGAAAAGACAAAAAATCCGATGACGATATGTTCTCAGATCCGGACCTGCAGCTTGCATACCGCGATATGCAGGATTTTTCCCCAGAAAGCAAACAGCAGGCCATCGAATTTATCAACTATTTAAAAGAAAAAGAGAAAAACCGCAAACCGAAAAATAAATAAATCGTTCTCTGTTCTCTAAAACATATAAAAAGTAGACCGATATAAAGAAAAAAGTGTTTATTTTTTAAAGAAAAGGGAAAGATTTCTACACTACTTTCCAGTCCTATACGGGCTTTTCTTTCTCGCTAAAAACAGAACAAATGTTCGAAAGGGAGTATTCAATTGGGCGATTACTTATCACATCTGGAGGAATACGTTAAAAATTTATACGGCCGGCTGGGCATCACATCCCCTCATCACATTGACATGCTGAAAATCGCAAAGGATCTGGATATTTGGGTGCATTTTGAGGATATGGGGAGCATGATGGTGAAATACGACGGCATGTACAGTATCGTATTAAACCAAAAAAAGTCACGGGAAGAGCAATGGGAAGATTTTGGCCATGAGCTGTGCCACGTGTTAAAGCATGCAGGCAATCATTTTCAGATGAACAAACTCTTCAGAGAGCTTCAGGAATTCCAGGCAAATCAATTTATGTACCACTTCTGTGTGCCAACCTTTATGCTGTTGCAGATGGAACTGCCGCAATGGAGAAGCCAGGCACTCGCCACAATTTCGGCGGTATTCCGGGTAACAAAGGAATTTGCTGATAAAAGGCTTGACATGTTTGAACGGCGTAAAGCAGGTATTCAATTTCAGAAGCGGCTCGCTTATTTATTATCTCACAAGCGGCCACATGCGTACGAGGAAGGCGATCAGCAGCACTTGCAGGTCGCTGAGGAAAAAGCGTTATATCATATTGGCAAAATCAAATAAGGGCTAAGGATATATTCCTCAGCCCAGAAGAGAACCTAACATTTCGACATTGGGGGAACTGTATTATGCAGCCACATGGGCGCCGGTTTAAGATGAGGCGCAGATGCGAACGCAATCGGAGTCGGGATATACCTGAATTCACCCCGGCCGTCAAAGGCTTCCCCATGTGCCCATCTTCCTTGTGAGCTTTCATCCCCCCTGGAAAAGTTAAACAGGTCATAGGAGACTTCCTGCTTTTCGAGCTCACGCGGAAACGTCGTCGGGACGACAATATCCCGTTCTCTTTCCTCCAGCTCTTTAATGGCCGCGTACCACATATTTTGATGATAGGTATCCCTTGCAATCAAAAATGACAGCATATCTCTTACCCCTGGATCATCGGTCATGGCATAAAGCCGTGTCACCTGAAGGCGTCCTTGGGCCTCCGCATTTAAGTTGGCGCGAAAATCGGCCAGCAGGTTTCCGCTTGAGATAATGTATTTTGCATTCCACGGATAGCCCTCACTATCTGATGCCATCGCCCCCAATCCGGACACAATCGCGTGCTGAGGGTTCATCCCTGACATGACTGCTGCAATAGCGGGATTGCTTTTATAAGCATCCTCCTGTACATCCGCGGGTGCATTGTCCAGAAGTCTGGAAATCATCGTTGCCAGCATTTCTACGTGCCCAATCTCTTCGGTCCCCACATCATATAACAAATCTTTATACTTAGCATCCGCCCTGCAGTTAAACCCTTGAAACAAATACTGCATCATGACGCTAATTTCACCGAATTGGCCGCCTAGCACCTCTTGAAGTTTTTTCGCATAAACCGGATCGGGATGAGCTGGCTTTGCTTGATATTGAAGCTCTTTTATATGATAAAACATGAATCATTCCTCCCCACACTTTCGCACAACCCCAGCGTATGAAGGAATAGGCCAACCGTGCAGGTCCCGTCTAGTTTTATTTATAAAAGCCAAGCTTGACGGCTTCCACATATCGATCAAACAAATCGTTTTGTATGTAGCTTTTATCACGGCACCCAAAATTGCGGAATAGCGCATTTCGCTGTGCCGTGCTTACCTCCAATTGCAGTCCCATTTCTCTTTTCGTCCGATTGACAATATTGTTTGGGTGTACACCTGCCAGGCGGTCTTTCTCATTAGTGAGCTCGGCGCTAAAACCTGCTTCATTCAGACGCTCACAAATGAGCTTGGCTTTTTTACGATCCGCCCCCCCGACCAATGTATGCGGGATTTTCGGATCATAATACCCGTGAAACGCTAATGCGTAATGGTGGTCATTCACTTTTTCTAAAGCCAGCGGCTCATCAAAACGAATGCTAGTGAGATGCAAGGAACGGTTGTTTCGCTGCTTTAGACCCTCAAACAAATAGATGGAACATCGATCCGAAAATGCCCGCACCAGTTCACTGACGCCAGGCTCAATTCTGCCGCCGTGAGGACCGAGGACGATAAGCTCACTTCCGTTTTTCTCCTCATAAATAATCCGGTACTCCGACTCAGAAGCAGAAAGGGCTGCAAAGCTGTCATACATATCTTCCATTTTGAACGCCCCCTTTACCAGTCAGCACCAGTTTACTCTACTCATCTATGAATGAAAACCTTTTTTATAGTATGATTTGATAGAATACGCAGAGGAGGTATATGATGGGGTTTATTGATGGATTACTCGGCAATGCGTCAACACTGTCAACGGCTGCTGTGAAAGAAGAGCTTGCCCATATTTTACTTGAGGGTGAGAATGTTGAAGCCGCGTTTAAGCTGGTTCGCGATTTGATTGTCTTTACTGACAAGCGGCTTATCCTTGTAGATAAACAGGGAATCACAGGCAAGAAAACGGAATTTCAATCGATTCCGTACAAAAGCATTTCCAGATTCAGCGTGGAAACTGCCGGCCGCTTTGACCTTGATTCAGAGCTGAAAATTTGGATCTCTGGCGCGGAACTTCCCGCTGTCTCAAAGCAGTTTAAAAAAGATGAGAGCATTTATGATATTCAAAAGGTGCTTGCCGCAGTTTGTATGTAAGGCAAAAAGACGGAAGCTTCACAGCTTCCGTCTTTTCATTTACAGCTTTTCCTCCAGCTTCGCTTTCGTTTTCGGACCGTAAATCCCATCAGCCGTTAAACCGCTGACAGACTGAAAACGTTTCACTGCATTTGCTGTTTTCGGGCCATAAACGCCGTCAACGCCGTGATTTTTCGCTCCTTTATCAGGATAAAAATAAAGAGCGGCTAAAGCGGTCTGCACCTGCTTTACTTTTGTCCCTTTCGTCAGCGGGCTTGTCACTTTGATCACGCCGGATGGGAGCGGATATGAGGATGCGGCATGGCTTTTAGAAGCAGATGCCGTCTGAGGCAGTTTGATCACTTGTCCGACTTTAATGTAATTCGGGTCATTGATATGATTGATGCTTTGCAGCGTTTTCACACTGACTCCGTGTGATGCGGCAATCCCTGACAATGTGTCGCCTTTTTTCACATGATATACAGACGCTGAAGAAGAGACTGCAGCTTTTTTAGCTGATACGCCCCCGTTTAATTCCTTTTCAATTGCCGCCTTCACTTGATCCCAGCGCCCCTCTGATAAAATGCGGTGCGGGCAATACTTTCCGTTCCAGTCCTGGTGCTTTCTCACCCGATCGATGCCCCAGCCGCGCTCCTTCAAAAGCTGTGCTACAAATGAAATCGCCAAGGCTTCAGCTGCCTCATACTTCGGGCCTCCCGATTTGCTGTAGCAAATCTCAACGCCAATTGATTTGCGGTTTCCCGGACCGTTTGTGCCGTCACCTGTGTGCCAGGCGTTTCGGTTAAGCGGCAGACCTTGAATCACCTCTTTATCATCGACTGCAAAATGAAAGCTTGTCGAGCTTGTGTTCCCGATCATATAGCTGATTTCATTGGCCGCTGAGGCATCGTTTGCCGTGTTGTGAATGGTAATGTATTCAGCGGACATTTCATTAGGACACTTCAACGCGTATTTCGCCTCAGAAACCAAATTTTGCTTTACTGGAATGCTCACCTATCATCTCTCCTTTTCTTTTTTCATAAATAGGTGGCATTCGTAGGACGAAAAGCTCATATCATCTATCACCGCAATATGGATAAATATGTTAAGCTGAAGTTCACGGAGGGTCTGAATATGTATAATGCTGACAATGAGAACGGAGAAATTTAATCAGGAGCATGTGGCTGGGCACTATGAATTTCTGGATCGTTTACAGGCAGAAAAGCGTTTAAAAATGTTTGGGCCATTCAGCGACGCCACAGGCGGAGCGTATGTCATCGAAGCAGGTTCATTGGAAGAGGCAGCGGAAATCGGGCATGCGGATCCGCTGGTGGCAAGCGGATCTTCTGAGCTGACGATAAAAGAATGGAAGCTGAAGAAATAAAAAAGACCCTTAAGGGTCTTTTTTATGCGTCATGTTTGATTGCGTGCCGCAATATGAAATGTTTTCCCTTCTGTGTTTGCTGTTTCACCTGCATGAACCATCACCTGAGTAAAGCTGAACCCGACCGCAACGAGCAACAAACCTGACATCCATTTAGATTTCATATAAACAATCTCCTCTCTGGATTTGTTTTTGTGCGTGCACCATTTTCTCATAAAATGAAAGTGCTTTTTCGGGCTGTCCGTTTTCTATATAGAATTGGGCAGCATCATGCGCCAGCTCCTCAATATAAGGATACAGCATATGTTCTTCAAGAAATTGAAAGGTGTGTGAGACCGATTCTGTGTCAATGTTTTTTCCGTATAACGCATGTAAAAATTGAAAAAGCTCCACAAATAATTCATCACTGTATTGACGGGCGATTTCCAATCCTTCACGATACTTTTTTTGCGCTTCGGCGTCATTTTTTTGTTTATACAGAACTTGTGTTAAAGAGTAGATAGAATGCGGAAGATTATCGAACTTTTCCGACTTGCAAATAGAAACAGATTTCTCAAAGTATTCGGCTGCCTTTTGCAGTTCACCCATTTTCTCATAGCAGTTTCCGAGATTATATAGGGCGGAACTGATCAGGCGGGGATTGCCTTCTTTCTTTGCAAGATCTAAAGCCAGTTCTAAGTGGGGCAATGCTCTTTCTGGATACTGCATATCATCATAATTACCTGCAATAACGAATTCACATTGGATTCTGCGGACGGTGTACGTTTCATACATTTGGTATGTTTCTAATGCCTGAACGGCGTAGCTCATCGAAACATAGGTTTGTTTTAAATTGTAAAAAATCTCAGCCATTTTAAAAGCAAACTCTGCTTTCTCAATATCATCCGAGACGAGGGCAAGATTCTTTTCTGCCCGTTTATAATACATCATGGCACTGACAAACATCTTCTGCTTAAATTCATACATTCCTCGAAAAAAGTTAAAGTAATATTCGAGAAGCCCTGTCAGCTTGTACTGATTCCCTTCGATGTCTTCTAACAATTCTGAAAACTCTAGCTGCGACGTGTCCTCTCCAAAAGGCTTAATGTAATCCAGCATGACACGGTGCCTGAACTCCATTAAAGAATAATACAGCAGCAAATCTTGGTCTTCTTCCATATCCTCAATTTCTCTTTCTACTTCGAGCTTGACCCGTTCGGCTTCAGCGACGTGGAACTGCCGGATATGAGTATACCATTCATTAATTTTAAGCCCGACATAAGAGGACGGAATCGTCTGCTTCATCCTCAATTAATCCCCCCTTTTTGAATTACCCGAGATATGTCATATTTTATCATATTTGCAAGAAAAAGAAGAACGCAAAATAACCGCAATTGTCGAATTTCGGCTAACCGCAACAAAAAAGCACGGTTTTTTCAAACACCCGCGCTTTCTTTTAGTGAAAACCGACTTTGTTTCTTTCCATCCAGCTTCCCCGCTGGCTTTTTCTTTGCTCTCCTGTCATGTCTTTCACCATGGTTTCAATATGGTGATTCCCTTCTTGGTGCCATTGAAGGGCTGAAGATACATATAATTCTCCCAGCTGTGCAAAGGAAAAGCCTTCTGTAAGTTTTGCGGCGTTTTTTATTTCTCCTTCACTCAAAAAGATGCCAAAGCCTCTCATTTTCATATATTCCAGCCGCAGCTCTTCATCCGGAAGCCCGATTTCATAGGCACGATCAAATCGCCCTGCACGATTCATCAAACCTGGATCGATCTCTTCGGGATAGTTTGTCGTACCGATGAGAAATAGCCCCTCTTTTGATGTCGCGCCGTCCAGCGTATTGAGAAAAAAGGACCGCACATCTTCCGGCATCGAATCTATATCCTCGATGACCAGAACTGCAGGAGCGAGGCGTCTCGCTGCCTGAAAGACTTCTTCTATTGTCTCGCTCGACGTAAATTCAGTAATTTGCCAATAAGCAACAGGTGCATCGATACTGCCTGCGATCGACTTCACTAACGTCGTCTTTCCGTTTCCAGGAGGTCCATATAACAGAATGCCGCGCTTGTAAGGGATGTCATATGTTTGATAAAACGATTTATCACTATGAAAAAACTGATCAATTGATCTGTATATCTCTTTTTTCAATAGCGGATTCATGATGACTTGACTCCGCTGAACCTCTCTGACAATGGCTTCCTGCTCTCTTGAAGTCCCTCCATCTCCATCCGTAAACACGGTCACTTTCCGCTTGCTTTTTTCCCAAAGACGCGGTCTGACTCCCTCCAGAAATGCACGCATCTTTTCATCGTTAACCGCAAACAGACAATCAAAACTCATAATGCTCCCATCTTGAAAATATGGAATTCTGGCAAAAGCAACTCCCTTTTCAGGATACGCGTATACACTGTTTCTTATAGACTTATGGACGGTATAATCCGGTTCTTTCTCATCTTCATCGTAAGCAAAGGTTTTCTTTTCAAGCTTTTCAAATATATATGCCACATGCTCAGGCTCCAATGAACCGCTGCGGACATCTTCTACAAGAAGCTCCCAGTATTCCGTATTTGGATCATCACTGGCATAGAGCTCATAGAATACACCGTATTGATCATAAAGCGTTTCTTCAATCCGTGTGATAAGGTAACCGAAAGTGCCGTAGCCCGCCGCAGCTCTTTCATTCTCTTTTTCTTCGTACTGATAAATGAAAGGTATGTTAGTCATGTTTATACTCCATTTCATGTTTTGTGAACGTTATATATACGATTGACATAGCATTTTGTTTCATCCCACAGCATATTACTTGTGAATTCATAACCGTTGATATAGGATTTCATTGCACCATTTATTTTTACATATGGAGGAGATCATAATGAGCCAATCCAATCAAATTGTCAGCCATTTTTTATCCCATCGAAACGTGACCAATGAGCTTGCCGAAAAAATCAGCAAAGACCATTACAGCTACAAACCGGCAGAAACATCAATGTCAGCAGAAGAGCTGGTCAAACACATTCTTACGTCTTTCCACTTGTTCGCAAATGTCATTAAGGAAGGCAATGCCTCACCATTTCAAAACAAGCAGGAAGAAACAGAAACAGATCTCAATGTTCTGGCAAAAACATATACAGAAAAAACGGCCGCTATCCTTGAACAGCTGACTGAAGAGCAGCTGGACAGAGAAATTGATCTGACATCCGCTTTCGGCAGAAAAGTCACAGGCCGCGCGCTGCTTCAGCTTGCAATGGAGCATGAAATTCACCATAAAGGCAACCTGTTCGTGTATGTGCGGGAAATGGGCCACACTGAGCTTCCTTTCTATCAGCAGCGCATGTAGCGTAAACAAGAAAAAAGATACCTGTTAAGAGGTATCTTTTTTTGCGCCTTTAGTACTTCTCGATTTCGTCCAGACACTCATTATAGGGCAAATGAATAGAGATATTGAGCATACCAAAATTTCAAGCAGCTAACGTGCAAAAATTCAAAAAATTTAATTGATTAACGCGTCCTAATCATATATAATCTGATAAAAATAGTCGGGTTTTCAGGAGGCCTTTATCATGAGTGTAAGCATCATATTGATGGGTTTGTTTGTCGGAGCCTTAGTCGGATTGACGGGAGTGGGTGGAGCGGCCTTATTAACTCCCCTTTTAATTGTGCTTGGAATTAATCCTTCCATCGCGGTCGGTACAGATCTTGTATATAACTCGATCACAAAGCTCTTTGGCGTTGCCTCCCATTGGCGGCAGAAAACGATTAACTTTAAATTGGTAAAATACTTAGCCATCGGCAGTATTCCGAGTGCTTCGCTAGCCATTGGCATCTTGCATTTGTTCCCCGCCTTTCACCAGCATCAGGAAGAAATTATTAAGCACGCTCTAGGATATGTGTTAACGCTGGTTGCCATTTCAATCATCGTTCGTTTGTTTTTGGATAGAAAACTTCGTCCCAACCGCTGGCAGCTGATGCCGCTTGAAAATAAGCGGGCGCTGACGATTCTTATTGGTGTTGTGTTTGGGTTTATCGTCGGCTTAACATCAATCGGTTCCGGCTCATTATTTGCAATCGCCATGATTTACTTATTTAACATGAAAGCGTCACAGATTGTCGGAACAGATATCGCGCATGCATTTCTTCTTGTTACGGCAGCAGGCATTTTGAACGCTAGCTTCGGAAGCGTGGATTACATGCTGGCAGCTAATCTGCTCATTGGTTCAATTCCCGGCGTGCTGATCGGAAGCCATCTTTCGCCTCGATTCTCCCCGCGTCCACTGCAATTTATTATGGCGTCCATTATTTTAGTCAGCGGTTTAAAATTGATTTAATGAAGAAGGCTATCCGCTTGAAGGATAGCCTTTTCTTATTATAGCGTCACACCCGATTTAAAAATGGCGAGTTCTCTGAAATCATTTTTTTCATGGTTCACAAGCTGGCCGCTTGCCACCTCAACCATATAGTGGATAAACTCACGCAGCACATATTCCTCATGAACATCATCCTCTGCTAAAAGGCCTGCGTTAAAATCAATCCAATGCGGCTTCGCTTCATACAGCTCGGTGTTTGTCGCTACTTTCACCGTCGGGACAAAGGTGCCAAACGGCGTGCCTCTCCCCGTTGTAAAGAGGACAATTTGGCAGCCGGCCGCCGCCAATGCGGAGGAGGCGATCAAATCATTGCCTGGCGCGCTCAAAAGCGTCAGCCCTCTTGTCTTGAGCACTTCCCCGTATTTCAAGACATCCGTGACAGGAGAAATCCCCGCTTTTTGCGTACAGCCCAGCGATTTATCCTCAAGTGTAGAAATGCCGCCCGCTTTGTTGCCCGGTGAGGGATTTTCGTACACCGGCTGATCATGTTTAATAAAGTATTGTTTGAAATCATTGATTAAATCGACTATCTTATGAAACACTTCTTCATTGGCAGCCCGCTGCATCAGGATGGTTTCTGCGCCGAACATTTCCGGTACTTCCGTCAGCACCGTGCTCCCTCCCTGTGCAATGAGATAATCTGAAAAACGTCCAAGCAGCGGGTT
Source organism: Bacillus sp. LM 4-2 (assembly GCF_000978495.1). NCBI lineage: Bacteria > Bacillati > Bacillota > Bacilli > Caryophanales > Bacillaceae > Bacillus > Bacillus sp. LM 4-2. The sequence continues at coordinate 1,289,161 of NZ_CP011101.1, read as the reverse complement.
TGCGGTTATGCCGGAAAAACCGTCCGAACCTCCGCATTTCAGCCCGATCTTCAGTTCAGACAGCGGAATGTCTTCTCTCTTATCTCCTTTGGCCGCTTCATGAATTTCCTTCAGCAAAGCAACACCTGCCTCCATTTCGTCGGTCACCGACTGGGATTCCAGAAACTTCACCCGCTCCAGGTTCACATCTTGCAGTGCTTCCTTCATTCTTGCCAGCTCATTGTTTTCACAGCCAAGCCCTAACACCAAGACGCCGCCGGCATTTGGATGGCGAATGGCATTCAGCAGGATTTGCTTCGTATTTTCGTGATCATCGCCAAGCTGCGAGCATCCGTATTGATGCTTTAACACCAGTACGTTATCAAATGGAGCGATATCCCCTGTTTCTCTGACAAAACGCTGCAGCATTTTTTCTGCTATTCCATTGACACAGCCGACAGTTGGGACAATCCACAATTCATTCCGTACACCCGCATCTCCGTTTTCTCTTCTAAAACCTTTAAACGTCCGGTTCTCATTAGTATACGGATTTTCATCAAATCTCGGTGTATAGCTGTATGATTGGATATCAGACAGGTTTGTTTTCGTATTATGGACATGAATATGCTCTCCGATCGAGATATCTTGTGATGCATGCCCAATTGGAAACCCGTACTTGATGATGCTGTCATTTTCTTTAATAAGCTGCAATGCAATCTTGTGGCCTCTTTTTATATCATCCTTTACTTCAAGCGACACGCCGTAAGCATGCAGCCTCTCTCCCTTTTGAATATCCCGCAGAGCAAGAAGGACATTATCTTGCTTATGAATCTTTATAAACGACTTCAACGTACCTCTCCCCCTTGTATGCAGTATTGTTCAAGAGCCCTCTGCATGCCCAGCTCATGAATATGATTCAAGTAAACAGCGACTCTATCAGTCAGCTTCGGTATCTCATTGAGATCTGCCCCCCACAGCCGCTGTTCGCCTAACACTCTTGATGCAATCCGAAGCATGTCGCCATCCTCCTGACACCAAACCTCTTTGAAAAATTGAAGAACTGCCGGATCATCCTGCAATGTCTCGTTATCATGATAAAAATACAGAAGAGCGCTGAAAGAAAACACCAAGCGTTCAGGAAGCTGTCCCTTTTGTTCAGCATATTCCTTAAGAGTCGGCAGGTTTCTCGTTTTGAATTTGGAAATGGCGTTCAATGCAATGCTTTCCAGGTAATGCTTAATATACGGGTTTTTAAAACGGTTCAGCACATCGTCAGCATACTGAGAAAGACCTTCCATTTTTAAAACAGGAAGAATTTCGTCATCAATCAGCTCTCTTATAAATCGCCCCACTTCCGGATGCTCGACTGCATCCCTAACAGTCTTCAAGCCGTATAATAAAGCCACTGGCGTCATTGCTGTATGAGCGCCATTTAAAATTCTTACTTTTTTAGTCCGGTATGGGGTGAGGTCGCTGACGATCTTTGTATGCAGCCCTGCAGCCGCAAAGGGAAGTTCTTTTCCAATCCAATCAGGCCCCTCGATAACCCACAAATAATATTGCTCTCCCACAACTATCAAATCATCCTGATAGCCAAGATCTGCCGTGATCTCATCAATGCTGTCGACGGGAAAACCCGGAACAATCCGGTCTACTAAACTATTACAAAATGTATTGGCCTCATGAATCCACTGTGTAAATCCTTCCTCCAGCTTCCACAGATGTGCATAATGAAGAACCGTTTCCCTCAGCTTTTCACCGTTATTCTCGATCAGTTCACATGGGATCAGGACACACCCTTTTGTCTGATCTCCTTTAAAAGCCTGATAGCGAAAGTAAAGAAATGCAGTTAATTTCCCAGGGAATGTTTTTTGCGGCCTATCCTCTAAACGATCTTTTTCATCACATACAATCCCAGCCTCAGTGGTGTTGGAGATAATAAACCGAAGCCTTTCGCTTGATGCCAATTCTTTGTATGCTTCATAATCAGAAAACAGGTCAATTCCCCGGCTGATTGAGTTGATAATCATATGCTCGTTTACCGCTTCTCCGTCTTTCATTCCTTGTAAAAAAAGTGTATATAATCCATCTTGCTCATTTAATCGTTTGATTTTTTCTGAGCCTCTTGGCTGGACAACTGCCACGCTCCCATTAAAATCAGTGTGTTGATTCAATTGATCAATCTGCCAATCGATAAATCCCCGAAGAAAGTTTCCTTCTCCGAATTGGAGAATTTTTTCTGGATACTGAGTATAGTGATCGTACACATTTTTATTCAGCTTCTGCACCCTTATTGCCTCCCTCTCACTTTATGCGCACGTTAACATTTTTCTGTATAAAGAATGCCCGCTGAAAAACGGGACATCACGTCGTCAATCGTCTGACTGAATCACGCACCATAAATTCTGTGTTTTCCAAGATTTTTTCTGCTTTTGTTTCGGGCTCGCTGATCAGCGACAAGAGTTTTTGCGCACCGAGCACGCTTATTTTCTCCACTGGGCGCTTTACTGTTGAAAGCCTTGGCGTGATGTACTGTGAAAACCCAATATCATCAAACCCGATCACCGAAATATCATCAGGAACGCGCAGGCCCTTTGCGAATATCGCATTCATCGCTCCGATTGCCATGTCATCATTCGAACAAAAAACAGCGGTTGGAGGATTCGGCAGTGCCAGCAGCCGCTCCATCGCTTGAAAGCCGCTTTCCATATCGTACTGTCCTTTGACACTGTATTCATGCTTGATCGGAATATGATGTTGAATCAGTGCGGATAAGTACCCTTCCTTTCGCTGCTGGGAGGATTTAAAGCCTTCGATCCCCTCGATGATGGCGATGTCTTGATGTCCGGACTGAATGAAGTATTCTACAGCTTCTTGAGAGCCTTCCTTGTCATTGGACAAAATATTCGTGATGGTACGATCATCAATATCACGATTCAGCACGACAAGCGGAATGTTTTTTTCGCGAATATGGTAAATAAAAGAATTATCAATGTCACTTTGGCTCATTAAAATGATGCCGTCATATCTCATCGGTGTAACGGAGTCATAGTTTTTCAGATCATCAATGCCGCGCACATACAGATTGTAATCCTCACTTATGGCTTGATTGACGCCTTTGATAGTGTCTGCAAAGAAGCTGTGTGAGGTTCCGTTTGTAATGCTTGTAAAGAATAGCCCGATCGTATGCGACTTTTGCATCGCCAGACTTTTCGCATTTACATTTGGTGTATAGTTGAGCTGCTCTGCTAGCTCTAATATTTTTTTCTTCGTATGTTCTTTGATGTAAGGGCTGTTGTTGAGTGCTCTGGAAACAGTAGTGTGGGATACGTTTGCGAGTTTTGCGATATCTTTTATGGTTACCATCTAATTCCCTTCCTTATCATACCGGCTGCGATTATTTACTGTATATTGTATCATCAAACATACCGCCTCTCCCACTATATTTCCAGATTAATAAGACACAGGATTCTCAGCTTCTGTTCCCGCTGGCTTACCAATGATTGGACGGACAAAACGAATCACAGCAAGTGAAGCGAAGACAGCCAGCCCACCGGCAAGCAAAAATGCTCCAGAAAACGTGCCTGTTTGGTCAACAATAAATCCGGTTAAAGCCGGGCCGATAATTCCTGCCGTGTTGGCGAGGAAATGCATGAAGCCGCCAACAGAACCGACATTGTTTTGATCAACCACATCTTGAATGACAGCCCAATAGATAGCACCGGTCAAATAAAGAAAGAACACTGACAGAGCGACAAGAGTGACAGCCCCCGCAGTCGTTGCCACAAGCCCGGCAAAACCAATCAGGACAGCTGATGAAAACAAACACGTGACAAGCACAACCTTGCGCGAGAACAGCACACCTTTTCGGGCCGTTTTTTTGTACACATAGTCAGAAACAAATCCCCCCGCAGCCAGCCCGATAAATCCTAAAATCCACGGTATGACCGTGATGACACTCATCGATTCAACACTTAATCCCCGCTCGTCGACAAGATAGCTCGGAAACCATGTCAAAAAGAAGAAGAGGATGTAGTTGTAAGCGAAAAAAGCGAACGCCGTGAACAGGACTGTTTTTTGCTTCAGGTAAAAGGTGAGCGGAATTTTTTCTCCGGGAGACGTTTCTGCTTTTATTGCCGGTGCTTCCTTGATCGTCTCTTGCGGCTTTTCTTTGACAAACTTGAACCAGAGCACTGCCCATATCAATCCAATAATCATAATGAGAACGAAGGATACCTTCCAGCTGAACGCCACTGCGATCATGCCGACTATCGGGCCGGAAATGGCTCCCCCGAGGGGCGTGCCGCTGTTGGTTACACCGATAACGGACGCCCGCTGGGTCGGCGGGAACCAGTTGTTCACCATCTTGTTGATGGTCGCCGAAAGCGGGCCTTCTCCCATTCCGAAGAGAATGCGTATAATCAGCAGGCTGACAAAGCCAAAAGCGAGGGCGACTGCTCCGCTAAACAGCGACCAAACAACCATCGCGACAAACAAGGTCAGCTTTGCCCCATAGCGGTCGGATGCCACGCCCCCAAGAAAATTAAAAATGGCATAACCTATCGAAAAACTGCTGAAAATCAAGCCCATTTGTGTGGCAGACAATGTGAGATCATCCTGAATAAAAGGAGCTGCAATGGAAAGCGCCGAGCGATCCAGGTAATTAATCACCCCTGCCAGGAACAAAAAAAGGATAACGGGAAGCTTATCTTTTGAAAACATCTCAACCTCACCCCTATGTTGGTTCAGTTTCTGTTGCACCGCTTTCGTTACACACCTGAATAAGCCATAAATCCTCCATCGACAGGAACGGTGATCCCAGTGACAAAACCGGAATAGGATTCATCCGCCAGCCAAAGGAGCGTACCGAGCAAATCCTCCGGTTTTCCGAAGCGCTTCATCGGTGTTCCCGCAATAATTTTGTGAGATCGGCTGGTGAACGTTCCGTCTTGGTTGATCAGCAGATCATGATTTTGTTTTGTCAGAAAGAAGCCTGGGGCAATCGCATTGACCCGCAGCCCGGTTTCGGCAAAATGAACAGCCATCCACATCGTAAAATTATTGATGGATGCTTTCGCAGCACTGTATGCCGGAACCTTCGTCATAGGTGAATAAGCACTCATGGAAGAAAGGTTGATGATCGCGGGTGAATCCGCCTTCAGCAGTTCTTTACCAAACACTTGCGAGGCCAGAAACGCACCGGTGAAGTTGGTGGAGAATACAGTTAGAAAGCCCCTCTCATCCATATCAAAAAAGGATTGGCCTTCTCCCGCTTCTTCATATGTCTCCACATCGGTTATCGCGTCAGGATGATTGCCGCCAGCCCCGTTAATTAACAGATCAACAGCGCCAAATTGGCCAAGGATGTCTTCCTTTGCCCGCTCCAGTGACATCCTGTCCAGCACATCCGCAGCAACAGCGCACGCTGTGCCGCCAGCCGCCGTTATCTCCTTCACGACCGCTTGGCCTTTTTCAGCCGTCCGATTCAAAATCGCCACCTTCATGCCATGACGGGCTAGCTCCCGGGCCATCGCAGAGCAAAGCACGCCGCTGCCGCCAGTGATGACAGCCGTTTTACCAGCCAGGTTCTCATGCAGCGGGATCATATGCCCACCTCTTTTTTTGCCATTGCTTCATAAGCGTCCCACAGCCCGTTCAAATACATGATGCCAAGTGCCCGATCGTATAAGCCATATCCCGGGCGGCATTGCTCGCCCCAAAGATGGCGCCCATGATCCGGTCTGACATATCCTTCGTAATCCTGCTTATGCAGTTCTTCCATCACGCCTTGAATGTTGATCGAACCATCCTTTGTTAAATGAGATGTTTCAATAAAATCGCCATTCTCATAAATTTTCACATTGCGAATATGTGAAAATGGAGCGATGCCGGCATACGTTTTAGCGATCTCCACCATGTCGTTAGCGGGATTGGCTCCCATTGAACCTGTACAAAGGGTGATACAATTAGACGGTGAATCTGATATCGCCCGCAGTTTCTTATAGCTTGCCTCTCCTGTGATAATGCGCGGCAGTCCGAAAATCGGCCACGGCGGGTCATCCGGATGAATGGCCATTTGAACACCATAGGCCTCAGCAACAGGAAGAATTTCCTGCAAAAAGAATGATAAATTGTCCCATAGCTTTTCTTCATCGACCGTTCTGTAGGCAGCAAAAAGCTCTTTGATCCGAGCCAATTTTTCGGGCTCCCACCCCGGCAGTGTCATGTCGGATGCTTCCTCCACCGTCCGAATCAGCTCTTGAGGATCAAGGCTTTCCACCTTGGCCTTTTCAAAAAACAGAGCGGTAAATCCATCTTCTAGCGGCCGGAACATGTCCGTGCGTGTCCAATCAAAAACCGGCATAAAATTATAGCAGATCACTTTCACGCCAAATCCGGCAAGGTTGCGGATCGTTTGCTTGTAGTTTTCAATATACCGGCCGCGTTCTTCGTTCCCAAGTTTAATCGCTTCGTGAACATTCACGCTTTCTACAACTTCAGCATGAAAACCATAGGATTGAATATATTCAGTTTCGGCTCTGATTTCTTCTTTTTCCCACACGTCGCCGACGGGCTTTTGATGGAGAGCCCAAACGATGCCTTTGACACCGGGAATTTGCTTCACGTATTCAAGTGTGACTGTATCGTTGCCTCGTCCATACCATCGGAATGTCATATTCATGCTCGCACCTCCGGATTCAGTCATTTAATCAAACGTGATGACGGCTTTCCGCACCTGATCTGGATGCTCCTTAATAAACTGAAATGCATGATGAACGTCATCAACTGAAAATGTATGGGTCACCAGCCCGTTATGCATTAACCGGCCTCCATTCAAAAGCTCTACCACTTTTGGAAACTGATTGGTCTGCAATCGGGATCCGGTTATCGTGACTTCTTTTTTTGTAATTGGCAGCTGAGAAATCTGAGCCGCTCTTTCATCAAATCCAAGCACAACCACATGTCCCGCCGGTGACACAGCCTCAATTGAAAGTGCAAAAGTCTCCGGCAGGCAAACAGCATCAATGACCACGTTTGCTCCTTCATTCCCAGTCCATTCAAGGACCCGCTCGGCAACATGTTCTGCTTGGACATTTACAACAGCATCGGCGCCGTTTTCTTTCGCAAATGCCAGCCGCTCGTTGTTCAAGTCAGTCATCATGACAGCAGCGCCCGCCAGTTTTGCCATTTTTAACACACAGATCCCGATGGGCCCCGCTCCCTGGATCAGGACGGTATCACCTTTTTCCACCTGGCCTCTCCACACTGCCTGGGCGCCTATCGTATAAGGCTCGGCCATGACTGCTTCCTCCCAAGGCAAGTCCTTTGAGACCGCGTGAAGCTGTCTTTCCGGAAGCACAATATATTCCCGCATGCCTCCGTCCTCATGTACGCCAAATACAGAAAGCTTGGCGCAAACATTCGGCCGCCCTTTGCGGCAGGCATAGCACGATCCGCAATAAGAAATCGGCTCAATCACCACATGATCACCGGGTTTTAGGCTCTGTACATTCGCACCAACTGCCTCCACTTGTCCCGTTACCTCGTGTCCGATGACTCTCGGGAGGGTAGCGAGCGGATTCGTTCCATGATAAATGTGCATGTCTGAACCGCAAATGCCGACTCGCTTGACTTTCACGAGCACTTCATCATCCTTTGAAAGAACTGGCTTCTTCACCTCCGCTGTCACCAGATCATACGCTTTTCGCACTTGAACCGCTTTCATTTTACTCACCTGCTTTTTAAGAATTCATACACGCTCCGGGCGATAGAAATTCCGTTTTTCTTATTTCTTTCTTCATGCAGCTGCTCGATCTCGCCGGGCACATACACTCTTTCGAATCCAACAGCCGGCGGTGATTGCTGCAGTTCATCAATCATGGCATCCATCTGCTCTAAAAACGTATCCCAGTCAGTAAAAAAGGATGGATTGATCGCGCAAACGTAATGCCCCAGCTTTCTTTTTTGATCAAGGCCGTTGTACATTTTGGCAATATGAGGGCCAAAAGCCGCGCCCGCCAGCAATCCGGAAAACACATCCACTACAATCGATAGTCCATAGCCTTTCGGGCCCCCGAATGTTGAAAGTGAGACGACCTTGTCAGGATCAGTTACTGCTTCTCCGTTTTCATCGACTCCCCATCCTTCAGGAATTTCTTTGCCCTCTTCACGGGCCTGCAGAATCTTCCCAAAAGCCACTTTGGATGTCGCCATATCTAGGATAAACGGTTTTTTATGCTTAGCCGGAACTCCGTAAGCAATCGGATTTGTCCCTAAAATAGGAGTCCTCCCCCCAAATGGGACAACGATACTGTCTGTATGCGTCATTGCCATTCCGATCAGCTTTTCGTCAGCCGCTTTTTGCACAAAATAGCTTAGCGCTCCGCAATGGCTGCTGTTTACGGCCGTGACCATGCCGACTCCTTTTTTCTTCGCCATGTCAATTGCATGGTCCATCGCCATGTCGCAATTCACATGACCGAAACCATCGTCTCCGTCAAGCACCCCGGTCACAGGCCCCGTCTCTTTAAAAACAGGCTGTGCCCCAGGATTGATCCCTCCCGCTAAAAGCCTGTTCACATAGTGTTCTGTGTGCAGCACGCCATGCGAATGTACATTGCGCAAATCAGCGTGCACGAGAACATCTGCCACTTTTTCAGCATCTCGTTCATTCAAACCGGCACCGGCCAGCTTTTGCCAAACGAGTTCCTTTGCTTCTTCAGCTGCAATTGTTATCGTTTTCAAGCAAGTGCCTCCTTCCTTTTCAGTTTTTTGGGCACTCTCCAAGCGAAACCCCTACAAACACATTTTATTTACAAATTATTTTAAATATTCTTTATATTATATTGTCAGCTCTTTTGATGAAGATCCTGAACGATCTGAGCATGCTGCTGGTCTGTGAGTTTATAAAGAAAGCCGATAATGAACATCGCTAATGCCAAAGCAATGGCCGGATACAGAAGAAGCAGCGCTTTGATGCCAATCAGCGCCTGTGCTGTCTGGACTGCATTCGGCACATAGCCGATAATCCCCAAACCGATCCCCGAGAGAAAGCCAGACAAAGATTGAGCAAGCTTTCTTGAGAAATTGAAAAGTGAATATGTCGTTGCTTCCTTCCGTTCACCGGATTTCCATTCGCCATAGTCGATAATATCGGAGACAAGAGCCCACGTGATGCCATTTGGGATACTGATTCCGATAAAGGCGATACTGGCGAGAATTGTAAACACATAAACGTTAGATGGAAGCATAAAGTTGATCAGATCCGCGGCCACACTGATGCCAAAGCCGATCATTGCCGTTCGTTTCTTTCCAAACATCTTGACGAGCTTTGGAAGGAATACGACGCCCAAAAAGGAAGAACCAATAATGATGAAGTTCATATAAGCCATTAATTCAACATTGCCCAAGTTATATTGTGCGAAATAGACGAGCATGGCGGATTTAATGTTGTATGCGGAAATTGAAAAAATCGTCATCAGGACAAGGGTTAACAGCGGTTTATTTGTAATAAATGTTTTGACGACAGATGAGAGTGTTAATTTTTCTTTGGGTGCTTCCGATATGATAATGCGCTCTTTGCAGTTGCGGTAGCAAATATAAAACCAAAACACACCGAGCGCGGCGAACAAGCCCATGACCACCGGGTAGCCGACCTTCGGATTATCAAACTTGACGAGCAGCGGCATCACGGCCACACTTGTGATAAACAAGGCGCCAAGTGATCCGATTTGGCGGAACGTCGAAATGGAGGTCCGGTCCTCAGAATTTTGAGTCATCGCTGCCCCTAATGAGCCGTACGGAATATTCACAAACGAATAGCCGATGCCCCAAATCATATAGGATGCATATGCATATATCAGTTTTCCGGTCGTTGATACATTGGGAGACAGAAAAATAAGAACAGTAAGCACCGCAAGCACGATGCTGCCGATTAATAGATAAGGCCTGAATTTCCCCCGTTTGCCGATGTTTTTGCGATAATCGATTGATGAGCCGACAATTGGATCTGTTATCGCTGCAAACAGCTTACTGACTAAAAAAATGCCGCCGGCCATCGCAGCGGGGATTCCCGCTACATCAGTGAAATACTTCAATAAATAAATCTGGCCGAGATCAAACATAAAACCGTTGCCAAAATCACCAAAGCCATAGGACATTTTCTCTTTCAATGAAAGCCTTTTTTCCGTTTCGACCGACACAACCTTATTTGCCAGTTCAGTTCGCATGTTCCACCTCTGTGTCTTAAGAATTTTCGGATAGTGATCCGCTCAGCGATACTGAGCGGACACTTTGTTACACGTTTGCTTTCTCTTCTTGAAATTGAAAGTAGTGTTTCGCATTGTCATAGCAAATCCCCTGAACGATGCTTCCCAGAAGCTCCATATCGCGCGGCACTTCGCCGTTTTCCACCCATTCTCCAATCAAATTGCAGACGATCCGCCTGAAATATTCGTGGCGCGTATACGAAAGAAAGCTTCTGGAATCGGTGAGCATGCCGATAAAACGGCTGAAAAGGCCAACATTTGATAACGCTTTCATTTGGTCGAGCATTCCGTCTTTAGTATCGTTAAACCACCAGGCTGTGCCGAATTGTATTTTTCCCGGGGTAATACCGTCCTGAAAACTGTTGATCATGCTGGCGATGACATAGTTATCATTTGGATTCAGTGAATATAAAATCGTTTTCGGCAGCTGGTTCTTCATCTCAACTGAGTTCAGCAGCTTGTATAAAGGCTTAGCAATTTCTTCATCGTTCATTGAATCATACCCTGTATCAGGTCCGAGCCTTTTCATCATTTTTGTATTCGTGTTTCTTAAAGCGTTGATATGAAACTGCATCGCCCAATCGAGCTCCGCATACAAACCGCAAAGAAACTGAAGCGTATATGTCTTAAATTTCTTCTCATCTTCACAAGAAACCTCTGTTCCTTGTAATCTGTCAGAAAAAATCCGTCCAGCTTCTTCTTTTGTTGTTTCGGCAAATACCATTGTATCTATCGCGTGATCAGAAACTCTGCCGCCGGCTGAGTGGAAGAATCGCACTCGTTTTTCCAACGCCTTTAAAAACTCATCATAGGTTGTAATCGATATGGCAGCGGCATCTTCAAGCGCCTGCACCCACTCAGGAAAGCCTTCACGATTGATCTCAAGTCCTTTATCCGGCCGAAATCCAGGCAGCACACTGACAGGAAAGTCTTTGTCTTCTTTTAACAATAAATGGTATTCAAGAGAATCAACAGGGTCATCTGTGGTGCACACGACCTTTACATTTGATTTCACGATTAAATCCCTTGCCCCGAAGCCTTCCCCTTTGAGCAGTTTATTTGTCTGTTTCCATATAGCCGACCCGGACTTCTCGTTTAAAATCTCGTAAATGCCAAAAAAACGCTGCAATTCTAAGTGAGTCCAGTTGTAGAGCGGGTTGCCAATCGCCATCGGCACGGTTTTCGCCCAAGCCATAAATTTCTCCTCATCAGGCGCATCTCCGGTAATGTATGTCTCCTCAATTCCATTGGCTCTCATGATGCGCCATTTATAATGGTCACCATACAGCCAGGCTTCCGTGATGTTTTGAAATGTCTTATTTTCATAGATTTCTTTCGGACTTAAGTGGCAGTGGTAATCAATAATTGGCATGTCTTTCGCATAATTGTGATAGAGGCTGACAGCGGTTTCATTTTTCAATAAAAAGTTTTTGCCCATGAAGGGTTCCATGTCCTCACCGTCTTTCATTCTATTTCAAAAATGTTAACGTTAACATTTTGATTTGTTTTTATTTTACCTTTATATTCCTTTGGGATCAATCTCTTTTTTGAAAATGAAATGTTAACGCTGTCATAAACATAAAAAAAGACATTGCCAGAAAGCACTCGGAAAGGAATGCTTTTGGCAATGCCAGATTCATTAAAAGGATTAGTAAGCCAGGCTGAAAAGTCCTTTAATATGTGTCAAATATCGTACATTACTTGCTTCTTTCATCAAGGAAGCAGGAAGACCTTTAAGCGGTGTAGAATTAGCACCAATGATGGCAACCGCGTCTTTGCGTCCAAGGCTTGCAAGTGTACCAGAGTTTACTGGCTTGAATGTTTCAAGCGTTTTGCCTTCTAGGTAAGCGAATAGGTTGTAACCGATCAGCTCACCCATTTGCCATGCGATTTGTGCAGTTGGCGGGTATGGACGGCCGTCTGGACCGAAGTAAACTGCGCTGTCTCCAGCAACGAATACATCTTCATGAGATGTAGATTGCAGGAAGTCATTTACAGTCGCGCGTCCGCGGTTCACTTCTAGGCCTGATTCACCGACTAATGGGTTACCTTGTACGCCGCCAGTCCAAACAAATGTGTTGGCAACAACTTTAGATCCGTCTTTCAGATCGATTACGTTTCCTTCTACATTTGTAACAGGAAGACCTGTTAAGAACTCAACGCCGCGTTTTTCAAGGCTTGCAGTCGCACGCTCGATAAGATCATCCGGAAGAACAGGAAGGATCTTCGGACCTGCTTCAACAAGTTTCAATTTGATTTCTTTATGGTCTACGCCGTATTTTTTCGCAAGGTTCGGCATGATGTCAGCAAGCTCACCAACAAGCTCAACACCTGTTAAGCCGCCTCCGCCGATAAGGATTGTTGCATCTGCTTCGTTTTTCGTTTTAGAGTACTCGCGCACACGATCTTCAACATGTTGGAAGACTTTGTTCGCATCGGCAGCAGATTTCAATACCATGCTGTTTTCTTCAAGACCTGGGATGCCGAAGTAAGCCGTTACAGAACCAAGACCTACAACAAGCGCATCGTAAGTTAATGTAGAACCGTCAGCAAGCGCAACTTCTTTTTTATCAACAGAGAAAGAGCTTACTTCCGCAATTTTAAGATCAATGTCTTTGCCTTTGAAAAGTTTTTCTAATGGCATTGCAACCGCTTTTTCAGACACGTTGCCTGCAGCAAGGCGGTGTAATTCCGTAATGATTTGGTGAGTTGGGTATTTGTTTACCACTGTCACGCGTGCTTGTTCTTTTGTGTAATGTTTGCGAACTGTTAGAGCAGAAAGAACTCCGCCATAACCAGCGCCTAGAATGACAATATGTTTTGACATCGTATATCCTCCGTCCTTTATATCAATTTGAATCTGAGATTATTTTTGGTTTTCGCGTTCGTTCATGACTTCAAGGTAGCTGTTAGCAAAACGGAACAGCTTTTGAGCTTGAGGATCTTTCAGCATGCGAAGAAGGCCGAAAAGTCCAATTGTTTCGTTGCTTGCTTCCGCGCGGTCTTTTGCTTCGATCGCAGTCGCAGCTACTTCTTTCGCTGTTTCTTTTACAGGCTCGAGAATTTCAGTGATCGCACCGACTGTGTCGCTCTTTAACACTTCGTCAGTCGCTACAGACTGAGCGAAATCATAAGACTTCGTTAAAATATTCACTAACTCAGTCAGCTTCGGAAGCTGGTCAACTAAAACAGTCAATGATTCTTGAACTTCTGGCTTTAATAGCTGATCAATAAGATCTTGCTGGCTTTGGCTGACAGACGCATTTGTTTGATCGATTGTTTCTGGCATATCCAATTCTCCTTTACTATAAGCAGTTTGCTGATTTTTTTGGAAAGGGTAGTGCCTCTCCCTGTCTCACGCTTTTAAGGCATAAGAATAAGGATTGTGAATTCATGCACAATCATTTACAAAAATAAATGTTTACTACCCAGTTTTTCATCTTGCCATATTCAGTATTATTTTTATCTAAAAATAAACAATTGAATAAGTCAAAATCCTTTACTCTCTCTGAAAATAGCAAACACAAAAAACTCCAATTCGATTACCTTCTATATGATAACACTTTTTGAACAAAATTTGAACGTGAATTGCTTCGATTATGAAATTAATTTATATGGAGCTCATGTCATATCGTTTCTGCGACACTAGTTTTTGACAATCCAGCAATTTCCCCCCCTTCACTTTACCCATATTTCCAATAGAGGCTCTCTTTTTCCTGTGATCGGATCATTCGCCGGCAACGCCGCCTGCTTAATCTGTTTGACCGCTTCCTCCCGCTCATTCGGCTTCCCCGTCTTCATATCGTACTGAACGCCACCGGGATAGGCGCCAAGGACAGTAAAATCGGGGCTTGAGCTGAGCTTTTTATGTCCGACTCCGGCTGGAATCACGACTGCGTCGCCTGATTTGAAAGGGATGGCAGCCCCTTTTTCACCCCCAAACTGAATCACAGCCTCTCCCCTAAGGGCAAACAGGACTTCATGCGTATTGCTGTGATAATGATGGTATGGAAAAACACTCCCTGACCAGCTGTTTGACCAGCCATGCCGGATGACGATCCGCTCTGCCAGTCCGGTGTCCTTAAGCGCGTTTTGATACACCACGAGCGGAAAATCAGGGTGATTCGGAATCCTGCCGTCATCCCGAAAGAAGTATGTCTGTGTCTCTTTTTCCATCAATTACACCTCCCTTTTTTGTCTTCCACACATAGCGGTTCGCAAAACATGATGTTTTTCTCATGATTCCATTGATCTGCATGATACCGAATAGTATAGTATAAAAAAATAATGCCAGAATGAGGGATATCATGAAAGCTATCGTTATCGGAATATTGGCTTCACTCTTTTTCGCCGTTACCTTTATATTAAACAGAGCGATGGAGTTATCAGGAGGCAGCTGGCTTTGGAGCTCTTCGCTGCGCTTTATTTTTATGGTGCCGTTTTTATGTTTGATTGTCATCATGAGAGGGACATTCACGCCTCTCTTACTAGAGATGAGGAAAAAGCCGTTTTATTGGATCAAATGGAGCTTCGTCGGCTTCGTGCTTTTTTACGCGCCGATTACATTTGCGGCTGCATACGGTCCGGGTTGGCTCATAGCCGGAACCTGGCAAATAACAATTGTAGCCGGGGTGCTCTTATCTCCTTTGTTTTATGTCAAACAAGATATGCCCGGCGGTCCGCAGCTCGTTCGCCAAAAGATTCCCCTGGTTTCACTTGGCACTTCCGTGATCATCCTGATTGGAGCGGCTCTGATTCAGCTTCAGCATGCAGAATCGCTTTCTGGGAGGATGCTGCTTTTCAGTGTGCTGCCGGTTGTCATTGCGGCTTTTGCCTATCCGTTAGGAAACAGGAGAATGCTCGAAGAATACGGAGGCCGGCTTGATACATTTCAGCGCGTGCTTGGAATGACATTGGCAAGCCTTCCATTCTGGCTTATATTAGCAGCCTACGGCTGGTGGTCAGATGGCCTTCCAACAGCAAGTCAAACCGTTCAATCCTTTATCGTTGCCGTCAGCTCAGGCATCATTGCGACGGTTTTATTTTTCTGGGCTACTGATATGGTAAGAGACAATCCGCAAAAACTCGCAGCTGTTGAAGCCACTCAATCCGGTGAAGTGATTTTCGCGCTGCTTGGTGAAATTGTTCTGCTGTCAGGCGTTTTCCCATCTCTATTATCATTTGCCGGTTTGTTCATTATAATAGCGGGGATGATGTTACATACCTTCGCTTCACAGCCGAGAAAACCGAAAAAGAAAGCACAGTCAAATCTGACTGCGTAGCATCTGCAGGAGAATGGGTGAAAGCCTGTTCTCCTTTATTTGTGCTACCAAAAGGAATCTGTTTCACGTTATAGTTAAATATAATGTCAGCCTACTTATATTGAAAGGTGATTATTGTAATGGAAGCAAACGATCAAACACAAAACATACCAGCCATCTCCTTCAGATCAGTCAGAAAAAGCTATAAACAAGATGGACAAACCTATGATGTGCTGCAGGATGTCACCGGAGACATTCAACAGGGCGCAATCGTAGCCGTTTTAGGTCCTTCCGGCTCAGGCAAAAGCACCCTCCTTTCTATGTGTAATTTAATGAGAACGCCTGACAGCGGCGAAGTCAACATATACGGAAAGGAAGTCAGAGAATGGAATGTCAATGAGCTGAGGCGAACGGCAGCCCTCGCGTTTCAATCGGCTCCCGTGCTCGACGGGACAGTGCGTGACAATTTAAGTCTTGTACAAAGGCTGCATCAATCCCAGCTGTACTCTCCTGAAAAGCTGGCTTCTCTTGCAGGGCTGCCGCCAGAGCTGTTAGACAGAAGCGCCAGAGACTTATCGGGCGGGCAGCGGCAAAGACTGTCACTGGCCAGAACGCTCTCAAATCCTTCCTCCATTCTATTGTTGGACGAAATCACATCGGCCTTGGACCCGGTCTCTGCTCTTGAGATTGAAGAACTGATCAAACGTCAGCATCAAGAGAAAAAATGGACAGTCATGTGGGTCACTCATAATATGGAGCAGGCAAAACGAATAGCCGATACCATTTGGTTTATGGCAGATGGCCGGCTGCTTGAAATCGCTGAAACCGACACATTTTTCTCCGCTCCGCAGCATGAAGCAGCGAAAGAATTTTTGAAGGGAGGGACCCGGTAATGGATTACCTTTCTCTCTCTTTAACGATGATCTTTGTATTGATCGCCTTGTTTTTATCAAAATCCTTTAAAGCCGGGGTAGAAAAAGACATGATCATTGCCACCATCCGGGCCGCGGTGCAGCTGCTTATCATCGGTTATGTTTTGTCGCTGATTTTTCGCGGAGACCACCCTGTTTTTATCCTGCTGATGGTGCTGTTAATGCTCGCGGTGGCGGCACAAAATGTCATCAAGCGAAAGAAAAATACAATCGGTTCGTTTTGGAGAGTGTTTGCCGCGTTAGCAATCGTAGAAATTGTGACGCAGGGAATTCTGCTGTCTCTTCATATCATTCCGCTTACGGCACGATATGTCATTCCGATCAGCGGGATGGTCATCGGAAATTCGATGGTGCTCTCGAGTTTGTTTCTAAACCGGCTTAACTCAGAAGCCGGCGTTCGCAAAGAAGAAATTCAATTAATATTGTCACTTGGCGGCACACCGAAGCAATCCATACAGCGCATTCTTACTTCAGCGATGAAAATGAGTATGATCCCGACGCTCGAAAGCCAGAAAACACTGGGTCTTGTCCAGCTTCCCGGCATGATGACAGGCCAGATTCTAGCCGGCGCGGACCCGATTCAGGCAGTACGCTTTCAACTCTTAATCGTGTTTACAACGATGGCCTCAGCCGCGCTGACTTGTGTAATCTTAAGCGTGCTGACATACCCATCATTATTCACCGTTCATCAGCAGCTGAAGCAGAATGAATGACAGACAAAAGCCGCTTTCCGAGGGAAAAGCGGCTTTTTGTACTTGTTATTCCTTTTCTTCATAATACTTGGCCAGCTCAACAATCATCGCACCCATCCGCTCAATCTCTGGCGCAAGCAGTCTCGTAATGCCCTCTTCCCGCAGTGCTTCAGCAGTCACTTTTCCGACAGCAGCTGCGATGGCGCGTTCTTCGAATACCTTCTTCACTTCATTGATATAACCTCGCCCCTTGGCAAAATCAAACAGGGAACGAACCTGAATGGCCGTTGTAAAACAAACGGCATCGACCTCATCGTTCATCAGCTCTCGGCATAACCGCTCCACCGTTTCCTCCTCCGGCGGGATGTGCTGATAAGGCAGAATCGGCAGGACAGACGCGCCTTTTTCTTCAAGAAATGCCATGAGAGCCGGCGCTTTTTCGCCATGAAGCTGCACCATGACTGTTTTTCCTGAAAAGTCGTGAGGCTCCAAGGAACGGATTAAGCCTCTTGTTGTCCCGTCTTCATCCGAAGCTTCCGGTGTGATTCCAAGCTTTTTCAGCGCAGACAGCGTTTTGTATCCCCGGCATGCCGCTTTCGCTTGGCGAATGGCCTGCAGAAACTCATCTTTCAGTCCAATTTTCTCTGCCATATCGACAAGAGTCTCCAACCCGATGCCTGTCGTGAAAATGACCCAGTCAGCTTTTTCTTCCGCAAACGTCCGCAAATCCGGCTCCACCTGCTTCTCTGCTAAGTAAACTGTACCTTGGAGAGGCCGGATGACAGGTATTCCGCCCTGTTTTTCAATGATTGTACTAATTTCTTCCGTTTTTCGTGAGCCACCGATTGCCACGCGTTTTCCAAGTAACCCTTTTCCCATACCCGTTTCCTCTCCTCTTTGCATAGGCTTTTTATGTATATAAGCTTAATAAAGCTATTTTGGCGCAAACCAAGGGAGAAATCAAGATAAACCCAACCTCCTAAAATCCATTGAATACGCCGGAAGCTTGCTGTAAGATAAACAGCAGACACGTCTTGTAACGGAGGATCGACATGGAAACCAAAAA
Source organism: Bacillus sp. LM 4-2 (assembly GCF_000978495.1). Taxonomy (NCBI): domain Bacteria; kingdom Bacillati; phylum Bacillota; class Bacilli; order Caryophanales; family Bacillaceae; genus Bacillus; species Bacillus sp. LM 4-2. Next base: position 1,270,963 of record NZ_CP011101.1, on the reverse strand, counting down.
AGAAGAATATGAAACAAAAGGCTACGATACATCGATTGTTTACGAATTCAATGAATATCCGGATGCCCGCAGCGGGCGCTGCGACAACTGTGATTACACACTGTTCAAAAGCTCTGTAAAAGGCGGAAAATTTCTTAGAGAATGCCGGAGATGCGGGATGAAAAAAAATATTTAAACAGAAAACCGAAATCAAATTGATTTCGGTTTTTATGTTTTTACTGCGGGACAGCGGATTTTTTCATAAACGCTTCAATCTCAGCTGCCGCACGCTCCGCTCCGCCAGCTTCTTTTACATCCTTTTGCATATTCTTGACGCGGCTGAGCAGCTCTTGATCACTGGATACAGCCTGAACCGCTTCCTGCAGGCTGGAAACAGTCACTTCCTCTTTCGGCAAATAAACGCCAAGGCCTAATTCATCAACCCGATTTGCAGTGAGCTCCTGCTCATACATTTGCGGAATGACGACAAGCGGCACACCTGCGTTCATCGCTTCCATCGTACTGTTCATCCCGCCATGAGAGATGAACAAATCAGCTTTCTCTAACACCTCAAGCTGCGGCACACTTTGGCGAATGGTAAAGTTAGCAGGAATATCCTCCAAGCTTTCTGGATCAATCGTTTTCCCAACCGACATGATCACTTGCCATGAAGAATCCCGAAATGCCTTGATGCACATCTTGTAAAATTCCGGCCATGCGTTAAACGCCGTACCCAAAGAAATCAGCATAAGCGGGCGATCATCCTTGTCAATCAACAGGCTTTCTTTTTCCTTCCGTTCTCCGAGAGAGGGGCCGACAAAACAGAAACGGTCATCGAACGTCTCATGCTGAATCTGAAAAGACTTCGGCATAAAGACAATATTTAATGCTTCCGGCACAGCTAACTGTTCAAATGAAACAGCCGGCAACTTCTCTTGCTCCAAGTAGGCTTTAAATTCAGCCTCTGCTTCTCTTATTTTTTTCAGCATGTCTTCATTTCCTAACTGAAAGGATTCATTTTGGGCATATGACGAACAGAGCTTAATGACCGGAACATTAAGCTTTTCAGCAAACAATTTACCAGCCAGCGCAACAAAGTCATAGATGATCAGATCAGGCTGATCATCCTTATATAACTCCTCAAGCTGCGGCAGAATGCTGAGTGATTCTTTCAAAAGGCTGAGGGGCGCGTCATTCTTTTCCATCATCTCCCTGATTTGCTTAGGATCAATATTCAAGGATGTATGATAGATCAATGCTTCTCCACCGGCTTGCTGAACAGCGGGCGCAAACTCCTCAGTCGTCGCGTACGTGACACGGTGCCCTTTCTCACAAAGCTTCTCTACTAAAGCAAGCGTAGGATTGACATGTCCGTACGCCGGGATATTGATCATCGAAATATGGTACTTTTTCATGAATCTCCAGTCTCCTTATCTATTACATTTTCACACGGAAGCTCTTTAATCCGTATATCACACTGTTTTCAATCGGAGTGATACTGACGCACTCCATATGAGGAAAAGCAGAAATCAAAGACGTTAACGCGATATTTGCTTCAAGACGGGCAAGCGGGGCCCCAAGGCAAAAATGGATGCCGTGGCCAAACGCAATATGCGGATTGGGATGGCGGCGGATATCAAACATGTGCGGTCTGTCAAACTTTGCTTCATCACGATTTGCCGATGCCACAAACGCCAAAACCATATCACCTTCTTTAATCAGGTGCCCCCCGATCTCCGTATCCCGCTTGGCAATGCGCCTCAAAACCGGGGCCGGCGCTCTGAAACGCAAGGCTTCCTCCACTGCCTGAGGCATCAGTTCAGGATGGCTGCGCAGTTCCTCGTAAACGCCTGGCGTTTCTAATATGCTGTACATCGCATTTGAAATCAGGTTTGTAGTGGTTTCATTTCCGGCCACCAGCAGCAGCGTGCAAAACGGAATCAGCTCTTCACCGGACAGCTTCTCGCCTGTTTCTTCCGCTTCCACTAAAATAGAAATAATATCCTGTTCCGGTTTGTTTCGCTTTTCTTCTATGATGCCGGCAAAAAACGCGGCCAGTTCTTCCTCACACTTATCTCGTTCTTCCAAAAAGGCTTTTTCAGCTTCTTCACTTTTATCCTTCGGTGTACTGACCAGAAGATCAGACCATGCTTTAAACTGTTCCATATGCGCTGAAGGCACTCCCAGCAGCTCAGATATCACAATAACCGGAAGCGGGTATGAAAAATCGTGAACAAGGTCAAACTCACTGCGCCCCTGAAATTTTTGAATCAGTTCATCTGTGATTTCTTGAATTCTCGGTTCCCATTGCTTCATCACGCGCGGAGTAAAGGCTTTGTTCACGACTGAACGGATTTTTGTATGCTTCGGCGGGTCCATGTTAATGATGGAATTTCCAATAGAGCTTGTCTGCTGCGGCATGCAACTGGAAAACAACTCTTTATCCCCAACAACTTTTTTGACATCATCATAAAGAAAAACGCTCCACACTTGGTTTTCTTCATCAAAGGAAACAGGCGCATCCTTTCTCATCGATTCATACCATGGAAACGGATGATACGCATCCTGTTTGTTTTTCCCATTGAGCAGCGCTCGCTGCAAGGCTTGCCGGCGGTTTAACACATTCATGTACGGTCACTCCCCTTGAAAGAATTCAGCAATTAATGTTCCACTTCACCTCCCGCTTTCGAAAAAGAGAGGGACTACCACAAATAATTAAATTGATAACAGCAGGCAGGCGATCACGATGTTCGATGCAGGCATCATATATTCCCCCTCGAATTTCGTTCATCTTACCATAATCTTTCAATTTTTTTCTATTCTGCACTGCTGTTTTGGCTCACAACGTGACCTTAGGCATAAGCACGCAAATCCAATATGGATTCAATTGCACCGCTCCGCTCAAAAAACGTCTCTGTTTTCAACCAAATGCACTAACTCCAAAAATGACTTTCCCATTATGTAAAATAATTTGGTTCTATGATTAAATAGAAGGTAAAAGGTGAAGGAGAGAACAACGTGGCAGCACAGACTGATTACAAAAAACAAGTTGTCGGAATCCTACTTTCACTTGCATTCGTACTCTTTGTGTTCTCTTTTTCTGAGAGACATGAAAAACCGCTTGTTGAGGGAAAAAAACAGGAAAACTGGCATACTGTCGTCGACAAAGCCTCCGTCAAAATTTATGGCAGCCGATTAGTTGAAGAAAACAAATTAAAGCAAAAACTCGGCCATAAACAAGCCGATTCTATTTTGACCCTTCTGAAACTCGCCAACGAAAAACACATTACATTATAAAAAAGAAAGAGCCCACAGGCTCTTTCTTTTTTAGTCAAATATCGTTTTCTTGTCCGGATGGCGCAAAAAGTCAAACAGCATGCTAAGCTGTGAGGGTGTGTTTCGTTTAGGAGAAAGCGGCGGGAGTCTGTCTTCCGGAAAAAAAGCGGCATGATTCGTCTCGATCCCTGTTTCCCCCTGCCCGTCCGTCATGCTGCATGCGATGAAGATTTTATAATAGTGATAAGGCTGAGGGGGATGAGAGTGTTTATGGCTGTCTAGCACGGCCAGCAATCGAGACGGCTCTGTATCGTACCCCGACTCTTCTTTGATTTCCTTGACAACGTTTTCAGCCGGCGATAAACCAATCTCGCAAAATCCGCCCGGCAGCGACCACAGCTCATCATGCTTCTCCCGGACAAGCAAAATCTGATTCTCTCTGAATACAGCGCCGCGAACATCCGCTTTCGGTGTTGGATAGCCCTTCTCGCCTTGCCATAAATCAGTGATAACTTCAATGTCCTTCTCCGAGTAATCCGCCATCATTTCCGCGCTAAGCTTCATTAGCTCTTCGTACCTCTCCCTGTCGTACACATCCTTGGAAAAAGCAAGCCCCGCTTGGGCGATCGCCCGAATCCGCTGTGCCCGTTCCAGCCATTTGGTTTGCACTTTTATCACTCATCCTTTCAAGTCAAGTTTCGCTATAAAAAATGCACGTTTTCCACAGATGAAAAACGTGCAACTGTAAATTAGCATCTAATCTAACTTCACCAAGTAATCAATATCGTCCTTTACTCTCTCTTCTGTATTACTGCTATTTGTATCAGCTAAAAACGGATTATATACCAGTGTGTAATGTTTCTGTTCTCCTTTAGGGATGACATAACTGAGTACACCTGTAACCTTTTTCCCCGATACTAGTGTTCCTCCCATAAGGATTCTGCCCTTCTCTTCTATAGAAAAAACAGGCCGCACTGATTGATCATTCTTATCTCTTAAATCAAACCCGATAAAATTGTAGCTTATTGAATCTTCCCCTATATTTTCCATCGTAACTTCTATAATAAGCCGTTCCTCATCATCTTTTATTGTTTTTGTCTCCTCATTTACAGCTCCGCCAACATTCATATATTCACCTTTTTGCACTCTATCAACTTTATTCACTGTAAAATTCGTATGTCCTGCTTTAAATGTTTCTCCTATTTTATGTATTTGATCATCTTTTTTGGTCTTCGGCTCACCGCCTTTTTTCAATTCCTTATCAAGTTCCTTTTCAAGCTCTTCTTGCGATTTTTTCTCTTTCGGTTTTTCCTTCTCTGACGCATCGCTCGATTGGCTGCACGCAGAAAGCGCTAACCCGATCGTCAAGACAAATAATAGTAATAAGACTTTTTTCATGATTGTTCCCCCATCTAAAGTAATCGATTTCTATTATAATCAGATTTTTCCTTTTCTTAACAGGTAAGAAAGTAACGATTATTTCTATCTCATTCATCACAATCTTACTTCTTCCTAGTATTTGAATATTTTTTACTAGTCCATTAGACCTTTTCATCAAAAAACCCGAGCTGGCTGAAGCCGCTCGGGTGGGAGGTCAATCTCGCTTATTCATTCCTCTTTTCTCTCGGGGTTCCTGATGATGTTTTTGGTGTTCCGGAGGCTGCGTCGTGCGTTCCAGCTCCTTTGTATCTTGTCCCATTCCTTTTAAAAAGGAAAAGAGCAGTGTAATTGATTTGTTGATTTCCGGGTCTTTTAGCGAGCGGATAATATCAAAATAACCTGTCTTTTCTTCACTGTTTTTCTGCTCTACAGCGCTTGCCACACCCGCATTCACTTTCAAAATGAGAGGCTCCAGCTGCTTCACGTCCAGCATGCCGAGTGTTCCAAACAGAAGAAGCAGATTTTTCAGCGTATTGGCTGTTTCCTCTGTATCTGCCTTTTTCACCAGGATATCAAGAACTTTATCCCCTTGACCAAAAAGGCCGCGGAGCAACGGCAGGACCCCGCGCTCGTTCATATGGCCCAGCATATGCAATGTTTCGAGAATCGCTTCTTTGTGGTCAATTAGAGCATCTTCAATTTCCCGCAAATCACGCTTTCGCTGATCCTCTTCTGTTACCTCGATTTTTTGGATTCGTTTAATCGCTTTAGCCATTATGGCCCATCCCCCTTTTCACAGCGTCACCAGGGAAAATATAATCCTTCCGCGCCCATTTCTTATGAACCTGCACACCGATTTGCGGCTGCGGATTGCCGTTGCGGTGGTTGATCTTAGGCAGCGGGCTGATTCCGTCGTGCTTCAAAATTTCCATCTTGGCCGATGTTTCTTTGTAAGCAGGCGTATCGGTATCCTTATCGGCATGGCTGCCTGTTAACAGGTTGATCGCCGCTTCCCCTGAATCGTTCATTGGCAGATATACTTCCTTCCCTTTGACTCGATCAGTAATCAGGCACTTCACTTTGACATTTCCGAAAGGCGATGTGAGTCTGACGAGGGTTCCGTCCTGAATCCCTCGTTCTGCCGCAAGCTCAGGAGAAATTTCTAAGAACACTTCCGGTGTTTTCTCCGAAATCCCTTTTGATTTGTAAGTCAGGTTCCCTTCGTGGAAGTGCTCCAAGAGCCGCCCATTGTTGACATGGATATCATATTCCTCACCGAATTCCTTAGGCTCTGTCCACTGGACAGGGTAGAGAATGGCCTTGCCGTCTGGGAAAGGGAAGCGCTCTGTAAAGAGTAAAGGCGAATCCTTTCCATCAGCGTTTACAGGCCATTGCAGGGAATTATAGCCCTCAAGACGTTCATAGGTGACACCGGCATAAATCGGCGACAGCTTGGCTGCTTCCTCCATAATGTCTGCAGGATGCTCATAGAGCCAGCCGGCGCCAAGCTTATTGGCAACCTCCATAATAATCTGCCAATCCGGCTTTGATTCACCCAGCGGTTCAAATACCTGATACAAACGCTGAATCCGGCGTTCTGTGTTTGTAAACGTTCCTTCTTTTTCAAGGCTCGGGCTCGCAGGAAGAACCACATCAGCAAACTCCGCTGTACGTGAAAGGAAAATGTCCTGCACCACAAAGAAATCAAGCTTTTCATATGCAGCGTGTACATGATTGATATTGGAGTCGACAAGGCCCATTTCTTCACCTTTTACATACATCGCTTTCAACTGTCCGGAATGGATTTTTTCAATCATTTCGTGGTTGGTCATACCCGGCTCCTTCGGCAGCGGCACACCCCACACACGCTCGTATTTTTGGCGGACTTGTTCGTCCGTCACTTTTTCATAGCCCGGTAGTCTGTCAGGCATACTCCCAAAGTCACTTGCTCCCTGCACGTTGTTATGGCCGCGCAATGGGTAAGAACCTGCTCCCGGTTTTCCGTAGTTTCCTGTCACAAGCAGCAGATTAGAGATCGCCGTGCTCGTGTCGCTTCCTCCAATATGCTGTGTCACGCCCATCGCCCACAATGCGCACACACTGTCAGCTTGCCCGATCATCTCTGCCATTTGGATAAGGGTTTCTTGATCAATCCCGGTTTTCTCCTCAGCATATTCAAGTGTGTACGGCGCGAGGCTTTTTACATATTCATCCCGTCCGTTCACTCTTTCTCTCAAAAATCGTTCATCGGCCTTGCCGTTTTCTATTAAATATTTGGCGATCGCATTCAGCCAGACGATATCCGATCCGGCACGCGGCTGGACAAATAAATCTGAGCGCTCTGCCATTTCGTGCTTTCTGATATCCGCGACGATCACTTTCTGCCCTCTCAGCTTATGAGCCCGTTTAATCCGAGTGGATAAGACTGGATGCGACTCAGACGTGTTCGAACCGATAATCAAAACAAGGTCCGCTTGCGCGATATCTGTAATTGATCCTGAATCACCGCCATAGCCGACTGTCCGGAACAGGCCGGCAGTCGCAGGAGATTGGCAATAGCGAGAGCAGTTGTCCACATTATTTGTGCCAATGACCCCTCTGGCCAGCTTTTGCATAAGATAGGATTCTTCATTTGTACATTTAGAAGATGTAATAAAAGCGAGAGAATCCGGGCCAAACGCCTCTTTTAATTCAGTGAACTTGCTGGCGATCAGCAATAACGCCTCCTCCCACTCTGCTTCACGGAAATGATCGCCTTCACGGATCAGCGGCTTTGTCAGGCGTTCTTCGCTGTTAACGAAATCCCAGCCGAACTTGCCTTTCACACAAGTAGAAATGCCGTTGGCAGGCGCTTCCTCCTGCGGCTCTACTTTCAGAATGTCTCTGCCCTTTGTCCAGACATCAAAGCTGCAGCCGACGCCGCAATACGTGCAGACGGTTTTCGTTTTTTTGATTCGTTCATCACGCATGGCCGATTCCATATCAGAAATCGCGAGAATCGAGCCGTAGCCTGTCTCTACGCCTTTCGTGATCTCGATCATCGGTCGCAGCGTTTCGTTATTGATGCCTGTTAAATATCCGGCTTCCCCTTCCATTCCTTTTTCCATCATCGCGTTGCACGGACAGACCGTTGAACAATGGCCGCATGACACACATGACGACTCATTGATCGGCACGTCGTTATCCCAAATGACGCGCGGGCGTTTCCGCTCCCAGTCAATGGTCAGCGTTTCAGTTACCTGAACGTCTTGGCATGCCTCAACACAGCGTCCGCACAATATACATTGATCTGGATCATACCGATAAAACGGATGGGATTCATCCTTATGGTATGGCTTGTGATCAAACGGAATGCTTTGGTGATTGATTTTCATTTCCTTCACCGTATTATGTATTTCGCATCCCCCATTGTTGTAATCGCAAACTGTACAATAAAGCTCATGATTATATAAAATCTTGTCCATCCCGATGACCTGCGCTTTTTTCACGTCAGGTGAGAGCGTATCAATGACATCCCCATCCTTTAATTCAGCGGAGCACGACCTCTTCAGCTCACCATTGATGCTGACGATGCACGTATCACATGTCTCAATCGGCCCTAAGCTTGGATGATAGCAAACTTGCGGCACTTCAATCGAGCTGTTATTCAAAAGCTGCAGCACCGTCTGTTCCTCGGACGCTTCCATTTCAACGCCGTTTATTGTGATTGTTTTCTTGCCAGCCATCTCCATTCCCCTTTCTTGCTTTATATACCGAATTACCTATTTCAGTTCCCTTACAACAACTCAATAAAACATACAAAGCGCACTCACATGTTTCGTTGCAAAAACACGGGGAAACGGAATGGTAGATCAATTAGGAGGGATTAACATGAAAAAGACAATGTCTGCTATAACCGCGGCAGCAGCAGTAACAAGCTGTTTTACCGGCTTTGGGGCTGCGTCCTTTTCAGCACCGGCAAAGGCCGCAGCTCAAACAAACACACTCTCAGAAAACACGAATCAATCAGCCGCTGAGCTTGTCAAAAACCTCTATAACACCGCCTATAAAGGGGAAATGCCTCAGCAGGCGCAAGGCCTTACCATTAACAAAAGCACAAAAGGGGATGTCCACGCTGCGTTTGGGGAACCGGAAAGACCAGTCGGGGGAGACAATCGATTTGATTTATATCACTGGAATATGGGACAGCCGGGCTACGGATTTTCCTATCATAAAGACATGACAATTTCAGAAATCCGCTACTTTGGAACCGGTGTGGAACGGCAGCTGAATTTAGGCGGAGTTACGCCGGAAGTGCTGCAGAAGCAATTAGGACCAGTAAATCGGGTGTTAACCGTCCCGTTTACCGATGAAATCGATTATGTATATGATACAGGCCGCTATGAACTCCATTTTGTAATAGGCACGGATCAGACAGCCGACCATGTAAACCTAAAAGCAAAATAAACACCCTACGCGGCTATTCAGCCGCTTTTTTAGTGGACAAATAAAAGCTATATTCCTTACAATACAGGGAGATGAAGCAGAGACGGGGTATCAATTCGCAATGAAGCGAAATCGTTGGATATATGCAGTTTTCACCATACTGATCATTGGGCTGGGGCTTGGATCCAGAGCATTCTCCAGTGTTCTTCCTGATACCCTCAATACTTATCTGGGAGACTCGTTGTGGGCCGCCATGATCTTCACGGGATGCGGATTTCTATTTCGGAAGCTGAAGACAATGATAACGGGCATTATCAGTCTTTCTTTCTGTTTTGTCATTGAATTCAGCCAGCTCTATCATGCCGAATGGATCGACCAGATTAGAGATACTTCTCTTGGCGGGCTTGTACTAGGGTACGGTTTTTTATGGAGCGATATCGAAGCATATACAATCGGAATTGCCGCCTGTGCCGCCATAGAACTGCTGGTTTTGGGAATCAAAAAGCGCCGCTGTATGTGACGCTTTTTTCATGTAGAAAACAGACCGCATTGAGAAATAATGGTCTTCGCATCCAAACGTGTGGCCTCGCTTATCGTGATATGATGTTGATTCATAAATGACTGAACGGCATGATAGCCAACTGCATAACCCGCAAAAGCCGATAAACCTGCAGGCTTAAAGCCTTGGTCGTTAGCAATTGGATCACCAAACATATAACGGCTGACTTCCGAAAATCCTTTCACATCCAGCACCTCATTAATCACATCAATGGAATATTGCAAGTCTTCATGATCAAAACGAGTTACCCAAGGGCCCAATCGTTCCGTACCAAACAGCTCTCTGGCGAATGATTCCGCCAATCCTTCAATCACAAGATAATCCCCGACACTTACAGAGCCATGATGAAAATCTATATACGAAAACCGCACATTATGATGAAACTCATGAGCAATAATTGAAGGAATCCTTGGCAGGTTATAACGGTTCGGATCAAGCCATACATGAATAAAGCCCGGTATCCCGCCAAACCCGCAGTAGCCTTTTTGCAGCTGAAGTTTATTTGGATCAGCGATATAAAGGCCGAATTTGATCTCCTCTGCATTCACCCGCAGCTGTTCGCGCTCAGCAAAAAATATGCATTGCCGAAGTGCAGACTCAGCTGTCTCTGAAACATGTGATTCTTTCAGTATTTGTAGTGCTTTCTGCCCACTTTCAGCATCACGGACATCCAAATAGCCAAGCATTTTCGCAGCCATGATCACATCATAGCCGTTTGGCTCCTTCGCTTTCAGCGGAACTTGGATGGCGGTCCACATCTTTTCAAACGGCCTCATCATCGTATACCGAAATTCATCTTCTCTTTTCTGTTCTTCCATTGAAAACAGCTTTTCGTATTGCTCAAAGGTCTTTTCCATTACAAGATTCATCCTGATTCCCTCCTTGTCAAAAACATACGATATGCCGCAGCGTAGGGGTCAACAGCGAAAATTAAGCCATTTTTCACTGTAAAATGATACAAAGCCGCCGATAGGTAAGGCATAGGAGGTGGAACGATGGATATTCCTGCTTTATCAGTTGCAATGCATCAAGCATCCCTTGCCCAGAATGTTAATATCGCTTTAACGAAAAAAATGCTGGATACCGCCCAGCAAAATGCCGATCAAACCTTAAAGATGATTCAGCATCCGACTCTCGGACAAACCATTGATGTAAAAGTTTAACCTCACATCAAAGGCGGCCAAGAACTCCATCCTCCCGGCCGCCTTTATTGTTCACAAAAAAGCATGCATGTTTTGATTGTTCCTCCATATGATTTATTGTTTGCCATATTAAGGAGGTCATAAATTGAAAAGACTGTTTATGAAGGCTTCATTGGTGTTATTCGCAGTAGTATTTGTTTTTGCCGTCAAAGGAGTACCCGCCAATGCGGAAACCCATGCCTACGATGGAAAAAGCCCTTATTACAATGATTGTGCGTCCAGCGGCTCTACAAAAAAATCCTCAAACTTAGTGAATGCCAGCAATCAAGTCATCGGAGTAGTCGAGCTTAAATTCAGCAGTACATGTAAAACGGCTTGGGCAAAAATCACGATGAATAATACATTGACGTCTGGCTTTGAAGCAAATGCGGAGATTACCCGAAACACGGACGGAAAGAGATATAATTGTGATTCTGCAGGCGGCAATGGAAAAGCGGTGGCCGGCCAAAAGTCTTGCTATACACCGATGGTATATGATTTAGATCCAAGGACTTCTTACGCTTTTGGCAAGTATTCAGGACCAAACTTAAATGTTTGGGCCACCACAGGCTCTTATTAAATAGAAAAAAGGCTGTCCGTACGGACAGCCTTTTTTAATTTATTTCGCTTCTCTTTGTTTTTTAACCTCTTCAAGCTGAGAAACTGTCACCAATTGATAGCCTTGATCGGTGAGCTTTTTTATAATTTCATCGGCCGCATCAGCAGAGGTGCGGTAAATATCGTGAATTAAAATGGTTCTTCCATCTCCCGCCTGATTCATGACACGGTCAACAATTGTTTTTTTGTTACGGTCTTTCCAATCTTCCGGGTCAACATCCCATAACGCAACATCCATTTTCATTTGACTCCGCAGTTCATCATTAATGCCGCCGTATGGGGGTCTTACAAGCGTCGGACGATATCCGCTTATTTTTTCAATGATGTCTTGCGTATCATTGATCTGCTTTAACGCTTCTTTCACTGAAAGCCTTGTGAGAAGCGGATGGCTCCATGAATGGTTCCCCACCTCATTTCCTTCTTTCAGCATTCTTATTAGCGTTTCCGGATAATATTGAACTCTGCTCCCCAAAACAAAAAACGTGGCATGACCCTTATATTTCTTCAAGGAGTCTAGAATCTGATTTGTTGTCGCAGGATTCGGGCCGTCGTCGAAAGTAAGCGCAATGACTTTTTGATTTGGATCAACTGTTTCCTCTTTGGGTAAAGAAATCACTTCATGCTTCGGCTTTTGTTCTTTGATTTTATTTTTATTTTTTGCTTTATCAATATATTGTTCTTTCAGAATGTCTTTCAAAAGACTTTTCTTAATGGCAATCGATTGCTCTCCAAGATAGCCTGCTGCAACCTGATATGTGTCAAAGTAAAGTTCGATATAATCCTCCTTGATGGCAAAGCGGCTGAAATTTTCTTTTTTCGGAGCCGTCCCTTCCTTTAACAGTGCATCGTCCGCGGCAATGTCCTTATTCTTTTTCAGCTCGTGATAAGCGATTAACGAAAGCTTATGTAAGTAGTCAGCGTCCTCTTTGAAAATATCATCAATGGAAAGAAACGCTTGTTTACTAAAATCATAGTTAAACGTTTTTTTCACGGTTTGCCCGTGTGCCCCGCCGATGTATTTATATTCATTAAATACAATCGCCACTGTCTGTTTGGCATAATGGACAATTTTATAATCAACATTTAATTCGTTGCGTTTTGTCGTATGCTCTTGGTCAACGTCCTTTGTTTCCTTTTGAAATTGACGAACCTCTTTTTCTGCGAATCTTTTTAATGCCGAATCCATTTTTTCATTTTTGAAAACGGGATAGTTAACCGCGTAATTAAAAGTTTTCCCGTCATTCACAAGCGTTGCGATCTCAACATTCCCATATTGAGAATCAGTTCTTACTTTATTCATGACCGTTTCTTTTTTCAATGAATGATTATGGAAAAAGCCGATAAGGCCCACCACACATACAACTGCTATTAATACATGAAACCATTTGATTCTTTTTGCCAACAACAAAAACTCCTTCTTTCGTAGCCATTTCGATTTACTCTTCATCAGTTGGAACTGTATCTATTTAGAAATGTTTTTGTAACATTGTAGTAACATTTATTTCACATTTGTAATACTATGAGATTTAGAAGTTCATGTCAATCCTTTTTAAGGAATTTCATCATAAAAAAAACCGAATTTCATGAATGTACATACACCCAACTTAAGCATCAGGAATATGGTAAAAGGAATAAAAAAAGCTAGGGAGGTTTTCCTCTTGGATTACCCTTTGAATGAACAGTCATTTGAACAAATTACCCCTTATGATGAAAGACAGCCTTATTATTATCCGCGTCCGAGACCGCCATTTTATCCGCCTTATTATTATCCAAGACCGTATTATCCGTTCTACCCGTTTTATCCGCGCCCACCTTATTACTACCCGCGCCCGCGACCGCCTTACTACCCTTGGTACGGTTACGGCGGCGGTTATGGCGGAGGATATGGCGGAGGTTACGGTTACTAGTCGCCGCATATCAAAATGGGGGCAGTCCAGCTCCCCATTTTTTTGTTTTAAAAATGACAATATCATGAAAAATATAGGAAATAATTGTGATTCCGTCCCCCTCTTGTTACGATAACAAAAGCATGCAGTTTTGGGGGAGGCGTCTATTTTTGAAGAATACAAGAGATTCTGCAGCCATATCTGAAACAAAATACATAAAAGCTTCGAACCGGGTAACCATTTACGATTTTATCAAACTTGCAAAACCCGGCATTATCATATCAAACTCGATAGCAGCCTTCGGCGGATTTTGGATCGCGTTTGCAAGCGCAGAAAAAACGTTAACCGGCTTGGCTTTTTTGATGACAATGGTAACAGCAATGTTGGGAACCGCGTTTGTGATGGCTTCCGGCACTGTCTATAACAACTATTTTGATCGGCATATGGACGCAAAAATGGCACGCACTCGCAGCAGGGCCTCGGTCACAGGGAAAATGCCGCCAGCCATGATCTTAACATATGGCTCTGTTTTAGGGATCGCAGGCCTTGCCATGCTTTATTCCCTCAATCCATTAACGGCCTTTCTCGGACTGGCCGCCTTTATTTTTTATGCGATCATCTATACGGTATGGGTGAAACGAACGTCTGTGTGGAGCACATTTGTCGGGAGCTTCCCAGGAGCTGCGCCGCCATTGATGGGGTATTGTGCCGTAACCGGTGACTTCAGTATGACAGCAGTGCTGTTGTACACGATTATGTTTCTGTGGCAGCCGCCGCATTTTTGGGCGATTGGGATAAGACGCAAAGAGGAATATCGCGCTGCTGGCGTTCCGCTCTTGCCAGTAGTCAAAGGCAACCATGTAACTAAAATAAAAATGATGCAATATATTGCCGTCCTGGTGCCGGTCACGCTATTATTTCCTTTCTCTCTCGGCACCGGCCATATAAGCCCATTTTATTTCTTAGCCGCCTTGGTTCTCGGAGGCATATGGATCAAAAAAAGCATCAAAGGATTCAAAACAGACGATGACGTGAAGTGGGCAAAGGATATGTTTGTCTACTCGCTTATTTATTTTTGCTTGCTGTTCTTCATCATTATGATCGATTCATTTATGATGCTTCTGATCAGATGATGCAAAAAGAGCCACACATTAATGTGACTCTTTTTTGTTTGGAAAAACAGCATCTAATAGAAATGTCATGGCAAAAAACACAACCATGCAAATCAAAAATCGTATAATCTCACTCAAAATCCAGCTATCAGCTATGCGCATACCATCGGTTTCTCGGAGTGTTGCGCATATTGAAAAAATCATGAGTATGTTTTTTAGGGTTTCTTTGTTCATAAAATACCATCGCTTTCTCGATAGGATGACTTAAAGGCAATGAAATAAGTCATCAAGATATAAAATGTGTCGCATCGTTGCATGTTTTGATTGAAAGAAATCATTGTTTTTTTGCCAGCCAATTGTAAAGCTCAGGCAAACAGATGAAAACCGTTTCTGTGAAAAAGCAGATCTAATCGAATGCTTCTATACTCTCTCCACAAATAAAAAATGCTAAGAAATACATTTGTTTCTCTAATCTATAAACCCGCACTCTTTTTCCATCATCAGGTATTATAAGCCAAAAACAAACAAAAAAATAGACTTGCGTTTGAGTTGTATGGAAGTGAAATTGCAAGAATAACCCATACGGTGGTAATATATTGTTTGATTTTCCCATATTCATAGATTTGGAGGTCATACAAAAGTGAAGGGAATATTTTTAGTTGTTCAGCTTGGATTTTCTATTATGGTATTTCTGTTTTTAGCTGCTGTTAATTGGTATCAAGGAAGCGAGCTTGTTTCAGATCGATTTGATTGGAACTATACTGCTAAACTCTCAAAACTGCTTAATGGAATTGATGCCGTCAGCAGCCCCAAACAAATTTCACAGCTTGATTTTTTCATCTACTCCGCTAAACACTACCCTGTTATGAGTGCGTTAATGATCATCTCCTTCTTATATGTTCTGGCCGCTCTTTTTTTACTTATATACTCAGTCAAATGCAATAAGCAAGAGATTCATTTGGACTGCTGACCCGGTAAAATTCGTTTTTATAGCCCCTTAACTCTTCCCAGATGCATGCAGGCATCAGGCATAAATGGATTTGTTTAGTGAGTGAAATATACTTTCCGACCTTAACCTAGGTTTTCGGAACTTCTCGCTCCATTTTACGTATACCTTAATAGGAGGGATCAAACGATGAAAGAATATGAATTCGTAAGAGTTGAGCTGAGTACGATGAGAAGAAGGCCTAAAGAAGACTACCAGCAAATCATCCATGATTATGCGAAAAGAGGCTGGAGATTCGTTCAGATTTTCGCTCCCAGTATAGATGGGTATGGGGCAGCTGCTTATTTTGAAATCATATTTGAAAGGGATGCGGAAAAAGCTTAATCGATATGACTAAGCTTTTTCGTTCCCCTATATCTGCATCTATACAATTTCTGCAAATGCGGCATCACATGATCTGGCTAAATCTTGTGGCGCCAACTTTAGCTGCATACCGATTTTCCCTGCACTGACAATAATAAAATCAAGCGTTTCTGCAGATGCATCAATATAGGTCGGGAACAATTTTTTCATGCCAATTGGCGAGCAGCCGCCGCGAAGATAGCCAGTTACCGCTAACAGCTCCTTCATTGCAATCATTTCTATTTTCTTTTCCCCTGTCACCTTTGCTGCCTTTTTTACATCTAACTCTTCTGCAACGGGTACAACAAAGACATAATAATGATTTGTTCCTGCTGCTGCAACCAACGTTTTATATACATATTTCAAAGAATAACCGATTTTTTCCGCAACAGAGATGCCATCTACCGGCTGGCCGTCTGTTTTATACCCTAATACCTCATAAGAGATGTTCTGCTGTTCTATCAGACGAACCGCATTTGTTTTTGCCATTTTTTTCGCCATTGTTTTCACCCACTATCAAAATGATGTATGTCTAACTTCTTGCAGTAATATGTAAATTCTATCATCCTAACCTGCATTTTCAAGGTTACTAGCATTGAATCAACGGAAGGACAAATTGATTTCCTTGGACGCCTATAGCCCATTATTAGTCTACATGGAACAAAACAGGAATGAACAAATAACTCCCACATACAATTTGTATGAATGGAAAATAAAGGAGTGGTTGCTTTGTATCATTACTTTTATGGCCCTGCGTTAATTCCTTACTTTTCACATACTCATAACCCTCAAAGAAGTCCAGACTTTTCAGAAAGACAGCGAAGAAGAGAAATCACATTGACTGTAGATGGCTTTGTCCCCCCATCTTCCACCGAAGATCTTGGAGACGGCTTTTATTCTTACGCATGGACGAACCAACAGGTCATCAATCCAGGTGAATACTTAGTTTGTCATCTTGAAGGAAGAGATATCAACGTGATAAATGGTGGGTTCACTCCGCGCGATACTGCTCCATTGTATGCGGTAGCAAGCTTTCCAAGACGAAGAAACCAATGGGTCATTATCATTCATAATCCCGTTCAAACCCAAAGAGCCATATCGCTTTATTTGATTGCGAAAAGGTAGCACAACATGTTATCAGAAACCCTGCATTCAGGAACAGAAAAACGGGTAGGGACACATTAACATCAGCATTTTCCTACCCGTTTTTGGTCTGGGCAAACTCTCCCCTGTCACTCTTTCAATCCCCCTCAATTTTTTCATCTTTCTCTACTGCCAAGGTATCAGAGAAAATTGTTATATGTTATCATTATTCCCAGTAAAAAGAAAAGAGGATTAGATATATGGTTCTCCTTGAAACGAATCGATTACGATTAAAAACGATTGATATTCCCCTTCTTGACGCAGCGTCTAAACAAGATCATCAGGCTATCAAAGACTTAGGTTATGAAACAAATGGTGAATGGCCAAATTCTGATTTTTTTGAAGCGATACCTTATTTCCGCGAGATTTTAGTCAAAAACAATGGAACAAAAGGATTTGATTCATGGATTATTGTAAAGAAGGACAGTCATGAAATTGTTGGAGGAACTGGATTTTTAGGTGACCCAGACGAAAATGGCATGATTGAAATCGGTTTTGCAACAAATAAAAGTCATCGCCGCAAAGGTTATTGTGTGGAAGCCGCCCAAAAACTAATAAACTGGGCATTAAGCCAAGAAACAGTATCCCGGATCACCGCAAGATGCGAACATGATAATCTAGGCTCACAAAAAACCTTGGGGAAGTTAGGGTTTATATTGAATCATAAATCAGCGGATTATAAACATTGGATATATGTTACAAAGTAGAGTCCTTAATTACAAAAGCAGGCACTGCGCCTGCTTTTGTTTGGATTATTTACCTCTGTGCTTCTTTTTCGCTTTTTGCTTACTGAGCATATACCTTTGCTCTTTTACATGTTCTCGTTGTTCTTTCATTATTTGTTTTTTCTTTTGCTTTCTTGCTTCAAGCTCTAGCTTTATCGCCTCTTGAGCTTTAGAAGCTACTCCGGCGTTTTTCAACTCTTTTGAAACCTGGCGCTGCAATCTTTTTGGATTGATCTTTTTTTGACGTCTGCCTTGTAAACGAACTCCTTCCTGCTCAGCTTGGGCCAACATATTCAGGAGTTGGTTATGAACAAACTCTAATACTTCAGAATCCCTCGGCTCTTTGCCAAAAAGATGACGAAAGGCTCTTAGCTTTCCATTGTCCACAACTTCAACAACGCCTACCCAAAACTGACCATCGTAGTAAATCGTTAATTTCATAACGATTCCCTCCTCATAAAAGATATTAAAGAATGATGGACATCCCGAGGAGGGGAAGGTTACTGACATTCTCAATCATGCATCCGGACTACCAACCGAATCGTGTTTTTTCATTCTTTACCATATACAGAAAAGAGTGTAACATTTCTTCTCCAACTATTAAACTCTTATTTTATTTAGATCATTGCTGGAGAATAGGCGTCTTCACTCGCAAATTTATTTCTCAAGCCCTGCCATGTTACAGATGGGAGACGATACATTCTGCATATCCTTCGAGTTTAAATTCTCCAAGACCGTAAGGCAGCAACATATGATCTCCTTTTTTGAAAGGATAGACATACTCACCAGAGATCATACGGCCCTCCCCTTCAATCACACTGATAAGAAGGAATGGTTTTTGCTGCTTTAAGCTTGCTGATCCTGATAAGTTCCATTTCCCCACCGAAAAGTAAGCGCATTCAACCAATGTCGTTGTAAGCAAATCCTCAATTTGTTCATGGTGAACTGTATGCCGTTCTGGAATAGACGGGACCTCTATCACTTCGATGCTCTTTTTCAGATGAAGCTCGCGCAGCTTGCCTTCTGCATCTTTTCGATCATAATCATATAATCTGTAGGTTGTGTCTGAGTTCTGCTGCGTCTCCAAAGCAAGAATTCCTTTTCCAATCGCATGAACAGTACCGCTTGGCACATAGAAAAAATCCCCCGGCTTTACCTTTACACGGCGCAAGAGCTCATCCCATTCTCCACGCTCTATCATGGTAGTTAGTTCTTCCTTTGTTGTTGCATTGTGGCCATAAATAATCTCGGCATCTTTTTGGCAATCAATAATGTACCAGCATTCTGTTTTTCCAAGCTCACCGTTTTCATGTATGTTGGCATATTCATCATTCGGATGCACCTGAACAGATAAGTCCTGGTCAGCATCTAATATTTTTGTAAGCAGAGGGAAACGGTCCCCTTCAAGCTGTCCGAATAAATGTCTGTGATGTTCCCATAATTCGCTGAGCGTGAACCCCTTATACATTCCGTTTTGAACAACGCTTTGACCATTTTGATGCGCGGCAAAAGCCCAGCACTCCCCTGTTCGTTGTGACGGAATGGTATAGCCAAAATCAGCTAAAGCGGTCCCGCCCCAAATTCTTTCTTTGAAAACAGGCTTGAAAAATAACGGTTCAGTCGTCATGAAAATCCCCCGCTTTATTCGATTTCTTCTAGCAGCTTGTATGCTTCTTCTGTTGTTTGCACGGAGAGCAGCCGCTCCCTATAATTGTCATCCATTAGCTTTCGAGATAGCATCTGCAGTATTTTGAGATGCTGGTTTCCCCCGCTCTCTTTCGGTACAGCAATCATAAAGATTAATTTAGCTTCTGATCCATCCAGGCTATTCCAATCAACGCCTGATCGTTTGATCCCAAAGGCAACACTCGGCTCCCTGACCGCCTCAGACTTTCCGTGCGGAATCGCGATATTCATGCCAATCGCCGTTGTTCCCTGTTGTTCACGATTCAAAATGGCTTGTTTAAACCCGCTCTCTGAAAGCAGCGCACCTCTTCGTGACAATTTCTGAATCAATTCATCTATGATGTCATCCCTCGTTTCCCCCGATAAATTTGGTTCAATTAATTCCGGGCTGATAATGTCTGTCAGTTTTTTAAATTCCGACATCTCAGCTTTTTGGCTTTGAATTGGCTGCTTTATTTCATTTGATGCCGCAGCTTCACTTGGCGCGGAGGGCGGTGCAGTTTCACTGAGCACAGGAGACGCCGTAATATCCTTTTTTAGTACATTGACGAACAGAGCAGTGACAAGAGATCCTGCAATCACAGCAATAAAAAACATCAAGACATGATCAACTGCGCCAAGCACTGCAACGATAGGTCCGCCGTGCGCCACTCTGTCTCCCACATTGCCAATCATCGCTATCACAGAACCTGTCATTGAGCCTGCCATAATACTTGGAATGACGCGCAGAGGGTCCTGCGCCGCAAATGGAATCGCTCCTTCAGTAATGCCGAAGAGTCCCATCGTAAATGCCGCTTTCCCCATTTCTCTTTGAGATGCCTCGAATTTTCTTTTTCCTAAAAACGTCGCAATGCCAAGGCCAATCGGGGGGATACAAATGGCGACAGCAATTGGTCCCATAATTTCATAATTTCCTTCTCCAATCATTGCCGATCCAAACAGAAACGCCACCTTATTTACGGGACCGCCCATATCAAATGAGATCATCGCCCCTAAAATCAATGCCAGAAGGATCGAGCTCGACCCTTTCATCCCCGCCAGCCAAACTGTTAAAGAGGCGAAAATTTGAGCTACAGGCGCGCCGATCAAAAATACAAACGCTAAACCTACAATCAGTGATGCAAACACCGGAATAATAATAATCGGCATAATCGGCTGGATGGCTTTTGGAACTTTTAATTTTTTGATCCAAAGTGCAGCGTATCCGGCCAAAAACCCGGCAATAATCCCCCCGAGGAATCCGGCGCCGCTTGCGCTGTCATAAAAACTTCCAGTCGCCGCAATATAACCGCCGATCATACCTGGCACAAGCCCCGGTTTATCAGCGATGCTATAGGCGATATAGCCGGCTAAAATCGGAATCATAAATGAAAATGAAGCACTGCCGATCTGTTCAATCGTTTTCCAGAAGGAATCATCCGGAATAACTAAGCCTTTAGGTGTTTTCTCCCCTCCAAGCGTTAATGCAACCGCTATCAATAATCCGCCGACAACAATGAAAGGAACCATAAATGAAACGCCGTTCATTAAATGACGGTAAATTGGATTTTGTTTCTTCTCCTGATGATTACCGGATTCCGATTTTGTAGCGGAACGATAGACCGGTATATCCCCGTTAAGAGCTTTTTGAATCAATTCTTCCGGTTTGCGGATACCGTCCTGTACCCCCACAGACAGCAGTTTTTTGCCTATAAACCGGTCTTTGTTTACCGAACGGTCTGCAGCAATAATGATTGCTTCCGCTTCGCGAATTTCCTCTTCGGTTAGCTTATTTTCGACACCAATCCCTCCCTGGGTCTCAACTTTGATGCTAACGCCCAGTCTGTCAGCAGCTTTTTGCAGATTTTCCGCTGCCATATATGTATGGGCGATTCCATTCGGACAAGATGTAATCGCTAACAGTTTCATAGGAACCCTCCTTTAAAGTGTGAATTATAAGATCTTGTCTCAACTGTATACCGAAATCAGCTCATTAAAATCGCTTTTTTTTACCATAGGTTCCGGTAATAAAGGCATTTTTCCCTATAACAAAAAAAGCAAGGAATAATCCCTGCTTTAATAATCCAAATGAGATAAAAATGTCATGACATTGGCTTCTTTCGTCAGCTTCTGGACGAAGGCCGGCTGCTCGCTAAGATATGAAAGCTCGCTAAACAGCTGCTTTGTCATAGTTTGATCCTCGTGTTTGACAGCCAGCATAAAAACGAGCGAAACTTTTTCATTTCCCCATTCAAGCGGCTCCTTTAATGTGGCAATCGCGATTGCTGATTGTTTAATAAATTTAGCGTTTGCATGAGGAATGGCAATGCCTGACCCAATATTTGTCGCCGACATTTTTTCCCTCATCACCGCATGAACCGCATAGTCCTTATCAACATAGCCTTTCTCAAACAAAGCTGTCGCCAGCTGTTCGATTAACTTGTAGCGATGCTCCGCCTCCTGCTGCAAAAAAACCAAAAAAGGAGTCGTATTGTTCAGCATCTGAAACGTTTTTTGTTTTTGGCGGTGTGATTCGCCCAGCTGACGTATAAACGCACTTAATTTCTTCTCTTCGCCAGGCTCTAAAAGCGGAGATACAACAATATGGGGAACCGTTATATTCTCCAGCGCAATGGTGGATATGACAAGATCAATATCCTCATGCTTTTTGATATAATCCTTTAAATCGGCCTTTGCAATACAAGCCATTACAGCGATTTGGTGATATTTCCGTTCAATTTTTGTCCGCAGCAATTGTGACATCCCAATCCCCATGTGGCAGACGATAACCGCCTTTTTATGTGTTTCGCTGCTGCCCTGCATCCGTTCGATCGCTGCCTGAAAATGCAATGTCAAATATGCTGCCTCTTCCTCAGGAATATGAAGATCAAAAGTTTGATTAATGTCTTCCAAAACATCAATGATGAGGTGGAACAAATAAGGGTACATCTTTTTGATGTCATTGAGCATAGGATTTGCTACAGAAAGATCGTAGCTCAGCCGTTGTAGCACAGTATTGAGATGAATGTTCAAACCATTGATCAAATCCTGATCCTTGTGAAAATCCATCATTTTCAGCTCTGAAACACGATTGATTAAATGCCCTACAACCTTAGGAAGCACAGCATTTTCAAGGTTCTCTTCTGTCTGCAATGGATAACGAACTTTACCGCCCAATATATGTAATGTTAAGTACACGGCTTCTTCTTCTGGGAAGCGGATTGCAAAAACCGGTTCAAGCCGCTGTAAACAAGCAAATGTCCATTGATATTCTTTCTTCTTTTTTACTGCCGCCATTTCTTTTGGGGACAATGAAATCGGCTGCTTCATTTTGATGCGGCGGACCATTAACAATGTATGCAGCAGCAAACTTTCAAACGTTTCGTCTGTGAAATAGAGGGAATGCTTTTTTTGTAGTGATTTGATTTCTTTCGTCACAAAGTCTACTTCATAATGTAAAAACTTACTTTTAATAAATTGGCTGGTAAACGCTGTATTGTGGATCAAATCAGATATTCTTGCCAATGCCTTTCTTTTATTTCTTTCGTTCCCTTCAACCTTTAATCCAAGCCGCTGCCTAGAAACCAGTGTGAGATCAAAACGCTTCAGCCACTCTTCTACTGCGTATAAATCCTTTTTTATGGAAGATCGATTGACAAAATGCCGAGCGGCAATGTCTTTTGCGGAAACAGGCTTCGGATTCATTAATAAGTCATAAGCAATGTGCAGCATTCTTTCTTCATCGCTCCGCTGCCTAGAAGAAAAATGTTCAGTATGTAATTGTTGGCTTAGCCAGGTCCTTTCCTGTTCTTCTATATGTAAATAAACGCCCAACCCTGGTTTTCGAATAAGCTGTGCATGAGAATGCTCATTGAGATAATCCTCGATCACTTTCAAATCATTCCGGATTGTTTTTTCAGAACACTGTACCCTATCTGCGAAATCTTGCACAACTAAATAGTCATCAGGTTCAGATAACAACAGATACAAAATCTCTTTTTGTCTTGTATTTATGTATTCCATCTGTTTTTCTATCCTTCCTGTCAGTATCTACTTGAGCAAATTGATAGTATAAGTATACTATATAAGAAACCGTTTACATTATAAAACAAAATCATAGAGACAAAAGTTTCGTTTTTTACCGAAGCTTCCGGAAAAAAGCGATTTTTATACTCTTTGAGTTTGCTATGTAATGTATATTCAGCAGAAATTCATAAAAATACTCCAATTCTTCACCTATTTAGAACGAAGATTTTCTAATGTATGAGTACGAAAGTAAGAACATGATGAAGAAAAGTGATTTGGTATCTTCGGGGATAAAGTGCAGGTAACAAAATTTCCACACGCTCAACAAACTAATACCCATCAAATGTGTGCTATTAACATTTTAAGGATGGCCATTCTCTCTCAGCAATTTTCCATCATAAATACAAACTCTGTGCAGGGCACACAATATTCTTAGCTCAAATCAATTGATCGTTCACATATTATTAACATTTATTTACAAGGAAAATAATTACTTTTATTGAATTGTTATAGTGCAAGACAAAAAACTTTAAAGGAGTGTTTCAAAATGAATTTCAAAAAAACGGTTGTTTCTGCTTTATCGATTTCTGCGTTAGCTCTGTCGGTCAGCGGGGTAGCTTCAGCTCATGAAATAAACTCCACACCTACTGAAGTAAAGAACATTTCTATTTCACCTACACATGTTATCAAGATTCAAGACTATAATTTACCTCTAAAAGTTGGAGAAACCTATTCTGTTAAAAATAATTCAGCTACTCGTTATTGGACTGATAACCAAAAAGTTGCTGAAGTCGATCAAAATGGTTTAGTGACGGCTAAATCAAAAGGGAAAGCCACGATTACTTTGTTTAAAGGTACTGCAGTATTCGGAAAAGTATATGTAACGGTTTATTAATCTTTATCCGCCAGATTTTCTGGATGCAAAACATGCATGAATAAAATAAGGTCCCCCTCTAAAAAGAGAAGGGACCTTATTTTCGCTTCAAGTTTAGATTTAGTTTTGGGAATACATCATACATTGGTGTATACCGTGTTTCATTAGCTTAGCCCCGAATAAATCCACCTTCTGAATGAATAATTTGTCCAGTTATCCATTCAGCCTCATCACTTGCAAGAAAGGCAATCATTCGTGCTGCATCATCTGGTGTGCCAATACGCCCCATTGGAAATTTAGGTGAAAGAAAATTTCTTATTTCATCTGTCATCCATGTAGAATCTGTTGGACCTGGGTTTACGGCGTTAACAGTGATGCCCAATGGTGCAAGTTCTTGTGATAACGACCTAGTAAATGCAGAAATAGCTCCTTTAGTTGCTGCATACGCTAACTCCCCAGGCAAAGGACCTAAATCCTGCCCTGATGTCATATTGATGATTCTTCCTGATATTAAATTAGATTTTTTAAACCGACGGGCGAATTCAACACAAAGAAGAAAATTCGATCTCATATTAACCGCATAATGCTCATCAAGTGATTTAGCATCTAACGATACATAATTATCACTTGCGGAATGAGCTGCATTATTAATAAGGATGGAAGGATATCCTAATTTATCTGAAATTTTTTCATGTATTGTGAATGCAGCATGTGCATCTGATAAATCAATTTTCATTGCCTCACAGCGGACACCCATACGTAAAATTTCTTGTTGAAATTCTTCTATCCAGGCCGTATCAGAATTCCAGTGAGTAAAGAAGATATGTATACCCTGTGAGGCTAACTTACGACAAATAGCCGTACCAATATCCCCTTGACTGCTTGCTCCTGTAATTAGTGCAATTTTTTCTTGAGAATGACTCATTATTTTAACCTCCAATTTATAAGGAGTATCTCCATTATGATGGTAACAAGCTATCCAAATAATATAATCCATTAAATCAAACAGAGCTGACTTTGAATACATTTTAAAATCAGCTTAAAAAAACATTTTCGTCTCAAAAAATATTAAATAGAAAAAATAAGAGTTGGACAACAATTTACTACTTAGTCACAAGTGGCTGATACTAAGTCATTGAATGTCTCTTTTTAAAGAGCCTTTCAATCATTCACATTGCTTTTCATTAACCATTCTACTTCCGTTAATTCTTGTTTTTGAACGTCTATTGTGTGTTTTTTTGTGAAATGGATTTTCACAGCTTCTTCGTTTTCCCAAATCTCCCAAAGCATTATTTTACGTTCTGATGGCTCAAGCGGATAAGCATGGAATGTAATACAACCCTCTTCTTTGTTCGTTTCTTCCTCAAGTTTTTTGAATTCCTTCATTATCTCATTAAGGTCTTTATCACTGATGATTTTTAAACATGCCGTTATGTAATGCATCGAAATTCCCCCTCCCATCATTTTATGGCTTTTCATTATAACATTTTCTTGAAAAATAAATATAACTGCGACATTGATTGCTCGAGTTAATCAATCGCTGTATGTAAAGGATTTAAAAATTGAAATCAAATAAAAAACCTTCATTTTATAGGAAGGTTTAGAAGTTATATTATCAAGTTTGAAGGCAATCTGAAGCAATGTGAAATGTGTTAGGTGTTTGTTTCACTGTAAAGTCTGTAGCGAAACCACGTACTAAAACTAATGACAAGCCCATCTTCAATTTCGCTGACCTCAGATATGAGGGACCTTTTCTTTTTCAGCTCTTTGATCATTTCTTCCTTATCAGAAACGAACATGATCTTTTGCGCCCGAAGAATGGCCGCATATTGAATCTGTATCTGATCCCATATCATATCAGCTGGCGAACGCTCCTGAATCTCTTCCATGATTTCAAGCGTCTCTTCTGGCAAGAATTTAGAGAAAAAGCCGTGAGTCACAGCATTTTGATTCTTCTGTGGTGCGCCGCCATTGTTCCCTAATGCATTTTTGTTGCCCGGTTGCCCGCCTTTTTTTGTGTGCACACTTTTTTCAATGGGTGCACCCTTTTTCCTTTCCCAACCATGCCGCTGCTTCCACGATTTAATGGTGTTCACTGACACCCCGTATTTCTCGGCAAGGTCCTTGTATTTCATGCCTTTGACGTAATCCTTATACGCCTGAATGTGCTTTTCGGCCATCTACATTCACCGCCGCCCCCTTCTGATTCGTGTTGTTTTGGAAAAGATATTCCCTCTAAACCACCACCGTGCTCAAGCCGTTAACCGCCAATTGTCTATCCTGAGACTTACCGGAAGCAGTTTACAGGGAACAAAAAAAGCACCCCGCAGGATGCTCTTATTATTTAATCCAATCTTTAATCTCTTTAATGGTCTTATAGGCCTTAGACCATGTTCCATTCTCTTTCAAGTAGTTTTCACCTTTCTCTGTCAGTTCAGGTCCTAATTTGTATAAATGAGGTCTATCATCTGAATAATGGACCCCAATGATATACCCTTCGCGTTTTAAAAAGTTCACAGCATCATCAAATTGATCTTCAGTAACTCCAATATCGTTTTCTGACAAAGGGGTATTACCTTCAAAAATTTCTTTTAAGATTGCATACCTTAATTTATCCTTATTCATATTTTCTCCTTTCAGTCTTTAGATCTGTCTTTCACTTTTCTCTCTTTGACTTGTTCAAATATTTTCATAATAGAAATTGCTTGATTTCTATGTTTTCTTTCTACTGCAATTATCCAAACAATAGCAGCAATTGTACCAGCAGCAAAAGATAAAGCTCCCCAATGTTTTTCATAAAAATTAAAGAACATGGTGAGATATGCTGCAAATAAAGGGATAAAGGCTGGAACATATTTTGAATGATCATGGATAATATCTATATGAGAAAATCTCGATATAGCAAATTCTAAACATTCAATATCCAACTTATAAAGAAGAGATTGGAACCTTTTGTATTCTTCCTTATCATGACCAATTCGAGTTTTTTCAAGAAAGAAAGCAAGTAGCTCCTTTTTGTGATAAGTATAAATCGCATTTTCCAGTTCTTCTAAGTCCTCATTATTCTTCTCTTCAATATTTCGCTTTTCAATATTTCGCTTTTCAATATTTCGCTTTTCAATATTCTTCTTTTTATTATTTTTCTGTTTTTTCATTTTACAATTCACTCCCATTTTTAATATCGGGAATGAAAAGTTATCGATTAACAATTTGCAAAATTTGTCGAACGAATCTGTTGAAAAAAACATATTTTGTCGGGGATATTAACATGTACGCAATACTGCTGCTGTTTTATCACCGATTCACTATGTAAGACCTCCCAGTTGAGTTGATCCTCGCTTACCACTGGGAGGTTTTACTCATTGTATGAAATTGGTGGTGACGCAGGAATAATCCGCCGCGCCGATCCTGCCCCCCATTTTACACCGCCGATTTAAACGAATTCAAATATTGCAGAAAGTTGGCTTCTTTGACTTTATTGACGATGTTGCCGATTATGGCTGTTTTGATCTTTCTGATGGTATCCCGGGAGCAATCAAGGTGGTTTGCAATAGCAGTGTAGCTCATGCCTTCCATCATGCAATCGTAAACGATTCGGTGCTTTTCTTCTTCAATGTGTTCCATTGCATTGTCCAGGTAATGCACAATAGATTCATATTTGTGAAGCCGCCTTTCTCTTCGGTCCATCTGCCGCAATTCTGCCTGACTGACGCCTGCTGATCCCCTTGGCATGCCCGCTTCCTCCCCGTATGTTGCAGTGAGCTTTGTGCTAATAAAATCCACTTTGTTTAATACACGGTTGAGCCTTTTGATCTCCCGCAGCATGAATTTATAATCACGAATCCATTCCTCAATCTCCCATGCAATCATTTGATCTGTCATAGTGCTTTCCCTCCTGATAGTTAAATAGAGTAAGTGTCATTCCAGTTGTTTGCTTTTTGTTCTGCGATATATTGAGGGCCTCGATACCTCTTTCACGTTGATACTGAAGGTTTTGACCAAGAAGGCTTTCAACTCGTTATAGAGCTCTTCTTTGCCGCAAAAGATATTCACAAGCTTTCCGTTTTTATAAGCGAATCCGTTTTTCATCATCCTCAAACTCCCTTTTTACTTTCTGCGTTTATAAGCGCCGCCTTTGCCACGTCTGAGTGTTTGCATGTTAGTGTTCATCATTTGTTGCCAGAAACGATCTAAGCGCTCATGTTGCTTCTGTGATGGTTTCTTTTTGGACTGTTTCATGTCTAATTACTCCTTTCATAGCTAGTAATCGCGATAGACATCTGGTTAGTTGCGAAAAAAAACGGACACCGATCGAAGCACAAATTTCTCTGTAAAACGATCAGTGTCCGCAGGCTTTCCGTCTTGGACTTATTCAATTTTAAAATTTATTTTTACGGCCCTGTGCCACAACTTACTTCGTATTCACCATCTGATGATTTTTTCGAATAGCATAAGTGAGGAGTTTGCCCTGTTTCATCTTTCCAATCTAGCCAATTTACATAATAAAGATTCCCAGATTCATTGTCTCCTTCTCTTTTCTGGAGAACTGCAAAGTAGCTTTGGTAGGGATATCCTCTTTTATAAATTTCGTGTCTGATTGCTCCTTTTTCCGAAGAAGCTGTAAAGACAACAGGAGATAGAACTGGAAGTACTATCAATATAACAATAAGTGCTGCCAAGAGAGAAAGTATAATTTTAGTTTTCTTTTTCATTTTTTCCTCCGATACCTTTTTATGTATTTATTTTTATGTTATATTATTACATGTATTTTATGCCATATTTCAATTGGTGTAAATGATAAATATTACTTATATTTAGATTTTATTGGAGGTTTCGTATGAAAAAAGAATTACTTGCTTCACTAGTTTTATGTCTATCATTGTCACCATTAGTGTCAACAAATGAAGTTTTTGCAGCCACTACTAATAAAGAGACTAAAGAAAATGTTTCAATTACCAACGAGATTGGTTACGAAAAAGTTAAGGATATGTTAGAACAACAAAAATATGATTTTGAACACAACACTCCTTTAGCGCATCCTAAAGAGTCTAAATTGACTGATTCCGACGAAGGAGTCTTACTGTATTCTGCGTTAAGTAAAGTGGACAAACAAAAATTCCACGAGTTTACATACGATATAGACGATGTTAAGACTTCTGAAAAAAACAATAAGCTAATTGTTGAAGCTTATATTACTCGAAACTTTGTTTTTGGTGTTGAAAAAGTAACAACATCTCTGGGCGATAATATTAAACTTGAAATTCCCAAAACAACTTCTAATAAACAAAGTTCTCAATCAACAAATACTTCTAATCTAAGTTTCTCTCAAGTTAAAAATTCTTCTAATCAACTAAATGTAATACCATTGAGTAATTCTTCTAAGCAACTAAATGTAACACAATTAAATAATTCTTCTTCAACTCTACAATATGAAAATGATGAAGAATATTCTTCGGATGTTAAATTAGATGAATTTTTAAAAAATTATAAGCAAGAAGTGAAAAATGATGATAAAGAAGAAGTGAAAAGTGAAGATAAACCAGTAAGTATGAACTTCAATGCTGCTAACTCTAATCAACTAACTGTGACTGCAACATCTGTTAAAGGATATAGTGGTTACGCTGCAATGAAATATGCAGAAAAATATGCCTTAAAACCAAATAAAAACTATAAATATTATAAAGACAAAGATTGTACTAACTTTGTTTCCCAAGCATTAAGAGCTGGAAGAATGCCGTACTTTAAAGAATGGAAACCCTATACAGATGCTTGGGTTAATGCAGGAGCCTTTAGATTATACATTTTAAAAGCTGGCGGAATAAAAATGAAGACTGTTTCTGATACATATTCAAATGTAAAGCTTGGAGATGTATATCACTATGATTACCATAATAAAATAGGTCTTCGCTATGCTGATGGTTGGATGGATCATACGGCTATCGTAACGAGCCGAGCAAATATGAAACTTTATGTAAGTTATCATTCTACCAATAGACTTAATGTTCCTCGAGAATATGTTACTTCTAAGGAAGGCGGAAAACGGTATGTTTCTAGTATTCGCAATTAATAAATTGATACTAAATCGTTGATCATGCCTTCCGCTACTTAATAAGCTGTTGGGAAAGCAATCCCCTGATCTAGAGTGGTTCAGGGGATTTTTGTAATTTAAACGTGTTCCAACGCTCAGAAATTCCGTTCATTTGTTTTCCC
This sequence comes from Bacillus sp. LM 4-2, assembly GCF_000978495.1. NCBI lineage: Bacteria > Bacillati > Bacillota > Bacilli > Caryophanales > Bacillaceae > Bacillus > Bacillus sp. LM 4-2. The sequence continues at coordinate 1,240,556 of NZ_CP011101.1, read as the reverse complement.
TCTTCTCTCAATACATCAATATCTTTAAAGTAAACCGCAGCCGTAAATGAAATGATTGCCCCGATCAAAGCAAGGTTCGCTTTCATGTCCGGCCTGTAATCGTGTTGGAAATATATCCAGAATCAACATCCCATCAGCAGAAACAATATTCTAAGTGCCATCCAATCCCCCTAACTCAACTTACTAACAAAAAAACACCTTGGATGTTTTTGTATTCCATTTAATAATAAAGTTGTATTTTAAAAAAAGAAGTGCTTAAAATGAAATTGAAAAAGCTTTAACTGGTTTTGCATTATCCCTTGCTTTACTCGTTACTGTTGCTCCTGCTTTTGCTACAAGCCTTGCAAACCATAGCACAAATCACGAATCAGTATCACCCCAAGCAATTTATCAAGATTATTATAAAGGGGCTGATTCTAGAGCAGAATTTAAAAATACAATTGATGTTTTCAGTACAAAATTTCATTTAAAAGATGCATGGCTGAAGTGACGGTCTTGGACTGGCTATTCTCAATGAAGATTTAACAGAAATCCGATCTTCCGTTTGTTACTATTGAACTAATCAAGTAAGTTTGGAGGTAGTTTTTGGACTGCGGTCAATGAATTTCGCCAACAGTTCGCCAACAACTCACGAATTTGACGAACCGGCTTTATTAACGCAAAGTAAAAAACCCTTGCTACGCAAGGGTTTAAGCTATGATTCCGACTGGGCTCGAACCAGCGACCTCTACCCTGTCAAGGTAGCGCTCTCCCAGCTGAGCTACGGAATCATGATATGTATGTGTTGCTGGGTATGTTATTGTCTTTCTGACAAGTTCTATTATATAACCTTCCCTTCTATTCGTCAACTGCTTTTTTAGAAAAACTTTTTTTGGACTTGCTGTTCCGTTCCCCGGCTATTATAATATGTCTTAATTTTCCAACAATAGAGGTGATGGGGTTTTGCATTCTTTGATCTCTTCCGATGATGTTTGGGTATTATGGGGGTTTATTGCGGTGTGGGCGGCAGTGAGTATCGGGCTGGAGCAGCGCTTTAAGTGGGCTTCTGCTGTGTCGGGCGCTATTATTGCCCTTGCAGGTGCTATGGTGTTTACAAATGTAGGAGTGCTTCCTGTTGAGTCGCCTGTGTATGACACTGTGTGGTCTTATGTGGTACCACTGGCGATACCACTTTTATTGTTTCAGATCAATGTTAGGCAAATTTTTAAGGAAAGCAGGCGTTTGCTGTTTATTTTTCTGATTAGCTCCGTTGGAACAGTGCTTGGCAGTATCCTGGCTTTTTTTCTACTCAAACAGCATATTCCCTATCTCGATAAAATCGGCGGGATGATCAGCGCCTCTTATATCGGCGGCGGGGTCAACTTTGCGGCGATGGCGGCAAAATTTGAGACGCCTGGTGAATATGTGTCGGCTACCGTTGTGGCTGATAATTTTATGATGGCGCTTTTGTTTTTTATTTTAATCAGCATTCCTGCACTCAAATGGTTTCAGCGGCATTATGCCATGCCGTTTGAAGAGAAGGTAAAAGCCGATGGAAACAGCGGAAACAGTGCTGAAAGCTATTGGAAACGGAAGGATATTTCCTTAAAGGATATCGCATTTAATGCCGGTGCCGCTTTCGCACTTGTTGCGGTTAGTATGAAGGTTTCCGGTTATTTTAAAAGCATTTTTTCTCATCCCCTGCTGACCGGTACGCTTGGCGATCAGTACCTGGTGCTTACGTCTTTAACTGTTCTTATCATTTTTCTTTTCCCGCGTTTTTTTGAAAGGCTCAATGGATCTCAGGAACTTGGAACCTTTTTGATTTATTTGTTTTTTGTGGTGATCGGCATTCCTGCAGATCTCCGCTTAATCGTCACGAATGCGCCTCTTATTCTATTATTCGTGTTTATCATTGCGATCAGCAATTTAGCAGTTTCCTTAGCTGCCGGAAAATTGTTCCGCGTGCGGCTTGAAGAAATTCTGCTCGCCGTCAACGCTACTGTCGGGGGACCGACGACTGCGGCTGCGATGGCAATTGCCAAGGGATGGCGGGAGCTTGTCGCCCCGATCATGCTTGTCGGTACGCTCGGCTACTTAATCGGCAACTATGTTGGCACTTTTATTGGAAATTGGTTTTCTTCCTTCTTATAAAAAGGATATTTGCATTTCCCTGAGAATAATGTAAGAGGAAAGCTGACACGAGAACGGAGAGATCACTGTATGTTAAAAGGAAAAACCATTTATGTTAGACCTTTAGAAGTAACGGATGCCGAAGAAAATCTGCGGCTGCAAAGCGAAAATCGGGATTTTTTCGAACAGTTTTCTATGATACGCGCAGACGATTACTATACGGTTGAGGGGCAAAGAAAACGGATAACCGAGTATCAGGAAAGACTTGAGAAAGATGAAGAATATCATTTTGGCATCTTTACAGCGTCAGACGATAGATTAATCGGGACGGTTTCGCTCTTTCAAATCATCCGTGGCGCGTTGCAAACTGCGTTCATCGGGTATTTTTTAGACAAAGCCCATAATGGAAAGGGCATTATGACAGAGGCAGTCAGATTGGTTGTTGATTATGCGTTCCACGAATTGAAACTGCATCGGATTGAAGCCGGTGTGATGCCCCGTAATCTCGGGTCCATGCGTGTTTTAGAAAAAGCGGGATTTCATAAAGAAGGCATCGCCCGAAAAAATGTAAAAATTAATGGCGTTTGGGAGGATCATCAAGTCCTCGCGATTCTGAATCCTGATGACGAACAATAATAAAAGAAGCCGGGCCATCCCCGGCTTCTTTTTTAACGAACCGCAACTGGAGCAATTTCTTTCAGCGCTTGTTCGAAATCGTGTTCTAAATCGTCTGCATGTTCGACGCCCACACTCAGACGGAGCAGGCCATCAGTGATACCGCGTTTTTCACGCTCTTCCTTAGGCATTGCCGCGTGAGACATCGTTGCCGGATAGGACAAAATCGATTCCACGGCACCAAGGCTGACAGCGAAGACCGGCAGTGACACATTCTCGACTAACTTCTTAACGGCCTCTTTGCTTTCAAGCTCAAAAGATAGTACGGCGCCCGCTCCCGTTGACTGGCTTTTATGGGTTTCAGCGCCGGGATGATCAGCCAGTCCCGGATAATACACGCGCTTCACCGCCGGATGCTTCTGGAAAAATTCCGCAAGCCGCTGGGCTGTTTGACTCGCTTTCTCTAAACGGACCTGCAATGTTTTTAATCCGCGCAGGACAAGCCAGCAATCCTGTACGCCAAGGACGGCGCCGAACGCGTTTTGCAGCTTATACAGCTGCTTCCCAAGCTCTTTATCTTTGACAGCAGCCAAACCTGAGAGCACATCGCTGTGTCCGCTTAAGAATTTTGTCGCGCTGTGAAGTACAATATCCACGCCGAGGTCAAGCGGTCGCTGCAGTGCCGGTGTCATGAATGTATTGTCCAGAAAGGTCAGACAGCCGTTTTCTTTTGCAAGCTGAACAACCGCTTTAATATCCGTAATCCCAAGTGTCGGATTTGACGGTGTCTCCATATAAATGACCTTTGTGTTCGGCTTGATGCTCCGCGCCACTTCATTACGATCCGTCATGTCGACAAACGTATGCTCAATGCCAAACCGGGTCAGCACCTCTGTCACCATACGGAAGGTTCCGCCGTATACATCTTCTGTCACAAGAACGTGATCACCCTGTGACAGCAGTAAAAATGCTGTTGAGATGGCAGCCATGCCTGAACTGAAAGCAAATCCTCTTGTTCCGCCTTCCAATGCGGCAATTGTTTCTTCGAGAGCTGTTCTTGTCGGCGTGCCAGAGCGGCTGTAATCATATGCCCCGAACTCTTCAAATGAAGATTGGTGAAAAGTCGAGGCGTGCTGAATCGGTACACTGACCGCCCCGGTTCCGCCGTCTGTTTTAAATGGATTGTGCACGAGCTGGGTTTCCAGCGTCCAATTGTGTTTACTCAAATGAAACAGCTCCCTCTTTGACCTGACATAATGCCTGTTTTAGATCCTCTTTTAAATCTTCCGCATGTTCAATACCGACAGAAAAGCGCAGCAACCGATTGCACACCCCGTTTGCGATGCGGATCTCTTCAGGAATATCCATGTGCGTCTGGGTCGCAGGGTATGTAATAAAGCTTTCCACCCCGCCGAGGCTTTCTGCAAAACAAATGGTCTTCAGTGCTTTTAAAAACGGATTGACCCATTCTTCTTTTTGCAGACGAAAGGACAGCATGCCGCCTTTTCCGGGATACAGCACATCCGAAATTTCTTCCTGCTCTTCTAAAAACGCCGCAAGCTCCTGCGCGTTTGCCTGATGCTGACGCATTCTGAGGCTCAGCGTCTTCATTCCTCTCATCAGAAGCCACGAATCAAATGGCGGCAGGACGGCACCGATCGCATTTTGATGCTGAAACATTTCCTCTCCGAGCCGCTCATCCTTCACCACGACAAGTCCAGCAAGCAGATCGTTATGCCCGCCTAAATACTTGGTTGCGCTGTGAATGACAATGTCAGCTCCCAGCTCAAGCGGCCGCTGCAAGACCGGTGTATAAAATGTATTATCTACGATCAGCAGAAGACCGTGCTCCTTTGTAATCCGGGCAATATGTTCAATGTCCGCCTCCTGCATGAGGGGGTTTGTCGGCGTTTCCACAAACACCGCTTTTGTATTCGGCGTAATCTTAGAGCGTAAACAGTCCTCATCGCTGAAATCATCATAATGAAAAGTCAATCCGTATTTTTTCCATTCATTTTCAAATAAACGGTACGTGCCGCCATATAGGTCCGATGAAACGATCAGTTCATCTCCGCTTTTAAACAGCGCCATAATCGTTTGGATAGCAGCCATTCCCGAACTAAAAGCAAGCCCTCTCGCGCCGTTTTCTAAGTTAGCGATGGCGTCCTCAACAAGCTGGCGTGTCGGATTTTTTGTGCGGACATAATCAAATCCGGTAGATTCTCCGATCCCTCTGTGGCGGTATGCTGTTGATAAATAGATAGGAGCACTCACTGTTCCCGTGACTTCATCGCTACGGTTCCCAATTTGGGCTAATTTCGTTTCAACGTGCTGTGACATATAGCTGACACCTTCCCTTTTCAAAATAAAAACCCCTTCTTCATAAGAAGAAGGGGTTTAACGCTTCTTCTTATCTTCCAAGCATAAAAAACGCTTGCTGGATTTAGCACCTTGGCGCTTTGCACATGCAAAACAAGCCGGTTGCTGAGGTTTCTAAGGGCCAGTCCCTCCACCTCTCACGATAAGAAATATCGATTTCAATTTTCTGATTGTTTTATATTAGCGCAATTCACAGTTTATTTCAACACTTTTTTCTTCGTGTGCCGAACCGTTTAAAGAGAGAAATTTCTAATAATTCATGGTACAATAATTGAAAATGCAAGAAAGTATAGTGATGTCCTGGAGGAATGTTTTTATGGCACCGAAAAACGGCACAGTGCAAGAAAAGAAATTCTTTTCAAAAGAGCTTAACGAGGAAATGACCTTGCTTGTTTACCTGCCGTCCAACTACTCCCCGCTTTATAAATACCATGTTATTATCGCGCAGGACGGCCACGATTATTTCAGGCTGGGGAGGATCGGCAGACAGGTTGAGGAATTGCTGTCGAAACGCGAAATAGACCGGAGCATTATTATCGGTGTTCCTTATAAGGATGTAAAAGAGCGCAGAAACACTTATCATCCGGAGGGTTCAAAATTTTCGGCTTATAAACGGTTCATCGCCCATGAGCTCGTTCCTTTTGCAGATGATGAGTATCCAACCTATCAGATCGGTTACGGCCGAACGCTGATCGGTGATTCACTCGGAGCGACCGTGTCACTTATGACAGCGCTTGATTATCCGAATATGTTTGGCAACATCATCATGCAGTCTCCCTATGTTGACAAACACGTACTAGAAGCCGTGAAACAGTCAGGCGATATCAAACACCTCTCTATTTATCACCAAATCGGAACAAAAGAAACTGACGTCCACACGACAGACGGGAACATTCTGGACTTTACAGAACCGAACCAGGAGCTGAAGCAGCTGCTGGAGAAGAAGCTTTCCGATTATGATTTCGAGCCATTTGACGGAGACCACAAATGGACATACTGGCAGCCGCTCATCACCCCGGCGCTGAAAAAAATGCTTTAACACTCTATCATACTTTATTTCCAGGAGGGACATAATATGAAATACGGAATCGTTTTATTTCCATCAAAAAAGCTCCAAGACCTTGCAAACTCTTACAGAAAGCGCTATGACCCAAGCTACTCTCTGATCCCGCCTCATTTGACGCTGAGAGCATCCTTTGAATGCGCGGAGGAGAAAGCGGATCAGCTCGTATCACATTTAAGAAACATCGCAAAAGAGTCCCACCCACTCGTTCTCAAAATGACAAAATACAGCTCATTTGCGCCTGTCAATAATGTCATTTACATCAAAGCAGAACCGACGGAAGAGTTAAAAACACTCAATGAAAAGCTATACACCGGTGTGTTGGCAGGAGAACAGGAATATAATTTCGTTCCGCATGTGACGGTCGGCCAAAACCTTTCCGACGATGAGCATTCAGATGTGCTGGGACAATTAAAAATGCAGGAAGTGTCGCATGAAGAAATCGTTGACCGTTTCCACTTGCTTTACCAGTTGGAAAACGGATCGTGGACAGTATATGAAACCTTCTTGCTAGGCAGAGGAGAATAATGTTTGAAAGCAGTTATCGCAAAAAATGAAGAACAACTGAAAGATGCATTCTATGTAAGAGAAGAAGTCTTTGTCAAAGAACAAAACGTGCCTGCTGAAGAAGAAATTGACGAACTTGAAAATGAGTCAGAGCATATCGTCGTGTATGACGGTGAAAAGCCTGTCGGTGCCGGAAGATGGCGCATGAAGGACGGCTACGGCAAGTTAGAGCGGATTTGCGTACTGAAAAGCCACCGCTCAGCCGGTGTCGGCGGCATCATTATGAAAGCGCTCGAAAAAGCCGCGGCAGACGGAGGCGCTTCCGGTTTCATTTTAAACGCGCAAACACAGGCTGTGCCGTTTTACAAGAAACACGGGTATCGCGTGCTTTCTGAAAAAGAATTCCTCGATGCCGGCATTCCGCACTTACAAATGTTGAAGGACTGAACGCATCCGGATCTTTTGAGATCCGGATTTTTACTGCATATAAAAAAACCGTTCTCTCGTATGAACGGTTTTTTATACATATCGATTAATATATGTGCCCATTCCTTTTTCTCGCAACCTCTTATAAAGAGAGCGCTTACGTTTCATCTCGTTTACTTTTCTTTCAGCTGCCGTTTGATTCTCCTGCTGCTTTTCCAGTTCTTTGTATACCCGCTGAAACGGGACATAGCTGATTTTTTCGGTTCCGGCATAATCCTGCTTATGTCCAATCGTTCTATTAGCATATTGAGCGTATTGCTGGTTCTGAATTTGACCTGCATATATCATACAATACCCACCCCTCTGCTGTCTCTTTTCCCTTAAACTTACTTTTTGAAACACATTTCTTTTGATATGATAGTCATTGTCTGTAATGAACACCTTTTGATTGGGAGGACCCCTTTTTGAAATGCGCCCGACTGAATGATAGAATCATACATTTACATACATATTCGAGAGAACATTATCAATTCCTCTTTGAAGAGGGAATAAAAGGACATTTATTTTGTTCTCATTGCGGAAAGCCCGTTTTGTTACGGCTTAACATCGCCGATCCGCCAGAGTTTATCCATCGCCAGCCAGGCGATTTTCCGGCATGTGAGGAGGCGTGCGAACCGAAGCCCTCTAAAGAGGGGAAAAAAGAAGATGATCAGGAATCTGGTGTCATTCGTTTACCCAAGGGAAAAGCGATCGCCGCTGACCCGTCCCCAGCTGTTACAGAATGGCACCGTCCTAGAAGCATTAAACCAGGAACACCATTTGTGCCAAAAACAATAGAACCCGATACGAGCCTTTTTCCGTCTGTCGGTTTAAACACGGATCAGCTGAAAGCTGTCACGGAAACAGAGGGCCCGCTGCTCGTGCTTGCAGGTGCGGGGAGCGGAAAAACACGGGTGCTGACAGCCCGTGCCGCCCACATGATCGAACACTTAGGCATACCGCCTGAAAATATGCTGCTTGTCACCTTTACAACAAAAGCTGTCGCTGAAATGAAAGAGCGTATGGCGAACCAGTACGGATTACAGCCGGCAAAAGTCAGAAGACTTGTGACAGGAACATTCCACAGTCTGTTTTATAAGATCTTGTATCACTCTAATTCTGCTAAATGGAACGGTGAGCATCTGCTGAAAATGGAGTGGCAGCGGGAACAATATATCAAAAAAGCACTCTATGAAGAAGGCATCGATGAGAAAGAATTCCCAGTTGACCAAGCTCTGCAGCAGATCGGTTTTTGGAAAAACACTTATGTCCCAAATGAACGCATCCCTCTAAAAGATGAGTGGGAAAAACAAGTTTATCGTTTATATGAACATTATGAACGCCAGAAAAAAGAACACAGCCAATTTGATTTTGATGACATGGCTTCAGCCTGCTATGAATTGTTTATCGAGCGGCCTGACCTTCTGGAACAATATCAATCTCGGTTTACGTATATCTTAATTGATGAGTTTCAGGACATTAATCCGGTTCAATACAAAATCATGCAAATGCTCGCCAGTCCGGAGCAAAACCTGTGCTGTGTCGGAGACGATGACCAGTCCATCTACGCGTTTCGCGGAAGCAATCCGTCTTTCATTCTTGATTTTCAAAAGGATTATCCGGGAGCGAAGACGATCTATTTAACTGCGAACTACAGGTCTACGCACCCGATCGTCTCTAGTGCTGATATCGTTGTGAAAAAGAACAAAAACAGATATGCCAAAACGCTTGAAGCGGCCCGCGATGACATTCAGGTCCCTGTGCTGTTTTATCCTTATGATGAAGAGGAAGAAGCCACAATGGTCGTTTCCGATATCAAAGAAAAAATTCAAAATGGAGCCATTCCAGAAGACTTTGCGGTTCTTTACCGCACAAACAGCGGAGGCCGTGCTATTTATGAAAGGCTTCATCAATCGTCAATTCCGTATACAGCTGACCGCGGCGTCCAATCGTTTTACAGCAGACGGATCGTCCGCCAGATTCTCGCCTACTTGTATGCCAGCCAAAATGAGGATGACACCGAGGCGATTAAACACTTGCTTCCCGCCTTGTTTTTAAAACAGTCCGCTTTGAATACGCTGAAGGCCCTCTCGATTACAGAGGACTGTACCATGATCAAAGCGCTGGCCAAATTGCCTGATCTGAAGCCATTCCAGCTGGACAAAATCAAGAAAATCGTACCGTTTTTCGCAAGCCTCCGCACAATGAAACCCGTAGAAGCCATCACCTTTGCAGAAGGAAAAATGGGCTTCTCCGAGTATTTAAAAAAGCGGGGCAATGAGGGCAACAAGCTGGAAAAAGGTTCCGATGACCTGCGCGACATCAAGGTTGTCGCCAAGAAGTTCAAAACGATTCCTGACTTTCTTGCCCACGTAGACCATATGAGGGCCGCTGAGAAAAACAGAACGGATGAACATGGCGTTCAGCTGATGACCATTCACCGGTCAAAAGGCCTTGAATTCAAAACAGTCTACGTGTTAGGCACTGTAGACGGCTCGATTCCGCACGATTTCTCATTAGAAACGGCAAGAAAAGGAGACGAGGCCGCTCTTGAGGAGGAAAGACGCCTTTTATATGTAGCCATGACCCGGGCGAAACAGCATTTATATTTGTCTTGCCCCGCTAACAGGCGCGGCAAAACAGCCAACCGCTCAAGATTTTTGTATCCCCTGCTACAAAAAGCAAGACAGCCCTTGCATCATTAACAGCCCGGCAGATTACTGCCGGGTTTTTACTGTAAAAAAAGGCCCGCTGCAGTGAGTCAGCCAGGCCATCCACTTATTTATTATCCATCATTTTAGAAATCGTGCCAAAATCAAGCTTTTCTTTTCCGCTTGTAATAGATTCCACAATTTTATCTTCTAATTCTTTTGGCACGCGTCTGTTTGCCATCTGCGCTACGCGGTTAATCACACTGCGAACTGTATTTTCATCTTTAAAATTAGCGTTTTGGAGTGATCCGGCAAGATTCATTACATCCTGCATCTTCACACCTGTTTTCTTTTCGATGTTCTTAAAAAATTGATTATCCATAATGCGCCTCCTTTTGGCGGAGTAATACGGTATTGTATGAATGCACATAATACAATGTGCTTTTCCAACATTTTTAAAAATAAACACAAGGCAAGGAAGCACGGGTTATAACCCGTACTTCCTCAATACATCTTAAAAGAAAGATGCACCTACGATGATGAGGAGAATGAATAATACGACCAACAAAACAAATGTTGAACCATAGCCGCCGCCGTAACCGCCAGCATAACCGCCATAACAGCCGCCGCCGTAGCCGCCGCCGAATCCGTATCCAAAGCCCATAGATAAGCACCTCCTTTACTCTCTATACACTATGTGAGCTGATTGGATCGGCTTGGATATTCGCATAGGGCGTTTGCGGATTTACGATTGATCATATTGAGCTTGATGTTTTTTAAGTAAGGCCTCCGTTTTTTCAGCCAGCTCTTCAATCTCATCTTCAAATTCCAGACCGGCTTTATCAAATGCATCCAAGTCTTTTCTGATGCGGCCCATCGTGTCTTCATGCTTTTTTTGCTTTTGTTCGTGTGGTTCATATCTTCCTTCTATCCATTTTTCAAACTCATTCACTTTTATCCCCCCGCTTATGATATATGCTGAGCAAGGCCGCCCGGTTAAAAAACAAAAAACCGGAGTTCTCCGGTTTCTTTGCCAGGCTATTGAGGCTTTTTCTTTTTATTTCCGCACCCGCAGCCTTTCTTTTTTATCTTTTTTGATTGATACGATGAATCTGTATATGGAGATTTTTGGGAAGGTTTATTGAATTGATTCATTTTGTTCCCTTCCTTTCCTTATGTCATATATGCTACTTTATGCTGATGCTAGTGAAAAGTTGCTGGTGGTAACGCCTCATTCTTGCAGCCATTTTGATACGAGCGTTTCTATGATGCCAGCAAGGCCGGCGATCGCCAAAAGTAAAATCAGCCACTGCGCCGCTTGCGGGATCAACGCCTGGCATAAAATCAAAAAGCCGGCGCACCACACGCCAGTGCACCAATAGCAGCTCAGCAATTCACCAATAAACGCCCTGACACCGGTTCCCTTAATCACGATATAGGTTTGAATATTCCCGTCCGCATCCTTTTCTTCCTTCTCTTCATGAAACAGACTGCGAAGCGGCGCCATAATCGTGTCAAACACCAGCAGGCGGGCGAGCCGAAAGACCGCAAGCGATAGAAGAACAATTGTCAGCCCATTTATAACCACTCGTTCACTCCTTTGCCAATCATGATCCCTTCACATATATGCGAAAACCCTATTCTTCATGAATTGTATCTTGTCCGGCAGAAAATTGGTTATTTTTATTATTCCGCTCGGCACCCCATTTGCATTATATAGAGTATGGATAAGAAAGGAGTGAAGGTTATGTCATTTGAAGAAAAAGTCGAATCCCTGCACCCTGCAATATTTGAGCAATTATCAAGCGAATTCGAACAGCAGATCGAAGTGATTGATTGCGAAAATATCACAATAGATACGTCACATGTAACAGCTGCCCTTTCTATACAAGCCTTTGTGACAACTATGATTATCCTGGCGACTCAGCTCGTCATCGCTGACGAGGATTTGGCTGACGCAGTGGCAAGTGAAATTCTTATTCTCGATAGCTCCCAAATCAAAAAAAGAACCATCATTAAAATTATCAACAGCCGAAACATCAAAATTACTTTGTCTGCCGACGAGATAATAACCTTTGTACAAATCTTGCTTCAGGTGTTAAACAGCATTCTCAATGAACTTGACGTCCTTTAACCCTTTCTTTTTCACAAACTTAAAAGACGAGGTGAAAACAAATGTCAGATAAAGATAAGATCAAAGAAGAGCTTGAAAAACTTCCAGAAGCTGATCCGATGACGAAAATGCTGGTCCAAAATATATTTTCTAAACATGGTGTCACAAAAGACAAAATGAAAAAAGTTTCAGACGAAGAAAAAGAAATGCTTTTAAATCTTGTAAAAGACTTACAAGCTAAATCACAAGCATTAATAGATAGCCAAAAGAAGAAAAAAGAAGAAGCATCCGTGCAAGAGCAAAGGAACGAAAAGCCTCTCAGCCGCAGAGAGCAATTAATTGAACAGCTCAGACAAAGACGGCAAAACAATAACAACTCAAATTAATTATAAAAAATAGGGCAATTCATCATGATATATGACTCAGTCAAAGTAAGAGGCTCGCTCATTTAATAACAGTAAAAGAAAAGGAGGAATAGATATGGAAAGCAGACCATATTCTTGGGTTGCACTTGATCCTGACTGTGACCATCCGTTAGACGAAAAAGATAAAAAAGAAGAAAGAAAATGCAATTGCGATATTTGCTGCAATGGTAACGGGTTTTTTGGCAATGACAATGCCTTAATTGACCAAAATCTGGCTCAGGCAAATCTCAACAAACAGATCTCCGATGAGACAATTATTATCAGAGACTCATGTGACATTAACGTTTCATCTACAGACGTTCAAGCAATAACTTCAGTTTTAACAGCGCTAAATTCAGCAACCGTAATATTAACTCTCACATCCATTGCAGATGGCGTAATTGCAGAATTAGTTGCACAAGATTTATTACAGATTGCATCTAACAAACAAGTAAATCGCCAAAAACTTCTTATCGAATGTTCTCGCGGTGTAAATGTCACAACAGTAGATGCCGATATTGCAACAGTTGTTTCTACAGCAGTAAACCTCTTAGTCGCCCTCTTAACAATCACTCTTGTCCTTTAGAACCTAAAAGCAGAGCTAAAAACGCTCTGCTTTTTCTTATTTTCCAAGCATATGATGAATATATAGACGTTCACCCACACCAAGTGGGGCACGGGTACATATGTTGTTAAGGACTAAAGTCAAATACCCTATAAAGAAGGAGCTGAAATCAATGAGCTGCGGAAAAACCCATGGCCGGCATGAGAACTGTGTATGCGATGCAGTGGAAAAGATTTTAGCAGAGCAGGAGGCAGTTGAGGAACAGTGTCCGACTGGCTGCTATACAAACCTTTTGAATCCGACAATTGCAGGTAAAGACACAATTCCGTTTCTCTTGTTTGATAAAAAAGGCGGATTGTTCTCCACATTCGGAAACGTGGGGGGATTTGTGGATGATATGCAATGCTTTGAATCCATTTTCTTCCGCGTTGAAAAATTATGTGATTGCTGTGCAACACTGTCTATTTTACGCCCTGTCGATGTCAAAGGCGATACCTTAAGTGTTTGCCACCCTTGCGACCCGGATTTCTTCGGGCTAGAAAAAACAGATTTCTGCATTGAAGTGGATCTCGGATGCTTCTGCGCGATTCAGTGCCTGTCACCAGAGCTAGTTGACAGAACATCGCCTCACAAAGATAAAAAGCATCATCACAATGGATAAACACTTGTAAAGAGGAATCCCCTTCCAAACTCTATTACAGGTGCAAATCATTCAGCTGCTTCCAGCGTGAGGCAGCTGACTCTCCATCATTTCGCCAGTCTCAAATTTATAAGGCAGGAGGGATAATATGAGCCAGAAAACATCAAGCTGCGTGCGTGAAGCTGTAGAAAATATTGAAGATCTGCAAAACGCTGTTGAAGAAGACTGCCCGACCGGCTGCCACTCTAAGCTTTTATCTGTAAGCCATTCGTTAGGCGACACAGTGCCTTTTGCAATATTTACATCAAAATCAACGCCATTAGTCGCCTTCGGAAATGTCGGCGAACTCGATAACGGCCCTTGCTTTAATACAGTATTTTTCAGGGTCGAAAGAGTGCATGGAAGCTGCGCAACACTGTCATTATTAATCGCATTTGACGAACACAAACACATTTTGGACTTCACCGATAAAGATACGGTGTGTGAAGTGTTCCGACTCGAAAAAACGAACTACTGTATTGAAGTTGACTTAGACTGCTTCTGCGCAATCAACTGCTTAAATCCTCGATTAATCAATCGTACACATCATCAGCATTAATCATAAGCTGGAAAAGCTTGCAAGCCTGCAGGCTTTTCTCTATGTAAAAAAGCTGCCCGGCAACATCAGCCGGGCAGCTTTTTTCTTTTTCGTTAAAAACCGAGCGGGTGCAAAGAGGTAATATCATCGATTGCCAGTTCGGTTGGGGCTCCGTTTCCGGTTGTTCGAAGCAGGACGGAATCATTTCTTCTTCCGACAATCACGCCCCTGTACGTTCTTCCATTGGCTTCAATCAAACAAAGCGCTCTCGGCATGTTATGAGGCAGCTTTGTTAAAAAATCAATTTTTTCGTGGATCGTCATCTTGCTCATCGGTTTTTTCACTTTTCGTGCCGGCGGTGCTTTTTCCTCCGCTTTATCAGCACTATGGACAGCTTCCGGTTCTTTCTCAGGCTTCCGGGTCTCAAGTGCAGGCTCTTCCTTTTTTTCTGCTTTCGGGGGCTCGTGTTCGACGGTTTCTTCTACGGCCTGCGGCTCTGCTTTCTGTTCCTCCTGGCTTTTTATGTTCTCTGGTTCTCTCACCTCTTGAGTTTGCTGACTCACTGGTTCGGCTGCAGGCTTTTGGTCTTCTTGCAGGACATCCTGTGCCACAGCTTCCTCCTGCTGCTTCTCATGGTAAGCCGGCTTTTCCTCAGCTTTTGGCGGAGCGGGTTTGTCGGCCTTTCTTTTGATGACAATCTCCTGCATGGATGACCTTGTAGTTTCTGCATAATCCGGCTGAACAATATACATGAGCGGTTTTTTATCCGCGTTTCTTTTCTTATTAGACATCTTCATCCCTCCGATTGTGTCATATTCTATCTATATGACAGAAAGCTGAAAATCAGAAGAAATAAAAAAGCAATCCCTATTCGGGATTGCTTGAAATAGATCCTGCTTAGCGGGCAGTGATATGGAAACCTGAATCAACGTGAAGATTTTCACCCGTAATCCCGCGGGACATATCGCTGAACAAGAACGCAGCTGTATCGCCCACTTCTTCAGGTGTTGTCGTGCGGCGAAGCGGTGCACGCTCTTCGATGTCTTTTAAGATAGAGTTGAAATCGCTGATGCCTTTAGCAGATAATGTTCTGATCGGGCCGGCAGAAATGCTGTTAACGCGGATATTTTCTTTTCCTAAGTCAGCAGCTAAATATTTCACACTTGCATCAAGAGAAGCTTTTGCTACACCCATGACGTTGTAGTTTGGCATCACAAGCTCTCCGCCAAGGTACGTCAAAGTGACAATGCTTCCGCCTTCAGTCATCATCGGACGTGCCGCTTTGACAACAGCAGTCAGAGAATATGAGCTGATGTTATGAGCCAAAAGGAAGCCGTCACGATTTGTGTTT
The DNA here is from genome assembly GCF_000978495.1 of Bacillus sp. LM 4-2. Classification (NCBI taxonomy): domain Bacteria; kingdom Bacillati; phylum Bacillota; class Bacilli; order Caryophanales; family Bacillaceae; genus Bacillus; species Bacillus sp. LM 4-2. The sequence goes on along the minus strand of NZ_CP011101.1, from coordinate 1,225,114 downwards.
AAGTATTCGCCCACAAGCTCTTCTTTGTTGGCAAACGCGATACAATGCGCGATACCGTGGATTACACCGACCTGCTCCTTAATGCTTGCGAAGCAAGTTTCGATTTCTGTGTCGTTTGTAACATCGCAAGGAAGGATGATGGAGTCGTTGCGGTCTAATGTTCCGGCAAGCTCGTGAACGGATTTCTCCAGGCGTTCACCAGCGTATGTGAAAATCAAACGTGCACCCGCTTCATGTAAAGAACGCGCAATGCCCCAGGCGATGCTGCGTTTGTTGGCTACCCCCATCACAACAATGTTGCGGCCTTCAAGTGAAAAATTCATATGTATAAAGCCTCCTATATTTAATAAAGACATAGTATTAGTACCTGATCTTAATTCCTATCATATCATAACCTTGTCCAGATGAAAAGCGCATACCGTAGCAAACGCAAAAGAGATCACCATCAGCTGGTGATCTCATCGGCTTGTATTTAAGCTGTTTCGTTTAAAAGCGAAATGGTTTGTCGGCCCGTGTCCCGATCCGATGCCGAGCGTATTTTCCACCGCTTCGCGGACAAAGTTGGCCGCAATCTCAAATGCCTGATGGATGCTGTCTCCTTTAGCCGTTTGGGCCGTTAAAGCCGCAGCAAAGGTGCAGCCTGTGCCATGCGTATGCTTCGTATTGATATAAGGATGGGTGATTTGCATAAATATGCTGCCATCAAAAAGAAGGTCAGTAATGTGATTGTCTTCAGGCTGGTGCCCGCCTTTGATAATGACATGCTGCGCACCCATCTTGACGAGCTGCTCGGCTGCTTTTTTCCGGTCATCCAGCGAGCTGATTGTCATTCCTGTCAGCGTTTCTGCTTCCGGGACATTCGGCGTAATCGCGTAGCTTCTTGGAATGAGCAACTCCTTTAAGGTGGCAACTGACTCATCACGCAGCAAGGATGCCCCGCCCTTTGCGATCATAACCGGATCAACAATTACACGATTGAATCCGTGCTCGTCAATTTTTCTTGCCACTTCTTCAATCATGTCGGCATTCCAGAGCATTCCCGTTTTGACTGCATCCGGTCTCAAATCCTCAGCAACAGCGTCAATTTGCTGTCTCAACGCCTCTACAGTCAGCGGATGCACCCCATGAACGCCAAGCGTATTTTGAGCGGTTACCGCTGTAATCGCAGACATTCCGAATACATCAAGCTCTTGAAAGGTTTTAATATCAGCTTGTATCCCTGCGCCGCCGCCTGAATCTGATCCGGCGATTGTCAATGCTTTATATATACTCATTACACTACACTCCTTTTATTACCCGATCCATTTATGATAAATGGATTTTGCCCGGGCAATATCATTTGTTCCATGGATCAAAGCTCTGCCGTCCCGGAACAGCACCATTTTCATATCATCCGAGCGGCAGGAAATTAAATACGGGTTCGCAGTTACTTCAAGCCCGGCCTGCCTCAGCTGACCGGCAAGCGCTTCAAGATCCGCTTCTTTCGTAATAGATGATCTGATCTGCACCGTGTTCCTGCCGCACAATACAGCCGCTTTTGTTTGATTTTCATATGACAAAAACGGAAAATCCTTTGTGCCGCAGCTTGGGCATGCGTCATGTTTGAGACTGGCCGCTCTCACTTCTGACCGCTCATTTTTCCACAAATCAAAGGAGCGCAGCACCGGCTCGCACTCCTCTCCCGTCAGCAGCTTCAGTGCATCTGTTACCTGAAAGACTGCTACCTGCAAAACAGCCGGACTGATGATGCCGGCTGTGTCACATGTTGCTCCGCCAATCGGAAGTGTATCGAGCAAGCAATGCAGGCAAGGAGTAGAACCCGGCACCACGGTAAAGGTGAGACCGTAGCTCCCTACACAGGCACCGTAAAGAAAAGGAATCCCTTCCTTTACCGCAGCATCATTTACGATCAGGCGGGTTTCAAAATTATCAGCCGCATCCACTATAATTGATGCATCCCTAATCAGCTCGAAGATATTTTCTGCTGTCACATCCATGACAAGGCCGGTCACATCAACATCGCTGTTAATCGAACGGAGACGGCGCTCCGCAGCGGCTGCTTTCGGCATTTCTTTTTTGACATCATCTTCTGTATAAAGCTGCTGGCGCTGGAGGTTGCTCCATTCAACATAATCTCTGTCGGCAATTTTCACAGAGCCGACTCCCGCTCTCACCAGCATTTCTGCACTGGCTGTTCCGAGCGCGCCGGCACCGATAATCACGGCGCGCGCTTCTTTCAATTTTTTCTGGCCGGATGGGCCGATCGGAGCAAACAGCTCCTGCCTTGAATACCTGCCCGTCATACAGGAAGACCTTCTCCCGGACTGCTTGCCGTTCCGTATTGCTTAAGCGGGATTCGGCCCGCCTCATAAGAAAGGCGCCCTGCTTCCACTGCGAGCTTCATGGCACGAGCCATTTTCACGGGATCGTCAGCGCCAGATACAGCCGTATTGAGCAGTACGCCATCCGCTCCAAGCTCCATTGCGTATGCCGCATCTTTAGGCGAGCCGATTCCCGCATCCACGATGACCGGCACTTTCGCCTGTTCAATAATAAACGACAGATTCAAAGGATTTAAGATTCCTTGTCCTGATCCAATCGGAGATGCACCCGGCATGATGGCATGAACGCCGAGCTCTTCCAGCTTTCTCGCCAGCACAACGTCATCCGACGTGTACGGGAGCACAATAAAGCCTTCTTCAAGAAGCTGTTCAGACGCTTTTAATGTCTCAACAGGGTCAGGCAGCAAGGAACGGCTGCATCCGATGACTTCAACTTTAATCATGTCACAAAGGCCGGACGCTTTCGCCAGCCTTGCAATCCGAACCGCTTCTTCAGCAGTGCTGGCGCCCGCTGTATTCGGCAAAAGCGTATATTTGGATAAATCAAGCTGTTCCAAAAAATTCGGCTGAGATGCTTCAAAGATGTTCATTCTCCTTACAGCAAATGTTAAAATATCAGACTCAGAAACAGCTACTGCTTCCTTTTGAATGTCAAACGATGGGTATTTCCCCGTGCCCAGCAGCAATCTTGATTGAAATGATTTTCCGCCAATTGTTAACATGCTCATCCGCCTCCTACAAAATGGACAATTTCAATGACATCACGATCACAAAGCTCAACCTCGTGATAGCGTTCTTTCCCGATTATTTCTTTATTTCTTTCCACGATAACGATTTTATTTTCAAGCTGATACGACGCCAGCAGGTCTTGAATTGTACCTGCGTCTTTTTCCCACTTCACGTCTTTACCGTTCAGCTGTAGCATCATATCTGAACCGCCTCCTTGCGATCAATTCGGAATGCGTGCAGCCAGTCTTGGTTGACCTCTTTATTCATGATGAGATCACTGATCAAAGCGCCCGTTGCGGGAGCAAGCAGGATCCCGTTTCTGAAATGGCCCGCCGCAAATAAAATACGGCTGTCCTCAGGATGTCTTCCGATGTACGGTTTTCCATCCTTTGTTCCCGGCCGGAGTCCCGCCCAAAAACGATCCACCTTCATATTCTGTATAGCCGGCAGCATCGTTTTTGCTTTTTTCATAACGGATTCCAATCCGCCAAGATCCGGTGCTTCACTCCAGTCCCCCGGCTTCATTGTCGCGCCGACAACCAGTTTGCCGCTTTTTCTCGGTACGATATAGCAGTGATCATGGTAAAGCGTTTTTGTCAGCGGGATATCATCATTCCAAACGGACAGGCACTCCCCTTTTACAGGGAGAAAAGCATTGTTCAGTCCAAGCTGTTTAAAAAACATTCCGCTCCACACCCCGCTGGCAACGACAACATGATTAGCCCATACGTCTCCGCTAGGGGTCTTGATGGACAGGGCTTCACCGTCACGTTCGACATGCAGGACGGGCGTATGCTCAAAAATCTCCGCCCCAAGCATTTTTGCTGCTTTCACATACGCCTTGCAAACAAAATAAGGCTCCACATGCACATCATCCTGAATAAAAGATGCACCAAAGATGTCACCAGACGCATACGGCTCTTTTTCTAACACCTCTTCTTTTGAATACCAGCTGACAGAGTCCAAATCGTCCATCTGTCTCAGCTGCAGCACATCTTCTTCAGAAAATGCAAGCTTAAACATACCGCCGTTATGCTGCCTGATATCCACACCGGATAATGCATAAAGCTCTTCTCCAAGACCTTTGTACAGACGCTGACTGTGCATAGCGAAATCAAAAAACGCGTCACGTTCCTCGCATTCGGCATGGGCGCCCAGCATTCCAGCAGCGGCACTTGTCGTTCTGCCGCCCATTGTTCCGCTTTCAAACAATGCGGCGCTTTTGATTTCCTTTGCCAAATGATAAGCAATCGCGGAACCGATAATTCCGCCTCCAATCACCACTGCTTCATAATGCCTTTTCATAGCGCATCTCCTTTAGCTTACGGGAATATCGTCTGGCTGCTTCCAAGGGCTCAGCGGAAGACAAAATTCCTGACATAACAGCAATGCCGTCTGCCCCTGCTTGTTTTACGTCTCTTAACCTGTCCGGCGTCATCCCCCCGATGGCTATAACCGGGATGGAAATCCGCTGTTTGATATCTGACAGCAAAGATACTCCTCTGCCTTCAAGACCCTTTTTGCAATCCGTTTCAAACACATGGCCGAACAGCACGTAGTCCGCGTCTTCCTTTTCTGCTTGAACCGCTTCCTCCAGTGAATGCACCGACCTCCCGATATGAAGGTGTGGAAATCTGGCTCTGACCTGCTTCGGTGAAAAGCTGCCGCTTGGCAGCTGCACGCGGTGAATAGTAGAGAAAAGCGCAATATCCACGCGCCCGTTCATCACCAGTTTTCGTTTATCTATACCGCCTTCAAAAATAAGCTCGAGCAGTTTCAAAATATCCGCCGCCGATTTTGAGCGTTCCCGAATATGAATAAAATCAACTTCATTCTGAATCGTAATGATGATTCTCGCTAGCTCTTCTACCGGCTTGCTGTCATCCGTTATGGCGTGAAGCTCCACATTCCTCCACCTCTTTTATGGCGCTGTCAGACCAGCCTTCTTTTCGATAGGCCATTCCCCAAAATTGATATTCATAGTAGCTGGAGATGACAAAATTCTCTTTCATCTTGGCACGCACTTCCTCCGTGCTGTTTTCCGCCAGCTCATCAAAGCGGTTGATTTGCTCCTCGACCTGTTGTCTAAACCAATCACCGCCGTACGTCCCAATCCACTTTTGATAAATCGGATGCCCAGGATCGCAATGCAGCAATTTTTCACCAACCTCGTAATAAAGCCAGTAGCATGGCAGCAGGGCCGCTAAGATTTCTGCGAAATTCCCGCTCAAAACCGAACGGTACATATGGGATGTATAAGAGTACGCCGTAGGAGACGGCTTAAACGCCTTACGCTCTTCCTCGCTGATTTCCAACAGCTCGGCAAACTCACGATGAAGCGCCATTTCCGCCTCATATGTACCTTGGGCATGGCTTGCCATCCGCCCCGTTGTATAAAGATCCTTCGCATAAGCGGCGCCAAATGACTGCACCTTTGCAAAATGCGTTAAATAATAGGAATCCTGAAGTACGTAGTATTTAAAACGGTCAATCGGAAGCGTTCCGTCACCGATTCCTTGAACGAACGGATGGACAAAGCTCCCCTCCCACCATTCTGCGGCTGCACTGCGGCATTCTTCTGAAAACTTCACAAATCATTCCCCCTCTGAAAGTAAAAAAACCACTTTCCCGCAAGGAAAAGTGGTTTGGAATTGGCATAGTAAAATAACACAAATACCGCTCCACTTCCCTACGCAGGTCTGAACCTGTTCAAGTTATGAGGGTCTAAAAGTCACACTTTTATCTCAGCCCTTATGAAGGACACCCCTAGTGGTTAAACGAATACATATTGAATTGTTCTGCACCTCTATATTAACACGAATCCTTATTTGGTCAAGATTTATCCTTCCAATGTTTTCTTAAGATCCGTTACGTACCCCCGAGATCCGGTGACAATTAAACGGTCTCCCAATTTCAGCCTCGTATCCCCATGAGGAACGATGCTGTCCACACCTCTGAAGATCCTGACAAAGATGACGTCACCTGTTAAAGGGAATTCCCGTAAAATGACACCATCATATTTACTGTTCTCCATATTAATTTGATACAGCGAAGACTCTTGGTTCGTGAGCAGCTTCATGACGCCAGGCGCTTCAATCAGTGCGCGAAGCAGCGTTTTTGTCGACAGCAGAATAGAAAAGATGCTGATTCCCTGCTCCTTCAGAGCTGCTTCATGCTCCGGTGAGCCTACGCTTGCAATGACTCTTTCTGTGCCTTTATCTTTTGCAAGTAATGCAATGTCTGCATTCATATCTTCATTTCCTGTCGCCACAACGAGGATATCCGTTTCAAAAATGCCGAGTGATTCAAGCGTCTCGTGTTCATAGTCAGAAATTGTTTCAACAGCAAACACTGATTCTGACAGCTTTTCCTCCGCATTCTCTTGGTAGACGTGTACAACACGCACGTCATACTCTTCCTCTGGCAATTCGAGTGTGACAGGCAAAGTCATTTGATTGGCGCCAATGAACGTAATCGTCTTTTTCTCCTCCGGCTGCTCTTCCCGTTTGTATAATTTTTTAAAACAGATCGGCGTAAAAATACTTGCAATGACAGCTACTAAAATTAGCGCTCCTGACATATTTGCACTGATCACGTGAAGCTGCTGCCCGATTGTTGCAGCGGCAATCACGAGCGAAAGCGTTGATGTCAGCAAGAAACCAGACGCGAAAATGGTTCGGTTATCATACCACTTCTTTAAGTACATGACAGGAATGATTTTGCTGACTAACAGCGCCAGCAGCAGGAGCGGAATCATGATTAAAATTGTTTTATCCTGAAAAAGAGTCCAAATATCCAGCTTCACACCGACCATCACGAAGAAAATCGGTATTAAGAACCCATAACCAAATGAATCCAGCTGCTGAACAAGTTCTTTGTTTGGCGAAAGCAGGGAAACGAGAACCCCCGCTAAGAAAGCGCCGAGAATATTTTCCGCCCCAAGTGATTCAGACAGGGCAACGAGTACAATAATTAACGTAAAAATGGCACGCGTCCCGATCTGGATCGTCCCTTTTGACATGGACTGCACAAAAGAGCGATGTTTAAAGACCCGGCCGAAAAAGTAAAGCACCACTCCGGCTGCAAACAGAATCATCAGGAGCCACATGTTTCCGCTGTCCTCTCCGTATAAAGAAGAAAAAACAGCAAGAAGAATCATCGTGGCCAAATCAGCAATAACAGCAACAAGCAAAATAATCTGCCCGATATTCGAATTCATGATCCGTTCTTCTTTTAATGTTGGAACGACAACGCCTAACGATATCGTTGAAATAATAAGGGTCATTAAAAATGCATTTTGGATAAATCCGGCCAAGACGAACCCATAGGACAAGAGCAATGATAAAATAAAAATACCGACGAAAATAACAGATGCCGCAGCAAACGTATTCGGCGCTTCCTTGCCATTCGGCAGGAACTGCTTTTTCTTTCCTTTCTCAAACGACGAAAAATCAATTTCAAGCCCGCTTAAAAACATCAAAAAGATAAATCCGAGCATAGAGAGTGTTTGGAGCCAGGTGTCACCCTCCACAACTAAATTAAGGCCGCTTTTCCCAATAATCAGCCCCATAATGATTTCAGCAACAACAACCGGGATGCTGAGTTTAAACCGATGCAAAAGGATGGGTGTCAAAAATGCAACGATAAGTACAACAACTAAAGATGCGACAGATGTATGCGCCATAATCAGAACCTCCTTTTTAAGTCAGGGTTATGCTAGTTCTCACTCAGAGAACAAAACCTCATTTTTAAAAAACATAACGCGATTTTAACAAGGGTGATGATGAAAAATAAAGTGATAAGGTCTTAATCCTGTTTAGAAAATGATTCTTCTTCTATAATTTGCACATAAAAGCTTGTGATGACTCACAACACTTTGCTTCATAATAAATAAAACAATTTGTAAGGAGGAGACCGCATGGCTTACGATATCATCAGCGATATTCATGGCTGCTATGACGAAATGACTGCATTAATCCAAAAGCTTGGCTATACAATCAAAAATGGAGTACCTGTCCATGAAGAAGGCAGGGTGCTTGTTTTTGCCGGAGATTTAACTGACAGAGGGCCCAAATCGATAGAGGTCATCCGATTTGTAGCCGGCGCTTACGAAAAAGGCGCTGTGCGTTATGTCCCGGGAAACCATTGCAATAAATTATATCGTTACTTAAAAGGAAATCCGGTAAAAGTGATGCATGGTCTCGAAACAACAGCGGCAGAGCTTGAGGAACTTTCCAAAGATGAGAAAAAATCAGTCAGCGAACAGTTTATGAAGCTGTACGAAACAGCGCCGCTTTACGACATCTTACATAATGGAGAATTAGTTGTCGCCCATGCTGGCATAAGAGCTGACGATATCGGCAAATATACCCGCAGAGTGAAGGACTTTGTGCTTTACGGTGACGTGACGGGTGAAACATATCCGGACGGCAGACCCATCAGGCGTGATTGGGCGGCAGCCTATAACGGAAAGGCTTGGGTGGTATACGGTCATACACCTGTGAAAGAGCCTCGGAAGGTCAATCGCACCATCAACATTGATACAGGCTGCGTGTTCGGAAATCAACTGACAGGCTTTCGCTTTCCAGAAATAGAAACCGTCTCTGTTCCAAGCTCCCTGCCTTACGACGAATCAAGATTTCGCCCCATATAAAAAAGGAGAGAATCAATGATTCTCTCCTTTTATCAGTTTTCTCATATCCTGAGGCAGTGGAGCATGAAACGTCATGTTCTCCTGTGTCAGCGGATGGATAAATGAAAGATGCTCGCTGTGCAGAGCCTGCCGGCCAATTTCCTGTCTCGTTCCGCCGTACAGTGTATCGCCGCACAACGGGTGCCCGAGATAGCTCATATGAACACGAATTTGATGGGTTCGTCCAGTCTCAAGCTGCAATGCCACCGAGGTCATGTCATCATTTGCACATGTGACGTAAAAATGAGTAACAGCCTTCTGGCCGTCCGGTGTTACCGTCCGTTCAATAATACTGTCAGGATGTCTGCCAATCGGAGCATCGACTGTTCCCTCCATCTGTGCCATCCGCCCGTGAACCACTGCCGCATACCGGCGTTTCACAAGGCCGTTTTTTTGCGCAGACGATAAAATGGAGTGGGCAAATCGATGCTTGGCAACAAGCATGACACCTGATGTATCCCGGTCTAGCCGGGTGACAAGATGTACTGTCGCCCTCACTCCGTTTTTTTGATAATGATCAATAATTCCATTGGCAATGCTGCCGGAGGGGTGCTCTCTCGAAGGGATTGATGACACATACGGCTGCTTGTTTATCACAAGCACATGTTCATCCTCATAAAGGATATCGAGCGGAACAGGCTCTGCCAGCAGCGTCTCGCTCACCTGTTCCTCAGGAAACTTCACGATAAGAAGATCTCCCTCTTTCAAAACGTATTTGACCGTCACATGCTCACCGTTAATCTGCAGGTCTCCCCCGCCAAACTTAATATCGGTCAGCAGACGTTTCGAAATTCCCAGTTCACCGGCATATTCTTTTACAGTCATCCCGTCCTCAGCGGAAGTAATGTTCTTTCTGATAAAAAAATGCTCCACGATATGCCCTCTTTCTATTCACCTTTTCCAATAAACGAATCCTGGACTCTTTTCCAAAATGGAAACGGACGGAATCTCGCAAACCGCACTTTTTCGGATGCAACTTGGCAGCGGATCGACTTTACATCCTTATGGAGAAGGGTTAAATGGTCAATCGTCACTTGAAAGTCAACTTCGTTTCTCGGCTTAATCATGCAATCATGATGGGATGGGAGAAGCAGAGGTGACCCGACCGTACGGAACACGCGGTTATTAATTGAAGCCATTTCCGCAAGCTGGATCGCCCTGATAGACGGATGGATAATCGCTCCGCCCAGCGCCTTATTGTAGGCTGTGCTGCCTGATGGAGTTGACAGGCAGAGGCCGTCGCCCCGGAAGGTTTCAAAGAGCTGCCCTTTGATTTCCACATCAGCAACAAGGCTTCCTTCGATGCTTTTAATCGTACATTCATTCAAAGCTAAGTATCTTTCTTCCCGCTCGTTTTCGTGATAGGTCACAATGACTTCGAGAAGCGGATATTCGACTGTATGATACGGCGTTTTCGCGATGGCAAGAACAAGTTTTTCAATTTCATGAGGAACCCAGTCGGCATAAAAACCCAGATGACCTGTGTGAACGCCGACAAATGCTGTTTTGTCCAAGCGGTCGCTGTATCTGTGAAAAGCATACAAAAGCGTTCCGTCGCCTCCGACTGAAATAACGATTTCCGGTTCATTTTCATCCAGTTCCATATCAAAATCCAATAAATACGCCTGTATTTTGCTTTTCAGCGTATCAGAAACTTGATCTCCTTTTGATGATACGGCAAATTTCATGCTCTTCTTCCCCTTTACCTATTGTTGCTCGCTTCCTTTTTTCTTTCTTGAAAAGGCAGCTTGAGCTTCCTGTACTTCACCCCTGATCTCCGACATCTCTTCATCAAGCCGGGAAGCCGCTTCAGAAGCGCGCTGAAGCCTTAGTTTTACTTTTTCAGGAATGTTTCCGCTGTATTTATAATTCAATGAATGTTCAATGGTCGCCCAAAAATTCATCGCCAGTGTACGGATCTGTATTTCTACGAGAACATGCTTTTCTCCGGATACCGTCTGCAAAGGGTACAGCACAACAAGATGGTATGACCGGTATCCGCTCTCTTTATGTTCCGCAATATAATCCCTCTGATCCACAACGGTGAAATCTTTTCTGGCAAAAAGCATCTCTTTTACGATTTGGATGTCATCGACAAATTGGCACATGATTCTAAGGCCAGCAATGTCCTGCATGGTTTCAATTTCATGCAGCGGTATGCTTTTCCGTCTCGCTTTTTCAAGAATGCTCGCCACAGGCTTGACGCGTCCGGTCACAAATTCGATCGGTGAATGGTCGTCCTCGTATTCATATAGTGTGCGGATCCCCTTGAGCTTCACTTTCAACTCTTCGACAGCCTGGCGGTACGGCACTAAAAAACGCTCCCATTGTTTGTCATCCATCATACATCCCCCAATTCCGAACCAGTTTCTATAAAAACACGCGTTTCACTTTTTCTTCCATTTCTTCTCCATAGTTTGCATTATCTTTTATATTTTCTAAAAGATATTCCAGCTCCTCATGCAGGCCTGCCAGTTCAATTGTTTGGTCTCCTGCCTCTAAAACAACCGGTATTTTTTGTGCATGGGCCTGCTTCAGTTCCGGCCATACATGTTCCTTTATAATGACATATTCAAAAGAATCAGCTAATTCAAGTATGTATACAAAAGCAAAGTGGTCAGAATCAACAAGCATTTGACCTGACGGCTTGCGTTTCGCTTCGTTTCCTTCTGTCTGACAGGCAAGGCGAAGCTGATCATCCGATAATGTTGCATTCAAAATTTCGATTCTGTTTTGCATAATGCTCTCCTTTTTTAAACAAAGTACAGATTCATTTTATCATATCGAGCTCGATATTGATAAACCTAACATCTAAAGAGATAATAGTAAAAATAAGATTTACAGGGCGGAAAGGAAGAGCATCATGAGCCAAGAAATTGAAATCGAATTTAAAAACATGCTGACCAAACAAGAATTCAAAAACATAGCAGCGGCACTCCAGCTGACAGAAAAAGATTTTACAGATCAAAAGAATCATTATTTTGATACAGACAGCTTCGCGCTGAAACAAAAACAAGCTGCGCTTCGTATCCGCAGAAAAAACGGAAAGTATGTCCTTACATTAAAGGAGCCGGCTGATGTGGGGCTTCTGGAAACGCACCAGCAGCTTTCAGAGGTATCAGATCTCGCTGGATTTTCAGTTCCCGAGGGCCCTGTGAAGGACCAGCTGCACAAGCTTCAGATCGATACGGATGCCATTCAATACTTTGGATCTTTAGCAACAAACCGTGCGGAAAAAGAAACAGAAAAAGGCTTAATAGTTTTAGACCACAGCCGATATTTAAATAAAGAGGACTATGAAATTGAATTTGAGGCGGCGGATTGGCATGAGGGCAGAAAAGCTTTCGAGAAGCTGCTTCAGCAATTCAGCATTCCTCAGCGCGAAACCAAAAATAAAATTCTGCGTTTTTATGAAGAAAAACGAAAGTCTATATAAGGTGGAATGGCATCGTGAATGTAACGAATTGGGCAGCTTTACTTCAGCTTCAGGCACTACAGTCCATATCTAATGCACGCAGCAGCTCGGACACTCAGAATACGGAAAGCCCGCTTTCAAGTTTTAGCTCTTTGCTCAGCCAATATACAAACGGTCTGACATCTCAGCAATCAGCACCTTCTTCATCGCCAAGCCCGCTCAGCATGCTGAACAGCGCGAATACAACAGCGCCGTCACTGCTTTCAGCGTATGGGCTTAACTCATATACGAGCAGCAATTCAGGTTCAGTCACAAAAGCGGCAGAAAGCACTGAAACAGCTGCTGCAGATTCAGCTTCAAACAAACATGAAGCAAATCAGATCAGTTCGGGAGACTTCTCTATTGACAGTGCGATTAAAAAAGCCGCTGATAAATATGGCGTTGATGAAAAACTGATCCGTGCCGTCATCAAACAGGAATCAGGCTTTAATGCAAAAGCGGTCAGCGGAGCAGGCGCGATGGGCCTCATGCAGCTGATGCCGTCAACAGCAAGCTCACTTGGCGTTTCCAATCCGCTTGATCCGCAGCAAAATGTGGAAGGCGGAACGAAATATTTAAAACAAATGCTGGATAAATACGACGGCAATGTGTCTATGGCATTAGCGGCTTACAACGCCGGACCGGGGAATGTTGACCGATACGGAGGCATTCCTCCTTTCCAAGAAACGAAAAACTATGTAAAAAAAATAACTTCAGCTTATTACGCGTAACCAGAGGTGCTCTTTCCCTCTGGTTTTTTTGCGAAGTGAAATCTTACGCATTCCTGATTTTTATGTGATATGATATGAAATACAAACCCCGGCTGTTAGCCGAAATGAGTCATCAAACGCATAAAAGGCAGTTTGTTTGTAGAAATGATGCCTTGTTGCTAAAATAAATCTAGATGAAACAATGAAATACAGAAAATTACTTTTTGCAATAGGATTTATGATTCCTATTAGCCATATTTAAAGGAGTAGTCAACATGGGACAATCGTTTAACGCACCTTATGAAGCGATTGGAGAGGAACTTCTATCGCAACTTGTTGATACTTTTTATGAGCGTGTCGCGTCTCATCCTTTGCTGAAGCCGATTTTTCCAAGCGATTTGACAGAAACCGCCAGGAAACAGAAGCAATTCTTAACTCAGTATTTAGGCGGGCCTCCGCTTTATACTGAGGAGCACGGCCATCCTATGCTCAGAGCAAGGCATCTTCCCTTTCCAATTACAAACGAGAGAGCTGATGCGTGGCTCAGCTGTATGAAGGACGCAATAGACCATGTAGGGCTGGAGGGCGAAATTCGTGAGTTTTTGTTTGGCCGGCTGGAGTTGACAGCAAGGCATATGGTGAATCAAACGGAAGCGGAGGATCGATCATCTTGACAAACTATCAGCATGAGCTATACTTCGCCCATTGCCACGGTCATCCAAAAAAGCCGCTTGAAATTTATATGTTTGTAGACCCTTTATGTCCAGAATGCTGGTCCTTAGAGCCCGTCATCAAAAAGCTAAAAATCAGATACGGACGTTTTTTCACCTTACGCATTATCGCTTCCGCAAGCCTTACCGCTTTAAATAAAAAGCGAAAAAAGCATCTTCTCGCAGAAGCATGGGAAAAGATCGCGAGCCGCTCTGGCATGTCATGTGACGGCAATGTCTGGTTCGAACAGGAACAGCCGCTTTCATCGCCTTATATGGCTGCTCTCGCTTTTAAAGCAGCCGAATTGCAAGGCCGAAAAGCCGGCATGCAATTTCTCAGAAATATGCAGGAGAGCCTATTTGTTTCAAAGAAAAATATTACGGATGAAAACGTGCTTTTGGAGATTGCTGAAAATACAAGTCTCGATCTTGAAGAATTCAAAAAAGATCTGCATTCTCAAAGCGCGGTCAAGGCGCTTCAATGTGACATGAAAATTGCTGCTGAGATGGATGTTTCTGTTAATCCGACACTGACGTTTTTTAATACGCAGCATGAGGATGAAGGGCTTAAAGTTCCTGGCAGCTACTCATATGATGTATATGAAGAAATTTTATTTGAGATGCTTGGCGACGAGCCGAAGCCTTCGGAAACACCGCCTTTAGAATGTTTTATTGAATATTTCCGCTTCGTTGCCTCGAAGGAAATTGCTCTTGTATATGACCTGAGCCTTGAAGAGGTAGAAAAAGAAATGAAAAAACTGGCGTTTGCTAAAAAGGTTGCCAAAGTAGAAGCCAAACACGGAATGTTTTGGAAGTCTCTCAGCACTTATTCTGATGAATATCAATCATGTGAAAAATAGCCGCAGGCGTGCATATGCTTGAGGCTGTTTTTTTATGCCATAACCAAACGTACGTTCCATTTTTAGCACTAAAGAAACCGCGCCGGGATAAGCGCGGTTTCATATGTCTTAACGACAACAAAGGGGATGGGAGAAATTTTTCACGGTCAAACAAAGGGGTAATGTTTGTTTGTGATCAATTTCACATCCTTATGATAACAAAAGATGTCGACTTTTGACAACCTCTATGCTTAATGTTCATATTTTTGTCACAAAACATAACGAAGTGCATTCACTCATATCCTTATAAGGAAAAAGGACGAGGAGGACCGCCATGATGTCTACTTTGATCTCAATTGTGTGCATTGCTGTTTTTTTCTGCTTGAATATCTTAGGCATGATGCATATGCTGCCGCTTTATATTACCTCTCCTCTGCTGTTTCTGTCTATTTTGTTTACCCTCTACCGCTTGAATCACCGGAAAACCTTTAAAGGGTTTTAAAAAAGCCTGTGCGTCATTTCCGCACAGGCTTACTTTTTTAAGACTGCTTGACTTTCATCAGCAGCTCTTCCATTTCATCAAGTTTTTCTTCAAACATTTTGCACGCGGCTTCGATTGGCTCTGGAGACGTCATATCAACACCCGCTTTTTTCAGGACATCAATCGGGTATTGTGAGCTTCCCGCTTTCAGGAAGTCAATATAACGGTCAACCGCCGGCTTTCCTTCCTTCAAAATCTGGCTGCTTAATGCTTGGGCAGCGCTGTACCCTGTCGCATACTGATACACATAGTAATTGTAATAGAAGTGCGGAATACGCGACCATTCAAGGCCGATTTCCTTATCAATCACCATGCCGTCTCCAAAATACTTTTTATTCAGGTCGTAATAGACCTTTGTCAGAAGCTCAGGTGTAAGCGGCTCGCCTTCTTGCGCCTTTGTATGGATCAGATGTTCAAATTCAGCGAACATCGTTTGTCTGAAAACCGTTCCCCTGAAGCCCTCAAGCATATGGTTGAGAATATATAAGCGCTGTTTTTCATCCTCTAAATTGTTCAGCAGATATTCGCCAAGGAGCGCTTCATTTGTCGTAGAGGCAACTTCCGCGACAAAGATGCTGTAATTGCCATATGGATAAGGCTGGTGCTTTCTCGTATAGTAGCTGTGTACGGAATGTCCAAACTCGTGCACGAGCGTAAAGAGATTATTGACGTTATTATGCCAGTTCATCAAAATATACGGATTCGTGCCGTAAGCTCCTGATGAATAAGCCCCATTGCGTTTGCCTTTATTTTCGTAAACGTCCACCCAGCGGTTTTCCAGTCCTTCTTTTAGGATAGAGGCATATTCTTCCCCTAAAGGTGCAAGGCCTTTCAGCATGTAATCTTTGGCTTCCTCGTATGTCACCTTCATCCCAGCATCTTTCACAAGCGGTGTATACAGGTCATAGATATGCACTTCATCAAGCTCAAGCACTTTCTTTCTTAGCGCAATATAGCGGTGCAGGAGCGGCAAATGCTTATTAATCGTCTTAACAAGGTTATCGTATACTTCCTCAGGAATACTGTTGTTAGAAAGCGCAGCCTCACGCGCGGACTTGTACTTTTTCACTCTCGCGTAGAAGTTGTCCTTTTTCACAGTGCCGCTAAGCGTCGTGGCCATTGTATTTTTATATTGTCCGTACGTTTTATACACTGCGTCAAACGCATTTTTGCGGACTTCACGGTTTTCACTTTCCAAGAAATTAATAAAGTTGCCGTGAGTGATCTGTTTTTCATTCCCATCTTCGTCTTTAATGGATGGAAACGTTATATCTGCGTTATTTAACACACTGAATGTATTTGAAGATGACCCCAGTACCTCGGAGGCTTCAGCAAGCAGTGCCTCTTCCTTCTCGCTCAGCACATGCGGACGTTCCTTTGTAATCTCCTCAATCGCATGAGAGTACAGCTTTAATTCTTCTTTTTCAAGAATGAACTGCTGCAGTTTGTCTTCTTCTATGGATAAAATCTCCGGAACCAGATAAGCTGTCGCGCTTGCGGCCTGTGTATACAGGTTTCCCGCCTTGTCATTCAGCCCCTGGTAAAAGGAGTTCCCAGTATCCTGGTCAGAGCGCATATGCGCATATGTGTACAGCCTACCCAGCCGCTCCATCACTTTATCTTGATACGTAAGAGCCTCGTATAAATGATCAGCTGAATCTGCCAGCTTTCCTTTATACTTAGATAAATTCGGAATTAATTCTTTTACAGCTTGAAATTCTTTATTCCAGGCCTCATCACTAGGAAAAATATCCTCAAGTCTCCATGTGTCTTCTGCCTTTACCTCACTTCTGTCAGGCAGTTGGTTTGCTTTTTTTTCCTCAGCCATGGTGATCCCCCTCGTCTTCTTTGATTCAAGCCAATTGAAAAAACAGCTGTTTCTCAATAAACTTGTGTTGTGAATATCTTCCGGTTTTTCACTGCCTTTTGTCAAATCATATGCAGTAATGAAGAGAACGAATGCCAAAAAAGCAGTAAAAACACGAAAAACCTTTCCTTTTGTGCCTTTCACAGCCTGCCCACCACCTTTGTCTTAGGGTGAGCCAAATAAGACAAACTCATTCTATAAAACAGCTGCGGTCTCTTTCTATGAGATCCTGCATGGAGTGTATGCCGCCTGCAGGCTGATTCAGCACATATACTTCTTTCTGAGTCTCCCTTAAAAATCCCTTCTTGCACAAAAAATCAATATACTGTTTAACCGCTTCTGAAAGACACTCTTCGCTGCATTCAAACCTGAGTGCAATGTTCTTATTATGAATGTGCAGTTTGCACTGCTGCAAAACGGCTGAAAAACGAATTGGCGCACGTTTACCTCCAAGATCCGTCATAAACAAATAAAGAAACCCCTGCCACACAAAAACCGGACTCTTAAAAACTGCCCCTTTTCTAACAGGAACAAACACTTCAGTCGGCAGAAAAGAAAAAGGCGTCTGCCGTTTCTCATAAAACAGCAGCCTAAGGCGATTTGTTTCCTTTGAGTTAAACCGATGGGGTTTATGGCGAAAACGGTGAATCGCTTTCGTCCAGCCTGAATATTGAATTGAGGGTTTCGGTTCAGTGAAAAAAAGATCGCCTGCACCTGCCCGATGGATAGGGATCGTTTGGACTGAGGAATAAGAATGGTTTGTGTAGAATGGAATGATGTGGCTGAGCCGGAGAAAAGAACGCCTTTCAGGACAATAACATATCAGCTCTCTGTATGGACTTGCATTGATAAACTGCCAATGAAAAGCTGAAAGCTGATAAAAGGACGAAGCAGTCCGTTTTAAGCGGCTGTATCCCATAATCCACTGCGGGATGATTCCTTCTTGTTTGAAGCCCTCTGTCCGCTTTTGAAAGACATCTGGAGCGATAGTGGCGCATTGATATTCAACAGCAAGCATATGCTCCTTGATCCTTGCCATGACGTCCGGTCTTTGGTTGATTGTCCTTATATACGGCTCCAATATTGGTGAAGCCCGTTGTGTTTTCAGCCATACATACAGCTGTCTTTTTCCTTCTAAGTGGTAGGCGCTTTCCGGTTCGATGTCTATGGAGCAGGACTTGTTCTGTTTATGGGCAAAATGCGGCGCTTTTTGAAGTCCGAGCTTCACAGCTAGCTCTCCCCCGCATACCGGACAGAAGAACCGTCTCCGCTTTAATTTCTGGTTTTGCTGAGCGCCTAGAAGGTGAAACAGTTGGCCGTCTTCAGTCACAGCACTAAACAATTGTCATCTCTCCTTTCCAGATGAAGTATACTTTCTGGAAAAGATGATCAACTCCTGTTCGCTGTATTTTCTGCTTGTCTATATGTTTTTGATTTTTCACATCTCTAAAATGGCATTTTCGTGCATAAAAAAAACCGATTTCCGGAAGGAAATCGGTTTGCTATGATGCAAAGTGTTTTTTTATCGTTTCTAGAGCATGCTCTGAAATAATCAGCTTGCCGTACTCTTCAAGACGGTGTATGCTGATTGAGGATTCAGTTGCGTACTCCAGCAGGATGCTTAGCTGATTTTCAACCTCTTCATCAGTCATATTGCAAAAATCTACATATAAATAATATCGGTTCTCAAACGAATATAAAGTCGTTTTGCTTCCGTTAACGTTCAATTTAGATAGAGAAATAACATCCTCAAAATCGCCAAATCGCAAGACAAATTGAAGCTTTTGCTCCTTCTCTTCCTGATTGACGGCTTGCTCTTCTTTCTGGAAATCATCCAGCAAGGCGTCAAGATCCTCAGATGCTGGTTCTTGCTTTTTATCCTCAGGAATCGGCAGTTCGAGCTTTTGTCCGTCTTTGGAAAGCTGGGCTTTTGTGACGATGATTTCTAATCCTTTGTCCAGTGCCTGAACTTGAATCCAAAGTGGGCCTTCCACAGCGAATTCCTCTTCTTCATGAACTTCATCCATGACTTCCCAGAAAAGTTCTTCACTGCGCTCACGGTTATACCAAATTTCTTCTCTGTCAAAACCGCGATCTTCAATATCTCCGTAAGACATATAAAATTTTACTGTATGCTCGTTAATTCTTTCAATTTCCATTTGCCAACCTTCCCTTCTATATAAGATGTTGAAGGGACATCTAAGCTCCCGATTAATTGTACTTTACTACACTTTACCCATTCCGTCCACATCTTAACCTTAACCAAGGCCAGTGTGAATTCCTTTGTATTTCTATTTTATGATAAAACAGTCACAAAAGAAATAAAAATGCACCTTTGCCTAAAAAACGGCAGATCAGGCGGCTGATATCATAAAATATGACCTGTCTCATATAGTAGTAGTACAAGCGAAGGACTGAAAGCGAGGTGCCGCTTCATGGAGCATGACTATCTGATTTCTCTGCTCGTCATTGTTGGGATTGACCTGATCCTCGGCGGAGATAACGCGGTTGTTATTGCCATGGCCAGCAGACATTTGCCGGACAAGCAAAGACAGCAAGCCATTATTCTCGGAACATTTATTGCCGTTGCCATGAGAATCGGATTAACAAGTGCAGCAGTATATCTTTTGAACATTCCGTTCTTGCAGTGCGCCGGCGGAATTTTCCTGCTGTATTTAGGATATCAGCTGCTGATTGAAAAAAAAGACACGAAACACATTAAAAGCAGCACCTCCCTGTGGAGAGCGATACGAACGATTGTGCTTGCAGATCTCTTTATGTCGCTGGACAACGTCATCGCAGTTGCGGGAGCTTCACACGGTGAGTTTTCTCTCGTTGTTATAGGATTGTGTGTATCGGTTCCGGTTATTATTTGGGGCAGCAAACTCATCCATATTGCACTAGAGAAAATACCGCTTCTGATTTACGCGGGAAGCGGGCTGCTTGCTTATACTGGCGGAGAAATGATTGTCAGAGACAAAAAGCTGTCTCTTTTTATGGCGCAGCACGGCACAGTTGAAACGCTCCTCCCCATTTTGACGGTTGCGTTTGTCATCCTTGCGAGCATTTATTACCAGCAGGTTGAAAAATAAAAGAAGGCTGATGACTCAGCCTTCTTTTGATGATACGATCTATTAGTTTGCCAAACGCTGTGCTTCTCTTAATTGGAAAGAGCGAACTTTTCTTGGCAGGAAACGTCTGATTTCGTCTTCGTTATATCCGACCTGCAAACGTTTTTCGTCAATGATGATCGGACGGCGAAGCAACCCTGGATGCTCGTTGATCAAGCGGTACAAATCTTGCAGCGGCATAGATTCAACGTTCACATTCAGTTTTTGGAATACTTTTGAACGGGTTGAGATGATTTCATCTGTACCATCCTCAGTCATTCGAAGAATTTGTTTTATTTCATCAATTGATAAAGGTTCAGAGAAAATATTTCTTTCTACAAATGGAATATCGTGCTCCTCGAGCCACGCTCTCGCCTTTCTGCATGAAGTACAGCTTGGTGATGTGTATAGTGTAACCATTTATCTTCACTCCTCTAATTAGTAGGATGAACATCTATTTTATTCTTAAATTGAAATTACTCTAAAAAAGGAATCTTTACAGGTATTATACTATAAAAAAGTAAGTGTGAACAGTATCCTAAGAAAAAAATGTGTCAATCCAGCAAATTTTTAATGTTCATGATATGTTCTAATTCTCAATTAGCTTAACTGATCGAAAATATTTTTTTGTTTTTCTTCATCAATGAGTTTCAGGACTTCATCCGTTTTTTCGTACGATTCCCCGTACCATTTCTCGTCTTTATAAGTATGAATGTTTTCATATGTTTGTTTCATGGCTTCAAGAATTTCTTCTTCTGATTCTGTTTTTGGTGACCAGTACAGAATCTCCATCTTGTTTACTTCATTCGTAGCCAATGACCGGCGCCGGTACCCAATTGACTGAGCATGCTTGAAATGCTCTCTTTGATAAAACCTCAGGCGTTTTTCTGTATCAGTATCATCTTCATCCACAGGTTCCACCTCGAGCAATATGGGCTTATTTTTCTTTTTCAGCTTCGCGATCAATTTGCCGCCAAGCCCCTGCCCTCTTGCATCCTTAGACACATACAGATAATCAACGAAGATAAAAGAATCGAACTCCGCAAACATTAAAATATGATGTTTGCCTTCATCTTTATGATAAATATCGCTTCGCTCTTTCAGAAGAGCTTCCATATGCGCTTTTGATTTCATTTCTTCAATTGGAAAGTACTCGCTAAGCTTTTCATACCAGTTCATTGATTTGCTCCTTATGAGTTCGTTGTCTTCATACTTTTAGATATACCCCATTTCTTCTTGTTTAAACAGCCTTACATCTATAAAGACGTGCGAACTTCCGCCATGGTTTCATTTTTTTTTCAGCAAAAACCGAGCCAGCTGCTCCGTTCATTTTGAAGTGTATCTCATTGAACTCGATTTTCTCGCCTGTAATGAACCAGGCGGGGCTGCGCCAGTGCAATCAGAAATGTCATGATATATAATGCAGCAGCCGCGATAAAAGCTATTTTCGCACCAGCAGCATCAGCCACTAGCCCCATAATGGAGTAGGTGACGCCTGACCAAAGAGTCAAAATCGCATTTTTTGCAGCCATGATTCCGATTCGTTTCTGCTCGGGAATAACCTCCTGCAGCATGGTTTCCTGGCAAATATCACGCACCTGATAAAAAGGCCCCATTGCAGCACAAGCCAGAGCGCATAAAAATGGGACTGGAGAAAATGAAAACAAAAGGGTCAGCGCCGACATTACAAGCGAGCTGAACATAATGGCATAGCCCATATTCCGCTCAAAAAAAGAAGAAAAACGAATGGCAATCACACTGCCGACAATTGCGCCTATAAAATAGGAAGCGTTAAACATCCCCCACCACACCTCTGTTTCATGCAAAACAGCCGCAGTAAATGCGAGGAGAATAGCAGATGACCATACGGAACCCGCCAAAGCTTCTATCATGTCCATTACAGTAATGTCTCTTACAATAGGGATGATCATTAAATCCTTCCATATACTTCTGGCAGATGCTGTTTCAGCAGTTCCTACAGCCTCTTCTTCATTTACATGCAGCACACTGATGGAAGCTCCCGATAGAACAAACAGGCAAATAGCAGCGCCGACAATGAGTTCAAAAGGGACGGCGTACGTCAGAAGGCCTCCAAGGCCCCAGCCTGCTGTTAAGAATAATTGATTCGAGAGAGAGATCACACCATTCGCTTTTACATATTGCTTCTTTGGAACAATAATCGGCAGCAGCGCAAATCTTGCCGGCTGAAAAAAAGCGCCCGCGAAGGAAAAACAAAACACAAACAGCAGCGTAATCCAAAAGAATGCCTGTCCGTGATGAGTGACGCTGTATGCCATCAGGATTGTAAAGACCGCTCTCAGCAGATTCGCTCCCACAAGCACCTTTTTAAAACCGAGAATGCGAAGCACCGGAGAGACGCAAAAGCTTGCTGCTATACTCGCAAACGACATGAACGATAAAATAAGGCCCGCCAAAAAAACAGAGTCAGTCATTTGATAGACCCGGACCATTAAAACGATTGTGACGAGGACTCCTGCTAAAGATTGAAAAGATTGAGACAGCAATAGTGCAAAAACATTTTTGTTATGCAGAAATTGAATCGTATTTCGCCTCCGTTTTTTTCCTCTAATTGTAAATGTTATCATTCTCACTTTCTATGAGGACGCAAAAAAACCCTTCAAGAGAAATCTCTTGAAGGATTGATGAATCATGAAAAAGCTTTAAATTCGGCTTCCGTGCACATCACAAAATGTCCCGGTTTGACTTCACGGAATTCCATCGTTTCCCCATCCTTTAATTGATGGACGGACGGATCATATTTCTGGCGAACGCGATTTCTCTCATAGTCTGGATCTGGAAGCGGAATCGCAGAAAGCAATGATTTTGTATATGGGTGAAGCGGATTTTCATAAAGCTCATCTGCCGGCGCAAGCTCAACCAGTTTCCCGAAATACATGACGCCAATGCGGTCACTGATGTATTTGACCATCGATAAATCGTGGGCAATAAACAGGTATGTGAGCCCTTTTTCTTTTTGCAGTTCTTTCATTAAATTCACGACCTGCGCTTGAATGGATACATCCAAAGCGGAAATCGGCTCATCCGCGATAATGAATTCCGGATCAACAGCAAGAGCTCTGGCAATCCCGATTCTTTGGCGCTGGCCGCCGGAAAATTCATGCGGATAGCGGTTCGCGTGTTCCTTGTTTAAACCAACTGTTTCCAATAGTTCATGAACCCTCTGCATCCGCTCTTTTTTCGTTTTTGCCAGCTTATGAATATCAAGACCTTCAGCAATAATATCAGCAACTGTCATTCTCGGATTCAGGGATGCATAGGGGTCTTGGAAAATCATCTGCATTTTGCGGTTGAATTCCAGCAGCTTTTTCCGCGATTTTCTCCCGTGCACATTTTCACCGTTAAACAGCACCTCACCATCGGTTGCTTCGTACAGCCGGATAATGCTTCGGCCTGTTGTCGATTTACCGCAGCCAGATTCACCAACCAGCCCTAATGTTTCACCTTTATAGATATCAAATGATAAATCATCTACAGCCTTAACCGTTCCCCTCGGCGTGACAAAGTGCTGTTTTAAATGTTTGATTTCTAATAGTTTTTCAGTCAATTCATTCACCTTCTCTCACTAAGACAGGTTTTTCAAACGTGTTTGCCAGTTTACGCATTTTCGCTTTTACCGCTTCTGGCGGCTCTACCTTTGGCGCGTCGGGATGAAGCAGCCACGATTTGACATAATGAGTATCAGATACCTTAAACATTGGCGGCTCCTGTTCAAAATCGATTTTCATCGCATAAGGGCTCCGCAGGGCAAAAGCATCTCCTTTTGGCGGGTTTGTCAAATCAGGCGGTGTGCCCGGAATGGCAGTCAGCTCTTCCTCTCCTGAACTTTCCAGTGTCGGCATGGATGCAAGAAGCCCCCAAGTGTACGGATGTCTCGGATCGTAGAAGATTTCGTCTACCGTACCAGTTTCTACAATCTGTCCCGCGTACATGACAGCGACCCGGTCAGCAACGTTAGCCACAACACCAAGATCGTGTGTGATAAAGATGATGGACGTGTCAATTTTCTTTTGCAAATCCTTCATTAATTCCAAAATTTGCGCTTGAATCGTTACATCAAGAGCAGTTGTCGGCTCATCGGCGATCAGAAGTTTCGGATTCGCTGCAAGCGCCATGGCAATGACAACCCTCTGTCTCATCCCGCCTGAAAATTCATGCGGAAATTGGTTCACCCGCTTTTCCGGCATTGGGATACCGACTAATTCCAGCAGTTCAACCGCGCGTTTTTTAGCCGCTTCCTTCGAGATCTTTTCGTGTTTAAAAAGCACTTCCGTAATTTGTTTACCGACCTTCATCGTTGGATTTAAAGAGGTCATCGGATCTTGGAATATCATGCCGATCTCTTTTCCCCGGACATTTTGCATTTCTTTTTCGGACAGCGGCACCAGATCCTTTCCTTCAAACAGGATCTCACCGCGTTTGAAATAACCCGGAGGCATTGGAATCAGCTTCATAATCGCTTGAGAGGTTACACTTTTTCCGGAACCTGATTCTCCAACAATGGCCAGCGTCTCCCCTTTATCCAGATGGAAATTCACTCCGCGGATCGCCTGGACCTCTCCGCCATATGTTTTAAATGAAATTGCTAAATCTTTTACTTCTAATAGGCGTGTCACCCGTATCACTCCCTTATTTACGTAACTTAGGATCCAATGCGTCTCTTAATCCGTCGCCGACAACGTTAAAACCAAACATTGTAATGCAGATAAATCCGGCAGGGAAGAATAAACGCCACGGATAATAGGTCAATGCAGGCAATCCGTCAGAAGCCATCGTTCCCCAGCTTGCCAGCGGAGCCGGAACACCAAGTCCCAAATAGCTTAAAAAGGCTTCTGTAAAAATCGCAGTAGGAACTGTCAGTGTCATCGTGACCAAAATAGAACCCATTGCGTTTGGCACGATATGTTTAAACAGAAGACGGGATGTTTTTGCACCCAGTGTCTGTGAAGCAAGCACATACTCCTGATTCTTCAGCTGCAGCACTTGTCCGCGCACGATTCTGGCCATATTAATCCAGCCTGTAATCGTCATGGCAATAATAATCGTAAATAGACCTTTCGGAAGAACAACCATCAGTAAGATAACCATTAATAATGAAGGAACTGCCCAAAGGATATCAGCGATACGCATCATGATTTCGTCCGTTCTGCCACCGCGGAAGCCTGAAATGCTCCCCCAAATGACGCCGATCAGCAAATCAAGAACAGCAGCTGCAACACCGATAAAGATTGAGATTCGCGCCCCTACCCATGTACGGACGAAAATGTCCCGTCCAAGATCATCTGTTCCGAACCAGTGATCTTTTGAAGGCGGCTTATCCGCATTTAAGAGATTAGTAGTTGAATAATCATACCTCGAGAACATCGGCGCAAAAATTGCCATAAGGATAATAAGTACGATAATGATAAGCCCGACCATTGCAAGCTTATTGCTGCGGAAGCGAAGCATCGCATCTTTCCAGAGGGAAAGGCTCTTTTTACTTATTTTTTCTGCATCGCCGGCATTCGCTGCGGCTGGTTCAAACATGTTTTTTGGAATGTTCTGCATGGCCTAGGCTCCTTTCTTTGCTTTGGAAAGCTTGATTCTTGGATCAATAATGCCGTATAACACATCTACGATTAATACACACAATAGCAAGATGACACTGAAGAACACCGTTACACCCATAATGACCGTATAATCACGGTTTGTAATACTGTTGACGAAGTGTGCACCAAGCCCCGGAATCCCAAAAATGGTTTCAATAATGAAGCTCCCCGTTAAGACCTGTGCGGCCATCGGGCCCATATATGTAACAACCGGCAAAAGCGCGTTTCGAATGGCGTGCCGCACTGTAACCGCTGGGCGGGACAGCCCTTTCGCTTTCGCTGTGCGGATATAATCACTGTTTAACACTTCGATCATGCTTGAACGGGAAAGTCTGGCAATAAACGCCATCGGCATGGAAGCAAGTGCGATTGAAGGCAAAAAGGTGTATGCCCAGGAATCCCACCCCGCGACCGGAAACAGCCCAAGCTTCATGGAGAACACATATTGCAGAACAGCCGCCATGATAAAGCTCGGAACCGAAATACCAAATATCGTTAAAATCGCGACGGTATAATCCTGCCACTTATTATGGTAAAGGGCTGCAATGACCCCAAACAATACACCTAACGCTAAAGCGAGGAGAATAGCTTCTGCTCCAAGAGTGAATGAAACGGGGAAACCTGAACTGATCAGGTCGTTAACACTCTGACCTTTATATTTAAATGACGGTCCGAAATCCCACATTGCAACTGATTTCAAATAACTGACATATTGTACAAACAGCGGCTTGTCCAAGCCATAATGCGCATTTAAATTTGCTTCAATTTCAGGCGGAAGCTTTTTCTCACCTGAAAATGGCCCGCCCGGTGCTGCTTGCATTAAGAAGAATGTCACAGTTACAATCACAAATAGTGTGATAATCATATAGACTAAGCGTCTTCCGATATATTTTAGCAAGGGGGAACACCTCCATGGTTTTTACATTTTTATACTCCATCAGTAAGAAAGGTATATGGGGCTTTTCTCCCCATATACCTTGAGGTCTTTTATTTTCAGACGTAGCCTTATTTAAAATATGCGTTTCTGAAATAAACCTCACCAGTACCTGGCATGATAACACCTTTTAGGTTTTCATCCTGTACCCAAGTATCAGTATAGAAATAGATTGGGGCAACCGGCATTTCATCAATGAAAATACCTTCTGCTTTTTTCAGCAGCTCTGCACGTTTTGTTTTATCTGTTTCAGTTTGTGACTGATTCAGAAGCTTTTTGAATTCTGGATTTTCCCAGCCTTTATCGTTATTTCCTCCGTTTTTGTCACGGAACAATTCAAGGAAGTTGATAGGATCATTGAAGTCGCCGAGCCAGCCCATACGGCCGATTTGATAATCTTGGCTGTGGAGCTTATCAATATAGACATTCCACTCTGAGTTATCAAGCTCAACATCAACGCCTAAATTTTTCTTCCACATTTCTTGTACTGCTTGAGCGATTTTCGCGTGTGCGTCATCAGTGTTGTAAGACAATTTGATTTTTGGCAAATCAGATGCCTTGCTTAAGCCCATTTCTTTTAGGCCTTTATCAAGGTATTCTTTTGCTGTTTTGACATCATTGTCTTTGAAGTATCCTTCTTTGTTATCCTCAAATCCCTTCATTGTAGGCGGCACTGCAGCCATTGCCGGGATTTGCTCTCCTTGCGTAACGTTTTTAACAATCGACTGACGGTCAAGCGAATATGTTAAAGCTTTACGGATATTTACGTTGTCTAATGGCTTAGCTTCAGTGTTGAATTTGTACCAATACACACCTGCAATCGGCTCAACATGTAAAGAACCGTCTTTTTTCAGGGTCGGCAGGGATTCTGTCGGAAGCTGTCCGAGCGGCATACCGGCCCAATCAAGTTCGCCAGCTTGGAATTTTTTCAGTTCCGTATTGTTATTGTTGATCATAACCATATCGATTTTCTTCAGTTTGACTTTGTCTTTATCCCAATACTGGTCATTTTTTTCGAGAGTAATAGAGCCGCTGTGTTTCCATGCCGTCATTTTGAACGGCCCGTTTGATACATAATCATCTCCGGCATTTGTATTCCACTTTTTATTTTTCTCTGCAATTTTCTTATTGATCGGCATATACGTATAGAACGCAGTTAATTCAGTGAAATATGGAGTCGGGTTATTTAATTCAACCTTCAGCGTTTTGTCATTCACAGCTTTTACTGCCACATCATCTAGGCTGCCTTTGCCGGTATTCGCCGCTTCAGCACCTTTTATGTAGTAGAGCTGGTAAGCGTATTGTGATTCGTTATTAGGGTCAAGCGCCCATTTCCAAGCATATTCAAAATCTTGTGCAGTTACAGGGTCTCCATTAGACCATTTCACACCATCACGAATGGTAAATGTATATGTCTTTCCGTCCTTGCTCGTTTCAATTTTAGAAGCCATGCCTTCTTCAGGCTCACCATCTGCATTGATACGTGTCAATCCTTCAAAAGTCTGACGGATAACACCGCCTGATACTGAATCATTTGCCAATCCCGGATGTAAGGAGAACGGCTCAGTTTTAATATTAATGTTAAGTGTCGTCTTTCCTTTACTGTCCTTTTTCCCTTCACCGTTTGATCCGCTGCCGCCAAAGCCGCACGCGCTCAGCACGAGAGTGAAAATGAGCATCAACGTGACAATCGACCAACGTTTTTTCATATTCGCAAACCCCCTAATAATAATTTTCAGCTCCTTACGGCTAAATCCTCAGAAATATCAGACAAATGAACCTGAGTTTCCGCAACTTTTATTCTGTTCCGTCTTTTCTGATTATTTTTGTAAAAAAGCTGTAACAATAGAGTGAACAAGTTCATTATAATGAAACAAATAATTTATTGCAATATTATTTTATCAATTTAAAATATTTAAACTTCGTTAGTTTTTCTTCCATGAACATAATATCCTTCTACCATTTAAAGCATAAATTGATTAAAAACTTTTTCATGTGTTTTCTGCCCATATTGCTTTTTACATATAATATCTGCCTGTTTTTACGCTGATAGCAGTTATCATTTAAGGATTTTACAGCACTCGTGTTATTTATATTATTACAATTTTACTGGAAAAAAGAATGTTTTTTCATGATGACAATTGGTTATAATTGATTTATAATGAAGCAATCAAAAGAAAAGCTTGCTATGAAAAAGAGTAGTACACGTTTCACCTGTTTGAAGAGAGTCTGCGGTGCTGGGAGCAGATAACGGGCAATGTGGAATGGACTTTGGAGCAGCTGACCGAACTGGAAAAAAGTAGGCTCAGCCGGAGCAGTCTCCGTTACAAACGTCAGAGTGATTCCATTTTAATGGAATAATCAGGGTGGTACCACGGTTCATTCGTCCCTTTTTTACAGGGGAAGAATGAGCCTTTTTTATTATGTTTTAAGAAATGAGGTTGATGTTTTCATGAAACAAACGATTTTTTCAGGTATTCAGCCAAGCGGCTCAGTGACGCTCGGCAACTATATCGGTGCAATGAAGCAGTTTGTCGAACTGCAGCATGATTATAACAGCTATTTTTGCATCGTCGATCAGCATGCGATAACTGTTCCTCAAGACCGGCTTGAGCTTAGAAAGAATATTCGCAATCTCGCGGCGCTTTACTTAGCTGTCGGACTTGATCCAGAAAAAGCAACATTGTTTATTCAGTCAGAGGTCCCCGCGCATGCGCAGGCCGGATGGATGATGCAGTGTGTCGCCTATATCGGCGAGCTTGAGCGGATGACTCAATTTAAGGACAAATCCAAAGGCAATGAAGCTGTCGTCTCCGGCCTGTTAACATATCCGCCGCTGATGGCCGCTGATATTCTGCTGTACGGAACGGATCTTGTACCTGTCGGCGAGGATCAAAAGCAGCACCTTGAGCTGACGCGGAATCTTGCAGAACGCTTCAACAAAAAATACAACGACATCTTTACGATTCCGGAAGTGAAAATTCCAAAAGTCGGTGCACGTATCATGTCTCTGAATGATCCGCTGAAGAAAATGAGCAAATCTGATCCGAATCAGAAAGCTTATATTACATTGCTGGATGAGCCGAAGCAGCTTGAAAAGAAAATCAAAAGCGCTGTAACGGATTCTGAAGGCATTGTGAAATTTGATAAGGAAAACAAACCGGGCGTTTCAAACCTTCTTACAATTTATTCAATCCTCGGCAATACGACAATTGAAGAGCTTGAAGCAAAGTACGAAGGAAAAGGCTACGGCGAGTTTAAAGGTGATTTGGCAGAAGTCGTGGTGAACGCATTAAAACCGATCCAGGACCGCTATTATGAGCTCATAGAATCTGAAGAATTAGACCGGATTCTTGATGAAGGCGCGGAACGAGCGAACCGGACAGCAAACAAAATGCTGAAAAAAATGGAGAATGCCATGGGTCTTGGAAGAAAAAGACGCTAATCAAAAAACCGCTCTTTGCAAAGAGCGGTTTTTTTTAGTTGACCTTTGATTCGTTTTCCATTTCCCATAGCTTTTCGAAAAAAGGCTGTCCTTTTATTAGGTTTTCGCAAAAAGCTAGGTGCTTGTCCGACCAGCCTTCAATTGTTTCGTTATACAGCATGTCCCAAATCTCTTCAAAGCTCATCCTTTTGATTTGTTCATACATATGCGGATTCCACTCTGTGTACCAGTAGCCGATTTCCGCCCGGTTTTTCAGCCCTTTTAATTGGTCAAGCGCCATAAACATCAGCTGCTTGATTTGCCGTTCTTTTCTCGTCAGTCCTCTGACATGTTCTGGTGCTAATGATAAGATGTGATATTCCTTGGAGGATTCCAGCTTCTTTGGCTCAAATTCATATGTTTCAGGCTCTACATCTTTTACCATTTCATAAACGAGCTGCTCCTGTCTTGGGATTAGACGGCTTTTTCTGATAGGGATCGTGTAGCCGATCGTGTCGACAGCTAAAATGCCGATTCCGTCTGTTACGACAAAACAATACTCAAGCTTTGTCCGCTCATGATTTTTCCGAATGTACGATTTCTGATGTACGTCTTCAAGCAAACCTTTCGGAAGCTCTGACAAATCGTTTTCTATGTAATGAAACAGTACTGACGGCACCCTTAACAGCGGCACCTGATCCAAAAGCTCAACCGTATCTTCTTTGCGCCATTCGTGAAAGTGGCATACATTGTAGCCATTTTCTTCCCCTTCAAACCAATTGACCCACACATCATGAAGAAATAACATCTCTAACCCCTCACTTTTATAAAAACTGTTGTCCACAGTATAGGCAAGGGATAGAGAAATTATTCCAAAGAGATTGAGGAAATCTGGAATCACTGGTTTTATGTAAGAATCACAAAAAGCAGATCTCTTTGTATATTTTCTAACAAAAGGAGACCTGCTTTTTTTCTGATTTGGTGATATTTTATCACAGATATTATATTCATTTTTATTTAATATTTTTCGGGTCAAGCGCATCCCGCAGGCCATCACCGACAAAGTTGAAGCATAAAACGGTCATTAAAATAAATAGCCCGGGAAATAACGGGTACCACCATGCTTGAATCATTACTGTGAAATTCTGTGCGTCTTGAAGCATGTTCCCCCAGCTAGCGATTGGCGGCTGGATTCCAAAGCCCAAGTAGCTTAGCGCCGATTCAGCTAGAATAACAGACCCAACTTTCAGCGTAGCTGACACGATAATCGGCCCTAACGCATTGGGCAGGATATGAGAAAAAATAATTTTGTGCGTTTTTGTTCCAATTGTTTTAGCAGCAAGAACATATTCCCTTGAACGGAGCGACAAGAATTCTCCCCTTACTAATCGTGCTGTTGTGGTCCATCCTGTGAGACAGAAAATTAAAATCAGTTTGTCCACACCCGGCTTGAAGATGGTGACCAGCGTGATCAACAAGAAAATATCAGGAATGGATAACACAATGTCAACTACACGCATAATGACAGCATCCACTATTCCTCTGAAATATCCGGCTAATGCTCCTAAAACCGTTCCGATCAAAATCGAACCGACTACGGACGCAAATCCAACCAATAAAGAGACACGCGCTCCATATAGGATCCGGCTGAAAATATCACGTCCAAATTTATCCGTTCCCATCAGATGTTCAAGGCCCGGCGCCTTATATTTATCAAGCAGGCTTTGCTGCTCTTGGGGATAAGGTGCAATTAAAGGGGCGAAAACAGCAGACATAATAATGATAAAAAGAATAACGGCACCTAAAATGGCCAGTTTGTTTTTCGAGAATTTTTCCCAGAAAATCTTTGTCATTGTTTCTGGCTTTTTCGAAATATTTTCTTTCAGCCTGATCTCCGGCGAGGGAGTTGTTTGCAGCTCTGACATCTCTGTTTCCCTCCTTTTAATATTCGATCCGCGGATCAACAATCGCGTAAAGGATGTCTGCAATGAGGTTTCCGACAACGACAAGAACCGCCGAGATCACAGTCATTGCCATGATAACCGGATAATCGCGCTGGAATGCTGAATCGACAAACAGCTTTCCTAATCCCGGCCAAGTGAAAATTTGTTCGACAACGACAGATCCGCCGATAAATGAAGGAATCATCAAACCGAAAATTGTAATGACGGGTAATAATGCATTCCTCAATCCATGTTTAAATAGCACTCTGTTCTCTTTAAATCCTTTTGCTCTCGCTGTGCGAATATAATCTTGATTTAATACATCAAGCATATTGGATCTCGTGTATCTCGTCAGTCCGGCCATGTCAGCTGTAGCTAGAACGAATGCAGGCAGAATTAAATGATGAATCCGGTCAAATATATTGAATTCGGTATTCAGTGTCTCGACACCCCCAGTTGGAAACCAGCCGAGATTTACCGATAACACCATAATCAAAATTAATCCAAACCAAAAGTTTGGAATAGCCAGGCCTATAAACGAGGTAAATGTAATGCCATAGTCGATTTTTGAATACGGCCGCTTTGCCGACAGGACACCGAACGGAATAGAAATCATAAGAGCCAAAATCGTTGAAACCAGCATCAGCAGGAGCGTATTGGGTAGTCTTGCCATAATCAATTCTGAAACAGGCGTTCCTTTTCTGACAATAGACGTTCCGAAATCACCCTGCACCATGTTGCCTAGCCACTTTAAATATTGAACGTACTGAGGATCATTCAGACCGTATTTTTCAATAAACTGCTCTCTGTCAGCCTGGCTGATTTTCGGGTCCATCATTAATGTCATCGGATCTCCGGGCGCGGCTTTCATGATAACAAATGATAAAATCGTAATTCCCAATAAAATCGGGATAGACATTAAGGTTCTTCTGATAATATATGCAGCCATATACTTGTCCCCCTTTACTTTCCTTATTAAAAACAGAAGAGGGAGAAAACGCTCTCCCTCCCCTTTAAGGGAAATTTATTTTGCAAGCCACCATTTTTCAATATTATACAAATCACGTTTCGGATGATATTTGTATCCTTCAAGATTTTCCGGCATTGCCATATGGTTGTTAGGATAATACAAGAACGTATACGGCTGATCTTCCGCAATTTTTTGATAGATTTGCTCATATTCTTTTGAATACTGCTTTCTGTCACTGATTGATTTTGCATCTTTCATGAGTTTATCCGCTTCGGCATTTTTATACCAAACGTAGTTCAAACCCTTTTTAATCTGGCTTGAATGGAAAATATCATATTGATCCGGGAATGTGGATAAACTCCATCCCATGACCATTGCATCAAAATCCCAATTCGGAGGATTCATTTGTTCAACGAGAGCGCTCCATTCAACGATCTGGGTTTTCACTTCAATGCCGATTTTTTTCAGCTGTTCCTGAACGACGACAGCGATGTCTTCACGGACTTTGTTTCCTTGGTTCGTTTTAAGGGTAAACGAGAATTTCTTTCCGTCTTTATCCAGAATGCCGTCACCGTTCGTATCTTTCCAGCCGGCTTCTGCAAGCATCTGTTTCGCTTTTTTCTCGTTGTACTCAAATTTCGGAACATCTATATCTTTAGGATAGTTCCAAGATAAAGGGCTTTCCGGAATGTAAGCTACCTCGCCGTCTCCATCTAATACTTGGCTGACGATTGACTCGCGGTCAAGAGCGGTTGTCAGCGCTTGACGAACCTTTTTATCCTTGAATAATTCATTTTTTTCATTCCACCCGATGTACACATAACTTAATGCCAAATCAGTAACGATTTTTAGGTTGTTGAATTTTTCAGCCGTTTTGTAGTCAGTGGCGGGCACATTAAAGAAATTAATATCGCCTGCCTGCAGCTGAGCAACGGCAGCATTTGCGTCAGGAATGACTTTATACGTCACAGTATCTAAATACGGTCTTCCTTCAAAGTAATCATCATTCGCTTCGAGCTTAATATATTGGCCCTGCTTCCATTCCTTAAACTTAAATGGTCCTGAACCGATTGGTTTCTTTCTGTTAAACTCATTTTCTTCTAAATCAGCAATCGGAACATTACCGAGAATATGTTTCGGCAGAATAGCTGTGCTGTCTAACGCATTGTTGTAGAAATTACCGTCTTTATATTTCAGCTTAAACAAGACTTCGTAATCGCCTTTTTTTTCTACGGATTTCAGCATTTCATATGTTGAACCGCGTTCTCCCTTGTAATCTTTGCTTAAAGGGACACTGTACGTAAATACGACGTCGTCTGCAGTCAGTTCTTTTCCGTCATGAAACTTAACGCCTTTTTTAATTTTCACATCATATGCAAGGCCGCCGTCTAATTCTTTAATGCTTTCAGCGAGTGACAATTTCACATTTAGTTTTTCATCCGTTTTCGTTAAAAAGCTGTACAGCATATTTTCAATATCCGTACTTGCGTCATCGGTAGAATACAGAGAGTTAAAAAGTGTGGGTTCTCCGATTGAACCAACAACCAAATCCCCGCCTTGCTGCGGTTTGCCTGCTGATTTTTTCGCGCTGCTGTTGCTTGATTTTGATCCCGAGCAGGCTGATAAAAAGATGGCCAGAACCATCAATACACTTAGCATCATCAGTGCGGTTTTCCGTCTTTTCATTAGATATTCCCCCTCTTGAAATGTTCGTTCTTCTCAGCTGTTGTTTATGTAGTGTGCATACCCCCTCTCAAAGCTGTGCGGGCAACATTAGCTATAAAGGTGACAAGCCACAAAGTGGCTGGGAGCAGCTTCTTTAAATTCTGGTATTTGTTCCTTGCATATCGGTTTTGCAACAGGACATCTTGTGTGGAATACGCAGCCTTTTGGCGGGTTGGCCGGACTAGGCAGTTCTCCCTTCAGGACAATGCGTTCACGTTTGACAGAACCTCTTTTTCTTGTAACCGGAACGGAGGATAAAAGCGCTTGGGTATATGGGTGAAGCGGGTTGTCATAAAGCTCATGCTTGCCGGTCAGTTCCATCATTTTGCCAAGATACATTACTCCGACTCTGTCGCTGATATGGCGGACGACACTCAGATCATGAGAGATAAATAGATACGTAAGATTAAATTCTTCCTGTAATTCCTCCATCAAGTTAATCACTTGGGCCTGAATGGATACATCAAGTGCGGAAACCGGCTCATCTGCAATGATCAGCTCTGGATTCAAAGTGAGTGCTCTGGCAATGCCGATCCGCTGACGCTGGCCGCCTGAAAACTCATGGGGATAACGGCCGGCAAACGACGGGTGAAGCCCTACTCTTGCAAGCAGCTCTTCAACTTTTTCGTTTCGTTCACGCATGGTATACATGTTGTGCGTATTAAACGGCTCCTTTATGATGGAACGCAGGGTCTTTCTCGGGTTTAACGAAGCAAATGGATCTTGGAAAACCATTTGAATATTTTTGCGGACACTCTTCCGCAGCTTCTCCTCTGACAGATTGGAAATATCCTGCCCTTTAAAAAGAATTTGGCCCTCTGTCGGTTTGTACAGTCTGATCATCGTTCTGCCGGCAGTCGATTTTCCGCAGCCCGACTCTCCAACGATTCCGAGTGTTTCTCCTTTTTTTAACGAAAATGAAACACCATCCACCGCTTTTACATCACCGACTTTTCTTTGAAAAAGGCCTGACCGGATCGGAAAGTATTTTTTTACGTCACGAAGCTCTAAGATTGTTTCTTGATTAGCTGCTGTCATGATTGTTCGGCACCCTCTTCCTCATATAAAAAGCATCTCACCGTTCTTCCGCTTTTGTGTGTCAAAAGCGAAGGCTGATTTGTCCAGCACTTATCCATAGCTTTCGGGCACCTTGGGGCAAAACGGCACCCCGGCGGCAGATTATCCGGTGTAGGCACACTGCCTTTAATCGCATTTAATTTATCAATCTCTCCATCTATAACAGGAATTGACGTAAGCAGGCCTTCTGTATACGGATGAAGCGGTTCTAAAAATAAGTCATCAACAGTGGCGTTTTCTACGACTTGTCCGCAGTACATGACAATCACTCTATCGGCAGCTTCAGACACGACACCTAAGTCGTGTGTGATGAGAAGAATCGATGTATTGAACTTCTGACAGAGATCTTTCATGAGCTCCAGCACCTGGGCTTGTATTGTCACGTCCAGCGCTGTCGTTGGTTCATCAGCAATGAGCAGTTTAGGATTACAGCTCAGTGCGATGGCAATCATCACCCTCTGTCTCATACCGCCGGACAGCCGATGCGGGTACTCCTTCATAATTTGCTCCGCCCGGGAGAAACCGACCATCTGCAAGAGTTCAACAGCTCGTTGACGGGCTTCTTTTTTCTTCATGTTTTTATGGTAAATCAGCACTTCGGTAATTTGTTCTCCGATTGTTAACACCGGATTAAGGGAGGTCATTGGTTCCTGAAAGATCATGGATACTTCGTTACCGCGGATTTTGCAATAATCGTTTTCAGTGAATGAGGTGAGGTCTTTGTCTTCGAGTTTAATAGAACCGTCCATGATTTTTCCGCCTGAGCTTTGGACGAGGCCCATAATTGATAAAGAAGTAATGCTTTTTCCGGAGCCCGATTCACCTACAAGCGCGACGGTTTCGCCTTTGCTGATGTGAAAATCGACTCCGTCAACCGCAGGGATCGGCTCCTTTTTCCTGAAAAAATAAGTCTTTAAATTATTCACTTCTAAAAGTGTGCTCATGCTAGCTCCCCTTTCCCCCCTCTTGTTGTCAAACGTTTTCAAGAGAAAGCAATCCCTTTATTCAGAAATAATAAATAATATTGAATTATCGAAAAATTTTATAGTTGTATATTATTACAATCATTTTGCAAAATCAAGAATTTTTTAGGATAAATGTAATATTATTAATGAAATTCCATTATTTTATCCTTTTAAAGCATTGCATCCAAAAAGGTCTCAG
Source organism: Bacillus sp. LM 4-2 (assembly GCF_000978495.1). NCBI lineage: Bacteria > Bacillati > Bacillota > Bacilli > Caryophanales > Bacillaceae > Bacillus > Bacillus sp. LM 4-2. The sequence goes on along the minus strand of NZ_CP011101.1, from coordinate 1,188,256 downwards.
CAGGAATGGACAGCCCGTCTGCGGTGCTTGCCTTGCTGGCGGTTAAATATTTTTTTACAATATTGAATCCAACTGCGTATCCAAGCATTTTTGGCTGATATCCTTTGCCGAATAACAGCTGGGGAAATAATCGATTATCCCGTTTGATATCCCGATGGGGCGCAATCTTTTTTTCATATAAAGCCTGAAGCTGTTCCGGTGTATACCAAGTCGTCCATTCAGCCGTTTGACTTCGGCCGAACCTCTCATAAACAGCATATTCCGCCAGCCCTTCCATGATGATTGTATCAAGTAATGTGACATCCTTTTCCTCTTTTGTCAGATGACCTAACCGGCAAACGTGATGATACTCATGCGTCATAAGGGCAGATACCGACCCAAAATCTAAATCTGACGAAAGAAAAAGGAACATTTTGTCTTGAAAGGCGAGTCCTGATTTTGATCCGAATTCTAAACGGATTCTCCTGTTTCGTTCATCAACCGGCAGCGTAACAATTGGTACATCAGGACCTTGCCATTTGTTTTTGAGGTACTGTTCTTCCTTTTGGATATGTCCGTAAAAACCTTTTTCCTTCAGCTTGGAAACCGTCTGAATACCCTCTTTTATGTTTTTAAACATCCCATGATGCTGAAGATGCCCCAGAATGCCCTTCCAGTTCTTTTTCTCCGCACCTGAAAAAAGCGGGATAATGTAATGCGCCAAATCATCTATTGAACCGGCCTTCCTGAGCCAGCTATATGTTTGTTCTACACTCATGTGATCGCCTCCTCTTTTAATCCTATGCACACAAAAAAAACCGGCTACCCTTTAAGGGCAGCCGGTTTGGCTTGATTATGATTGATATTTTTTAAAGATTAATGTTGCGTTGTGTCCGCCGAATCCTAATGAGTTGCTGAGAACATAATTAAGTTCCTGTCTGCGGGCTTCATCAGGCACATAATCCAAATCACATTCTTCGTCAGGTGTTTGAATATTGATTGTCGGCGGAATCACGCCTTCTTTAATGGCCAGGATAGAGAAAATGGCTTCAATACCGCCGGCTGCTCCTAAGAGGTGGCCTGTCATCGATTTTGTAGAGCTTACCGCAAGTTTATGCGCATGCTCGCCAAAAACGGTCTTAATCGCCATTGTTTCGTATTTGTCGTTGTAATACGTGCTTGTCCCGTGAGCATTGATGTAATCAATTTCTTCAGGTGCAATGCCTGCATCTTTAATGGCTTCTTGCATCGCTCTCGCTCCGCCTTCACCGTCTTGGGCCGGCGCTGTGATATGATAAGCGTCTCCGGTTGAGCCGTAGCCGACAATTTCTCCGTAAATTTTAGCGCCGCGGGCTAGGGCATGCTCAAGTTCTTCAAGAACGATAATCCCTGCACCTTCCCCCATGACAAAGCCATCACGGTTTTTATCAAACGGGCGGCTCGCTGTTTTCGGATCTGGATTAGTAGACAGCGCTTTGTTGGCACTAAAGCCGGCGAATGACATTCTTGTCAGCGGCGCTTCTGTTCCGCCTGTGACCATCACGTCTGCATCACCGCGCTGAATAACCTTAAACGCGTCACCGATGGAGTTCGTTCCTGTAGCACATGCTGTAACCGTACAAGAGTTCACCCCTTTTGCTCCTAATGCAATAGAAATCTGGCCTGTCGCCATGTCAGGAATCATCATTGGCACGAAAAACGGGCTTACCCGTCTTGGGCCTTTTGTTAAGAAGATTTCAAATTGAGACTCTAGTGTTTCAAGTCCTCCGATACCGGAGCCTACCCAAACACCGACTCTCGGCGCGATCTCATCGGTAATGTTAAGATCTGCATCTTCAACCGCCATTTTCGCAGCCACAACCGCATATTGTGTAAAGCGGTCCATTTTTCTGGCTTCTTTTTTATCCATATAATCTTCAACATTAAAATCTTTTAATTCAGCGGCAACTTTTGCCGGATATTCTTCAGCGTCAACACGAGTGATCGGACCGATTCCGGACACACCGTTGATTGCGTTATTCCAACTTGTATCGACGTCGTTGCCAAGTGGAGATAATGCTCCAAGTCCTGTAACAACTACTCTTTTTTTAGTCATCTTGTGTGCACCTCACCTTTTTTTATCGGCCCCAGCGGATTGCAATGGCGCCCCATGTTAGTCCTCCGCCGAACCCTACCATAACGACCACATCGCCGTCTTTGATTTTACCGGCTTCCAATTCTTCTACAAGAGAGATCGGAATGGATGCGGCAGAAGTATTTCCATATTTATGAACAGTTTTAGACATCTTTTCGACAGGAAGCTCTAAACGCTCGCGAGCAGCTTCCATGATACGGATGTTCGCCTGATGCGGAATCAAAAAGTCGACATCCTCTTTTGAAAGTCCGGCTTTTTCAATGACATTTACGCATGATTCTCCCATTTGGCGGACTGCAAATTTGAAAACTTCTCGTCCATTCATGATTGTATGTCGTTTTTCATTCAGATACAAGTGCTGACCGCCTGTGCCGTCGGCTCCTAGTTCAAATGAAAGGATTCCTCTGTCATCACTGACTGGCCCGACTACCGCAGCGCCTGCTCCGTCTCCAAACAGAACGGCTGTATTGCGGTCTTCCCAGTCGGTGATGCTTGAGAGCTTCTCTACACCGACAACTAGAACATGCTTGTAGGTTCCGGATTCAATAAATTGTTTACCGGTTACAACCCCGTACATGAAGCCCGCACAAGCCGCGCTGATATCCATAGCACACGCTTTCTTCGCGCCGAGTTGTTCTTGAATCATACAAGAGACCGTAGGAAATGACTGATCAGGTGTAACAGTTGCAACCAAGATCATATCCAGATCCTCAGCAGCCACTTCAGCTTGTTCCAGCGCATTTTTCGCTGCTGCAACAGCCATATGTGATGAAAACACATCATCTGCTGCGATTCTTCTTTCTTCTATTCCTGTTCTTGTACGAATCCACTCGTCAGAAGTTTCAACCATTTTTTCAAGATCATGATTTGTTAAAACCTTCTCAGGAATGTAACGTCCAACACCAAGTATTCCAGCTTTCATTAGGGAAGACTCCTTTATATCTTAAATTTAGAAGATCAATCAGGTTGTGATCAATTATTAGTATCAGGTACTAATTCTATCCTATTTTTTTTCACATGGCAATATATTCGTCTAAACTATCAGTTCATCTTACTCATAGAGTATGGTATATGGAAAGGAGGCGTATGCAGTTGGATGTGTTTTCAAGAATGATGTTCGGCGATGCAGCAAAACCAACAGAAGAGAAGGAGGAGGAACAGCAAGAGGAAGTTTCTCAGGTTTCTCAGACAAACGACGAAGAGACGATTAATTACATGCATATTGTGGACCAAATCGGTTCAATTATGAACTCTCTTGATCAAATCAAGCCCGCTTTAAAGGAGCTTGCGCCTATGCTCTCCGCTATTAAAAAGAAAATCATGTGAAAAGCCACTTTCAAAAAAGTGGCTTCTTCTTATTCTGTTTCAGATTTAGCGTCAGACTTGCCAAGCTCATAAGCTTCCGCCATTACCGTTGTAAATAGATTCATAAACGGCTGGATGGCCTCCATTGAGAGCTCAATGCCTGATTTCTCAAACTGTTCTTTCGCTTCAGGGAAATATTTCATGGCAATTTGCAAGAATTCAAGTGATTTTTCGTGCTGCATGTGACGTCACTCCATTACTCGTTTTTTGGCAGCTCGCCTGTTTTGTTGTATGTTTTGATCAGCTTGGCGATTCTTTGCTGAAAGTCTTGATCGACGAGCGGGCTGAATGTTCCCATCTCAACGACTCCCGTGTTCAGGTCGTAGTAATGATCGCCGCCCTCAAGGGTGCCTTTATTAAATTGTTCAGCAATGATTTCATAGGCCTTGTCCACATTTTGCACCGTGCTGGTTAATACGGTATTCTCGCCCAGATCCGATTGATCTGTGACGTAACCAATGGCATAAAGACCGTCTTTTTTGATTTGCTGAATAACAGGAACATTATACCCGTCTCCGGCGGGATACACAACATCCGCGCCTTCGTTCTTCATTTTCTGATAAAGCTTTACTGCTGTTGTATCATCATCCCAATGATCCGTATATTTCGTATTTACCTCTATATCCGGATTTTCATACTTGGCCCCTTTGATAAAACCGTCCACCTCAGGCTGCCACGTAAAGGAAGCAATTACACCGACCTGATTCGTTTTCGACATATGGGCAGCAGTCATTCCTCCAAAAAAGCCCATTGCTTCCCCGCTAAAATGGACACTCGTTACATTATCAGCTTTCGCTTTCGCATTGGAAATGACGAATTCCATATCTGGATAATCTTCGCCGACCAAGTTAAACACCTCAGCATATTCACTCCCATGGCCGTAGAGCAGATTGACGCCCCTCTTATGAAAATCCTCAATCGCATTTATGATATCTTCTTCTGTTTTAACGCCTTCTTTATAATAGACGTCCACATTGTATTTGGATTGTATATTCAGTAATCCTTTATACCCTTTTGTGCCCCATACGAGGTCATTAATCGTATCAGGAAAGAGCATGCCGACCTTCTCAATTTTTCCTTTGAACGGAGTTTGTCCACATCCACTCAATAAAAGGAGGACAGAAAAGATCATGACAAGCCTTGTGATCAAGTCATGTTCAACTCCTTTTGACAAGCTATAACATGTATTATTTTTATACGTTTATTGTATCTAGAAAACTCGAAACATGGAAGGTTTTTCTTAATATTTGTCGAAAATTGATGAAAATTGTCTTTTCCACTCGATAATTTTTGTTTTTGCTTCTTCTTTTGAGGTTTTCTCTGTGACTTGCAATTCAAAAAGCTGATCTTTGCTATGACGGCTTGGTTCTAACAGGAATCTCAGCAACTCGTCAGCCACGTCGTTTGTGTAATAGCCGTCTTCCTCTGTTTCTTCTTTCCATGGCCCATACATTTTCGGCAGGATCACGGTTTTTTCCGAGCCTGTTTTTTCACGTTTTTCCCATTCTTTTCGGTCTTCTTCATATACTAAAATATAAGGAGAATCACATTGGTCTAAAGGCAAAAAACTTCCGAACTGGATACAAATTGTATCATAATTTTGGTCTCCAATGTGTTCAAGCTGGCGAAAGAGTTCATTTCTCCCAAGCCACATGAGTCTTTCTTCTAAGTACATTTGTCTCATTTTATCTTCTGTTTCCGCCAGAACAACGTCAACATGTATGCCTTCATCCATCATTCGTTCACATAATGAAAGGCCGAAAAATTCGTCCGCACCTACAATCAGCGTTGATTCCATTGCATCTGCCGCCCTTCCGGTTTTTCATTTCCCAAAACAAAACAGCCTCCGCAAAAGAGAAGGCTGTTGTCATTATATTCTCTATAATTCTTTTTCATGACTGTGAAAGAATTTGCAAATTGATGCATAAATTCTGCTTGGATGCTCAAATAAATGAAATGTCATGTCGACCGGTGAGCCTTGCTTTTGCTGTTTTTCCTTGAAAACTTCCGCATGTACGCTGTAGGGATATGGAGCTCCGGTCATACGCTGCCATATATGAACCGGTACGCCGCTCGGGTAGCTTTGAATTGTTTTATAACGAAGCGCTTCCGCTTCTTTTTCAGAAATTCCGTAGCTTTTCGAAACTTCTTTCAAAAATTGCTTATAGAAAAATTTATTTTCTTTTTCCGATTCATAATGTGCCTGAAGATCGAGACAAGGATTCAACATTGCGGCTGAGCGGATATGATCCGGGGAAAAACGAAGCAGTTCATCGGCCACGAGAGCACCCATGCCTTCTGCTAAAATATGAATCTTCGGATTGAGGATTTCCTGCTTCAGCACAGAATGTATCAGCTGTTTGGCATAGGTGACTGCTTTTTCCGCCCCCCAATGCCTTCCGAACAGATTGCTGTTAAAAAGAGTGTATCCTTCATTCCTCAACATGCTCAGAAGCTGATTTCTGCCATAATGCTGCTGCCAAAAGCTTGAATCATGTCCGACAAAGTGGGTTCTGTCCCCCAAGATAAAGATGCCGAAGCCGTTCGGGCGATAGGGCAGATGAATGACATTATGCTCCGTTCCCAGTTGAAAGTATCTTTCCGTTATTCCCATCGCTTGCCCGCCTCCTTTCACACTTCATCTCACGCTATCTTATGTAAATAGAAAAGAAACGAATAAGGTAAAGTCCTAGCCTTTTACATTTTTGGCTATTATACTGATTGACGTTTTATATTTTACCATTAAAGTGTGACGAATCAGACTCTTTTGTCACCTCACTTTCTGCTAAAATTGGATTCCCCCTTCGCTTTTTGTATGGTATGATAACTTTTAGAATAGAATGAGAAGGACGAGGTGGAAACGTGCGATATATTATTGCCTTTATTTGGACGTTCCTTTTATCACATATGGCATGCTACTTGGTTGCAAGCATGAACAGCGTTACGTATAATTTCAAAACATCATCTGTCATTGCTGTTGTACTGTATGTCTTAATCATGGTTTTAGCAGAAATCATGCCTATGAACAAAAATGCAAGCCAGCATTAAAAAGCCAAAAACCCAAAACATTTATTGTTTTGGGTTTTTTAGTGGTCACGGCTTTCTTTTGTAGGTCCACAGCCGGTTGTGGTTTGATGTTTCGGGGAACATTTCCCCTGCTGACAGATGGACCTTTTGAGGGTTTTTAACCATGCTCCCTGTCTCGCCGATTTCTACGTAGACACCGTTATTAGGCGCTTTCTGTCCGGGCCGGAATTGGTGCTGCTGTCCCACTGTTTTTCCTCCTTTTCCTTTTTGCTGTAGTATGCGCCTAAGCGGCTGTGAATATGTTGCCATCAAAAAAACTGCTGAGTTTGGCTCAGCAGTTTTTTGATGATTCCCCTTTGTATAAAATGGCCTTCAGCAGTGCTTTTTGCACATGAAGACGGTTTTCCGCCTGCTGGAACACTGCAGAGTTCGGCCCGTCAATAATCTCCGCAGTCACTTCTTCCTCACGATGCGCAGGGAGACAATGTAAAAATGTATAGTCAGGCTTGGCATGGCTGACAAGCGCCGCATTCACCTGATAAGGCGCAAAGACAGCAAGACGTTCTTGCTCTTCCGCTTCCTGCCCCATGCTTGTAAACACATCAGAATAAATTACGTCCGCGTCTTTTACAGCTTCAATCGGATCATCTGTCAGCGTGATAGAAGAGCCGGATTGAAGTGCATATGTTTTTGCCGCTTCAGCTGCTTCATCTAACACTTCATATCCCTTTGGCGAAGCGATCGAGATATCACAGCCCATTTTCGCGCAGCCGATCATCAAGGAGTGCGCCACGTTATTTCCGTCACCGATGTATGAGACTTTTACGCCTTTAAGCTTCCCTTTTATCTCCTTAATCGTCAAGAGATCCGCCAGCGCCTGGCATGGGTGGTATTTATCAGTAAGTCCATTGATCACCGGAATGTCAGCTTCTTTGGCAAGTTCCTCCACCTTTTCATGTTCAAAGGTCCGGATCATGATGGCATCCACATAGCCTGACAGCACTTTTGCCGTATCAGCGACAGTCTCACCGCGCCCCAGCTGCAGATCTTTCTGGCTTAGAAAGAGGGCGTTCCCGCCAAGCTGTGCCATGCCCGCTTCAAAAGAAACACGTGTCCGCGTTGATGATTTTTCAAAAATCATCGCCAAGGTTTTGCCATGGAATATAGGCTGAATTTTGTTTTGTTTCAGCTCACCGGCTTCTGCGAGCAAGGCGTTTATATCCTCTTCACTAAGGTCCTTTAACGTTAATAAATCTTTTCCGTATAAACTGGTTTGCGTCACTGTGTGCATGATGCCACTTCCTTTTTATAGAGGTCTTTGAGAGATACAGGCTGCGGATGGCCAGAACCGCTTTGTAAAAACGCCCGCACAGTTTCTTCTTCTGTAAAGACGGGGATGCCGTGCGTCATGGCTTCCAAACGTTCTATGCGTGCTTCTTCAGAACCGCTCAGATTGATGTGGAGCGATTTTTCTTCTTGTTCCATCCATGAGGCAAATGTCCCTTCATGAACGGTAAAACCTGCGTTTTCTGCTAACTCCTTCACATCTTCCGGAACGTTTTGCAAATAAATGCTGCCTTTTTGACTCCAGACTCTTGTATAGATTTTTTTCAAGGCACTGTTAGCATCATATGCGACACACATGCCTTCTCCCGTTGATTTCATTTCCGGCCCAAGCTTGACATCCACATCCTGGATCGCATGAGAAGAAAAAACAGGGAACTTCACGGCAACTCCATGATGATTTTGAACTGCCGGATTTAGATCTTTTAAGGACGCTCCCGCCAGCAGTCGTGTGGCGAGCGGAATCATCGGAACGCCCATTACTTTGCTGACGACAGGAACCGTGCGGCTCGCTCTCGGATTCACTTCAAGAACGAGTATGTTTCCATTGTCGATCACAAATTGAATGTTCATGATGCCTTTAAATGAAAGTTTTCGGGCAATTTTTTGTGCCGCATCTTTCATGCCCTGCTGCAGCCCGCTCGTGATGGACGGCCCGGGAAGAATGGCAAAGCTGTCCCCTGAATGGACACCTGCCCGTTCAATATGCTCGGTATATGTCGGGATAAAGACATCCTTGCCGTCGGAAATCAAATCAATTTCGACTTCCTTTCCAGACACATACTGATCAATCAAAATCGGATATGGCATGCTGTCCTCATCATTCAGCAGCTGAGAAAGCTGGGCTTGCGAGTCAACAATGATCATGCCCATTCCGCCGATAACGTAAGATGGGCGGATTAACACCGGATAGCCGATCTCACTCGCTTTTGAAGCGGCTTCTTCTTTTGTATAAGCAATTTCTCCTTTTGCGTGCTTCAATCCCAGCTCGTCAAGAAGCTGATAGAATTGATCCCGATCCTCTAACACGTCGAGCGTTTGAAATGATGTGCCAAGAAGAGTAATGCCGGCTTTTTCGAGCGCTTCAGCAGCATTGATTGCAGTTTGGCCGCCGAATTGCACAATTGCAAAATCAATATTTTCCTGCTCCGCCACGTTTACAATATGCTCCGTTGTCATTGGTTCAAAATACAGGCGGTCCGCAATTTCATAATCGGTGCTGACCGTTTCCGGGTTATTGTTAATCATGATGGTTTCGAATCCAAGCTCTTGCAGTGTCAGCACACCGTGAACAGCACTATAATCAAATTCAACGCCTTGGCCGATCCGAATCGGGCCTGATCCGATAATGAGCGCGCGTTTTTTCTCTTTGCGGCTGATGTCTCCATCGGTTTCTCCGAAATATGTGGAGTAAAAATAGTTTGTTTTCGCATCAAACTCTGCCGCGCATGTATCTACGATTTTAAAGGAAGGCGTAATGCCCATCTCCTTGCGAAGCGCGCGCACCTCTTCCTCTGTTTTGCCGATCAGTGAGGCAATCGTTGCGTCTGAGAATCCCTTTTCCTTTGCTTTCTTCAATAATTCAAAAGAGAGATCGCTCCCTGCTTCCATCAGGCGGTTTTCCAATTTGATGATGTTGTCAAAGGTATGCAGGAAAAACGGATCAATTTTTGTTTTCGCATGAATGTCATCAATCGTCACGCTGCGGCTCAACAGCTCCATGACAACGAAAAATCTGCGGTCATCCGGAGTGACTGCCAACTCCCATAGCGCATCAATTGACAAGCCGCTGAGCTCTGGAAGGTGTGTCCCGATATTTTTTAATTCAAGCGACGCGGCTGCCTTCTGTATTGCTGCTTCTAAATTCCGTTCAATCGCCATCACTTCACCGGTGGCTTTCATTTTTGTGCCAAGCTTGCGGTCTGCGTTTTTGAATTTATCAAACGGCCAGCGCGGAAATTTGACGATCACATAGTCCAGTGCCGGTTCAAAGCTTGCGTAAGTTGAGCCTGTGAGCGGATTTTTCAGCTCGTCAAGTGTGTATCCGACTGCCAGTTTAGCAGCCATCTTTGCAATCGGATAACCGGTCGCTTTAGATGCGAGAGCCGATGACCGGCTGACACGCGGATTCACTTCGATCACGTAATATTGCTTGCTGAAAGGATCAAGCGCGAATTGAATGTTGCAGCCGCCTACAACATCAAGTGCTGAGATGATCGTCAGACTTGCTGTCCGCAGCATTTGATAGTCTTCGTCTGTCAATGTTTGTGACGGCGCCACAACGATAGAGTCACCTGTATGCACGCCGACCGGATCGATATTTTCCATATTGCAGACGGTAATGCATGTGTTATTGCTGTCACGCATGACTTCATATTCAATTTCTTTAAAACCGGCAATGCTTTTTTCGACAAGGCATTGATTGATCGGACTTGCTAATAGCGCCTGTTTAATCATAGCTGTAAAGGCTTCTTTATCAGGGGCGATTCCTCCGCCCTTTCCGCCTAATGTGTAAGCCGGTCTGATAATAACAGGAAAACCGATGGATTCCGCAAAATGGAGGGCATCGGCCTCGTTATCAACAATTTCACTCTCTGGCACGGGCTGTTTTAATTCATTCATTAACGAACGGAATTTTTCCCGGTCTTCTCCTTTTTGTATCGTTTCAACGGATGTGCCGAGGAGTTTGACGCCGTGCTCTTTTAAAACACCCGTTTCGTCAAGCTCCACCGCTAAATTCAACGCGGTCTGACCGCCTAAATTGGCAAGAAGCCCATCAGGCCGTTCTTTCTTAATGATGGCTGTCAGGCTTTCTGCTGTCAGAGGCTCAAAATAAATTTCATCAGCGAAGGCTTCATCAGTCATAATTGTCGCCGGATTGCTGTTGACGAGAATGACCCGGTAGCCCTCCTCCTTCAGCGCGATGCACCCTTGAGTGCCTGAATAATCAAATTCTGCGGCCTGCCCGATGATGATCGGGCCTGAGCCGATTACTAATATGCTTGAAATACTGGTGTCTTTAGGCATGCGCGATTTCTCTCCTTGCTGGTATCACATTCTTTAAATAATCATCAAAAATCCATTCGCTTTCCGCAGGTCCGGGATGGGCTTCCGGGTGGAATTGAACACTCATGACAGGCAGTTTTTTATGGGCAAGCCCTTCAACTGACGTATCATTGACATGATGAAACCTGATCGTGAGCTCTTCTTCATTAATCGACTGTTCATCAACCACATAGCTGTGGTTTTGGCTTGTCATAAAGACCCGTTTCGTCTCACGGTCGATGACCGGATGATTAGCTCCCCTGTGCCCGAATGGCAGCTTAAAAGTATTCCCTCCAAACGCGAGCGCGATCAGCTGATGTCCGAGACAAATGCCTAGAGTCGGAAAGCGGCTGATGATGCTTTTGATCTTTCCTAAATATGGATGGATTGCTTTCGGATCTCCAGGTCCGTTCGATAGCACAATGCCATCGGGTTTGATGTTGTATACGGCCTCCATTTGCTGGTATGGTACCACGGTAACCTTGCAGCCTCGTTTGACAAGTGATGATGCGATTGACTTTTTATAGCCAAAATCAATGAGAGCGATATGTTTATTCCCGTCGCCAAATGTGCTGATTTCCTGGGCGGAAGACTGCTCTGCCACATTCTCGGGTTGAAGGGCAATCTCAGCTCCTTCTTTAGAGGCTGTGACTGTCGCACCCATCGTCCCGTTTGCCCGGATTTTCTTCACGACAGCCCTCGTATCAACATGGGTTAACAGCGGAATGTTCCATTTCTGTAAATACTCCTTGAGGCTGTATACCGCTTCATAATGAGAAAAGTGATCACACGCCTCATAGACAACCGCTGCTTTTACTTGCGGTTTCTTGCTTTCAAAATCCTTTTCATTTATGCCGTAGTTGCCAATCAGCGGGTAGGTAAATACAATAATCTGTCCCTTATATGATGGATCTGTCAGCACTTCCTGGTAGCCTGTCATTCCTGTGAAAAAAACAGCTTCTCCCGTACAGTTTTCATGACCGTCCAGCTCGCCGCTGAACGATGTCCCATCTTCTAACACTAAATAACCTTCCATCTAACAGCCCACCTCTTGATGAATAATTAATTATAAAAATGAATTTTTATGCCTTTACATCGAAAAAAAAATCACTGGTTTACAGCGGAATGATGAGCGATTGCCTGTTTCAGCTTGCTGACGGCTTCTGCTATTTCATCCTTAGTCACGGTGAGCGGCGGCAGCAGCCGAATCACGTTCGGGCCGGCCGGCAATACAAGCAAGCCTAATGTCTGCAATTCAGCAATAATGTCAGCAACCGGGCCATCACACTCAATTCCAAGCATTAATCCTTTACCTCGGATTTGTTTAACAAAAGGGCTCTTTAGCTCTGCCTCAAGCTGTTCTTTTAAAAGCGCCCCTTTGTCAGCAGTCTCTTGCAAAAAGTCAGGCTGGAATACAATTTGCAATGTGGCATTCACAGCAGCCATCGCCAGCATGTTTCCTCCGAAAGTCGTTCCGTGAGAACCAGGGGTAAACGCTTCTCCAAGCTGTTTCTTTCCGATGACAGCGCCGACCGGAAAGCCGTTTCCCAATCCTTTGGCGACTGTGATGATATCCGGTGAGAGTCCGAAGTGCTCATATGCGAAGCCTTTTCCCGTCCGTCCGATGCCGGTCTGGATTTCATCAATGATGAGAAGGGCTTGCTTTTCCTTGCAAAACGACTGTACGGCTGATAAAAATTCAGCACTCGCCGGATTGACTCCTCCTTCTCCCTGCACTGTTTCAAGCATCACCGCGGCAATATCGCCTTCCTCCCCAAGAGCTTTAAAAGCAGAAGGATCATTGTATGGCAGGTAGTGAAAGCCTTCAAGCATCGGGCCGAAGCCTGTTTTGATTTTATTCTGTCCGGTCGCAGCCATCCCTGCATATGTGCGGCCATGGAACGACTGAAGAAAAGTGATGATTTTTGTTTTTCCAGTTGCTTTTCGGGCAAGCTTTATCGCACCTTCATTCGCCTCCGCGCCGCTGTTGCAGAAAAAGACAAGATCTCCTGCACTATGCGCTGCCAGCTTCTGCGCCGCTTGCTCTTGGAGACTGTTTTGAAACAGGTTGGATACGTGCCATACGCTGTCAAGCTGTTTTTTGACTGCTTCTGTCACCGCTTCATGGCAGTGTCCTAGATTTGATACCGCAATCCCCTGAATGAAATCAAGGTATGATTTGCCGTTTTGATCCTCAACGTACGTTCCCTTTGCTTTTTTGATGTCAATATCCCAACGGCCGTAGGTTTGAAACAAGCTGCTCATGAAACAGCCTCCTTTGCTTTGACTATTTTTGTCCCTTGAAAGGTTTGTTCTGCGAAGAATGATCCTTTTCCGTTTACGATCATGACTTCAGACACCTGATCTGATAAAGCTGACAAGGCTGAATTGACCTTCGGGATCATCCCTCCTGTGATCACTTCCTGCTTGATCAGCATCTGAATCTCCTTAGGGGTCAGGACGTCCAGACGCTGCTTTTCCTTCATGATTCCATCGACATCCGTGACGAACATCAGCTTATCGGCTTCAAGCGCTCCGGCGACTGCTGAAGCAGCCAGATCAGCATTTACATTCAGCGTTTTGCAGTCGCTTGTCATAGACAGCGGCGCAATAACGGGGATGATGCCATTTTCCATCAGCGCGTTCACCATGGACGCATCGACTTTTTTGATTTCTCCCACTTCTCCGTATGTTTCCGGATCTAGATAATCAGCCTCCAAAAGACCTCCATCCTTACCAGAAATGCCTGCGGCTCGCAGTCCGTGTTTGGCAAGCTCAGCAACGAAAAATTTATTGACAGAACCGGATAAAACCATTTCCGCCACTTCCAGCACCGGCTTCGTTGTTTTCCTCTGTCCGCCCGAAAACTCTGTCTTGATATTTAACCGTTTCAGCATATTTGTGATTTCCGGTCCCCCGCCATGTACGATCGCCAGCTTCCAGCCTGATGCCATCAGCTCTTTCAGATTTTGAAAAAATTCCTCCGACAGCTCACGGATGACACTTCCCCCGCATTTAAAAACGATTGTTTTCTTCATTTCGCTCCCCTTTATTACGTGCGATAGCTCGCGTTAATTTTGATATAGTCATAGGTCAGGTCACAGCCCCACGCTCTCCCGTTTCCGTCCCCTTCATCCATCTTGATGACAATGGTGATTTCATCTCCTTCAAGGTATTCCTTGGCGATAGATTCAGAGAATGGCTGAGGTTCGTTATTCTTAAACAGGCATTGGCCGCCAAGATAAACCTCTACTTCTTCTGCCGTCACCTGTGCTGCGGAGTGTCCGATGGCTCCGATGATCCGCCCCCAGTTGGCATCTGTTCCGTATACTGCCGTTTTTACAAGATTTGAGCCGACAATCTTTTTGGCAATGACGTTTGCATCAAGATTGTTTTTCGCTCCCTGCACTTGGGCTTCAATTAGTTTTGTCGCGCCTTCTCCGTCTCTGGCAATCTCTTTAGCCAGATCCTCACAAGTGAGCAAGAGCGCTTTTTTAAAGACCGGCCAGTCTGGATGGTCTTCTGTCAGGCACTCGTTTTCGGCGCAGCCATTCGCCATAACTAATACCATATCGTTCGTGGATGTTTCTCCGTCAACTGTGATTTGGTTAAATGAAACGTCAGTGATTTCCCGAAGCGCCTTTTGCAGCGCTTTTTCTTCAATTGCCGCGTCAGTTGTCACAAATCCCAGCATCGTGGCCATGTTCGGATGTATCATCCCTGAGCCTTTGGCCGCTCCGCCGATCGTGACTGTTTTGCCGCCGATTGCCAGCTCATAGCACGTCTGCTTAATCACCGTATCTGTTGTTAAGATCGCTTCCTCAAAATCGCCTGATCCCGCAGGTGTTTCTTTCAGCAGCTCGATCCCCGCGTGGATTTTTTCCATGTCTAAATGCTCGCCGATGACACCCGTTGATGAAACAGCGACAAGCTCCGGCTCAATGCCAAGCTGTGAAGCAAAGCTCTCCCGCATTGTGTATGCGTCCTTTAAGCCCTGTTCTCCCGTGCAGGCGTTGGCAATGGCGCTGTTGACGATGACGGCTATCAGTGTCGGTCCGTGCTTTAAGCTGTCTTGTGTCACTTTGATCGGAGCAGCCTGAAAGTGGCTTTGGGTATAAACCGCTGCGCTCACGGCCGGTGTCTCGCTGATAATGACGCCGAGGTCTTTTTTTGAGTAACGCAGCCCGCAATGCACACCCTTTGCCTGAAATCCTTTTGGTGAGGATACATCACCTGTTACTTTTACAATTTGATCTTCACTTAACTGAATCATGGTTCGATTCTCTCCCGTTCTATGGATAAATTGGCGTGATGGTGAGTCCAGTTTCTTCATTCCAGCCATTCATCAAATTAAAGTTTTGCACTGCCTGACCGGCGGCACCCTTCATTAAATTATCGATTACCGAGACGATCGTGACTCTGTTCGTTCTCTCATCGAGGGTCACGGCGATATCACAGAAATTGCTGCCGTACACTTCTTTCGTTTGCGGGTACTGACCTTTTGGCCTCACTCTCACAAAATATGAATCTTGGTAAAATTCCGAATATAAATCATGCAGGTCATCTGCGGATAGATCACAGGTTAATCTGGTATACATCGTCGCCATGATGCCCCTTGTCATCGGAACCAAGTGAGCCGAAAATGTAATGGGCCCGAGGCCTGGCTGCCATTCATTCAGCGCCTGCTCAATTTCCGGCGTGTGCTGATGTTCATTGACTTTATAAATTTTAAAATTGCCGTTCAGCTCAGAAAAATGGGTTCCCATGGATGCTTTTCTTCCCGCTCCGGAAACACCCGTCTTCGCGTCAACGATAACGAAAGATTCATCGAGCAGTTTCTTTTGAGCCAATGGCGCGAGGCCAAGCAAAACAGCTGTTGGAAAACAGCCTGGATTGGCAATGAGTTTCGCCTGTTGAATTTGCAGTTGATTCAGTTCTGCCAGACCGTATACCGCCTCTTGAATCACCGCCTTCGGTGCCGCTGTCCGTTTATACCATTTTTCATATTCAGCCGATTCTTGTATCCTCAGATCACCTGACAGATCAATAACCGGAATTCCCGCGTCTGCCAGCTTTGGAGTCAATTCACTTGATACTCCGGGCGGCGCAGCGAGAAACATGATATCTATTTCGTGTTTGATCGTATTCATATCAATCGGCTTCAGCTGCTGATCCGCTAAGCCGGTAAGATGAGGATAACCCTCGCTATAGACATTCCCTTCTCCGCTGGATGAATAAAGTATGCATTCCTCTGCATGAGGATGATGCGAGAGAATCCTGACAAGTTCGGTGCCTCCATATCCTGTAGCACCTACAATTCCTATTTTCAAAACAAGTTCACCCTCTTAGTCTTTGTGAAATTATTTAACATTATAACATGAATAAAAATTAATTCAATCGTATATTTAATATTTTTATTCATTTATAAATTTTCTGTTCAATGGAAATTCCACTCAAAAAAACCAGCACAACTCCAGCACAAAAACGTTGATGCGGTGCCGCATTTCAGCCGCATAAAAAAACAGGCTGACCGCGTCAGCCTGTTTTCATCATCATCAATCCACTCAAAAAATATAGAATAGAGCTTGCATAAAAAATCATTTGCACTGTGAAAAAGTCAGCGAGAAAGCCCCCGAGCATAATGGCTGCTGCTGAAAAGACAGCTGTCCAAAAATGGTAATTCCCAATCTTCTTTCCACGCTCTCCGCTGTCTGTAAAATTAGCGATCAGCACTTTTTCTCCATGCTTTTGCATCGCTCCAAAGAGCCCTAACAGCACTTGGACGATATACACTTGAACGACGCTTCCGATATGCGGGACATATAAAAGCAGAACAGCCATCCCCCACGAGTTCAGAAGCAGAAAATAACGGCTGTCAAACCTTTCAGACAGCCGTCCGAGGAGCGGGTAAATGAGCGCTCCGCTCAACCCAAACAATCCGTAGGAAAAACCGAACTGTGTGTAGCTTGAGCCGATATTTTTCACAAACAGAATATAAAACGGAAAGATTAAGCTGCTTGCGAAAAACACGCTGCTTTGTGATAATGTCAGCCATTTTAATTTGTTTTTCCCCATTATTTATACCTCTGATAAAAGTAATTCATAAAGCGCTCATCCGGGTCATAGGTTCGTTTTTTCTGAAAAAACGCTTCACTTTCCGGATATGCCTGTCTCATTTGCTCTTTTGTCTGGTAGGTCATATAAGGCAGATAATAGCTGCCGCCGTGCTTGATGGCAACGTCTGTCATGCGCCTGATGATTCGGGCAGTATCTGCCTGGTCTTCTTTTGAAAAGCCCTCGTTTATTAATAGCACGAGCGAAAACATATCGTCCTTCGCATAGGAAAGGTCGGCCTTTTCATTTTTCTGCACGTAGCGGATCGTAATGTTCAGCAGGTTCAGATCTTCGTCCGACAGCGTTTGTCTCAGGTCATCAATATAGGACCCATACTCCTTCACGGGCACAAAGTATTCTTGCAAAACATCTGTGTTGTCATTGTTTTCATACTCAAGAAACTTTGATTCGGACCGCATGACGTTATTGCGTGAAATCTCTGTGCCGTTTTGGCTCAGAAAATAGGATTGCTGTGTGTTCCACAGCCAATTCCTGCCCCATTCATACTGTCTTGACAAACCGAGTGCAAACTTTGTGGCTCCCGCATACTCATCTTCTTTGAGATCGCTGTATGATGGCAGTTGATCCTGATGATCAGCCAATACGTAATTTGTGACATACATGTCTTTCAGAAATCCTTTTTTCGCTGTTGAAATTCGCGCCAGATGCATTCGGACATCTGGATTTCCTTTTACATGCTTTGAAAAATAGTCTGAGTATGTGCTGTAATTCATTTTTTCTGTCTTCATGACATACAGCTCATCATCTGTCAGCTCAAGCGTTACATCAAGAATCACGCCAAAAAGGCCGTACCCTCCGATGACCGCCGTAAACAAATCATCTTTTGGAGTGACAGTGATAATCGTCCCGTCAGCTTTTAAAAGCCGAAATGATTTGACTGTATCAATCAGCGAGCCGTAGCGAATATCACGTCCGTGTGCATTTGCGCTGAGAGATCCGCCGATTGTAAAAATGTTTTGTGACTGCATGACTTTTACCGCGAGTCCGTATGGATTCACGTATTTCTGGATATCATTCCACGTTGCACCGCTTTGCACCCTGATGGTTTTCTTCTCTTGATCGAGTGACAGGATTTTGTTGTAGCCCGTCATGTCGAGAACGATGCCGTCCTCATAATATGTATGGCCGCCCATGGAGTGCTGGGCCCCGGCGATTGAAATTTTTATGTTTTTTCGATTTGCCTCTTTGACTGTGTCAATGAGCGTTTCCTCTTCCTGCCCTTTCACTGTCTGCTTTATTTTTACAGGCATCAGGCGGCTGACATCCGTCATCTCGCTTGTGTCTGTTTTTTGCTCTGAGTTCACAGAGTACGCAAACAGGGCCGCATACGCGCCAGTACAAAGCGCGAATGCAAGCAATTTCTTTTTCATAGTGCTCTCCCTGCTGTTTTTATGACCATTATACCATGACTGCGTCCTCATTTTTCCAAATTATCTTCTTGCCCGTTTTTCGGCACGGCGGTCGGCGACGATAAAGCAGGCGTGAATCGCGCCCGGCAGCCAAAAGATACAGGTCAATATGAGATTCAGCAAGGCCTGAAACGGTTTTCCCGAAAACAAAACAGCAAGCGGCGGGCATAAAACTGCCAGCAGGTACATCATTTCCTTTCACTCCTTTCAGCTGTAAAAAAGGACAGCCTCACATGTCAGGCTGTCCTCTTTTGTTTTATTGAATGCCAAGCGCAATTTTTGCGTATCTGGACATTTTATCCCTAGTCCAAGGCGGATTCCATACAATGTGAACCTCTGTGTCTTTCACTTCAGGAAGGTCCGCTAATGCTTTTTTCACCTCATCCACGATAATCGGCGCTAAAGGGCATCCCATTGATGTTAGCGTCATGGTGATGTGCGTCAAGCCATCTTCATCCATATCAACGTCATATACCAAGCCGAGGTTCACGATATCAACGCCAAGCTCAGGATCGACAACCTGTTCCAGGGCGCCCATGATGTTTTCTTTTAATGCTTCTTCCACGTTCCCTCACTCCTTTTTTCTACAGTATAACGTAAATTCAGCTCTTGTTAATAACTTAGTGCTTTATAAGTACGTTTCAAACCATTCAATCGTTTTTAACACAGCTGCCCGCGGGACTTTATGGTCAGCGTTTTCATCTCCGATAAATTGCAGGCGTTCCGGCTGCTCGCTGTAATGGGATTTGATCGTGTCATAAAATTTCCGGGTCGGCGCGTAAGGCACGACCTTATCTTTTGCACCGTGCCAAAATAAAAGCGGGCGCTGTTGCAGTTTCTCCGGCTGAAGGCTGAGATCCCGCAATTCGAGACGTTTCATCAGCTCCTGTACCTTCTCTTCCGGCACATCGATTTCAATGCCCTGAGATTGAATATGGTCAATCTGCTGCTGAAACAGCTCCACGTAATTGGGGCTTCCCATCAGGCTGACGCCGGCTTTTATCCAATCATATGCAGTCAAAGCGCCAAGCGTTGTGATGCCGCCCATTGACGTGCCTGCGAGACCGATGCGGCCGCCGTCTATCAGGCCCTCTTTTTCAAAATGGTTTTTAAGTACGCCGATCTCTTCAATCTCGTTTAGGACGATATCCCAAAAATGCCCCGCCAGCTCTTCGACAGCCATTTCTTCTCCCCGTTCACCATGGTGCAGAGCCTCCGGCAGAACGGCTCTGAAGCCCTTCTCCGCAAGCAGGTAAGCAATATGAAGATTGTGTTCCTTCGCGCTTGTAAAACCATGGATAAAGATCACAAGAGGAACAGCGCGGTGCCTGTTCTCTTCCTTTACAATATGTAAAAACGGAATACCGGAAACGGTTTGATTCTCAATTTGTATCACAATGTGCCCCTCCTTAGGATAACCATAATCATAAGTGTAACATGTAGACAATAAAGATGGTAAAAAGCTACACTGTAAGTAAGGCAAAACAAGCAAAATCTAAGGTTAAAGGAGCTTTTCATGGAGACAAAACCCTATTTAATCGCATTAGATTTAGATGGAACATTATTAAAGGATGATAAAACCATATCTGAAAACACCCTTCAGACGATACAGCGCCTAAAAGATGACGGGCATCATGTCTGCATCTCAACAGGCCGTCCGTATCGTTCAAGTTCCATGTACTACCAGCAGATGGAGCTGACAACGCCAATTGTCAATTTTAACGGAGCATTTGTCCATCATCCGCAAGACGACAGCTGGGGACGATATCATACGTCACTGCCGCTTGATGTTGTCAAACAGCTCGTGGATATCAGCGAGAGCTACAACGTACATAACGTGCTTGCTGAAGTGATTGACGACGTATACTTTCATTACCATGATGAGCACCTGATAGATGCCTTTAACATGAACACAACAAATGTAACGGTCGGAGACTTGCGGGAAAATCTCGGTGAAGATGTGACGTCCGTACTCATACATGCAAAGGAAGAGGATGTGCCGGCAATACGCTCATATTTATCGGATGTGCATGCCGAGGTGATCGACCATAGAAGATGGGCCGCTCCTTGGCATGTCATTGAAATTATCAAAAGCGGCATGAATAAAGCGGTCGGCCTGCAGAAAATCAGCGATTATTACGGCGTGCCGAGGGAGCGGATCATTGCTTTTGGAGATGAGGATAACGATTTGGAAATGCTTGAATTTGCAGGCTGCGGCGTTGCAATGGGAAATGGAATTGACGCGGTCAAGCAGATTGCCAACCGAACTACGGCCACAAATGAAGAGGACGGCGTGGCAAGGTTTTTGAAAGAATATTTCTCACTTTAAAGAAGGTCCGTATTAATTTTTCCCACTCATAAACCTTACTTTACCCCACCATACTATTGAAGACGACTCATCTCGTCAAAGTATGGAAGGGGGCAGTCTCAAAATGGGTAAACGAAGCAAATCCAGAAGGTTTATTCAGCAGGGTAAAGACTCCATCGGGCTACACGCCGCAAGATTTCCATATCGGTCTACTTTAGAAGAAGCTCACCAGCATGCCGCGGCACGAGACTCGGCTGAAAGGCAGTATGAATATTAAATGAGAAATGAACTGTTTCAGCAGGCAAAATCATTTGTTCAACAGGCGGTCATGGTGACAAACGGCTTTGAGGAAGGCGATCAGGAGCAAGCGATTCTGAGAGCCAAAAATGCTGTATCTTCTGCGTATGCCAATTCGACAGATGCGGAACGTCAACAGTTGCATCAATTTCAAAATCAGCTGGACAAACTGCAATAAAAAAAGGCTATGGCGACTCGCCATAGCCTCTTATTTGACTTCAAACTGCTGAACAGCCTGAACCTGCTTGAGATTTTCCGCCCTGCCCTTAAATGTCACCTTTACCTCATAGGTTCCGGGCTCAGGGACTTCCTTCCACACATCAGAGAAATCATATGTTTCTCCAGATTCAAGCGTCAGGTTTTGAAAAGCCTGCGTAAACATTTTGTCTTTCGAATAACGGTATCTTTCTTTGTGCTCAGAATCATACACGACAAGTTCAAATTTTTGCCCTGTGCTGAATTGAAACTCAATAGCACGTTCGCTTTGGTTCTTCAGCGACATGTTAAACTTGATTTGTTCAGGCTCCTGAATTGCGTCAATAGATAAAACAACCTCTTGATTCTCCATTCCGCCTGATACCTCCTTATCGGGTTCTGTCTGCTCATCTTTCCCGCAGCCTATCAAAAGCAGCACGGGGAGGAGCATCACAAGCAGCCGTTTCACGACTTCCACCTGCTTTCGTCAGTCTTTTCTAAAGAAACCAAAAATCCCTGTCGTTTGAACGATGTTCGTAAATGCTTTTGGATCAACTTCTTTGACGATCTTTTCTAAATCGTACAGTTCATACCTCGTGATGACGATAATCATCATTTCTTTCTGTTCGTTCGTAAATGCTCCTTTTGCCGGAACAGTTGTGATGCCGCGCACCATTTTTCCGTAAATGGCTTCCTTGATTTCGTCCGCTTTTTTCGTCACAATCATTGCCGTAAGCTTCATGTGGCGAGTGTGAATGGCGTCGATCACCCTCGTTGTCACATATAGTGTAACCAGGGTATATAATGCTTTCTCCCAACCTTGCAATAATCCTGCCGTCAAGATGATAATCCCGTTCAGAATGAAGAAATACGTGCCGACGGGTTTATCCTTCCACTTTGCAAGTACCATGGCGACGATATCAAGCCCGCCTGTCGAAGCTCCGTATTTTAATGTTAAGCCGATACCGACTGCGGAAATGACGCCGCCGAACACCGCGTTCAGCAAAATGTCATGTGACAGGCTTGTTTCCGGCAGGATCCCCATAAACAGAGTAGTGAGTGCGACACTTAAAATGCTGTACACTGTAAACGATTTGCCGACCTTCAGCCATCCTAAAATACCGACCGGAATGTTTAAGAGGAACAAGAGCGTTCCCGTCGATATGTAAAAGGGGGCATATTGATCAACGACGCTTGATAAAAGCTGGGCAACACCTGTAAATCCGCTGGCATATACATCTGCAGGTATCAAAAATAAGTTCAGCCCGGCAGCATTGAGTAAAGCGCCGATGATGACGATGAGTAATTTTTTTGTTTGATCTAGTACCATGGCATGTTCCTCCGCTCTTTCTTCTTTATTATGTTTTCCCTTAAAACAAATATTTGAACACGATTTTGGCAAATTAATATGATATAGTTGGCTTAACTCTCATGATAACGAGCGATAACGGAAAGAAGGGAAGCAATATGACAGTTCATCTCATCGCTGACAGCGCCACTGATTTGCCTCGTTCTTATTTTGAAGAAAAAGGCATTGGCTTTATTCCGCTCAGGGTTTCTCTCGGCGATAAAGAATTCGAAGATGCAGTCACAATTCATGCGGATCAAATATTTGAAGCGATGCAAAATGGAGAAACGCCTAAGACGTCCCAAGCCTCACCGCAAACGATTAAAAATGTGTTTTTGCAATATGCCGAAACAGGTGATCCCGCTCTTTACATTGCCTTTTCCTCAGGTCTCTCCGGCACGTATCAGACAGCTGTAATGATCGCCAATGAAGTGAAGGAGGAATTCCCCGATTTCGATTTGCGGGTCATTGATTCCAAATGCGCTTCATTAGGATACGGTCTGGCTGTCCGGCATGCTGCCGATCTCTGTATCAACGGGAATACAATACAAGAAATTGAAACGTCTGTAAAGAACTTTTGCAGCCAGCTTGAACACATTTTTACCGTTGATGATTTAACATATCTCGCGAGGGGCGGCCGGATATCCAAAACGTCCGCTTTTGTCGGCGGCCTGTTGAATATTAAACCGCTGCTTCAGATGGAGGACGGCAAGCTTGTGCCTCTGGAAAAAATTCGCGGACAGAAGAAACTTTTCAAACGGATCATCGAGCTTATGAAAGAGCGCGGGGATGATTGGAGCAATCAAACCGTCGGGATTAGCTACGCCGCGAACAAAGAAAAAGCCACGGATATGAAACACCTGATTGAGGAAGCGTTCAAGCCGAAAGAAATCATTATGCATCCAATCAGTTCAGCCATCGGCTCGCATGCCGGTCCAGGTACATTGGCGATATTCTTTTTAAGAAAATGAGCAAACAAAAACAGTCAGACTCTGTGTCCTGACTGTTTTTGTTTGCTCATAGAATGCCGACAGCCTCATACGCCTTTTCGACTGAAGCTGATTGCTTCGAGCCTTCACCGTATAAATCATTGGCAGCTTCAATCGCCGCTTGCTTCATCATGCTGAAATCTGTAGATGCCGTTACATAATATGTTAAAGCCCGATAGTAAATTTGTTCACTTGCTTCACGCCCAATCCCTTCAACCTGTACACCGTGGTGCACGCCTCCTTCTGCAAGAAGATAAGCTGCTTTATTGTGAATGGACGAATTGATATGGACTCCGCCATAATCCTCTGTTCCTGTGTAGCGGTTCGAGTAATGATCTGGATTTCCCTGCTTAGATGGGTCCTCCAATGACCGCAATGAATCTCCTGCAATACCAGGAGTATAGACATCTTCGCCGATCTCCCAATCATCACGGTCAGCCATCGCGCCCATAATGTCAGAAATGGACTCATTTAATGCACCGGGTTCTCCTTGATATAAAAGACCGGCGGAATACTGTGTGACTGCGTGTGTGATTTCATGCGCGACAATGTCGAGCGATCCAGACAGCGGCTTAAATTTCGAACCGTCTCCATCCCCGTATACCATCTGGACACCGTTCCACGCAGCATTGTTCCATTGTTTGCCGACATGCACGGTAGACGTAATCCTTGCTCCGTTTTGATCAAAAGAATCACGGCCAAATGTCTTGCTGTAATAATCGTAAACGGCTTGCGCATTTGCGTGTGCGTCTACAGCCGCAGGTTCATTAAATACGGACGTGCCGCTGACTATTTCTTTGCCCGTATACCCGATCAGTTGAGACAAAAGCGTAAACAAGGTTTCGTTCAGGTTCTTCGCGTCAAATGTATTGATCCCTTTTCCCCTTGTTTCGTCAGCCAAATAAAAGCGCCCATTTTGTTCTGTGACGTCAAAGCTTTTTTCATCACCTGACACGCCGATTCCTGTACCTGCCGCTTCATGAATGGCATTAAAGGACTCGATGACCTTTCCGTTTTTGGCATCGATGAAATAATGCCAATAGCCAGGCTCAGGTTCAGATGTCGAGAGTCTCACAAGGTAGGCGAGATCATATTCACCGTCGTGTGGATAGATATATAATTCGCCTTTTGGTTCCCCATCAAGATATTCGATTTTTCCAATGGAAGCCTCGAGCTCACGCCTTGCTGTATGTATTGCTTTTTTCTCAGAAATAGACGGTGTGACGGAGACGTCCTTGATTTGCGGATGCACCTTTCCAAAGAAACTTTTCACTTGTTTGTTTTCCTTCATCGCGACCGCTTGTTCAAAGCCGTAAATCGGAATTCCTTTGTAAACCTCCGTTAATTTAAAAAACGTTTGTTTTGTCTTTGGATCCTTTATGGTTTTCGAAACGCGAAAATGGCTGTTCGCATTCCCTTTGAGCTTAAACTGCGTTTGATGCTTGTCAAGATAGGAAAATAGCGATTCTTTCTGGGTTGTGTTTTGTACCGGCTTCTGCGGTGACTTTTCGATGATGTATGAAGGGGTTTGATACGTATGGTCGTATTCGATGCTTTCTTCAGCTGAGGCATGTGTTACAAAAACCATTTGGGCCGCTGTGCATAAGCCGGCCAGTAATAGAGATGTCTTGGTCAAGTTGCGCAAAACACCACATCCTTCCTATTTTGGAATCTACCATTTTTCTTCATCCTATCAAAAATACAAAAACTTGTATGTGGTGCTTCGTTCTTATTTTCCCAAAAAAGAAGGGCAGAGATATTTCGCTCTGCCCTTCTTTTTCTACTCTACTAATTTTTTATTGACATAAATAATAACCCCTGCTCCATATGCCAGTATAAGCGGAGGTATGAGCTGCTCCTGACCTTGAAATGAGATAAAACTATTCAGCAAAATGAACAAACCGGAATTCAAGAAAAAGTAGCCTGCTATTCTGGCCAGCCGATCTTTATCCCGTATACGCGCCTCGTTAAACCCAGCCAACATCCAGGTTTGTTTTTTGATTCCGACAAAATAGGCAACCACAAAGAATAAAAGCGCGATGACAATTAATAGATAATTGATGCTGATTTCCATCTTACAGCCTCCTACAAGATTACTTGATGTTAAGAAAAAGAAAAAAAGCGGCGCAGCTTACTGCAATCAGCAGCAGGACGACAAGCGCATTGAGGAACGGGCTCAAAAGGAGCACCACTGCTAAAAACAGCAGATAAACCGCACCGACTCGCGAAATCTTGACAATCTCCTTTTGAGAGCGCATTTTGTTTTTTCTGACACCTGCAAACATCACCAATTTTTTCCGCTTCCATACATATCCGGCGAGCACCATTAAATAAACAGCCAGCGGCAGATGTCTGAAGTCGGACGGCAGCAGCGGCAGGGCGATAATCGTGACAATGAGAAGGACCGAAATCCAGCTTTTGCCCAATAAAGACCTCCTCCTTTTCGTCTCTCCCCCATCACCCATCATCAATTCGGCAAGCTCCTTCGGATGAGAAAATTCAGATTCAACAGCTTCCTGCAGTTCCTCTTCACTAAGGCCGGCTTTGATTCTGTCTTGAACGAAAGCGGTGATATGCCCCTTTAATTCGTCGATAGCGTTTTCTCTCTCTACATCAGGCATATTCGCCAGCTCTGCATTTAGTTCCTCCATGTATCGGTCAATGATAAGCTGTCCATTCATAGCAAATCCCCCGATAAAGACAGTAAGGCTTGATGGGTTTCCAGGTATTTCTCCAGCCGTTCTTTTAACATTTCTTCTCCTTTTTGCGTCATTTTGTAATACTTTCTTTTCGGGCCGTCCAGTGAATCTTCCCAAAAAAATTCGATCCATCCCTTCTCGGTCATACGTTTCAAAATCGGATAAATCGCTCCCTCTGAAATAGCCAGCGCCGAGGTGGTTTTTAAGGATGACGTCAGCTCATAACCGTACATCGGTTTAGAACGCAGAAGGGATAGGATGGCCAGCTCGAAAATCCCTTTTCGAAATTGAACAATCCAGCGGTCATTAACTTGATTCGTTTTCATGGTTTAAATATATCGAAAAAAACACTATATATCAATCACATATAGCAGTGTAAAATGTCCTGTTTTTTCTTTTAACAAAAATGGAATTTCCCATACTTTTTAACCTTTTTATTACATAAATGTTTTTATATTATGAAAAGTGTAAAAACGATTCTTCAGGTTAAAAGGAGCAGTCGAATGCAGAAATCGATATCATTTTTTGTCATTTTTTCAATCCTTTGGGGTTCGCTATTTCTGTTTTCTATTATTGGCAGCTTAGGGACAACCCCAATTCCGCTGACAAAGGACTCCAAATTTCTCATGTCCAGCATCCTCCCTCAGGGCTGGGGCTTTTTCAGCAAAAATCCGCGTGATACTGCAATCGGCTTATATGAGGCTGAAAATGCCAGCGCCAAGGTCAGATGGCCCAATATGAGGGCTGACAACCTATTCGGCCTGTATCGGTATGGGCGGTCACAAGGCGTTGAAATGGGCGTGATCTACAGCCAAGTCGGCAAGGAACAGTGGACAGCATGTAAAGAAAAGGACCTCGGCGCATGCAAAAGCAAAGCCAAAACCGTGCAATTAAAAACACCCGCTCCCCGCCCGCTGCTTTGTGGCAGCTACTATTTGACGAAAGAGGATATTGTTCCTTGGAGCTATTCTAAATACACCCCTTCGTCTTATCAGGTAAAAAGCATAGTCAAGGTTGTGATCTCATGCTCGAAAACATAAAACAGACCATCACCAGATGGGACGAAAGAAACCCGTGGACAAATGTATACGGCCTCGCGCGAAGCATCATTGCGCTATCCAGCCTGCTGACGCTGCTCATCAATCACCCGAGCCTCATTATGAAGCCAGCCAGCGGGATCAGCAGCTATCCAGCTTGTAAAATGAATCTCAGTCTCTTTTGCCTCGGCGAAAATAACTATATGATGTTAAATCTTTTCAGGTGGGTCTGCATTGTCATTCTGGTGCTTGTTGTCATTGGCTGGCGCCCCAGAATCACCGGGGTTCTGCATTGGTATGTCAGTTACAGCCTGCAGTCATCGCTGATCGTCATCGACGGAGGCGAGCAGGCAGCAGCCGTCATGACCTTTTTACTGCTTCCCATCACGCTGACCGATCCGAGAAAATGGCATTGGAGTACGAGACCTATAGAGGGCAAAAGAACACTTGGAAAAATAACAGCTTTTATTTCTTATTTTGTGATCAGAATCCAAGTGGCGGTGCTTTATTTTCACTCTACCGTCGCTAAGCTGTCTCAGCAGGAATGGGTGGACGGAACGGCCGTCTATTATTTCGCCCAGGAAAAAACCATTGGCTTCAACGGCTTTTTTCAGGCGTTAACGAAGCCAATTGTAACAAGTCCGTTCGTGGTGATTCCGACATGGGGGACGCTGCTGGTTCAAATTGTCATCTTCGCGGCGCTGTTTGCGCCGAAGAAGCATTGGAGATTGATTTTGATCATCGCTGTTTTTATGCATGAGATTTTTGCAGTCATGCTGGGCCTCATCAGTTTTTCGATTATCATGGCCGGCATTTTGATATTGTATCTCACTCCTATCGATTCCACGATTCAATTTACATATATTCGCAGACTGTTGTGGAATAAAAAACACAAGAAGGGAGAGGTTTCAGTTTGAAGAAGGCGTTTCTAGTATTTTTGTCGGTTGTATTGGTGACGACTGTGTTTTTGGTGAAGCAGCAAGAAAGTGTGGCACAGGCAAAGCAGCTTGAGTATTCAGGTGAGGAAATTTTTAAAGGCTTTGTGTTTGCCCAAGGGGAAGTTGGCAAACAGCTTCCAGAGGTCTTTAATAAAGCGATGACAGACAAACTCAACACAAAACAGGCAAAGGCTTTTGCCAATCAGGTTGTCGCTGATATTAAAAAAGAGGATGCTGACTTTTTTGATAACCTGAAGAAAGCTGTTTACAGCAAAGATGCATTGAAAGTGGATGAACTGCTGAAAAAAGCAGGTCAAATCGTTGAAGAAAAAGTAGAAGCTGCAAAGGAAATCGCCGCTTCTAAGGATGATACATCCAGAGTTCAGGCCGAGCTTGTCAACACTGTTGATACCGCTAACTATTTCTATTATGTTTCTTATGTTGCTGCAGCAGGTACCCTGATTCTGATCATTCTCGCCATTGATATTACGCCGATTGCGATTTCAGACAATGTGGATCGCGAAATGGCAATCAGAACACTGGTTGATGAATTAAACTAGACATAAAAAAACGGCTCGCTCCGCAGTCTGCTGCAGGCGAGCCGTTTTCATGCTATTTTTTCTCGTATGTCCATCCATTTTCCTGATACACTTTTCCGTTTTTCATCAAATGGCCCAGTGCGCGTTTAAAGGCGGCTTTGCTCATATTAAAACGTTCTCTGATATCGTCAGGCTGGCTTTTGTCACTGTACGGCATGGCACCGTTTCTCATTCTCATATACGTTAGAATGCACTCAGCATCAACTGACATTGCATCCTGTTTTCTCGGAAGCAGCGACAAGTTGACTGAACCGTCTTCTTTCACTTGAATCACCCGGCCTGTGACTCTTGAACCCAGTCTTGGCTCCTCTTTTCTTTCTGACGGGTGAATAAAACAGCGGATACCGTCATCCGTGATCACGAATGAACCCGATGCGATCAGCCTGTACACCGTACCTGTCAGCTCTTTATTCATCAGATCTTCTGAAGCGTCGGTAAACAGTTCGCTGATGATATCTTCCGGCGCTGGTTTCGCAAACATGCGCCCCCGGTTCGTCACCTTCAGCATACAGTAAAGTTTGTCCCCTTTTTGCGGCCAGACATCTTCGTACGGCGGCAAATGCTCAGTTGCGACTAGTGCGTCCTTCGATAAACCGACATCAACGAAAACGCCCATATCTTCCACTTTATCCACCACTTCAACCCAGCCATATTCATCCGCGCTGATGACCGGAATTTTCATCGTGGCCGCAAGCCTTTCCTGCTGGTCGACGTATATAAAGACTTCTACTTCGTCTCTGTCCTCGATATCCTCAGTCATTTCACTGTTATGTAAGAGAATCGTATCTTCCCCATCGGTTAAAAAGTAACCGAAGTCTGTTTGGTGATCTATACTCAAGGTTAATTGCTGCCCTGGTCTCATGCTATCGTCCTTCCTGTTCCGCTTATTCCTCTGCGGATTTTGTTAACATTTTTTCCAATCATCACAAATTGATTCTTTGTTCTGTTGGAAGTTTCTCTTTATTCTACTATAATCAACACATAAGTTAAATGTTATGGAGGTTTTCATATGGCAAAAGAAAGCTCATTTGATATTGTATCCAAGGTGGAATTGCCTGAAGTGCAAAACGCAATCCAAATCGCACTGAAGGAAATCAGTACCCGATACGACTTTAAAGGCAGCAAAAGCGACATTTCTTTAGATAAAGAGGAGCTGGTCCTCGTTTCTGATGACGACTTCAAATTAAGCCAGCTGAAAGATGTGCTGGTCAGCAAATTGATTAAACGAAACGTACCGACAAAAAACATTGAGTACGGCAAGGTTGAAAACGCGTCAGGCGGAACGGTACGCCAGCGTGCAAAGCTTGTTCAAGGCATTGACAAGGACAACGCAAAAAAAATCAATACGATCATCAAAAACTCCGGACTGAAAGTAAAGTCTCAGGTGCAGGATGATCAAGTGCGTGTCACCGGAAAAAACAAAGATGACCTGCAGCAGATTATCTCAGCTGTGCGGGGAGCAGACCTACCAATTGACGTTCAATTTATAAATTTCAGATAAATTTTCTGATTCCTATTGATTATTGTCTTTATTTTCGGTAAATTTGGAGAAAGGGAAAAACGCCAGATATCTTTTGGCACTTCCTGACATGAAAATTTCATATCCGTTCTTATCAAGAGAAGCAGAGGGACTGGCCCGACGAAGCTTCAGCAACCGGTGTAATGGCGATCAGCCATGACCAAGGTGCTAAATCCAGCAAGCTCGAACAGCTTGGAAGATAAGAAGAGACAAAATCACTGACAAAGTCTTCTTCTTAAGAGGACTTTTTTTATTTCTCTTTTTTCCTTGCTGATGTGAATAAAGGAGGCAGACAATGGGACTTTTAGAAGATTTGCAAAGACAGGTGTTAATCGGTGACGGCGCCATGGGGACGCTCCTCTACTCCTATGGTATTGACAGGTGTTTTGAGGAGCTTAATATTTCAAAGCCGGAGGAAATTCAGCGCATACATAAAGCGTACGTTGAAGCGGGAGCCAACATTATTCAAACGAATACGTACGGAGCCAACTATATTAAATTATCCAGACACGGGCTTGAGGATGACATCAAAAAAATGAATCAGGAGGCCGTAAAGATCGCGCGGGCTTCAGCAGGCGATGCATACGTGCTTGGAACGATGGGCGGCATACGCACATTTAATAAAAACGCATACAGTCTTGACGAAATTAAGCGCAGCTTCCGCGAGCAGCTGTATCTGCTGCTGCATGAAGAGCCGGATGGCTTGCTGTTAGAAACATATTATGATTTGGAAGAAGCCCGTGAAGTGCTGAAAATCGCGCGCAAAGAGACTGATCTTCCGATTATGCTCAATGTCTCCATGCACGAGCAAGGCGTATTGCAGGACGGAACGCCGCTTTCTGACGCATTGCGCTCGATTGCGGATCTCGGAGCTGATATTGTCGGCATTAACTGCCGCCTCGGCCCTTATCACATGATTGAAGCGCTAAGCGAAGTGCCGATTTTTGATGACGTATTCTTATCCGTTTATCCGAACAGCAGTCTTCCTTCGCTTGAAGAGGGACGGCTCGTCTATGAAACAGACGACACGTATTTTCAAAACAGCGCGTCAGAATTCCGTAAGCAAGGTGCGCGGATTATCGGCGGCTGCTGCGGCACAACGCCGAATCACATCAGGGCGATGGCGGAAGCGGTTGGCGGGCTGGCTCCGATTACGGAAAAAGAAGTCAAAACCCGGGCGAAAGAATTCATTTCTGTTCATCACGAGCGAACCGAGCCCGGCCTGGATGAGATCGCAGCGAAAAAACGCTCTATTATCGTAGAGCTGGACCCGCCGAAAAAACTAAGCTTTGACAAATTTCTGTCCGCTGCTGCTGAATTAAAAGAAGCGGGAATCGATGCCCTGACACTCGCCGACAATTCTTTGGCGACCCCGCGGATCAGCAATGTTGCCTGCGGCGCCCTTGTCAAGCAGCAGCTCGATATGCGTTCCCTTGTCCATATTACGTGCCGTGACCGTAACATTATCGGCTTACAGTCACATTTAATGGGCCTTGATACGTTAGGGCTGAATGACGTGCTTGCTATTACAGGTGACCCTTCTAAAATCGGGGATTTTCCTGGGGCGACGTCTGTATATGATTTAACATCTTTTGATTTAATCAGGCTGATCAAACAATTCAATGAAGGTCTGTCTCTGTCTGGAAAACCGCTCGGCAAGAAAACGAATTTCTCAGTTGCCGCCGCATTTAATCCTAACGTCCGCCATCTGGATAAAGCGGTAAAACGGCTTGAGAAAAAAATAGATTGCGGCGCAGATTATTTTGTTTCTCAGCCTGTCTATTCCGAGCAGCAGCTTGTCGATATCCATAACGAAACAAAACATCTGAAGACGCCGATCTATATCGGCATCATGCCGCTGACAAGCAGCCGGAATGCCGAATTCATCCATAATGAAATTCCCGGCATTAAGCTGTCTGATACGATTCGCGAAAAAATGGCCCATGCCGGTGAAGATAAAGAAAAGCAAAAGGCGGAAGGCCTTGCAATTGCACGCTCCCTGCTGGATACGGCATGCGAGCTGTTTAACGGCATCTACTTGATAACGCCTTTCCTCAGATCTGACTTAACCGCTGAGCTCACATCATATATTCAGCAAAAAGATGAGCAGCGCCAAAATATCTTTTTGCATTAATTTCCAAAAGACTGCCTGATCGAATCGGGCAGTCTTTTTCAACGAGATTCGTGTTACGATATAGAAAAACAATCATGAGGAGGAACATTATGCTCGAAGTCAAAACCATTTCCGCGGAAGATACATATGAAATCCGGCATCGCATTCTGCGTCCCCATCAATCCATTGAACAATGCAAATATGAAGAGGATCATGCAAAAGGCTCCTTTCATCTCGGCGCGTTTTTTGAAGGAAAGCTGATCAGCATCGCTTCTTTTTCCCCGCAAAGTCAGCCTTTATTAACGGAAGCCTCTGCGTATCGGCTGAGAGGCATGGCAACGCTCGAGGGATATCGCGATCAAAAAGCTGGAAGCACGCTGATCAAACACGCGGAGCACAAACTGGCGGAGAGCGGCGTTCAGGCGGTATGGTGCAACGCAAGACACCATGTCAAGGGCTACTATGCCAAGCTTGGCTGGAAGGAACTTGGCGAACCATTTGACATTCCCGGCATTGGCAATCATATTGTCATGTACAAAACACTTAGAACAAGCAGGTGATCTTATGGACGTAGTAGATGAACTGATTAAGCTTCATGAAGAACACGTTTCCGGCTTATTGCGGCTTTGCGGGCAAGCCGGGTGGCCGGATTATGGCGAACAAGAGCTGAAACTGCTTGTTCAGCAGGGACGCTTTTTCGGTTATCAAAATGTCAGCGGTGATATTATTTCCTGCATCGGCTTGTTTTTGTTTGGCCGTCTTACTTCTATCGGCCTTGTTATCGTTGACAAGGAATATCAACGGCTCGGTCTTGGCCGGCGTATGGTAAACGCCTGTATTACCCAAACAGATGAAAACACCGCCATCAGACTTTGCGCCACAAAAGAAGGTTTGCCGCTTTATGAAAAAGCAGGTTTTCATACGGCAGGTTCAGTGCGAAAGTACAGCTGTCACAGTTTTCAACCTTATACAAAAAAGCTTGATGCTGAACTGACATCCTTTAGAGAACAAGACTTTCACGACTTAACCGCGGCGGATCTGGCTGCCTTTGGCGGAGATCGATCAAACCTTTTGCAGCAGCTTATTTCTGCTTCATGCGAATGTATCATCGCCAGAAATCAGGACGGACAGCTCATTGGCTACGGACTTTCTGTACAGACACCGGCCAATTTGAAATTCGGCCCCATCATCGCTCCATCATCAGATGTTGCAGCACAGATAATTAACAGGCTGGCGGCCGGCAAACAAGGGCCGATGCGAATCGATATACCCAGTGAACACACGTCTCTGCATGACAGCCTGATAGAAATGGGATTTCATAAAGATGATGAACCTCCGCTTTTGTTCTATCAGAAAAAAGCGCCTATTCAAAATGGACACATATATGCTTTGATTTCACAGGCTCTCGGTTAACCCTCTTTTTTCCCGAACAGGTATCTTCTGTTCGGTTTTTTGCTGTCTGATCGCTGAATAAACGAAGCCATCAGGGACATTCTAAGCAGAAGAAAAGGAGTGTGCTCTGAGATGGAATCATCAAAACAAAATAATGGAATGACGATTGTAGCAATCGGTTCAATCCCTTTAATATTAACCCTAGGAAACTCGATGCTTATTCCGATTTTGCCAAAAATGAAATCTGAACTTCATTTATCACAATTTCAAGTCAGTCTCGTGATCACAGTATTTTCCTTGATTGCAGCATTTGCGATTCCGATTGTCGGTTATCTCGCAGACCGATTCTCAAGGAAAGTCATCATTATTCCCTGCTTAATTTTGTATGGTGCCGGCGGTTTGTTAGCCGGGTTTGCGGCAGGTTTTTTTGACAATGCCTATCCTTGGGTCATGGCAGGACGAGCGTTACAGGGAATCGGGGCAGCCGGAACCGGCCCAATTGCCATGGCACTGACGGGAGATCTGTTTAAAGGCGCCCAGGAGAGCAAGGTGCTCGGCCTTGTTGAAGCTTCAAACGGCATGGGGAAAGTGCTATCGCCGATCATTGGCTCGCTGATCGCCCTGCTTGTCTGGTATGGCGCGTTTTTTGCCTTTCCTGTGTTTTGTATCATTTCGATCGTACTGACTTGGATTTTTATTAAAGAAAAGAAAAAGGAAAAAGAACCGCCACCAATCGGAAAATATGCAAAAGGGCTGTTAAGTGTCTTTAAACATGAAGGCAGATGGCTGTTTACCGCTTATTTAGCCGGTGCGACCTGTTTGTTTACTTTATTCGGCATCCTGTTTTATCTCTCAGATGTTCTTGAAAAAACATACGATACCGACGGCGTGAAAAAAGGCTTGATTTTAGCGATCCCGCTTTTGGTTATGTGTGTGACGTCCTATACAACAGGAAGCAAAATCGGGCAAAAGCAATCGTTAATGAAAAAGCTGATCGTACTTGGATTGGCGTTCATGACCGTATCCTACGCGGCACTGTCATTCATTGAAAATCTTGTCCTTTTTATCAGTGTTCTTGTACTGAGCAGTATAGGCTCAGGTCTTGTCCTTCCTTGTGTGAACAGTTTTATTACCGGGGCTGTCGGCAAAGAAAGACGGGGATTTGTCACCTCGCTGTACGGCTCTGTACGTTTCTTAGGGGTAGCGATCGGTCCTCCGATTTTCGGCCGCCTGATGCAATGGTCCAGACCCGGCATGTTTTTAAGCATCGCGGGATTGACTCTCGTTGTCGGGATTCTTGTGATGATGCTCATCCATGTGAAGCAAAACAATGAAGAAACAAAAGAAAAAGAAGACCCTAAAATGGCTGGCAATCGGCTCCAGCCCGCTGAGGAAAGGTAGCACCCAGTGTGAAAATTGTACGGATTGAAACCTTTCCGCTATTTCACCGATTAGAAAAGCCATACGGAGATGCCAATGGGTTTAAACGATATCGGACTTGTTATCTCATCAGGATTATCACCGAAAGCGGGATAGACGGCTGGGGAGAATGCGTTGATTGGCTCCCTGCTCTCCATGTCGGTTTTACGAAGCGGATCATCCCATTTCTATTAGGAAAACAGGCCGGCAGCCGCCTGTCATTAGTGCGCACGATTCAAAAATGGCACCAGCGGGCGGCCTCCGCTGTAAGCATGGCGCTGACAGAGATTGCAGCCAAAGCTGCCGATTGTTCGGTTTGCGAATTATGGGGCGGGCGATACAGAGAGGAGATTCCTGTGTACGCGTCTTTTCAATCGTACTCAGACTCCCCGCAATGGATCAGCCGCTCAGTCTCCAATGTTGAAGCCCAGTTGAAAAAAGGGTTTGAGCAAATCAAAGTCAAAATTGGCGGGACTTCATTCAAGGAGGATGTCCGGCACATCAATGCGCTGCAGCATACAGCAGGCAGCTCCATTACGATGATTCTGGACGCAAACCAAAGCTACGATGCCGCTGCGGCTTTTAAATGGGAGCGTTATTTCTCCGAATGGACGAACATTGGCTGGCTTGAGGAGCCTTTGCCCTTTGATCAGCCGCAGGATTACGCTATGCTTCGAAGCCGTTTGTCTGTTCCTGTTGCCGGCGGAGAAAACATGAAAGGCCCGGCGCAATATGTGCCTCTCCTTTCACAGCGCTGTTTGGATATCATTCAGCCCGATGTCATGCATGTCAACGGAATTGATGAGTTTCGGGACTGCCTCCAGCTCGCGCGTTATTTCGGCGTCAGAGCATCCGCCCATGCATATGACGGATCGCTCTCACGGCTCTATGCTTTATTTGCACAAGCCTGTCTGCCCCCATGGTCTAAAATGAAGAACGATCACATTGAACCGATCGAGTGGGACGTCATGGAGAATCCTTTTACAGATCTCGTCAGCCTGCAGCCTTCAAAAGGAATGGTCCACATCCCGAAAGGAAAAGGCATTGGCACAGAGATCAATATGGAGATCGTCAATCGCTACAAGTGGGATGGCTCAGCCTATTAAGCTGGGCCATTTCTTTATTTTGAGACATAAATAATGGACAGCCTCATAAAATGAAAACAGCGGACAAGTCTTTTCATAAAGGAGCAAATGACTTAATGGCTGAACTGCTGATGAAAGCAAAACTTACGTTTATGATTGTCGTAGGCGGCGTACTACAGGGACTCGGCATGTCCTTGTTTTTATTTCCGCATGATATTCCGACAGGCGGTGCAGCAGGTATTGCGGTGCTATTGCATTATCTGTTTCAAATCCCCCACGGATTTTCAGTGTGGGCTGTGAATGTATCAATGCTTTTTACCGCTTTAAAATGGCTGGAGATGAGAACATTCACCGGCACCCTCGCTTCTATCACCGTCACCTCTGTCTCGGTATTGATCTTTGATGCAGTTTTTCCTGATATCACATCTAACCTGTGGCTTGATCTGGCAAGCGGCGCAGTGTTATTGGGACTCGGAATCGGACTTTTATACAAATATAAAATTTCGAACGGAGGATTCGGAGCCCTTGCTCTGATGATTTCTATCTACCGCGGCGGGAATCCCGGAACGATCCTGCTCATCATGAATTGCATCATTTTTATGGTCACCGCGTCTATTATTGACTGGGGCATCGTCATTCAAGCCCTCATATGCCAGGTGATATCGACAAGAGTCATCGACTTCATCTACAACATCCGCCTGACCTCACTTCCCTATCTCACGCCTATGTACCGCCATAAAAAATAATAGGCAGAGGCTCTCTTCACGACGAGAGCCCCGCAGCCGCTGTTTTACAGAAAAAAGGTATCGGATCTTAGCCCTAAACGCAGCGTTTCCAACGCGATGGCATCATGAAATGGAATATTGGCCAGATTCACATTCGGCCCGATTTTTTGAATAAACCCTTGCTGAAGCGTTTTGTTAGGCGCTTCAAAAATCAGCCTGTTGATATCAATATCCGAGGAAATGATGTCGTCAACAATTTGAAATCTGACATCGCCGCTGCTGGAACAGATTCCTCCCGTTCCGCTTTCTCTGGCTTCTGTAATCACTTTTTCCGCGCCCGCTTCCATATCCTCAACGATATATTCAAGCCATTCCTCAGAGCTTTGCCGGCTTGCTAATTCCGCATCCTTGCTGCCCACCTCACTGAGCACAAGAAATTCATCAGAAAAATCAGCAATGTAAGCCGCTTTCTCTTTATTTGTCATCGGGAGCGTACCGTTTGAAATCTCAATATATTCACAGCCGAAATAGGTGCAGTACCGATGAAATTCATTCACTTTTTTCTGGCTTACGTACTTCTCAAACAGTGTGCCGCCAAAGAAAAATGTAATGTCATGTTCTTTCAGTGTGCTGATTTTTTCTTCAAGATCTTTCGTAAGTAATGAGGTGCCCCAGCCGAATTTCACAAAATCAATATAGTCGGACGCTCCGGCTATGACATCTTTGAAAAATTGCAAGGGATAGCCGTTATCAATTAAAATGGACTGTCCGGTTTCTCTCGGCTTGTTTGTTCTCACTGGCAATTCTAGTGAAAAATCATTCATATTATGACCCTCTCTATCGTTGGAACTTCTCCATCTTGTTTCACTTTCATCACGAAATCGCCCGTCAGTTCTTTTGTACAGTAAACGATGTCTTCCGGATCAAACAATGGCTGGCGGCTGTCAAAAAACTTCTCCGCAACAGAAGAGCGTTTTATTCTTTCAATCGCCTCCGCAGCCGTTACCGCATTTGTCCCTTCAATGATGCCTTTGATATACTCCGCACACGCCATATCGTCATCACCTGATGGGTGGGAAGCCACAATGTTTATGACACAATCGTTTGCGGCGAGCTTTTTCACATGCTCTGCCGTTGTTTTGGCATTGGAAAATCCAGTTACGAACAGATGCTTTGCGTTCAGCGCCCCCAATGCTGCTGTGACGCCGTTTGTTGTTTTCTGGATCAGGCGCTTATCCGCCATATCCTGTCCCGCCATGCGTTTTGGAGAATTATCTAAATCAAATCCGCTGATACCGACCCCCTTTTCCTCTCCCGTCAAAACATAATCCGGATAGGTGTCTTTCAGCGCAAAGGCTTCATCAGCTGTCCGGACCAACAAAATCTCTTTCGCCCCGCCGATAAACGCATAATGGGTGACCGTAAAGGCTCTGATGACATCAATGACGATGTTAATGTCCGCCGGGGCAAGCGAATGATGATGCCCCTGATAAATGGCAATCGGCATACTACCTCTCCTTGGGCATAAAACCATTTTGCTAAAAAGCATATTCAGCCGGGCTCTTAATGGTTCCGCACCTCATTTTAGGCGGGCGCAGCCCCTAAAAACCCTGAACCTTTATGCAAAAAATGAATAGTCTGCCTATAACTCGATCAATAGATAAAAAAGCAGATGCAAACGGGGGGAAAACATTGAACGAAACCATCACATATGACACATGGAACGACATGCTGTCCAAACAGATAACGGATCAATTGATCGATGAGCTCGATGTGTTGAAATGGGCTTACCGAACGTACGGAGAAAAGATTGTGTACGCATGCAGCTTTGGCGCAGAAGGGATGGTGCTTCTCGACTTAATATCAAAAATCAACAAAAATGCACACATCATCTTTTTGGATACCGGGCTTCATTTTCAGGAAACATATGAGCTGATCGAGACCGTCAAAGAACGATATCCGGGATTTGCAATCCAGATGCTCGAACCCGAGCTGAGCTTAACAGAACAGGGGACGAAGTACGGCGGAGAGCTGTGGAAGCATAACCCGAACCTCTGCTGCCAATTGCGGAAAATCGAACCGCTCAAAAAGCACCTGTCCGGCATGACAGCTTGGATTTCAGGACTGCGCCGGGATCAGTCACCAACGAGAAAGCATATTCAATACGTAAACCTGGACCAGAAGTTTGAGCTCATCAAAATTTGCCCGCTCATCCACTGGACATGGGATGACGTTTGGACGTACATCCGCCTGCACAATTTGCCTTATAACAAACTGCACGATCAACATTACCCGAGCATAGGCTGTGAAATGTGTACATTGCCTTCCCCGGACCCGAACGATGAGAGGGCTGGAAGATGGGCCGGACGGGAGAAAACAGAATGCGGCCTGCATCAAGAATAACGGACGGCAGGTTCTTGATGTGAGAATCGAAATGATGTTAAGGCGCTGATGTCAAACTTTCATTAAGTGCAGAAAAGAAAACAAGGAAACGTATAAATGGAGGTTGAACACGTTGAATGGAAACGAACCCCACGGAGGGGTATTAATCAACCGCTGTGATCCCGCATGCCATTTTGAAGGGTGCGCGTGCCAAGCAGAGCTGGATCAGCTTGCACTGAGTGATCTGGAGCTTATTGCGATCGGCGGCTACAGCCCGTTAACAGGTTTTTTGGGAGAAAAAGATTATCATTCCGTTGTGAAAGAGATGAGGCTGGCAAACGGCTTGCCGTGGAGCCTGCCGATTACGCTGCCTGTCGGAGAAAAAACAGCAAAACAGCTGTCTGCCGGAGATCACGTCAAGCTTGTGAAAGACGGTGTAACCTACGGCATGATCACAGTCACCGATATATACCAGCCTGATAAAACACAAGAAGCACTGTCTGTCTTTAAAACAAACGATCCTGCCCACCCAGGCGTAAAAAAATTGCTGGCGCGCCCGGATTACTATATCGGAGGGCCTATCACGGTCAGCCGCCTGCCTGACAAATCTTTCGAACATTTTTATGCAACGCCCGCTGAAACAAGAGCGGCCTTTCAAAAACTCGGCTGGAAGACGATTGTCGGCTTTCAAACCAGGAACCCTGTTCACAGAGCGCATGAATACATTCAAAAAACAGCGTTAGAAACGGTCGACGGTCTGCTGCTTCACCCGCTTGTCGGAGAAACA
Organism: Bacillus sp. LM 4-2; assembly: GCF_000978495.1. Lineage (NCBI taxonomy): Bacteria > Bacillati > Bacillota > Bacilli > Caryophanales > Bacillaceae > Bacillus > Bacillus sp. LM 4-2. The sequence goes on along the minus strand of NZ_CP011101.1, from coordinate 1,147,986 downwards.
AAGTCAGACGATATCCCCAGCGATATCAGAATGGAGAGCTACCAGGCTTTGCTTAATCACTATTATCCAAAGGATCGTGTCATGTTATCAGTTTTCCCTGCCGCCATGCGTTATGCAGGTCCGCGGGAAGCGATTTTCCATGCGCTCGTCCGAAAAAATTACGGCTGCACCCATTTTATTGTAGGCCGTGATCACGCGGGTGTCGGCAGCTACTATGGAACATACGACGCCCAAAATATTTTTCAATCATTCACAGAGGAAGAGCTGGGCATCAAGCCGATGTTTTTTGAGCACAGCTTTTATTGCCGAAAATGCGGAAACATGGGCACCTCCAAAACATGTCCGCACAGCTCAAGAGACCACATCCACTTATCAGGCACAAAAGTGAGAGAGCTTCTCCGCCAAGGCAAAAAGCCGCCTAAAGAATTCAGCCGGCCTGAGGTCGCAGCCGTGCTGATCAAGGGACTTCACCAACAGCCTGTTGCCATCAAACAAAACAGCGGGGAATTGCAATGACACACAATCCGAACATCATTTGGCATCCCGCTGCCATCTCAAAGTCTGACAGACAGTCCTTAAACGGACACAAAAGCTGCGTCCTTTGGTTTACAGGTTTGTCCGGCTCCGGAAAATCGGTGCTGGCCAATGCAGTCGATGAAAAGCTTTACCGCAAGGGCATTCAGAGCTACGTGCTAGACGGTGATAATATCCGCCACGGCTTAAACAAAGATCTTGGATTTCAGACTGGTGACAGGATTGAAAACATACGCCGGATCGGGGAAGTGGCGAAGCTGTTTGTCGACAGCGGGCAAATGATTTTAACGGCTTTTATTTCTCCATTCAGAGAGGATCGGGACATGGTTAGAGCGCTCTTTCCTAAAGGTGAGTTCTTCGAAATTTATGTGAAGTGCCCGCTGCATGTTTGTGAACAGCGCGATCCAAAAGGGCTTTATAAAAAAGCGCGAAACGGAGAGATCAAACATTTCACCGGGATCGATTCTCCGTATGAAGCGCCGCTTTCACCCGATTTCATCATTGAGTCAGACCAGACCTCTATTTCCGATGGAGCTGATCTCATCATTAACGCACTGCAAAACAGGGGAATTATATAAAAAACCCGATCAATGTCGGGTTTTTTCTTATGAGTTGGAGAACTGCGCAATCAAACTGTTGATCTTCTCTTTTTCCTCATAAAATGCTCCGTGCCCGCTGTTTGCAAACGGAACCAATTCCGACTGTTTGATGCCGCGCTTCAATTCTTTCGCAAAATCAAACGGCGCAATTCTATCCTTTCTCCCGTGCAGGATCAGCGTCGGCACCTTGATTGCAGCAAGTTCCTTTCTGAGATCTTCGTCTCTTAATGCGATGCCCGAGTGGATCGTCCCGTAGGAGGAGGCCTCCAGCATCAGATTGAGAAACCACTGTCTAAGCTCTGGAGACACTTTTTTCTCAAAAAACTGTTTCCCTAAATCAGCCAGTGTTTTGGGCCGATCAGCTTTGAACAATTCAATCATATCGTCAATATCCTGCTTCCTCATCCCGTACGGATAACCCGGGCGTTTTGTAAACGCGGGGGCCGCCGCAGACAGTAAAATCAGCTTATCAACATCGGCTCCTTCATGCCTTGCCATATAACGGATTGCAATGGCGCCGCCCATTGAAAAACCGGCAAGAATCGCATTCTCAAGCTGCAGCGTATAAATGACTGCTTTCACATCATCGGCCATCGTGTCATAATCGTAGCCTTCCCAAGGGCGGTCAGATTGCCCATATCCCCGTAAATCAACGCCGATAAAACGAAATCCCCTTTTCGGAAGCTCATTCATTTGATATTCAAACATCTTATGATTCAACGGCCACCCGTGCAAAAAGATGATCGGCCTTCCATGTCCGATATCCTCTACAAACAGTGTCACATGCTCCTCGGTTTTGATGTAATGCCCCATTCCGCATTCCTCCTGTTCCCTTTGGCTTTTTCGGCCTGTAAACGCCTTGACGTATAGGAAGCTTTCCATTTATGCTTACAAAACAAGCGGGCTGCTGTACCAAGAAAAGGCTCTTCACGATTTACTATATGTATCAATTTCCTTAACGATCTATTAAATTGAACCCGGAAGCCTCTGTTTTTCGGGCAGCAAAGGATGTCATCACATGAATAAAATCGCAATTCAAAAACCGAACATACCGGAAAACCTGCAAACCGCAGATTTTCATGATGCCGTGACACAGGATGATGTAATCAGCATGCATTTGTTTGAAGATTGCACCATCTGCGGCGAAGATATCGAAAGACTATGTGTTGAAAAAACGGTATTCAGAAATGTCGTCTTTATCGATGTGTCTTTTCGGCATATTGAACTGACCGATGTGATCTTTGAAAAATGTGATTTATCAAACGCCGATTTCAGCGGGGCTGTCATTCACAGAACTTCAGTTAAGCAGTCAAAAATGGTTGGAATGAATGTGGCGGAAGCAACGCTGCGAAATGTTTCATTCGAGGAATGCCACGGACATTTCAGCTCATTTTCGTACTCAAATATGAAACAAGTTCGATTTGATCACTGTGCTCTTATGCAAAGTGAATGCAGCGATACGGTGCTCCAGCAGACACACTTTGACGGATGCGAATTGGAAGGCGCCAGCTTTACCGGCACGTCCCTTCAAAACATGGACATCAGCACGTGCCGTTTTGAACAGCTTCATGTCTCCCTCGACAAATTGAAAGGCTGCAAAATCGCACCTGAGCACGCGATTGCCTTCGCCAGGGCACTGGGAGCTGTCATCGTATAACCAAAGCCTAGGACATCATCAGGCGGCGTGCTGTTTCAGCTGCCGCTTTAATGCCAGTTTCCAAATCTCCAAGAGATGCATAGGAATATGACAGCCTGATGCTGTTTCGGTCTTCACCGTCATAAATGTAGCCGGGATTCACAAGCACCTGCCGTTTCAGCAATCCATAAAAGAAACGGCTAACAGGCAGGTTTTTGTGAAATGTCACCCAAATATAAAAGCCGCCTGCGGGAATCCGCCACGTGGCAATGTCCCCGGCATACCGCTCGAGAAAATGAACGGCGGCGTCTCTCCTTTCTTTAAGCTTCCTGCGTACCCAAGTCAGATGCTCTTCATAATACCCCTGTGACAGCCACTCGGCAGCCGCCCACTGGGACAGGCCGCTTGATCCGTAGTCTGTCTGCATTTTAATGTCCGCCAACCTTTCAATAACCGGCTCCGGACCGGCAAGCCAGCCGATTCGCAGACCGGGGCTAACCGTTTTTGAAAACGTGCCCAGATACAGAATATTGCCCTCATGATCCATTGCTTTCAACGGCTGCGGAGGTTTTTCTTCAAACCATAAATCACCGTACGCATCATCCTCAATGATGGGCAGCTGCTCTTTTTTTGACAGGCTGATGATCTCTTTCCTTCGCTGCTCTGACATGACTGTGCCTGTCGGATTATGAAACGACGGAATCGTGTAAAGCAGCTGTCCTCCATATTGTTTTCGATTAGAAGAAACAAGCCCCGCTTTGACCCCTTCATCATCCATCGGCAAGCCGCGAAGCCGCATCCCAGCTGATTGAAATACATGCAAGGATTGAAGGTAGGACGGCTTCTCCGTCAAAATGACAGAATCTCGTTTTAAAAGTCCAATTGAGATGAGCTGAAGTGCCTGAAGTGCACCGGACACAATTAAAATTGCAGACGGTGACACATGGATCTTCTTTCCTTTTAAATGGTCAGCCACTGCCTCCCGCAGCTGACGGTTTCCTTTCGGCTGCTCATATCCTAAAGACAGGGCGCCCGGATTGATTTGCTGAAACATCCGTCCAATTGTGTCAGCAGGCACAAGATCCGGTGAAAGTTCTCCAGTTCCTAATCTGATGATATCCGCTCTTGGTTCGTTCTGATTAATAGCTTGAATGATGGAAGAATTGGCGCGATGAATGCCCGAACGGACGTAATCGCTCCAATCAAGCGGAGGCTCAGCCGCCAGCACGCTCCAAGTACTGTTTACAACCTTCGTACCGCCGCCTCTTCTTCCCTCTAACAAGCCTTGAGACGTGAGTTCATCTATGGCTGCTGTGACTGTGCTGCGGTTGACTTGAAACATGTCGGCCAGCGTTCTCTGTGAGGGGATTTTCGTCCCTACAGCCCACTCTCCGTGAAGAATCTTGTCTTTCATATATTGTTCGATCTGCCGATGCAGCGGAACATCCGACTTTCGGCTTGGCTGCCATTGCGACAAGGTCATGCCCCCCTTTTTTACACATTATACATTTGGCTGGTTCCTAACCCAACCAAATGGCTGGAGACTTTAGTGACAATCTCTCTTATGATTGAAAAAAAATGTGAAAGGAGCTTTTTCAGCATGAATGCAATCATTCACGGAATTGTGCTCGCGTTTGGCTTAATTTTGCCGCTGGGAGTGCAGAATGTGTTTATTTTTCAGCAAGGCGCGTGGCAAAAGCATATTTGGCGGGCTCTCCCAGCTGTCATCAGTGCTTCAGTCTGCGATACCTTGTTAATCGTATTAGCCGTTGCGGGCGTGTCTGTCATTGTGCAGGAGCTGCCTGTGTTTGAGACAGTCATGATGGCCGGCGGATTTTTATTTTTGCTTTATATGGGCTGGGTGACTTGGAACATCCGTCCGAACACAAGCCAAAATGAGAAACATACGTTCACACCAAAAAAGCAAGCTGCGTTTGCGGCCGCTGTTTCTCTTTTAAACCCGCATGCCATTCTGGACACGATCGGCGTCATCGGCACGAGCTCTCTTCAATATTCGGGGCTTGAGAAATGGCTCTTTATGGCCGCCTGCATCGCTGTGTCTTGGATTTGGTTCATCAGCCTTGCAATAGCGGGCCGGTTGTTTCAGACGATAGATACGAGCGGCAGGCTTATGCTGATCGTAAACAAATGCTCTGCAGCGGTAATGTGGGCAGCGGCAGGATATTTTGGGGTGTCACTCTTTTGCAATTGAAGGAGAAACAGATGAAAAAAACGAATTTCTTAGAAAAGGGGGCATACTGATGACTGATGCAAAACAGTTTTATGACTATCATTCTTGGGCAAACAAGAAAATATTTACCCATATCGAAAACCTGCCGGAGGAAACTGCCTATCAAGAAGTAAAGAGCGTATTTCCTTCTGTCAGCGACGTGCTGCTTCATATGTGCAGGGCTGACTACATTTGGCTGAATGTTCTTTCGGGAGTGGCCTACCAAGAGATTATAGACAGCGCAGGCAAATTAGAGTCCGCGCAAGGTAATATGGCAGCGATTAAACAGCACGCTGCCGAGCTGGAGTCACAGTATCATGATTTCTTCAGCCGCCAGACGGACTTAGAACAGACCTTCACAATGCAGCATCCGAAACTAGGTACACTGGAATCAACCTATGCAGACACCATCCTGCATGTCGTCAATCACGGCACTTACCACAGAGGGAACGTAACCGCCATGCTGAGACAGCTGGGCCATTCTGGCGCACCTACTGATTATATGTACTATTTATATGAGAAAAGAGAAAGCAAGGGCTAAAAATGTCCTTGCTTTTTTTTGCGGAAAGCCTAAAATGCAACATATTAGCTTTTACATACCTGTATAAGCGCGCTTCACATCTAGCTGTACCGGCCTGCCGCTTCGAAAGGAATTGGTTGCGGCGATACCCACTTCTAAATTGATCGTCGCATCAATATCTGTCACAATCGGTGTTTTTCCATTCCGGACACACTCGGCGAAATGCTGAAGCTCCAAGCAGTAGGCTTCATGAAAACGAGTTTGAAAGTCTGGAATGATATCAAAACTGCTCCCTTTAGCCGATAGGATGGTCACATGTTGATGTCTCAATGTCCCTATGAAAATACTGCCCTCTGTCCCGATCACCTCCGCCCGGATGTCATGTCCGTATGGAGAGGTTCTGCTTGCCTCGACGTCCCCCGCTGCGCCGGAGTCAAATTCAATATACGTCAGCGCCTGATCCACATCGCCATACTGCTCCATAAACGGATTGTTCAGAATCCTGCCGTGTCCTGAAACAGAAGTGATTTCCGCCCCTAGCAAATAACGGGCAATATCATAGTCATGGATGGAACAGTCGATAAAAATTCCACCGCTGTGTTTGATAAATTCTGCGGGAGGCGCGCCTTGGTCGCGCGTAAAGCCTTTATAATAGATAGGTTTGCCGATTTCTCCAGCGTCGATCCGTCGTTTGGCATCTGCGTATGCTGGATCGAACCGTCTCATAAAGCCGACTTGGCAGATGACACCTGTCTCCTGCACTTTTTCAGAAACTGCTCTAGATTCCTCAAGGCTTAATGTCAGCGGTTTTTCAACAAAGATCTGTTTGCCGTTCTCGGCAGCTTTGATGATCATATCACCATGTGTGCTTGTCGGCGTTACGATAATGACAGCGTCAATGCCGGTATCTTCTAACACTTCATACGGGTCCTCTGACCATTTTTCGATACCGAGTTCTCTGGCAACCTGCTCCGCTCTCCCTTTTAACGGATCACCGACACAAACCAGCTTTGCCCCCGACACACTAGTGACGAGATTTTTCGCATGATAATAACCGAGCCTTCCTAATCCCAATACTGCGCACCTTACTTGATGTTCCACGTCCCATCCTCTCCTTTATCTCATTTCGGGCTCGCTTTGGGAAAGCGTTTTCTCTTAACAGCTAAAAAAACAGCGGTTCTATCCGCTCTGCCATTTTGCGCAAGCGCTTTCTCAAAAGATGGTTTCATTTTACACTGCCTTTGGTTTACACGCAATATGTTTTTTTGGCTTCAACTGTCCTAATGAAAAAACCCGCTCATTAGCGGGCTCATGTGTTGAGCGGTGATGTAGAATGTCTGACTACAAGCTCAGGCGGGAGCACTATTTTTTGTTTCGCCTTTCGTTTTCCCTCTATTGCTTCTGCCAGCAGTTCGATGACGCTCCGCCCCATCTCTTTTATCGGCTGGGCTACGGTTGTCAGGGGCGGAGCCGCCATTTCTGCGAGTATCGTATTATCAAAACCAATGATAGAAAGATCATCCGGCACTTTTATGCTTCTTATTCTCGCAGCTTGTATGGCGGCACAAGCCAATACGTCGTTGAAGGCAAAAATAGCAGTCGGAGCGTTTCTGTCGAGCAATTTTCCCGCTTCTTCCTTGCCGCTTTCCAAGGAAAACCGCGTCTGGATGATAAGTGATTCATCAATGGGCACGCCCGCTTCCTCCATCGCCTGACGGAAGCCTTTGATTCTATTTTTTTCGCCTGTCGTTGACCCGTCTCCGATAATGCAGGCGATGTTCGTGTGGCCGAGTGACAGAAGATGCTTGGCAGCCTCATATCCGCCACGAACGTCATCTATCACAACAATATCCATCGGAAGAAGCGGCTTATCCTGAGAAATCATGGCAATCGGAATTTGTTCACTGGCGATTTCCTCCAAAGCAGACATACTGTCATGGCTTTCAATCCCTGTTGCAAAAATAATGCCATCCACCTTTTTCTGTTTCAGCACAGAAAAATACTTTGTTTCTTTTTTCGGATCGTAATCGGTGCTGCAAATCAACATTTGAAAACCGAGCTCATCCGCTCTTTCCTCAATGCTTTTGGCCAGTTCGCCGTAAAACGGATTTGAAATATCAGGCGCCACGAGAGCGATCATATTCGTTCGTTTTCCCGTTAACGCCGCGGCGTGGACATTGGGCGTGTATGCCATTTCATTCATGACATTCATGACCTTCTGCCGTGTTTTATCGCTGATTCTCCCCGTATTGTTTATCACACGGGACACAGTTGTGATCGAGACACCCGCCGCCTTAGCCACATCGTAAATTGTTGTTTTCATGTTCATCCCTCGTCTGGTTATTGAACTTTCCGGCTGACAATTTTCCGGTATTCAATTGGTGAAATGCCTTCTATCTGCTTAAAGAGTTTTGAAAAGTATGTCGGATCTTCCATTCCGACCGTTTCCGCAATAACGCCCATTTTATCATTTGTAGAGGATAAAAGACGCTTCGCTTCCGTCATTCTCACCCGGTTCGTGTATTGTGCCGGAGTTACGCCGAGCACCTGCTGCATGCAGCGGCTCACATAATCCTGATGATAGTGAAGGGCGAGCGACAGATCCTTGATTGTCGTCTTTTCCTTATAGTGCTCCTGTAAGTACCGGGCCGCCTCCCAGGCAACCCGCTCTTTCGCAGACGGTATTTGGAACGCTTCTTTTTGAAGATGCAGCATCAGTTCCTCAAATAAGATTTGCTTTCTGAGCGGCAAATCAGAGTTTTCCGCGGAGTAATCGATCAGCTTTTCAAACTGCTGCGCCATAAACTGCGGGCGCTGCACCTTGCCTTTTCTCGGCAAGGCCAATCCGTAGCGGGCCGGCTCTTCGAAGCTCCCTTTTTCCTGCTGAAGCTCAGACCAGTTGCTGCCTCCCTTTGCCGTAAATTCATATCGATGTTCATCGAAGTGAAGCCAATAGTAGGAGGTTGCTTCATCACTGCCCTTCGTCCCGTAGTGTTCAAGACCGGGAGAAAGCAAGATGTACTCGCCGCCTTCAACAGAAAACGATGTTTCATTTTCCGTTATATATAACGTTCCCTGTTTGACATATATCAGATCAAACACGGAGAATACACGTTTCACATGGGTTTCTCCTTTCTTAAAAACCCCTTCCCCAGCTGCGATAAATACCGGAAAAGGCGGGACTGTAAACAGGATGCGAGGCATTTGAATCATCCTCCTTTTTAAGTCGGATTTTTACAAGAAGTATCGTTTCTATCCCTTTTTATTATAAGGAAATGGAGGTACACTTTAAAACGTTGATTTTATTTACGAAAGGGGTTAGACACTATGAAACAAGCTGTCTTCAAATCAACTGCTTTGAAAAAACCCGCTGACAAAACGTTCTCATTATTTTCGCTTACTTGGCCGATCTTCATTGAGGTCTCATTATATATGTTTATGGGTAATGCCGATACACTGATGCTCAGCCAATACTCGGATAACAGCGTGGCAGCAGTCGGCGTCAGCAACCAGATTTTAAATTTAATTATCGTGATGTTCAGCTTTATCGCAACAGGAACGACCGTTATCATTTCGCAATTTCTAGGCTCACGGCAAAAGAAAGAAGCCATGGAAGTCGCTTATGTGTCAATCGGCGCCAACTTCTTCATCAGCCTGGCCATCAGCGCCGTCGTCTTTTTCGCGGCTGTCCCTCTGCTTCATATGATGGGATTATCAAACGCACTGATGCCTGATGCGAAAGTCTTTTTACAAGTTGTCGGAGGTCTGTCCTTTATTCAGGCTTTAATCATGACATTCAGCGCGATCTTAAAAAGCTACGGCTACACAAAAGATACAATGTTTGTCACTATCGGCATGAACATTTTAAACATTGCCGGAAACTTTGTTGTGATTTTTGGTTTGTTCGGCTTTCCTGTTCTCGGCGTTGCCGGTGTGGCGATGTCTACATCTATCGCCCGCGTCATCGGATTAATCGCGATGATTGTGATTGTCAACAAACGCATTCAGCTGAAGATGTCGCTGAAAAAAGTCTTTCATATGCATAAAGAGCATTTGCGCAAGCTGCTGAAAATCGGCATACCTTCTGCGGGAGAGCAGCTTTCATACAACCTTTCGCAAATGATTGTCACGTATTTTATCGCCATCATGGGCGCGCAGGCGTTGACAACAAAAGTGTATACGCAAAATATTACGATGTTTATTTTGCTGTTCGGCACTGCGATCAGCCAGGGTACACAAATCTTAATCGGCCGTTATATCGGCGGCAAACAATTTGATGCCGCTTATGAGCGCTGCATGAAGAGCTTATATTGGGCACTCGGAATTGCTGCGGCTACCTCTGTTTTGATGACGATCTTTTCAAAAGACCTGATCGGACTCTTCACACAAAGCCCTGACATTATAGCAACTGCAAGCCTATTGATTGCCATGACCATTATCCTTGAACCAGGCCGCTCGTTTAATGTCATTATCATTAACTCTCTGCGGGCTGCGGGGGATGCGAAATTCCCGGTTTACATGGCAATGATTTCAATGTGGGGCATCGGCCTCCCGCTTGCTTATCTTTTCGGCATCCACCTCGGTTTCGGTCTTGCCGGCATTTGGATTTCTTTTATCGCGGATGAATGGGTCCGGGGAATCTTAATGTACAGAAGATGGCGCTCACGTATCTGGATACAAAAAGGTATGGCGTAACACCCGGCTCAATCAAGGCCGGGTGTTTTTTAGATATCAGACAGAATCTGCTTCACTTCGGTCTCTGTAAGAGCGAAGTGATGTTGAAATACATCGTGCTGCTTTGCCCGGATTTTTTCTAAAACAGCCCGGTGCAAATGAAGGGCGGCTTTCACCGTTTTTTGAGAATACTGCGGAAATAGCGGCAAGGCATCCTGACACTCTTCAAGGTAGGCTTCTGCTTCAAAAGCGATATACTCCCACGTCATTGTGAACGCTTTATTTACGGTGCCTTTTTGGAGATCAGCCTCTGTATAGCCGAATTGCTGCATTACCTGACGGGGAATGCGGTTTTTTTGCTGATCTGTGCCAAGATCACTTAAGAAGCGAACCAGCTGTATGGCCAAGCCGAGAGAGACGGCTGCTTGTTTGAGCTGATCTTGTTTTCGGCGTGTCAGTATCGGCAGCAGCATCAATCCGGCAACACCGCCCGTCCGATATGCGTACATGAGCAGTTCATCAAGGTCATCATACGGCTTGGCGTCTTCTTTTTGTGCGGCAATAAACTCCCGAAAAGGTTCGCTTTCCAATGTAAAGGTCCGATACGCATGATCAAAAGCCTTCCATAGATGTTGATTACCGTTATTTGTCCTTTGGTAAACATGATCAGCTTTAGCTTCAAATGCGGGCAATACCTTTTCGTCTGCACTGGCCGCCGTGTGGCAAAACGACAATACTGCCCAAGAGGCTTGTCTTTGCTTTAGCGGGAGATATGATAATGCTTTGAAACAGGCTGGCGCGTATTCGCCAACAATCTGTCCGCATTGCTGGTAAGCTTCTTTTATCTCTTTCATTTTTCTCACTCCTATGTATCACTGCTTCTTCAAGTCTAGTATGTTTTTTCCTAATTGTATATGAAGAAAATGCCGATTCTTACTTTGTAAAAGTAACAAGACGCACAGCATCATCGACGAGATATGCATTATTATTTTTAATGCCATACAACAGGTAGAATGTAAACATTTCTCAATCATCACTTCAATAATAGAGGAATCACGGAAAAAAGGGCTAATTGTTATGATACATGATAGTATTGGAGTGAGTTCAGTGATAAAATTTTTTGAATATAACTGGCAGGTTAGAGATCAATGGTTTACTTGGTGTCATCAACTAACCACTGAAGAATTACTTAAAAACCGTCTTGGCGGAGTAGAGAATATTTTATATACCCTTTTTCATATTATTGATGTGGAATATAGTTGGATTCGTGCTATCCAAGGAAAAGAAGATATCGCTGTTCAGTTCGCTGATTATCAAACACTCAATAAAGTGAAATCTCTCTCAAATACATTCCGAACTGAAATAATTGATGTTTTACAAACACATTCAGATCAAATAAAAGATGAACTTGTAATCGTTCCTTGGGAGACAGGTGTTTTATATACGCGAGATGAAATATTACACCATATCATCGCTCACGAAATTCACCATATTGGTCAACTTTCTGTATGGGCTAGGGAATTAAAGTTAAGCCCGGTATCAGCTAGTTTTATCGGCAGAACATTAAAACCTATTCATTCTTATTGAAGGAATGCGGGGGCAATTCGATAGTGCTGTTGTACAAAAAAGGATAGATAGAGCATATATTTCCCTGCTCATCTATCCTTCTTATTTAAATCTATACATCTCTGGCTTTTAATCACATTTGTATTGAACCTACCTCTCGTCAATATCAATGCGATACGCTTCAAACCATGTATGAATTTGAGCAAGATGGGCGATCAGCTGGGGCCCCTTCATGAGCTGCCCGAACCACGGCACCTTGAAGGAGGAGCCTTCCGTTTCTAAAAGCTGATCTAATTGTTTTCTGTCCAGCAAGGTATGGAGCACGGAGTCCTTTTGGCTTCTGATCGTTTTCAGCCATTCGCTGACGCCTTTTGTATATTCCGGATGATGTGTTTTCGGATACGGGCTTTTTTTGCGATACAGAATGTCATCAGGCAAAATACCTTCAAGCGCTTTGCGTAAAATGCCTTTTTCCCGATTATCATGCATTTTCATTTCCCACGGAATATTCCAAACATATTCCACAAGCCGGTGATCGGCGAACGGCACCCGCACTTCCAGGCTCGCCCCCATGCTCATGCGATCCTTCCGATCCAAAAGGTTCGTCATAAACCAAAGCATATTTAAATAGAACAGCTGTCTTCTTGCTTTATCCACACCCGTTTCACCATCTAATAATGGCGTTTCTGCCAAGGTTTCTTCATATTTGGCATTTACGTATTCTTTCAGATTCAATTTTTTCTGCCATGAGTCAGAAAGCAGCTTGATCCGCTCCTCCGTTGATCTCATCCATGGAAAGCCAGACTCAACATCTGCCGTATGGAACCACGGGTACCCGCCGAAAATCTCATCCGCGCACTCTCCCGATAGGCTGACGACAAAGTCCTTTTTGATTTCCCGGCAAAACCACAGCAGGGATGAGTCGACATCCGCCATTCCCGGCAAGTCTTTGACCAGTACAGCTTCCTCCAAATGATCAACGAGATCTTTTTGGCTGATGACGCATTTGTGGTGCGTTGTGCCGAAAGCCTCTGTCATTTTTTCAATCCATGGTCCGTCATCATTCGGCTGAAAAGCGCTTGCTTGAAAAAATTTATCGTTCTCTTCGTAATCAATCGAATAAGTATGAAGCGGTGCTTTTCCTTCCTTTTCAAAATGGCCCGCCGCAATCGCTGTAATTGCGCTTGAGTCCAGACCGCCTGATAGGAATGTGCAAACAGGCACATCCGACACAAGCTGCCGCGTCACCGCGTCCTGAAATAACGATCTGACATTGGCAACCGTGTCATCAAAACTGTCCGTATGTTTTTCGCTTTCAACATTCCAATAACGCCAAATATTAAGTCCGTCTTTGGAAAATGTCAGCGCATGAGCCGGGCGGATTTCTTTTATACCTTTAAATATGCCAGTGCCCGGGGTTCTGGACGGTCCAAGACCGAAAATTTCAGAAAGTCCCGTTCTGTCCACTCGCGCTTTTATATCAGGGTGCGCGAGGATTGCTTTGATTTCCGACCCGAAGAGAAATGAAGAGCCTTCCTTCGTGTAAAAAAACGGCTTTACACCGAGACGGTCTCTCGCGGCAAACAGCAGATTACGCTTTTCATCCCACACAGCGAAAGCGAATATGCCATTGAGATGGTCGACACAGTCTTCCTGCCACTCGATGTAGCTGTGCAGAAGCACCTCGGTATCTGACGTACGCTCGAATTGATGGCCCCGCGCCCGCAATTCTTTGCGCAAATCTTCCGTGTTATACAGCTCGCCATTGTAAATAATGGTGTACGTATCCCCTTTATAGGTACACGCCATCGGCTGGCGTCCTCCTTCAATATCAACAACTGCAAGTCTTTTATGTCCGAATAAAACATGGTGCTCCCCCCAAACGTTTGAATCATCAGGCCCTCGTTTGGAAAGAGTGTCTGTCATTCTGTCCATCGTTTGTTTTTCCTGGACGAGCTGCTTTTTAAAATCGACCCAACCCGTAATTCCACACATGTGACATCAGCTCCAATCCCGTTTCTTTCGTAACAATTTCGTTTCTTTCAGCACCTTAGTAAGTTTATGCATCTATAGGCAGATAGTTGATTTGTCCATAAAAGAGTTGTATGGGACAGGCTTGAATTGGAAAGAAAAGAGAGGAATGAAGAAAAAGGAGACAGCATGGATGAAACGGAAACAATTGTTATATACAGAGGAACGAAAGTGGGAATACGGCACCATCCTCATTGAAGACGGCATCTGCTTAATCGAAAACGGTGAAGGTGATATACTTTTGGCGGACACTCTCCAACACAGCCCAATCTGGATCCATCATAAAGGAAAGTGGGAGCAAGCCGGCTTTCAGGACAAGTTGGTTTTGGCATGCGGTGCAGAAAACATCTCCCTTTCCGGCGGAGAACGCATCCGCTATGAGAAATCAGTCAAGCGGCCGCTCATGGCGCTTTTGGATTCGCTTGACGACGAAACCTTTCTCGCATTTCTGCAGCACTTGCACAGCTTCGGCTTATCCGTATTCGATTGCGTCTTTTCTTATAATAAAGGAGTCTTTTCGAATACTTCGGCGGGGCAGGGTGTGTCCTTTTATCACTTTTCAAATGACACCGCACAATGCGCGATGCAGCATCACTACAGCAGCGAAGGGACAGGAGACCGTTTTGAATGGACGGCTTCAAACGGAAAGCGATCCATTATGTATTCAGCAGTCCAACGGGGGCGCAAATAAAAAAGCGGTGCATCGAGCACCGCTTTTTGGTTACTTTTCAACAACCACTTTTGCTTCCTTGCTTTCTTTTTTATCTGTATCCGCAGCCGTGACGTACAGCACCGTTCCGGCTTTTTGTTTTTTGATTTTCACCGAAAACGTTCCTTTTGCGTCAGCTTTGGCAGAAGCAATGACTTTCTTTGATTTGTTTTTCACTCTGATCATCGCTTTGCTGTTTGCCTTCCCTTTTACTGCCGTATCCTTCGTTTTCACCGCGTTTACTTTCGGTGTGCCGGAAGGTTTTCCTTTGACGACGACAACTTTATACGATGTTTTCGCATCGCCTTTTGTTGCTTTCACATACAGTACTTGATCCTGTTTTTGAGTCGCGATATTGACCTTGAACGCATTGTCTTTTCCGGCTTTGGCGCTGCCGAGTTTCTTTTTGCCGTTCATCACCTCGATAAGTGTGCCTTCCTTCGCGTTTCCTCTGACAGCTGTTTGAGTGCTTTCCAGCTTGTTGACCTTAAGCTGTAAATCAGCTGCGCTGACAGCCTTCATGACATTCAGCCGCCCGTAGCCTGAATGCCAGTCTACACCAGGTGTCTTCGGAATTTCAATCGGATCGCCATAATCGTCATACAACTCTTCTTCTCCGCCATCGACACTTTCAAAGGAAATGTCATCTGCCGTCTTTTTCAACATATCCTCAACTTCTGTTCTTTTCAGCTTAGGATTTTGAGCAAACAGCAATCCTGCAGCAGCGGCAGCATACGGCGTCGCCATAGACGTTCCGCTCATGTACGTGACATTTCCGTTCGGTACTAAGCTCGGGATATCAGACCCTGGAGCAGAGATGTCCAGACCTTTTCCATAGTTAGAGAAATCAGCGGTCATATCCATGCGGTTCGTTGCGCCGACTGACATCACATATTTAGAAGATGCTGGATAAGATAAGGCATTTTCTCCATCATTCCCGCTGGCTGCGGCAATCAAGACATTTTTGTCAGCTGCGTACTTCAAAGCAAATTCAAGCACGCGGCTGTAGCCTCCGCCTAAACTTAAATTAATCACCTTTGCTCCTTTGTCAGCAGCATATTTGATGCCGAGAGCAATTTGTTCAGTATCTCCGGAACCTGCGGAATCAAGCACTTTTACCGGGATGATTTTTGCTTTGGCATTCAATCCAGTCATTGAATAGCCGTTATCGCTTTGGGCCGCAATAATGCCTGCGACATGCGTCCCATGCCCCTGATCATCCATTGCATTGTTATTCCGTCCGACAAAATTGTGTCCGAGATCTGTTCTTACTTTTCCTTTTAAATCAGCAAGCGTGCTGTCTACGCCTGTGTCTACTACTGCAATGAGTGTATCGTTAAGCTTGCGTTTGGACAGCAATGTGTTGGCAGGCTCATATTTCACATCCGCATTTTTGACACCCCCGTTTTCACCGTTGTTTTTAAGCGGCCATTGATAAGGGTACTGAATGTCGTTTGCCAGGCTTTTGTATTCCTGCACGGGTTCCGCAAACTCTACATTGGACATCTTGGATAGTGTCGCAGCAGCGCTTTTGACCCTTTTGGCGCTTGCCGTATATGCGCCGTTCTGTTTCTCGTCTTTCGGAAGTTCAAATGAATACAGATTGTCAAACAGTTTCTTTGCCTTTTTCACATTGGATATGTCTTTTTTCGATTGCGCGCTTGCAGAAAAGCCCTTCATTTCATTATGTACGGATGAGAGGCTTTTATTGTCCTTCACCTTGAAAATAACCTTTGTTGTCTGAACTTCACTTTTTGCTGCAATATTGTTTTCTGTTAAAATGGCTCCGGCTGTTTTGCCTTGCAGCTGCTTCATATTTAGTCGGTCCGCTTGTTTCTTTATCTCCTCTTTAAGGAATGACGGGACTGATTGTAAAGCTTTATCATATAGCCGGTTGATTGCTTTTTGATCCTTTTCAGTGACCTTATGCGAAGATGATGCTCCGTTTTCTGACACATCGTCAAATAACGGCTTTAATGTCACAAGATCCTGATAGATTTCATTTCTTGCTGTTTTATTTAATGCGAGTTTTGCAACGATAAACGGTGCTGCTTTGTAATAAAGGCTTGTCAGTTCTTTGCCTTCTGCTGTTTGGCTCAGCTGCTCATCACGAATCGATCTCAACTTATCCAGGATGCCTTTTCCTGATTTCTTCTGATCGACACTCATTTCAACCGGACAAGCTTCTTCCTCTTCTAAATCTGACGGCTGTTTTTTGGTGCCTTTATACCCAATCGTATACTTGGCTTCTGCAGCTGCTTCTGCCGTTCCGCCGTCCTCTGGCTCTTCTTCTCCGAGGTATTCAACTTTTACATAGTAAGGGCCGCTCCACGCGTATGGAAAAATGACTTCGCTTTTTCCATCCTCCGCTGTGAAAGAACGGTACATCTCAAACGTCTCATCTTTAAGCGCTTTTTCCTTACTTGGATATACAGATACATTCAGTACTGAATCACTCTTTACGGTCAGTGCCATATGTGAGTTTTTCTGAATATCCGTTGCTCCCGGGGTCACTTTGTACCATTTCACCTGTTCCGGCTCCTTCATGGCGCCTGTCTGCTCTTTGCCGTTTTCCAGAGCAGCCGCCTGATCGATCGCGCCGGCCGCTGCAGCTTTGGTTCCCGGAGAAAAAAGGCTGAAAATCAGTGCAAAAATAAGCACTGCCGCCAC
Source organism: Bacillus sp. LM 4-2 (assembly GCF_000978495.1). Lineage (NCBI taxonomy): Bacteria > Bacillati > Bacillota > Bacilli > Caryophanales > Bacillaceae > Bacillus > Bacillus sp. LM 4-2. Next base: position 1,130,817 of record NZ_CP011101.1, on the reverse strand, counting down.
AACCGAGCTGAATTTTCTGCGTTTCATGTTATCCCTCCTGCAAAATAATGAATCTCCTTGAAGGTATCATAATTTCATAGGACGAGATACCGCTTACAGGGAATTTTAAGGTTATTTTAAATGATTTGGAATATAAGGGGATAAATATAAAAAAACCCAACTCTATCAAAGAGCCGGGTTCATAGGTTTTTCTATTAAAACAATTGAAAACCGATTGGCAAATGCAGACCGAGCAGCACTGTCAGCAAAAGGACAACGACGAAGCCGATCCACAGGCCTCCTGTTGATTTTTCTTTTTTCTTGCGGATGAGGAGCATTTCCATCAGGCCGATGGTGATAATGCCCAGAATCATTTTGCCGGCGTATTCTCCGTTCCAGTTGGCGAAACGGACAAACAGCTCAGCTCCTGTCAAAATAATAAGGATATAGAATAACCGCAGAATCATATGAGTGATTTTTGCGCCCTTTGCACTTCCTGACGAATACAGCGAGTAGCTGACGAAAAGCAGAATCAGCGCTACCACCCATGTTGTAATATGTAGGTGTGTCATATATGTTCCCCCTATCAGATAAATTACCCCACTTATAGTACCATGAACTTGTCCTCTGCCACAAAGATGATTGTCAGAAAAAACGGGCGGGTCCGGGTCCGCCCTCCAGTTTTATTCAGCCAATTTGGTTTGACAGCGTTCCGATCGGGTCAATTGTAATATCAATTTTGTCACCTGACCGCAAGAATTTTGGAGGCGTAAACCCCTTGCCGACACCAGACGGCGTACCGGTGGCAATGATGTCGCCCGCTTCAAGCGTCATCCCCTTTGAGAGGGTTTCAATTAATTCCGGAATGGAAAAGATCATATCGCTTGCCGAACCGGATTGGCGCAGCTCGCCGTTGACTCTTGTTTCAACCTTGAGGCGCTCTGGCTCCTGAATCGTTGATTTATGTACAAGCACGGGCCCCATCGGACATGTCGTATCCAAGCTTTTTCCGATAAAAAACTGCTTATGCCTTTTTTGCAGATCACGCGCCGTGATATCATTCACAATCGTATATCCGAAAACATGGTCATATGCATCTTCTTTTGAAATGCGGGTCCCGCTTTTTCCGATCACGACAGCAAGTTCTCCCTCATAATCAAGCTGAGAGGTAACCTCTTCATGGCTCTTTACGATATCACCATGCCCCGTAACCGTTACCGGTGATTTTGTAAATACCATCGGATGCTCCGGAATATCAGCCTCGCTCCCCATTTCAATCGCGTGATCCCGGTAGTTTTTACCGATGCAGATGATATTTTTTGATGGCTTCGGAATGGGTGCATGGAGCTTCACCTCAGATAATGAATACATAAATGATCCCAGCTCATCATTCGGTTTCTTTGCCCACTCGGCCAGCTGCCTTGCATGCGCAACGAATTTATCCCCTTCTGCGATACATTCAATCAGCGATCCCGGAATCGTCTCAAGTTCAAACAGTTTTTTTTCAGCCTTCTGCAAATCCATAATTTTCTCATCGTCAATGATCAGGCCGACAAACATTCGGTTGTAAAGTTCCCCTGTCGCAAATTTCATGTTATTCCTCCATCATCTTTTAAATCAGAATGCTCCTTCATGTATTCTCTGTCGAATGCTGAAATCCCTTTTTCTCGATTCCGTTTTCATTTCGTTTCAGGACGGGCTTGCTCTACATATCATACAAATGTCGTTTTGAGAAGGAGGAAAGAATATGGAGCGCGTGCATTTATTTTTTCATCGGGAGCAGCTGAAAAGGAAAGGTACTGCCAAGGGGCTTTTCGTAACAGATCGATCTGTTTCTCCCATTCTTCTCACACAGCGTGACAGAGCGGAAAAGGCATCCTATGAAATCAGCTGGGAAAAGTCTCTGCTTGGTGAAAGGACACTTTTTTTGAATGCAGAACAGGATGATCCGTCCCTCATGCGGCGCAGACTCGCCTATTGTTTTTTTGACCAGATCGGCGTACCTGCTCCCGTTGCCTCGTACAGCTTTCTGACCATCAATGGCCAGCCTGAAGGCATTTATTTGAACATCAAGAACCATCAGCCAGCCAGTAAAACGAGTTACGGAGTGAAGACGGCCGATCCAAGGGTTCCGTTGTCCCTTTTTAACAGTGATTCCTCGGCATTCTTACATGAATTTTTCATACTGATCCGCACAGCCGGAGATGACGAATTGGCTGAAAGGATTAAATTGTATCTGGATGTCAAGCTGTTTTTTTTGTGGCTGATCGGCAACGCCTGCACCAATCAAGGCTTTTACTACACATTTTGTTTAAACGAATCCGGCCGGCTTTACGTTTCCCCGATAGAGACAAGATCGCTTGCCGTACAAGAATGGTATGACGAAGACCCGCTTCTGACAAAAGGAAAGACGCTTTCGTCAAGGCTTCTATCCATTCCCGCCTTCCGGTCGCAATATCACACATTAATGAAAAACGTGCTGAAGCGGTCGTTTACTATTGAACGATTATCTCCTCTCATCAACGAATGGCACCTTGACATTTGTCAAAGTGCTGCTGATGATCCTTTTATCAAAAAAAGCCCCTTTCAGATCGAAAAGGAGCAGACAAACATACTTAGAGAAATTGAGGAACGGCAGGACTTTTTGCAAACACACTTAGCAAGACTTTAGTCCTTTCTCCATTAAAAAAGGCCGCAGCAAAAATTGTCGCTTTTTTAGTCAAATTGACGAAAGGCAACCTTTTGAGCCAAAATAGGTTATACTAACGATATCCTGTATTTATATCAAAATAAAATCTAGAATTGGAGATAGCGTAATGAACAGTAAAATTGAAGAAATGAGGATCACACTAATTGAAACCGCACAAAAATATGGCATGAATTCAAAAGAAACGATTCAATGCAGCCAAGAGCTGGATATCCTGCTGAATACCCGGATTAAAGAAGAAATGATTTTTGGGAGATATCTTGAAAACTCCCGTATGTAAATCATTTTCTATAACAATTAGAATACACCACATGTAACTCCGCTTTTTGCTCAGCACTTCTGGGATATACCTCAGGGCGAGAATGTGCCCGCCCAAAAATCGAATACCGCAGCACGACATACTCCAAAAAGCATTCTACACGCAAAAACACCAAAGAAATAAACAAAAATCACCATAGGCGGATAGCGGCATCCTTCGCCGCATTTCCGCTCAATTTATACCCAACATCCTCTTTTGCCATGTTTAAACATAACGGCCCGAAAAAATAAAACGCTTTCATAAAGAGCCGATATGTCCCCTTTAAATTTCTCTCACACATATGTGCGTTTGTCATAAGCTATCGTGAATAGCCCAATTGAAATCAGAATTGTCATTTCACTTTACCTGTCTTTTTTTAATTTTTCAACAAAGGATGTGCTCGTATGCCGGCCATTGTCGGAGCGTTTAAAATTAATGCGATTGGTACGAGCGGAGTCGTTCACATCGGGGACTGCATTACGATTTCTCCTCAGGCTCAGGTCAGAACGTTTGCCGGTGCTGGCAGCTTTAATACCGGCGACAGCCTCAAGGTGATGAATTATCAAAACGCGACGAATGTGTATGACAATGATGCGGTTGATCAGCCGATCGTGGCCAATGCGTAAAAGGAGTGAGGCTCATGAACTTCTATATTAATCAAACCATTCAAATCAACTATCTCCGGCTGGAATCAATCAGCAACTCCTCCATTCTGCAAATCGGGAGCGCCGGATCAATTAAGTCACTGTCAAATTTGTATAATACAGGAAGCTATGTAGAACCGGCACCAGAAGTTTCTGGCTCAGGGCAACCGCTCCAGCTGCAGGAGCCCGACACAGGTTCATTGGTCCCGCTCCAGCCTCCTGGCCGTTAATCATATGAAAGAGGTGAAGAACATGTATGATCAATCTGTTTCCTCTTACCTGCAAAACTTGAATTCCTTCGTTCAGCAGCAGGCGATTCACATTCAGCAGCTCGAACGTCAGCTGAAAGAGATTCAAACTGAAATGAATACGATGAAACAGCGGCCGGCCACTACCATTGAGCGTGTGGAGTATAAATTTGATCAGCTGAAAATCGAAAGGCTCGACGGGACTTTGAACATCGGTTTAAATCCGACTGACCCGAACAGCGTCCAAAACTTTGACGTCAGCCAGTCGACACCGCAAATCGGGATGATGCAGCAGGAAGAGAGCGCTCAGCTCATGCAGCAGATCCGCCAGAATGTCGACATGTACTTAACCGAGGAAATCCCAGATATTTTGGAACAGCTTGAAAACCAATATGACAGCAGACTTGACGATACAAACAGACATCATGTTATTGAAGACATCAGAAAACAAATGGACAGCCGAATCCATTATTATATGTCCCATATCAAAAAAGAAGAACATACACCGCCTGCACAATATGCAGAACATATCGCTGAGCATGTGAAGCGTGATGTCATCCGCGCTGTAGAACACTTTCTGGAGCATATTCCATCAGAAATGAAAGGAGATGAGCAAGCATGATCTTTACAGTCATCAACCGCAGCTTGGAAGTCGGGGACATCCGGATGAACGGTGTGTCCAGTTCCTCCGTTTTCCACATCGGAGACACTGAATCCATTTACCTGTCTTCTATTTTTGATACACCGCCTGAATCTCTTATTATTGGGCCGTTTGCTCCGCTTGCGCCAGAATAATGCTTAAACGCATATCGCGCATCAGACTAGTTAAGTTTAATTCCCTCGGGATCGCAAGTGTGTTTCAAGTTGGCGACACAAATGAAATCGATATGAGTGTAAAAGTATTTGCTGTGCAGCGTTCTCTGTCCACGTTTTACCATAATGAAGGCTCATTTAACAAAAAGGAGTATCAGATCTTTCAGCAGCAGGCCGTGAAGCCGCTCCCCGAAACAGGTGTACAAAGCGCTTTTTGCCACGAGGTGCCGGCTATTTATGTTCGCAGCATCAAAATTCAAGGGGTCTCAGCCTCTTCTGTTTTACATGCCGGATCAGCTTCGCTTATTCGCGGTGATGCGAGACTCAAACATATCAGACAGATTCAGTCTCCGCGCTCACAATCGCCCGCCAAGAACATATAATAAACAGAGACTTCGATAAAGGGTGTCGTTTATGCCAGCAATTGTCGGGCCTATAGCTATCAATTCCATATCGGGCGGAGTCGTAAACTTTGGTGATTCCTTTTACCTTTCTCCGAAAAGCTCTTCAAAATCTGCGCTCGGTTCGGGAGCAGGAAACACGGGAGATTTCCTTCTATTAAATAACGCAGTCAACGCGACAAATTATATAGACCCCGATGTCAACGATCAGGATATGGTTGGAAACGGATAAAAGCAGCCGCTCTGCAAAGAGAGGGCTGCTTTTTAGTCATTTTTTCTTTTTTCGTTCATTTGATTTCTTTGTTTTGATCAGCTTCTCAGGCGGCTGTTTTCTGATCCATTTGACAAACCGGGCAAGCTCTGGATCGCTTCTGAGTTCAGCCATTCCGTTTAAACGTACGGCGAGCTCTTGATTGGTATATAAGGCATGAATCTGTTTATGGCAAGGAATACAGAGCATCGCTGTCGGCAAAAACGTTCCGCCTTCCTCTTTCGGTGTGAGATGATGCTCTGTCAGCTGGACATTGCTCCGGCCGCACAGCTCACATATTCCGGCAGTCTGCTTTGCCATATCCGCTCCTCCCTTACATCAACTCAAGTGATACCCGCGTACCGCGGCCGCTCGGTTCAGCCGGATGGACGATCAGCTTTTTCGGAAGCCGTGCACGCAGTTCCTGCACATGGCTGATGACACCGACAGCCAGATTGTCTGACTGAAGTTTTTCCAAGGCCGTTACAACCGTATCAAGCAGATCTTGATCCAGTGTGCCGAAGCCTTCATCTAAGAAAAAGAACTGAAGCGGGTATTCCCCGCGAAGCTGAATCTGCGCAGACAGCGCAAGAGCAAGTGAAAGCGAGGTGAGGAAGGTCTCTCCTCCAGACAAACTGGAAACCGGGCGTCTTACGCCTCCATTCGCATCATCCCGCATCACGAAGCCGCCTTCTGAATCTACTTCGATGGCATAGCGCTGTCTTGTCAGCATACTGAGTCTTGCTGAAGCGTCCCTCGCAACGCTTTCAAGCTGCTCCTCAGCTAAAAATTCGACGAAGGTATTGCCTTTAAACACAGCTTGCAGCTTGTCCAGCCTGTCGATATGCGTCTGCCATTTTTTCAGTTCAGCTTCAATTTCATTAAACCGTTTATGATGGTCGCGAATGACAGCCAGTGCTTTTGCTGCCGCGCCTTTTTCCTCAATAGCAGCGCCAAATGCGTCCTCAGCTTCTTGTAATGCTGCAACGGTTTCGTTCCATTCGCTCTCTGATAATGCTCTGCCGGCAAGTATCTCTGCTACTCGTTTTAAGTTTGCAGCATTTTGCTTCAGTTTATCCATAAACTGGTCTATGCCGGTTTTCATCTTTTCAAGTTCATCGGCTGGGATGAGACTTTGTTCAACCTCCTCAGTCCGGGTAATGGAGGTGTTTTTTGTATGCTCAAGCCAAGCAGCTTTTGCTTTTTCGAATCTGCCCTTCGCCTCTTGAAGAGTGAGCTCGCTTGCAGAAGCCCGGCTTTTCGCTTGGTTGAGCTTCATTTGGGCACTTTGCAGTTCTTCATATAAAGATTGTTCTTTTTCCTTTAACAGCTTTAGATCCTGCTGGACAGAGCGGAATTTGATTTGAATCGAATCTCCTTTTGCATAATCTCCGAGTTCGTGCTCATAATCAGCTATCACGCTCTTGATGCGTTCAGCCGCATAATGAAGCTCCAGCTTTTCCCGCTCAAGCCGGTGTCCCGATTCCCGCAGTTTTTCCTTTTGTGCTTCATGCTCAGCAAGAAACGCGATACTCTTCTCAATTCGTTTTTCACATTCTTCTGCAGCCCGGTCCTTTTCTTCAATGGCTTGCTGCCATTTTTCTGCTTCGTCCACAGATTGATTCTGAAATGCTTCTTTAAACATGTTCAGACTGCTGTCCATTGAGGATTGAAGCTCGCTGATGATGCTTTCAATACGGTCAGCTTCTCTTTTTTCAAAACCGATTTTTTCATTAAGCTGCTCGGCCTTTTTTAAAGATTCCTGATAGGCGCCGATCATTTGTGCCATTCGTGTCTTAACAGAAAGAATGTCCTGCTTGATTCGTTTCCATTCGAATTTGGCAGTTTCAAATGCTTCATACACCGGCTGATGTTCGAAGGAAGCTGCCGCTTCAAGGTTCTGTGCTTGAATTGTCTGCAAAAACGGACACTGTTCAATAAAGCGCGCGGACTGTTCTTCAAGCGTAATTTTGGCTGAAAGAATCTCCTGGCTGAGAGCTGCAGCTTCCGTCAATAACACATCTGTCCGTTTGATGTCCTCTTCAAGATGGCTGTCGGCTTCATACGTTTCATGTACTGAGGCAGATGGATCATGATCGGTTGAACCGCATACCGGGCAAGGCTTTCCGGCAGTCAGCTTTTGGGCTAACTCTTTTGTCAGCAGTGCCACCCTTGCTTTTTCACGCTGTAAGTGAAGCGTGTGTTGGCTCTTTCTAGCCTCTTCCGTCATACGTGTTAATGAGCGTTCCGTTTCGCACACCAAATGGTACACAGTTTGTACAGCCTCATATGCCTGAATGATGTTGTTTTCTTCCGCTTCCGTCTTTCGAACGAGTGTATTCTTCTCTTCATTCATCTTCTGAAGCACGAGGTTCAATTCGTCACTTCGTTTTTTCTCTTTTTTGATTTGCTCCTCGGTTTGTCTGATGCGCAATGCCATTTCTGCGGCCTGCTGGCAGCTTTTTCGCTCATCGGATGTCACCTGCAGGGATTTGAGCTGCTGCTTCAATTCTGTCTGTCTGTTTTGCCCTCGTGTCAGGCGGTCTGTTACGGTCTCTAATTCATTCATGACAGATTGAAGAGCCTCTTCTTTCTGCCGGAGGTCAGCCTTTTTGCGCTCTTCCTCTTGCTTGGCCTCACTCAGTTTGATTTCGATTTCCTGCAAGCGTGAAAGCTGTTCCTGTTTGGCTAAAAGCTCAGGCTCTTTCTCGCTTTTATGCTGGCGCCACGCTTCATACTCTTCATGTTTTTGCTGAAAGAAAGCTGTCCGGTCTGCTAAATCCTTTTGGGCTAGCGTTTGTTCCTTTTCAGCTTGCTCCTCATGCTGGATCGCTTCTGCGTACCGGTCCGCATAGGGCTTAAGGGCTGCTGCTGTTTCTGCTTCCAGCAGGCGTTTTTGCATGCTGTCTATATGCGGCTGTTCTTCTGCGAGACGTTTTTTCTCTGCTTCATAAGCGGATTTTTCCTTTTGGACATTCCATATCTCCTGATGCTCTGTAAACCGCTCCTTCGCCTGATCACGGTTCTTCCTCATCGCTTCCAGCCGGGCTTCAGCTTGTTCGAGAGCCTTTTCAGCCTGCTCCACTGCCTCTGAGCTCGCCTCACCGAGACCGGACTGTTCAGCAAGCATTTCATTTTTTCTCGCATTGGCTTCCTGCGCCTGCCGTCTCAGCTTTTTCACAAGCCTGTCTCCATATTGCTCCAAATTAAATAAACGCTGAAGCATATGCCTGCGCTCTGCCCCTTTTAAAGACAGAAATTCAGCAAATTTCCCTTGGGGCAGCACCACCGCTCTCGTAAAATCGTCGATCGTCAGCCCTAAGAGCTCCTCAACTCTTTTATTCACTTCGCTGGCTTTATCAGCCAGCACCGTATGCTCGTCCTTGATTTCGATGAAGCGGCAAAGTGCCGTTTTTACCTTCATTTCATCCGTTCTCTTAAACACACGCTCGACTTTGTATGAGATTTGGTGATTCGTCTGAAGCGCAAAGGTAAAGGAAACAGACAGCGTATCTTCCGCCTGGTTTAAGATACCGTGCGTATTATTCGCCGCCCGTTCCACCTTTCCGTATAAAGCAAGCGTCATTGCGTCGAGAATAGAGGATTTACCGCTTCCTGTCGGGCCGAAAATGCCGAAAACACCGGCACCGGAAAGGCCTTCAAAATCTATCGTCTGCTCCTCTCTAAAGCTGTGGAGCCCCTTAATGCTTAAGGCGATCGGCTTCATTTCGCATCCTCCTCTTCAACGCCTGATGCAAGCTCTAAAAACAGCTTCACCATTTCTTCATCCGGCACCGCACCGCCAGTTTGTTTTTCATAAAATTTCTTAAAGCGGTCCTCGATTGAGACATGTTTAACCTCGATCCGTTCCCGGTCTTTGTTCTGTTCTTCAAAAACCGGCCTGATATGGATAAAGCCCGGGTGCGCCTTCCGCAGCCTGTGAATCTCTTCAAGTGACAGCTGGTCCGCGACACGGATTTCCAGGTCAATCCAAGCATTCTGATCTCTGCCTTCATCCAGCCAGCTGTACACCTCACTTAATCCATTTGCCGCTTTCCACTTCACAAGTGGCTTGCCGCTTGATAATAACACCTCTTGCCAAGTGGCATCTTCCTCAGGCTTTGCGTCCACAATTGTCACTGATTTAGCGTAGCCCGCTTCAGAAAAGCTGTAGGCGAGCGGAGATCCTGAATAACGCGCAAGCGTCCGCGCCCGCTTGATCGTTTGCGGTCGATGCAAATGGCCGAGCGCAACGTAAGCGGCATCTGCCGGCAGGCTTTCAGCAGCCACCGTGTATGCACCGCCGACTTCAATCGGCCGCTCTGAATCGGTTTGGTTTCCGCCTGCCACATAAATATGGCTGGCGGCAATCTTCACTGCATCGTTCCGGAACCGGCTTGTCATATGCTCAAACGCCTGCCTGATTTTCACATCATAGTGATCACGGAGCAGCTTTTCATCAAACGTATCGGATAGCACTTCATTTAACCGCGCTTCAGATGGGTACGCCAGCGCTCCAACCGCCAAAAGCTCTCCTGCTGAAGGCACTTCAATATGAATCGGCTCTGTTGTCGGATAACCGATTAAATGAATGCCGTTTTCATGTGTCAGCGGTGAAGCGGCGGACAAACGGTCAGGATTATCGTGGTTTCCGGCAATGACTACGATCGGGCGCTTTCCTCTGTCGCTAAGCGCAGACAGGCTTTCATAAAACAGCTGCTCGGCTAAAGCTGGCGGGTTTACGGTGTCAAATGCATCCCCCGCCATTACAATGGCATCGATCTGCTCATCCTTTACAATCGTATTCATTTCATCCAGCACATCGGCCTGTTCACTCAGCCTGCTTCTTCCTTCAAGCGTTTTTCCAAGATGCCAGTCAGCCGTATGTAAAATCCGCAAATGCTTTCACCTCTCTTTTATATAGAAAACGAGATCCGCTCCGCCTGAAATTCCGGAGCTTATGGATCTCGCTATAATGTCAGAATGTGCCCTCCGTCAAAGAAATAAAGCGCACATCCCTTTACCTTTGTTTTTGCAATTTGCTCCACTGCCTTCGTGTACAGCTGAATTTGCGTTTCATATCGTTTCTTCAAGATCGGGGCCGCTCCTTCAAATCCATGCTGGAATTTGCCCTCAATCCGGTCCGACTTATAATCCAATAGATATAATCCGTCCTCAGTTTCATAGAGACAGTCAATGATACCCTGCACTAAAAGCGGCTCATCTGCCTCCTGTGCATCAGGATAGATCTCCTTGGCCGGAAGCGCTAAGCTGAATGGTATTTCCCTGTCCTTCCACTTTGCGCCGATCAGCTGTCCGCCGATTTCTGTATGGAAAAATTGCACGATTTCTTCTATATCAATAGCGTCTTTTTGTTCTTCAGTGAGAAGCTCTTTTTCATAAAGCCTGTGAACCGTCTGCTCAGCTTCTTCTATCGACGGCACATGTGACAGCGGGATATGCTGCATAACCGTATGCATGGCAGTCCCTTTCTCTGCCGCTGTCAGGCCTTTTTTCATCATAAAAGCGGGACGTCTGTACAGAATGCTTCCATCAGCCGGTTTTACAGGGGCCCTGCCGCTGTATTCATCCTCGTACTCTCTTTTTCTCTTGATCTCAGAAACTGATTGCTTTGTCCGAATTTGCGTCACTTCTTGATGCGGGTAGGTCCAGCTCAGCTGCTCGCGGGCTTTTTCATCAAACGCAAACGAGCCGGGAACTGGTTCACCTCGGCGGATCGCTTCTAGGCGCTCGCTTTTTTCTTCCATTCTTTCTTCCAGATCATCATCAAGCAAATCATAGGAATGGATCATTTGAACGGCAAAACGAGCCGGGTGATCTGAGATGTCAGCGTGTGCTGGCACGCCAGCCAAATCCTCCAAGTCTCTGTGCCTGGCAAGAGCCGGCCCGATGAAATCTAGATACGTTTTCGCCTGATAGCGGTCAAATTCTGGCAGAAGCCAATCAGTTTGGGACGCGGATGCCTGCCATTTTGCAAGCTGTTTCTGATGATCCTTACATGAGCCAATCAGAAACAGCTTTTCCTTCGCTCTCGTTAATGCAACATAGAGAACACGCAATTCCTCTGACAGCAGCTCCCTGCGCATTTTTTTCTTCATCGCAATGAGCGGAAGTGTCGGATAGCTGATGCGTAATTGCGGATGAATATACTTCGTGCCAAATCCGAGCTCCTTATCCAGCAGGTACGATTTGTTCAAATCCATCATGTTGAAATTCCGTCCGAGACCCGCTGCAAACACGACTGGAAATTCGAGCCCTTTGCTGCTGTGGATCGTCATTAAGCGGACAACATCCTCCTGCTCGCTGAGCGCTCTCGCCGTACCAAGATCATCGCCCCGCTCCTGCATGCGTTCGATAAACCGCAGGAAACGGAACAAGCCGCGAAATGCCGTTGATTCATATTGACGCGCCCTGTCATAAAGAACACGCAAATTGGCCTGGCGCTGTTTTCCGCCCGGCATGCCGCCGACATAATCCATATATTTGGTGTCGCGGTACACTTCCCAAATCAGCTCAGATACTGAGTGGTTTTTCGAAAACGCGCGCCACTTTTGCAGATGTCCGTAAAACGTATTTAGCTTTTGATAAAGCTCATCGTTCCGGTCACCAGCAGCCAGGTAGTCTTTCATCGCCTCATAGTACGGCGCTTTTTTATTTTCAAGCCGGATCAAAGACAGCTCGTTTTCATCTGCTCCGACAATCGGTGAGCGCAGAACAGAGGCAAGCGGTATATCCTGATACGGATTATCAATCACCTTCAGCACAGAAAGCGCGACGGCGACTTCGACCGCTTCAAAATAGCCTGACGTTAAATTGGCGTAAACCGGTATGCCCTGTGCTCTCAGCTCCTCCATGATTTGCGGAGCCCACGGCATCGAACGGAGCAAAATCACGATATCTCGGTATTGAATATTGCGATGTGTTTTCTTTTTTCCGTCATACACCTTAAATGGCGATGAAATCAGCTTGCGAATTTCCTTAGCGATGGCTTTTGCCTCAAACTGCACCGTTTCAAGCTCTTCTGCTTCCTCGCTTGCATCCGTATCTTCTGCGTTGTCGATCAGCAGCAGCTCTGTTTCCGTCTCGTCATTGTCCGGATACGCTGCACCAAGCTTCAGCTCAGCCTGCTCGTCATAATCGACCTCACCGATTTTGCCGCCCATCAGCTGTTTAAATAAAAAGTTTGTGCTGTCTAAAATATCAGCCCGGCTTCGGAAATTTTTATTTAAATCGATTTTCCGCCCCGTGCCTTCTCCGCTCTCTGTAAACCGTTTGTATTTAGAGAGGAAAAGAAGCGGCTCCGCAAGCCTGAATCGATAAATCGACTGTTTGACATCTCCTACCATAAACAGGTTGCCAGTCTCCTCCGGCCTGCTTGTGACGAGCTGCAGAATCGATTCCTGCACGAGGTTGGTATCCTGATATTCGTCAACGAGCACCTCATGAAACTGTTCCTGATAAAACCTTGCAGCCTCGCTCGGCTCACATTCACCTTTGTCATTCTCAGCTGTCAAAATCGCTAAACAGTAATGCTCCAAATCAGAAAAATCGATGATTGATTTTTCCTGTTTCGCAGCTTCGAATCGTTTTCCATAGCTGATGACAAGCTGTACGAGCGTTTCAATGACAGGCTTCATCTCGGCTAGGCTTTTCAAGTGCTGTTCAGGACTTCGCGTGAAGTAGTCGGTTTTGAGCTTTTCAAGCAGTTTTTTTGCGCCGTTTCTCAAATCTGTCGCCTCATCAAGGAGCGCTGGATCGAACTCATCCCCTTTTACTGCTTTGGCACGCTTAAAAGAGACGGCGGGCACCCGCTTATATAGTTCACTGAAATCGTCCTGATGCTGAATCAGTTCATCAATCTGCGCAAGATCATCAAGAAAATTGTCAGCACGCGGCGCCGGGCCGCCCGGCGCTTTCGTCAGCTCAAGCGCGCGCAAGAGCTTTTCCTTCGCCCCGTTAAGCACCATTGCAATATCTTCTTTGACATATTGATAAAACGGCAGCTCCTCGATGGCGCTCTTTTCTGATACATCATACAAATGAACAAAGCTTTCCAGCCACGCCCCCGGGTTGGGATGGGATCGGGAATACTCGTACACCTGTTTAACGAGAAATTGCAGATCCAGATCATGCCGGTCTGTCGTATAGCGGTCAACAAGCTCAAAAAACGCCTTTTCGCCCTTTGCATATTCGTCTTCAAACAGCTCGTCAAGCACTTCATCCCCGATCAGCTCGCCTTCCGTCTGATCAGCTATCCGAAAGCCCGGATCAAGATCGATCAAGTAGTAATATTTCTTCAGCACTTGCAGGCAAAAGGAATGGAGCGTCGAAATGCTGGCCCGGTTTAAAAGAGACAGCTGGCGTCTAATATGCAGCGAGCCGGGGCGCTGTACAAGCTCTTTTTCCAAGGCTTCTGCGATTCGGTGCTTCATCTCTGCCGCTGAGGCGTTTGTAAATGTCACAACGAGAAGACGGTCTACATCTATTGGGTTTTCCTCCGCGGTGATTTTCCGAATCATTCGTTCAACGAGCACAGCGGTTTTACCAGAGCCCGCAGCCGCTGCCACAAGAATATCCTGGCCGGTTGAAACAATGGCATTCCATTGGTCATCTGTCCATGTGCTGTCTGCCGGTTTAGGAATGTTCATTGCCATCCGCCTCCTTTTTTATCCACTCAAGTATTGTCTTGTCCTTTTCAGCCTTTAATGGGCGATACTCGTTTTCTTCCAGTGATTCATCAAATTGGCATACTGATTTGAACGCACAGTATGTGCACGGCGTCTTGTTCTTCATTTTGTACGGCTCAATGGATACGCGCCCGTCGGTGATTTGTTCGCCCGCTTCTTGGAAGGTGCGGCGCACATGCTTTGTCAAAAGATCAAATTCCTTTTCACCGACTGCTGCTGAGTCTGATCTGAGAGAGCCGTCTTTTTTCAAGCCGGCGTTTATGATATTTGAACGTCCCTCTTGAAGGGTTGTATCCATGAGGCGAACCACTTCCTGATCACCGAGGAGCAAGCCCTTCATTTTAAATTTCTTAAAGATCTCCTGTTCAATCTCGTCAAGCCCAAGCGGGAGATTAGATTGAATCATCGGGTCATGAATATGGAAATACAGCACTCCGGCAGGCGTCGCCCTCATCCCGAGCCAGTCAGCTGAATGTGTAATCGATAAATCAAGGTACGTCAGCATTTGCAGTGCCAATCCGTAATATACTTCCGCTAAGTCAAGGCCTTTGTCGCTTGATTTATAATCGACAATCCTGAGGAGCAGGCCTTTTGAGCTTTCAGCCTTATCAACACGGTCAATTCGCCCGACGAGTTCCATCGTACAGCCGTTTTTCAGTTGAAAGGTCAGCGGCGGAAGCGGCCCTTTTCCTCCAAAGCCCAGTTCAAGCCCGATCGGTACGAATCCGCTCGCTTTCGCATGCTCGCTTAAAATGCCGGACACACGTGTCACAATTTTTTGCAGTTTTTCCTTCACATAATAATGCCGGTTTGAGCTGAGCAGAATTTCCTTTTGCAGTTTCGGTGCCAGCCGCTCTACCGCATCATAGGAAAACAGCTCGCACTGCTCCTTCGTTAAATCGCGCCAATCCAGCTTTTGCTCACGCAGCCTGTCCGAAATCAGCTTTAAGCTGGAATGAAACAGCTGGCCGATATCCGGTGCTTCAAGCTTGAAGAATTGCCGTTCCTTCAAATGCAGCCCGTGTGACGCAAAATGGGAAAACGGGCATGCGTTAAAGGTTTCCATTCTCGATACACTGCCCTGAATGCGTTCACCATAGAGCTGTCTCGACACGCTGCGTTCAAGCTGCTTCACTTCATTCCGGAAAAACAGGCTTGAGAACAGCTTTTTCGATTGCAGCCTGTCCTGCTCACTCATCAGCACATTGTACGTGCTCCACCAGACGTCGCTGATGTCGTATTCCCGAGTCCATAACCTGAGCTGGCTCGCGGTAAAGGACTGTGCCACGCTTTTATTCACAACATACATCAGCTGTTCCTCATCGCTGACCTGTTCAGGTTCATTTGTTAACAGGCGCTCCTTATGATGCGGAAACAGTTCTTCCAGCCGCTTAACGATCATCGACGGCAAAAGCGTTTTTCCTTCCGCATCAGCAATCGGATACGATACGTAAAGCCGGTCAGACGGACTTGAAAACGCCATGTAGATGAGGAAGTGCTCATCAAGCAAACGCTCTCGTCCGCCTGAGGATAGCTCAACCCCAATCGTTTTCAGCCATTCCCGGTCATCATCCGACAGGACCCCGTTTTCATCAGGGCGTGCCGGCAGAACGCCGTCGTTTGCCCCGAGCACAAAGGTGCAGGAGGTGCCATACATTCTGGACAAATCCATATTGCCGAAAAACACCTGGTCAAGCGCAGGCGGAATAAGAGAAAATGTAAGCGACTCCGCGCCGGCTTCTATCATTTGCTGAAACAAATCAAGAGAAATCTCATCATCTCCCATCATTTCAACAAACTCCTCAAGCAGCTGAATGACTGCGTCCCACGCCTGCTGATGCTGCTGCGCTTCAATGATTCTGCCGTCATCCTCAGCACGCTGCCTTTCCTGATCCAGCTTCAGCGGCACATCCGTCTCTTCTAAATAACGATAGAGCGCCTCCGCCTTCTCTTGAACCGTCTTCGCTTTTTTCATGCGTTTTTGAAGCTGAAAAAGCGGCGGAACAATCCAATCGCGGGTGTCATTCAACATGTTTTCCATTTCGATTTCCTGATCAGTCTGTGCAAAATCATCATCCAATGACACAAAACGCCTGTATTGGAAACGATCGCCCTTTGTCCAGCGGTCGCCTTTAATACCATAGGCGATACAGTAATTTTCGAGCTGATCGACCTGTTCTCTCACTTTGGCCTTCGGTTCATTGAGCGGGAATAGCAGTTCGGTTTTCACGCAGCGAAACACCGCTTCATAACGCCAATTCCCTTTCAGAACATCAAGGCTTGACCGGATAAATTCGATTAACGGGTGGTTCAGCATAGATGCTTTTCCGTCAATGAAATAAGGAATCTCGTAATCTGCGAAAACTTCCTTCACCATATCCTTGTAGTCTTCCGGCTGGCGCGCAAGAATGGCTACATCCTTATAGCGATATCCCTTCTCTCTGACTAGGGCGTGAATTTCCCGGGCAATGCCTTCCAGCTCAGCTCGTCTGTTTGCGGCCTGCATCACAGTAAGGGCTTCTTGTTTTTCTGCGTATGGAATGGCCGGACGCGCTTCATACTGCGCCTCTAGATGCGCCAATTCCGGCGTCTTTGTATGCCGCTCAGTCCCGCTCAGCTCTTTATACGTAATGTCCAAATTCAGTTCCTTCGCCTTCTGATGCAGGCGGTAATAGGTTTTCCCCGTCATTCTGAACAATTCCAGTTCATGCGGCTCCCGCTCATATGACGGCTTGTCCGCTGTGAGCGAAAACGTGATATGCTCCGCATGAACCATAAGCTGCTCCAACACCCTGAATTCCTGCGGGGTAAACTGATAAAAGCCATCCACATAGATATGGGCGCCTTTTATATCTTCCGCAAGCGGGATATGCTCTGCCAGCAATGTCAAATAATCCTCAGAGTGAAGATATTGATCTGCGAGGCTTTTTTCCATTTGCTGATACAGAATTGATAAGTCATGGAGCTTTTCAGATAAAACACGTTCTCCGCGATACTCGGAAGCCGTTCCGCTTTCCGCCATCCGGCGGATATCCTCCGGTTCCAGACAATAGCGCTTAAACTCTGTCAGCATCCGCTCAACCTGTGCGGTAAACCCGCTTTTGTCACTCGCTTTTTGATAGACTTTGAACTCCTGTTTATGCTCCTCAATGAGCTTCCGCAGGAGCATTTGTACGCCGGTGCTCGTCAGAAACGGCCTGCTCATTCCTCCCGTATGCTGGAGGATGCGCCAGGCCAATCGTGAAAAACTGAACACTTGAGCGCGTATCATCCCGCCCATATCTGGCGTTTTAGCAAGCTCGTATTCCATTAAAAACGTCATTTGATCCGGGACTAGAAAAATGATCGGCTTCCCGAATGGAGCCCGGCGCAATTCATCCTGAATGCTGTCGATGATCAGCTTCGTTTTTCCACTCCCGGACCTGCCTACTAAAAACTCTGCTCCCAAATTAGAAGACCCCTCTCTTTTTATCTCTATATATTTTATCGAATGTTGACGAAAATGACCAATCTGATCTATTGGTAAAAACGGCCTTTTCACATATAAAAAGCTGATTATCTCCGCACATCTCTCCCTGCCCAACATATGCTTTTACAGAAGCCCAATTCCTAAGAATGGAGTTGAATCCCCTTGCATTACAGCTACTATCCCTATCCGGTGCCATACCGGGAAGATCCTGTTTTGATTCGGAATTTGCAGAAGGCCATCAACGGAGAATTCAGTGCCATTCAATGCTACCGCAAGCTTGCCGAACTCGCCCACAGCGATGAGGTCAGAAAACAGATTGAAGAAATCAGGCGTGACGAGATTCGCCACCTCCGTGAATTTTCCACACTGTATGGTTCAATTACCGGCAAACACATCATGCCGAAACAAACGGAAGAATGCCCGGACAATTTCACAAGAGGACTGGACGCCGCTTTTAAAGATGAACAAGAAACCGTCGACTTTTACTTGCGTGCGGCCGAGGAAACGTCAAACCTAAAAGCGAAAGGCGTCTTTACGCGCGCAGCACGTGATGAACAAAATCACGCTGTCTGGTTCCTATACTATCTGATGGAACGTTAGATATACCCGTTCAGGGTATATGTACATATCCCCTTAGCTAAAAACACACTCCCCTGTTTTTTTCAAATGCAGCCGGGAAACATAAAACCATAAACTGCCATACAGGGGGAATCAACCATGGAGCAATATTCTGAAGCTTGTATTGAGGCTTGCATCGATTGCATGAAAGCTTGCAATCATTGTTTCACTAAATGCTTGGAAGAAAGCGTGCAGCATCATCTCAGCAGATGCATCCGGCTTGACAGGGAATGCGCGGATATTTGCGCGCTGGCGGTCAAAGCCATGCAAACGGACAGCCCGTTTATGAAAGAAATTTGTGCACTTTGCGCCGATATTTGTGAAGCATGCGGCACTGAATGCGGAAAGCACGATCATGATCATTGCCAAGCATGTGCGAAAGCCTGCTTCGCCTGTGCTGAACAATGCCGCAGCATGGCAGCGTAAAAAAGAGGGTTCAAAAAAGAACCCTCTTTTTATTTGGACAGCCATACGGAGTACAAATCAATCCATCCCTCTTCATCAAGCACCAGGCCTTTTACATTTTTACTTGATGTCACCTGGAGCACATTTTGATACAGCGGAATCGCATTCAGCTCCTGTATCATCTGCCGGTCAATGTCACGTAAGATGTTGATTCTCGAACAACGGTCAGGCATGGAAAACATCTGCTCTGTCATTCCTGAGCATATCTGTGTCAGCTTTTCAGATAGATGCTGATACAAGAAACTGTTCTCCGACAGCAGCAAATGCAGAAAACCAAACTCGCTGTCTTGATAAAACGTCGCACTGTCATGAATGATATCCGCCATCTGCACGATTTCCGGCCGTCGCAGATCAGCAGCATCACAGAATTGAAGTGTAAGCCTGATACCGTGCTGGGCGCAAATATTTTGAATCCATTCGGCGTCCTCAAGATGATCCGTTTCCGAAAAGGTATAAAGCACGATTGTTTCGCCCTCGTATCCGCTTTTCTTCAACAATTCAGATGGCGAAACGACCTCCCACTCAAAAGAACTCGGTTGCAAAAAGGACGTAACCGGGATTCTTCGGTGCCCTCCCGCTTCACGAACGAGCCGTTCAGAGGAAATCAGCAGCCGGAGCGCTTTTCTAAAGCTTCGGTGCTGAAGAGGCCCCTTCTTTTTTAGATTAAGCGACAAATACTGAACATGCCGCTCATCAAAAACAGTTTGCTGCTCAGGGCATGTTTGTTTTTCTTGAATGGTAAAACCGTTCATCTCTCCGGCTTGCTCAGAAAAAACAAACTCAACGCGATCCAGATAGGGGCGTCCCTTGAAGTAGCGCTCATTGGCTTCAAGCACAAGCATCCCGCTGTGTTGCTGATTCACCTGAAAAGGCCCTGTTCCATTTTTCCCGCCGCCCTGTTCTGCCGGCAGTATGGACAGCCGTTCATCACAAAGAGCATACGGCAAAAGCGCATTCGGCTTATCGAGTATGAGTTCCACACAATAAGGGCCCTTTTCTAAGACTTGTTTCACTCCGTGCAGAAGCCATTTATACGGGTTGTCAGCCAGTTCCAAAAAGCGCTGAAATGTAAACGCAACGTCCCGCGATGTCAGCGGCTGTCCATTATGAAATGACACACCTTTTCGAAGAAAAAATCTCCATTGTTTTTTTCCGACCTCTTCCCATCCATGAACCAAATGAGGCTTCGGCTCCTGCATATCCGAATCAAACGTGAAGAGTGTATCAAATATCTGTTTGACGAAATGGCCCTCAGACCGCAAAAATATTTGGCATGGATCCAAACTGCTGACAGATTCGGGCGTGATGAACAGCCGCAGAACATCCTTCGCCCCATTCTCGCCTGTCTCCGTCACAAATCCGAATACCTCTGAAAGCCACATGTTATATTCGTTTTGAAGCCCCGGAAACGCGGACTGATACTGCTGAAGCAGCTCCTTTGCCTTTTTAAGCTTTCCTGACATGGTATATTCCTTGGCAGTTTGAAGAAGCAATTCCTCAGGCCTCCGAAGAAACGCGATTTTAGATTTACGGCCGCGCCCCGCCCCTCTTTCCCGGATAATCCAATTGCTGTTCTCCAGCTTATGTAAAATGAGCTTTGCATTTCTTTCTGTACAACATAAACAGTCGGCAATCTCAGTGAGCGTCATTTCGTTCATTTGCCCATACTCGGCGCAGCCTGTTTTTACAAGCGCCACGTAGTGCTCTATCAGCTTCAATCCCCGCACCTCCCGACAAAAGGGGAACTTTTATCTCTTCTTTTCTTCACTTTTTGGGCCGCCGCCCCTTCTATACACTACTACTATATCAAACAGCGAAAGGCGGCGATCACATGTTGACCAGTTTTCACTCTATAAAATCGAGATATACCGCTCCCGTTCGGCTCCGCTTTTTCGGCGAATTGCTGACAAGCCTGACAGGTGCAATGATGGGACCTTTTATGGTGCTGTATCTGCATGAACAATTAAACGGCAGTATCATGATGCCATTGCTGATCATCAGCCTTCAGCCATTTGCTGATATTTTCCTGACGCTCGCTGCAGGAAAGGCGGCGGACCGGCTTGGGCGGCGCACAGCGATTTTGACCGCATTGCTTCTTCAATCAACGGCAATGACAGGGTTTGTATTTGCTGAGCATGCGTATGTTTTCGCTATTCTCTATGTCATGAATGGCATCGGAAGATCGTTGTACATTCCCGCTTCCCGCGCCCAAATCGCTGAAAGCACGCCGGAAAGCAGACGTTCGGAAGTGTTTGCGGTCATCAATGCGATCTATTCAGCGGGCCTGACGGCAGGGCCGCTAGTGGGGATGCTGCTGTACAATCATAACCCCGTGTGGATATTCGCATTAGATGCTGCGGCATTGTTTATCTACTTTCTGATCGCTGCACTGAAACTGCCTGAGACAAAGCCGCTACACCCAGCTGTTACCCCGAAAATGTCCGCGAGCTTTACGATATACAGGCCTGTCCTGCTTCTTTTGCTGCTTTCTCTCCCCATCAGCATGTTATATGCACAAACAGAAACAACATACAGGCTGTTCAGCAAAAACATGTTTTCTGATTATCTGTCCATGCTGACCATCTATTCAGCAGCAAAAGCTTTATTCAGCTGTGTTCTCCAAGTACCTCTTGTCAAAGGGACCGAAAAGCTTTCAATGAAAACGATCCTCTTCATTACTTATATTTGCTACTCCCTTGCGGCTGCCGGTTTTGCATGCTCAACCTCGCTGACAATGCTTTTAGTGACGGCAGCGGTGATGACGGTTGGCGAAAGCATCGGGCTAACCCACATCCAGACCTTCATATCAAAATTGGCGCCGCCTCATTTGCTGGGCCGGTTTTATGCTGTCTATGGTCTGCATTGGGATATATCCCGCTCAATCGGACCGCTGGCAGGCGGGCTAATCCTGACATCATTTGGCGGAGAAGTGATTTTTTACGCTCTTGCCGTGTGTCTGCTGACAGCGGGTTTATCTCTGACTTACACAATAGAAAAGCTCGAACACAAGGTCATAAGAAAAGTGAATCGCTTATAGAAAATAATTCATAATTTCTTTATCAACAAAAATATACTATAGTAATAAATACATTCACTACGTGAACAATTGGAGTGTTACGTGAAAAAGGAAGAAGGGTTTTACATTGAAGAAAGACGAAAATCTCCTCAAAGATCTATGGTTTATCGCAATCAGTGCAGCCGGGGGGTTTATTCTTTCATTAACCGGGATATCAATTGGATGGATGATCGGAACACTGATTGTCGCCTGCTGCCTCGCCATGATACGGCCGGCATGGCTGATGATGGCACCAGACCAAAAAGGAATTAACCGACGATGGCTCGCCCTCGGGCAGATGATCCTCGGCATCGAATTGGGCCAAAAGCTGAATTTATCCGTTCTCTCTGTTCTCAAAGACCATTGGTTTTCAGTCGGCGTTATGCTGATATTGTCTATCCTGCTGGCCATGCTGTCAGGATATGTGCTTTGGCGTTTCAGCAAAACGGATATGATGACTAGCTTTGTCGGCACCGCTCCCGGCGGGCTTTCCGCCATGCCGAGCATCGCACAGGAAGTAGGCGCCAATACCGCTATAGTCAGCCTCGTTCAAATGATGCGTGTGCTGCTCGTGGTGCTTTCCATTCCGTTTTTAGTCATTCTGATCTATACAAAACAAGATCGTACCGCAAGTGCCGCAGCAGAGACGATTTCTTCTGCAACGACAGATTTTAGGCTCGCTCCCGTTTTGTGGACCGTCATTCTTATTCTCGCTGCCTGGGGAGCTTGCAAAGCTGCGAAATTTTTAAAATTTCCAGCTCCATGGCTGCTCGGCAGCATGCTCGGTGTAGCAATTGTACATGTTGGCGGAGCTGCGGTGACAGGGCACGACATGACGGCATGGTGGCCGTCACAAGCTAACCATGTATCACAAGTATTTCTCGGGGCAACGATCGGCTCTAAGATGTACAAAAGCATGTTTGCCGGCGTCACCCGTATTATCATCGTCGGGTTTGTCTCGTCCGTCGGTTTAATCGCAGCAATGTTTTTGAGCGCCGTGATCGTTTCCGAGCTGACAGGAATTTCGCTCATCACTTCTGTTCTGGCATTTGCGCCCGGCGGGATTGCAGAGATGGCGACGACGTCAGTTACCTTACATGCTGATTCCACCTTTGTCGTTGCGGTTCAGGTCATTCGCGTCATTCTGGTTATTGCCCTGCTGCCGCCGTTTTATCGCCTGCTTCACCATCTTCATGGTGAAAAAAAAGACAAAAAGAGCTCAATCAGCGGCAGTAATGCCTAGTTGAAAAAAGGGTTCAAGAACTTTTAATTCGCAAACCATCGAGATGGGGAAATATAAGCGGATATTTCGTTGTTAATGGATCAGATTTGAAGTGAGTGCTGCCAGAGGCCGAAATGAAAGAAATAATTGACGACTTACGATTGAAAAAGAGGTTAAAATGAATAACCTCTTTTTCTTATATAAAGATATAAAATAATAAAGGGAAATCTATCGTTACGTTGATTCTCTTATAATAAGCTTTGTTGGCAGTTTAATAATTCTTCTGTTTAATGAGGCATTACCCGAAATGGACTCGATGATTTTCAACACAGCCTGTTGGCCTAATTCTATTACGGGGATATCAATTGTTGTTATGGTCGGAGTAACGACTTGGCAAATCAATTGGTTGTCAAAACCAATTACAGCTAAGTCTTCTGGAACTTTAAAGCCATTTTTCATCGCCTGTTTAATAATCCCTGCGGCGACTTGATCATTTCCTGTAAATATTGCTGAGGGTCTGTCCTTTAGATCCTTTATCTTATGAAAAACACGAAAGCCATCCTCGATATTAAACATTTCGCCGAATATCCATTCGCTTCTATGATGTAAATTGTAATCTTGTAAAGCTTTCAAGTAACCCTCTTTCCTCTGACATTGAGCTTCGCTATATGGAGTATCAAAACAAAACCCAATTTTTTCATGCCCTCTTTCAATTAAATGTACTACCCCCATGTATGCGGCTTCAAATTCATCATACCCAATTATCGTGATGTCCGCTGAGTGATGATATTCATTACATAATAAGATAGGACCATACTTTAAGAAAGGGGATATCTGATCCCATTCATTTTCTAAAGTTCCAAGAATAATACCATCCACTTCTTTATGCTTCAATAACTCTAACAATTCTAGCTCTGTCTGTTTGTCATAAAAGGTCTGAAATACAATTACCTTGTAATTCTTAAACAGTGCTTCATGAGAGACCCCTTTTATTAATTGAGCAAAAAATGGATGGTCGATACTCGGAACCGATAAAGCTATCGTTTGTGTCTTATTTCTCCTAAAATTCCGAGCTAAATAATTGGGAGTGTAGTCAAGTTCGTTAATTGCCTTTAAGATCATATCTCTTTTTTCTTTCGACACATACGGATGATTATTCAATACTCTTGACACTGTGGTTTTAGACACATTGCATAATTTTGCTATTTCATCAATTGTAGGCATATTTTCCCTTCCTTAAAAAAGTTGTTGACATGTTACCGATTTCAGAAATTAGGATAAATTTGTAATAAATTTTTAGATTATAAAATCATTGGAGGTACTGTTCATGCAAAAACAGGTTAAGATTTCAGGTAAAAGCAAAGAAAACATGTCACTATTAAAACACTTAAAAGGTGACGTACAAGGAAAAGAACTTGTTATTGAAGACAGTATTGTAAACGAGCGGTGGAAACAAGTATTAAAAGAAAAGATAGATATTGAACATGACCTTTTCAACTATCAAAAAAATCGTGAAATCAGTAAAGTCCCTTTTTTGCCTGTAGACAGATTAATAACCAATGATGAAGTGGAAGATATCTTAAATACATTAACTGAAGTTTTGCCAACTGGAAAATTTACGAGTGGTCCCTATTTAGAGCAATTCGAAAACGTTTTATCTACATATTTACATAAAAGGTATGTAATTGCAACCAGCAGTGGAACCGATGCTATTATGATAGGTTTATTGGCTTTAGGGTTAAACCCAGGGGATGAAGTTATCATGCCGGCTAATAGCTTTTCAGCTACTGAAAATGCTGTGTTAGCTTTGGGAGGCGTTCCTATCTATGTAGATATTAACCCACAAACATTCTGCATCGATCCTGACAAAATTGAAGAAGCAATAACTCCTTATACAAAGTTTATTCTACCTGTGCATTTATACGGAAAACATTCAGACATGCAGCATATCCGTCAAATCGCAAATCGTTATGAATTAAAAGTAATTGAAGATGCCTGCCAAGGAATTGGACTGACAGACTTAGGAAAGTATGCAGACATCACTACATTAAGTTTTAATCCCTATAAGAATTTGGGTGTATGTGGCAAGGCTGGGGCAATAGCAACTGATAATGAAGAACTCGCTAAAAAATGCATTCAATTTAGTTATCACGGTTTTGAAGTAAATGTAAAAAATAAGAAAGTCATCAATTTTGGATTTAATTCAAAAATGGACAATTTACAGGCAGCAATTGGTTTAGAGAGAATGAAGTACCTTTCATTAAACAACTTCAAAAGACTGTTCTTGGCGGATAGATACATTACCCAATTAGCAGAGTTGCAGAATAAAGGCTATATTGAATTACCAGAATTAAGTGAAGATCATGTATGGCATCTGTTTCCTATTAAGGTGAGAACAGAAGATAGAGCAGATATCATGACTAAATTAAATGAAGATTTTGGTGTTCAAACAGATGTATATTATCCAATACTGTCTCATATGCAAAAAACTCCTATAGTACAGGACAAGTATGCAGGACTCCCATTGGTTCATACGGAAAAGGCTCATAGTCAGGTACTGCATTTGCCTTTATATCCGTCATTTACTTTAGAAGAACAAGACAGAGTAATGGAGGGACTGTTTCATGTTATTAAGCAAGAAATCGGAGTATAAAACGTTATCCACGGTTGAACATCCTCAATATATTGTTTTTTGTGATTTTGATGAAACGTATTTTCCGCATACAATCGACGAACAAAAGCAACAAGACATTTATGAACTCGAAGACTATCTAGAACAAAAAAGTAAAGATGGGGAACTAATAATCGGATGGGTTACTGGGAGCAGTATAGAATCTATTATCGATAAAATGGGACGAGGAAAATTTAGATATTTTCCGCATTTTATAGCTAGTGATCTTGGAACTGAAATTACGTACTTTTCAGAGCATAACTTCGGTCAGCAAGATAACAAGTGGAACAGTCGCATAAATGAAGGGTTTAGTAAAGAAAAGGTTGAAAAACTTGTGAAACAGCTGCATGAAAATCATAACATTCTTTTGAATCCTCAAACTCAATTAGGAAAGTCACGGTATAAGCATAACTTCTACTATCAGGAACAAGATGAAATAAACGACAAGAAAAACCTATTAGCAATTGAAAAAATCTGCGAAGAATACGGCGTTTCAGTAAATATAAATCGGTGTAATCCCTTAGCAGGCGATCCAGAAGACAGCTATGATGTAGATTTTATCCCCACAGGGACAGGAAAGAATGAAATTGTAACGTTTATGTTAGAGAAATACAACCTAAATACCGAAAGAGCTATCGCATTTGGGGATAGTGGAAATGATGTTCGTATGTTACAGACAGTAGGGAATGGATATCTGCTAAAAAATGCAACACAGGAAGCCAAAAACTTGCACCACCTTATAACTGATAGTGAGTACTCAAAAGGAATTACTAATACCTTAAAAAAATTAATTGGATCATGAGGAGGAAATAAAAATGAAGAAGATCGGCATCATAGGTGCAGGTGGTATTGCAAGAGCGCATGCAACTGCTTTATCTACAATAAAAAATGCAGAGTTGGTAGGGGTATATGACATAAATCAACAAAATGCGGAAAGCTTTGTGAAAACTTTCGGCGGGAAGTCATTTGAAAACGCAGATGAACTAATTGATGCCTCAGAAGGTTTAATTGTAGCATCACCAAACTTTTGCCATAAAGAACATGCTTTGCAAGCATTAGGAAAACATAAGCATGTTTTGTGTGAAAAGCCTATGGCTATTTCTCTTGAAGAAGCAAGCATAATGAAAGATACTGCTGAAAGGTTGAGCGTAAGAGCCAGTATGGGATTTAATTATAGATATTTATCTTACGTAAATATCTTAAAAAGCTTAATTATCAATAATGAACTAGGTAACATACTGTCCATAAAAGTACACTTCAAGAAAAATAGTGCACTTAGGCGTAAGAAGTTTACTTGGAGAGATGACGCTAACAGTAAGAAGACGAGTGGATCATTGGGGGATCTGGGTATTCACCTTATTGACATGGTATGGTATTTGTTCGAGAGTGATTTCATCACAGAATCAGTAAGGGCAAAAATGAACACAAATGTAAAAACAAAAGAGGATAAACAGGTACTCGTAGATGACTATGCAGAAATTTATGGCCAGCTGAAGAACAAGGTATTTGTAAATATCATCACATCAAAATGTTCTGTACCTGAAGACTGTGGTTTTAGCATTGAGGTAGTTGGACACAAAAAAGAGTTTAAATACCACACAGGTAATCCTCACGTTTACAAGCTCATAGATGGCTTGAACGTGGTAGACTGCCCAGTACCGCAAAGCCTATTAAACGATCCGCCAAACGAGTTTTATGGATGGGCTGATTCTTTTAGAAGCGAGTTAATCAATTGGATTGCATCAACTCAGAATGATTGGGTTGAGATCCCTTCTTTTAGTGATGGTTTTAGATCTCAGGAAGTATTAGAAATGTTCTTTGAGAAAGACAGCAACTCTCAACCAATGTCTGTTTCAGCAGTCAACTAGTATTTCAAAGAGAGAAGTTACTAAAAAAGCAGGAATTTATTTTCCTGCTTTTTCATATAGGGGTGTAATGAATGTTAAGAGGGACATATTTATTTGGATATGCTTTCTTTTTTACAGTAGGTATTATCCATATATCAACAGGGAGTTTGACACCATTTCTATTAGAGGCTTTTAACAAGACAACAGATGATATTTCAGTCATAATCTTTTTTCAGTTTACCGGATTTCTAAGCGGAGTATTAATCGCACCGTTAATGATTAAGAAATACAGTCATTTTAGGACACTTACTTTAGCTTTGACAATAATGCTTGTAGCGTTAAGTATCTTTTTTCTAACTAAGGATTGGTATTATATTATTGTAATGGCTTTTCTCTTAGGATATGGGGCAGGCACATTAGAAACGACAGTTGGTTCATTTGTTATTGCTAATTTCGAAAGTAATGCAGAAAAAATGAGTAAGCTGGAAGTTCTCTTTGGATTAGGCGCTTTATCTTTCCCATTATTAATTAATTCCTTCATAGATATCAATAACTGGTTTTTACCGTATTACTGTATATTCACCTTTTTATTCGTCCTATTCGTAGGGTGGTTAATTTTCTTGTCCAAGAACCGAAAGTACGCTAAGAATGCCAACCAACAAGTGACCTTTCCAGACGGAGGAGCATTTCAATACTTTATAGGAGATAGAAAAAAATCAAAGCAATTAGGCTTTTTTGTATTTTTCGCTTTCCTATATGCTGGAATTGAAACAAATTTTGCCAACTTTTTACCTTCAATCATGATAAACCAAGACAATGAACAAATTAGTCTTATAAGTGTCTCCTTTTTCTGGGTAGGGATCATCATAGGAAGAATATTGATTGGTTTCGTAAGTAGAAGGCTTGATTTTTCTAAATACCTCCTTTTTAGCTGTAGTTGTTTAATTGTTTTGTTGATTGCTTTCTCTTATATAAGTAACCCAATACTTCAATTGGGTGGTACATTTTTGATTGGTCTAAGTATAGCAGGCATATTTCCCATTGCTTTAACACTAGCATCAATCATTATTCAGAAGTACGTTGACGAAGTTACAAGTTTATTTATTGCCTCGGCAAGTTTCGGAGGAGCGATCATCTCTTTCTTAATTGGATGGAGTTTAAATCAGGATACGATCTTATTAACCATGGGAATATTTACAACTATGGCGGTCATTCTAGTAGGTATTTCTGTAAAGATTAGGAGAACTAAAACAGAAGACCCTATTTCACTTGAAAACAAAGCATCAAAAACACAGTAAAAAACGTATAAAATAAAGATACTAATAGACATATCGTAAATGCAGTGCAAACTCCTGAACATCTCTTCAAGAGGAAAACTGATTTACGTTACAGCCTTGAAAAAGAAGGAAGAACGCGAAAAACACGCACCGCGGTGCGTGTTTTTTTATTTAAAAATGCTAGGAAGCCCCCCTTCAATTTCTTCTGACGACGGATACCATTTTGTCACCAGATCCCGAAACAGCCGTTCCGCAAAAAGAATCTCTTCCTCGGTATAGCGGTCAAAAAATGACAGAAAACGCTGTTCAGCCTTCTGATGATAATATTTGTGCAAACTGTGCAGCTTTTTTCCAGCAGGCGTCAATCGGAAGTAGACCTCCTTTTTATTATCGCTGAGCTGTGTTCTGTGAAGGAAGCCTGCGCCGAGCAATTTTGTGCTGATGCGTGATACAGTCGCTTTTGTCGTATTCATTTTTTCTGCTATCGACGTGACATTAATCGGTTCATTGTCCCCGACACAGGATAGAACATGAATTTCTGTCATCGTCAATTGAGATTTACTCCCGTGCTCTACATCCAGCTTCCTCAATTCGTCAGATAAAAAGACTTTAATAAGCCCCTCCCATTTCTCCTGCTGATGAATGAGCTCCGCATACAATTCAAAAAGATTGCGTTTCGTATGATCTGTGTTCATCGGGTTTTCCATCCTTTTTCATTCGATTGTTTCTTCTATCATACCGTTTTGTTACAGATGAAACAATCGAATTGAATTATACTCGGCTGGTGACGGAAAACCAGCGGCTGATCCCTTTTTGAATCACCTCGGCACAATCGGGCGCTGATGCATCCACCGCCCAGGCTACATGTCCATCGGGACGAATCAATATGGTATGCACATCCCGCAACTTTTCATTCGGTTCTGCAAGCGAGGCGGTTACCGTACGTAAGCCTTTCACTTCGATATGATCATCAGCTTCCTGCCTCAATGACAGCAAAACGAATGTCCCGTTTTGGAGAAAGCTGTACAGCCGTTCCGAATTGCCGTCGGAAAGAATCAGTTCCATGTCAGGGAGCCTTGCCCCGTTCAAACGATTCGGCGGCATGGTACGATCAGCTTCATATCTGACATCGAGCGCAGAAATTTGCCCTGCTACATATCGATTCACATCAGGGAAGGCCAGCAGCTCCGACATCATGCTTCGCAAATGGAGGCCTGCTTGAGTGAAATCGATCAGCTTTGTCTGTGCCTCCGTGTTTCTGAGGAGCCCTTCAGCTGCCGGGTGCCGCTCGTCATGGTAGCTGTCCAAAAGCCATGAAGGCGCAGAGCCTTTGATGGCCGCCGCCAGCTTCCACCCAAGGTTCATCGCATCCTGAAGGCCGACATTCAGTCCTTGCCCGCCCGCCGGAAAATGAATATGCGCGGCATCACCCGCAAGAAAGATTCTGCCGTCCCGATACCGTTTCGCTTGGCGCGCGGCGTTCCCAAACCGCGACATCCACGAAGGGTCGCTTAAACCAAAGTCAGTCCCGCAAATTCGCAGGAGGTCAGCTTTCAGCTCCTCCTCAGTCACAGGCACATCTTTCGGCGTTTGTGTGCGATAAGGGCTGACGACAACTACACGGTATTGGCCTGGTGATAACGGAACAATCATAACACCGCCCTCTTTTGTGCAAAGGGACAGTACTCCTGACGGCGGCGGAGAATGGAGCACCACATCTCCAAGCGCAGCGGTGACAGTGCTGTCTGTTCCCGGAAACTCAATTCCAGCCTGTTTCCGGACGGTACTTCCACCGCCATCGGCACCAACGGCAAACTTACTTGTGATCGTCCGTACACTGCCGTCCCGATCCTTAAAAATCGTTTGGACCGCTTCCCCATTTTGCGTAACCGCGAGCGCCTCTGCCCCCCGAAACACCTCTGCACCCAGACGTCGTGCATGATCTTCAAGCAGCTTTTCTGTTTTGGACTGCGGGAGCAAAAGCGTGTAAGGGCAACTCGTATCCAAGCCTGAAAAATCCAGACGGGTATCCAGCATTGAAAAATGTCCGGAAGGTATCTTGCTTCCCTTGGATACGAACCGCTCTAAAATCCCTCTCATCTCAAGGAGCTCCAGCGTTCGGGGATGCAGCGTCAACGCTTTGGAATGTGGAACAGGTTTTTCAAGCCGTTCAATCACACATGTTTTCACCCCGGCCATCGCAAGCTCAGAAGCCAGCATAAATCCGACCGGCCCTCCACCTATAATCACTGCTTCATATTTCATCATCATTCACCACTCCTTTTGTTTCATAAAAAACGAACAAAACCCAATAAAAATGGACCTCCAATCAAAAAGTATACGAATATTGTTACACACGTAACAATTTTGATTATAGATCCTTACAAATTTTTCTTCAACACATTTTTCCAAACGGCATACAAAAAGACGCCTCTTCAATTAGCGTCTTTTTATTCGGCATCAGAAATCACACCGACAATATTTTTTTCTCTTATCGGACCAAAATGCCGGCTGTCGAAGCTGTATATGCGATTATCTCCAACGACAAAATATTTTCCTTTCGGCACCTTGCTTGTTCCCGTCACATCTTTCAAAGAAAAATCACCCGTTACATGGCTGCCGGCAGAAACAGATTTCAAATGCTTCAAAAATGGCTCAGCAACCTGCTTTCCGTTCACATACAGCTGATCATCTTTATATTTGATCGTTTCACCGGGCAAGCCGATTACCCGTTTAATCAGCACTTTATGATCAGGGCCTTTAAAAAGGACGATGTCAAAACGATGGATGGTTTTAAATCGATGCGAAAATTTATTGACCAACAATTCGTTTCCTTCCTGGAAGGTCGGGTTCATACTGACGCCTTCTACCTTGTAATCAATAAAGACAGCATTTTTAACCTGAATGGCGAGAACAACGGACACTACACCGGCAAGAAACCAAAACCGTTTTTTCATGTTACTGTCTCCCTCCATCATGCTCACGCTGACTGGCTCTTACATGCAGATACCGCTCCACCTTTTTGCCGACATACCATAAGACAGTGATCACCAATACGGCGATGACCGTTCGAATCGGCTGTGTAATCAGCGCGTGCAGATCATATCCGATGAAGCTGATCATAAAAATCATGACAAGCTTCCCCGAGGCTGCCGCCAAAATAAACGGCCGCGTTCCGATCCTTGACAAACCTGCAACAACATTCACCGCGGCTGACGGTGTAAATGGAAAACAAAGCAGAAGAAACATGGGACCGAAGCCGTGTCTTTCCACCCAAAACATCAGCTTTCTGACAGACGGATGACTGCGGATAAATCCAAGCAATTTTCTCTGTCCGTATTGACGGACAATCAAAAATACGAGAATGGAACCAGCAGTTGATCCCGCCCAAGACAGGATGAATCCTTCCCACAAGCCAAACGAGTTCGTATTCGCCACCACAAACACGATCAGCGGCAAAAACGGGAGAAATGCTTCAATTAAAGGCAGCAGCACAGCTATGAGCGGACCGAAAGCCCTATAGCTTTGAAATAATTCAGTTAAATGTTCTTGTGTCAAATAGGATAAAAAATGCTCCAACATTTATACTCCTTACCGGGTTTGTCTATCCTTATTCTACACATTATCAGCAGAAAACTAAAAAGTTTTGGTGATTTTTTCTGTCTTGAAACATTTCACCAGCCGATATAGAATACAAATAGAACAAACGTTCCCTTAGAAAGAAGGAGTCAACATGCCAAATCTGCAGGAGGAAATATACGATTTAATTGAACGGGCTCTCTTTTTGCCCATGGCCATTACGATTTTTAACCGTGATCTCGCCGGAATTGAAGAAAGCACATTAAAATTGAAGCATCCTTATAAACAGCTTATCAGCGAATCATTAAAAATAGCACAAAAGGATTTGATGGAGGTCAGAAAAGAACTGAGGAAAAGAAAAATTGCAATCCGCGAGACGGAACGCGATGAAGCCTTTACGCTCTATACATTTGTCATCGACGGTTATGAAGAAAACCATCGCTATTTTAATCCGCGAATCCGTGAGCAGGTCAGCGAATTATTAACATACTATCTATTTGCCCCGGACAGACTCCGAGCCTTTTGAATCATACTGCCCGTTCCCTCTTCGGGCGATTCAGAGCATTAATTTCAGACAATTCACACTATACAAACAAAATAAATTTATTTATAATTCGAACCACAGCCTTTCACCCTAAAAAGTGACATGTGCTGCCATATCTGCGACATCATTTTCAGTACGCTTGGGCTTGTACACCCCAATCCTAAATAGAAGGAGGATTCTATGAAACTGATTCACGTTCTTGCCGCTTTGCCCTTTATCGGTATCTTACTCGGCATCCCTTTTGCAAATAAGGTGACCCCCTACGTGTTCGGCATGCCGTTTATTCTTGCCTATATTGTGATGTGGGCTCTTTTGACCTCTGCGCTGATGGCGATTGTGTATGTCCTCGACAAGGAAAATAAAAAGGAGGAAGCAGAATGAATGCAGCTCTCATCATCATTTTCGGTGTCCTGCTCTTGAGTATTTTTCTCGGTATACGCGCCCAAAAAGGAAAAGACATGAACCTGGAGCAGTGGACGGTCGGAGGGCGCGGCTTCGGAACTGTTTTCGTCTTCCTTTTGATGGCAGGCGAAATTTATACTACTTTTACGTTTCTCGGCGGCAGCGGCTGGGCCTACGGAAAGGGCGGTCCAGCCTTTTATATCATCGCCTACGGATGTCTGGCCTACATCCTTTCTTACTGGCTTCTTCCAGCAGTTTGGACGTACGCGAAACAGCATAAACTAATGTCGCAGTCTGATTTTTTCACAAAAAAATACAACAGTCCGCTGCTTGGCATTCTCGTTTCACTGGTCGGCATCGCCGCACTCATTCCCTATCTTGTACTGCAGCTGAAAGGCCTCGGGCTGATTGTATCGGAAACCTCGTACGGCAAAATCACCCCGACCGCTGCCATCTGGATCGGCGCTGTTTCCATCACGGTTTATGTTATGGTTTCAGGCATTCACGGGTCTGCCTGGATATCGGTTGTGAAGGACATCATGATTCTGGTTGTCGTTCTGTTTTTAGGTGTGTATTTGCCAATTCATTACTACGGCGGATTTCAAGACATGTTTCAGCAGATTGAAACGGCAAAGCCTGGCTTTCTTACGCTCCCCGAATCGGGACAAAGTGTGGCCTGGTTCAGTTCAACCGTACTCTTGACAGCGCTCGGGTTTTACATGTGGCCTCACACGTTTTCCGCCTCGTATTCAGCCGAAAACCCAAAAGTGTTTCGTAAAAACGCCATCATCATGCCTTTGTACCAGCTGGTCCTGCTCTTCGTCCTTTTCGTTGGCTTTGCGGCTATCCTGCAAGTTCCACATCTGAAAGGCGCAGACGGGGATCTATCGCTTTTGAAACTGTCTCTGCAAGCATTTGACCCTTGGTTTGTCGGAATTATCGGTGCTGCCGGACTGCTGACAGCACTTGTGCCAGGGTCTATGATCTTAATGTCCGCCTCCACGCTGTTTGCAAAAAATGTGTACAAGGTAATTGCGCCCCGCACGACAGAACAACAGGTATCGGCTCTTGCTAAGTTTTTAGTGCCGGTGATTGCGTTGATTTCGGTGTATTTTACCTTCAAAGGCGGGAATACCATCGTTACGTTGCTTTTGATGGGCTATAGCCTTGTCACACAGCTATTCCCCGCCCTTTTGTTCAGCCTGTTCAAGCATAATATGGTGACAAAGCAAGGAGCCTTCGCCGGCATTATTGCAGGTGTCGGAGCAGTTACTTATATTACAATGACGGAAACGACGATCGGCACTTTATTTCCGGCTCTGCCGCAAGCCGCAAAAGACTTGAATGTCGGCATCGTCGCCCTGCTTTTGAATATCACGGTCATGATGGCAGTCAGCCTTATGACAAGGAAGGCGAAAAGTGCTGCGGCCGATCAGGCGGCCTAAGCATAAAAAAAGCAATCTGGACACCAGATTGCTTTTTCTTATTTACCGTTCACAGGCGATAAGATCTTTATCGCGGTCTTTGTTTTTATTGGCATCGTAAAGCGCCTTAGAAACGTAAGGCTTGTACTTCGTTTTTCCGCCTTTGTTTTTCACCTTCGATGTGCGGGCCACTCCGCCTTTGTATACTTTGTTTAGCTCCTTGCAGTTCTTATAGACCTTCACCTTTGTTTTGGCTTCCGCCACATGGCCAGCTCCGTATGAAAAACCGAAAACGAGACCGAGTGACAGCAAAACCGCCGCCGCTTTTTTCATGACGATTCACTCTCCCAATACCCAATATTTAGTTGATTTATAGCTCGAATTTATCATAATTCATATAGTCTTATTTGACAAGATAAATATGGAAGAAGGCTTTGTTTTTTCTTGTTTTCTTTTTCCTTCACTATTCAAACTGCCAAAACATGTTTTCTGCTTATGCTCAGGGGTACACATACGAATGTACACCAAACAGAAAAGGAGCGTTGCTGATGTCTGATTCAAATCTTACGAATCCTATAAAAGCATTTTTTCATGATGAATTTCCCGAACAATATCAAGAACCGCCAGGCCTGCAAAAGAACATGAAGCCTGTCCCTGATTGCGGAGAAAAAAGCTACAAAGGATCAGGTAAACTAACGGGTCGAAAAGCGCTTGTCACGGGCGGCGATTCCGGTATCGGCCGCGCTGCCGCAATTGCTTACGCCAGAGAAGGTGCCGATGTGGCCATTAACTACTTGCCCGAGGAACAACCAGATGCTGAAGAGGTAAAAGAGCTGATTGAAGCAGAAGGCCGAAAAGCAGTGCTGATCCCCGGAGACTTGAGCGACGAATCCTTTTGCCAAGATCTAGTCAAACAGTCACATCACGAACTCGGCGGACTTGATGTGCTAGCACTCGTTGCAGGCAAACAGCAAGCGGTCGAAAACATCGAAGATCTGCCTACTGAACAAATCTATAAAACATTTGAAGTGAACGTCTTTTCCCTTTACTGGGTTGTAAAAGCGGCGCTTCCGTATTTGCCGGAGGGAGCTTCAATTATCACAACTACCTCAGTTGAAGGCTATAATCCAAGCCCGATGCTGTTAGATTACGCAGCAACGAAAAACGCCATTATCGGCTTTACCGTTGGACTGGGAAAACAGCTTGCTTCCAAAGGCATCAGAGTAAATTCAGTTGCGCCCGGACCAATTTGGACACCGCTGCAAATTTCCGGCGGACAGCCGACGGAAAACATCCCGAAATTCGGACAAGGCACGCCGCCAGCCCCATTAAATCGCGCTGGGCAGCCAGTAGAATTGGCTGATGTTTATGTATTTCTAGCTTCAGAGAATTCAAGCTATGTGACATCTCAGGTATATGGCATCACCGGAGGAATTCCGACGGCATAGCTTTATGAAAGGAGCTGCCCTGTTCGGTCAGCTCCTTCCTATTTTTCTAATACCGTTCCCCGAGCTCACGCAAAATAAAATCATAAATCATCTTCGTCCGCTCTTCTTTCGGGTACAGCATAAATTCCTGTCTTTTCGGCACGCGGTGGTCGATTCTGTCTTGGAATTTGGTTCTGAGCCACGCTGTTCGGTATACCTGGTTCTCGAACGAATTATAAGAGATCGGCAGCTCCATCGTTTTCCCATTGGAAAACGTCACTTCCGTATCGTCGAATTCAGTCGCTTTGAATTCTTTTACATGCACATGGGAAATCCAGCCGCATTGGGGTCTTGTCGAAGAAAGTGTAGGGAATAAAAAGATTTGGTTCGAAGGGTCCACCATGATCGGCGGCTTGTGTGAAATTTTTGTCACTTCATAAGTTCCTGCTTTTCTTCCCGCATAGCTTGATCCAAAAAATCGGCAGCTTCTGTCGACAATTTGCAGCGGCTTCATGTTGACATAAAACACGCAATCTTTTTCAATAATTTTGGAACAGATTTTGCCGTCTATTTCTTCTGGCAGCACTGCAATTGTTGCGCCGTTCACTTCATACGATTCTAAAGGTGCGTCTGTTTTCTGACTCATATTATGGCCTCCATCCTTTTTCTGCAAAATTTATACTAATAATCTATCATCTGTTTTTGTAAAACGACAGGTTTTTTTAACATTTAAGATAAAATCATCTTTTAATGATATTTAATGGTACTAAATGACTAGTAATAAACCGATTTTACTTTCATAAGACTTGCCGGTTTACGGCATTTTGCAGGATATGTCGATAGATTGCCAAGTATTAGTTGTCTAAAAATTATAAAAATTTATTGATTTTTTCGACCGTTATCCATATACTATAAAAAAGGCATTGGGGGGATTCTTTATGAAAGAGAAAAAATCGTACACTGAGCTCATGAAGTCCCGCAACACGCAAAAAACAAAAGAATTCGATGTCACAATGACGGATATTTACATTCAAATGGTGCTCGATGAATCCTTGTATAACCGTCGGCTTGCCATGCTGACGGACCAAATTAACAAAGCCTTGGACGAAAAAGATAAAGATGCGTTTCTTACGCTCTCTAAAGAATATGCAGCGCTCAAGCAGAGCGAATAAGCCAATCCTTCAAGGATTGGCTTTTTATTATCCGTTCACAATGGTTCCGCCATTGACGTGAATCGTCTGTCCTGTGACGTATGTGGAATCGTCGCTGGCAAGGTATAGATAGCTTGGCGCCACTTCGACCGGCTGTCCCGGGCGTTCCATCGGCACGTCTGAACCAAACACTTCCACGTCTTTTGCGGCAAAGCTGGCCGGGATAAGCGGTGTCCAAATGGGACCCGGTGCCACTGCATTGACCCGTATGCCCTGCTGAACAAGCGATTGGGAAAGGGACCTTGTAAACGTAACGATCGCGCCTTTTGTCGCTGAATAATCGATCAGCGTTTTATTGCCTTTATAGGCGGTAATTGAAGCGGTATTAATAATAGAGCTCCCTTTCTTTAAATGAGGCAGCACTGCCTTTGTTAAGTAAAACATGGAAAAAATGTTTGTTTGGAAGGTTCTGATCAGCTGGTGGCTGGTGATTTTTTCAATGCTGGGCTGGACATGCTGCTCAGCTGCATTGTTAACCAATATATCAATGGATGGAAACACTTGGCTTGCCTGCCCGACCACATCATTGCAAAACGCTTCATCCCCGACATCTCCTGCAATCAGCAGGCATTTTACCCCTTCCTTTTCTACATACTGCTTTGTTTCTTCGGCGTCCTGATGTTCATTCAAATACACAATGACCACATTAGCCCCTTCTTTTGCGAATAACACCGAAACAGCGCGTCCAATCCCGCTGTCTCCTCCAGTAATAATAGCGGTTTTGCCCTCTAATTTTTTCGCTTTCTTCGGCTTATCAAAAACCGGACGCGGGTCCATCAGATATTCAAAACCAGGCTGCTGGTTCTGGTGCTGAGGCGGTAATGTTTTCTTTTTTTGATTCGCCAATGAAATCACTCCTTTTCAACCTTATTATGTTATGAACAATGCCTGCTTCCTATGTATGAAAAGATAGAATATGGAAAAATTAAGAATAAATCTGATTGGAGGTATAACCGCTTGGCTAATCAACATTTTGCAAAGGAAGCACCTGAAACATACTGGAAAACATCAACTGACCTGCCTTCTTTTCCTGCGCTTCAAGAGGACACTGAATGTGACGTCACCATTATCGGAGGCGGGATTACAGGAATCACAACGGCATATGAACTTACGAAGAGAGGCTTCCGTGTCGTTTTGATTGAAGCAAATCAGGTTCTTAACGGAACCACTGCGCATACAACTGCTAAAGTTACCGCACAGCATGACATGATATACGACGAATTTATCCGCCATTTCGGATTAAACCATGCGAGGCTTTATTATGAAGCAAACCAAAACGCAATTGATTACATAAAAGGCATTGTGGATGAACATCAAATTGATTGTGAATGGATCGAGCAAGACGCATATCTTTATACGGCAAATGAAAACGCTGTTCAAAAAATCCGCACCGAGCATGAGGCATACACAAAGCTCGGAATTGAAAGAGACCTTATCAAGGATCTTCCAATTCCCTTAGGTTCTAAGCTGGCGCTTGTCATGAAGAATCAAGCTCAATTTCATCCGCTTCAATACTTAAAAGCGCTTCTGGAGCAAATTGTTCAAAAAGGCAGCCGAATTTATGAAGAGACCGTTGCGCTTGATATCAAAAAAGGCGAAAGGCCCGAAGTGGTAACAAAAAGCCGGCACGCCATTAAGAGCCGCTTTATCATATGCTGTTCCCACTTCCCTTTTTATGACGGAGGCGGATTATATGCTGCGAGAATGTACTCCGACAGATCTTATGTCCTTGCCATCAAGCCGAAGATCGAGTATCCCGAGGGCATGTATTTGAGTATCGATCAGCCGTCAGTGGCGCTCCGCTATACGGTTGTAAACGGTGAAAAGCTGATTCTCTTCAGCGGAGTAAGCCATAAAACAGGCCAGGGAAAAGCCATGTCTACACATTATGAAACACTGAGACAACTGGCCGAAAGCACCATCGGCATCGAAAGCATTCCATATTATTGGTCCACACAAGATCTAGTGACGATCGACAAAATCCCGTTTATCGGACCGATGTCGGAAAATGAGGACAATATTCTAGTAGCGACCGGGTTCAAAAAATGGGGCATGACGTCCTCAGCAGTCGCAGCCACTCTATTGTCAGACCTTGTGGAGAAAAAAGACAATCCATACGAAAGCATTTTCACTCCGTCCCGTTTCCATCTGAATCCCGGGTTGCAGAAAGTGATTTCCTACAATGCCGATGTCGCCAAGCATTTGATTAAAGGAAAGCTTGAAAAGCCTGATGTCCAATTTGAAGACATTTCGCCAGGAGAAGGGAAAGCCGTCTCCATAAACGGCAGGCGAGCGGGAGCATTTCGGGATGAGACAGGCTGCCTCCATCTCGTTGATACGACTTGTACCCATTTAGGCTGCGAGGTCGAGTGGAACGACAGTGAGCATACGTGGGATTGTCCGTGCCACGGATCACGCTTTAAGCCATCTGGCGAAGTTGTAGAGGGTCCGGCCATTAAACCATTAAAACAAATAGATCTCGATTAAACCGTTCATTTTAATGAACGGTTTTTCAAATATTTTTCATCTGCAGCTTCATTCATGTTTCTCTTGGCCGATAAAAAAGAAAAAGGCTTAAAAAGCCAAAAAGTAAAAATTATATTTTTCCCAAGGGGGATCATTGTATTGTTATTTAAAAAAGACAGAAAACAAGAAACAGCTTACTTTTCAGATTCAAACGGACAGCAAAAAAACCGCATTCAGCTCACAAACAAACATGCAGATGTCAAAAAACAGCTCAAAATGGTCAGGTTGGGAGATGCTGAGCTTTACGTGTTAGAGCAGCTTCAGCCACTCATTCAAGAAAATATCGTAAATATCGTTGATGCGTTTTATAAAAACCTTGACCATGAAAGCTCATTGATGGATATCATTAATGATCACAGCTCAGTTGACCGCTTAAAACAAACGTTAAAACGGCATATTCAGGAAATGTTTGCAGGCGTTATCGATGATGAATTTATTGAAAAGCGTAACCGAATCGCCTCCATCCATTTAAGAATCGGCCTTTTGCCAAAATGGTATATGGGTGCGTTTCAAGAGCTTCTTTTGTCAATGATTGACATTTATGAAGCGTCAATTACAAATCAGCAAGAACTGCTAAAAGCCATTAAAGCAACAACAAAAATCTTGAACTTAGAACAGCAGCTTGTCCTTGAAGCGTTTCAAAGCGAGTACAACCAGACCCGTGATGAACAAGAAGAAAAGAAAAACCTTCTTCATCAGAAAATTCAAGAAACCTCTGGATCGATTGCCAATCTGTTTTCAGAAACAAGCAGATCAGTTCAAGAGCTTGTGGACAAATCTGAAGGCATTTCTCAAGCATCCAAAGCCGGCACTGTAACATCCAGCACTGTTGAAGAAAAGTCGATCGGCGGAAAAAAAGAGCTAGAAGTCCAGCAAAAACAGATGAACAAAATTGACACAAGCCTTGTCCAAATCGAAAAAGAAATGGTCAAGCTGGATGAAATCGCGCAGCAAATTGAAAAAATCTTCGGCATCGTCACAGGCATAGCTGAACAAACAAACCTTCTCTCGCTCAATGCATCTATTGAATCCGCCCGCGCCGGAGAACACGGCAAAGGCTTTGCTGTCGTGGCAAATGAAGTGCGGAAGCTTTCTGAGGATACGAAAAAAACCGTCTCTACTGTTTCTGAGCTTGTGAACAATACGAATACACAAATCAACATTGTATCCAAGCATATCAAAGACGTGAATGAGCTAGTCAGCGAAAGTAAAGAAAAAATGACGCAAATTAACCGCTTATTCGATGAAATCGTCCACAGCATGAAAATCAGCAAAGAGCAATCAGGCAAAATCGACGTCGATCTGCAAGCCTTTCTTGGAGGGCTTCAGGAAGTCAGCCGCGCCGTTTCCCATGTGGCCGCTTCCGTTGATTCGCTTGTCATCCTGACAGAAGAATAACCATCAAAAACCGGTCTGCCATACGGCCGGTTTTTTTGCGTTCATTATGTAAACTTAAATTAAAAATCAGTTGACATAATAATTGCCTGCATTTATTGTATAACCATATTTGATTACTGTTTGGAGGATTTCACATGCTGAAATTAATCGACATGATGCATATTGCGATTTTCACCGCGCTGATGGCAGTGCTCGGCTTTATGCCCCCTCTCTTCTTATCCTTTACACCCGTTCCGATTACATTGCAAACGCTTGGTGTCATGTTGGCAGGCAGCATTCTCAGGC
The DNA here is from genome assembly GCF_000978495.1 of Bacillus sp. LM 4-2. Lineage (NCBI taxonomy): Bacteria > Bacillati > Bacillota > Bacilli > Caryophanales > Bacillaceae > Bacillus > Bacillus sp. LM 4-2. Next base: position 1,089,349 of record NZ_CP011101.1, on the reverse strand, counting down.
CAAAGTCTGCTTTCTTAAGCCAGCTTGTCTTTTTGCTGCTCGTCGCCTTCGGAGCGCCGCTGTTGCCCGGCGGACGAGGCGGTTTTGGTGTGTTTTTCGGACCGAGCGCAAGCTTTTTGATTGCTTATCCCCTCGCTTCATGGCTGATCAGTTTAGCCGCTAACAGGCTGCGGAAGGTGACAGTATTGCGTCTCTTTTTCACTCATATCGTATTCGGCATCATCTTTATTTATCTGCTTGGTATACCGGTACAAGCTTTTATCATGCATATTGATTTGTCACAGGCCGCCTTCATGAGCCTTGCATATGTGCCTGGTGATTTGATAAAAGCGGCTGTATCTGCATTTCTGGCGATAAAAATCACTCAAGCCTTGTCTCTTTCTGATACGATGTTTACAAAAGGAGGATGACACTACATGACAATTACCCATACCTATTCATCTACCGCCGAAACATCGCCCGGCCGTGTAGCGATCCAGACTGAATCGGAGCAAATCACGTACCAAGATTGGGATCGGCTTGTCTTTCAAACCGCAAATTGGCTGCGGTCACAGCCGAGCATGCCGAATCGTGTGGCGATCCTGCTCCCAAATAGTCTGGCGTTTTTACAGCTGTTTGCCGGAGCCGCAGCGGCTGGATGTACGGCAATTCCCATCGACACACGCTGGAGCGCGGCAGAATGTAAGGAGCGGCTGTCCATAAGCAATGCGGATCTTGTGGTTACTTTAGCCTTTTTCAAAAACAAACTGACAGATAGCCAGACACCTGTTGTATTGCTGGATAACTGTATGGCAGATATTTCTGAGGCAGCCGCTGATCCCTTGCCTACCATTGATCCGGAGCACCCTTTTTATATGGGATTTACGTCGGGCTCGACAGGAAAACCGAAGGCCTTTACGCGATCTCACCGCTCATGGATGGAGAGCTTTACCTGTACGGAAACAGATTTTTCGATTTCATCAGATGATAAGGTTCTGATTCCCGGAGCGTTAATGTCCTCTCACTTCCTATATGGGGCTGTCAGCACCTTGTTTCTCGGAGGAACCGTTTGTTTGCTGAAAAAGTTTTCTCCTGCCAAAACGAAGGAATGGCTGAGCCGTGAATCCATCAGTGTTCTCTATACCGTACCGACGATGACAGACGCCCTCACAAGGATTGAGGGTTTTCCCGACAGTCCCGTCAAAATCATTTCATCCGGCGCAGACTGGCCGGCAGAATCCAAGGAGAAGCTTGCCGCTGCATGGCCTCATCTCAAGCTGTACGATTTTTACGGCACATCAGAGCTAAGTTTTGTTACGTTTTCTTCACCGGAAGACAGCAAACGGAAGCCTCATTCAGCGGGCCGCCCTTTTCATAATGCCCGGATCGAAATCCGCAACGCTGGAGGAGAACGCTGTCAGCCAGGGGAAGTCGGAAAAATATTTGTCAAAAGCCCGATGCGGTTTTCCGGCTATGTGAACGGCAGCACACCAGATGAATGGATAACAGTGGATGATATGGGCTATGTTGATGAAGAGGGCTTTCTATACATATCAGGAAGAGAAAACGGGATGATCGTGTACGGAGGATTAAATATTTTCCCAGAAGAAATTGAACGTGTGCTTCTCGCCTGCCCAGAGGTTGAAAGCGCGGCTGTCGTTGGCATTCCCGACGAGTATTGGGGAGAAATCGCTGTAGCTGTCATTCATGGAAACGCTAATGCCAGAACACTGAAAGCCTTGTGTAAACAGAAATTAGCCTCCTACAAAATCCCGAAAAAATGGGTGTTTGCAGACAGCTTGCCGGAAACGAGCAGCGGAAAAATTGCCCGTTCCAGAGTGAAAAAATGGCTGGAAGAGAGTATACAGTATAAATGAATGCGGTTATTGTTGATGCAAAACGAACGATCTTTGGAAATCAAAACGGACTGCTGAAGCCCTTCCTGCCGGAGGATTTGTCAGCTCCCATCATCCGCTGTCTCAGCCAAAAGCTAGAGGATCAAGTTGACGAGGTCATTCTCGGAAACGCTACCGGCAGAGGCGGCAACCTCGCCAGACTGTCAGCCCTTCAAGCCGGACTGCCTTTATCGGTTCCCGGAATGACAATTGACAGACAGTGCGGCTCAGGCCTTGAAGCTGTGCGCTATGCCTGCAGCCTTATTCAAGTGGGAGCCGGCACGATGTATATCGCGGGCGGCTCAGAAAGCAGCAGCCAATCCCCTTTTTCAGAACGGGCCCGCTTTTCTCCAGATGCCATCGGCGATCCAGACATGGGCATTGCGGCAGAATATACGGCTGCACGCTATTCCATCAGCAGAAGCATGCAGGATGAGTACGCGCTTCTCAGCCATCAACGCAGCAGGAACGCGCATGATGAAGGATTTTACCGTGAAGAAATTGTTGCTCTTGGGGAATTGGAGATGGACGAAGCATTTTTGAAAACGCGGCCAATAGAAGCGATTATTCCCCGTGCAAAGCCGGTTTTCGACACCAGCTCCGGAACAGTCACAGCAGCCAACAGCAGCGGCATAGCAGACGGAGCAGCGGCTCTTTTGGTAATGGAAGAAGAAAAAGCGGTAGCCCTCGGACTTAAGCCTGTGCTTCGGTTTATCGGCAGCGCTGTCAGCGGCATTCACCCCAACTATCCGCCCGCGGCACCGGTTGATGCGATCCGTAACCTCTTACATACACACGATGTAACACCTGAGGATATCGGTTTATTTGAAATCAATGAAGCCTTTGCCGTCAAAATTTGTGTCTGCTCGCAAGAACTCGGCATTCCCCTTTCAAAAATCAATGTGCGCGGCGGCGCATTAGCGCTTGGCCATCCATACGGTGCATCAGGTGCAGCTCTGGTAACCAGATTGTTTTATGAAGCGAAAAGACGGACAGACTGTCAATATGCTGTTGCAGCCATCGGAAGCGGCGGCGGAATCGGACTGGCTTTATTATTTGAAGTTCTTGCATAGGCTTTTTCATAGGATGCACGCTTTCGATTTAGTATAATAGTGATATGAATAAAGTCAGGAAGGGGATTTTATGACAGCCGTTTGTTTAGTAAGACATGGAGAAACCGATTGGAACCTGCAGCAAAAATGCCAAGGCAAAACCGATATTCCGCTAAACGCAACAGGTGAACGCCAAGCAAGAGAAACCGGAGAATATGTAAAGGACTTTTCTTGGGATATTATTGTGACGAGCCCGCTGAAAAGAGCGAAAAGAACCGCGGAAATTATTAATGAATATCTGCATCTTCCGATAGTCGAGATGGATGATTTTAAGGAACGCGATTACGGCGACGCGGAGGGCATGCCGCTGGAGGAACGGACAAAGCGCTATCCAGATAACATCTATCCGAATATGGAAACCTTAGAAGAACTCACTGACAGGCTGATGGGCGGTTTGGCAAAAGTGAACCAGGCGTATCCAAACAAGAAGGTGCTGATCGTGGCGCACGGTGCGGCAATTCACGCCCTGCTGACGGAAATATCCGGCGGTGACCCGGAGCTTCAAAGCACCCGTCTCGTCAACGCCTGCCTCAGCAACATTGAATTTGCAGAAGAAAAATGGCGGATAAAAGACTATAATATTAACAGCCACTTATCCGGCTTTATCAAATAAGAAAAAGACAGGCGTTCGCCTGTCTTTTCTTTTATTTCTTAGCAGCCGGCATCTCTTTTTGAAGCTCGTCCAAAATGGCATTCGCCCCGTCTACACTGCGGCGCAGAGACCACACCGCACGGTCCACGTGGTATACATGCCCGTTTTTCACTGCCTTCAGTTTTTTCCAAAGGACATTCTTTTCGATCGGGCGTTTACCGTCGGCGTCGAGGTCATCTGTTTTTCCTGTCATCAGGATGATCACATCCGGATCTGTTTTCAGCAGCTGCTCCAGTGTCATTTTCATATTCACAGAGTCGCCGCCATTGCTTGAATCGCTATTGCCTGACGTACTGATTGCATATCGATAGCCGACCTGTGTTAAAAGTCTCGATGTAAAGAAGTTTTCATCCCTGGCCATAATCGTATCATTTGTATTTCCGATCAAAAGCACGGACTGGCTGTTCGCGCTGATTTTCTGCTTTGTCTCGCTAAGCTTTTCTTCATGCGCCGTCAGCTTTTTCTCCATTTCCTTCTCCTTGCCGACTGCTTTTGCAATCGTAAGCGAAGCGTCAATTGTATCCTGATAATCAGCATTTAAATTATTAAGCGCAATCGTCGGCGCTATTTTTTTCAGCTGATCGTACACCTTCTTATGCCGGGTCGTGTCAGCAATAATTAAATCGGGTTTTAATGAAGCGATTTTTTCCATGCTTGGCTGTGAGCGAGTGCCGACAGATGTGTAGCCGTCAATTTTCTTCAGCACATCCTTGTTGATCAGCTGCTTCGCTTTGTTGTCATCGGCAACCCCGACAGGCGTAATGCCGAGATCAAGCAGTGTATCAATAAAACCTAGCTCAAGAACAACAACCCGCTTCGGATGCTCAGGCACATTTGTCTTCCCTAAATCATGTGTTACCGCCACTTTATGTTCTTTACTGTTTTGATTGCCGCTTGAAGACGAGCAAGCAGCCGTTAAGACAGAAAGAAGTAAAACTGTAAGAATAATCAGTGTTTTTTTCATATGTTCCAGTCTCTCCTGTTGGTAGTTTCTATGGTTAAGATGTCCAAGAGTAGTATAACACGGAATGAGAATCATTATCACCAATTATTTTTAAAATGAGAAGAGAAAGTTCGGCTTACAGGAAAATCTTGTTTCGCGACACAGCAGTTCAGCAGCTGATCATCCTGTCCACAAAAAAGCTTGCAGAAAAATAACATTCTCTGCAAGCTGATTATCCTGTTAAAGCTTCACAATCACTCTTCCTTGAATGCGATTTTGCAAAATATCTTTTAATGCACCCGGCGTTTCTTCCAATGATACTTCCCTGTCCACGATGGTCAGCAGCTGATCAGGCTTGAGATCAGAAGACATGCGCTCCCAAACAGCGGCTCTGACGTCCATCGGACAATATACTGAATCGATTCCGAGCAGGCTTACTCCGCGAAGAATAAAAGGATACACGGTTGCCGGAACTTCTCCTCCGCCGGTTAAGCCGCTCACTGCGACAGATCCGCCGTATTGAATTTTGCTTAAAAGCGAGGCAAGCTGTTTTCCGCCGACTGGATCAACCGCTCCCTGCCATTGCTGCTTGGACAGCGCCTTAAGCGTTCCGTCATAGACATCTTCCCTGCTGATTACTTCGCTTGCACCAAGCTGTTTCAAATAATCAGCCGCCTCCCGGTTTCCGGTACTTGCCACCACATCATAGCCCCGCTTGTTCAGCATCGATACCGCAATTCCGCCGACACCGCCAGTTGCTCCTGTGACTAGCACGCTGCCTTTTTCCGGAGACAGACCGTTCTGTTCAAGCCGATGCACTGATAACGCCGCAGTAAATCCCGCCGTTCCGTACACCATCGCTTCTTTTAACGAAAGATTCTGTGGCAAAGGCACCAGCCAGTCACCAGGCACCGAAGCGTATTCACTTAATCCGCCATCACGGGAGACACCGAGCTCATAGCTTGTCGCGATCACCTCATCCCCCTCCGCAAAACGCGGATCATTGGAAGAGACGACAGTACCCGCAGCATCAATGCCTAAAATAAGCGGATACTCTCTGACGATATTGCCTCCTGCTTTTCCGGCCAGACCATCTTTGTAATTGATGTCGGAATAAGCAACTTTAATCAGGACACCATCCTTCGGCAAATCCTCTGTTGATATGGTTTTCACATGGACTGAAACATCATCGGCATTTTTTTCTGCCTGCAATGCTTGAAATAACGTTGACATTCGGCACACTCCTTTTCATTTATATCGTAACCGAAGAACGTTCAAAAAACCAAATCATCAAGCCGCCATTTTCACTTCGCCGGCACATTGAGACGATAATGGACAAATCCGGTATCCTCTTCATAGCCGTTTTGCTCATACAAGCTTCTTGCCTTCCGGTTGTGGTGCTCAGTCTGAAGTGTTAAACATTTTGCCCCGTTTTCCCCTGCATAATCCTTTGCGGCAGAAAGAAGCCGGCCGCCCGCTCCCTTTGTACGAGCATAAGGAGCGACAAATAAGTCATTTAATATGTAGATCCTTTTCATTGACACAGAAGAAAACGTTGGATAGAGCTGGGTAAAACCTATGAATTCTCCATTTTCTTCTGCTATCAAAATAACAGACTCGTGATTTTCCAAACGAGCTTTCAAAAAAGCCTCCGCCCCTTGCAAAACGGATGCCTGTCTATAAAATTCCCGGTATTGGTTAAACAGCGGCGCGAGGGCTGCTGCATCTGATGTCTTTGCCTGGCGAATGTTCATCTCATTTCTTCCTCCCTCTAATAATTTTTTCATTCTATCCCTAATCGAATTTTCTGTAAAGTTTATTTTCCAGAATACTTTTATCATCATGCATTGAAAAAATATCACGATAATATCAATTGTTCTCACGGAAGCATATGCAGGTCATTCGAACGAATTTTTTCGACAGGAAATTGCCGGGACTCAGGAGCATTTAACCTAAAAAAGCATGACATTTCAGCATAATGAACATTTACTCATGTCTATTTTCGTTCTTTTCTGTATGAAAATAGTTATTTCGAGTCTCTACGGAAATAGCGAGAGATGATATACCTAAATAGAGATAAAATCATCTCAAAAAAATGGGTCTACTAAAATATTATTCCATCTATTACAATAAATTAACAGAATAGTCTTTTAAGTAAGTCTACTCTGAATTTTTTAAAAGGAGAGGGTAAAGAGTGAGAAGCAAAAAATTGTGGATCAGCTTGTTGTTTGCGTTAACATTAATCTTTACGATGGCGTTCAGCAACATGTCTGCGCAGGCTGCCGGAAAAAGCAGTACAGAAAAGAAATACATTGTCGGATTTAAGCAGACAATGAGTGCCATGAGTTCCGCCAAGAAAAAGGATGTTATTTCTGAAAAAGGCGGAAAGGTTCAAAAGCAATTTAAGTATGTTAACGCGGCCGCAGCAACATTGGATGAAAAAGCTGTAAAAGAATTGAAAAAAGATCCGAGCGTTGCATATGTGGAAGAAGATCATATTGCACATGAATATGCGCAATCTGTTCCTTATGGCATTTCTCAAATTAAAGCGCCGGCTCTTCACTCTCAAGGCTACACAGGCTCTAACGTAAAAGTAGCTGTTATCGACAGCGGAATTGACTCTTCTCATCCTGACTTAAACGTCAGAGGCGGAGCAAGCTTCGTACCTTCTGAAACAAACCCATACCAGGACGGCAGTTCTCACGGTACGCATGTAGCCGGTACGATTGCCGCTCTTAATAACTCAATCGGTGTTCTGGGCGTAGCGCCAAGCGCATCGTTATATGCAGTAAAAGTGCTTGATTCAACAGGAAGCGGCCAATATAGCTGGATTATTAACGGCATTGAGTGGGCCATTTCCAACAATATGGATGTTATCAACATGAGCCTTGGCGGACCTACTGGTTCTACAGCGCTGAAAACAGTCGTTGACAAAGCCGTTTCCAGCGGTATCGTCGTTGCTGCCGCTGCCGGAAACGAAGGTTCGTCCGGAAGCTCAAGCACAGTCGGCTACCCTGCAAAATATCCTTCTACTATTGCGGTAGGTGCGGTAAACAGCAGCAACCAAAGAGCTTCATTCTCAAGCGCAGGTTCTGAGCTTGATGTGATGGCTCCTGGCGTATCCATCCAAAGCACACTTCCTGGAGGCACTTACGGTGCTTACAACGGCACGTCCATGGCGACTCCTCACGTTGCCGGGGCAGCAGCGTTAATTCTTTCTAAGCACCCGACTTGGACAAACGCGCAAGTCCGTGATCGTTTAGAAAGCACTGCAACATATCTTGGAAACTCTTTCTACTATGGAAAAGGGTTAATCAACGTACAAGCAGCTGCACAATAATAGTAAAAAGAAGCAGGTTCCTCCATACCTGCTTCTTTTTATTTGTCAGCATCCTGATGTTCCGGCGCATTCTCTTCTTTCTCCGCATGTTGAATCCGTTCCACGATCGACGGATGGCTGCCTCTGAAAATCTTCACAAGCACCGGAGGATCAACCTGGCTCAGCCCCGTCACGGCCAAATCCTGAAACGTTTTAACAGCGGCTTCTCTGTTCTCTGTCAACTCGATCCCATACTGGTCAGCCTTATTCTCCTGATAACGCGAGACAGCATTAGAAAAAGGCGTCACCGCAAAGCTCAAAACAGAAAACAAAAGCAATAACAGCGGAAGTGCCGCAAGATCATGCCGTCCTTCTAAATGAAACATGCTGCGGGTTAGGCGAACCGTCCGCTTGTAAAGCTTATCAATGACATAAAATCCGGCGAGCGACACGAGCAAATAACCAGCCAGACCGATGTAAACGTGCTTCATGACATAATGGCCCATTTCGTGGCCCATAATAAACAGAATTTCTGAATCGTCAAGTTTGTTCAGTGTCGTATCCCACAATACAATCCGTTTATTGGCCCCAATACCTGTAACATAGGCATTCAGTGCATTTGTTTTTTCTGACATGTTCACTTCATATACATGATCAGCCGGAATATTGGCTTCATCTGCCAGCTCTAAAATTTTGCTTTCAAGCTCTTTGTTTTTCAGCGGATAAAAATCATTGTATAAAGGATCGATAATGACCGGCTGAATAAAAAACAGAAACAGCGAAAACGGCACTGTTAACAGCCAGGCGTATAACCACCATTTTTTTTCATGCCTTTTGATCAGCCAATAAAATACGAGAACGCAAAGCGTAAAGATTGGAAAGCTGATCCAAAAGCTGATAACCTGATCCTTAGCCCAGCTGGCCGTAGTCTGTGTGGAAATGTTATAGTCAAGCGATACTTGATAGCCTATCCAATCTAAAGGCAGCGTCACCAATGTTGTAATCAGCGAAAGCACAAACACAAAACCAACGGTCTGCAAAAAGCGAAAAGGCACGGCCGCTTCCATCCATTTCTTGATTTTCTTTGAAACACCGCTGACCAGCAGAACAAAAAACAGAAACCAATCAAGTGGTACCCCGATAAAAAATAAAAAATTCTTGACATTCGAATACTGCTCGGCCACTGCCAACTCAGACGGCTTCATGAAAGAAGCCGGATCAGCCTGCGTCCCTTTCACGGCTTCCGGTATTGCGGAATCACCCGACAGGAAAAAATACCAATAAAAAAACAGCCCGTACAGCACGTAAGCAAGTCCTGCTGCCGCAATCCACTTGCGCATAACGCCTCACTCCTCACATCAACCCGTTACTTCTATTGTAATCATAAATTCAAATTCTTAGAACCAAGCTGTGTTCCGCACTTTTCCACCCTTTTAAGCATGGAAAGCCCGATCGCTGGGAAAACTAACAATGTTTGGAGTGATGCAAATGAAAAAAATAGTGGCAGCCATCGTGGTAATCGGTCTTGTGTTTATAGCATTTTTTTATCTTTACAGCCGATCAGGCGATGTGTATCAATCGGTAGACGCGGATTTGATCACACTGTCTTCAAGCGGCCAGGAAGATATCGAGATTGAAAAAAGACAGCACGTCAAAGATATGCTGGATATTATGAATCAGGGAAAACAGGTGAAGACAGAAAAAACATCAGCCCCTGATTACGAAGGGACAATCAAGTTTCATAAAGACCGGTATGACTCATTCAGACTATGGATTGACGGCAGCCAGCAAGCCGTTTTTTTGAAGGATGGCACATACTACAAATTAAGCAAAAATGATACAAAGGCGCTGCTAAATATTATTAAAAAAGAAGCAAAGGATTGAAAATGAAAAAGCGAAGCTAACCGCTTCGCTTTTTCATTTTATTGGGGCAAAATATCTCTCAGTGCCCGTCTGAGCATTTTCCCCGTCGCATTTTTCGGAATATCGTCAAGAAACGTAATGGCGGCAGGCCGCTTGTATTTTGCCAGATGCTTTTCACAGTGCTGCATGATGTCCTCCTCTGTTACCCCAGAGCGTTTCGGCACCACATATCCCTTTACCGCTTCCCCGCTTTGGGGGTCCGGCACGCCGATGACAACCGCCTCCTTGACGTCCGGATGGCTGTACAGCACCTCCTCCACCTCCCGCGGATACACATTGTATCCTCCTACAATGATCATGTCTTTTTTCCGATCAACAATGTAAAAATAGCCGTCCTCATCCCGTCTTGCCAAGTCCCCCGTATAAAGCCACCCGTCTTTTAATGCATGCTCTGTTTCCATCGGCATTTTATAATAGCCCTTCATCACATTGGGGCCTTTCACGATCAATTCGCCGACCTGGTGAGCGGGCAGCTCACGTCCGAGCGGATCTACGACCTTGTTTTCGACATGTAAGATACTTGTCCCGATGGAGCCCGGCTTTCTGCCCCTGTCAAACGGGTTAAAGCACGTGACGGGTGATGCTTCCGAGAGCCCGTAGCCTTCCAAAATGGTAACACCGAATTTTTCTTCAAACGCCGTCAGCAACGCGACTGGCATGGCCGCGCCTCCCGAAATGCACAACCTGATCGAAGAAAAATCATCTTTCTTTCCGTTTTCATGCTGAAACAAGTAGTTATACATTGTAGGCACACCGGCAAAAATGGTCGCCTGCTGCTGCTTAACAAGCTTAAAAACAGATGCCGGACTGAATTGAGGCTCAATCAAGACAGTTGCGCCGCTCATCAGCGGTGCATTCATGCAGACGGTTAAACAAAACACGTGAAACATGGGAAGAGCGCAGACCACATTGTCCCTCTCATCCATTCCCAAATAGCCTGCAACATCGTTGGCATTGCTGTACAAATTCTGATGAGTCAGCATCGCGCCTTTCGGTTTTCCAGTCGTTCCTGACGTATATAAAATAACCGCGGTATCATCAGGGACAAGTTCTTGGTTTTGTTTAGCGGCTGATGTCGGACGCAATATTTTTGCAAACGTTGTCATTTTCATCCTGACCTCTGGGTCCGCAGCTTCCGGCTCGGCCTCCCCCGTCTGGCATAAAATGACGAGCTCAACCTTTGGCAGCGACTCATGCATGCTCTCATAAAGCGGCAAAAGCTGGCTAACGCCTACGATTGCCTTTACATCGCCATTTGTCAGCATATAACCAATTTCTGTCGGCGTGTACAACGGATTGATGGGAACAACCACGATCCCAGCTTTTAAAGCGCCAAAAAACGCGATGATAAAATCAGGCGAATTGCCAAGCAGCAAAGCTAGATGGTCCCCTTTCTCCATACCGGCTTCCTGAAGGCCGTCCGCAAATCGCTGAATATGTTCATTCAGCTCTTGATACGTCATCATGTGATCCTTAAACCTGCATGCGATGCTGTCGGGCTTCTCAGATGCTGTTTCTTCCAATTTTGAAACAAGATTCATTCTCCCACCCCTTAAAGTGAATGAATAGTCATTCATTATTGAAGCCAAGCTTTCTCCTCCATTATAGAGAAACAGAAAAAAACACTCAAGAGCAAAAAGCCCTGAGTGTCAATACTGTCATAGTTTCTTCAATGCTTCGGCAATCGGCGTATCTCCTTCTGTCAGATCAAAGGCCCGATTTTCCGTATTCTTCTCATCTAAAGAGGCAATGACCGTTTTTGCAACGTCCTCACGGGAAATAAATCCCCGCTCCAGATCCTTCGCTGCTGAAACAGTTCCCGTTCCAGGCTCATTGCGAAGGCCTCCCGGACGGATAATCGTATAGGTTAAACCGCTCGCTTCAAGAATTTTATCAGCATAATGCTTGGCCACATAATAAGGCTTGAGTGCCTCATTCCAATTTTCACGGTGATGGGCTTGCAGGGCGCTGACCATAATAAACCGTTTGATTCCGGCAATGTCCGCAGCTTCAATGGCTTTTGCCGCTCCATCGAGATCCACCAGCAGCGTTTTATCATAGCCTGTGCTGCCGCCGGAACCGGCTGTGAAAATGATCGCGTCACAACCTTTTGCCGCAGCGGCGATTTCTTCCGGGCTGCCCTCCAGATTCGCAAGCACAGCTTCTGCACCGGCAGCTTCAAGAGACGCTTTCTGTTCTTCTTTTCTGACCATCGCTCTGATGGAATGATCAGGATTATCTTGGAATAAAGAGACAAGTCTTTGCCCGATTTGTCCGTTCGCTCCGATTAAAAACACTTTCATGTGAATCCCTCCTGCCTCCATTATTTCAAAAACACAACCGCTCTTTCAAACGATGTGTTTTGCCTTAATAAATCAGATCAAGGAAATCCTCTTTCGTAATGTTCCCAAAGTAATGCTTGAGATTCACACCTTCGAGCACATCAGCGATGACGCTGCGTTCGTATTGTTTTCCGGCCAGCAGGTTTTCAATTTCAGATACATCACCGACACCGAAGAAATCTCCGAAGATTTTGCAGTCCTCGATTTTGCCTTTCTTGACCTCTAGGCGCAAATCGATCGATCCAACCGGATAACGTTTCGAATGATTAAGGTTAAATTTCGGCGAGCGGCCGTAGTTCCAATCCCAATTCTGATAGCGCTCTTTCGAAATTTGATGAATGGTCTCCCAATCTTTTTCCGTCAGCTTATACTCCGGCACGTTTCCAATGTCGTTTGTGTTAAAAATATGGCGAAGCAAATGGCTGCGGAATTCTTCGGTGGTCATTTTATCATCGAGAAACTCACTGATGTTTGCTACTCGGCTTCTGATCGATTTGATGCCTTTTGATTCAATTTTATCCTTTTTCACCTTTAATGCTGATACAACATGATCAATGGCTGAATCAAACATGAGGGTGCCGTGGCTGAAAATACGGCCTTTCGTTGCAAACTGAGCGTTTCCGGATATTTTCCGGCCATCCACTACAATGTCGTTCCGGCCGCTTAATTCAGCTTCAACCCCAAGCTGATGTAACGCCTGAATCACCGGCTCAGTGAATTTTTTAAAGTTATGAAAGCTGTCCCCGTCATCCTTGGTAATAAAGCTGAAGTTCAAGTTCCCCAGATCATGGTACACAGCTCCCCCGCCTGATAAACGGCGGACGACGATAATCCCGTTTTCCTCTACATATTTTGTATTGATTTCTTCTATTGTATTTTGGTTTTTCCCAATGATAATAGACGGTTGATTCACATAAAAGAGCAAATATTGCTGTTCAGGGTCTAAATGCTTTACACAGTACTCCTCGATAGCAAGATTGATCCGCGGATCATTGATATTTTGATTGTCTATAAATAACATGGTGCTCCTCCTTTATCCTTCCCACACAAAACCTGATTTCGCAATATTCACTTCTCCGCTAAAAACGGTTTTCGCTTCTTTGCGAAGATTGTCATGCACGCCAAAATGCGGCAAATGGGTCAGCAGCAGTTCTCCCGCTCCCGCTTCTTTTGCAATGCGCCCGGCTTCCAGGCTGTTCATATGGCCTGCACTTGTTCCGTCTTGATCGGCATAAAAATTGCATTCTGAGATCAATAAATCAGCATCTTTCGAAAACGGTATAAATGAATCCTGATAGCTGGAATCAGCAGTATAAACGACAGTGTGGCTGCCGTCAGTAATCCGCATGGCATAGCACGTCACCGGGTGAATCGTTTTTAAAAAGGTGATCGTAAACGGACCGGCAGTCAACGGCTGATCCGGCTGATAGGCGATCCCTTTTGTATGTGTTTTATATGTAAGCTTTTGAAACTGTTCTATATCAGCATCATGTCCGTAAATCGGAAGCGTATGCTCTCCTTTACCGAGAAACGAACCGACTTGCTTGGCAAATTGCAGCGGCCCGATATCAGCGATATGGTCATGGTGATAATGAGACAGAACGACCGCATCCAGCTTTTCCGCCGGCACATATCCGAACAGCTTAGATAAAACGGCACTGCCGCAATCAACAAGCAGAGAGTAATCACCTGACTGAAACAAATAGCCTGACGTCGCTTCATTTGCGGCCGGAAAACCGCCATAGCATCCGATAACTGTAACTTTCATAATGTCCTCCTATCTTTTCAAAAAAATTGATCCTCCTTCAATATACCCATTTTTCTTGAAAAAAGCATGTTTTAAACATTGTATCAAAACAGTTATTGATTTTTGTTATCTGTTATATTACAATGAAATCACTACAAAGGGGAAAGAGGGATTGGTTATGCTGGGGAAAATCACAGAATTTTTTAGAAACCTGCCTTCGAAAAAGTGTGCGGAATGCGGAAAAAAGATAGAAGAGCAGCATGAGTGCTATGGTAATATCTGCAATGACTGTATAAAAGTAAACGATTTGTAATGAGCGAAAATCCCGCGCCTTACGCGTGGGATTTTCTTATTTTTTCACATATCTCTTAATTTTGAAATAATAGTCAGGTTAGGTCAAAGCTCACCTGTTTTTAGATAATTCTGGTGATTATCATAATGTCATTGAATATTCTTTATTTTCGAAATATAATTTACTATAGACGAATTGATTTCTTATCTATTATAATTTGATCTAATAGTGAGATTAAATATATGTCTATTCATGATATATGTTGATACTTTGTTTTTTGGGAGGTAATCTATGAAAAGAATTAAGTTTGGATTAGCCACACAAATATTCGTTGGACTTATTCTAGGTGTCATTGTTGGCGTCATTTGGTATGGCAACCCAGCATTGCCTACTTACCTGCAGCCAATCGGGGATCTCTTTTTACGCTTAATCAAAATGATAGTGATTCCTATTGTTGTCTCCAGCTTAATCATCGGTGTAGCCGGTGCAGGAAATGGAAAGCAAGTCGGTAAATTAGGCTTCAGAACGATTCTGTACTTCGAGATCATCACGACTTTTGCCATTATTCTCGGACTAGCCCTTGCAAACATCTTCCATCCGGGTACAGGAGTTAATATACACGAAGCTCAAAAATCGGACATCAGTCAATATGTTGAAACTGAAAAAGAACAAAGTAATAAATCAGTGGCAGAAACGTTCCTCCATATTGTGCCGACAAACTTCTTCCAGTCATTGGTCGAAGGGGATCTTCTAGCCATCATCTGCTTTACAGTACTATTTGCATTGGGTATTTCCGCGATCGGTGAAAGAGGCAAGCCTGTATTAGCCTTTTTTGAAGGTGTATCCCATGCCATGTTCCACGTTGTAAACCTTGTGATGAAAGTGGCGCCATTCGGCGTTTTCGCTCTTATCGGAGTGACTGTGTCTAAATTCGGACTCGGTTCTCTTATCTCTCTCGGAAAGCTCGTCGGATTGGTTTATGTCGCGCTTGCTTTCTTCTTAATTGTTATTTTCGGGATTGTCGCAAAAATTGCCGGCATCAGCATCTTCAAGTTCCTTGCTTACATGAAGGACGAAATCTTACTGGCGTTCAGTACGTCCAGCTCTGAAACGGTTCTTCCGCGTATCATGGAAAAAATGGAGAAAATCGGATGTCCAAAAGGCATTGTTTCATTTGTCATTCCGATCGGTTACACGTTTAACTTAGACGGTTCCGTTCTCTATCAATCTATTGCCGCACTCTTTTTAGCACAGGTATATGGCATTGATTTGACGATTTGGCACCAAATTACGCTTGTGCTCGTCTTAATGGTGACATCCAAAGGGATGGCTGCCGTACCTGGTACTTCTTTTGTTGTCTTGCTTGCAACGCTTGGCACCATCGGCGTTCCGGCTGAAGGACTTGCCTTTATTGCCGGCGTAGACCGCATCATGGATATGGCACGTACAGTTGTCAACCTGACTGGTAACGCGCTTGCTGCCGTTGTGATGTCTAAATGGGAAGGCATGTTTAATCCTGCGAAAGCAGAAACTGTTATGTCCCAATCGAAAACAGAACAAAACGCAACCATTTCTGGTTAATGAAAAGCCTGCGGGGTTCTTGCCCCGCAGGCTTTTTTAATCTTTAACAAGCACAAACAACTCTGTAATCAAAACAGTATCCTCATTCAGCTCCAGTTCACCGCTTTTGATCAGTTCCGCCCATGCCATCCGATGATCCTCTTGAAACTCCTCAATTCGGTCTCCATTGCCCTCTCCTTTGACTAACCTCATATCAGGCGCACCAAAGGTGGTTTCAAAGACATCTGTTACTTTTATATTGCATCTTGGATTGTCATGTTTATCATAAACGGTAACAAGCTGACCCGCTGTTTGATAAACGTCCCTCAATTCATCTTTTGAATACAATGATTTCGGCGCGCACGTGGCGCTTTTTTCTCCGGCAAGGATCTGCTGAATCAGCTGTTCTCCCAACCCGTCATCACCTTCCCAACCGAATGTGCTTTTCAGCTTATAAATCTTCATTGGTCCTCCCCCTTATACCATTGGTGACTGTACATAGTAATACAGAAGCTTAGCGGTATGGCGAAGAGATGATTTATGGGTGCGTTCAAATGCATGGGAAGCGTCAATTCCCGGCCCTATGAGGCCATGCACAATATCATGCCCGGATTTGATCGCTGCTGACGCATCAGACCCGTAGTACGGATATATATCAAGCTTATAGTCAATATGATGCTTCTCGGCTAATTGAACTAAATGCTTTCTGAGCTGATAATGATACGGCCCGCTCGCATCCTTCACACAGATTGATACTGAATATTCATCCGTCGCCTGCCCGTCACCGATAGCGCCCATATCAACCGCCAAATATTCAACTGTTTCAGGAGGAATATTCGAATTCCCGCCGTAACCGATTTCTTCATTATTGGAAATAAGAAAATGGGTTGTATACGGCAGCTCAATGTCTTCTGTTTGAATTTCATGAATTAAGCGGAGCAATAAGGCGACGCTTGCTTTGTCATCCAAATGGCGCGATTTAATAAATCCGCTTGATGTGATCTCGACACGTGGATCAAACGACACAAAGTCTCCGACGCCAATGCCAAGCTCCTCCGTATCTTTCCGGCAGTGAACAGGTTCATCTAGGCGGATCTCCATATTCTCTTGATTCCGCTCAGCCTTTCCCGCGTCTTTGTATACGTGCACAGACGTTTGATGCATTAAGATTGTGCCTGTGTACATTTTTCCCGAGGCGGTTTCAATTTGGCAATACTCCCCCTCAATCGAGTTGTAGCGGAACCCGCCGATTAAGTCGATTTTCAGCCGGCCGTCCGCTTTAATTTCCTTCACCATAGCGCCGAGGGTGTCAACGTGCGCTGTCAGCATGCGATGCCGGGATGTGTCGCGTCCTGGAAGCGTTGCAATTAAGCCGCCCTTGTGGTTCCGAACCGTTTCTACCTTCCATTCTTTTAAAAGGCTTTCAATATAATTGATCACCTCATATGTATTTCCTGTCGGGCTTGGGATCGATACAAGTTCTTTAATGAGCTCCATCGTTTTACGTACGGACGTCATAGGGCATTCCTCCTTTTATTTTCTACTTAAAATATACTCTTTTCCCGAGGGACCCGTCCAATCTTTTCCTATCAATCTCTCATATGCTGTAGAGAGCATGGGAAGAGGAGGGATTTCTATGTGCTGTCGTCATTCACATGAACAGAAATGTCGTTGTCACGATTGGTTCGATGATTTTTGGTTCTTTGACGAGTGGTTCGATAAAGATTTCCACGACCATTGCAAGAAAAAGAAAGAATGCCATGACCCTTGCGAGAAGAAGAAAAAGAAACACCATTGTTTCTCTTGTAAAAAACACAGACATTCTTGCTGTCATTGCTAAAGACTGAATCAGAAATATTCTGATGACCCATGCTTAATGAATATTTCCATTCACATTTTTCCAAGCGGGCATTGCTGCTGCTTGGACCTTTTATTGAAACACCCTTTTTGCTTTTACAATCCAATAAACTGATAAAGCCGCTATAAGAGCAACAATGATTTCAACAGCTGCAGCATGCTCTATGATTCCTCTTTGATATAAAACCGCCGGGACATTAAACAGTGCATGTAAAAGAATAGAATACAGCAAAAACAGCGGCCGGCGGTTTTTAACCGCGTACAAAACAAGCAGAGACAGACCAATCTGGACGGCAATGGCACTGATTCTTTCTATTCCGCCCAGCATCCATTCATACGAAGGAGTATGCAGCAGCTGCTCCTGTATCGGCAAAAGCGCCTGTTTGACGTCGCCATTGACCAAAAGCTGTTCAAACGTCCCGCTATTGATTGCAAATGCGTATACAATAAGTGAGATAGAGGACAAGCCTGTAATCAGGATGGCTTCAAGCCCGCCATGGCCTGCCCCGAAAGCCAGACCATCTGCCCAAGTATGATGGCGCTTCATAAAAAATCGCATCATCAAATACCTTCCGCACTCCTCAAAAATGCCGGCCATCAAGCAGCCGTAAATGCCATACCATAATGGATGCTGCATCGCTTCTTTCGTCATTTCATTCACTTGCAGTACATAAACATGAACGCCGCCTTCCAGCAGCTGAGCGAAGACAAAAAACGTGAGAGCGCCAATAAAAAACACTTTAAGCGAGGCGCCATACTTTCGCTTAAACCATACAATCAGCCCGATTGGCAACAGAAACGCAATAGCCCCGGATAATGCCAAAAAGACTACTGCTTCTTGACTGACCATTTTTCAGCCTCCTTTTTCTTTTTCATAGATTCCTATCTACACTTCTCTTTTTTTGTAAAAAAACCTTCTTTTTAGTACCAGATACTAATATCTAGTGTTATAATCTGACCATAAGGAGTGATTCATATGTCAAAAGCAAAAATTACAGCTATCGGCACCTATGCGCCGAGCAGACGTTTAACCAATGCAGATTTAGAAAAGATCGTTGATACCTCTGATGAATGGATCGTTCAGCGCACAGGAATGAGAGAACGCCGGATTGCGGATGAACATCAATTTACCTCTGATTTATGCATAGAAGCGGTGAAGAATCTCAAGAGCCGTTATAAAGGAACACTTGATGATGTCGATATGATCCTCGTTGCCACAACCACATCCGATTACGCCTTTCCGAGTACAGCATGCCGCATACAGGAATATTTCGGCTGGGAAAGCACCGGCGCGCTGGATATTAATGCGACATGCGCCGGGCTGACTTACGGCCTCCATTTGGCAAATGGATTGATCACATCTGGCCTTCATCAAAAAATTCTCGTCATCGCCGGAGAGACGTTATCAAAGGTAACGGATTATACCGATCGAACGACATGCGTTCTGTTCGGCGATGCCGCGGGTGCGCTGTTAGTGGAACGAGATGAAGAGACGCCGGGATTTCTTGCGTCTGTACAAGGAACAAGCGGGAACAGCGGCGATATTTTGTATCGTGCCGGACTGCGAAATGAAATAAACGGTGTGCAGCTTGTCGGTTCTGGAAAAATGGTGCAAAACGGACGCGAGGTATATAAATGGGCCGCAAGAACCGTCCCTGGCGAATTTGAACGGCTTTTACATAAAGCAGGACTCAGCTCCGATGATCTCGATTGGTTTGTTCCTCACAGCGCCAACTTGCGCATGATCGAGTCAATTTGTGAAAAAACACTGTTCCCGATTGAAAAAACGCTCACTAGTGTTGAGCACTACGGAAACACGTCTTCGGTTTCAATTGTTTTGGCGCTCGATCTCGCAGTGAAAGCCGGGAAGCTGCAAAAAGATCAAATCGTTTTGCTTTTCGGGTTTGGCGGCGGATTAACCTATACAGGATTGATAATTAAATGGGGAATGTAACAAAAAAAGAACTTGTTTCCAAGGAAACAAGTTCTTTTTCTTTATGAAGCCGGCTGTTCTTCTGATGTTTCTTCCTTTCGGCTTAACATTGTAAAGTAAGTAATGCTTAGTGCAATCATGACGAGGGCGATGCCGATTAAGACGCCGGCCATCTGCCACATGTAGCCAAAGTCACCGTTTGAAATGACCGCTCTGAATCCGTTAATGCTGTAGGTCATCGGCAATGCGCCATGGATGACCTGATAGAAATTCGGGAGCAATTCAAGCGGGAAGGTTCCTCCGCTCGCTCCCAGCTGCAGCACTAAAATAATGACTGCGATAAATCGCCCCGGGTTGCCCATCGTTGTAGCCAAAAATTGAATTATCGCCAGGAAAGCGAGACTCGTAATGATCGTAAACACGTAAAATCTCCACGTGCTCTCTACCTCGAGACCAATTCCCAATAGAAGAACCGTCGCCACAATCAATGATTGAATGATTCCTACAAGCATCATGACATTGAATTTGCTAAAGAACCACTCAAAACCGTTTCTCGGACGTCCTGACGCTTCCTTCAGCGGGAAGACAACCGTCAGCATGATGCCGCCGACATACAAGCCCATTGACAGGATATAAGGTGTCAGCCCTGTTCCATAGTTAGGAACGGAATGAATGGCATCATCTTTGGTTTTAACCGGATCCGCAAACATGCCGTATGTTTGATCATCAGCATCGATATCTCCTGTTTGGTCAGCCGCATCCTTCAGCTTACTAGACAGCTCTCCTGTGCCGTCCAATAGCTTGCCTAAACCTGTATCAAGTGATGCAGATCCGTCTGCAAGTTTTGATGATCCGCTTTGGACCTGTTTAGACCCGTCTAACAGCTTAAACAATCCGCCGGATACTTGGCTGCTTCCTGTCACCAATTGCTCTGAGCCCGCTTTTGCTTTTGCGAACTGCTTATTATATTCACCGATGCCCGCTGTCAGTTTAGTTTGGCCATCTGTCAGCTTCTGAGAACCATTGTATATCTTATCAGCTCCCTCAGTTAATCTGTCAATCGCATCTTGGATTGTTTTTGCGCCGTTATAAAGCTTAGATGTAGCTTCCGGCATGGCTTTCACCTGCGCCACCTGCGCTTTCACGTCTTCAAGAGAGCTTTTTATCGTTGCGATGTCAGGCAGCTGATCAGCTGTAGGTAGCTGGCTTAATATTTGATCAAAATCAGGCGCATCAACTTTCGGAAGCTGCTTTTCAACAGAATTGATCAACTGGCTTTTTTGCTCCGCTGTTAAGAAGTCACTCGAATTGATGACATTTTTAAATGCCTGATCACGGTTTTTCAAACTGTTTTCAAAGTCAGTCAGCTGTTTTTTAAATTCCTTCATCGCAGTTTCTGACTTTTCCAGATTGTTTACAGCAGTTTCAAGCTTCGTTAAATCGAGCGCATTAATGATCTTTTCCGCTTTTGCCGCTTTCTCAGAACCTTCTTGGACTTTACTGTTGAGCTGATCCAACCCGTTAGTAAGATTAGGCGTACCCTTCTGCACATTTTGAAGTCCGGCAAGAAGTTCATTCATCTTGCTTGTCAGCTCGCCTGATCCTGCTGCAAGTTGACTAGATTTATCATAAATCTGGTTGCTGCTGTCCTGGAATTTACCGAGCGAGCTGTCAAGTGATTGGATGCCGCTCGTCACCTGAGCCGCTCCATCTGCAAGCTGCGCTGTTTTGTCACTGATGGTAGCGGTGCTTTCCTTCAGCTTCGCCAGATTTTCTTTCAGCTGTGCGCTTCCGTTTTTCGCATCCTTTGTGCCGTCATCAATTTTTTTCGCGCCGCTGCTCGCGTCGCTCAAACCTTTTGCGATATCTTTAAAGTTATCAAAAATAACTTTCGTATATTGCTCGGTCACTTCTTTTGAAACAGAGGCTTTCAGTTTATCAATCGCTTTTTCGCCGATCGTTGCCCCTACATAGTTAGAACCTGCATTTGTGTGGTATTTCAGATCCAATTTTTTCGGATTTTTGTCTAATACAGTGCTGGCATTCTTAGAAAAATCCTCAGGAATCTCGACAACTAAATAATATTTTTGATTCAATAAGTCCTTTAACGATTGGTCGAGATCATTGGAAAAATGCCAATCAAAGTTGTTATTATCCTTTAATTCTTTGACCAGATCATCACCAATTTGAAGTTTTTCTCCTTCATACGTTGCTCCCTTGTCTTGGTTGACGACAACGACAGGCAGCTGGTCAACTGTGCCGTACGGGTCCCAATAAGCCTTTAAGAATACGCCGCTGTAAATAAGCGGGACAAACAAAATGGCGATGATGGGAATCAATAATTTTTTACTTGTTACGATGTCTTTCCACTGACTTCGTATTGTGTTCATCCTGATGCCTCCATTCTAAAACTGACTCATCATGAAAAATGGTCATTTTCTTGCAAAGAGAAAGGATTATCTAGTTCGCTGACAATCCTTTGACAACATACAATTCAAGCAGTCCCGCAATTGTCTCTTTATCAAGCGGGGGGTGTTGTTTTTCCCAGTCAAAAATGAGCGCGATATAAAGCTTCAGCATCACAAAGGCTGTCAGTTCAGGGTCGCACGGCTTGATTGCGCCGCTTTTGATCCCGTCTTCAATCTTACTTTTGATATAAGACAGTATGGCTCGCTCCATTTTCTGGATCACTTCCTGAACAGCCATTGTACCAATCTCGGCATTCTCTTGGAAAATTTTAATCGTCAGCTGATGTGTTTTCCTGAACTCCAGAATGGCAAACAGCGCTCTGTGCACATTTTCATGGAACGGAAGGTTCGGCTCCATCGCTTCATCCGCTTTTTGCTTCATTTCCTTTAATAAAGTAGTGAAAATCTCGTCAAACAGCTCTTCTTTGTTTTTGAAAAAAGTATAAATGGTTCCCTTCCCCACGTTCGCAAGTTTTGCGACAAGATCCATTGTCGTCGCTTTATACCCGAACTGCGTGAAAGACTTTGTAGCCGCCTCCAAAATGAGCTTTTTTCGATCTATTGACATTGTATTCACCTCGAAACTGACCGTTTGAACATTTTAGTCATTAAGTACATATGCAAATGTATCATAACCTGCCGTTCAATTCAATCATTTTTTTACACAATATTGCCATTGCACATCAAAAAAACCTCCGCGATAAAGCGGAGGTTTTAGCTGAATAAATAGGTAAGCGCGTCAGACACGGCAGCTTTTCCTTGATCAATGCAGTCGGGAATGCCGACACCTTCAAAAGAAGCGCCTGTCATATAAACACCCGGATATGCAGATGCAAGTGCTTCACGAAGCTCCTTGATACGCTGCTTATGGCCGACATGGTACTGCGGCATGCTTTCATGCCATCGGGTGACACATGTCATTTCCGGCTCGCCGTTTATGTTCATGACTTTCTTTAAGTCTTCTAACACAATGTTGATAATGTCATTATCTGATAGATCGACAATGGATTCGTCTCCGGCTTTTCCGACATATGCCCGAAGCAGCGTTTTGCCTTCCGGCGCTGCGTGCGGCCATTTTTTATTCGTCCACGTACAGGCTGTGATCGCAAAGTCACTGTTTCTTGAAATGACAAAACCCGTGCCCTCATGCTCCATTTGGACGGAGCCTTCAGGGAAACCTAAAGCGACGTTTGCCACGGATGTGGAGTGCATATTTTTCAAATGAGAAATGGCAGGAAGCTCAGAAAGCATTCCCGCAGCCGCTTTATGCGGAGCAGTCACAATTACTGAATCAGCATCAAGTGTGACGCCGTTATCCAGTTCGAGCGAATAGCAAGAGCCGCTATGGCTGAGTTTGGTCACTTTTGTGCCTTTATACACCTTCGTCAGCTTTAACTGCTTTTCGATCTCTTCTACAAGGGTCTGCAAACCGGTTGACAGAGTCTGGAACTGCCCTTGTTTTTTTGCCGTCAGCTGCTGGCCTGAGCCTTGAGGCCTTGTTTTTTTCATGCCGAGAATCAGGCTTCTATGCTTTTGTTCCGTCTGGTAAAATTGCGGAAATGTCGACATCAGGCTGAGCTTGTCAATGTCGCCTGCGTAGATCCCTGATAGTAGCGGCTCGATTAAGTTCTCGACCACTTCATCTCCGACACGTCTGCGGAAGAATTCTCCCAATGACTGATCATCCTTTGTTTTGCTTGCAGGCAGGATGAAATCCATAGCAGCTCTCGCCTTCCCAGACAAAGAAAACAGACCCGTAGAAACAAACGGCGCAATTTTTGTCGGTATCCCCATTACAGCGCCCTTCGGCATTGGATGCAGGGTGCGGTTTACAAGCACATAGGATTGCCCGGTCGCATTGTTGACAAGCAAATGCTCAAGACCTAAGTCTTTAACAAGCTGCGGGGCGCTTTTCTTTCGTTCCAGAAATGAGTCTGGCCCTCTTTCGATGATATAGCCGTCTTTCTTGACAGTCTGGATTTTCCCGCCGACTCTCGGACTTGCCTCAACAAGTGTCAGCTCAAGCGGCAGATTCTTTTCTTTGATTTCTTTTTCCATATAGAAGGCGGCGGCTAAACCGGTAATGCCGCCGCCGATGATGACTACATGTTTTTTGCCGTCACTCATGTTCATCGCCTTCTTTAACGTCCTAATTTTTTTAATACGACTGTTGCCAAAGCATCAATAAATTCAGGCTTGGCATTTGGCATTTCCGGCCGGTAATAGCTTGCGCCGATATCGTCAGTAACCACTTTGCATTCATAATCATTATCATAAAGCACTTCTAAGTGATCCGCGACAAATCCAACAGGAACATATACAAATGCTTGATAGCCTTTTTGTTCGAATAAATCACGTGTTAAATCCTGAACATCGGGTCCGAGCCAAGGATCAGGCGTGTTCCCTTCACTTTGCCAGCCGACAGCATATTCGGAAACGCCTGCGCCTTCAGCAATTAATTTCGCCGATTCATGCAGCTGGTCCGGGTACGGGTCTCCAAATTCTTTGATTTTTTCCGGCAGGCTGTGTGCGGATACGATAAGCATCGCGTTTTCTCTTTCATCCTCAGGCATTGACGCATATGTTTCCTTCACTCGGTCAACCCAATATGTCACGAACTTCGGTTCATCGTACCAGCTTTCAACTGACGTAATCGTTAAGCCGCCGAGTTTTTCAGCCTCTTCTTTGGCGCGTTTGTTGTAGGACTGAACGCTGAACGTGGAGAAATGCGGCGCCAGCACGATGCTGACTGCTTCTGTAATGCCATCCTTATGCATCTCTGCTACGGCGTCTTCAATAAACGGCTCGATATGCTTCAGTCCGATATACGCTTTAAACGTAATCTCATCCTGAATTTCATTCAAGTGCTGTTCCAGATTATGCGCCTGCTCTTCTGTGATTTTTGCAAGCGGTGAAATGCCGCCAATCGCTTCGTATCTGTCTTTCAAATCTTGAAGCATTTCAGGTTCAGGCTTTCTGCCTCTTCTGATATGTGTATAATAACGTTCAATATCTTCTTCCTTATAAGGCGTGCCGTACGCCATCACGAGAAGCCCCATTTTCTTTCTACTCACTGTTTACACCCTCTTTAATGATCTGATACAAACATTTTGACAGGATATCATTAAGATACCAAAAGATATGCTTAGGAATATTGACCCATTTTTTTGTTTTGTGAATATTCATGGACAAATGCTGTCAGTTTTTTCAAAACCTCGGGACTGACATCAGGAAATACCCCATGGCCAAGATTGAAAATGAAGCCGTCTGACTCCATACCCTGATCAAGTATTTCCTTTGTTTTCTTCTCAATGACTTCCCATGGCGCAAGCAAAATGGACGGGTCCAGGTTGCCCTGCACTGTTTTAGTAATTCCTTTTGATCTGGCTTCAGCAATGCCGAGTCTCCAGTCAAGCCCGACAACATCGAGAGGAAGGTCATGCCAATCACCTGCAAGATGGCTTGCGCCAACGCCAAACATGATCAGCGGCACATTCTCCTTTGCGAGCTCTGAAAAAATCCGGTTCATTACGGGTTTGATGTATGTTCTGTAATCTGCCTGATTCAATGCGCCGACCCACGAATCAAAGATTTGAATCGCTTTTGCGCCTGCCTTAATCTGCGCTTTCACGTACACGATGATCATGTCGGCAAGCTTGGACATCAGCAGATTCCATGCATCCGGCATGCTGTACATGAAGGCTTTTGTTTTATTGTAGTTTTTCGATGGGCCGCCTTCGATCATATAGCTTGCAAGCGTAAAAGGCGCACCTGAGAAACCGATGAGCGGGACGTTCAGCTGCTCATTGACAAGCAGTTTAATCGTCTCAAGCACGTACGGCACGTCCTGTTCCGGATCAATCTGGCCGAGTTTTTCAATGTCCGCCAGAGACCGGATTGGCTGATCAATCACAGGACCGACCCCGTTTTTGATTTCAACATCCACACCGATTGACGGCAGCGGCGTCATGATATCTTTATAAAGGATTGCAGCATCGACTCCGTATTGCTCAACCGGCAGTCTTGTGACATACGCACAAAGTTCGGGCTGATGTGTGATCTCAAACAATCCGTACTTTTCCTTCAGCTTGCGGTATTCCGGCTGTGAGCGCCCTGCTTGCCTCATATACCACACAGGCGTGTGATCCGCTTTTTCTCCCCGCGCAGCTTTTAAAAACGTCTCGTTAAACGTTTCTCGTTTACTCATCTGATTTCCACCTTTCATACGGCAACCATACGTTCGTATTTCTTGACTTATTACACTATACCTTGTTTTAGGCAAATGGTATAGAAATGTAGCTCAAAGTTCAAAAAATCGCCGAATTCCATTAAGAGGAAAACAATTTTGGCTGAACGTAATCGGTTCCTTCCCCTTCTCTTTTTGTCTGTGTATTATAAGGCACAATTTTATAAGACGCGCCCGAAAATAAGTTGGCATAAGGAATTTCATAGCTTCCCTTCCCTTCAACCGAATCAAGAAGCGTCTCCTCGCCGTCCTTGTTTACATAAATTCTGTATACGGCCCGATCATCCTCTTGAGCGTCCCACTTTAATTCAATAGTAAAGAGCCCCGCTGCTTTAAATGTGTAATCGGCTGTGAGTGTTTTGACCGGCTTCAGCTCAATCGGGCTTTCCAGTTCTTTAACGTTTTTAGGCTTTGTGAACACATGACCGGTTTCTCCTGCCTGTGTCAAAATATCCTTAAACAGCCGCGTCGGGTATGAGCTCCCGGCTTTCAAATAATGGTTTTGATCCGTTTTGTCATAGCCCATCCAGACTGCCCCGGTTATTTTCGGCGTATAGCCTGCAAACCAGGCGTCCTTTGTCGCGCCGGAGACGCCTGTATAAGATGTAGAACCTGTTTTTCCCGCCAGGTCGCCGTGATAGGTGCCGGACGTGGCCGTTCCCTTTTTGACTACCTGCTGCAGCATTCTCGTCATATTCCAAGACGTCTGCTTGTTGAAAACCCGCTTTCCTTCTTCTTTATAATCGGCTATTGTTTCTCCGTCTTCATCTATTATGCTCGAGATAAAGAAAGGTTCCGTATACGTTCCATTCGCGGCAAATGTATGAAACGCGCCGGCAAGCTGGAGCGGCGAAACGCCTTTTTCCAAGCCTCCTAGAGCGAGAGCAAGGCCTTCATCAGGGATATCAATGCCGTTTGCTTTCAAATAAGATTTTCCTGTTTCAACGCCGATCTCATTCAGCGTCCAGACAGCCGGCGCGTTTTTGCTGTACGTAATGGCGTCAGACATAGTGACTTCGCCCTCATACCGGCTGTCGTAGTTTTTCGGCGTATAATCTCCGTAGGACTGCAACTCATCCTTCAATAGAGAATATGGCTTAAATTTCTTTTCCTGCATCGCCGGTCCGTATACGGCAAGCGGCTTAAATGTGGAACCCGGCTGGCGGACAGCTGTGACACGGTTATATCCTTTGGATGTGTAATCCCTTCCGCCGATGGCCGCTTCTACACCGCCTGTCTTGTTATTAATAAAGACCGCGCTTCCCTCGGCATTCTGATCTGTTCCGGGATAATAGCTTCCCTCTTTCATCACCTGGTAAGCCGTCTTCTGCAGCTTCGAATCGAGCGGCACCTTGATCGTGTATCCGCCTTGAAGAAGCTGCTCTCCGGAAATGGAATACTTGTCTTCCGCCTCTTTGATCACAAGGTCAATGTAGCTGTCAAACCAAGGTGTTTCCGACTGTTTCTTCACGTGCAGTCCAAGCGTTCGGCCCTGTGCGGTGACAGCCTCTTTCGCACTGATATAGCCTTGGTCATTCATCATACCTAGAATTGTATCACGCCGCTCCTTATTTTTATCAGGGTGCAAAATTGGAGAGTACGTAGAAGGCGCCTTCGGAATAGCGGCCAAAACAGCGCCTTCAGATACAGTCAAATCTTTTACTTCTTTATTAAAATAATAGTGGGACGCCGCTTGTATGCCGTAAACCCCATGTCCGAAGTAAAGCTGATTTAAATACATTTCAAGCAGCTTGTCCTTGCTGTAATCCCGTTCAAGATTGATCGCAATGATCACTTCTTTTGTTTTTCTTAGAAACGTTTTGTCATGTGTCAGAAAAATATTTTTGGCAAGCTGCTGGGTGATCGTGCTTCCGCCTTCCACCTTTCCGCCTGCTAATATATCGCGATACACTGCTCTTCCGACAGATTTTGCATCAATGCCGTGATGCTCATAGAACCTTTTATCCTCAACAGCGATAAACGCTTCTCTGACCTGCTTTGGAATCTCATTGATCGAGACCGGCTCGCGATTTTCTGTATACAGGCTTGCAACCTCATCTCCGTTTTGATCAACAATTTTTGAAGAAGCATGAAGTATCAGCTTCTTTTCATCTATGACATAATGGCCGAGAAAAATAATTGAAATATATCCTATTAAAGCGAGAAAAGCAGTTAACACTAAAATAATGATAGGTATAAAAAGTTTCTTTTTCTTTATCTTAAACATGAACTCACCTCGCCTTTCTAAAGGTAGTATGGGAAAAATTGTTTGGAATTATGTTCGAAGCACTCGCCAATAGAAACTTATACCATTGTTTTGATATACTAGCAAGCAGGAGGTGGCTGATATGAAGGTTTATATTACATATGGGACAGCCGATTTTTTAAAAACGATCGTAGAAAAGCATCCCTCAGAAAATATCCTTTTGATGCAGGGGCAGGAAAACGCCATTTTGATTCATGAAACAAACGGAGATACCGTTTTCCAGGCACCACACGCTTATGAAGTCATTGACCAAGTCGGAGAGATCAAACATCCCGGTTTTGCAGTATTGAACAATATTGCCGTCACTCAGGAAGGACGTCCGCTGTTTGAAAACAGATTTAAAAACAGAGCGGGAAAAGTCGAAAACGAGCCTGGCTTTGAAGCAATTCGAGTGCTCCGTCCGCTTGACAGTGACACCTATGTCATTCTGACCTTGTGGGAAACGGAAAGCGCCTTTCAAGACTGGCAGCAGTCCGGTTCTTACAAAGAAGCCCACAAAAAACGCGATACATCTGCCGGAATTGACACAACGTCGATCTTCTCCCGGCCTTCCTATGTCACCACATATTTCGCTGTCGAATAGCTGCCGGCATGTCCGGCAGCTTATTTTATTGGGAGGAAAGCAAAATGAAGCATACTTGCCCAGTCTGCGGGTTTAAGGGATTGGCTGAACCGCCATATGATCATGAAGGCAATCATTCTCATGAAATCTGCCCGTGCTGCGGTTTTCAGTTCGGATTTGATGATTACGAGATGCAGCACGAGGATAACTCATATAGAGCCATCGGAAAGCATCATCGCCTATAGAAAAAACTGGCTTGCTGAAGGGTGCGTCATTTTTTCTCCTGAATGCTTCCCAAAACATCTGCAAAAAGCGAATAGAGGATTAAGGCATCATCTGATTGAGCAGCTGAAACAGATCAATGTTCATCTTCCATCATAACCCTCCCCTCTGTCCCGGCACCTTCCGCCCGCCTATGAATAATCTGTAAGCGGAAGGAGTGATCGATGATGGAAGTCGGGATTTTGTCTGTCCATGTTCTGTATGTGTTTTTTATCGGAGCAATTATCCTATTTATGCTGCTGAGAAAAGACACGACATTTATTTCTCTATTCGGCATTTTTATCATATCGCTATGGTCCAGCCATTCACTTTCAGCTTCTGTCAGCAGTTTATTCCACAGCTTTATCTATGCGGCCGGCGAACTGCTGCCCACGATTTTCATCATTTGCTTTATCGTTTCGATGAGTGATTTGTTAACAAAAACAGGGATAAATGAAGCGATGATTTCTCCCTTTGCAAGCCTTGTGAGAGGTCCTGTGACTGCCTATTGGCTGATTGGCGGCCTGATGTTCGCCATTTCTCTCTTCTTCTGGCCTTCTCCGGGTGTCGCTTTGATCGGCGCCGTCCTGCTCCCCGCAGCCGCACGTGCCGGTTTGACGCCTCTTGCCGCGGCCATGGCCATGAACTTATTCGGACACGGTTTTGCCCTGTCAGGAGACTTTGTCATTCAAGCGGCGCCAAAGCTGACTGCGGATGCAGCAGGCATTCCAGTCGGTGATGTCGTCTCGGCCAGCATTCCGCTTGTGCTGATTATGGGTGTGACAACAACAACTGCTGCCTTTATCATGATTCAGCGCGAACGCAAAAAACAGGAGCATCCCGCTTCTTTTTCCCCCGTTCTTTCCGGCGAACAAGACAACTCGCTGTACTTGCCAAAACGCCTGCGGTCCATACTGGCTTTTTTGATTCCGCTTGCCTTTCTTGCAGATATCGCCTGCATGCTCTTGTTTAACCTACAAGGAAATGATGCAACCGCGTTAATTGGCGGGTCTGCAATTTGTATCCTCTTTACCGTTCATTTTTTCGTGTATAAGCATAAAGGGCTTGAAAAAATCACCGGCTATTTTATTGACGGATTTAAGTTCGGTTTTAAGGTTTTCGGCCCCGTCATCCCGATTGCCGCTTTCTTTTATCTTGGCGACTCAGGCTATGAAAGCATACTGGGCACTTCACTCCCTAAAGGTTCCCACGGCATTGTCAACGATCTTGGCATTGCTTTATCCCATATGATGCCTATGTCAAAGGAGCTTGCCGCCGCTGCATTAACTGCCGCTGGAGCCATAACAGGCCTTGACGGCTCAGGATTTTCTGGCATTTCTCTCGCCGGCTCCATCGCAAAGCTCTTTTCGTCCGCTCTCCATGCCGATCCCGCTATTCTGACCGCGCTCGGACAAATCTCTGCCATCTGGGTGGGCGGAGGAACACTGGTCCCATGGGCTTTGATTCCCGCCGCGGCCATTTGCAAAGTTGATCCTTTTGAGCTTGCCAGAAAAAACTTCATTCCCGTCGCGATTGGCCTTTTGGTGACAACCCTCGCAGCTGTGATGATGCTTTAAAACAGCATGAGTTGAAATATTCAGACTTTTTCTATACAATCATGGAAAAGCATAGAAAAGGGGGAAGCGGCTTTGTCCATATCCACACTGCAGAAAGAGATAAACAAACAGCTCGACGGCTGTTTTGAAGAAATGGTTGAGATCAGGCGCCATTTTCATATGTATCCTGAGCTCTCATTTCAAGAAGAAAAAACCGCCGCATTTATTGCTTCCTATTATGAATCGTTAGGAGTCCCAATCCGCACAAACGTTGGCGGCAGAGGGGTTTTAGCATATATAGAAGGAAGCGAACCCGGCCCTACAGTCGCTTTGAGGGCCGACTTTGACGCTCTCCCCATTCAAGATGAAAAAGATGTCCCTTACGCCTCCAAAGTGCCTGGTGTCATGCATGCATGCGGCCACGACGGCCACACCGCAGCTCTTCTCGCAGTGGCCAAGGTCCTTCACCAAAACAGACATGAACTGAAGGGAACATTTGTGATGATCCACCAGCATGCAGAAGAATATTATCCGGGAGGCGCAAAGCCAATGATTGATGACGGCTGTCTCGAAAACGCGGATGTGATATTCGGCACTCATCTTTGGGCAACTGAGCCGCTCGGAACTATTCTTTGCCGCCCCGGCGCCGTCATGGCGGCGGCGGACCGATTTACGATTAAAGTCTTCGGAAAGGGCGGCCACGGCGCTCATCCGCATGATACAAAAGACGCCGTCCTGATCGGTTCGCAAATCGTTTCCTCTTTGCAGCACATTGTCAGCCGCAAAGTCAATCCGATTCAATCCGCCGTCATTTCGACAGGCTCCTTCATCGCCGACAATCCGTTTAATGTCATCGCAGACCAAGCAGTACTCATCGGCACAGCGCGTTCTTTTGATGAAAATGTCCGGGACATTCTGGAGAAAGAAATTGAAGCGGTTGTAAAAGGAATATGCAGCATGCACGGCGCGTCCTATGAGTACACATATGAACAGGGTTATCCAGCGGTTGTGAACCATCCTGCAGAAACGAACCACTTGGTGAGCACCGCAAAGAATACCGAGGGCGTTCAGCAGGTCATTGACGGTGAACCACAAATGGGCGGCGAGGATTTTGCTTATTACTTACAAAACGTGAAGGGCACTTTTTTCTTTACAGGCGCCGCTCCCGAACAGCCAGAGCGAGTCTATTCCCACCACCATCCGAAATTTGATATCAACGAAAAAGCCATGCTGACAGCGGCCAAGGTCCTTGCCGGCGCTGCGATCACCTATCATCAGCTATAAAAAAACAGCCGGAGTGTTTATTCTCCGGCTGTTTCCTTTAATATCCTCAGATGAAAAACATGTCTTGCCGTTTCTCCAAGCTGAGCAAGCAGCTTATAATTGGCAATTCCGCCGACTGCCGCTCCTACGCCCGGCAAAAGCTGAAAAAGCTTCACGACGTCGATATAATCGCGATATTCCTGCTGGAACACTCTCCAGTCGATGCTCTTTTTCTCCGTCTCCCAATTTTCGATGACAGAAAAAAGCGACTTACGGCCATCGTCACTCGAAAACGCAAGCTGAAACACGAGCAGCAAAAATATCCTTTCTTGTGCATCCTTGACATCAAAGCCGTAAATGGAAGACAAGGTAAATAAACACTTCATCTTAATTGAAAGCAGCAGCGGAAAATCAGCAATGCTTAAAAAAATGCCGCCCGCTCCGGTGCCGACTCCCTCAGCAGCTGCCACTTTCTGATAAGAAACAATCGTTTTTTTCGCCAATTCATTTTTTTCACTGAGCGACAGTGCACTTGTATCCTTTTTATAAGTGATGATATTGGAGCCGGCCATTGTCGCTTCTACCATTTTTCTCACACTCTCGGTGACGACCGTATGGATTTTCTCAGGAATCCGTTCATTCACCTTCGTCTGGACACGCTTCGAAAAGCGTTCAAACATGGAATCCTTTCGCAAAAAATGCATTTTCCATTCCAAAGCTTCCTGCATCAGCAGCTGATTATCTGTCATTTGATTACCTCTTTTCAGTTCACAGCTTTCCGTGCTTTTTCAGCCTGGTTGTCATATAAGCAGGCAAAACAACAAAAATCAGAACGGCAGAACCGATCAGCGCGTACAGAAAACCGGTCAAGCCGGCTGCATAGGCAGATGCAACAGACATCAGCAGCGCTTGAATACTAAGTGCAGTTTTTAATAGAGAGAAATAGCTTTTCAGCTTTGTTTCTTTTTTCACAGGGTACAGCTCTTGAAGCGCCAGATGGTCAAAGTGGCCGAAGAGCGGCAGAAGCTGAATGCCCGTAATGAAAATGGCAAACACAGTCAAAACCGCTGTAATCAACGGGCTAGCTGAGACATACATAATGATCAGCGCGAAAACGATCGTTAATCTGACAAGAATGCCCAAATAATCACTCGAACGCAAAAAGGCGCGGGTGAACATATAGGCAAATGTTTTGCGCTGTTCAAACGGCACAAGCCGCAGCAAAAAGTCGAGATAAGCTCTGCGTTTGGCTTGCTTTCGCAAATGCGGCACATCAGTAAACAGGTTGGCAATCCGATAGAAACGCTGCTTTCGTCTCAATTCGGACTCAATATGGCTTTCCCATTTAAATGTTTTCCGTTTTGCTGCGGAAGACATATACAGATAAAGAACAGCCATAATGACATAGACGAGAAGCGCATACATATAAACAGATTGGAAAACAAAATAAAGAACGAGTGTATTCGCCGCAAAGCGAATGATGACGTCCATCCGTTTCATGCTGCGGTCGTTTTGGAAAGTCGTTCGCCATTCCATTACCTGATTCCACGCTTTCAGCAGCAACAGTTGGACAAAGACCGCGGCATACGATACGAGCGAAGCTCCCGGAGTGACTGCGAAATAAAGCGGCATCGCAACGATGCTCAGCGCAATCAGCGGAAACAGCTGAGACACATAGCTGTAGACAAACGCTTGCTTCAAGTAAGGCTCCATTTTTGCTTCAAGAGGCAATAAGAAAACAAGGTCAGCCTCCTTCAAAAGCGTTCGCACATAAGAGCTTGTCAACACGAGCGAAAACAGCACGGCCATCACCCAAAAGGACGGAAAGTGAGCGGGAATGTCCCGTATCCATTTGCTGTACCAGCTTGCAGCGCCCGCTAGAAAAAAAATCAAAACAATGACGAGGTGATCGTTGAGCATATATTTCATGTATGTTCTTGTTTCTTTGATATGCTCCTGCAGCCGCGACTGCCAAATATCAAGCATATTATTCATGGCCAGCGTCTTCCTTTGTAAGCTCAAGATACAAATCGTCCAGCGCCGCGTCCTTCATTCCAAACTGCTCTCTGAGCTCTGACAGCGTGCCGCGCGCCCGCACCTCGCCGTTATGTAAAATAATAAACGAATCGCAATAGCGTTCTGCCGTTGCCAAAATGTGTGTTGACATCAGCACGCTCGCCCCGCCTTTTTTCGCTTCATTCATCCGTTCAAGCAGCGCGTTAATGGCAAGCGGATCAAGCCCTAGAAAAGGCTCATCAATAATGTAGAGCGCAGGCTCTGCCAAAAAGGCGCACATAATCATAACCTTCTGCTTCATTCCTTTAGAAAAATGGGCCGGGAACCACTTCAGCCTCTTTTCCATTCGGAATTCCTTTAAAAGCGGAGGCAGCCTTTTCTCCATCGTTTCTTTTGACAGTCCATATGCCATGGCTGTTAGTTCAAGATGCTCCATCAGCGTCAATTCTTCGTATAAAACAGGTGTTTCAGGTATATAGGTAAATTGTGAACGGTAGCCTTCCGGATCCTCAGCAAACGTTTTACCGTTTAATTCGATTGAACCTTTATGCGGGTCCATCAGCCCGATGATGTGTCTGATTGTTGTACTTTTACCAGCACCATTCAGCCCGATTAAGCCGACAATTTGATTCGGTTCAAGGGTGAATGATACGTTTTTCAAAACCGGATTCCTTGTATATCCGCCGGTCAAGTCTTTTACCGATAGCAGAGACATAGTTTCTCCCCTTATAGTGTTTTTCTTCATAGTACCAAAAACAAGGCCTGATTTGAAACAATTCCCTTTTAACAAATGATGAATTTGCTGTCATAAAGAGACAGGGTTCTGGACATCATAATAGTTGTAGAGGAAAAGCATATCAACTGAAAAATGAGGTGTTTGTCAAAGACGTCTTAGAAACAGTTGGATAGAAAATAAACATGTCCAATGCTCAAACCATTTCTCTTCACTGAATTGATGAATTCTTCATGTATGAAGCAAATTGTCAAATGAGGTGTTTATCGCAGGAATCGTTAGGCATTAAACAAGTCTTCATTTTATTGACAAATGAGGTGCTTACCAAAGGCATAACATATTTTCTTCATATAAGCTCTTCCTCTGCATTCAGGGTGAACGCTCGCCGTTCATCCTGTTTTCTATTTTCTGCATTTCTGTGGTACGATGAGTGTATACATACTAAACAATTTCATAAGGAGGAACCCTCATGCATTGTGCAGAAAATTGTATCTTTTGTAAAATTATCGCCGGCGACATTCCATCCGCGAAGGTGTATGAAGATGAACATGTACTTGCCTTTCTTGATATCAGCCAAGTGACAAAAGGCCATACGCTTGTCATTCCGAAAACACATATTGAGAATGTATATGAATTTACAGATGAATTAGCAAAACAATATTTCCATGCTGTTCCGAAAATCGCCCGCGCTATCCGGGATGAATTTGAACCGATCGGCTTAAATACGCTGAACAATAACGGCGAAAAAGCTGGACAATCTGTGTTCCACTACCATATGCATATTATCCCTCGCTACGGAAAAGGAGATGGATTCGGAGCGGTTTGGAAAACGCATGCTGATGATTATAAACCGGAGGATCTGCAGAACATCTCTTCCTCTATCGCAAAACGCTTGGCCTCATCATAAGATGAGGTTATTTTATTTTGTGAACATTTCGCAAACATCCGTCAATTTCTTTTGATAATTCTAATTTTTTATCAAAAAACTGAATTTTTGTGATAGGATAATTGTATTATTTTATACATTAACGTGGAAAACAGGGAGAGATCATAATGGAACGTACAACGAATTTTAACGCAGGTCCTGCAGCGCTGCCACTGGAAGTTCTGCAAAAAGCACAGAAAGAATTTATTGATTTTAACGAATCCGGCATGTCTATTATGGAGCTTTCCCACCGCAGCAAAGAGTATGAAGCGGTGCACCAAAAAGCGAAAAGCCTCTTAATCGAACTGATGGGCATTCCGGAAGATTACGATATCTTGTTTCTTCAAGGCGGGGCAAGCCTTCAATTCTCAATGCTTCCGATGAACTTTTTAACACCTGAAAAAACCGCACATTTTGTCATGACAGGCGCTTGGTCTGAAAAAGCACTGGCAGAAACGAAATTGTTCGGGAACACGTCTATCACCGCTACAAGTGAAACAGACAATTACAGCTATATTCCAGAGGTTGACCTTACGGATGTAAAAGACGGCGCATATTTACATATCACATCCAACAATACAATTTTCGGCACTCAGTGGCAGGAGTTTCCGAATTCTCCAATTCCGCTCGTAGCCGACATGTCCAGCGATATTTTAAGCAGAAAAATCGATGTGTCTAAATTTGACGTGATCTACGGAGGCGCCCAAAAGAACCTCGGCCCTTCCGGCGTGACTGTAGTCATCATGAAAAAAAACTGGCTGAAAAATGAAAATGCGAACGTCCCAAAAATCCTGAAATATTCCACGCATGTCAAAGCGGATTCACTCTACAACACTCCGCCGACATTTGCGATTTATATGCTGAGCCTCGTTCTGGAATGGCTCAAGGAAAACGGCGGTGTGGAAGCTGTTGAACAGCGCAATGAACAAAAAGCGCAGGTTCTCTACAGCTGTATTGATGAAAGCAACGGCTTCTATAAAGGACATGCCAGAAAGGACAGCCGCTCACGCATGAATGTCACCTTCACGCTTCGGGATGACGAATTAACGAAAACATTCGTTCAGAAAGCAAAAGATGAGAAGATGATCGGCCTTGGCGGACACCGTTCGGTGGGAGGCTGCCGCGCTTCTATTTATAACGCGGTCTCTCTCGAAGACTGTGAAAAATTAGCTGCGTTCATGAAGAAATTCCAGCAGGAAAATGAGTAAAAAGTCTGGCTATGCAAACCGTCCGTTTGGTATACTGTTTGCATAACACATTCTGTAAAGCCTTCGCAATAAATGATGAGCATATTATTGGAGGGCAAAAAGCTTAGCAGAGGAGAGCATAGTTATGAAAACAAAAGAGTTAGTCATTATGGCTCTGTTTGCCGCAATCGGCGCAGCGCTTCATTCCATTATTCCGCCCTTTTTAGGCGGCATGAAACCAGATATGATGCTGATCATGATGTTCATGGGCATTCTGCTGTTCCCGCGGGTGCAAAATGTACTCGTCATCGGGATCGTGACTGGAATCATTTCCGCGCTTACAACCGCGTTTCCAGCCGGACAGATCCCTAACATCATTGATAAACCCGTATCAGCATTTCTGTTCTTCTCCCTGTTTCTCTTGTTCAGAAAGAGCCGGAAAACAGGTGCAGCCGCTGTGCTGACAGTGATCGGGACCATCTTATCAGGAATTGTGTTTTTATCGTCAGCTTTATTGATCGTCGGTTTACCGGGCGGTTTAGCCGCATTGTTCGCGGCTGTTGTTCTGCCGGCCGCTGTGCTGAATACAATCTCAATGATCATTATTTATCCGATTGTGCAAACCATTTTAAGGCGTTCAAGCTTTATGGAAGCTGCTAAATAATTGTCACACAAAACCTCTTCCGCTTCCGGGAGAGGTTTTTTTGAACAGAGCGCCCGCAGCATGTCAGCATGTTTTAAGCGAGGAGTTTTGTGAAAAAGATAAGACATAGTGTAAAGGCGGTTCCGGTTGAACAAACAAGCGCTTTCTGCCGGATGACTTTCTTGGGCGGATAAGAAGCAGCCTGGCTGAGAAGTCTGATATAGTAAACAGCGCCTGAAGCGAAGGCAAGGGTGATGCAAGATAACACAATCAAAAAGACAGACAACCTTCTCCCTCCTTTTCACTTAAAAAATATGCTAAAATAAAGCAAGCTATGTATAGAAGTTCAGGCTTTCAACAAAAATGAAAAATGCTGAATGAATCCTATTTTGAAGAAAAAGACGGGGTGATTGTAATGGCGAGCGGACGTTCTCTATTAACAGGACTATTCGTAGGCGGCATCATCGGAGGAGCAGCGGTTCTTCTTACTGCACCTTCCTCAGGAAAGCAGCTGCGTGAAAAAATGAAAACCAACTATGATTCTTTTGAAGAAACAATCAAACGCTTAAAGTCAGACGGGCTTGCATTAAAAGACCAGCTGATCAAAGCGGCAAAAGAAAGCACGGATGTTATTAAAGACGTGGGCGGCGAGCTCCAAACATCAATTAAAAAATGGCAGGAAGAGATCAAGCCTCACCAGCAGGATTTGCAAAAAGAAATTGCCGATATCGAAGAGAAAATCAGACAGCTGGAGAAAACCTTACAAAACTAATATCCTATTCAAAAGAAAAAAATGCGGGCCAAAATTGGACCCGTATTTTTTTTGGCCGAAAAACCCTTCCGCCGCAATGGTTTGTGAATTTATTAAAAAATTCTTACATTTTCATCTTTATTAATCTTTATTTTATTGGCATAATAGAGAAAAAGAAAAAGAGAAGCAGGTGACGTAATGAATCGAGTGGAACCGCCCTATGATGTGAAAGAAGCTCTGGTTTTCACCCAGAAAATGGCTCAGCTTAGCAAAGCTCTTTGGAAATCGATCGAGAAGGATTGGCAGCAATGGCTCAAACCGTATGACCTGAATATTAATGAGCATCATATTTTATGGATTGCGTATCAATTGAATGGAGCTTCCATTTCTGAAATCGCGAAGTTCGGGGTCATGCACGTATCAACCGCATTCAACTTTTCAAAAAAGCTGGAAGAACGGGGATATTTAAGGTTCTCCAAACGGCTGAATGATAAACGGAACACATATGTCCAATTGACTGAGGAAGGTACCGAGGTATTCTGGAGCTTGCTTGAGGAATTTGATCCGACACGCAACGCTGTTTTTAAAGGGTCACAGCCTTTGTATCATTTATTCGGAAAATTTCCTGAAGTGGCAGAAATGATGTGTATGATACGCCATATCTACGGCGATGATTTTATGGAAATTTTCGAAACGTCACTCACCAATATTGACAATGACTTTGAAAGCGTAAACGGAAAACTGAAGAAAAAAGCAAAGGACAGTGTTGCGGATGAACCGGCTGAAGAGCTTGAACCTGTAAACAGTTAATCAAAATGCTTCATGATGTCGATAAAGACTTCCATCAGCTCTTGATAAAGCCCCTGCTCATACAGGGCAAAAATCGTTTCATGAACATCTAATTTTTCATTCAGCTGTCCGGCAAAAAGCGCAAGGAGCTTATCAAAGGTTACAAATCCTTGCGCTTTTTGTGTTGCCAGCTCTTCCGACAATTCATCGCATATCCTCATAACCGCTTCCCCTTCTTCCTTGCTCAGCCCTTTGTCAATGAGAAGCGCATAGAAGGGGTACCTGTCCATATCTACTGTTTTCACTAATAATTGTATGTAATATTCTAATCGCTCAATGCGATGATCCATCGAATCCATCCACACCACTTCTTTCTATC
The DNA here is from genome assembly GCF_000978495.1 of Bacillus sp. LM 4-2. Lineage (NCBI taxonomy): Bacteria > Bacillati > Bacillota > Bacilli > Caryophanales > Bacillaceae > Bacillus > Bacillus sp. LM 4-2. Next base: position 1,049,750 of record NZ_CP011101.1, on the reverse strand, counting down.
TTTAATCTTATTTTAGCTGATAATTCACTGAGAAGAAAGTTCTAACCCCATATTTCGCAGTTTGTTTGCTTGTTTCAAAAAAATACCTGCCGGATGATATTTTTTCTTAAAAAAGCATTGATTTTTTCTCTTGGGAGGAGTAAATTATTTTGAGATTCTATTCAAGATGTATGGAAGGATGACTTTGATGAATTGCTGGAAGACCATAAATCTCATGAAGGATTATGGCGCCGTTCGCATAATATTAACTGCTGTATGTTTTATGATTTTGGTTTTTATATCTACCTTTTTAGCTTTTGAGCTGCTGCGGCCTGGCACAAGCTTAAGCGATGAATATGTATCTTTATTCGGCGGTTTGCTCGTCGTTATTTTATTTGTACATAAAGTCATCCATGTCCTGCCAATCATCTGCAAAAAAAGAAAAATAGAAAAAAAGTTTTACATATTGCGCATGCGCACATGGAAACGTATACCAAAAACAACAATGCTGATTTCACTCGTCAGCCCGTTCTTGCTGATTACACCGGTATTGTTTTACGCAGCACTGGCATTTCCGAATCATGCTCATTATTTCTGCATGATCTTGGGCATTCACGCCGGCTACTGTCTGCCTGATTTCCTGCTGGCTCTCAAGCTGATAAAAGCACCGAAAACCGCTTTTATTGATCAGGAAGCTGACGGCTTGGATATTCTTGTTGAAAAGTAGTCAAACCCTGGTGCTGGTGGCGATTTTTCAATTTGCATTCTATCTTTTTTAATAAATATTTGGTAATGTAATATGGGACAGTTCAGAGAGAGGGGGAATCTCCCATCATTTTATTCTATTTTATCGTGGCTGCCGTGTTTATTTTATATTTCATAAACAGGCTCACCAATACATTATGCCTTGTCAGAGAGATTCCTGAAGAGCGGCAAGATAAGGTATTCCGATTTATTAATGTATCTATATTAATTTTACTGATCTCTTCGTTTGTGGAGATCTCCTTTACAGTGTAAATACGAAAGAAAGCATAGCTGCTGATTAAGCAGCTATGCTTTTTTATGTTGATTAGTACAGCCAAGAAGCGCCGATGATAATCAATAAAATAAATAACACAACCAATAAAGCGAATCCGCCTGCAAATACTTCACCCATCTTAAAAAGCACCTCCTGTAATAAGCTTTATTTACCAATTACATGTTATGCAATTCATGTTTGAAACGATTAGGCGCTAGTGAAAATAAAGGATCGCTTATGTTGCAAGCGATCCTCGGGCTGCTTAGTAGATGTAAGCTGCACCTACGATGATAAGCAAAATGAACAGTACTACGAGCAACGCGAATCCGTTAGAGTATCCTCCGCTCATGTTACATACCTCCTTTTCTTGATCAATATATAAGTATGTCATCAGCAAAAGTTTGACTAGACGAATGCCCTTTATTTAAAATCTTTTTACAGAAAGCCACAATATGTTATGATACGCATAGGTAATTTAATTTGGAATGATTAGGAGTGTTTGAAAACAATGAAGAAAATCGCAATAGCAGCTATCACTGCTACAAGCATCCTCGCTCTCAGTGCATGCAGCAGCGGCGACAAAGAAGTCATCGCAAAAACTGACGCAGGCGATGTCACAAAAGGCGAGCTTTACACAAACATGAAGAAAACAGCTGGCGCAAGCGTACTGACACAGCTAGTGCAAGAAAAAGTATTGGACAAGAAGTATAAAGTTTCGGATAAAGAAATTGACAACAAGCTGAAAGAATACAAAACGCAGCTTGGCGATCAATATACTGCCCTCGAAAAGCAATATGGCAAAGATTACCTGAAAGAACAAGTAAAATATGAATTGCTGACACAAAAAGCGGCTAAAGATAACATCAAAGTAACAGACGCCGATATCAAAGAGTACTGGGAAGGCTTAAAAGGCAAAATCCGTGCAAGCCACATCCTTGTTGCTGATAAAAAGACAGCTGAAGAAGTAGAGAAAAAGCTGAAAAAAGGCGAGAAGTTTGAAGACCTTGCGAAAGAATACTCAACAGACAGCTCTGCTTCAAAAGGCGGGGATCTTGGTTGGTTCGCAAAAGACGGTATGATAGCTGATTTCAGCAAAGTTGCATTCAAATTAAAAACAGGTGAAGTCAGTGATCCTGTCAAAACGCAATACGGCTACCACATCATTAAAAAGACAGAAGAACGCGGCAAATACGATGATATGAAAAAAGAACTGAAATCTGAAGTACTTGAACAAAAATTAAATGACAACGCAGCTGTTCAGGAAGCTGTTCAAAAAGTTATGAAGAAAGCTGACATCGAAGTAAAAGATAAAGATCTGAAAGACACATTTAATACATCTTCAACAAGCAACAGCACTTCTTCATCTTCAAGCAATTCTAAATAATAAAAAAGCTGTGCGGCTCAATGAGCCGCACAGCTTTTTTTATGCGATGGAATGGTTTTGATTTTCTTCTTCATGCTGCTGAGAACTGCGGCGTTCTCGCTCCTTTTCCATCCTCTCCATATAAATCTGCCCTTCTTTTTCAATAAAAGCCTGGTCTACTTTTTCTTCCTCTTTGGCTGCCGCCACAAGTTTATATGCGCTGAAAATGATGCCTACAATACAAAGATACACCCACCATGGAAAAAATAACACGGGCTCCTCCCCCTTTTGCATAGATTCTTTATTCTTAACCATATGCGGGAATGAGACGAGTTATGTGCGGGAAAGACGCATCAAAAAGGACTGAGCTGAATATGTCAGCATCAGTCCTTTTTAAGTTATTTATGAAATGTCGGTTTATAAAAGGAACGGTTTTCCAGCGCAAATACACGTTCAGTATACTCGCCCGGCTTCACGCGCTCAAGCGCTCTGTCCATCATATTCATTTTTGCATCCAGATTGTCTATATAGTGAAGAATTTCCGCTTCTTTCACCATCGGTGGTTTCGGGCTGCCCCATTCTGCTTTGCCGTGGTGACTCAAAATCAAATGCTGAAGAATTAACACCTCTTCAGAATCGATTTGAAGCTCCTCAGCAGCTTTTGAAAGCTCTGTCACCATGATGGAAATATGGCCGAGCAAATTGCCTTCAACCGTATATGAAGTGGAAACAGGGCCGGACAGCTCCTTCACTTTTCCAAGATCATGCAGGATAACACCGGCGTAAAGCAGATCACGATCAAGAGAAGGATATAAATCTGCTATTGCTTTCGCCAGGTTCAGCATAGAGACAACATGATACGCCAAACCTGAGACAAACTCATGGTGGTTTTTCGTAGCCGCCGGATAATCCATAAACTCAGCTTCGTGTTTTTTAACCAAAAACCTTGTGATTCGCTGGATATTCGGATTTTTCATTTCAAATATATATTGAGTGATGGTATCCATCATTTCATTTTTCGGAATCGGCGCGGTTTCTAAAAAATCATCAATATTGACGTTTTCTTGCTCGCTTACCGGTCTGATATTTCTTAGCTTCAGCTGGGTGCGTCCGCGATAATGGTGAACATCGCCGACGACCTTGACAATCGTCTGCGGCGCATAGGTCACTTCATCACTTTGCTTGGCATCCCACAGCTTCGCTTCAATATCGCCTGACTGGTCTTGCAGCATCAGCGTCAGAAACGGTTTTCCATTGCTTGCAATCCCTTTCGTCGAGGATTTAATCAATAGATACTGGTCCACCTGTTCGCCAACCTCATGTAGCATAATCCCTTTAGCCATTCTATTAAAGCTCCCTCCGTATCTTACATAATACCAGTATATCACATACCGATTTTCAGCTATAGAACCTCTTTTATGACACCAAATGGATGATTTGGCTGCTATGAAATGCATCTTTTACGTGCTCATGGCATGTAAAATACAAAATCTGCCTACCGCCTTTGGATAAATCATACAGAACATGTAATACACGTTTCAGCCTTTCCTGATCAAAATGAACAAAACTGTCGTCAAGCTGGAACGGAAGCATTGACCCATCCTGGCGCGTAACGGCCAAAGCAAATCGGATCGCTGTATACAGCTGTTCACATGTCCCTTGTGACAGCTCTTCCGCATGATAGACAGTTCCATCGCGATGCATAACCATGATCGAATCATCCGTTTCGGAAAAATAAATGGTTTGGTAGTTTCCGTCAGTCAGAGGGCGGAAGAATTCTCCTGCCGTCTCCAGAAGGCGCGGAAGCTCGATTTTTTTATGCCGCTCCAATTTGTTTCTGATCACCTGTTTGACCATTTGTATGGAGGCCCATTTTTTAGCCGTTTCTTTCACACGTTCTTTTTGCATTTCGGTTTGAAGCTTGAGGTCTGAGACCAATCCCGAAGCCTCTAATTGTTCCTGTTTGACTGAGAGCAGTGCGATTTGGCTGCGGAGCTGCTCGATCTCCTCAGTCAGCCGCTCTTTTCTTTCATTCTCAACAAATTGCTTATCTTTCAATTCAGAAAGCGTATTGGAATCCGCCAGTTCAAGTTCCTCCGGGTGCTCGCCTTGAAGCTGTGCGTTTACGTGATGAAGCTTGTTCTCCGTATCCTTCAATTGCCTGCTGATGTCGGCTATGGCAAAAAACGCATCTCTGTCTTTTGCAGCAGCCGCGGCAAATAACTGTTCAATCTGTGCGTGGAAATACTGTATTTCTTGCTCAAGTTCAAGCATCTGTTCCTTTGTATAATGAATATCTGTTTCAATTTCCTTTTTTTGCTTCTCAATTTCTTTTTCACGTTCAATGTTTTTCCGCAATGTGTGAAGGGCGTCCGAAATGGAGATATCCTGACTCTGATTCACGGGAAGAAGCATACTGACACGTTCTTCGAATGTTCTCCGGTGCTTTTTCAGCCTGCCTGCTTCTATGGTCAGCTCATGCTTTTTCTTCACTTCTTTTTTAACATCCTTCATTAAGCTGTATGCATCAAGCAAAAATGATGGATCTTCCTTAAATCCGAGCTCATTCATAAAACGCTCAACCTGTGTAAAGGACGGCGCCATTTCGGCTTCCCACTGTTCAAACTGCTGGATGACCCTTTCATACGCCGCCTCTTTTTGCTGGAGCGCTGCACGCTGTGTGAGAAGGTGCTGCTTATTGCGGTCATCCTCCCATAACGCTTCTCTAAGCATTTCAGCTTCTGCTGGTGAAATATCCGTCATGGGCTGTCTTGTCTCTCGGCTGTTTCGAGAAGACGATTTTCCTGAAACAAGCCAATACACAATAAGTGCAGCGCCGAAACTTATGGCGGGAATCCATTGCTGCAGCAGAGAAAAGAGAACGATGAACAACATACCAGCTGCAATGACAGTCTTTTTCTGTTTAGCCTGCTGTCTTTCAAAAAACGTTAGCTGTTCTCTGAGCTTCGCTTGCTCTTGGTGCTGCCCCTGTGTTTCATCATATGCTCTAAGAGCTGCTTCTTTATCTTTTCTTTGGCTGTTTTCAAGAATCACGGACGAAGCGGCACGAACGGCCTTTTCCGCGTCTTCCAGCTCTTGCCGGGCAAGTTCAAACGTCTCGTCAAGCTGCCGTTTTCTGTCTCTTGCCTGTACATATTGCTGCACCGCTTGCTGAAGCTGCCATTCATAATCATATGAGGTGTTCATATTCAGGAGCTCATTTTCATCCGTTTTATTGAGCTGTTCCAGCCCTGCCGCTGTCTGCGCAGACGTCTGGCGCAGCTGTGCCTGAATGGCTGCCAGCTGTTCTCCCCAGGATTGGTACATATGAAACGCTGCCGAAAGCTCTTGTATCAGCGTTTCTTTCGCCAATAGTTCTTTATCGGGGATAAGCTTTTGCCTCTGTTTGTCCAACTCCGCCATCTTCACCCGAAGCGCCTCAAGCTGTGCTGATTTCGGGTGAAGATGGGATTCATATTTTTCCAGCTGATGCAGTCCGTCAGCAGGAAATTGTCCTGCGTGTTCCGGAAATTCTGCAATCACCTGTTCGAGTGTCGCTTTTTCATTTAGCAGCGGCTTTCGCTCAATCGCTCCCTCAATCATTCGGATATGTCCCGCCGTCTCTTTCAATTCGGTTTCCGCGGCTGCAAGGCGGGCTTCAAGCGTTCGTTTTTCCTCGAGAAGCTGATGATAGCCCGCTTCCTCTGCTTCAGCCTGTTTTAGCTTAACTGCCAGCTGCTTAAGCGTTTCCAGCTCCTGATTCAATTGAGGGTTTCGCCCATTTGGTTTATAGAGCCTTTCGCTTTCCTTCGTCAGCCTTGAATCAAGCTTTGATACGGCTTCAGCACCAAACAAGCTGGAAAAGAGCAAAAATTCCCCTATCTTGTCCCGATTAAAGGCGTGAATTTCCTGCAGCCCGAATACGTCGAACGAATATATGGCTTTGTACAACGACCTGTCTGTGCCCTGGAACAGCTGCTTTAAAACATCTCCCTGCTTTACTTCGCCCTTTTCTGTGTACACGCTTAGTTTTTCGGCAGTCCCTTTCGTCCGTTCGATCTTCAGCACCCCATACTCAGGATGTTCAGCTTCAAGAACACCGCCGTAGACACCGCCTGTTTTCGGTTCATACTTTTTCGTTTTCGGAAAACCGAACAGCATGCTTTCAATGAATGACATCATCGTCGTTTTTCCTGCCTCATTTAATCCGTAGATGACTTGGACAGGAGAGGCGGAAAAGTCAAAGGTCCGATTGGAAAATTTTCCGTATTGGTAGATATGTAAAGATATAATTCGCAAAGCTGTCACCGCCTCATGTATCAAGCACCTTAAGCTGTCTTTTCAATAATATCTGTGCCTGCTCTTTTATTTCCTTTACCTCCTCTTGGCTAAACCGGTCCGCGTGCCTTCTATACACTGGATGCCGCTCAAGCCCTTCCAGCACGTCTGACAGATCGCTGCGATCAATGTCTTCAAATAAACCGCCAAAAAAAGGATCAAGGTTTGTTAGGTTTGCTTCGTTTTCTGTCTCATCGTCCAATCTAAGAGGCCAAACGAAATGTTCCTCTTCCGCTTCTTGTTCCTGAAGAGCTTCAAGAAACTCATCCAAGGTGCCTTTTGGCGCCTCCAGCAGCCATTCCGGCGCCGTCCCTTGTAAAACAAGCCTTACACAAACAGGGCTCCCCTTTTTCCGCAGCTTCGAAAACGTGTCCTCCACCATTTGGAAGAGGGCTGTCATATTCTTTGCCTCCGTCACATCAACCGCCGCTTTTTCCCACAGGACATCATGCGCTCTCTGAAATTCATAAGATATATCTCCGTTTGTCACATGAACGAGATAATAGCCTTTATCTCCCGTCTCCTTCATATGGCGTGCTTGCGTGTTTCCCGGGTAAATGACTGCCGGATGCTCGGCAGATAGAACCTGGCGTTTATGTATATGGCCAAGCGCCCAATAATCCATCCCGCTTTTCACGAGGTCGTCATGTGTAAACGGGCAATACGGATCGTGTCCTTCAGATCCTGACAGCGTGCCGTGGAGCATGCCGATATGAAACGGTGCGTCAGTTGATCTCCGATAGCGGGCGGCTTGGTTTTCCGTCACTGCTCTGGCTTGATAGCTGAAGCCGTAAATGCTTGCTATGCGCCTGCCTTCTTTAAAAAACGATTTTTCTTCTGGAACAGCGGACGAAAAAATATGGACATTCTCAGGCCATTCAATCGGCGTCCACTCCCCGCCAAGATGATCGTGATTCCCAAAGATGACATATACCGAAATTCCGCACTCTCTGAGTCTTTCAAACTGTTTTTTCAAAAAGAGCTGAGCCTTTAAGCTTCGATTGGCTTCATCAAACAGATCTCCCGCCAGCAAAATGAAATCAACGTGCTCTCTCACTGCGGCGTCTATCATATGTCTCACGCTTGCAAACGTGCTTTCTTTAATCCGGGCAAAAATCGGCTCCGGCAGGTGCGATATCCCGTAAAACGGGCTGTCAAGATGAAGATCTGCCGCATGAATAAAGGTTAGATCAGTCAACATTCTGCTCCTTTCCAGGATGAAGTACCCTTATTTTAGCACCGAATTCTTGCGAATGCACGTTCTGTCAAAAAAGAAACAGCCTGAGAATCCCCAGGCTGTTTTCCAATCAGTTTTTCGCTAAACGTAGCGCTTGTTTGATCGCTTTGAACGCGCTTGAATTGCCGTAAATTAATACACCGCCTTTATAAATTCTGGCGCCGATAACGGCCAGTATGACAATGGTGAGCAGTGTGATTCCGATTCCGACAGCCGCCTGCCAGAACGGAATATCAAGCATGCCGACGCGCAGGAACATAATCATTGGCGTAAAGAACGGAATAAACGAAGTTACCGTAATAAATCCTGCGTCAGGCGCATTCAAACCGAACATCGCGATCATAAAACCGGCGACAACCAAAAGCGTCATCGGCGTGATCGTTTGCTGCACGTCCTCTATTCTGCTGACGACACTGCCAAGAAACGCGGCAAGTGTCGCGTACAAAAAGTATCCGAGCAAAAAGAAAATGACAGCATAGATGACAGTGGTTGCAGATACGTCGGTCAAATTAAGGAATCCGCCGACAGATGAAGCCGTTTCGCTCTTTTGGTTCAGCTTAAGCGACAGAGAGCCGGCTCCTATAATAATAGCAAGCTGTGTGATCCCGACAAGCCCGATACCAAGCAGCTTTGCAAACATTTGCTGGATCGGCGGCATACTTGAGATCAGGATTTCCATAACTCGCGAAGATTTTTCGGTTGCGACCTCCATCGCTATCATGCTGGCATACATAATCACCGAGAAATAAATGACGAACAGCATAATGTAAACAAGCCCTACCGTCTGGCCAAGCTCTTCCTCAGACTTTGCCCCTTCTTTCAGCGCCTTCTGCCCCACAGTAACAGGCGCATAAAGGCTGCTGATCGTTTCCTGCGACACGCCGAGCTCCGCTGTTCCGACAGCTGTTTTGGTTTGCGTCAGCGCCTGCTGCAGTGTTTGATACGTGCTTTCATCAGAAATCGTTAACGCTTTATATGTTCCTGAAATGGTCCCTTTTTCATCTCGTTTGATGATGAGCATGCCATCGAGTGATTCATCTTTGACTTGCTTTGTGACCTCATCCTCCGATTGCTTCGACAGTTTCACATCAAGATCGCCGTCAGTATCCACCGCTTTCAGCTGCTTTGAAAAAACCGGATATAATTCGTTTGTTTCATCAACAACGGCGATTTTTTCTTTCGCATCGTCACCTTGAAACAAAGAAATGATCGACTCCAGATTCGTTACAACTAAAACAAGCAGCACCGTGATGACAGTCGAAATAATAAAGGATTTTGCCATAATCTTATTTTTGTATGTATGAGAAAGCATGATCCAAAATTTATTCATAGACGGCCCCCACCTTTTCTATAAAAATATCATGCAGTGACGGCTCTTCAAGCTCAAACTTTCTGATAAACCCTTTTCCCTGTAGCATCGCAAAAATCTCTTGAGAAATGTCTTCATTGGCAATCTGCAGCTTGACGCCGTCTGCCGTTTCCTTCCATTGAAGAATGCCTTCATGGGACTGCAAAAAGCGCAGATCGTCATCGGAGTGAATGGTAACATTCTTTTTACCGAAAGAACGCTTGATCTCCTTCAGCTTGCCTTGTACAACCGGTTTTCCTTTCTGCAATATGCAAAGGTTCTCACAAAGCTCCTCCACATGTTCCATCCGATGGCTTGAAAATAAAATAGAAACACCGCTGTTTTTCAGCGAGATCACGGCCTCTTTTAGCAGCTCAACATTGACAGGGTCCAAGCCGCTGAATGGTTCATCAAGAATCAGGAGCTCCGGCTTATGCAAAACTGCCGAAATGAATTGGATTTTCTGCTGATTCCCCTTCGAAAGCTCTTCCACCTTCTTATTCTCGTAATCTGTAATATTGAAGCGTTCAAGCCATGTCCCGAGCTCTTTTACAGCCTCTCGCTTCTCCATCCCTTTTAATCTGGCAAGATAGACGAGCTGATCCCTTACCTTCATTTTCGGATAAAGGCCCCGCTCTTCCGGCAAATAACCGATTTTGTTGCTGATATGATAATTCACAGGACGGCCCTTCCAGCTGATTGAGCCCTCCGTAATGCTTAATAATCCTAGGATCATGCGAAACGTTGTTGTTTTTCCCGCTCCGTTTGCGCCTAATAGACCGAACATTTGCTGTTCCGGAATATCTAAGTCCAATCCGTCAACGGCTTTATAATCTCCAAATGTCTTCGTTACGTGATCAATTGTAAGCACTGAATCTCCTCCTTCCCTGACCCATTATATACTAATTTTGGATAAAGCATAATAAAGGATTTTGATTTCCTTTTTAGAATATAAATGAAGAAAGACTGATAAACCTTAAAATGGAGGAGAAACCTGATGGCTGATTATTTCCTTACCGTATTTGATCCTTCGGGGAACACGCTGGTAAACGAGCAATTCGAGGCAGAACATGAAGAAGCGGCAAAAACGCATGGTGAAGCCCTCTTAAAAGAAAAAGAGCTTCATAGTCATACTCATCGTTTAGTCAATGCAGCCGGAAAGCTGATTTTGTTTCACAGATGATCAGCTTTCCGGCTGATCTGTTACGCTTGAAACTTCGGCTCCCGTTTTTCTAAAAAGGCACGGATTCCTTCTTGGTGATCCTTGGTCCTTCTCATTCTCTCTTGGGCGCTGCGCTCAAGGGATAGCACTTTTTTCAGTTCTTCAATTTGGAGGCTTTGAAAAATACCTTTCGTTTCGATCATCGCCAAAAGAGGGGAGGCCAACAGGGTTTCGATAATGGGTCTTGCGCCTTCGGCAGGGTCTCCGGCAAATGTCCCATCAAGAAGCCCCATATCGGCAGCTTCCGAGGCAGATAGTTTTTTTCCGCTCCAAATCAGTTTTTTCGCTTTTGCTTCACCGATTCTTTTCTTCAGCAAATAATGTCCTCCGCCGTCCGGAACAAGCCCAATGCCGATAAAATTCATCGCGAGAACGGCGTTTTTTTCAGCGAGCACAATGTCCGTACAAAGCGCCAAACTCAGGCCCAGTCCCGCAGCAGCACCATGAATGGCTGCAATTGTCACTTTCTTCATCTGATATAAATTCAGGGTGACAGCCTCAATCGTATCCATCAGCCGTTTAAATTGGTCAGGGTCATGCTCTGACGTCATCATCCTGATATCACCGCCGGCCGAAAAGCCTTTCCCGCTTCCTCTCAGGAGAACGATGAGCGCCTCGCTTGCAGCCGCCATTTCGACTGCCTCCTTCAATTCAGACAGCATCTGTTCATTCAGGGCGTGATGGGCATCAGGCCGATTCAGGATAATCTCTGCAACGGCCCCATTACATGCATATTGAACAAACTCCATTAAAAGCACCTCCATGTATGCGCTTACTTTTTTCTTTCTCCTATACATTCCCCGCCATCCCCAAATAAACCTTTTTATTTTTCAAGGTCAATAGATACTGAAAAATGCATATTGTTTGAATGGAAACATAAAGTTTTATATAGTGAAAAAGAAGGGATATCTTGATGAGAAGGGAGGAAAGGACATGGATAAATTGCTGATCAGTTTTCTGTTAAGTTTATTTATGGTGTACTTTCCCCCTTCGGACGTGGTTCTGCCTTCCCAGTTTGAAGCAAGCACTGACAGCTATGTGCCTATGTCCTCATATCCGCAGGAAACACAATCGGCAAAAACGCCGTCGCCGGGCAGCATTCACCCGGCTGAGCTGATCAAAGAGTACAGCCCGCTGGCACAGTCTGTCAGGCATCTCTCTGTCAAACCACTTGACGAACCGCTGATAAACAGGCTGGAAAAGGCTTGTGCCGTCCCTGTCAAATACCAGTCTAATTACCTCCGAATATAATTTGCTCAAGTTTTATTTGTAACTCACCCCATACTGCCAACACTACATTCGGAGGGATTTTCATTGAATATTAAAGAAAACGATCTGCCGGGCATCGGCAAAAAGTTTGAAATCGAAACAAGAAGCCACGAAAAAATGACGATTATCATTCATGATGACGGAAGAAGGGAAATTTACCGGTTTAATGACCGGGACCCGGATGAGCTTCTTTCAAATATTTCATTGGATGATTCTGAAGCAAGGCAAATTGCAGCTATTCTCGGAGGCATGGTCTATAAACCGCAAGCTCTGGAGTCCATCGAAATGGCCTTCAGCGATCTTATTATTGAATGGTTTAAGGTCGAAAAAGGCGCCAAATCGATCGGGCGCACACTCGGAGAGCTTGATGTTCGCCAGAATTACGATGTCACTGTGATTGCCATTATCAAACACAACCAGGAAAAACTCCTAAATCCCGGAGCCGATTCGATTATTGAAGAAAATGACACCCTTGTCCTCTCAGGTGAGAGAAAGCATCTGAAGAAACTGATTCACGATTTTCTTTCTGGAGAGGGCGTGTGAGCCCCGATGGACCATCTTGTATTTGAAGTCGGAACTGCACTTGTCCTTGTGGCAATCGCCAGTGTGATCGCCAATAAAATTAAATTTTCGATTATTCCGTTTCTGATTGTGCTGGGAATGCTTGTTGGACCGCACGCGCCGAAAATGGGGATTATTGATCTAACATTTATTCAAAGCAGTGAAATCATCGAGTTTTTCGGGCGAATGGGCGTACTGTTCCTTCTCTTCTATCTCGGACTCGAATTCTCTGTCGGGAAGTTAATCAAATCAGGAAAATCAATCGCGGTCGGCGGGACGATTTATATTTTGATTAACTTCAGCCTCGGACTGCTTTACGGGTTTATCACCGGATTTTCCTTTCTGGAAGTCCTCATCCTCGCAGGCGTCATCACAATCTCGTCAAGTGCGATTGTCGCAAAAGTGCTCGTTGATTTAAAAAGAACCGCCAATCCGGAAACCGAATTGATTCTCGGCATCATCATGTTTGAAGATATTTTCCTTGCCGTATATCTGTCCGTTGTTTCCGGCCTTATACTAGGTGATGCGACATCCGTAGGGAGTGCACTCTTGTCCATTTTGATCGCCTTCGGTTATATGCTGCTGTTTTTTATCGCAGCAAGAAAACTCCCACCGCTGTTGAACAAACTGTTGGACATTCGCTCAAACGAAGTGTTTATTATCGTCATTTTCGCAGCACTCTTTTTTATCGCCGGGTTTTCAGAGACGATTCATGTAGCAGAAGCAATCGGCGCGCTGCTGCTCGGTTTGGTCTTTTCAGAAACAGAGCATTCCGATAGGATTGAACACCTCGTTGTTCCGTTTCGCGACTTCTTCGGTGCGATGTTCTTTTTCAGCTTCGGCCTCAGTATCGATCCGTTTTCGCTTGGTGAAGCGGTTTGGCTTGCGTTGGGTGCAGTGATTTTGACCATTCTGGGAAATTTTATCGCCGGAATGGTGGCAGGACGACGCGCAGGGCTTTCTCATAAGGCTTCATCGAATATCGGGCTGACGATCGTATCGCGGGGAGAATTTTCGATTATCGTTGCGAATCTCGGGATAGCCGGCGGACTGTCGGCCACATTAAAGCCGTTTGCCGCATTATATGTCCTCATTCTGGCGATTTTGGGACCGCTTGTCACAAAGGAATCAAAACGAATTTACCGCTTGCTGAACAAGGTATTTAAATGGAAGCCTGAGGTTCAGCCCGCAAAAAAACAGGGATAAAAAAAGCAGCACTGTAATCAGTGCTGCTTTGTCGTTTTTTCAAAAATCTGCTCTAAATATTTGATTTTTTCGTCCGTGTAGTGCTCGAAGCGCTCATTGTACGATTTCGGATCTTTCGGATTCGCAAAATGCGTGATTTTCCCTGTATCCCGATCAATAAATTTACTAGCAGCGCCGCAGCCGATTCCGATAATCGTCTGGACCTCTTCCATAATCATAATGTTGTAGATGCTTTCTTGTCCCGGCAAAGAGTATCCGACGTTTTCAAGGTTTCCAAGAATGTTTTTCTGGCGGTATAAATAATAAGGCACGTACCCATGCTCTTTCGTCCAGGCTACCGCGTCTTCCATCATTTGAGAAACCTCTTCCCTGCCGGCAACTTTGTACTTATGCTTGTTTCTCGTCATTTCTGACGCCCGTTTAAATGAAAGAGTATGAACGGTAAGGGATTCCGGCATCAGTTTTTCTGTTTCTGAAAGACTGTGCCTGAACTCCTTCACGCCTTCCCCAGGCAAACCAATAATCAAGTCCATGTTGATATTATTCATGCCGTGCTGGCGTGACAGATGATATTTCTCAATGGTCTCTTCAACCGTATGGTGCCGCCCGATCGCCTTTAGCGTTTCGTTTTCGTAGGATTGCGGATTGATGCTGATCCGATCAATGTCATATTTGTTTAAAACGGCGAGTTTTTCTTCTGTAATCGTGTCAGGACGACCGGCCTCCACCGTAATCTCACGAATGTTTTTCACATCCGGGAAGGAGCGGACCATTTCTTCATACAGCAGATCCATCTCCTCCGCTGTAATGCTTGTCGGCGTCCCGCCGCCAAAGTAAATGGTTGTAACCTTAACATCATGCTCCTTCAGCCATTCACCGATTTTCTGCATTTCGTAATGCAGTCCCCATAGGAATGAGCCGACTCTGCCTGCCTGTCCCTGGATGGCATACGCAGGGAATGTGCAATACGCGCATTTTGTCGGGCAGAACGGAATGCCGATATAAATGCTGACTTCATCCTTTACTCGGTACAAATCCGGCACTGCCGCCAGCTGACGATCAACAATTTCCTGCATTAGCATGATTTTTTCATCATGAATTAAATAGTCTTTTTTCAACTCAGCATGCGCTTGCTCCTTGGACATTCCGCTTTGCAGTTTTTTATGAAGCAGCTTTGTGGGCCGGATTCCTGTGAGGATTCCCCACTTCTGCGTAATGCCCGTATGCGCCTGAAGAAGATTGAGATACACATAAGAAATTGTGTTTTTCACTTGCTTAAAAGCTTCTTTTTCATTCATGCCGGGAGAAAAGAATTTTGTATGCTGTTCCTTTATGCCAGTTCCCTTCACTTCTCCCGAAACCGTCACATGCTCATCCGTTTGTGACAACGCTAAAGAAATGACATAATCTGCGGGCTCCTCTCCGCCATACGCAAGCTCGCACTCTTCATAAAACAAATTTGCAATATTTTGCAGAGGCCGATGCAGGCGGTCATCATGTATGCCTTCTATTTTAATTTGCAACTTCATCACCTAATTTATCAGATTCAAAACTTTCTTTAGTGTACAGAAATAAACTGCTAAAATCAATCCGGCAAAAAAGCCGCCGCACCTGTCAGGGTGCGAGCGGCTTTTTTACACACGTTTCATGTGGAACTTATCAAGAAATCCTTTTCGCTGCTGCATTCGGAAATATTCCTTCATCATATAAGCGACACCTTGCTCGTCATTGGACCTTGTAACCCAATCTGCCTTTCTCTTAATTTCCGGAACGGCATTCCCCATCGCTACCCCAAGACCGGCAAGTTCGATCATCGGCAGATCGTCATACTGATGCCCAATGGCCACGACATCATCCATACTCAGGCCCAGCTCTGAAGCGACGAGGGCCAAACCCGCTTCCTTCGAGACACCTTTCGGGACGATATTCAGCTTCTCATCGTTTACGCGAATCACGTCCACCGCAGGGAAGGCTTTTGTAATCGTTTCTGTAATGTCATGCTGAATGTCGTGCTCCGTGTACACCTCGATGACGGGTGCACTCACCGGCTCATCCATGAGGAGATCGCTTAATGATTCAACGAACTGGACTGGATAAAAGATCGGGTCAGACGGATGAATGAGTGCTTTCCCCAATAAATTCGAATTCACCTTTTTCTTGTTTCCGATGGAATACTTTTCGTGAAGAAGCCGAATATTACATTGATAGCTCTCCAGCACTTGAACAATGTTAAAGGTATGATCATCAGAAATTCTTTTTTCAAAAAACGGGGCGTCAATTTTCTCAGCGATATATGCCCCGCTATGGGTGATCAGCTTGGCATCAAGCTTTAGCGATTTCGCTATTTTCTGTGCTGAGCGAAAATGACGGTTGGTCACAAGTGTGACGTAAATCCCTTTTTTCTTTACATATTCAATCGCGTCTTTCGTTGCCTGATGAATCTTCCCGTTCGACCGAAGCAGCGCTCCATCTATATTTAAGGCAAGCAATTGTTTTGACACAGAGATGTCCCCCTCCTTGATGACTGTACTTGTGTATAGGATATGACCCTGTCTCTGTGTTTAGAACAACCTTTTCTTAAAGCAAAAAAAGCCTGGCTCAGCAGACTTTATTTATGGCTTGTTGATAGGATACGATCGAAGCAGCCATTCTCCCTAATATCGTTATTTCGATTTACGAAAAATCATGTATCAGGAACCCCTTGTTTGACCAATGATGCGCTCCGAACACTTACTCTCTGTTGCTTATCCCCTCTATATAACGGCATGATATGCGACCGTATCCATTTGAAATAGGTAAGTGTAGGCGCTTTCAATGTTATTATCTCAGTTTTCTTTTCCGATGACAAGGGTTTTTTTAACTAAAAAAAGTAACCAACTTTTGTATATCCGTGGTAGGATCAGTTGTTAATTTTTAGGACTATACACTTGATCCAGAACGTACATTCCCATACAATATAAATAATAAACGAAAAAGCGGTGTTTATATGGCTGATTTAAAAGAAATATATAATGAAGAACTGATATCTCAGTTGATCCATCATGTAAGGTCATCCTATCCTGATTTTAACAAAAACAGATTCTTGGATACATTACGGCTGGAGGACTGGCCTGAACTCACTTTAAAAGAGCGGATGCGCCGCGTGACAGTTTCTTTATACGAAACTTTGCCAAAACAATACGTTGAAGCGCTCACAATTTTACGGGATACAGCCCCTCATTTTAAAGGACTCAGCGGAATTTTATTTCCAGATTATGTGGAACAGTACGGGTTAGCGCATTGGGAAGAATCAATAAAGGCATTGGAATCCTTTACGCAATATTCGACCTCAGAATTTGCTGTAAGGCCTTTTTTGCTGTTAGATCAAGAAAAGATGATTGCACAATTGCTTGCATGGTCTGAGCATAAAAATGAACACGTGAGAAGACTTGCGAGCGAAGGCAGCAGGCCCCGCCTGCCATGGGGAAAATCGATACCGGCTTTGAAATCGGACCCTTCCCCCGTATTGCCGATCCTTGAAAAGCTGATGCAGGACGAGTCCTTATATGTAAGAAAAAGCGTGGCCAACAACCTTAATGATATATCAAAAACGCATCCTCATTTACTGAGAAAAGTCGCAGATCAATGGTACGGAACACATCCCCATACAGACTGGATTATCAAACACGCCTATCGGACCTTATTAAAAAAGGGTGATAAACAGGCCTTAGCGCTTTTTGGTTATGAAAATGCTGATTCGATACAACTACATGATTTAACATGCCAGCCCAAACGTATAGTTATTGGCGAAAGCCTTGAATTTTCTTTCTATATTCATTCAGACAGGGATCAAAAAGTAAGAATTGAGTACGCAATTGATTTTGTAAAAGCAAGAGGCCAGCGTCATCAGAAAGTATTTAAAATAACAGAAACAAATATACGAAAAAACGAAACGAAATCATACACAAGAATCCAATCCTTTAAGGATTTAACCACCAGAAAGCATTACAAAGGAATTCATACATTATCAGTGATCATCAATGGAGAGGTAAAAGATTCATTGGATTTCCAAGTTTGCTGAATGAATAAAAAATCCCTTCTTATCCAAGAAGGGATTTTGCTTATTAGCCTTCAACACTGCCGTAAAGCTCTTCTAAAGGCTTCATAATGATTTTGTTCAATTCACCAATCAGCATGCTCATGCGCTGCTCCGCTTCCATCAGCTGAGAAATTTTTTCGTGCTGCTGTACAAGCGCAACTGTTTTTTGAGCCTGCGTCACTTCTTCTTGTGTAATCTCTTCTCCTGCCATTTGTTTTTGCTGGAGTCTAAGCTGTACATCACGGAAGTTTTCGAACATGCGCTTCGCTGATTCATCTGCGTTAACTTCGTCGTAAAGGTTTTTTAAACGGGTGAACTCTTCGCTCCCGCGTAATGCATTTTCCAGATCATATGCTACATCATAAAAATTAACAGCCATTGTAAATAGCTCCTTTCATCATTGCCGTTTGACATACCACTCCACTATAACAGACTATGGAGCTCCTTTCATTAATCAAAACCCATTTCTTCTTAAAAAAGGATGACAAACAATGCTTGAATCGCGCCTATAATTCCGCCGAGAAGCCCCCCCAAATAGGTAATCATTTTAAATTCTTTTTTTGAAATGGACAGCACCATTTCTTCAAGACGCTCCACCGGGAACTGATCCACCTGCTCCTTGACGATTTCCTCAAGATGCAACCGTTTTAAGGCACTTTCAAGGTTGGACGAAATCCCTTCAAGCAATTTGTCTAACAGTGCCGGCAGCATTTGCTGGGTCAGCTCAGATTCATAGCGGACGGTAAGCGTGCCAATCGTATTGTCGAAGAAAGGGGCAGTCGAAAATGCTTGCAGCACTCTTCGTTTCAAACTGAAAATGAGAGCCTTTGCATTCCATTTTTCATCTGCTTCATTAAACGTATACTCCCTCAGCTTGCCCCATTCGTTTTTTAAGAGATCAGAAAGCAATTTATTTGTTTCCTCATTGCGCAAGAATTTCAGCAGCTCCGGCAGCACGCGATCCGCAAGGCTTGAATTGCCAAGAAACATTTGCACCATGCTTCCAAGCATGCCGCGCTCTTTTAAAAAGTCATCAATCATATTGCCAAGACGGATTTTTCCTTCATCACTTTCAAAATAACGGACACTCCGTGACAATATATATCCTGAAATCATCGGAATTTTTTCCTCAAGCTTTTCCTGCACCTCTATAGGCACCAGCTCTTTTAACGATTGATCCCCGTATTGGCGGAAAAGCTCATTCAGCTTATCATCGGTCCAGCTGCTGATCCATGCATCAGCAGCTTTTTCTGGGCGCTTCATCCCGGCTTTTTCAAGCGCTTCTTTTACTGTCACTTCAGAAAGTGACAGCTTTTGAATCAGCTGTTCCCCCACGCGAAGAGCCTGCGTTTTGGCTGCATCAGAGACGAGCCGCTTTTTAATGCCTTCAGGGGTTAAGAGATGATTGACTACCATCAGTCCCATTTGTTTTGCAAGCTCATCTCGCCGTCTTGGAATCAGCCCGGGCGTAAAAGGAACTCGCTTCCCAAACAAATAGTACGCTTTATACGGCCTAAACAGCATTTGAATTGCTAAATGATTGGTCACCGCCCCAATGGCAGCGCCGATCACGATCATAAAAATAAAGGTTCCTGCAATACCCATTCCTATTCATCTTCCTCCATCTGTGCTTCAGCTTTTTTCATATAGATTATGTACCTATACGTATTATAGAGGCTCATGCAATCACTTAGCAAACGAGGAGACAAATTCCTGTTCTTAGAAAATCAGCTTGTTCTTTTGGAATAGGGCAAGGTGGAGAATCGTATTCTGTAAAGTAGAATACCGTCAGCTGCGTTCGTCTTACATGTATTTAGTGTAAAGCTGCGGACACCCGCCGGCAGCTTTTGAATAAAAGGGGGAGTCTCACCATGATAACACTCGGTTTTATGTCCTTATCCCGCCAGCATGAAGCGGATTATTCCGCAGAACTGGCCAAAAGAGCACCCGAATTCGGCATACGTTTCATCCGGTTTACACCATTTGATATTTCACCTGACACTTTGCGTGTCAAAGCATCGGTCTATCATTCGGCCAGCAGCACATGGAACGAAACTGAAATGGCGATTCCAGATTATATTTATGATCGCTGTTTTTACGGCAAGGATTCACATTCCCAAAAAGCAAAACCAATCGTTGAGTGGCTCAAAAAATATCCGAAAACGGAATTTATCGGGCGGGGTCTTCCCGATAAGTGGACCGTCCTTCACGATTTGCAGCAGCACTCTGTAATCAATCCCTATATTCCCGAAACGATAAAGGTGAGCCGCTACGAACAAATTCACTCCTTTTTATCCAAAGAAAAAGCCTGCATCCTTAAACCGGCATTCGGCGCGGGAGGCAGAGGCGTGATTCTTTTGAAGCTGGGCAAGAAAAACATCACTGCTACTTATCACATCGGAAAGGATAAGCAGACAAAAACGTTTTCCAACCAGACTTCTTTTAAGACATGGTGCAAAAAAGTGCTTCAGCATCAATATTTGCTTCAGCCTTACTTAAACATTCAAGATAAGGAACAATACCCTTGTGATATTCGCCTGTTTATGGAAAAAAACGAAGCAGGTGAATGGAATACAGTCGGAAAGGCAGTAAGACGCGGATACAAACACGGGCTGCTCGCCAATTTGTCAGGCGGATCTGATGCGCTGACATTTGACTCCTGGTTTGAAGATATACCGAAAAAACAGCAAGTGGTTTTACTAGATGATGTGTTTTCGATTACCCAATCGGTTCCGTATTATCTTGACGAGCGCTATGGGCCGTTGTTTGAACTCGGTCTTGATATATGTCTTGCAAAGGACGGGAGAATTTGGATTTTAGATATCAATTCCAAACCAGGCAGGAAGTCAATCCTGCGTGTCTCTCCCGAGCAAAAAGAACAGCTGTACACTTGTCCCCTAAAGCGCTGCCAATATCTGTTTTCTGAGCAAAGCCAGAAAGGAGTTCTTCCGCGTGAATCCTAAACGGTTTTTGATCGGCATAGACAAAACCAGTGAAAACACCCTGTTTCTGCCCTCTTCGCTGAAGCAAGACGGACTTTTGCATGCCGCATTCGGAACGAAGGTTGTCAGATGCCACGTTGCTTACAGACGGCATCTGGAACAAACCGTGCTTCTCTCTGAAAATCTGTTTCATGAGCTTTTGCTTCCCCACCGAAGCAGGGCTGATATACTGATTCATGATCATACAGTGCATATCGGGCCGTTAGTCGGCATCTTTACGGCAGGGTTTACTGTATCTCTTGAACGTCCATTTAAGGATCGTTCCCTCTTTTTTTCTAAACTTGTCACGTTACACGAGCAAGCCGGGGGCTACTGCTTCGTTTTTGGCGCGCACCAAATCAATTGGGAGGAAGGCACGATTGAAGGCCTCCTTTACAGGGAAAACGGCTGGGAGAAAAAAATCGTTCCATTGCCGAACGTCGTTTATGACCGTTTGCCGAACCGAAAAATTGAAGATTCACTTCTCTTGCAACATACAAAAAAGAGGCTGATCGATGAATATCAGATCCCATGGTTTAATAAAACGTTTTTCAATAAATGGAACGTTCATCAATTGCTCGAAAAAGATCCGAGAACGGCACCTTTTTTGCCTAGATCCGAGCTGACACCGTCTGTGGAGCTGATAGATGAGCTCTGTGGCGCATACAAAAAAGTCTATATCAAACCGGCAAATGGAGCACTCGGCACCGGCATTTATCAGCTGACAAGAACAGATGGCGGCCTGACGGTAAAGCATACAAATGACGCCAAAACATTTACTTCGATTGATTATTCCGATGCCGCCTCATTCCTTGCAGAATTTCAAAAACATCACAACCCGTCCGACTTTCTCATTCAGCAAGGTGTTGATCTCATCGAATTTCAAGGCAAACCAGCGGATTTCCGTGTCCATACCAATAAAAACAGAAAAGGAAAATGGACAGTGACAGCAATCGCCGTAAAAATTTCCGGAAAGAACAGCATTACAACACATCTTTCTAACGGCGGCACTGTAAAGACACTTGCGGAAGTATACGATGATCCCGCTGAAAGAGTTGAGGTCATTAAAAAGCTTTCTGCAGCGGCACTGACGGCAAGCCATGTCCTTCATGATCATATCGAGGGGTTTATCGGGGAGATTGGTTTCGATTTTGGCATTGATCAGAACGGTAAAGTATGGATGTTTGAAGCGAATTCGCGCCCAGGCCGAAGCATTTTTTCTCATCCAAATTTGCATCATGTTGATTCTCTTACAAAACGAAGAAGTTTTGAATACGCGTCATATTTATCTGAGAAGGCAATCACATCTCCTGAAGCATTGTGGCCTTCGTAACCTGTCCGCTTTTTTAATAAAGCGGGCTTATCTTTATCCAAAGCTGGGACAAACTGCATATTAAGGCCTCTTCAATGATGTTCTGAAACAATGATACAATGAATATAAGCCGTTTTTATTTAGGTCAATTGATACCAAATGTAAGGAGCGTGGCCGTAATGATTTCTCATTTCAGCTGGAAACCTTTGTTCCCAAAAGAAAAGCTGCCCGGATGGAAAATTTCATTTTATTATAAAGGGACCCATTATGAAGGCATCTATCATAAGAGCGGTGAGATTGAATGGGGAGACTTGTTTCCCGCTCGCGCTGACGAGCCTGCTCTTACAAACGAGATACATGAACTGATGCTTTTTCATATTTATGACTAGCTTAGCCTAAACGGCTAAGCTTTTTTTATTTCTCAAGATTTACCACACAATTCTCCGCATGAGTTTCCGGACATTTTAACATAATACGTAGTAACAAGCCGGCAAAGCATTGGGTTACGCCGAGGCGGCAGTGACACCCGAGAAGGGTTCACAGATTGGTGCAACTCCAGTTAACCCAACCATACTAAACAAAAAAGGAGATTTTACACATGGCTAACCAAAACTCTTCAAATGACTTACTAGTTCCTGGCGCAGCTCAGGCTATCGATCAAATGAAACTTGAAATCGCTTCTGAATTCGGCGTTAACCTTGGAGCGGACACAACTTCTCGCGCTAACGGTTCTGTCGGAGGAGAAATTACAAAACGTTTAGTATCTTTCGCTCAACAGCAAATGGGCGGCAGAGTTCAATAACAATTCAATATATGGCTATAGAGGGCGCGGTTTCCGCGCTCTCTTTATTTTGTCACCCTTTTTTTCTGCTCCACATATCCTAGAAAAAAGGGAGGGAATCGGGGTGTCATTCATCACCATTGTGAATTGGGAGCTGGTTCAATTCGTAAGTGTATCCATGATTCATGAATATGTTTCCCATCGTTCTGTTTATTTGTACAGGTATTCTTTCCCGCGCTGTTCAAACTGAGAACATCCTTTTATAATGAAAGGCGAGGGGGTTTTTTGATGAAAATCGCTTTATTAGGAGCCAGCGGCCGCGTCGGACAAGCCTTTTTAACACAAGCTGCAGCAGATGAAAGATTTGATATTTTCGCTCTGATCAGATCTCAACATGCTGATCTTCCCCTTTCAAAAGACAGAACCGTCATGGGGAACGCCCGCCGCTTAGAAGATGTGAAAAAAATAATGGAGAATGCTGAAATCGTGATCAGCTGTCTAGGCACAGATGGTGATGATACCTTGTCAACTGCTATGGCACACATTCTCTCCGCTATGGAGGAACAGCATATCAAACGGCTTATTACGATCGGCACCGCAGGGATCCTAGATTCCCGATATGAACCGGGAAAATACCGGTTTGAAACAAATGAATCGAAACGAAAGCAGACCCGCGCAGCCAAGGAGCATGCAAAAGTATACGAAATGCTTAAACAATCATCATTAGACTGGACAATCATCTGCCCCACTTACCTCCCGGACGGAACAGCAACCGGCGTTTATCGTACGGAGCGTAACGTTTTGCCTGAGGGCGGCACAAGCATTTCGGTCGGCGATACTGCGGACTTTTTATATCGTGAGCTTGTTACAGGTAAGTATGTCGGATACCGTGTCGGACTGGCTTATTGACTACATAAACCAAAAACCCAAAACACGATTGTTTTGGGTTTTTTGAGCGTTATGCAATGGAATGTTTCTGTCCCTTTTGCAGTTCATACATTTGATAATATTGGCCTTCTAATGCCATCAGTTCCTCCTGGTTCCCTCTCTCAACAATTTCTCCTTTATCAAGAACCAAAATCTGATCAGCATTTCTGATTGTTGAAAGCCGGTGAGCGATGACGAAGGTGGTGCGTCCTTGTTTGACGACATCAAGCGCCTTCTGGATCACGGCCTCTGTCTCTGTATCAATATGCGCCGTTGCCTCATCTAAAATCAAGATCGCGGGATCAAACGCCAAAGCTCTAGCGAAAGAAATTAACTGCCGCTCTCCAGAGGATAGCGTGCTGCCTTTTTCAATCACGGGCTCATTAATGCCCTTCGGAAGCTTCTTAAGAAGAGGCTCAGCACCGACTTGCCGCAGTGCATTTTTTATTTCTTCTTCAGTCATTCTTTCGTCATCCAGACTTACGTTAGATCCGATTGTACCCGAGAATAAGTACGGGTCCTGAAGCACAATGCCCATATGGGATCTGAGTTCCTGTCTTGACATGTTGTAAATGCTTTTTCCATCAATTAAGACATCACCTTTTTGCGCATCATAAAAACGAAACAGAAGATTCAAAATCGAGCTTTTTCCTGATCCGGTATGGCCGACGAGCGCTACGGTTTCGCCTTTTTGCGCAGTAAAGGAAATATGCTTTAATACCTCTTCACCTTCTTGATACGCAAATGACACATCACGAAATTCAACCCGCCCCAGCGCGCGCTCCTTCGCCGGTTCACCCGCTTCTTCCGTATTCTTTTCTTCAAGCAGTTCAAAAACACGCCCGGCGGAGACCCTTGCAAGCTCCAGCTTTGAAAACTGATTGACGATGCCTGTGATCGGCTGAAATAACCGGTTCAAATAATCGACAAACGCGTACAGCACACCGATAGAAACAATCCCCGCCGCATTCAGGCTCGCACCGCCAAAATGCCAGATCAGACAGACGAACGCAAGATTGCGGATGACATTGACCAGATTATGGGACATTAAGGAGTTTAAATTCAGCATCCTGTTTTGGAAATAAAAATGTGATTCATTTAATTCCTCAAATTCTCTCATTGTTTCCTTTTGATGGCGGAAAGCCTGAATAATGGTCATGCCTTGAATTGACTCATTCATTTTTGCGTTAATGTCACTGTTGATCGAGCGGATTTTTTGGTTGTAATATGACGCATATCTCCGGTATATAACCGACCACAGCCAGATAATCGGCACAATTGCCAGACATACAAACGCAAGCTTCACATCAAGCAGAAACAAAGCCGTGAATATCCCGAACATATAGATTCCGCTTGTCACAAATGTTGAAAGCACTGTGACATATAAATCCCTAATAGCCTCCGTATCATTGGTAATCCGCGCAACGACTTTTCCGGCCGGAAGGTTGTCAAAATAGCGAATCGGCATTCTCTGTATGTGCGAAAACACGTCCTGCCTCATCTTTTGAATAATCCGATTGGCGCTCATCTGCAGCAGATAATGCTGTCCGTATTGAAAGAATACCGAAAACACAAGCAAGCCCCCATACAGGCAGATCAGTAACACCATTCCCTTTATTTCCGGCTGATAGAACTGGAAAAGTTCCTGCTTAGTCAGCTTTTCGGCAGCATATGTCCGGCTCTTGTCTCCGTTTGTGATCGTCAGCTTCCCGTCAGAAACCGTTCTATTCCCGTCGAAGCTGACAGCCTGATCAACAAAATAGAACGCCATTCCCACTTGATAAATATGTGCTTCTTTTGCTTTTGAAACAGGCTCCTGCAATCGGTCCTCTCTGACATATGAGACGCCGTGAAACTGAACGGCATTTTTATCTTTTTCCGCAGCTTCATACCATGTTTTCTCAATGCCGAGGATATGGTCGTCTATCATTTTTTTGCCAATAAAGGGCCCAGTCAGTTCTGCACCGACGGCAACAGTTAGCAAAAGGACGGCTGTGATCAGCAATTTTCGATAAAGAAGTGCGTATCTCCATAACGTTTTTCCTATTTTCATGCCCCTGCTCCCCCTTCTTCGGCCGTGAACAGCTGCTGTCTTTCATATTGTTCCCGGTACCACCCATTATTGGCCAGCAGTTCTTGATGCGTGCCTCTCTCAGCAATGACGCCGCCGTCCATCACAAGGATCAGGTCAGCGTGCTCTACCGCGGATAATCGGTGCGTCAAAATAAATGTCGTTTTTCCTTTGCGGTTTTCTCTGATGTTCTTGATAATTGCAGCCTCTGTTTTGGCATCTACAGCGGAAAGTGAATCATCCAGAATCAAGATTTCCGGATTCGCCATGAGTGCTCTCGCAATCGAAATTCTTTGTTTCTGCCCGCCTGACAGTGCCACGCCTTTTTCACCGACCATTGTCTCCAGACCGGACGGAAGCATGTGCAAATCTTTTTCAAAATGTGCTTCGGCAATGGCTTGCTGAACCTCTTTATCAGTTGCATCCTGTTTTCCGTATAAAATATTTTCTTTTACAGTCCGTGAAAACAGTAAATGATCCTGCGGCACATATCCGATCCATCCGCGGAGCTGGTCAAGAGGGATTTGCTGAATCGGTACGCCTGAAAATGTAATGCTCCCTTCACCTGGAGGGTACTGGCGCAAAAGCTGCTTAATAATTGTCGTTTTTCCGCTCCCGGTTTTACCGGCAATCCCGACAGTCTGCCCTTTTCGCACCGTAAATGAAATATCCTGAAGATTGTCACTTGTTGAGCTTGGATATGTAAAGCTGACATGACTGAAAACGATATCTCCAGGCTCTTTAAGATCAGCGGGCTGTTTTGGATCTGTCAAATCCGTTTCATAAGAAAGAGTTTCATTTACCCGGTCTAATGACGCATTGCCGCGCTGCATCACGTTAATGAGTTCACCGATTGCAAACATCGGCCAAATCATCATGCCGAGATAAACGTTAAAGGACACTAACTCTCCAAGCGTCAGCTCGTTCCGGAATACAAGAAACGCTCCGTAGCCGAGCCCAATCAGATAGCTTGCGCCGACAAGCAGTTTTACCGTCGGCTCAAACAGTGAATCAATAAAAGCCACTTTCATATTTTTCTGATAAACATCAGCGGTCATTTCATTAAACCGGCGAACATCGTTTGTTTCCTGAACATACGCGCGAACCACCCGCACGCCTGAAACAGATTCCAGCACTCTGTCATTCAGCGCCCCGAACGCGTTTTGGGCCTCAGTAAACCGCTCATGAATTTTACTTCCATATAGACTGATTGCAATCGCCATGACTGGAAGCGGGATAATGGCGGCAAAGGTCAGCTTCCAGCTGATCAAAAACCCCATTGTCAAAAAGATCGTCATCATAAACATCGTAGAATCGACTAACGTCAAGATGCCAAACCCTGTCGTTAAACTGACGGCCTGAAGATCATTTGTCCCTCGTGCCATTAAATCGCCTGTCCGGTTTTTTTCATAAAACGGCGGCGACATAGTCAGCAAATGCCCCATCAGCTTCGTACGAAGAATTTTCTCCATCAGATTCGCTCCGCCAAACAGCTGATGCATCCAAAAATAAGACATGATATACACGGCCGCCGTCAGCACAAAAAAGATACCGATATAAAACAGCAGCCCTTCCGCAGTAAATGCCCCTGTTTTCATATCATCTATGGCGTTCCCCAAGAGCTTAGGCGGAAACATTTCAATGACATTGACTGCTAATAAAAGGACAATCGCAATCGTATAGCGCAGCCAGTACGCCTTAAAAAACCAGCCAAGCTTTTTCAAAACTGAAAACATCTATCCCCATCTCCTCATCAGCCGCCTTCTATTTTTTCCTTGCAGCTTTTTTCATCCAGTTTGGCACGAACAGCCCTCGCCTCTGTATTTGTCTTCACATCCCATACACCTGTCTTTCCTTAGATTTTGTATATAAAAAAGGCATGAAGCGTCAGCTCCATGCCTTTTTTAACCGATATGTTACGCACAGCGCTTTTCAGCGCGCGGTCCGACCTAAAAAACCGTTCACGAAAACAGAACAAAAGGTTTGCCGCGCCAATATGAAACTGTTTGATAAACACGCAAATTCCTTGGCATAGCAAACCCTCCTTCCATTCTGATTTCATCTTTTTATCATCATACAAACAAAACCTTTTATTGTCAATCATTACTTGAATAGGAAAAGGTTAATTGTGCTCAAATTCGGGTAGTAGTGTTGTAAGACGCTTTGAAAGGGTGAGAAGGATGTTCCATGCTGACCGTATCATTGTTGCGTTTGACGGAAGTGAAAATAGTAAGAAAGCGCTTCAGACAGCCATTGATCTTGCTAAAACCGTAAATGCCGCTATTACCGTCGCCCATTCACATGATATGAAAGACAATCAGACCGTCATAGACCCGCCCAGACCCGCAGCTGAGGCAAGCTATATCAGCGGAGGCATGACAAGTGTTCCTGATCCGCTGATATCGGATGTAACATCACCTGAGACAATGATCTATGAAGACCGTACGGAAGAAGTCATCGCCGAAGCCAGAATGATGCTTAATGAACAGCAGGCAGGTGGAGATATCGATATATTAGAAGGCGATCCGGCTGAATCAATTATCGAGCATGCAAACCGCATTTCTGCCGATATGATCGTAACCGGAAGCAGAGACCAAAACAGGCTGAAAAAGCTAATATTCGGAAGTGTAAGTGAAAAGCTTTCAGCGAAATCGGATATACCCGTCCTGATTGTAAAGTGAGCACGCCCTGTGCTCACTTCTTTTATATTCATAATTGTGAAAAAACATAGATTTTCGTTTTTTTCTGTTATAATGCTTTCGTGCCCAAAAGCACAAAAGCATTAAAGATAAATATGGGGTGTTATTTTGGATTCTCAAAAAAAGTTGACGTTTCCGTTAGCCGTCGGTTTATTTATATTGATGTTATGCATTATTATTTCTTGCTTATTCTTGCTTCATGTAGAACCTCATATCCCGCTGTTTTTAAGTGTTGTCATGCTTTCAGCAGCAGCTTTATGGTTTGGATTTTCCTGGAAGAGTATTGAAAAAGGGATTGTAGACGGGATCAAAAACGGCGTACAGCCGATTATTGTTCTAGCGCTGATCGGCATCTTAATCGGCGCCTGGATGTACAGCGGCGCAATACCGACTGTGACAGTTTATGCCCTATCCTTTATTGAACCAAGCCACCTTCTGTTGACTGCTTTGTTTTCATGTATGATCATCAGCACACTTGTTGGCTCAAGCCTGACAACTGTAAGCACAATCGGGGTAGCGCTGATTGGCGTAGCGAGCGCGGCTGGCGTTCCGCTTGAATGGACAGCAGGCGCAGTCATATGCGGCGCTTGTTTTGGGGATAAAATGTCGCCGATGTCGGACACAACCAACTTTGCAGCTGGAATAGGCGAAATACCGATCTTTGAACACATTCGCCATATGATGGGCACAACCATTCCAGCTTTGCTCATCACTGTCGTTCTGTTTTACTTTCTCGGTTCATCAGTGTCAGCGGACGCTGCTTCAACCGATAATATTCAGCAGGTCATAACCGGAATAAAAGATGCTGCAAACGTGACACCGTGGGCCCTTCTTTCTCCGCTCTTAGTCGTTTTGCTGGCAATGAAACGGGTATCAGTAATCCCCGTTCTGACTGCCGGAATTATTTCCTCGGGAATTTTGACTGCTATTTTTGTACCCGACAGCAGCCTGCAGGCGTTTATGACAGCTTTGCAAAATGGCACAACTTTCGAAACTGACAATGAGGCAGCCGCTAAAATTATCAACAGAGGCGGACTGCAATCCATGATGGGCTCTGTCTCTCTCATTATGATTGCTTTTGCACTCGGCGGATTGATGGAGAAAATCGGATTGATTTCTGCACTATTGGAAGGCGTCATGAAAGGCATCCGCTCAAAAGGCCGTCTTGTTGCAGCAACTGTCTGCTCAAGCATCGGCGTCAACTTGGCAACCGGCGAACAGTATTTATCGATATTAATACCGGGACAATCATTTAAATCCTTATATGACAAACAAAACATCCAGCGAAAATTTCTGACAAGATCATTAGAGGACGGCGGAACATTAATTAACCCATTGATTCCTTGGGGCGTCAGCGGCGCATTTATGGCGAGCGCACTTGGTGTTCCAGTCATAGACTACATCCCGTTTACGTTCTTCCTCTATATATCGCCGATGATCTCCATTTTGATTGGATTTGTTAAAAAATAAAAAGAGCTCCGCTGTATAAAGCGGGCTCTTTTCTTCGTTCATTTATGAAATGCTAGCAGCCTGTTGAATGCTTTCTTGAAAAGCAGCCTGAAGCTGTTTGGTCACCGGTCCGGGTTTCCCGCTTCCGACCGATTGTCCATCGAGCGTCACGACCGGAATAATTTCTGCCGTCGTTGACGAAATAAAGATCTCTTCCGCCTGTTTCAACTCTTCTTCACTGACAGGAGTCTCATCCAGTTTGATCCCATTCTTTTCAATCAGTCCTAAAATATTCATCCGTGTAATTCCATTGAGAATGAGCCGGTTAGCCGGATGTGTTCGCACCGTGCCGTTGATAACGGCATAAACGTTAGAGGATGTACCCTCCGTAACAACGCCGTCCCTAAGTAAAATGGCTTCAAATGCTCCCGCTTCATAGGCCTTTTGCTTCGTCATGACATTATACAGTAAATTCAGACTTTTGATATCACATCTTAGCCAGCGAAGATCCTCATCTGTAATGGCCGCCACTCCGTATGCCTGCTCTTGCTCCGGTTTTTTCACCGTAAACGTATAAGCAGTAGTCTGCGGCTCGAGGCCGGCTTCATACTGGTGTTTTCGCGGGGCCACACCTCTTGTTGTCTGAATGTATACCGCTCCCTCACTGACCGCATTTTCCTGTACAAGCTTTTGCAGGTCCCACTCGAGATCTTCTATACTGAATGGCAGTGAAATTCCGATTTCAGCAGCACTTCTGAAAAAACGCTCTGCATGCTCACGTAAGCCGAACAATACTCCTTTGTACACCCTGATCACTTCATAGATGCCGTCACCAAACTGATAACCGCGATCTTCCAAATCGATTGATGCTTCACTGCGCCCAATCAGCTGGCCATTGACTAATACCTTCATAAAAGCCCTCCCTTTTCGAGATGTCCCTGATGTCATTCAAGCTGTCATTGTCACTAATTCTATCATATTGGACATGCTGAAAAACAGAAAGATCAAGAGATCTATAGCGGAAAGGAGTTTATTTTTTCCTTAAAATCTGACATTTCGACAAATTTTCTATGTGCTTTCCAGTTTTATTCCTGTATACTTGACTGGTAATACATAGGTTGTAAACATAAGGCATCTTCATAAGCTGCCTGCTGTACAGCATTATGTAGAGATTTTATGCCAATGGAGAGATTGTTATGCGACAAACGAGAGGAGAGGCTTCTCCTTCTGCAGTTTCGCTTGCTTTTAAATTTGCAAGTTTAGCAGTTTTATGTGTGCTGCTTTTGCTTATGGTGATTTTGGGTTATTCCAACAGTTCAACGAAAACAAAGGAAGTCACTGTCACAACAAACGGCCAGCTTCGAGATGAGAAAGAAAGCCTTAAGCTGAAAAACGACTCCCCCGATCTGCTGATAAAACATCTGCAGAAAAAGCAGAACATGGGAGATAAAACAGTTTACTTAACCTTCGACGACGGCCCTTCAGCCGTTACAACCCGCTTGCTCGACGTACTGAAAAGCGCTGATGTAAAAGCGACGTTTTTTATGCTGTCACCGCGGATGAACGAATTCAAGCAGGCTGTGAAAAGAGCAGAAAAGGAAGGCCACGCACTCGGTTTACATGGCGTTACCCACAATAACAGATTGTTCTATCAATCACCGACATCTCCGTTAAAAGAAATGCAGGAGGCGCGTGACACGCTGCAGGACATTACAGGATATAAAACCGATCTTGTCAGAACGCCATACGGAAGCAAGCCGTCACTAACCGCCTCACAAATTCGCAATCTGGAGAAAGATGGGTTTGTGTACTGGGATTGGACGATCGACAGCATGGACTGGAAATACCGGAATTCACAGTATGTGACCGCCGTATTACAGCAGCTTGAGAATATGGAACACAGCTCTTCAAGCCGCCCAAATGTAATTCTCATGCATGATCTTCCTGCTACTGTAAATGCGCTGCCGGTACTAATCAATAAATTAAAAGAAAAAGGCTATTCCTTCGGAGTGTTAGAGGACACAATGGTTCCTGTTCATGAATAAAAAAGTGAGGCGCATAAAGCGGCTCACTTTTTTATGCCCAAACTTCGGGCAAACTCGCCGATTTTTTGATGGATGACCATGTCAAACAAGCTGTCGCAATACGTTGGTTCAAGGTTTATGATGACTTTCTTCATGCCGGGAATCAGGCTTGCATCCTCAGGCACAAATCTAGCCGGAGCCACTTCGAGAGACGTGCCGATAACCAATAAAAGATCTGCTTGATCCAGCTTTTCATAAAGGGTGTCAAAGTGCATGACGGCGTCGCCAAAGAGAACAACATCGGTTTTTAATACCGTTCCGCAAATGTCCCCATTGTTTCCGGCCGCCGTGCACTCCGGCACCTCCCGCTCCAGCAAATGGGGAAGATCATATCGGGCGCCGCATGCCGGACAAGCTGCTGTCTGGATAGAACCATGCAGTTCGTATACATGCCTGTTCCCCGCTTTTTTATGAAGACCGTCAATGTTTTGCGTAAAAATATCGACCTGCTTCCCTTGCTTCTCCAGCTCAGCTAAAAGCAAGTGTCCTTCATTCGGTTCAAAGCTGCCGCTCATTTTCATCTGGAACAATTCTTTGAATTTGGGCCAAAACAGACGCGGATGACTTGAGAAATAATCAAGGCTCATCGCTTCCATTCTTGAGGCATCTTCCGTCCAAATGCCCCCTGCTGAACGAAAGTCTGGAATCCCTGATTCTGTGCTCATTCCCGCTCCTGTCAGCACAACAATTCTCTGTGCTTCATGTAGAATACTTTTGAATGCTTCCAACTCAACACCGCCTTTTTCTCTTATTTTACCATGAAAAAGACTCCGCCTCTGTCAGACGAAGTCTCTCTTTTAAGCCCGTTCCTTTTCCTCTTTATTTAGATTCACATGGAATGGGTCGCTTTCGTGCTTTTGCTTGACAACAACCATTTGGCCGGGATATGCAAACTGGACACCTTCTGCACCTAAAATCTCAATAATTTTATAGTTGATATCCTCTCTAATATTAAGGTTTTCAGCCCAAACCGTCGTTTTTGTATAGAAGTTAAAAAATAAATTGTAGTAGCTGTCGGCAAACGTATCAAAGTTGACCATGATTGTTTCATTATCAACGCCCTCATGCTCTAAGAGCATTGTTCTGAGAGAATGAATGGAGCGTTCAAGGTTCTCAATCGGCGTAGCGTAGGACACATGGATGGAAAACGTAATCTGGCGTTTGGTCATTCTTGTCCAGTTCGTGATCGCTTCCATCGACAGCGTAGAGTTCGGCACCGTTACAAGCGCCCCCTGTGCTGTTCTGAATCTCGTGCTCCTAAAGGTAATATCCTCGACTGATCCTGTTACTGTCGACGTCTCCACCCAGTCACCAATTGTAAACGGCTTTTCAGTAATAATAATAATACCGCCGAAGAAGTTGCTGATGGTATCCTTCGCGGCAAGCGCAAAAGCGAGTCCGCCAAGACCAAGGCCCGCTACAAATCCGTTGACATCATAATTGAATTCCTGAGCGATCACACTGACACTGAGCGCAATGATCACAAAACGGAGCAATTTAGATAAAAACGGGGCCAGAATGTCATCCATGTCAAGCTCGAAGCGCTGATTCACCTTATGGAAGATAAACGACGATGTTGCGGTCAAATTACAAAGACCCCAACACAAGAGCGCCACAATCAGTGAGCGGTATATTTTGCTGATGACCGGCATTTGCTCATCTAAAAACGGTGAATACCGGATCGCTAAAAACAGCCCAAGGGCAACAAAAAACCATCTGGCCGGCTTATCAAACGCCAGAACCACCTGTTTAAAAATTTCTGTTTTCGGCCGGTTTGTCAAATTAAAAAGCAGGTTAAAGAAATATCTTGTGAATAATTTTCTAAGTATAAGAAACACTAGCAAAATCGCCAAGCTGATGCCGATTTGAATGATGTTATCAAGCGTAAAATACTGCTGCAGATAATCCGGCATGACTGTCTCCCCTCTATCCCAATCAATTGTTTATTATACTAAAATATTCGTAAAGATGTTCATTTAAATGTCTTTTGCAGCACAAAACCCCGGCGAAACGCCGGGGTCATTTCTCAATTCATCTATCAGCCAGATTCAATAGGGACAGTCACTTACCTTTTTTCGTTTGTGTCTGATCAAGGAGAGTTGCTTTTTGCATTTCAGCATCCGTTTCGGCTTTAATTCTTTCCTCCACTCTGATTCTCCCTTTTCCCATGATCTCGCCTCCTTTTTTGCTATTATAAAGGATCATATTTTGTTGTGAACATGTCGAAAGACCTAATTTTCTGACGAAATGTGTTCTGATACGCTGAGTGTCTTTTTTTAGTTATACGCATTCCTCAGCCCGGACCATTCCGATATGGCAGAAAAAATTCACCAGTTTGTATCGCGGTGCATATATGGATTTGATACAATAACAGAAATGCCCATACGAGGAGCTGACTTAGCTTGTACATCATTGCCCATCGCGGAGCATCCGGCTACGCTCCGGAAAATACGATTGCCGCATTTGACCTTGCGGTGAAAATGAATGCAGATATGATCGAACTGGATGTCCAGCTTACAAAAGACAGGCAGATTGTTGTGATACACGATGACAGGGTTGACCGAACAACAAACGGATCAGGCTTTGTTAAGGATTTTACCTTGGAGGAATTGCAAAAACTCGATGCAGGAAGCTGGTACGGCCCCGCTTTTCAAGGAGAGCGTATTCCGACCCTGGAAGCGGTGCTCAAGCGCTACCACAAAAAAATCGGCCTTTTAATTGAACTAAAAGGCCATCCGTCTCAAGTCGGAATTGAAGAAGAGGTGGGACAGCTATTAGGGCAATTTTCTTTTTCTATCAATAATATTGTTCAATCCTTTCAGTTCCGCTCCGTCCAAAGGTTCCGCGAGCTTTATCCTTCGATTCCGACAGCGGTCATTACAAGGCCCAACTTTGGCATGCTGTCCAGAAATCAGATGAAGGCCTTCCGCTCTTTTGCAAACTATGTCAATATAAAATACACACGGCTCAACCGTCTGATGATCGGCTCCGTCCATAAAAATGGCTTAAACATATTTGCATGGACTGTCAACAATCAAAAGACAGCGGCAAAATTACAAGCCATGGGCGTGGACGGCATCGTTACAGATTACCCGGATTTCATCATAAAGGATGGCAAACATGAAAATATATAGCGCGGTTTTTATCGGAGGCGCGCTTGGCGCCTGCCTCCGATACGGATTAAACTTATGGATTCACACCGGTCAGTTCCCGGCGGCAACCTGGCTGGAAAATGCGGCAGGCAGCCTTCTATTAGGCATTTTGACCGGATTTTTTATGATCGGTGCAAAACGGCCTCTGCTGTCGGCTTTTTTAGGCACCGGCTTTTGCGGAGGCTTCACAACAATGTCCACGTTTTCTAAGGAAACGGTGATGCTTTTGCAAGGACAACCCTCATTGGCTCTTTTATATGTGGCAGCCTCATTGATATCAGGGATCATATTTGCACTGATTGGTGTTTTTGCGGGACGGCGCATAGCAGGCATTCAGCAAAGAAAGGGGCTGCAGGAAAGATGACACTAGCGGGTATTTTCATAGGGGGCGGACTTGGCGCAATGCTTCGGTTCTGGCTTGGCAATGTCATAACCGCCAAAACCAAAGGTCTGAGCCTGCCCATTGGCATACTGACAGTCAATATTCTCGGAGCTCTCGGGCTCGGAATATTTACAGGACTTCACGTTGCAAATGCTTCGGTCTCGCTTATCATCGGCACGGGGTTTTTTGGCGCCTTTACGACCTTTTCCACCTTCAGCGTTGAAAGTATTCAACTCCTTATGGCCAAACGTGTAATAGAAAGCATCTTGTACATCGCCCTGACACTTTGCGGGTCGCTTTTGGCATTTTGGTGCGGCTGGACAATCACAATATAAAAAAACCTTGAGCTTATTTCTCGCTCAAGGTTGCACTGTTCAGCATCACAGGCTCAGGCAGCGGCAGCTTGTGGTGCGCCATAATCCCGGTTGTGTTGCCGGCTTCTTCTTTTATATCGATTTGCTTGATTAATCGGCCGTCCATCTTCAGCACCTTTATCGTATATGAACCGATGCGAATGGATTCACCAGCCTCAATATCGATGTTTTCTTTTAATATCAGCCCGCCGATCGTATCGACGTCTTCTTGAATCGATGCGCCAAGAAGGCTGTTCACCTGATCGATCCGAACCTTTCCATCCATCACATAATGGCCGTCGCCAAGCTTTTGGATCAGCGGCTGTTCATCTTCATCAAATTCATCTCTGATCTCTCCGACAATTTCCTCAAGAATATCCTCTGTCGTCACAAGTCCCGAGGTTCCTCCGTATTCATCCGACAATATAGCCATATGAATGCGCTCGCGCTGCATTTTAATCAGCAAGTCATGAACCGGGATCGTTTCAATCACTTCGATGACCGGCCTCACATACGGATGGATCGTCATCTTCATTCGTTCTTCTTCTGTCATAAACAGCAAATCAGAAAACAAATGCTTCGTATTGACCAAACCGATCACACTGTCTTTGTCTCCATCTGTGACTGGCCAGCGCGTGTATTTTTCCTTCAGCATGACTTCAAGCATCTCGGCCATCGTCATCTCAGTTGACACAGCAGCCATTTCCTTCCGCGGTATCATAATTTCTTTGGCGATCCGATTATCAAATTCAAAAATCTTATTCACATATTTATATTCAGACGGATTAATCTCTCCGTTTTTTAAACTCTCAGATAACAGCATCCTGAGTTCTTCCTCAGAATGGGAACCATCATGTTCTGACGCAGGCTTCAAACCGAACATCCCGCATAAAAACCGCGCCGATCCATTGAGGATCCAAATAAACGGAAACAGGAGCAAATAGAATAAACGCAAAGGGCCCGCTATCAGTAAAGTCAGCTGTTCTGCCTTTTGAATCGCGACCGTTTTCGGGGCCAGTTCACCTACAACAACGTGCAGGAACGTGATCAAGCCGTACGCGACTGCAAAAGAGACTGCATGTGAAACCGAGTCCGGCAAGCCGAGCGGTTCAAACAGTGGATGCAGCAGCCGTTCAAAGGCCGGCTCACCTAGTACGCCAAGCCCGATTGATGTCAATGTAATGCCTAGCTGGGATGCGGATAAATATTCATCCAAATCTGTAATGACACGCCTTGCGAGTATCGCCCGTTTGTTTCCTTCTGTGATAAGCTGATCTATTCTGGATCTCCTTACTCTAACAATCGCAAACTCGCTTGCAACGAAAAACGCGGTTAAAGCAATGAGCACGCCAATTAAAATCAGACTGTCAATATCGTCCATTTAACCCTATCCTCTCAACAAAGGATAAGGAGTCACCTCCTGATATAATCATTTTTCCTTAACATTGAGGTACGCGGTGTATTGTTGCCTAAGCAGAGGGCCCCATCATACCACCTCCAAAAGTCAAAGTTTGATTATAAATTGTATATTTTATTGTAACACAACTCATTCCAAAAATGATTTTTAATTTTTAGACTTTTATCATGAAGAAAGACTTAACTGCATGCCTGCTTGTCAATTCTTCGCCTGTCTGGATTGGAAGAGGAAGGATTTTGTGGATATAAAAAGAAAACAGCCTTGAAAACTGTTTTCTTTTCTTTGCCTTCTTAAGCAAAATCTTTATATAAAGAAATGAAAATGTCCCGTGAGTTTTTAATCTGCTCGATCGGCACACTGAAGGATAATCGGAAATGCCCGCTCATTCCAAAACCGCTGCTCGGCACAATTAATAATTTGTATTTTTGGGCGGCATGCACGCAAAATGCAACTTCATCTTCAATCGGCGATTTTGGAAAAACAAAGAAACCTCCCTTTGGCATTTCAAATTCAAAACCGGCTTCTTTTAAAATGTCTACTATTAAATCCCGGCGCTCTTTATAAGCACTCGCGTCTACTCTTAAATCATCCATTCGTGCCACAGCCCGCTGCATCATGACAGGGGCATTCACAAATCCAAGCGTTCGATTACAATACACAAAAGCGTTGATCAAAAGGTCCGCATCCGGCATTCGGCTGTCCAATCCGATATACCCGAGCCGCTCCCCGGCTATGCCGAGATCTTTACTGAATGAGCTGGCCAATATCACACGATGGTACGATTGAAACGGATTTGCCAGCTCTTCATCATAGATTAATTGACTGTACGGTTCATCAAACAGCACATAAATCGTCTGGCCGCTCTTCTCTTCTATTTCTTTTAATAAAGCGCCTAAATCGTCTATATTTTTCTGGCTGAGAACCGTGCCTGTGGGGTTATGCGGTGTATTGAGGATCAGCCCTTTCGTCTGTGGAGTGATCGATTGCCTTACCGCTTCAATGTCGATCTCAAACCGGCCTGTCAACGGGCAGCTGACGGCTTTTCCCCCGTAGTTCTCAATATACAACTTATATTCGGCAAAATAAGGTGCAAGAATAATGACCTCTTCCCCAGGGTTTACGATGCTTTTTAACGCAACATTCAAAGCGCCTCCCGCGCCCACCGTCATGACGATACGCTCCGCTGAGAAATCAGCTTCAAAACGCGACCCCAAAAATTGCCCGACTTTTTCTCTCGCTGCAGGAAGCCCTTGATTTTGTATGTATCCGTGGCTGCCTTTTTCAGCTTCCTCTATTAACGCTCTCTTAAAAGCTTCAGGCTGTTCAACAATCGGGTTGCCGAGTGAAAAATCAAATACCTGGTCTTCCCCGAACTCCTTCTTCAGCCTTGCACCTTCATCAAACAGCTTGCGAATCCATGATCCTTTATTTAAATTTTCTTCAACTTCCCGGGATAACCCAGCCAATTTCATCTGTCCCTTCCGCATATAAAAATTTGAAAATTCTATCTTCCTATGTTACTTCAATCAGATGATGAATTCCACAACTTCCAATTCCGGTCTGAAAAAAACAATAAACTTGTGCAAGACACCGTTCATATATTAAACTATTCTCATAACTATAACGTGATGGTTGGGAGGGATATAGATGGGGCTGAGACTTATCGCATCAGTGAACTAGCGGCACTCGCCGGAGTAACGAAACGGACAGTTGATTATTATACGAATCTCGGTCTGCTTACGCCGGCCAGATCCTGTTCAAATTACCGTTACTACGACGAAAATGCACTCAAACGACTTATATTTATTGTAGATTGCAAGAAGCAGCGATTGGCCCTGTCCGATATTAAAGATCGACTGGAGAACCAGTTTCCCTCTTCAGCTAAACTTGATGATGAAATTGGAAATCTGGCATTAGAAATTGATCATATGAATCAAAACATCTCCGGAATCTTGCATCGGTTTGAACGGCTGAAGCCCGAGGATCGTGACAAGCTGAAAAGCAAACTCCCGCCTGAAAAGCTCGCCGTGTTCCAATCATTTATGCTGCTGTTAAGTTAAAACCATTTTATCTAACAGGAGGTGTTACCTTCATTCTCATTGCTAGAGTGAAGGTTCTAATTGGACATAGTGAATTTGATTTTAGTTGCTGTTTTAATCGCCCTGACGGCATTTTTCGTGGCATCTGAGTTTGCCATTATCAGAATCAGAGGCTCACGGATCGATCAGCTGATCGCGGAAGGAAATAAAGCAGCAATAGCCGTAAAAAAAGTGACCACGCATCTTGATGAATATTTATCTGCGTGTCAGCTCGGAATTACATTGACTTCCATCGGATTAGGGGTTTTAGGTGAATCAACGATCGAAAGGCTGCTTCACCCGCTTTTCGTACAAATGAACGTACCAGGTTCCCTTTCACATGTCATATCGTTTATTTTTGCGTATGCCATTATCACGTTCTTACACGTTGTTGTCGGAGAACTTGCACCTAAGACAGTCGCTATCCAAAAGGCGGAAGCAGTGTCTATGCTGTTTGCGAAACCGCTGATTTGGTTTTACCGCATCGCGTTCCCATTCATTTGGCTTTTGAACAATTCCGCACGGTTATTGACCAAAGCATTTGGCCTGGAGACCGTTTCAGAAAACGAATTGGCACACTCAGAAGAAGAGCTGCGAATCATTTTGTCTGAAAGCTATAAAAGCGGTGAAATCAACCAATCAGAGTTTAAATATGTGAATAAAATCTTTGAATTTGACGACAGGCTCGCGAAAGAAATTATGATTCCGCGGACCGAAATTGTCAGCCTTCCGCATGATATCAAGATTTCTGAAATGATGGACATCATTCAGATTGAAAAATATACCCGCTACCCTGTGGAAGAGGGCGATAAAGATAACATTATCGGGGTTATTAACATTAAAGAAGTGCTGACCGCCTGCATCAGCGGTGAGGTATCTGTTGATTCCACCATTTCTCAATTCGTCAACCCGATCATTCATGTCATTGAATCTGCGCCGATCCAAGACCTGCTTGTCAAAATGCAAAAAGAGAGGGTCCACATGGCCATTTTGTCTGATGAATACGGCGGTACTGCCGGGCTTGTGACGGTTGAGGACATCATTGAGGAAATTGTCGGTGAAATCCGCGACGAATTTGATATTGATGAAATTAGCGAAATCCGCAAAATCGGCGAAGGCCATTATATTCTTGACGGAAAAGTGTTAATTGACCAAGTAAACGACCTGCTAGGCATTCATTTAGAGAACGAAGAAGTCGACACAATCGGCGGCTGGTTCCTTACTCAAAAATACGATGTTGAAAAAGATGATTCCATCATCGAAGAGGGCTGCGAATTCATCATTAATGAAATTGACGGCCACCACGTCGCATATATTGAAGTGAAAAAGCTTCAAGAAGAAGAACTTCTGGAGACAGCTAACCAGCAGGAAGCATAATAAGAAAAGCACCTTGTATAAGGTGCTTTTCTTATTTTCACAGTTCAGGGCAATCTCTCAGAACGCCTTATAGCTGATCAAGTTTATTCTCTAGTTCTTTAATCCGCTGATTCAAAGCCTCTGTCATTGCTGCAAGTCTTTCCTTTGAAGGCAGGTGGGCAAAATCAGCCTGGTGAAGAGGCTCACCGATAATCAGCTTCATTTTTCCTTTTTTGAATAACTCTTTTCCGCTTGAAGGGCCCTGATATGCAGCGGGGACAAGCGGCGCTTTCCCCATTTGCGCAATCGTCACCGCACCTCTTTTCAAAGGCACATCCTCAGAGGTTCTTGTTCCGCTTGGGAAGATACCGACGATCTCTCCTTCTTTCAGCAGCTTAATCGGCGTTTTAATACTGCTTGGCCCGGGATTTTCCCGATCTACCGGAAAGGCATGAATTTTCTTCAGAAACGAACCGATCCATTTATTTTGAAAAAGCTCTTTTTTCGCCATGTAGTGTATTTGATAAGGAAGAATCCCGACTCCGAGTGTAATCACATCAACCCAGCCGGAATGTGTACACGCGATGACAAAACCTGAATCGGCCGGAAGGTTTTCTTTGTTATACACCTTCACTCCTCCGCGAAGAGAAAGAATAACTTTTAAAGCATTTGCACAAAACTTATACATATCGCACTTCCTTTGTCGTAATCAATGATTCTTTCTGTCATCTATTATAACAATATTTTTTATTACCTGGTACTAATTTTTAAGATTTCTCTCGTTTAAACGCCAAAAAGCTGAGGATTCGCCCTCAGCTTTTGTTATATTTCCTCTCTGGTCGGCGGGGCCATAAACTCCGGTCCGACAGGGTCTGATATCGTATTTTCCAATATAGTATTGATATCTTTCTGATCTTCACTGTTCAGCGTCCAGCCTGTAATCTCAGATAGGGCCTCAAGCTGCCCAGGCTTTCTTGCTCCCCAAAGAGCGATATCCGCTCCCGGCTGATCTAAGATCCATCTGACAGCCAAGTGAATCACTGATTTTCCATAACGTGTCTTCGCCAGCTTATCCAATTGATTGACAGCAGAAAGATACTCTTTAAAGCGGGGCTTCTGGAATTTTGGATCGTGATTACGCAGATCATCGCCCTCAAATGTATATTCTTCGGTCATTTTGCCTGTTAACAGCCCTCTGCATATACTGCCGTATAATAATGTTGTTATCTTGTTATCTTTCGCGTAAGGAAGGACACTCTCTTCCATCTCTCTTTCAAACAGATTATATGGAGGCTGAATCGTATGGAGAGGTGCGACGGCGCGAAATGTATCCATTTGCTCAATTGAAAAATTGCTGACGCCAATCGCCCGGATTTTTCCCGCATCATATAATTCCTTCATGACTTCAGCCGTTTCTTCAATTGGCACAAGCGGATCGGGCCAATGCACCTGATAAAGATCAATATAGTCTGTTTGAAGCCGCTTCAAAGAATTCTCAACTTCCTCTACAATTCTCGCTCTGTTCGCATGGCGGAACAGCTGGTTGTTCTTCCAGTCCAGAGCCGTTTTCG
Organism: Bacillus sp. LM 4-2; assembly: GCF_000978495.1. Classification (NCBI taxonomy): domain Bacteria; kingdom Bacillati; phylum Bacillota; class Bacilli; order Caryophanales; family Bacillaceae; genus Bacillus; species Bacillus sp. LM 4-2. The sequence continues at coordinate 1,007,518 of NZ_CP011101.1, read as the reverse complement.
TTGCGAGAATCACCTGGTCTCTTTTGCCGTACTCTTTGATTGCCTTTCCGACGATTTCCTCGGACTGCCCGAAGCCGTAAGCCGGTGCGGTGTCAATCAGTGTAATCCCCTGATCAAGAGCGGCGCTGATTGTTTCAATCGATGTTTTTTCGTCAGTGCCTCCCCACATCGTTCCGCCAATGGCCCATGTGCCGAGGCCGATTCTGGAGGCTTCTATTCCTGTATCTGCTATACTGGTATATTCCATTGTGCCACTCCTTCACTTTTTTCACTATCTTTTCCCCTCTGGAAAAAATGTTAAACATTTCTCCGCACTATCTTTTGGGGCCATTTTTGGGTACTATATAGTAATGGTGTTTGATTAGGTATAAAAAAGCCGTTTGCATGTAATGTGCAACTTTAAACCTTTCTTATGCGTGTATAACATAGAGGGGAGAAAAGGCAGTGACGATCGATGAAATTTACCAAATGTACATGAATGATGTTTACAGGTTCCTGCTCTCCATGACAAAAGACAAGCATCTTGCTGAAGACTTGCTGCAGGAAACCTTTATGCGGGCATACATACACATTCACTCCTATGATCACAGCAAAGTAAAGCCCTGGCTTTTTCAAGTGGCGCGAAACGCCTTCATTGATTACGTCAGAAAGCATAAGAAAGAAGTAACCATTTCTGATGACTTAATCGGAAGCCTCTTTCAAAATGCTGTTCAAAGTCCTGCCCATCAGGTAGAGATAAAGGAAGTGCTGACTGGTTATATGTCCGAGCTCCCCGATAATTATCGGGAGGCCTTAACGCTATATTATTTAAAAGAGTTAAACTACAAAGAAGCATCCCATATTATGAATATTTCAGAGGCGAATTTTAAAAGTGTTTTATTTCGTGCCAGACAGCGGCTGAAAGCACTTTATAATAGAGGTGTTAATGATGAATGAAGAATTTAAAAAGCGTTTTGATCAATATAAAAATGGGGAAATGAGCGACCAGGAAATGACTGCATTTGAGGAAGAACTTGAGAAGCTTGAAGTATATCAGGAACTGATTGACAGCGAACTCGAGGACGATAACGATTGGGATCTCAGCATCAGTCCTGAAAAACAAAAAGCGATTTTAGCCTACGGCAAACGCAAGTCTTATTTGCGAATTTCTGTGCTTGCCGTCATTTCGACATTGATGATTTTGCCGCTTTGTACGCTGGGAAGCTACCTCTATTACGGAATGGGTGGAAAACACAGCACCGGCAATGAGTTTATGGAAACTGCCGCAGTCACTGTAGCCCTGACCATGCCGAATGTTCTTGTTGATACTTCCGGACTGAAAAGCCAAGTGAAGCTATTTGGAATGAATACGGAATTCCCGCTGCAAAAGCAGATTGGCACGAAGACGGCTGCCGTAGGGAATGAACGGGTTGAAATGTTTTATAACAAAGTAAAAGCGCCGGCAGTAAACTACTATGACTTAGAAGTGAATAAAACCGGCCATTACTTTACACATCCTTCAAACAAGTCTGAACAAACGACCGCAAAAGCAGAAAAAACGTTAAGCACATTGCCTGAAGGAACGGTATCAGAGGTCTACCTTTCATATGACCGTGCATATCCGACAAAAGACGTGTATAACAAATTCAAAGGCTATGATGTGAGCTTTTTGTGGAACGCAATCGAAACAGAGAAAAACACAAATAAGACAGCTTCCACAGAACCTCTTGGCTATCCTGGAAAGGATTCAAAGTTCCTGGCCGCCCTTAATACAAAAGGCAAGTCGAATGGCGATCAGTTTATCAACGCCCTGAAATTCATGTCCAAACACGAAAAATGGGCTCAGGTCATTTCAAAACGGAAAGATCTGAATGTAGATAACCGATTAGATTATGTAGAGAAAAACGGTGTCAATGTATACGGTTCGGTCGTTACAGGGCCAACCAAGGAAATCCAGCGCATGCTGAAAAATAAATCTGTAAAATCAGCGAATGTCGGCGAGGTGGAATTATGGAACTGGTAAGAATTTTTAAAGAACACAATGTATTCGGCTGGATCTCTGTCGGGACAGCGGTTCTGTCCCTGCTGTTGCTGAATTTGGCCATTATCAGCAACGTCACGTTTTATTCCTATCAAATGCTTCCGTTCGCCATGGCTGCCGTTCCGTTCGGCGTTGTTGAACTCTTCATCAAGAGAGGGCGCACAGGTCCAGGCCTGCTCGGCGTCATCCTTAATCTCTTTGTGATTATTTGTGTGTATACCATTGTATCTGTAGATACGAATTTACAGTTTGGCTTTTAAAAAAGACGCCTTTTCAGGCGTCTTTTTTCGTTATACCGGTTTTCGGAACAAATAACTTTCTATAGTAAAACCCATTTTATCTGTATAAAATCGATGTGCGTCTTTACGCTGCAGGCCAGATGAAAGACTGACAAAACCAAGTCCGGCTTTTCTCGCCCAGTCTGAGGCATAATCCAAAAGCATTTTGCCGTATCCCTTTGATCGGCAAGGTGCCGTTGTAACAAGATCCGCAATCCACAAGTGCTCTCCTTTATGAATGGAAACTCTCGGCAGAGCCCCGCACAGCGCTCTGATTGCTGTATCTTCATATAAGGCAAACAGCATATACGATTCTTTCTGCACACAGGCTTCAAGCCTTTGTAAATACGTCTCTATATCCAGTTCTGTTCTCAATTCACTCATAATCGGATACGACTCAGCCCATTCTTCTTTCGAGGTTAATTGTTTCATATGGATCATCTTCTCAATCCCCTTTCCTTTCGTTACAATGATCATAGCTAATAAATGGCATTTGCCAAATAGCCAATATCAGAAAAAATAACCATGCCAGATAAAAAGGAGACACGAGATGGATATCACGCCGTTTCTTGATAAAAAGAGCAAAACACCGCTGTATGAGCAGCTTTATACCTTTTTTAAACAAGAAATTTCATATGCGCGAATCACAAAGGGAACAAGACTTCCGTCAAAACGCAGGCTCTCCAGCTTGCTCGATGTCAGCACGGCAACTATAGAACGAGCTTACGAGCAATTAACTGCTGAGGGCTATGTCAAAAGCAAGCCAAAAATCGGCTGGTTCGCGGCGGAAGTAGAACCAGGCTTCCCGACAGCTCCTGACCATTTTCAGCAGTCTGTACAGCCGGGATTACATGAAAAGAACGCACCTGCTATTGACTTCCATCAAGGCAACGTTGACCCGACCCTCTTTCCCTTTAACGCATGGAGAAAAAGCATAGTAAAAAGTCTTGATCGCTATTCCGGATCGTTTCACACCTCTGGCGACCCTCAAGGAGAATACGAACTCAGGCACATGATTGCCCGATTCGTCAGGCTGTCTCGGGGAGTAAATTGTGAACCCGGCCAGATTATCATCGGCGCAGGAACCACCGTGCTTCTGCAAATTCTTTGCCTTTCGCTAAAGCCAGGTACAAAAATCGGCTTTGAAGAACCGGGCTTTCACCGTTCAAGAAGGATGTTTGAAGCAAATCACATGGATGTCACTCCGATTTGTTCTGATGCAGAAGGCGTCCTGCCGGATGAGCTCTACCGTCAGAATCCTCATCTCATGTATACGACTCCTTCGCATCAGTTTCCGATTGGGACCATTATGACGATTACCCGCAGACAGGAGCTGCTGGCATGGGCGGCAGAAACAAATTCATTCATTATAGAAGATGATTACGATGGAGAATTTCGCTACAGCGGCCATCCCATTCCGTCTTTACAGGGTCTTGATCCGAATGGCAGAGTCATATATCTGGGCACTTTTTCAAAGTCACTTCTGCCTTCCTTGCGGCTCAGCTTCATGATTGTGCCCCCTGAACTCATGGAACCGATCAAAAACAATGCTCAGTTAATGAAGCAGACCGTCTCTGTTCACTCGCAATTGGCACTGGCAGACTTCATCGAAACCGGAGAGTGGCAAAAACACATAAATAGAATGAGAAGCTTATACCGAAAAAAACACGCTGTCCTGTTAGAAGCCATCCGCTCTGAACTAGGAAACACCGTTGAGATTCTCGGTAAGAACTCGGGGCTTCACATCCTGCTGCGCCTTTTGTTTCCAGCAAGTGAGGAAGAAGCAATACAAGCAGCCGCTGACCACGGTGTAACCCTCTATCCCGTGTCTCCCTCATATATAGAACAGACGCCTTTTACTTCTGTCTTAATCGGTTATGGCGGTTTGTCAGAAGAGGATATCAGGCTCGGCATCCAAAAACTGAAAACGGCATGGGCACCGTTGATATCATCTTATTAAATAAAAAACAGGCCCCGGAAACGGAGCCTGTTTTTTAAAATGATAAAATTCCGATTAAATTTAAGAACACGATAATAATGGCAAGCGGCACGATAAAACGAAGCAAATAAAACCATGTGTAAAAGAATGCTTTACCTGCATTTGATCCATTTCGCATTTCAGCCAAGAGTTCGCTTTTCGAAATTTTCAGCGGGATAAATAGAGAAATTAACAAAGCGCCTGAAGGCATCAAAACATTGCTGACGGTAAAATCGGCAATATCAAAAAACGTTTTGCCAAATAGGTGCACATCACTCAAAACGCCATAAGACAAGCAGCATGGGATTCCGACCAAAAAGATCAAAAGCCCGCTCGTCCATGACAGTTTTTTTCTCTTCTTTTCGTCCCCTTTTCCGATTGTGGCAACGATAATTTCAACCATCGAAAATGCTGAGGTTAAGGCTGCAAATAAAAATGCAACGAGAAAACCGATAAAAAACAACGTGCCGAACGGAAGCTGTTCAAAAACGGCCGGAAGCACTGTAAACAGCAGTGTCGGTCCTTCATTTGGCTGAAAACCGAATGAGAAAACCGCCGGGAAAATAGCCAAACCTGCCAAGAGTGTCACAATGATATTCATCAAGACAATGGAGGCTGCCGAACGAGGGATATTTTGTGTTTTCGGCAAATAGGAGCTGTAGGTCACCATCACCGAAACCCCCAGTGTTAACGTAAAGAAGGCCTGTCCCAGCGCGAATAATATGGATTCCGGAGTCAGATCGCCGAAATGAGGCACAAGCAGAAACTTTACGCCTTCCATTGCACCATTAAGCGTAAGAGACCGAAGAACGAGCAGAATAAACAATAAAAACAAAATCGGCATCATCACCGCGCTTACCCGTTCAATCCCTTTTTGAACCCCTCTTGCGACAACGATGACAGTAAGTACCATAAAGACAAGCTGAGCCGCGAGCGTCTGCACCGGATTTTGGATAATAGAAGCAAAAAGAGCGCCATACTGTGCTTGAGAAAGCCCGGACAGTGAGCCTGACGCCGTTTTTACGATATACAGCAAAATCCATCCCCCAATTACACTGTAAAACGACAGCACTAAGAAACACGCGGCTACGCCGATCCACCCCGTAAGAAACCAAGCTGATCGCGGCGCTTCTTTTTTATATGCATCAATGGCATTCGTCTGGTTCCGTCTTCCAAAAATAAATTCCCCCACCAAAAGCGGATAGCCTAAGAGGATGGTAAATAACACGAAGATAAGAAAAAAGGCTCCTCCCCCATTGGTCCCCGCTACGTAAGGGAACTTCCAAATCGCGCCCAAGCCGATAGCCGAGCCGGCCGCTGCCATGACGAAACCGATTTTCGAAGCCCATTGGACTGGTTTTTGCTCAGACAATAAACGTCACTTCCTTTCCAGCCTATATTATCTCTTATTTTTGTCTTCATTTCTATAGATTCATTTGCGAAGAACAGAAAAGAGAGCGGCCTGTATGGACGCTCTCTTTATCAAAAGGTTATTGATTTAATTTTGAATGCTTTCTTGAATACAGAAAATAGATTACCAAGCCGATTAACAGCCACACTAGGAAGCGGACAATCGTCACCCATCCCAGATTTAAAATCAAGAACAGGCAGAACAGAATCGCCAGGCCTGGGATCACGGGAACTCCCGGGCATTTAAAAGCTCTCGGAAGATCAGGCTGTTTCTTTCTCAAAACGATAACTGCCACAGAAATCAGGACAAATGCCGACAACGTCCCGATGTTTACCAGCTTTGCAAGTTCATCCAGCGGAACAAGTGAGCCGAGAAGCGCCGACATCGTTCCGAAAAACCAAGTGGCTACATAAGGTGTTTTGTGCTTTGGATGCACTTTAGAAAGTGAACCCGGCACAAGTCCGTCACGCGACATGGCAAACATGACGCGGGTCTGCCCGTAAAGCATCACGAGCATAACTGTTGTCATTCCCAGCACGGCGCCAATATCAATGATGCCTGCCACCCAATTTTGCCCTGCGCTTTGAAGAACAAGAGAAACCGGATGATCCACACCCGCAAATTGAGCAAACGGGATAACCCCAGTCATGATGGCTGATACGGTGACATATAAAATCGTGCAGACCAGTAAAGAGAAAATAATGCCTTTAGGCAGATCCTTCGCGGGATTTTTCGTTTCTTCCGCAGCAGAGGATACAGCGTCAAATCCGATAAAAGCAAAGAATACGAGCGCCGCTGCACTGAATACGCCGCCAAAGCCCATTGGCATAAACGGCTGCCAGTTGTGCGGCTTCACGTAAACGGCTGCCACCGCGATAAACAGCAGAACAACCAGTATCTTCAAGATAACCATGATATTGTTGACTCTTTTTGATTCTTTGATGCCTAAATAAAGCAAATATGTGATCGCCATTACAATGACGAATGCAGGAAGATTAAACAGGGTAAAGGTGCCTTTCACTGCGCCCGGTGCCGCTGTTAAAGCAACCGGAAGATGAATGCCAAGCCCTGATAAAAACGATTGGAAATAACCAGACCAGCCGACCGACACTGCACTTACCGCCAGCATGTATTCTAAAATTAAATCCCACCCGATAATAAAGGCCATAAGCTCTCCCAATGTCGCATAAGTGAATGTATACACCGAACCTGAAACAGGCACACTTGACGCAAATTCCGCGTAAGACAGGGCGGCGAATAAACAAGCCAACGCCGCCACAACAAATGAAATCGTCAGCCCGGGACCGGCCGTGACTGCGCCTGTTCCCGTCAGAACAAAAATCCCTGTGCCAATAATGGCGCCGATTCCAAGCAACGTTAAATCAAATGCCCCTAATTCTCTTTTTAAAGACTTTTCCCCGCTCGTCGCAGCGATTAAATCCTGAATGCTTTTCTTCCTAAAAACGCTCCCTTTCATTCCCCTTCAACTCCCGATCATCTATTTTTATATATTTTATTTGAATTTTCTGAATTCATGAGTAACAATGGTCATTTTTCTTTTTTTCTACTATATTTGTACTGGTCGCGAATCATTCCTTTCTCCTACTCAATATTATATATAAAATTGCAAAAATGAAAACAAAATTGTTAGAAAAATCGACAAATTTTTTATTTTGAAATTTTTCACCACACAAAAAAACCAGCTCTTGAGCTGGTTTTTCGTTGATTACGTTGAAATAAAACGGCCGCCATTCACATGAATGGTCTGCCCTGTCATATAGGAAGATTCGTCAGACGCCAGCAGAACATAGGCGCCTGCATGCTCAACCGGCTGTCCCGGTCTTCCCATTGGGGTATCCAAGCCGTGCTGTTTCACTTTTTCCTCAGGGAATGTCGCCGGAATAAGCGGTGTCCAAATCGGACCAGGCGCCACCGCATTCACTCTGATGCCTTTATCTGCAAGCGACTTCGCCATGGAACGCGTAAAGGAGACAATCGCACCCTTTGTGCTGGAATAATCAATTAACGCCGTATCCCCTTCATAAGCGGTAATCGATGTCGTATTAATAATGGCACTCCCCTCTTGCAGATGTGGCACAGCTTTCTTCGTCATATGAAACATGGAAAAAATATTTGTGCGAAAGGTTTTTTCCAGCTGCTCTGTTGAAATATTGAGAATACTGTCCTGCGGATGCTGTTCAGCGGCATTGTTCACTAAGATATCGAGTTTACCAAAATAGTTCACTGTTTGCTGCACAGCTTGTTCACAATGGTTCTCGTCCCCGACATCTCCCGGGATAAGCAGGCAGCGGACATTCTCCTTTTCGATCCGTTTACGTGTTTCCTCTGCGTCCGAATGCTCGTCTAAGTATAGAATGGAGATATCAGCTCCCTCTTTAGCAAAGGCAATAGCTGCTGCTCTCCCTATTCCGCTGTCGCCTCCAGTAATGATCGCGACTTTTCCTTTCAGTTTTCCGCTTCCTCGATAATCCTCGTCCTCTGACAGCGGCAGCGGATTCATTTTTGACTCAATACCCGGCTGTCTGTCCTGATGCTGCGGTTCTTGTCCTTCTGTTTGTCTGTCCATTGGGTTCACATTCATCACTCCTAGACATGTGGTTGATACTGAACGTTACCACACGACAGAAATGACTAAACGCCAAAATATGTTATGAAAGAACTTCCTCGGGAATGGCACCGGTATATTGCGCTGACGGGCGGAAAATCATGTTGTTTTCTGCCTGTTCCAGTACATGGGCGCACCACCCTACCATTCGGCTTGCTGAAAAGGTCGGAGTAAACAATTCATCGTCAAAATCGATGGCCTTCATCACTGCAGCCGCGTAAAATTCAACATTTGTGTATAGCTTTCGTCCCGGTTTGTAGATTTCAAGCAAACGAATCGCTTCTGCTTCTACATGCAGCGCAAGATCAAGATCACGGTCATTGCCGGCCACCTCTTCTGCTTTCTGTCTCAAAGCTTCTGCCCGCGGGTCTTTTGTTTTGTACACCCTGTGGCCGAATCCCATCAAGCGCTCTCCTTTTTCGAGTTTTTCTTTCAGATATGCTTCAGCATGTTCCTTTTCTCCAATGTCTTCAAGCATTTTTGTCACCGCAGAAGGAGCGCCTCCGTGCAGCGGACCTTTCATCGTGCCGAGAGCAGCCGTGACGGCTGACACTAAATCACTCTCTGTTGATAACGTGACTCGTGCCGAAAAAGTGGATGCGTTCATGCCGTGCTCCATGGCCAGAATCATATAGGTTTCAAGCGCTTTCTTTTTTGCCTCTGAAGGCTGTTCGCCTGTGAGCATATAATAGTAGTTTTCGACATGTCCGTACTGGGAAGAAGGTGCAATTGCTTGTTCACCGCGCGTCCATCTTTTTCTGTATGCAATGATGGAAGGCGTGATTGCAATCAGCCGGATTGCTTCTTCTGTTTTCGGATGGAATGTGTACGTATTTTCCCCCAATGCTGAAACAACCGTTCTCAGCACCGACATATCGTCCATGTTGTTTGGCAGTGATTGAATCAAGCGCTCAATATGTTCCGGAAGATTCCGTTCCGCAGCCAGCTTATCTTTAAATACCTGCAATTCTTCAGTTGAAGGCAGTTTCCCAAATAAAATCAAATAAGCTGCTTCTTCAAAGCTGTGATTCAGTGCGATGTCTTTTGCATGATGTCCTCTGTAAATCAGACGCCCTTTTTCACCATCAATATGGCTGATGGATGTTTCCACACATGTAATTCCCTTTAATCCGTAATGTACCATTTGTATTCCCCCTATCCTTTTCTGTTATTATAGTAAATATAATATTTAAAAAATAATGAATATTTTAAAGGGAATTAATTAAAAATATTAATCAGAGGGAGAATAGAAATGGATTTCAAATGGCTTCACACCTTTGTGACCGCTGCAAAATATGAAAACTTCCGAAAAACGGCGGAAACGCTTTTCTTATCTCAGCCTACTGTGACCGTACATATCAAGCAATTAGAAAAAGAAATCAGCTGCAAGCTGTTCGAGCGTAAAGGCAGGCAAATCCAGCTGACTGATGAAGGCAGGGCGTATTTGCCGTATGCGCTCAGGCTTCTTGATGATTATGAAAACAGCATGGCAGAGCTTCACAGAGTGAGACAAGGCTACTCTCAAACCTTACAGCTCGCGGTTTCTCCGCTTATTGCAGATACTGTGCTTCCTTCTGTCATGAAGCGGTACACAGCAATGAATACGGAAACAGAAATGGCGGTTACGATTTTCGAATCAGCGGAAATCGCGTCACTGATTAAAGCCGGGGAAGCAGATATCGGACTAAGCTGTTTAAAGGTACAGTCTTCTTCTTTAAGCTGCCACTGCTTATACAAAGACCCTGTCGTCCTTGTTGCCCCGCCCGATAAGCGTTTCATAGAAGACAACGAAATTGATGCCAAAGAGGTGCTCGAACAATACCTGCTTTTGACCCACAATCATCCTGATTACTGGGACGACTTGCTCCGTCCAGTCAGAATGACTTTTCCATTTGTGAGAACAATGAAGGTCACTCAAACACATATAACGAAACGGTTTATCAAGGAAGGACTCGGAGTTTCATTTCTGCCTTTATCTACAGTAAAGCGTGAATTAGCAGAGAAACAGATGATCAGAATTCCTTATCAGTCTGTACAGCTACCCTATGCCGGCGCTTACGCGATTGCCCTTTATGAAAATAAGAAAGAAAAAAAATTCTTGGATTTTTTATCACATTTTCATTTTTAGGAGCAACCAAAACGCCTGTGCTCCGTCTAATGAAAAAAACCCGTTCCAATGAACGGGTTTTCTCTAAAAATTAGAATCTTTTCGCACCGAGGTAACGAGGCTTCCAGTAGCTGTTGTTCAGGCTGCTGATTTGTACGCCGTCAGATCCTGCATGAATGAAACTGTTGTTTCCAATGTAAATCCCCATATGAGAAGGGCCGGATTTATATGTTGTGAAGAAGACGAAATCACCAACAGACGGGCTGGCAATGCTCTTCATAGAACTCCAGTATCCTGCAGTGCTTGTTCTGCCCACACTTGTTTGTTTATTCAGTACGTACCAAATGAATCCGCTGCAGTCAAAGCCGGAAGTTGTCGTTCCGCCCCATTTGTATGGCGTTCCGACTAACGCTTTTGCATCAGAAACCAGCTTGCTCACATTAAGTGATGTAGATGACGTTTTGCTGCTTGAAGATGATGAAGATGAAGCAGGTTTTGAGCTGCTTGTGCTTGTTCCTTTCACCTTCAATACTTGGTTGACATAGATTACATCTGATTTTAAGCCGTTTAAGCTTTTTAATTTGCTAACCGTAGTGCCGTATTTGCTCGCAATTTTAGAAAGGCTGTCTCCGCTCTTCACTTTATAAGTAGAAGTGGAAGACGATGACACTTTTGATGAGCTGGAGCTGCTTGAACTAGTTGAACCTTTCAGTTTCAGGACTTGTCCAACACGAAGCAAATCTGATTTTAAGCCATTCAGCTTCTTCAGTTCATTGATTGTCATGCCGTATTTTTTTGAAATTTTCCAAAGGCTGTCCCCGCTCTTTACTTTGTATGTAGAAGAAGAGGAAGAAGAACTGCTGCTTTTTGAACTTGTAGATTTGCCGTTAATCGATAAAGTTTGTCCCACATAAATAATGTCTGAACGAAGGTGGTTCTCTGATTTAATTTTACTGATCGTTGTGTCGTATTTTCTTGAAAGATCCCATAACGTGTCGCCTTTTTTCACCTTAATGCTTTGTGCAGATGCCGCTCCTGCAAATAACGTCGATCCTAAAACAACTGCTGTCGTAGCTGTAATGATTTGCTTTTTCATATTTTCCTCCCCAAATGTTAACTCTCTATATATGTATCTCTTTTTTTAATTAATCTTATTGATTTCTATTATAAGGATAGATTCCCATCAGAAATAGTCTTGACTTCATGTGACAAATTTCTTAATTATTCGTTCTAAAAAAAAGTTTTTAAGGGTATTAAATATTTCATTTTCGTTGCAAAGGTGACAAAAAACGAGTGCTTTTGTCATGTTTTATGGGATGTTTTTCAACATAAAGGAAATAAATGAAAAACTTTCGGGGTCGGCTCACATATCTGAAAAATGAGTGATAAAGAATATTCGAGGAGAGCTGCGGTTATCCGCAGTTTTTTTATTTAAACAAACATATCATGCAAAGACAGAGAGGTAAAGATTTTTCTGAAAAATGAATGCTTTACATCAAATAAGGCAAGATAACGAAAAGCGTTTTTTCATTTCCTTACAAGGCTTTACTTATTGTTTACATGATCAACAGCCGCATTTAACAAAATTTCCCTAACATGATAAACGGAATACATTAAAGGAGGCATGAAAAAAATGAGTTTGTTTCAAAATATGAAATCAAAACTTCTGCCAATCGCCGCTGTTTCTGTCCTTACAGCTGGAGTCTTTGCCGGAGCTGAGCTGCAGCAAACAGAAAAGGCCAGCGCCAAAAAACAAGACAAAGCTGAGATCAGAAATGTCATTGTGATGATAGGCGACGGCATGGGGACGCCTTACATAAGAGCCTACCGTTCCATGAAAAATAACGGTGACACACCGAATAACCCGAAGTTAACAGAATTTGACCGGAACCTGACAGGCATGATGATGACGCATCCGGATGACCCTGACTATAATATTACAGATTCAGCAGCAGCCGGAACAGCATTAGCAACAGGCGTTAAGACATATAACAATGCAATTGGCGTCGATAAAAACGGAAAAAAAGTGAAATCTGTACTTGAAGAGGCCAAACAGCAAGGCAAGTCAACAGGGCTTGTCGCTACGTCTGAAATTAACCACGCCACTCCAGCCGCATATGGCGCCCACAATGAATCACGGAAAAACATGGACCAAATCGCCAACAGCTATATGGATGACAAAATAAAAGGCAAACTTAAAATAGACGTGCTGCTCGGCGGCGGAAAATCGTATTTTAACCGCAAGGACAGAAACTTGACAAAGGAATTCAAACAAGCCGGCTACAGCTATGTGACAACGAAACAAGCATTGAAGAAAAATAAAGATCAGCAGGTGCTCGGGCTTTTCGCAGAGGGAGGGCTTGCTAAGGCGCTCGACCGTGACAGCAAAACACCGTCTCTCAAAGACATGACGGTTTCAGCAATTGATCGCCTGAACCAAAATAAAAAAGGATTTTTCTTGATGGTCGAAGGGAGCCAGATTGACTGGGCGGCCCATGACAATGATACAGTAGGAGCCATGAGCGAGGTTAAAGATTTTGAACAGGCCTATAAAGCCGCGATTGAATTTGCGAAAAAAGACAAACATACACTTGTGATTGCAACTGCTGACCATACAACCGGCGGCTTTACCATTGGCGCAAACGGGGAAAAGAATTGGCACGCAGAACCGATTCTCTCCGCTAAGAAAACACCTGAATTCATGGCCAAAAAAATCAGTGAAGGCAAGCCGGTTAAAGATGTACTCGCCCGCTATGGCAATCTGAAAGTCACATCTGAAGAAATCAAAAGCGTTGAAGCAGCTGCACAGGCTGACAAAAGCAAAGGGGCCTACAAAGCCATCATCAAGATTTTTAATACTCGCTCCAACAGCGGATGGACGAGTACCGATCATACCGGCGAAGAAGTACCGGTATACGCGTACGGCCCCGGAAAAGAAAAATTCCGCGGATTGATTAACAATACGGACCAGGCAAACATCATATTTAAGATTTTAAAAACTGGAAAATAAAAAGGATGCATAACGCTGCATCCTCTTTTTTATAAATATCTGCGGTGAACACCTTTTCCGTCGTACGAAAACATGACTTCCTTATCCTCAAGCACAGACTCAATGTGCACGCTTCTTCCCCAAAGCTGGAATAAATAAGGGAGCACTTTCTCCAAATATTTCAAATCTAACTCTATTCCTTCATACCAATGCTTAATATAGAGCTCGTTATTTTTCATATAATCGCCATCGTTTACTGTCAAATATGGAAAACCGCCATTTACCCGCATGCTTACGAGCTGGTCGCGCACCGACTTCCACTGTTTATCGATGATTTTATAATCTCGGCCCTGTTTTTGAAACAAATAAAGATCCTCGCGCATGACTAATTCTTTGGTTAAATAATTGCGGATGAAAGAGATATCGGATTCAATCTCCCTGACCTCAAACATTTTCTCCCGGCCGGAGTCAGGCTGCACGCCCATTTTCTTCATTTCCTCCGTCGGGTTGTTGTACCTCTCCTCAATGTCTTCAAATATTTTTAGCCCTAAATAATAAGGATTAATGCCTGTTTTGGACGGCTGAACGACACCTGCATTCAGCTTGGCGAACTCGATCGCTTCATCAGAGGTTAAATCAAGCTCACGTATAATTCGCTGGTGCCAATAGGAAGCCCAGCCCTCATTCATAATCTTGGTTTCCAGCTGAGGCCAGAAATAAAGCATTTCCTCTCTCATCATCGTTAATATATCACGCTGCCATGGCTCCAGCTCCCGGGAATGCTCCTCGATAAAAAGCAGGATATCTTTTTCAGGCCGCGGCGGGAACGGTTTTTTCGATTTTTTCACTTGTTTTTTCGGTTTCTTTTCATCCAATGACCATAGATCATCGTAAGGCGTGGCTGCCTCTTCAATCTCCTCTTCCTCATCATCCACACTCCATTGGAGCTTTGGTCGGACCAACGACGGATCGATATGCTCCTGAATCGAAAGGATTGCATCTAAAAAAGATTCGACTTCTTTTATCCCGTGAACCTGTTCATAGTGTTTTATCCGTTCAGCTGTTGCCGCCATGCTTTCCACCATATCGCGCTTCGTGTTTTGGAAACGGCAGTTGTTTTTGAAGAAATCGCAATGGGCAAGAACGTGTGCGACAATCAATTTATTTTGGATCAGTGAGTTGCTGTCCAGCAAAAAAGCGTAGCATGGATCTGAGTTAATGACCAGCTCATAGATCTTACTTAACCCTAGATCATAGTGCAGCTTCATCTTGTGAAACTGCTTGCCGAAGCTCCAGTGGCTGAATCTTGTCGGCATCCCGTACGCGCCAAATGTATAAATAATTTCAGCCGGGCAGATTTCATATCTCATCGGGTAGAAATCAAGGCCGAATCCTTTTGCAATTTCGGTAATTTCCTCAATTGCCCGCTGTAATCCCTTCTTCTCCTCCGCGTTCAACCGAATCCCCCCTACTTGGACTTATCTATAATGTATGAGCCCGCCAGACAAAAGATGATAGTCTCACTCGGGCAAGAAAAAATTCCCCCGGCACATTCATCTGTTTGCTTATTGGATAAGTGGGTAAACACACACCATACTACGAAAAAGGAGCGATACCAATTGAATGTAGCAGACGTGCTTTCTTCTTATCTCAGTAAGCTGCCAAACGTAATCATTGCTTTACTCGTCTTATTAATCGGCTGGGCTATTGCTAAAATCATTGAAAAAGCGGTATACAAAGGACTCAGCAAAACAAAAATCGACGACAAGCTCTTTGCTGGGAAAAAGCCTTCACGCTATTCCTCGGAAAAAGTCATAAGCAAGGTCGTTTATTTTATCGCACTGATCATCGTCTTTATTTTATTCTTTAACATTTTGCACCTGACAACAGTGGCATCGCCGTTTGTCAGTATGCTTTCGGCGATTGCAGCCGCGATCCCAAGCGTGCTGAAAGCTGGACTCATTCTGCTGTTAGGATGGGCTGCAGCCTCTGTTTTGAGCTTCCTTGTCAAAAAAATCGGGATGAAGCTGAACACGAGTGACAAACTGCGCAAGTGGAATTTGGTGTCTGAAGGAAAAGATATTCACCAGGCTGTCAATACCGCTTCACAAATTGTCTTTTATCTCGTGCTGCTTGTTTTTCTGCCAGGGGTCTTATCTTCTTTGAAAATCAGCGGCATTTCAGGTCCTTTTACAAATATGATGGAAAGCGTGCTCGCTTTTCTGCCGAAATTATTTGCAGCGGCGCTTATCGTATTAATCGGCTGGCTTGTTGCCCGCCTTGTCCGTGATATCATTACGAATTTCCTTGCAAGCATCGGCACGGAAAGATTCGCGGCACGTATGGGTTTATCAATTTACTTAAAAGACACAAGCCTTTCAGCAGTCATCGGAACAATCGCTTATGTGCTCATTATGATTCCGGTGGTCATTTCAGCGCTTGATCAGCTGGATGTCGCCGGCATTTCAAAACCAGCTGTCTCTATGCTGAATACGATTTTAAACATGCTTCCGAACATCATGATTGCCATCGTGCTTGTATTAGCGGGTATCTGGGCAGGAAAATGGGTGAAATCCATGGTGTCCGGACTGCTCCATCGCGCAGGCTTTGATTCTGTCTTAGGGAAAATGGGCATGGAAGCCGGAACGCCTGCAAAGCTGTCCTTGTCTCAAGTTGTCGGTATGATTGCGCAAATCATTGTCATTCTGCTCTTTACAGCTGAGGCGCTTCAAATTGTTCGGCTGCACTTCCTCGTAGAAATTGCCACTGGCATCATCGCGTATCTACCGAATGTCCTTGTCGCAGTATTCATTCTCGGACTCGGCCTTTACGCAGGAGAATTGGTGAGAAAAGTGCTCTCAAGCATGATAAAAGGCCAAGAATTCAAGTCTTTAGCGCCTATTGCTAAATATACGATTATCGCACTTGCTTTCTTTATGGCCCTGGATCAGCTTGGTGTCGCTGCGACAATCGTCAATTCCGCGTTTATCATCGTTCTTAGCGGCTTCGCACTCGCTTTCGGTTTATCCTTCGGCCTTGGCGGTAAGGATTTTGCATCACGTTATCTGTCTACATTTGAACGCAAAATGCAAAACACAGAAATCGAAAAAAACCGAAAAAACCAAAATCCGCCGAATGACATGTAAGCAAAAAACATGCACCCAGCTGGGTGCATGTTTTTTTAATTCCTTTTTTTTCATTTTTCAATCGATTATGATAAGATATAGAAAATGTCTTATTCTGAGGTCTTATTATGAAGTTAACCAATTATACAGATTATTCATTAAGAGTGTTGATTTTTCTGGCTGCAGAGCGTCCCGGAGAACTTTCAAATATAAAACAGATTGCCGAAACGTATTCTATTTCAAAAAATCATCTCATGAAAGTCATATACAGGCTCGGCCAGCTCGGCTACGTAGAAACGATACGCGGACGGGGCGGCGGCATACGATTAGGCATGGAACCTGAAGACATCAACATCGGTGAGGTTGTCAGAAAAACGGAAGACGATTTTAATATTGTTGAATGTTTTGATGCGAACAAGAATCTCTGTGTTATTTCCCCGGTTTGCGGCTTAAAACATGTGCTGAATGAAGCTCTTTTAGCCTACCTCGCAGTTTTAGACAAATACACACTGCGCGACCTCGTCAAAAACAAAGAAGATATCATGAAGCTTTTAAAAATGAAGGAATAGATTAAGATTCCTTCTTTTTTTATGCCCTTTTTCCCCCTTATTGTTAAGATAATTTGGCTATTTTTATAAAAAGGCAAAACGATGAGACAAATGTGCCGATATAAAAAAGAAACAGCAAATGCAAAATCATTGGGGGAAAAAGGAGAGCTAAGATGAAAAAGAAATTAGCAGCAGGGCTGACAGCATCTGCGATTGTCGGCACAACTTTAGTAGTGACACCAGCTGAAGCAGCAACGATTAAGGTCAAAAGCGGAGATTCTTTATGGAAACTGGCCCAAACCTATAACACAAGTGTGGCGGCCCTCACATCCGCCAATCATCTTTCGACTACTGTTCTGTCGATCGGCCAGACGCTTACTATTCCAGGCAGCAAATCCAGCACTTCTTCATCTACTTCAAGCTCAACAACCAAGAAGAGCGGAAGTTCTGTTTACACAGTGAAAAGCGGAGATTCACTTTGGCTGATCGCAAATGAGTTTAAAATGACCGTGCAGGAACTGAAAAAATTAAACGGACTAAGCAGCGATTTAATTCGTGCTGGGCAGAAATTAAAGGTGTCCGGTACAGTTTCTTCAAGCTCTAGTTCCAGTAAAAAAAGCAACTCTAATAAGAGTTCAAGCTCCAGTTCAAAAAACAGTTCTAATAAGAGTTCAAGTTCTTCATCTTCTACGGGAACATATAAGGTGCAGCTTGGAGATTCACTTTGGAAAATTGCAAACAAAGTCAATATGTCCATCGCTGAATTGAAGGTCTTGAACAACTTAAAATCAGACACCATTTACGTGAATCAGGTGTTGAAAACAAAATCAAGCGGCTCTGATACGTCTTCTAAAGACAATTCATCCAAATCGAACCAAACTTCAGCAACAACTAAATATACCGTTAAAAGCGGTGATTCACTTTGGAAAATCGCAAACAACTATAACCTGACTGTACAGCAAATCCGAAATATCAACAATCTGAAATCAGATGTGCTTTACGTTGGACAAGTATTGAAGCTGACAGGTAAAGCATCTTCAGGCTCTTCATCATCGTCGTCTTCTTCGTCAAATGCAAGCTCAGGCACGACGACTACATACACAGTGAAAAGCGGTGATTCCTTGTGGGTGATTGCTCAAAAATTTAAAGTAACAGCTCAGCAGATTCGTGAGAAAAACAATTTAAAAACGGATGTCTTGCAGGTTGGCCAAAAGCTGGTCATTTCCGGAAAAGCTTCATCATCGTCTTCATCCGGTTCTTCAAACAACACCAGCTCAACGAGTGCGAAGATTAACACAATGATTTCGGCCGCTAAAGCGCAGCTTGGGGTTCCGTATCGCTGGGGAGGCACGACACCGTCCGGGTTTGACTGCAGCGGATTCATTTACTATGTACTGAACAAAGTCACATCCGTATCTAGATTAACGGCAGCGGGATATTGGAACACAATGAAATCAGTTAGCCAGCCTGCTGTCGGAGATTTTGTTTTCTTTACAACATATAAAGCCGGCCCTTCCCACGTCGGAATTTACCTAGGCAACGGGGAATTCATAAATGCCAACGATTCCGGAGTTGTCATTTCCAATATGAACAACTCTTACTGGAAACAGCGCTATCTCGGTGCAAAACGATATTTCTAAAAATAGAAACTGTGCGGCCTTAACGGCTGTACAGTTTTTTATTAGAGCCTAAAGACGTTGATGCTGATCATATGATTTGTCACCGGATGAAAATAGACTTCGGCCCGAACAGAAAAAGTGTCATCTTTCTGTCTGACTGTCACCCGAAAGACATCTTTCGTCTGCTGATCATTCACCTCTGTACGCCCCATATAAGCATAATCAGAAAATGAAGCGCCCTTATATTCATCCTGAATTTTGCTCCAGGCAAGCTGTTCCCACTTTTGAACGGACTCGTCTGTGTCCGTTGAATGACCTTTTGCAGCCATTGACACGATAATCAATCCGCAAAAAAGAAGCGCGATGGTATACGGCAGGGATTTCATTTTTTCAGTCTCCTGTACCCAGAATATGTTCCCTCATAGGTTTACCAAAAGCGATATCTTCATTCAGGCATTTTGATTTTATGTCTCCCTCATATTGCTACCCCTTTACTGACGCAGACGGCAAGTTTTGCCCCGTCAATAACAGAGGATGCGGCATAAACTAATCATGAACTTCTCACCCAAGAAAGGAGAAGCGATTCATGGATTATGCCGATTACGATAAAGCGCTTTATTACACCCATCGTTCTCAATGGGATAATTTATTAATTTTAATGGTGCGTACAGAGGACGATTTGTTATCAAAACGAATTGAGCATTTTCTGCATGCGTATCATTTTGAACAGGATTACGCCGTTTTAGAAAAGATGCTGTATTCCCTTCTCCGATATATTGATCATGCCACAGAGCTGACTTATGAAGATCAAATAGCCCTTCTCACATAAACAAATCCCGGCGTTTAGACGCCGGGATTTCCTGCTTTTGCGAACATGCTGAGTTCTTCGACAAGCTCTTTTATGCTTTCCTTAATGTTTTCAGCCACTGTAGCATTTTCAACATCAATATGCACCGGATCAAGCACCAGCTGCTTCGGAATGACATTGGCGTAGACACCCCGCATCACAGTTCTCATATTGTTCAGCGCATTGATGCCGCCTTTTCCGCCTCCCGCTACTGCCAATAATGCAACGGGCTTATATTTGAATTGTTCGCTGCTTAGAAAATCCAAGGCATTTTTTAAAGCGCCGCTCATGCCGCTGTGATATTCAGGCGATAATAATACAATCGCATCCGCTTTCGTAACGCGTTGCTTAAGCTCCTGTACTTTCAACAGTTCAGATTGTTCCGCTTCACCGTTAAAAACGGGCAATACAAACTCGCTTAGATCAATCAAATCCGTGTGATACAGAGCTGCAATATAGGATGCTGCAATTCTTGTTCTGCCATGTTTTCTTGGCGTGCCATTTATGACTAACATGTTCATTTTGAGATCTCTCCATTCAGGTTATATTTCACTGCGAAAAGCGCTGCTTGCGTGCGATCGGCCACTTCAAGTTTTGCTAAAAGATTCGATACATGGGTTTTTACTGTTTTTTCTGAAATAAACAAGGCTGCTGCGATTTCTTTATTGCTTTTCCCGTTCGCTATTTCAGTCAGAACGTCTTTTTCCCTTCTAGTTAATTGATAGTATTTTTCTTTTTCCGGGTCGTGCTGATTTTTCATATGTGTCAGCACATGGGGCATAATAGCTGTAGAAAGCTTGTATTCGCCACCATGCACTTGTCTTAGTGTTTTCACCAATTCCTCGGGCTCCGTATCCTTTAATTGATACGCCTTCGCGCCTGCCTGAAGCGCGGGGATGACGTGCTCCTGATCAGAGTAGCTCGTCAGCACAATGATATTCGTCTCCGGAAATTGCTGTATTGCTTTTTTAATGGCTTGAATGCCGTCCATCTCGGGCATAGACAGATCCATTAGCACAAGATCCGGCTTTGTCTCTTCGATAACACGGAGAGCTTCTAATCCAGTTGCAGCTTCTCCGACGACTTCAATATCATCCTGGGTGGCAAAGAAAAAACGCAGACCCTTTCTGACAACATGATGATCATCAGCAATGACAATTTTCATACCGCCCCTCCTTTTCGGCTTGTTAGCGGAAGCCTGATGGACAGCTTTGTTCCAGTTCCAAGCGCTGACTCAATCCAAAACTTAGCTCCGGCTTTTTCCGCTCGTTCTTTCATACCCTTGATGCCAAGTGAAGGCAGACCGGTATGCGCTTCATAGCGAAATCCTGCCCCATGATCGATGATATCCAGCTCCGCATGGCCCAAAGAAGCAGTCAGACTAACATACGCCGTATCCGTTCCGGCATGCTTTTTGCAGTTATTTAAAGCTTCCTGTACGACACGCCATAACATATGCTCCTGCTCATCAGTCAGAACAGGACTGCCTTTTTGTGTAAAAATGATCTTCAATCCAATGAGCGCACCATAGCTTTTAATGGCTTCAGCCAGCCCTTTTTCCAATCCTCCGGGGCGAAGCTGCCAAATTAACGCTTTCATTTCTGCGAGCGCGTCCTGTGATAGGTTTTGGATGAAATCAATCATCTGCTGTAAATTCTCATCTTTTGTTAGTGTCTTCGCAGCTTTGGCAGTTAAACTGACGGAAAACAGCATTTGATTGACAGAATCGTGAAGCTCCTGAGCGAGTCGGTTACGCTCCATTAAAAGAGCATTTTTTTGTTGATATTCAGAAAGCCTCATACGCTGGATTGCCGTTCCGATCTGAAAGGCGACAGACTCGAGTAAATGCAGCTCTTCCTCATCAAACATGGTTTTTCCGGCCGCCGCTACATTTAACAATCCGAATCTTCTGTCCCCGTCTTCTAAGGGCACAGTTGCATGATGCGTAATCCCTTCTGTGTCAAAACAATGCAGGTTTTCTGCTGATTCGATGCGTTTGCAGTTCATGATATTTGCAGCCTTTCTAAGCCCTCCGTTATTGAATTTCGTCAGGCAGTAACACTCCCCTTCGCACATCAGCACTTTTTCCTTGCGGCTTAAAGCCGGGGGCAGATAAGCGTCGGCCGCTAACGTATAAGACCCATCTTCTTCGATCAGAAAAATCCATCCGGATTGAAGGTTTGTCAGACTCAGCAACTCTTTTAAAACCTCATCCAGTGTTGCTTTGATATCGTGCCCTTGATTTAAGGTTTCCGCAATCGTTTTCAGCGTTTTTAATTTTTCCATCCTCGTTTTGCTCACGTTTCTCACTCCGGCATTGATCTTGTATTTAAGATTATACCAGTTTTTTGTATTTCATTACTTCACTGATGGGATGATTTTCTTTCAGACTTTTGGATGAGAAAAAGAAAAAGCTGGATCATTTACAATGACCCAGCTCATACTTGAATTATTTTGCAGTCGACTCAACAATTTCATCAACCGTCTTCATTACATCTTCAGAAAGGACGGCAAGTCGCTTTTCACTGTCTTCTAAAGATGACCCTTTTACGGCGAAATAAAATTTCACCTTCGGCTCAGTTCCAGAAGGACGAAGACAGAACCAAGACCCGTCTTCCAGGAAGTATTTCAGTACATTTGATTTTGGCAAGTCGATGGCTTCTTCCTTGTTTTCAGTCAGAAGCGTCCGTTTGCTTACAGCGTAATCTTCTGCTGTGACAACCTGTTTGCCCGCCATTTTCTGCGGCGGATTTTGTCTGAAGGAAGCAAGAATCGCTTCAATTTGCTCTGCTCCTTGTTTGCCTTTCAGCGTCAGGGATTTCAACCCTTCACGATAAAAACCATATTCGTTAAAGAGATTGATGAGCGCCTCATACAATGACATTCCCTGTTTTTTATAGAACGCGCAAACTTCAACTGCCAAAAGCGCAGCCTGAATGGCGTCCTTATCGCGGGCAAAATCCCCGATTAAATAACCGTAGCTCTCTTCATAACCGAATTGGAAGGTATACTGGCCTGATGCCTCGTATTCCTTAATCTTTTCACCGATAAACTTAAAGCCTGTCAGCGTATCAATCGTATCAAGGCCGAATGAAGAAGCTACAGCACGGCCGATTTCGCTTGTGACGATCGTTTTGAGAACAACACCGTTATCAGGCAGGATGCCTTGTTTTTTCTTTTCAGAAAGCAGGTAATGAAGCAGCAGCGCTCCGGTTTGGTTTCCTGTCAGCACTGTATATTTGCCTTGATCGTTTTTCACCGCGATGCCGAGGCGGTCAGCATCAGGATCTGTCGCGATGAGAATATCTGCATTCTGCTCCTCCCCAAGCTTAATGGCATATTCGAATGCCGCATGCTCTTCCGGGTTTGGCGATGTAACAGTGGAGAAGTTTGAATCCGGCAGTTCCTGTTCTTTGACAACCGTTACATTTTTGTAGCCGAGTGCTTCAAGTCCGCGTCTGACCGGTTTATTTGCAGTTCCATGCAGCGGTGTGAAAACAACCTTTACATCTACTTCTTCTGATAATTCAGGATGTACAGAAATGGACGCCAGTTTTTCTGTATAAACTTTATCAATATCTTCACCGATGATTTTGATTAAGCCTTTTTCTTTTAACTTATTTTCTTCGTCCACTGTGATCGTCAGCTCATTTTCAATCGCGTTTACCTGCTCAATGACGATGTCCGCTTCCTTTGGAGGCAGCTGGCCGCCATCATCCCCGTATACTTTGTAGCCGTTATATTCAGGCGGGTTATGGCTTGCCGTTACCACAATTCCCCCATAAGCGTTCAGCTGTCTGACAGCGAATGACAGCTCTGGCGTCGGGCGAAGCTCATCAAACACGTATGTTTGGATGCCTTGTGTCGCAAGTGTTTTTGCCGCTTCCATCGCGAACTCCGGAGATTTATGGCGGGAATCATAAGCAATGACAACGCCCCGTTTTTTCGCTTCCTCACCTTGCTTCGAGATGTATGCCGCAAACCCGGCCGATGCTTTGCGCACAGTGTAAATATTCATCCGATTTGTCCCGGCGCCGATTTCCCCGCGCATTCCGCCGGTACCGAATTCAAGGTCTTTATAGAAACAGTCCTCAAGGGCCTGTTCATCTCCCTCTAATTCAATAAGGCGCTCTTTTAATTCCGGATCTAAATGTTCTGTCTGTTTCCAGCGTTCATAGCTCTTTCTCCAAGTCATATTCGTCCTCCTATGTATCAGCTTATGCCATTATTTTATATGAAGCGGGTGCCTCTGTCACTTGATAACCTGAGATCTGGCCCTTTCCACGTAAAAAGAAATAACGGGCTGCAGACAGCCCGTTATGATTTATTGCTCAAGCGGTACGACCGCATCGTGTAAAAGCTTGTTGAGGTTTTCTGTATGTTTGTTTTTCGCCTGCTCATCCCATTGGAATCGCTCGCTCATAAAATCAATAACGGCATCTTTATATGTTCTTACCCAATTGATATCAAAAAATAAACGTCCCGTTCTGCGGACAAAGAAGTCAGCAGGAGTTGCAGTCATCTCTTCTTCTATACTGTATTCTGCCTCAGCAAGAATATGAACCGGAATGTTGCGTTTCGCGGCCTCATCTTTCAGCGCTTCTACCCGGTCAAAGACGCGATCTACGTTAGAGCCGTATCTGATCGCCAGCTGTTTTGCGTCTTTTTCTGATAAACCGGCTGCAATTCCTTCTTTTGTTTTCGCGGTAACGAAGGACATAAGATTTTTCGAACCGCCGACGTGCCCGCCAGAGATTGGCATGTTTTTCGTTTTACATGGTCCAAAATCCTTTTCGCCCTCTTCTTTTAAGCGATCACGGACAAGATCAACGATGTGCTCCGCCATTTTTCTGTATCCAGTCAGTTTTCCGCCGGCAATGGTGATCAGGCCTGAGTCAGATGTCCAAATCTCGTCTTTCCGTGAAATTTCAGAAGGATCTTTGCCTTCTTCATGAATCAGCGGACGCAGCCCCGCCCAGCTGGATTCGATGTCATTCGCAGTGATATTCAGTTCCGGGAACATGTAATTGATTGATTTGATGACATAATCACGATCCTCCGTTGTCATCCGCGGATGCTCCAGCGCCTCTTTGTAAACAGTGTCTGTTGTTCCCACGTATGTTTTGCCTTCACGAGGAATCGCAAATACCATCCGGCCATCAGGTGTATCGAAATATACAGCCTGTTTCAGCGGAAAGACAGACTGGTCAAATACAAGGTGAATGCCTTTTGTATGCTGCAAGTGCTTTCCGTTTTTCGAATGGTCTTTTTCTCTGAGCTGATCGACCCAAGGGCCTGTAGCATTGACAATTTTTTTCGCATACACTTTATATTCTTTCTTTGTCAGCACATCTTCAATTAATACGCCGACGGCTTTGCCTTTTTCGTAAAGAAGCTCCTTCACTTTGGAGTAATTCACAGGCTCTGCCCCGAATTTCACCGCTTCCTTCATGACTTCGATGGTCAGTCTCGCATCGTCAGTGCGGTATTCCACATAGTACCCGCCGCCTTTTAAGCCGTCTTTTTTTACCAAAGGTTCTTTTTGCAGCGTTTCTTTTGCTGAAAGCATGCTTCTTCGTTCTGACTTTTTCACACCTGCAAGGAAGTCATAAACCCTTAACCCGATTGATGTTGTAAATGAACCGAATGTGCCGCCTTTATGAAACGGAAGCAGCATCCATTCCGGTGTAGTGACATGCGGGCCGTTTTCATACACAATCGCCCGCTCTTTTCCTACCTCAGCGACCATTTTCACTTCAAATTGTTTTAAATAGCGCAAGCCGCCATGTACCAGCTTCGTTGATCGGCTTGATGTTCCCGCCGCAAAGTCCTGCATTTCGCTTAGTGCGACCTTCATTCCCCTTGATGCCGCGTCAAGAGCTGTTCCGGCTCCTGTAATTCCTCCTCCGATAATAAATAGGTCATATGTTTTTTTCGTCATGTCTGTCAGCATGCGATCTCTTTCAAGACTTGAAAATTGATGTTTCATCATTACGTCTCCTCCTTGTTGTCACGGTAAATAGAAAAAGAGACCACAACAGCCAAAGTGCATGCTTACACTTTGGTGCTGTGGTCTCTCCTCATCTCAGGACCGTTCTTATTAACTTGTAACCATTATACCATAGTATTACTTTATTTAAAAGCCATAGCTGCTTTCACGGCTTTTTGCCAGCCTTTATACAGCTCATTTCGTTTTTCTTCTTCTAATTCAGGCTCAAACCGTTTATCCAGATTCCACTGGTTCGCGATTTCAGAACGGTCCTTCCAGAATCCCACAGCGATACCCGCCAAATAAGCCGCGCCAAGTGCAGTCGTTTCATTAATTTCCGGGCGCTCCACAGGAACATTCAACAGGTCTCCTTGGAACTGCATTAGGAAATTGTTTTTCACAGCTCCTCCGTCTACACGAAGCGTCTTTAATGAAATGTTTGAATCTGCTTCCATTGCGTCAAGCACATCTTTGGTCTGATAAGCCAATGACTCCAGTGTCGCACGGATAAAGTGCTCTTTTGTTGTCCCTCTTGTCAGGCCGAAAACCGAACCGCGCACATCGCTGTCCCAGTAAGGCGTTCCCAGTCCGACAAAGGCCGGAACGACATATACGCCGTCAGTTGAATCCACTTTCTCTGCATAAGATTCGCTAAGCGAAGAGTCCTGGAACATTCTCAATCCGTCTCTAAGCCACTGGATGGCAGAGCCTGCGACAAAAATGCTTCCTTCTAACGCATAGTTCACTTTTCCGTCAATGCCCCAAGCGATTGTTGTCAAAAGCCCATGTTCGGACTTAATTGCTTTTTCCCCGGTATTCATCAGCATGAAACATCCTGTGCCGTATGTGTTTTTCCCCATGCCTTCTTCAAAGCATGCCTGGCCGAACAATGCGGACTGCTGGTCGCCTGCCGCTCCAGCAATCGGGATATTTTTTCCGAAGAAGTGATAATCAACAGTCTCCGCATACACATGAGAGGACGGCTTCACTTCAGGGAGCATGGATTTCGGTACGCCTAGAATGTCGAGCAGTTCATCGTCCCATTTTAAATCGTAAATATTAAACATCAGTGTTCTTGAGGCATTGGAGTAATCGGTCACATGCGCTTTTCCGCCTGACATTTTCCAAATGAGCCACGTATCAATCGTTCCAAACAGCAGCTCGCCTTTTTCCGCTTTTTCTCTTGCGCCTTCCACATTGTCTAAAATCCACTTCACCTTCGTGCCGGAGAAGTATGGATCGATTAAAAGCCCAGTTTTTTCTCTGAATTTATCATTATATCCTTTTTCACGAAGTTCCTCACAAATGCCGGACGTCTGTCTGGACTGCCAAACGATTGCATTATAGACAGGACTTCCTGTATCTTTATCCCACACAACCGTCGTCTCGCGCTGGTTCGTGATGCCGATGCCGGCAATTTGAGAAGCGCTGATACCTGATTCAGAGATGACTGAGGCGATAACCGCGAGGACAGAGCCCCAAATTTCATTGGCATTATGCTCAACCCAGCCAGGATGCGGGAAGTATTGTGTAAATTCCTTTTGAGCAGAGTGGACAATTTTGCCTTCTTTATTAAACAGAATCGCTCTTGAACTTGTCGTCCCCTGATCTAAGGATAAAATGTACGTTTCCATAAGATGTCTCCCCTTTGATTAAATATATTTTGAATTTGATAATGTTTTAGCAGAATGTGATTTCGTATAAACATAGAGTCCTAACAATACCACAACCAATATAACGCTTACAATCCAGAAGCTGCTTGTGATGTGCCCTTTAAATGTAGCGTTGTAAAATACGCCGCCGAATGATCCGCCTAAAATCGGGCCGACTACCGGAACCCATGCGTATTTCCAGTTTGATGAGCCCTTCCCCGGAATCGGAAGAAAAGCGTGGGCTATCCGCGGACCTAAGTCACGTGCAGGATTGATAGCATAGCCGGTGGTGCCTCCCAGAGAAATACCGATTGCTACAATGAGGAAACCGACGATTAAAGGATTAAGTCCTTCTGTAAATTGATTTGCACCTATGGCCAAGATTCCAAGTACAAGGACAAATGTCCCAATCACTTCGCTTAAAACGTTTGCAAATGTATGCGGAATGCTGGGCCCTGTTGAGAAAACACCCAGCTTGGCAGCGGGATCATCCGTTGACTTCCAGTGCGGGAGGTAGTGCAGATAGATAATCACCGCACCGATGATCGCTCCGATCATTTGCGCCGCAATATAAACCGGAACCTCTTTCCAAGGAAAATCTCCTACAAATGCAAGCGCTATCGTTAGCGCCGGATTCAAATGGGCACCGCTGATGCCGCCAACCGCGTATGCCGCCATCGCAACACCCAATCCCCATCCAAATACAACAACAATCCAGCCAGACTGGAATGAAAGCGATTTCTTTAAATTGACACCTGCACAAACACCTGCACCAAAAATGATAAGCAGCATCGTACCGATGACTTCTCCCCAAAATGCTGTCATAGCACATTCCTCCTAAAGTCACGATTAAAAAGCATGATAGAGAAGAAGAGAATAAAAAAACCACAACAAACCGCTTTACGGGTGCATAAACATTTGCCGTAAAGAGCTGCTGTGGTCTCCGAGTTCTCCATCACAATGTATTAACCTAGTGCAATTGTATCAATGCATGAAAGCGGTGTCAATCACTTTCTGTCAAAAAGTTTTCATATTTTTTCCACAATTTGGTATTAGATGTTGTGACAGCTACAGCCCCCGCTTTCAATGCCTGCTCTACATCCTCTTCCGTACGGATGAAACCCCCGGCAAAGATGGGAATCCCTGTTTTCTCTTTTATTTCCTGAATGAGTGACGGAACGATGCCGGGAAGCACTTCGATGAAGTCAGGCTTATGCTTGCCGATAAACTCCATGCTTTTCTCCATCGCGCTTGTATCAAGCAAAAACAGGCGCTGAATGGCATAAATTTTCTTCTGCTTCGCTTTGGCAATCACGTTCGATCTTGTGGAAATAATCCCAGCGGGCTTGATATCCTGACATATAAATTCCGCACCGTATTCGTCATGCTTAATCCCTTGAATGAGATCGACGTGCACCATCATGTTCTTTCCGTGCTTTTGCGCTTCTTTGATCACGCCCTTCAGCTGGCCGAGATGAATATCAAGAATAACACCGTAAGAGAACGAACTGTTTAAAAACTCATCAAATTGCTTCATATTGCGAATAGCCGGTAAGATCGGCTGGTTGTGAAAACTCATCATGTGCTCCTTTAATAAATCACTTTTATATTATATCGTTTGAAAGCTTTCTTTCACCGTTTTCACGATAAAGGAAAGGTCCTCTTCTGTCAGGCAAAATGGCGGCGCAAGCTGGATGACGTTGTTGTAGCCGGCGACTGTATCGCCGTTTTTGCCGATGATCAGCCCTTTTTCTTTGCACGCCGCAACCACTTGGTTTACTTTGGCGGCATCAGCCGGCTCTTTAGTCAATTTATCTTTGACGAGTTCGATTCCGATCAGCAGCCCTTTTCCTCTAACATCCCCGACTGCCGGGTGTTCTCTCAGAGCTTGGAGCTCACCTAAAAGCTTTGCTCCAAGATCGCGGGATCGCTGAATCAGCAGTTCGTCCTCCATAATTTGCAGGTTTTTCAACGCCAAGGCACAGGCAGCCGGGCTTCCGCCGAACGTGTTCACGTGGCGGAAACGGTCATAAGGAGCTTCCCCCTGATACGCTTCGAAAATGTCCCGTTTAATAGCAGTCGCTGACAATGGCAGATACGCGCTTGTGATTCCCTTTGCCATCGTAATGATATCAGGCTTCACACCGTAGTGCATAAACCCGAACGGCTCGCCTGTCCGTCCAAACCCGCAGATCACTTCATCGCAAATCAAAAGGGCTCCGTGGCGCCGGCAAATGTCCTCCACCTTTTTCATATATCCGTCCGGCGGCATTAGGATGCCTCCGCCTGTAATGATGGGCTCCATAATGACCCCGGCAATCGTTTCGCTTAATTCCCATGTCATGATGCGGTCGATTTCATTTGCGCTTTCAAGCGTGTCTGCATCATCAGGATTCCGGTATATATCTGGCGGAGCTGCATGCAGGAACCCTTGGCTCAAAGGCTCGTATTTATATTTCCGCTGCGCCTGTCCGGTAGCTGAGAGCGCTCCCAATGTATTGCCGTGGTATGCCCGATATCTTGAGATGAATTTATAACGGCTGTGGTCGCCGTTTTGCAGATGGTACTGGCGGGCAATTTTAAAAGCAGTTTCGTTTGCTTCCGATCCGCTGTTGGAAAAAAAGATAACATAATCGCCGCCAAGCCATTCATTCAGCTTTTCCGCCAGTTGAATTGCGGGTGCGTGACTTTGCGTTAACGGGTAGTAAGGCAGCTCCTTTAGTTGCTCATAGGCAGCCTCCGCAAGCTCCTTTCTGCCGTAACCAAT
Organism: Bacillus sp. LM 4-2; assembly: GCF_000978495.1. Lineage (NCBI taxonomy): Bacteria > Bacillati > Bacillota > Bacilli > Caryophanales > Bacillaceae > Bacillus > Bacillus sp. LM 4-2. The sequence continues at coordinate 977,562 of NZ_CP011101.1, read as the reverse complement.
GTTGACGCACCACAAACCGGACATCGCATCCAAATAGCGGCGTCCGTCTATGTCGGTTACCCAGGCCCCCTCGGCCTTCTGGGCTATCAGGCTGTCCGCTTGATGCGCTCCCTTCATGGCATGCCACACAAATTGCTCATCTTTTTGCTTTAATCCCTGATTTTGCTGAATGTTTTCCATCCCCATCATCTCCATTTCATTAGCGTTCCCTATAATGCCAATTCAATTGAAACAGACCTTCTCTTTATGTGATGTCTTGGTGATGATTTCCCTGCCTTCAATATAAAGCCAGACCGGGTCAGAGTCAATAAACCGCGTAAATAATAAAACATCCCCTTTCTCAAGAAGAAAGAGGATGCAGCTTCCAAAGCAAAACAGGCAAAGTGACAATGCTCAGCATCGTACTGATAAAGGTCGCACTCGAAACAACTTGGACAGCCATTGCAATAGCAATGTGAAGCCTAGCCGTTTTCTGTATGATATAGGAAATGGCGAAAATACAGAAACTCCATAAGGCACCTCCACTATACAATTTACTTTTATTTTAAAGAAAGCACCTAAACAATTCCGCTTTTGTTTAAAAAAACCCGCCAATTCAGGCGGGTTTTTTGGGAATTATTTTTTATATTGAATATGATAAATATCACGCCGTCTGTCTTTTAGCTGGCGCACTGTACCGTTTTGGCGCTGTCTTCTGAGAATTTCCAGGTCAACATCGCCGATGACGACCATTTCAATATTCGGGTTTGTTTCGCCGACAATGCCGTCTCGGGCGAATTCAAAATCAGACGGGGCAAAGATGCCTGACTGGGCGTATTGGATATCCATGTTTTCCGTTTGCGGAAGGTTTCCGACCGTTCCAGAGATAACCGTATAAATTTGATTTTCAACCGCTCTAGCCTGCGAACAGTATCTGACACGCAGATAGCCTTGACGGTCTTCTGTACAAAATGGCGTAAAGATGATTTTGGCTCCTTTATCAGCCGCAATCCGGGCAAGCTCAGGAAATTCAATGTCATAACAGATCTGGATCGCGATTTTCCCGCAGTCCGTATCAAACACGCGAACTTGGTCTCCTGCGCTGATCCCCCACCATTTGCGTTCATTCGGCGTAATATGGAGTTTGTATTGCTTCTCGATCGTTCCGTCCCGTCTGAACAGGTAAGCGATATTATAGATCTTGCCTTCCTCTTCGACGAAATGAGATCCGCCGATAATGTTGACGTTATACTTCACAGCCAAGTCAGTAAACAGGCTGATGTAATCTTCTGTATACTCGGTAATTCTCTGCACCGCCAAGCTCGGTGACCGTTCCTCAAGGAAGGACATCAGCTGGGTTGTGAAAATTTCCGGGAACACCGCAAAATCAGATCTTGCGTCGGAAGCAACATCGACATAGTATTCTACTTGATTCGCAAATTCCTCAAAGGAATAAATTTTCTTCATTTCGTATTGGATCACACAAATTCTAACAGGGAACGCCGATTTATAATAGCGTTTTGTCTGCTGCGGTAGATAATCGACATTATTCCATTCCATCAGCGTCGCATACTTGATCGAAGCTGTATCATCCGGGAGATAGTTCGGGTTAATTCGCATAAGGGTAAAGCCGTTCATCAGCTGAAAAGAAAGAACCGGATCGTAAATTTGGTGGCGTGTCACCTGTTCAACATACTCTCTCGCTGTCATTTCCTCTGCATATTTGTGATAGTTTGGAATCCGTCCGCCTATGATGATGCTTTTCAGGTTTAAGCGTCTGGCTAAGTCCTTTCTCGCCTCGTACAAACGGTGGCCGATCTTCATTCGTCTGTATTTCGGGTGCACCATGACTTCAATTCCGTACATATTCAAGCCGTCAGGATTATGGTTGGTGATATAACCGTCATCTGTAATGTCCTGCCACGTATGGCGGTCATCATATTCATCAAAGTTAATCAGGAGACTTGAGCACGAACCGATAATTTCACCTTCGAATTCTGCACAAAACTGTCCTTCCGGAAAATGCTCCAAATGGCTGATTAAATGCTCCCGCTTCCAAGGCTCCATTCCTGGAAAGCAGTCCTTTTGAAGATCGATAATCTTGTCGATGTCTTTCTCTTCGATATTGCGGATAACCATTTTCTTTTCAAACCGGGTCAAATCTAATTTCTCAGACAACCTACTCGCTCCTTTCTAGTTTTGTGAGTTCAGATGATCAAGCAATAGGGCGAGCTCCATCTCCGCCATTGATTCAAGCCTGTGATCATAGTCTTCAAACATCAAGGTACCCGTTACTTTATTCGGGACAATGACACACTTCATGCCTGCACGTTTCGCAGCAATCGAACCATTGACAGAATCCTCAAACGCGAGACATTCCGCTGGCGATACCCCGAGGTTCTTTGCCGCCAATAAATAGAGTTCAGGATTCGGCTTTACCTCTTCCACATCATCAGCAGTTTGAATAACTTCAAAATCATCAAACAGGCCGATTTGCTTCAAATGGCCGGAAACCCATTTATAATCAGAGCTGGAGGCAAGGCCTATTTTTAAGCCTAAATCCTTTGCCGCATTCAAATACGCTTCGACACCAGGTCTCGCTTTTTCTGTTTCCATGCGTTTGGCGAACCGCTCTCTTCTCAATTGTGTGAGCTCTTCATGGTTCAGCTTTTTCCCGATCTGCTCTTCTAAATAGTCAAAAGGCCGGAAACCCGCAGCAGTTCCGATGACCTTCCCCCAGACAGATAGCGGCAGAACTGAGCCGTGCTCTTCAAATATTTCCTGAAGAACCTCATATTCGTGTGTTTCTGTATCTAGAATAAGCCCGTCAAAATCAAAAATTAACGCTTTAATCACTGGGTACAACTCCTTTAGTACGAATTGAGACATATGTATACACTCAACTATACCCCGAAACAAGTCTGCTTTCAAAAAGTAAGGTTTTATGTGAAGAAAGAGCCTGCACACTGCAAGCTCTTTCTTATTAATGAATGTTTTGGTGAGAAATGTTTGTCAGCGCTGATCCCGCAGACTCGTTCGACATCTGATTGACTGCCAGGTCTCCAAGCGCAACGATCCCGACTAGATTGTTTTGATCTACAATAGGAAGGCGGCGGATTTGGTGCTGGGCCATCAGCTGCGACGCGTCTTCCAGACTCATATTAGGGTTTCCTGATACGAGTTCTGTTGACATCACTTCTGAAACGGGTGTCTGGCCATCACGGCCCTGAGCTGTAGTTCTTAATGCAATGTCACGGTCAGTCAGCATTCCTTTTAAAACACCTTGCTCTACAACGGGGATCGCCCCGACGTTATGCTGTTTCATTAGAGAAGCCGCTTCCTGAATCGTTTGATTCGGAGAAACGGTTGCCACCTGCGTTGTCATTGTATCTTTAACTGAACTCATTTGTCAGCACCCCTTTCAATCATTAGTATGTTCAGACACGAGCCGTTTAAAAAGGGAGTTAGAGGAAAGGTTTTATGATATGATTTCTCTGATACAAAAAAGAGCTTTTCTGAAAATAGAAAAGCCCTTGCCGCATGATTATATCAGCCTTCTTTGACCGAAAAAGGCTTTGTTAGTCTTCTTTTGAAAGTCAGAAAAAGCAAACGGAAAATAAATCCCAAAATCATTCAGCATCTTGCTGTTTTTTTCAAAAATCGCCTGATCACTCAAATCAGAGTGCGGCGAAGGCTTGGTCAGGATAATATGTATCATTTGAAGACAAGCCATAATTTGAAATGCTTCTTTTAATGTTCCTTGGTAATAATGGTTATTTAAAGACAGAACGCCTTTCTTTTTAAAGCGCTGAATGTCCAGTTCGGAGAAATAAAGAGGAAATACATCATGGATCAGCTCCATAGTCAGCTCCTTGATAAAGCTCTCCTGTTCTGCAGTTGCTGCGTTCACAATTCTCACGTCAATCACCTTTCTTGCCATCGAATATCCTAAGTCTTACTCAAGAATAGCACAGAAAAAAACGCGAAAGCTAAGGTAAGTGTTTCCTATGAGAAACAGCAGCCTTCCGCTTCGAAAAGGAGCCATTTAACATGAACCAAAAAGGCAGAGGGATTGAGATCCTCATCAATGAAAAACAGGACGGCCAATGGCTGTTTTCCGTACTCAAAACAGCGCTCAAAGCTTCTAAACCAGTGATACAAGACTGGATGTCCCATCAACAGATAAAGGTCAATCACGAATCGGTCTTAAACAATATGATTGTAAAAAAGGGAGACCGCGTCTTCATTGATCTTCAGGAAAGTGAAGCATCTTCGGTCATTCCGGAGTATGGCGAGCTTGATATTTTATATGAGGACAATCATATGCTCATCGTCAATAAACCCGCTGGCATTGCGACGCATCCGAATGAGGATGGGCAAACCGGCACACTGGCTAATTTGATCGCTTATCATTATCAGATAAATGGCGAAACATGTAAGGTGCGCCACGTCCATCGTCTTGATCAGGATACATCTGGCGCTATCGTTTTTGCCAAGCATCGTTTGGCACACGCCATCTTAGACCAGCAGTTAGAGAAAAAGACGCTGAAGCGTACGTATACCGCCATCGCTGAAGGTAAGCTACGAACGAAAAAAGGGACAATTAATTCACCAATCGGCAGAGACCGGTCACACCCGACAAGACGCCGGGTTTCACCAGGCGGGCAAACAGCCGTCACTCATTTCAAGGTAATGGCCAGCAATGTGAAAGAACGGCTGTCGCTCGTTGAATTAGAGCTGGAAACAGGCAGAACACACCAAATCCGTGTTCATATGGCGAGCATCGGACATCCGTTGACAGGAGACTCGCTTTACGGAGGCGGGAGCAAGCTGCTAAACAGGCAGGTACTGCACGCCAATAAAGTACAAGCGGTTCACCCGATAACAGACGAGCTCATAGTTGCTGAAGCCCCTTTCCCGGCTGATATGAAAAACCTTTGCCGCACATATTTTTCATGAAGAAAAGCCGCAGGCACTGCCTCGGCTTTTTAAGTCACTCGTTTTCCATATATAATATAGCGTTTCGGGGCATTTCCGACGTATGAAAACGGATAGCAGGTCGTTAGAATAAGCTCCTCCTTTTCATGCTGGAGCGTGATAATAGATGTGTCATCCTTATCGACAATTTTTGTTTTTACAATTTCATATGTGAATTCTCCATATGACAGGAGAAGACGGAGCTGATCCCCCTTTTCCAGCTCTCCCGTCCGGCGAAACACGGTATCCCGATGCCCCGACAGCACAATTTGCCCGTTTTCATCAGGATAATAGCTGTCCTTGTAATGCCCGACACCTTTTTCTAAATCATCAGCATCGGTGCCCTCCACGATCGGAAGCTCTGCATTGATTTTCGGTATTTCCAAAATGCCGCTCGCTTGGCCGGTCTCAGGCTTAAATGATGCTTTGTTCTTTGCTTGATCTGAGCTATTTTTCGTCCCCAAAAGTTCCTGCGGCTTTTCAGCCGCCAGTTTTGCTTCTTTTAATGTCTGTTCCGTTTTCATATTCGTATCGATCAATTTAAAGCCTCCATAGCCTGCGATCACTAGGCCGGCAGCAATGATGAATAGTGGAATAATTTTTTTCACGTTCTGGAGGCGCTCCTTTTTCTTCTGACATATAGATAAGTTCCTGACAATGTCACCGCCGCACCGATTACGATAAAGTTATAGTAGTTTGCTGATGTATCTGGAAGCGGATGCTCAGGCCCGCTTTCCCCGCCCTCGTTTCGTAACGGCAATGTGCTGATGCTATTAGCAGTATCAGCGGTTTTTGTGTTGTTGATTGGTATTTCATTGAATCTCGAAATGGCTGAAGGCGGCAGCTGATGAACCGGCGCTGTGCCCGGAGTCTCTTTTATATCAGGCAAATCCACATCAGGCTCTGGAACCTCTTTCATTGGATGCTCCGTCCCCGGGTCTTCTGTTACAGGATCTTCAATATCACTGGCTTCAGCAAGCTTAATTCTTCCCTCTTTTGTATACGCAATTGGCTCATCAAAACTCTTCACGTACTCAACTGTCGCTTCCAAATCCTCAGGCCCTGTCACCGGATTTTTTCCCAGCAGTCCGATTGGCTGATATTTGGTTCCTGTCGCCGTCGCCATAAAGTTGTTGACGGTCAATGTATATGTGGCATCGGGCTGGATCTCGGTGCCATCTGCCATTTTCATATCAACTGCTTTTCCGGTTTCTTTATCCCACGTATACGTAAACCCGCTGATGCTGTAGTCAGGCCCAAAAACCGGCGAGATTTGAGCATTGATAATCTCTCTTAAATCTTTTCCTTTAATCTCAAGCTTCGTTAACACATTTCCAAACGGCTGAATATTGTAAAGATCTCCCCACGTAATTGGACCCTTCTTCAGCGCTTCACGTATGCCGCCGCCATTCATAAGGGCAAAATCCGTTTTCATGGCAGCTCTCATACCATCCGCAATCAGGTTTCCAAGAGGTGTATCGCCGTCATTTGAATACCCCCCTTCCATATCAACAGCGGCTTCGCCGACTACCTCGCTGATAATCGGTTCCGCAATTGTTTCGTATTTCTTTAAAATGGCTGACGCGCTGACATCCGGTTCGATTTTACTTTGATCAACATATACGATTTCCGCGGACTTTTTGACAATGTCTTTTGTCGTTTTATCGATCTCTACATCAACGACACCTATCGCTTTTCCATATTCAAACGCTTGAACAATCAGTTTTCCATTCACTTCACCGTTAACAACCTGATGATTATGCGCGGCAAAAATCACGTCAATTTCAGAATCTGTTTTGTTTGCAAGATCAGCAGACTCACCGGTAATGGCGTTGCCGTTTTGTTCAGCTGACATATGTGCGAGAACCGCGATGGCCTTCACGCCTTTTTTCTTGAGCTCTTCGGCCGCCTTATTCACCGCTGTTGCTTCATCTGTAAACTCGATATTTTTTATTCCTTCAGGCATAACCATGCCAGCTGCCGACTGTGTGACAACTCCGATAAAAGCAACGGGTACGCCCTCCACATTAATGATGTCGTAAGCCGGCAAAAAGGGCTCTCCAGTTGATTTCATTTTACAATTGGCACATACAAGGGGAAAGTTCTGTCCATCATATCCGCTTGTGCCTTTCGGATGATCACCGCCATTTAAGATCCTCAGAAGTTCATCCGTGCCTTCATCAAATTCGTGGTTTCCCACGGTTCCGACATCAAATCCGATGTCCTCCATCAGTTCTACAGTCGGTTCATCCTGAAGAAGAGAGGAAACTGGAGAGCTTCCGCCGATCATATCTCCCGCGTGCACAATCAGCGAGTTTTTCTTTTCAGCCTTTTTTTCTTTTAAATATGCGGCGGCATAATCCATGCGTCCAAACGTGCCGTCTACAGTTCCATTTCCATCAAGATCAAGCTCATATTGCTGATCGATTTTGCCATGCAAATCATTCATGCTGAGAATTCTAAGCGGCACATGTTCTTGAGGTGCCGTTTGCCTTTTTTTATATCCCGCGCTCTCCGCTTCACTTGCTGAGGCGAAGAAAATTCTGTTTTCCACAGCTATCTTCTTCCAGTCAGCTGGCTGCACATATGTTTTATTCGACGAGTCCCCCACATATCTTGTCAGGCCTTTCCCTTGCTCTCTGGCTCTGAATTCAAACGGCATTTCCATGAGGGGATCGTTTTCATTCCAAATTCCTTTTTGATCTTTTTTTGCAGCGGCTACTGCGGCCTGAAATTGCTGATAATCCTCTTCATTGTCAACCGGCCAAATAAAATACGTCGGAGCATAGCCGTTTTTTACAAGCTCTAAGTTCACGTTTGAACCTGATTCGGTTATGACTTGTCCGAGCAATCTGCCATAGCTGTCCTTGGCTTCACTCCCGACCTTGACAGTAATTTTATCACCCGGGGACAGAACCGTTTTTAGATAGTCAGATGCTTTTTTGCCAAATCTTAATTGATTTTCATCTGCGTCATTTTTTGGTGTGTGATATGTTTCGGGTGTATCTACATTTACAAACCGGATTTTTGTCGTTCCAAGCACCGGAGATTTAAGATGAATGGTATCGCCGTCAACTACCCGGTCAACAATCCCTTCATATTCTCCCTCTGCAGACGGAGGTGCGGGCTGCTCTTCAAGCAGCTTCAGGTCAGCCGATTTTCGCGGAAGCAGCTGAAAGGTTTGGTATCTGCTTAACACACCGGTAAATTCATACCATTTGCCCTCATCAAGCTCGTTTATCACCCCTGTTTCATTCATAACCCGGAGCGTCATTGCATGATGGTCGTCATCAATCATTGTTACATTGTAACCGCCGCCGGCAGGAGAACTTGGAATTGAGGAAACAAAAGCGGTTAGTTTCACAAGGCGTCCTTCATACTGATCACCTAGGCTGCCGTTAATAAGTTCATTGATTGTTAAGTGTTTGGGGGCGGGGAGGGATTGATTTGACTGGTTGATTTTGATGCCTGATGAGTTTGGAACGATTTCTTTCAGCCCCTGGTAAGACGTGATTTTCCCTGTCACCGTGACATCCATACCCTCTTTTAATTCGGGAAATTGTTCAGGGGATGGCGAATAAATGTTAATGCCTCCGGTTTCATCTTGCAAAAAGGTCGACAGCTTCCCGCCTCCGATTGCGTTTTGATCAGCTGTAATGATCCCTTTTATCGTTACTTCTTCATTCAGCCTTCCCCGTGCTTCATTTATGGTCACTTGCTGTTCAGCCGGCGGAGTTTTTGTGTCATCGGTTACGTTCATCGACTGAACGTTTTTAAGTCCTGTCGTGTTAAAGTAATTTTCAAGCTTTCCTTGAACCGTTATCTTTTTCCCAAGAAGAAGCGGATTGGTTTGCAGCCCAAATTGGCTTCTGAAGGCGGAGGGGATTTGCACAGGAAGGATGTGTTCGGGCGATGTTTCGTTTTTACGGTCTGCCAGCGCAACATTATAATCATTTGAAAAAGGGCTTGTCAGCTTATAATGCTGCGGGGAAACAGCCTGGCCGACTGCATATCCTTCGACAAGCGCCTGTCCTTCTTTTTGCTGTATTGCCTTCTCAATCGATATAGGCTGTTGCGGTTCAGCTGCCTTTACAGCTTCGAACGTGTACATTACATTTAAGAACATCAATGCCGTGATCAACACAATATGCAGAATACGCCTCATCATATTTCCTCCCTTAATATACACATAATGACAACGATTTTGTCTGCTTATCATTTCGACAGACAGCATATAATTCCTTTTAGGCTTCTGCATAATACACGGCAGACTGACACAAAATACAGCTGATCTGAAAAAAAAGGAGGAATTCGGTTTGGATCAGTTCAATCAGCAGCAGCAATCCCAAATGAACAAAGGTATTCCTGGCAAACCGCATAAAAACCACGGCGGACATGAAATGTTTGATATGCATGAGGTGCTTTCCGGAACACTTACTGTGCTTGATCAGTATATGATGCTGAGACAATTCTGTAAGGATCAAGAATTACTAAACATCCTTGATCGTCAACATCAATTCATTACATCTCAATACAATATAACTGCAGAATGCTTCAAAACAGGCAGCGAACCTTCACAAAAAACAGCAACTTATATGATGAAGGAGGACAACCAGGCTGTTTACGGCATGCAGCCGTCACAGCCTAAAAAACCTGTTCAATCCATGAATGATATTGATGACAGCATCATCAGCCGACAAATGCTTTGCGCGATTAAAGCACAAGCTTCTATGCTGACGATGGCTTCTCTGGAAATGACAAATCCGGCCGTAAGACGCGTACTGTCTGCGCAAATTCAGGAGTATGTTGAAATGGCATTTGAAATTTTCCTATACCAAAACAAACACGGCTATTACCAGGTTCCTCAGCTTGATGCGCAGGATATGGAACAGCTGAGAAATTCATTCGCCCCTGCCCAAGGACAAATGCCTCCAACACAAGGCGGAATGGGTCAGCAAGGACTTCACTAATAACAAAGGCATTGGATAGATACTATCCAATGCCGCACTGTTTTTTTCAAATTTTTTCTTGAAATCTTTTTCAAATTGATCAAGACTTTCCTTTGTTGCTGATTTAAACCCTTTTTCAAAGTCCCCTTTTTTTGCTGTTTCCTTAATCATTTCTGAAATAATGTCTTTCCCGTATTTGTCCGTCAGCTCATCGATCATATAAAAGCTTTGCAAATAGACATCAGTGTCATATTCGGCTCTAGCTTCCTGCCAGTCTCGATCAGTCTGCAAACGGTCAAAGGGCACGACAGAAAACGTGATCGGATCTATGAGCAATTCATAGTTCGCAATCCACTCGCTTAACCCTTCATGAAACCATAACGGAAACTCATCGGGATCCGTCTCAAGCTCCTTCAATTTCTGGTGAAACGCATGGTGCGAGTATTCATGAATCAACAATCTCTGGTACAAATAAACCGCTACCTCGTCCCCTTCTAACAGTTTCTTTTTCTCTTCAGGCAACAATCCGATCAGCTGCTCCCGTTCAGAATAAAAACCAACTACATCCAATAAACCGGAGTAAGCCTCCATCTGTTTTTCATTAGGAAAAAAAATAATGTCAATAGGCTTTTGATTCGAATATCCAATCATAATCTGATTAATACTGACCGCATATTCAAGCGTTTCTTTCGTCAATGGCAGTAAGGACTTTTCCTTAGAAGTGTAATAAATATCGGCCTGTTTGAATGACTCTTTCTTCATGTGCTTCGTCACTTGTTCTTTTGTTATTCCAGATGCCTGACCTGGAAAAGACAGGATATACATCGCGCTTGATACGATGGCTGAGCTTACAGCCAGCATCACAAGGACTCCGCACAGGAATAGAGCGGATGCCGCACGCTTTCCTATGCCATCCCGCAAACGTCTCCCTCCCTGAGCCGGTCCGTCTTGTACCTTTTTATTTTTACTCTATGCAGCCTGAGTTCGCAGTGTGTCATTAACGCAAAGAAAAAGCCGCACAAATTGTGCGGCTTTTTTTATTTATTCAGCGTTAGGGAATACGCGCTGTACAGTTTGTGTAAATTCATCAAATAATCCGGCGATTGGGTCACCATTTTGAATACGTTTTCCATATCCTTGCATACGCTCTACAAAATCAGGGTTAGCTGAAACGTAAACATTATCAATGTTTTTGTCAGTAGATCTTACCTTTTTGGCTATTTTTTTCTTCAGATTGTTTTCTACTGCACCTTTTTTTCCATTGGTTAAAACGACTGCAACGTAGGCTTGATTTCCAGCCACAATGATATCGGCATGCTTTACTTCTTTTAGGTCTGTTACTTTATCAGCTGCTTCATCAGCAACCTCAAGTTTTCGGTCGTTGTTATTATCGTCATTTACACGATTGTTATTGACATTATCATTAACATTGTTGTCAACGTTATCCCGATTGTTTACATTCCGCATATCGTCATTGGCCGGATTTCGATAATTTACGTTTCTTACATCATTATTATCACGTCTGCCCTCACCTTGGTCGGCTACACCGCAGCCAGTCATAAGCAAAGGGATAAGAAGCACAGACGCAAGGACTTGTTTTTTTCCAAACATGTGAATTCCTCCTTTATCACTTTACTTATAGGTTTTTCTAACTGGCTTTAATTATGCATGCAAATCTGGAGGAAATGCTTTCCCGGGAAATATAACGGTTAATTTGTCTAACGAGGGGGAAAATATGAATACACTGCAAAGGAGGGATCATGTTGTTCAACCAGCGAAGAGGAATCAGCCCCGCAGCATTGATCATAGGATCAACTATGCTTATTACTGCATTATCACCTCAGATCCGCCAAAGAATCAGCGGGTTTATCACAGGACAAATGAACAGACGAAATTCAGAAAATAACACGTTTGATGCTTCTAATGTAGGAAACATGGTCAAACAAGCATTTAGCGGAAGCAGCGGTGATAACCAGGACCGTTCGCAGCATCAAAGCCAGCGGCAACCACAGCATCAGCATACACAGTCTCAAACTAGGCAAACTGAGACAGCCGCGAAAAAAAGACAGCCGCATTATGCTGAACCCATTCATTTTGAACAAAGCGCAATGAATGTCATGGACGACAACACGATGATGGAAATGCTGGAGGACTTAGAACCCGGCCGTTAAAAAAACGTGTAACCTGTCGGATTGCATAAAGGCTCACATAGATATTGCCTTTAAGGTGTTTTTTTCTAAACTTCTTGTTTTCTATATTTTTCCGCCTATTTGGAGTGCAATTGATGAGCTGAAAAAATCCTTCTTTCGTTCAATGAGAACGTTTGAAGGATTTTTTTGTTTGTGCTGCTACTCTATCCGAAGCAATCTTTATTGATTCATTACTCATCTAAAGCTGAAAAAGGCAGAACACTTTTCATTTTGTTTCTTGCTTCAACACTCAACATTTAGAATTTACTCGAGCGTTGGAAAATGCTGTTGACTATTCAGTTGAACTGTATTACATTATTATTAAGTTGAACTATATAGTCAAACTGAATAGAGGGTGCGGATATGAAACACAAATTATTACCATTGTCTGAAACCATGCATTATATTTTATTAGCTCTGCGTGAGCCGCTCCATGGCTATGCCGTAATGCAGAAGATAGAAAAGATAAGTAACGGTACTGTTATTTTAGCAGCGGGTACATTATACGGTGCAATTGAAAACTTGAATAAGCATGGTTGGATTGAACCTGTTGGAGAGTCAGGCCGGAGAAAAGTTTACATGATAACTGAAGAAGGAAGCGCCATTTTAAAAATGGAACAAGATAGGTTATTGCATATTTTATCCTTGTACGAAGGAAGTGAATCGAATGAAGAAATTTAAGATGTTTTTTGATATTGAAAAAGAGGAACAATGGCTGAACGAGCAATTACAAAAAGGCTATCGTTGTACAAATATTAGTGGATTAGGAATATACACTTTCGTAAAAACCGACAAGAGATATGTGATCAGACTGGATTACCAAGATATTTTACCAAAGAAAAAGTTCAAAGATTACAAAGGGATATATGAAGACTTCGGTTGGAATTATATAAATGGCCCTTGGCTTAGTGGGATTCGATATTGGCAAAAAGAAGATGATGGTCAAAATGAAATCTTCTCGGATCGCCAATCAAAGAGTAATTATTATAAAAGATTGATGAATTATTCTTCTGGTTTAGGTTTCATGTGTTTGTTTTTTTCTTATATGATCTATAAGGATTCAGGTTTATATTTAACTGAAGGTCTTTGGAGTATGAAAGGTGAATGGTTTTGGAAAGCATTTTTATTTGAAACTCCATTTGCTCTTTTGAGGTCGCTTCCCGCCCTTATGGTTGTTTTATTTGCGGCCAGTTTCTATAAAGTGTATCGAAAGTATTCAATGTTAATAGAAAAATAATGCGAAGAGGTTCATTATGAACTTTTTTAATTCAATGAAGCACGATTGAATTAGATTTGGATACTCATCTTCTAGCAGGAATCTTTTATGTGTGCCACAGATTAGTTAGCGTCTTCCAAGATACCATGAATACTCGTTAAAAAAGCAATTTTCATTTCAATTAAATCAATCAAATTGGATCAGCAATGCCGGCTGATCTTCCCCAAAAATGAGAAAAAGAAACCCATGAAACCTTTATATTACAAGGTTCATGGGTCTTATTAACGTGTAATCCTGTTGGGATTACACGTTTTCATATGTTACGCTTCTTCAGCTTCAATCACTCTGGATTGATCATGAAATGCCCCTTGATCAATTTCCTTTGTGACCTTACTTGTAATAAGACCGGATGTCATGCTTCCGCTGACATTCAAAGCAGTACGCCCCATGTCGATTAACGGTTCAATTGAGATTAACAAACCAGCGAGCGCGACAGGCATGTTTAATGATGATAAAACAAGAAGCGCCGCGAATGTCGCTCCGCCGCCGACTCCGGCAACACCGAAGGAGCTGATGGCAACGACTGCGATAACAGTGATAATAAACACCGGGTCAAATGGATTTTGGCCGACAGTCGGAGCAATCATCATCGCCAGCATCGCAGGATAAATGCCGGCACATCCATTTTGGCCGATCGAAAGACCGAACGAACCGGCAAAGTTTGCGATTCCCTCCGGTACACCCATGCTTCTCTGTGTTTTAATATTCAGCGGTAAAGCACCTGCGCTAGATCTTGACGTAAATGCAAATACAAGTACAGGCACCGCTTTTTTCAAATAAATCACCGGATTCAAGCCGCTGAACGTCAGCAGCAGCAAATGAATGATAAACATAGTGATTAACGCGGCATATGAAGCAATCACGAACATGCCCAGTTTTAAAATGCTGTCAAGATCACTCGTGGCAATTGTTTTTGTCATGATGGCCAGCACCCCATAAGGCGTCAGTCTCAAAATGAGTGTGACAACACGCATGACAATGGCATAAACGGCATCAACCAGTTTTTTAAATGTTTCTGCCTGTTCCGGCTGTTTGTTTTTTACGCCGAGAAATGCCACTCCAAGGAAAGCGGCAAAAATAACGACAGCGATCGTTGAAGTCGGTCTAGCTCCTGTAAAATCTAAAAACGGGTTTCCAGGCAGCAGTTCAACAATCTGCTGCGGCAGCGTTTTCGCTGTCATATCCTCTGATTTCTGCTGAAGCTCCTGCCCCCGTGAAAGCTCTGTACTTCCTTGGTCAACCTGAATCGCCTGCAGATCAAATGAAAGCGCGGACGCGATACCGACAGCTGCAGCAACTGCTGTTGTTGCTATTAAAATCCCTATAATCAAACCGCTGATTTTCCCAAGATTTTTTGTCAGCTTCAGCTTTGTAAATGCGCCGAGAATCGAAATAAAGACGAGCGGCATGACAACCATCTGAAGCAATTTGACATATCCGCCCCCGGCAATATTAAACCAGTCGGCTGTTTGAATGACTATATTTGAAGTCGGGCCGTAAATCAGCTGAAGCGCAAATCCGAATACAATCCCCAGCCCCAGCGCAGTAAATACACGTTTAGAGAAGGAAACATGTTTTTTCTGCATAACAAAGAGCCCTAAGATAAGTAAAAATAAAATAAATACATGTAATACAACCAGTAAAGTCTCCAAAGCAGGTAAACTCTCCCTTCAAATTTTCTCATTTACTATATTACACTAATTCCGATGGGTCAAGTGCGAATTATTTTAACTTATCAATTCAAGTAAAAAAACCTTATATAATGCCTTTTTTGTTCTTTTCTTTCCCTTCCATCTTTAGTACCTTATATAAGGGTGATAATATTTGCTGAAAGAACTGTTTGTAAATTTGACCATTTTAATCACATTTAATTATCTCTTCACCCACCTGTTTAAAGAAAGGCTAGTACATAAAAAAGACAGCATATCCTTTCAAGCTGTTAAAGGACTGGCCTGCGGTTTGCTCGGGGTTATTCTGATGGTTTTTGGATTTACCTATCAGCATTCAATTATTGATCTTCGAAATATCCCTATTATGATTGCCGCTCTTTATGGAGGCTGGGTTTCAACGGCAACGGCCCTGGCCATGATCACTGCAGGCCGCTTGCTGATTACGATGAACACATCTGCACTATACTCGGTTATTATCATTTGTATCGCTGCCATTCCGTCACTCATTGTTTCTAGAAGAAAAAAAGTTCAACTAAAACATGCTTTCTATCTTTTAATAATCACAAATAGCTTGATCTCCTTTTCCTTTTATTTTCTTATAGATTTACATTCATACGAACTTCATTTGTATTTTTGGATCATATCAATAGCGGGCGGCATGCTCAGTTTATATATTATTGATCATGAAACAAATGCACATCTTCTTTTTAAACAATATAAGTTTCAGGCGCACTTTGACTTTTTAACAGGCGTGTATAACCGAAGAAAGTTTGAAGAAACCACAAAAGCTCTGTATCAGCAGGCGGCCGATACCCCGCATTTTCAATTTGCACTGATTTATATGGATATCGATCATTTTAAGACCATCAATGACCAATATGGCCATCATGAAGGAGATCAGGTGCTCAAAGAGCTGGGGTTACGTCTGAAGCAGAGCATCCGAAATACTGATCCTGCCGCTCGGATCGGCGGTGAAGAATTTGCCGTGCTCCTGCCGAACTGTTCTCTTGATAAAGCAGCCCGGATCGCTGAACGGATCAGGAGAACTGTAAGCGATGCACCGATTGTATTAACAAACGGCGAAGAGCTTTCAGTTACGATATCACTAGGGGCCGCTCATTACCCCAATAATACGGAACAGCCAGGATCCTTGCCCATTCTTGCCGATCAAATGCTTTACAAAGCGAAAGAAACGGGACGGAACAGAGTGTGTTTATCAGAAAAAAAAGAATGAATTCAATGTTCGAATTCATTCTTCCAATCTGAAAGACGTTTCAAAGGCAGAAAAGCCGGGACAAGATCTCCCTGATATTCTTTTTCTATAAATGCCGCTGTATCATCAGCTTGATAAAGCTCAAGAATGGTTTGCAGCGCTTCCCGATCTTGATCCTCCGCTCTGACAACAATCAAATTCATCTCTTCCTCAGACATGAGTCCGCCGCTCTTTAGCGTATGCTTTTTCGGGTTCAAGCCCGCTTTTTTTGCTTCTGATGGTTTCATGACAAACACGTCGGCACCGCTCACTGCATCCTGTTGCCGGACAGCTTTTAATTTCAGGTGTCTCGGATTATCTTTAATCATATCAACTGAACCTGTTCCGTTAAATCCGTTTTTCAGCGTTAGCAAACCCGCTTCCTGGAGCACCGTAAGCGCCCTGCCAAAATCGAACGCTTTATCCGGAACAGAAACGACAGCTCCCCGCGATATATCTCGGATTCGTTCATATCGTTTTGAATAAATGCCCATGGGCGTTATGTATGTCGTCCCGAGCGGTGCCAAATTAAGTTTGTATTTTTCAGTGAACGACTGAAAATATGAAATGGTTTGAAAGGCGTTGGCATCAATTTCTTTGTTAGCAAGTGCGATATCAGACTCCGCATAATCAGAAAAAGGGATCAGCTGAATATCCAGCCCTGCCTCTTCAGCCTTTTGAGCAATATAGTTCCATATTGCCCCGTCAGACTCAGCAATCCCGATTTTTATCGATTCATGTTCTGCAGACGGTGAACATGCAGTAAATGAAACGAGAAGAACAAGGACGAAACTGCATATAAGCCACTTTTTCATTGTGACCATACTCCTATCTATGTATTAGAGCATGCAAGCAATATCAGACATAAAAAACATACGCTCTCTTAGTTGATAAACGTTGTCATTTGTAATATTGATTAACTTTTACCTTACTCATATCCAATAAGGTTGTCAATTCCTATTACTTATCTTCCCAAAATGAAGGAATACTAAGGCAAACGTATGATCACATATCGAGAAAACAGATGAATTTCCGTAAATAAATATCAAATTGAAAAATAAATATGGTATTTTCCGAAAAAAATTTCAATAAGCAGTTGTTTTTTCTGAAGATTACTGGTAGAGTAAAGGTAATTATTTTTGTTCGAACTATCTTTAAGAAGAAAGTTTTGTAAGAGTTTTCGTCTTGAAAGTTTGTTAAGAGCAAGAATAGTGAATTTAAGCGTTATGATCGCTTTAGGAGGAAATTTCATGTTAGAAGGTAAAGTAAAATGGTTCAACTCTGAAAAAGGTTTCGGATTCATCGAAGTAGAAGGTCAAGACGATGTATTCGTTCATTTCTCTGCTATTCAAGGCGAAGGCTTCAAAACTTTAGAAGAAGGCCAAGCTGTTTCTTTTGAAATCGTTGAAGGAAACCGCGGACCACAAGCTGCTAACGTTACTAAAGAAGCGTAAGCATAAATTGATATGAAAAACTGCAGGTGCAAACCTGCAGTTTTTATTTTGACAAAAAAGCTGTTTTGCATAAGCAAAACAGCTTTCTTTATTAGTTTGCAATATCCCGCTTCATGAAGATTCCGAAAGCAAGCAACAGGAAGATGATAAAGTAGATCGCTAGCATGACGAGAGAAAACGTCATAGTCATCCCTTTTATTAACGGTGTGCCATCCACATACTGAGTCAAGTCGACATTAGCAAATAATATATATTTTGCCCAGTCAAATTTCGCTGCAATAAATGCAGTTGCAGTCGTACCGGCAACCAACAAGAAGATGGAAAAACCAACCGCAAGAGAGCTGTTTCTGAATACCGCAGACAGCATAAACGCCATCGTCGCCACCATTAAAGCCGAGACGGATTCAGAAAGATACGTTGTGGCCAAATGCCCCATCATGTTTTGCTCAATGACATGGCCATCCTTATAGATTAAATGAATGTTCGCGGCGGTTTCACCACCCGTCCCGAAGAAGATCAACCCTAATAAAGTAGAACCGATAAATAAAATCAACAGCAACAGGAGCCCAAACAGGAGAACTGTAATATATTTGGACATCAAAATTTGAAAACGGCTGAGCGGCCGAATCATTAATAGCTTAATCGTTCCCCAATTAAATTCGTTAGCGACAATTCCGGCCGCGATGATAATAGTAAACAGACCGGTAAGGATGGTAAAGTTTGCCGAATCCGTTACATAAGACCATGCCGTATAGCCCGTGTCACTAGGGATATTATGCTCGATGCGATAGTCGTTGAGTGTGATTGTTTCTTTATACCCATCTTTCAGTGAAGGATCTTCTTTGATTTCTTTCTTTAATTCGGCGTTTTGTGCTTGAAGCTCTTGTTTCCAATGGGAATTTGATTCACTAGCAGAAAAATGATTCGCCAAAAATGCAAATCCAACCATTGTCAGCCCCAGAATTCCGATCATCACCCATGTTCCGGCACGGCTGAAAATTTTGAGCCACTCATTATAAATCAAATTAAGCATGCTGAACCTCCTCTTTTGTTTCACCTGTCATTTCTAAGAAACGGTCCTCTAATGATTTTGTTATGACCTTGACCTCATAAATACGGATTTGCTGCATCACCAGCAATTCAATAACCGCAGGGACTTCCTCTTTAGCCAGTTTGATTTCTACACCATTTGTCTTACTCAGCAAATCGTACTGATTTAAAACAGTAGCGGCTTCACTCGGCTGCTCAACCTGGAAGAAATATGTATCATTCTCATCAATGTTTTCATCTTTTACATTTTGAATATCGATCAGCTTTCCTTTTTGCAGAATCGCAATTCGATCACACATCAGTTCCATTTCTGACAGCAGGTGGCTTGAAACGATGACAGCCATTCCTCTTTCTCGGGTCAGCTTCTTTAAATGATCTCTGATTTCTCTGATCCCCGCCGGATCAAGGCCGTTTGTCGGTTCATCCAGAATTAGCACTTTCGGATCATGCAAAAGGCATTGTGCCAAGCCAAGACGCTGTCTCATCCCCAGAGAATATGTTTTCACCTTGTCGTGGATTCTGTCTGTTAAACCGACCAGTTCAACAACTTCATCAATTTTTTCCTTCGTGACACCCTTGACCATCCTTGCGTATTGCTGGAGATTTTTATATCCGCTCAAAAATTTATACAGCTCGGGATTCTCAACGATCGCTCCGATATGCTTAATCGCCTTGGCATATTCTTTCGTAATTGATTGGCCGCAAATGAGGACATCACCTTTCGACAGCTTCATTAACCCCACCATCATCCGGATGGTTGTCGTTTTCCCCGCTCCGTTTGGTCCTAAAAAACCGAATACCTCGCCTTCACGAATCGTAAAACTGAGATCATCAATGATCGTTCGGCCTCTGATGTTTTTAGTCACGTTTTTCAATTCCAACACTGTTTTCATCATATTCCTCCTCTTTCTAGCAAACTTCCATTTTTGATTTAAACCATTGCAAAACAGACATGCCTTCCTGTTCACGAATATCTTCTACTTCACGCTGCGCAACTTTTTCTCCATTGGCGAGGATGATTACTTCATCTAACAAAGTCTCAATTTCATCAATTTCATGTGTCGCGATCACGACAATCTGCTGCTCAAAATCAATGTACGACACAAGGCTGTTTACGATGGAATCCCTGACCATCGGATCAAGCCCGGAAAAAGGTTCATCAAGCAAGATGACGTCTGCCCGTCTCGCTAAAGCAAGAACGATTTTCAGCCTGCCCCGATTTCCTTTTGATAGCTTTTTGATCTTTTTTTCCGGATTCAGCTGCATCTCATTCAATAGCTTATAAACCTGTTCTGTATGAAAATCAGGAAACTGCGACTGATAAAAATTCACCATATCTTTAACAGTGAAATGCGGATAAAACATATCAAGCTCAGTAAGATAAGCCGTTTGACGCACCATTTCTCTCGTAACCTGCTCTTCATCAACTTTTACAAATCCTGAAGTCGGAAACAGAAGGCCAGCCATCATTTTCAGGGTCGTTGACTTGCCGCTGCCGTTCGGTCCGATCAGGCCATAAATCCGTCCGGATGATAGGGTGATTGACACATCATTGACGGCCGTATGGCGGCCGTATTTTTTTGATACATGTTCTAGCTTGATTTCCATTTTAGCCTCCCTCTGTGAATGTTTTAATCCCTTCTAACATTTCCTCTTTCGTTAGCCCCAGCTCTTTCATTTGCTTGACAAATCCTTCCAGCACCTCTCGTGTCAGCTTGTCTTTCAGCTCGTCTACGATTTCTGCTTTTTCCGCAATAAACGTCCCTTGACCTCTTCTTGTCTCCACAATACCCAGCCTTTCCATCTCACTGTAAGTTCTTTGAATTGTATTGGGATTTACCTTAGTTTGAATCGCCATTTCTCTTACTGAAGGAAGCTTGTCTCCTGGGAGCAGCTCCTTCCTGACCAGCCTATAAAAGATCTGATCAGCGATCTGCAGATAAATCGGTTTCGAGGATTGGAATTGATTGTCCATATTTACACCTCTACTTTACGATCAAGCAGTTTTGAAGCCATGATAAGCAGCAAGAATGTGATGACTAAAGTAATAGGCAACCCTAGCACAGACAGATGGATAGGTTTTAGTTCCAATCTCCAAACATTGTGGAAGTGGAAATCAAAATTGCAATAGACTGTTACAGGCCAGAAATGCTTTTGAGATTCAACCAAAGGGCTTATGATGTATTCATCGAAGAATAACCACACTGCAACCAACAGAACCATCGCAGCCCACCGCATTCCGCGCCAATTTCTGAGAGAGTGAAAAACAGTCCAAAACACAATGACTGTTACTGACATATCTAACGAAGAAATAAGCCCATACATATTCAGCAAAGCCACTGTACTCGTTATATCAACTTGATGCTCCAGCAGATTTTTTACAGAGAGCATATGATACATCCATATGCCATAGGCTGTTAATGCCAACTGAATCACAAATTGATAGAGCAAAGATGCTGCCAATTTAGAAGAAAACAGCCATAAGCCGCCATTTGGATTGTACAGCCAAAGCTGTGATTTCCCTTCCTTGCGAAGGTGATAAAACACAAAAACAGGAGATAAGAAAAGCAGAAAAAAAGCAACTGCAACAAAAAAACCAAAAATGACTAGAGGTTCTTTCGTGCGAGAAGCTATAATATGGCCTGTTCCCAATAAGAAAATGATTCCGCATATCCATACTAGCAGCCACATTCTTGAAAGCTTGATATCTTTCTTTAATAAACCTAAAAAAGAATTCATGTCTTTACCTCCCGGAAAAAATCCTCGGTGTATGAGTAACATAGTACACTAGATCAAGGTGGAATACAACATATTCCATGGATTTATTTGATAAAAACATAATTGATGGAAACAGCAAAAAAGGCAAACCCGCATGAGTAAACGGATTTGCCTTTTTCATTACTTTTTCTTATTTTTCATAGAGAGCAGCGCATCACGATAGCTGCGGTCCTGCATTTTGTCACTTTCCTCAGTGACCTCTTCTTCTGCATGAACTTCATCAGAATGCTTAAACTTTTGCAGCGCCTGCCTGTAAATATCATCACCCATTGTGTCACGCTTCTCTTTTGGAGAATCGTTTTTGACAACGGATGGCGTATGCTCGGCAGCCCTTGCTTCAGCAGGGTAATGCGCTTCGTTTTTTTCCTCTTCTGGAGGTGCGATTCTATCGGTTGCTTCTTGCTTCTCAGGTCCAGGTGAGGCGTTGCGGACGTTAAATGTAATAAGGGCCGCAATGACAATGACAGCAGCAATTATTGCTATAATAATGGCCATTTCAACCTCTCCTTACTGTCCTGCTGTTAGGTTTCCTGTGACTTGGCTGACACGTCTTCCCAACGCGCGTCCAAGCTGAATACCTTCCTCAGACATTAACTCATCACTGTCTACCGGACAAGTGACACCTGCTCCGTAATAAGAGCCATAAAGTGCGTTTTCAGGCACGTTGCCAGGCAGTCCGACAACGATCATGCCTTGGTGGAACATCGGCGTGATTAAATTGTGCATTGTCATTTCCAAGCCGCCGTGTGTCGTTGCCGTTGTGCAGAAGACAGCACCGACTTTGTTGATCAGCTCGCCTTCAGCCCACAAGTAGCCAAGTCTGTCGATCCAAGTTTTAAGACCGGAGCTGATTGTTCCGAAATGCCCTGGGCATCCCCAAATAATCGCATCCATATCTTTAAGCTTGCGGATATCAGCCTGATCTACATGGTCGATGAACACTTCAGCCGTGTCGTTTTCTCTCGCGCCTTCAGCAATCGCTTCTGCAAGCACTTTAGTATGTTCGCCTTCACTATCATACACTACATAAATTTTCATTCAGGAAACCTCCCTTTACAGATTAAGATTCCTTAGCTTCTTTTGGAGCAGGAAGTAATGAAAGCTCCTCTTTTTTCTTCTTACGCAATTTATCTTTTCTGACGTCACGCAGGAAGATACTTAAAATCAAACCTGCTACACAGAATAAGGTTGCCCACATAAAGGCATCATTTATCCCCATGACATTGGAATCGAGTGATGCGTGTTTATAAATATGTGAGTACACATATGTTTTCGCCGTATCATAAGACACATTCATATTCACCATTAAATTCGAAACTGCATTTTGGAACGCATGGAGGAAGTTCGGGTCCGCCGTGCTTGTTTTATCTGCAATTTGTGAATAATGGAATGTCGTCCGGTTTGTATAAATCGTCGTAATTAAACTTGTTCCGATTGATCCGCTGATTTGGCGAAGCGTGTTGCTCATCGCCGTTCCGTGGCTGTTCAGACGGGCAGGAAGCTGGTTCATCCCGGCTGTCATGACTGGCATCATTAAGAGAGACATACCAAATGCACGAATTGAATAGATCAGCATGATGTGTGTATATGGTGTATCAATTGTCAATTGCGTGTATTGATACGTTGTTACCACTGTCACGAGAAGCCCGATAATCGCAAGCGGTCTCGGTCCGAATTTATCGAACAAAATACCTGAGATCGGTGACATAATCAGCATAACGATCGCACCCGGAAGCAGAAGCAGACCGGATTGAAGCGCCGTAAAGCCGACCAGGTTTTGCAGATAAATCGGTAAAAGGAACATACCAGTGTAAAGTGCCACTGTAATAATGATATTAATGACACTCGAGAGTGAGAAAATGTCATATTTAAACACTCTGAAATCAAGCATCGGATCATCATGACGCAATTGCTGAACAACAAAAGCAACAATTGCAATGGCTCCGATAATAACTGTAGACAATACAATCGGGTCGGTCCAGCCGTCAGATCCGGCTTCACTGACTCCGTATAATAAGGAGGCGAATCCGACAATCGAGAGGATTGCGCCAAGAGTATCGAGTTTGATTTTTTGCGGCTCCACCATATTTTTAAAGATGAAGAAAGCCACAATGATAACAATTGCGCCGATCGGCACAAGTCCGTAAAACATAATGCGCCATGTATAATGCTCAATAATCCACCCGGAAAGAGTCGGGCCGACCGCTGGAGCAAACATCATCGCTAGCCCGAAAATCCCCATTCCTTTCCCCCTGCTTTCAGGCGGGAAAATTAACAGAATGGTTGTCATAACGAGCGGCTGCAAGATACCTCCGCCCACGGCCTGAATCAAACGGCCGATCAGCATTGTAGAGAAGTTAGGTGCGATACCGCAGACTAACGTACCGAGCGTAAAACAAAACATCGCGACGAGAAAGAGACTCCGCTGGCCAAATCGTGTAATCAGGAAAGCAGATAACGGAATCAATACACCGTTAACAAGCATGTAACCTGTTGTCAGCCACTGAATCGTCGTTGCACTTACGCCAAATTCAGTCATTAAGTGCGGCATTGCAACATTAAGCAGTGTTTGGTTTAGAATTGCCAAAAATAAACCCGCCATTAGCACAATCAGCAATGACATAGGGTTTTTTGCATTTTTTTCTTTGCCTGTAGCCATCTAAGACAACCTCCTTTCATGGTTTGATGACTGATCTGTTTTACTCAGAAATTTTAACAGATGCATTCATTCCAGGAAGCACCTTATCAGATGGGTTTTTGATTGAAATTTTCACAGGAACTTTTTGTGTTACTTTTGTGTAGTTTCCGCTTGAATTTGTAGAAGGAAGCATATCAAAAGTTGAGTTAGTCGCATAACCAATTTCTTCTACAGTACCGTCAAATGTAGTATCAGGGTCTCCGTCAACTACTACGTCTACACTATTTCCTACTTCAATATCCGCAATATCTGTTTCTTTAATATTTGCTGTGATGTATAGGTTGTCCATGTCAATCGTTTGTGCAATTGTTGTACCAGCTTGTACGGTTTGTCCGTTTTTCACTTCGTTTTTCACAATTGTTCCATCCATAATGGATTTTACGTCAACAGTTTGTTCGCCTTTGATTTTTGCAACTGTGTCGCCTTTTTTCACTGTTTTTCCTTCGTCCAGATCCCAGTCAGATACTTTACCTGCTGCTGGAGCAGTAATAGCAGCCATATCGCCCGCTACTTTTGCTTCATCTGTTTTTACGTAGTTTGTGCTTTGATAATAGTAGTAAGCACCTCCAGCTATAATTGCAAGAACAACAATCAAACCGATAATGTTGGTCAGAATTAAACGTCCTCTGTTCATTTTGTTTTCTCCTTTCGTTTCATCCTCTATCATTTTGCGGAAAGCTGGTGAAAATATGTGAGAAGTTTTTAATTACCGCTTTTTTCTGAACAGCCTTCAGCAAGCTTCGTTAAGCTTCCGGCTAGTTTGCGCAAATACTGCAGCTGGGAGGTATCAAGCTTTTGGTACAAGCCAGCACCCATTTTTGCATATTGCACAGCGGCTTTTTCTATCAGTTCTTCCCCCTCTTCGGTTAACTGAATCATGACGATACGGCGGTCATCCGGACTGTCATATCGATTCATCAATTGGCGTTTATACAGAATATCTGTCATCCGCGTCACAGAAGCAGGCTTAAGATCAAGCGACATTGCCAGCTTGCTTAGCGGGGTGCTTCCGCTTTGATGAATTTTAAACATCAGCAAATATTGAAGGACTGTAATATCAAAAGGCTCAAGCACAATCTCCAATATCTTCTTCTGTTTTTTATATATCGCCCGAGACGTATCGAAGAGCTGTTCAAAAGTGAGCAAAGCACGTTCTGATTCAGTCAACTCCTTTTCACCTCATTCCTCAATAATAGTTCACAAGATAAAATATTAATAAATGAAAGAAGATTTGTCAAAGGAAAAATTTCTTTTTCTCCCGTATTTTTTTCGCAAGCGTTTTCTTGCTTTTATTAAATAAAAAAAAGCCCTGAAATGGGCTTTTCATTACGAAAATTGATGGCTTACACCAGACTCTTCATTTCTGAAAAAGTTCTTTAGAGCCTGAAAAACATCAGATTTCTGTTTTAAAATATAGTACTTAAATTTCTCATCTTTTACATTTTTATATGCAGACATTAACGTTGAATGCCTGTTGTACTGATTGACCTCGCCGTAACAGAATAGATTGGCCTTCTTCATAATATCATTGACCAGTTTCACACAGCGCGCGTTATCAGATGTCAGGTTGTCACCGTCAGAAAAATGAAACGGGTAAATGTTATAGCGGGCGGGATTGTACTTTTCATCAATAAGCTCAAGCGACTTCCGATATACGGAAGAACAAATGGTTCCGCCGCTTTCTCCCTTTGAGAAAAAATCCTCCTCCGAGACCACTCTTGCTTCTGTATGATGGGCAATAAATTCAATTTCCACAGTCTCGTATTTTGTCCGCAAAAAACGGGTCATCCAGAAAAAGAAGCTTCTGGCCATGTATTTTTCCCAAACCCCCATACTGCCGCTTGTATCCATCATGGCTAAAACGACGGCTTTTGATTCGGGCTTTGTGATGTCATTCCACGTCTTATATTTCAGGTCCTCCGGATAAATTGGGTAGAACGACGGTTTTCCTGACATTGCGTTTCGTTTAAAGGCTGACATCATCGTTCTTTTCTTATCAATATTACCGGTTAACCCTGTTTTACGGATATCATTAAACTCGATATCTGTATGAATGATATTGTCCCGCTCTTTTTGCTGGAGATTCGGAAGCTCTAATTCTTTAAAAAGCGCTTCTTCTAAATCCATTAATGAAACTTCCGCTTCATAATAATCCTCGCCTGCCTGATCACCGGCACCCTGCCCTTTTCCAGGCCCTTGTTTTTTGTCTGATCCATCCCGGGCCACAACATCTCCAACCTGGCTCTCGCCGTCTCCTTGCCCTACATGTTTATTTTTATCATAGTTATAACGGATTTTATACTCATCAAGTGAACGGATTGGGATCTTCACTACATCTTTTCCATTAGACATAATAATGCTTTCCTCAGTTACGAGGTCCGGAAGATTGTTTTTGATCGCTTCCTGCACTTTTTTCTGGTGGCGCTGCTGGTCATCGAAGCCTTTGCGATGGAGGGACCAGTTTTCCTCAGAAATCAAAAAATGGCCGCTGTCATTTTGGGACATGAATTCCCCTCCTTAACCATTTGTGGTCGTGATACATACGTATTCCGGCTTGTGCCAGATTATGAAACAAGTCTTTCGAAAAGATTTATATTCATCATATGCACATATGCACGTTTAATTGACAAACTATTTAGAAAATGGGACAAAATAACCCGCCCTATTCGGACGGGTCACGTTGCTTATCGGTTCAGCAGGCTGCCGACATATTTCAGCAGCTCATTGGCGCTCGTCGAGTTGTAGCCGTGCTCATCAATTAAACGGGCCACGACTTCATTTACCTTTTTCAGCTGCTGCTCATCCGGCGTTTTTGTAGAGGTCGTAATTTTAACGACATCCTTCAGATCAGCAAACAGCTTTTTCTGAATAGCTTCACGCAGTCTTTCATGGGAATTGTAATCAAACCGCTTGCCTTTTCTCGCATAGGCCGAGATGCGGATTAAAATTTCTTCGCGGAACGCTTTTTTGGCGTTTTCCGAAATGCCGATCTGCTCTTCGATGGATCTCATCAGCTTTTCGTCAGGGTTCATTTCCTCTCCTGTCAAAGGATCACGAAGCTTGTTTTTATTGCAATAAGCCTCTACATTATCGAGGTAATTGTCCATAAGTGTTTTTGCTGATTCTTCATACGAATACACAAACGCTTTTTGAACTTCCTTTTTCGCAATATCGTCATATTCCTTGCGGGCGGCAGAAATAAAATTCAAATACCGCTCCCTGTCCTCGCTTGAAATCGAAGGATGCTGATCAAGACCTTCTTTTAAGGAACGAAGAACATCAAGAGAATTAATCGACTCCATATTTTTTCTGATAATCGTTGAAGAAATCCGGTTGATCACGTACCGCGGATCAATTCCGCTCATGCCTTCATCATTATATTCTTTTTTCATATCCTCAACGTCGACAGAGTTATATCCTTCCACACTTTCCCCATCATACAGTCTCATTTTCTTGACCAGATCAATATCCGACCGCTTTGGTTCTTTTAACCGGGTAAGGATTGAGAACATCGCGGCGACCTTCAACGTATGCGGGGCAATATGAACATCCGCCACATCGCTTTCTGCGATCATTTTTTCATAAATTCTCTCTTCCTCAGACACTTTTAAATTATAAGGGACCGGCATCACGATGATTCTTGAGTGCAGGGCTTCATTCTTCTTATTAGAAATAAATGAGCGATACTCCGTTTCATTCGTGTGAGCCACGATCAGCTCATCAGCAGAAATTAACGCAAACCGCCCAGCTTTAAAATTCCCTTCCTGTGTCAAGGAAAGCAAATGCCAGAGAAATTTCTCATCACATTTCAGCATCTCCTGAAACTCCATCATCCCGCGGTTCGCTTTATTCAGCTCTCCGTCAAACCGGTAAGCGCGCGGATCCGATTCTGAACCGTACTCGGCGATTGTTGAGAAATCAATACTCCCCGTCAAATCGGCAATATCCTGAGATTTCGGATCAGAGGGACTGAATGTTCCAATTCCCGTACGCTTATCTTCTGAAAAGAAGATGCGCTCCACCTTCACATCCTCAATTCTTCCTCCGTACTCTTCCTCCAGCCTCATGACATTTAAAGGAGAAAGACTTCCTTCTATTCTAATGCCGTATTCTCTGTAAAAGTCATCGCGTAAATGATGGGGGATTAAATGTAGAGGGTCCTCGTGCATCGGGCAGCCTTTAATCGCATATACAGCGCCATTATCTGTCAGCGTGTACGCTTCGAGACCTTTTTTAAGCATTGTGACCAGCGTGGATTTACCGCCGCTCACAGGCCCCATCAGCAATAGAATCCGCTTTCTGACATCTAGACGTTTGGCAGCCGGATGAAAATACTCTTCCACAAGACGCTCCAGAGATTCTTCAAGCCCGAACAGCTCGCGGTCAAAAAAACTGTACTTCTTGCGCCCGTCAATCTCCTCTATCCCGCTGTCTTTTATCATATTAAAAACTCGAGAATGAGCAGATTGCGCGACCATCGGATTTTCTTTAATAATCTCCAAATAATCGGCGAAAGTTCCTTCCCATTTCAGCCGCTGCTCTTCCTCTCTGTACTTTTCAATTTTCTTTAATATATCCATAAGGACCTCCTCTATCATGTTTGATACACTATGCAAATAAGGTACTTTGATACAATCTATGCCGCCATCTCGTGATACATGCTTTGGTTTCTTAAAAATAAAGATACTTATACATCGTTGACAAGGCAGACTGCGACCGTTCATAATAAAGAAAAATACAGAATCATCCAGACTCGGACAGCACGGAAAAATTGAAGAGGGGGAGAGACGGTGAAAACAATCATCATGATGGGTGTCATTGTCACTTTTTTAGTATCAATTTTTACCGCAGGATACGAAAGCAAGCCTGGAAAAGAATAAAAAAGGGTGCTCCTGAAAGAGCACCCTTTTTGTATAACAGAACAATGTTTTACAGTTTTGTTTTTTCTTTAATCTGTGAATGCGGATCGCATTCATATTTGTTTTCGTACTCAATCGTTCCGATGCTGCATCCCGGCCCGATGATCACTTCTTTTCCCCTGACAACTGCCGCTTCGGTATTCTCCAAATAAACCCGATCTCCTTCTATGACATCGGCGATCAGCTTCCCTTTCTTCCGGTTAAAAAAACTCGCGCGTCTTTTCACTGTAATTGTTGTTCCGCCGATTTCCTGCACATGGCTTATATCATGGCTCAATCCCAGCTTGATCTCACCCGAATTTAATAACCCGGATACATCAACACAGCCTGTGACATGGAACATTTCTGTTTCACAATCACCTTTTACGCTAAGCTTCCCTTTCACATCGCAGGATTCTCCAGTCATATTCCCGCCAATTTCAGTCTGGCCTTTCAGATTGAATCGATCAAATTGAAGTGAGCCGCTGACTTTCATTATCCCATATATATTGATTTTGCCGGCTGTCAGATCGCCTTTACATTCACTTTCTCCGAGCACACGCAGCCGCTCAGTCTCTGCTTTTCCGAGAAAAAGGCCCGTTCCGTATATGCGGCAGCCTACAGCAGACAGCCCTTCTCCAACTACACCTTCTCCTTTGATGCTGACATTGTGATACGCGCCTCCTGCGGCATGCCCAGCGCCATATAATTTTAAGTTTCCCAGTTTTGTTGTCTCCATTACGATCCTCCTTACAACTTTGTGGATGTTTCAACCGACGCGCTTGGATCACAGGTATAGTCCCCGCTGTATTCGACGGTTTCAATCTGGCAATCCGGGCCGATGATCACTTTATTACCGCGCACGGTTTTCGCCTTTGTATTTGTCAATTCAATCACGTCACCTTCGATCAGCTCTGCTGTTAGAACAGGCTGCGGCATCAATCTGAGCAATGTCAGCATTCCTTTTCTGCAGGTCACTTGAAGATGGCGGCAGCCGATCTCCCGCGCATAGCTTTCCCCTGCAGAAAGCTTAATGATCACCTGGTCTGCATTTAAAAGCCCGCTGATTTTGCATTTCCCTTCTGATTGAAAGGTTTCTGTTTCACAATCTGCTTCCATGACAGCTTTTCCGCTAATGTCAATTCCATCAGCCTTGACAGTGCCGCCAAATGTTGATGATCCAGCGATTTTCAATTGTTTTGCAGATACCTCTCCTTGAATAAAACCAGTGCCATTCATCCGGATAGATTCTGCTTCAACGTCTCCATGTATCTTTCCTGAACCGCTGATAGTTACCGCTTTCGCTTTGACGCTGCCGTCCGCTTTTCCGTTTCCATTAAAAGAAAAAGTGTCACACTCCACGTCCCCGGCCACTGTCCCGCTGCCATTAATCTCAACTGATTGAAATGTTCCTCCCTTAGAACTTCCTGATCCATTTATCACCAGCTTTTCCACTACATCCATTGATGGCCCTCCTGCATAAATGTTGTTTTTAATTCCTCTGAAGCTTTTAATAAATCTACCCGTTCCACAACCTTTACGGATGATTCAAACAAAATGCTGTCCGCCGCAGCCGCTATAAAACAAGTTGTGACACCGAGCTTGCGGAGCACAATCAGCTCCGTCTGTTTTTCAATCTCTTCAGTATCATGCTTCTTTAATACCTCTGCAGCCATTTTTGCTTCTGCAAGGCTGACATTTCCAGACTGCAGCAGGCCCTCAAGCACAAACAGCGAAAGCAAATCGCTGGATGAAAAAACCGGACTTCCTCCGTCTTCTGAATAGGCTTCAAGAGCAGGCCTTGAAACCAAACCTTTATGAAGCAATTCATCAGCGGTCATGCTGACATCCTTCATTTTCGGCGACAGCATTTCCCTCATTTCATCCAAAGACAAATTTTCTTTCATCTTTTGAATCATTGATATACGTTTTAAAATCTCCTCTCTCGGAAAAAACGTCTCTTGCCCTGTAAATGTGGATTTACGAATAAACCATTCCTCAGGTATTAAGTTTTTCCGCTTCCATCGATACAGCTGACCGTATGAAATCGATGTTCTTTCAAGTAATTCTTTTTTAGAGATTAATTGTTCTTCCATAAGTCCAGCTCCTTTGATGGGTACATTGTAACATAACACTGTTACGTTGTTAAGCCCAAAAACGAAACAAAGCATTTCAACATCCGCAAAAAAACCCGCCCATCATCGATGAGCGGGTTTTTCACTATTTTAAATCACGGTAATTTTGCTGGCGCAGCGCTTCATAAACAAGAATCGCGGCAGTATTGGACAGATTTAACGATCTGACATGCTCTGTCATCGGAAGACGCAGGCAGCGGTCCATATTATTTTGAATTAAATCCTTTGGCAAACCGCTTGTTTCTCTTCCGAACACGAAGAAATAATCCTCGTCAAGATCAGTGTAATCAAATGATGTATGAGGCTGCTGGCCAAATTTTGTAATAAAGAAAAACTTGCCTTTTTTATATGCCTCAAACAATTCTTCTAACGAATCATGATACACAACGTTAACAAACTCCCAATAATCGAGTCCGGCACGCTTCAGCATTTTATCATCCGTTGAAAAGCCGAGCGGACGAATCAGGTGTAGCGTTGTATTGGTTGCTGCACAAGTACGTGCAATATTCCCTGTGTTAGCGGGAATTTCTGGTTGATATAAAACGACATGTAATGCCACAATGTTCACCTCTGTTTTTCTTATCCGCCCATCATTATAACATTAATTACTCTTTTGTCGTATCATCAACGATATGAAAAAAGGCATATCGTATTGACGGCGTGTATGCCGTAGAATCCTCATATGACCAATACCTCATCCTGCTGTCATAAGTCTGGGCGTTGACAAGCGGCATATTGCCTTTGTCCTTTGCCACGACAATCGTTGTATGATTAAACCGGCCGTCTCCTTCGAAGTCATAGCAAATCACATCGCCCGGCATCAGTTCTTCCGCTGATTTCACCCGCACCGCACGCAGTCCGGCCTTTGAATTCGACAAATACATTTTCATAGAGTGAGCCACCGTCCAGCTGTAGCTCCATGAGCTTTGTTTCATCCACCAGCCTGATCCCCTGTTCGGATGACCGCGCATCGGCGCGCCTCCTGCATGAAGACACTGAGAAATAAAATTTGTACAGTTATCGCTGAAATTTTTATAAGCAGGATTGCGCTTGTTCCAAAATTTCTCGGCATATTGGACAGCGCCGAGACGATCGTATTGAAAAGCCCTGCCAAACGCTTCTCTTTCCTCTTCAGCTTCAGAATAGTCAATAATACTGGTCCCTTCATGAAATCCAGCCGGCTTTTTCGCAATTTCCTGATCACTAATCAAAATGTGATCATACAGGAAAGCCATTCGCTCCTCTATGTGCTCTTCTATATACAAGCTGTCATCTTGTTCCTTACACACGTATTCGTAATGGATGGTATACGAAAGGCAGGTCGTTCCGTCATCCTCAACCCGCACATGATTAATCACGGCCTTTGCTTTCGCTTTTATGATGTCAACTTTACGTTTTTCCAGAAGCTTTTTCTTACGCTCCATGACTTTAAGGTCTCCGACTTGAGACTCCTGTCTCATAGCATGCCCGTTAACCAGAAAGCCCAGCCGCTCCTCCGCTAATTGTTCTAAAATGTACTTCAAGCTCACCCCACCCGCCATACTTTTTTATAGAGAAAAAACACTTGGATGATCTCAAGTGTTTTTTCCTTCTGCTCTATACGTATGTCAGGACAGGCCTTGTTTAGTCATGCCTGAAGCTTTTAGCAACTCAATTCCTTTTTCAATTTCCAGCTTTGCCTCTTCATCCTTCTCTTTTTCCAGCGCTTTTTCAAGCTCTTCCGCGTAGGCGGGGTCTCCGATTTTTCCGATTGCCCATGCGGCTGTCCCCCTGATGACAGGACGCGGATCCTTGTGCATCAGTTCCGTCAATTCAGGCAGTGCGGAAGCATCCTTAAAATGGGCAAGCGCGAGAATGGCGTTTCGCTGAATCGGTTTTTTTCCGCGCCAAGAACCTGAGACATGCCCGAATTTCTCCTTAAATTCCCGATTGCTGATGGCCAAAAGCGGCTTCAATAACGGTTTGGCAATCTCAGGATCAGGCTCCATTTCCGGATGAAGATGAAAATCCTTCCCTTTATTGAGAGGGCATACCGTTTGGCACGTATCGCACCCGTACAGGCGGTTTCCGATTTTTGTCCGGAATTCATCAGGCAAAAATCCTTTTGTCTGGGTCAGAAAAGAGATGCAGCGCTGCGCATTAAGCTGCCCGGGATTAACCAGTGCTCCCGTTGGGCAGGCGTCCAAGCATTTCGTGCAGGACCCGCACATATCTTCAATCGGCACATCAGGCTCAAAAGGGATATTTGTGATCATTTCCGCCAAATACACATAAGAGCCATACTCGGGTGTTGTGATCATACAGTTTTTCGCACTGAATCCGATTCCGGCACGTTCCGCAACGGCGCGATCAGACAATTCACCTGTATCAACCATTGACTTCGTTCTGATATCCTCATGCTTGCTTTTTAGAAAATCCTCCAGCAGATCAAGCTTTTCCCTCAGCACATCATGATAGTCTTTTCCCCAGGAAGCTCTGCAAAAAATGCCCCTGCGCTCAGTTCTCGTGCTTCTCGGCGCATCCTTCATTCTGGAAGGATATGCGAGAGCAATTGCCACTATTGATTTCGCTTTCGGCAAAAGAAGCTTCGGCGTCACCCTTTTTTCGATATCTGGCTCTTCAAAGCCGGAGAGATAGCCGAGTGATTCTTGAAGAATCAAACGGTCTTTTAAACTGTCAAAAGTATCAGCGGTCGTAAAACCAATCTTGTCTACGCCAATGCTTTTCGCGTATTCAATTAATTCTTCTTTGAGCTGATAAACGTTCATGTTTTGCACAGCCTCCTTTCTTTGTGATAAAACGACACAGCGTTTATAATAGGTTGATATCACGTAACTGGAGTGAATGCTAGTGAATATCAAACTTGATTCTGTTATTACTGAACGTGCGGCCGGCTTACATGCAGCTGCTGTCATTTATGAGAATATCGAAGTCGGCTCCTCACCGCAAATGCTGAAAGGCAGACTCCGCCTGTTTCAAGAATCCTTGTTTTTCGACTATGCGGACGGCGGTATATCCGATGAATCCTTCGTCAAGGAATGGCAGAAACTCTTTAAACAGCTTAACCCTTCATTTGAGGGAGAAACAACCCCAATGGAGGACATGCTGGTCCCGATATCCAAGGAACAATTCATGGAAAGTAAAGACTCGGCCCATGACACAATCGATTTTTTCGCATTAAAATATTCTCTGCCTATTATGATTTATGATGCCGGAAAGCTTCATGAGCCGGTCCGGATCTCATTGGGAGAAAAAGAAAACATACTGCTTTTCTCTGATGAAAACGGCATTTTTGGCGATTTCAAAAACAGCGTCAACCACTATCCCGTTTCAAACGAGACTAAGAATATGCTGCAAATCATTTTTTTCCCGCCATCGATTGAGAAAAGCAGCGCTGTTAACCTCTTATCATCATTAACGAAAATGTTTGAACAAATTCACGGCGGCACCCATACAGTACATTGGCTTACGTAAAAGAACACGAATACCGTGTTCTTTTTCACATAAAAAAACGCAATACTTCGTTTATCTGAGAAACGAAACACTGCGTTAATAACGTATGTATGGAGCGGGTGATGAGAATCGAACTCACGACATCAGCTTGGAAGGCTGAGGTTTTACCACTAAACTACACCCGCATTTGTGATTGTCAGCAACAGTACCGCTCTGACTTTTTTTATATTACATGTTTATTTATTTTTCGTCAAGGGAATATAAAAATTTTGTCGAAAAAAAGTTATCTTTTTGTAAAGTTGTTAAGTTCCATTTACATAATGTTAAGTATACTATACAATATAATCAATCGAGATTGTGAAGGGGACAGACGTCATGATGAAAAATAAAGTAAAAGAGCTGAGGGCACGCTTCGGCTATTCTCAGGAAAAACTCGGAGAAACGGTCGGCGTCACAAGACAGACTGTGGCAGCGATTGAAAAAGGCGATTATGTTCCCTCACTGCTGTTAGCACTGAAAATCTGCAAAGCCTTCTCCATGAAAATGGAGGATGTCTTTTGGTTAGAGGAGGAAAACTAAGATGAGCATGAAAACAAAAGCAGCTTTTCACCTTGTTTTATTTGGCCTTGCATGCTGGGCGCTGATTTCATACTTTGAAGCCTCAGAAGGCATAGCATCTTTTTTCGGCACAAAGAGCGGCGGGATGGTATTTGATTTAAACCTCACTCCCTTTATTCTGTTTGTTGCGGCGTCTGCGGTTTATTTGTACTTACAGAAAAAAAGCCGCCCTGCCAGAAAGCAGCTACTTCTGCCTGATGAGTTTGAAGAGCAGGATGAAAGAGAGCAGATGATGACGGCAAAAGCATGTCGCGCGTCATATATCGCTGTCTACTTCTCGCTGCCTGCCGCAGCGGTTCTTCTCATTTTTTATCCGCTATTTCAATCGCGCATTCCGTTTTTCCCTATTATTATTGTGTTTATCATCATGATCATCCAGCACCTTTCCTACGTCATCTCTTTCAAGAAAAACGAAAAAAACTCCGGCGCGCTGTAATCGGCCGGAGTTTTTTCTTACCAGCTTGCTTTTTTCACACCGGGAATCTGGCCTTTATGGGCCAGCTCCCTGAAAGCGATTCTGGACATTTTAAACTTCCT
The DNA here is from genome assembly GCF_000978495.1 of Bacillus sp. LM 4-2. Taxonomy (NCBI): domain Bacteria; kingdom Bacillati; phylum Bacillota; class Bacilli; order Caryophanales; family Bacillaceae; genus Bacillus; species Bacillus sp. LM 4-2. The sequence goes on along the minus strand of NZ_CP011101.1, from coordinate 941,649 downwards.
CATATATGCTCTCGGGCGCCCCGTTACCATGCAGCGGTTGTGAAGCCTTCCCGGTGCTGAATCTCTTGGCAGCTTGCTGAGTGCCTCGTAATCTCCTTTTTCCTTCAACTCGCGTCTAATACCAGCGTATTGCTCAACAAGCTGTTGGCGTTTTAACTCTTTTGCCACTTTTGATTTTTTAGCCAAGTCACATAGCCTCCCTTTAAATCGAAATTGTTACGATTTAAAATGTATCATTCACCATTCAAAAAAGCAAGCATACCGCTTTGTAAAACAGACGGCCTGAAGCCGCCCATTCTAATGATGCAATTCCACATAATACAGTAACGCATCTTGATGCTTAATGAGCTCTTTTTTATGTTCAGAGGTGTGCATTGTCTCGTCAGTCCCTCTAATACTGCTGCCGATCAAAGCAGGCTTCTCGAAAGTAATCGGTTCCGGCGATGAAATATTCTGAGTCATTTCCTGTGTTGTGCTATCGTCGCGTTTCACCGATGAATCAGCCGCTATAGTTCCCTGTTTATCCACAATGCCAAAATGAATGGTGGTATGTTTATTCTTTCCTTCCCCCTCTTCATTCTCAAAATAAACAAATTGTATGGTATCAGTTTTTTCCTCTGAATAATCTGCACGAACCGGTCCAAACCTCTCAACAAGCTTTCCCTTTTGATAATGTTCGATGTACATGTCAGCTGAAGAAATACCTTCACCGATATTGACGGCTTCGGCAGTGAATGCCTGTGAAGCTGCGACATCCATTCTGTTTTTTTCAAGATCTGATATGTCCGCCGCTTTGATTTCCATCTGTTTTGAATGTCCGCATGCTGACAGCATAGCTATGAGGCAAATGACTGCCGCGCTTCTCAATGTTTTCAGAAAAAAAGCCCCCTTTTTTTGAATATCATACCATGTTCGGGGGGCTGTATTTTAGTTAAACTCATGCATTTTTCTCTTTGACAAAATAAGTGTTTCCTACCGCTTCTCCCCTTTTGTTCTGAAGCTTTCTCGTCCGATCATTTTCAAACGGCAAAAGCGGAAATACAAGCTCTGCAAAATAATACGCTTCTTCTAAATGCGGATAGCCGGAGAATATAAACGATTCTATGCCGAGTGCCTGGTACTCCGCTATCCGGTCGGCAATCGTCTGCGGATCACCGACAAGAGCTGTTCCTGCCCCTCCTCTGACCAGGCCGATCCCCGCCCACAGATTCGGGCTGATTTCAAGCTTCGTCCGATCGCCTTGATGAAGGACGGCCATCCGCTGCTGGCCTGAAGAGTCGTAACGGCTCAAAGCTGCCTGCGCTTTGGCAATGGTGTCATCATCCAAGTGGCTGATCAAGCGCTCTGCCGCTTCCCATGCCTCTTGTTCAGTTTCACGGGCAATGACATGCAGCCTAATGCCAAATCGAACGGATCTCCCTTCTTTTGCCGCTTGCTTTTTGACTCTTTCTATCTTTTCTTTTACTTGTTCAGGCGGCTCACCCCATGTCAAGTACACGTCTGTATGCTTTGCGGCAGCTTCAATTCCAGCCTGTGACGAACCACCGAAATAGATGGGCGGATGCGGCTCTTGCTGCGGCGGGAAAAGCAGATTGCTGTTTTCCACTTTTATATGCTTTCCTTCATAGGAAACCGTTTCTCCCTGCAAAAGTCTCCGCCAAACGGTTAAAAATTCGTCTGTTGCCTCGTAGCGCTCATCATGGCTGATAAACAGGCCATCGCCTGCCAGCTCATACGGATCGCCCCCTGCCACAACGTTGATCAGCAGCCGGCCGTCTGAAATGCGGTCTAGGGTGGATGTCATTCTGGCTGCCAGAGAAGGCTGCATTAAACCAGGTCTTACCGCGACTAAAAACTTTAAGTCCTTTGTTTCTCCTGCCAGTGCCGACGCTGTAAGCCACGGGTCCTCGCACGATCTTCCCGTTGGCAGAAGAACTCCTGTATATCCCAGCCTGTCTGCCGCCTGCGCGACTTGTTTAAAGTAAAGATGATCCGCAGTCCGTCCATCACTTTCAGATCCTAAATATCTCGCGTCTCCATGAGTCGGTATAAACCAAAGAATTTCCATATTCATCTCCCCTTTATATCTTTTATCCTTCGTAGCTGTTTCTCCACTTTAACAGCTTTCGTTCAAGCAGCCTGACGAAGGAATCCGTCAGCTTTCCAACCACTGCAAAAATGATAATCCCTGCAAAGACTTTATTCGTTTGTGAAAACTGTCTCGCATCCATGATCATATAGCCGACTCCCGAGCTTGAGCCCATCAGCTCTGCCACAACGAGCCCGAGCCATGCAATGCCGAGCGATAAGCGAATGCCTAGCAATATATTGGGCAGGGCTGCCGGCAATATCACTTTGGATATCTGCTGATGCCATTTAAATTCAAGCACCCGGGCGACTTCAAACAGCTTCGCGTCAACCCCGCGGATGCCGTTAAACGTATTGATATAGACAGGAAAGAAGGCACCGAGCGCAATCAGCAAAATTTTAGATACTTCGTCAAATCCGAACCATAAAATAAACAGCGGCGTGACGGCCAGATGAGGTACGGTTCTAAGCATTTGCAACGACGGATCAAGATACAGCTCCGTCCGTTTGGAAAATCCGGCCAAAATCCCGATCATCAATCCAAGCCCCGCGCCAAGCAAAAAACCAAGTGCCGCCCGATAAATGCTGATTTGCAGATGGCCGAACAGTTCGCCGGACAAAATAAGCTCCTTAAAGGTCAGAACAATCGTAACAGGTGTAGGCAGCACTGTAGCGGACACAACCCCCAGCCCGCCGATGACCTGCCAGATGGCAATGATGACAGCGGGCAGTAAAAGCCCCTTCATCCAGCCGTATCTCTTCCTTCCGGGCTTTTTTCGCACCGCTTCCGCATTCGTTTTGGGCAGCGAGCCCGCAGCCTCTGCTTTCATCATTGATCACCTCCTGAGGAATGCTCCTCTAATGCTTTTTTGATAAAAGTGTTATCGACAACATCCTTCACATCAATCTTCTTATCTATCGCCTTTGTTCGAAATTGAAAATCTGCTGTTTCCTGCTGTGCTTTCACAATGTCGTCACTGATGATCTCATTAAGTGGCTCAGTATTTTTCAGCACATTTTCGACGACCTTTTTATCGAGATCTTTAATGTCAGAATATAAGTCCGCTGCTTCATCCAGATGTTCCTTTTGCCATACAACGGCTTTATTAAACACCTTCAGAAAACGGACCACTTCGTCTGGATGCTCTTCTGAAAACTTTGTTCTTACTAAAGTAAAACCCGGTGAATATAAATCTGTGCTTTCTCCGTTCACAAGGATTTTTGCTCCGTGTTTCATTGTTTCTAAGGACAAGTACGGCTCCCAAATGGACCAGGCATCAACAGATCCGTTTTCAAATGCGGAAGCTGCTTCATCAGGCTGAAGCTGAATAATTGTCACATCGTTAGCTGACAACCCCACTTGATCAAGCGCTTTATACAAAAAATCAAACCCGCTGCTGCCTTTGGCGACTGCAATTTTCTTCCCCTTTAAGCCCTTAACGTCTTGAATGCCGCTGTTTTGATTGACAAGGATGCCGTTTGCTTTCAAGCCGTCCTGAGACAAACCGATTTCTTTAAAGTCAATGCCTGCCGCCTGTCCAGCGATCACAGGCGAATTACCGACTTGAGAAAAATCAAGTTTGTCTGCCGCAAGGCCTTCAAATTGGGGCGGACCGCTTTGAAACTCCACCCATTTCACTTTGATGCCTTCTTTTTCAAATGCATCTTCGAACCAGCCTTTTTCTTTTGCAATCAAAAGGGGGCTTAAGCTTTGCTGAATACCAATACGAATTTCCTTCAATTGTTTGTGGTCACCGCTGGCTCCATTTGCTCCACAGCCTGCGAGCAGAAAAATAACGGCAACCAATACAATGAGTCCTTTTTTCATTTCCGCTTCCGCCCTTTCTATATCCCTGATCCTTCTGCGTACTCCAAATCTTCTGTTTTCTCGAATTCCGACAGCACTCTCTGTCTGATCGCTTGGAAATCCGGAGTCGTCCGGTTTCGCGGATACGCCAGGTGAATGGGCATCAGCTTATGGATTTTCCCCGGTTTGGCCTTAAGGATCGCAAGCTCATTTCCTAAATAAACAGATTCATCTATATCATGAGTCACGAGAATCATCGTTGTTTTTTTCTTCCTCCATATATCCAGCAGCACGTCCTGCAGGTGTTTTCTTGTAAAAGCGTCGAGTGCACCAAACGGTTCATCTAAAAGCAGCACCTCAGGCTCCCGCAGCAGGGCCCGGGCGATGGCTACTCTTTGTGACATGCCGCCTGACAGCTCGCGCGGATATGCTTTTTCCGATCCTTTCAATCTGACAATCTCGATCAGTTCATCCACCTTTTGTTTGACTTTTGGGTCCTTCAAATTCAAGTCGGCTGCAATATTCTGCTCAACAGTCAGCCAAGGAAAGAGGCGGTGTTCCTGAAAAATAAATCCTTGCTGAATACCCGGAGCTGTTACGCTGCGGCCGTTAATTTCCACACTCCCGTCATATTCAGAATCAAGCCCTGCAATAATCTTTAACAGGGTGCTTTTTCCGCACCCGCTCGGTCCGATAAGCGTTAGAAATTCGCCTGGTGCGATTGATAATTCTATGTTTTCTAAGACCGTGTTTTTGCGGCCTTCTTGAACAAATGCCTTTTCTTTGATGCTGATGGTCACAGCCACTTTTATCCCTCTCTTTCTGCCAACCCCGCCTTCAAAAAAAACAAAAAGGCCCCCATCTCTGTTCTTGTAGAGATGAGAGCCTTCGGCGGTCCGATCAGCTGCCCAATTGTTTTTTTGTTTGAATAACATGTTAATTCAAATTATTCCGATATGTCAACTCTTTTTTAAATACGATTTTTGATATCCTTGTTTATCACTTACTCTGCTTGTTTCGCAAATAGAGAAGGAAAAATTATTTCTCCAAAAATTATTAAGTGTCATAAAAAGCTGTTACAACAAGGTTTTTCAACAATTTCGATACTATATATCGATTAATAGAGATAACTATTTTATAATAATTATAAAATAATATTGACTTTTTACTTAGAGATGATATTATGTTCTTATAAATTCCAAGAGGTGATAACATGAGTTCAAATAAACTGACAACTAGCTGGGGCGCTCCGGTTGGAGATAATCAAAACTCAATGACTGCCGGTTCTCGCGGACCAACTTTAATTCAAGATGTACATTTACTCGAAAAATTGGCCCATTTCAACCGAGAACGTGTTCCTGAACGTGTTGTTCACGCCAAAGGAGCAGGCGCACACGGATATTTTGAAGTGACAAACGACGTAACAAAATACACGAAAGCCGCTTTCCTTTCTGAAGTCGGCAAACGCACACCGTTGTTCATCCGTTTCTCAACAGTTGCCGGTGAACTTGGCTCTGCTGACACAGTTCGCGACCCGCGCGGATTTGCTGTTAAATTTTATACTGAAGAAGGAAACTACGACATCGTCGGCAACAATACGCCTGTATTCTTTATCCGCGATGCGATTAAGTTCCCTGATTTCATCCATACACAAAAAAGAGATCCAAAAACACACCTGAAAAACCCTACGGCTGTATGGGATTTCTGGTCACTTTCACCAGAGTCACTGCACCAAGTGACAATCCTGATGTCTGACCGCGGAATTCCTGCGACACTTCGCCACATGCACGGCTTCGGAAGCCATACATTCAAATGGACAAATGCCGAAGGCGAAGGCGTATGGATTAAATATCACTTTAAAACAGAACAAGGCGTGAAAAACCTTGATGTCAATACGGCAGCAAAAATTGCCGGTGAAAACCCTGATTACCATACAGAAGACCTTTTCAACGCAATCGAAAACGGTGATTATCCTGCATGGAAACTATATGTGCAAATCATGCCTTTAGAAGATGCAAATACGTACCGTTTCGATCCGTTTGATGTCACAAAAGTTTGGTCTCAAAAAGACTACCCGTTAATCGAGGTCGGACGCATGGTTCTAGACAGAAATCCGGAAAACTACTTTGCAGAGGTAGAACAAGCGACATTTTCACCTGGAACCCTCGTGCCTGGTATTGATGTTTCACCGGATAAAATGCTTCAAGGTCGACTTTTTGCTTATCATGATGCACACCGCTACCGTGTCGGTGCAAACCATCAAGCGCTGCCAATCAACCGCGCACGCAACAAAGTAAACAATTATCAGCGTGATGGGCAAATGCGTTTTGATGATAACGGCGGCGGATCTGTGTATTACGAGCCTAACAGCTTCGGCGGTCCAAAAGAGTCACCTGAGGATAAGCAAGCAGCATATCCGGTACAAGGTATCGCTGACAGCGTAAGCTACGATCACTACGATCACTACACTCAAGCCGGCGATCTGTATCGTTTAATGAGTGAAGATGAACGTACCCGCCTTGTTGAAAATATCGTTAATGCCATGAAGCCGGTAGAAAAAGAAGAAATCAAGCTGCGCCAAATCGAGCACTTCTACAAAGCGGATCCTGAATACGGAAAACGCGTGGCAGAAGGCCTTGGATTGCCGATTAAAAAAGATTCTTAATGGAGAAATGCAAAAACCCGTTGTAGTCAGCGGGTTTTTTTATATTTAGTTACACATTGCGTATGCTTCTCATCAATCTTCATATAAATTTCTTCCATGAGTTCCGCGCTGTTTATAATCTCTCGTTTGTTTTTTTCAATCAGCAGCTCAAGCGGCAAAATCTGATTCCCGTAGGTTTTTCGCTTCCTGAATCGTTTTCTCCCCTTTTCTTTTTTGACTCCCATCAATAATCCCCCCTTTTTCATACAAAAAAGGCCCTTATCTAAACGATAAGAGCCTTCGGTGTTCCGATCAGCGCGATAAATTTGAAAAATTTGTACTGACCATGTTAATTCATACAATACCGACCTGTCAACTATTTTTTGAGGGTGTTGACACTGTATCAGATTGCATCCCCGCTTTTTCCTTATACACTCTTTTCCCCTGACGCATAAGCTAGAGAAACTAGAATACGAGAGAAAGAGATGTGGGAGTGTGGAAAAGACAAAATTGACCGGACGTATCGTGACACGGGATGATCCGGACTATAACGAAGCAAGAACCAATATTAACCTAAGCTTAGAAAGGTATCCTGACATCATTGTGTTTTGCCAAAACAAACAGGATGCACTCAATGCGCTGAAATGGGCGCGTGAAAACCGTGTGCCTTTCCGTATTAGAGGCGGCAGACACAGCTATGAGAACTTTTCCCTTTTAAATAACGGTCTTGTTATTGATTTAAGCGAGATGAAAAAAATAACTGTGAATCAGGATAAAAAGCTGGCCTATATTGAAGCGGGGGCTGAATTGGGAGAAGTCTATCGGACACTCTGGCAATACGGCCTGACGCTTCCCGCAGGCACCATTGCTAATGTAGGGCTCACAGGTTTAACTCTCGGAGGGGGAATTGGACTTTTAACAAGGGCTGCCGGTCTTACTTGCGACAGCCTCGTGCAGCTTGAGATGATCGTAGCAGACGAAAAAGAGGGCGCTGATCTGATTACAGTCAGCTGTTCAAATCATCCAGACTTATTTTGGGCGTCTCAGGGAGGCGGAGGAGGCAATTTCGGCATAGTCACCTCCATGACATTTAAAGCAGTGCCCATCTCTCAAGTGTCGATTTTTTCTATTACATGGGGATGGGATGATTTTGAGGAAGTATATAACACGTGGCAGAACTGGGCCCCGTATACAGATGACCGGCTTACATCATCAATAGAGTTTTGGCCTAAAGAAGTAAACCGCATAGAAGCCCTCGGCCAATTTGTCGGGCCAAAAACAGAGTTAAAAAAACTGTTAAAGCCTTTATTGAAAGCAGGAAGTCCGACAAGCGGAATGGTAAAAACAACGCCATTCATTGAAGCGGTAACCTTTTTTAACAGCCCGGGAGGCAATCAGCCTCAAAAAATGAAACGCTCCGGCTCTTTCATTGAAAAGCCATTATCAGAACGTGCGATCTCAACAATAAAACACTTTTTAGAGCACGCTCCGAATCAAAACGCCAGTGTCTGGCAGCAAGCACTCGGCGGGGCAGCCGGACGGGTCGCTCCCGACCAAACGGCATTTTATTATCGTGACGCAATCATCGCCCAGGAATACTTAACAAACTGGACATCCCCTGGAGAAAAAAGACAAAATGTCCGCTGGATTGAGGGGCTGAGAACGTCCCTTTCGAAAGAAACGATGGGAGACTACGTAAATTGGCCAGATATCGAAATCAGAAACTGGCCAAGAACATATTACGGCGAAAACGTTGAACGACTCCGCCGTGTCAAAACGACATATGATCCAGAAAATGTTTTCCGCTTTGAACAGAGTATTCCTCCGCTTCGACGCTCTCTGTTTTTCTAAAAAAATGAAGATGGAGCATTCTCCATCTTCATTTTTTTTATTGATATAAATTGCTTCCCGTATCGACAAACTCTTTTGCTTTTTCTTTTAATCCTTTATTTATGGCTTCTGCTTCACTGAGATCGTTTTTCTTCGCATAATCCCGAATATCCTGTGAAATTCTCATGCTGCAAAATTTCGGACCGCACATGGAACAAAAGTGAGCGGTTTTTGCTCCTTCAGCAGGCAGGGTTTCATCATGGTATTCAAGGGCTCTCTCCGGATCAAGAGATAAATTAAACTGATCCCGCCAGCGGAATTCAAAACGGGCTTTCGATAACGCATCATCCCGGATTTGCGCTCCGGGATGCCCTTTTGCAAGGTCCGCAGCGTGCGCAGCGATCTTATATGTAATGACTCCTTCACGAACATCATCACGGTTTGGCAGCCCCAAATGCTCCTTCGGCGTTACATAACAAAGCATTGCTGTCCCGTACCAACCGATCATCGCCGCTCCGATCGCTGAAGTAATATGGTCATATCCCGGAGCAATATCCGTTGTCAACGGCCCCAATGTGTAAAAAGGCGCTTCTTTACAAATGTCCATTTGTTTATCGACGTTCTCTTTGATTTTATGCATCGGAACATGTCCAGGACCCTCAATCATCACCTGAACATCATGCTTCCAGGCAATTTGCGTCAGCTCTCCAAGCGTCTCTAATTCAGCAAACTGCGCTTCGTCATTGGCATCAGCAATTGATCCGGGACGCAAACCATCCCCAAGAGAGAAAGCAATATCATACATTTTCATAATCTCACATATTTCTTCAAAATGTGTGTATAAAAAGCTTTCTTGATGATGAGCCAGACACCACTGCGCCATAATCGCTCCCCCGCGTGACACGATACCAGTTGTCCGTTTGGCAGTCAGCGGTACATACCTAAGCAAAACACCCGCGTGAATCGTAAAATAATCCACTCCCTGCTCTGCCTGCTCGATTAGCGTATCACGATAAATCTCCCACGTTAAATCCTCCGCTACGCCGTTTACTTTTTCAAGCGCCTGATAAATCGGAACAGTTCCCACAGGCACGGGGCAATTGCGGATAATCCATTCACGCGTCGTATGAATATCTTTTCCGGTAGAGAGATCCATCATCGTATCCGCTCCCCAGCGGATGGCCCACGTCATTTTTTCCACTTCTTCTTCAATGGATGACGTAACCGCTGAATTCCCGATATTTGCATTAATCTTCACATGAAAATTCCGGCCGATAATCATTGGCTCACTTTCAGGGTGATTAATGTTTGAAGGAATAATCGCCCGGCCGCTGGCTACCTCGTCTCTGACGAATTCAGGAGACACATGCTCACGAATGGCGATAAATTCCATCTCAGGTGTAATGATCCCCTTTTTTGCATAGTGCATTTGAGTGACATTTTGACCTGCCTTCGCCCTCAGCGGTTTCCGCTTTAATCCTGGGTAGCTTACGTTTGGATTTGCTTTTTTATAACCGTTATCTTCTGGTTTTATAGCCCGACCTTCATACTCTTCCACGTCACCGCGCTCTGTGATCCATTTTTGGCGGAGCGGCTTTAATCCTTCTTGAATATTAATGGTTACTTCAGGGTCCGTATACGGTCCGCTTGTATCATAGACACGCACAGGCGCGTTTTCCTCTTCGCCGAACGATCCCGTCGTCGGACTCAATAGAATCTCCCTCATCGGCACTTGGATGTCCGAAGAAGAGCCCTCCACGTATACCTTCTTGCTGCCTGAAAAACTTGACATAATGGAAATGTTGGCTTGCTGCACTGAATTGTTTTGCATTACTTTTCCTTCCCCTTTCTACGTTTGAAAGGACAAAATCAAGCCCATAACCAGCACAAAAAACCGGATTCATATAAATGAACCCGGTTACAGTCAGAAAGAAACATATTATTGCCCAGCACGACAATAACAAAAACAATTCCTCTACTTCCCCACGCTGGTACGAACCAGATCAGGTCCAAAGGGTTAAGAAGCTTACCTTCTCTCTCAGCCCGAAAGCGGGCACCCCCAGTAACTATTGATTTCGCACTCATCTTATCATAAAATCAATCTGAAAAAAAGAGGAATATAGATAATATTCAGCCAATTTCACCCTAAATATTTGACCGGCAACGGGATTTCAGCTATTTCATGTTCAGCCATCATCACCCGATATGCCTTTGCACCCGACCTTGAACTCACAGTCTGAAACAGCTGATCATTTATGAAATGGAGAGCAGCCCCATCATCCGCTGCATAGCCACTGCATAAGAACTTGTTAGATATCAGCTGGTGGTATGCCGGTCTCCGATCCTTTTCCCCGTCATAATGGGGACAAAAGCTCCCTTGCAAAAAACCTAAACTTTTCAAACTTGTCAGCGGTCCGGCTGAATCTGTCACCCCTTCTTCAAACCAGCAGATCGCACCGGCACTTAATCCAGCTAAAACCACACCGTTCTTCCATGCTTCCCTGAGAATCTGGTCAAGCCCCCACTCTTTCCATAACACAAGTAAATTCCGCGTATTTCCCCCGCCAACATAAATCACGTCCATTTCCATAACAAAAGAAGCTAAATCTGATGGTGGCGGCTTAAACAAAGATAAATGAGACGGCACACAATCCAGTGTTTGAAATGCATGATAAAACCGCTGAATATAGTTTTGGGAATCTCCGCTCGCCGTCGGCAAAAAACAAATACGAGGCTGCTCTCGTTTTGATTGATTGAGGATATATTGATCGAGGGACAAATTATCCGGCTCCATCGAAAAACCCCCGCCCCCCATCGCAATAATCTGCTTCATCATCACACCCCCCAACAAAATTTGTTGCTTATTATAGCATTTTGTATAGAAGCAAGAAACAAAGCCAAATACTTTCTTATCAGGAGCTGCTAAAAAAACAAAGGAGGTGGTTTCCCATTGAACAAAGTCTTTGTCCCAAAGATATTCTTGATTTGTTAACAACAATAAAAACCAGCATTAACAAATACACTGTCGCAATAACAGAAGCCGAAAATCCCCACATCAGAAGAGCATTGCATGATCAATTAGATACAACTGTTTATCTCCATGATGAACTGTCAGATCTTCTGTTAGAAAAGGGGTGGCTCGGGTGAGCAATTACGCTTTTATCTTGCAGTAAAGACCACAAAAAGAGACGGGATCTCAAAGATGAGATGCCGTCTCTTTTTTATTGCTCCACTCTTCTTAAAGCCTCATTTACCGTTTCTTTTATAAACGCGTCTTCACCGCTTAATCGGTCTAAACTGAGATCGCCGTTTCTCAGCCTTTCGGAAATATTGTTTATATCCTCCTCTACTGTGATTTGCAGCTCACCAGCCAAAAACATTCTGTGTAATTCATCTGCAACCAAACTTTCTTTATTCACTTCCATCCACTCCTTTATTTTCAATATTATTCTTAGTCTGTCCCTAGGCCGAGACGAATAATAGGAAAAAAGTATGAATCAAACGAATCTTTTTTCCGCCTTCTTACGTATATCTGTTGAGAAAAAAGAAAAAGGGGAAGATCTAACATGTCATTTTTTAAGAAGCTTGCGGCAAGTGCCGGAATTGGAGCTGCAAAAGTAGATACAATTTTAGAAAAAGACGCATATTTTCCAGGAGAAGAAGTACAGGGAACGGTACATGTCAAAGGCGGAAAAATCGCTCAGGACATCCGTTATATCGATTTACAGCTTAGCACACGGTATGTCATTGTAAAAGACGATGAAGAGCACCGGAAATACGCTACAATTCATTCTTTCCGGGTCACTGGTTCATTTACCATACAGCCTGGTGAAGAGCATCAATTTCCGTTCACATTCACTCTGCCTCTAGATACGCCGATCACTGTAGGGAAAGTAGAGGTTGCCGTGGTGACAGACCTTGACATTCAAGGCGGTATCGATAAATCCGATCATGACCGCATTTTTGTTGAAGCGCACCCTTGGATTGAAAATGTGCTTGAAGCAATCGAAAACCTGGGCTTCCGTCTTAACGAAGCAGACTGCGAACAAGCGCCCTACTTCCAGCGTCGTCTTCCGTTTGTTCAAGAATTCGAATTCGTTCCGACTTCCGGATATTATCGTCAGATGCTTGATGAATTAGAGCTCATTTTCCTTTTAGACGAAGACGGTTTGGAAATCATTTTCGAAGTCGACCGCAGAGCAAGAGGACTCCGAGGGTGGCTGGAAGAGATGTATAATGACGGAGAACAGCTTGTACGCGTCCGTTTCAGCCAATCAGAGCTTGAAGATACAGAAGAGCTAGAAGAGGTGCTAGAAGAGATCCTAGACCAATACGCTGAGTAAGTATAAAAAGGAGCCTCGGCTCCTTTTCTTTAATAAAAAATAAAAACCCGTTCCTGTTAAGAAACGGGTTTTTCAGTATACCGGTGGTCGGGGTCGAACCGACACTCCAGAAGGAACACGATTTTGAGTCGTGCGCGTCTGCCAATTCCGCCACACCGGCAAGTTTTACGTCGTATCTAACCGACGAATATAAATATATCATGGATCTCACAAAGTGTCAACGTATTTCAAAAAAGTTTTTATGGAAATATAAAATAAAAGTGTTGAAAGACTAGCTATACAGCCGCTTTATAATAGGCATCGGAACTTAACTTTTTATGATAAATCAAAGCATTAAAAAAATGATCTACATAAGTAGATCATTAATATGATTAGTTATAATGATAAAACACAAACACCAATTCAACTTACCATGTAAGTAAAATTGGTGCCGAGGGCCGGACTTGAACCGGCACGGTAGTCACCTACCGCAGGATTTTAAGTCCTGTGTGTCTGCCAATTCCACCACCCCGGCAATAAGAAGGCGACACCCGGATTCGAACCGGGGATAAAGGTTTTGCAGACCTCTGCCTTACCACTTGGCTATGCCGCCGTAATTGGAGCGGAAGACGGGATTCGAACCCGCGACCCCCACCTTGGCAAGGTGGTGTTCTACCACTGAACTACTTCCGCATTTTTAATGGACTTAATACATTATATGCAGCTGATATAAAAAGTGAGACTGGGCTAGCTGGATTCGAACCAACGCATGACGGAGTCAAAGTCCGTTGCCTTACCGCTTGGCTATAGCCCAATGATAATATGGGGCGATTGATGGGAATCGAACCCACGAGTGCCAGAGCCACAATCTGGTGCGTTAACCACTTCGCCACAACCGCCATAATCTCAAGATGTCATAAATTTGGCAGGGGCAGTAGGAATCGAACCCACACCGGAGGTTTTGGAGACCTCTGTTCTACCGTTAAACTATGCCCCTATAAATGGTGGAGGGGGGCAGATTCGAACTGCCGAACCCTGAGGGAGCGGATTTACAGTCCGCCGCGTTTAGCCACTTCGCTACCCCTCCACATTAAATTTTGAAAAAACAGTGCCGGCAAGAGGACTTGAACCCCCAACCTACTGATTACAAGTCAGTTGCTCTACCAATTGAGCTACACCGGCATAGGTGGTGGCTCGGGACGGAATCGAACCGCCGACACACGGATTTTCAGTCCGTTGCTCTACCAACTGAGCTACCGAGCCTAAGTATTAAAATGGCGGTCCGGACGGGACTCGAACCCGCGACCTCCTGCGTGACAGGCAGGCATTCTAACCAACTGAACTACCGGACCATTTTAAAATTTGGTTGCGGGGGCAGGATTTGAACCTGCGACCTTCGGGTTATGAGCCCGACGAGCTACCGAACTGCTCCACCCCGCGATGATATAATGGTGGAGG
>NZ_CP011101.1:172500-925000 GCF_000978495.1 Bacillus sp. LM 4-2 | reverse complement strand
GACTACGGATCTTATCACTCGCAGTCTGACTCCCAAGGATAAGTCATTGGCATTCGGAGTTTGACTGAATTCGGTAACCCGGTAGGGGCCCCTAGTCCAATCAGTGCTCTACCTCCAAGACTCTTACCTTGAGGCTAGCCCTAAAGCTATTTCGGAGAGAACCAGCTATCTCCAGGTTCGATTGGCATTTCACCCCTACCCACACCTCATCCCCGCACTTTTCAACGTGCGTGGGTTCGGGCCTCCATTCAGTGTTACCTGAACTTCACCCTGGACATGGGTAGATCACCTGGTTTCGGGTCTACGACCACGTACTCATGCGCCCTATTCAGACTCGCTTTCGCTGCGGCTCCGCATCTTCTGCTTAACCTTGCACGGGATCGTAACTCGCCGGTTCATTCTACAAAAGGCACGCCATCACCCGTTAACGGGCTCTGACTACTTGTAGGCACACGGTTTCAGGATCTCTTTCACTCCCCTTCCGGGGTGCTTTTCACCTTTCCCTCACGGTACTGGTTCACTATCGGTCACTAGGGAGTATTTAGCCTTGGGAGATGGTCCTCCCGGATTCCGACGGAATTTCACGTGTTCCGCCGTACTCAGGATCCACTCAGGAGAGAACGAAGTTTTGACTACAGGGCTGTTACCTCCTATGGCGGGCCTTTCCAGACCTCTTCATCTACCTCGTTCCTTTGTAACTCCGTACAGAGTGTCCTACAACCCCAAGAGGCAAGCCTCTTGGTTTGGGCTAATCCCGTTTCGCTCGCCGCTACTCAGGGAATCGCATTTGCTTTCTCTTCCTCCGGGTACTTAGATGTTTCAGTTCCCCGGGTCTGCCTTCTCATATCCTATGAATTCAGATATGGATACCACTCCATTACGAGTGGTGGGTTTCCCCATTCGGAAATCTCCGGATCAAAGCTTGCTTACAGCTCCCCGAAGCATATCGGTGTTCGTCCCGTCCTTCATCGGCTCCTAGTGCCAAGGCATCCACCGTGCGCCCTTTCTAACTTAACCGTTAAAAAGAATCACTATGTGATATCTTGTGTTACTAATTGAATGTGATGTCTACTGTTATCTAGTTTTCAAAGAACACGTTTCGAAGGAATGATCCTTCAAAACTAAACAAGACAGGGAACGTTCTGTTTATAAGACCTAAGGTCTTATATTCCGTATAATATCCTTAGAAAGGAGGTGATCCAGCCGCACCTTCCGATACGGCTACCTTGTTACGACTTCACCCCAATCATCTGTCCCACCTTCGGCGGCTGGCTCCTAAAAGGTTACCTCACCGACTTCGGGTGTTACAAACTCTCGTGGTGTGACGGGCGGTGTGTACAAGGCCCGGGAACGTATTCACCGCGGCATGCTGATCCGCGATTACTAGCGATTCCAGCTTCACGCAGTCGAGTTGCAGACTGCGATCCGAACTGAGAACAGATTTGTGGGATTGGCTTAACCTCGCGGTTTCGCTGCCCTTTGTTCTGTCCATTGTAGCACGTGTGTAGCCCAGGTCATAAGGGGCATGATGATTTGACGTCATCCCCACCTTCCTCCGGTTTGTCACCGGCAGTCACCTTAGAGTGCCCAACTGAATGCTGGCAACTAAGATCAAGGGTTGCGCTCGTTGCGGGACTTAACCCAACATCTCACGACACGAGCTGACGACAACCATGCACCACCTGTCACTCTGCCCCCGAAGGGGACGTCCTATCTCTAGGATTGTCAGAGGATGTCAAGACCTGGTAAGGTTCTTCGCGTTGCTTCGAATTAAACCACATGCTCCACCGCTTGTGCGGGCCCCCGTCAATTCCTTTGAGTTTCAGTCTTGCGACCGTACTCCCCAGGCGGAGTGCTTAATGCGTTAGCTGCAGCACTAAGGGGCGGAAACCCCCTAACACTTAGCACTCATCGTTTACGGCGTGGACTACCAGGGTATCTAATCCTGTTCGCTCCCCACGCTTTCGCTCCTCAGCGTCAGTTACAGACCAGAGAGTCGCCTTCGCCACTGGTGTTCCTCCACATCTCTACGCATTTCACCGCTACACGTGGAATTCCACTCTCCTCTTCTGCACTCAAGTTCCCCAGTTTCCAATGACCCTCCCCGGTTGAGCCGGGGGCTTTCACATCAGACTTAAGAAACCGCCTGCGAGCCCTTTACGCCCAATAATTCCGGACAACGCTTGCCACCTACGTATTACCGCGGCTGCTGGCACGTAGTTAGCCGTGGCTTTCTGGTTAGGTACCGTCAAGGTACCGCCCTATTCGAACGGTACTTGTTCTTCCCTAACAACAGAGCTTTACGATCCGAAAACCTTCATCACTCACGCGGCGTTGCTCCGTCAGACTTTCGTCCATTGCGGAAGATTCCCTACTGCTGCCTCCCGTAGGAGTCTGGGCCGTGTCTCAGTCCCAGTGTGGCCGATCACCCTCTCAGGTCGGCTACGCATCGTCGCCTTGGTGAGCCGTTACCTCATCAACTAGCTAATGCGCCGCGGGTCCATCTGTAAGTGGTAGCCGAAGCCACCTTTTATGTTTGAACCATGCGGTTCAAACAACCATCCGGTATTAGCCCCGGTTTCCCGGAGTTATCCCAGTCTTACAGGCAGGTTACCCACGTGTTACTCACCCGTCCGCCGCTAACATCAGGGAGCAAGCTCCCATCTGTCCGCTCGACTTGCATGTATTAGGCACGCCGCCAGCGTTCGTCCTGAGCCAGGATCAAACTCTCCGATAAATGGATCACAGGTTAAGTTCACCGCATCCTGCAGCGACACCTGTATGACCTGCGTCGTGCAGGCCCTAGTTTGACTGACTACGCACATCGCTGTGCGATTTTTAAAAACTGAATTAACAGGTACGTTTTGTCTTGTTTAGTTTTCAAAGATCATTTTCACTTCTTGTTGAAGCGACTTTATTAATATAACATTTTGACTTTCTTTTGTCAAATGTTTTTTTGATTTATTTTCCCGCCGCTGTGAGCTTGTTTTCTCAGAAGCGCATCAGCGACGTTTAATAATATAACACGGTCAAGAATCAGAGTCAACACCTTTTTTAAAAGAATATCCTCGGTGATAGACAGCCTGTCCTTTCGTTTCTATCTGGCAGACGTTGATAAGTCCCTTGTCCGTCAAGTAATCAAGCATAACGCCAAGATCTTGGGTAAAGTGCTTTAGGTCATGATGTTGAAGAAGCTCACCGAATTGCCAAATGTCTTTTTCTTTCATTACTTCGAAAAGATGCGCCGAACCGATCTCGGCTTTGGAATGGATGAGAAAATCATTTGCTAAGAATAATAATTCAAGTCTTTTTTCCAGGCTCTCGTGACTTTCAATCAGCTCGGAATATAACTTGTACACTTGCGGCTCCATCTGGCGCACTTGGCTCCACACCGTGGTTTCGGGATGGAATCCTCTGTCGATTACTTCAATACGTGCTAAATGATGCAGCGCATGAACAACGGCGTTGTAGGCATCTAAAAATTGATTGGCTTCAAAAAAAGCTTTTCCTTCAACATACCTTCTGATTAATTTGCCGTATTCGAGTCCGATCTTCAGTTTACGTTCGGCAAACGGAAATGTATTCAGCCTGTCAATCAGCTCAGCAACGTATTCATTACGGTCAAACAAAACTCTGCCATTTACAATCCAATCTATGATTCTTCTATTTGTTCCGAGTAAAATCCATTCTTGAATCTGAGAATCTGTTACCACATGCAAAGAAGCTGTTTGATGATCAAATTCATAATGCTTTATAAAAACTGGCTCATCAGCATCCTTTACAATCACCAGCAAAGCTGCATCAAAGTTATCTGTTAAGGAAGATGTTTTGTTTCTTCTCTCAATCATAATGACAGCCAATGTGTTGGGGTGACTTGCTCTTTCTTGGTAAATTGGACGGAGAAGATTTTCCATCACTATTCCTCCAATGCAATTGTTCAAATTTTTTTATTCTCTATTTGATTCAATTCTATGGTTAAAACGAAATTCCTTTTTTCTAAACACATTGAACTATTATAAACAATTTCACAGTAACTCTCCATATATAAATTCCAGTTCAACCGAAAACATGAAGAAAATCCCATCGGGTTTGTGCTATAGTTAAATCAGAGGGGGATGGACATGGCGAAATACTCCAGCAAAATTAATAAAATCAGAACATTTGCGTTAAGTTTGGTTTTCGTTGGGTTTATCATTATGTACATCGGGATCTTTTTCAAAGAGTCAGTTTTGCTTTCTAGCTTGTTTATGATACTTGGGCTTTTATCCATCGGTCTCAGCACGGTAGTTTACTTTTGGATCGGAATGCTTTCGACTAAAGCGGTTCGCGTCATTTGTCCAGGCTGTGATAAAGAGACAAAGGTTTTAGGAAGAGTCGATATGTGCATGCATTGCCGAGAGCCGCTGACTTTAGATAAGAGATTAGAAGGAAAAGAATTTGATGAGTCTTATAATAAAAAGAAAATGTCGAAATAAAATAAGCTGACCGTTTCGTGCGGTCAGCTTATTTTTAATGATTTTCTTTTTTCGAACACTCTTGGCAGACGCCGTAAATTTCTAAACGGTGGTGGCTTACCTTGAAGCCCGTGACGTGGGCAGCGAGCTGCTCCACTTCATCAAGGCCCGGGTAGTGGAAGTCCACAATTTTACCGCAGTTTTCGCAAATCGCGTGATAGTGATCAGATGTCACAAAATCGAATCTGCTGGAAGCATCACCGTATGTGAGCTCTTTTACCAAACCTGATTCCCGGAACACACGCAAATTGTTATATACCGTCGCTACGCTCATGTTAGGAAATTTCCCTTCCAGAGCTTTATATATATCGTCCGCTGTTGGATGAGCCATAGAGTTAACGAGATATTCCAGAATCGCATGACGTTGAGGAGTAATGCGAACTCCGGTTTCCTTCAACGTTTCTAAGGCTTCTTTTAGTTCATGTGCAGCCATCCGTCATGCACCTCTCTTCTAAAAAAAATTCTTACATTGTAATGTTTATAATTAGTGTAACTCTTTCTACGATAATTTGTCAATTGATATCAGGGTAAAAGTAAGCATAGGCTCATAGAGATTTACTTTTCCGCCATATCTTTGAGGGTTTGAAGCGCTTCGGCTACATGGTCCTTTACTTTTACTTTTCTCCATTCTTTAATGAGCCGGCCTTCTTTATCAATTAAAAAAGTGGAACGCTCGATTCCCATATACTCTTTTCCGAAGTTTTTCTTCAGCTTCCACACATCAAATGCTTCCGCCAGCTTATGCTCGTCATCAACAAGAAGCAGAAATGGAAGGTTATGCTTCTCTTTAAATTTTCCGTGTTTTTCCTGGCTGTCCGGGCTGACGCCGATAATGACGGCATCCAGTTCGGCGAAGCTTTCGTGACTGTCCCGAAAATCGCATGCTTCAGTTGTACATCCCGGTGTCATGTCCTTTGGATAAAAATAAAGCACGATGTACTTTCCTTTATAATCCGATAATTTTACTGTTTCCCCATGATCACCTTTTAACTCAAGATCAGGCGCTTTTTGTCCGATTTCTATAGTCATTACGTTACCTCCGGATGTTTTTTTATTAAGCGTATCCAATTCTTGTCCAGATTACAACCATCTCAGCTGAATCTGAAGCCCGAAGCCATTGTTCTTGTTCGGAAGCATGCTACAATAGAAAGGACGCATGGAGATATAGGAGGTTTTTATTCTTGCATACAAAATCAATTGAACTTCACAATGAGGCATTACAGCACATTGTCGGCGGTGTAAACAGCCCGTCTAGATCATATAAAGCAGTCGGCGGCGGTTCTCCTGTTGCAATGGAGAAAGCAAGAGGCGCTTATTTTTGGGATGTGGACGGCAACAAATACATCGATTATTTAGCGGCGTACGGTCCGATTATTACAGGACATGCCCACCCGCATATTACAGAAGCGATTAAAAAAGCGGCAGAGAACGGTGTATTGTATGGAACACCAACGAAACACGAGGTTACATTTGCAAAAATGCTCAAAGAAGCCATTCCCGCTATGGACAAAGTAAGATTCGTCAATTCGGGTACAGAAGCCGTTATGACGACCATCCGCGTGGCTCGCGCATATACAGGCCGGACAAAAATCATTAAATTTGCGGGCTGTTATCACGGGCATTCGGACCTTGTGCTTGTCGCCGCAGGCTCCGGCCCGTCTACTCTTGGCACACCAGACTCAGCCGGTGTACCGAAAAGCATTGCAAACGAAGTGATCACAGTACCATTTAATGATATCGATAGCTATAAAGCGGCTCTTGATAAATGGGGCAGTGAAATCGCGGCGGTTCTCGTTGAACCGATTGTCGGCAACTTCGGTATCGTGGAGCCGAAAGAGGGCTTCTTAGAAAAAGTAAATGAATTGACACATAATGCAGGCGCTCTCGTTATTTACGATGAAGTCATTACGGCTTTCCGCTTTATGTATGGCGGCGCGCAGGATCTCTTACAGGTGAAACCAGATTTAACAGCACTCGGGAAAATTATCGGCGGCGGACTTCCGATTGGCGCCTATGGCGGCAAACAAGAAATCATGGAGCAGGTAGCTCCGCTAGGACCTGCTTATCAGGCAGGAACAATGGCAGGGAACCCCGCTTCCATCCTATCAGGCATCGCTTGTCTGGAAGTGCTCAAAGAAAAAGGCGTGTATGAAAAGCTTGATCACCTTGGCGCTATGCTTGAGGAAGGTATTTTGAAGCACGCAGAAACACACGGCATCACCATTACGGTCAACCGGTTAAAAGGTGCGCTCACGGTATACTTCTCTGATGAGAAAGTCGAAAATTACGAGCAGGCTGAACGGAGTGACGGAGAAACATTCGCTACGTTTTTCAAGCTGATGCTGGAACGCGGAATTAATTTAGCACCTTCTAAGTATGAAGCTTGGTTTATTACCACAGCACATACAGAGCAGGATATTAAAGACACGCTTGCAGCGGTCGAGGATGCTTTTAAACATCTTAAAAACTAGAATCAGATACCTTGAACAGGAGCTTTGAGCTCCTGTTTTTTTTATGGAATCAAACAACGTGTAAGATTTTGGTCTTTTTCTAGAAAAATAGCTTGAATATTTGTATCGATCCCTGTATATTACTTAATTGTTTAGCAAATAAACTAACCGGGAATTTTAAGGATTAGCCCATTTGCTATGTCACACAATTTACTATAGAAAGGAATGCACGCACAAACCAATGAAACTTGGTGCCCGCATTTTCAAAACCGGGATTGCGATTACACTTGCCCTTTATTTGGCTTCGTGGATCGGGCTTCCCGCGCCGATTTTCGCTGGAATTGCAGCGATATTTGCGATCCAGCCGTCGATTTACCGCTCTTTTCTCATTATTATTGACCAGGTTCAAGCAAATATCATCGGAGCTGTGATTGCCACAGTGTTCGGCCTTATTTTCGGACCCAGCCCGATTATGATCGGGTTAACAGCAGTTATTGTCATTACAATCATGCTGAAACTTAAAATTGAACATACAATTTCAATTGCTCTTGTAACAGTCATTGCGATATTAGAATCTGCCGGTGACGACTTTTTAATGTTCGCGCTGATCAGAACAAGCACAGTCATCTTAGGGGTGCTTTCTTCCTTTATCGTCAACCTTGTGTTTTTGCCTCCTAAGTACGAAACAAAGCTGATTCATAATACCGTCGAAAACACCGAAGAAATTATGAAGTGGATCAGATTGTCCATGCGGCAGTCGACAGAGCATTCGATTTTGAAAGAGGATATTGAAAAACTGAAAGAAAAAATGATCAAGCTTGATCAGACATATCTTCTATATAAAGAAGAAAGAAGTTACTTTAAGAAAACCACTTATGTGAAATCAAGAAAGCTTGTCCTGTTCAGACAGGCCATTATTACTGCAAATCGGGCGCTTGATACATTGAAGAAGCTGCATCGTCTGGAAAACGAGATCTATCATATGCCGGAAGAGTTTCAGGAAACATTGACTGAAGAACTTGATTACCTGCTTTACTGGCACGAACGGATTTTGATGAGGTTTGTCGGAAAAATCAAGCCGCATGATGACGCGGTTGAAGAAGGCATCCGGTATAAGCAGCTTTTAACAAAGTCATTTTTAAAAAATCAGCAGAATACGGATGAGGAGCTTATTGATTACAACATGCTCAATATTATGGCAAGCGCCGTGGAATATCGCGAGCAGCTTGAACATTTAGAAACACTTATCACAAGTTTTCAAACGTATCATCCGAAAGACTGCGAAATAGAAACAGAAGAGTAACCCGGTTAAACAGCCGGGTTTTTTTATATACAAAAAAATCTTATATCCTTCGTTAAAAGGATATAAGATTGATGTTTTAGTTCAAATTTTGAATGGTAAATAAGTGCTTGTATTGGCTCTCATAGTCCATGAGTTCATCATGGGTTCCGATTTCAATGATTGTCCCGTTTTCCATGACAACAATCTTATCCGCATGGGTGATTGTCGATAAACGGTGGGCGACAACAAAAGTTGTTCTATCCTTCGCCAGTTTGTCCATCGCTTCTTGAATGTAATGCTCACTTTCCAAATCCAGAGCTGATGTAGCTTCATCTAAAATGAGGAGCGGCGGATTTTTCAGGAATACCCGCGCAATTGAGATCCGCTGCTTTTGTCCGCCTGAAAGCTTAACGCCTCGTTCTCCCACCCGGGTCTCATATCCTTCTGGAAAACTCATGATAAATTCATGGGCATTTGCAGCTTTGGCGGCTTCGATTATCTCTTCAAGTGTGGCATCAGGCTTGCCGATCGCGATATTTTCCCGAATCGTTTCACTAAATAAAAAGGTATCCTGAAGCACCATACCAACCTGGTTGCGAAGGCTTCTTGCTTCATAATCGCGAATATCCGTCCCATCAATCAGCAGTCTGCCGCTTGTTACATCATAAAATCTTGGGATCAGGCTGACGAGCGTTGATTTTCCTCCTCCGCTCATGCCGACGAGAGCTACAGTTTCTCCTCTATTTACTTTTAAGGATACATCATGAAGAATATTTTCTTTGTCCTTCTCATATTGAAACGAAACGTTTTGAAACTCCACTCCTCCGCGAATCTGATCGGCCTTTATCGCATTTGGTTTGTCAGTGAGTTCATAGGGCTCGTCAATAAATTCAAACACCCTGTCCATTGATGCGATTGACTGTGTCAAAGTTGTAGAGGAATTGATCAGCCTTCTAACAGGGTTGTACATTCTGTCAATATATCCGACAAACGCGACCATTGTTCCGACTGTCAGCGGTCCATTAATGACAAAATACCCGGCGCACGCTATGACGATGAGCGGCGCCAAATCTGTAATGGTATTAACGACCGCAAAGGTTTTGGCGTTCCAATTCGTGTGGCGGATGGCTTTATCTAAGAAATGACCGTTTTTCTCATTAAATTGAGCCTGTTCATGATCTTCTATCGCAAAGCTTCTGATGACAGGCATGCCTTGAATGCGTTCATGCAAATGCCCCTGCACTTGAGCAAGAGCCTGTGAGCGCTCCCTTGTCAGCTTTCGTAAACGGCCGTAAAAATACTTCACTGATATTCCGTATAATGGGAATAAAACGATAGAGATCAGCGTTAATTTAACGTCCAGTGTGAGCATGATCGAGATTACAATCAAAATCGTCAGCATATCGAGCCATATATTCATCAGCCCTGTGATGACGAAATCCTTTGTTTGTTCTACATCATTAATCACTCGGGAAATGACTTCCCCTGTTCTTGTATTCGCGTAAAAACGAAGGCTCAGTTTTTGTATATGGTCAAACAGCTTAGCTCTTATATCATAAAGCACCTTGCTGGCAGTCCACTGGGCAAAATATTGCCGGTAATATTCAACAGGCGGGCGCAAAATTAAAAATAAGGCGAACATGATCGCCATAATCGTGAACAATGACGTGGTTTTGTCACTGGCCGTGCCGCCTCCTTGAATAATGTCGTCAACTACGTACTTCAGAAGCAATGGGAGAGCAAGCGGAATGGAGAATTTTACGATCCCGATTAACACTGTAACGAAAATTTGCTTCTTATAAGGTTTGACGAATTGCATGTAGCGTTTCATAACCCCCACGTTGATTCCCCCTCTCTCTTTATCATGATGTGTGTGAGCCCATGTGAAAAACCTGTTGTACCCCGCAACAGGTTTTTACGTAACCATTATTTTGTATAGCGCAAATACCGTTCATACCACATATCGACAAACTCGGGCGCAAACGGTCCCTGACGCTGGTGAATCCAATGGAGCAGCGTATTTAAGTAGTCTCTTAAAATACTGTCGATTTCTTTTGGATAATTCATGGCTTTCCGATGATCATCATATTCGTCTTCATCGAGAATATTGTAGGTCATGTCAGGAAAAACCTTAACATCTAAGTCATAATCAATATATTTAATTGCTTCGCCATCATAGGCAAACGGAGAACTGATGTTGCAATAATAATGAACCCCGTCTTCCCTCAGCATCCCGATGACATTAAACCATTGTCTTGCGTGAAAATAACAGATTGCGGGCTCTCTGGTTATCCATGTCCGGCCGTCTGATTCGGTTACCATCGTCCGGTCATTGGCTCCGATGACACACATTTCTGTACTTTTTAAGATTGTTGTCTCATTCCAAATTCTATGAATCAGCCCGTTGTGCTTATAGCTGTGAATTTGAATGGTTTCTCCTTCCTTGGGATAGCCCATATTTCTCCCCTACTTTCTATAAAGCCCTACAGTTAGTATGTCCAAATTTGCTTACCGACAACGTCTTTTACCTATTATAACGTTACAAATTGAAAAATGAAAATAAAAGAGCCATTCCGGCCGGGGAATGGCACATTCCTGCACTACACAAAGGAAGACGGCTTTTCTGAGCTGCGATATGAACGAATGACCTGCTCTGTCTGCTTTTGAAACATATCCTGTATATCGGCAAGGTGTTTCCGTTTTACCGCAATTTCAGCCTGAATCCCACGCAGCCTTGCATCCCTTTCCAAATGCCGGAGTTCCGCCTCAATTTGTTTGCAGCGGTCGAGCTCTGATTGGAGATCGAGAAGCTTATCCATCGTTTTCATCTGTTCACTTACCAGCTTTTCAAATTCGGTCATCGGTTCCTCCTTCAGCCTGATGAAAGTATAAACATTTCCTCCTTTAATCATTTCGTTCTCCGTAAAGCAAACCCTTTGACTCATTCTGTAGACCTTCCACAAGTTTTGTCGTTTTTCAAACAGAAAAAAGCACTTCCACCCGAAGATGAAGTGCTTTTTTCTGTTTCAGTGATTAGCTGTTTTGTTGTTTGTTTTGTTCAGCAGATTGGTTTTGCTGTCTTACCTGCTGTGCGTCAGTTTCACTAGCGAATTCAGTGCCGAATTGACCTTGTTGTCCAGCTGATTGCTGGTTTTGTTTTCTGACTTGCTGAGCGTTTGTTTCGCTAGCAAATTCAGTGCCAAATTGACCTTGACCAGCAGCTGATTGTTGGTTTTGTTTTCTAACTTGTTGAGCGTTTGTTTTGCTGAAGTTATTTGAGTTAGCCATTGTTATCACCTCCACGGTCATTAGAATGTGCAGGTGATCGTATAGCTATTCCTCTTTTTTAAAAATTTTTAAACGAGCAGTGAGCGTCCGCCGTCAACGATAATTGTCTGTCCGCGGATCATGTCAGCCTTGGAAGACACTAGAAACTCCACAGTATCAACCATGTCTTTAATTTCGACCATGCGTCCCGCCGGCGTGTTTTGGCGCGCATCCTCAAGCAGATCTTCTCTATTCGGGAAGTGTTTCAGCGCATCTGTGTCGATCGCTCCGCCTGAAACAGCATTGACGATAATTTGTTTTGGTGAAAGCTCAACGGCAAGATAACGGGTTAAAGCCTCTAACGCTGCTTTTGATACACCGACCGTGGTGTAGTTTTCAAGATAGCGGATAGAGCCTAATGAACTAATGCTGACAATATGCCCGCCACCGTTCTTCTCCATTAGCTTGGCAGCTTCCTGAGCGCAGAAAAGCAATGCTTTCGCATTAATGTTCATCGTCCAGTCCCAGTGTGTTTCTTCTAATTCCATGACAGGTCTTAGTACTCCTGAAGCGGCATTATTGACAAAAACATCAAGTCTGCCGAACGTTTCATCAATTTGCTGAAACATTTCTTTGATTTTTGCAGGCTGTCCTACGTTTGCTTTTACGACAAGCACTTTAACGCCAAGCTTTTCGATTTCTTCCGCTGTTTCTAATGCTGCTTTTTTGCTGCGTGCATAGTTAATGACGATGTTATAGCCGTTCTCAGCAAGTCTGATCGCGGCCGCTTTTCCGACACCGCGGCTGCTTCCTGTTACGAGTGCACATTTATTTTGTTCCATTTTTCCTCATCTCCTTGTAGCGTATAGTTCTTTTATTTCCACAAACAATAATGGCAAGAACTTTAAAGGGGGTCTTCTGTTATGTATGTCGGACGTGATATGAGCGAATTGAACATGGTTTCCAAAAAAGATTGGAAGAACAGTGAACTCGCTTATTTTCATCATGCCTTTCAGCAAATTATGCCTTATTTGAACGAAGAAGGCCAATCAAAATACCGGGAATTAACGCAAGAAATTGAAGCGCGCGGCGGAATGAAGCGCAATGAAGCGGACTACAGCCACGGCACGCGCGTCTCTTACGATTAAGAATGGTTTACGGAGCAGCCGAGATGGCGGCTGCTTCTCCTGCCATCTTCCAGATTTTTTGATGTGACACCGGGAACGCAAATTGTTCGAGCTCTTCTTTCGTTACTTTTTTCAGCTTGCTGGTATCCGACACTTGTTTTACTTTACCGAAAAACACTGAAATATTCCATACCAGGTGGGTGAAAACATGCTCGACTACACCTTGCAGATCACTGATATCAGCTTGTATGCCATATTCGTTTTCTAAGAAAGCAATGAGCTGTTCACGCTCAGTTTTGATCCCTTTTTGTGTTTCAAGATTCGGGAATTCCCACAGGTTGGCGAGCAAACCTTTAGACGGCCGTTTGTGGATATACACTTGTCCGTCTTCATCAGTCAGTACGATCGCGGCCATGGTTTTGATCCCGGGCTTTTTCTTTTTGCTTTTTACCGGAAGCTCCCGTTCAGTGCCTTCTTCAAATGCTGAGCAATGCTGCTGAACCGGGCAAAGCAGGCATGAGGGTGATTTTGGCGTACAGATCAAGGCTCCCAGCTCCATCAAGCCCTGATTAAATTCAGATGGTTTTTCTTTGGAAATAAAAGCTCGTATGGCGTCTTCAAAGATCGTTCTTGTTTTTGGTTTGGCAATATCATCCCAAATAGATAGAATTCTGGACATGACACGCATCACATTTCCGTCAACTGCGGGAATGGGTTTATTGTAGGCAATGCTGAGCACCGCTCCCTTTGTATAAGGGCCGACGCCTTTTAACCCGCCAAAATCTTTCTCGTCTGGAGGAACAATGCCGCCGTATTCCTGTTTCACTTCTTTTACCGCGCTTTGCAGGTTTCTGACTCGCGAATAATAGCCAAGCCCTTCCCATGCTTTCAGCACCTTTTCTTCATCAGCATCAGCGAGCGCTTCCACTGTCGGGAATTGTTCCACAAACCGGAGAAAGTAAGGAATCACTGTCTCTACTCTCGTTTGCTGCAGCATCACTTCAGATACCCACACTTTATATGGATCTTGGTCCTCTCTCCACGGCAGAACGCGCTGCTCTCGTTCAAACCATGAGATTAAATCATCGCGAAATTGCTGTATGTCTTTTTGTTTTAATTTGTCTTCAAGTACGTTCATATGTGTTTCTCCCCATCTTTCGCGCCCCGCTTTTCTTTAGACTGTTTTTTGTTGTACACTAAGGGCACAGTACGATAATATGTTACATTAAATAGTAATAAAGAAAAAGCGGAAACATATGAGAACGATTGAATCAGTTTAAAAATTGGGTATATGAAAATGGGGAATTTCTTACAAAGTGAATGTGCAGGATCACCCTGCAAGGAGGTCACCTATGGATACGGGCACACATGTCGTTATGGGCATCGCACTGGGCGGTATTGCGACGCTTGATCCTGTTGTCGGATCAGATCCGGCAATGGCTCACGCTGTTATGATCGCAACGCTTGCGGGCTCTCAGGCTCCGGATATTGATACTGTGTTAAAGCTTAAAAACAATGCTGTTTATATAAGGAATCACAGAGGATTTACCCATTCAATTCCCGCCGTTTTGTTTTGGTCTGTCATCATCCCGGCGATTCTGTATTTATTTTATCCTCAGGCCGATTTTCTGCACCTATGGCTGTGGACACTGCTGGCAGTCGTTCTGCATGTCTTTGTTGATATATTCAACGCCTATGGAACACAAGCCATTCGTCCGTTTTCGAAAAAATGGGTTGCGCTAGGGCTGATTAATACGTTTGATCCGTTTATTTTTATCAGCCATCTGGCAGCTATCGCGATTTGGTATGCAGGCGGGAGTCCCGGCATCACGTTTCTCAGCTTATATATCATATTGGTAGGCTACTACTTGGTGCGCCTGATCATGCAGCTGAGAATTAAACGGAAGCTTCATGAGATGATTCATGATGAGATCGAAAGCATTATTATTTCTCCAACGATGAAATTCAGGCAATGGCGAATCGCAGTGACGACAGCACATGCTTTCTATGTAGGAAGAAGCATGGAAGGACATGTCGTGATTCTGGATACATTTAATCGGGTGCCTGTTCCTGAAACCGATGTAATGCATGCGGCAAAGCAGGATGATAACATCGCGGCGTTTCTGTCCTTTTCTCCGGTTTACCGGTGGGAAGTGGATACGTTTAAAGATCATTATGAGGTGAGATTTATCGACCTGCGTTATCGGAGCAAAGGCCATTATCCGTTTGTCGCAATTGTTCACATCGGCCATGATCTCACGATTCGTTCGTCCTATACGGGATGGATATTCAGCGAAGAAAAACTTCAGAAAAAATTAAAGCTCGGCTCTATATAGAGCCGGGCTTTTTACGTCTTATATAGAAAACAGCAAACAGCAGACTGACGAGAGATATGACCGCCGATATTTTGAAGTATGGCGGATAGTAAGTCAGCTCAATGTGATTGTCTCCCTTTTGCGCCTTGAAGCCTATAAAAGCATAATCCGCTTTTTCGATCTTCTGTGTTTTTCCGTTGATCTTCAGCTCCCAGCCTTTTTCATATGGGATCGGAAGCATGATGTACTGGTCTTTTGACAGATGATAGGCAAAGGTCAGTCGATTTTTGTTCCAATTCAGTTTGTCTGCTTTCTCTGTTTTATTTTGCATTACAGCGTTTTTCAGCGTTTGGTAATTTTCTTCATAGAGCGCTATGTTTCTCAGCTCATAGGTTCCTTTCGGAAGATTGATTGAGATATGGCCTGATTTAGGCACTCTTACCGTTATATTATTTACTCCGGTTTTATAGATCGATTTGTTCGATTTCCTTGTTGTGACATAATCATTTACCTTTAACGTAAATCCTTTGTCTTTTGCTTTGCTTTTCAAATAAAAGCTGACATAGTAGTCTCCCGCAGCGGATGATGGCTGTTTCGGGGTGATGATCAGCTCTCCTCCGTTTTCTCCAGTTACGGTTAGCAGCCCGTTTTGATACTGGGCTTGTTTTGCGGTGATGTCCGACTTGGTGATCAAATTGGATGGTTTTGGTGTCTGCTCCGTTTTTCCTGATGGATCTTTTAATATAATTCCTTTCAGCATCGCCTGTTCTTTCGCAAGAGCGGGCAATCGGTCCAGCTCACTTTCGCTGTATATGGCATCCGCTGTTTTGACGAATGGAAGCATGTACTGATTCTCATAAACTGCATAATGCTCTGTTTCTAAATGCTTTTTGAAGCCGTACGGGACGCTGGCTTCGTTTGTTTTTTCGGTCATATAATATTTGCCGTAAAGCAGGCTGTATAAATTCGCCCTGTCTCCCAATGACGCGTAACGGCTGACGCTTTCCCTGCCCATATCGATGCTTAAATCATTCCAATAGAAGGCCAGCAGATCTTTGTTTAAAATGCTGGAATACGCGCTGAAGCCATTAAATCCGTAAATGATTGGCGTATTATTGCGGACCCCGTTCATCCAGTCGATTCTCATGAGCGGATCATCGTCTTCCTTCTGTAAACGTCTGATGAGCTCAGATGATTCCCGCCCTCTGTATTCCTCACTTGTAAGATATTCTTTTGTCACACTATCCAAATCGCCGCCTTCTGAGAGTGCGTATTTTTGATAGGAGTTGGCGACAAACAGCGAAGAAAGAATGATTATACCGTACACAGCCATGTTTGCCCGTTTTTTCGCAAAAGCTGCAGCAAACAAGGCTGCGATTGTCATGAGTAAGAGCAATAGAATACTTTCATTCGCAGGCTTCCATATATCGAGCTTATACCTTTGGATATGATACAAGTAAAGAAGCAGGACGACAGCTGCGGCCGGGAGCAGTTCTTTCCGTTTCAATTCAGACAGCTGTGACAAACCAGCCGCAGCTGCTCCCGCAATGGTAAAGGCCAGAACATATTCAAACCGGTTTTGCGGGGCGGAAAAACCGTTAAAGACGCTTGCCGCATACGGACTGAAATGAAAAAGAATAAACAGCAGGCTCAATCCGGCAAAGAGACGAAATACACGGTTTTTGTAAAAAGAAATAATAAACAAAAACAGCAGAAAAGCGGCCGGCACAATGATGATCCGGCTCGAAAATAAGATATTATCATCGAAATTGAGCCACTCTATTTTCTGGCTGTATGGAGGGCGCAGGTTGTTTAAAAAACCGTATACTACGGGCACAAACGCCGCCGCACTGATGCCAAAAGAAATGAAGCCTGAAACCAGAAATAATCTGATTTGAATCCATCTTTTCTCTTCATGTGGTTCCAAACGGATCAGCCATCTGAACAGCAAATAGATTCCGATGAATATAAGGTTTATGTATGCAAAGTAAAAATTATTGATTAACGTCAGCGAACACGCAACGATAAACCACGCCGGACGCCGCTCTCTAATAATTTTTTCTGCACCAAGCACAAGCAGCGGAAGCCAAACCATTGTATCGGTGAAAAATTCCCAATACGCTTCGTGACGGAAATAAATAATTGAGACGCCGTATAACACGGCTCCCGTGAACGATGCCGCCCTGTGCTTGAGAAGATAATGAAAAACAGAAGCGGACGTAAAGATGATCAAGCTCAATTTGAAAATACTGATAAAAACAGCTGACTCTGCCCAAAAAAGCGTATCCGCTTCTCCGATCAGCTGGACGGCTTGAAGCAGCCAAACAGCGGCAGACACAGCAAGAAAAAGAAAAGAAGCAGAAAAATAATAGCCGAGCTGACTGAATGTGCCGCCGCCAAGTCCGAATGAATAATTGTAGAAAAAATTCCCGTGTGTATATTGGTCAAATAATAATTTTTTAAATACGATCATTTGCGCAAGCCCGTCACCCGGACCTGTCATATACCTGCCTTCCGCCCATTCTTTCACAAAAAAAGCGTGTGCCAGAACGGACACCAGCAAACTGGCCGCATAGATCATGATATGTTTTCTTTTCATATAAATTCTCCAGTCTTGCTTTTAAGATAATAGACACGCAAAAAAAGCACTGCCAATGGCGCTTGGTATTTTCAGTGCATTTTTGTCAGACGCCGCATGCTTTT
Source organism: Bacillus sp. LM 4-2 (assembly GCF_000978495.1). Classification (NCBI taxonomy): domain Bacteria; kingdom Bacillati; phylum Bacillota; class Bacilli; order Caryophanales; family Bacillaceae; genus Bacillus; species Bacillus sp. LM 4-2. Next base: position 907,342 of record NZ_CP011101.1, on the reverse strand, counting down.
TAATTCGTTCGTTTCAGGCAGGTCTTTGTTCGGGATATTCGCTTCTTTGATCAAATAATGCGGGCGTTTTTTTGTTTCATAATAGATTCGGCCGATATATTCGCCTATAATTCCGAGGCTTAACAGCTGTACTCCGCCGAGAAATAACACTGCTGAGATAATGGTGAAATACCCAGGCACAGAAATACCGTTAGTCAGAATTTTAACGAATGTGGCAATGATATAAATGATGGAAAGCAGCAGGATGAAAATGCCTGTATAAAAACATAATCTCAGCGGCTTATGATTAAATGAAACGACGCCGTCCATTCCGTAGTTAAACAGACTGCTGAACGACCATTTGGAGGTGCCGTTTTTTCGTTCGACATTTTCATAAAATACAATTTTCTGATCAAAGCCAATCCAGCAAAAAAGGCCTTTTGAGAAGCGGTTTCCTTCGCTCAGCTTCAAAAGTGCATTCACAGCTTGGCGGCTTAACAATCTGAAGTCACCGACACCGTCACGCAAATCGACTTCAACCGCTTTATTAATGAACTTGTAATACATAGATGATAAGAGTGAGCGGACAAAGCTGTCCCCTTTTCTGTTCCTTTGAGCAATGACTTGGTCATACCCTTCTTCGTAGCCTTTGATAAATTCCTTCAGCAAATATGTCGGATGCTGCAGATCGGCATCCATGACAATAACCGCCTCGCCCTGAACATGCTCAAAGCCCGCCAAAATTGCGGCTTCTTTTCCAAAGTTTCGAGAAAAAGATATATATTTTACCCGGCTGCACGTCGCTGCCAAGTCTTTGATCTGCTGAAGCGTGTCATCAACACTTCCGTCGTTTATGAAGAATATTTCATAGTCATAATGAATGTTTTTAAATTCCTTTTTTAAAGATTCATGAATGAGTTTGACATTATACCCTTCATTGTAAGACGGGATAATAATCGAGATTAATCCTTGCTTCATTAAGGCACCTTCTTTTTATTATTCTTTTTAAGTATTGCCTTAGGGGAGTTTTACACAAATCTTCAGTAAGGCTATTCCTTTTTTTAAAGTCGTTTAAACCTGTTTTTTGTTACAATTTTATGGTGACATTCATGATTTTTAATGTTATTTTGTCATGTTTAAAACAGACTATGAAAAAAACGCACAGAAAAAGTCTGCCATTATGACAGACGGATGGAGAGAAATTTTAGCTTATTGGTTCTTAAGATATTCCAAAATCAGCTGATTGACGATGGCTGGCTTTTCGTGGTTAATCCAATGGGAAGCTTCATCAACAAAGATGAGATGTCCATTCGGGCAATGCCTTTCCGTCTCTTTCGCAAGCTTTCTGCTCAAAAAGCGGTCTTCCATTCCCCAGATCATTCGGTAAGGTACTGTTTCGTAAGAGGGTTTCTCTGCCAAGCTTCCTTTTCTGAGGGCTCTGTACCAGTTCAGCATAGCTGTCAGCGCGCCCGGCTGTTTCCACGCTTCTTTGTACCTGCTGACATCCTCGGATGTAAAAAGCGCGGGACGGTCGGATAATCCAATCGCTTTGTCTAATGTTTCATAATCATTTTCCCTTAGTGATGCCTCCGGTATATCGGGGAGCTGGAAGTATGCGATATACGAGCTTTTCAGCCATTGCGGCGGATAAAGCGGCGTTACGGTTTTCATGACGTGCGGGTGCGGGATATTGATCGCGATCAGTTTTTCAAGATATTCCGGGCGTGTGGAAGCCAAATGCCATGCGACAGCCCCTCCCCAGTCATGACCGATGACAATTGCTTTTTCATCAGTGAATTGCGTAATAAGCCCGATGATATCATCTCTTAATGTATCAATCCGATATGAATCAATTCCTTCCGGTTTGTCACTGAGATTGTAGCCCCGCTGATCAGGAGCAATGACCCGGTAACCCGCATCAACAAGCGGTTTGATTTGATTTTTCCAGCCGTACCAAAACTCAGGAAATCCATGGAGCAGGACAATTAACGGGCCGTCTTCCGGTCCTGCGGCTGCAACGTGGAGCGTGATTCCGTTCGTATTGACAAACTGGCATTTAACTCCGTCCACTTCAATCTCCTCCTTGACTGTGCGTCATGATTTTCAGCCTTTTCTCCGTTAGCATAAATGTTATGACACTGGCGGCAATCAGCATGATAAGCTGAAGAATAAACAAGTTTGATCCCAGCAGCAAACCCATTCCCGCAATCACCAAGCCTGACAGGATCATTAATGATGCACTGTAACGGTTCGCTTCATTCCATAATCTTTGATCTGACATTGAGCGTCTCGTTCTGTATCCGTACACACTGTTGATCGATTTGGGAGGAAACAGTTTGATCAGTATGCCCGCAATGATCATAAGCCCTCCGCCGACTAAACCCGTCATATCATCATCTCCTTTCTCATTGTTACGTGCAGAAAGAAGAAATGTTTCATGCATAGGCAAAAAGACAAGCCTCGGCCTGCCTTTTTATCGCATTTGTAAATCCTTTGTGTGAATATAGCCTTTAACTCCGCCATAATCCACGAACGCCCAAGTGAAGTCAAATCCGCCGTTTTCACTGAATCCCCACCCAAGTATTGTCACCTCTGTTCCAGATGAGAGCTGTTTAGCTTTTCCATTTTCGGGCGTCGGTGCATAGAAGGCTGTCTGTTTCGTTGTTTTCGCTTGGCTTGCGGTTTTCATTAAAAAGTGAGTTGAAATATATGCTTTCTTTCCTTTGAAATAAATTTGAGCCCAATCGGCATTTACGAACCTATCGACTTTTACCTTTTGTTCTGATGATACAGTGCCGAGAATATCACCTTCATGATTTGGCTCAGTCCGGACATTCAGCTTTCCTGCTTTTATGATGTAAGTATCGGATGATGGCATGCTGACAGATATGTCGTGAAGGGGCGCAGCTTTTGCTGCGGGAGCGGAATGAAGTGCTGTCAAACCCAGTCCTGCGGCAGCTGTTAAAGCGAGCATTACTTGTTTCTTTTTCATATAAAGCTCCTCCTCGCATTTTGACAAGATATAAGTGGTATTCCCTGATTGACAGGCTGGTGAAACATGTTTTGTTTATGATTTCTTCCTGTTAAGGTAATTTTAAGAAAATGAAAAAACCTGCCGGTCGTTAACGGCAGGTTTTTAGTGCAAAAGGCCTTTGCTTTGATTTAAGTAATCATTCACGTCGTTACGGGAGCTTTGAAAAAGGTGGAGCTGGCCGCCATAGTTTTCAATCCATTGTGTGACGATTTTTTCAGTCATTTTTTCACCTTGATAGGCGTGTCCGGCTTTTGCATAGGTTGCTTCGAAATCACTCCATAACAATTCCACCCACGTTTTTGCCTGTATATAGCTGATCATCTCGTTCTTTTCCAGAAGCAGATTAGTCAGTTTCTCAATGTACATATTCATGTGTGCAGTCTCCTTTCTTCAGGAAAAAAATAACGCTTTATTACGTGGTGTTCTCCATATACTAACCTTACGTCTTCATCTGGAAAGACGCAACTTTTTGATCTCGAACCTAGGGGGATATGACATGGTCCGAAATAAAGAAAAAGGATTTCCTTACGAAAACGAAAACAAATTTCAGGGTGAACCGAGAGCAAAGGACGACTATGCTTCAAAGCGTGCTGACGGATCTATCAATCAGCATCCTCAAGAAAGAATGAGAGCCTCAGGCAAACGGTAAAGAAGAACAGCTGCATACACTGCAGCTGTTTTTACCCTTTATTGACTTGATATTCGTAGACGCTCTTCTTTTCTGATAAGTGTGCGAAGGTAGAAAGCACAAGTCCGCATGCAGTCATAAGCGCACCTCCTGCAAACAGCCAGGAATAAGAGCCTGTTCCGTTTAAAATCATTCCGCCGATCCATGCACCAAGGGCATTGGCAAGGTTAAATGCTGATACGCTGACAGCTGCGGCAATGGTTGTGCCGCCCTCAGATGAGGAAATGACCTTTGTTTGCAGAAGAGGCGGCGTGCCGAATGCGCATGCCCCGAATAGGAACGTTGCCACAATGGCTGCAGCCGGGTAAATGGCGATATAAGGAAATACAGCCAGAACACCGATTAAACCGATCATTACGCCGATCATCGTCCGAGTCAGCAAAGGCAGCGGTACTTTTCCAGCAAAGAAATTCCCGGCAACGCCTCCCAATCCATACGCAAAGAGAGCACCTGTAATGCCAACCGTGCTGAATCCGGCTGAATGCCTCAAAATGGGTTCGATAAAGGTGTAGGCGATAAAGACACCGGAATAGCCTAAAATGGTAATCGCGAAGGAAAACAGCACTTGTTTGTGTTTAAAAACCCCCCACTCATTCATAAGCATTGGGATCACTTTTGGTTTTCTGTTCGGCACGGCAGCCATAAGGCCTAAAAATCCGATGACACCAAGTGCCGTAATGATGGAAAACACCGCTCTCCAATTCAGGACATCTCCGAGATAAGAGCCGAATGGAACACCAAGCATTAGAGCCACTGTCAGTCCGCCGTTCATTGAAGCAGCAGCTGCAGCACGCTTTTCCGGCGGAACCATTTCACTTGCGAATACCATGGCAATCGCGAAGAAAGCGCCGTGTATGGACGCAGATAAAATTCTTGAAATGGCCAATACAGCAAAATTCGGCGCCAGTGCGCTCATCAGGTTGGAAAGGATAAATATCGCCATCAGCCCAAGAAGCACAGGCTTTCTCGGAAGCTTGACGGAAATGATGGTGACGAGCGGCCCTGTCAAACAAACGCTTGCCGCATAAGCCGTGACAAGAAGCCCTGCGGATGAAACCTGTATATGAAAGTCATTGGCAATCGACGTCAAAATACCCATCACCGCGTATTCTGTATAGCCGATTGAAAATGTACAAATCATAAGAACAAATATAATAAATTTTACAGATGGGTTTTTGATACTCAACGTCATCGCCTCCTTTGATTTTAAAAAACAACGAGTTTCATCTTAAAAGATTTTTCAAGTGAATTCAATGATTTTTTCTTTAAGAATTCGTGTAAATGTGCTGCAAACAAAAAGAGGCTGATCATCAGCCTCCTGTTACGCTTTATTCTTTTTCTTGCAATACTGAGATTGGCAGCGCTTCCTCTTGCTGAGGGGAAGAGGTCCTGTATCCCCATGCGAAAACGCCATTTAAATAACTGATGGTAAACTCGTCCTCAGTGTTTTCCACACGATATGTTTCTCCCGGTGAGTAATCTTCCGGGTTCAGCAAATATGCTTTTGCCATCGTAATTTTCCGTTCGAGCACTGCCAGTTCGTTTATGATTCCATGCTGTTCGGCTTTTCTTGCTTTTTCAGAAAGTAATGCGATTTCGGTATTGAGTTCGTGAGGTGTCATTTGACTGTATCGTTTCTCCATTTCAGTACTCCTCTTCCTGCAGTAATTGCTCGATTAAATCGAGTGAGAATCCTTTGCGGAATAAAAATTGTTTGACCTTCATGGCGCTTTCATATGAGCCGTCATAGCGGTATTTTCTAAACGCTTTTTCCGCGTGAAGGCGCAGCGCTTCTTTCTCCGTGTCTTCATCATTTTCATATTCAATCTGATCCATCGCCGCGCTGATAACATCAAATGAGAAGCCCTTGCGCTGAAGCTGCAGCTGGGCGCGCTGTTTGAATTCTTTCGTCGAAAGCTTTTTATCTTTTTTGAGAAGCTTTTCAACATGCTTGACCGCTTCTCTTGTCTGATCTTCAAAGGAAAAGGAACTTAGCGCCTCCTTAATTGTATCGTCATCAATTCCCTTCGCTCTTAGCTCTCTGAACAAAACATCAGGGCCTTTTCCGTTTGTTTTTTTGTGAGTGCTGACATAGGCTGCGGCAAATTCCTGGTCGTTTAAGTACTTGTAATCGTTAAGCCTATGGATGACTTCCGCAATGACGGGGGGCGAGGTTTCTTTTTTCTTTAAGTGGTCCTCGACCTCTTTCGTCGACCGCATTCGATAGGATAAAAAGTCAAGCGCACGGTTGAAGCCTTTCTTCACTTCATCGCCGTATTGAATCTCAATGATGTCAAGATCATCGAGTTCTTTTCCCTTCTTGAGCTCAAATTTCACGAGCACATCCGCGTCCACACTGAAGGCGTATTTATCATCCAAAAAAATATTGAAGCGTTCCGTATTCTTTTTTTGCGTTGATATTTTTGTAATAAACGGCATCTTAATCTCCCTTCTCAGGCCTGAAACGCGTTTTCTTTTATTACAATGAGGTAAAGTATATTTATTAGAACGATGAGGAGAGATGTTCATGAATATCGCAATGACGGGCGGAACCGGTTTTCTCGGCCAGCATCTGACAGGCGTTCTTACCCGCCAGGGACACCATGTTTATATTTTATCAAGAAACGCAAGGGAAACTGAACAAAAAAATATGACATATGTCCAATGGCTGTCGGAAGGAGCCGCACCGGAGCAGGAACTTCCTCATATTGATGTCTGGATAAACCTTGCGGGAAAATCGATTTTTGGCCGCTGGACGGAAAAAACGAAGCAGCACATTCTCTCCAGCCGTATCAATGCGACGCGTGAAGTGCAGCGGCTTATTCAGAAACAGAAGGAGAAGCCGCAGACACTGATCCAAGCCAGTGCCGTGGGTATTTACGGCACAAGCCTTGAGAAAACCTTTACAGAGGATTCTGCAACGTCAGATGAGGATTTTCTCAGCCATACTGCACACCTGTGGGAAAAGGAAGGACAGCATATTGAGGCGATGGGCATCAGGACGGTTTATGCGAGATTTGGCGTGATGCTTGGAGAAAAAGGCGCTCTCCCGCTCATGATTCTCCCCTATAAGTTTCTGGCCGGCGGAACGATCGGAACGGGAAGGCAGTGGCTGTCATGGATTCATGTCGAGGATGCGGCCCAGATGATCCGATATGCGGTGGAAAACGCCGGCATCTCAGGCCCAATGAATGTCACCGCGCCCAATCCTGTGGACATGAAGCAATTCGGAAAAACGATTGCACGGGTGAAGCACCGCCCGCACTGGCTCCCCGTCCCGGAATTCTTTTTATCAAAAGCATTGGGTGAAATGAGTCTTTTGATTGTGAAAGGACAGCGCGCTCTTCCGAAAAAAGCGATAACCTCTGGATTTCGTTTTACATATTCGGATCTTGAATTTGCACTCTCACAGCTCATAGCGGACCGAAAGACTGTATAAAAACAGCAGGATGCGTCAACCTTAAGAATAACATGGTTGAAGGAGGTCCTTTTTATGGAAAAAAAGAGGGAGAAGCACCAGCAAGGCGCCAACCTGAAGAAAATGCAGGAAGTTCTTTATTCAGGCGAATTTAAAAAAGCGGAAAAAGCTGCTAAGCGGAAGTAGGAATACATAGCCCCTTAAAACCAAATACTATATTTGTTTGATATCACTTTTTAGGGGGAATTTGATATGGGCAGAAATCATATCCACAAAAACCGTGATAAAAACAAACAAAAGCTTCCACAAGTTCCCGATGCATTAAAAAGGGAAACTGACGGCGTTTACGAAGAATATTCAACCGAGCTTGCTGATGCAGATGACCGCGAAGCGCAAGAGCGTGCGAAAGCAGCCGACAACAGAGCGAAAAAGAAATCTCGTTAATGAAAAACCCCTTGTCTCCGTTTGAGACAAGGGGCTTTTTACATTTCAGTAAACCGGTCGCGGATTGGTGTGCGTTTTTTCACTTCCGGCGCCTCGTCAGGATAACCTGTTTGTATGATGGCGGCGAAACGCTCATTATCCTGCAAACCAAAGGCCTGATGGACTTCTTTGTCATAAAGGATTTTTCCGCTTTTCCAAACCATGCCGATTCCTTTTTCCCAAGCAAGAAGCTGAAGATTTTGAATTAACGAGCTTGTTGCCGCAAAATCGTCGTCCCGCGCTCTTTCGTTTTCATCTTCCTGAAACACGACGAGGAGAAATCCCGGAACGCGCCCAAGTGTGTTTTTGAAATTTTGAAGCTTTTCCTCTGTCATATCCGGCTTGGATTTCATAGAGAACGCTGCAAATGTATTGATGAGGTTCGCTTTACCTGTCTCACTGGAAACGTAAATAAATCTCCATGGCTCTGTCACTCTGTGATTTGGCGCATATTTTGCCGTTTCAAGCATGTCAAGAATGACTGCTGAAGGTACTGGCTCTTGTTTAAACTTTCGAATCGATCTTCTGCTGCGTATGATGTCCCGCAGTACTGAATGCTGATGTATTTGTTCGGTTTGAGGCATACCGTCTCACCTTCCTATGCAATTGAAAATGATTATCATTTCATAATAATAACGGAAAGTGCATCTTTTTGTAAACCATCATCCGTATTAGAATTTAAGAATACGGGTTTCTGAGTAAACGGCTGTTCCTGTCATGTTCACTTTCACATGGCCGCCGGCTTCGTTCATTTCGATCTCCACTTTTCCATCTTTTCCAATTTCCTGCCCTTGTTCAATGATAAATTTATGCTGCTCGGCATTTCCATAATGTTTCATATAAGCCCCCATCACGCCGGATGCTGTGCCGGTCACGGGGTCTTCAATCGTTCCCGAATACGGGGATGAAAAGTGGCGTCCGTGCAGGTCGCTGTCGGGATGAACGGTTTCAAAGGTAAACGGATGGACTGAAGCTTTTGGCAGATCAATTAACACTTCCGGAAATTGTTTGTTATCTGGCACCATTTTTTTGGAAGCCTCCAATGATTTAAGTGGAACGATGGCTGTCCATATGCCAGTGCTGCCAAACACAATCGGAAGGTCTTCATGAAAATCCTCTTCGGTGATACCCAGTGCGTCCGCAAGTTTTTTCCGATCGCCTGTAAATGGTTTGAATTGCGGATAGGCCTGTTCAAGCGTGATATGAATACGGCCATCTTTTTCAGAAATCTTCACAGGCAGGATACCCGCTTTCGTTTGGATGCTGTACGTTTTACCGCTCTCCAGCATTCTTTTCTCACATAATGCGTAAAGAGAAGCAACTGTCGCATGACCGCACAAATTCATTTCGTGTCCAGGTGTAAAGTAACGGAGTTCAAGATCGGCCGACTCGCTTTTTCGGATAAAGGAGGTTTCTGAATACCCGGCACGCTCAGCTATGATCTGCATCTCGTCTTCCGTATAAACGTCTCCCTGCAAAACGACGCCTGCGGGGTTTCCTTTGCCGGGACTGCTTGTAAATGCTTCATATTTTAATACCTCTGCTTCTTTCATTCATCTGCCGCCCTTTCTTTATCAATGTCTCTGTCAGTATAGCAAAAATAGTTACGAATCTTCAGTCATTATCAAAAAAACCCATTTTCTTTTTTAAGAAAATGGGTGTAACGATCAAGAATTTCTTGTTTTATAGAGCAAATAAATAAAATAAGGTGCGCCGATAGCCGCTGTAAAGACGCCGGCCGGCACTTCCACCGGAGCAAATAAGGTTCTGCCGACGATATCAGCTGTTAAAACGAGCAGAGCTCCAATAAGTGCCGACGCTGGGAGCAGCGCGCCATAAGATGAGCCGACAAGCCGTCTTGCAATATGGGGCGCCATCAGCCCGACAAAACCGATTGTGCCGGCAACTGAAACTGCACAACCAGTAAGAGCCGTACTCAAAAGGAGCAAGAAAAAACGATTTCGCTGCACAGCGCTTCCTGCACCCGCCGCAATATCTTCACCCAGCACCTGTATATTCATATTTTTTAGCGCGACAAAACAAATGAATAAGAGAATGACAGATAAGATAATAGCTATTTTTACATGCTGCCAGTTTGACCCATAAACTGACCCAGTGATATACACATTGGCTTGTGATGCCCGGTAAATCGGGCCTTTGATCATTAGCAGAGTAGTCATCGCCTGCGCCGACATTGAAAATCCGATTCCGATAAGCACCAGCCGAAATGTGGAGGCGCCATTTTTGTATGCCAGTAAATAGACGATGAGCCCGACAGCCGAGGCGCCGATAAATGCAGCTGCCGGAAGCCATGACAGACTGATCGTAAGTGAACTGCTGCGGTCTGAGAAGAACATCATTAAAAGCACGACCGCTACCGCCGCTCCTCCTGTTATTCCGATAATATCCGGAGATGCGAGAGGGTTTCTGACGAGCCCCTGCAATATCGCGCCTGCCGCTGCCAAGCAGACACCGGCGCATAAAGCCGTCAAAATTCTTGGCATGCGGAACGACATGATCATCAGTTCATCCAGCTTGGAACCTGCACCAAAGAATGTTTTTGCTACATCCCAGGGAGGAATAAACCTTTGTCCGAGACCAGCGCTTATGATGAGTACAGCAGCTGTTAACCCCAGTAAAACCAAAAATACGATCCATGCTTTCTTTTCAGCCGCAGTAACGCCAAAACGAAGTTTCATAGCTTCGCCCCCCTTCTTGCGATGTACACAAACACAGGCATTCCGATGATGGCGGTCATGACCCCGACAGGAACTTCCTGAGGCATAATGATATATCGCGCACCGATATCCGCACAAACAAGCAAAATGGCACCCAAAACAGCGGAAAATGGCAGAACCCAGCGATAATCATTACCAACGACAAAGCGGGCAAAATGCGGAATAATGATGCCGATAAAAGAAATCGGCCCGGCAATGGCGACAGCGGACCCTGCAAGCATGACAACACAAAGCGCCATCACAAATTTTAACAGGCCTGTTTTTTGGCCGAGTCCTTTTGCCACATCTTCTCCCATAACGAGGAGGTTAATTTTTTGGCCGAGAAAGAAGCAGATTACCAGCGCTGCCGCTGCATATGGAAACATCGTCATCAACAGATCCAGACTCCGGCCCTGCACAGAGCCAGTCAGCCAAAAAAGCACCTGGGCAAGCTCGAGTTCGTTGACAGAAAGCAAGCCTTGTGTCAGAGAAGAAAACATGGCTGCCATGGCAGCTCCCGCCAGCGTCAGTTTGATTGGCGTCAGTCCTTCTCTTCCAAGCGAGCCTGCTGCATAGACGATCGCAGCGGTAAATGCTGCCCCAAGAAACGAGCTCCATACTAGCGCCTGAGGTGACTGAATATGCAGAAAAAACGATCCGGCAACAATAAAAAAACCTGCACCGGCGTTAATCCCGAAAATCCCAGGTGACGCAAGCGGATTTTTTGTGAGCGCCTGCATGAGAGCGCCCGCGGCTGCAAGCGAGGCGCCGACGACTGTCGCAACCAAAGCGCGCGGAAGCCTGACATCCTTGATGATGACATGCTCATTTGTTCCGTTGAAGGAAGTAAACGCCTGATAGACCTGTCTCCATGACGTACCTGTATAGCCGTACACGACGCTTGCGCAGACAGCCGCCAGTAAAATGAAAATCAGACATACTAACACAATCCATTTTGAAGATGCCTTTTTGCAGATCATGATCTAATTCTCCTAGTTATTTACTATGTAATGTTTGTTTTTGAGAATAATCCTCAATTAGGGATTGACACTCTTAACACTGCTTATTATGATCTAAATGATAATGAATTTCAATATTGGGAGGAAAAAGATGAAAAAGCATATCAGCATGCTATTCGTATTTTTAATGGCCTTTATGGTACTTTCTGCCTGTAATAGTTCAGAAAGTTCAAGCAACAGCGAGGGGTCAAGCAGCAAAACAAGAACGGTCAAACATGCAATGGGGACATCAGACAACATCCCCGCCAATCCAAAACGGATTGTTGTTTTAACTAATGAAGGAACAGAGGCGCTCTTAGCGCTTGGCATTAAGCCGGTCGGAGCCGTAAAGTCATGGAAGGGCGACCCGTGGTATGACTATCTGAAAGATGACATGAAAGGTGTTAAAAACGTCGGTCTTGAAACGGAACCGAATGTGGAAGCCATCGCAGAATTAAAGCCTGATTTGATTATTGGAAACAAAGTGCGCCAGGAAAAAATTTATGATCAGTTAAATGCGATTGCGCCGACTGTTTTTGCTGAATCTTTGGCCGGGAACTGGAAGGATAACCTGACTCTATACGCCAACGCGGTGAATAAGGCGGACAAAGGCAAGGAAGTCATTGCCGATTTTGATAAACGCGTTTCTGATTTAAAAAACAAGCTGGGCGACCAGACAAACAAAACAGTTTCAGTCGTACGCTTTTTATCCGGTGAATCAAGAATCTATTATACCGATTCATTCTCAGGGATTATTTTAGACCAGCTTGGCTTCAAACGCCCTGAAAAACAAGTAGAACTGTTCAAGAAACAAAAGGACCAATTTACGTTCTCAACTGACAGTAAAGAATCTATTCCTGATATGGATGCTGATGTGCTGTTTTATTTCACTTATAAAGCCGATAATGCAAAGGAAAATGAAAAATGGGCCAATCAGTGGACAAGCAGTTCACTATGGAAAAACCTAAAGGCCGTGAAATCAGGTAATGCGCATGAAGTCGATGACGTCGTGTGGACAACCGCAGGCGGAATTAAAGCCGCAAACTATCTGCTTGATGATATTGAAACCTACTTCTTAAAAACGAAATAAAAAAAGACTCCGTCTTATTAGACGGAGTCTTTTTTGCTTTTGCCAATCAGACGTGTAACGAGGAACATGGTGACAGAAAGAGATCTGTTTTTCCGATACGCTAAGTATTTCCCTCGCCACTCCGGTTTGTATTTTTCTTTAAAGGCTCTTAGGCCGCTGAAGCTGTACATGTATCTGACATTATTAAAAATGACAGCGGCAAACCTTTCGGACCAGAAGGATGTAAAGGCAGTGCCGACATTGGCCAAGGGTGCCATCCCCATATTAAATGACGTGCAGCCCTCTTCCTTTGCCCATAAAAACATACGGATAAACAATGCGTCCATAATGCCATTTGGAGCGTCGCCGCGATAGCGCATCAGATCAACCGATATCTCTCCTTCCTGGTACATCGGCATGACATTTGCGAATGCAACGATCTCTCCTTCTGCATTTTTCATATAGGCGATCGGCGCTTTCTGTAAATAGGAAGGATCAAAAAATCCGAGCGAGAATCCCTTCTCTTTTTTCGAGCCGAGCCATTCGTCTGAGATTTGCTTCAGCTCCTCCAAAAACGCATCAGAAAATGGGGGATGATCCACATGGAAAGTATACTCCTCCCGCTCAAAGCGGTTATTGATTGCCCGAAGGCCGGCTTTTTTCTTCCCAGTCAAGGTAAATGTATTTAAATCTACATATGCTTCCTCGCCCAATTTAAAGAAGTTGTAGCCAAAATCGTGATACAGCGCCATGTCCTCTCGTTCAATTTGATAGAACAAAACACTGAATCCCTTCTGATGCGCTTCGTTCAGAAATTCTTCCAGCACAAGCGGGAATGATTCTCTTTGGCCAGACGGATCGCCGAGCACGACCAGCCTTCTGGCGATTTTCCCAAACAGAAGCAGTGCATTCCCATCGCTGGAAAAATAAAATCGCTTATCTCCAAGAAAACCGAGATGGCTCAGCGCGTTGCCGCCTTTTTCATTAAGAAACGCAGCAAGACGCTCAGGGTCAGCTTTCTCTCCGATCGGTTTCGTTCTCTTATGATAGACCACTGTAAATATCAAGAAGAACAGCGGCACAATAATGATCGCCATGATGGTTGCATGTGTAATATGCGAGGTGCTGTGGACGAAATATTCGTGACGCAGCACCTTCTTCATCCGGTCCCAAATAAAGCCCGCGATCAGATTGTAGTTAAAGAGCGCCACAGTAAACAGCGCCACAGCGAATATCAATTGTCCCAGTGTATAGGATGCCTGTTCGCGGACAAATTGTTTTTTCAATAGCACAAGCAATACGATAATCATCGGCAGTACGAATATCGCGCTGATGTTAAGCCCTTTTAAAAAGCTGAACACAAAGCCGCCGACAAGCGCTGTAATGGCCATCGTATAGGAACGTTTTGTCCGTTTATAAAGCTCGATAGGCAAAATCAGCAGAATGAGCGCTGAGCTTAAGGACAGGCCGTTGAACAGCAAAAGCGCCGGGCGCGGAATGTGCGGTATAACCGTCAGCCGGTCAATCGGCAAGGAAACTGAGGCCAGGACAATCAGACCTGCTACGAACACAATAAGGGAAAGCGAGCCTTGCAAAATTCTCACTAATACCGCACGCTGAACAACAAGCAGAACGTTTGTCGTCTCAATTGCCGGTGCGATGCGCGGGTTCGTTTCGAGCCGCTTCATTGTATTTTCCGTCAGGTCGCCTGCGGCAAAGAACAGTCCCAAGATAAATGGGATAAATGAATAGGCGAGCCTGTACAACACAATAGAAGTAACGATGGCCTCCTGATGATAGCCAAGCTGCTCCATCCCCAGCAAAAATAAAAGGTCAAACGAGCCGAAGCCGCCCGGCACGAGGCTGATCATTCCTCCGATCGCCGCAATGACGAACACCCCGAACACATACCTGATATCTGCATGAATGCCCATAGCGAACAAAGCAAAATAGATGACGATCCCGGCCATGAGCCATTCAACAACTGAAGCTCCAATATATGCGAAAATCGGATTTTTCACTTTGTCCGCATTCTCTTCGTCCCCAGCTTTGCGGTCTTTTATTTTGGACACCGCCAAAGACAGCGGCAATATCAGCGCAAAACCGATAACGACCGCCCATAGCCAAGGCTTTTCATGAATCACTTCATCCACTGGCAGCACTCTCGCAGCGACGAAAATGCTGAAAACAGATAATCCGAGCAGCATAGATGATGTGAGCCAGGCGATTCCTTTCACGAGTGCCTTATGGTCTTTCGTATGCTCCTTATATAACATCATTCTTAACCCGACGCCGGCTAAACCGCCGAAGCCCAGCACATTATTAAATGAATTGGCGATCCAGGAAACCCTGAATACTTTTCCGTTTGTGATCGATAGGCGAAGTGAGTATTTCAGGACGTAATCATACAGCGACATGGCCGCAACAGCCAGCAAGCCGATCAACACAAGCATGAATAAGTCAGTTCGTTCCAGTCCGTTGATGACCATGAGCGTACGTTTGAATGACAGATTTGTCAGTTCTTTTTTCGATTGATAAATAACAAATAGCAAAACAGCAATAGGAAAAACGATTTTTAATATTGATAAAGCATTCTTTTTAATCAGCAATGGTCTCTCCAATCATATTCTAGTTCGATCCTCTCCCCCAATAATCTCCAACTCATTATACACTACCGTTATTTTTCGGACAAAGTCCCGCATGCGGTTTCTGCTCACTTTCTTTCAGGAGTGAAAATCGAGTAATATGGTAAGAGGAGTGAATGATGAGGAAGTGATGAAATGGAATATAATTTACACGATACAACAGTATTAAACGAAAACATTCTTTCATCGGAGGAACGGGAAATATGGGTGCTCTATATGAAAGTCTTAACGTCCGCCGGGCTCGGTGATGTGTCCGAGTGGATGAAGCTGGATATGAGCATGCCGCAAATGAAAGTGCTGATGCTATTAAACAACCATGGAACATTGAAAGTGAGCGACATTGCTGAAAAAATGGGGGCTTCTCTGTCCAATACAACTGGGCTGCTTGACCGGCTTGAAAAATCAGGATTTGTCAAACGCTCACATTCTGAAGAGGACCGCCGCTCTGTAGTTGTTCAGTTGACAGAGAATGCGAAAAAGATTTTCCGGGGTTTGTATGAAAAAGGCCACCTGAAATTGAAGCGTTCATTAGAGCTGCTGTCCCCTGAAGAAAAGCAGGCTGTTTCCGAAGGGCTGTCTATCCTTTCAAGAGCATTAGAAAAAGCGAAAAAAGAATAAATCTGTAAGTCTGTCATCCGCAAACTGCGGGAGCAGGCTTTTTTTATTTGACATTTAGTTCATTTAAAATGAATAATATACTTCGAGTGAATAAAAAAGGGGTTGATGAATATGTCTGAAGCATTAACAGAGCAGAAAGGCCAAAAGTGGGCGATCAGCCTGTTTACGATTGGTGTATTTATGGCTGCGCTAGATAACGGAATTATTTCAGCTGCCTTAACAACGATAAACGAGTCGTTTTCCGTTTCTCCTTCCTGGGGATCATGGGGCATTACCCTTTATACGCTCGGTCTTAGCGTCAGTGTGCCAATCGTCGGAAAGCTTTCCGACCGCTACGGCAGAAAAAAACTCTTTCTCATTGAGGTTTGCCTGTTCGGACTTGGTTCTTTGCTTGTTGCTTTGAGCCAAAGCTTCCCGCTCTTTCTGATATCGCGGCTGATTCAGGCGCTTGGAGGCGGCGGGATTTTCATCATCGGCAGCTCCCACATTCTCGCGACCCTTCCAAAGGAAAAACAGGGGAAGGCGCTTGGGCTGCTTGGCGCAATGAACGGGATGGCCGCTGTGCTCGGGCCAAATATCGGAAGCTTTCTGCTTGATTGGACCGGGTCTTGGCATTGGCTGTTTTTGATTAATTTGCCGATTGCCGTGCTATTGGTTGTTTTCGGCGCATGTTTTATCGCGGAAACAAAAGCACCTGAGGCTAAGCGCCTCGATGCGGCCGGAATCTTCCTTTTGTCCCTGTCGATTTTAGCTGTGATGTACGGCATGACCAATCTTGACGGGGCAAATCTCTTACACAGCTTGGGGAATCCGGAGGTTTATGGATGTATTATTTTTGGCATACTCTGTTTTGCAGCGCTTATCTCGTATGAAAAGAGAGTTGAAATGCGAGGAGGCGATCCCATTTTGGCGTATTCTCTGCTGCGAAACCATATGTTTCAGCGCACGCTTATCATCGGTTTGTTATCCGGGGGGCTCTTGGCGGCAGTCATTTTTATCCCGTCATATGTCGAACAGTATTTGGGTGTCCCTGCCGCAAAAGCAGGCTATTGGATGACACCGCTTGCGTTGGCTTCCGGAATCGGCGCTTGGCTTGGCGGAGCGCTTACCGACCAAAAAGGTCCTGTAAAAACCGTTATTCTTTCGGGAATCATCTCATGTGCGGGGTTTGCTTTATTTCCGTTCTGGGTGACGGAAAAATGGGAGTTTATGATCGCAAGTGTGGCAGCTGGGATCGGTTTTGGCTTTCTGTTAGGCGCTCCGCTGAACGTCCTTGTATCAGAAGCGGCAAAAACAAATAAGGGTACAGCTCTTGGCACGCTTTCATTAGTAAGGCAAATTGGACTGACCTTGGCGCCTACTCTTTATGCAGGTTTTATCACAGCCGGGTTTGACCAAATAGGTGATGAGATCAACAGCCGCTTATCGGACAGCGGATATTCAGAAAAGGCGATGCAGATGATTCCGGAGATCGACAGTTCTGATGTTTCTTCTTTACAAGAACAAATCGAACGCATTCCCGTTCCTGAAGTCAAAACCGCGATAAGCGACGCCATTCATGCGAGTGTCGCCAGCGGCTATGATCAGTTATATGCAGCGGCTGCTGTGATCTCACTTCTGGTGATTGCTGCTATCAGTATTCCGGCTTTCCGCCGGCAAAAGCGTTAAGACCACCCCATCCGTCTGGAAAGCTCCGTAATATGAGCGATATGATGATGTGAGTGCCAGACATACAGGCCGAGCGCGTTCTCCAGGGTAATGATCTCCTTTGTATCAGGGTGATAAAATCCGCGCTTAAATTGCTGATCCGTCAGAGTGCGGAGCAGAGCCGTCCATCTTCCGTGAAGCTCCTGCAAAAGCGCGAGTGAGCCGCTCGGATCTGCCGTTTTCGAGTCTTTTAGCTCCGACCATGCTTTTTCATCATACGGACGAATAGCCGGTGTCTCTTCCGTCAAGCTCAATTTAAAACGAATATAGCTGTTCATATGACTGTCAGCCAGATGATGAACAACTTGCCGAACGGTCCATCCACCGTCCCGGTACGGTGTGTCAAGCTGGCTGTCCGTCATGCCCTCTACAGCTTGCTTCAATTTTGCCGGCACTTCTTCAAGTACTTGAATCCATTTATCTTTTTGCTCCTTCGAGTATGGATTCCCTCGGCTTGTATTCTCCTATTGGGTAGCTTAGATTGACTGATGTCATGCATGTTCTCCCTTCTATTCAATCTTCTCCTTTATTTTACAAGAAAAAGATTGTGTATTGTGTCTTTTTCCCATACAATAAAAACGACACTAGTGTCATTTTAATAATCAGGAGGATGAATCATGGAAAAACCGTTGTTTCGCAATCAAAAAGGACTGATGACACTGTTAGCCTCGCAAACCATTTCTTCACTTGGAGACTGGCTTCACATTTTGGCCGTGCTAACATTAGCCGCTTTTCAGCTTCATGCTTCTCCATTAGATATGTCGCTTTTAATGATGTCGTTTGCTTTGCCTGTCATTGTACTCGGACCTGTATCGGGTCTGCTTGCCGACCGTTTTGACAGAAAAACGATCATGTTTCTGTCTGAAATCGGACGTGCCCTCACCGTTATCAGCTGCGTTTATGTCAGTGAGCTTTGGCAGCTTTACGTATTGCTATGCCTTCAGAGCTGTTTTTCTTCACTTTTTTCACCTGCTAAAAACGGAAAGCTTAAGGAATTGGCTCCGGAAGCACACATTCAGCAGGCTGTTTCCGCCAGCAGCATCATTGATAACAGTGCAAAAATCTTCGGCCCTGCCCTTGGCGGCATGCTGATCGCTGCTGTCTCTATACATTCTGTTTTCTATATTAACGCCGGCGCCTTTCTTCTTTCCGCTGTCATTTTGTTTTTCCTCCCCAAAGATGCTTTTTTACAAAAAGCCAATACACCTCAAGAAAAAACATCAGCACTTGCTTCTATTAAAGAAGGCCTTCAGTATTTGAAACGGATGCCGCTTCTTTTAATAGGCTTACTCACAGCTTGCGTCGTTCTCTTTGTTTTGCAGATTGGTGATTCCCAGGCTATCATTCTTATCCGTTCTTTTTCAGGCGCTCCGCCTGAGCTTGCAGGCTGGTGCATGGCCGTCAGCGGAGCCGGCATGCTCCTTACGGCGGCAATTGCCGGCAGACGGCGAATCACCTCTTATTTTCTTTATTTCTCAGCTGGGACCTTTCTGCTTGGACTAGCAACTGGAGGCGTGCCATTTCTGAGCGGAATGGGAATTGCCGGCATTGCTCTTTTTATTTTCGCTTTTTTCATCATGGGAGCGGCTTTTGGTCTGGTCCATATTCCATTTCAAATTCTCGTGCAAACAACAGTGCCGGTTGATTACAGCGGCAGGGTGTTTGGCGCCATTCAGAGCGCGACAACCCTCGCCTCCATCCTCGGCATGGCGGGCGGAGGCATGCTGGCGGAATGGATCGGTGTTTCACTTGCTTTTCTTGTCTGTGGCTGCTTGCTGATCTTGATTGGGTTGATTACACTTGTAGGTAAGAAAGTTTCAGAAAGCAGGCGATATCTTGTCACCAAAAGTAACAAAGGAGCACAAGGATAAACGACAGGCAAAGATTTTAGAGGCTGCCAAAACGGTTTTTAAACGTAAAGGATTCGAATTAACGACGATGAAGGACGTTGTAGAAGAGTCAGGTTTCAGCCGGGGCGGTGTCTATCTTTATTTTTCAAGCACTGAGGAGATGTTTCGCCGCATTATTGAAACAGGGCTGGATGAAGGACTCCGAAAGCTTGATAAATCAGCTGAACACCAAAGTGTTTGGTCCGCCATTTCAATCTATTTGGATGAACTGACTGAGGGCCTGCGTGATGTAGCAGATACGCTGGCGCCGGTGCAATTTG
Organism: Bacillus sp. LM 4-2; assembly: GCF_000978495.1. Classification (NCBI taxonomy): domain Bacteria; kingdom Bacillati; phylum Bacillota; class Bacilli; order Caryophanales; family Bacillaceae; genus Bacillus; species Bacillus sp. LM 4-2. Next base: position 887,816 of record NZ_CP011101.1, on the reverse strand, counting down.
AATATTTAGTGACATCTTGGCGGAATGAGGAACGTAGGCAGTATTTGGAGAAAAGGTATGATCTTTTTGTGGAAAGATTTTCAAAGCTATTGCAAAAAGGGATCGATCAGGGAGAGTTTCAGCCGGTTCAGCCTCTTGCGACTATCGCCAAGTTTTTCCTCAATATGAATGACGGCATCATTCAAAACGCCCTGTATTTCGATGAAGAAAAGGCTGATGTATCTGGACTTGCTGAGTCTGCAAAACTATATTTAAAAACAGTTCTGCAAGCGGATGAGAAGTAAAGAAACGCGGCAGGAGCCCTCCTGCCGCTTGTTTTTCACCCTGCGTGATCACGCACTTCGACTGTTACCTTCTTCTGTTTTGGCTGATAAATTTTCCCCACAAATAAATACCCGTATTTGAACTTATTCAGCGCCCATGAGGTCATAATCGGGCCGGCTGTGCACACGGCAAACAACAGGAGAACAGCCGGTACGGCAGGAATTTCGGGCATATTCAAAAGCAACACGTAGCCTATAATCATAAAATAGGCATGAAGCAGATAAATCGAAAAGGAATAGTTGCTGATAAACATCATGATTTTCGGCACATGCTTCATTTTGGAAAACAAATGAAAACACAGGAAAATCATGCTTGTTGAATACAGCATGATATCAGGCCGCTTCGAGCTGATCATGCCGATTTCACCGACATAAGAAACAGTGACAACCAGCGCCCCAGAAGCAATTGCGGCGCCGTACACCACCCAGCGGTATTGGTTCAGCAGCGCTAAAAAACGCTTGTATTCTTTTCCGCAATAGTAGGCTAGACAAAAGTAGAAAAGCCAGCCTGCGAACGGAACCCAGAAGAACGGAAATGCCCCTCCCTCTTCAGAAGCAGGAGCCGGGCTGGCTGCGGAGAAATAGCCTAAATAAGCGGCTGTCACCACAAATGAGATAGACAGCACCCATTTCGGCGATGCTTTTTTCAAATACTCATGAAACATCATATGCAGCATGTAAAATTGAAAGATGACGAGAATGAAGTATCCGATAAAGTTTCCTAAGAATACGTTCGCCAGATATTTTTGCACAAACGCGAGAAAGGTTACCTCTCCCCCCATCGCACTGGTCATCAGCAGCGCATCGATGGCTGCGATAAATAAAAAAGGAACAAAAATCACTTTTCCCCGCTTCTTTAAAAAACCGTCAGGCACCCCATCAGGATAAGAACGGGCCAGTAAAAATTCAGAGATGAAAATAAAAGCGGGCGTGCTGAACATCAGGAGTGTGCGGAAAGAATCAACAGTGTGAGAAATATCTGCAAGAGCTTCTGCCTGAAGCATCAGGACCATTGAAATGATATGGAGCAAGACGACACTTAAGCACGAAATGCAGCGGATCATAAAAATTTCTTTAATTTGCATAACAGCGCTCCTTTTATTTCAAATTGATAGAAATCGATGGTTGTACCTTAACATGTCCGCTCTATTTGAAAAAGTGCCTGATGTCATAAATTGACGTATGCATGATAGACTAAGGTCATAAGACCCTATGGCTTTCTCAGACGAAAAAACCCACTGTAACGGAGGCAGCAGGTTGTTTTTTGAAGATATTAATTTGTATTGAGGCCTCCGCCATTCAGCCCTTCTTTGATATAGCCGTTCACTTGGCTATTAGAAAGCAAGCCAATATGACCGATGCCATAAAGCTGGATGTTTCGCGCTCCTTGTAACCGAGACAAGCTATTGATGACAATTTGATCATTGAGACTGTAAATAGATGTATAGAGGATCTTTTGATTAGGGTCTGTGCCCGGTAGCGCCGTTGATGATACTAAACCATTAGCCCCTCCAAGCGTTACGACATTTTGAATCTTATTGCCTCCGCCTAAATATTTAATATAGTACAGCGTATTGGCGCCTCCCATACTATGAGCCACAATATCTACTTTTTTTGCCCCCGTCTCTTTTAAAACACGGTCAACATATGAAGCAAGCTGCGGGCCGTTATTTAGGTTATTTCCTGTTTTATCATAAAAATCAATTGCGTACAGTTTGTTGCTTTGCCAGCCTTGAGAAATTAAGTAGTTTTTAATAGCGAAAAAGTTGTATGATGCACCACTTATTCCATGAACAAGAACGACAGGATTATGTACTGATTCAGCTTTTGCGCCAGACGGCGGAGCGGCTAAAACAGATAGAATCAGCGATAAACAAATAATGAATGCCATAAGTACTTTTTTCACGTTTCTTCCCCCTTAAAATGTTTATACCACCAATTTCCTATTATACATAAAAAATCAATATGGTTAATATTTTTTCTGAAAATTAAATTTAAATCTCTTTTATATGACGGAGATAAATCGGATACCTTCTGACAAACCTTTTATCTTCATTTCCAAAGAGCCCGGTTGTGTTCCCTTCCTCCCTTTTCTATAATAAGGGGAATAGGCAGTTAGAATCACAGTTGAGCACCGGCTCATCTGTTTTGCGAAACAGCCAGACACGGAGGATAGCATGAGAGTATTAAAATACGCCATATTAGGGCTTTTGCGAAAAGGCGAATTGAGTGGATACGATATTACGAGTTATTTTAAAGAGGAGCTCGGCCAGTTTTGGAGCGCCAAGCACAGCCAGATTTACCCTGAGCTCAAAAAGCTGACGGATGAAGGATTTATCACGTTTCGGACAACGATTCAGGGCACAAAGCTGGAGAAAAAGATGTACACCCTGACAGACAGCGGAAAGCAGGAACTGCATGACTGGCTGATCCGCCACCAGCCGATACCCGAGACGGTGAAGGATGAATTTATGCTGAAGGCTTATTTCATTTCTTGTCTATCGCGCCAGGAGGCTTCTGATTTGTTCAAAGACCAGCTGCAAAAACGACAGGCCAAGCTTTCTGACTTACAGGGAAGCTATGAAAAGCTTATGGCTTCAGCAGAGCCGATGTCATTTTCTTCACCGGACTTCGGCCACTATCTTGTGCTAACGAAAGCGCTGGAGCGGGAGAAAAATTACGTTTCTTGGCTGGAATCAATTTTAGCTATGATAGATAAGGATTAACCGCAGTTCAGGCTACACCCATACGAATGTACCCACATGCTAAAAAACATCTGCCTAAACGGCAGATGTTTTTTAGGCTCGGAGCGCTTTCAGCCCCGCTGCGAAAGTGATCGCAGCAAATGCAAGCAAAATGCCGCAGATTCCGAGAATATCTGTGACGCGGGCACCGTTAGCGATAATCTCCGTCAGCCCGCTCATCGCCCACTTTTGCGGAAGAAATTCAGCGATGGATTGCATAAATTTCGGTTCAATGTCGATCGGCCAATACATCCCGCTCACCATACATGTTGCGATGACAAACAAGTTGCCGAACGCAAGCTGCTGTTCTGGCGTTCTGACGTTGGCCGCAATCATCAATCCAATGCCGACAACGGTCAATAGAAAAAGTGACACTAATACAATAACTGCAGCCGGATTCCCCCAGTTGATGGCAAACAGCCAATGGGTGGAAAGAAGCAATATGCCAAATTGAATCCAGCCAATGACAAAGAAGGACAGCACATACCCAGCACCGATTTCCACTCGGCTGACAGAGGCTGTAAGCAATCTGGACCAGACGCCGTTTTTTCTTGCTTCTAAAATGGTTCCAGCCGCTCCCATCATGGTCAGCATGACAAACAGGATGGAAAAACCTGCTGCTCTGGAGGCTGTGTCACTTGCTTCCGCGCCCTCTTTTTTATCACTGAGCGTCTGCCGTTTTACAGCCGGAACTGTATCTTCATGTTTTTTGGCGAAAACGGTTTTATACGCCGCCTTCCAGTTCTCTCCCGCTGTCTGAGATGCCGTTTTTGCCGCGGTCACCTGAATATTGAGCGTTGCCAATGTGCTTTCTGCATATTGTTTGACCATCGACGCTTCCGACAGTTCAGGGCCGTGACGGAAAATCAGTTCAGGGTTTTTGCCTTTTTCCAGCTGTGTCTGGAACGAGCGGGAAATAACGATGATCCCGGCAATTTTCTTTTGTTTCAGCTTTTCTGACGCTTTGTTTTCAGACACGTTTTCGAATGTATACATATCATCGTGTGCCTTCAGCTGCCGAATATAATGCTGTGAGAGAATCGTATCGTCCTGATCAACGATTGCAAGCCGCACCTTATCATCATTGCCGCCGAGCATACTCCCAAATACAAAGGTAAGCAAAAGCGGGGCAGCAAACATGATCAAATAGTTCTGTGGCTTCTTAAAAATGAGAGAAAGCTCAATGCCGCAAATGGCTAGAATTTTTTTCACCTTTTGTACCTCCTTATCTTGTATGAAGCCGTCTGATACCAATTACAAGTGAACAAAAGCCGATCGCCGCAAAAAGAAGCACAGGCTTTTGAAGGTCAGCCCAGCCTCCCCCTTCCATTAAAGAAAGAAAGCCGTCAAGCGCCCAGCGATTTGGCACCGCTTTGGATACAGACTGCAAGACGTCCGGAAATTGGTACAGCGGCAGCATGGACCCGCCGAGAACCGCAAGCAATTGAATGCCGAAGCCGCCTATCGAGTCTGCAGATTTCATATCGCTGATGCACGACGCAAGCAGCATTGAAATACCAGATACAGCTGCGGCGTAAGAAAGCCCGAGTACACTCACAAACAGCAGATTACCGCCCCAGTCCACACCAAATACATTGATTGTGACGATCAGAAATATGAAAAATTGTATGATAGCAAACAGATACGTCCCAAGCCATTTTCCGAAGAGAATGACGGATTTTTGCGCAGGCGTCATCAGCATTCTGGCAAGCGTCTCCGTATCCTTTTCCTGTAAAAACGATTTCGCCCCGACTGTCATATGAAACAGCATAAACATGCAAAGCATTGCCGCCGAATAGTATTGAAAGCTGGTAACGGCCTTGCTGCCGACAGATTTTTCTGCAATAGTCAGCTTGTCACCTGTTTCTTTTTCTAGCGTCTTTGCCAGCTTTTCTGCAAACTGTGCAGGGTCAAGTTTTCCTTGCTGTACAGCTTCCGTTTTGCTGATGTAGTCCATTGAGGCTGACGCGGCTTCCTTTACCGCTTTATATTGCTCTATAAAAGAGCTGGCAGCTGTTTCGATGATGGAACTTTTCAATGTTTGATCAGGTGCGGCATAAACAACAGCTGAGGTTTTGCCGGCTTCCCAATGGTTCGGGATGACGATGCCTACATCGATTTTCTTTTCATCAATCAGCTTCTTCATCTTGTCTTCGCTGCCGGCTTTTGTGGCCTTTATCGACTTCATTTTTTTGAGAACATCTTTTGTAAACATGTTCGCTGCATCTGACTGGTCTGATTGAATGTAGCCGACTTTGATGTCATCAATCCGGTTGCCTCCGTCAACAACTGATCCGAGCGCCGCCCCTAAAATACACGTTAGGATCAGCGGCATTAGGATAAGCATCATAAACCCTTTTCTGTCCGTGATTCTGATTTTGACATCTTTCCATGCGATCCATATGCTTTTTTTCATTGCCGCCCCTCCTAATCCCGCAACGTGCGGCCGGTCAGATTCAAAAACAGGCGCTCCAGATTCGGTTCCTGCACCTGAAGAGACAGCAGGTTTATATGATGAGCAGCGGCTTCAGCAAGCAGACTGGTGACGACTTTCTCATGATGAGCCGCAGAAATGTCGATTTTGAGCTCTGACTCCTGGACTGTTACATCATTCACATGAGCCAGGGAACGGATCGCCAAAAGAAACGCTTCATCGATCCCGCTGACTGTGAGCTGAATGATGGTATCGCCTCCAAGGCGGCTGCACAAATCAGTTTTTGTGCCAATCGCAATCATTTCCCCCTGATCAATAATTCCGATCCGATCGCATAAAAACTCAACCTCTTCCATGTAATGACTCGTATAGATCACCGTCATGCCCGTTTCGTTGAGCTGTTTGACCGTTTCTAAAATGTGATTTCTCGATTGAGGGTCAATACCGACAGTCGGTTCATCCATAATCAGCAGCTCGGGCTTATGCATTAAAGCCGCACCGATGTTGATTCTTCGTTTCATCCCCCCGGAGAACGTTTCAATCTTATCTTTAGCCCGCTCAGTCAGACCGACATATTCAAGGACCTCAGCCGATCTTTTTTTGGCCTCGCCGTGCGTAAGTCCGTACATTTTCCCCCAAAACATAAGATTCTCATGAGCCGTCAGCGTCGGATATAATGCAATTTCCTGCGGAACAATGCCGATTTTTTGTTTCGCTTTGGCCGTTTCTTTTCCGATGACATAGCCGCCCACCGTGATGTTCCCGCTGTCATGCGGCACAAGGCCGGAAATCATCGAAATGGTTGTGGACTTCCCCGCACCGTTTGGCCCGAGCAGACCGAACGACTCCCCCTTTTGGAGGGAAAAAGAAATACCTTTCACGATTGTTTTTTTTCCATATGCCTTTTTGATGTTTTCTGCTTGCAGCACGTCGTCTCACTCCTTTTTTGATCCATTGCCATTGTAGAAGAAAGAAAGGCGTGCGGCATGTAGCGGCAGATAGAACATAGGGCATGAAAAAAAGGCCTGTAAAAGGCCTTTTCAGAGAAGCATATATGCAAAACGTCATATGTCAAAAGACAGATATACCATATCTGACCGAGTAAATGGCGGCTTGGGTTCTGTCCCTGACAGCCAGCTTGCTGATAATATTTGAAACGTGGTTTTTGACTGTGCCTTCTGTAATGTAAAGCTTTTCGGCAATTTCTTTGTTATTGAGCCCGTACCCCAGCTCAGCCAGAACTTCGATTTCGCGCTCGGTCAGGTCGAGCAGCTCGTTAGGTTTTTCTATCTCTTTTATTCCTTTCAGCTGTTTTTCACGCTTCCATTCATTCAGCATTTGGGCAGTCAATTCCGGCGGAAGCACCATTCCGCCAGAATGAACAGTCATCACCGCTTTTACAATCGTATCTGCCGACATATCCTTCAGCAGGTACCCGCTTGCTCCTTCTTCAAGCGCTTCAGCAATCAGCGCTGAATCCTTAAAGGTTGTCAGCATCAAAACCTTTACGCCGGGCAATGAGCTTGTGATTAATTTTGTTCCCTCCACCCCGTTGGAAACCGGCATGCGGATGTCCATTAATACGATATCCGGCTCCAGCTCTTTCGCCTTTTCGAATGCTTCCTGTCCGTTTCGCGCCGTTGCGATCACATCGAGCTCTTCTCGGAGCTGGAGCAGGGATGCCAGCCCTTCTCTGACGATATCCTGATCGTCGGTAATGATGATCTTAATCATGATAAACTCTCCTTTTGCTGCACGGGCCTGAAGCTCCATTTTTTATTGGCAAGTGAAAATTCTGCATTCACAGTAAATCCTTGATCCTGTTCGCTTTCAAAGCGGATCGTTCCGCCATGCTCCGCTGCCCGCTTTTTCATATTCAAGAGGCCAAAGCCAAGTGCCGCTTCGGGATTGCCTTTTCCGTCATCCTTAATGACAAGGCTGATGCTGTCCGTTGTGCAGGCAAGCTGTATCGAACAAGCTGCGGCGCCGCCGTGCCGTTTGGCATTGGTCAGCGCTTCCTGCACCGTTCTGATCAGGGTCGGATGAAGAGACAGCGGAATGATTGCAGGATCGCCGCTGACCGCAAATTCTGTTGTGACCCCTGCATTTTTGCAAAAGTCCTCTGTCAGCTGTTTCAGCGATTCGATTAGCGAAGGATCGTTTTCAGTTTGCAGAGTGCGTACTGATAAGCGGACATCATCAAGCGCTTCACGGGCAAGTGTTTCACAGACACCTACTGTCTCATCCGCTTTTTGGCTGTCTCTTTTTTGCCATTCACGCAAAAGCTGCAGCTGGACGAGAAGGGCCGTCATTTTATGCCCCACTGTATCATGGATTTCCCGCGCCATTCTGTTCCGCTCGTAAATGGCAGTCAGCTCTTCAACCTGCTTCGCATATAAATGGAGCTCCTGATGTGCAGCAGACAGCGCCAGATGGGACTCCGTCAGTTCCTGAAACTGCTGTTTTGCCGTATCCTGCGCATCCAACAGCTTGCGGATTAATTTGCCCACGACACCGCAGAAGACAACGAATGTCATGCTAGTCAAATGATCAATGACAAATTCATTGCCGAACATCGCATATGTACGGATGAGGACGGTCAAAAATAAAATAGAGGAAAGACATAAGACAGACCATGCTGTTCTTTTAGGAAACCCCCGCAGAAAAAAGGCGACCGCAACCGGACAAAGCATAATAATGAACAAACCTGTGCCGGGAAAGATAAATCCGAACGAAAAGCCGATTGCAATATCAATCAGGCAGAACCAGATGGCATTTGTCTCTTTTGTCAGCAAAACATGATTGGCTGCATACATGGCAGCACCTGCTGCTATAAATACATATCCAAACCAGTTATCCTCTTTCACAATGGACAGATACATTAAACAGCTCACCATCAAGGTGAACATTCTCGTAAAAAAAAGAGCTTTCACGCTCATCACTCCCGATACCCAATTCCCTTCTTATCATACCTGCCTCAGGGCATTTTTGACAGGAGTTTCTGGAAAATAAAAACCGCATATGAACTTTATGTCATATGCGGCGCATTCCCTCATTTATTTAAATTCAACCCAAACTGACCCTTGGTTTGCCGAGCGCACGCAGTTCTCAATCCAGCGAATGCCCTCGATCCCTGCATCAATGTCAGGATAAACCAAGTTGTTCAAGATTTCTTCATCTTCACGGTTTTTGGCGTCTATCGCAATGGCAAATTTAAGATAAATATTGGCCCATGCTTCGGACAGCCCTTCGCTGTGTAAGGCGCCCAGTCGTTCATCGGCGTTGCAAACATCATCTAAATACGGCATGCCGCGAACGAGTGTCTGGCCCGGCTCTCCCTGCACTTCATACGTCAGTTCATTTGGCTTGCTGTCCCACCACTCAATGCTTGCCTTTGAGCCGACAATCCGGATTCTATGGCCATCCATACATCCGGCATTGATTGACGATGTCCACATCGTTCCGACCGCTCCATTTTCATAATGCATCAGCACATGGGCATTATCCTCTAGCGGTGCGCGGCTGCCGACGAAGCTCTGTCGGTCACACAGCAGCTCCTTAATTTTCATCTTTGGCATAATAAGCTGTGACATATAATACGTGTGGGTAGATAAATCGCCCAGCACAAAGCTTGGCCCGGCGATCGCAGGGTCGACACGCCATTTCTGTGCAGCGCTTATCTTTTCACCTTCATCTGTTGCACAAAAACCGTGTGTGTACTGCAAGTCAACCACGCGAATATCGCCGATCATTCCTTGTTCAATCATCGCACGCATTTGAAGAAGCATTTGATTGCCTGAAAAACCGTACGTCACGCCGACAATTTTCCCTTTTTTCTCTGCGAGCGCTTTGATTTCCTGCCCCTCTGCTGAAGTGAAGAACAGCGGTTTTTCACAGATGACATGCACTCCTGCTTCAAGCGCCGCCTTACAAATCTCATAATGAGTGCCGTTCGGAGTGGCAATCGATACTACCTCTATGCCATCCTGTCTTTTCGCTTCCTCGGCAAACATGGTTTGATAGTTGGGATAACAGCGTTCCGCATCCACTCCAAGGTTCACCCCGAAATCTTTTCCTCTTTCTGCATCGATATCAAAAGCGCCAGCAGTTAATTGAAAAGCAGTATTGTCTCTCAGCGCTCCAATACGATGTTTATATCCAACCTGGCTGAGCCGCCCGCCGCCTACCATTGCCCAGCGAAGCGGCTTAGAGATGATTCTTTCTCCATTTAGCATCATGAAAACCTCCTATTGGCTGATGGTTTGTTTTAAAGCTTCTACAGAAGTACGGATGCCCGCTTCAGGTGACATCGTCAGATCCTCCATTTCTAAAGAAACCTCACCTTCATATCCCATCATTTTTACAACTGAAAAAAATTCCTTCCACCACTGTAAATCCTGTCCACAGCCGACAGCTACGTAATTCCACGCCCGGTTTGCAGGATCTGTCACTTCTTTTGTTTCTAAAAGTCCGTTGACCGCCGATAAATATCTTTCAATTCTGACATCTTTCCCATGGACATGGTGAATGGCTGAGCCGAGCTCCCTTGCTGCGATGATCGGGTCTGCGCCCATCCATAACAAATGGCTCGGGTCAAGATTCAAACCGACCATCGGGCCGACTGCATTTCTGAGCCGAAAGAGAGTCTCAGGATTATAGACTAATTGAGAGCTGAAGTTCTCAAGCGCTATTTTCCCCACGCCGCAGGCCTCCGCTTTTTTGACAAGCTTCTTCCAATATGGGATCGCAACGTCTTCCCATTGATAGTTGAGGATATCTTTTAAAACGGGAGGCCAGCTTACTGTGTATGTGATCCAGTTCGGCACTTTGTCGTCCGGGCCGCCGGCTGGCAAACCGCTCATCATGATCACTTTTTTGACGCCTAATAATCCAGCCAGCTCCATCGTTTTGTCAGTTATGTCTCTGTGCGATTTGCCCAATTCACCCGGATCTAAAGGGTTCCCCGAGCAGTTTAATGCGCAAAGTGTCATGTTCCGCTTTTCCAGCGCTTGTGAAAATTCTTTTCTTTTTTCGCTGCTTTGCAGCAATTCATCAAGATTCAAGTGAGGTGCCGGCGACCAGCCCCCGGTTGTCATTTCAAGTGTATCGATCCCAAGCTTTGCGGCAAAATTGAGCATGTCTTCAAAAGGCAAATGCCCTAGGCTGTCTGTTACATAAGATAGTTTCATTGATAGATTCCTCCTGGTATCTCAGGTTACGATAAGTGAGTTGTTTGATTTTGGATTTCCTGATCAGCGCGGCGGCCATACTGGCGAAAGGAATGCTCAAGCTGTTCAAGTGACCGCCCTTTTGTCTCAGGCACATATTTTTTCACAAATAGAATCGCTAGGATATTCATAGCGACAAAGATAAAAAATGTCGCCGACATCCCAATATGATTGAGCAAAATGGGAAAGGTGAATCCAATGAGAAAGTTAGCTGTCCACAAGCAGAAGGTGCTGATCCCCATGCCAAGCCCCCGCACATGCATAGGAAAGATTTCCGAGAGCATCAGCCACGTCACCGTAGAAATGGCAGTCTGCTGAAACGCAAGAAACAAAATGGTCAAACTCAGCACAACATACGGCAGGGCGGGTGTTCCTTCAAGGACAATGGATAAAATCCCGATCAGCAGAAGGGCTGTCATCGTGCCAATCTGTCCGATGATCAGCATGGGCCGGCGACGGACTTTGCCGAGAAGCCATATCCCAAAAATGACCGCAATAACTGAAATAACACCGTTTGCAATATTGCCGATTAATGCAGCTTCTGTTTGAAAACCGGCTTCTCTCAGAATTTCTGTCCCATAGTACATAATCGAATTGACACCGGTAATTTGCTGTACGATGGCGATTCCAATCCCAATGAATAGAATGCGCCTTATCCACGGCTCTTGAAAATCATGAAAGCCGGCCTTTTTTGCTGTGCCCTCAATCGCATGTTTGATTTCTTTTATTTCCTGCTGTGCCTGACTGTCTTCACGGATTTGCCGAAGCACCCGCAGGGCGTCACCCATTCTGCCTTTAGCTGCCAGCCAGCGCGGGCTTTCAGGCACGATGAGCATTCCGAACCATAACACAACAGCCGGAAGTGTCGCGATGACCAGCATATACCGCCATACATTTGCGCTCTCCCCCATTGTGCTGCCAATAATGGCGTTAAAGGTGTATGCCAGAAGCTGGCCAATTACGATCATCAGTTCATTTTGTGTCACGATTCGTCCCCTGCGTTCTGCCGGCGAAATTTCCGCTAAAAAGGTTGGAACCGTTACAGAAGCGCAGCCAACCGCCAGTCCAAGCAGAAAACGAAAGGCAATCATCACGGACGCGTTTGGTGAAAAGGTACAGCCAAGTGTGGCTGCGATGAAGAGTAAGGCTAAATAAAGGATCGTTTTTCGGCGGCCGTGCCGATCGGACAGACGTCCTCCAAACATCGCCCCGAAGGCTGCCCCGAGAAGCAGGGAACTCGCAACCAGTCCTTCTGTAACAGGTGTAAGATTCAGCTGACCTGCAGTTGCCATAAAAGGAAGTGCTCCATTAATGACACCCGTATCATAACCGAACAACAGGCCGCCGAATGTAGATACCAATGTAATCGTTCGTAAAAGCCCTTTATGAGCTAAGCTTTCTTTTCCTATTACAGCCTCTTTCTTTTTTGTACTCACGGCTTTCTTCCCCTTCTTTCAAGAATGGCAGAGCACCCGACACCAAGCATAAGCCAATGCATCCCTCCTTCAGCAATACCCCTTGTTGTAACCGCTTTCTAAAAAGATTATAAGACAACGAGATTTCTCGCGTCTTTATCATATGAAGACATTGTTTTGTCATTTCAGGACATCTTATTCGTGCGGCTTGGCCTGTTCGATTTTTTGAAAAGGTTTATTGATTTGAAATGCGGTCATTTTTGAGTCTTTATAAAGGGAGCGGAAAAGCCCTGGAGAGCTGCCGATTTTAGCGGAAAAGACGCGAGTGAAATAATGTACTGAGAAACCGATTTCTTCCGCTATTTCTTTAATCGACAAATTCGTTGATTTCAGCAGTTCGGCAGCTTTGTTTATTTTTTCATTTTGGACAAATTCTGAGTAGCTGACGCCCAGTTCTGCTGCAAATAAACGTGATAAATGCCTCCCTGAGATATGAAAGTGGCTAGCGACATCCGTCAGCTTTAACGGCTGTGACAGATTGTCTTTTATGTGCAGTTTCACCTCTGTCAGCAAAGCAGAAGATGTGTGAATGGGCTGCTTTTGTTTCGGGCGTTGGGCGTACGGGAGAAAGGTTTGGATTAATGACAGGATCAATGCATGCGACAAATGAGATAGGATCTCTTTGTCAAAAGCATTGACAGGTTGCGCTGCTTGCAGCATTAACGTTTTCCAAAGCAGGCCCGGCGGTTCGCCATCTTTCAATTGCATTGTGATAAAGGGGCTTTGTTTCACTTCTTCCATCACTTTGATCCATTCGGCGCTTGACTGATCCTCGCTCAGCTCGAAAGCGACGTAAAAAAGGAACAGCCCTGTTTCACTTTTGATTTGGTGCAAATGCTCCGGCTTTGACAAAAAAATCGTCTGTTCACGAAGCGGATATGTACGATCGCCTTCAAGGTAATATCCTTCACCTCTTACCACGTAACAAATTTCATAAAAGGAATGCTTATGAAGCAGTGTGTTATAGTGGTTCGTCATCGCTCCCCAGTAGTGGACGTAAAATGAAACATCCTTTTGCTCTAAGCGATGCACATATTGATTTAATGCTATTTTGCCCGTCACAAGGTGGTTGAGTTCCATGTAAACGCCTCCTAACAAGTTGGTTCTCTCATCATAACAAGGCGGACAAAAATAAAAAATCCCCCTGCCGTTATTTCGGCAAGGGGATTGCAGTTAAATCACAAATGTAATATAGGCGCCGGAAACAGGGTCTTTCACACGAAAGCTGTTTTCCGTCTCTTCAATCGAATACCCGGCATGTTTGACTCGGTTTGCCACCAAATCCAGCTCCTCTTGGTGGGGCAGGACAACAGTATAATAATCTAGTCCGCTGGCATTTGTCGGTTTAGGCGGCGCATTTCTTCCCGCCCAAATGTTTAAGCCGATATGATGGTGGTACCCCCCGGCTGAAACGAAGAGGGCGGACATGCCCGCATAGTTTCCGACAATGTCAAAGCCCAGTACATCTGTATAAAACGCCTTTGCTTCTTTCAAATCACTGACATGCAGATGAATGTGTCCGATGATTGTATCGTTCGGAAGCGATGTTTTCCGCTCATCTCCTGCCTCTTCCAGAAGGCCCTCAATGTCAACAGCGGTTGTCGTCATGACGTAGTTTCCTTCCCGATCACGCTGCCACGTGCTGCGGGGGCGGTCAGCGTACATTTCAATGCCGTTTCCGTCAGGATCAGACAGGTAGAGCGCTTCGCTGACAGCATGGTCTCCATGTCCGATAGCAATGCCGTGTTCAATCAGGCGGGCGAGCGCGATCCCAAGTTCTTTCCTGTCCGGAAGAAGAATCGCAAAGTGATAAAGGCCTGTCACAGACCGTTCAGGCAAGACGACAGCGCTCGGATTTTCTTCAAGAATAAGCAGTACGCGTTTCCCGTCAGCCGTTAATTCCGCTTGGCGATCCGTCTTTTTTAAGACTTGAAAACCGATGACGTTACAGTAGAACTGAAGCGAACGCTCCAGACTGCGAATTGTGAGTTTGGCATAGCCAATGTGTGTATCCTCATGAATGCTGGTCATGCTGCATGCCTCTTTTCTTATGCTGAAACGTTTTCGTTCTTTTTTCCTTTAAACACAAATGGGTCCAGCGCCAGGAATCGACTTCCAGTAAGCGCCAGGTGAATGGATGTCAAAAGCAGAAGGTAATCAAATTCTGCATTGCCCATGAATGGCGCTTTCAGCTTAACAGTGATGATGGCGCCGATCAGTGTAAGAGCGAACAGTACACCGACAATACGTGTAGCCAATCCGAAGAAGACAAGCACTCCGCCAATGAGTTCAATCGCTGCGATGACATACGCCATAAAGCTTGGAAGGCCTATGCTGCCGAAAAATTGGATGGTGCCCTCCATTCCCTGAAACTTTGATAAACCGTGAACAAAAAAGATAATACCTGTAATAACTCTTAAAAGTAATGTGCCAATTTCAAATGATTTATTCATTTTATCCTCCTTGATAAATGTTATCACTTACTTAATGTAAGCTAGTATATATACATAACTTGTTTACGTCAAGTAATTTTGTTACATTTTACGAAAATGAAATAAAAGTACTATAAAACTGTAACAAAAAAGACCTCTGTGCAGGACAAAGGTCTATTTCTCAAATTGGCTTTCATATAAGTCACTGTAAAATCCTTTTTGCCGAATCAGCTCATCATGGCTGCCTTTTTCAATCATTTCACCGTCTTTTAGCACCACAATCTGGTCCGCTCTTTGAATGGTGTTCAGCCTGTGGGCAATGATGACGCTTGTTCTTCCTTCCATTAAACGGGCGAGCGCTTCTTGAATGTTGACTTCTGTAACGGTATCAATGTTGCTTGTCGCTTCATCCAAAATGAGAAGAACCGGATCAGCAAGCACCGCCCTCGCTATAGAAATCAACTGCTTCTGTCCTTGACTGATGCCCGAACCGTTTTGCGTCAGCACGGTGTCATACCCTTTTGGCAGCCTTTCAATAAAGCTATGGGCATTCGCTGTTTTTGCAGCGGCTTCGACTTCCTGATCAGAAGCATCGAGCCTGCCGTAGCGAATGTTTTCTCTGATCGTTCCCTGAAATAAGAAAGAATCCTGAAGAACAAACCCCATGTTTTTTCTCAGGCTTGCTCTAGTAAGGGTTTTAATATCTGTACCGTCGATTAAAATTTTTCCTTCGTTAGGCTCGTAAAAACGGGCGAGAAGATTAGTGACGGTTGTCTTCCCCGCCCCCGTCGGTCCGACAAACGCGATGGACTGCCCCGCAGGCACGGTAAACTGTAAATGCTTCAGTGTCTGCTGCCCTTTATCGTAACCGAAGGACACATCCCGGAATTCAATGCTGCCTGTTTGGATGGGCTGATGCACGGCGTTCTTTTCATCCTCGCGCTCTTCTTTTTCATCAAGCACGTCAAACACCCGTTCAGCGCCGGCGATTGCGGACAGCATCGTATTAAACTGGTTGGCCAGATCGTTTAAAGGGCGTGTAAATTGTCTTGAATACTCGGCAAAGACGACGATGGAGCCGATCGAGATCCAGCCTTTCAGCGCAAACAAACCGCCGATTGCCGCTATCATTGTAAAGCTTAAGTTATTCAAAGAGTTCATGACCTTCGGGATAAACCCGGAAATCGTCTGCGCCCAAAAGCCCGACGTCTTGAGTGCAGCGTTTTTTTCGAGAAATTCAGCAGTAATCTGCTTCTCACGTGAATATGCTTTGATGACCTTTGCGCCTGAAACAGATTCCTCAATATACCCATTCAGATCACCAAGGTTTTTCTGCTGTTCTTTAAACAGCTTTCCCGTTCGGTTGGTGATCCATTTCAGGCTCGCTGCCATCACCGGAATAATGGTCAGCGTAATCAATGTAAGGAGCGGGCTCATGTACAGCATCACCGCAATTGTTCCGACAAAGGTGATCACGCTTGACAAAATTTGAATGACTGACGTGTTTAAGGTAGAACTGACATTTTCGATGTCATTCGTCACCCGGCTCATCAGCTCGCCGTGCCGCTGTTTATCAAAAAATGGAATCGGCAGCTCATGCAGATGGGTGAACAATTCGCTTCTCATTCTGAAAACCGTGCCCTGCGAGATCGTAATCATCCAATAGTTTTGAAACCAAAGCGACAGGGACTGAATGATATAGATAGCGAGCAGAAGAAGCAAAACAGGAATCAAGCCGCTGACCGTTTTCCCGACGATAAAATGGTCGATGGCCTTTCCGATCACAAAGGGGCCAAGGAGCCCGAATATGGCGCTGATGACAACCATCAGCATGACAAGTATGAGCAGTCCTTTTCGTTCAGCCAAGTAAGACCAGATTCGTCTCAGTGTGCCCTTTGTATCCTTTGCTTTCGCCCGCTTTTTCGCGCCTTCTTTTTTGTCAATTGGCAGTTTGGGATATTGGAAAGGCTTGCGGATGTCTTTTAGCATGACTCGCTCCCCTCCCTTCCGAATTGTGACTCGTAAATGCGCTTGTATAATTGAGATTCAGAAAGCAGCTCACTGTGAGTGCCTTTTTCAATCAGTTCGCCGTCCTCAAGCAACAAAATCTGATCAGCTTTCATCGCCGTGGTCATTTTTTGTGTAATGATCAAAGTTGTGCAATGGTATGTGCTGATTGCTTCAAGCAGCTTCGCCTCCGTTTGCAGGTCAAGCGCGCTTGTGCTGTCATCTAAAAGAAGGATAGCCGGTTTTCGAATCAGCGCCCGCGCAATGGAAATTCGCTGCTTTTGGCCGCCGGACAGGTTGACGCCTCTTTGCCCCAAAACTGTATCATATCCATTTGGGAGCTTCAAAATCGTTTCATGAATTTGCGCATGTTTGGCCGCATCCATTATTTCATCTAGTGAAGCATTTTCTTTGCCCCAAGCGATGTTTTCTTTGATTGTGCCGGAAAACAAGAGGACTTCCTGCGGTACATATCCAATTTGCCTGCGCAGCCCTTCAGCCGGAAAATCTTGAACCGGCTTTTCATCTATGTAAATGCAGCCTGAATCCGGCTGATAAAGCCGCGGAATGAGCTGAAAAAGCGTGGACTTGCCCGAGCCCGTCGCACCGAGAATCGCGATCGTTTCTCTTGGCTTTGCGGAAAATGAGACATTCCTGAGCGCTTCTCTGTCCATTTCAGGATAGCGAAAGGATACATGCTGAAACTCAATCCGTCCTGACAAACGATCAGATATGATGCCTTCCTCCCGCTCATCGCCTTCTGTTTCAAGCACCTCGCCGATTCTATCCCCTGAAGCCTTCGCCCTGGTGAAAATCATAATCAAAAACGGAAACATCGAAAGCGCGCCTGTAATTCGTGTTGCGTAGTTAATTATCGCAACAACATCGCCGACCTGAGTGCTTCCGCTCGTGATACTGTAGGACCCCGCCCACAAAATCAAAAGAATGCAGAGATTCATCAGCAGCATCAGTACAGGCATCGTGAATTCCACAAGCTGAAAGGCCGAAACCGTTTTTTCCATCAGCCTTGTGTTGGCTTTGATAAATCGTTTGACTTCGTGGCTGCCGCGAAGCAGCGCTTTGATCAGCTTGATTGCGATTAAATTTTCCTGCATGATGGTGTTCACTTGATCCAGCCTTTTCTGCACTGAGCGGAACAGCGCCCCGCCTTTCCTTAATACCCACAGCAAAAACAAGATCAGGATCGGAATGGTCACAAGCAGAAAAAAGCCGAGTTTCACATTAACGGCAAGCGACAGCACAATGCCGCCTGCAATCATTAAGGGAGCCCGCAGCATAAACCGCAAACTCATAAAAATCATATTTTGAACCTGTGTGACGTCGTTTGTCAGCCTTGTAATATAAGAAGAGGACGAAAACTGTCCAAATGTGGAATAGGAGAAGGACTGGATTTTTTGAAAAAGCCCTTTTCTCGTATCATAGGAAAAGCTTTGGCTGACATGGGCGGCATAAAAGGAATTCAGCATCCCCGCCGCAAAGGATAACACGGTCAGCCCGATCATGACCGCGCCCCATATCCATACATGCCGCAGATCTTGCTTCAATATCCCATCGTCGATGATTTTTGCAATCAATAAAGGCTGCATCAGTTCAACTGCAAGCTCCGTCAACATAAGAATCAGCGCAATTCCCGCCAGCAATGAATATGGTTTTAAAAACGACAAAGCCTTTTGCATGTAAAAGCCTCCAAACCCCTTTTTACTCGATTGTCTCTTTCTTTACTTTACTATGGCGGTCTTTTTGACGGCAAACGAAAACCCTCCCGAAAAGGAGGGCAGTCTTTATTGATTCAATATTTTTTCCACACGCTCCCGCATCTGCGGTACGCTTAATCCGATAATTACCTGAAACGCCTTCCCGTTCCTGACAACGCCGTGTGCGCCAAGCGCGCGGAATACGCTGTCGGGTTCAACCTTTGTTTCGTCCTTGACACTGACTCTGAGGCGGGTGGCGCAGTTTGTGACTTCAGTGATGTTGTCTTTTCCGCCCAGCGCTTCAATATACAGAAAAGCGGTGTCATCAGCCGTTTCAGCAGCGGAGGCCGTTTCATCCTTGTTTTTTCGTTCTCTGTATTCCTTTTTCGAATATAGCTTTGTTTCCTGCTGTTCATCCTTTTCCCGTCCTGGTGTAGCGATATTGAATTTGAGGATTAAAAATCTGAAGACGAAAAAATAAATTGCTGTAAACGAGAGCCCGATCAAAATTTGATACACATATGTCATACCGTGGCTGCCAAAGAGCGGAATCCAGTTCAAGGTTACCGCCTCAATCAGTCCGCCTCCCATATTTCCGACGACGCCGGCCATATACATAACTGTCGACATTGTGGCGGCAAGCACGGCGTGAACCGCAAATAAGAAAGGTGAAATGAATAAGAACGTAAACTCAATCGGCTCTGTAATACCGGCGACAATCGCTGTCAGTGTGACAGGAATCAGCAGCCCTGCGACGAGTTTTTTCTTTTCCTTTTTGGCTGTTACATAAAAAGCCAGGGCGATACCCGGAATACCGAAGATTTTCGAGTTGCCGTGAAGCGCGAATCCGCCTTGCGGAAAGAGCTCCTTCAGCGGTTTGGCGCTTTGCGAATATTCGCCAAGATGCTGTGCCCAATACGTGACGATCCCGCCTTCTGCTACAGCCGGGCCATAAATAAACGGCGTGTAAATAAAGTGATGAAGGCCGGTCGGAATTAAAATCCGTTCCAAAAACGTGTATATCCAAACGCCCACCGCCCCAGAAGCAACCAGGAAGCTTTGAAGCGAGCCGATTCCCGATTGAACCATCGGCCAAATATAAGACACAGCCAAGGCAATTGGGATCATAATAAAGAAGGAAATCATCACGATATATGTTGAGCCTTGAAAGATGCCGAGAAAATCGGGCAGTTTTTTATCAAAATAGCGATTATGCAAAAAGACGACAATCGAAGAAATAAAGATGGCTCCGATGATGTTGGTATCGAGCGTTTTTATGCCCGCAATCATCGTTAACCCGCTCGTTCCGCCGACCTCTTGATTCATGTCGACGCCAAATGCTCCTCCCCATACCGTCAATATCGCGCTGACAAAATAGTTGAATGTCAGGTAGACAGTAAGCGCTTCCAAACAAGCGCGTGCCTGAGCTTTCTTCGCCAAAGCAACCGGGATGCCAATGGCGAATAAGAGCGGCATTTGGTTAAAAACAGTCCAGCCGCCCTGCTCAATGATATACCAGCACTGATACCAAAAACCGTCAGGATCGGCGAGCGGTCCCATGAGGGTTTTATTTTTAAAGAGCGTGCTGATACCGACGATAATGCCGGCGAACGCGAATAATAAAACAGGCACAAACATCGCGCTTCCAAAGCGCTGAATTTTTTGCATCATACCAGAACCCCCTGCTACTCATTGTCATTTTTTTCTGCCTCTTTGTAATCAACATATGCGCGGAACAATGCTTCGCCAACGAGAAAAAACGGTGCAAAAGCGACAATTTCCGTTTTATCGCTTAATGTCACAGGTTTGCTTGTCGCATAAAGATTATGCGGAGTCAGCTGGGCGAGGACATTGTTTTTTAAATTCGTAATGGAAATAAAGGGAATACCCTTTGCAGAAAGCATTCTTGCCTGAGGAATCAGCTCCGGTGTTTCTCCGGAAAGAGAAATGATGATAAACAGATCGTTTACTTTAAAATCATCGCGCATCAAATTAAATTCATTTGTGTCTTCAATTAAAATAAGATAGCGATGGCGCGGAATAAACATTCTTTGCAGGTCGCGGGCGCATATCTTTTGCGCATTTCCAGAACCGTAGACGAAAATGCGGTCAGCTGCATCAATCAGCTGGCACATGTCCGTCATGTCCTTTGTCCGTAAGAACTTCAAATTTGCTTCAATATCATCAAGCAGCTTTTGAAAACTCATACTCTCGCCTTCTTCCGGCTGATCTTCCCACTTTAAAAAGACGCGAAATTCACTGTAACCGCTGAAACCGAGCTTTTGGGCAAGCCGTAAAATTGAGGAACGCGATACACTGCAAGCTTTGGCCAGCGCGTCGATTCCAAGGTGATAGCATGTGTGCTTATGATTCAATATATATTTTAAAATATGAAAATCGTTGTCATTCAATTTGCTGTAGTGCTGATTGATCAGTTCTTCGAGCTGCATATCAGATCCCCCCATTTTCTTTCTATTATATACAATTACAGATTCGAAAATGGGGGAATTTCAGTTATGATATACGGGTCGGGCTTTGATCAAGCTCAGGCCAGAAGCCTTTGTTGGCCTCCATTAAATCCTCGAGAATGAGTCTTGCCACACGCGCGTTCGGCACTGTTTTTGACAGGATTAGCGCCTGCCACAGCTTTTGGAACGATTTCTCCGCCCACGCTTCAACAGTCAGCTTCTCAACGGATACCTGCTGCTCCATAAGCCCTTTTTGGAATTGCGGAATGGTGCCGACGGTAATCGGTTCAGGCCCATTTGAGCCGACAATGCATGGAACCTCGACCATCGCAGTCGGGTCAAAGTTCGCAATTGCGCCGTTATTTTCAACGATCAACAGCATTCTTTCACCTGTGTTGTAGGCAATCGCCCGGGCAAGATCAACGATATATGATGCGTGGTCATCGATTTTGATTTCGCTGTTTTCTGTGGACTGCTCACGTGTAATCATGTCACATTGGCTGAAAATAAAAGCTTCGCGCCCTTCCATCACTTCATTTGCCCGCGTATGATTCGGATTTGATTTTTTCACCATATCATCCGGGAACAAATAATATTGCAAATACGTATTCGGCAGTGTATCAGGATCTGCGGCCTGCACGTCACGCGCTTTGGCGAATGTGTCATTCCAGCTCGCTTCCACCGCTTCAGCCTCTGTTTTCGGAATATAGCCGTATTGAGATACATGCTCCTTCAGCTTCGGCATTAAATCGTTGCCCTCTTGATCCTGAATTGATGTCCACCAGCCGAAGTGATTTAATCCGTAATAGCGGACCTTCATTTCTTTTCTTGAGGATAAGCCAAGAATTTGCGCCATCCGGTCTTCGATCCCAACCGGCATATCACAGATATTGAGAATTTTAGAATTCGGTCTAAGGCGTCTCGTAGCTTCAGCCACAATTGCCGCCGGATTGGAATAATTGAGCATCCACGCGTCAGGCGAGTATTTTTCCATGTAATCTAATATTTCAAGCACACCGCCGATCGAACGCATACCGTATGCGATCCCGCCCGGCCCGCACGTCTCCTGGCCGACAACTCCGTACTTTAACGGAATTTGCTCATCAAGCGCACGCATCGCGTATTTCCCTACTCTGATGTGCGCCATAACAAAATCGACATCTGTAAAAGCTTCTTCCGGGTCAGTCGTCGCTGCAAATTCAATATCCGGCGCTTTTTCTCTGATAAAAACGTCACAGGCGCCTGCAATTCGATCCTGTCTCTCCTTATCATTATCATACAGCTTCAGCTTTCTGATCGGAAACTCCTCCAAATGGTCCAAGAGCATGAGTACGATCCCTGGAGTGAAAGTGCTCCCTCCGCCCGCTATTACGATTGAGAATGATTTTTTCTTCATATGACGACCTCCTTGATAACGTTTACAATTCCATTTATACCATGAGATAGCCCGTCCCGTAACACGTTTGGCGCACTTAGGTCATTTGATCAACTTTAGTGTTTTTTCCCATAGAGCGGGAAATTTCTCATTTGCCTTATGTCTGAGGGATTTGTTTTTTTTACCTTTTTTGTAATCTTAAAGTCTCACCAACTGTGAATTTTAAGTGAATATACGCCCTTCCAATTCTTATGAAAAGGTTCTTTTGTACGATTCGGATACATGCCGAATTATTTATAATCATTTATATAAAACATCCAATTGTGCGTGAATTTAGAAAAGGCAGGGGACAAAAGTTGGACTCATATAAAGTCATTGAGCTGGCAAACAAGTACAGTGCGGCCGCAGAAGAGGTCAGAAGCTCCAAAATGCTGCTTGAATCCCGGTTATCTGCATTGGGAGATGCTTGGCAGGGCAAATCAAGAGATTCGTTTGACCAGGATTTCGAGGAAACGAAAGCCGCCTACGATCAATTCGAACAGGAGCTGCTTGAAACAAGCCAAGAGCTGAAGGCTACCGCTGTCAAAATAGAAGAACGAAAAGCTGAAATTGCCAGAATGGAAGAACTGGAGCGTAAAGCAAGAGAGGAAAGACATAAACTCGGGAGGTGAACGGTGTGTCAGGAAACATTGCAGTTGATCCGGATAAGCTCGAACAGCTTGCAAATGATGTTGTCACTGAATTAACTGATATGGAAAACAAATATAAGGACCTGCATGTGGAGCTGGGGCAGATGATTTTGCAATGCGATCCCCGCTACAGCAGCTGTTTTTCTGGAGTGGGCGATGCGTGGAGCTCAGGAAAGGCGCTCGTCACTAAGCTGAGTGACAATGAGATTTTCATCAGAAAAACAGGCGATAAATTTGTGGAACAAGATGATATTTTGCGAAAGCTCTACAATGCCTACGACAAATACGGTACGATGACAAGCTTAACCGCTCTTATGCTGACGCAGGGAAAATATTACGGATTAGGGCTTACGAAATTTGTGAAACAACCAAGCGGCTTGCATACAGCCCAGCACTCAAAACTGCTCTTGGATATTTCCAGGGCCGTTGACAGCTCACGTTATCAAAAAGCGGCAAGAGTGCTTTTGAATCCTAAATATTTGTTGAAAAAGACAAACCGTCCATTTTCAGATTTGGTACATAAAAAGTTTACAAAATACTTTCCTCAGGACACGGTGGATTTTTCAAACAGCGTCAGAAGCTACACAAAAGGATTTCTTAATGAAGCCGGCGTACGCTCCACTTTGAAGGATGTGGGAAAAACGGGCTTGAGATTCGCGAAAGGAAATGCCATTACCGCCACACTGATTACCGGAGCGACCGAAACATTCGGAGCAGGCGTGAAAATTGCTGAAAATTATGCAAAATACCAGGATAAACCGGAAGTTCTCAAGCGTGAAAACGCCAAGGCCGTCGGGAATGCTGTGAATAATACGATTTTTGTTGCCGGCGGTGCCACAGCTGGTGCTGTCATCGGCGGTGCAATCGGAAGCTTTGCAGGACCTGTGGGTACTGTCCTTCTTGGGGCAGCAGGTTCATACATTGGCGGAGTCGTCGGAGAACAAATCGCCAAATATACAGCCGGTTTTGCTGAAAAAGCAGCCTTAAAGCTGAAAGAACCGATCCATGCTGTTGTTGATACAGCCAAAAAAGGGCTGGAATCAGCCGGCAAAGTCGTCAAATCAGTGAATGACGGCATAGATGCGGCGAATAAATCGATACATAAAGGGATAGACAGCGCGAAAAAAGGAATGGAAAAAGCAAAGAAAACAGCGGATTCGCTTATACACGGCGCAACCCATTTCCTTAAAGGGAAATTTTCATTTGGATAGGAGAATAAACAATGAAGCAGTTTACAATTAGCATAGAAGAACTCTTATTTTGCTTTTACAGCGAAGGGTTTTTTGAACAGGGGATGGCCTTGAAGCAGGCCTATTTTCCGGAAATAGAAGATGAACAGCTCGGCGCTTTGTTCGAAGCAGCTTGCCGCTCACTCTTAGCTAAGGATGCAGCGGAATATCGGAACCATCAATATCGGTTAAAGGACGAGTACTGTCCGTTTATCCATGTATTAAACGACGCTGACTATACAGTGAAGCTTTCTAAATTTAACGGGCAAGGCGCCGAACAGAATGTGTCCTGCCATGTATCAAAATTCGGCACCTACTCTCACGAACTCCTTTTTGATGAACAAGTCCATCGCATTACAAAAATGGAATCAAGTGAAGGGTTACTTGCTAAGACAGATGAGTTTTTACATATAATAGATACAGAGGATAAAAGAGAATCGATTGTGACATTGACATCAAATGAATTTGAAAAACTCTTGGAGGGCGCTTCAGACAACCCTTCATATCTAAAAGAGTTCCTTGAAAAACATGACCACCAAGAGGACGTTACCCGATTTACAAATGATTTGGCTTTGCGGAAAGGGAAAATGGATACACTTATGCGTCTGGCATATGGCAAAGATAACACTCCTGAAGTGGCTGACATGGCATTTGTCCTGCCGGGGGCCCACCATACTTGGCTTGTCACAGGCATCACCCAGAATGAATTTTCTATCCTCCCTGCTCATAAGGATGTTGTAAATCAAATCATTTCACAATGATAAGAATTGAATTAACAAAAGGAGAAAAGCATTGAAAAACCAAGAAATCATTGAAGTCAAAAGCAAAATGTTCCTGAGAATATGGGCTTTTGTCGGATCTGCCGGTATGGGATTAGCATGTTTGTGGCTCTTTTATATGGGTATTACGTTTCAAACGAAATATTACCTATTAGCCATTCCTGCTGGCTTTCTGTTCACTTTGTTTTGTTTATATTTATTTATCATCTTCTTTCCGGCTTTCACCCCGCGGGGAAATACCATTTTCCGCATCAAGACAGGAAAAAATGGAGAAGTGTTCACTGACAAAGTGTCTGTTACGTTTACTGATATCAAGAAAATTGAGATGAGCCGCCATAAATTTAGTCTAAAAGGAATCTTCCAAGAAGATATATTGATCCAAACCGTTGATCAGAAGACCATTCGCATTCCCACTTGGAACATCATTCCGAATCCGTTGTTTTTCGAAGCGGTTGAACGCTATATCCTTCCCCATCTGAATGAAGAGGCGAAAAGCAATTGGATCGGACAGTTTACAGACATCCAACGCAGTGCGTATTTAAAGGAATTTGAGAATCATCCGAAGCTTTAGGGGCAGCACATGATTGAAGTAAAAAGCATGATGTTTCTAAAGGCTTGGCTGTTCCTCGCTACAGGGGGCGCCTTTATTGTGGGAGTCTGGCTGGTGTCTGAAGCCCTCACGTTTGAATCTAAATATGCCCTGCTTTATTTGGGCGGCGGATTACTGGCGATAATTTATGGATTGATCACATTCTTTATGGCTTTTCCTGCGTTCACAAGCCGTGGAAATGTCATTTTCAGCATAAAGACCGGACCTAGTGGCGAGATCTTCTCGAGAAAGCGCAGCGTGCTGTTTTCCGAGGTGAAGCGGCTTTATATGGGACGTCACCAATACAGTCTGAAAGGGATCTTTTTTGAGGATATTATCATCGAGAAAACAGACGGGAAAATCGTTCGCATCCCGACCTGGAACATCATCGCGAATCCGCTGTTTTTCGAAGCGGTTGAACGCTATGTCCTTCCCCATTTGAATGAAGAGGCTCAAAACAATTGGATCAGCCAATTTACAGAGGTTCAGCGAAAAGCGTATTTGAAGGAATTTGAGAATCATCCGAAGCTTTAAAAGCTCTCCTCCTCTATAATGAAAGATAAATGCAAATTGAGGAGTGCTCATGATGCTGATTACCATTCTTTTATTTCTCGCGGCAGGGCTTGCCGAAATTGGCGGCGGATATCTGGTTTGGCTATGGCTGAGAGAGGCAAAGCCAGCCGGCTATGGAATCGCCGGGGCGCTGATCCTCATTGTATACGGCATTCTTCCGACGTTTCAGTCCTTCCCATCTTTCGGCCGTGTATACGCCGCTTATGGCGGAGTATTTATCGTGCTTGCGGTCCTGTGGGGATGGCTTGTTGACCGGAAAACACCTGATCTGTATGACTGGATCGGCGCATTCATTTGTCTCATCGGTGTCTGTGTTATTTTATTTGCGCCGCGCGGATAACAAAATGGCCTGCTTATGAAGCGGGCCATTTTTGTTTAATCCTCTTTTAAGCTGTTCAGCTGCACTTCATGCTCCTGCTGCGGTTCGTCAAGCGGATAAATTCTTGCTGTTCCGTTTTCTTCATTCACGTGCTGAATGTATATAGGAACGCCGTTATATGTTACTTTTTTCATATCGGGAGATTCTACTATTTCTTTCGCCCTTTGAATATTCATCGTAACACCCTCCTTCAATACATAACGTTTCCATTTCCTGAAGGAAGTATGCTTTACGATTCAGCGGACAAGTTGAATTTTTTCAGGCGTTTGTAGAAAGTGCTTCGGGGAATCCCGCTGATTTTGGCAGCTTGAGAGACGTTTCCTTTTGCAGATTCAAGCGCTTTGATCATCATATCCTTTTGGATTTGCTCACGAAGTTTGAGCACGCCGGCAGCAGCGGGCTGTTTTTCTGCAGTGCTGACCGGCAGTCCAGCGGCTTCCAGTAAAGCGGAAAGCGGCTCATCCCCAAGCCCGCCTTCCGGAAATCTGATGGAAAGACGTTCAAACACATTAAATAGCTCACGGATATTTCCCGGCCACTTCCATTGCTTCAGCACATGACAAAAATCAGAAGGAAGTTCGCCTGGCCAATGATTCTTCTGTTTGTAGTACTCAAAGAGGTCCGGGATATCCTCGGTGCGATCGCGTAATGGAGGCAGTTCAATTGGATAGACATGAAGACGGTAAAACAAGTCCTCTCTGATTTTTCCGTTTTCGGCAAGCTCGCGTAAATCACAATGTGTGGCGGCAATAACTCTGATATCAACCGGAATTTCTTTCGTCCCGCCGATTGGCGTTATCTTGCGTTCCTGAAGCACCCGTAAAAGTGCAACCTGCATCGAGTGGGAAATTTCTCCGATTTCATCTAAAAATAATGTGCCTTGATTTGCTTTTTGAAAGGCGCCTTTATAGCCATTTCGTTTCGCTCCCGTAAAAGCGCCCTCTGCATAGCCGAACAGTTCGCTCTCAATCAAATCAGACGGAATCGCTCCGCAATTGACAGCAACAAACGGACCGTGACGTCTCTCACTGTTCTCATGAAGAGCGCGAGCCGCGACTTCCTTTCCCGTACCAGTTTCGCCCGACAAACAGACCGTTGCATCTGCCGCAGCTGCACGTTCAAGGTTCATCAGCATCGCTTGCGATCGGCCGCTTTTCCCGATCACTCCATTGAATCGGAACACCTTCTTTTTCTTTTGTTCCGAAAGATAAAAACAAGTGCCGCCATCTCCTATGGTGACAGCTTTTTCGATTGAGTAGCCCCGTTCTTTCAACTCATACAGGTGCCGGCCCTGCCAATCAGGCATTGAGGTTCGAATCGGTATGCTCGCACTGATGATGTGCTGCTTGTTATTGCATAGCACCATCGGCACACTGGATGCAGCCCTCTCTCCAAAACGGCTGATCAGCTCGAGCTCTTTCTCACGGCTTTTAGCTGCGAGTTCCCGTTCAGCTGCATAGGCGATCGCAGAGGCAATACCGAGCATATGAGGATGAGCGCCTGCCGCCGGACACGATATGTCAATCACACCCGCAAGGCTGCCATCCTCATGGTGAATCGGAGCGGCTGAACAGTTCCAAAGATGGGAAGCAATGGAGTAATGCTCTGATCCTTGTATCGCAACCGGCTCGCTGATGTGGAGCGCCGTGCCAATCGCATTTGTTCCGACAGCCGTTTCCGTCCAGCATGCCCCTTCGACAAAGTTGATGCGTTTGGCTTCATAGAGCGCGCGGGGATGGCCGTCCAATGCCAGAACAACACCGTCTGAATCAATTAGCAGCGCCATCATTTCCATTTCTTTTATGGCAGGCAGCAGTTTTTCGAGGTAAGGCTTTGCGGTCGTCAAGAAGAATGAATGTTTTTTTGACTGCTGATCCAGCTCCGTTTGCTGTAAAACCTTCGGGCCTTTTTCTAAATAAGGATTGACCTCAGCTTTTTTGCAGCGATGCCATGACTCTGCAATCCGTTTTCTTAATCGGGCTTCGTCAAGCACACCGTCTTTCACAAAACGTTTCCAGGTTTGCAAATCGTTTGGGACCGAATTCATTTCCTTGATCGCTCCTCCCTTACACGCCGTTTTCATCTATTGTAGGGGAAAAATAAAGCGCTTTCAACAATAAAAAAGCAGGCGCCTTATATCCATGCGCCTGCTTTTTCCTTTATTATGCATGTACCGCAAGGCCGATCGTGCTTAACAGCGCCTCATGCAATGTTTCCGATAAAGTCGGATGGGCGGCGATAAAATGCTCCGCCATATCTGCCGTCATCTCACCATTCATGATCGCTGCCGCTTGGCCGATGAGCTCGGTTACATCCGGGCCAATCATCGAGACACCCACGATTTCGCCGAATTCCGGTTCAGCCATGATTTTGACCTTTCCTTCCGCTTGCTGTTTAATGAGCGCCTTGCCGTTTGCGGAAAAAGAAAATTCGCCAATTTTCACATCGCCGTAAATGCTTCTTGCCTGTCGTTCTGTCATTCCGATACACGCGATTTCTGGGGACGTATAGATGCAGCGCGGCACATGTTTCTCATTGATTTTGACATCCCTTCCGGAAGCATGAGAAGCAGCGATGATGCCCTCATGGAAAGCGGCATGCGCCAGCTGAATGCCCCCTATAGCATCTCCGCACGCGTAAATATGAGGCACGTTCGTCTGCATGTGCCCATTCACCGGAATGCCCTTTGGAGAAAAATCAACTCCAGCCTGTTCCAGCTGTAATCCGTCAAGACGGGGTTTTCTGCCGATCGCCACCAGCACATAATCGGCCTTCGTTTTAAACTCTCGCTGACCGCTTTTCCATATTGCCGTTTTGGCCGTTTGATCCACCCGCTCTAATCTGGATGAAGTATGCACTTCGACACCGTCTTCCTCAAGTTTCTCCTGAAAGAGACGGGCAATATCTTCATCTTCAGCCGGAATCAGCTGGTCCGCTGTTTCAATGATGGTCACCTTCGATCCCAATCTGGCGAACAGCCCTGCATACTCACACCCGATGACACCGCCGCCGACAATGACTAGTGAAGACGGAATCTCGGAAAGAGAAAGCGCGTCTTTGCTGTCGATGATCCATTCGCCGTCAAACGGAGCGAAAGGCAGCTCGATTGGCTCTGATCCGGAGGCAATCAATACTTGGTCCGCCTCTCTGATTTCTTTTCCGTTTTCTCCTTCGATTAAGAGCTTTCTTTCAGAAAGAAAGGAGGCTGTTCCCTTTACAACCTGTATTTGATTTTTCTTCATTAGGTACTGTACGCCTTGGACAAGCTGACTGACAACCTGTTGTTTTCGGCTTTGCATTTTACTCCAATCGACTGATATCGCACCTGCCGGAAGTTCGATCCCAAAGCTGTCGGCATGCTTGATTTTATCAAGAACGTTTGCGCTTTCTAACAAAGACTTTGTCGGGATGCAGCCTTCATTCAGGCAGGTCCCCCCAAGCTTGCCTTTGTCAATGAGCAGCACGTTTCTGCCCTGCTGTGCCGCGGAGACCGCAGCCGCATAGCCTGCAGGTCCGCCGCCGATAATGGCTAATGTCATGTCGTTTTCACCTGCTTTTCCTATAAAATTAATGCTGCGGGTTCTTCCAAATATGTTTTCATCGCCTTCAGGAATGCAGCGGCTGGGGCGCCGTCACACGCTCTGTGATCAAATGTCAGGCTGAGCGGCAGGATCGTGCTTCTGACGATCTCCTCCCCTTGATACACCGGCGTGTCATAGCTTGCTCCGATGCCGAGAATGCCTGTTTCCGGCGGATTTAGTATCGGTGTGAAATGCTCAACTCCAAACGCGCCAAGGTTTGTAATGGAGAAGGTAGAGCCTTGCAGTTCTTCGCTTCCCGCACGTCCCTCGCGTGCTTTTTTGGCATTTTCTGAGATTGATTGAGCCAGTTCAATCAGCGATAGCTTTTCAGCATGGCGGATGACAGGCACCACTAAGCCGTTTTCCAAGGCTACAGCCATACCAAGGTGTACATGGGGATGTGTGATGATGCGCTCATTTTGATAAAAGCTGTTCAGCACAGGGTGAGCTTGCAGAGCGAGAACGGCGGCTCTTGAGACAAAATGAGTGATCGTCAGTTTTGTGCCGTATCTCTCTTCCGCAGTTGATGAAAGCTGTTTTTGAAGAGTGGCAAGCTTAGTGATATCAGCCTTCATCGTGATCGTCAGCTGCGCGCTGTTTGCCAGGCTTTCCTGCATTCGGGCAGCGATGACCTTTCTCATGCCTGTCACCGGGATTTCCTGCGCTTTCTGTTCCGAACCAGGCTTTGCCTGATCTTTTTTCTGTTCAGCAAGAGCCTTTGTTACGTCATCCTTCACGATTCGTCCGCCTGGTCCAGTTCCTTTCAGTTGTTTTAGGTCTAATCCTGCTTTTTCTGCTATTTTTCTGGCGACTGGAGATATTTTCATTCGATCTTTTTTGGAGGCTGCGGGTTTGTTTTCTTGTTTGACGGGCTGAACGGCTTGCGGCATATTGTCTTCAGCAACAGGCGCACTCGCCTCTTCCTGCACCGACTCATTGGCGTCCCCGATATAGCAGATAGCTGTGCCGGGCGGAACCTCTTCTCCCTCTTTCACTTTGATATCGATCAGCGTTCCTTTTTCAGGCGCTTCGATCTCCATTTCAATTTTCTCCGATTGAATGCTGGCAATGCTTTCTCCCTTTTCAACCGGGTCGCCTACTTTTTTATTCCATATCGATACTTCCCCTTGTTTCATGGCCATTCCCAATTTTGGCATCACTACTTTTACCGCCATTTGTGTTCCCCCTTTAATTCATTGCCGGCTCGCCAAGCAATTCAAGCGTGACGCTGACAATTTTATCTGGTGTCGGCAAATATTGATCTTCAAGCACTGGTGAAAACGGAACCGGTGTATGCGGCGCTGTAATCCGTTTAATCGGCGCATCAAGCAAATCAAAGCCCTTGTCAGCGACAAGCGCAGCAATATCCGTGGCAATGCTGCATCGCGGATTGGCTTCATCAATGATGATCAGCCGGTTTGTTTTTTCTAACGATGTGAAAATCGCATCCTCATCCAGAGGGGACAGACTGCGCGGATCAATGACCTCGGCTTCGATGCCCCTTTCTGAAAGCTGTGCAGCCGCTTCAAGCGCAGTATTGACCTGCTTGCCGACTGCAAAGAGCGTAACATCATTGCCTTCGCGTTTGGTATCCGCTTTTCCGAGGGGAATTGTATAATAATCTTCCGGCACCTCGCCCTTCATGTTGTAGGACGTTTTGTCTTCAAAGAAGAACACCGGATCATTATCTTCTATTGCTGCAAGCAGAAGACCTTTGGCATCATACGGATTGGATGGAACAACCGTCTTCAGTCCAGGGATGCTCGTGAAAAGGCCATACAGCGCTTGTGAATGCTGGGCAGCGGCCCGGAACCCTGCTCCGTATGTGGTGCGGACGGTAATCGGCACTTGCGCTTTTCCGCCGAACATATAACGGAATTTCGCCCCTTGGTTGATCACCTGATCAAAGCACGTGCCGATAAAATCGTTAAACATCAGCTCGGCAATCGGTCTCAAACCGGTTGATGCCGCAGCCATAGCCGCACCCATATAGCCCGCCTCAGAAATCGGAGTGTCCAGCACTCTTGTACGCCCGAATTCCTGTACGAGTCCCTTTGTGACCCCTAATACACCGCCCCATGCTTCATCATCCTGCAAATGATCGACCGCCGCTCCCCCGGCGACATCCTCACCGATCAAAAGCACATTTTCGTCTCTTCTCATCGCAAGCTTCATTGCTTCATTGATCGCGTCTGACATGCTTATGACTCTCGCCATCTCTTACATTCCTCCTTTTTCATATGACACGTACACATCTGTCAGCAGCTCCGAATCTTTTGGATATGGGCTGTCTTCGCTGAACGAGACGGCTTTTTCAATCGATTCGCTGACACGCTGTTCAATGTCTGACAGCTTATTAGCATCTGTTTCTTTTAAAAGGTAGTTTTTAAAACCTTGAATGGCATCTTTTTCTTCAAGGTGCTCAACTCTTTCATCCTTCGTTTTATAGGTTTGGGCATCTCCTTCGAAATGGCCGTAGTTTCTGTAGGTCATACATTCAATCAAAGACGGGCCGCCGCCGTTTCTTGCTCTTTCTATCGCTTCCTCGGCTGCCTGGTAAACTGCTAAAATATCTTTGCCGTCAACTGTCACCCCCGGCATGTTATAAGCAGCCGCCCGATCGGCGATTGAATCGCAGGCTGATGCGTACTCAAATGGGGTAGCTTCGCCATAGCCGTTGTTTTCAGCAACAAATACGACAGGAAGGTTCCATACAGCCGCTAAATTCAGCCCTTCGTGGAAGGTGCCTTGGTTATTTGCCCCGTCCCCGAAAAAGCAAACGCTTACATTTTTAGTCTGTTTATATTTAGCCGTGAGCGCTGATCCGCATGCGAGCGTAAAGCCGCCCCCGACGATTCCATTTGCGCCTAACATGCCTTTATCAAGATCCGCAATGTGCATAGAACCGCCCTTGCCTTTGCACAATCCGGTCGCTTTCCCGAAAATTTCCGCCATCATGCCGTCCAGGTCACAGCCTTTGGCGATACAATGTCCATGTCCCCTGTGGGTGCTTGTAATGCTGTCGCCATCATGTAAATGAGCGCACACCCCTACAGCCACGGCTTCCTCACCGGCATATAAATGAACGAATCCGGGAAGCACTCCCTGGGCGAACAGGTCATGCACTTTGTCTTCAAAGCCCCTGATCTCCAGCATCTTTTGGTACATCCACAGCGCTTTTTCCTCAGTTAATGACAAGCCCTCTCGTTTTAACAATTCCATTTTGTGCGCCTCCTTCTATTTAGGGTTCACCATTAAAAATGCAAGAAGTGTGCCAGTCTTTTGAGCCCGTAAAATCAGTCTTCTCGTCTTCACTTTGGAGACAGTTTGAGACGTGTGTCTCGTTTTGTCTCAAACTGATTCATTTGTCTCGTTTTACAGCATGCAAAAAAAAGACCGGATATCACCCGGCCTTTGACAATGATCGACGTATTTATTTCCTTGGAAATCTTTTTAACTTCCTAGTTCCTCTGCATCGTTTGACTGAATAGCTGCTTTTGAAAGAAAATCAATTGAATATTTGACATATCCGATACCGCCATCTTTTCGGCATCTGTTTTTGATAACCCGCTGGCACACATGATCCCACTCTTTTCTTCATATGTGCGTGCTACAGTTCATGCTTTTCTTCAACAGCCCGGTTCAGCGCTTGGAGCATATAGCCTATGCCTTTGTAAGATGATAGCGGCCAGCTGATATGCTGGTGTTCTCCGATGACGGCGTTTAGAATGCTTCGATATTTTTTTCCGCCAAGCATGACTAGCTCTTCGATATCAGAAAAGCCTTTTTCGTGAAATTGACGGCCTAGCTCGTCCGCTGTCATGATTTCCGGATGACCGGTGCCAAAAGTGACATCGTAATTTCCCGAAACGAGATCACTAGGGCGAAGAAAGCCATGCTTCGCCGACAAAATCACCCACTCATCGAAAAATGCTTTCGCATACCGCTCGCACGCCTGATGAAACGGGCTGAGATAAGCGTCCTCTGCTCTTACCGGCCCGGCATCAGGCTGGACGTCCCAGATTTTTTTCTTGCCGCAGGGGATGATGCATAGCCGTTTCATTTTTCTCTCCCCCTTTATAAGATATCTCCACTAAATATACCATTATTTTCTTACAATAAATTAGAGAAAAGACAGGCTGAGTAAAGCTGCGTACAAAAAAGACCCGGATTTACCGAAAATCCAGGTATTTTAGTCAAGAATTGTGTAAAAATCCCTTTATTTTGTTAGCCTTTTTTGAATCAAGCACTGCAGTTACTCTATCCCATCAAGATACTTTCTCTCAAAGTCGTCGAGCAATGCACGCACTTCATCTGTTGACTTTGTGTTCATGCATTGATTTCTTAATTCACTTGCCCCTCGGAACCCGCGGAGATAAATTTTGAAAAAGCGAGGAAGAGGCTTGTACGGACGGGCTTCTAATGCTGAATATTTATCATGAAGATCCAGATGCAGCCTTAAGAGATCAAGCAATTCCTTGCTGCTATGCTCTTTCGGCTCCTTTTCAAAGGCAAATGGATTTGTAAAAATACCACGCCCAATCATAATTCCATCAACACCGTATTGTTCAGCAAGTTTCAAGCCAGTTTGGCGGTCAGGGATATCCCCGTTTATTGTTAACAATGTATCTGGTGCCACCTCGTCACGAAGTTTCTTAATCTCCGGGATGAGTTCCCAATGCGCATCTACTTTGCTCATTTCTGCTCTTGTGCGCAGATGAATAGAAAGATTGGCAATATCCTGTTTCAGTATGTGTGTCAGCCACTCGCGCCATTCGTCTACATCCGTGAAACCAAGTCTTGTTTTTACGCTTACGGGCAATCCCCCTGCTTTTGCTGCTTGTATTAACTCTGCTGCAACTTCCGGCCGGCGGATAAGACCGCTTCCCTTACCGTTCTGTGTCACATTAGGCACAGGACAGCCCATATTGATATCTAGTCCTTTAAATCCTAACTCTGCCATGCCAATACTCATTTTACGGAAGTTTTCAGGCTTATCTCCCCATATATGGGCCACAATTGGCTGTTCATCCTCTGTAAAAGTCAAACGGCCGCGCACGCTATCCTTCCCATCCGGGTGGCAATAGCTCTCTGAGTTTGTGAACTCTGTAAAAAACACATCCGGTCTGCCTGCTTCACTTACTACATGCCGGAAAACAACATCTGTCACATCTTCCATTGGTGCCAGTACAAAAAATGGCCGTGGCAATTCACGCCAGAAATTTTCTGTCATAACAAAAATCAAATCCTTTCATTAGAGGATACAGCTAGACCTGTATCTCAATATTAAAAAACTGACCATGCTTCTTTTTACACTTATCGCATGCGAAAGCATTTCTTATCAATCTATAGTAAATTTTGAACATTTCACGTGGGATAATTATCTACCCTATTTTTTATATTGTGGTTAACTCGCGCTGACCTTCGTCTTTCTTAGTGGCCTTACTTTTGAACTTTTGGATAAAAAGGATTCCAACCTAAATAGAATATCATATGAGTTCTCCATATTACCAACGCAAAATAATTGCCCTGTTATTGAAGATAAGATATTTAACACTACACCATATCCGTATCTCTATATCATATTTGCGGAAAAACTAATAGAGATAAAGCAAATTGAGTTGGGGGTGGTATAACTGAGTACTCAAGAGAATAAAAAAAACTCTACTTAAGCTGCTACCACTTGTGAATCACATGGAGTAAAGAGGATGAGAAGAGAAAATAAATCCTTATTTAAAAGAATTCAAGAACTTCAATCTGAATCATTTGGGATTTGCTCATGATTTAGAAAATAACCAACGCAGCAAGTGGCAACCTACTATATATTTGTATAGGGTTATAATTCGGTAATCCTGATCCAGAACCAATAAAATAGACTGCTGACTAAATGTCGCAGTCTTCACTCATAAGATAATTAAGAAAGTGTTCATTTTCTTTCATCATTAAATAAGGCATCAGAAGTTATTGCTTTAATTTCGAATATCCTTTGTTATCCCTGTAATTATTTGTATAATAGTGAAAACTCCCAAGAAAACAGTAATAATATTAAACCATGGATTATCATAGAATGAAAGATATGTTTGAAAGAAATCTAGTTCAACTATGTTTGCTGGGAATCCATTCATTTCTCTATACTTAGGACCCCATCCCGTTAATTCTACAAAATTAAAATAAAGCTGAGATACTAAAAATGCCAAAAATGTTTGAAACCAACTTCTTTTATATACTTTATCCATTTAATTATCCATTTCCTTCTCTGCAATACTTTTTAGCCAAGTGTCAATCTAAAATCATTATATTATGAAGCATGATTGTCGCAAGGATATAACCATTGTAGGTATTACTGTAATAGTTGTTATCGTCTCGGCACTATTATTTAATTGTTGTAGTGCTCATACGTTATGCATTTTAAAATGGGGTTGGCCATCATTTTCACCTCTTTCATTTATTACAATGTTTCAACTTTTTACATCGAATGACTCTTGAAATGATATACGCCATACTTTCCTTATATTCCTATCATCAATATTTCACACGTAATAACTGCAAGTCAATATATATTTTTACAAATTATGAAAATATATCTATGATTTTACATCATTTTACTCATGTATTTTAATCATACTGGGAGGATATTTTTCCGGTTAAATAACGCTTTTTTTCACCCGCTTTTCAACACGTTTTTTCAACTCTTTTCGCCAGTTAAAATAAAGATCTCCGAGAATGAGAAGGAAGATAAAATTGGGAAAAGACAGTCAGGACAAGGGCTGCGCACGAAAAAGACCCGGAAATCGGAATTGTTTATTTTACCGAAATCCAGGTCTTATTAGGTATTGTTTATTTTAGTTAGACGATTTCAATACAAGTCTCGCCACTGCTTCAACATGCGCCGTCTGCGGAAACATATCGACAGGCTGAATATAGTCCACGCGATAGTCCTTCGACAGCGTCTGCAAATCCTTCGCAAGCGTGGATGGATTGCAGGAAACGTAGACGAAGCGTTTCGGTTTGACTTGTTTGATCGTGTCCAGGAACGTGCTGTCACAGCCGGTTCTTGGCGGGTCTACGATGACGACGTCCGGGCGGAAGCCTTCTTTCGTCCATTTCGGGAGCCAGTGCTCGGCTGTTCCTGTTACGTATGTGGCATTTGCCATGCCGTGTTTTTTGGCGTTTTTCTTAGCATCGTCAATCGATTCCTTGATGACGTCCATGCCGCGGACTTCCTTCGCTCCGTCCGCCACCCACATGCCGATAGTGCCGACACCGCAATACGCATCAACGACTTTTTCTTTTCCGGTCAGCCGCGCCGCTTTTTTCACTTCATCATACAGCTTGACGGTCTGTTCCGGATTGAGCTGGAAGAAAGCACGGGCGCTCAATTCAAAAGATACGTCGCCGAGCACTTCTTGAATTACTGTTTTTCCGGCGAGCGGTTTTGTTTTCTCGCCAAAAATCACTGAAGTTTTCGCCCCGTTTACATTCTGAATAATGGATTTGACCTCTGGCAATCGCTTTTGAATCGCTTTGACGATTTCTTCCTTGTGCGGAAGCGTTTCTTTTGCGGTTACAAGCACGACCTGCACTTCGCCTGTTTCAAAGCCGACTCTCGTCACGATCGTGCGAACGTCGCCTTTTCGTTTTCTTTCATTATAAACAGACACATTGAAGTCCTCTAAAATGCGGCGGACGATGCCTGTTGTTTTGTTCGTTGCCGGATGCTGAACGATACAGTCTTTAATCGGAACGATGTCATGAGAATCAAGGCCGTATAAGCCGGCGATGATGCTGCCGCTTTGCGAGCGCCCGATCTGGAATTGGCTTTTATTGCGGTAATTCCACGGGTTGTCCATGCCAATCGTTTCTTTGATTTCCATGTTTTCAACTTTAAACTTCGTATGGCGTTCAAGAGACTGAATGACGATATCGCGTTTTTCCCGAAGCTGCTGGCTGTATGCAAGGTGCTGAAGCTGACAGCCGCCGCATTGTTCATAAACAGGGCAAGGCGGTGCCACCCGGTGCTCAGAT
The DNA here is from genome assembly GCF_000978495.1 of Bacillus sp. LM 4-2. Taxonomy (NCBI): domain Bacteria; kingdom Bacillati; phylum Bacillota; class Bacilli; order Caryophanales; family Bacillaceae; genus Bacillus; species Bacillus sp. LM 4-2. The sequence goes on along the minus strand of NZ_CP011101.1, from coordinate 849,771 downwards.
GCCTTGCGGATTTTCTTAATGCGGCCCTCCGAAAACTTCGGCTGGACCTTTGTGGCCTGCACAACAACTTCTTCGCCAGGAAGCGCGCCGGGCACGAAGACGACTTTTTTCTTAAAATAGCCGACACCTTCTCCGTTAATGCCGAGACGCTTAATCGTCAGCGGAAAAGTTTGTCCGACCTTCAGTTCGACGGGCGCCTGTTTCTTTTGTTGGTTCACGTTGTTCTCTCCGTTTCTATATGAAGCTTTCTGCGGATGGCAGAAAGTGAAATGGTTTTTTCACATCTTTCTAGTATAACACGTTTGCAGGATTTCCTTCATTGTCAGACGAATTATTCTATACTCCTCCACAAATATAAAGACGCATAGCTTAAATAAGGCTCCCACTCCTTGCTCATCGCCAGCATGACATCCTTTGCCGGCTTATCGTCCAGCTGAAAGTGGCGTTTGATGGCATTCTGGAGGCCGATATCGGCAAGCGGGAATAAATTGGGACGGCCAAGTCCGAACATGAGGACGTTTTGCACGGTCCACGGGCCGATACCCCTGATTTTGATCAGTTTCTTCATAATGTCTTCATCCGCCATATGCGGCAGCTGTGACAAGCTGAGTGTGCCTTCTGCGATCATCCTTGATGTATCAATGGTGTATTCCGCTTTTCTCATGCTGAATTGCAGATCACGCAGATCTTGATAATCAAGTTCCGCAATCGTTTCCGGCTTTGGATAGCACCACACGCCATCCTTCTGCTCGCCAAACGCATGAACAAATCGTTCTGTTAGCGTGTAAGCGAAGGAAAGATTAAGCTGCTGGTGGATAATGCATTTCATCATGCAGTTGTACACGCTGTAGTCCAGAACAAGCGGCGTCCCGGCATGCTCTTCAAAAATGGCGGACAGGCTCGTTTTTGAAAAATGATCCAGAACGTGCTGCAAATGATTTTCCCATTGAAAAATCCGCTTGATTTCCTTCATCATTTCTCCCTGATCCGTTTCCCCGCTGACGAGGAACTCAGGCTCGCCCGCATGGCCTAACGCCTGTACCTTTACAATACATACGTCCCCCGCTTGATTTCTGATTGGCACACGGACTTCCCTCGCCTCTCGATCAACAGCATTGAGGGGGTCTAAAGACAGCCTGTCCAGCACGCGGTCAAAATGATACGGAGGCGTGACAGATACTTTTTCCTTCCACATGAGATCCACCCTTTTTCCGTTTTTGTTCAGTATAACATGCCGCTTGAATTAGGCAGAGAGTACCGTATACTTTTCTCATAAAGACCGCATGATATAATGGCAGGTGGAGGGTTGTTTATGATCAACATTACCGCAATCACAACAGAGCATCAGCTGCTGAAAAATATACCAATCGAACGAGTGGAACAGCCTGATATTGCATGGTACTGGGTTGATTTTTACGGCCCGGAGGATACGGAAACGGCGTTATTGAGAGATTTTTTTCATTTTCACCCGCTTGCCATTGAGGATTGCTTCCAGCACATGCAGCGGCCGAAGCTTGACCATTATGACGGCTATCGTTTTTACGTGATTCATGCGCTGAATAAGGAAACACTTGAGACGGAGGAAGTCGATATCTTTCAAGGCGAAAAATTTGTCGTCACCTTTCATTTACACGAAACGCCCGGTATCGCTAAAGTCCGGGAGCGTTTGTATGCTTCACCGGACATATTGAAAAAAGGGCCCGGGCATATTTCTTATATGATCATGGATCAGCTTGTTGATGAATATTTTCCTCTCGTGTATAAAATTGAAGACCGGCTGAATGAAATTGAAGAAAGCCGTCCCCACAAAACGTATGGAACGCTGATGAACGAGGTGTTTGATCTCAGAACAGACCTATTGCATTTGAGACGGACGATTATCCCGATGCGTGATTTGCTCTATCGGATTTTAAGCCTTGACCATGTGAAAGAGCAACGGGAAACGAAAGCCTATTTCAGCGACATATATGATCATTTGTTAAAGTTGTCTGAAATTGTGGAATCCAACCGTGACATGACGTCCGACTTGCGTGACAGCTACGTGACGCTAAACTCAAACCGGATGAATGCGATTATGATGACACTGACGATCGTATCAACCATTTTCATCCCGCTCACCTTTATTGCCGGTGTATACGGTATGAACTTCGACTTTATGCCGGAACTGCATTGGAAATACGGATATTTCGCTGTACTTGGCCTGATGGCCGCGCTTGTGATTGGAATGCTGATTTGGTTTGTACATAAAGGATGGTTCAATATTTTTAAATGAGGACAGCGAGCAGCTGTTCTTTTTTGTTGTAAGCCGATCGCTATGCATATTCTGTTCATATTGTTTATAATGGAAAAAATATTCAGGGAGTGATTAGATTGAAAATTGCTGTCATCGGACTCGGCAATATGGGACAGCCCATTGCCCGAAATGTTCTTCAAGCAGGCTACGAATTGACTGTCTATAACCGGACGAAACAAAAGACAGAAGACCTTGTCACAGAAGGCGCACAGGCAGCTGATACGCCGCGGCTGGCGGCAAAGTCCGCTGATATTGTCATCACAATGCTTGCAGATGATGATTCTGTCAGCACCGTGACATTCGGAGAAGACGGGCTGCTTGAAGGATTAGCAGAGAACGGCATTCACATCTCGATGAGCACAATCAGTGTTGAGTTCTCAGAAAAGCTCGCAGCGGCTCATGCAGAGAAAGGACAATTTTTTCTCGCCGCTCCTGTCCTTGGCAGACCGGATGCCGCAGCCAAAGCCGCGCTTCGCATCATAACAGCAGGACCGGCAGAAGCGAAGCAAACCGCCAAGCCTCTGCTCGACAGCCTCAGCCAGCAGGTATTTGACGTCGGCGAAGAAAGCAAGACGGCAAATGCAGCCAAAATCAGCATCAATTTCTTGCTTGTGTCCATGCTGGAGGCGTTATCTGAATCCTTCTTAATGATGGAGAAATACGGCTTAGAACAAAAACAATTTTTAGAAATCGCCAGCGCGCTCTTTGGTTCTCCAGTCTATCAAAATTACGGAACCATTATGGCCGAGCAGAAATTTGAGCCGGCCGGCTTCAAAATGTCTTTAGGGCTGAAGGATACCAACCTGGCACTCGCCGCCGCAAAACGGGTTTCTGCAAATCTTCCTCTTGCCGAGCTGGCCAAAAGCCATTTTGAAAACGGGATTGAGAAAGGCTTCGGGGATCTGGACTGGGCCGCACTGATTAAATGTATAAAATAAAGAAAAGCCTCTCCATTTCAGGAGAGGCTCTTCTCATTACAAGGACGGCATCTTCATTTCTTTCTCAAACATCAGATCATCAATGCTTTTAAAAGTGTAGCCCTGTTTTTTCAGATCTGTAATCGCATCATCCAGTGCTTCAGCATTGTCCCTTGATACGGTGTGCAGCAGGTAAATGGCTCCCGGGTGCGCCTGCTTAATCATATGATCGTAGGCATATTTCTTCCCCTTTTGGTTGTTGATTTTCCAATCAACAAAAGCGACCGACCAGAAAACGGTTTGATAGCCGAGGCGTTTCGTTTCTTTCAGTACGTACTCACTGAACACGCCACGCGGCGGACGCAAGTACAGATTGTCCTGCTTTCCCGTAATTTTATAAACCTCTTCGTTGACTGAATCTAGTTCATCCTGAATCTGATCAGCTGTTTTTGTCGTTAAATCCGGATGGTGAAAGGAATGGTTGCCGATAATATGGCCCTCATCTGACATTCGTTTGATCAGCTGAGGCTGGTCCTTTACGAAATGCCCGGTGACAAAAAACGTTCCTGTTACGCGATGTTTTTTTAAGACATCAAGCACTTTTGGCGTATAGCCATTTTCATATCCGTTATCAAACGTTAAGTAAATCGTTTTTTCCTTTGTATTCCCTAAATAAAACGCGTCATATTTTTCAATTAAACTGTTCAGCTGCTTCCCGGCATCTGGCGGCTGATGATTGACACTTCGTTTAAAGCCCCAATTAATCGGCTCATTCGGCACCGCTTCCGCCTGTGCTGCACCTCCGGCAAGCAATACGGCGGCGCAGCATATTGAACACATCCACTTCATGGCCAGCGCTCCTTCTGCATTTTTTCTTATTTTACAGATAGGGGCTTTGTTTTATACTGTTGCTTTATGCCAATAAAAAAACCGCGGCGGGCGCGCGGTTTTATTCCCAATCTTTTTTAAAACGTTCGTATTTGGCTTCCAGGTCATCAAGCATGCTGATAAGCCTGTCTATATCTTCAACGTCGGTTGCTTCAGGGTCTAATGAATCGATGACGTTCATAAACATGTCAAGTCTGTTCTTTAAATAATCAATCTGCTGATCTTTATTGTTTACGGCATTCCCCATTCTGTTCCTCCAATCATTTTTTATTATGGTAGCTCATTTTTTGCCGTTTTTCAATCGCCGCGCTACTTGCGATCTTGGCAAATCAGGTCTAAAATTAACTGTTGGCAGCGTTAGTATGCCCATTTATAAAGGAGTTAGATAGTCATGACACAAAACACGAAGCTGCGTCCGATTACGCCCGAGTTTGACCCTTGGGAAGCCTATATGGATGTTGACCAATACGGAGACATGCAGCTGACAAACGTTGAATTCACAACAACGACACTGTGCAATATGAGATGCGAGCATTGTGCTGTAGGCTATACATTGCAGCCTAAAGACCCGAATGCTCTGCCAATAGATCTTCTGTTAAAACGGCTGGAGGAAATCCCGCGCCTCAGATCCATCAGCATCACAGGCGGAGAGCCGATGCTTTCGTTGAAATCAGTAAAAGAATATGTTGTTCCTTTATTGAAATATGCCCATGAACGGGGTGTGCGGACACAAATTAATTCAAATCTGACCCTCGACATCGAGCGGTACGAATGGATCATTCCGTATCTCGATGTGCTACATATTTCTCATAACTGGGGTACAGTTGAAGATTTTGCTGAAATCGGCTTTGCCATGATGGACAGAAAACCGACCTTCGAACAGCGCGCGCGCTATTTTGAAAAAATGATCGAAAACAGCCGCACGCTCGTGGATGCCGGAGTAATGGTATCTGCGGAAACGATGCTGAACAAACGAACACTTCCGCATATTGAGCATATTCACCGCCAAATCACAGAAGATATGAAATGTCAGCGTCACGAGGTCCACCCAATGTATCCAAGCGATTTCGCAAGCGCTCTTGAATCCCTCAGCCTGAAAGAGATGAGACAGGCCATTCACCGCTTGCTGGATATTCGTGATGAAAATACGTGGATGCTGTTCGGAACGCTGCCGTTTTATGCCTGCAGTCCGGACGAAGACGACCAAAAGCTGCTTCGCCGGCTTCGCGCGGCGAAAAACGTCACAGTGCGAAATGACCCTGACGGCCGATCCCGCCTGAATGTGAACATTTTCGACGGAAACATTATCGTGACCGATTTCGGTGATACCCCGCCGCTTGGCAACATTCAGACGGACAGCCTCCCTTCCGCCTATGAAAAGTGGAGAGAGACCAAGCTTGCGAAGGAACTAAGTTGCCACTGCCCGAATGTCCGGTGCCTCGGACCGAATGTTCTTGTCAAAAACAGTTATTATCAGGATACAGACTTCACAAAACGTCAAGCCAGGAGTTAGATGCGGATGAAAGAAACACTTACGGAGATTTTTCAAAATAAAATCGTCGATATTCTCCTCGTTGCCGTTATCCTTTGGATCGGTGTCTTTATCATCAACCGGCTGGTACAGCTATTTTTTAAACGGACGGATTTTATTGAAGAAAAAAAGGAAAAAACGATTGAAAGCCTTGTCCGTTCTGTCACCCAGTATACGGCGACAATTGGTTTTATCTTTTACGTTATTTCTTTATTTGTGCATGATTTCGGCAAGATATTGGCCGGGGCGGGCGTAGCAGGTATCGTGATCGGTTTTGGCGCCCAATCGCTGATCAAAGATGTGCTGGCTGGTGTGTTCTTAATATATGAACGCCAGCTGCACAAAGGCGATTATGTCACCGTCAACAACTTGTTCAACGGAACAGTGGAGGAAATCGGCCTCCGCTCGCTGCAAATCCGGGAATGGAGCGGGAAGCTGCTCACCATCAGCAACGGCGAGGTCAGACAAATAGAGAACTATAATATTGATTTTATGCGGATTACCGAATCCTTTCTTATCAGCTTTAAAGAAGATCCGGACCGCGTGTACAGCGTGTTGGAAGAGGCATGTGACATGCTGAATGAAGAGCTTCGTGATTCATTGAAGCGGGATGAATTCGGCAATCCGACAGAACCATTTCAAATCCACGGCATCACCGCATTGAATAAAATCAATCGCGGCGTCGAATTTACGGTTAAAGGCATGGTGAAAGATGATGATTATTTCAGTGCCAGCCTTGCAGTAAGACGGGTTCTCGTTCGCCAGCTCTACCAAAACAATGTGCAAATGCTTGAGGAAGCGGTCCGAATTGAGAGAACCCAATAAACAAAAAAACTGATTCCGAGTTGGAATCAGTTTTTTATTTATCTTGGCAGTGAGGAAAGCTGAAAACCAAACGTGACATGATCTTGAACTGGAATCCACGCGCCGATTCCCTGTGACGTGACATTTTTCACGACGAGTTTTCGTTTATTTCCTTTCAGCACTAAGTACACTTCTCCGTAAGTCACTTTTCCTTTTTCATTCACAGCCGGTGCATATGCATGTAAATAACCGATTTTTTTAGGAGCGACTTTATAAATCTGATCCCGTTTTGTGCCAGCCCCAATGACCGTCTCAAATGCAAGCGGAAGGTTCGTTTTCTTCATTGCTTTTTGCATCATCATGCTTTTGACATCTTCAGCATTTGGAACTTTAGCTGTGAGGCCGCCCTTCACTCTGTACTGCTGTTCCTGGGCATAATGCATTTCAGCCGTTTCTTTCCCGCCGCGGTTATCCGCACGGTTTGTATTGATTTTTTTATATTCCCAGTTTGCGACTGTTTCATTTGATTCATAGCCGAGCGCCCATTTCCCGAGAAATATTGTCGCCCGGTACCCTACTGCAAGCGGTGTGCCGGATATGTTGGATTCATTCAGCATTTTGATGAGATGCGGATTTTCAATCTTCACCTCAGAATGATCGAGCAATTCCTTTGCCAGCTTACTCGGCTGAAGCATTGGCTGATCCTGTGAAGCATTCGGATACGTGTTTTCCTTTGAAATGCTTGCGACAGAATTAGGAACCTTAAACTGCTTTTTCGCGTGGATGGGCTGAACGCCGAAAAAACTAAAGAATAACAACACGATAAGTGTGGAATGAAATAGCTTTTTCATCATATCACTCTTTCTATGGCATTTTCCCTTAGTCTTTTCATCCCGCTTTGTTGTTATCCATCATTTTTTCAGGTTAAAGAAGGAAAAAGCCGATCGCCATAATGACATATGCAGCAAGCAGTGTCGCCCCTTCAAACCAGTTGGAATCCCCGTCATTCGAAATCGCGATCATCAAGAGAACCGCTGATACCATCGCGACGAGCTCCGGCAATGTAAATACAAGCGGCATGCTTGTCGGAAAAAAGATAGAACAGAGGACGAGAACCGGTGCGACAAACATAGCGATCTGCAGCGTAGAGCCGACTGCAATTTCAACCGCAATGTCCATTTTATTTTTGAAGGCCATAATAATCGCTGACGCGTGCTCCGCCGCATTTCCTACAATCGCCACGATGATGACCCCGATAAACAGCTCGCTCCACCCGAACTGTTCAGCAACCGAGTGAAAGGTATGGACCAGGTTTTCGGATATGTATGCAACCACAATCGTTGCCGCAAACAAGACAATCGTCGCAACCTTCCCTGACCATTCCGGCTCTTCCTCTTCTTCAGACTGAGCGGCATTATTCGGCTGATAAACGCCCCGATGCGTGACAAGTTTAAAGTACAGCGCCGCCACATACAACAGAATCATAATGATGCTGATGCCGATGCTTAAATTGAGCTTGCTGGCGTTTCCCATACCAACAGAGAATACCTCCGGAATCACAAAGGCGACAATGATGGCAAAAATCAGAAGCCCGGAGTTATGGCGGGCATCATGGATATTAAATTCCTGCCGCTTATATTTTAAACCGCCGACAAAAAACGATAGGCCCGCTACCAGCAACAGGTTCCCCAGCACTGAACCGGTTAAAGAGGCAAGCACGATTCCTGTCAAGCCTTCTTTTAATGCAAAAAGGGAAATAATCAGCTCCACCGCATTCCCGAAGGTTGCATTCAACAAACCGCCGATACGCGGTCCTGCAATGATGGACAGTGATTCTGTCGCCCTCCCCATATAGCTTGCAAGCGCGATAATCGTCACGCAATAAACGGCAAATAGAACCGCGGAAGGCCAATGCATCAAACTGCCAATCACAGAAAGCGGAACACCGGCCGCCACTAAAATAAAAAAGATACGATTCATGGTGAAATAGCTCCTTTTTTATGACTTGTTTTATTTTTATTCTTCACAAAAACCTTCATGATTACACGAGGGCAAATGTATAGCGTGATATAGGCTTTTTTCAGGTTGCCTGCTTTTGGAAAACATTGTACGATCAACATAGATTCCACATAAGGAGAACTGACACGATGTCACGATTTCATTTCTTTATCCTTGTCTTGCTCGTATCCATTTCCGGGTTTTCACAAGGCATGCTGCTGCCTGTCATTTCAATCATTTTTGAAACAAATGGAGAATCCGCTGCTATCAACGGCCTGCACGCGACCGGGCTGTATATCGGTGTGCTTTTGGCTTCGCCGTTTATGGAAGCGCCGCTCAGAAAGCTCGGGTTCAAGCCGCTGATCGTCATGGGCGGAAGCATTGTCATTTTAAGCTTATTCGGATTTACTTGGCTTCAGTCAGTTTGGGTTTGGTTCCTGCTTCGCCTGTTCATTGGGATCGGCGACCACATGCTTCACTTTTCTACGCAAACGTGGGTGACCTCCATGTCATCAAAACAAAATCGCGGAAGAAATCTGTCTATTTATGGGCTTTCCTTTGGCCTTGGCTTTGCCGCAGGCCCGTTCATGGTGCCGCTTGTCAAGCTGAGTCCGTCGCTTCCTTTTATCGTGTCCGGCTGCATCAGTCTGTTTGCGTGGCTTTTTGTTTTCTTTCTACAAAATGCATACCCGGAAACCAGTCCTCATGAAACCAAATCAGACAATAGTTTCAGGCGATTTTATCAGGCCATGCTGTTTGGATGGGTTGCCTTTATGCCTACATTTGGCTACGGCTTTCTGGAAACGGCGCTGAACGGAAGCTTTCCGGTGTACGCGCTCCGTTTGGGGATATCAGTAGACGCAGTAGCGATCATCCTTCCCGCATTTGCGATTGGAAGCATTATCTTTCAGTTTCCGCTCGGCATCCTCAGCGATAAATACGGCAGGCGGAATGTGCTGCTGGTGATTTTGCTGACTGGGGCTCTTTGCTTTTTCATCGCCGGTGTATTTCCTTCGCCTTACGTGATCGGCGGCTGCTTTTTTATTGCAGGAATGGCAGTCGGATCAACCTTTACACTTGGCATCAGCTATATGACAGACCTTCTTCCGCCTCACCTCCTGCCGGCGGGGAACCTGCTTTGCGGCATTACATTCAGTCTCGGCAGCATCCTCGGCCCGGTTGCCGGCGGCTGGTATATGCAGACATTTGAAAGCGCAAACTTGTTCTACTTCATTACTCTCACGCTTAGCGCTGTGTGGCTGGCCCTTGTGCTGGGCAAACCGAAAAGCTGGTCACCGGCTGAAACCTATTCTTCATCTTCTTAATCAAAAAGCCTCCCGACATCATGTCAGGAGGCTTTTATGCTAATGGTAGCCGTTTTGTCCGTTGGCGCTTCCGCTTGTTTTATGGCTCGATTTGCTTTTCGAATTTTGTTTGTTATGGCTTCCGCCTTTTTTCGTATGCTTGGTCATCACGATATCCCCCCGACTTCTTTTTGAACCGAAGTTCGTTTATAGGGTGCGCTAATGGTAGGGATTTTCATCAGGAAGCTTTTTACGTTTATGTAAAAGAGCGTTGATTTCTCCGCCTAGGATAATTAAAATGCCGCTCAAGTAAAACCAAATCATCAGAACGATGATTCCCCCGATGCTCCCGTAAGTGGCGCTATAGTTCGCAAACGTGCTGACGTAAAATGAAAACAATGTGCTGACAATGATCCAGCCGATAGTCGCAAAGACCGCACCCGGTATGACAAACCGGAGAGACAGCTTTTTGTTCGGCGCAATCACATACAGCGCGGAAAAAACAATCAAAAGCACAAGCGGGCTGACACCCCAGCGAATGGCGGCCCAGACGGATAAAAACAGATCCGACGCGCCGACAAAGTCAGAAGCGAGCCTTCCAATCTCCCGGCCAAATACCGGCAGAAGCAAAGCCACTAAAATCGTAAATACCATGGCAACCGTCAAAAAAATCGAGGTTAGACGAACAATGATAAAAGAGCGGTTTTCTTCCACATCATACGCGTGGTTCAGCGACCGGACGATCGCGTTCATTCCATTAGACGCAGACCATAATGCGGCGATAATCCCGAATGACAGCAAACCGCCATTTCGATTATTTAAGGTTTGATGGGTAATGGATTCAACGAGTGACATCGCACTGGCGGGAGCATATTGTTCTATGACTCCTAAAACATCATCGGTAGAAAGCGGAAGATACGCGGTGAGCGTCAGCATAAAAATCAAAAACGGAAACAGTGACAATAGAAAAAAATACGCCAGCTCCGCTGATTTACTTTGTCCTTCATGAAGGGTGTATCTGCTGAAAAGCTCTTTCAAAAAACTCATGTCGTCTCACCTCGCATGTTTGATCATTTTTTTAAAAAATGCTCTTTCGTTTCTTGCACGAGTTCCATCACTTGCGGCGTTGTTTTCTTCAGCTCTTTCACCTGCTGGTTCACAAAGTCGACTTCCTTTGAAAGCGTTTGGGCGAGCTTTTTGGCCTCATCCACTTTTGTGATGACAGTGTTTTTTAACAGCTCCGGATTGCTTTTATACAGTGAAAGTTTATGCTTGCATGTCAGCCATCTCATGCCGCACGCCTGTCTTGTCGGCTTATGGAGCAGTGATAACGCCGCGCCTGCCGCAGCTCCGAGAAATATCCCTTTCAGCATTAAACGTTCGTTGTTCATGCAAATTCTCCTTTCACTCACAATTGTTTTTCTTTTTGAATAGACGCAAGCAGATGCTCACAGCCCGATTTGATTAATTGGCAGACTTCTTCAAAATTCCCTGTGTAGTAAGGATCGGGAACGTCGGCAAGATCTGAATCTTCAACATAGTCCAAAAGCCTTTTGATATGTGAGGTGTTTTTAAATCCCGCCATGCTTCTGAGACTTCCGATATTTTCTGCATCCATTGCAATGATGTAATCAAAATCGGCCAGATCCTGTTCGCTGACTTGACGCGCCAGCATGCCATCAAAGCTGATTCCTTCTCTGCGCAATATCTCCTGCGTTCCCTCATGCGGCGGATTGCCGATGTGCCAGCCGCCGATTCCCGCTGAGTCCGCCTTGATTTTCCCCTCTAATCCTTTTTTGGCTGCCAGGTCCCGAAAAATCGCTTCCGCCATCGGAGACCGGCAAATGTTTCCTAAACAAACAAATAACACGCTTATCATGTTGTCCAACCTCCCTATTCTTTGCCCCTATTTCTCTAAAAAGAAACCTTCATGAATATCTTAGTAGGATGTTCATTTTCTTTTCAACTGATGTCTTCACTTTTTTGGAATGAACAGCCTGCTTTTAGAATAGGGTTTTTTTCTGATGGAATTCTGTTAGAATAAAACATACCTATATTGCGCATAGAAAGGATGGAACCATTTGTCCAGCCCAAATACAGAAACATTAACTCAAATGATTGAAGAGATTTCCCAAAAGCTGAACATGCTGAACGTCGGCGTAATCAAAGCGGAGGATTTCAGTGATGAGAAGATTGAAGACCTCACGTACCTTCACAGCATGGTGATGAAAAAAGAATCATTCAGCCCAAGTGAAATGCAGGCGATTGCTCAAGAATTAGCCTCGCTTCGTAAATAATGGAGACTGGCCGGAAACTCGGCGAGTCTTTTTTATCATTTCCCCAAACCAATTTTCCTTAGAACAGTAAACAGCAAAGTGTTCGAATAAGATTTGAAGGAGTACAAGCATGCAAACGACATCTATCAAAACAGCATCCGGAATGTATATCAACTACTTCTTTCTGGGGATGGTCAACATCATTCTCGCATCCAATATGTCTTCATTAACAAAACAGTGGAATACCGATCCGACTGGCATCAGTTATGTCATTGCCGCTATCGGGTTTGGCAAACTGCTGACATACGGCATTTCCGGCGTTCTATCAGATAAAATCGGCAGAAAGCCGCTTGTTGTCGCTTCTGCAGGAATTATGGCCGTCTTTTTAGTCGGTATTCCTTTATCACCGAGCTATGAGCTGGCGTTTGTTTTCGCCTTATTAGCCGGAGTCGCAAATTCAGCGATGGATGCCGGAACATATCCGGCCCTAACCGAGCTCTTTCCGTCTGCTTCCGGTTCGGCGAATGTCTTGGTCAAAGCCTTTATGTCTGTCGGGGCCGCACTTTTGCCGCTTTTGATCACATTTTTAGCAGACCACAGCATGTTTTACGGATTTGCTTTTTATCTGCCGGCAGCGGTCTATCTCCTGAATATTATTTATTTATCAACGCTTTCGTTTCCTAAAAAACATAAGAAACCAACTAATAGCGGCCAACAGGAATCTCCCGTTTTCTTGTCTGAACCCGTTTTTCAGAAAGAAGGCACTGCACTGATTATCATCGGTTTTACATCCACGGCTTTATTTACGGTTTCTCAAATCTGGCTCCCGAGCTACGCGCAAAAGGCAGCCGGTTTAGCTGAATCAGCATCCGTTCAATTGCTGAGCTATTATAGTATAGGATCTCTGGCATCTGTTTTATTATTAGCCGTTTTGCTGAACAGATGGGTCAAACCTGTCTTCATAACGCTCTTATATCCTATTATTACTTTATGTACCCTCGCAGTCATGCTGACCGTTCATATCCCAGTTGTGCTGGACATCACTGCCTTTTTCTTAGGCTTTTCAACTGCGGGTGTGTTTCAAATTACCATTACGTTAATGACAGAGCTTTTCTGGAAGCGAAAAGGAACCGTTACCGGAATTGTAGCGACCGCTTCAAGTCTTGCATCAATTCTGCTGCCGATTGCAACAGGGCTTATCGCAAAAGCGGGGGGCATCGCCCATATTTTCATATTCGACTTCGGCATTGCGGTCATCGGAACGGCTGCAGCTGCTTTCTTGTATTACAGGTACAAGAAACTGACAGGTGCTCAAGCCTAAGCAACAAAAAAACGGACGCCCAAGAGCGTCCGTTTTTTCTTATTTCTCAAGCAATGCCAATGACTCGCGGTTAAATGCCGGTATATCGTCCGGTGTGCGGCTAGTGACCAATTGATCCTGGCAAACAACCACTTCCTTGTCCACAACGTCGGCACCGGCGTTTTCCATGTCAACACGAATGGACGTATAGCCCGTCGCTTTTCGGCCGTCGAGCGCTTTCGCATTGATTAAAAGCTGCGGGCCGTGGCAAATGGCGAATACCGGTTTTTTGTCAGTCATAAACGCTTTTGTAAATTGGACGAAACGATCGTCAGCGCGAAGCTGGTCTGGTGAAAATCCTCCGGGAATCAAAAGCGCATCAAAGTCTGAAGGGTTTACGTCGTCAATGGACGCGTCAACCGTCACTTCCGCTTTTCCCTGCTTGCCTTTTACTGTTTTTCCTTTTTCATTTTCGATGACAGTCAGTTCATGTCCCGCTTCTTTAAAGGCTTTCGCAGGCTCAGTGTACTCGCTGTCCTCAAAGTAATCTGTCAAAACAACTGCAATTTTTTTCCCCATGGTTCATAACCTCCCGCTTTATATGTCTACATAAAACACTCTACCCCAGCCACACTAAAATAAACATTTTGCGAATATGGACAAACGATAAGCATAAATACCCAGTATTTGTCGCTTGAAGCTGCTACATAGTACTCATTTTTCTCCCTTTTACAATAATCATAAAGAAACACCTACAAATAGTTACAAAATATTCTTACAATAGGAGCTGTAACACAAATTTCGTTGAAAGGTGGAGAACTGGTGAGAATACAGAAAAGACGAACACACGTCGAAAACATTCTCCGTATTCTTTTGCCCCCAATTATGATACTTAGCCTAATCCTCCCAACACCACCCATTCATGCAGAAGAAAGCGCGGCTCCTCAGGTGCATCTGAGTATTTTGGCTACAACTGATATTCATGCCAACATGATGGATTACGATTACTACAGCGACAAAGAAACGGCGGATTTCGGTCTGGCAAGAACAGCGCAATTGATCCAAAAGCACCGCGAGCAAAACCCTAACACTCTGCTTGTGGATAACGGCGACTTGATTCAAGGGAATCCGCTGGGTGAATACGCGGTGAAATATCAAAAAGACGACATTATCTCCGGCACGAAAACCCATCCGATTATCAGCGTCATGAATGCGCTGAAATACGACGCCGGAACGCTTGGCAATCATGAATTCAACTACGGGCTCGACTTTCTCGACGGCACAATCAAAGGAGCCGATTTCCCGATTGTAAATGCCAACGTCAAAACAACTAGCGGCGAAAACCGTTATACGCCGTATATGATTAATGAAAAAACCCTCATTGATGAAAACGGTAATGAGCAGAAAGTAAAAGTCGGCTACATAGGCTTTGTCCCGCCGCAAATCATGACATGGGACAAAAAGAATCTCGAGGGGCAAGTTCAGGTGCAGGATATCGTAGAATCCGCCAATGAAACGATCCCGAAAATGAAGGCGGAAGGCGCAGATGTCATTATTGCCCTCGCCCACACCGGCATTGAAAAGCAGGCGCAATCATCAGGCGCAGAAAACGCCGTGTTTGACCTTGCCACTAAAACGAAAGGCATTGACGCGATTATCTCGGGCCATCAGCACGGACTCTTTCCTTCCGCCGAGTATGCGGGTGTTGCTCAGTTCAATGTGGAAAAGGGAACAATTAACGGCATTCCTGTCGTCATGCCAAGCAGCTGGGGCAAATATTTAGGCGTGATTGACCTCAAGCTTGAAAAGGCGGACGGCTCATGGAAAGTAGCAGATTCCAAAGGAAGTATTGAATCTATTGCTGGCAACGTCACATCAAGAAACGAAACCGTTACAAACACCATTCAGCAAACACACCAAAACACACTGGAGTATGTCCGAAAGCCAGTCGGCAAAACCGAAGCAGATATTAACAGCTTCTTTGCACAGGTCAAAGATGATCCTTCCATTCAGATCGTGACTGACGCGCAAAAGTGGTACGCTGAAAAAGAAATGAAGGATACCGAGTACAAGAACCTGCCGATTTTATCCGCTGGAGCGCCGTTTAAAGCAGGCGGCAGAAACGGAGCCAATTACTATACAAACATTCCAGCCGGAGATCTTGCGATTAAAAATGTCGGTGACTTGTATCTTTACGATAATACTGTTCAAATCGTCAAGCTGACAGGCAGCGAGGTCAAGGACTGGCTGGAGATGTCAGCAGGCCAATTCAATCAAATTGATCCAGCTAAAGGCGGCGACCAGGCCTTGCTGAACGAGAATTTCCGCTCCTATAATTTTGACGTGATTGACGGTGTCACATATCAGGTCGATGTGACAAAACCGGCTAAATACAATGAGAACGGAAAAGTGATCAATGCGGATTCATCCCGGATCATCAATCTTTCCTATGAAGGCAAGCCGATCAGCCCAAGCCAGGAATTTCTCGTGGTCACCAATAACTATCGTGCGTCCGGAGGCGGCGGGTTCCCTCATCTGACGAGCGATAAAATTGTCCACGGCTCTGCGGTTGAAAACAGGCAGGTGCTGATGGACTATATTATTGAACAAAAAACAGTCAATCCAAAAGCAGACAACAACTGGTCAATCGCGCCTGTTTCCGGCACGAATCTGACGTTTGAATCCTCGCTTTTGGCCAAGCCATTTGCCGATAAAGCAGACGACGTCGCTTATGTAGGCAAGTCTGCGAATGAAGGCTATGGTGTGTATAAGCTGCAATTCGATGATGATTCAAATCCAGATCCTCCTAAAGACGGACTGTGGGACCTGACCGTCATGCACACCAATGATACGCACGCACATCTCGATGATGCAGCAAGACGAATGACGAAAATCAACGAAGTACGCAGCGAAACAAATCACAACATTCTCCTTGATGCGGGAGATGTGTTTTCCGGCGATCTGTATTTTACAAAATGGAACGGTTTGGCCGATCTGAAAATGATGAACATGATGGGCTATGACGCCATGACCTTCGGAAATCATGAATTTGACAAAGGCCCGACAGTGCTTTCTGATTTTCTAAGCGGAAACAGCGCAACCGTTGATCCGGCGAACCGCTATCTCTTTGAAGCGCCGGAATTTCCGATTGTCAGTGCAAACGTAGATGTGTCAAATGAGCCCAAGCTGAAATCATTTGTCAAAAAGCCGCAAACCTTTACGGCAGGTGAAAAGAAAGAGGCCGGCATTCACCCTTACATTCTGTTAGACGTTGACGGGGAGAAAGTCGCCGTATTCGGCCTGACAACAGAAGATACAGCCACCACATCAAGCCCGGGCAAAAGCATCGTATTCAATGATGCCTTTGAAACAGCACAAAACACCGTCAAAGCGATTCAAGAAGAAGAACAGGTAAATAAAATTATTGCTTTAACCCACATCGGGCATAACCGGGATCTTGAGCTAGCCAAAAAAGTAAAAGGCATTGATTTGATCATCGGCGGACACACTCACACCCTCGTAGACAAAATGGAGGTCGTGAACAACGAAGAACCGACGATCGTGGCACAGGCAAAAGAATACGGCCAATTCTTGGGGCGCGTTGATGTCGCGTTTGATGAAAATGGCGTTGTGCAAACAGACAAATCAAATCAGAGCGTGCTGCCAATTGATGAGCATACAGAAGAAAACGCAGAAGCAAAACAAGAGCTTGATCAGTTCAAAAGTGAATTAGAAGACGTAAAAAATGAAAAAGTCGGCTATACGGATGTGGCGCTTGACGGCCAGCGTGAGCATGTGCGCACGAAAGAAACGAATCTCGGAAACTTCATCGCGGACGGTATGCTGGCAAAAGCGAAAGAAGCAGCCGGCGCCAGAATAGCGATAACAAATGGCGGCGGCATCAGAGCCGGCATTGACAAAGGTGATATCACACTCGGCGAGGTGCTCAACGTGATGCCGTTCGGCAATACGCTTTACGTGGCCGATTTAACCGGAAAACAAATTAAAGAAGCCCTTGAACAAGGCCTAAGCAATGTGGAAAATGGCGGCGGCGCTTTCCCTCAGGTGGCCGGAATCGAATATACCTTTACATTAAACAACGAACCTGGGCACCGTGTGTTAGAAGTGAAAATTGAATCGCCTAACGGAGACAAAGTTGCTATAAATACGGATGATACCTACCGCGTGGCAACAAATAATTTTGTCGGTGCCGGAGGAGACGGATATTCTGTCTTTACAGAAGCCTCCCATGGTGAAGACCTTGGCTACGTTGATTATGAGATTTTCACCGAACAGCTGAAAAAACTAGGAAACAAGGTCTCTCCTAAAGTTGAAGGACGGATCAAAGAAGTATTCCTGCCGACAAAGCAGAAGGACGGCAGCTGGACACTTGATGAAGACAAATTTGAGATTTACGCTAAAAATGCCAACACGCCGCTTGTCTATTACGGAACACATGAAGGATCACAAGAGAAGCCTATCAATCTCAAAGTAAAAAAAGATCAGGTCAAACTTTTGAAAGAAAGAGAGTCAGATCCTTCATTGACGGTGTTCAACTACTGGTACAGCATGAAGATGCCAATGGCGAACCTTAAAACTGCAGACACTGCAATCGGAATCAAGTCGACGGGAGAATTGAATGTGTCATTGGCAGATGTATATGACTTTACAGTAAAGCAAAAAGGAAAAGAAATAAAATCATTCAAGGAGCCCGTACAGCTTTCGCTTCGCATGTTTGATATTGAAGAAGCTCATAACCCTGCCATTTATCACGTCGACAGGAAAAAGAGAGCTTTCACAAAGACAGATAACGGATCAGTTGACGATGATATGGTGACAGGATATACAAACCACTTCAGCGAATACACGATCTTAAATTCCGGTTCGAACAACAAACCGCCGGCATTCCCGTCCGACCAACCGACAGGCGGTGATGACGGCAGTCATGGCGGAGGCTCCGACAAACCAGGCGGAAAACAGCCGACTGACGGAAACGGAGGAAATGATACGCCTCCCGGCACTCAACCGACTAACGGCTCTGGAGGAAACGGTTCGGGCGGATCAGGAACAGACGGTCCGGCTGGCGGCCTGCTTCCGGACACAGCCACATCCATGTACTCGATACTGTTGGCCGGATTTCTTATCAGCGCACTCGGAACGGCAATGTACTTACATCAGAGGAGAAAACAGAATAGAACGAATCAGGCATAAAAAAAGAGCTGCTCGCTAAGCGAGCAGCTTTCTTTATTTAAACCCACTTCACAACATCTTCAACAGCAGATCTTGTTTTCGGACGAGGGTCTCTCACTCGGTAGCCAAATGCCACCATCACAGAAATATCGAAGCTTCCGTTTTCCAGAAGGCCTTCTTCTTCAAGAATACGGTGAATGTGATCGTACTGGAAGCCTTCGATCGGGCAGGAATCAACACCGATTTGCGCAGCGGCAGTCATCATGTTGCCAAGCGCGATATAGGTTTGTTTTGATGCCCAGTCAAACAATGTTCTGTCACTTTCAAGCAAATGCAAATCGTTTTTCTGGAATTCTTCTGTTTTGCTTAAATAGCCTTCGTACACGTCTTGAGGCATTTGTTTTACTTCTTTTAAATGACGTTTGATGTAGTCCGCATTATATTTGATATCCTTCGCTGTACGCGCAAGAATCAGGACGAAATGGCTTGCGGTCGGCAGCTGCTTTTGCGCGCCCCATGTGTATTCACGAAGCTTCTCGCGGAAATCCGGATTTTGGACGACGACAAATTTCCAAGGCTCAAGGCCGAGTGAGCTCGGAGACAGTCTTCCTGTTTCTAAAATAAATTCAAAATCGCTGTCTGACACTTTTTTATTCGGGTCAAATTCCTTAGTCGCATGCCTGAAATTGTATGCATCCAGAATTTGTTTCTTTAGATCTGCCATGTAAAACACCTCTCCTTTAGGTTACTCTCATCTCTATTGTAGCCATTATGATAAAAAGTAAAAGTACGCACATTTTTGTTGGATAGTATCAATTTTGATACCAAACAAAAAAGCGCACTGCCGCAGGCAGGCGCCTATCTCATCTCCCCCGCCGCGCAAAATCAACAAATCGGAATTTGTCGAGACGGTGTCTGCTTTCCGTATATTGAAACAAACTGGTATCCTCCAAAAAGACGTAGTTTCTCACCACGACCATATGGTCATAGCCGCGTAAATCGAGCAGCTCTCTGTCCTCGTCCGTACACGGCTCGGCGACAATTTCTTTTTGGGCGTAACTGATCGAAAGACCTAGCTCTCCTTCTATATATTCATATATGGAGTTTTCACAAATTTCTTTCGTCAGGTGAGGGACATGCTTTCTGAAAAAGTAATCCTTGTCCAAAATCACATGTTCCCCGTCAATCTTTCTAGACCTGATGACTTCCCAGATGTCGTCATCCAGATTGGCCCGGAGCTGTTTTTGGATCAGCTCTGACGGAGGCTCCAGCCCGAATTTGTGTACAGTTGTTTTCGTTTCTTTGCCAAGCGTTTGCGCGAGCTCCTTGAAGCTGACAAGGCCCGAAACGGGAAACTGCATTTTTTCACGATTGAGCACGACGGAGCCTTTTCCCCTGATTTTCTGAATATAACCGTTTTGCGCGAGCATATGAAGCGCCTTTCGGACCGTTTCTCTTGATGTACCGTACTGTGCGGTCAACTCATGTTCAGACGGAAGAATCTCCTCCGCTTTCCATCGGCCGCCTTCAATTTGCTGTGCGATGTCTTTATAAATTGTGATGAATTTATTCACCTTCATTATGGACCACCCAGCTTAGTTTAACACGGTTTCGTTAAACGATAAACAATGGACTCATACGGGCGAAGCGTCATGTTCTGAAGCCCTTCCCTTGCTTCATCGTTCGTCAACAGCACCTCTGCCTTCCATTCGTCAGGCGCTAAAGAGTCCGGCAGTGTAAAGGCCGCCTCTGTCCCGTAAAAATTATTGATCACGAGCAGCTTTTCATTGCTGCCGTGTCTGAGATACGCAAAAATGTTCGGGTCATCCTTTGCGATTAACTCATACGTTCCCTCTGTCACAATGTCATACATTTTGCGAATTCGAATCAATTTTTGATAATGGTAAAACACCGAATTCTGATCCCTCAGCGCCGCTTCAGCATTGATTTCCCGGTAATTTCCTGCAACCGGTATCCATGGTGTGCCCGTTGTAAAACCGCCATTCTCCGTAGCATCCCACTGAACAGGGGTTCTGGAATTGTCACGGGATTTCGCCTGCAAAATGGCTGTGATCTCTTGATCAGCCATTCCTTTTTCCTTAAAGGCGTGATACATGTTCAGCGATTCGACATCCCGATAGGAACTGATGTCAGTAAACTTCGGATTCGTCATTCCCAGCTCCTCGCCCTGATAAATATAAGGCGTGCCCTGCATCATATGAATGGCCGTAGCAAGCATTTTCGCCGATTTCACCCTATATGCGCCATCATCTCCATATCTTGATACTATGCGCGGCTGATCATGATTGCACCAGAACAGAGCGTTCCATCCCTCTCCTGCGTGCATCCCCGTTTGCCAGTCGGATAGGATCTCCTTCAGCTTCAAAAAGTCAAACGGTGCCAAGGCCCATTTTTCGCCGTTAGGATAGTCAACCTTGAGATGATGGAAGCTGAATGTCATATCAAGTTCTTTATTGTCAGGATTCGTATACCGGATACAGTGGTCTATGGTTGTTGAAGACATCTCACCGACCGTCATGCTGTCGTAATGTGAAAACACCTTTTCGTTCATTTCATGCAGAAATTCGTGCACTCGCGGCCCGTCAGTGTAAAAAGAGCGGCCGTCGCCGCCGTCCTCCGCATTCGGAAAGCGCTGATCTTTAGAAATCAGGTTGATGACATCAAGCCTGAAGCCATCTATTCCCTTTTCAAACCAAAAATGCATCATGTCATAGACATGCTTTCTGACCTCTTCATTTTCCCAATTCAAATCAGCCTGCGTCACATCAAACAGATGCAAATAGTATTGGCCCGACGCTTCGTCAAGCTCCCATACCGAGCCGCCGAATTTCGATTCCCAGTTCGTCGGAACAGAACCGTTTTCCTGCGGGTTTTTCCATATATAAAAATCACGGTACGGACTGTCTATTGAAGAGATCGCCTCGCGAAACCATTCGTGCTCTGTTGACGTATGATTGACAACAAGATCCATGACGACTTTCAGGTCTCTTTTATGTGCTTCGGACACTAGCCGCTCAAAATCCTCCATCGTTCCGTATTCAGGATAAATCGAGTAATAATCACGAATATCGTACCCATTATCATGCTGGGGAGAATCATAAATCGGCGTCAGCCAAAGCACATCCACCTGAAGTATTTTTAAGTAATCCAGCTTTTCAATAATGCCGTTCAAATCGCCGACACCGTTTCCCGTCGTATCGTTAAAGCTTTTCGGATAAATTTGATAAACCACAGCTTTTTTCCACCATGGCGTTTGTTCTGTTTTCATCTGTCTCACCACCATATTTAAATTGAAAATGGGAAAAGGGAACGTTCAACACGTCCCGCTCCCCATTTGTTATTTATGTTTGAATCTCGCATACGCGTATGTTCCGGCAAACGGCACGATCAATACAATAGCCATCCCGATTGCAAACGCGCCCCAGTACTGGCTCATGATTGAGAAAATCCCCGGCACGCCGCCGACACCAACGGAGCTTGCCAGCACACCTTGAGAAGAAATATACATTCCGGCCAGGCCAGAGCTGACCATTGCAATGATAAACGGGAATCTGTATCGCAGATTCACCCCAAAGATGGCAGGCTCTGTAATGCCAAGATAAGCAGAAATCCCTGATGTGAGGGAGAGGCCTTTTTGTTTCTCATCCTTCACGATAAACATCATGGCCAGAGCCGCCGAACCTTGTGCGATATTAGAAAGCGCCAGCATCGGCCATAAAAAGGTGCCGCCGAGCTTTGAACCGATGAGCTGCAGGTCGACTGCAAGAAACGTGTGATGCATACCGGTAATCACGAGCGCTGAGTAGAAACCGCCATATAACAGACCGCCCAGTGCGGCAAAAGAACCAAACACCGAGATAAGCCCTGAAGTCAGTACATTACCGATCGCAAATGTAATCGGGCCGATAATGATAAAAGAGGCAAATCCCGTTAAGAGAAGCGTAATTGGTGCGACAACGAGCAGCTGTATGCCCTCAGGTGTGCGTTTTGTTAAAAATACCTCAATCTTCGCCAGCATATAAGAAGCAAGCAAAATTGGGAGCACCTGGCCCTGATAGCCGACTTTCTGCACCTCTAGGCCGAATAGATTCCATACCGGGATCTCTCCGCTTTGTTCTGCCGCGCCATATCCCCACGCATTCAGCAAATCAGGATGCACGAGCATAACCCCGAGCACAATGCCGAGAAGCGGATTGCCGCCGAACCGCTTGACGGCAGACCATCCGATTAACGCAGGCAAAAACGTAAAGGCCGTGCCTGCAATCAGGTTAATCATATTAGCAAGATCCGCCCACTGCGGATAAACCTGCACAATCGATTTTGTGCTGAAGAAAATGCCTTCCGCCGTTAAAATGTTATTGATCCCCATTAAAAGACCCGCCGTAACAATCGCAGGCAATATTGGAATAAAAATATCTGCAAGCGTTTTCACAGCACGCTGCAAAGGATTCATATTTTTTTCTGAGGCCTTCTTCACTTCATCCTTTGTTGACTCGCCAATCCCCGTTTCCTTAACCAGTTCAGCATATACTTTATTGACAGTTCCCTGGCCGATTACGACCTGAAACTGTCCGTTTGTCGAGAATGATCCCTTTACCACATCAATTTGATCAAGCATCTCTTGGTCAACCTTGCTTTCATCTATTAAAGCAAAACGCAAACGTGTAACACAATGAGTTGCCGCTGCAATATTTTCAGCACCGCCGACTGCTTCGACAATCTGACGTGCCGATTTGTTCAGTTCCCCCATGCCAACCCCTCCGTATCCGTTTTTATAACTTGTATATACAACTTATAATCATATTGTATTCCTGTATATACAGGTAGTCAACACTTTTTTATAGCGCTTTCATCCTAGTCTGGAATATATGAAACAGACAAGGTTACCCTAAAAGTCACAAGCACTTATTGTGACATTAAAAAGCAGGGTGAGCCTCTATGAATATACGCGACAAAGCGCTTCAGCTCATCAAAGAGCTTGAAGACAATCAGGACAGACCGATCTCTCCCAATTTGAAGGAAAACCTCGATAATCTGACCTTATTAACAGAAGGCTGCTCAGACATCGTATTTAGACAATTTGACTTTGGAAACGGGCTGTGCGGATTTATTGTTTGTGAAGAAACTTTGAAAAGTTAATAACAGAATCGACCATCAAAGGATCGAGAGAGGGCTTCACTGAAAGCCTCAGGGTATAATGTTCAGCGCGGCGTCTGCCCGCTAGCCGATTTCTTTCCCCGCCATACAGCTGAGGCTCTCCGTGAAGAGGGAGTGCGCCTGCCGAAAACCGTTGGTCAGACGGTCAGCATCCTCGGCGCTCTTGTTATTGGGACAGTACTGATGCGGAAATTGTGTCTGCTCCATGGTGATGATTGTATCTTGGATCGTTCAGGCCTGATCATCACAGCCTTTTGGATTTCCGTCATTATAGTGAAGTATCGTGGTACAGCCTATCGCTCTTACACTCAAAAAACGACCCGAAAGCCATGTATACACCAACCGGCAGCTTTTGGTTCTTCTTACATACAAATCAGCTTCGACTTTAACAGAATCAAACCAATCATTAATGTAGTGATTTCTCTTTTGCTGCCTTTACTCATTTATTTGATCATAAAAAGCAAAGCGTTGTTCGGCGCCAAAGCAAAGCACTAGGAGTTTTTAGCTTCTTTTGTTTGATAAACAGGATTCTGTTTTGTTTTCCTTATATCTTTCAGGTAGTACTGTTCAGATGTAAAGAATTCGGTGTACAGCGCTTTTACCTTTCTGCTCAATAACAACAGCGCAATCACATTTGGAACGAGAATAAAAGCCAATGCTAAGTCCAAAAAGCCCCAAATGGCTTTTGCTCCGCCTGCGGCACCTATGATAATAGCCGCTAAATAAACGAATTTGATCACGTGTCCTGCCAGCCGCCCGAACAGAAATTCAGCTTGCTTTACGCCGTAAAAAATGACAACCATAATGGTTGATACGACAAAGAAGACTAGGGAAACCGAAACGAAGTACCCTCCGCCAGAACCGAAATAATGCTGAAATGCAGCCGTCGTCAGTGCTGCCGGGTCAATTGAGGCGTTCTTCCCTGTCCAGACACCAGATGCAAGAACGACAAAAGCGGTGGTCGTGCAGATGATCAAGGTGTCAATGACAATGCCGATCACAGACCAAAACCCTTGCCGCACAGGATGATCAGTCATTGCTGCCGCATGTGCAATCGAGGCTGTTCCCATTCCGGCTTCATTAGAATACAGCCCGCGGGCAAATCCCCAGCGAACGGTTTCCGCCAACGCAGCACCTGCGAACCCTCCAACTGCTGAAGAAGAGGTAAACGCATTTGAAAAGACGAGAGAGAAAAACGCCGGCACTGATGATAGATTCATGAGAACAATCAGGAGACCGGCACCTGCGTATGCCCCTGCCATAAGAGGCACGACAAACTCTGTTACTTTTCCGATCCGCTTTACCCCTCCTATCACCACTAACCCAATCAAAAATGCAATTCCGATTCCTGCGTATATTTTATTGAAAGAAAACGTCTCGGCAAGCGAGACTGAAACCGAATTTCCCTGAACCATAATGCTGGGAATCAGCTCCACAATCAGCGCAACAGAGAAGAATACGCCGAGCCATTTCATGCGCAGCCCTTTTGTTATGTAATACATCGGTCCCCCGACGTATTCACCCTGCTCATTTTTTTCTCTGTAATGAACAGCAAGAACACTTTCAGAAAACTTAATCGCCATGGCAAATAAGGCAATAAGCCACATCCAAAAAACCGCTCCTGGTCCCCCAAACATAATAGCGGCGGGCACACCGACAATGTTCGCTGCACCGATCGTTGAACTGAGGGCTGAGGTCAATGCCTGAAGCGGTGTGACTGTGCCTTCTCCCTTCGGCTTTTTTCCTACACTGCCGATTGTCTGTTTGAAAATGTATAAAGGATAGCGAAATTGAAAACCTTTCAGCAAAATAGTGAAATACAAGCCCGTCCCCGTCAGCAGGATGATTAGCGGCGGACCCCACAGCCAATCAGATATATGCTCTATCCATACTAATAGTCGTTCCATCCCATCACCCTTTTTTCGTTTATGAATCATTTCCCATAGATGGAAAAACATAAACCTTTTGACATAGAACTTGGAACATAAAAAGGATGGCTTTTATCAATCGCCATCCTGCAGACAAGACAAATCAGCTGGAAGAAGGTCTGTTTCGTCCAAGCCGGTCATATACTTTATTCTTATAAAAAGCGGATGCTGGCTTTGAAAACATGCCTTTTTTGTCGACAAGCTTATCAAGCAGCAATTGCTTTTCAGATTTTTTTCTGATTAATTGCTCGCGTTCTTTTTCGTCATAGCACTTTTCGATTAAATGGTCGATGGTCATAAGCTCTTTTTTGAGCGCGCCCTCGTCCTCTGCCATTCCCGCGTTTTTCAAAATACGATAGCCCATGCGCAGCGATTCCGGCAAGTGTGCCGCGTCATCCTTCGGCAGCGGCTTCCCCATTCCCGGGAGGTTTTGAAAGTCCCCGTCTTTGATGGCGCGCTTAATTTTATCTTCAGACACAATATGGGAAAAATCCATCATTTCACCTCTTTTTATCTATACCTTATATTTTATCATACAATTCTCAATGTACCATTTTATTCCTTTATTTCTAGAAAGATACCTTGTTTTACATTTGGTAATATCAAAGCGAAACGTTGATTCGACGGCGTTTTTCGCCACTTTCTCCCTCATACGATTTTCACTTTTCTAATCTGCTGATTCGTGTTATATTGGATACGTTCGTTTTTTCTATCGTTTCGCTCGAACTGGATCGGAAAAAAGGAGTGTAACAATGAAAACATTTATAAAAGAAAGAGGACTGGCCTTCTTCTTAATTGCGGTCGTCCTGTTATGGATCAAAACGTATGTCGGTTATGTCCTGAACTTCAACTTAGGAATAGACAACACGATACAAAAAATATTGCTTTTTGTGAATCCTCTTAGCTCAAGCTTGTTCTTTCTTGGCTTTGGACTCTTGTTCAAGAAAAAATTACAGCAGACAGCCATTATAGTGATTCATTTTTTAATGTCTTTTTTACTGTACGCCAACATTGTGTACTACAGATTTTTCAATGATTTTATTACAATTCCGGTCATTATGCAGGCTAAAACAAACGGCGGCCAACTCGGTGACAGCGCATTTTCGCTGATGAGACCGACTGACGCCTTTTACTTTATCGATACGATCATCCTGATCATCTTGGCGATCAAAGTAAACAAGCCTGCCGAAACGTCAAGCAAAAAATCGTTCCGAATTATTTTTGCGTCTTCAATTCTTGTGTTCTTGATCAACCTGGCAGTTGCGGAATCAGACCGTCCTGAATTGCTGACAAGATCATTCGACCGGAACTATCTTGTGAAATACTTGGGAACATACAATTTCACGATTTATGACGCTGTACAGAATATCAAGTCCAACAGCCAGCGCGCGCTTGCCGATTCCAGCGACGTAACGGAAGTAGAAAACTACATGAAAGCCAATTACGATGTGCCGAATAACGTGTATTTCGGCAAAGCGGAAGGAAAAAACGTCATTTACGTTTCACTTGAATCTTTGCAGTCATTTATCATCGACTATAAAATTGACGGCAAAGAAGTGACACCATTCTTAAATAAACTGGCACATGATAACGAAACGTTCTACTTTGATAACTTTTTCCACCAAACGGGACAAGGTAAAACATCTGATGCTGAATTTATGATGGAAAACTCTCTGTACCCGCTGGCTCAAGGTTCAGTTTTCGTAAACAAAGCGCAAAACACGCTGCAATCCGTTCCGGCGATTCTGAAGTCTAAGAATTACACATCTGCTACTTTCCACGGGAACACGCAGACGTTCTGGAACCGTAACGAAATGTACAAGGCGGAAGGCATTGATAAATTCTTTGATTCTGCTTACTATGACATGAACGAAGAAAACACGAAAAACTACGGCATGAAAGACAAACCGTTCTTCAAAGAATCAATGCCGCTGCTGGAAAGCCTGCCGCAGCCGTTCTATACGAAGTTCATTACCCTTTCCAACCACTTCCCATTCGGAATGGATGAGGGAGATACAGACTTCCCGGCTGGAGACTTTGGTGACTCTGTCGTCGATAACTACTTCCAGTCAGCCCATTACCTTGACCAGTCCATTGAACAATTCTTCAATGATCTGAAAAAAGACGGGTTATATGATAAATCGATTATTGTGATGTACGGAGACCACTACGGCATCTCTGAAAACCACAATAAAGCGATGGCGAAAGTGCTTGGCAAGGATGAAATCACTGATTACGACAACGCCCAGCTTCAACGGGTGCCGCTCTTTATCCACGCTGCCGGCGTGAAGGGCGAGAAAGTTCATAAATATGCCGGAGACGTTGATGTGGCTCCTACCATTCTGCATCTGCTCGGAGTGGATACGAAGGACTATCTGATGTCCGGTTCTGATATTTTATCGAAAGAACACCGTGAAGTGATTCCGTTCCGAAACGGAGACTTTATTTCACCGAAGTACACGAAAATATCCGGTAAGTATTACGACACGAAAACCGGAAAAGAACTCGATGAATCCGAAGTCGACAAGTCAGAAGACTCACTCGTCAAGAAGGAACTTGAAATGTCCGATAAAATCATAAACGGAGACCTGCTGCGGTTCTACGAGCCAAAAGGTTTTAAGAAGGTGAATCCTTCTGATTATGATTACACAAAACATGACGAAGATTCTTCCGAAACGTCAAAGGATAACGAAGATAAATAAGAAAAAGCGGAGAGGTTGCCCTCTCCGCTTTTTTTATTTGACAGCAGCTCTCAATTCTTCCGCCGCAAATTCCACATTCGGGCCAATAATGACTTGAACCGATTGCCCGCCCGATTTGACAACCCCTTTTGCGCCTGCTTTCTTTAGCAGCGCTTCATCCACCAAAGCGGTATCCTTCACAGTCAGTCGCAGCCTTGTGGCGCAATGATCAATGGTTTGAAGGTTTTCTTTTCCGCCGAGCCCTTTCAGCATGATGTTTTCATTTACATCCTGAACAGTATTTTCATCCAGCACTTCATCTACATCATCGTCTTCCCGTCCAGGCGTTTTTAAATTCAAAGCCTTAATCAGTACATAAAACACGATAAAGTATACTGCCGCATAGCATATACCTACCAAAAGCAGAAGCAGCGGTTTTTCTGCGATTCCATAGCTGAGCACATAATCGATAGCTCCGGCTGAAAAAGAGAAGCCTGAGCGGATGCCGAGCCAGTTGACGATAAATAAAGATAACCCGGTTAAGACCGCGTGAACAGCGTATAAAAGCGGAGATAAAAACATAAATGCAAACTCAATCGGCTCCGTAATCCCTGTGATAAACGCCGTTAAAGCAAATCCAATCATCATTCCAGCCGTCGCTTTCCGTTTAGACGGCTTCGCAGTCACAACCATAGCCAGACACGCCGCCGGAAGACCGAACATCATGATTGGGAAAAATCCGGTCATATATGTGCCCGCTGTCGGATCTTTCGCGAAAAAGCGCGCCAAATCCCCTGTCACTCCGTTATATTCTCCGAATTGGAACCAGAAAATATTGTTCAGCACATGGTGAAGGCCAAGCGGAATTAACAGCCTGTTGAATAGGCCGAATATGCCTGCCCCGATGCCACCGAGCCCGAGCATCCACTCTCCAAACGAGTTGATACACGATTGAATCGGCGGCCAGACCACTCCGAATATGCCCGCTAAAATGATCGTAATAATGGCTGTTAAAATCGGCACAAGCCGTCTGCCACTGAAGAACCCGAGATATTCAGGCAGCTTGGTATCCTTGAAGCGGTTATAGGTGTAACCGGCAATTAAACCGGCAATAATTCCCCCAAACACCGCCATGTTATTTGTTTTATCAATTGTCTTTGTTGCCGCGTCAAGCATCAGATACGATATCGCCCCTGATAAACCCGCTGCCCCATTGCTGTCTTTTGAAATGCCGATGGCAATTCCGATCGCAAAAATAAGCGGCAGATGATCAAAAACCGCCGTCCCCGCCTGATAGACAAACGGGATATTAAATACATCCTCTCTGCCAAGCGCAAGGATAATTCCAACCGCAGGCAGAACTGCAATCGGGAGCATAAATGACTTCCCGAGTTTTTGTAAAAATGAAA
Organism: Bacillus sp. LM 4-2; assembly: GCF_000978495.1. NCBI lineage: Bacteria > Bacillati > Bacillota > Bacilli > Caryophanales > Bacillaceae > Bacillus > Bacillus sp. LM 4-2. Next base: position 820,074 of record NZ_CP011101.1, on the reverse strand, counting down.
GCATACCCATCCCCCTCATACCCTTTTTTTTCAAATATACCACATAAGATATCTAGTGATCTATACCAATTTTCCCGGGGGTATTTCTTTTTTCCCAGGTCCGTGTGTTTCCTATTTTTAAGACAGTTGTGGTAAGCTTAATCTAGATTATTTAAAAAGAAAGCGGGAATGACAGATGATTGTAACAAACGATCAAGAATTAGAAGGCCTGAAAAAAATCGGAAGAATCGTCGCGCTTGCGCGTGAAGAAATGAAGCGGAAGGCAGAGCCCGGCATGAGCACAAAAGACCTTGACCTTATCGGAAAAGCTGTGCTTGATGAGCATGGCGCCGTTTCAGCTCCTGAGAAGGAATACGATTTTCCAGGCGTGACATGCATCAGCGTAAATGATGAAGTGGCTCACGGCATACCAAGCACATCCAAAATTTTAAAAGCAGGGGACCTTGTCAACATCGACATCTCCGCTGAATTTGGCGGCTTCTATTCCGACACAGGCATCTCATTTGTGCTCGGTGAAGGAGAAGAACGCCTTCATAAGCTTTGCCAATGCGCGGAAAACGCTTTTCAAAAGGGGCTTCAGCAGGCAAAAGCGGGCAAGCGCCAAAACCAGATCGGAAGAGCCGTTTATCATGAAGCACGCTCTCAAGGCTTTACCGTCATCAAAACCCTGACCGGCCACGGAATCGGCCGAAGCCTGCATGAATCGCCGAATCACATCATGAACTATTATGATCCGTTTGATAACGCACTGTTCAAAAATGGCACAGTCATCGCGCTTGAACCGTTTATTTCAACGAAAGCAGAAACGATTGTTGAAGCTGGAGACGGCTGGACGTTCAAGACGCCGGATAAAAGCATGGTTGCCCAAGTTGAACACACGATCGTCATCACAAAAGATGAACCGATTATCCTGACGAAACTGTAAAACACATTCCGGGCTTCCGGCAGGTTTAACCTCCTCCATTAGCAGGTAAAACATCATTATTCTGCACGAGGAGGTCTTGCAATGAACAGAGATCAAGAAAAAATCCAAATTGAAAACGAAATGAACGCGATGCATGGCACAATAAAAGAAGACATTTTAAAAGACTTTGATGAATTTAAAGGCTACCTGAAAAAACAAGTCAACCGAGGCAAAAAGCTGGGATTGGATGACGGCAAGCTTGTGAAAAGCGCTGCGATCCTGGGAGACTATCTCGCAAAGCATGAAGAGCCGCAAAACGGTGAAGAAATGCTGCTGCAAGAGCTTTGGAGCGTTGCAGACGAAGATGAGAAAGAACATTTGGCACAGCTTCTGGTCAAATTGGTTGATAAACAATAAAACATGAGCCGGGCGATATGCGCCCGGCTTTCTTGATATTATCACAGCCCGGCTCTTTCAGATATGCTACACTACTATTATGTCTGTGAAAGGAGCCTTTATCTGCATGTGGTTTATTATTTTCGGCATCATTTTTTTCATTGAAGGCATCATTATAACCGTTTACGGCGTTAAGAAAAAAAACGGGATGCTCACATATATCGGCATTGTTTTCGCCATTATGACATTTGGCGTTGTCATGATCAAACTAACCGGCCATTAAATCATATTCGGCTTTTGCTCCGCATATACATACAGAAGAACATTCGCACATCTAGTTCGAAAGGCTCAGTTTTCCCCGCATCTCTTTTCAGCATCTTTTTATAGATGTTACAATGCCAATCGTTTCGAAATCAGATAGGGAAAGGAGTTTTCTGACATGCATTACGGCAGTAAAGGCTGGTATGTGGCAGAACTAAAAAAGCAGGGGATCACGCACCATGAGGGAAGAAAGCTTCAAAGCTATAAAACCTATTTTCTTGCCAACCTGCTTGAAACAAAGAAAAAACAATCTTAAATATGGCAAAGCCGCGCACGTTGATATGCGCGGCTTTTTTCTATTCAACCGGCAGCAGCCTGTCCTTTTTTTTCATAAAGGACGCTCTCCAGCTTTCCGATAGTGCAGCCTCACTTAAAATCCGTTCAATGGCGGTGAGATTTTTTGCATCATGGTAGTTGATGCGGTTGGCGAACTGGACGGATATGCCCTTCTCTCCTCTGGACAGCAATTCAAGGTTCGCGCCGGGAGACACCCTGCCCTCCTCCAGCACGCGAAAATAAAACCCTGTATAGCCGGTTTGCTGGACCTTCAGCACCATTTCTTTTACACCAAACTTTTTCGCCAGCTTTACACACGGCTGGCGCGGCTGGCTGACCTGAACAACAGCTTCATCAAGCCTGAACACATCCCCGATGCAAACATTCTCCTCAGTCAGGCCCGCGACCGTCAGATTTTCTCCAAATGCGGCATTTGACAGCGGTCTTGAGAGGAACTCTTCCCAAAACGGATAATGCTCCGCCGGGTAGACACAGACAGCCTTATCAGGTCCGCCGTGGTTGACGAGGTCCGCCTGTCCGTCTCCTTCAAAATTCTCCCGATACAGCATGACGGCTGATTCAGCCGGACGCTTCATGATGCCGGTATCGATTTTCTTTCCGTCATATTCAAGCGTCTGCGGTTTTCCCAGATTAAGAGAAAGAACTGAATAGCGCTCTGGTTTCATACAAACACATCCCCTTTACAGGTTGTAAAATGATTGATTATCATAAAAAGAAAAGGTGGTTTTTACATGCTTCAATACCGAATCATTGTAGACGGCCGGGTTCAAGGTGTGGGCTTTCGCTATTTTGTTCAAATGGAAGCTGATAAGCGAAAACTGGCCGGCTGGGTCAAAAACCGTGATGACGGGCGTGTCGAGATTTTGGCAGAGGGTCCGGAAAACGCCCTGCAATCGTTTGTTGAGGCTGTAAAGAACGGAAGCCCTTTCTCAAAGGTTACCGACATCTCTGTGACTGAATCCCGCAGCCTTGAAGGCCATCATCGATTTTCTAGTGTTTACTCATAAGGCTTATCTTGATAAAAATAGTTCGGCTTAACGATTGAGTTATCATAGGATCGGTGGAAGATATGAGTGGCAGCGGGTGAAATTGGCGGAATCAGCCACGTCCAGTCCCCCGTCAGCTTTCTGCCCGCTTCTTCCTCCTGTTCTTCAAACCGTTTAAACTGGCTTGCCGCTGTATGATGGTCAACGATGCTGACACCCTGCTTTTTATACGAGTGCAGCACAGCTTTATTCAATTCAACTAGCGCTTGATCCTTCCATAAATCCGTATTGTAATCAGCGGCGATGCCGATCACGGACGCTACTTTTTTCAGCTTGTCGTACCGCTTTTCATCTGCGAGGTTTCTCGCTCCGATCTCCGTGCCCATATACCAGCCGTTAAATGGCGCGGCATTATAATGAATGCCCCCGACCTCAAGCTTCATATCAGAGATGATAGGCACGCCGTACCACTTCAGCTCCAAATCAGAAAACGCCTCGATGTCCGGATGTGTGATTGGAACCTCGATCACAAGTGAACGCGGCAGCTCATACCAGACAGGCTGTTCGTCGCCTTTCATGCGAAAAATGAGCGGCAGCAGGTCAAAATCCGTTCGTTCTCCGCGCCAGCCGAGCTCTTCGCAGGCTGCTGTCAGGGAACAGGAAGCCGGGTCGCCGATTCTTTCTCCGTCTGACTCATATCCAGCGTACCGGATCAGCTGATGATTCCAGATCTCGACTTGCTTTTCACCCTTCTCTTCCGGAGGGAAAATCGTAATGGTCGGTCTGATTTTCCCGTTATTGGTGGCGGTTTCAATATGGTGAAAGAGGGCGTCACGCACTTCCTCCTTCGTCCGGACGTCTCGTCTGTCAATAACATTCAGCGAATTCCAGAACAATCTGCCGATGCAGCGGTTGCTGTTTCTCCAAGCCATTTTCGCTCCGTGCTCCAGCTCTTCCTTCGTATGTACATAGCTTCCGGTCAGGTCAATTTCACTTTTAATGTCCTCGAGACGGTCTTTCACTTCCTCCTCCTTTCCCAATTCCTGATAGCATGCGGCAATAAACGCTTTCGCTTCGTTCCAGAGTATTTCTTTTTCTTCCAACAAACTCTCCCCTTCACATCACTTCATGCTTTTCATTGTATCGTTTTTAAGCGGCAAGACAAATGATTTTTCTGCAACTTCCTGGAAAACAATAAAAAACACCCGCGTGGTGCGGGTGTCAAATAGACGATAACCGATTTGCCAATTCAGTTAAGTCACTTCGAAAGTTTTTGCCGGTCATCGGTATGCCGTGCCCTGTCAATAACGCTTCCGGTTCAAGACCGGCCAGCTTTAGAATGGACTCCGCGGCCGTCTCTGTGTCAGGCGTGAAATAAGCCGGCGGCCCGTGAAGCTCCTGTTTTTGTATCAAGACGTCAGCCATTTTCTCCTGTTCCACTGTAATAACAGCATCACCTGCTACAAGCACGCGGCCGTCATCGCGGAATAACGAAATATGGCCCGGCGTGTGTCCTGGTGTCGCGATCCACATCCACTCGTCAAGAAAAGGGACTGAACCGTCTTCCGGCAGTGCCTGGACATGTGAGGAAATATCGATGGAGTGCCGCGGAAACAGCGGCGACAGCTTAGCGACCAGCCCGCTCTTGCTGTCAGGACGAGCCGGAGGATAATCCTCTTTACCTGTTACATAAGGCATTTCCCGAGAATGGACATAAACAGGCACATCCCAATGCTCAAGGATCTCTTCGATTGCCCCAATATGGTCAAAGTGCCCGTGTGTGAGGATAATCGCCTTCAGCTGAAACCCTTCACCGAATCTTTGTTTGGCTTCATTGACAATCATGCCGGCTGCTTGAGGCATGCCGGCATCAATTAAAACAAATGAGTGAGGTTCAGAAGGCAGCTGAATAAAATAGACATTCGCAATTTGCACAGTCAGGCCGTGCACCCCTTTTGCCGCTTCGAACCCCGTTCCGCTTCTGACTGAAGTCAGCGGCATATAAGGATCACTCATAATGACACCTCCGGAATGTTATATGCCGTTAGTGTGTGTCATTACGCCTGAATTATCATACGGAAATAGAGATCGCACCGATCAATAGAGCGATAGCCGTCATGACGATCACTGCGAGAACCGCCCATTTCAATGCGAATTTTTGATGGTCATCAATAGAAACTCCGACGAGCCCGACAAGCAAATGAGTGGATGGCACAAGCGGACTCAGCATATGAATCGGCTGGCCGATAATAGAGGCTCTGGCAATTTCCACTTTATCCACACCGTATGCGACAGCTGTTTCTGATAAAATCGGCAGCACCCCGTAGAAATACGCGTCATTCGGCATCAAGAATGTGAAAATGCCGCTTGTTAAGGCAACAATCGCTGGGATCAATCCGCCCATTTGTTCCGGTATCATGGACACGAGCGAGATCGCCATTTCATCAACCATTTTCGTGCCTGTCAAAATCCCCGTGAACACCCCCGCGGCAAAAATCATTGAACCGATAGCCAGCACGTTGCTGGAATGCGCCGCGATGCGCTGTCTCTGATGCTCGAGATTGGGATAATTCACAATCAGCGCAATACAAAACGCAATGACAAACAGTACGGTTAAACTGACTTTACCCGATACTAAACATCCTATTAAAGAAAGCGTTAACAATAAATTGAACCACCAAAGCTTCGGCCGCTTCCACTCATCTTCAACCGCAGCAGCCGGTTCATTGGCATTGGCTGGCTGTTTCAGTTCAATCACACCAAGGCGCTTTCGTTCCGCTTTTCCAAGCACATACGCAACTGCCACCATACAAAGCATCCCGCTTGCAATGACAGGAATCATCGGCCCTGTAAGCTCAGCTGGATCAACCCCCAGCGCACTCGCCGCCCTCGGCGTCGCACCGCCCCATGGAATCGTGTTCATGATTCCCATGCCGACTCCCGCGATTCCTGCCAAGATAATTGGCCGGATGCCTAGCAGCAAATAGAGCGGAAGCATGGCGCTTGTCGTAATCATGTACGTTGTCGAGCCATCTCCGTCCAAGGCGACGAGCATTGTAAGGACCGCTGTCCCGACAACAATTTTTAAAGGGTCTCCTTTGACCATGCTTAAAATTTTGCCAACCATTGGATCAAACAGGCCTGTATCAATCATAATTCCAAAATATAAGATCGCAAACATAATCATGACCGCAGTCGGCGCGACTTGCTGAATCCCCGAAATCATCATGTCCCCAACTTCAGTAAATCCAAATCCGGCGATAAGCGCAAACACAATCGGCGTCAAAACTAATGCTGTTAAAACAGAAAGCCGTTTTGTCATGATCAATGCCATAAACACAAGCATCATGAGAAAGCCTAAGATTGCTAACACATCCATTCCCCCTTAAATGAATCCGCTTACATTTTTTCTCCCTTACTCCCCTTTTTGTCTTGCCTTTTTGCCATCGTATGGGAAAACCAACCGCAAGTAAATAATTTGGTTTTTTTGTATTTTTAATTTTTTAAAACCGTTTTGTTCTTTTTGATCAATTTTCGGCATGAAAAAAATCCCGGGATGCCGGGATCTTAATTTCCTGTCATGATGCTTTGATAAAAAGCGGATTGCTCTTCTAAAAACCGTTTCGTTTCCCTGCTGTTTAAATAAAAGCTTTCCCAGTCCTGTTCGTTTATTTTCCGCTTCCATTCAGGTGAAGAGGTGACCTTCTTTAGCGCTTGATCCCAGTAAGAAATCTCTTCCTCAGACATATTTTTCGGGCCCAAAATCCCTCTCCAATGAGAAAAAACAAACGGGATTCCCTGCTCCTTCCACGTCGGTACATTTGGAAAACCGGGAAGTCTTTTATCAGATGTTACAGCGGCTAACGTGATATCGCCGTTTCGTTCATATGGTTTCGCTTCAGAAAGGGTCATGGAAGCCGCTTCTATCTCATGTCTGATCAGCGCCTGAATGAGCTGTTCGCTGCTGTCATACTGTGAGAATTGAATGTCAAACGGGTCAATGCCGTACATATCTGCCGCTCTGACGAACGAGAGCTGATCATCATTGCCAAACCCCGGGGCAAAGCCGATTCTCACCTTGCCGGGATGCATGTTGATCTCATTCAGCACATCCTTGCCATTTGTTAACGCTGATCCTTTTGGCAATGCAACCGTCTGCCATTCCTTGGAGAGAATGGCGAGCGGCGTAAAATCGGCCATTTTTAATTTGCTTTGCCCGAGAAGATCATTGCTCAATATTAAGCTGGACGTCATGCTGATGGTTTGTTTGCTGCTTTTGTTGACATATTTCCAGCCTTTCTCTCCCCCGCCGCCGGATTTATAGACGATATGAACATCATCCTTCACGATCTGCTTCTGCCTCAAAACTGATTGGATCGCCTGCGCTGTGACATCCCAGCCGCCAGAAGGTTCGGCAGGGACGACAATTTCTATCGGCCCGTCCGGCAGGCGCGGCGCAGCCGCCTGCCTGATATCACCCTGAGTAAAGATCAATAGAATAATCAATAGGATTATAGATTTTTTCATATCTAATCCGCCGCCAAATAATATTTTCTCTCCGGCCTGCCGATAATTCCGTATTCAAGCTCGGCTCTTGCTTCTTCCTTTGACACAAGGTACTCGGCATAACGGCGGGCAGTTGTTCGTGACGCCCCCATTTTTTCCCCAAGTTCCTCCGCTGTCAATCCTTCTGACGCAGTCTGAAGCGCTTCCTTAATTTTTCGCAGTGTAATCGAATTAATGCCAGTCGGCAAATTCTCTGCCGGCAAAGCTGTCTTCACACTGTTCCCAAAAATATGGTCGATCATGGATTGGCTGACCTCCGGCTGAGACATGAGCAGCTTCCTTTTTTCTTTATACTGAAGCAGCACCTGCCTGAACTTGTCAGCTGTTACGGGTTTGATCAAATAGTGGGCAATTCCCGCCCTTAGCGCTTCCTGCAAATGACGGGTTTCTGTTGCCGCTGTGATAATCATAATGTCCACTTCAGGAAATCGGCTTCGTATATCAGGAATCAACGCGGTCCCAAGCTCGTCCGGCATATAAATATCCAGCAGAAGCAAATCAGCCTTGTGTTCCTTCAAAAGCGCCAATGTCTCTTTTGCGTTAGCCGCCTTGCCGATAATCTTGAATCCATCAAGCTGTTTAATCAATCTCTCATGGATTTGCGCAACTCGAAAATCATCCTCCGCAATCGCGATGTGAATCAAATGGATTCCCCCTTTGTTTCTCCTTCGGTATAAACACAGTGAATACCGCCCCGCCAGTTTTTTGATTCGCCAGTTCGATCCAGCCGCCCAGTTCACGCACTGAGTCTTTCACATTGGCCAGACCGTAGCCTCTCCTCATCCCCTTTGAAGAATAGCCTCTCTCAAACACAGCTTCTATTTTCTCTGGCGGCACACCGGGCCCTGTGTCTGATACTTCAATGACAATGTCATGGCCCATATCCGTGATAAAAAACAAAACTTCCTTCACGCTTTGCTCCGCTACAGCTTCGAAAGCGTTATCAATTAAATTGCCAATAATCGTAATAAGATGGGACAAGCCGATATGCGCAGGAAGAGGCGCGAGTGAGCTGTTCTCATCAATCACCAGCTTGACCTTCTTTTCCGATGCCTTGCTTATTTTCCCTAACAAAATGGCCTGCACCTGCTGCGAATGGATGTTATGGAATAAAAGATCATGCTGTTCATTTTGTATCGCATATTCCTCTTTTATCAGATCAATGGCTTCATCATACTCCCCAAGTTCAAGCAGCCCTAAAATCGCATAAAGCTTATTTGAAAATTCATGAGTCTGCGCCCTGAGATCCTCAGAATATTTGCGAACCTCTGTCAATGTGTCGATCAGCTTCTTCAGCTCTGTTTTCTCCCTGAAGCTGACGACAATCCCATATGCCTGCCCGCCTTGATTCATCACTTTCGTATTGATAATAAACACTTGATCGTTGACGCTTACTTCCTGGTTCGGCAGCATTTCTCCTTTTTCAAGCACAGACATCAGCCCTGCTCCCGGCATGACGTCATCTATAGGAAGATGGGTCACAGGCTCGGGCAGCTTCAGCATCTCGGCCGCCGATACGTTCATCATGGTGACGACGCCTTCACGATTGGTGGCAATAATCCCTTCTCGAATCGCGAAAAGCATTGCGTTCCTCTCACGATATAGAGCCGCGATCTCATGCGGTTCAAGCCCAAGCGTATCCTTTCTGATGCTTTTCGCCAGCACGGCGGCGCCAATAAATCCGAGCAGCAGTACAAGCACAGCAATCACACTCAAATTTCTCAAATGCTTTTTGATGCTTTGCTCTGTCTCCGTTTGCAGAAAATCAACAGATACGCTGCCGATCACTTGGCTGTATCCCTTCTGTTCTTTTATAATCGGCGCGCTCCCTCTGATCACTCTTCGTCCATCCGCTTTTGTTTCAGAAACATACGAACCGCCAAACAAAATTTCTCTGCTGCGCTCCAGTTTCTTTAATCCGCTTTTTCCAGAGGCGCTGCGAATGTCTCCTTTTTCGTCCAAAACATAAATGGCAAACGCGCCAGTCTGTTCTTTCATTTGTTCAATGACCTCTTGCGTCTGAGCCGCATGTCCGTCTTTTCTCTCAATGAGCTCTTTAACCGGCGGCATATAGGAAATGGTTCTCGCCGTTTGAACCGCCAGCTGCTCTGCCTGTCTCCGTTCTCCCTGTGTATGCTGAACGGCTAACGTAATGGTCAGCACACCAATGACAAAGACCAGCAGAGCCGCAATCAGCCCCATTATTTTTGTTTGCAGGGAAAAATGGAACCGCTTTTTCACCACAGCACCAGCCGTCCTTTCTACCTAGATCATACCATTTTTCACAGGAAATTTTCTCATTTTTCAAAATCCGTTTTCTTGCGAAGGAGTGAAAATAAAAAAAAGGCAGACCGCGTCTGCCTTTTTCTTTCTACCATATTCCTAGTACTTTCCACCATAATCCGCCGATCACAAGCCATACGATGATATGAACAATCGACAGGATAAATCCGATGGACCACCATTTGCCTTGCGGGATGTAGCCTGCTCCGAAGAAGACCGGAGCCGCTCCAGAACCGTAGTGAGTCGTTGACCCGAACAGGTTACTGATGAACGCGAGGCTCAGCGCTGCTAAAAGCGGCGGTGCGCCCGCTGCCACGACGACAGCCAAAAATGCTGAATACATCGCACTGATGTGGGCTGTCGCACTTGCAAAGAAATAGTGAGAGTAATAATACACAACAATTAAAATGATGAATGCCACAATCCAAGAGAACCCTGATACGGATGATTTCATGGCATTACTGAACCAAGACACCATGCCTAATTCATTCAAGAAGTTGGCGAGCATGACAAGCGCCGCAAACCAAGTGAGCGTATCCCAAGCGCCCTGTTCTTTCTTGATATCATCCCAAGTCAGAACTTGTGATAATAAGAGAACGGCCAAACCGATCAATGCGGTTGTGGTTGCGTCGATGTTGAAGCTGCCGCCAAAAATCCACAGCACAAGCACCAAAAGAAACACGATAACCATGGAAAGCTCCGATTTTTTGAACGGTCCCATTTCTTTCAGTTTTTCTGTTGCGATTTTCGCCGCATCCGGTGTTTCTTTGATTTCCGGCGGATACAGCTTGTAAATCACAAGCGGCGTGATGATTAAGCTTACAAGTCCCGGCACAATCGCGGCAATTGCCCAGCTTGTCCATGTTAAGTCCACCCCTGCGACATCATGGGCCAGCTTGGCAATCAGCGGGTTCGCCGCCATCGCTGTCAGGAACATAGCAGATGTGATCAGATTCCCCTGAAAACCGGTTTTTAATAAGAATGCACCGATTTTTCTCTCTGTTCCATTTGCCGGGCTTGATCCGAATGTTTCGGATAATGATCTGATAATAGGAAATATAATGCCTCCTGCACGCGCCGTATTACTTGGAATAGCAGGTGAAAGTATTAAATCACTGAATAACAGTGAATAAGAAAGTCCAAGGGTTTTTTTCCCGAATTTCTGAACGAATACATACGAAATTCTCGCACCGAGCCCGGTTTTGATAAATCCCCGGGAAATAAAGAATGCGATAACGATAAGCCAAATGGTCTTATTCCCAAATCCGCTTAATGTATCCTCAATTGATAGTGTTCCAGTTAGTGCAGTAACCGCCAATGCAAAAATTGCAATTGCACCCATTGGCAAGGGCTTGGAGATAAAGCCGATAATTGTCGCGACAAAAATCGCAAACAAATGCCAAGCTTTAGGTTCAAGTCCGGACGGAGCGGGAATAAACCAGATGATTAGTCCCACAGCGACAGTAATAAGCAATGGAACAAGCTTTACTGCTGACTGTTTTCCTGCGTCTTTTTCTGAAGCCATAAATAGGTCTCCTCCTATATACTTGTTTTCCGATCCCCTTTTCCATTCTACTCCTTAACTAAGTTAATAAACATTTTAATTAATTAAAAAACACAAAGGTTAGCACCCTTTGTGTTTTTCACTTTCTTAATTTAATTTACCCGCACCCGCTTGATTTATAACATTTGATTTTACATTAGCAGAAGCATCAATCGCCCCATGCAGAGACGGCGTCCAGCCGACAGAAGAGCTCAGCCCGTTTGCAGCCGATGCGTTGATCTGTGTGCCGTTCAGCAACGTGCCGGAGTCATATAAAGCCGTTCCCCCGCTGAATACGCTGATCGTTTTAGCAGCTGAGAGTCCCGGTACGTCAATGACATTGTTTTGGGCATAGATTTTAGATGACTTTCCGATTCCCCATGCATAGCTGAAAGGATAACTTGAAGAGCTTGTGCTTCCTTCATAATAATTGTTGTATACGTGCACTTGCCCGAAGCGGACTCTCGGCGCGCGCTGGACAATATTTTTATAGCGGTTATGATGCAGCGTAATTTTTAATTTGCCGTCATCGGAGGTTTTGCTGTCACTTGATCCGAAAATGGAGCTTTTATCATGATCGTGATAATAGTTGTAGGACATCGTGATATAGTTAGCACCGTTGGAAGCATCCGTTTGGCCGTCATGGTGCTGATATTTTCTTCCATAATATTTCGGTGATGTGCTGTCCGGACGCGAACCGTCATTAAATGTACAGTGATCAATCCAGATGTGTGTGCCGCCGTTTATCGTGATGTTGTCGTATTGTGAGTTCCAGTTCCCTGAGCTTCCGTCAGTCGGATCCCATTGCGGAAAATAGTCATAGGCATCCTGGAATTCAATGTTGCGAATAATGACGTTATCACTCTTGATTTGGAAGTTTCCTCCCACGACTTTAGCGTTAGTCCCTGAACCGACGATCGTCGTGTTTGCAGGAATATCGACCATGACCCGTGCTTTTTGGTTTTTCTGCGAGCGTGCTCTCGCTTCTTCTTGTGTGCCCGACGGCTCTTTTTTGCCCCATGTGCTAGGATCATAGGCTTTCAAATATTTGTCCAAATCATACTCCGGATCTTTATAGTCATTTAGGCCAAGCGGCTTCAGATTGTCATCCACGTTCATGTCAATCGTTCCCTTGATATAAATGATTTTTGGCGTTGTGTTCGTTTCCTTCCCTAATGCCGAGACAAGCTGGTTTCTGTTGCTGACGGTATACACATTTGAGGACGATGCTTTTGATCCGCCTGTCGTGCCGGTCGAGTACGCGCCCCAGCCATCATTGGATCCCAACGTCTGGTGGCCTAAATCAGCTGCGTTCGCGCCAGCTGGAGTCAATCCTAAAAACAAAGCCGTAGCTAACATCACTTTTTTCATCCACTATGTACCCCCATTTTCTATTTTGTGAGATTTTATTCCAATTTATCACAAAAATATAATAGCAAATTGAGGGACATGCAGAACCGAAAATTTTCCGCTATCCTATTGCGGCATTCTGCAAAATGCCACCGCAAAGACCGCAAAAAAACCAAAAGGCCGTCATGGCCTTTTGGTTTTTTCCTTGCTTTATGCCCAAGCTTTCACTTTTTCGTTATCTGTCACAAAGAGAAGCACTTTTCCTTCATCTAAGCGTTTTTCAAATTGAGCGGCTTCATCTTCAGAAAAACCGATTTCGTGAATTTTATTGCGGAGCTCGTCTCCTTTTTTATTGAAGATATTTCCCACCGCGTGCTTGAAACCTGTTTCTTTGGCTCCGATCGTGTTGGCGTTCGTGTTGTCTGCCAGGCGTTCCGTTCTGTCATCGTCGTGAGCTAAGACGTATACATCCTCTTTCGCAACACCCATTTTCTGCAATTCCTCTACATCCTTCATGAGCTGTTCGTCATTTGTATACTCTTTTACAACTGGTTTCATGTCGATATTCCTCCTTCATGTTTTCTATATTTCTTTCATACCCGATCGTCTGTACCTGAAACAGATTCCAGAACATTAAAGAGAAAAACAGGAGGAATGGTAGTAGCTATTTGTTTTCCGTCCATGGTAAAGTGATAGGAACGGAACCTATTTTCAGAAAAATCAAAATTAAGGAGAAGCCGCTGCACGGAGCACACGACCATGAAACGCTGCCTTTATCCGTACGAGCAGGAGGTATGTCTAATGCAATACTTTTCACCAGAACAGCAATACAATGCTTGGATTGTGAGTGATTTAGTCAAACAGATTTTCCATAAGCGTGCCGGATGTTCACCAGGAATTCACGAGCTTGCGGTTTTTGCCGAGGAACATTTTCATATCGATATCGACTTTGTTTTCTCGATTATCATGAATATCGGCGACATTGAATTTGCACTAACAGATGAAATAGAAAAGAAATTGTCCGGTTATCTCAGCACTCTCCTTCCTTATGTCACTGCTGATATGTTCGAAACCTCTAAAGCCAACGCCCATGCGTTTTTGTCTCGAAGACACGGTAACGCTTCATACCACTTATTTGTGTCTGATGATGCTTTCATGAGAAAGCAGTAAAAAACGCAGCTTTCTTTACTAAAAAAATATTGACATGATAAGCCATGCTATTATAGTGTTACATGTGATAATGATTCTCATTACTAAATCTGAAAAAAGGAAGAATGACATGCGCACCTATTCTAACAAGTTGATTGCCATCATGAGTGTTTTATTGCTCGCCTGCCTCATTGTATCCGGCTGTTCATCAAGCCAGAATAACAACGGAAGCGGCAAAAGCGAGTCTAAGGATTCCAGAGTGATCCATGACGAAGAAGGAAAAACGACAGTAAGCGGCACACCTAAGCGGGTGGTTGTGCTTGAGCTTTCATTCTTGGATGCCGTTCACAATCTCGGCATTACGCCGGTGGGCATCGCCGATGACAACAAAAAAGATATGATTAAAAAGCTTGTCGGCAGCTCCATTGATTACACATCTGTAGGCACACGCAGCGAACCCAATCTTGAGGTCATCAGTTCCTTGAAGCCTGATTTAATCATCGCTGACGCTGAGCGCCATAAAAACATTTATAAACAGCTGAAAAAAATCGCCCCGACGATTGAATTAAAAAGCCGTGAAGCGACATATGACGAAACGATCGACAGCTTTACGACCATTGCTAAAGCATTAAATAAAGAAGATGAAGGAAAAGAAAAGCTTGCCGAGCACAAAAAAGTCATCAACGATCTAAAAGCCGAACTTCCGAAAGATGAAAACCGCAACATCGTTCTCGGCGTTGCAAGAGCGGATTCCTTCCAGCTTCATACATCATCATCCTATGACGGAGAAATCTTTAAAATGCTAGGCTTTACACACGCTGTGAAGTCAGATAACGCCTATCAAGAGGTCAGCCTTGAGCAATTGAGCAAAATCGATCCTGATATTTTGTTCATCTCAGCCAACGAAGGCAAAACCATTGTAGATGAGTGGAAAACGAACCCGCTCTGGAAAAATCTCAAAGCGGTGAAAAATGGACAAGTCTATGATGCGGACCGTGACACTTGGACAAGATTCAGAGGCATCAAGTCTAGTGAAACAAGCGCCAAAGATGTGCTTAAAAAAGTGTATAATAAATAGGACAAATGAGAAGCGAGGGGAATCCTTGCTTCTTCGTTTTTGCAACCAGACGCAGTAAGGAAGTGAGACTGTTGTATCAATCAGCCAAACGGCGCTCATCATCAAGACTGATGATGTTCATCATTGCACTGATTATTTTTATATTTGGGCTTGGGCTGAATCTTTCAGTAGGAGCCTCAGACATCGGCATCATAGATTCATTGAAATATCTTTTTGTATGGGACGGTTCAAAGGAACAGCTCATCATCTCTACTCTTCGCCTTCCCCGCACATTAATCGGCGTTTTTGTCGGCGCCAGCCTAGCTGTAGCAGGGGCGCTGATGCAGGCTATGACCAGAAACCCTCTGGCTTCACCCCAAATTTTCGGTGTGAATGCGGGTGCATCGCTTTTTGTCGTTGCTTCTCTCGTCATTCTGCCGGCATCGCCCTATTCATCTGTTATATTCGCTTTTGCGGGTGCGGCAGCAGGCGGCGCGATTGTGTATATGATTGCCTCATCCGGCGGAATGACACCTGTCAAGCTGGCGCTGTCAGGAATGGCCGTGCACTTGTTCCTCTCCTCTATGACACAGGCCATCATTATTTTAAATGAGTCAGGTGAGGATGTTCTGTACTGGATGACAGGCGCAATCGACGGCAGCAACTGGCAGGACGTCATAACCATCGCTCCGTTTTCTGTCATTGGCATCGGGCTTGCCCTCGTATTTTCCGGTTCTGTTTCTGTTCTCGGTCTCGGAGACGAAACAGCAAAAGGGCTTGGACAAAATATGAACGGCATCCGGATTCTGATCAGTTTGATTATTTTAATCCTTTCCGGCGCTTCCGTAGCCGTCGCCGGGCCGATTGGCTTTGTCGGGCTGCTCGTCCCGCATATTGTCCGCAAGCTGATCGGAGAACATTATCAATACGTGCTTCCGTTTTCGGCACTGTTCGGTGCCATTTTGCTGGTGTACGCAGATGTTCTGGCCAGATGGATTGCATTTCCTTATGAATCACCGGTCGGCATTGTCACCGCGATTATCGGAACGCCGTTTTTCTTATATTTGGCAAGGAAAGGGCGACATCTGAAATGAAGAAAACAACCAGAAAACAAAAACGCCCCTTGCTGGCGATACTCATATTGGCCGTGATTTTGATCGTTCTGTCCGTCATCAGCATTGGAATCGGTGCATTATACATTTCACCTGATGCGGTAGTGACGAATCTGCTGGGATTGGATCATTCCTTTGAATTTATCATCCAGCAATATCGTCTGCCCCGCATCATATTAGCGATTTTGGCCGGTGCTGGGCTTGCCGCTGCCGGAGCGATTTTACAGGGTGTGATCCGAAATCCGCTCGCTTCCCCAGACGTTGTCGGCATTTCAAAAGGCTCCGGACTTGCGGCGATGGCTGTGATTCTCATCTTTCCTGAGTCGCCGGTATACGTGCTTCCGTTCTCCGCATTTGCCGGAGCCGCCATTATTGCTGTACTATTATTAATGATAGCCCGAAAAAAGAGCATTCAGCCCTCTTCACTGGCTTTATCAGGCATTGCTTTAGGCGCGGTCTGCCACGCCGGAATGCAATATATGATGGTCAAGTTTCCAGGCGACGTGAATGCTGCACTCATTTGGCTGACAGGAAGCCTCTGGGGAAGAAACTGGGAAGAAGTCAAGCTGCTTGCGCCATGGCTTTTGATTCTTTTTCCGATCGTCTGCATACTCATACCGAAGCTGGATCTTATGTCACTCGGGGATGAGCTTGCACAGGGTCTCGGAGAAAACGCAAACCGGCTGAGATTCATCCTGATTTTCACCGCGGTGGCGCTGGCGGGAAGCTGTGTAGCCGTCGTCGGCTCAATCGGTTTTATCGGCTTGCTTGCTCCGCATATCGCCAGACGGCTTACCGGAGAAAAAGCTAAATATTTACTGCCTGCATCGGCATTGATTGGTGCTATTATATTATTAATTGCAGATACGTTAGGGCGCGGCATCATGCCTCCGGTTGAAATACCTGCCGGAATACTGACAGCCGTGATCGGCGCGCCTTATTTCTTATATTTATTGAAATTCGAAGCGAGGAAACAGTAGGGAGAGGATACCATGGGAAAACTGGCTGCAGACCAGCTCACTCTTTCATATGACAGTACAGTGATTATTGACGGAGTCGACTTAAAGATAGAAGAAGGAAAAATCACTGCGCTCATCGGCGCTAATGGCTGCGGTAAATCAACAATCCTCAAATCGCTCGCCAGGCTGATGGCCCCGAAAAGCGGTACAGTGCTACTAGAAGGAAAAGACATCCACCGCCAGCCATCAAAAGAAGTCGCAAAAAAACTGGCCATTCTTCCACAATCTCCTCAGGCCCCTGAAGGATTGACGGTAGAGGAGTTATGCTATTTTGGCAGACATCCTCACAAAAAGCTGTTATCCAAGCATACCCAAGAGGATCATGACATGGTAGAGTGGGCGCTGGAAGCAACGGGCATGATTGAACTGAAGGATCGGACACTTGATGCCCTCTCAGGCGGCCAAAGACAAAGAGCCTGGATTTCCATGGCACTTGCGCAAGGCACTGATTTGCTTTTGCTTGATGAGCCGACCACGTATTTAGACATCTCACATCAGATTGAAGTGCTTGAACTGCTGAAAAAGCTGAACCGCGACCATGGCCGCACCGTTGTCATGGTGCTCCATGATTTAAACCAAGCCGCTCAATACGCTGACTATCTAATCAGTGTGCTGGACGGAAAAATATACAACGCCGGAACACCGGAAGATGTGTTCACCCAGCCATTTTTCCGTGAAGTCTTCGGCTTGGAATGCTGCATCATGAGAAGCCCGATCGACCAGAAGCCAATGTGCCTGCCGACGGGACTGTGCCCGAAATTACGGGCGAAATGAAAAGGAGAGGAGCCCCCTCTCCTTTTTTGTATGCCAGCTTACCTTTTGTATTTCCTCTCCTGTCCATGTTACAGTGGTGTCAACCAAGTGATAGGAGGATGAAAATGACAGCATCTCAGCAGCAAATTCAATTAGCAAGACGTCCACAAGGTATTCCTGTTCATGAAGACTTTCGCTTTGAAACCATTCCGGTTCCTGAACCCAAGCAAGGGGAAGTGCTTGTCAAAACGCTTTATGTATCGGTTGACCCTTATATGCGCGGCCGTATGCAGGATACGAAGTCATATGTTGAGCCGTTCGCCTTGGATAAAGCGCTTTCTGGCGGGGTTATCGCTGAAGTTGTGTCAGACGGGAATCATCTGAAAAAAGGCGATATCGTCATCGGAAATCTCAGCTGGCAGGAATTTTCCGCTGTGAGCGAGTCTGCCTTGCGAAAAATTGATACAAGCCTTGCTCCCGCTTCGGCCTATCTCGGCATTTTGGGAATGACCGGCTTAACAGCATACTTCGGATTGCTGGACATCGGACGCCCGAAGGAAGGCGAAACCGTGGTTGTCTCCGGAGCTGCTGGAGCCGTCGGTTCAACAGTCGGGCAAATTGCCAAAATCAAAGGCGCGCGAGTCGTCGGCATCGCGGGCTCTGATGAAAAAATCGACTATTTAAAACAGGAGCTTCAGTTTGACGAAGCCATCAATTACAAAACAGCGGATGATATCCAAAAAGCGCTTCAAAACGCTTGTCCTGACGGTGTCGATGTGTATTTTGACAATGTCGGCGGACCGATTTCAGACGCGGTGATGAATCTGCTCAATGAATTTGCCCGCATTCCGGTGTGCGGCGCCATTTCTTCCTATAACGCAAAAAGCGAAGCAGATGACATGGGCCCTCGTGTCCAATCAAAACTCATTAAAACGAAGTCGCTGATGCAAGGCTTTATCGTAAGCGACTACTCCGATCGTTTTTCTGAGGGAGCAAAACAGCTGGCCGAATGGCTGAAGGCTGGTAAACTCCATTACGAGGAAACCATCACAGAAGGCTTCGAAAACATTCCTGACGCGTTTCTCGGTTTATTTAAGGGAGAAAATAAAGGGAAACAGCTGATCAAGGTCAGTGATCCGAGCTGAATGAAGATGAAAACGGGAGGGCTTTTTGCCCTCCTTTTGTGTTTCGATGAGATCAGTTGCGAAGAATCAGCGTAAGAAAACCATCTTCATCAGGTTCCGTGTCTTCTAAAGTGAATCCTGCTGCTTGAAAGCAAGCTAAACTGATTCGATTGTCTTCTTCAATGCATGCCACCCATTCTCGCACGCTAGTAAAATCAGGTTCGGTCATCAGCTTTTGCAGTATCCGTTTTCCGTACCCTTGAAGCCGGTACAAAGGATTGACGATCAATCCAATATACGTCCGCTCCTCTCCGAACTCAATAACGACCATCCCTGCCGGCAGCTGTCCATCATACGCCATGATGACAGTATCGTGTTTATCTTTATTTACTCGTGCATACCACTCATCTAATGGCAGCATCCCTTCCATTCTCCGCCTGGTATCCTCATTCTCAAACCAGTGTTCAAGGATTTTCAGCTCTGGCTCCTGCATTACTTGAAACCTGTCTATTGAAGACATTTTCCCACCTCCGCGCAAAATCTTTTCTATTATTTTACAACAAAAAAAGGGCTCTTCGCCCTTCTTTTTATTTCGTCTTCAGTTTTCCGCCTGCATACACAGCTTCACTCAGTTCAACACCAAGCTTCTTCGCCATTTTTTTCAGCTTTGATTCCTCCAATTTCGTCACAAGGCTCAGCACGTTGCCTTCTTTTCCGGCCCGGCCTGTTCGTCCTGATCTGTGGACATAGCCATCTTCATCAGGAATATCAGCATGAATCACGTATGGCAGGTTTTCAATGTCTAAACCGCGTGCGGCAATGTCAGTCGCCAATAAAAGAGGAAACTCTCCGTCTTCGAATGCGGCAATGATTTTTGCCCGCTCCATTTTTTTCGCTTCACTGTGCAAAACGCCGAGTTCAACGTGGTGATATGCCAGTTTTTCCGCATATACACTCAGGTTGCCGATGTCTCTCACAAATACGAGTGCCTGCATGCCTTGAAGTCTAGACAGCTTTTGCAGCAGCTTCACTTTGTCGCGCTGGTCGCAAATCAGGTATTGATGCTTCACTTTCCCTGCCTCCGCCTTGCTTCGCTGCACCTTCAACACCTCAGGCTCTTGCGCCAATTCGCGGAGCACATCCTCTGTTTCCTTTTTAAGCGTGGCAGAGAAACATAGAAGCTGGCGGTCTCTTAATGTCGTTTTAATAATTTGTTTGATCGTCTCGCGATGCTCCGGCAGGATAAGCTGATCCGCTTCATCAAGTACAATCGTTTTCACTTCATGCATTTTGAGTTTCTTCGCTTTAATCAGTTCAAACACCCTGCCCGGCGTGCCGACGATGATATGCGGATGTTTCTTCAGCTTTTCGACCTGCTTCTTCACATTCGCCCCGCCGATTAAGGAAGCCGCGCACAGCTCTGAGCCCGCTTTCCAATCCTGAATCACCTGAAAAATCTGCATGACCAGCTCACGGGAAGGCGCTAAAATCACCGCCTGCGGATGCTTTTGCTCTGGTTTGATCCGCTCCAAGACCGGCAGCGCATACGCCAGCGTCTTCCCTGTGCCTGTCGGCGATTCTGCAATGACATCCTTTCCGTCTATGATCAGCTGGGCTGCCTGCTCTTGAACAGGGGTTGGCGTTTGAAAGCCGGAAGCATTCCAATTCTCTTGTATAAATGATTGTGCATTATGTAAAAATGGCCAAGTTTGCGTCATTTTGTTCTCCTCAATTCCTGAAATCTATTCCATAGTATCTCAAAACCTCGCCCGGAACGCAATTTTTCTTTTTCTTTCCTATACCTTTCAACATTCCGAATCCTCCTTTATAATCAAAAGGGTGAATATTACACGCCGATTGTGCGTGTTTGATAACGATAGAGGTGTAAACATGAGTATTTTGTCTGTAAAGGATTTAAGCCACGGCTTCGGGGATCGGGCCATTTTTAATAACGTTTCCTTCCGCCTGTTAAAAGGCGAGCACGTCGGCTTGATCGGCGCAAACGGTGAAGGAAAATCAACCTTCATGAATATTATTACCGGAAAGCTTGAACCTGATGAGGGAAAAGTCGAATGGTCAAAAAATGTCCGTGTCGGATACCTTGATCAGCATACCGTGCTGGAAAAAGGAAAATCTATTCGCGACGTCCTGAAAGACGCATTCCATTATTTATTTGCGATGGAAGAGGAAATGAACGAGATTTACAACAAAATGGGCGAGGCTGATCCCGACGAGCTCGAGAAGCTGCTTGAAGAAGTCGGCGTCATTCAAGACGCGCTGACAAACAATGATTTTTATGTCATTGATTCCAAGGTGGAAGAAATCGCCCGCGGTCTCGGTTTGAGCGATATCGGTTTAGAGCGGGATGTCACCGATTTGAGCGGCGGACAGCGCACAAAGGTCCTTCTCGCTAAGCTTCTCCTTGAAAAGCCGGAAATTCTGCTTCTCGATGAGCCGACCAACTATCTTGATGAACAGCATATTGAATGGCTGAAACGCTACCTGCAGGAATACGAGAACGCGTTCATCCTGATTTCCCACGATATTCCGTTCTTGAATAGTGTCATCAACCTGATTTATCACGTTGAAAATCAAGAGCTGACACGCTATGTCGGCGACTACCATCAGTTTATGGAAGTCTACGAGGTGAAGAAACAGCAGCTTGAAGCGGCCTACAAAAAGCAGCAGCAGGAAGTCGCGGAGCTGAAGGATTTCGTTGCCCGCAACAAAGCGCGTGTCAGCACGAGAAACATGGCGATGTCCCGCCAAAAGAAACTCGATAAGATGGATATGATCGAGCTTGCGGCAGAAAAGCCAAAGCCGGAATTCCACTTTAAGCCGGCGAGAACGTCAGGCAAGCTGATTTTTGAGACGAAGGATCTCGTGATCGGTTACGATTCCCCGCTGTCCCGTCCGCTCAACCTCCGCATGGAACGCGGCCAAAAAATCGCCCTTTACGGCGCAAACGGAATCGGAAAAACAACGTTGCTGAAAAGTTTGCTTGGTGAAATCCAGCCGCTCGAAGGCTCTGTTGAACGCGGTGATCACATCTATACCGGCTATTTCGAGCAAGAGGTCAAGGAAACAAACAACAATACGTGCATCGAAGAAGTATGGAGCGAATTCCCTTCTTATACCCAGTATGAAATCCGTGCCGCACTGGCAAAATGCGGACTGACGACAAAGCATATCGAAAGCCGCGTCTCCGTATTAAGCGGAGGCGAAAAAGCGAAAGTCAGATTGTGCAAGCTAATCAACTCAGAAACAAACCTGCTGGTGCTCGATGAGCCGACAAACCACTTGGATGTCGATGCCAAGGAAGAGCTCAAGCGCGCCCTGAAAGAATACAAAGGCTCCATTCTGCTCATTTCCCACGAGCCAGACTTTTATATGGATATTGCGACAGAAACGTGGAACTGCGAGTCTTGGACGACGAAAGTGCTTTAATTTATAAAAAAACCCGCCTGCTAAAGGGCGGGTTTTTTACTGCCATTTATTCTGAACGATTCTCAAAAGCTCTCTGTCTTTTAAAATGAGCTGCAATGGAGATGTGAATTCATCAAGTGTCAGCTCTCTTTTGGCAGACAGCTCATAGTCTTCCTCATCAGCCCATGCGGTGAACCATTCAACCGAAAAGCTGTTTTTCATGACGCTGTGTATATAATGATAGAGCACCTGTAAACACTTCTGATCATATTCGTCAGGCTTTGCCTTATCCATGGCAAACGTCCCCTCTACAGCATGAACCATCACTTGAAATGGCAATCGTAAATGAACGGACACATTCTCAGCTTCTGCAAGATAAATCCCAGCCGCATCAATGTCTGACCGAAGCGGATGCCCTTTCCGCGAACGCCGTTCTTGCTGACCGAAAAAACCGGTTTCTAAAGGGAGTTTTCAGCCGAAAAATAGTAAAATTGTGTCATAAAGGTTGTCCTTTCCTTCACCAATTCGATTATGATGCATTATAACGAATAAAAAGACACTGCATCTTCGCAGTGTCTTTCGTTATTAATGTCCCGCCTTAATTCCAGCAAGATGTTTACGTCCCATGAGAAGGACAAGCATGCCGACAAAAACGACGATTCCGCCTACTGTATATGGTGTGCTTGCAGTAAAGTGTTCTGACAGCATTCCTGCAATCCACGGGGCGAGCGCGCCGCCGATGAAGCGGACTGAGCTGTAGGCTGAAGACGCGATTGAACGTTCAACCGGCGCAGAACCCATCACAGCGGTTGTCATGATCGTATTCACCATACCGAGGACAGCACCGGCGACAACGATACATGTAATAATCAAAGTCTGATGGTCTGTCCAGATCCCCATAATAACGAGAATGGCCGCAAAGGCGATAAAGAGAACGACGAGCGAACGCACTGTGCCCAGCGCTTTGTGCACGAGCGGCGCCGTAAAGACTGACGTAATCGCCAGCAGAAGGCCCCAGCCGAAGAAGACATATCCAAGACCGTGTTCATCTAAATCCAGAACGAACGGAGAATAAGCAAGCAAAATAAAAAATCCAAAGTTGTATAAGAATGCCGATACCGCCATTGTTAAAAGGCCTTTATATTTGAGCGCCTTCATCGCATCAAACACACCGACGCGTTTCGCCGGTTTCGGCAATTTCGGAAGCATGAATGAAATCGCGATTAACGCAATAAACATCAGGACAGATACTCCAAAAAACGGTGCGCGCCATGAAATGCTTCCAAGCTCTCCGCCTGCAAGCGGCCCGACGGAAATCCCGAGACCGAGCGCAGCCTCATACAAAATAATCGCTTGGGCGCTTCCTCCGACTGATACGCCGACGATGACCGCAAGCGCTGTTGAAATAAACAAAGCATTCCCTAATCCCCAGCCGCCGCGATAGCCGACTAACTGAGCGATTGAGCTTGAGCTGCCGCCAAGCCCCGCAAACACAATAATAAAAATAAGTCCGAGAATTAATGTCCATTTCGCGCCGATGCGGCTGGAAATGGCTCCTGAGAAAAACATCATAAATCCGGTTACAAGCAAATAACTTGTAAACAAGAGTGATACTTCACTAGGTGAAGCATGTAATTGTGCGGCAATGGCCGGAAGAATTGGATCAACCAGCCCGATTCCCATAAAGGAAATCACACAGGCAAACGCGACAGCCCATACTGCTTTTGGCTGGCTGAGCAAGCCTGTTTTCTGATTCACTTGTGTTGTCTTATCCATTTGACCTGACCTCCATCTTTATTCCATTAAAAGAAACGCTACAAAAATAGCGTTTGGCAAACTTTTCATTCGATTGATTGAATGGCACGTTCCGCTTTGCCTTTCATGCCCTGCAGGCGTTCTTTAAAGCTTTGAAATGTGCGGATTTTCTCATCAATCAAACTCAGCTGGTGATTCAGGGTTTCCTGAATTTCCTCCAGTTTTTCTTTCCGTTCTTTGGGATCCAGTGACAACAAATACCCCTCTTTGTTTAACTCTAGCTGGCGGCTGGTTTCCATGAAATGCTGAAGCTCCTGAAGGGAAAAACCGAGCACCTCTTTTGTGCTGATGACTTTCTCAAGCTCCTCCATATCATCCTCTGAATAAAGCCTTACGCCGCCGTCTGTCCGTTTCGGCGCCGGAATCAAGCCGATTTCTTCATAAAACCGGATGGTCCGCTTTGTCAGTCCGCTTCTTTTGGCCACTTGATCAATCTTCATCCATTCCAAGGTAAATCCCCCTTCGCCGTTTCTGTTACCATTATACACCTTTTGACCCTTAACGTAAACGTTAAGTTTTAAAAAACAATAAAAAAGACGAGCAGCATAAAGCACCCGTCTTTCACTTTCCTGTTTAAGCTAAACTTCCCGCCACTGACAGAGACTCTTTTTGAAGGCTTTCAGAAAGCACTCGATACGCGATCACTTTCTTCTTGTACTGTTTCACGACGTCGATATGGTCGTCATAGCGGTACACGAACAGCTTCACGTCTTTGTTTCCTTTTTTTGTATCTATCACCAGCGGCGTGCCGCCGTTTTCCGGATGTAAATAACGCTCTTCATCACCTGGATAGATATAATATTTTTCCAGGAAGATAGCTTCGTTAAATTGATCAATCACTTTCTGCTTCTCTGTACCCTTGAGACGTTTTCCATCTAGAGAGAGACTCGCATTTTCGCCACTAAGCTTGGCGTGCACTTCAAATTTGCTGAGCAGCCATTCTATGACGCCTGTAGGAAGACAGGTTAATACGATTTTCACCAGACTCATGAGAATTAACATCACGATCGCCCATGTCATACTTCATCATCTCCGTTAGTTTTCCATGTGCCGCTGACACACAATTTTATCCTAACATAAGCAAGCCGGTTCGTTTTTGTCCATTATGTGAAAAAAAGCGCGGCCTGCTGCGGCCACGCTTTTTAGTTTTCCAGTTCTTCGATCATGAGGGACAATTCTGTCCAGCGGTCCATCGCAGCCTCAAGCTCTTCCGCAGTTTTCGCCTGCTCGGCCATCAGCTCTTGGATTTTGCCAAAATCACTGCCTGCTGCGGCGATGTCAGCTTCGAGCTGTTCATGCTTTTCTTCCAGCTGGGCAATTTTATCTTCGATGCCGTCCCATTCCAGCTGGTCTTTGTAAGAAAGCTTTTTCCGTTTTTTCTTCGGCTCGGCTTCAGCCGTTTTTTCCTCAGCTGCCGGTTTTGGGACCACTTTTTTCGCTTTTGACTCCTCCATATAGTCGCTGTAGGAGCCTTGAAAGCGGGAAATGACGCCATTTCCTTCAAATACAATCAAACGGTCGACGACGCGGTCAAGGAAATAGCGGTCATGGGATACGGTGATGACGACGCCAGGGAACTGGTCAATATAATCCTCAAGAACGCTTAATGTTTCAGTATCCAAATCGTTCGTCGGCTCATCGAGAAACAGGACATTCGGCTCCTGCATGAGAACCTGAAGCAAGTATAAACGGCGTTTTTCCCCGCCGGACAGCTTGCGGATATACGTCTGCTGCATCGAACGCGGGAAGAGGAAACGCTCGAGCATTTGTTCAGCTGTAATCATATCGCCATCTGCCGTTTTTACGACCTCCGCCGTTTCTTTTATATAGTCAATGACCTTTAACTCACCGTTCATTTCACTATGATCCTGAGTATAGTAGCCGATTCTGACCGTCTGTCCGATCGTAATATCGCCTCCGTCCGGCGTATGACGGCCGGCAAGGGCATTTAACAGCGTTGTTTTCCCGATGCCGTTCGGCCCGATGATCCCGATCCGTTCACCTGGTATGACAAGTTCATTAAAACGGTCGACGAGCATGCGGCCGTCATAAGCGATCATGACGTTCTCCGCTTCAATAACCTGTTTTCCGAGACGGTGCGAGCCAATGGCAAAATCGAGTGAACCTGATGACTGAGGGCCTTTCTGCTCTTTAAGCGTCTCTACCCGGTCAATTCTCGCCTTTTGTTTTGTTGAGCGGGCTTTCGCTCCCCGTCTGAGCCAGGCCAGCTCGCGGCGCAGCAGGTTTTGCCGCTTCGTTTCCTTTTGCTCAGCCTGCGCTTCCCGTTCCGCGCGTTTTTCTAAAAACACTTCATAGTTGCCTTTGTACGTGTAGAGGCTGCCTCTTTCAAGCTCATAAATGCGGTTGGTGACACGGTTTAAGAAATATCTATCGTGCGTCACCAGCATGACGGCGCCGGGATATTGGCTTAAATACCCTTCAAGCCACTCAATCGTTTCATTATCCAAATGGTTTGTCGGCTCGTCCAAAATGAGCAGATCAGCGGGCTGAATTAAGTTTTTGGCAATGGCTACCCGTTTTTTCTGGCCGCCTGAGAGCTCATTGACCGGTTTTGTTACGTCGTTGACGCCCAGCTTAGACAATACGGTTTTTGCCAAGGTGTTTGCATCCCATGCATTGTTTGCGTCCATTTTCGCTTGTGCTGCCAGCAGGTGTTTCTGGCGCTGTTCATTTTCGGGATCTTTCCCCAGTTCATACAGCGCTTTTTCATATTCACGCAAGGTTTTCATCACAGCCGATTCACCGGAATAGATATGCTCCAGCACTGTTTGCCCCGCAGGCAGCTCCGGGTCTTGATGAAGAAATTCGACCTGCACGCTTCCGGATTTCGTGATTTCTCCTTCTTCGATAGATTCCAAGCCGGCAATCACTTTCAGCAGCGTTGATTTTCCTGTTCCGTTCGGCCCGATTAATCCGATTCTCTCATTCTCTTCAATATGAAAGGAGATATGGTCAAATAATGTTTTATCTCCGTATGTTTTATAAAGATTTTCCGCTTTTAATATGCTCATGGTTCCTATCAATCCTCACGTAAGTTCATGTGTACATTTTAAATCAGCCGCTGGAATAAAACTAGTAAAACGTCAGACGAATTTCATGGAAATGCAGGATAGAAAAAGACCGGGGACATTTGTCCCCGGTCTCTTACTCTTCCTCAAGCGCTTTTTCGGCCATTTTTGCAAGATGCTGCGCGCTTCCTGAAATCTCCTGCATCGTGGCGGAAATTTGTTCAACGGCAGCGGCTTGTCCGTCTGTATGCTGATTAATCGACTCAATGGATTCCTCCAGCCCTTTCAGCAGGCTGTGGATTTTTTTCGTAATCTGGTCAATTTGGCCGACATTTTCTTTTGAATGCGTCGCTAGCTTTCTGATCTCATCTGCGACGACAGAGAATCCTTTTCCAGACTCCCCTGCTCTTGCCGCTTCGATCGCAGCGTTCAAGCCAAGCAGATTGCTTTGGTCAGAAATGCCTTTAACAGTGACTGAAATATCGGCGATTTCACCGGCGCTTTCGCTTACTTTTTTCGCCTGAGAGGAAATGCCCGACATTTGAGTTGAAAACCCGTTAATTGATTCAGAAATGTCGGAAATGGCCGCGGCCGTTTGTTCAACAACAGCCGATAAGCTTTCCGCCACATCATGCAGCTTTGACGACTCCTCAAGGCTCGTTCCGAGGCCGACGCCTCCAATGACTCTTCCATTCTCGTCGTGCAGCGGGATGGCACGCGCGATCAATGGGAAGCCGAACAATTCTTTCGGAACCATGCTCGTCTTCTTCTGATTGCTTCGGATGGCATCTGTGATAATATCCCCTTCCTGCAGCGGATCGCCGGCTTTTACGTTCAGCGAAAAGGTTTTGGCCGGTATATTCACGAGCAGTTTTTCCGTATCATAAATGCCGATTGTAATATCATCCTGAACCAGGCTGTTTAAATAAGGGGCTACTTTGATAAATGCGTCCAGAATATCTGCGGTTTCTTTTTCCGTATTTATGGTCAATTCCATTCACTCCTTTTCATTAATAAGGGAAGCTGCGTTTTTCGTGCTGGACCGAGATCCATTTCAGCGTTGTAAATTCTTCGAGGCTCCACTCACCGTTTAAACGGCCGAGGCCTGATTGCTTTTCACCGCCGAAGGCTACATTCGGTTCATCATTGATGGTCGTGTCATTGACGTGAATCATGCCTGTTTCAATGCGTTTCGCAAAAGCCACGCCGCGCTCAAGATTTGACGTATGTACGGCACCGCTCAAGCCAAACGGGGTTTCGTTTGCGATATCCACCGCTTCGTCTTCTGAATCAAACTTCATAAAGGAGACGACTGGTCCGAACAGCTCTTCCTTGGCAATGCTCATGAACGGTTTGACGTCTTTTAAGATCGTCGGTTCCACGATCGTCCCGTTAAATCCGCCAAGCTTCACTGGTACAGCGCCTTCTTCAATTGCTTGCTCAACAGTCTTCATCAGCCCGTCCGTCTGTCTGCTGTTGATTAATGGCCCGATAATCGTATCAGGATCCATTGGGTCGCCTACTTTCAGCGATTCCACTTTTGCCTGGTACAGCTCAAGGAACTTGTCATAAATAGAAGAATGAACAAGCACGCGGTTGGCTGACATGCAAATCTGTCCTTGATGTGTAAATCGGCTGAACACCGCCGCATTGACCGCATATTCTATATCTGCATCCTCAAGCACGATGAAGGCGCTGTTCCCGCCAAGCTCAAGAAGCGGCTTTTTAAAATGTTTCATCGCAAGCTGTCCGATGTAGCTGCCGACTTTCGTAGAACCGGTAAATGAGATGATCCGCGGCACTGGATGCTCAACGAAGCTGTCGCCGATTTCAGCAATGTCTGTGACAACAACATTCAGCAGTCCCGCTGGAATTCCCGCGTTCTCAAAAATTTTCGCAATCAGCGTTCCGCCGCAAATCGGCGTTTCCTCATGCGGCTTTAGCACAACGCCATTGCCGGCTCCGAGTGCAGGCGCCACTGATTTCATAGATAAAAAGAATGGGAAGTTAAACGGACTGATGACACCGACAACGCCTGCCGGCACGCGATATAATCTGTTTTCCTTGCCATCTATTGTGGACGGAAGAATTTTGCCTTCCATGCGGACAGGGAACGTTGCCGCTTCTTTTATGATGTTTTTGACAAGACCGATTTCAAAAGCTGCTTTGAGCCTTGTTCCGCCAAGCTCTTCCATAATCAAATAAATGATGGCTTCTTCGTTCTCTTCGATATACGTGACGGCTTTTTCTAAAATGGTTCTTTTCTCAAACGGATTGACCGCATCCCATTTTTTCTTTGCCAGCGCCGCTGCCCGATACGCTTCATCTACATCGTCAGCAGTCGCTTTACGGAATGTTGTGAATGTTTTTTGAGTATAAGGATTTTTGTTTTCCAATACATTTGGGCTGCTGCCCTCCTGCCATTTCCCGCCGATAAACTGTTTATTCAACTCTTCATATTGAAACATGGTCAGCATCTCCTTTATAACCGCAAATCAAAATATGGGCGAATCTATTTTTTCTATCGGTTCATCTTGCATAAAATTGAATATACGATTAGTAAAAATTACTATCCTATGATACGGCAACGCTGTTTCGCTTCTATCATTTAAAGCAGAAAAATATTTTATTGACTGCGTCAAATTTCGACAATATAATACAACAAGAACTGCATATAATGATTAGAATATTTTGAATATTTCTAGGAGGAACTTTTGATGAGTTCATTATTTAGAAAAAAACCGCTTGAAACATTGAGTGCGCAGAGCAAGTCAAAAAGCCTTGCCCGTACGTTAAGCGCATTTGATTTAACCTTGCTCGGTATCGGTTGTGTCATCGGTACAGGGATTTTTGTCATTACAGGAACAGTGGCAGCGACCGGTGCAGGTCCCGCCCTCATCATATCGTTTATTTTAGCGGGGCTCGCCTGTGCGCTGGCTGCTTTCTGTTATGCTGAGTTTTCGTCTTCCATTCCGATTTCGGGAAGCGTGTACTCATACTCATACGTGACACTTGGAGAGCTGCTCGCCTTTTTGATCGGATGGGATCTCATGCTTGAATATGTCATTGCACTGTCGGCGGTTGCCACCGGCTGGTCTTCATACTTTCAATCACTGCTTGCCGGCTTCAATCTTCATATTCCGGCTGCACTGACAGGAGCGCCGGGAAGCACGGCGGGCGCCGTATTTAACCTTCCGGCTGCGGTGATCATTCTCCTCATCACTGCGATTGTCAGCAGAGGCGTCAAGGAAAGCACACGCTTTAACAACGTCATTGTACTGATGAAAATCGCGATCATTTTATTGTTCATTATTGTCGGCATCGGCTATGTGAAACCGGACAACTGGTCTCCTTTTATGCCATTCGGGATGAAAGGCGTCATACTTAGCGCTGCCACTGTATTCTTCGCGTACCTTGGGTTTGACGCGGTTTCTAACGCATCAGAGGAAGTGAAAAATCCGCAAAAAAACATGCCCGTCGGCATTATTTCAGCTCTAGCCGTCTGTACGGTTCTGTACATCGCGGTATCGCTTGTGCTGACAGGCATGATGCCTTATGCCAAATTGAATGTCGGAGATCCTGTATCCTTTGCGCTGAAATTCGTCGGACAGGACGCTGTTGCCGGAATTATTTCTGTCGGTGCGATTATCGGGATTACGACGGTGATGCTCGCTTTGCTGTACGCTCAGGTTCGTTTGACATTTGCCATGAGCAGAGACGGCCTTCTCCCTGGATTGTTCGCAAAGGTTCATCCGTCATTTAAAACCCCGTTCCGCAACACATGGCTGACAGGGATCGTTGCAGCGGGAATCGCCGGCTTTATTAACCTCGGAACGCTGGCCCACCTGGTGAACATGGGAACACTTGCTGCGTTTACAGTCATATCTATTGCTGTCATTGTGCTAAGAAAGAAACATCCTGAAATCAAGGCGTCCTTCAGAGTGCCGTTCGTTCCGGTTGTGCCGATTATCAGCGCAGGCATCTGCATTTGGTTCATGTACAGCCTTCCCGGCGTCACATGGCTTTCATTTGTCATCTGGATCGCTGTCGGAACGCTGGTTTACTTCCTATATTCGAGAAAACACAGCTTATTAAACAAATAATCTCTTTTTAGCCGGCGGTGCCTCACCCGCCGGCTTTTTCCTTTTTTTATGTGCTATACTTTGAATACATATGAGGAAAGGGAGACACACAGATGAAACGATACCGCACTTTATTATTTGATGTAGATGATACCATCCTTGATTTTCAAGCGGCAGAAGCTTTAGCCCTGCGTTTGCTGTTTGAAGATCAGAACATTCCTTTAACAAATGACATGAAGGCGCAGTATAAAACCATCAATCAAGGTCTCTGGAGAGCCTTTGAAGAAGGTAAGATGACACGGGATGAAGTCGTAAACACACGTTTTTCCGCTTTGCTCAAGGAGTACGTTTACGAAGCGGACGGCGCTTTGCTTGAGCAAAAATACCGCCGCTTTCTTGAAGAAGGACATCAGCTTATTGACGGTGCATTTGATCTCATCTCAAATCTGCAGCAACAGTTTGATTTGTACATCGTGACAAACGGCGTGTCTCACACACAATATAAGCGTCTCCGTGATTCAGGATTATTTTCATTCTTCAAGGACATTTTCGTTTCTGAAGACACAGGCTTCCAAAAGCCGATGAAGGAATATTTCGATTACGTATTTGAACGGATTCCTCAATTTTCAGCAGAGCACACATTAATCATTGGGGATTCACTGACTGCTGATATCAAAGGCGGACAGCTCGCCGGGCTTGATACTTGCTGGATGAACCCTGACATGAAGCCGAATGTGCCAGAGATCATACCAACCTATGAGATTCGTAAGCTTGAAGAGCTATATCACATTTTGAATATCGAAAATACTGTCAGCTGCTAATCAGGCTGACGGCGTTTCTTTCATAAGAGTCTTTTTTCCTCTTGATAAATTCTTCACCTTATGAATAATATGGTGGTATGCTTTGGTTATATATGTAAGGAGGAGACTCAATTGGCTATCGCCGCCCCGTTAAAAGAAAAAACAGTTCAAAAACCAGGCACCACGGTGTATCCGATTTTGATTATTATCGGAATTTGCCATATGCTCAACGATTCGCTTCAGGCTGTGATTCCGGCCATGTTCCCTATTTTGGAACGCTCCATGAGCCTGACGTTTACACAGCTCGGCATCATTGCTTTCACATTAAACATGGTGTCATCCGTCATGCAGCCTGTTGTCGGCTGGTATACCGATAAACGGCCGCGGCCGTATGCGCTGCCAGTCGGTTTGACCGCCAGCATGCTTGGCATTTTGGGCCTTGCATTTGCCCCGTCATTCATAACGATCTTATGCTGTGTGTTTTTCATTGGATTAGGCTCGGCCATTTTCCATCCGGAGGGCTCCCGTGTGGCGTATATGGCCGCCGGCACAAAACGCGGGCTCGCCCAGTCGATTTATCAGGTGGGCGGAAACTCAGGCCAGGCGATGGCGCCGCTGATCACCGCGCTGATCCTTGTGCCGCTCGGGCAATTCGGCGCTGTTTGGTTCACGCTTGTCGCCGCGCTTGCTGTTATGTTTCTCATGTATATTGCGAAATGGTACGCCTCACGTCTCGGCAGCCTTGCCCAGAAATCAGGCAAGCAAAAGAAAACGGCTGAAAACACGGCCATCACCAAATCTGTTGTATCTGCTCTTATTATTATTATATTTCTCATTTTTGCTCGTTCTTGGTATACGAGTGCGATCGGTAACTTTTACACGTTTTACGCGATGGATACATATCACGTAAGCATTCAGCAGGCACAAAGCTATATTTTTGTCTTCTTGCTGTTCGGCGCGATCGGCACGTTTCTCGGCGGCCCGCTTGCAGACCGTTTTGGAAAACGCTTCGTTATTCTCGGTTCGCTGTTATGCTCGGCGCCGCTGGCGATTGTGCTGCCATTTGCCGGCCCGGTTCTCGCCTATGGCGTGCTCGCATTGATTGGCTTGGTTCTGATGTCGAGCTTTTCTGTAACGGTCGTCTACGCACAGGAGCTAGTTCCTGGAAAAATCGGCACAATGTCCGGTTTAACCGTCGGGCTTGCCTTCGGGATGGGCGCAATCGGCGCTGTGGCGCTGGGCGCTCTGATTGACGCCGCGGGCCTGACCCCGACGATGATCGCCATTGCCTTTCTCCCTGTTCTCGGCATCCTTGCCTTCCTATTGCCAAGTGACCAGAAGCTGAGAGAATGGCATAGCTGAAAAAACCCCTGCCAGGCGGCAGGGGGTTTTTTAATCCAGCTGGATAAAATGAGTGTCAGGCACTGCGTGCTTCGGGATAAAGCCATCCGCAAAGTCCGGAAACGCCGACTGTATTTCATCAATCCATCTTTTCAGATTTAATATATACGGCATATAAATCATCTCAATTGTCGCTTCGTCTTCAATCCGGTAGTACCAGCAAAGATTAAACTCTTTTTCTGTCACCAGTGTAAACCCAGAGAAATGATAGAAAATCAGCGGCGTTTCATCTATATACACGCGGCCGTCCTTTTGCCCGACCTTATAGTTTTCGATATTCCAAAGCGCTGTATTGGCTCCTATTGATTTGACAACATGAACACCTTTAAACTGCTCCGGCCATTTCTCCACATATCTTTGATCACCATATGTCTTTCGTTCCGTATCCATTTCGACCGTGCAAAATTCAATACAGTCCTGTCTCCACTGCCACACCGCTTCATATGCTTCCTTTGTATTACCGGCGCCGACAAAGCCTGTATTAAAGCGTCCGGTTCGGTCGTAGTAGGACATGAAGCGCGGCGAATTACGATGATCAGTCAAATACAGAGACGCCGTTGGGTTTTCTGCAAAAATACGTGCCGGATCAGAAAAGAAAAATAGATCCGTATCCATATGGGCAAAGTATTCAGCGTCATCCCACTTGCTCATCACATGAAACAAAAAGGCGGGCTTTAACGTCCAGCAATATTCATGAAACGTTCTGTTGCTTTTCGCTTTCAACAGCTCCGGGTCTTCCATTTCATGCAGCTGCACAAAGGTTACATGCTCCCATGGAACGTGCTGAAGCAATTCATACGCTTTCTGGTCGACACACAGCACATATAAATGAAAATCATCGCAATGCTCATGGAGAGAATGAATCATAGGCATGAGCTTAAAGATATGTGTCCTTGACACTATCGTTGAAAAATGAAATGTACTCACTTATACCACATCCAATGATCTAAGATCCACGTGCAGCAAATCGTTGACAAGCGCATACAGTGCGTTGGCAAAATCGTTCACGCCTAGCTTTTTCTTCGCCTTAGGCAGAAGCTTGCGGACAGTTTGTAAATCAAAGCTTTTCGCCGTCACCCTTGGGGATTTCTTTCGCCAATCCGGATCAATGTTGCGCTCTTTAACAACATGCAGAAGCTCAAGAAACAGATTCAGCAGCATATCATATTTCTGTGATTCCAGCAGCTTTTGAATATCAGCCATGATTCTGTTCGTCATGTCAGGCGGGAACGGCCCATTAAAAGCGAGATGAACGTCTAAGGAGCGGATGTTATTGTATTTATCGCACATATAGGCAATGTTTGCCCGAATATCGTCTACAGACTTACAATTGCTTGGATGTTCCTGATGAACACTGACAATATCACGGCGAAGCCTGAAGGTCAATCCGGCCTGATGAAGCCTGATCCCGAGGTCATAATCCTCAAACCCGTACCGCACAATGCCTTCGTCAAATAAACCGAGGTCAACCACATGCTTGCGTTTCACAGAGGAATTATTCGTGATAAAAAAGCGCCATGGCATATGATAGCCTTTCAAGTCATCGCCGTACTCATCTAAAATCTTCTTGAGCACGTCTATAAAGTCGGTATCGAGGTCAAAGCTTTTATCAAGAAAGCTTCCGTTTTTGATGTCCGCTTCCTCCAGCAGCTTTTGTTTGTCTTTCTTCGGCATTTCACCTGTGAGCTTTGCGAGCTGTTCCTTATGTTCTTCTTCAAACCGTTCATAGTAAAAACTGTAGATCCGTTTCCAAAACAACCCGCACACGACGAGATTCTCTTCGTTCTCATGGGCTTTAATATGTTTTGCCACAAGGTCCTTTGCCGCAAGCATATCGCTGTCATGGAAAATCAGGATGTCTCCTCTGGCATTGCGAAGCGCCTGATTTCGTCCGTACGCAATGCCCCTGTTTTCTTTAATCCGTGTAAAGATCAGCGGAAAATCAGCTTGAAATGACTCAAGCATCGAGAGCGTCCCGTCCTCAGAGCCATTGTCCGCTACAATGACTTCGAATTCTTCATCGCACTCCTGCTGGTTTAATGACAGAAGGCTGTTGTAAAGACGCTCCTTTGAATTATATGCAGGAATAATAACGCTTGCTTTCACTTCATTTTCACTTCCTGTATTTACTCATTTATTTGTTGTCATCTTTTGAAGCAAAACCGTTAAATTCAGGGTCTAACGTTTTGATGTGCTGAATGATATGCGGCAGTGTCTCTTGATACAGTTCATGCACAAACGGCAGATCTGTGCGGGTTGTTTCATGAATCTGTTTGATTTCATTGATGCTGACGATTCGGTATCCGCTGAAATGATAAAAGATCAGCGGACTGCCATCCTCCAGCACGATCCGGCCATCTTTCCAGGAAAACGTATGCTGCCCATAATTCCAATGGCCGATGTTCACGCCGGGTGTTGTAATGTCACACACATTCGGAAACAGCTCAGACATATAATCCAAATAGCCCTGATCACCGAATTTTCCTTCACCCGGTGCATTTTTGCATTCCTCAAGACAGCGTTCCTTCCACCACTCCAAGCAATCCGTGCCTGCATCATCATGCTTGAAGCTGATAAACCCGGAATTATATCTGCCTAAAAGACGCTGCAGCATGTCAATCTGCTCTTTCTCAAAAGAAGGGATTACAATATCCCCCCGTGAAAGCAACACCGAGCAGTCCGGCTGGTTTTCAAAAATCGGCGATGGATCTGCATAGAAAAAGAGATCCCCGTCAATATACGTCACGCGCTCCAGCTCGGGATTGCTGTTCAGCACAGCTTGCAGAAAGATCGGCTTCATCGTCCAGCAATACTCACTTTGATCTCTAGTTTCCTTCAGCTTCAATAGCAATTCATTTTCAAGAGCGGCCACCGGCACAAGGTTCAGCTGCTTCATCTTCAGCTTCTGTAACACGCGGTGCGTATCTTCATCCATGCAAAGTATAAAAATGGGACTGTCTTGATCAACTTGCTCTAACGACTTAAACAAAGCGACTGCCTGATATAATCTTCCTTTTGATAAAACGGTGCAATACGCGCTGGTCACAGTCTTGTTCACCTCGTTTCACATTACTTTTTGAAGAATTCCGTATACCACTCAATCGTTTTTTCAAGTCCCTCATCAATAGTGTAGGCCGGTGTCCAATTCAGCAGCTTTCTTGCTTTTTCCGCGGATAAATATTGATGTTTGATTTCATTGCTTCCCTGATTCAGCACCTTAGGTTTCAGATTACTGTTCATTTTCTTTAATATTTTCTCTACCAGTTCAAGTACGGTCAGCTGGATCTCATTGCTGAAGTTAAAGGCCTCTCCGGCAAGATTGTTTTCTTCCATTTTTTCTGCAAGAAGCAGATAAGCCTGAACGGCGTCTTCAATATAGAAGTAGTCCCGTACAAAGGTGCCGTCGCTTCGGATTTCCGGCGCTTCCCCGTTCAGCACAAGCTGAATCGTCTGAGGAATGATGCGGTTGAAGTTCAAATCTCCGCCGCCGTATAAGTTTCCGCAGCGCGTAATGCAGACCGGAAGCCCGTACGTGTGAAAATAGGTGTGGCTGATCAGATCTGCGCAGCTTTTTGAGACGTCGTACGGGTGCTTGCCTTGCAGCGGCATGTTTTCATCGTATGGAAGGTTTTCTTGATCGCCGTAAGCTTTATCACTTGAAGCGACAATGACCCGCTTAATTAACGGATGCTTGCGGCAGGCTTCGAGAATATTCCAGGTGCCGAGGATATTCGCTTCAAAGGTAGAAATCGGGTTGCGGTTTGCCACGCCGACAATCGCTTGTGCAGCAAGATGAAAGACTGTGTCGATCTCATACTCGCCAAGCGCGCGTTCAATCACAGCCAAGTCCTCAAGAGAGCCCCGCACGATGTTCATTTTCTTGATATGTTCTCCCTGATAAAGATTGGATTGAGGCACATGATCCCTGACAAGCCCCGTAACGTTTGCGCCCTGTTCAATCAGCTCTTTCACCAAATAGCTTCCTAAAAGACCTGTGCATCCCGTGACAAATACGTTTTTATTTTTCCAGAAACTCAAATCGATTCACCATACCTTCCATACTTGTTGTCCTTGATTCCACATTTTGTTGACTTCTAAGAGATTTTTATACGTATCGATGGCCGTCCAAAATCCGTAATGGCGGTACACAGCAAGCTCCCCATCTTTAGCAAGATTCTTCAGCGGTTCATCTTCGAACATCGTGTTTCCGTCCTTCGGCAAATAATCGAAAACCTTTGGACTGAGAACGAAGAATCCGCCGTTGATGATTCCGTCACTTGATGTCTTCTCAGAAAATGTTTTCGCCATGCCGTCCTCAACCGTCAAGGTGCCAAACTGCGAGACTTTGTCAATGCCGGTGACAGTCGCGGCAGCACCTTTTGTCTGATGATAGCTGATGAGATGGAAAAGATTGATATTGGCCAGCCCGTCCCCATAGGTAAGCAGAAATGTTTCATCACCGATATAGTCTTTCGCCTGCAAGATTCTTCCGGCTGTCAGCGTATCTTCCCCAGTCTCCAAAAACGTAATTTTCCACGTTTCAGGCTGTCCCAGCATCTGTACCTCTCCCGTAGAGCTGTCGAGTGTCAGGCTGTTGTGCTTCCATTCATAGTCGAGAAAGTATTCCTTGATTTTTTCTCCTTTATAGCCCAAAAGCAGAATAAACTCGTTTACTCCGTAGTACTGATAAATTTTCATAATATGCCATAGAATCGGTTTGCCGCCTATCATGGCGAGCGGTTTAGGAATGTCATTCGTGACTTCACTCATTCTCGTTCCTTTTCCGCCGCAGAGAATGACCGCTTTCATCTCTACCCCTCATCTCTATGAATATTGAGTTCGAAACCTGGTACATCTTCACAATCTATCAAGGCATTTCCCCGATAATTTGTCCGATTTCAATCCGGTTTCAAAATCTACTGTAATGATATGAGAGAAAGCCAGCCTTGGTGACCAAATGGAATCTATTTTTTCAAGTTGGTTGTATAACCAAAAAAAAGAGCCTTGAGCGAAGGCAATGCGCCCGCTCAAGGCTCTTTTTCATCTTATTTGATTTCTTTCTCCTTGCCGTAATGATAGTCAGACGGATCAACGGCTTTGAAATCATTTAGTTTATGGAACCTCAGCAAGTCTTTGTACAGGACACTGTCTGAAAGGCTCAGCTGCTGGTTCACTCTTGTTTTCAGATTCTTCGTTTCTTCATTCGCTTTCAGTTTTTCACCTGTCTTCGTATCGTAAATGATATTGTCGACTGATGTGTACTTCGGCGTTACGAAGTCTCCGTTTCTGAATGCCACTGTATCGTCGTGGTCTTTAGAGAATAAGTCAGTACCAAAGTTGATGTATTTCTGAGAATCAATTCCTTCTAAGTGCAGAAGTGTCGGCATGACGTCAATTTCGCCGCCATACGTATGGTTCACTCCGCCTTTTTTGCCAGGAACGCGGATCATCAGCGGCACACGCTGGTTCTGTGCGTTTTGATAATCTGTGATCTCTTTTCCAAGAATCTCTTTCATCGCTCGGTTATGGTTTTCAGAAATACCGTTATGGTCACCGTAAATCATGATGACTGAGTTGTCATACAGCCCGGCTTCCTTCAGCTCCTTGAAGAATTGCTCAAGCGCTTCGTCAAGGTAACGCGCTGTCTGGAAGTAGCTGTCAACTGTGTTATCGCCAGTTGTCGCTTTTTTAAGAGACGCGTCTTTTTCATCAAGGTTAAACGGATAATGGTTTGTCAATGTAATCAAATGCGCATAAAATGGCTGTTTAAGAGATTCAAGCTTTGGAATCGATTCTGTAAAGAACGGCTTATCCTTAAGCCCCATATTAATCACATTTTCATCTGACATATCATACGTGCTTGCGTCGAAGAACTTGTCATATCCGATATGTTTGTAAATCTGGTCACGGTTCCAGAACGATTTGTAATCACCATGCAGGACGGCGCTTGTATAGCCTTCCTTCTGGTCTAAAATCGCAGGAAGCGACTGGTAGGTGTTTTCGCCTTTCGTCACAAACGCGGAGCCTTCAGGAAGACCGAAGATCGAGTTATCCATTGTCAGCTCGGCATCAGATGTTTTTCCCTGGCCTGTCTGATGGAAGAAGTTATCAAAATACGTCACATCTTCCCCGCCGTGCGCAAGTTTATTTAAGAAAGGCGTCACCTCTTCACCGTTTAGCTTGTAGTCAATCAGGAATGACTGGAAGCTTTCGAGGTGAATTTTAATGATATTTTTGCCTTTGGCAGAGCCGAAGTACTCGGCGTTCGGTTTTGCATAATGAGACGTCGTGTAATTCTCGACGCTTGTTAAATCATCGCTGCTTGCATAGGCCCGTTGCGTTTCTGTTTGAGCCGTCTGTACACCGTCATAAATGGTGTAGTTGTATAAACCTAAATATTTCACAATATAATTGCGGTCAAACGTTCTTGTCAGCAGCTGCGGACGGTCTTTTTCCGCATAGTGCAGGTTGATGAAAAACAGTGCGATCCCAGAAAGGATCACTAAAGATGCAAAGCGTTTTTTCATTTTGTATTCTTTTAATTCAGGTCTCCAGATCAATACCGCAATCAAAATGATAATATCTAAGAAATAGAAAATATCATGACCGGCCATGATACTGAAAATCCCGTCTCCCATGTTTCCAACGTTTCCGGACTGTTTAATGTTCGGGAACGTCAAGAAATCGTCAAAGAAACGATAGAATAAAATATTTGCATATAACACAAATGTCATCAAGAAATCGATAATCAGCATAATAATGGCTGATTTACGCCCTTTCGCCAGCAAAGCCAGTCCTAAAAAGAAGACGGCGCTTGAGAATGGGTTAAATATCAGGAGGATCTCCTGA
Organism: Bacillus sp. LM 4-2; assembly: GCF_000978495.1. Taxonomy (NCBI): domain Bacteria; kingdom Bacillati; phylum Bacillota; class Bacilli; order Caryophanales; family Bacillaceae; genus Bacillus; species Bacillus sp. LM 4-2. The sequence goes on along the minus strand of NZ_CP011101.1, from coordinate 779,812 downwards.
GTTGTGCCTTTTACCCCAAGATTAAACTCAGTCTTGTAGGATAAATACGTTTTTGCCCAAAACAGTATAACAGCCAGCACAAAAAAGCTAAGTTTGTAAGAAAAAAGTTTCTTCATGGCAACCTCTACTTTCTTAAACACTTTAAGTTCTTCATTCATATTTACCTGCTCTTTATATTCTGCCTTCCAATTCCTTCTTTCCAAACAAAATCAAGGCATCACACAACAAGAAATACACCGCGGCAAGCCGGAATATTTATGTTTCGCACCATATCATTTTTATTACAACCATTTGGAAACCAATCACTGGACGAAAGAAACCTTCATTTCGTTTCACATTTTTTTCTCGGAAATAAAAAAAGGATTTCTTTTGTCATGTGTGCCTTTGAAAAAAGAAATAGATACCGAGTATAAGAATAACATAAACTAGCAAAAACGAAAAATAGGTTTTGCAGACAGCCCGCCCTTCCGGCGGACTGAAGTTATTGTATGCATGAATGTTTAGCGCGATCACCATTTTTTCGATAGGACAAAAAAGACTGGATGTCTCCAGTCTTCTTTATCTATATCCCTGCCCAGACATCCTTAGCGTACATACCGGTATCCTGCAGATGTCTCAGCCAGTTTTGCGCTTCTTGCTCCCCGGTGCCATGGACAGACTGATACGCCTTTTGCAGTGCCGCCTCCACATCCGGGGCCATTTTGCTGCCGTCACCGCATACATAAAGCCTGCCTCCGCGATCAAAAATTGATATTAACGTTTCTGCATGGGCAGCCATGACATGCTGGACATACGTTTTCGGCATGCCTTCTTTGCGGGAAAAGGCTGTGTGGACAGTGACAATTCCGTCTTTTTCAAACTGCTCAAGCTCATCGCGGTATATAAAATCACGATCGTTCCTGCATCCAAAATAGAGATGAGCTTCACCGAGCGTTTTCCCTTCCCGCTTTAAAACTTCGCGGGCTTGAAGGAAACCGCGGAATGGCGCGACTCCCGTGCCAGGTCCGACCATAATGATTGGCGTTTCAGGGTCTTTCGGAAGCTGAAACCGGGATTCCGGTGTGCGGATAAACATCACGACATCATCACCGGCTTGACGCTCAGCTAAATCATTTGATGCCACACCCCTGTATTCGCCACGGCCGCTCCACGCCGGGCCGCGCACAACGCCGACTGTGATTGATGCTTGCCCCGGATTCACTCTTGGAGAGCTTGAAATCGAATAATATCTCGGTTTTAACGGGCGTAATAGCTCTAAAAATCGTTCAAACGGCATGTCACATGCTTCGTACTTTTCAAGCAGATCCAGCATGGAAATTCGTTTTTTCAATATTTGTTCCTGATAAACACCCTCTGCTGTCAGTTCTTCTAATTCGCGCTTATGCGGCGGACACACTGTAAAAGCGGCCAGTTCACGTATTTGCGCTCTTGTGGCTGCTTCCTGCACCTCGACGCTGTAGCTGAGAAGATCATGCAGGCTGACAGGACGGCCCAATGGCAGATGCCCCGCACTGCGGCCGCTTGCAGACAATGTCACTTGATCGGTTCCCTTCAGACCGAATCTGTGGAGAATCCGGTTGACATTGGTTTGGCTGTTTTTTGGCAATACGCCAAGATGGTCGCCCTCTTGATATTCAACATCCGGCGGCAATGCAATTTCGATATGGCGAGTGCTTCGATCGCTGTCTGCGGACTGGAGTTCACGATTTTCGGCAATGGATGCGTGAGAGGCTTCGTACGATCTAGCGAGCGGAGACTCGCCCAGCCCTCTGACAAACTGAAGGCTTAGCGTGCTTCGTTCCTTATCGGCGTTTTCATTCAGCTCCAGTCCGAATGCCTTAATGGCGTCCGCCCACATGCTTTTTTTCCACTCGTCAAGCTGCCCTTCAAAATCACCGCTGACATCACCTTCCCCGCGCGCAGAAAACCGAGTCGCGCCTTTCTCCGCAAGCTGCTCATCAATGAATCTCGGCACGTATTGATACGTGCTCGCCCAGTTGTGGTCGCCGCAGCCAAATACCGCGTAATGGACGCCCTCAAGCTCACCCGGTTTGATTTCTTGAAGCCACTGCACGAACTGTCCGGCATTGCTTGGCGGCTTTCCATTATAAGACGAGGTCACAATGACAACCGCTCCCTCTTTCGGCAGCTTTCCAATCCGGTCGTTCAGAGGTGCTGTCTCTGTCCTTACGCCGTGAAGACTGGCAGTATCAGCAAGCTCCCGGGCGACGCCTTCTGCGGTGCCGGTATCTGAGCCGTACAGCACGAGAAGCGGGCGGTTGTTAAGACCGATGACTGATGTGCCCTTTGCTTCCGTTTTCTCCTTTTGCTCATCAGACGCGGCTTTTTCAGCTGCCCGGACGTCTGCATGAATGGCTTCCAGATGACGGCTTTGAACCCTGATGTGAAAATCGCCCGGCTTAAGTGTTAAGGTTTGTTTGATATCAAGCTCATAATTCTCATGATCAATCAGCGTGAAATATTTTAGAATCATGCCCAGCACAAGTGTGGCTTCATGAAGGGCAAACTGCATGCCGATACAGGCCCGTTGTCCATTTCCGAATGGTTTGTACGCATGATGAGGCACTTGGTCCTGATGCTCAAACCGTTCCGGCCGGAATTCTTCTGCGTCCTTTCCCCAAGCGTCTCGATCACGATGAAGCTGCGGAATCAGCACAGAAATTCTGTCATTCGTCGTGATCGGGAATTTCCCGCCAATGACTGTGTCTGCTTTTGGATAAAGGCTGAAAGCCGGAGCTGTCGGCCATAAGCGCAGTGATTCATTTAAAATCATCCGTATGTATGTAAGCTCCAGCACTTGTTTATAGGTCGGCGCTGCATCCGTCAGCACCCGATCGACCTCTTCATACGCCTTTTTCAGTTTGTCAGGATGCTTCAATAAAAAATAAGTCGCAAAGGAAAGCAGGCCGCTCGTTGTTTCATGGCCGGCAATCAAAAACGTAATGATTTGAAAGCGGATATTTTCGTCGTCGAGCTTTTCACCCGTTTCCGGATCTTCCACATTCAGCATGCGGGCGAGCAAATCTTTTTCATCCTGGTCTCCATTCGCCCTGCGCTCTGCAATAATGCTGTCGACTAACGAAAACATCGTTTGAATATCATGGCGGAATTGCCGCTTTGTTCTGACCATAAGCTTATCTTGAACATCAAGCCGCTGCATTTGATGCATCGCTTCATCAAGCGCCCGCACCATGCTGTTGATAAACGGGTGGGGCGTTTCTCTGTAGTAACTGTTAAAGCGGTAGTTAAACCCGCATAGCCCAATGGTGTCGAGCGTCAGCCGGGTCATATCTCCCGGGACATCGACTGCTTCATTCGGATTGAGCCTTGCCCATTTTTGAATGAGCTGAACAGCGATATCGACCATTTTCTCATGATAGTCCTTCATGGCCCGCTGGCTGAACGTCGGCATCAGAATGTTGTGCGCTTTTCTCCAGTTAGGCTCATGCGTCCAGCTCGTAAACAATCCGTCACCGGAAAATGCGCGAACCTTTTCCAAGGCGCCTTCAATGCTTTTATCAAACCGTTCTTCATCACAAACCTCTTTCACCAATTCGTGGCCGGACACTACAATGGTCGTGCCCGCGGGTGTATGGATTTGAAAAATCGGGCCCTGTTCTTCCGCCAGTTTGATCAGCGAAAGCGTCGGCTTGTCTTTATCGATTAAAGGCAAATTGCCGAGCGGCCCAAACGTCTTCGGCTGAGGAATCGGGCTTGTTTCCTTCATCGAACCATTCCTTTCCGTATGAGATGCCTTCTATTTGACTACATTTCCCTTTCATGGTCATGATTATTCCGTTCTCCCAATTGACGCATGATCGCTGTTTTTTCTATACTTGAGAAGCTGTACAATACGCGAATAAGGTGAGTTTATATATGGATTTTGAAATTCGGTTTTTATCCTTTTATGTCATACAGGTGGAAGGCAAAGATGAGCAGGCGAACAAGCAGTTCAAGCACTTCCAGACCCTTGATACGGGCGAATTTGAAGAAAGCGAGCTGAAGGACTTTCTCGACGGGGAACTGAAAAAAATCGTCAAACGGAAAGCAGACCGCCATCCGCAGTCCGAGCAGGTGCCGACGAAAATCGGCCATTTTATCGTCGAGCCCGGCCACGAGCTCGATTCCAACCCAAACTACAACATGTTCAACCGCGCGCGTCTGGCGGAAACAAAAGAAGACTTCAATGAGCTGAGCGAGCAGTTCGTCCGCACGTACCTTGACACAAGCGCGGTTCGCGGCGGCGTGTTTCTCGTCGCTTCGGCCGTACCGAGAAAATACTTTGATGAGTCATTTGTCTTCATTATGAAATGTGATTTTGAGCCGAAGGTCGCCCGCATCTCTGACGCGTCTTCTCTCATTAAAAAAGTCGAAATGGCGATCACGACAAAAAACATGAAAAGCATCCAATACCCGTACATGCCAGAGGAAGGAATGGTCGAGGAAGGTGAACTGAAAATCCACCAGGCCTCGCACGCCCGCTATTTTGAGGACTTTCTGAAATTCGTCGAGTACGGAGAATCGATGCCGGAAATCATGAAAAACCAGGTCATGAACATGGTACAGGAGCACGTCTACGAGACATTTGAAGACAACAGCGAAGAGCTCAAGCAGTTCGAGCACGACATTGAGATTTGGGAAGCAAGCGAAAAGCGGGAAATCCAAGAGCGCCTCGACACCCATCAAGTCATCGAAGCCTCCGCCCAAATCATCGAGCACACGCCAGAGGCCCAGCTGAAAATGAAAGTCGGAGAAACAGAGATTAAGGGATTGCTAGCGGATTTTGGCGATTCTATTCATCTCGCAAAAGTAAACGGGCGCTATGTCGCGCTGATTGAAGCCGAGACGATTTCGTTTGAGAAAGGCAGTTCACCGGTGGAGTTTTATAAGCCTGAGGGGCTGCATGAGGTGATTGAGCGGATAAGGAATAAAACAGAGCAAGATTAAAAAGTCCAGAAATCACTTTCTGGACTTTTCCTATTTAATACCCTTCCCTCAACACCGCATAGCACTCCCCAATCAGTTCTTCCGCTCCCGGCTCTCCTTTCAGCCCACGGCGGACGATTTCCGATGATAGGTTCTGGACTTTGAGCGCTCGTGGGGCTCTTCTTTTGTAGTACGCCTGTAATGCTGTTTCGTGGTCGGCGTGGTTTTGGAGTTCTTCGGCGAGGACGATGGCATCCTCGATCGCCATTGCCGCTCCTTGCGCCAGGGTCGGCGCGCCGGCGTGGGCGGCGTCTCCTCCGATGATGACGCGGCCTTTATGCCATGGCTCCTGCACGGCGACCTGCTCCAGTTTGTTAAAGATGACAGGATGCTGTTTTGACATGTGCTTTGTGACAAAATCCAGCCCCCGAAAACTAGAAAGAATCTCTTTTACTCTATCAAACCGGGTATCTTCCTCATCCCAGTAATCGCTCGTGCAAGGCTGGAGGACGAAGACATAGCCAGCGTGTTCTGCCAATGGCACCACCCCGATTTGTGTGTCTCCGCTTCTATACATGAATGTTGCGTCCTCGAATGTGTAATCAGGAAGTTCGATATAAAAGCGCCACGCTCCCATGCCGAGATGCTCTTTTTCCGTCTCCTTTTGCAGCATTATATCGCGAACAACGGAGTGAATGCCGTCAAAGCCCGCCAGAATGTCAGCCTGCATCTTTTCTCCATCTTCACATACGGCAGTGACCGATTCAGCTGTTTCTTCATAAGCGACAACCTTTTTCCCCCACTTGATGTCTACACCCACTGCCTCGGCATGCTTCATGAGAATGTCATTTAACGTTTTGCGCAGGATATTATTGCGTCCCGGAAGTGAATCGTCTAAAAAGGATTCACTGACTTGAAACAGCAAATTCCCCTGTTCATCAAACGTTTTAAACCATTCTGTTTGAAAGCCGTGCTTACAGCACTCTTCGAATACGCCCAGTTCTTTCAACACCGCCAGTGCGTTTTGCGGCTGAAGAATCCCCGCACCTGTTTTTCGGTTTTCTGAAGCCGCTTCACATAAGGTGACGGAAAACCCTGCCTTACGGAGAGAAATGGCCGCTGACAAGCCGCCGATGCCGCCTCCTGCAATTAACATATGTTTCATATCAATAACCACCTTTTCAGCTCTATATGTATTAGTTAGGCGCCTAACTATATAACCTTACTATGTCCCAAGAAAAGCTGTCAATCATCTCCAAGCCAAGTTGCGTTATGGTTTTCCCTCCTTTATAATCGTGTCACAACGAATGTACGGGAGCTACTTGCGATGGAATTAAAACATTTACCGAAATATAAGCATATAACAGAGCACGCCGAAACGTATGCCAATATTGACGCCGGCTCTCTTGAATTGTTTTTATCTCTTTTTGATATTTCAAAAAAAATGAATCATGTGATGGAGCATTACTTTGCTGGCCGAGGGCTTTCAGAAGGAAAATTCAAAATCCTGATGCTGCTCTTTGATGCCAAGGATCATAGGTTAAGTCCGACAGAGCTTGCCAAACAGTCAAACGTCACGAAAGCGACGATTACAGGCCTGCTGGACGGACTGGTGAGGGACGGTTTTGTCAGGCGCAGGCATCACACAGAGGATAAACGAAAAATCAGCATTGAACTGACAACGGAAGGCAAAGCACGCCTTGAGGAATTTCTGCCCGGCCATTTCAGCAAAATCTCAGCGGTCATGGAAAACTACAGCGACGAGGAAAAAGACATGTTCGTGAAGATGCTTGGTGATCTTTTTGAAAGGCTGAGCGTGTTTAAAGACTAAAAAACCCGTCCGATCCGGACAGGCTATAGCGTCTTTTCTTCTGCAGCCGGATACGCATCCGGCTGTTTTTTCTTTATGACCGTAACAAATATGCCGCCGATGACACATGCAATGCCAATCAAATGCACAAGCTCAAACGGCTCCTTTAATATCACGCCTGACAACATGACAGACGCACGACTCCACCTGCCTTTTTATGTATAGCAAAAAGGGCCTATCCAAAGACAGGCGCTTTTTCATTAATCATCACTGCTCAAAATGCCGAAGAAGCGGAGCAGGTTGATGAACAAGTTGATAAAGTCTAGGTACAGCGATAACGCCATAACCGGAATCAAGTCTTCCGTAATGTGGCGGTGTTTGATTTGATTCAAATCATACAAAATGTAAAGGGAAAAGACGATGGTTCCGATCACGGAATACGCCATCATCGCCGCTGAGTTTAACGGGCTGAAAATGTTGAAAATCCCTACCACAACGAGGGCGAGCACCGCTACCAGCAGAAAGGACCACAGGAAGGATAAATCCTTCTTCATTTTTGCTCCGATTGTGCCTAAGACGGCAAAAATGACAAATGTAGAGCCAAAGGCTTCAAGCACGACATAGGCGCCGGCGATGGAAGCGTAATGGCTGACGATCGGAAATAAGGTAATGCCGGAAACAAACGCGAATGTATATACAAACGCATACCCGACCGCTTTTCTTCTGCGCATCCAGAAGGCCAGAATAATCATCGCCACTTCAAGAATAGAAAGCGGCAGCATCAAAGCGGCAGGAACAAATTGGCCGATAAAAAGGCCGACAGTCGCGATCAGCAAAGTGAAGACAAAGACTGTCAAAATGCGTTGCATGATCGATTGCTTACTCTCGTGAACCGTAGCTTGCATGTCAAAAATCCTCCTAAAAAATGATCTTAAAGGTCTATTATATAAAAATTGGATGAAATATGTATATGTTTTAAGGAGAATTTAATGAAAACAAACGCCCTTTACATTATCATTTTGATTCTTTCCTTTTCAGCGAAAAACGGTGCTTTTCTATTTTCTCAATTTGGGTAATCTGAGAATCATGAACCGTAATCTGAACGGTGCCGAAATCGAGTGTTTCCAGCGAGCTGATTATTTTTTCAATCACTTCCGGATCAATCGTTGATTTAGAAACCAAAAGACCTTCCCCCCTGTTGAATAGGTTTTAATTCACAGTATTCTTATAAGAATTATAATATTATGTTTTTTTTGATAAATCAATGGTGATTTCTGTTCAAATCAAAAAGGCATATGATCACCCGGTGACGGTCAATCATATGCCTGGAAAATTCCTATTTGTTTTCTTCCAATTCCTCAACAATACAGCGGACACCCATATTTTCTAATGCCTGCTTCAGCGTGCCGTACGTTTCATATTCACTAAAATCAAGCCCCAATTGAATCGAAGTTTGGGCCACATCCGGGCGAATCCCTGAAAATACGGCTTTGACGCCTAATAAGAAAAGCGTTTTAGACAGGTTGTACAATTGCTGAGCCACCATGGTATCCACAATCGGAACACCTGAAAGATCAACGACGAGGCTTGTGATTTTTCTCTCGACACAGCGGACCGGCACTGTTTCTAAAATGACATGTGCCCGTTTTGTATCAATGGAGCCGATAAGCGGCAATATCCCGATTCCATCGGCAATGGAAATGACCGGGCAGCCAAGCTCTGAGATCAGTTCCTGCTGAGATGTGAGCCTCATCAGCATGAATTTTTGGTACTGCTCGGAGAATTCAATAATCAGCTTATCGAACGATTGATTCACAATGCGGTTCCATCGGTCTGCATCCTCATTTGTCACAATCTCCTGATTCTCTTTTATAAATGTGGCGACTGCGTCCCAGAATGAGATTCTAGAGTTGGATATGGCTTCTACGACCTCATGCACTTGAACATCCTGCTCTACCCTGTTTTTCGCAACGTTTTGCGCCCATTTTGTCATGTTTTCTTGAAAATCGGTTTGATCCTCCAGAAAAGCGCTTGCGATTGTTATATTGGTAAATGTATGCTGCTCGGTTAAAAGTGTTTTCGTTTCTTCACTTAAATGGCTGGCGGAATATAGCTCGCCTTTTAGCTGGCAACGCAAACTGAACCATTTCTCAGTAATATCCGCAGTGTTGTCTATGATATATTGATATAATAATTGATCGATATTCACGGTCTGTCTCCTTTTTCGTAATAGAAGCACTTTCATTATAAAATGATAAATCGGAATTGTGAATAAGACTAGAGAAAAATCAAATGATTCTGCTCTCTGAGAGCATTCCTGCTTCATATCCTTAGGCGAATGCACCAATAAGAGTCCGCCCGCATAAACTGCAATGTACAGTTTACAATGAGAAAGGACGTTATCACATGTATTATGTTGATCCTTATATGTTAGCGGGGCATTTTTATGAGCCTTGGCCTGCTTTTGAATATGAATACCGATATCCATGGCCTGGCATTGGCAGCGGTGCTGTTCCGGGCTCTGGCGGCGGCTCCGGCCCTGGCATTGGCGGCGGCGCTGTTCCGGGCTTCGGCGGCGGCTCCGGCCCTGGCATTGGCAGCGGCGCTGTTCCGGGCTCTGGCGGCGGCTCCGGCCCTGGCATTGGCGGTGGCGCTGTTCCAGGCTTTGGCGGCGGCTCCGGCCCTGGTATTGGCAGCGGTGCCAGCCCAGGCTTCGGCGGTGCGCCGCAGGGACCTCCTCCTTCCCAAATACCAGCGAAACCCCCAAAACCGCAGGGTTCTCAAGGAGCCGTTTTGTTAGTTGAACCAATCACCATTCGTCCTTGCCTTTTCCGATTTACCTATGTTTGGTTAACCAATGGCCGCTCATTTTGGTTCTACCCAATTATCCTTGGCAGAAGATCCGTCGGCGGCTTTTATTGGGATTCCTCACGGCGCCGCTGGGTTTATTTCGCCTTAGACACAAATCACATCGATGTTGTCAGCTGCTCATTTTAAAAATCAGCCGGTTTCCCGGCTGATTTTTTTATGTTACTTCGGCCGTAAACAGGTTATAGTATTATTATCTTTTCAACTTGGAGGTTTCCCTATGATCAAACAAATTGGCACTGTTGCTGTATATGTCGAGGACCAGCAGAAAGCGAAGCAATTTTGGACAGAGAAGGTAGGCTTTGATATTGCAGCGGACCACCCAATGGGACCTGAAGCAAGCTGGCTGGAGGTTGCGCCAAAAGGGGCCGAGACTCGTTTAGTCATTTACCCGAAAGCCATGATGAAAGGCTCAGAGCAAATGAAGGCTTCTATTGTGTTTGAATGCGAAGACATCTTTGGTACATACGAGAAAATGAAGACAAACGGTGTAGAATTTCTCGGTGAGCCCAATCAAATGGAGTGGGGCACCTTCGTTCAATTTAAGGACGAAGACGGAAATGTGTTTTTATTAAAAGAATAAACTGTTGCGCACGGCGGTTCGATTCCGCCCTGCGCTTTCTTTGACTTTGAGAATGAATTTCATTTACAATTATTCATATGTGAGAATGATTGGAGTGAGACAAATGTTTGTACAGTTGAGAAAAATGACGGTTAAAGAAGGCTTTGCAGATAAAGTCATAGAACGTTTCAGCGCTGAAGGAATCATTGAAAAACAAGAAGGTTTAATTGATGTGACAGTGCTTGAGAAAAATGTGCGCCGCGGTGATGAAGAAGTTGTTGTCATGATTCGCTGGGAATCAGAGGATCACTGGAAGCAATGGGAAAAAAGCGATGCGCATATCGCCGGCCATAAAGCAAACAAAGGCAAACCAAAGCCTGACTATCTGATCAGCACTGAAGTGAGCATGTACCATGTACGTGCTGTCAAACAAGGGACATACAATCAATAAAAAGCTTGCGCCTTGCTGCAAGCTTTTTTCTAAGAGTCATGTTGATCTGCTTTGTTCGTATGTTACGGTATACAGCGGCTTATTTTTATGCCATTCTGCAAATAACACGTCCTCTGTCTTATCAATGTTCTTCTTTTTCAATTCTTGCTTCAGCCACTGTTCATCCACACCTGCTTCCTTCAGATTATCCCGGACAAGCTCTCCATCTATGATTAACGTGATTGGCAGGGAAACAGACTTCGAAGGAACCTGCAAATCCTTATTGGTCGGTTTGTCAAAGTCTGATTTTGGAAGCACGCTGACCATCCCGTTTGTTTCCAAAATCGCATATTCTACTTCTTGGATCGAAAAGCTCCCAGCTTGCCTCAAAAGGCTTTGCAGCTGGTTAATGTCCATCTTATTTTTCTTCAATACTTTATATTGAAGCTCCCCTTTGCGGATGACGATATTCGGCTCGCCCTCCAAGAACTTTCGCGATGATTTCATTTTTTGCGTGATAAATTCAATAATATAAATCAGCACGCCCCACAATAGCGAAGCAAAAATAATTTCTTTGATTTTGATTTCATGATCGTAAACGGCATTTCCGACCAATTCTCCTAAAATTAAAGCAGAGATAAAATCAAACGGCGTAATTTGAGAAAATTGGGTTTTCCCGAGAAGCTTTAAGATGATAAATAAAATGCCTAGACCGCAGACCAGTTCTACCGCAACGCTTAAATAATTTCCCATATTGATAGCACCTACTTCTTGATTATACTATCAGTATGGTCAATGCTTTCCTTTCTAAACCGGAAAAGCTCCGCTCAACGTTGCATGGTGAATTGGAGCATGTCATTGAAAAGCTGCTCTGCATCACTGCGGTCAATCTTGACAAGCGGGTCATTGAGGAAGGCTTGAAACGCGAGGCCAGTGTCCTTTGTTAAACCTGCTTCCGCCACTGCCTCCTGATTGGATATATGCCTAGCCGCCAGCATTTCCACACCTTTCGGAAGCGCTCCGGACAAAATCGGCTGGACACGGTTCCTTGTGATGAATGCGTTTGTTTCGACAATGGCTTGTATAGGAAGGTTTGAGACCTGGCCTTGATTCGGCATATTTACATTTGTGACGAGTTCACCCAATCCGAGAAGAGCCGCTATGATATTCACGCCTTCTTCTCCCGAAGCTTTCTCAGCAACGCCTCGTTGTTGCACGATCAACCGTTCTGTTTCTTGTCGTTTCTCAGCTCTGTCTTGTTTTCTGAATGATATAGGTGTGAGATGAAATTTCCATACTTCAGGCTGTTTGAGGTATGGGCCGGGAAGAAACTCTGCCAGATGCCTGTCTCCCGCAGCAGGGATGGCGCCATACGTTTCAAATAAATCAAACGCAACACGGTGTGCCGAACAAAAGACGCTGTCCCTCCAGCTTTCCCCCTCCAGCTCATATCCTCCTGATTCCCCATAGTGCGCGCTGAATTCACGGAATATAGGCAGCAGGTCAATATGGCGGTAAGAGGCTTTTGTGATCCATGTAAAATGGTTAATGCCGAGCACATTAACGCGGATATCCTCACGCCGCGGCACCTCAATCCCCAGCCTTTCCGTGACCATTTCCGCCAATAACTTTTGCGTCCCGAATACCTCGTGGCAGCAGCCAATCGCTTTGATGCCGGGAAACACTTTATACAGCACTCTTGTACAGACAGACATCGGGTTTGTATAATTAATGACCCATGATTCAGGTGCGTAGTCTCTTATTGCCCGGGCAATTTCCGCAAATATCGGCACAGCACGCAAGCCCCTGATGATCCCTCCAGGCCCGACAGTATCACCTACAGACTGATAAATACCGCAGCGCTCAGGCAAGTGGACATCGACTTCCATATCATCCAGTGATCCCGGCAAAATGGAAATAATGACGATATCCGCGGCTGATAACGCCTTTTTCAAAGTAGAAACAGCCTCATATCTCCATCTGCCGTTCCCGCTGTGATTGCCGATCACTTCATTTTTCTGAGCGGCTTCAAAATCAAGATCATAGAGCGCCACCGTGCCTGACATCCGTTCATCAATCGACAAATCACTCATCAGGCTTCTGGCCCAGCCTTGGGACCCCCCGCCGATATAGGCAATCTTAATCCGATCTAATGTACTGATATGAAACACTCCCTTTCTCAGCCTTTCACCGAACCAATCAGCATCCCCTTTGCAAAGTGTTTTTGTAAAAATGGATAGACCGCCAAAATCGGCAGCGTCGCTATGACAATGACAGCGAGTTTAATTCCCTGCTCCGGCGGAACGGCATTTTGCATCGTATCGCCATTGGTCGCCGTTAAATCCGATAAAATCGTGACTTGGCGAAGCACCATTTGCAGCGGCCATTTTGCACTGTCATTGATATATAAGAGAGCGTGGAAGAAATCATTCCAAATCCCGACCGCATAAAACAGCGCAAAGGTCGCTATGACCGGCTTTGACAGAGGCAGGGCGATCCGCCAGAAGACGCCGATTTCGGAACAGCCGTCAATTTTTGCTGATTCCTCCAGCTCGCGCGGCAGCTGCTGAAAGAAGTTTTTGATAATAATAAGGTTGAACGGATTAATCGCCATCGGCAGAATCAATGCCCAATACGTATCCAAAAGGCCAAGTGATTTTACGACAAGGTACGTCGGAATCATGCCGCCTGAAAACAGCATGGAGAAAATCACCAGATTCAACAGCAGATTCCGTCCCTTCACATGCCGTTTCGCCAGCGGATACGCCATCGTGAAGGTAAAAAACAGCTGTACAGCCGTCCCAACCACCGTGATGAAGATGGACACGCCCATGCTTCGAAGGAACGTCGGTGTCGAAAACACATACTTGTAAGCATCAAGTGTAAAGGTTTTCGGGAAAATAAAGAAGCTCCGCTGGGCGAGTTCCGCTTCTGTCGCAAAGGAACCGGCGATAATATATAAAAACGGCAAAATGGTAATCGCGCCGACACCGCCGAGAAACAGAATGTTGCAGACGTCAAACACCCGTCCGGCTTTGGTGTTGTGCATCGTGTGAATTTCAGCCATACCTCTCCCTCCTCTAAAACAATCCTTCCTGATCAAACTTTTTCGCAATGTAATTGGCGCCAAAAATCAAGATAATCCCGACAACTGATTTAAACAAACCGACCGCCGTGCTGTAGCTATACGCCCCTTGGGTAATCCCCATCATGTACACATACGTGTCGAAGATGTCAGCCACACTGCGGTTGAGCGAGTTCGTCATCAAATACACCTGTTCAAAGCCTAGATTCAAAAAGCTGCCGATTCTTAAAATCAACAAAACGATAATGGTGCTTCTAATCGCCGGCAGCGTAATATGCCACATTCTCCTGAACCGCCCCGCTCCGTCCATGATGGCCGCTTCATACTGCTCTTGATCAACCGTAGCAAGCGCTGCCAAAAATAGAATCGTTCCCCAGCCCGTCTCCTTCCAAATGCTTTGCATCACAATCATTGGCCGGAACCAGTCTGCATCCGACAAGAAAGAAATCTGCTCACCTGTCAGGCTCATGATCATTTTGTTGATCACACCTGTATCGACAGTAAAAAAAACGAAGGTGATGCTGATCACAATTGTCCATGATACAAAATGGGGTACGTAAATAAAGGTTTGGATACATCTTTTATACACAGCCTTTCTTACCTCATTCAAAAGCAGGGCCAAAATGAGAGGCGCGGGAAAGGCAAACAAAAGATCCAGACTCGCCAGCATGAGGGTGTTGCGCAGCAGCCGGAAAAAATCCGGATTCATAAAAAAGTCTTTGAAATAATCAAAGCCGACCCATTCGCTTTTCCAGAAGCCGAGATATGGCGAATAGTCTTTAAAAGCGATCAGCACACCCCACATCGGCAAGTATTTGAAAATCAAGAAATAAAGCAGACCGGGAATAAGAAGAAGATAAAGCCATTTGTCCCGTTTGAGCGCAGCCATCCAGCTGATGCCTTTTCCAGCGGTGAGAACAGGTGCATCTCCCTTCTTCGGCACTGTTTCCATATCTGTTCTCCTTTCGTGATACCGGGGCGCCCGCCGAAAGGCAGGCGCATCGGTTTATTTTGACGATTGGTACAATTTGTTCAAGTCCTTCATCAGGTCATTGCCGCCGCTTTTTTTCCAAAGCTCCACTGCATCAGCGAACCCTTTTTCATCAATTTCTCCAATGATAAATTGTGTTCTCGCGTCGAGGATGATGTTGTCAAGCTGGGCTCCTTTTTGGGTATAGACATCAGATACAAGCGACTCAGCAGGGTTAAAGACGGCTATTTTTTCTCCTTCGGTTATGATGTCCTTGCGATGCTGGAAGAGCTTGGTTTTCTGGTCTTCGATGTAATACTCGCTTTTCGGAATCGACATGCTGAACTGTGCCAAGCCTTCATGCTCATACAGGAGAGATTTATTGTTTTTTTCAAGTGAGGTGAATACGCCGTCCTTGAGCTCGTAATTGCGGCCCTTCACTCCGTTGTTCGTGAGAATCTGCGCTTCCTTATCATTCATCTTATCGAGGAAGGACAGCACCTCTTTCAGCTCTTTTTCGGTTTTGACGCTTGATTTTGGTATCGTGATCATGCCTGAATAACCAGATGTCGGGAAGGTGCGCTTGCCATTCGGTCCCTCAAGCGAGCCGACGATATCAATGATATCCTTGTTCGACTCATCCTCATCCGCCTCCTCCATCGCGCTTTGGATTTGAGACGCTCTTGAGCCTGTATCAACGATGACACCCGCTTTTCCTTTTACAACCGGATCATTCCACTTCGCAGAATCCATGACAGCAAAGTCCTTATTGATCAAGCCCTCATCATAGAGCTTTTTAAAAAACGTGAGCGCATCCATGTATTCCTTCGTTGTAAAATCTGGAATCAGCTTTCCGTTTTCAACACCGTAGCGGTTCGGAGCGCCGAACCAGATTTGCAGAACATCCCATGGGCTTCCGTTGCCGAGTCCCATCCATTTCGGCACGACCATGCCGTACGTATCATCCTTGCCGTTTCCGTCAGGATCTTTTTCCTTAAAGGCTTTCAGCACTTCATAGAAATCATCAAGCGTTTCCGGCATATCCAGACCGACATTTTTCAGCCAGTCGGTTCTGAAGATCATACACGCCCTGATCAGATCCCTCGTTCTGTAGATTCCGTACACCTCGCCGTTCACCGAGCTGTTCTTCAAAATCTTTTCATCTGCCTGGCTTAAATTCTTGTAGTCTTTTAAATAAGGAGACAGCTCCCAAAACGCCCCTGCTTTGACAGATTTGATAAAGCCGGCTGACTTATCTTTAATGACAATCGCGTGAGGCATCTCTCCTGAAGCCATGACGATGTTGAATTTGTCGTTGTAGGATGAATCAGGCACCCATGTGACCTTAATCTCTTTGCCTGTGTATTTTTCGAGCGCTTTTAATGAAGGGCTCTTATCACTTGGGCTTTCCGGCGATAAGAGCGGCGCCATAATTTTGATCGTATCTTTCGAACCGCTTGCTGAATTGGATGTTTCCGAATGGCTGCATCCGGCGATCATCATGGCAGCAAGCGGCAAGGCCATCCATTTTTTTCGCATTCTTATTTTCATGTTGCGTAAGTCCCCCTTTTTTCAATTTGCATTTCCCCTTTGCCCCTCTCAATATAAAGCGCTTACATAAATTCTTGCAATCTTCATTTTTTGCACCATTTCTCCTATGAAATTCCGGCTGTTATCCTTTTTTGCCCGATGTTTCTTTTTTTGCCGGAAGGGAATCTCCGATCAGTTCCAGCGCCGCTATGACATTTAAACACCATTGAGAGACAGTGTTCGTTGTCACCCATGGAAGCTCCTCTAGCTGCGTCCATGTCTCGATGCGCTCCGGTTTGATCGGAAGCGGCGTATGGCTGAGCTTATCATCGAGCAAAAGATTCCACGCTTTGGCGGCGAGATGAGGATCTTGTTTTTTTCTCGCGGCGTAGGCTGTCATACCGGCGGCGAACATCGGCCAGTGAAAATGCCTGTCATGAAGAGCGCCTCCGCTTTTTTTCCGTTTTTCCTCATCACTGAGTGTGTAAAATTCGCCGAATTCACTCAGCATATCCTCCCATTCCCGGTCATCAAGAAGCTCAGCCAGCTCCATCCACACTTGCGGCGCGCCGAAGGCAATGATCATATGATATCCGCCCGCAATGCCGTCTCCCATGTGATGAAGCATCGAGGTCGCCGGGTCATATTCAAATGTCGGGCCGGATAATAAGCGGAGCGGCAGCAGCTTCAGACAGTTGATTCCCGTTTCGATTTTTTTGAGATATTTCGGATTTTCGGTCCGCTCCCATTCCGCCAGCCAGTTCGAGCAAAACGCCGCCCAGTCCGGTCCCGTTCTGGCGTGAGTCGGGTGCTTGCCTTTCTCGTAAAAAGCGCGCATCGGATCGGTTTTGACGAGGGCATAATCGGCATCCTTCACTTCTGTCAAAAGATCTCCCGTCCGCTCATCACCCGTCAGATAATAATAGAATTTATAAAGCCCGGCCATGCTGATTCTCGCTTCCTTGCAGCCGCATCCCCAGTGCACAACGTTATGCCGTGAACCAAGCCCGGCGTATTCACCGAGGTGAAAGCTGTCCGTTTCGCTCGTATGGCGGGTCATGGCTTCTGCCATGCGAAAGATATCCTCTCTGCCTGAGCGGAAAAACGCCTGCCACAGCCATAGGGTCGGAACGAGCTCATTGTTTTGCCATGCGTATCCACCGAGATCGTACCGCCACATATGCCGGATCGGGTCATACGTATGCATGACATCGCCATAATGCCAAAAACCGTACCATCTGCGTTGCTCTACTTCCTTTTTATAAAACAGAAAGGCCGCATCAAGCTGTTCTTCCAGCTCTTTTTTGAGCGGATGGGATGTGTCAATGATGCTCCAAACCCCGAGTGCTTTTGATTCGTAATAAACGTCCGGCTCGCATACAATGAGCGGCGGCGCCTGCCATTTGTCAGCGAGTGCATTAAGGACTTCGTCAGACGGCATGTGCGAAAAGCACGCCAGGCTGATTTCATTTGTGTTCGCAATGCCTGTCGGATCAGAGCGCATTTCATCAAAGCCTTCATACGCGCTGGCCACGTGGGTGTTTCCTGTATAATGCCGCAAATCCATCGCTTCGCCGTCCGGGGGCCAAAGCCAGACGGTCATTTTGGGGCGGCTGCCGGCAAGACCTGTGATTTCCAGTGCTGAAGGGTATTTCTCAAAGAAATACCGCAGGCCGAGAGCCACACCGCCATTTTCTCCGCCCGCATAGCAAAGCCCCTTCGCCCGGCTGCCATGCAGCATTCCAACCCACGCATAATCTTTTCCGGTCCGTTTTGACAGGCTGTAATGATCGCTGGAATCCTGAACAAGCTTCACATCTTCCCAAACCGCATTCTGTGTGCCATGTGCAAACCATTCCTTATGCTCTTCATCTGGAGACAGCATTTCGCCATTGATTTGTTTTTCATAAAGCGGATACCGTTCATTGAATTTACGTGTGCCAAATAGCTGGGCGGGTTCTTTGTACATCCCTTTCTCTCCCGCAAAGCGGAAATGGCGGTTGTACGGCTCTCCCTCCAAAAAAAGGGCAAATTCGATACCGAGCCCCTTAATGAATTCTTGTTTACCGCTCCTGTCAATCAGCTGCGTGTGCACAAGGCCGATCTCAGACAGCCCGGCATAAAACGTCAATCGGATGACAAACGGCAGCCATTCTTCATTCGTTTTATGGAGCACATGCACTCCCTCGATTTTGACTACTGCTTTGACAGGACCACTCTGCTCAATCGCAGCCCGTTTGATAAAGCTGACAGACCTTTCATGCAAAAGAACCGTTTCCGCCGCTGACTCCTTTCTCGTTTCTCTTATGGCAACGAGCCTCCCGCCTGCGGCGATCGGCTTTCCATTGATCTGCAATGATTGAATGAAATCAGATCCTGTTTTATCAATGGTACAAACGAGTGCTCCTGTATCCACTTGGAAATCATGCTCTGTCTCATGAATACTGAGCGATTCAGTTGGCTGCGGGACTTCTCTTTTTTGCACGATAAAGTTTTGGTTTTCCTTACCGCCAAACACCGCCGCGTGCTTTGTCCACTTGATGCTCCCGTCCGGCCAATAGGCCGACGGTTCGCTTTGCACATATCGCGTTTCCGCGTTTTTATTCATAAGCGCCAGACGGTCACCCTTTTTTAATTCTCCTTTTTTCCATGGCACGCCCCACGTCACACCGCTTATCACCTTTGGCTGTCCTGATAACCATTTGATCTTTTTCATCGGTCTCTCCCTCCATAGAAAAAAGCTGATTCGATGCAAAGAATCAGCTGGGATTGTCAAATTGAATCACACGGTATTCATGCGGTCCGACCGCCAGCCTCCCCGCCTTTTCCAAGCGGTGCGTCAACAGATCTGTTCCCGCTTCCGGCAGTGTCACACTTCCTCCTTTTCCATCCATATTCACGATGATCCACACAAGGCCGTTATCGCCTTTGCGCGGGGCAACGATTGTGCCGGGCGTAACATCCGACCGGCTGGAAATAACAGCTTCCTCCGCGTAATGCCTAACGAGCGCTTCCAGCATCGCATCCCCTTCTTTCCCGGATGGAAGCGAGCCCAGCATGACAATTTTCCCCTCGCCGTAATTCCGTTCCGTCAGAAATGCATGGCCCGCCCCCGGTCCTGATTCAACCGTGCCAAGGGTGTTTCCGCTCTCTGTGTCAAACACCGCGCTCCATAGTCCGAGCGGCGCCGTGATGCCAAACGCTTTTCCTGTATTCACGTTCTCATTCATCGGAAAGGTAAACAGTGTTTTGATCCCTGACGTTTTCTCAAGTTCGCCAAGTCCGCAATCGGTATGAATCGTATGCTCGCATGTGCGCCCTCCTGTCAGCGGCCCGGCGATCCAGATGCCGCCCGCTTCAGCGAATGCCGAAGCTTTTTTGATAAATTCAGCAGACAAATACGGCACAAATGGCGTAAACAGCAAGCGGTAGCCGTCCAGCGGAGCGCCTTCCGGAATAAGGTCACGGTGAATCCCCGTGTTGAGAATACGTTCATAAAAATGCGTCACAAGCGAACGATGCCGGAGTCCCCGGTGAGGCTCAGTTTTAATAAATGCTTTTGCTCTGTCAGAGTAAGTCATCGCCGCCTCGGCTTGAACGGGTTCAGTCGATAGAATAATAGGCTCGATTTCCTTTCTTGCCCGCTCAACCGCCAGCACATTTTGGTAGCCAATGGTGGGTTCGCCCCAGGCACTGAGAACCGAACCGTGGGAAATCTCGCTGCCTGAACGCTGCTGTCGCCATAGCCAGTAGCAAAATCCCTGGCTCCCTAAGGCGTAGGACGATACGGCTTCGGCCTGCAAATACCCGTCTGCGTGCGGGTAAGCGGAGCTTTCAAGCGAGGCGGCATACGACGGACTCGTTTCCAAAATCCAAAACGGGCGCCCCTGTTTCAAATTTCTCCATAAATCACAGTTCAATAAAAAGGCAGAGGCGTTTTCCTGCGAAGCGTACGTGTCATAGGAGGCAAAATCGAGATTCTGAAACATTCGCTCATTGTCCACGCTGAACATGACTGATCCGTTATGCGTGATCGGCGCATCTGAATAGCAGCGGATGATTTTGGCCTGTTCATCCGCAAACGAAGCGATCATCTCCATCGAAAACAGCTGATACATAGTGCTTAAAGAGGCATGATGCAGAAACGGGGCCGGTCCCGGCTGCGGGACTTGCTCAAACGTCTGATAGGTTTCGCTCCACACATCGGTTCCCCAAGCTTCATTCAACCGCTCAATCACCCCATAGCGATTTTTGAGCCAGTCATGCCATAAGCGCAAGCATGTCTCACACATGCATTCTGCAACATGGCATTTAAACTCATTATCTAGCTGCCAGCCGATCAGCCCCGGGAGCCGGCCAAGCTCCTTGGCGATGGCTGTGGTGATGATGGCGGCTTTTTTTCGGAAATACGGGTTGTTCGTGCAGGCGTGCTGAC
The DNA here is from genome assembly GCF_000978495.1 of Bacillus sp. LM 4-2. NCBI lineage: Bacteria > Bacillati > Bacillota > Bacilli > Caryophanales > Bacillaceae > Bacillus > Bacillus sp. LM 4-2. The sequence goes on along the minus strand of NZ_CP011101.1, from coordinate 759,175 downwards.
GGGAGCCATGCCCCATGATCTCTCTTTTTTCATTGACATGCATGCGTTCGGGCCGGTCGTGTGACAGCCAAATCGGCGGGGTAGGCGTCGGCGTGCACATAATCGTTTCGATCCCGCTGTCATACAGCCGGGCGATGATTTCTTTGAAAAAACCGATGTCAATTTTTCCTTCTTCAGGTTCCATGACAGACCAGGCAAATTCACCGATCCGCACAACATTTACGCCAACTTCACGCATGATGTCAATGTCCTGCTGAATCGTCTCTTCATCCCATAATTCCGGATAATAGCAAGCGCCATGATACAGTTTTCTCATCACATTTTCACCCTTCTTTGATGATCGATTCTGTCAATGGCAGGCCGAGCTCCTTTATGCCTTTTGCCACAAGTTTCGCCATTTCATTTGCGCCTTTTTTTGTAAAATGCGTGTAATCGTTAATCCCTTCTGAAACCATAAAATAGGTGTACACTTTTTCCTCGCCCTTCTCAGTAAAGAAAGCAAGGCTTTTCTCCATCAGATCAATGAGCTGGACATTCTCCTCTTCAGCCGTCTGCTTCATGGCAATGCAGTAATCTGGAAAATCGTTCAAAAACACGCCATTTTCGTAATGAAAGCGGGCTACGGGGGTAATGAGAAGCGGATGGGCGCCTTTTTCCCGTGCGCCTGCGATATACTGCTTTAAATATTGTTTATAAGTAGTGTAGGGCTCGGTGTAGCGCTCCGGCTTATTTTTCGACGCGTCATTATGGCCCATCTGCACGAACAGCCAATCATCCGGCTCAATCACATCAAGGATCGCCTGAAGCCTGCCCTCTTCGACAAATGTTTTCGAACTTCTTCCCCCGATCGCTCTGTTTATCACTTGAATATGCTCAGGCAGATGCGAGCCGAGAAACTGCCCCCAGCCCCCTTGATTTGTGCTGTCTCCATACGTTTGAACAGTCGAATCGCCGGCAAGATAAATATGATTTGCCATTTTTTCATTCCTCCTCGTTTTTTATACAGCTTCCATCACGGATAGCTCTTCCCTTGAAAAGACCGGTGCGTACAGCGCTTGAGCATTGGTTCGTCCTGCCCGTTCGTTAATCATCTTGTCGTAGCGTTCAGCCTTTGCGTCTTATCCCTTAGTCCTCCTACAGCGGCGCCTCCGCTTTGCTTCCCGCTATGTACAGGACGGGCTTCGGCGGTTTTTTCATTCCCGTTCCGAGGTAAAAGCTCGTGTGCGGCGGCTGGTTGTAGGCGGTATTCTGCCAGGCGATGCCGAGCCTGTAAACCGGATCATGCATCAGCGTGTAAAAGCGGTGGCGGGTGAGATGTGTCGTTGTATAGATACGGAGCGCGCTGCTGTCTTCCGTTCTCCATATCACTTCTTCCCGCCAGTCTCCGAACAGGTTGGCCTGAAGAACCGGGTTTCCTTTCGTGCCGTTGTTGGACAGCACGCCGGCCGGCTGAAATATCGTCTTCAGACAGCCGTTTTCAGCATCCCATTTTTCAATCTTTGGCCTGCCGATCGTTCCGTCCCAGTCATGATCAAGCAGTTCTCTGACCAAATCACCGTCCCACCATATGGCGAAATTGGCTGAAGCGGGCGCTTTGTCGCTGATTTTTTCGCCTTTGCTCGTGAAAAGCCCATACGACATGCCATCATTGCCCGGCGGATCAATTCCCCAGACAAGCGATCCTTTGTAGCTTGGGTCAATATGAGCCGCCATGCCCCGGCCAACGTCAGTTCCAGCATGGACGCCCCATAATATCTCACCGGTTCCGGCATCTCGGAGTGACAGTCCGTACGGCTTCGTGGCGTCCTCATGCACCTGAAACACTTCAAGCCCTTTTCGTGACGGGTCCAGATCCCCTACATGCATCGCGTCTCCGTGCCCGAGCCCCGTTGAGTACAGGCCGGTTCCGTCATGATCGACAGCCATTGCGCCGTATATGATTTCATCTTTTCCGTCTCCGTCAACGTCTGCCACGCTCAAGCTGTGGTTCCCCTGTCCTGCGTACGCTTCATGGCCCTGCTGGTTGGAGTCAAATAGCCAGCGTTTTTTGAGCCTTCCGTTTCTGAAATCGTATGCTACGAGAACGGCTCTCGTATAATAGCCCCGCGCCATCACGAGGCTCGGCCGCTCCCCATCCAAATAAGCGATCCCGGCGAGAAAACGGTCCATCCGATTTCCATAGCCGTCTCCCCAATCCTCCAGTTTGCCGCGGGGCGGTTCATATTCCACGGTCGTGAGCGCCTCACCGGTTTCTCCTTTAAACACCGTCAAATATTCCGGTCCGGACAGAATCCTTCCCTGTTCATTTCTAAAATCGGCATGCTCATCACCGATGATATGTCCTTTCCCGTCTGTTGTGCCGTCAGCTGTTTTCATGGCGATTTCTGCTTTTCCGTCACCGTCAAGGTCATACACCATAAATTGCGTGTAATGAGCGCCCGCTCTGATGTTTCTGCCGAGGTTGATGCGCCACAAAAAGGTGCCGTCCAGTTTATAGGCATCTATGAGCACCTCCCCGGTATAACCGTCATGAGCGTTGTCTTTTGAATTGGATGGGTCCCACTTCAGGATCATTTCATATTCTCCATCCCCGTCTATATCCCCGACACTGGCATCATTGGCGCTGTAAGTGTACGGCTTTCCGTCCGGCGCCACACCGCCTTCCGGTTTGGCAAGCGGAACCTCCAGGACATTTTCCTGCCAAACACGAGCTTCCTTGGAAAGCTTTTCTTCCCGTCCTTTATTGACAGCCGCCACTTGATAAACAGAGTCAGCCGTTCCATTTTGATCGAGAAAATTAGTGCTTTCATCGATTGGATCGCGGGTGATCCGCTTTCCATCCCGATAAAGGTGAAAAGCCGTCGTCTCATGATCCGTGCCGAGAAAACGCCAGCTGACAAACACGCCCTGTTCTGTCTTTACCGCAATCAAACCTCTGGTCAGGTATTCCATTTGCCTCTTTTTTGGTTTCATTTTAATGGGAACGGGCTGCGCGCAGCCCGTTCCTTCCCCCTTTCAGTTAAGGCGTATACATATTTGGTTTTGGCTGTTCCGCCATGCCGTCTCCTAAAAAGAAGCTTGTGTGCGGCGGCTGGTTATAGGCGACATTTTGCCAGGCGATGCCAAGCCGGTACACCGGATCGTGTATCAGCGTATACAGCCTGTGCTCAGTCGGAATGGTCGTCGTGTAAATGCGCAGTGCACTGCTGTCCTCCGTTCTCCACACCACTTCCTCGCGCCAGTCACCGAGCAGATCAGCCTGAAGCGTTGGTGTTGCTTTTGTGCCGTTGTTAGCCGCTGCGCCTGATGCAGTCAGCACATTTTTCGATACGCCGTTTTGATAATCCCACTTATCAATTCGGTTGCTGTCCAGCTGTTCCCGCAGCAGATCGCCGTCCCACCAGATGCCGAAGTTGGTCGAGGACGGAGCCCCGCTTCCGATTTTGACCCCTTTCGCTGAGTAGAGAGAACCGTTTGCCCACACCTCCTGTCCCGGATAACGCGGGTCAATATCAGCAGCCATTCCCCGGCCTACATCCTTGCCGGCATAAACGCCCCAAAGGATTTTTCCGGTTGCAGCATCCCGAAAAGATAAGCCGTATTTTGCATTTTTGTCCTCATGAACTTGAAACACCTCAAGCCCCGGCCGGCCCGGATCAAGATCTCCTGTATGAAGGGCATCCCCATGGCCTAATCCGGTCGAGTACATGCCTTTCCCGTCATGATCAACAGCCATTGAGCCGAAAATAATCTCATCTTTTCCATCCCCGTCAACGTCCGCGATGCTCAGGTTGTGATTCCCCTGTCCAGCAAACGCTTCATTTCCTGACTTTGAGGAGTCCAGCGTCCAAAGCTTTGACAGCTTTCCATCCCTGAAGTTATAGGCAACTAGCATGGTTTTAGCGTAATACCCTCTGGTCATGATCAGGCTCGGCCGCTGTCCATCAAGGTAGGCAATGCCGGCGAGAAAACGGTCAACACGGTTGCCGTAGCTGTCTCCCCAATCCGACACATTGCCGCGCGTCGGTTCAAAATTTGCGGTGACAAGCTCTTTCCCGGTTGAACCTTGAAACACAGTGAGATATTCAGGGCCTGAAAGCACACGCCCCTGTTCATTTCTGTAATCTGCATTGGCATCTCCAATTACTTTGCCCGTGCCGTCTTTTGTCCCGTCTGCCGTTTTCATTGCCACTTCCGCTTTTCCGTCACCATCAAGGTCATACACCATAAACTGGGTGTAGTGCGCGCCCGCTCTGATGTTTTTGCCGAGATTGATCCGCCATAACTTTGTGCCATCCAGTTTATACGCGTCAATCAGCACGTCACCCGTATAGCCATCCTGTGAATTGTCTTTTGAGTTAGACGGGTCCCATTTCAGGATCAGCTCGTATTGCCCGTCACCATCCACATCGCCAACACTTGCGTCATTAGCGCTGTACGTGTAAGCTTCACCCTTTGGCGTCGTGCCGCCAGCCGGTTTATCCATCGGGACGGAATGATACGGCTGCGCCCATACGGAGGCTTTTTCAGAAGCCGGCTGTTCGGTACCGTTTACAACAGCCCGAACCGTATACGTTGAGCCCGCCGATCCGTTTTTATCCACATAGTTCGTTGTTTTGACAGGCGCAGCATTCAGTTTTTGCCCGTCTCTGTACACATTGAACAAAACAGATGCGTTTTCGGTTCCAAGAAACCGCCAGCTGACAAAAATGCCCCCGTCCGTCTTGACCGCTACAAGCCCCCGGTTCAGCGCTTCCATCTGCCGCGCTGCCCCTTCAGCTTTCACAGGACATACAGAGGCTCCCATCACCAACAAGACCAGCAACGTAACAGCGGTAAACATGCGTTTCCTTTGTGTAATCATCAGACAGCTCCTTCTCATTCATCTGTAAGCGCTTACTTAAATTGGATTTTATGCGCTGTGTGAGCTGTCTTCAATTTCACTTTTTTGCATCTGCCTATTTCGGACACTGCACTTTTTTGCGTATTTGTCATTTTTTTGTTACCCGGCTTGATGGTGCTGGGCCTCCGTCTTTTGAAATCCCCTAAGAGCAAAAAACATCAACACAAGCCCAAATAAACACGGGCCGTAAAATGGGATCAGGCCAGGAAGCGTATAAAGCAAATAAAGGACAAATCCGCACCCGATCAGCATACAGCCGGTCGTCAGCGGCCTCATGGCGCCAAACAGCAGTGCCTGCGGTATATATTTGCGAAGCGGGAGCTGATAATGCACATAAAGGGGAAACACATACATCAGCGCGATGATATACAAAAGCCCTGCAAGCAGCGTGCAGCTTGTTACGGCAAAGGACAGCCAATTCGTACTGGCAGAAAAATAATGATAGTTGGCAGACAATATGATCAAAAGAGCCGAAAACGCCAATCCGATCGCATTAACCTTGAGAAACTCTTTTTTATAGGTATCGAGAAATAACGGAAATATCGGGACATCCTTTTGCCCCATCAGCCATTTCCTTATAACGGCACACATCGCGGCTGTGCTCGGCGCCCATCCGAAAAGAACGCCGCCCAAAAGTGTAAACAACAGCCACAGCCCGTTGAGCCATGCTATTTTCACCACCGCTTCGCAGCCTGCATAAAGCGCATCCGTTACATTCGTCTTCATCTTCTCACCGCTTGATGCACGGCAAAATCCCTGTAAACGGCTTTCATGGGGGCCATCTGCCGGAACCCGATTTTTCCTTTTGTTAACACAGGCCCATATGTGCTGCCGTCGTCCATCCACTCAAGAATGGGCAGACCATTGATTGAAAAGTGCACATAGCCTTTGTCTTTGATCAGCTTCATACGATACGGAGAATCAGCGTCGTCTGGAGCAGGCAGCGGATCGGCACCCATTGCGGCGAGGTGGAAACCGCGGCTTTTTCTTAAATTGCAGGTGCGGAATGCTCTTTCCTCCGCGTATTTTCTGCGGAAATACGACAGGTGGAGAGCGTTGACGTCCCCCGAATGATACTCGGGGTATTGTCCCGTTCTTTTCTGGAGACTTGGATCAAACAAATCCTCGCCTCCCATTCCCGCAGCAGAAAAAAACAGCATACACAATCCCGGCTGCTCGATCGGAGAGAAATCCCATGTCACAATGATGCCGTCTGGAAAGGTTTCCGGACACCAAAAGACAAAGTGCGCTTCATCCTGGACATGTGACAGGTGCAAGCTGTGATCGTCAAATGAGATCTGTCCGCCTCCCTCCATCCGCCAGTCCTTCACATCGCTTTTAGACCGGAGCGGATTGCGGTACAAGCAAGCGCCTTCCTTATACATGTTCTTTTCCCTCCCGGCTCACAAGGTGGTCCTTAAGCGGAAGTCCGAGCTCTTCAATGCCTTCTGCCACAAGCTTCGCAACCTCCATTGCCCCTTCTTCCGAAAAATGCGTATTGTCCTCAATGCCGTCCGGGTAATTCGGATGTTCATTCGGCTGAAACCAAACGAACAATCGCTTCGACTCCTCCGGCCCGTATGCTTCATACAGCACCTTTGTTTTCGCAAGCAGATCAATCACAGGTACATCGAGCTCCTTCGCCAGTGCTTTCATCGCATCAGGGTACTCGCCGAGCGTATGCTCAATCCGTCCGTTTTCATCAAAGCGGCGGCGCTGCACCGATGTGACGAACACAGGATGCGCGCCCTTTTCGCGTGCCGTATCTGCAAACAAGGTAAGAAACTGCTGAAATGTGGAGTACGGCTTCGTCCCCCGCGGTTTTTGGTCATTGTGGCCGAATTGAATCAACAAATAATCGCCTTGTGTGATGCGTTCGGCAATTGCTTGAAGCCTTCCTTCCTCCACAAAAGAATTGGTGCTCGCTCCTCCTTTGGCATGATTGCGGACCAGCACATCTTCAGAAAACAATTGCCCGAATACCTGCCCCCACCCCGCCATCGGCGCTTCATGAGGCGGGCAGTCACTCACAGTGGAATCCCCCGCTAAAAATACTTGAATCGGTTTCTTCATCACATGTTCTCTCCTTTCACGGCGTTTCCTGATACATTTGCCTGAAGACACCCGGAGGCATGCCGACCTGTTTTTTAAAAATCCGGTTAAAGTAATTGTGGCGGTAGCCGACTTCTTCTGATACGTCATGAATTTTTTTATTCGTATTGACCAGCAGTTCTTTCGCCTTTTCGATTCTGATCTGGGTCACATAATCGATAAAATTAATGCCGGTCACTTGCTTAAATGCCTTGCTTAACGTATATGAATTCATGCCAAGCGCATCGGCACAGCTTTCCAATGAAATGTCCGCCATATACTGTTCGTGAATCATCGCAATCACACGTTCTGCCAGCTGCTTTTGCTGTCTGTTTTTTCTGCCCTCAAGCTTGGAAAGGTAAGGCGTCACCACTGCATCCATCAGCCAGGCCGCCGCTTCATTTGGTTCGCGCAATTCTGAAATATCAAGAAACGGATTCCGATGCTGAAACAGTTCGCTGGGATTGAGCCCGGAATGCAAAATATCCTCCTGAATGCGGGAAAACAGCTGAATCAGGGCGGAATGCACATGCCTGTCTATGGCCGCCTTTTCCGCCAGTTCCCTCATACATCCATCTATCAGTTCCTTGGCTTCCTGTTTTCTTTCCAGCCGGATGGCCTGAACAATTTGTTTTTCCAGCTCAAAGGGGTAATAAGGGGCGAACTGCTCATCCTGAGGGAAGTCGGCCTGCAAATCAATGACCTGATCCCGGTTAGCAAACTGCCTGCGGGATTTGCCGCTTTTCACATTCTGAAATAAAGAAGGAATTTCCGTGACACGCTCCGTCTCGCTGCTCAATGTCGAGGTCAGGCATAGTCCGGTTACATTCCCAAATTGGCGTGCCAGCTCTGTTATATACGCCTTCAGATCAGAGCTGTTTGTTTTTATCACAAGAACGGTGACAGAAAGCCGGCCGATATCAAGTATGGAGAGCTGAAAAACGCGTTTATCCGCCAATTCCTCAGCGATATTAGTCAGGGTAAACACGGCAAGCTGTTCATCACCTTCACGGAAGATGCTTTTTTCACAGCGGAGCCCTGTCACCTGTAGATCCAGCACATGAAACACGTTTCCGCCGATGTTCCAGCCAGCCTCCTCCATCCGAGATCTGAGACTGTCCTCGTTGTCATAGTAAAAATCCCCCTGCAAGAGGTGCTGCAAAAAACTCTTTTTCATATGGGGCGTCTGCCGCAGGAGCTGCTCTTGGAGCTTCCGGCTTTCAAGGGATAGATCCTGCCATCTCTTTTCAATCCACTTGAATTCATCCTGCCCGGACGCCTGCCATACTTTCTTCTCTCCACCGGTAAACAAGCCAAGCAAATGCTGAATGGGACGATAGATTTTTTTTGATGCATACCATGTCATGCATACCGCCAAACCGATGCAAATGACCAGCATCACGATGATCACTTTTGATAAAAACACCATCGGCGCTGTAATAGCTGAAAGAGGCGCCGCTGACACAAAGGTCCATTGCTGATGCATCCGGTTCATTTCTCCAAAGGAGACAGAATACACCTTGCCTTCCCATTCCATCTGAAAATGGCCGTTCTCAGCAGGCTGTTTTTTTATCTCTTGAAGTAAAGTCTTTTTAAAATCTTTTTCTCCCTCATGAAACAGCACCTCTCGATTTTGATCCAAAAGCAGCGCACTGCCATCAGGATAGGGGGACAAGCTTTGCAGGATTGATTCCATTTCTTTCGGATCAACCGCCAGCATGATCGCGCCGAACGGTTTCTCCGCCGCGCCCGGAATGAGCTGGATCAGCATCGCTTGGTTTCCCGACCGTTTCCAATAAATGCTGTGGTCTGAGGAAAGCAGCGAGCGATACTTGCGAAGCGCCTCCTGTTCTGTCAAAGCGCTGTATTCAGGGCTCAGCACAAGTGGCCGGGGGCTGTTCAGAAAGATGGAAGCCTGCTCGATCAGCGGCTGCTGGTCCCGCAAAAGAAACAGCTTTTTCGTTAATTGATAGGAGAACGTAAAGTCTTTCTCCAAATCCCTCTCGGCCAATCCGTTCATCAGTGAAGAATCGTAGGCCATCTGGGTGAGTGCCAGTTCAAGCACTCCCAGCTTCTCATCCATTCGGCTGACCTCACGCGCCACCTGTGTTTCATGCGATCTCTGCAGCTCTTTCTCCACCTTGTCGATCGAAAGAAAGTAGATTGCGCCGCCAGTCAGCAATCCGGGAATACAGGCAATCAGCAAAATGAAGACAAAGTTTCTTTTAAAATACGTTCCCTTCCAGCGAGAAACCCGTTCCTTCTGTTGAGGCTGTTTTTTCATCCCTTTCCCCCCGCCGCTGTCTTTACTGATACACGCGTTTTTTCGTTTTCAAAACATCAGCAAGAAACGTCAGCGCAAGTCCCTGCCCCCATCCTTGTATTCGTTTGTAAGGCACCTGTTTGTATCCTTCGGCATTTTTCATGACGGCTGTCCCGGCCGATACCTTGCTGACCCGTCCGTCCTCTTCCACTGCATCCAAAATGGCGGCAAGCGATTTCTGCACATATTTTGTATACAGCTTTCCGCTCGATATCAGAGCAGAAGCAATACCCGCTGATGCCGAAACCTCCAGATAAGAATCCGGATCATCCAAAATCGTATGCCACAGCCCTGATTCATCCTGAAGCCGGACAAGCGCGCTCAGCTGGTCTCTGAGCGATCCGTCGATGATCATAAAGGAAGGATGTGTCACCTCAATGAGCGGGAGCGCCTTTGCCATCGTGAGTGCCGCCCAGCCGTTCGCCCTGCCCCAATAAATCCCCGACAGATGATTTTGCGCTTTGTTGTCCCAGGCGTGGTAGTACAAATTCGTGACAGGGTCCTGAAGCACATCCTCATGTCCGTGAAACTGGCGCAGGCCGTCTTCAAAATAATCCTCACGCTCCATGATCCGCCCAATTCTCAGCATAAACAGCCCAGCCATCATCAGCGTATCCGCCCATGCCTGCTCAGGAAACACATATTCTGCCGCATTCACCGTATGCTGAAGGATACCCTCGCCAAAGCGCGGCGCCTTATGCAGCACATATTCCGCCATCTCGGCCGCTGTTTCCAAATACACGTCATCACCCGTCACCTTGTGGAGGAACAAAAGCGTATGCCCGATGGAAACTCCGTTGATTGAAAGCGGCGGCAGCCCATCCTCCAGCTGTTCATCCACCCACGTTTTTAACAGATTGATATATTCCTCGTTTTCCGTCGCTTCATAGGCCTCCGCCACGCCGTAAAACGCGACGCCGCCCGGCCAATCCCACGCAAAATCCATCTGAAATGTCCGTTTCACGATCCGGTCAATAACCGACGTCACCTTTTCTTCATCAAAGATAAGCTGTGCCATCTGCAACACTCCTTTTTATTTTAATCCGGTCGTACTGATGCCCTGAACGATATATTTCTGAAACAAAAAGAAAACAAGAATCACAGGCAATAACGAGACGGCCGACATGGCAAACATCGCACCCCAGTTCGAAGCCGACTCTGTATCGAGAAAAAGCTTCAGCGCAAGTGAAACAGGATAAAGCTCCGGCTTATTCAAATACAAAAGCGGCTGAATCAGCTCCTCCCACTTCCAATAGAAGGAGAAAATCGCAGACGTCGCAAGCGCGGGGGCAATCAGCGGGAGAATGATTCGCCAAAAGCAGGCAAAGCGCCCGCATCCGTCGATTCGCGCGGCTTCATCCAGCTCTTCGGGAATCGTCCGGATAAACTGGATCATCAGAAAGATAAAAAACGCATGCCCGAAAAATTGCGGAACGACAATTGGTTTAAAGGAATTCAGCCAGTCTAATTTCGCAAACATAATATACTGCGGAATCATCAACACTTCATGAGGCAGCATTAACGTCCCCATCATGCACGCAAACCAAAATTTTTTTCCCTTAAACGGAATACGGGCAAATCCGTACGCAATGACAGCCGATGACAGGACGGCACCGATTGTTGACAGTCCGACAATGATCGCCGAGTTTTTAATAAACGTCAGAAACGGCTGTCCCGCAATGCCCTTCCACCCTTCAGCATAGTTACTGAGAATAAAAGGGTCGGGAATGAGAGAATGTGAGGTTGTAAAAATACTGGCGCTTTCTTTAAACGAGCTGACAAACAGCCAAATGACCGGGTACAGCAGTAACACCGCCAGCGTTGCCGTACAAACATGGAACAGTATGCGTTTGGGACTGACGCGCCCGGCTTTTTTTCTTTCTAAAACCGGGGCTTTTCTGACAGGCTCGTTGACCGGCTCCATCCGTCATTCCTCCTTTGACTCGTAATGAACCCAATATGACGATGTTTTAAACAATATGAGCGTAATCAGCCCGACAATGACAAGCATGACCCACGCCATCGCCGATGCGTAGCCCATTTGAAAATAGTTAAACGCCCGCTGGAACAAATAGAGCGAATAGAGAAGTGTCCCGTCAAGCGGCCCGCCCTCGCCCTTCGAAATGATATAGGCAGGTGTAAATGTCATAAAAGCAGAAATCGTCTGCATCACTAGGTTAAAGAAAATAATCGGTGTAAGAATCGGAAGCGTGATCTTGAAGAAACGCTGCACCCGATTTGCCCCATCCACACTTGCCGCTTCCAAATAAGAAGACGGAATGTTTTTCAGCCCGGCCAGAAAAATCAGCATTGACGACCCGAACTGCCAGACGGACAGCAGAATCAATGTCCACAGCGCACTTGTCGGATTCTGGTACCAAAGAATTTTTTGATCAATCCCGACAAAAAACAGCAGCGCATTGATGACCCCGTCATTGCCAAAAATATTGCGCCACATAATCGCCACGGCGACGCTCCCGCCGATGATCGAAGGCAGATAAAAGAGCGTTCTGTAAATGGCCGTTCCTTTTGCTGCATTGTTTAAAATGACAGCGATAAAAAGCGCGAAGCCGAGGCGGAGCGGAACCCCGGCAAGCACATACGTAAACGTCACCTTCAGAGACTGCCAATACTTTTCGTCACCCGTAAACATTTCCTTAAAGTTGTCGAGCCCGATCCATTTCGGCGCCGTAAACAAGTCATAGCTCGTGAAGGACAGAAACAGGGACGCCCCCATCGGAATCACCGTAAAGCATAGGAACCCGATGATAAACGGAGAAATAAAAGCATATCCCGCCAGATTGTCTTTTCTTATACTCCGGCTTTTTTTCATTGCGTCAACCCCATTTCCCGTCAATTATTCCTCTCTAATATCTCATTGGCCTTTTTCCGGAACGTTTTGGCGGCTTTTTCCGGCGATACCTTCTGATACAGAATCTGATCTGACGTATCCTTCAGCAGCTTGATGACCTCTGCGCTTCCCACAGGCTCTGGCGGATCGGCTTTGCTGATGTTTTTTGACGCGGTTTCTACATACTCCACGATGTTGGTTTCTTCCTCATTCAGCTTCGGTTTAATCGCATCCGCCACCTTGTCGGAGACTGGAACGCCTCGCTCGCCTTTAATCAGCTGGTTCGCTTCCTCATTATTCACGAAGAAATTAATAAATTTCGCTGCCTCTTTTTTATGCTCAGAGCTTTTCGGAATGGAAAACAGCATACTCGGCTTCAGTGTCAGCGCCTTTTCCTTCATTTGCTCCGGCGGCAGATAGAGAGACAGCTGCGAGTCTGTCAGCCGGGCAAAGCCCAAATATTGATTGGAGTAGTTCCATGTAATCGCTGACTTGCCTTTGACGATAAAATCGTCTTCCATCCCTTTAATCTGTGCGCTTTCATCAGGTGTTGGGGACGTTTTCGCTTTCACCAGCCTCAGCTGCCGTTCAAAGTAATCGACAAACAGCTGATCATCTTGATACGCGAGGCCAGTGCCGTCTTCTTTATAAAAGCGCTCACCCTTTGTGCGCAAATAATAAGGGAAGAAAATATCAGGCGGATGCATTCCGTTGGAACCGTAGACACCGGCTTTTTCCTGAAGATCATACGCCAGCTTCTCGTAATCCTCCCACGTCCAGTTTTCCTGATTGATAGACACACCGGCTTTTTTCAGCAAATCTTCATTGGCAATCACAGACAGCACGTTGACACCTAGCGTAAATCCATATAGCTTATTGTCGATTTTTCCGCCCGACAGCATATTCTCGTCGATTGAACTGACGTCAATCGTTCCATCCTTTGTATACGGCGTTAAATCCTCCAGCTGGTTCTTCTTTCCGTATTGGGCTAAGTAAGCGGTATCCATTTGAATGACATCAGGAAGCTGGCCGGCGGCAGACATGGGCGCGAGCTTTTTCCAGTAGTCATCCCAGTTCGCAAATTCCGCTTCAATATGGACGTGCGGATTCTTTTTCTCGTATAGTTCAATTACCTTAGTTGTATAATCATGCCTTGGCTGCCCGCCCCACCACGCGATTCTGAGTGTAACATCTTCTTTTTTTCCCGAGGCCTCTTCACCCGCTGAACATCCGCTGAACAAAAAGACGCAGACAAGGGATAACAGCACGTAACAAATCTTCTTCAAACCAATCCCCCCTTTAATGTAAGTGCTTACATTTTATTTTAAAGCGTTCGGATAGGGCGAAACACTCAAAAAACAGTGGCGAAAGTCAAAAAAACAGAGATGGCTATCCTGCGGAAGCGCCTCCCTGTTTTCTTCTGAATTCTGACGGTGTCAGACCGGTATATTTTTTAAAAACAAGACTGAAATACTTCGGATTATCGCCAAACCCGATTTCTTCAGCAATTTCTGATACACTCGCATCCCGCCTCATTTTCATCTGTTTCATCGCATGTTCAAGACGCACTCGTGTAACATATTGGGAAAATTTCTCGCCTGTTTCCTGCTTAAATAACTTCCCGAGATAATCAGGATTCATAAACAACATATCCTTCGCCGCCCATTTTAAGGACAGATTCGGATTTCCGAGCTCGTCGGCAATAAGCCTGATCATTTTCGAAATCACTGCGCTCCCATGCAGGTCACCAGACGCTTCAGCTGTGTCACGAAACAGCTGCCCCGCGTGCCGGAGTTCTCCCGCCTGACTGATGGCCAGCTTGCGGGTTGCAAAAACCTCCGCCGCCTTTTCAGCGGCGTTCTCCTCTACGGCGAGTACGGTCCATTCTCCGCTGCTGCAAACCGCTGTCAGTGCCGACCCGAGTGCCTCTCTGGCTGCGGCATCAATAGATTGTTCCCCTTTTAAGATCAAGAGGCGGATCTTTTTTCCGGCAAGTGAAGGCGGCGGAGAAAGCTGGGCCACACCGGCGATCAAGCCTTCCAAGTATTGATCGGCTGCAAAGGAACGGATATGGTCGAGCTCGTGTTTTAGATGGGCTGTTTTCTTTTTGTGCACATCTTGCCGCTTCAGCTCAGCAATGATTTCCTCCAGCGAGCTGATAATCTGCTGTTCATTGCAGGGTTTCAGCAAATAATGCTTCACCCCATATTTCATGGCTTCCTTTGCGTACTCAAACTCTCCAAACCCGGACAGGACGATAAATTGCACCGACGGGCTGACGGCTGACACCTTTTTGATCAGCTCAAGCCCGTCCATGCCGGGCATTTTGACGTCTGTGATGACGATATGCGGCTGCTTATGTACAATCTTTTCATATGCTTCATGTCCGTTCTGCGCTTTTCCGATCAATGAGGCGCCAAGCGACTCCCACTCAATGATTCCCGCCATTCCATCAAGGATAATCCTCTCATCATCAGCCAGCAGTATTTTATACATCACACCACCTCATTTCGGCACGGTATTGTGATCACAATCCTCGTCCCCTTTTCATGCTCACTATGAATCCGCAATCCGTATGGCTCTCCGAATGTCAGGCTGATGCGCTCGCGAATATTCCAAAGTCCGATTCCTCTTCCCCCCGTTGATTCAAGAATCCGTCCATCCATGCCAGGGCCGTTATCTTCGACCGTAATACAGACACAGCCCTTCGCCTTTTTCGCCTGAATCCGGATGGCGCATGGCCTTGTAAAGGGTTCAAGCGCGTATTGAATCGCATTTTCCGCAAGCGGCTGGAGCGTCAGTTTCGGAATGAGGCAATGCTTCACCTCATCGTCAATATCCAACGTGAAATTCAGGCGCTCTTCAAATCGAAATCGCTGAATGGTCATATAGTGACGTACAATGTCCGCCTCCTCCTGAATGGTCACGATATCCTTTTTCATATGTATGCTGTTTCGCAGAAGAAAACCGAGCGATTCCACCATTTTTGAGATTTGCTTTTGCTGATTCGCCTTAGCCAGCCAATTGATGGACTCGAGCGTGTTATATAAAAAATGCGGATTGATCTGGGCTTGCAGTGCTTTCAATTCGGTTTCTTTAATAATGAGCTGTTTTTCCACATTTTCTTCCATCAGCTCATTAATCCGTTTCATCATGACAGTAAAATGGCGGTTCAGCATGCCGGCCTCATCCTGTGTATGTTCCGGCAGAGAAAGCGACACACCTGCTTCAATGCCGCCGTGCTGCACCGATTTCATCGCGGTCACAAGCTGTTCAATCGGCTCCGTGATGCTGTTGGCGATTTTCCTTCCGAAAAGCAAAACCACACAGAAAAAGAGAAGAAAGCATGTGCCGATCACTGTTTTCATAAAGGAAATTTTTGCGAACATCTGATCAAAGGGGATAACGTTATAGTAGCTCCAATTTTGGTAGGATGATTGAAGATAAGAAATAAAGTAACGTTTGCCATTCTTTTTTATCAAGTCATAACCGGGGTGCTTCAGCGTCTCTTTTGCTGCCTCAGGAACATGCGCTGATGCATGTGCCGTATACACCAAATTCCCGCCTTGGTCAGCAATCATAATGTCTCCGACTGAATCGCCCCAATCCTTCGGCACATCACGAATCATCTGTTTTACATTGACCTGGATCAGCACCATGCCCAAGCCGTTCAGACTCAGCTGGTGATAGGACCTGATCTGCCGTGCTGAAATCAGGACGGGATCTGACCCGCCGAGCGTCATCCAAAGATTTCTTCCACTTTTCGCTTTCGCTCGCTTAAATACCTCTTCCTGCTCCTGCTGCAAAAGATCTGAAGAACTGCTTCCGGCTGAATACTCTGAGCCGCGGGCATCAATCACATGAATGGAATCGATGTACTTTTCATCGCTGGCATATCCCGCAAGCTGATCCCACAGCTCCTGCTTCATTTGATATTGATCATACGTATCATCCCGATTTTGCATGCTCAGGATGCGCTGAATCTGTTCGTCTGTAATGATTTCATATGACACATCCTCTATCTTCTTCAGCTCGTCTTCGATCCTTTCAGAAGACATCCGAAGCACCTCCGAGGACTTGCGGTAAATCTGCTCATCATACACATGAAAGGCATACTGGACCCCGCTGTATACAAACAGAAAGGATACGGCCATAATCAACGATAGAAACACAAACAGCTTATCCTTAATCTTCATCCGCCTGTACCAGCCAGCAACTCTTTTCTTCATGCCGCCTTTTCTTTCTCCTGCCGCTGATCCATTGACCGAAACGCTTTAAAGGACAGCTTCGTTAAGATCAGGCTGAGTAAACTCCCGCTGAAAAACAATAGAAACGTGACATGAAACAGAACGAGACAAAGCACACCGACAGCGCCCGCCGCCATCAAAAGCGTCACCGCCGGACGGCTGAAGGCAATGAAAAAGCTGATGCTCAGCACCTCTCTGATTTTTACGTCAAAATGAGAAAATACCGGGAACACATACAGCACAACAAACGCGAAAATCAAACTAATGCTCAGGAATACATTGACGAGCACAGGCTGGTCCATCTGAGCCGCTATCCGCATATCCGCAAACAGAAACAGGGCAGCCGTCACAACGATAAGCCCGAGGATCTGTGATGCACGCCATTCCTTTTTAAACGTCCGAAAAAAGACAGAAAACACCGGGGCATCTGTATTCCCCTTCGCCCATTCTCTCGCCACTGTAAACATCGCGGCAGTAGCGGGCATCAGCCCAAACACAACCAGGCCTGCAAGAGAAAACAAAATCCAAAGCACATTCAAATAGGCCAGTCTCATCACCCACGTACAAAAACGATTCAGCCCATTTGTCACACTGTGTATCATCAACATCACCTTCCCGCTTTGGAAAACGCTTTCATTTTAAAGTAATATGTATTTCTCCTTTCGAAAGAAAATTCCTGCCGGTCTGTGAAAATTTCGACATGATGAGAGACGGCAGCAGCCTTATCTTTTCCTGTAACGCCGGATGGCCTTATCGATCAAATATCCGGCAATGGCTCCGAAAATGACATTGAATCCAAGCATTCCGAGCGCAGCCCCTTCCCAGCCGCGTACATACACGAGGCTCTACCAGATCAGAAACACACCAAGGACGATCAGCCCGGCCAACATCCATTCCGGCCGACTTTTGTCAGGAAATCTCATCCGCATCAAAACGGATACGCCAGCAAACAGACAAGCCGTACGATCCCTGTCACAAATAATATTGCCCACACATCGCCTGCCCTCCCTTTTAGAAAAAGACAAAAAAGCCCCCTGCAAAGGACGCTTATTCTGCCGTAATCTCTTTCTCAAACAAATGATATCCGGACGCATCAGCACCCATGAATTCATATCCCATACGCCGATAAAAGGAATGCAGGGCGTCGCTATCAGCGACACAGTCAAGCCGGATCCGCGTTTTTTCCGGAAAGTGTATGCCCGTCTCCGCCCACTGAAGGACGCGGGCTCCTAGCCCCTGTCCCGCAAACCGGCGGCTTACTGCGAGGCGATGCAAATAAATGGACTCCTCATGCCCATCGTCTCTCCAAAGCGTCCGGTCCCACTCGCTCGGTGCAGGCAGCAGCATCACGACAGCCGCAAGCTCTTCATCTTTCTTAAACACAAACACATGTCCCTTTTCAATTGACCCCGTGATATCATGTATATCTTGCCCTTTGAGAAGTCCGCTCCATTGGTTAGAACCCCGATCCCGGAGCCATTCAGCTGTTCGGACGAGCAACCCGGTAATCGATTCTGCATCCTCATAGACGGCCGGACACGCGTAAAATCCATCTGCAATCGTTTCGTTCTCAATCTTAAAAGCTGACATAAAGGCCTCCCAATCAAAAAGTAAGCTTGCACACACCTTGATTATAATGCAGACCAAACTGCAAAAACAGACCATTTTCTCTGTATGTAAAAGGGTGTATGAAAGAGAGGCCAATCTGCCTATTAGAAAATCTTCTTTTTATCCCGTTCTTCTTTTAAAATTTCAACCGCTTCTCTGAAGCGCATAGAGTGTACGATTTCACGCTCACGCAAAAAACGCAGGGAATCGTTTAAATCAGGATCATCCGAAATATCAATCAGCCATTGATACGTCGCCCGCGCCTTTTCTTCTGCGGCAATATCTTCGTATAAATCGGCAATCGGATCGCCCTTCGCTTGGATATAGCTCGCGGTAAACGGCACGCCCGCCGCATTATGATAAAAAAGCGCGCTGTCGTGATTGACGTAATGATCGCCAAGCCCGGCTTCACGCAGCTGCTCCGGTGTGGCGTCTTTTGTTAACTTATAGACCATGGTCGCAATCATTTCCAAATGGGCAAACTCCTCCGTGCCGATATCTGTTAAAAGGCCGATGACCTTATCAGGAATCGTATAACGCTGGTTCAAATACCGGAGAGCTGCGGCCAGCTCGCCGTCCGCTCCGCCATACTGCTCAATCAAATACTTCGCCAGCGTCGGGTTGCACGTACTGACCTTGACAGGGTATTGCAGCTTCTTTTCATACACCCACATTCAGGCATTCCTCCTTATACTTGCCACGGCCATGGCCCTTTTCCCCAATCCCAATCCTTGCCCGCGGGGCTGTTGCCGAACTGCAGAAGCGGTCCGTAAGAGGATTCGAACTGTCTTTTTAAGTGCCTTGAATAGCCGGAATATTGATTGAATTGCTTCAGCGCATCTTCATCATGAGGATGTGTATTTAAATAAAGACTCAGCTCAACAAGCACAAAATCAGCAGCCTGTATTTGCTCAAGCTGACGATAATATTCGGCGTCAACCTTTTTTGCCATGTGCGTCTCCCCCTCGATAAGGGTTTTCATAAAAATCATAGAGATCCTTCCAAAGGGTGCCTTTCCTCAAAGCCTCCATCGGCGAAAACTGCTCCATGTGCTCAGGCTGAAAGGTCATATAAAGGTTAGGGGGCGTTCTGTAATATTTCTTCCCTATGGGCGGACAGGGATCAAAACGGCTGTGAAAGGGCGTATATGATTTGACAGGCGTAAACGGCTGCATATCCTTCATTCCGGCTCCTCCTTTCTCAAAAACAATGACCTTAATAGGTATGAGGCAGGAGGCATGATTATGACTAAAACACGACTTAGCTTTTTCAATAAGAAGACCTTCGGAAGCGCCGAAGGTCTTTCTAGACTATTCAGTCCAAAATGAGGTCAGTGTTTCCAATACACAGCATGAGCAGCCGCAAACTCTGACAGCGAACGAGGTTCTTTTTCCGTCACACGCTTCACTGTATCCGTTACCCGATGTTCCGCACCATGGCTGATTGCCTCATCAAGCCCCGCCATAAATTCCGCATAATCAGCCGGCAAACCAGCTGCCTCCATCCGATTCTGCAGCTCGGAACGAGAAATGCTGACATGCTCCACCCGGCGTCCCACCGCAGCACCGATCATCTCTGCCGCTTCGGCATAGCTCAGCGCCTCGGGTCCTGTCAGGATATGATGTGTCTGATGAGGGACGGCATCAGTCAAAGCACGCACGGCTGTTTCTGCAATGTCATCAGCATCAATGAATCCTAGCTTTCCCTCGCCCGAAGCCGTGATGATGCGCCCCTCCGATTGAATAGACATGCGATGCTGGACATTGATGAAATTTTGCATAAAGTATGAGGGCCGCAGCACCGTCCATTCTGGAAACTCGCGCACTGCCTGGTGAAGCGCGCCAAACACAGGACCGTTCTCGGAGACAACAGACGCACTTAGCATCACTACCCGCTTTGTACCGAGACGCTTTGCCTCCTTTAAAAAGGGGAGCACATAGGGAGCCGGATCAAATACACCGACCGGAGCAACAAGATAGATCTGTTTTACCTGTTCAAGAGCAGGCGTAAAACTGGAGGCGTCCTTCCAATCAAAATACACATACTCAGCATCAGCAAGCGCGCCCTTTTTTCGGCTCGCAATACGCACCCTGTGCCCCAGCTCTATTAAACGGCTGGCGATTCGGCTGCCGGTTGTGCCGGTCCCGCCTGTAATTAAAATCGGATTCTGTTTCATCGTTTTCCACTCTCCTCTGTTTGCAAAAATGATCCTCCAAAAGCCTCTTTTACAACAAGCGGATTCCAATAATCCTTATAACGCACAATGCGGCCGTCTCTCGTTTCGATGACACTGATATAGCTTTGGCGATAAGGCAGTCCAGTCTCAATCACATGGCCGTCACATTGAAACTCCGCAATCACCGTATTCGAGTCTGCTGAACGGTACACTGTCGGAGTGGTAAATGAAGAAAGATGGATCTGCTTAGGATAATCCTTAATATAGTTGTAAATGGCCGCTTTTCCTTCTATTTTTTTTGGTGATCCCTCCGGCGCATAAGGAAACTCAAATACAGCATCCTCATCCCAAAGCTCCACCCAGCTCTTCATGTCCTTCTCAAGC
The DNA here is from genome assembly GCF_000978495.1 of Bacillus sp. LM 4-2. Lineage (NCBI taxonomy): Bacteria > Bacillati > Bacillota > Bacilli > Caryophanales > Bacillaceae > Bacillus > Bacillus sp. LM 4-2. The sequence goes on along the minus strand of NZ_CP011101.1, from coordinate 738,592 downwards.
ATATAAGCCATAAACTTTCTCAATGTTTCAGATGCTTTTTCAAATTCATTCATCAACATTCATCATCACCTCTTTTTTTATTTTCAGACCATTCAGTCCAAAAAATGCACACATGGGCAAAGAATTCTTTACCACATGTTAATCAAGCACTGATAAACTCACGTCAACATGGTCCTGAAGACGATCCATATCTGCCGTCACTTTTGCAATAAATGTCAGTGACAGCCTGCTCTGATTCAGGTACCGGGCGAGCGCAGATATATCATGATCTTCGCCATTCAATTCTCCTTGATCCTTCGCCCTTAAAAGCGAATGATAAAAAGCGTCCTCAAGCTGCTTGGATTGTCTTTCAAAATACCGGGCAAGCTCAGGGTCATGCGGAATCTGTTCAATCGCGCTGTTAATGATATAGCACGCCTTCGCCCGATCAGGATCCCTCAGGGCATTGACACCTTCTTGAAAAATATCACGAATGGCTTCCTTTACAGATCCTGGCGCTTCAAGCCTTTCCATAACTGCAGCGTTTTTCCCTTCAAGATACGATTTCACCGCGGACAAAAACAAATCACGCTTCGTGCCATACGTATCATACAAGCTCTGGCGCGCAATGCCTAAATGAGAGAGCAGATCCTGAAGAGACGTTCCTTCGTAGCCATACTCTCCAAAAACCTCTATCGCCCTGTGAAGAACAAGTGCCGTATCAAATTCTTTATTCCTCCCCAAAAAACGATCACCTCCTGAAACAAAGGTTACCATTTTCCAGACTGAACAGTCAAGAAAAAAAGATAAAAAACACTCTTGATCTGCAAGAGTGTCCTCTTTATACCATCCTCTTCTTTATTTATAACCGTCTTTTCCCCAGTGGCCCATATGGTGGTGATGGTGGCCATAATGACCATCATGATGGTGGTGATAATTATCCTTTCCAACATGGTGATGATGGTGATGAAGATTATCTTTTCCATCATGATGATGGTGATAATAGTGGTAATGGCCATCATTTTCATGGTGCATGTTCGGATAACTTACAGTTCCCGGAGAGCCTCCATAGCCGCCGCTTGGGTAACCGCCGGATCCTCCGTACGTTCCATATCCCGGATAGCCGCCGACTCCTCCATGTATGCCGTGATCTGGGTAGCCTTGCATGCCATAGCCCGGGTGGCCTCCATACATGCCATAGCCCGGATAGCCTGTGCTTTGCATGCCATAGCCCGGGTGGCCAATACCAAAGCCCTGATAATGACCAAAACCAGGTCCGCCATACATATGTCTTGTATCAGTCATATTCACTCTCTCCTTCACATAGGTTACAGTCCAGAGTATGAGAATATCTTATAGATCGTATAGGCGGCCGCCTACATACAGCTAAAACAATTTCCGGGACAAAAAAAGCAGGCCATAACAGCCTGCTCACTCCTTACTCACCTAAATCAACGTTATGATATACCTGCTGAACATCTTCCAAATCTTCTAATGCATCAATCAATTTTTCAAACTGTTCCTTTGCATCATCCGGAAGCGTTACTTCACTTTGCGCAAGCATTGTCAGCTCCGCTACTGTAAATTCCTCGACACCCGCGTTTTTAAACGCCTCTTGCACCGCATGGAATTGATCAGGCTCAGCATATACGATCACGCTGTCATCCTCTTCTAAAATGTCACGTACATCAACATCCGCTTCCATCAAGATTTCAAGCGCTTCGTCAGCAGTTTTGCCTTCCACACCGATTACAGCCGTCGCGTCAAACATGTAAGCAACAGATCCGCTCACACCCATGTTTCCGCCGTTTTTCCCGAACGCCGCACGCACTTCCGGCGCCGTACGGTTTACATTATTCGTCAGAGCATCAACGATAATCATTGATCCGTTCGGCCCGAAGCCCTCATAACGAAGCTCATCGTAATTCTCTTCCGCTCCGCCCTTCGCCTTCTCGATCGCACGTTCAATGATGTTTTTCGGCACGCTGTAAGTCTTCGCACGCTCAAGCACAACCTTCAGCGCCTGGTTGGACTCCGGATCAGGCTCGCCCTGTTTCGCCGCCACATAAATCTCACGGCCAAACTTCGCATAAATCCGACTCGTATTTGCGTCCTTAGACGCCTTCTTCTCTTTAATATTGTTCCACTTACGGCCCATGATGTTCCACTCTCTTTCATATATATCAATCTAAATACTGTTATTCACTTTATCCATTATACCTCAAATGGTTTGGTTGTTTCGAGTGTCTTGCGTTAGAAATAGAAGGAATGCCGCGATGTGGAAAATGGAACGTCTTCCGTAAAGCAAGAAAAAGCCCTAGCTAAGGGCTTTCTTCTGATCACTAAGTTTGTAAGGGGAATGATCGATATACGTCGTATTTCGATCTGTTGATTCCTTAAATCCACCGGAGTTTGCCAGGAATGGAAACGACATGCTTCCGAAAACTAGAGTAACAGCCAGGCACATCATCACTTTTTTCTTAATAGGCATATAAACACTCTCCTTTTAAAATATCTTCTTGGGCTTTCAGCACTTTCCGATAAAACGCAGCGGCTTGTTCAAAGTGACAGCTGCTTTCAAAAACAGCGGCAGCACTCCGGGCACATGCTTCAATGTAAGCGTGCAGGTTCTTTTTTTCGAAATAGCTTATAAGATCATGAATTTTTCGTTCGTCAACAGTCTCCTTGTACACGGCCTGCAAGAACAGAAACAATTCTTTATAAAATTTGTGAGAACGTGCTGTGATATGGTCTAATCCTTCCTCTATGAACTGAAACGCCTTCTGTGTTTGGCCCGCTTTACATAATGTCCAGCTTAATCCAAACAAGACTTTCGGAAGCAGATCAGGCACTTTCTCTCTGCTTACTTTCGCCGCTTTTTGGAAATGTTCTACAGCCATCTGATCATCTCCTGATCTGTCATAGCTGTTCGCGATGTTCAATAGAGAAATGGCGATAAACCTGTCATTTTGAATGTCCATTGCCAATTCCAGCGCCGCCTCTAAATGCGGGAGCGCTTTATCATAATGTTTGAAATCATCATAGTTGCCGGCGATCACAAACAAGCTTTGTATCGTTCTAATGCTGTATAGGGGATTTTTTTGATAAATGTCTAAGGCTTGAAGAATATGATGCATCGACACATGGGTTTGCTTCATGTGATAATACGCTTCGGCCACTTTAAAATGGAATTCCGCTTTCTCAATTTCATCTGACACAAACGGCAGTTCTTTCTCCGCCTCGCGATAATACCCGATCGCTTCCACATATTCTTTTTGATCAAATTCATACATGCCGCGGAAAAACAAAGAGTAGTATTTCAAAAGGCCTGTGAGTTTTTTCTGAGGGGTCTCAATCGATTCAAGAAGCTCTGTCACTGTAGGGCGATTCCCGTAAGGTTGTCCCGGCTCCAAATAATCCAGCATCAGCTGGTGCCGGAAACACATCAGAGAATAATAGATCAGCAAATCCTGATCCTCTTCCATCCTCTGAATGTCCTGCTCCACCTCCGCTTTCAGAACCTCAGCATCCGGAACACTGAACTGGCGAATCATTTTATACCATTCATTAATCTTAACACCAACACGCGAAGACGGTATGGCTTGACTCAACGGCTTCCCTCCTTCTCTATGAGATATGTCATATTCTATCAATCCCAAATTTTGAAAACAATACAGAAGGAAGAAATTGTTTTTTCATCCTGTCAATTTGTTTTTTTCATAAAAAAGAACCCTTTATGCAAGGGTCCATATCAATCTTATTTCATATACGTATTCACGAGCTCGTAACAGCGCTGATTCTTCGTTTTACTTGTTCTAAAAAAGCAAATACGTCCTTAGCAGGCATCAGGTTTTCCAGCAATTGAATGACATTCTTTTTCCCCACAATTAACTCCTGATCTTTTAACATTACAGGCGTTTCCTTAAACACATGCCAAGGATAAAATAACCTGAGAAAAGGATCAGAAAAATAAATCCCTTTGTCTGTTAATGTGATGCCATCTGTTTGCTTCACGGGAAAAGTACTCCAGAAGGAGATCATCTCCTGATCCTTAGGAATATGCAGCCGTTTTCTCAATCGTACCTCTCTCTTTTCAGAAATCTCGTTACCGACCAGTAGCCCATTGGTCAAACCGAACATCTTGTCATGTTTGTTCTGAAACAAAATACTGATTTCCCTCAATTCACTGGCAGAAACAGATACATGATCTATCCGGGGTTCCGTAAGCAAATCCAAGCCATTTTCACTAAGAGATTGCTGAATTATCCTCAACAGCTCTGCCAACAGATCCGCAGGATATGAACTGAAGCCGACATCAAAAACCTCTACTCCATCAAACCAAATCTCATAATCATCCGTCGATTTAATCGATTGGATATCAGTGAATGCTTCCCAAGTCACACATCCCTCTTGTTCTCCAAATCTCTTCCAGTACAATCCCTTACTCGTAAACATAACAAAACTTTTCGCTTTACTTCCCATGGAACAATTCAGTAAGGCCGTCACCGTTTCTTTCTCCGATGACGGGAATAACTCATACGCATATGTCAAAAGCTCCTCAGGGACAAATCCGGTAAAGAACTTATCTTTTTGATACATTGAACACAAATCACTCAAATATAAACCACCCATTGCTTCATCGTCCTCCTTTTGGTTCATATACGCGTACTTTGAATGAAAGTTTCACAGATTTTCGACACTGTTATCAGCAAAGATCAACACTTGAACAAAAAAGAAAAAGACGCTAAGAGCTTTCACTTTAATCAACCACAACAAAATCCTGCACCTTCACCTGTTCCTCAGGCAAATCAAACTGATAAAGCATCTTCTTAGAATGAATATCAAACACACCCACATACCCGCCGATGCCCTGTTTATGCTCTTCCTGGGCAACTATATACAATAGATTCCCCTTAAACTTCGCTTCCATATAAGGGAAATTCAAACTATATGTATGAAAAATTCCTTCCCATACTCCAGCAAGTTCGCCTCACCCTCTTTGTCCTCGTACGTAACGTAAAAACTGCCGCTTTCTTTGTCATAATACACAGTATCTGCATATTCAAGATCTTCAGGATACGCAATATATGTCGCCTTCCATGTCTCTTTTTCAATCACAGTCAATTCATGCTCCGAGCTCGCAACAATAAATTCCTTCGAGTCTGCGAATTGATCAGCGTATGAGGCTAAGCTCAGGGTCTCAATCATTTCCTCTGTTTTTCTGTCAATCACGTAAATAGACATACTTTGAATGATATAAATATAGTTCTCATCACTGGCCCCCATCGTGACAAGCGAAGGCAAGGTAAGGGTATATTCCTTCTTCATTTTTTTATCATTTATGCGGATCTCATTCCCCGTCGTATCAACATTATAGGCCTTAACAGACACATCCTTCCCCTCATACCAAAACGCAAATGGATCTGACAGCGGATGCTCTTTGATCACATCCTTCTTTAACGTATAGTAAAAAGGCTCGTGTTCCGCTAATAATACAATGTCTGTGGATTTGTACGACTTCGTTTGAATAAAAGGCACATCTGCCACCTTGAACGTGCGCCTGTTAAACCGTTCGCCTGTTGAGGTTGAAAGCAGCGTGCTTTCTTTTATGAAAGGGTTGGAGTAGATAAAAAAGATGCGGTCTTCTTCGGGGTGGATGACGGGAGATTGGACAGGATGCGTATTCTTATTTTGAAAGGAAATATAGACAGCCAACATAAAAACACTTGCGAACAAACCCAATAATATAAAACGCTTCTTCATATAAACAACTCCCAATATATGGTCCGGAACTCTATATCGTTTTCAACATGCCCTGTACATTTCCCTTGGAACCCAATAAAAAAAGAACCTCTCAATGGAAGTTCTCATTTATTTTTCTCATAGGATTGTTTGATCAACCCCATGATATATTCAATGTGTTCATCATCTTTTATGAAAATCTCATAGTCGCCATTTCCCCAGTGGCCGGTCTCAGAGACATCGCGCATTTTCTCCTCGGGATCATGCAATTCTCCCTTTTTCATATTCACCCACACCTTAAGTCCGCTTTTTAAAAGTAGAATATCAACGAAGTTTCGCTTACTAGATGTAAACGCAATATAAAGCTTGGTCGGTTTGATTGAAATATGATCGTCCAAATTAAAAATGAATTCCTTTAGCTGCTGATAAAGCTCTATGATGTCAAACGGTTTATCTGCAAGATGATCCTCTTCAGAAAACACTTTAATTTCTTTGCTGACCTCTTGAATGGTCTCACTTTGCCGTGAAATGGTCTTAATCGACTCGGAGACGCCATCAGCCTTCATTTGATTCAACTGGATCAGATCATTTTCGTACCTTTTAATCTCCCACAATTCAATTGGCAGATCTTTAAAATGGATCGATTGCTTTTGATACACCGTAAATACAGGTGAGATAAAAATGACCTTCGACTGCGACCAGTCTACATCATCCCGCTTTAACGGAAGATCATGATTTTCATTGTACTCAAGAATGAAATCTGCTTTATGATTGAGCATTGCCGCTAAGTAGGCGTAGCCCTGATCAACAACACTGAAGTTTTTCGTATTTTTATACTCGATAATCACAAAAGATTTCGTCTCAGCATCAAACGCTAACGTATCAATGCGGAAATTACTGATTCTGAATTCAGATTTCACAAACCCTAGCCCCAACATTTGCTGAAGATTGGCTTCACATAAATCCTGAATCTCTTTTTCTTTTTTAAACGGTTTCTCGCGAATATCTTCGATTTGATTTTGATTGTTTACTTTATAGAGATACATGCTGGACCCCTTTTATTTTACTAGTTCCATTAAGGTTTCTAAGGATAGACTCGAAACCGGATTTTGCGTTTTTGTTTTCAGCGTACCGCCAATCAAATAAGAATAGTCTCGGCACTCTGCCAATTGAAACCGGACTCTATTGTTCGTTTTAGTGATTTTGGCTGGTTCATCAGATTCCCAAGCGTCAACGATCTTGTAAACATTTAAAATCACACCGCTCCGAACAACAATTGCCCGTTTACATTCCTTTGCTCTGGACAATTTCATATCCCAGTTCCCGCAAGCGCGGTTCGTTAGCGTGTCGCCTTTTTGAATATCCTTGATCTTTATGATTAAGAAGTCTTTATCCAAATGAGCTCTTCCCCTTTTTATTGATCTATCATTATCTTATCAAAACCGTGCACTTAGACACATGCCAAATGACTCATTTTTCCACCAAAACACGTTCTCACACCCACCATCATCCCACCCCGTGGTAAAATTTTGATATTGAGTGAACAAAAGAAGGGAAATGGTCATGAAAGTATTTGAAGCGAAAACACTGCTTTCGGAAGCGACAGACCGTGCAAAAGAGTACAAAGAACTAAGAACGCAAATGGTCAACTTGAGAAAAGCGTTAAAAGGAGTCGCTGATCTCAGTGACAGTGAATTCTCAGGAAAAGGCGCCAGCAACATCAAGGCATTCTATCACGACCACGTCGGCGTCGCCGACCAGTGGATCGACTACATCGACATGAAAATCGCATTTTTCAACAGCATCGCCGGAGCCGCCGAAGACAAAGGCCTCTCAGACGCATACATCGAAGAATCCTTCCTGGAGCACGAACTGGCAAATGCCAATAAAAAATCTAAATCCATCATGTCCGAACAGAAAAAAGCGATGAAAGACATCCTAAACGATATCGACGACATCCTCCCGCTCGACCTGTTTTCAACAGAAACCTTCAAAGACGAGCTGGCCGATGCCAACGACAAACGCAAAAAAACACTGGAAAAATTGGACGCCTTGGACGAAGACCTGAAAACAGAATACGCCCTGTCTGAACCAAACGAACAATTCATCAAATCCGACTTCCAAAAGCTCCAAGAAGCAACGGGTAAAGGCAAAAACGCCACACCCATCCACTACAACGCCAAGGCGTACCGTGAGAGTGACATACATAAGAAAAAAGGCGACATTGAAAAGCGGACTGAGGCTTACTTGAAGATTAAGAAAGAGGAAGCGAAGGAACGCGAGATTGAGAAACTGAAAGAAAGACTGAAAAACTACGATTATGCAGATGCCGATGAATTCTACGAAATGGCAAAAACGATCGGCTATGAAAATCTGACAGCTGAACAACAGAGATACTTCACCCAAATTGAAAACACGCGTGAGCTTGAAGCAGGCTTCAAAGGGGTTGCCGTCGGCCTTTATGATTCCGGGAAAGACGCGGTCGTAGGCCTGTGGGATATGGTCACAGATCCGGGAGGAACCGTTGAAGCGATTACCGGAGCGATGGCTCACCCGATCAAAACGTATGAAGCCATTTCAGCGGCAATCGAAGAATCGTATCAAAAAGACATGGTGAATGGTGACACCTACTCAAGAGCAAGATGGGTGTCATATGCGGTTGGCACTGTTGTCACATCAATTGTCGGCACAAAAGGCGTAGGAGCCGTCTCAAAAACTGGCACAGCCGCCAAAGTGACGACCAAAGTCAAAACAGCAGCAAGCAAATCAGCAACAGCCCAAAAAGCCATAACAGTCTCAAAACAAACCGTTGATCACATCAAACAAAAAGTAAACACAGGCATTGAAGTATCAAAAAAACACGTCAAAACCAAGTTAAATCAAATCGGAGATCTCACACTTGCGGATATTCTCCCGTATCATCCCCGTCATGATTTAGTGCCGGCAGGCGTTCCTTACAACGCAGTCAACGGGGTCACGCTTAAAGAAGGACTGCAAAAATTCGCCAAGGTCATCCTGCCGAAACCATACGGAACGTCATCAAGCGGAAGACGAACTCCAGCGCCACATGTACCGCCGGTAACCGTCAAATACGGCGAGCATTTCGCAAGATGGAGCAGAAAGAAAGTGCTGAAGCCTAATATCATCTACAAAACAAAAGAAGGCTACACGTACACGACTGACAACTATGGTAGAATTACAAGTGTCAAAGCAGACTTGCAGCTGGGAGAAGCGAAACGAAACCAATATGCACAAACGAATGCTGGAAAGCCGCAGGACCGAAAGCCTGACGATGACGGCGGCCATTTAATCGCCACCCAATTCAAAGGCTCAGGCCAGTTTGACAATATCGTGCCGATGAATTCTCAGATTAATAGGAGCGGTGGGAAATGGTATGAGATGGAGCAAGAATGGGCAAAGGCTCTTAAAGAAGAACCCCCTAAAAGAGTTAATGTTAATATAGAATCTATATATAAAGGTGACTCTTTAAGACCTACAAAATTCATAATCGAATATACGATTGGAAATAAAACGAAATTCGTGACAATAAAAAACCAAGCTGGAGGTTAAAGCTATGGAAACTGAGAAAATGGGACAGTTATATCAACAAATAGCAGAACAACTTAATGAAATGATTCCATCTGAATGGACAAAAATCGTTCTTTATGCGGAAATATTAGATGATTCATCAGAAGTTTACTTTTTCTTCAATACACCGCAAAGTGAAGAATATATCTATTCTCATGATATACCGAAACAATTCGATGTTAGTAAAAAAATATATGTAAGTTTATTAATTGAACTTCAAGAATTATTCGAGGAGTTAAGAGAAGAATTTAAAGCAAACAACCAAGATACTTGGACCAATTTAACGCTTAAACTAGAGAATACCGGCAAATTCTCGATAGACTACGATTACACCGATGTCATTGCCTCAGACTTAAACGGAACACAACGGCAAGTAGTATGGGAATATAAGAATTTAGGTATCTTGCCTGAAGATAAGGAAGACAAAGATTTTGTAATAAACTACTTCAGTCTATAAATCAAAAATGGCTCAGCTCTTTACTGCTGGGCTATTTTTATTTCAGATTGGCTTGGCTATTATGGAAACCGAAAAAGGCCTATTATATAAAAAGTCAGCCGAACAATTTAATAATTTGTTACTTCTGAATGAAATAAGGCTGACCTATACGCTGAAATTTTAGATGAGTATAGACTTTTCTTTAGTACAGAAAAAAGAAGAAAACTAATCATCCCACGAATCATCATATTTATGATAATTTTTTTATTGCACTTTAAAATTAATTTGACGAACTGATGAAAACACCTTCATATCATTACTTAAACATCTTAACAAATAACGAGGTGGAAATTTTGGACTTATTTGAAGAATGCATCGAAGCCCTTAAAGATCCTAAAGAAATTTTATCAGATGAGCTAACCGAACAATACTTTGAAACACTAAACAATAAATTCCCGATAACCAGTTGGGCTAGAATTGATTGGGACAAAGTACCTCAAAAAGAAAGTATAGAAACCTATGATGATCTATATAATTGGTTAAAGTTTCAAGGGATTGTAGATACAACCATTAATCTTCTATGGAATCCATCGGATGTTCCTGTTGTGAGGACTACATTAGAGAATGCATTAGAAGTGCTAGATGACGTACTTGCTGTAGGTTCAGATACTTTTATGTACAGCGACCACGGCTTTGTTATTGAATTTTTCCATGATGGTGAGGTCACAATCGGGAGAAGTGAATAGTAGTAAGCTGCTTCAGCCAAAATTCAAAAATGGCACACCCCAGCTCTGCTTAATAAATCTAAAGCCCTCTTAATTGAGGGCTTTAGATTTATCCCATCTCACTTTATAAAAGGAGCATCACCTTGACAGTAAGAGAAGAATTAATAAAACGGAATCCAACTCCAATAATGAAAAACATATTAAAAAGATATGAAGAGGCAAAAGAATTTATCCAACATTCAACAAAGGAACAATTCGAAGAAGACCTCTCTAGAGTTAAAAATAAACTAGATACTCTGACAAGAGCATATCTAGAATCAGCTAACGACTATATGAATCCTATGCTCAGAGAAATGTATAAGACAGAAAAACTGCTAAAAGAGTACGACGAAACTGCTCAGTCGTGATAACCGCAATCCAAAGTTCAAAAGTTGAGATTGTACTACCTTCACAAAACCAAATATAATGCGAAACACCCAAACTCCCTTTTGCGGACTGCACCGAAAATTTTTTTTGCGGTCTCTCAACCCCTTTCTATTAAAATTCAGTATTGATAAAATTTACATAATTAGTGAGAAGAGGAAGGGTGAGAAGTTTGGGCACGATTTCGTCTCCGCACGTTGGGATGAAAATTAATGAGTGGAACCGGCATATTCAAAAGTTTAATGTGACTGACGCTGAAATGCTTAAAGCTGAGATCGAACGGGACATTGACATCATGGAAGAAGACCAAGACCTCTTGATTTACTATCAGCTCATTGCATTTCGCCATCAGCTTATGATTGACTATGTGATTCCTACTGAAGGAAACCAAATGGAGTTATCAGAATATTTAAAGAGAATTGAAGGCAGCAACAGGAAGATGGAGAAGCTCGTTGAATACTACTATTACTTTTTTCAAGGAATGTATGAATTCAAAGAGGGCAATTTCTTAAGTGCCATTACATTCTATCAAAAAGCGGAAAACACAATTCCCTATATTTCAGATGAAATTGAGCGGGCGGAATTTTATTTTAAAATGGCTGAAGTGTTTTATCATATGAAACAAACCCACGTATCCATGCACTATTCTTCTCAGGCGTATAACATCTATAAAACGCACGACCTTTACTCAGTCCGCCGCATACAATGCCATTTTGTAATAGCAGGTAATTACGACGATTTAGAAAGTCATGAAAAGGCGCTCCCTCACCTCGAACAGGCACTAAAAGGCGCACGGCTGCTTGAAAGCAAAAACAAGCGGATTTACGGCCAAGCTTTATTCAATATCGGAAATTGTTATCTTAAAATGGGAGAATTGACGAAAGCAGCAAAATACATGGAGAAATCGATATTCCAATTTAAAAAATCAAATTTCAACAACTTGACACAAGCTTACCACGATTTAGCCTTAATTTATTTTCTTCAACATAAACAAGAACAGGCAATGGATTGTTTCAGAAAAGGCGTACGCTTCGCATGTAAATTCGATGATGACCTATTTAAAATTATGTTTGAAGGATTGCAGACGCTGTTTATCAAAAAAGGAGAAGCGTCCATTTTATTAAATGTTTTCAACAAATTAGAGACATCCCAAGGATATCCTTATATGGAAGAGTTGGCATTATTAGCCGCAAAGTTTTATACTGAAATTGGGCAGATGGATGATTCTGTTATCTGTTTCAAAAAGATGGTTCATGCCCGCAAACAAATTCAGAGAGGGGATTGTTTGTATGAAATTTAAACTGACTTTGTGCGCTGTAATTGCTTTGATCGGTGTAAGTTTTATTAGTTCTTCCTTGGGAAATGAAGTAAACGTAGCATCCAGAAACATGACAAGCAAAGCTGCAAACGATTCAACGAACTCCCTAGCAGACAAAGCCATCTTTGACAAGGAAATGACGATTGCAGAAAACGGAACGCTTGGTTAAGGACAAGACGCAGCTTTAGGCTGCGTCTGTTTTATAAAAACACGAGAAATTTCAGGTTACAATTAGTATAATTAGAGCAATCAAAAGCAAAGATGTAACTGATTAACAAGCTAGCTCCATTTATCTTTTAAAACCTCACGCTCAATATGGAGTTTCTGTTATATCTCCTTCTAATATTGATATAGAAAAGATTGAAGCTACTCTATATAAAAAAGAAGAGTGGATTATAGAGCAACTTTCGGATTTTCAAAAAAATGCAATAGCATGTTCTATGTGAACTTTTATTCCGCGGAAAAACTTCCTTCATTAATTATATTAGTGTGGTCAAATCAAAATGAAGTCCAGAAAACCATACTTACAAAAATATAGTTTGGTAGCTAAACTTTTGAAAATTGAGTTATTATGTTATCTACTTCTTTTAATTTCATAATTTTCCCTATATTATTATTAACATCTGTGCAAATACAAATATTTATCCCAGTTTCCAAAATATATTTTTCTATGATATTCCAATAGTGTCTGTCTATTCCGACCACTTCTAATTTATGAGCCATGGAATCCGTTGTGAATATTTTTTTTCTATAATTCACGGCATCATTTTTATTAAGAAAGAATATTATTGTATTTTGATTAGTTGCTTTAAAAGATCCTATATTCTCTCCATTTTCAAATTCCATCAAAGAATAAAACGGTTCTCCAATGGTTTTCTTTGTGGGGAGAGCAGCCCAATGGATATAATAATTTGGGATTTTTATCTTCATCACATCATCAAATAACGATCTTGTTAAATTAAAACTCATTTTGGTTGCAGGGTCTCCAATTGATGTGAATATACAACTACTCTTCATAATAAAGCTAAATATCCATTTGATGAACTTTAACATCTCTACTTCACAATTGAATATTGAAAGAATTTTTTTAAAACGTGTATCTTTTGAATATACTAATATATCCTCTATTCCTAACTCTTTCACTAATCTAATTGACATTTTTTTTAAAGTAGGAAAGATATAAATTATTTTTGGTTCAGTTCTCTCCCTGAAAAACAGAATTGTAGAAAAATTTTTAACAGTTTGTTCATATAGATCTCCAACGTACAACTCACCATTCAATAAAACCTTTAAAATTTTTTTTGCGGTGTTATAACTATCTATTAACACAACTATTGGAGTGTCTTTTACTTCTATATAATTAGGTTTCATTTTAGCTATATCAAATTCTTGACTAGGTATACCAATGACTTTGATTTTAGGGTTATTTAAAAAATCATACGAGACTTCTTCACTTATATATGAGGGAGTCAAATTAATCAATGCTTCAGTAATATAGTAAAAGTTCTCTTTGTTAATGGTACTCTCATAATTTTTAATAGCAAAAATACCAAAATTTAAATGGTTTGATATATCATCAACTTTTATAACATCGAGATTGTAAAAATCAAATAACTTCACCCTTTCATCCATTCTCTTTTGGTTTAATTCTATAAATTTTTTTATGTCATTCTCACATAAATAATCTCCAATCTTAAAATTAGTCGCATTTGGTTCCAATTGAGATAGTATCTCGTTAAAATATTTTATTATATTTATCTTTTTTATTTTAGAAAGAATGTCTTGAATCCTTATTTCAACAACTCCATCAAATTTTTCATTTTTGGAATATTTCACTAGAGCTTCATCAAGCCTTTTATTCGGATGATTTCTGGAAAGATATTCACTTAACTTTTGTCTAGATTTCAATGCTTCAATAAACTTATCAGAAAAAATCTGAATATTTAATGCATAAAAACATACTCTATCAATCCAATATCTTTTTTCTTCATTATTTAGACGCATATCATTCGTAATGATATTCAACTTATTGCAATATTCTTGATATTTTTTAGGCTTAAGTTTAAAAGATTTTTCCTTAAATTCAGAGTTAATATTGTTTTCAAGCCAAAGTAGTTCTTGATTATTCGCATAGACCTCTTGAACATCTACTGTTCGGTTAAAGATAATCGTAGATAATTCCTTAATTTGATTATAATGTAATTCATCTTGGTACTCTAAAGATAGGTTACACTCTTTTTCAAATAAGAGTAGCAAGAAACCTAAACTTGAGTAATTTGTAAGATGCATATGGAACAATTCATGTATATAAGTATTTATTTCCGTCCCTAGCTCCAAATTTTTACCCATAGAAAAATTTATACTTCCCCCTTCTCTTACACTATAACTGCCTAAGACTTCAACATTTTCATATTTCATTAGTCTTCCTCCAAAATATACAGCCATGTAGAACTTTTAACATCTTCATTTAGCCCCTTAATATAGTTGGTTATATTCCCAATTTTGCTATTGATGTTTTTTTGAGACACAGCTACACTGTGTAAATCCCCCACTATATTACAACTTATCCTATAAAATTTATCGAGTAATATTTTTTCTGGGCTAATAAAAGTAGTTTTTATATTTCTTCCTCTATTTATTTGTTTTATCTGATATTCCAAACTTCGTGAATTAACAAAAAAAGTATTATCTAAAGCTTCATACCAACCCATACTGTCTCCAAAAGAAGGTAATGCATAATATGTATTTATATTATTGGCTTTGCGGTTAATTGTTTTAAGTTGTTCTATTTCAATCTTCCAATGGTATGTGTCTTTAGGTATTACCTTATATGGTCTTTTATATTGTATAAAAAATGATTTTTCTGACATTTTATAACCAAAATCGTAACCTTCCTTTTTTTCTTCAATTTGGCTAATACTAAAAGGATAGATTTTTTTTTCTAATGTAAACTCAAAATAATTTACTAAATGATAAGTAATACATGCTTCGTAATACTTTTCAGGTGGGATTTTTGACATAGGAAGCCTCCAAATAATATAAAGTAAGTAATTTAAAACCGACGCTCACTAATTATAATAAATCAGAAGGCAGAGGACCTATTCTCTGCCTTCTGATTTATAATCTTCCCTATCCAGCACAGCCAGACACTCTAAATATGTTGAGTACTTTTTGCAGATGATAAATATCTTATAAAGAGCTCTTATACCTATGCAAATGAAAGTAAAATTGTATATACCTACATAAAATTTATTTACTAAAGTAACAATTTAAATCTATACCATATGTTTCCTTCAAATAAGTGTCTGTAGCTAGTAGAAGTTGATTCATTTGTTGAGAAATATTGGAGATGGATACTCCAGGTTGAACAATTGATATCTTCATTTCTGTTTCAAAACCAGATCTAATCTGATTCTCAATTGTTTTTAAATCTGACAAATTTCCTTTTTCAAATCGTGATGTTTTATTTTCATTTATTCTCTTATTTTCTCGGAATCGCATCCGTTTAAGCAACTCAACCATTGAGTCATTCCAAGTAATAGATCTTTCTGCTTGTCCACAAACTTCATAAAGATCTAATAATCTAGCACCTGGATTTGTCCCATGAGAGTATTTACAATGATACAGTTGAACTGTAATTTTTCTATGTTCTTCGTTAGTGGATATACAAACAATATCCGCAATTTCTCCAGAATTATCATCATCAAAAATAATAAGTGAATCTACTGGGACTATGTTTTTAATTGACGCATATTGAATTGAATTATTTAGCTTTGTTAATCCCTGTGACTCTATTGTAATATCTACTTTAAGCTTCTTCCAGTCAACAATATGAAGTTTTTCTTTAGGAAATAATACTTCTGCTAAGGGTTTTTTGTTAACAACTAAATTTCCTTCAACTATGGATAATGAACCATCTTCATTAAAAAAGGTTACTTGTGGCAAATTATCTTGAAGATATTCTTCCACAGTAATCATATTTCGCGATTTTTTTATCTTGATATCTTTCCCTAAAATTCTATTAATTACGAACCCTCTTTCTTTTAAAGTTTGTGAAAATGTATACTTTCTTTCATTTATCCATAATTCAAATAATAATTGTTTCCCATCAAGTCTTGGATTGTTGAATTCACATAAATAAAATGGGATTTCTTTATCCTCATTCGGAATATAGAATGCCTTTAGTTCTGAATTTGATAGTTCAAATTCAACAGGCATCTGAATTTTGTATGGTATTCCTCTAGGATATTCAGTTATTTCTTCACTTTGAAGGGAATTTTCTAAAATGTAGTCTGTATTAATTGAGCTGTCTAGTATTTGTGAACCAATTTTTTGACACCACTTTCTCCAAAAAACGACACTGTCTACCCACCTCATCCATACCTTACCTTTATACGAACAGCCAATACTAATTTTATTGTTATCTTTATATCCTGTGGCAAATAAATTTGATTTTGTTGTACTTGCTCTTGCTACTTGATTAATTCCGTCCTTTATATTAGTTCCTGCGAACATTCTGAAACTTATTCTACCAGAGGGTTGTTCCTTCAATCCTAATGTGCCGATCATTAATTGATTAATTCCATCCAACACTCTAAAAACTCTTTCTCCAGAAATTTGGTTAGCTTCAGAAAACATATATTTTATTAATTGATTTCCTTTACTTGCATTAGTTTCATTGATAAAGATAAGTTTATTTTTTTTATCTACATAAATAATAAAAACATCATAATTATACTTAGAAATATCTTTTTGATCCGACCAATCAACTTGGGACTCTATACTCTCAATTAAAATCATTACAGAGGATTCTTCATTTATAAAAAATTCAGTCTTATCTACATTTAGGACTGACCTCCAGCCTTTTCTATTCCAATGAACCCCACCTAAATAAAATACTCTTGTGCTAATCCTCATCTTTATTTGACTAATATCAATATTAATATTATCATTTGAATAAAACTGATTAATAAATTTGCGATGACTTATTTCGGTTTGGATTGCATCAGAAGAATGCATACTTAACAATTGATTCCAATCCGCATCTTGGCTATATAAAGATTGAAGTGCATCTTTTAAATCATCATTAGCAATATTAGTCACTATTCTGGCATTGCCTATTCCACTTTTAGAACGCGCAAACCTCCCAATAAATTGAAGAGTGATAGGTAAAGACTTATATTTATCATGAATTGCTGCTATTTTTAGATTTGGTATGTCTATTCCTTCCCCAAACATATCAACACAAACAACGATTTTCGCGATTCCTTCCCTAAGCTTCTTTAAGTTCTCTTTATTTTTTTTAGATTGCCCACTTATGATTAACACGGGATTGAATTTTTTATATATCGAATAGATTTTATTGTATAACTCTTCTGCTCTCTTTTTAGAATTTGCTCGGACAAGCAATTGGTGCATGTACTTATCTTCTAAATCTTTATTCAACAATTCAACAGCTTTTTCAGCAATTTGTATATCACCAAGCTCTTCATTAAATTCTTCAATAGGATAAAAATCAATGGGTTTGAAATATCCATCCTTTTGAGCTAGAGAAAGACTATAGTTATAAATAATATCTCCATCAATTTTCTTCCCATCTGCTCTGAAAGGAGTTGCTGTAAATTGAAGTATTCTCTTGTTCAAAAACTTCTCTCGAAGACTACTCCAACCACCTGCCGCGATATGATGAGCTTCATCAATCATTAACACATCAACTTTTTCTACTAACTTATTTAGAATAGAAGTAGACAAACCGTTAACAGCATTCACAGTAGACACAATGACGTTGGCTTCTGAAAACCACTCCCAAACTTCTGTTTCATCTTTAATTCTGGTTTTATATAGAACTGTATTCGGATACAAAATATTTTTGCCAACCATTTTCAAATCCGGTAATATTCC
Source organism: Bacillus sp. LM 4-2 (assembly GCF_000978495.1). NCBI lineage: Bacteria > Bacillati > Bacillota > Bacilli > Caryophanales > Bacillaceae > Bacillus > Bacillus sp. LM 4-2. Next base: position 720,480 of record NZ_CP011101.1, on the reverse strand, counting down.
AAAAGATTTAGCTTTTTCAAAGGTTTGGTCTCTTAACAAGTTTGAAGGAACAATTATAAGTACTGACTCAATCTGCTCAGATAGAATTGTTGCTAACATTGTTTCTGTTTTTCCGGTTCCAGTTGGTAAAACAATTGTTGCCGGTTTTGAACTAATTGTCCAATGGGCTCTTATTGCTGATAACGCCCCATATTGTGGTTTGCGTAATCCCCCATTATTTCCATTTCTATTAATCTTTTCAATAAATCCATTTTGCCAAGAATCTGTCACTTCTTTAGAAGATATTTTCCTCCCGTTTTTTTTAAAATTAATTACTATTTTATTGTTATTTATTATCTTAACTTCTCTCATACTTTTTTCATCTCCTTTCTATATTTTTTAAAAAATTCTATTTACCATCTATGCTCAATATGTATTATACGTCACTCTTTTTCCTTTATAAAATAACAGTTCTATTATTTCATTATACATTAATCTGGTATTTAAATACACTAATTATAAAATTTTCTAACCGAATGGCTATAGGATTTCAAATAGTCAATTGATATTAAGATATGATGATACAATAGAGGTATTTCGTGATATTCTTTGCAAATTTTTAGAAAATCAAGAAGATGACAATCAGATATTTTGTGTAAAAAAATGTTCATCCCCCCTCCCAAGTAGCTGAAAAGCGCAATGTTGTATTAAATGGCAAGTTTCTTTCGTACGAATCATATTACAAAATCCTCACTATACCATGATCTTGTACCAGGTAGTAAAACCACAATGAATGTCACAAATCGAGAAAAAAAATGAACCAAGAAAATTGGAATTGTCATTCCAAACGCTCATGAACCGGTTTTTTAAGAGAGATATTTAAATTAAGCTTAAAATCTCCTAAAACAAAATGCGAAACGCGATAGAGGAGGAACCAAGTGAACAAGCATTTTTTTAACAATATTGCTTACCTGTGCAAATTGTGGAAAAGGTATGTGGTATTGTTCCAATTGTGAAGGAAAAGATGTACAACAGCTTAGAACACCTGAACTATATGAGTTAAATCCAAAACAAAATGTTAAAAAAAGAATGCAGCTCGATTAAAATATATTGTAAAGCTAAGGGAGTGACAACTGAACTTGAAACGAAATGTCTTGTGAAAATTCGTTCAAGAGGATATTACCAAAAAGGACTATGTCGATTTTGTAGCAATGGTTAAAGAGGAACTTCAACGTTTAGAAATAGAAGTCAAAAAATAATGGTAGTAAGGTTATTCATTGAATAAGCTTACTACCATCAAAAAACAATTAAATGAATTTTTTCAGTTCAACACTTTAACCATAGAAATGTTACTTCGTTACCTGGAAAAAATCAAAATAAAGATATAACGAATTCACAAAGGTTTAGGAGCTATAATCCCCTCAACTATCTTTTAAAATTAATTGTGATACACACTCCACATGATTCGTATGCGGAAACATATCCACAGGCTGCACTTCGCGCGTCACGTACCCGCCATCCTCAAGCACCCGCAGGTCTCTTGCAAGCTTACCAGGATTACAGGACACATACACCACCCGCTTCGGTTTCATCTCCACAATTGTCCGCAGGAGGGCTTCGTCGCAGCCTTTTCTTGGCGGGTCGACGACTAGCGTATCTGCCGTGATGCCTTCTTCATACCACTTTGGAATTACGGTTTCCGCTTCTCCGACCGCGAACTCTGCGTTTGTGATGCCGTTGAGCTCGGCATTTCGTTTGGCGTCTTCAATCGCTTCCGGCACAATCTCTACTCCGTACACTTTTTTCGCTTGCTTCGCCAAGAAGAGAGAAATCGTTCCGATTCCGCAGTAGGCGTCGATGACGGTTTCTTCACCTTGAAGCTCCGCATATTCAAGCGCTTTGTCGTAGAGCACTTTTGTTTGCTCCGGATTAACCTGATAGAACGATCTGGCGGAGATGGCGAATTTGACGTCTCCGATGAGGTCGTAGATGTATTCTTCGCCCCAGATGACGTTTGTTTCGTTTCCGAAGATGACGTTTGTTTTGTTCGGGTTGATGTTTTGCACGATGGATTTGACGTGCGGGAATTGCGCTGTGATGTCTTCGATGATCTTCGCTTTGTGCGGAAAATCGTTCGTTCTTGTGATGAAGACGATCATCATTTCTCCCGTTACCACACCGTATCTGACCATGATGTGTCGGAGCCAGCCTTTGTGGCGTTCTTCGTTGTAGGCTTTGACACCGTAGTTTGCGCAAATGTCTTTGACGGCTTGGACGGCTTCGTCGTTTTTGGATTGCTGGATCAGGCAGGCGCTCATATCGATGATGTCATGGCTTCTTTGCTGATAAAATCCGGCGACGAGTCCGCCTTCCCGTTCTCCTACCGGCACCTGTGCTTTGTTTCTGTAGTTCCAAGGGTCTTCCATGCCGAGTGTCGGGTGCACGGTGACTTTTGAAAGGTCCAGCTTGCCGATGCGTTCTAAGACGTCTTTGACTTGTTTCTGTTTAAACAAGAGCTGGCCTTCATAGGTCATGTGCTGCAACTGGCAGCCGCCGCATTGCTTGTAAATTGGACACGGGGCGTCGGTTCTATGCGGGCTTTCTTCCTTCAGCTCAATCAGGCGGCCGAAGGCGAACCCTTTTTTGACACGTGTGACTTTGATTTGGGCTTTTTCCTCCGGCAGGGCGTTCGGCACGAAGATCGGAAAGCCTTGGACCTTTGCGACGCCCGCTCCTTCATGTGTCAAATCCTCAAATGTCACGTCGTAGTATTCGTTTTTTTCTACTGGGGGTTTCATTTTCATCTATAATCACCTCTAGTTTTAAGCGAAAGAAAAACTTGGCCTATTCAAGCCAAGTTTCAGCGTGTAGGTAAACCTTCGCATTCGTTGTCAGTCCTGTGCTTCGGTGCTCACGAATTCAACATTCGCTCCGCTCCAATGCTCGTCCTTCCTAGACTTCAAAGGTTTTCAATCACGCTGAAAAGATGACAAAATCCTAAAACGAAAACTGTTTTAGGATTTTGTCAACATTCTGAGCTTGGCTTACCAAGCCAAGTTTTTAGTCATCCAGCTGTTCCGCTTTCTCCTTCGGCATGACGACGTGAATGTGCCGATACAGATTCACGAATTCGCCCGGCAGCATGCCGCCGTACTCGCCGTCCAGGTTCAGCTGCATCTTTTCTGATACATTGACTTTCACGCGGTTCGCTTTTGTATAAATAATGTGCTGGTCGTTGATGTGTTCGCCGCGAAGCGCCATCGTAGCGACCCTGATAAATTCAGCAAGGTTTGCTTTCTTTAGTATCATCAAATCAAACATGCCGTCATTCAGGCTGGAATCCGGCGCGAGTTTTTCGAACCCGCCGACGGAGTTTGTCAGCGTGACCAAAAACAGCATGATTTCACCCTGAAACAGCTTGCCGTCATATTCAATCTCGACTTCTGTCGGACGAAGTGAAGGCAGCATTTCCATTCCTTTTAAATAATAAGCAAGCTGGCCTAGCATTGTTTTGAGTTTGCTTGGCACGTCGTACGTCAGCTCCGTCAGACGGCCTCCGCCGGCGATATTGATAAAATACTGGCCGTTGACCTGTCCGATATCAATCGGGCGGGCAACGCCGTTAATGACCGTATCTGCCGCTTTTAAAATATCCTCTCGCGGAATGCCGAGCGCTCTGGCGAAGTCGTTCGTTGTGCCGACAGGAATGACACCAAGTGTCGGACGGTTGTCTAAAGGCGCAAGCCCGTTGACGACCTCGTTGATCGTTCCGTCTCCGCCTGCCGCAATGATCAGGTCAAACTCACGCAATGCCGCTTCCTTGGCAGCGTGTGTAGCGTCTCCTGCGCATGTCGTCGCATGGGTGGAGGTTTCATAGCCGGCTTGTTCAAATTTTTGCAGGACCTGGGCAAGATGCTTTTTAAAGATCTCCCGTCCTGAAGTCGGATTGTATATTATGCGTGCACGTTTCATTATCTCATCATCCTACTTAAGAGTATCCGATCCATTTTTACACTAACAACCTTTAATTATACTATGAGTTAAAAAAATCGCAACAAAATGTACATAATCTTACAGGTGAAAACGCACAAAAGCTCAAAACTGATTCTTGTTTTGAGCTTTTGTCATCCTTAACATTCTTTCAGCTTGATTGAAAACCCTTGTAGTCTAGGAAGGGGGAGCATTGGAGCGGAGCGAATGTAGAATTCGTGAGCACCGACGCGCAGACCTGACAACGAATGCGAGGGTTTTTCAACAAGCTGAAAACCTCAGCAGAGCTGAGGCTTTTAGTTTTTTTACTCTTCTTCCGTTCCCGGTTTTTTCTTGCGGAACTTCGCCAATACTTCATATACGATTGGCACGATCAAGAGTGTCAGAAGCGTTGAACTGATTAAACCACCGATAACCGTGACGCCGAGTCCTTTTGAAATGACCTGGCTTCCGCCTTCGAAGCCGAGTGCTAATGGAATCAAGGCGCCGATTGTCGCAATGGCTGTCATCAGGATCGGACGGAGTCGTGTAGAGCCGGCTTCCAGGAGCGCTTCTCTCGTAGACAGGCCTTCCGCTTCCTTATGAATCACGCGGTCAATTAAGACAATGGCATTCGTGACAACGATACCGATCAGCATGAGCATACCGATCATGGCGTTCAGACTGATCGTTTCACCTGATACGTAAAGTCCGACCAGTGCACCGATGACTGTGAACGGCAATGAGAACAGAATCGCAAATGGCGCTAGTGCTCCACCGAAGGTAATCACGAGCACAAGGTAAACGATCGCTATTGCTGCCAGCATCGCTAAACCGAGCTTCGTGAAGGAATCAGCGATATCCGCTGATACGCCGCCTGTGTCAATCGATACGTTATCAGGATGGTCAAGCTTATCGATTTTCTTCTGGATAGCAGCTGATACGGCTGTGACGTTGTCAGAGGTAACCTCACCTGTGACATCTGCATAGACTTTTCCGTCACGTTTTGACACGGTATCTGATGTTGATCCTTCCTTCACTTTTGCCACATCGCCGATTTTGACTTCCTGGCCAGTCGCGGAAGTGATCTTTTTATTCTCTAAATCTTTCACACTCTTATACTCGTCTTTTTCTGTCTTAATGTTCACATCAAGCTCTTTGCCGTCTTTTTTCACTGTTGTGAGCGGTTCTTGCGATGTTTGTGACATTAAGGCCTGAGAAATTTGAGACGCGGTTAAACCGAGCTTGCTTAGTTTTTCTTGGTCAGCGACAAATGTGTACTCATCATATGTGCTGGAAAGGCCTGAATTTACGTTTTTCAGATCCTTTTCATCTTTCATGATTTTTTCAATGTCTTTGACCGTGTCTTTAATATCGTTTTCAGAATCACCATACACATAGTATGTTAATTCGTTGTTATTGCCTGAAGAGCTGAAGTCCTGTGACTTCCATTCTCCGCGGTCAGATTGCTTTTGGATTTCCTTCAGAACGTTATCTTTTTCTTTATCAAAGTCAGGTGTGTCGCTTTCATATTTGATATAGAATAACGCGCCGTTAGAATCTCCTCCGGCAAGCGGGCTGCCAGAGCCTAATGAATACTGAACCGTATCGACATGCTTGCGGTCAAGCAGGATTTTTTCCGCTTTTTCAGCTTCATTTTCGGCTTCTTTTTTCGTTTCACCCGGTTCTGGGCTGTATGTGAGCTGCATCGTTTTTTCTTCCTCGGACGGCAGGTAGCTGGCACCGATTAACGGTACGAGGAACAAGCTTCCAAGGAGCATCAGAACAGCGATGATAGACGTGATCCATTTGTGGCTCAGCGCCCAGTTCAATACTTTTTTATAGATGTTTGCAAGTCTGCCAGGTTTGTGTTCTTTCGCTTTAATCGGCGCGCCCGTTAATGATTTTTTGAACAGGCTGTGTGCGAGCATCGGCACAAGCGTGATTGAAATCACCAGGGATGCGGCAAGCGCAAAAACAATCGTTAAGGCAAATGGAATAAACAATTCACCGATTTGTCCGCCTACAAGTGCGAGCGGCAGGAATACCGCGATTGTCACAATCGTTGATGACATGATCGGTTTAAACATTTCCTTCGTCGCTTCACGAACCAAGGCTTTTCCGCGGAGCGGCTCATCTTTGAGTCTCATGCGGCGGTAAATGTTCTCGATCACAACGATGGAGTCATCGACTACACGTCCTATGGCAACGGTCATTGCGCCGAGCGTCATAATATTCAATGTGATATCAAGCTGCTGCAGCACAAGGAGTGCGATCAGCAATGATAATGGAATTGAAACTACCGAAATTAATGTTGATTTGATATCTCTTAAGAATAAGAGAATAATCACAATCGCAAAAATAGCACCGAAGATAGCTTTGCTTAACATCGTGTCAACTGACTGTGTGATCGGATCCGCCATGTCGAGAGTTGCGCTGTAATTGAAGCCTTTATGGTCTTCTTTGAACTTCTTCAGCTCAGCTTTGACATTGTCGGCAACCTCTACCGTATTCGCATCGTTTGCTTTGACGATGTTGATGCCGATGCTGTCTTTGCCATTTGTGCGTGAAACGGATTCAGCTTTTTTCACATCTTTAATTGTGGCAATGTCAGAAAGCTTGACCGTCGGCACTGCTGTGCTTGCGCTTTGCTGCGCCTGTGCTGCCGCTTGTGCGCTTTGGGCTGCTTGAGCACTCTGCGCACCCGCTTGAGATGCTGCGCTGCTGCCTGCACTTGAAGCAGATGCCGTCGGGATTCTCATATTCTTCAAATCTTTAATTGTTTCAATATCGCCGCTGACGACGACAGATTTTTCTTCATTTCCGAATGTGTACAATCCAAGCGGAGTTGTCACATCTGAACCTTGAATCACTTGCTTGACTGTATCTTCATCAAGGCCGTATTCCTTCAGTTTGTCTTCTTTGAAAGAGAATTCAACCTCTTCCACCTGCTGGCCTGATACTTGGACGGACGCAACGCCTTCTATGCCTTCAAGTTTAGAAACGAGGCTGTCCTCCACTTGTTTCGTCAGCTCTTGTAGATTATCTTTATCACTGGACACGCTCAGCGTCAGAATCGGGAATGAATTCAAGCTGTAGCGTGAAATCTCCGGATCCTTCGCGTCATCAGGCAGGTTGACGTTTTCTAACGCTTCAGCTGCTTCTGTTTTCGCTTTGTCCATATCTTTCTCATAATCATATTCAATCATGACCGACGATGCGTTTTCATAGGACGTCGACGTCACAACACTGACACCGTCCAAGTTCTGCACGGCTTGTTCAACCGGTTTGGTCACTTCATCAGCCACTTGGCTTGGTGTCGCACCCGGATATGTCGTGCTGATCGTCAAGTAAGGCATGTTCACGTCAGGAATAGACTCTTGCTTCATATTCATACCCGCATACAAGCCGGCTGCCGTTACAATAATCGTCATCAGCCATACGGCGAATTTGTTTTTCAGAACGAAATTAATAACGTGATTCATCATATCCTCCATTACATTTTTTATTGACTGACTGGTCATTCTATATAATACTAAACGTTATAACGCAACAACGTCAACTCATATACCAGAAAATTTTACTAAATTTTTCAAGGATTAAGGGGAAGCACGTCATGAATGAAAAAAAAGAGAGAATCATAAAAACCAGCATTCGTTTATTTGCAAAAAAAGGATTCGCAGCTACGACGATCCAAGAAATCGCCAGTGAATGCGGCATTTCGAAGGGCGCTTTTTATTTGCACTTCAAATCGAAAGAAGCGCTGCTGTTATCTGCCTGTGAATATTATATCGGTATGTCTATGAACAAAATGAAAAATATAGAAGAAGATCTCGCCGGAAAGCCGCCTAAGGAAGTGTTAAAAAAGCAAATTGGCGCTCAATTTGAGGATTTTCGCGATCATAAAGATTTTATCGTTCTTTTGCTTACTGAAAATATCATTCCGGAAAATCAAGAAATCAAGCAATACTTTTACAAAGTAACCATGGAGACGGATAAGCTGTACCGGAACGCCTTGCTGGTATCCTATGGCGAAGGAATCGAGCGGTATGTCGCAGATCTGTCCATCATGGCAAGAGGCATTGTGCATTCCTATATGAACGTGATGGTATTTAACGGTGAGCTTAATATCGATGCAGAAGAAATCTCAGCCTTTATTATTGAGAGACTGGATGATCTTGTACAGGGGCTGAGCCGTTCTGCACTCAATCCGATTGTATCAAAAGACATTTTCAACCCGATGCCTGCGGGAAAAGACCAGCTGCTTGAGGACATTCAGAAAGTGAAAGAAAACAGCACGCTGCCCGAGGATATCACCGTGTCACTTGATGTTATCGAGGAAGAATTGACTCAGGATAAACCGCGCAAGCCGATTATTAAAGGCATGCTGTCCAATTTGACCGGAACCAACGACAAAGAAGTTGAAAGGCTTCGGGCCCTCATCTCTGTCTTTATCTCGATTTGACTATAAAAAAAGCAGCCTCTAAGGGCTGCTTTTTTATTAGCGTTTTTTAATTTCTTCAAGCAGAATTTTGTTGACCATCGGCGGGTTGGCTTGTCCTTTGGACGCTTTCATAATCTGTCCGACTAGGAAGCCGATCGCGCGGTCTTTTCCGTTTTTAAAGTCTTCGATTGATTGAGGATTGTTGTCAAGCGCCTCAGTGACAAGCTTCAGAAGCACGCCTTCGTCAGAAATCTGAACAAGGCCTTTCTCTTTCACAATCTTCTCAGCGTCGCCGCCTTTTTCAATCAATTCTTTAAACACTTTCTTCGCGATCTTAGAAGAAATGGTTCCTTTTTCAATCAATTTGATCATGCCGGCAAGGCCTTCAGGTGTCAGGGCAACATCGGCAAGCTCTTTTTGCTCAGCGTTTAGGTAAGCTGACACTTCACCCATCAGCCAGTTAGACGCTTGTTTGGCTTCAGCGCCTTTTTGAACGGTTTCTTCGAAGAAATCAGCCATTTCTTTTGTCAGCGTCAGAACCATCGCGTCATATGCAGGCAAGCCAAGCTCTTCGATATAACGCTTGCGGCGCTCATCCGGAAGCTCAGGAATGCTTGCTTTTACGCGTTCCTTCCATTCATCATCAATGTAGAGCTCGACTAGATCTGGCTCTGGGAAGTAACGGTAGTCGTCAGATCCCTCTTTGACACGCATAAGAATGGTTTTCTTCGTTGCTTCATCATAACGGCGAGTTTCTTGCTGGATGACGCCGCCGGAAAGAAGAACCTGCTCCTGGCGTTTTTCTTCATGCTCAAGGCCTTTTTGAACAAACGCAAAGGAGTTCAAGTTTTTCAATTCTGTTTTTGTGCCGAATTCCTCTTGGCCGATCGGACGAAGAGAGATATTGGCGTCACAGCGAAGTGAGCCTTCTTCCATTTTACAGTCAGAAACGCCTGTATATTGGATGATGGATTTCAGCTTTTCAAGATATGCGTACGCTTCTTCCGGCGTGCGGATGTCCGGCTCTGATACGATCTCAACAAGCGGCGTTCCTTGACGGTTGAAGTCAACAAGAGAATAGCCGTCGCCCGTATGCGTCAGTTTTCCGGCATCCTCTTCAAGATGAAGGCGCGTGATGCCGATGCGTTTTGTTTTGCCGCCGACTTCAATTTCGATCCAGCCGTTTTCGCCGATTGGCTTATCAAATTGAGAAATCTGATACGCTTTCGGGTTGTCAGGATAGAAATAGTTTTTGCGGTCAAACTTCGTATCCGTTGCGATCTCACAGTTGAGCGCCATAGCGGCTTTCATTGCGAATTCAACGGCTTCTTTGTTCAGAACAGGCAGGACGCCCGGATATCCGAGGTCAATAACGCTTGTCTGCGTATTCGCCTCCGCGCCGAATGGCGTTGGAGAGCTTGAGAAAATTTTTGATTTTGTTTTTAACTCAACGTGGACTTCAAGTCCGATTACCGTTTCAAAGTTCAATTCTTTTCACCCCTTACAGTTCAGGTTTTGCTTTATGATGGTCTGTCGCTTGTTCAAATGCATGAGCAACGCGGTATACAGTGCTTTCATCAAAGTGTTTTCCGATGATTTGCAGGCCGAGCGGAAGTCCGTCTGCTAATCCGCATGGCACGCTGATTCCCGGTACGCCGGCAAGGTTGACCGGAATCGTTAAGATATCGTTTGCGTACATTGTGAGCGGATCCTTCGTGTTTTCACCGATTTTAAACGCAGGTGTCGGTGTAGTCGGTCCAACAATAACATCATATTTTTCAAATACGTCCTCGAAATCCTTCTTAATCAACGTACGCACTTTTTGCGCTTTTTTGTAGTACGCATCGTAGTAGCCTGAGCTTAAAGCAAACGTTCCGAGCATGATGCGGCGTTTGACTTCATTTCCGAAACCTTCAGCGCGCGTTTGCTTGTAAAGGTCGATCAGGTTATCCGCGTTGTCTGTGCGGTAGCCGTAACGGATGCCGTCAAAGCGTGCAAGGTTCGCTGACGCTTCAGAAGATGACAGCAGGTAATATGTCGCAAGCGCGTATTTACTGTGCGGAAGAGACACTTCTTCCCATGTAGCGCCGAGACCTTCAAGGACTTTCAGCGCTGCCAGGACAGATTCTCTCGCTTCTTTGCCGACACCTTCACCAAGGTATTCTTTCGGAACGGCGATTTTCAGTCCTTTGATGTCGCCAGTTAATGAAGAAAGAAAATCAGGCACGTCCACATTTGCACTCGTGGAGTCCATTTTGTCTACGCCGGAAATCGCTTGAAGTAAAAACGCGTTATCCTCAACCGTACGTGTAATCGGCCCGATTTGGTCTAATGAAGACGCAAATGCGACCAGACCGTAACGAGATACACGTCCGTATGTAGGTTTTAATCCGACAACGCCGCAGAAAGATGCCGGCTGACGGATGGAGCCGCCTGTGTCAGATCCAAGAGAAAACGGAACTTCTCCCGCAGCAACCGCAGCCGCAGATCCGCCGCTTGAACCGCCGGGAACTGTTTCTAAGTTCCAAGGGTTTTTCGTCAGCTTGTAAGCTGAGTTTTCTGTAGATGATCCCATGGCGAATTCGTCCATGTTCAGTTTTCCGATTGTGACCGCTTCAGCGTCTTGAAGGCGCTGAACGACAGTAGCGTCATAGATCGGATCAAAGTTTTCGAGAATTTTGCTGGAGCATGTTGTGCGCAGCCCTTTTGTTACGATATTATCTTTTACGCCGATCGGCATACCGAAAAGAAGACCGTGCTCAGAACGGCCGTCAACCGCCTCATCAAGCTCCTTCGCGTATGCGCGCGCTCTTTCTTCATCTAATGCCAAAAAGGCTTGTACCTTATCATCAACCGCTTGGATGCGTTTATAAGATTCGTCAACCAGATCAGAAATCTTAATCTCTTTTTTATGTATGAGCTGTTTTAATTCTGTGATTTTATGATCAAATAATGACATTCTTGTGTCCCTCCTTTAGTCCAGAATTGATGGCACACGAATATAGCCGTCTTTATGGTCAGGCGCATTTTTCATGACATCCTCAACCGGAAGACCTTTACCCGCTTCATCTTCTCTCATGACATTTTTCATTTTCAGCACGTGAGTTGTAGGCTCCACATTGTCTGTGTTAACCTCATTAAGCTCCTCGGCAAATGAAATGATACTGTCGAGCTGTTCAGTGAACATTTTTGCTTCTTCTTCAGTAATCGCAAGTCTTGCAAGGTGCGCAACGTGCTTTACTTCTTCTATTGAAATTCGTGACATATGATCCACCTCCACATATTTCTCCGTTAAGTCATATAATACTGATCATATCAAAAACAAGCCCTTTAAAGCAACAAAACGCCTTGAGACAGGCCTGTGTTTTCGAAACAATACCCTATATATTTTATACTAAAATGAGGAGAAGGAGAAACGAAATATTTTTCTGAATATTTTTACTTTAATTATTTCTTGAAAGCGTTTTATTCTTTATTCCCTTCTAGGTTTGCAACGGTATTTCCAGCTTATGATCAATGTTTCATCGCTTGAATGGCCGGGAATACTTTGTTAGGTTAAGTTACCAAGTGCACCCGCAAAAGAATTTCTTTTGTTTTGCACTTACGCCAGGCTGCTTAACTGGCACCATCAATTTGAGAGGTGATGCAACATTATTAGAAATGAAGAGAGGGTAAAACGTGAGTATTGAAATTATTATATCTTTAGGAATTTACTTTATTGCCATGCTGTTAATCGGCTGGTATGCATTCAAGAAAACCACTGACATCAATGATTACATGCTTGGAGGAAGAGGCCTCGGACCATTCGTTACTGCTTTGTCTGCCGGCGCGGCCGATATGAGCGGATGGATGCTGATGGGTGTTCCCGGCGCGATGTTTGCGACAGGGCTGTCCACCTTATGGCTTGCTTTAGGTCTTACAATCGGGGCGTACTCAAATTACTTGCTGCTGGCTCCAAGGCTGCGTGCTTATACAGAAGCGGCAGATGATGCGATTACAATTCCTGATTTCTTTGATAAACGATTCCAGCATTCTTCATCACTGCTGAAAATCGTATCTGCATTGATCATCATGATCTTTTTCACATTGTATACCTCTTCCGGTATGGTATCTGGCGGACGGCTGTTTGAATCTGCTTTTGGTGCGGATTACAAATTAGGCCTGTTTCTGACCACCGCAGTTGTCGTGTTATACACACTGTTTGGCGGTTTCCTTGCTGTCAGTCTGACTGACTTCGTGCAGGGTGCGATCATGTTTGCAGCACTAGTGCTTGTGCCGATCGTTGCTTTTACCCATGTGGGCGGCGTTGCTCCGACTTTCCATGAAATCGACGCTGTTAATCCACATTTATTGGATATTTTTAAAGGCGCGAGCGTCATTAGCATTATTTCCTATTTAGCCTGGGGGTTGGGCTACTACGGCCAGCCTCATATCATCGTCCGATTTATGGCCATTAAAGACATTAAAGATTTAAAACCTGCACGCCGAATCGGCATGAGCTGGATGATCATTACAGTTCTAGGTTCCGTGCTGACGGGTTTAATCGGTGTTGCATACGCCCATAAATTCGGAGTTGCTGTAAAAGATCCGGAGATGATTTTCATTATCTTCTCTAAAATCTTGTTCCACCCATTAATTACAGGGTTCTTATTGTCAGCTATTTTGGCTGCCATCATGAGTTCGATTTCCTCACAGCTCTTGGTCACAGCAAGTGCTGTAACAGAGGATTTATACCGGTCATTTTTCAGACGAAAAGCTTCTGATAAAGAATTGGTCATGATCGGGCGATTGTCCGTCTTAGTCATTGCCGTTATCGCGGTACTCTTGTCATTGAACCCGAACAGCACCATTCTTGATTTGGTCGGATACGCTTGGGCCGGCTTCGGTTCAGCTTTCGGGCCTGCGATTCTGCTCAGTCTGTATTGGAAACGAATGAACGAATGGGGCGCGCTTGCTGCCATGATTGTCGGGGCTGCGACCGTGTTGATCTGGATTACAACCGGCCTGGCAAAATCAACCGGTGTGTACGAAATCATCCCTGGGTTTATTCTCAGTATGATTGCCGGCATCATTGTCAGCATGATCACAAAACGTCCTGCAAAAGCCTCTTACCGATTATTCGGTGTCATGGAAAAGCTGTTAAAACGCAAAAAGTAAGCAATAAGCCATCAAGCGCAGCTTGGTGGCTTTTGTGCTCTTGTTTTGCTATAAATACTGTGAGAAAATCATATTTATTTAAAAACACCATAGAGAAGGGGGAAGTTTGCTGTTGAGCTGGTATATTGATCCTGATATTTTATTGAAATTGGGCATTGCCACATTGATTGGCATGGTCATCGGGCTTGAACGCGAATTAAAAAATAAGCCGCTCGGATTAAAAACCTGTATTGTCATCGCAGTCAGCTCATGCATGCTGACGATCGTCAGTATTAATGCGGCATATCATTTCCCTAAATACTACCGCATCATGATGGATCCGCTTCGTCTGCCGGCACAAATCATCTCCGGCGTCGGGTTTATCGGCGCCGGTGTCATCCTGCGAAAAAGCAATGATGTCATTTCCGGCCTGACGACATCGGCCATGATCTGGGGGGCAGCGGGGCTCGGGCTTGCTACGGGAGCCGGTTTTTATAAAGAAGCGTTTGCCAGTCTTCTGTTCATCCTGATCAGCGTGGAATTTCTCCCATGGGTGGTCAGAAAAATCGGCCCCGACCGCCTGCAGGAAAAAGACATCCGCATCAGAATGTCACTTTCTGATAAAGACAAAATGACAGAGATTTTAAAAGAAATGAAAAGAAGAGATATCAAAGCACACTCCGTTCGGATCGACGACCTGGGCGAAAAGGATTTTCCAATTGTGGAAGTGAAGGTCCGCGTCCATAAAAACAGATACACGACCGATGTCTACTATGACATTAAAGCCATTGAAGGCGTAGTCGGCGTGAAGTGTGATACATTATAAAAGCCAATGGGACTGGAATCCCATTGGCTTTTTCTATCTACACCAGTGCTGAAAAATCAAATGCTGTAATCGGCGTGCCATTCTCTATATCTCTTCTGAAACCGGCCAGCATTTCTTTTTCCTCTTCTCCTATTGTGTTAAGGTCAAACATCTGATGCAGCAATCCGTAAATCAGCATATGGCGAAGGCGGAGGAAATCAGGTATTATCATCAGCCATGCAGGGTCAAACTCATTTTCCTCCCAGTACCCTTTCATAAAATGCGTCATAAATTCTTCTGTAAACGCAGCTTTATCATCATATGGCACAACAGGATACCACAGGACATTGTAGAGAAGAATGCTAATATCGTTAACAAACCAATTGTAGCCGATATCATCAAAATCAAATGCCGTGATTTTGCCATGATCCCAGTTAAAATTGCCATGGTGCAGATCCGCATGCACCAAGCCGTAGCTGTCCTGGCTTTTCGGGAGCCTCCGCAGTTCATTCATCAAAGAATCGGCTTGCTGAAACACCTTTATCTGATCTTCAGGCACATATTTTCTCAGCTTTAATTGCTCCTCTTCATCCCATTCCTGTCTTTTGAAAGCGGGATTGCTCAATTTGTAGCTTTTTGTCAGGCTGTGCATGCTGCCTGTGTATCTGCCAAGCTCATAAAATAGCGTTTCATTCCAGTCCGATTCATCCACTTTTTGCCCCGGCGCTTTCTCATACACTCTCAATAAAAATGACCCGCCGTTTCCGTCCGGCACTGCTTCTACGTCTTTTCCGTTCAGCGACGGGAGCGGTTTGGCTACTGAAATTCCCCCTATTGCAAGGTGACGGAGCCATTCCATCTCTCCCATTATATAATCAGAAGATCTCCGAATCGTATGGGTAATCTTTAAAATATAAGGTTGATTGTCTTTCATACATTCATATACATAGTTTTCCGCATCAGCCAGAAAACGCACCTGATCTTTTGAGAAACCGTATCTCGCTGCAGCTTCTGCCAAAACCTGCTCTTCATGAAATATTTTTTTGATATCTTTATGCACGTCTAACATCCTTTCATTGCTATAGATTTGATAATGATTGTTTTCACACGATTTCCAGCATCAACATACCTCCCCTTGATTTGTGTTTCGGCAGAAGCGGAAACATTTTCCCTTTTCCTGTTAATTGTAACATAAAAACCCTTGTGCCAATATGGCACAAGGGTTTTCTATCAGTCATAAATGTGAACAGTCGGCTCTTTATCTCCGGCATTGCGGATAATGACCGCTTCCTGTCCGTCTGAGGACGTGATATTGACTTCGACATCAACTGAGCTCTTAGAGTAGTAGTCCATCACTTCACCCGTTAAGAACTGGGTAAACGCGACAACTTCACTTTTTCCATAGAATTGCATTGGTATGTCAATCTTCATTTTCTTCATTTCATCATTTTCATACAGCGCTGTACCGACAACGCCTGTATAGTTTGGGAAATATTCTTCAATTGAGTTTTTGAACCGCTTAAAGACCTCGGTGTCATCCGGGTACTTTTCTGCTGTGGTTGTATCCGCCGGATAGAATACATATTTTTCATTGATGTCATCCCAATTTGAGATATCAGTAGAGCCTGCTTTGACCTCTGTTTTGGCGATGAAGTTCCCCGGCACAATCGATGTTTTTGACGCCTGCTTGTAGAGCGCGACGGTAATCGGCACATTCTTCAAGTTATCTTTTTTGCGGAGGCGGTTAATAACCTCCTGTGCAATTTTTTCTCCCTGCTGGCGAAGCGTGCTGTCTTTAATCTCCACTTCTTTTTGCGGGTCGCCAGTTTTTTCACGATAGTAATACACTGAGTTTAACGCCAGTCCGATCATGACGCCGCCAAGCTGGATAGAATTCTTGTCTTTTCTGACTAAATAATCGTGCTCAAGCATGGATGCTAAATAAATCGGGCTGCTTTCGTTCTTTTCTTCTGTTGAACCAGAGCTCGGGAGCGCCGGGTTCAAGCCTTCATTTTTGAAGTTTTTATCTTCTTTTTCGGCTTTTTTCAAATCAGAGCCCGTTTTTTTCCGTGCCAGCCAGCTTAATACTGTATCCTCATCTAAATATTGTCCTTCTTGGAACAGATAATCGTCAGTCGAGAAAGAATCTTGGGCAAGACGCATCAGCCCTGTTTCAAACTCGTCAATGTCCAGCCTAGTATTCAGCTGTTCCGTTGTTAAGCCGCGCGCTTTGCCTGCCTTAAACGGCAGCACCATTTTGTAATAGGAGTCAGAGATATTATATTTCGGGACAATCGCTTTTTCTGACGATTTCGCCGTCTTTTGCGTAATCTCTTCCTCCTTCTCCCCCCCGAAACCTGACGAGCAGGCAGACAGCATTAATACTGCCGCCGTTGCCGCCAATGCCAACGTCTTTTTCAATAGAAAACACTCCTCTTATTTCTTTAGCTCTCCCATTAACTGTTCTTCATTCCACACTTCAATGTTCAGCTCTTGTGCTTTTGTCAGCTTGCTTCCCGCTGCTTCTCCGGCGATGACTAAGTCTGTGTTTTTGCTGACGCTTCCAGTCAGCTTTCCGCCCAGCGCTTCGATTTGCGCTTTGGCTTCGTTTCTTGACAGCTCTTCCAGCTTTCCTGTCAGAACAATTGTTTTACCGGCAAAGTAAGAGTCGCTGTCCTCTGCTTTTACTTTTTTCGGGCCTTTGTAGAGCGTGTTTACGCCCAGCTCCTGAAGTTCATTCAAGAGTTCAAGCATTTCTTCTTTATGAAAATAGGTGATCACAGCATCAGCCATTTTTTCACCGATTTCATCTACCGCGAGAAGTTCCTCTTTAGAGGCTTTTTTCAGGTTCTCCAAGCTTTCAAAATGCATGGCGAGCGTCTTTGCGGCCTTTGATCCGATAAAACGGATGCCAAGCCCAAACAGCAGGCGCTCTAACGAATTTTCTTTTGATTTTTGGATGGAGCTGATCAGGTTTTCAGTGGACTTTTCACCCATGCGCTCGAGCTGGATGACTCGTTCCTTCGTCAGCTTATATAAATCTGCCACATTGCGGACAAGGTTTTCCTCAAACAGCTGTGTAATCACTCGTTCGCCGAGCCCGTCAATGTTCATGGCATTCCGGGAAACGAAATGGATCAGCCCTTCCCGGATTTGCGCCGGACATTCAGGGTTAATGCAGCGAAGCGCCACTTCTCCTTCGATCCGGACGAGCTCACTGCCGCATTCAGGACATTCCGTCGGCATGCTGAATTCCTTTTCTTCTCCTGTGCGCTGTTCAACGAGGACATTCACAACTTCCGGGATGATATCGCCCGCTTTTTTGACGACAACCTTATCCAAAATCCGAATGTCCTTCTCTTTAATTAAATCTTCGTTATGAAGGGATGCTCTTGAGACCGTTGTGCCGGCAACTTTTACCGGCTCAAGAATCGCGGTCGGCGTGATCACACCCGTTCTGCCGACATTTAATTCGATATCAAGAAGCTTCGTCACGACCTCTTCAGCAGGAAACTTATACGCGATGGCCCAGCGCGGGCTTTTCGCCGTAAAACCGAGCTCCTCCTGTTGATCGAGAGAATCGACTTTAATGACAATGCCGTCTATTTCATACGGCAGGTCTGCGCGCTTCGCCTGAAACTCATCGATCAGCACTATGACTTCTTCTATGCTGCCGCATTTTTTTCGTTCCTGATTCGTTTTAAATCCGAGTTCGTCGAGAAAATCAAGCCCCTGGCTTTGCGTCTCCACACCCATCTCGTCAAGCTCCGCTATACTGTAGACGAAGATATCGAGGTTTCGTTTCGCTGCAATTTTCGGATCAAGCTGTCTAAGTGATCCCGCCGCGGCATTTCGCGGATTAGCGAACGGTTCTTCCTCATTTTTAATTCGTTCCTCATTGAGTGCTTCAAACGAACGTTTCGGCATATACGCCTCTCCGCGCACTTCGATTGACAGCTCACGGTTCATTTTAAGGGGGATATTGCGGATCGTCTTCAGGTTCTCCGTAATATCCTCTCCCGTCGTTCCGTCACCTCTTGTGGCCCCTCTGACAAAATAGCCGTCTTCATAACGGAGAGAAACAGCAAGACCGTCTATTTTCAGCTCCACATTATACGCCACATCGTCGCCGACGGCTTGGCGCACACGGCGGTCGAAATCACGAAGATCATCAGCATTAAAGGCGTTGCCCAGACTGAGCATCGGTGTGCCGTGGGTGACTTTCTGAAACGCTTCAAGCACGGCTCCGCCGACGCGCTGCGTAGG
This sequence comes from Bacillus sp. LM 4-2, assembly GCF_000978495.1. NCBI lineage: Bacteria > Bacillati > Bacillota > Bacilli > Caryophanales > Bacillaceae > Bacillus > Bacillus sp. LM 4-2. Next base: position 701,881 of record NZ_CP011101.1, on the reverse strand, counting down.
AGAGTCAGGCGTTCTGAGGTCTGGGTGCTCATCCTCGATCGCAATCAGCTCCTGCATCAATCTGTCGTATTCGGCATCTGGGACGCTCGGTTCATCTAAGGTGTAATATTCATAGCTATACTTGTTGATGGTGCGGCGCAGTTCTTCTGCCCGCTGCTTCGCTGTTTCTTTGTCCATCTGCTTCTTCCTTTCCTCTTCAATTACTGCTTTTCAATAGGAGCAAATGCTGCTAACAGGCGTTTCACGCCGACAGGGCTCGGGAAGGCAATATCAAGCTCTGTCCCTTCTCCTTCGCCTTTCACGCTGACGACAGTTCCTGTTCCCCATTTTTTATGGCCCGCCTTATCTCCGACTGCCCAGTTCAAGGTGTCGCCGCCTGTTTTGCTGGCGTAGGATACCGGGCGTGAAACAGGGCCGCGTCTCGGCTGCATTTTTCTCGCAGACGTCGCTCTCGTTTCTTTTTTCTCATTTAGGTTTTCCAATAAATCATCCGGTATTTCAGCAATGAAGCGAGATTCCGGGTTCATATTTGTCCGGCCAAACAAGGTGCGCATTTTAGCATTGGTCAGATAAAGCTCCTGTTCCGCCCTTGTAATCCCAACGTACGCAAGGCGGCGTTCTTCTTCCATTTCCGCTTCCTCCATGAGTGAACGGCTATGCGGGAAGACTCCTTCTTCAAGCCCCATCAAGAAAACAACCGGGAACTCCAGTCCTTTCGCGGCGTGCAGTGTCATCAGGGTGATCGCATCCTTGCCGCCTGACTCTTCCTCCTTCTGATCGAGCTGATCAATATCTGCGATCAGCGCCAAGTCTGTCAGGAACGCAACGAGTGTCTTGTCTTCACTTTTCTGTTCAAAGTTTTTCGTAACAGACAGGAACTCGTCGATATTTTCTAAACGGCTTTGGGCTTCGATCGATTTCTCCGCCTTCAGCATTTCTCTGTATTCCGTCTTATCAAGAATTTCTTCTGTCAGCTCTGTAATGGATAAGTAATCCTGCATATTGGTCAGGTTTTCAATCATCTGTCTAAAGCTGTCAAGCGCGTTTGCCGCTTTGGCACTGACGCCGATAAAATCAACCTGCTGAATCGCTTGGAAAAATGACAAACCGTTTATGGCCGCATACGAAGCGATTTTTTCAAGTGATGTCGCGCCGACTCCGCGCTTCGGCACATTGACAATGCGCGTGAAACTGATATCGTCATCCGGATTGGATACGAGGCGCAGGTACGCAAGAATGTCTTTAATTTCTTTTCTGTCATAGAACTTTGTGCCGCCGACAATGTTATAGTTCAAGCCCGCTTTGAGAAGCGTTTCCTCAATCACACGGGACTGCGCGTTTGTCCGGTATAATATGGCGATATCAGACAGCTTCCGCTTGCCTGAGCTGTGAAGCTGATGAATTTTACCGGCCACAAACTGTCCTTCTCCGAATTCATTATCACCGCGATAATAGGAAATTTTTATGCCTTCATCGTTTTCCGTCCACAAATTTTTCGGTTTGCGGTTAGAGTTGTTTTTGATGACCTCGTTAGCCGCACGCAAAATCCGTTTCGTTGAACGATAGTTTTGTTCTAGCAAAATCACGCTTGCATTCGGATAATCTTTTTCAAATGAAAGGATGTTGGTGATATCCGCGCCGCGCCATCTGTAGATTGACTGATCAGAATCCCCCACAACGCAAAGGTTCTGGAAACGCTCGGCAAGCTGCTTAACAAGCATGTATTGCGCCCTGTTCGTATCCTGATACTCATCAACATGGATGTATTGGAATTTGCGCTGATAAAATTCAAGTACTTCCGGCACTCGGTCAAACAGTTTAATCGTCGTCATAATCAAATCGTCGAAATCGAGCGACTGGTTTTTCAATAGCTTCTTCTGATAATCAGCATATACATCGCTGACCACCTGATCGTAGTAGCCGCCAGCAACTTTAGAGAATTCCTCCGGTTCGGTCAATTCGTTTTTCGCACTGCTGATCGTACCGAGGATGCTTCTCGGGTCAAACTTCTTCGGATCAAGATTGCGCTCCTTCAAAATCCCCTTGATCACTGAAAGCTGGTCAGCCGTATCAAGGATGGAGAAATTTCGGTTGATCCCAATCCGGTCGATATCTCTGCGCAAGATCCGCACGCACATGCTGTGGAATGTGGAAATCCAGATATCGTCCGCGCCGGGTCCGAGGATGCTTTCCACACGTTCTTTCATTTCGCGTGCCGCTTTATTTGTAAATGTGATCGCCAGAATGTTCCACGGCGCCACATGCTTTTCCGCCATTAAATAAGCAATTCTGTGTGTCAGGACACGCGTCTTTCCGCTTCCCGCTCCCGCCATCAGCAAAAGAGGCCCGTCCGTTGTTTTGACTGCTTCCTGCTGAACGGGGTTTAAACCGCTTAGTAATTGATTGCTAATATAATTCAAAATTTGTTCACCCGCCTATACAAAACATATGTTCTATCATAAACCAAATCCGTACAATTTACTACTCGCCTTTCACAGCCGCTACTGTTTTCAAAGCCCTGTCAAAATCTTCATACACAGCATTGCCTACAACGATCACGTCCGCATGCTCTGCATACTGTTTGGCCGTTTCCGCATCCTTGATGCCGCCCCCATAAAACAAGGTTGACGTTTCCAATACAGCCTTCGTTTTCTTGACAGCTTCTATGTCTCCAAGCATGCCGCTGTATTCTAAATAAAAAATCGGCAGTTGCAGCAGCTCCGACACACGCGCATAGGCGACAATATCATCCATATTCAGATCGGCGTCCGCTTCAGTCAGTGCCGCGGCTTTGCAATCTGGATTTGCGATGCAGTAGCCCTCCGCCACGATTTCTTCCATAGACATCAGTTCTCCGTATTCCTTCATGGCTTTCTGGTGCATTCCGACAATCCAATCCGCGTTTTTGCTGTTTAATACACTCGGAATAAAATATAAGTCAAAGCCGGGAACGATCGCTTCAATCGCTGATACCTCAAGGACACACGGCACCAAAAACCGTCTTACCTTAGACATCATCCGCAGGACATTATCCTCTGTTACACCATCACTGCCTCCGATAATGACCGCATCCGTTCCTGATTCGCAAAGAATCTCCAGCTGTTCGTCAGGCAAATCTTTATTTGGATCGAGTTTAAAGACATGCTTCCACTCCGTTACATCGTACACGTCATACGTTCCTCCATTCGTTTGTTACCATTTAAACATTATAACAAATTCACATAGCGCGGAAAAACGGAAAAAGCCGTTAATCTCGTTATTCACTGAAAAAGGTGTTTTGATTCTATTTTCATAAAAAAGAGAGCATATGGCAGTACCTGCATGGTGAGTCCTGTATCGGCAGGAGCACACATTTTTCACCAGATTCCTTCTGCTATTGTTTGGAAAGTGTTCTACTGTGGAAATGGTTACATAAAAAGGGAGGCTGAGAGATGGAAACCATCATAATAGCACTCATCGCATTTATCATTGGGATCATCGCTATCCCGATCGTCTTGTTTGCCTGGATCTACATAAAGGATGAAAAACAGCAGGAGCACTCAATTCTTCGCAACTATCCCGTCATCGGAAGGTTTCGGTATATCCTTGAAAAAATCGGGCCGGAGCTCAGACAGTATTTATACAGCAATGACAATGAAGAGCAGCCATTTTCACGAAAGGAATATGAGCAAACCGTCATCTCCGGCAAATACAAAAGCAGAATGATGGGCTTTGGATCTGTAAGAGATTTTGATAAACCTGGCTATTATATCCGTAACGCTATGTTTCCAAAACAAAGGGAAGAAATGCATGTAAATCAAACGCCAAAAATTGAAACCCAAATCTATAAAATGGATGCTGACAATCTGTTCAAACGCAAGGAGCATGCCGAACATATCAAGGCAGACCCGTATTTTCTCCATCCTGATGATGTACAGGTGATTGGCGAGCATACATGCGAGAAGCCATTTTATGTGAAGGGCTTAGTCGGCCAGTCTGCCATGAGCTACGGCTCTCTTGGAGAACGGGCTGTTACGGCGCTCTCAAAAGGGCTCCACCAGGCAGGCGGAACCTGGATGAATACAGGTGAAGGAGGATTGTCTGAGTATCACTTAAAGGGCGGCGCCGATATCATTTGCCAAATCGGACCGGGCCTATTCGGCGTGCGCAAAAGAAACGGGGAATTTTCATGGGAGGAATTTAAAAGAAAAAGCAGGATTGACCAGATTAAAGCGTTTGAGCTAAAGCTGGCACAAGGAGCGAAAACCCGCGGCGGCCATGTGGACGGCGCCAAAGTATCAGAGGAAGTGGCAGACATTCGGAATGTCGAACCTGGAAAGTCGATTGACAGCCCGAACCGTTTTTATGAATTCTCAAACCCTCCTGAAATGCTCGATTTTATTGAAAAACTTAGAGATGTCGGGCGAAAGCCAGTCGGCATCAAACTTGTCGCAGGGCATCCTGAAGAATTGCATGAGCTTTTCTCTTATATGCAGAAAAGCGGAAAGCATCCGGATTTTATCACGATCGACGGAAGTGAAGGCGGTACCGGAGCTTCCTTTTACGAGCTCGCGGATACAGTCGGCCTTCCGATTATGACAGCGCTGCCTATTGTTGACACGCTTCTTAAACAGTACGGCTTGCGCAGCCAGCTGAAAATCTTTGCTTCCGGAAAGCTCCTGACTCCTGATAAAATCGCGGTAGCCTTAGCCCTCGGCGCTGACTTTGTCAACATCGCACGCGGCATGATGTTTTCCGTTGGCTGCATCCGCGCTCTCGTCTGCCACACCAACACCTGTCCGGCAGGTGTGGCGACGACAGATCCGAAATTGCAAAAAGCGTTGAGCGTTGAGGAAAAACAGCATCGTGTCTGCAACTACGTTATTTCCCTGCGCGAGGGGCTGTTTAACCTTGCAGCCGCAGCAGGGATCAATTCGCCGATTCATTTTTCCAAGGAGCATGTTGTCTATCGGAAAGAGGATGGCAGTCTCATCGATATCGACAACCTGATCCATCAATTTGTTTCATAAAGAAACCGCCCTTGCCGAACGGCAGGGCGGTTCTATGTTATTTTGAAGAAGACTCAGTTTCCGTCTCCTTCACACGGTCAAGCGCCATTTCATAAGCGTCATTTCCGTAATTTAAGCAGCGTTTCACACGGGAAATCGTAGCCGTGGAAGCGCCTGTTTCTGTTTCAATCTTATGATACGTGTTTCCCTCGCGAAGCATGCGCGCCACTTCAAGGCGCTGAGCCAGCGATTGAATTTCGTTAATTGTGCATAGATCATCGAAGAATCGGTAACATTCCTCCAGGTCTTTCAGCGATAAGATCGAGTTAAATAACTGGTCCAGCTCTTTGCCGCGTAATTTATCGATTTGCATCGTTACACACCTTCTCCTTTACTAATGGAAGCCGCATCAAGATCAGGTACGATATTGACCCAAGTCTTTCCTGGCACAAACGGAAGCCACTTGCCGTCTTTTACCGGCACAATTCTGCCATTCACTTGTTTCCAGTCTGTTTCAATGACGTTTCCGTGCTGAAACAACAGACCTTTTCCCCCTGATTCCAAGTCGATGTCCCGCCTTCCATCTTGATCAATAATATGATGGCTGGCTTCAACAATGAAAATATTTTGCATTGCAACCGGCTTTCCGGTTTCCCGGTCTGTCGTTATGACACCATCAGAGCTTCTTGTATAAGATTCAGCTTTTTTATCATAGTTGTATTCGACAAGATTTGTAACGTTTTTTGTTCCATAATCTACCCGAACATTGTAAGATTCATTTGCAGGTTTTGCATCTGATGTTTGAAACAGCAGCGGATTTGTTTCCTGCTTCAGCTTATAACCCTTTTGTTCCGCCGCCTTTTTTATGTAATCATAAGACGTATAGGAATTGTGGGGCGGTTTGCTGAAATCAGCTCTCCAAAATAAGCTTCCGTCAAAATCCAATCCGTTCATATAATCGGCAGCTCCGGATTCCAGCTGCTCTTTGGCGCCGGGACTCCAGCCGTGATGGACAAATATGCTGTCAAAGCCATTGCTGAGAGTGACGAAATATTCCCGCGCGCTCCGCACAGGTCCGACAGTTTCAGGCATCTGGCTTTGGAAAATGGCCAGAAATCTTGTGATTTGCCCTTCGGCTAGCGCTTCTATGACAATGTCGGCTTTAGACAGACCCGACTGCGGCCTCGCCTTCGGGTGATTGTTCACCACAACAGCAACAGGCCGGCGTTCAGTCACCTTCTGTTCAGTCTTTAGCCCCGTTAAAGGAGCTTTCAGCTTCTTTGCAGTATCCGGGACAGCATCCTTCTGCTGGCAGGATACCAGCAGAAAAAACACGAAACACAGCGCGCAAACTGTCATCCATTTTTTCATATGTCGGCTCCCTGCTCTTTTATATTTTAACGCATTATCGATGGAAAGAGTACAGTTTTTTTCATGACGTCGAAGATTCCTCTTGGCGTAATGCGTATATACGGAAGGTGCGTACTTTGCAAAAAGAGCAGCGTATAGATAGGATCGCAAAACTCATAGCCTCTTTCAGTCAAAAGATCTCTCAGCTTTTGTTCCTTCTCAAGCACGTCTTCATACGCTTCCGAAGAGGCGCAGCCGCACAGCGCAAGCGGGATTTCATGCAGAATGTTTCCGTTCTCCGCTAAAACAATTCCTCCTCCGATTTCTTTCATGCGGGCGAAAGCGAGCAGCATATCCGCTTTATTTTTTCCAATCGCGACAATGTCGCCCGTCGTCGTAAAGGAGCTTACAAATCCCTGCACGCTTGAGGCAAACCCTTTTATCATCGTATTGACGCGCCATTTCCCGTGTCTGTCGAGCATCAACAAATAACTTTCATCATGGTCAAACGAGAGCTGTTCCATCGAATTGTCGATCTCAATCATATATGGCTCCATAATAACCGCATTCCGCATTTTCACGCCCATCGGCATAGAAAACTGCAAGTCATCCATCGTCATATCATATGAAAGCTCAAGCGGGACAAGACCGCCTTTGTGCCAGTCCGTCTTTGTAAACGCCTTCAAATCACAGCCGTCTTCACGCAGAATGGTCCCTTTTGACAGAACAGTCACGGGATTCGGATTTAACGGATCTTCCAGTATGTTGAGCGATGCCAGTCTGCCCGGTCCGACAACTCCTAAATAATCATCCATTTGGTAATACTTTGCGATATTAAATGATGCCATATTGTAGGCGTCGATTGCAGGTACGCCTTCTTCTAAAGCGATGCGAATCAGCTCGTTTGTCATGCCGCCTTTATAGAAATTCGGGGTTGCGCCATCTGTCGTGTAAAAGAAGTGGTCATAATAGCGGAAGCCCTTATCATGCAGCTCTTGCAAGATTTTTCTTACATCAGGGCGAATGGAAGAGTTCCGAAGAGAAACATAATAGCCCAGTTCCAGCCTTCTCATCACTTCATCACCTGTCATCGCTTCATGATCACAATCCGCTCCGAACAGCTTCATTTTTGTAAGCGTTTTATCAGAAGCGCCGGGAAAATGCCCTTCAATGCGTTTTCTCTGTTTCTTTGTAGCTTGCATGCAGTGGAGCATTAAATCATCACCATCTACCAGGCGAGGCCATCCGGTCATTTCTCCGCCTTGAATCACATCCGGATGTTCAATCCACTGTTTTCTGACGTCAAACGGAAGGACGTGGTCCTCGTTCAGAACCTCGGTCTGGAGGTCATAGCGTGACCACCAAAAATACTGGACAGGCTGCTTTTTGAGTTCATTCAAAATCGTAAGCGCTTTCTTTTTTCCGCTTTGCAAAAGCAAAAATAAGTTATCATTCACGAATGTCGTTGTTCCATATTGAGACACATATTCCGCCAGTGTTTGGGGATTATATATTTGAAAAGGATGTGCGTGCGGTTCAATATAACCTGGCACAATGTATTTTCCTTCACAATCAATCGTATGAATTTCTTCGGCTCTATTCGGAAGTTCATGACCCACATAAACAATGCGGTCCTGATAAATCCAAATGTTTTTTTTCAGCCATTGTTTTACATATGGATTTAAGACGAGAGCATTCCGTAAAAGGAGCGTTGGAAGCAGCTTTGAGTCTACAACATCAACCTGTGCCCTGATGTCTTTGTTTTTCCAGTTAAAGGTGCGTTCGGACATTCACATACTCTCCTTTACATGTATTAGACTCATGGTATCACATCCTTCCTCATCACGCACGATAAAAACGTTACAAATTTTTGAAGGTTCGGTTAAAAAACTTTTTTTAAGTAAAAGGAGCGGATTTCCTTGAAGCCAAACATCAGTCTCATCAATGCCGTGTTCAGAATCGCCTGCGGATTGACGATTATGTCAGCCGCAAGCGCAAAGTTTACGAAAAAACCTTGGTGCAGAATGCATCTCTTTTACATCTTTATGGGGGCCATGAAAGCGGGTTCGGGAATCTTGCGCTTCTGTCCTGTGACCTACATGTTTCAACACAGTGATTCTGGAAATAACGAGCATCAAAACGGATAAATGAAAAAGCTTGATCACAAAACGTGATCAAGCTTTTTTTTATGCCCTCCCTTTGTTTTCATATAGAGATATCCTGCAGCTGCCAGCACTGCCGGATAAAGCAGTGCCCAGCCGCTGAATGAATAAATCACCGCGCACGCCACAAACGCCCCGAGCGCCATCCACCAGCCTGAATCTCTCCAGCTCAGGAGTTTCAGTGCTGCCGCCAATGTACATATGTAAGATGCGATGAAAGCCGCGCTCGGCCCTTTCAACAGAGTCGACAAATCGATTTGAAAGACGCCATGCGCTGCAAGCACTAAGCCAAACACCGCGGCCATCGCTGTCAAAACACGAATAGGTGTACGTTTTGTCACATTCAGTTTTCCAAAATATACGGGAATGTGCCCCTCTCTCGCCAATGCGTACACCATTCTTGAAAAACCAGCAATATTGGCATGGATGGTAGCGAATGTAATAAACAGCGCTAAACATACCGTGACATATACACCGCTTTCCCCTGCTCCTTTTGAGATGAGCATGGCAAGCGATGCAATTTCTCCATTCTCTCCATATGAATGAGTACCCACGGTCACAAATGACAGCATGATATACAGCCCCGCCACACAAGACGCTGCCAAAAACAAGCTGAGCGGGACATCTTTTTCAGGACGATGAAATTCCTCAGCCAACGGGGTAATCATTTCCCAGCCTACAAAAGAGAAAAAAATCATAACAGAAACAGATCCAGCGGCAGACCAGCCATGCGGAAGAAACGGCTTGAATTCTGCTATCGTGACGTGTGGCAATGACACAGCAATAGAAGTGACAAGCAGAAATACGATGACACATATAACGAGTGTACTAATGTTTGCTGATAGTTGAATCCCTCTCATATGAAGCAAAATAGATATAGCCAGCATGCAACCAGCAATCAATGTAATCTGCCAATCGGCCGCCTCTGTGATGTAACTGACGTAATGCGCGCCAGTCAAAGCGATGATGGGAACGCCGATCGGAACGGACCCTAACATGATCCAGCCCAAAATAGCCCCGGCTTTTTTCTGAAAGGCCAGCTGCACATAAGCCGTGATTCCTCCCGCGCTAGGCGCTATTTTCACAAGCCGGGCCAGCGTGCCGACAAGAAAAAAGGATAAGAAGGACATGAACACCCAAACAAATAAAGAAGCGGGGCCGGCCGTGTCCGCGGTGACAGACGGCAGGATTAATATCCCGCATCCTAAAACCGCCCCAATCGTTAACGCCGTCCCTTGTATCCAAGTAATAGAGCGCTGCAATTCTGGCAACATGATGCCCCCTCTCTGATTGATGGCTTTATTATAGAAAAAATAAGACGGCATCCATATGCTACAATGAAGTTAAATCAACAGCATTACCTTACGATCAAAGGAATTTTCATTCATTCGCCTAAATATGTAAAGGAGCCAGACAAATGGACGATACAGACCTTCAGATTCTCTCGCATTTGCAGCGAAACGGCAGATTAACGATGGTTGAGCTGGGAAAGCTTGTCGGACTCAGCTCGCCAAGCGCGGCGGAGCGTGTCAGGAAGCTGGAAGACAAAGGAGTGATTACCGGCTACAGCGCGAATATCTGTTACGAAAAACTAAACAAGCATGTCACCGCTTTTATTCTCATGGAGCCGAAAAGCTGCAAGCACTACGCCGCCTTTGCAACATCGCATCCTGATGTAGCAGAAAACCACCGCATCACGGGGATGTACAGCTATGTGACAAAGGTCGTGACTGAATCGGTACATACGCTTGAGGATTTTATTGACACCTCGATGGCCCATGGAAAACCAACCACGCTCGTTGTGCTTTCTTCTTCTAGCTGCCATCCCGCTTTTTGATAACAAAAAACCCGCAGCTATTCTGCGGGTTTTCCTCACTTATTTTTGGGCAGCCTTTAAAGCGCGTGCCCCAATGTCTTTTCTGAAAAAGAGTCCCGGTTTGAAAATTTCATCAACCGCTTTGTACACTCGGTCTCTAGCCGCTTCAAACGTTTCATCAAAAGCCGTCACATTGGCGACGCGCCCCCCGTTTGTAACGAACTCTCCACCTTCTGCTTTCGTTCCGGCATGGAAGACCACGACCTGCTCAGTTTCTGCTGCAAGGCTGCCGATCGGCGTGCCTTTTGCATAGCTTTCCGGATACCCTTCTGATGCAAGCACAACACTCACTGCCGCGGTATCCTTCCATCTTAAGTCAACTTCCTTATCATCTAAAAGATCAAGAAGCACCTGTACCAGATCAGATTCCATGCGCGGAAGCACGACCTGTGTTTCCGGATCGCCGAAACGGGCATTAAATTCAATGACCTTCGAGCCGTTTTCAGTAAGCATCAATCCAGCGTACAAAACGCCAGTGAAGGAACGGCCTTCTTGTACCATTGCTTTTGCAGCCGGCTTAACGATCGTTTCTACAGCATGGCGGACCGTTTCTTCCGAAATTTGCGGAACTGGCGAGTAGGCGCCCATGCCGCCTGTATTCGGGCCTTTGTCTCCGTCAAACGCCCGCTTGTGATCCTGGGCAATCACCATCGGATACACCTTTTCCCCTTTGACAAAGGCCATTAGAGAAAATTCTTCACCAGAAAGATATTCTTCAATGACAACGGACGCGCTCGCATCACCGAACTTTTCATCTTCAAGAAAGTCATGCAAGCACGCAATTGCTTCTTCCTCTGTCATAGCCACAGTAACGCCTTTTCCAGCTGCAAGTCCATCTGCTTTTATCACAATCGGAGCACCTTTTTCCTGCACATATGCCTTCGCCTCATCAAAGGATGTAAACGTCTCGTATTCTGCGGTCGGAATGTCGTATTTCTTCATTAAATCCTTAGCGAACTGTTTGCTTCCTTCGATGATCGCCGCAGCTTTTGACGGACCGAACACATGTAAGCCCGCTTTTTCGAATTCATCCACCAGACCTTCAATTAAAGGAACCTCAGGGCCGACAATGGTCAGGCCGACCTGATTTTGTTTTGCAAATGAGACAAGCCCTGCGTGGTCGCTTTCCTCAATGTTTACAAGCTGAGCGGAAGCTGCCATGCCGTCATTTCCGGGAGCGGCAAATACATTCTCGACGAGGCTGCTTTGCGCTGCCTTCCACGCCAGCGTATGTTCTCTTCCGCCTTTACCGATAATTAATACATTCACGTCGTTTTCATCCCCTTAATGTTTGAAGTGTCTGATGCCGGTGAATACCATGGCAATGCCGTATTCATCCGCTTTTTTGATGGAATCCTCATCTCGGATCGATCCGCCTGGCTGAATGATGGCTGTAACGCCCGCTTTTGCCGCTTCTTCGACAGTATCTGGCATTGGGAAATATGCATCCGAACCGAGCGCGCTGCCCTTCGCTTTTTCCCCTGCTTGCTCGATTGCGATTTTTGCCGATCCGACGCGGTTCATTTGGCCTGCTCCCACGCCGACTGTCATGTTGTCCTTCGCGAGAACAATCGCATTTGATTTCACATGCTTCACGACTTTCCAAGCAAGCTTCAAGTCTTCCCACTCTTGCTCGTTCGGCTCTCTTTTTGTCGGAATGCTAATCTCAGCATCATCGAAGCCGTGCATATCTAAATCTTGAATCAGCAGCCCGCCTTGAACAGATGTCAGTTGTTTTTCCTTTTGAACAGCGGCGGATACGTCAAGCGTCAGCAGACGGAGATTTTTCTTCGCAGTCAGGACGTCGAGCGCTTCTTGGCTGAATGAAGGCGCAATGATGATTTCTAAGAAAATGTTGTGAAGCGCTTCGGCAGTTGCCTTGTCCACTTCACGGTTCAGCGCGATAATGCCGCCGAAGATAGATGTTTTATCCGCTTCAAACGCTCTGTCAAACGCTTCTGCGATCGTTTTTCCTGTTCCTACACCGCACGGGTTCATGTGCTTCACAGCAACAGCAGCCGGTTCAGTGAATTCACGAACGATTTGAACTGCCGCATCCGTGTCTTTAATGTTGTTGTAAGAAAGCTCTTTTCCGTGAAGCTGTTCTGCTTGCGCAATGGAGCCTTTGACAGGAAGAGCTGTTTGATAGAAAGTTGCTTCCTGATGCGGGTTTTCTCCATAGCGAAGCGATTGTTTTTTCTCAAATGTCACAGTGAATTGCTCTGGTTCTTTTTCACCGACAACATTTGTCAGATAGTCAGCGATCAGTGCATCATATGCCGCAGTATGACGGAATACCTTTGCCGCGAGCTCGCGTTTTTTCTGAAGAGATACGCTGCCTTCTTCTTTGATTTGATTCAGCACTGGGCTGTAATCGGCCGGATCGACGATAACCGTGACATCCTGATGGTTCTTTGATGCCGCACGCAGCATGCCAGGTCCGCCGATGTCGATATTTTCGATCGCTTCTTCATATGTGACGTCTTCCTTAGAAATCGTTTCTTTAAATGGATAGAGGTTGACGACAACGAGGTCAATCGGCTGAATCCCGTGTTCATTGATCTGCGCCATATGCTCTTCATTGCCGCGAACCGCCAGAAGGCCGCCGTGAATATTCGGGTGAAGGGTTTTTAACCGGCCGTCCATAATTTCAGGGAAGCCTGTCACTTCCGAAATTCCGATCACATCCACACCGTTTTCTTGAAGAAGCTTTTTCGTTCCGCCTGTGGAGATGACTTCAACGCCAAGCTCTGTCAGTTCTTTTACGAAAGGAACGAGATTTGTTTTATCTGAAACACTGATTAATGCACGTTTAATGGTCATGCCTTTTCACCTCTGTTATTTAATCCTAATAGCTGTTTAATCACACTCGGATACCATTTATGCTCAAGCTTGTGAATTCGCTGTTCGATTGTTTCCAATGTATCATGTTCATCAATTTCGATTGCCTTTTGAGCGATGATCGGACCTGTATCCATTCCTTCATCGACATAATGCACGGTGATTCCGGCCACCTTCACACCCGCCCGGAACGCCTGTCCGACTGCGTCGATTCCAGGAAACGCCGGAAGAAGCGACGGGTGAATGTTAATGATTTTTCCTCCATATGCTTGAAGGAGCGTATCACCGATCAGCCTCATATAGCCGGCAAGAACAATCAATTCAACCTCGTGAAGACGAAGCTGTTCAATGATGGCTTGTTCAAATGCGGCCTTGTTTTCATAAGACTTCGGCTCAAATGCAAAGGATGGAATGTGGAATGCTTCCGCCCGTTCGATGACTTTCGCCTGCGGTTTGTCGCAAACGAGGAGCGCTGCTGACGCATCCCAGTTCTCCTCCTTCAAACGCGTAACGATGGCTTCGAAGTTTGAACCGTTTCCTGATGCAAATACCGCAAACTTTTTCATGAAAGTGCCGCACCGCCGAATGTGACGCCTTCACCTTTTTTCACACGCCCGATTAAATAGGCTTTTTCGCCATGGCTTTCAAGCGTTCCGATCACATCTGTCAGATGCTCTTCTTTGACAGCCAAAACAAAACCGATCCCCATATTAAAGACGTTGAACATGTCTTCTTCCTTCAGCTTGCCGTACTCTTGCAGGAAAGAGAAAATCGGCGGGATCGGCCATGAGCCATGATCAATTTCCGCACTTAAGCCTTCCGGAAGCATACGCGGAATATTTTCAATAAATCCTCCGCCTGTCACGTGCGCCATGCCGTCGATTTTTCCGCTTTTGACCGCGGCAAGCACAGGCTTCACGTAAATCCTTGTCGGTTCAAGCAATTCCTCGCCAAGCGGGCGTTCAAACGGCTCATATGTTGTATCGAGGTCCAGCTCCGCATCATCCAGAAGCACTTTTCTGACAAGGGAAAAGCCGTTGCTGTGAAGGCCGCTGGAGCTGAGACCGATCAACAGATGGCCCTCTTCAATGTTTTCTCCAGTCACGATTTCGTCCTTTTCTGCCACTCCGACTGAGAAACCGGCAATATCGTATTCATCAGCTGTATAGAGCCCCGGCATTTCAGCCGTTTCACCGCCGACTAAGGCTGAACCTGACTGCTCACAGCCTTCCGCAACACCTTGTACAATCTGTTCAATTTTCACTGGGTCCGCTTTGCCAACCGCTAAATAATCGAGGAAAAACAGCGGCTCTGCACCTTGTGCCAGCACGTCATTGACACACATTGCAACAGCGTCCACGCCAATCGTGTCATGCTTATCCATGGAAAAAGCGAGCTTTAATTTTGTGCCGACACCGTCCGTTCCCGAAATGAGAACTGGTTTTTGATAAGAAAGCTCAGACAGGTCAAACATGCCGCCAAAACCGCCAAGGCTGCCCATAACGCCAAGCCGTTTCGTGCGCTCCACGTGTTTTTTCATTCGTTTTACAGCTTCATATCCGGCTTCGATGTCAACTCCTGCGTTTTTATATGCTTCAGACATCCTATTCACTCCTTTAAGGCGCTTTTCAAAATATCTCCCCGAACGAGGGCAGAAAGAGAAAGGCAGCCGAACTGCGCTGCCTTTATGTCATTTTTCAAGTTTTATTTGGTTAATACTGCTTCTTTTACGTGAGGAAGCACTGTATCCTGGTAAATTTCAGTCGGATATTTTCCTGTAAAGCAAGCGAGACACTGTCCGCAATTCGAGTCATCGTATTTTCTGCCGATGCCTTTCAGCAGCCCTTCCACACTCAAAAATGAGAGGGTATCGGCTCCGATTTCCTGACGGATTTCTTCAACAGAATGCGAAGACGCGATCAGTTCTTCATGTGTGGAAGTGTCAATGCCGTAAAAGCACGGATGAGCGATCGGCGGTGAACTGATTTTCACATGCACCTCTGTCGCACCCGCTTCTCTTAGCATCGTGACAATCCGGCGGCTAGTTGTTCCTCGCACGATAGAGTCATCCACCATCACGACGCGTTTGCCTTCTACAACCCCGCGCACCGCAGACAGCTTCATTCTGACGCCTTGCTCACGCAGAGCCTGGGACGGCTGAATAAACGTTCTGCCAACATAACGGTTTTTGATTAAGCCAAGCTCATACGGAATGCCTGTTGCCTCTGCATAGCCGATCGCCGCAGAAATACTGGAATCCGGAACCCCGGTTACGACGTCAGCTTCAACTGCGGATTCCTGAGCCAGCATTTTCCCAAGGTTTTTACGGGCACTGTGTACGTTAATACCGTCAATATTGCTGTCTGGTCTGGAGAAATAAATGTACTCCATGCTGCAAATGGAACGGTTGATATTCATGGAAAAACGCTCTGATTTCATTCCTTCATCATTAATGATCAGCATTTCTCCCGGCTCTACCTCACGAAGGTACGTTGCGCCGACGACGTCAAATGCGCATGTTTCTGATGCGACCACATAAGCGTCGCCCATCATGCCGATGGATAGCGGTCTCAGCCCGTTTGGATCAAGTGCGACAATCATTTCTGTTTCGGTCATGATCAGGAACGCGTAGGCGCCTTTCAGCATAGAAAGCGAGTTTTTAATTTGGTCCTTCAGCGTGAAGTGTCCGCTTCTTTTGATCAGGTGAGCCAAAACCTCTGTATCCGAAGAGGTTTGAAAGATGCTCCCTTGATTTTCGAGCTGCTGCTTTAGCTGAGTGGCGTTGACAAGATTTCCGTTATGAGCAAGCGCCAGGCTGCCATTGTTTTGGGAACGGAAGAGGAGCGGCTGAACATTTTCGTATCCGCCGCCTCCAGCCGTTGCGTACCGAACGTGCCCGATAGCGCCTTTTCCCTTTACTTTGCTGAGTTCGCCGTTTTGAAATACTTCAGTGATCAGACCTTGGCCTTTGTGAGCCGTCAGCTTTTCACCATCAGTCGCTACGATGCCCGCACCCTCCTGTCCTCGGTGCTGAAGGCTGTGGAGACCGTAATACGTGATTTGCGGGGCTTCTTCATGTCCCCAAATCCCAAAAACGCCGCATTCTTCATTTAAGCCTTTGATTTCAGCAAGCATGGGATAGCTCCTTTCCATACGCGTTCAAGCTCTTTCGTTTGCGCATGAATCATTTGTTGTCCGTCTTGGTTTTGAATCGCCAGAATTCCGTCAGCTGTTACCTCACCAATATGAATCGCATCTTTGACAGTTGCTTCAAACGCAGCTTGATGTTCTTTTTTCACTGAAACGACGAAGCGGGATTGAGATTCAGAGAATAATAACGCCGCTTCCCCTTCTACAGTCACATTAGCGCCAAGGTTTTCCGTCGTCATGACACTTTCCGCAATCGCTACGCCTAAGCCGCCTTCAGACACATCATGCGCAGATTGAACGAAGCCTTTTTTAATCGCGTCAAGCAGTGCTCTTTGGCGAGACAGCTCGACATCAAGATCGATTTGCGGCGCTTTGCCGTAAATGCGGCCTTCTGTCATTTTTTGCAGCTCGCTTCCGGCAAACTCTGGTTTTGTTTCGCCGATCACATATACGAGATCTCCCGCTTGTTTGAAATGCTGTGTTGTAATGTGTGCTGTATCTTCAATTAAGCCAACCATGCCGATAACTGGTGTCGGATAGATCGCCGTGCCGTTTGATTCGTTATAAAGCGATACGTTACCGCCGATAACCGGTGTGCTGAGAACATTGCACGCTTCGCTTATGCCGTCTGCCGCTTTTTCGATCTGCCAGAAGATTTCCGGCTTCTCCGGGTTTCCGAAGTTAAGGTTATCTGTGACCGCAAGCGGTTCTGCGCCTGAGCAAATGATGTTGCGCGCTGCTTCAGCGACAGCAATTTTCCCTCCGACTTCAGGATCAAGATAGAGATAACGCGCGTTACAGTCTGTCGTCATCGCCAGCGCCTTTTTCGTTCCGCGGATTCTGAGAACACCAGCATCAGACCCAGGAGCGACAACTGTATTCGTGCGCACCATGTAGTCATACTGATCATACACCCACTCTTTACTCGCAATCGTCGGCTGCTGAAGAAGGGCCTTCAGCGTTTCATTCGCATCTTCAATTTGCGGAGCCTGAACGTCCGTTTCCAAAAACTCGCGATAGTAAGCAGGCTCTTGAGAAGGCTTATGGTAAACCGGTGCTTCTTCTGCCAAGGCATCAACAGGCAGCTCGCACACAACCTCTCCTTTGTGTGTCAGGCGAAGCATTTTATCATCTGTCACATGTCCGACAGAAACCGCTTCAAGATCGTACTTGTCAAAAATATCGATGATTTCCTGCTCACGTCCGCGCTCAATAACCAAAAGCATCCGTTCTTGTGATTCAGAAAGCATCATTTCATACGCGGTCATGCCTGTTTCGCGCTGAGGAATCAGGTCAAGGTTCATTTCAATGCCAGAACCGGCTTTACTTGCCATTTCTGCACTTGAGCTTGTTAAACCGGCAGCTCCCATATCCTGAATGCCGACTAAGGCGTCGCATTGGATGACTTCCAGACATGCTTCAAGCAAAAGCTTCTCCATAAACGGATCGCCGACTTGGACAGCAGAACGCTTTTCTTCAGACGAGTCTGACATTTCTTCAGAAGCAAACGTAGCGCCGTGGATGCCGTCACGCCCAGTTTTCGCTCCTACGTACATTACTGTGTTGCCGACACCTTTTGCCTGGCCTTTTTTGATGTCTTCATGATTGATTAAACCGACGCACATTGCGTTGACGAGCGGATTTCCTTCATAGCTGCTGTCAAACTGCACTTCTCCGCCGACTGTCGGGATGCCGATACAGTTGCCGTATCCGGCGATACCCGCTACTACTTCTTCAAACAAGTACTTCACGCGTGGTGAAGTCAGTTCACCAAATCGAAGAGAGTTCAATACAGCGATTGGGCGTGCACCCATTGAAAATACGTCACGGATAATTCCGCCTACGCCAGTCGCAGCGCCTTGGTAAGGCTCGAGAGCTGATGGGTGGTTATGTGATTCAATTTTGAACACAACCGCTTGGTTATCACCGATATCCACGATTCCGGCGCCTTCCCCCGGCCCCTGCAGCACACGCTCGCCGCTTGTCGGGAATTTACGCAGAATCGGCTTTGAGTTTTTATAGCTGCAATGCTCAGACCACATGACAGAAAAAATTCCGATTTCTGTGTAGTTCGGCAATCTTCCAAGAATGGATTCTATCAATGCAAACTCATCATCACTGACACCCATTTGCTGATACAGTTTCTCTTCTTTTATTTGTTCTTTACTTGGTTCAAGCAGTAGTGACATGAGTTTCCCTCCAATTTTTCACGATAGACTGGAACAATTTAAGACCGTCGGCGCTTCCAAGCAGTTCATCGACCGCGCGCTCAGGGTGAGGCATCATGCCTAATACATTGCCTTTCTCATTCACGACACCGGCAATGTCGCTGACACTTCCATTAATATTAGAGCCGTATGTGAAAGCAATTTGATTGTTTTCCTTTAATGAAGCAAGCGTCTCGTCATCACAGTAGAAATTCCCTTCACCGTGGGCAACCGGGATTGTAATCGATTGTCCCTTTTCGTAGGAAGCTGTGAATAACGTTTCGTCGTTCTGAACAATTAATTCAACCGGACGGCAAATGAACTTCAAATCTTTGTTGCGTCTCATTGCACCTGGCAGAAGGCCAAGCTCCTGTAAAATCTGGAATCCGTTGCAGACGCCAAGAACAGGTTTTCCTTCAGCCGCTGCTTGTTTGACAGCTGGCATAATATTCGCAAATCGGGCGATGGCGCCGCATCTTAAGTAATCGCCGTAAGAAAACCCTCCCGGAATTAACACGCCGTCGAAGCCGTCAAGACTTGTTTCCTCATGCCAGACGTATTCCACTTCATGGCCGAGCTCATCCTTTACAGCATGATACATATCGATATCACAGTTGGAGCCGGGTAACACAATCACCGCAAATTTCACTGTGCGACTACCTCCTCAACCTCGTATCTGTAATCTTCAATCACTGTGTTCGCAAGAAGTTTTTCGCACATTTCTTTCACTAGCACGTCAAGATCACGGTCAGATTTTTCAATGGTAAGCTCCATGTATTTCCCGATGCGCACATCTTGAACTTCGTTATAAGTCATACTGTGCAAGGCATGCTGGACAGCGCTCCCTTGTGGATCCAGTACACTTTCTTTTAAGCTGACATAAACTTTTACTTTATACATGATGAATGCCTCCCAGTCTTTTGAAAATCTCTTCGTATGCGTCGGTTAAGCTTCCCAGATTGCGTCTGAATAAATCTTTGTCCAGCTTTTCGTTCGTGTTTTTATCCCACAAGCGGCATGTGTCAGGAGAAATTTCATCCGCCAAAAGCACTTGCCCTTCTGCATCTAAACCGAATTCAAGCTTGAAATCTATTAATCTGACATGACAATCGTCGAAAATGCTTTGAAGCTCTTCATTTACTGTTTTTGTAATGGACTTAATGGTTTCTACCTGCTCAGGAGTCGCCGCTTTCAAAAGCCAAATATGATCTTCTGTGATGAGCGGATCACCCAGCGCGTCATCCTTGTAGTAAAACTCGATAATCGGCTGCTCAAGCTCCGTGCCTTCTGGAATGCCGAGACGTTTGGACATGCTTCCTGCCACAACATTTCTGACCACGACTTCAAGCGGCACAATCGTTACCTTTTTAATAAGCTGTTCCGTTTCCGAAATGCGCTCGATAAAGTGATTGTTAATGCCCTTTGCATGAAGGTGTTTGAAAATTAAGCTTGAAATCTCGTTATTTAAGCGCCCTTTCCCGCTGATTTCTGCTTTTTTCTCGCCGTTAAAGGCAGTGGCGGAGTCTTTATACACGACATACAGCGTGTTTTCGTCATCGGTTTTGTAGATCTTTTTTGCTTTTCCTTCGTATAAAAGTTCATTCTTCACAATATTCACGGAAGGCCTCCTAACCCGAATGTTGGGAATTTTCAAACTGCGGCGGCATAGAAGAAGCCGCTAAAAGCTTCTTCTATGCTAAACCTAAACGTTCAAAGATCAGATCAACATTTTTCAGATGGTAATTGTAATCAAAGCAGTCAGCAATTTTTTCCGGAGAAAGACGTGACGTGATTTTCTCTTCCGCTTCAACAAGTTCGCGGAACGGCACTTGTTTTTCCCACGCTTCCATTGCTTTCGGCTGAACTGTATCATAGGCTTCTTCACGTGTAAGGCCTGTGTCAATCAAAGCAAGCAGCACACGCTGAGAATAGATAAGACCGAGAGTGCGGTCCATGTTGCGCTTCATGTTTTCCGGGAAGACCGTTAAGTTCTTCACGATGTTGGAGAAGCGGTTCAGCATGTAGTTCAGCGCAATTGTCGCATCCGGAAGAATAATTCGTTCTGCTGAAGAATGAGAAATATCGCGCTCATGCCATAATGGAACATTTTCGTAAGCTGTCATCATGTAACCGCGGATCACACGCGCCATGCCTGTCATGTTTTCAGAGCCAATCGGATTTCGTTTATGCGGCATTGCAGATGAACCCTTTTGCCCTTTCGCGAAAAATTCCTCAACTTCACGTGTTTCACTCTTTTGCAGTCCGCGGATTTCCACAGCGAATTTCTCGATGCTTGTCGCGATCAAAGCAAGTGTTGCCATATAGTCAGCATGGCGGTCACGCTGAAGGGTTTGAGTTGAAATCGGTGCTGCTTTCAATCCGAGCTTCTCACAGACATATTGTTCAACAAATGGATCAATGTTCGCATATGTGCCGACAGCACCGGAAATCTTTCCAACCTCGATGCCTGCTTTCGCTTGTTTGAAGCGCTCAAGATTACGTTTCATTTCTTCATGCCAAAGCGCAAGTTTTAAGCCGAATGTTGTAGGCTCAGCGTGTACGCCGTGTGTGCGCCCCATCATGACTGTGTATTTATGTTCTTTCGCTTTTTCTTTTATAATGTCAACAAATCTCTCAAGATCCTTGAGCAGAATATCGTTTGCCTGTTTTAATAAGTAGGAAAGAGCCGTATCAACAACATCAGTTGACGTTAAGCCGTAGTGCACCCATTTTCTTTCTTCACCCAGTGATTCGGAAACGGCGCGTGTAAAAGCGACAACGTCATGGCGCGTGTCCTTTTCGATTTCTAAAATACGGTTGATGTCAAATGACGCGTTCTCGCGCATAACTTTTACATCTTCTTTCGGAATGACACCAAGCTCCGCCCACGCTTCACAGGCAAGAATCTCTACCTCCAGCCATGCTTGAAATCTGTTTTCATCCGTCCAAATCGCAGACATTTCAGGTCTTGAATAACGTTCGATCATTCTGCTTGTCCTCCGTCTCTATTCATCCATTTATTTGTGATCTCCTGAATCCATTCGTCTTCAGGCTGCTTCATAAATGTAATATGCCCCATTTTGCGGCCTTTTTTGATTTCATGTTTTCCGTATATATATAGCTTTGCCTCTTTTAAAAGCTCCGGGTCTTCCTCAACAAGCTTCACTTCATCGCCGAGAAGATTCACCATCATGCCCGGCTTCAGCAAATCTGTCTTCCCAAGCGGAAGCCCGCATACCGCTCTGATATGCTGCTCAAACTGGCTCGTCTCGCAAAGGTCCAGCGTATAATGCCCAGAATTGTGCGGTCTTGGCGCCAGTTCATTGACCAAAAGCTCTCCGTCCTCTGTCAGGAACATCTCAACAGCAAGCGGTCCGACAAGGTTAAGCTCATCTGCAAGCTTAACTGCGAGATCAGCAGCCTTCTGCTGAATCCCTTTCTCTACCCGTGCGGGCACGATGCTTTGGAAAAGAATATTGTTGTGGTGAATGTTTTCAGCTGTCGGAAATGTTGAAATTTCACCGTTTACCGATCTGACGACGATCACCGACAGTTCCATTTTAAAAGAAACCCAGCTTTCAAGAATGCAAGTTCCGTGTTCTAACAGAGCGGCTGCCTGCTCCATTTGCGCCTCTTCTTTTATCACAAATTGGCCTTTGCCGTCGTACCCGCCGCGGCATGTCTTCAGAACTGCGGGTAACCCGAGCTCCTGTACCGCCTGTTTCAATTCATTCTTTGTTTTGACGATGCTGTACGGTGCGACTTCACAGCCCGCGGATTGAATTGCTTTTTTCTCTGTTTCACGGTTTTGGGTAATGAGCAGCAGCTCACTTCCTTGCGGGAGATACGCATGATCTTTTAGCCAATGCAGCGCATCATAGTCGATGTTTTCAAACTCATATGTGATGATATCGCTGATTTCAGCCAATTTTCGAATCGCTTCACGGTCATTATAATGAGCGGTAATTTCGACATCCGCAACCTGCCCGCACGGCGAATCTTTCACCGGATCAACGACCGCGACTTTATACCCCATTTGTTTGGCGGACACAGCCATCATTTTCCCAAGCTGGCCGCCGCCGATAATGCCGATTACAGCTCCCGGATAGATGATTTGTTTAGACAAGCTGATCACTGCTTTCTAACACCGTCTGTTTTGTATTTTCTCTTCTCTCATCCAGCTTACGGGCAAGGTCTTCGTCAAATGCTGACAAAATTT
This sequence comes from Bacillus sp. LM 4-2, assembly GCF_000978495.1. NCBI lineage: Bacteria > Bacillati > Bacillota > Bacilli > Caryophanales > Bacillaceae > Bacillus > Bacillus sp. LM 4-2. Next base: position 679,088 of record NZ_CP011101.1, on the reverse strand, counting down.
GCGCCGCTAACAGGCCTGCGTTCACAGCACCCGCTTTGCCGATGGATGTTGTCGCAACAGGCACGCCTCCAGGCATTTGGACGATGGAAAGAAGTGAATCCATTCCGTTCAGCGCCTTGGACTGAACCGGAACTCCAATGACTGGCAGTGTTGTTTTCGCAGCCGTCATCCCTGGCAGATGCGCCGCTCCTCCGGCACCGGCAATAATCACCTTGATGCCTCTTTCTCTAGCAGTTTCAGCATATTCAAACATGAAATCAGGCGTCCGGTGAGCGGAAACGACCTTTTTTTCGTACGGAACATTGAGTTCGTCAAGTATGTCGCATGCGTGTTTCATTGTCTCCCAATCGGAAGTGCTTCCCATGATGATTCCTACTAGCGGCTGCATTCTGTTCCCCACCTTCTAATGCTTTTGTTTTCAGAAAATAAAAAATACCCGCTCTGCATTGCACTTATGAGGAAGCAATACAAACCGGGCATGGTACATGTATCGTCAGTCGTTCGCTTCTGCGATATATCCATGTCAGTTTTATCGATCACTTTCCTGCATAGTCCGGCAATTTACGGTTGCCGGGTAGAAACTTATGGGCCATATTCCCAAGATTATATGAGGTCGTGTTTTGATTTCATGTTTATCTTAACAACGGACATGGATAATGTCAACGATATTATCGAACGATACAAAAATTCATTCTACTAATGTTCGTGTTTTAGATCAATTTCCCTTCAAATACGATTTTTTTCCCGCACGGAACGATCTGAATTGACCCATTTTCCTTTTTTTCCATAAAAATAGGTTCTTCCATTCGCCTTACAGGCAGATATCCTTCTTCTTTCATTTGCTGAAGCACCGCATCAATCGTTTGCTGCTCTGTCACTTCAAACTTTTTCTTCTTCGGCTTTGCCATTATTCTTTAATTCTCCTCTTCTTCACCGCTTTGACCCAGAAGCCGCCGTGGATTGTTTTTGGTTCGTACGCAATAATAAAGGCTTTTGAATCAAGTGTTTTAATCGTATCATATAGCTGGAGTTCATATTTTCTCGGCGTCAGGATCTGAAGGGCTGTGCGGTCGCCTTCAAGCCCGCCTGCCACCCAATTTGTCACGCCGTAGCCTTTTTCACGGAGCTGCTTCGGAAGATCAAGATCGAGCTCCTTCGTAATCACATTGACCATAATATAGCCAAGCGCCAATTTTTCTTCTATTTTCATGCCGACAATTACGCCAAGACCGTAACCAAGCGCGTACGCGATCACATTTTGAATCTGGTCTAAGTTATCGAGCACCAGACTCAGTCCTGTCACATAAACCAGTATTTCAATCGTACTGATGCCGGCCGCTAAATAACGCTGTCCTTTCAGCGTTAAAATCATTCTTATCGTAAAAAATGACACATAGACAATATTAATAATGAGAATTATGAGAACCATGGCTATCCCATTTGATAAGATGGTTTGCATCATTTTATTCATCCCCCTACTCTTCAGCTTGCACAAAGCATTCATATTCTACTAGAGAAATGAGCCGTTTACAATCAGCTTCGCCCATAAGCTTAAGCAAAATATTTCGACATGCTTTTATGCGTTGAACAGTAGTAGTTTACCCTCTTTCTCGCCTTTTCAAAATCAAAACAAAAAAGCCCGCTTTTCAGCAGACTCACCTCTTTATATCTATTGTCAGATCTCTTTTTTCATTTTCTGAAGGGACTTGTATTCTTTCTCAAGCTCACTCAGCGTGTAGTCCGCAAGCTGTTCCCCTCTTCCTTGATAAAATTCCGAGAGCAGTAATTTGGTTTTTAAAAATTGCTTCTTTTGGTTAATTGCTCGGCGAAGTACATCAGCCATGTCCATCATCCTCCTTAAACATAAAGGTTTTTGCGCTGGACGTTTTCAGCATTTTCCCCATCATACACGGGTTAATCCTACAAATCAACTATGTTTTTTAGATATATTTGTAAAAAGTGTGACATAAAAAAACCGGCTAGGATTAGCCGGTTTTTTCATTAAAGCGGAATCAGCGACGCCGTAAAATATTCCGAAATAAACGGCCAAGTCACTGCCGTAAACAGCAGCGCTATCGCAACCACTGCAAATACACAATAGATATAATCAATTGATGCATCTTGTGCCGCCTGGTACACACGCTGTACATACAGCGCGATGATAAAAAAGATGGAAAACAAGATCAGCACCGTAAACAGTACTGTCAGCATTGGGATATTTACGATCGCAAAGATCAGCCAAAGGATTGAAACAGCAATTACGGGTACAAGCAATGAACCCAATACGGCAGCCGCTTCTCTGAACGTCACCTTCTGCTTCATCATATAGCGGGAGACAGCCCATATAGCAAAGACCATTACCGCGAAAAAGATCAGCAAATACACAAGAACAACTAAAAACCCGTCATAGAAAGCATGATGGCGTTCTCCGAAACCGAGCGGCCGATTCCAGCTTGCCTTTAACTGAAACCAATTCCCAATTGAAAAAATGATACTGAATATAAGCATTGAAATCAGACCGTACTTATAATGAGAAAAACCATCCGTTACGACAGTTTTCGCCGGAGATTTTAAAATCGAGAACGCAAAACCGCAATATCTGTTGATGGCTGCCCAAACAGACGCAAGCTTGTCTTTAACAGTTGATTCACCGCGTTCCTGGCGCGGTTTCTGCTTTTGTTTTTGCTTCTGCTTGCTTTGCCGGCTCGCCTTTCTGGACATTCTCGATAGCGGTTCTTCATCTGCATCTATTCTTTCACTCTGGTTAATTTCTTCTTCAAACGTTTCTTTTCTTTCTTCCGTCATGTCAGCAACTCCTATCAAAAAAATACGGCGGAATACCATTCAGCAAGAAAATAAAACACTTATATAAGGTACCGAAGCCTTCCTGAACAGTCAAGTCATTTCCATTTAAGTAAAGCATGGCGGCACATCTACATGACGGTATATCGTATGAAATGGTTTTATCTTTTGCAACAAAAAAACCAGCTGCCGGTGCAGCTGGTTTTTCAATTCTTATTTTAAGAAGATAAAGTACAGGATAAATACGATAAACAGCCCGTACATGATTGGATGAACCTCTTTGGCTTTTCCTTTGCACACCATTGTAATCGGATAGAAAATAAACCCGATGGCAATACCAGTCGCGATGCTGTACGTTAACGGCATCATGATCATGGTAAGGAAAGCAGGAACGGCCACCTCGAACTTATCCCAAGCGATTTTGCCAAGCGGCGCCACCATCAATGCACCCACAATAATAAGCGCCGGCGCTGTTACATTTGACGTAACGACTGATAGGAGTGGAGAGAAAAACGTAGCCAGTAAAAAGAGAATTCCTGTTACAATTGCGGCAAATCCTGAACGGGCACCCGCAGCGACACCTGAGCTTGATTCCACGTAAGAAGTTGTTGTAGACGTACCAAGCACGGCACCGATCACAATAGAAGATGAATCAGCTAAAAGCGCACGGCCCGCACGCGGCAATTTGTTTTCCTTCATTAAACCAGCTTGTGTTGCCACAGCAACAAGTGTACCAGCTGTATCAAAAAATCCGACAAACAAGAATGTTAAAATAACGATCAGCATTTGTACAGAGAAAATATCCGGGAGGTGAATCCACGCTTGTCCGAAAGTCGGCGCAAGGCTTGGCACACTGCCGATAATTTGAGTCGGAACCGGAACCAAACCGAAAATCATGCCGGCTACCGCTGTTAATAGCATCCCGATAAACACGCCTGCGTTCACGCGAAGCACCATTAAAATAACCGTGACAATCACACCGAAAATCGTTAACAGCACAGGACCGCTGTGAATGTTTCCGATCGTGACGAGCGTAGAAGGATTTGCAGTAATGATTCCTGAGCCTTGTAAGCCAACGAATGTAATAAACAGGCCGATCCCCGCACCGACTGCCAATTTCAGCTCAGGCGGAATGGCGTTGATGATTTTTTCACGAAAACCTGTTAAAGAAAGAGCAACGAAAATAAGACCTGAAATAAAAACACCGGACAAAGCTGCCTGCCATGAAATACCCATACCAAGGACAACAGAAAACGCAAAAAACGCGTTCAGCCCCATACCCGGCGCAATGGCAATCGGATATCTCGCTATTAATCCCATTAAGATACAGCCTGCTGCAGACGCCAGCGCTGTCGCCGTAAAGACCGCACCCTGGTCAATTCTCAGCGCCTCCGGAAAATCTTTCACGCTCTCCAAAGCAAGCGTAATCGGATTGACGAACAGAATATATGCCATAGATAAAAAAGTCGTTAATCCGCCAATGATTTCATTGCGATAGCTGGTGCCCAGCTCATCAAACTGAAAAAACGTTTTCAAGCTATTTGACTCCCTTCACTCTTTGCTATTTATTCTGTCCTGAAAACGCCAAATAAAAAACGTCCCAATACATTTTGGGACGCTTGACTACAGACGGATTTCAGTTCGAATAAATAAACGTGTTTTATTTATATCAAACGAAAGAAATGTTTACGTAGTCAAGCCATTTACGGTAGCTTGGTAGAGACTTGCGAGCCATATTCCCGCGATTATACGAATTCATCTTATTTGATTTCTGTGTCTATTGTACCAAGTTCATTTTGAATTGACAATATAAACAACGAACATTACTTATTAAAAAAATTGGTTTATTCGTCTATTGACTAAATTGGTAACAATGATAAAAACCGTATGTATGGCAACATACGGCTTTTCAACTTATGATTATTTTTTTTCGGTAGGCTGACTCACCTGATGCACTGGTACAGTAAACGAGAATGGCTTTAGTTGAATCAGGTCATTTAAAACGCCGTTATCAATATACAGACCGTATTCATTAAACTCAAAATGCTTTAAAGACAGCTTATCATTATAATCATCATCCAGTTCAAAAGTAGATACCATTTCGGCTGTTTTCATATTTTTCACTTTAGCAATATTTCCTTTCAAATAATAACCTTCTTCATAATCACCTACTGGATCAGGCCAAGATTGCATTTTTTTTATATCACCAAGGCCAATCGTTTCACCTATATTCACTAAGTCATCTTTTGACATATTTGAAGTATCAACTCCAGTGAAACGGTAATGAACCAATACTTCCCTCCCCTCTTGTTTAATGTTATTGATTTCTATCCCTATGTTTTGATGCTTTGTTTCCGAAAGACGATACGGCATCTCTGCATTTAGAGGGACGATTTCACTGCCCTCAGCCTCAGATCTAATATCTGCAATTAATGTTAGCTTTTTCGCTTTTGGATTGATTGGTGATTCTAACTGTGTTTGTCCTTTTGCTCTAACCGTTCTCTCGTTTACCTTTATGCGATCTCCAAGTTCGATGTTTGATGCTGACATCTCGTATGTGTTTCCTAAATCATCTTTAACTTCGTTAATTTCAACCGTATCATGCTTTGCTATGCCTTGATAATCGATTGTAAATTGAAGGACAGATCCAAGTTTCCCGTTTTCCACTTGAATATTGGAAAATTGATAACGATTATGATAAGCCGATATAACTTTTGAGCTTTCTAAATAACCCGCATTCTTTTTGGTAATAGGCAGTTTGAATCTCCAATTTCCCTGTATTTCATTGATATGAGTAATTACAAAGGGCACGGTTTCCCCATTTTTTATTTCAGTACCATTTGTATAAATCCTTAATTGTCCTGCGTATTGCTTGTTATTTAATTTTTTAAGCATTAAGGAATCGTAGTTGATTGAAAAGTTGTCGCTATAACTCGTTTCGTCGACATCATACATGATCTCTTTTTCATCAGAGTGGAAGTTATCAACAGTGAAGTTATAAACAAGCTGTCCGGCATCGTAATAGGAGCTGTTTACAGAAACAGTGATTCCCCTGGAGTCTGCTTTTTCATTTAAAGCTGTGACCAAATTGCTTTTAAACAATGATAGACCAACTTTATCTTGAAAATCCTTATAAATTTGTCCGACAATGGGTATGCTCCCCATCGCTTTGTTTACAGAAGGCAGAAAAAGGCCGGACGTTAAATACAGTATACCTACCACAGCAGCAACAGCAATTCCATTTGTAAAGGTTCGTCCCCATTTAAAACGGCGCCTCGTGTTACCTTCGTTTTCAGCACGAACGACAGCTTGATGTACTGTCTTTTTTAGCGCTTTCTTAGGCACTTCAATATCATCAAATATCTGCTTTACTTGGTGTTTGTCCATTTGTTTTGATCCTCCTTTTCCAGCTCCTGTTTCAATGCTTTTCTCGCTCTATGTAAATGGGTTTTAATTGTGCCTTCTGCCATTCCTGTTTGTTCAGCTATCATTGAAATCGAATAATCTTGAAAATAATATAGCTGAATTGTTAACTGAACATGTTCATCAAGTGTATCCAGCGCATTGCGCAAGTCTATATATTCTTCAATATTCCTTTGGTCCGTGCCAGTGTCATGATGGCTTTCAAACGGAACTAATTCCCCCTTCTTTTTCTTCATTGCAAAAATTGAATTAATAAGAATTCGGGTGAGCCACGTTAAAAAGTACTTTGGCTCTTTTAGTTTTTCTATACCTATAAAAGCTTTATAAGCCGTTTCCTGTACAGCATCAAGTGCATCTTCTTTATTTCTTAAATAGAGATAAGCTGTTTTATATAAAGTCTCCTGATGTGCCAGCATAAGCTTTTCAAAGGCCCGAGCATTTCCTTTTCTCGCCTTTGTAATCAATCTTTCTTCCTTCACCTTATCCACCTCCTATGTTGTTAGATACGAAAACTGTCGAAACGGTTTCAAAAAGTTAACAAAAAAACGCCCCTTTTGAAAAAGGGACGTTTTTCCTTTGTTATTTTCTTATTCCCACTCAATCGTCGCAGGCGGCTTACTTGTAATATCGTACACCACGCGGTTAATGTGCTTCACTTCGTTTACGATACGTGTCGAAATGACTTCAAGCACATCCCACGGGATACGTGCCCAGTCTGATGTCATGCCGTCTATTGATGTAACGGCACGGATTCCGATTGTGTAATCATATGTTCTTGCGTCACCCATAACACCAACGCTGCGGATGTCAGGAAGAACAGTGAAGTATTGCCAGATATCACGCTCTAAGCCGTGATTTGCAATTTCTTCACGCAAGATTGCATCTGATTCACGAACGATTTCAAGTTTTTCTTCTGTTACTTCGCCAAGAACACGGATTCCGAGGCCCGGTCCTGGGAACGGCTGACGCCATACGATTTCATCCGGAATGCCGAGCTCTGTGCCTAGCGCGCGCACTTCGTCTTTGAAGAGCGTGTTTAACGGCTCGATCAGCTCAAACTGCATGTCTTCAGGAAGCCCGCCGACATTGTGGTGAGATTTGATCGTTTGCGCCGTTGCTGTACCGCTCTCGATGATATCTGTGTAAAGCGTTCCTTGTGCAAGGTAGTCGATGCCTTTGAGCTTGTCCGCTTCATCATCAAACACGTAAATGAATTCATTACCGATGATTTTGCGTTTTTGCTCAGGATCAGAAACGCCTTTTAGTTTGTTTAAGAATCGATCTTTTGCGTCTACTTTAATCACATTCATGTTAAAGCCTTCGCTGAATGTTTTCATAACACCCTCAGCTTCGCCTTTACGGAGAAGACCATGGTCTACAAAGATACAAGTCAGCTGGTCGCCGATCGCTTTATGAATCAAAACAGCAACAACAGAGGAATCAACGCCGCCGCTTAGCGCGCAAAGAACCTGTTTGTCTCCGACCGTTTCACGGATTTTTTGCATTTCGATTTCGATAAAGTTCTCCATTGACCATTCGCCTTCGCATTCGCAAACACCGAATACAAAGTTTTTCAGAAGATCATTGCCGTATTCAGAGTGGCGCACTTCCGGGTGGAACTGAACGCCATACCATTTTTTGTCCGCTTTGCTCATCGCTGAGTTCGGGCAGTGATGGCTTGTCGCGTCAACAGTGAAGCCTTCAGGAACTTCTACAACCAAATCGCCGTGGCTCATCCAAACCACTTGTTCGTTTGGAAGATCTTTGAACAAATCAGGTGTGCCTTCGATGCGGATGTTTGCTTTTCCGTATTCACGCTGGCTTGCCGCTTCAACTTTACCGCCAAGGTAATGAGTCATCAGCTGCATGCCGTAGCAAATTCCCAAAACAGGAATATCAAGCTCGAAGATTTTCTCGTCACAGCGGAAAGAGTTTTCATCATACACACTGTTTGGACCGCCGGATAAAATAATTCCTTTTGGATTCATTTTTTTAATTTCTTCAGCCGTCAATGTATGTGGATGCAGCTCGCTGTAAACACCGAATTCACGGATACGGCGTGTAATCAGCTGGTTATACTGACTGCCGAAATCAAGGACAAGAATCATTTCATTCACTAACTTTGTCATGGTTGTCACCTAATCTCCTCTAAGTTTTTTGACACAGAAAAAAACGAGGACAGATATGAAGCTCGCTCCGCCCTCTTTGGCAAGGCCGTTTGCCGGAGTCAGGCCAACTCGCTCCCAGACTCCGATAATATTCACTAATTCTAACAACACGTTGATAAGCGGTCAAGACCATCTTCTTTTAATTAAATTTTCCCATAACTCTCTGGAATCATTCCAAAGCGCTGAAGAATCTTCATTTCTGTAAAGCGCCCTTTCATAGCTTAATGTCAGCTTTGACATGTCTTCTATGTCGTATTTTTCATCGATTCGTTTTGCATAATCACGCAGCGTTTCACTGCCTCGTTTCGGCAGCCCTTTTCTCTTCAGTTGTTTCAGCAGCGCGTCATATGCCTCAAAAAACGCGTGCTGATCGTTGCGCCGCTTCAATTTCCTCACGGCGAAAACAGGAATCCATAACGAGCGGAAAACATACAGCAATACAGCTGCCACCAGGAGGACTGCAAGAATCGCAAGCGCTGCATACAAGCCCGCACCGGCATTGGTATGTGAAGCGGACGGCTTTTTAGAAACAGCTGGCTCCCGCTTTTCCTTTTGTTTTTCCTCTTTTTGCGGCTGTTTTTTCTCTTCTTTCTGTTTCTCTTTTGCTTTCTTCGGCGAGCTGCTTTTATCGCTGCCGGAGTCCTTTGTGTCAGAAGAAGTAAATTCAGCCGGATTTGTAAACCCTTTAGTCGGCTCAAATGTAACCCAGCCCTGTTCCGGGAAATACACCTCTACCCAGGAATGGGCATTGTTATTTGTCACTTCGTAGATGCTGCCATTTTTGTTTCCTGCTTCTTTGTATTCGCCGGACGTATAACCCTTTACCCAGCGGGCCGGAATGCCGGCCGAGCGCAAGAGCACCACCATGGCGGAAGAAAAGTTATCACAATAACCCATTTTCGTTTCAAAGAGAAATTGATCGACATAATCTTCATCATTCTTAGGAATGGTCACGTTTTCTGTTTCATAGGTGAACGCATTTGACCCTAAATAGTCCTCAACCGCTTTCACCTTATCAAACATATTGTCGTGATCCTGAGTCAGTTTGATCGCAAGGGTTCTCACCCGCTCTGGCAGTGAATCTGGAAGCTGCATGTAGCGATCGCTGAATGTGTACTCCTCACTGTTTTTTCTCACTTTTACCTTTCTCAGTTCATCCAGCTTATAAACCGGGGAATTGTACGTTACAGTATAATTCCCCATATTTCTGATTTCACCGGCTTGTTCACTGATCGGAGAAATTTGCTCCGTGTTGCCGTTCATTTCAAGTGAGACAGCCTGCTTTGGCTGAATGGTTTCCACACCAATCGGATACATCAGATGGTTATACCCGTAGTGCTTGTCGACTTTTACACGGACGGTGCGGCGCTCTGTCGCAACTTTATGGTCAAACCACAGATTTTCAACTTTTCCTCTGCTAAGCTGATACGACATGCCTGTGTCTGTTTCAATCCAGCCTTTTCCGGTATACGTGTCCTTCGTTTCCACACGGAAATACGTACGCTCTTTTCCCTGCCATGTAAAAACAGGTGTAGCATCCTGCTGGAACGGGCCGCCGAGTGATTCATCATGATTCCCGTATCCGATTTTGCTTTCCCCTGCAGACACGCGGTCTTGATGAGTGATTTTTTTAAGAAAAGGCACCGGATCAGGCCAGGCTGGATCTGATTTTGGAGCGGCGAGTCCGAATCCCGTTGCAGCCAAAACCAATACAGATAAAGGAAGAAACCATTTGAGGACAGATGTTTTTGGCAGTGTGATTCTTTCCATCAGCTTAATGCGCTCCAAGTATAAAAGGCCCAGCATAAAGAAGCCGATCAGCACGATACGGATGACGGCAAAAGTGGCATCATATGGCGTAAAGGTATCAAGAATCGTAATATACGCTACTGTCATCATAAAGAAAAACAAAATTCTTCTCTGGTAAATCACCCAATAATGCAGGAGATAGACCAGCAGCCACAGCAGCACAAAAAACAGCAGGGTCCGAAAAGAAGGAATCATGTCATTCCATTGCCCTGATTGAATCAGCGTGATATTCAAATAGACATCCTGCAAAAAAGAGCTGACCCAGCTCAAGTCGAATATAGATCCTTGATAAAACAGGATGTGTATCGAGATCAATGTAAATATGACACAAAAAGGAACGGTGACAAACCACCTCATCCTGAAAAAAGTCAGCAGAAACGTCAAACCGATAAAGACACTAAAAAAGCCTGTATGTTTCGTTTCAGTAAAACTGTCAAGCGGCCTGAGCCACTCCCACAGCAATAAAAAAGCCAGAAAATAAAATAACAGCAAGCTCAAACGGCTTCCCTTGTGATCATCGTGCGGCATGTGAACCAGTCACCTCTCTTTCTAAACAACACGCGAAACTCGCCCGCCCCTCATGACCCGAACTCTGATTTGGCGTTTCATCATGCGTTCAATCATGACATTTTCAGCTTGAGAGAGCTCAGCATCTTTCTCTTTTGCCAGTATCACCGTAACCCGGCCGCCTCCTATTTCTGCGAGGTGCAGCATATCTTCCGTTAACTGTCCCGTGACAACAACTTGATCAGCTTGGCGAACAGATGGCTTTCCCAGCTCTTCCCGTGCATATCGGCTTATCGGGTCTGCCGCATCACAATGAGCGATGGCTAAATGCCGAAGCATGTGCTTAAAATGCTGATCCCCTTCCTGAATAGGGAAAATGTTTTTTTCCTTCCCGATGGAAGCCAGACCAGCACCCGCGCCGTTTTTTAAAACAGAATGAAGAATCGAAGCTGTCACTGAAACGACCTCTTCGAATGCGTCTGAGGAAAAACGGTCCATCAGCAGAAACAGATTTTTGCTGCGAGAAGGCTCAAATTCCTTCGTCATCAGCTGGCTCCGCCGTGCAGAGGTCTTCCAATCTAACGCAGCAAACCGGTCTCCCGGCTGATAATTCCGCACACTTGCTGCGACTGAGGAATGGTGCTGATGAATAGGAGAAGAACCGCTTACACCGTCTTCCTGATGCCTCTCATTCACCTGATAGGAAAAACGCTGATAGAATGGATAAACAAACAAGGTATCATTCAGCTCAAAAAATGCTGTTTTTTCAATCAAGCCAAGAACATCCCCGGTTCGCACCCTGACAGAATGAAAGTGATGCTCTCCGCGCGGTACCCGAGCTAATTCATACGACATCGTCATGCTCCGTTTAAACCAAGGAAAAACGAGCCGTTTGGCCGCGGCTCCGTCTCGATTTAATGACTCGATACCTTCTGGCAGGCAATCTTCAATCACCATATACATCAGGGGAAATGGCAGCTTTCTTCTCAGCGTAACCGTTACGCCCAGCCTGTCCCCCGCATGTAATTGTGTTCTATCCATTTGCCTTGAAGCCTGAAAAGAACGGAGCGGATACAAGGCCAGCAGCCCGGCATACAAGACAAAAGGGAGAAACGCGTAAAACAAAAACCAGCTGACAAAGCCGCCCTGAAACATCGCATAAGAAAAAACAGCAGCCGTCAATAAAATTAATATAATCAGCTTCCAACCATATACGAGCCATTGCCATTTCTTATTCATCAGCGGACCGACGACCTTTGAACCGGCACCTTCACAGCTGACATGATCTCCCTTACGATCGCTTCTGCCTGAATCCCTTCAAATTTTGCCTCAGAATGAAGCATCATCCGGTGCGGCAGCGTGAAAGGAGCTAAATATTGAATATCATCCGGTATGACATAGTCGCGATGATGCAGCAGCGCGTATGCCTGTGCCGCTTTCATGAGGGCGATTGAGCCGCGCGGACTGACGCCTAATTGAACAGAAGGATGCTGTCTCGTTTTCTGCACAATTTCAACGATATATTCCTTAATGCTGTCATCAGCACGGACATTTTGCACTTCCCTCTGTAAACAGATGAAGTCTTCTTTTGCAATAACCGGCTCAAGCGTCTCAATCGGATGGCTTTTTTCCTGAAGAGATAAGACGTCAAGCTCTTCATTAAAGGACGGATAACCCATCCGAAGTTTGAATAAAAAACGGTCAAGCTGAGCTTCCGGCAAAGGATAGGTCCCTTCATATTCGACCGGGTTTTGCGTTGCCATCACAAAAAACGGATCGGCAAGCTGCATCGTATGGCCATCTACCGTGACGCTCCCCTCTTCCATCGCTTCGAGCAAAGCCGACTGTGTCTTCGGAGAGGTACGGTTGATTTCATCTGCCAGCACGATATTTCCCATAATTGGGCCGGGACGATATTCAAATTCCATCGTTTTCGCATTATAGATAGATACCCCTGTTACATCAGATGGCAGCAAATCCGGAGTGAATTGGATTCTTTTGAAATCGGCGCCGATTGACTTTGCCAGCGCGCGGACCATCATCGTTTTTCCGACTCCGGGTACATCCTCAAGCAGCACATGCCCTTTGGCAAGAAGGGCTGCTAAGCTGAGTATGGCGATGTCTCGTTTTCCAACCATTACTCTATTAATATGTTCAACTGCTTTCCCCAGCAAAGGATGCAGGTCTTCTTGATATGCCATTATTTTCCTCCTAGTCATCTACAAAATTCATCATAATGTAACCTAACTTTACCACAAAAAGCAATCTGTATAAAAAAACGATTCTAGCAAATTGTTACCAATAAAGCTGGCCAAAACACACAAAAAAGCTTCCTGTGGCAGGAAGCTCCAGATTGTTGACAAAATCCTAAAATGGCTTTCATTTTAGGGTTTTGTCATCTTTTCAGCGTGATTGAAAACCCTTGAAGTCTAGGAAGGACGAGCATAGGAGCGGAGCGAATGTTCTAATTCGTGAGCACCGAAGCGCAGACCTGACAACGAATGCGAGGGTTTGTCGACACGCTGAAGCTTCCTGTGACAGGAAGCTCCATTATTTTTGTTCTAAAGGCTCCATATGAACATGCGAATAATCAATCGCATGCTCCTCCTTCATTCTCCGCTCAATTTCATTGGCTATATCGTGGCTTTCCGTAATATTTAAATCTGCCGATACCTCAACCACCACATCAACATGAACCGTACTGCCCAAGTATCTTGCTTTTATGTCTTTTAAACGGCTCACACCGGAGATTTTTTCGATTGTCTGTTTATAAGCGGAAATGTCCTTTATGTCGAATCCATCTGTCAAAGAGTGAGATGACTCTTTAAAGATATCCCATGCGGTCTTGCAAATAAGCAGACCGATCACAAACGCAGTGACCGTATCAATCCAAGCAAGATGGAATTGAGCAGCCACAATGCCGATAAATGTGCCGATACTGACGAATGCGTCTGATTTATTATCAGCAGCCGCAGCAAGGAGCGCCTGGCTCTTCACCTTTTTGGCCAGCCTTTTATTGTACCGGTAAACGATCAGCATCAGGACTGCCCCGCCCGCTGCCGTCCAAGCCGCAATCATATCTGGCGTCTCTTGTTTAGCAGAAAAAATAGATTCTCCGGCGCTGAACAGCACTTGCAGTCCGACAACCATCATAATAAACGATGCGATAAGCGATGCAATCGTTTCCGCTCGAAAGTGGCCGTATGGATGATCTTCGTCAGGAGGCTTTTGAGAGATGCGCAGGCCAATCAGCACAGCAACAGAAGCAATAATGTCAGTTGTGTTATTTAACCCGTCTGCCGTAAGTGCTTCCGAGTGAAAAAGATAACCGATGATCAGTTTAATTGCGGAAAGAACTAGATACGCGGCAATGCTGACCAGCGCTCCGGATTCTCCCTTTTTCAGTTCATCATATCTCTCCATACAAAACCTCCTCTCGCTCACATTTTCCTATTATTATCTTACAAAGCTGATCCGCAGTGGGTCTACAGAAACATGATTCACCCGCCACAGAAAAATAGTGACGAAGGAACACTTTTTCTCTCATCCAATTTATTTGCTCCGCCAAAAATCCCATCAAACCCAAGGACACCAGTGCTTCTCGCATTCTATCGAATTGTAAATATTACGCAAAATCACACAGCGAATAAAAAACGAAACATTTTTTCCACACATTCGCTGAAAGCGCAAACAAAACACTACAAATTTGAAATAAGCTGGTATATTTTCTTACACGAATTTTCGACAAACTGTATATTTATGATAGAGTTTCAATTATCATAATATTCAGTAATGATTGCATTTTAAAAGGAGGTAACTTATGAACCAGTCTCAATCAGGATTAAAAAAGGAATTAAAGACCCGCCATATGACAATGATTTCGATTGCCGGTGTAATCGGAGCCGGCCTATTTGTAGGCAGCGGTTCAGTGATTCACTCGACCGGTCCGGGTGCCGTTGTTTCTTACGCGTTAGCCGGATTATTGGTGATTTTTATTATGAGAATGCTCGGTGAGATGTCTGCCGTAAACCCGACGAGCGGATCGTTTTCTCAATACGCTCACGACGCCATCGGACCGTGGGCAGGATTTACAATCGGCTGGCTGTACTGGTTTTTCTGGGTGATCGTCATAGCGATCGAAGCCATTGCCGGTGCTGGCATTATTCAATACTGGTTCCATGATATTCCGCTGTGGCTGACAAGTTTGATCTTGACCATTGTGCTCACCCTGACAAACGTCTACTCCGTTAAGTCTTTCGGTGAGTTTGAATATTGGTTCTCCCTCATTAAAGTTGTGACTATCATTGCTTTTCTAATCGTTGGTTTTGCCTTTATTTTTGGCTTTGCACCGGGCAGTGAGCCAGTCGGTTTTTCGAATCTTACAGGCAAAGGCGGATTTTTCCCGGAGGGCATCAGCTCCGTATTGCTCGGCATTGTCGTTGTCATCTTCTCTTTTATGGGAACTGAAATCGTTGCCATTGCAGCAGGGGAAACATCCAACCCGATCGAATCTGTGACAAAAGCCACCAGATCCGTTGTATGGCGCATCATCGTCTTTTACGTGGGCTCAATCGCCATTGTCGTGGCGCTGTTGCCATGGAATTCAGCAAATATTTTAGAAAGCCCTTTCGTCGCTGTACTTGAGCATATAGGAGTGCCGGCAGCCGCACAGATTATGAACTTTATCGTCCTCACAGCCGTACTCTCTTGCCTGAATTCAGGTTTGTATACCACATCCAGAATGCTGTATTCACTTGCAGAAAGAAATGAAGCGCCGCGCCGTTTTATGAAATTGAGCAAAAAAGGCGTTCCCGTACAAGCCATTGTGGCCGGGACATTTTTCTCTTATATCGCGGTCGTAATGAACTATTTTTCACCGGATACCGTCTTTTTATTCTTAGTCAACTCATCAGGCGCAATCGCTTTACTCGTCTATCTTGTCATCGCCGTTTCCCAGCTGAAAATGCGGAAAAAACTCGAAAAAACAAACCCAGAAGCATTGAAGATCAAAATGTGGCTCTTCCCTTTCCTAACCTACTTGACCATCATCGCCATTTGCGGAATTTTAGTGTCCATGGCGTTTATTGATTCCATGAGAGACGAGCTGCTGCTGACAGGCGTCATCACGGGAATCGTTTTGATTTCTTACCTTGTGTTCAGAAAACGCAAGGTGAGCGAGAAAGCGGCTGCCAACCCAGTCACACAGCAGCAGCCCGATATCCTGCCTTAATGCTGATCAAATCCTAAACGGCCTGCCGTTTAGGATTTTGTTATTTTCTTCTTCGGGTGGTCTGCAGCACGAAGATTTTTTGTAACCATCACGTCCTTATTGTCATTAACTATAGTACCAATTTGGAAAATTTAGATAAGGACAGATGAAAATGACACTTGAAAAATTTGTGGATGCTCTCCCAATCCCAGATACACTAAAGCCAGTACAGCAATCAAAAGAAAAAACATACTACGAAGTCACCATGGAGGAATGCACTCATCAGCTCCATCGCGATCTCCCTCCAACCCGCCTGTGGGGCTACAACGGCTTATTTCCGGGGCCGACCATTGAGGTTAAAAGAAATGAAAACGTATATGTAAAATGGATGAATAACCTTCCTTCCACGCATTTCCTTCCAATTGATCACACCATTCATCACAGTGACAGCCAGCATGAAGAGCCCGAGGTAAAGACTGTTGTTCATTTACACGGCGGCGTCACGCCAGATGATAGTGACGGGTATCCGGAGGCTTGGTTTTCCAAAGACTTTGAACAAACAGGACCTTATTTCAAAAGAGAGGTTTATCATTATCCAAACCAGCAGCGCGGGGCTATATTGTGGTACCACGATCACGCCATGGCGCTCACCAGGCTAAATGTCTATGCCGGACTTGTCGGTGCTTATATCATTCATGACCCAAAGGAAAAACGCTTAAAACTGCCTTCAGACGAATACGATGTGCCGCTTCTTATCACAGACCGCACGATCAATGAGGACGGTTCTTTGTTTTATCCGAGCGCACCGGAAAACCCTTCTCCGTCACTGCCTAATCCTTCAATCGTTCCGGCTTTTTGCGGAGAAACCATACTCGTCAACGGGAAGGTATGGCCATACTTGGAAGTCGAGCCGAGGAAATACCGATTCCGTGTCATCAACGCCTCCAATACAAGAACCTATAACCTGTCACTCGATAATGGCGGAGAGTTTATTCAGATTGGTTCAGATGGAGGGCTCCTGCCGCGATCTGTTAAACTGAATTCTTTCAGCCTTGCGCCTGCTGAACGTTATGATATCATCATTGACTTCACAGCATATGAAGGAGAATCGATCATTTTGGCAAACAGCGCGGGCTGCGGCGGTGACGTCAATCCTGAAACAGATGCGAATATCATGCAATTCAGAGTCACAAAACCATTGGCACAAAAAGACGAAAGCAGAAAGCCGAAGTACCTCGCCTCATACCCTTCGGTACAGCATGAAAGAATACAAAACATCAGAACGTTAAAACTGGCAGGCACCCAGGACGAATACGGCAGACCCGTCCTTCTGCTTAATAACAAACGCTGGCACGATCCCGTCACAGAAGCACCAAAAGTGGGCACAACTGAAATATGGTCCATTATCAACCCGACACGCGGAACACATCCGATTCACCTGCATCTAGTCTCCTTCCGTGTATTAGACCGGCGGCCGTTTGATATCGCCCGTTATCAAGAAAGCGGGGAATTGTCCTATACCGGTCCGGCTGTCCCGCCGCCGCCAAGTGAAAAGGGCTGGAAAGACACCATTCAAGCGCATGCAGGTGAAGTCCTGAGAATCGCGGCGACATTCGGTCCGTACAGCGGACGATACGTATGGCATTGCCATATTCTAGAGCATGAAGACTATGACATGATGAGACCGATGGATATAACAGATCCCCATAAATAACCCGACAAACTTGCCTCTAGCAGGCAAGTTTTTTCCTTATGAAACCTTTGGCCCTATTTATCGTATTACGTAAAAACAGCAAAAAGGAGCTGCTTTTTATGCTGACACACGACCTACATGAAAAAATAAAGCAATACATTTCCATTTATGCTGAATTAAAATCAAAATTAAAATGGAAAGTTTCACACGATCAGATATTAATGCTCATTTCTTCTGCATATATTGTGAATAAAAGAGAGTTTGATTTTCAGCGCTTTTATGATTTGAGCAGCTATATCAAATCAAACATCGGCAGCTTCTCAACACTCAATTCACACCACCGCTTTACTGTTGCATCTATTCTGGACATTCATTTTCAGCATGAGGCAAAACAAACATTTCATACTTTTATCGATGTATACAATGAAATGGTGAAGCTAGGATATAAGCGGGATATGTTCACATACCTTTCCACTCTGATCTTGCTCACCGGCAAATCTGAAACGACAAACCAAAAAGAACAGATGAACATGGGGCTAGCAGTTTATCAGCAGATGAAGAAAAATCATTATTTCCTCACTTCAACTCAGAATGTTCCGCTCGCCATACTGCTTGGAGAAAACGGAAAAGGTTTGCAGGCGCTACAGAAGGCGGAAACATGCTATCAACTGCTGGCAGCCAACGGCTTTAAAAAAGGACAGTACTTACATCAGGTCAGCCATATTCTGGCCTTGCAAAGTGAAAAAGAGCCCGAAATGCTTGTTTCCGCTTGCAAACAGATATATCAATCGATCACTGATGTCAAAAAACCAAAGGATTATCATTATCCAGACCTTGCTCTCCTCACATTTCTGGAAGAGCCAGATATCAAAACCGTTTTGTGCATCACTGACGAATTAAACCAGGAAAAAGCTTTTAAATGGCAAAAGGAAATGAACTTTAAAATTGCTGTCAGCCTCTATCTCAGTGAGCATATGGAGAAAAATCTGCTGATGGAATCAGGACTATACACCGCTATCGAAACAGTCATTCAAGCACAGCAGGCAGCCGCGACAGCTGCCATCATCAGCTCAACAGCAGCCAGCCATACTCATGATGGAAACTAAAGGAGGAGAAACATGCCATACATCACATTAGAAGATCAGACACGCCTTTACTATGTAACACACGGGAACGGGACGCCGATCCTGTTTATACATGGGGTGCTGATGAGCGGACAATTTTTCCACAAACAATTTTCGGCGCTTTCTGCCAATTATCAATGTATTCGTCTTGATCTTAGAGGACACGGCGAATCTGACAAAGTGCTTCACGGCCACACCATTTCCCAATATGCCCGTGACATAAGGGAATTTCTAAATGCAATGGAGCTTGACCATGTCGTTCTTGCCGGCTGGTCAATGGGCGCTTTTGTCGTATGGGATTATCTCAATCAATTTGGGAATGATAACATTCAAGCCGCTGTGATCATCGATCAATCCGCTTCCGACTATCAATGGGAGGGCTGGGAACACGGTCCATTTGATTTTGACGGCTTAAAAACAGCGATGCACGCCATTCAAACTGACCCGCTGCCTTTCTACGAAAGCTTCATCCAGAACATGTTCGCAGAACCGCCTGCCGAGACCGAAACAGAATGGATGCTGGCAGAAATCCTCAAACAGCCGGCTGCCATTTCTAGCACGATTTTATTTAACCAAACGGCCGCTGATTACCGGGGCACCCTCCAAAACATCAATGTGCCGACATTGCTGTGCTTCGGGGAAGACAAGAAATTTTTCTCTACAGCAGCTGGGGAACACTTGCGCAGCAATATTCCGAACGCGACACTCGTTACCTTTTCTAAAAGCAGCCATTGCCCGTTTTTAGAAGAGCCAGATGCTTTTAACAGCACACTCCTCTCCTTTTTAGATGGGGTTATTGGAAAGTCATAAAGAAAAAGGAATTAGGAGATTAGGGAAAAGTATGAGACAATAAGGAATGTGCAGTAAAATACATGAGGGAAGAAGTGACTTTATGTCTTACTATAACAAACGAAATCAAGAACCGCTGCCAAAAGAAGATGTGAGTACTTGGGAATGCACAAAAGAAGACTGTAATGGCTGGACCCGAAAAAACTTCGCCAGCAGTGATACGCCATTGTGCCCTTTGTGCGGAAGTAAAATGGTCGACGGCATCCGTTCATTAGTGAATCTCCAAAACAACAGCCAAACGAAAACAAGCTAGTTCTTCCCTATAACAAATGCAGTCTCCTGCAAGCAAACAAACCCCGAACGGAGACAAAATTCTATATTTCAGAATAAAAGCCTCTCATTGCAAGAGGCCAAATACGAAGAAAGAAGCCCAAAACTGTAAACGTTTAGGGCTTTTTTGTCTGTTTCAATGGTATAATATGGATATAAGAGGAGTGATAACGTGATCTCAAACCAGCAGCAAAAAGACTTGAAAAAAAGAGCTGCGTTCAAAAAGCTGAATGTTGCAATGAACTCATATGTTGAACTTCTGTTTTTGTCAGTACCTCTGATTCATATCTTTAAATGGCTCGGATCATTAGCCCTGCACCTCATCCATTAAAAAAGCCACTCAGCTTATGCCGAGTGGTTTTTATTAGTTTATCACAGAAAAGCTGTTGATGATGCCGTTTGGATTTTCCCATACTTTTTTGAAGGTCTTATTTTCAAGGCTATAGGAATAAATCGTCCGCACCTTAGCTTCACGCCCTGTTTCATCCTTCAGTTTTTTAGCCCCCTTGGCTTCGGCAAGAAAATAAATGTTCTTTCCATCCTTAGAGAACTGAGGCTGTGCGTCAATTAACAGCTTAAATGATTTTTGATTTGAGATGATGCTTTCATACTTTTTCGTATCCGCATTGAGCATCTGAATAGAAGCGGTTTGCTCCGTTCCTTTCTGCGTATATGATGTGAATAAAATACGTTTATCATCATCAGAAACAGCAATATCGCTGATAAATTGGTTCAGGCTTTTCAGCTCATTAAATTTATGTTGGCGGCCTTCCGCAAAATGAATCGTTGTCGGTTCTGGGTCGATGCCCTTTTCGTTTGCTTCATCTGTTTTCTTGTAGTCTTCTTCTACAGAATAATGAAGCAATGCAAATGAATCGTTTTTTTGGTTATAAAAGAAGCTGCTGACGGTGTTATCCTGATCATTAGCGGCAGGATAAAGATTTTTGTACTTTTTCGTTTTCAGATCAAAAGCGGCGATCCGAAAATTGCTTTCGTCCGATTTTCCTAAGCGGAAATAGATGGTTGAACGGTCCTTTGATAAAAACAAACTGTCCGCACTCTCCGCGCCTTTATAAAGCACCGTCTTTTTATTAGACTTTAGATCCAGTTTAAAAAGCCTCATTTCATTCTGTTCATTATTGCCCGTATAATAGAGCACCTGCTGTTTTTGATCCAAGGCAAATGCCGGATAGCTGGTCAGCTTCTCCTCATGGATCACCTTGTCATTTTCATAATACTTTGTCAGCAGATCCGTATCTGTAATTGAAACCAGCAGCTCATCACCGCTTTCAGTATTGACTGAAACATCAGCAGCCTTCTCATGGCCTTTATCCTTTGCAACATAAAACGCAACCCCCGCGGCAGCTGCCGCTATTATCACTGCTAATAATAATATGATTCTTTTTTTCATCTTTTATCTCCACCAATAGAAAAAGCAAGAATGTGACTTCTTGCTTTCCAGATTATATATGTACATTAATAGCTGTAATGCCCCGCTACTTTCCCTTTGCTTAATGGGTATCCAAGCGCTTTAAACGCTTTAGGGCTAACATCCAGCACTGCATTAGGCATTCTGCCAACATCATTTTTATAAACCGTAATCACCTTTTTAGGCTTCGCTTTTGCATAAGCTCTGATTTTTGTCCCGTTTCTAGGAACATCAAATCCGATTTTGGTCGCACAATCCCAATGTCCAAGTTTCTTACCTGAAGAGCCTTTTTTCCCGACTCCGTTATACCAAGTAATATTTCCGTTCACATGTTTCGCACTGGCATCTGATGAAAAACTAAAAGCTCCCAAAGTACTTCCTACTAAGATAAAAGCGGCTAAAATGACTTTCTTCAACATTTCGTCCCCCTGTTTGTTAACATCTAGGAAGATTATACACGATCAACCAGCTATTTTTTATTTCAATATCCTTACAGTAATGTTACAAAGTCAAAAAGTTACCTCTGCTAAATTAAACCATGGAAGATTATCCTATTATAATAGCGGTATTAGCGTTATAATTATTGATAGAGTAGTTGTCGCATTCAATATGAACGAACCATTACCGTATTGTTCAAACCAAATTCATAGCTATGTAAACGATTGATACTCTCATATAAAGAAAAAAGAGTGTGCGAGACCCTTTTTTCTTTAAAGTTTCTTTTTTCAAAAAAACGTAGATTATATTATATAAAAATTTCATTTCTTTTTTGGTTTTAAAAATGGCGATTTTGTGAACAGTTCATATTGACCGGTGCGGAATTACTCACATCAAAAGTTATAGGAGTGGTAATCCATGAAGGCAGCAAGATGGCATAACCAAAAGGATATCCGTATTGAACATATCGAAGAGCCAAAAACGGAGCCGGGAAAAGTAAAGATCAAAGTCAAATGGTGCGGCATCTGCGGAAGTGATTTACACGAATATCTGGGCGGCCCGATCTTTATTCCGGTTGACAAACCGCACCCATTAACAAATGAAACGGCACCTGTCACAATGGGGCATGAATTCTCCGGTGAAGTTGTCGAAGTCGGAGAAGGCGTTGAAAATTATAAAGTTGGAGACCGCGTTGTAGTCGAGCCGATTTTTGCTACACACGGCCACCAAGGCGCCTACAACCTTGATGAACAAATGGGATTCCTCGGCTTAGCCGGCGGAGGCGGCGGTTTCTCTGAATACGTCTCTGTAGATGAAGAGCTTTTGTTCAAACTTCCTGATGAATTATCATATGAACAAGGCGCGCTCGTTGAACCTTCTGCAGTTGCTCTATACGCTGTCCGCTCAAGCAAACTCAAAGCAGGCGACAAAGCGGCTGTATTCGGCTGCGGCCCGATCGGACTTCTTGTCATTGAAGCGCTGAAGGCTGCCGGTGCAACTGATATTTACGCTGTTGAGCTTTCTCCTGAACGCCAGCAAAAAGCTGAGGAGCTTGGCGCGATCATCGTTGATCCGTCTAAAACAGACGATGTAGTCGCTGAGATTGCAGAACGTACAGGAGGCGGTGTTGACGTAGCATTCGAAGTCACTGGTGTCCCAGTGGTGTTACGACAAGCCATCCAGTCCACTACAATTGCCGGTGAAACCGTCATCGTCAGCATTTGGGAAAAAGGTGCTGAAATCCATCCGAACGATATCGTAATCAAAGAACGTACAGTAAAAGGAATTATCGGATACCGCGACATCTTCCCGGCTGTATTGTCATTAATGAAAGAAGGCTATTTCTCAGCCGACAAACTCGTAACGAAAAAAATCGTACTAGATGATTTGATCGAGGAAGGCTTCGGGGCTCTTATTAAAGAGAAAAGCCAAGTCAAAATCCTTGTTAGACCTAACTAATTTGAAACCAAAAAGAATCCGCACTCGGGTGCGGATTCTTTTTTAAATTATCCAATCACTTCAGCCCCAGAATCCTTCTTTGCCCCGCTGTGATCATAAGCGCGGAAGTTTTCCTCCAGCTGCTCAAGCGAAAGCCCTTTCGTTTCCGGCAAAAACCTCTTCACAAACAAGACAGAGCAAATTCCTAATCCAACGAAGATAAAGAACGTTGTGGACAGCCCGATAGCTGCCAGCAATATCGGAAACGTGAAACTGACTGCAAAATTCACCATCCACAGACAGAATACCGTAACACCCATTCCCAGTCCGCGAAGGCGAAGCGGGAAAATTTCAGATAGCATCAGCCAAGTCACTGGTGAAATGGCGCCCTGCTGAAAAGCAAGAAATGTGACCGTTAATGACAGGACTACATACGGAAGTGCCGGTGATCCTTCAAGTACAAGTGAGAATATCCCGATTAGCAATAACGCTGTTGTCGTACCGATCAAGCCTGTCATCAGCATCGGCCGGCGCCCCACTCTTCCCAGCAGCCAGATTCCGACGAATGTTGCCAATACCGAAATCACGCCATTCGCAATATTTCCGATTAAAGCGGCTTCCGTTTGGAAACCGGAATTTCTTAGAATTTCAGTCCCATAATACATAATCGAATTCACACCTGTAATTTGCTGTACAATCGCAATCCCTAATCCAATAAACACAATACGGCGCACCCATGGGACTGAAAGATCTTTAAATGTCGCTTTTTCAAGCTGGTCTTCTTTTTTGAAAGCGAATTCAATTTCTTGCAGCTCAGCTGCTGCCCGTTTTTCGTCCCTGATTTTTTTCAATACACGCAAAGCATCTTCTTTTCTTCCTTTAGAAACAAGCCAACGGGGACTCTCGGGCATTCTGATCATGCCGAAAAACAGGAACAAGGCTGGAAGTGACGCAATGACCAGCATAAACCTCCACACATGGGAGTTGTCTCCCATTGTTGTTCCAAGGATCGCATTAAAAACAAAGGCCAAAAGCTGTCCTGATACAATCATCAATTCGTTCTGCGTCACCATCCGTCCCCTGCTTTCCACAGGAGACATCTCTGCTAAATAGGCAGGCACCGTTACGGATGCACCCCCAACCGCAATACCGAGCACAAAACGGGAAATAATCATGACCGTAACATTTGGTGCAAACGTACACCCAATCGTTGAAATAAAAAATATAACAGCGAGGAACAAAATATTTTTGCGGCGGCCGTTAAAATCAGACATCCTGCCGCCAAACACAGCACCCAGTGCCGCTCCAAAAAGAAGTGAACTGGTGACAAGGCCTTCTGTGAAGGCATTGAGATTAAGCTGATCCGGCTCTCCCATATACGGCAAAGCTCCATTGAGCACACCGGTATCATAGCCAAAAAGAAGCCCGCCGAAAGTGGAGACTAAAATAATTGTACGTAAAAATGACATTTGATTTCCTTGTTTATTCATACTGTTTCCCCCAGTCTTTTTCAAAATGCGTATGTCAAAAACTTATTCCAGGGCTGCTGCCTTCCTCACATTTCGTAAGCAGGCTTCAGAAAATAGTTGTTCATGTTTTTATCCAATAACCTCATAACCTTCCCTTCTTCTTAGCATGTCAATCCCTATGGAAGCGATTTCATTTCTCGTTAAAAGAACAATGGTCATTTCTTTGTGCATAACCTCGTTCATTTGGTATTTATTAGTCACTTAATAGTTCAATTGTAGTGATGTTATAGTGACATTTTTGTTATATCTGATATTATCATAATTATAAAAACGCTTTCAGTCAATATAAATTTCTGAAAATTTTTTACTCTATAAAAGGAAAATCACCAATTCAAGGGGAAAATGAACGTTTTTCTTCATGAAAATGTGTGAATCAAGTCAAAAATCTTGTGATTTTCTGTTCATATCGAAAAATGAGTAAGTGTTGGGTAACTCCCACCTATTTTTCTCTGTAAAATCAAACATTCGTTCAATTGTTTCAGACTCAGGATAAAAGGAAATAGAGAAGAAAATAAAAGAAGGCTGACTTAAGGGAGGCAACCAAAATGAATGAGGGTTATATCATTGCAGGCCTTTTATTATTGACAGCGGGGATGATTGATTTTTTATGGACCACGTTATGGTTAGAGAGCGGTGCCGGCCCGATCACAAGATGCCTGTCTGCCTGGCTGTGGAAGGGCTGCCGCAAAATCAGCGGTGACCACGCAAAGGTTCTAAGTATGGCTGGTCCTCTGCTGTTATGCCTGACGTTAGTGATATGGATCAGTCTATTTTGGAGCGGGTGGGTTTTGATTTACTCGAGTGACCCTCACTCACTTATGGAAACTCAATCAAAAGAACCGGCTTCCTGGTCAGACCGAATTTATTTTTCCGGCTATGTCATGTTTACATTAGGAAATGGCGACCTCGCTCCGAACGGAGGCCTATGGAAGCTTGTCACGATTATTGAAACAGCTCAAGGACTGCTTACCATCACATTTTCTGTCACGTATTTGATTTCCGTCTTGAGTGCGGTTAATCAAAAACGCTCCTTTGCCCAAAGTGTATTAAGTCTAGGGCATGACGGAACTGAAATCGTCCATAATGCATGGAATGGCAAAGATTTTCACGACATTGATTTTCTTCTTGTCGCTGCCTCATCAGAACTGGGAAAGCTGACCGCTCAGCATAACGCCTTCCCCATCCTTCATTTTTACCACAGCACGCAGCATCAGGAATCATCCATTATAGCTGTTGCTGTATTGGATGAGGCTCTAACCATTTTCAAATACGGAATTCCTGAACAATATCAGCCGAATCAGCTTCATATCAAAGAAGCGCGCTCAAGTATCAAAAACTATCTGGATACCGTTCATACTGCCTATATCCATCCTGCAGAACAAGCGCCGCCAGAACCAGACATCTCAAAGCTTCAACAATCAGGCATACCGGCTTTATCAAAGCAAACATTTCAAATTGCCGTCAATTCAATAAAGGAACGTCGTCAATTGCTGCTGGGAATTATCCAAGCGGGGGCTCGAAAATGGCCTGTTCAGGAGCAAGCAATAGGTAATGCTTATTCTCCTAAATAAAAAAGTCCCGAGTGCTGATCACTCCGGACTTTTCACTGTATGATTCTTATACAAGCTTCTGGCCGCAATTCGGACAAAAATTGGCTTCGCCCGTTTTTGTTCCGCAGTTTGGACAGAAATTCGGTTTGCTTCCGCTGCCAGTTGACTGTGGGCCTGATGACTGTGCCTGCTGATTCTGATTCATTTGGTTCATCATCTGATTGGCCATATTCATTCCCATCATCATTCCAGCCATATCCGAAGCCGCTCCGCTTCCGCTCATCTTTCCGGATGCCATTCCATCCGTCATTGATATTTGCTGGTATCTGTTCACATCCCCAACCATACCGTAGGAAGCGTTCTTTGTAATCATATCTTGAACCTCTTGAGGATAATTAAAGCTCATGATTTGAAAACCAGTGACCGTCATCCCGTCGCTTATTAATTGCATATCTAAGTCCTCTTGAATTCCCTTGGCAATATCAAAAGCGTTTGCTTGAAGATTAAACATATCTTTCCCTTCTCTTGTGATCCACTTCATGAGAAGCTGATCCAGAATAGAAATGATACGGGTTTTAATATCCTCTACAAAATATTGATCTTTCACGCCAGCGATTTTATCAATCAGGCTGATATAGTCCTGCACCTTGAAATTAAATGTGCCGTTTGCGCGAATGGGCATCCCGCCTGGCATTCCCGCTGCCGGAATATTTATCGCCTGTTTTGTTCCCCATCTTACGGTAAATTCCTTCGTATTGACAAACAGCACCTCAGCTCGCATGCCGCTGTTAAAGCCAAACTTAAAGCCCTTTAACGTTGAAAGGAATGGAATAATTTCTGATTCAATATCATAATCGCCATCATCTTGAAAGACTCCTTCAACCCGCCCATTGTTCAAAAAGACAGCATCCTGTCCGGGACGAATGATTAAACGGCTCCCTTTTTTGATTTCACGATTGTTCCATTTATAAAAAATCATATCATCTCTAAATTCTTCCCACTCTACTACATTCGCTAATTGATTTCTGAAAAACGACATTACGCCTCTCCCTTTCTCTATTTCTTACATTTAAAAACTGCCCCGGCTCCCACTGTATGACGTGCCGCCTTTCGTAACACCGCCATCGCTGCCGCTGTCTTTATCTGATGGTTTTCTTTCTCTTGTTACAGTCGTTCTAATATAAGTGTCGTATTGATCAATCACATCAGACGTACGCTGATCCATATATGTACTTCCATTAACCGTTACTTTGCCGCCTGCATGATAAAGCATGATTGAAACCGCAATTCCCCCGACTGCGATGGCAGCAATCAGCTGAAACCACCATGTAAAGAATATGTTGTCAGGGTTTACTCCCGGTTTTATGCCCATATCTTTATAGGAAAGCTGAATATATGTCTCAAAAGCTTCAAAATAATTTTCATTGGATAAATCAGATGAAATCGTATTTCTGATGCTATTGAGCCTGCTGTTGTCCAAATACTGTTCGGCTTTTTTAAAGCCTGCGATAAACACTTCTCTGTTTGTCATATCAATCGTCAGAATGGCTGTACTGCCTTTTCCGTAACGATCATAAAAATCGCCGGTATAGTCTGCAATATCTTCACCGTTTGTGCTTTTGGTCGTAATAATGATGAAATCAGTGTCCCTCTTTGCACCCAGCTTTGCCGAGAGAGATTCAAGTTTTCCGATCTCCGCTTTTGACAATAGATGAGCGCGATCGTACACATGCTGCTGCAATTCAGAGGCTCTTACCGCTTCGATACCCAGTAAAGGCATCATGATGAAAACAGCCAGCACAACAAAGATCGCTTTCCCAAAAAATCCACGCATCAAAATCCGCCTCCCATCATCAATGAGACGAGCTTCAACGCAAGAAATGTCCCGCCTGCTATTCCGCTAAACCATGCAGCCACTTTTCCTCGACTGATCGGCGGCTTTCCAACGACCTTTCCTGTTTGCCCGTTCATCGCAAAGATATGCTCCGCTCTTTCATAATCGTAACTGACCATCCAAACAGGAAGCAAAACGTAAAAGCTGTTCACGTTTTTCGTGTGAATATGTTTGTCCCTCACATTGACTGACGTATATCCGGAAAAAGTAGAATGGATGTATGAATCTATATAACTGCTGATTTTCTCTTTTGCCCTCGGAAAAAGCTCCTCATCGGTATAATTGTACTTTTCCGCAATATAACCGGCCAAATATGCCGTTTGAAAGTCCTTCAGCTCTTCGTATGAATAAGGCTCCAATTTGTCCATTAATTCGTCTTTCATTTTTTCAGAGGCATCGACAGGGATTTTCAAATAATCGAGATTGATATCACGAAACGCTTCAAAGTGCTCTGTTTCCGTGCAAATATAATCCCCTTCTTCATATTGATGGACTCTGGTACAGTTTGCTCTCACCTGTACTTCACTATTTAAATCAAACATCCAAAATGGAATATACATGCCGGTGATGCTTTTGATACGATCAGCAGACATGAAACCTCTTGGTGTCAGAAGGCCTTTTTTGCACCACTTTCGAAATGCCTGCTCCGCTTCTTGCTTGCTGATTGTAAATGGAATGACCTTCGCCGGCGCCAAATGTCCTGATAAACGATCGGCAAGTATTGCAGCACCTCCGCAGAAGCTGCACGTCGTTGCTGTCGTTTCAGCTTCCGTGATCAAAACGGCACCGCAGTTTTTACATTGATATTCTTTTGCTTCATCATCAGAAAACCGTGCCGCAATGTTTTCTTTCGGAAGGCTTTCAATATTGTCCTGTCTTCCGCAGCTGCTGCAGGATAACGAGCCGGTTTCACTGTCAAATGCCATATCACTGCCGCAGTTCGGACACTTATAAGATATTATCATTACCGTTCCCTCTCACATTTTATGATAAAATGACGCCGCAGCCGAAAGCTGCGGCCTCCTATGTATTACTTATCGAGCATCATTTTCGCTTTTAACGCCGCAAGTTCATCATCAACCTGGCTTGAACCGCCAGTGTCATACTTTGCAGACAGATCAGCCATATCATCCTGCGGAGCGCTGTTCAGTTCAGCCATTGCATTGGCCTGATCAAGTGCCTTATTTACTTTGTCCTCCATTCGGCCGAATGCAGACATTGATTGGCTTGTACTTGAAACAGAAGCGCCCAGTTTGTTCATTCTTTCTTGCGTTTTCGCTACTGCCCACTTCGCCTTGATCATATTTTTGCGTGCTTCCAGCTCTCCAATGTCAGATACCAATTTGTCATGCATCTTTCTCATCTGTGCGGCATTGGTTGCAGCAATTTGATTCGCCGCCTGCAGCTCAGAAAGCTTTGACTCCAAAGATGTTTTTCTTTCAAGAAATTTTCTCGCATCGCTCTCATTCCCGGCTTGCAGCGCCTTCATTGCATAGCTTTCCATCTTTTCCATATCCGCCTGGCATTCGTGATATTCTCTTTTTGCTCTCTGCTCCTCAGCCATAACAGCTGCTGTTTCTGCCTTAACCTTAGCCAAATCGCTATTCATATTTCTTAAATATTGATCTACCATTTTCTCCGGATTTTCAGCCTTGTCCAATAAAGCATTGATATTCGCAGACATAATATCTTTAAATCTTCCAATTATACTCATTATATCGTTCCTCCTAAAGCTAATTCGGTAACCCTTGTTACATATACTATTTATTATCGTTAAAAGTTTCACTTTTTTAATAAAAAATGACATTTCAAACAAAAAATATACAACTTTTTACCTGAACAAAAATGTAAGCAATAAAAAAAGATGCCCCCAAAAGTCCAAAGACTTTCAAGAAACATCTTCAATGATTTACAAAGAAACTCCAATCTCATCCAAACTCGGCAGTGCATCAATCGCTCCAATTTTAGTGCACACAAGAGCTCCGACCTTATTGGCAAACGCCACAATCTCACGCAGTTTCACAAAATCAGCATCTACAGATTGAATCTGATCCGTGTTTGCCAATTGATATAAAGCCGCACCGACAAAAGCATCTCCCGCCCCTGTTGAGTCAATTGATGTCACCGGAATGCTTGGAATGATTTCACGGTCTTTTCCATTGGAAAGAAGCGTTCCGCTTTTCCCAAGTGTCACAGCGACAATGTTGGCTCCGATCTCATGAAGGATCGCAACTCCCTTTTCATGATCCTTCACACCGCTGATAATCTCAAGTTCCTCGTCACTGACTTTCACAAAATCACTTACAGCGATCGCTTTTTTCGCAACACTTACAAACTCTGAGACTCTTCCCCTCCATAAATCTTCACGGTAGTTAGGGTCAAACGAAATAAACTGTCCATTGTCTTTCGCAATCGACATCAACCGTAAATAGGCTGAGCAAAACGGATCCGATAACAGTGCCGTCGCAGAGCCGAAATGAAGGATTTTCGCTTCGTTTAGTTTTTCCTGGTCAATGTCCTCCAGCGTAAACAAAGCGTCCGCGCCTCTATTAAAAACAAAGTCACGCTCTCCATTTTGTTTTAATGAAACAAAAGCAAGCGTTGTAGGCGCTTTCTCATCCATCACCAGCATAGAGGTATCGACATGTACAGCGTCCAATGTTCGCTTCAGAAAATACCCAAACGGATCCTTTCCTACTTTTCCGCTGAAAGCGGCGTCTCCGCCCAGCTTGGCAATCGCTGCCGACACATTCGCCGGTGCCCCGCCGGCACTTTTCAGGAATTGGCGCCCTTCCATTAAATCAACGTCAACATCGGTACAAAAGAAATCAATCAACAATTCCCCAATACAAACTACAGAATGACTACGCATATTATCACACTCATTTATAAAGTCTAGATTACAGTCTCAGTATATTACTTTTTGCCATAAATACAACATTGAATATTAAAAATTTTACATCTATTTATCTCGCAGACCTTTGCTCCAGCTCAGAGATGATGTGTTTATATCTTTTTTCCGTTAAAGGATAGAAGGCGATAAGAATAATAGAAAGCAAAATGAAAAATCCCGGAATCAAAGCATTCATATTTTTAATCGCATTCAACGACGCAACTGTCTGGTCTGTATTCGCCACATACCCGGCGATTCCTAAATAAATGGCCGAAAATGACCCGGCTAACGCAACACCCAGCTTATTAATAAAGCTCATGCTCGAAATCACAACACCATCCGCGCGAATTCCGGTTTTCCATTCCGCATAATCGACGCAATCCGCAACCATTCCCCAAGCAAGCGTATTTAAAGGCGTTGTGAAAAATCCCGAAGCGAAAAGCCAAATGAAAATGAGTGGAATTGAAGAATACGGCGTAAAATGCAGGCCGGCATAAGAAATAAGCGATAGAGCTGCCGTGATAATCATGACTTGTTTTCTGCCCCACTTCTCAGAAAAGAAAGGAATAAACAAATTGCTGATCAGCGCTGCCCCGAAAAATAAAACGGTGCCCATAAACACGAACTCTTTATGGTTTACGTTATACGTAAAATAATACACCATCGTGCTGAGCTTAATATTAAACCCGATCGCAAAAGCCAAAAATGATGAAATTAACATGAGCAAGGGTTTGTTTTTGAATAAAACGGATAACGTCTTTTTGATCCCTTGTTTTTTTCTCTTTTTAGGCTGAATCCGCTCCCGTACAGTAAAGAAACTAAATAGATTCAAAACGATGCTGACAGCCGCATAGATGAGCGCCGTCATCTGAAATCCAAACGCCTGATCCTCTCCTCCGATAGCAGTTGCAAGCGGTGTCGCACAGGAAATGGATAAAAGAATGCCGATATACACCAAAATCATCCGGGTTGTGGTCAGAACCGTTCGTTCCTCCACCGAATTCGTCATCCGCCCCGTTAAGCTGTTCACCGGGATCGTTTGCATACTAAAGGACATCCCAAGCAGAATATAAGTGACATACGCATATACCATATTTCCGGTCTCACCGAAATGAGGCGTCGTGAAACATAAGAATGTGAATAGCGCAAAAGGAAATGCCACCCACAGCAAATATGGCCTTGCTTTTCCCCACCTTGTATTCGTTTTATCTAAAATCAATCCCATGATCGGGTCAAAAATAGCATCCAGCACACGCACAACAAGAAACAAAGTTGCGATTACCGCAGGCTGAATGCCGCCGACGTCTGTATAATAAAATAATAAGTATGCGTTTACAAACTGAAAGATAATATTATACGACATATCGCCGAATCCATAACCGATTCGTTCAAACCAGGACAGGCCGGTGCTGGATTTTGACTGATGCTTCGCCTTCAATGCCGTTACTTTTTCTGTTCCAATCATCATTTCCCACCCCAAGAATCCGTTTTCATTTCCAGTAAACAAGAGGGAGAATACGAAGATCCTCCCTGTTCACTCAGCGATTTGGATACACCATCACTTTTAAACATTCATTCTTAAATTGAAGCGCCCGCTCCATCGCATCTTGCGTCTGCTCCAGCGAATATTGGTCCGTTACTAGATGCTTCGTGTCCACAATGCCTGAAGCAAGAAATTCGATTCCCTTTGGATACGTATTGGCATAACGGAAGATCCCGTAAATATCAATCTCATTATCCGCAATAAACGGCACGTTGAGCGGAATCTCGTTCTGTGAAGGCAAACCGACAATCGCCAATTTTCCGCCCCGGCGCACAGAAGCCAGTGCGGATTGCAATGCCGCTGGATTCCCTGCTGTTTCCCAAGCAACATCAACGCCTCTATCATTCGTGATCGTTTTAATCTCTTCAAGTGCATCCTGTTCACGTATATTAATAATGTGAGTCGCTCCCATTTTTTTCGCAGCTTCTAACCGCAGCAGCTCTAAGTCGGTGACAATGATTGTGCCTGCCCCAAATGCTTTAGCTGCGGCAACAGCCATTAACCCAACAGGGCCCATCCCCATAATCGCAATCGTTGATCCGGGCTGTAGCTTCGTTCTGGCCGCCGCATGGATACCGACAGAAAACGGCTCGATCAAAGCAGCTTCTTCATAAGAAAGTGAGTCTGGGATTAAAAAAACAAAGTCCTGACGCATTTTAATATATTGGACAAACGCACCGTCTACCGGCGGTGTAGCCAAAAACTGTACATCCGGGCAAAGATTATAGCGTCCTTCTTTGCACGCCTCACAGCGTCCGCACGTAACACCCGGCTCTACAGCGACGCGGTCTCCCACCTTGAATTGATCGACAGATGATCCGACAGCGGCAATTTCACCCGCACATTCATGCCCAAGGATAAATGGTTTTTCCACAACATAGTTGCCTATTCGGCCATTTGTATAGTAATGCAGATCAGATCCGCAAATTCCGACAGCCATCACCTTAATCAACACTTCATCATGATTGATATCAGGCACAGGCAATGTTTCAATTTTGATCTCTCTTGTGTTGTGCATAACAGCCGCTTTCATGTTTTGAGGTACTGTGTGAGTCATTTGGCAAGTTCCTTTCTTTAGAAAATAAAATGTAAGTGCATACATTTTTGTTTTCTCTGTTACTGCCCCCATTTTATCTGCTTTTTAACACGTTCAACAGCCTTTCCTGCTGTATAAAAGGACAGCGGCACTGTACTTTTATTTTTTCATATACAAAAAACGCTGGATTGATAAAATAGTACTAATAGGAGGTGCAGGCTTATGGCTGAACTTGAAAACCGAAAACAATTTGCACAAATGCTGGCACCTGGCGTCAAAACGCTAAAACTTCATCCTGATTATAAAGTCAGAAGGAAAAAGAATGAAAAAACAGGACAGTCTTACATAGATAAAATCGCACTCCAGCTGGGAGTCTCCCCAAACACGATCAAAAGCTGGATCGGACAGATGGGGGCAAACTACATTCCCGGAAGAATCGACGACGGAAAACTGTTCGGAATGATCTGGATCATTCTCGAAAAGACCGACTTGGATATCGAGTGGTTGACCGACTTGCTGGAAGCCACCACTATCCCAGTCATCAAACCCGCATTGCCTGTATGGGCAGCATCCTGTTTGAAAAAAGCGAAAATACTGCGAAAAGACGGATTATTCGGGGCTCCGAGTGAAGGCGAAATTGAAAATGTAGTAAAACGGCTGTTTCATGACAGACCCGGCCAAGAAACGAATGCGCTTACAGAACAGCCCATCACGCATAATTTACCCTCACGCTGGTCCGGACGCTTTATCGGACGCAGCTTTGATATGGAAGCGATACGGCAATGGATGCTTTCTCCATCACCAGTCTGTTTAATCACCGGCTGGGCCGGCATGGGAAAAACCACAATTGCTCTTGAAGCCGCCTATTCCTGTGTCGACGATACTTCAGTTTGGCCGGCATTCAACAGCATCATCTGGGTCAGCGCTGATTGGAAAGGATTAAGCTTTAGCGATTTTTTAAATACGATCGCCTATCAGCTCGGACGCAAAGAACAAATCGATAAATCAATCAATGTAAAACGGTTTGTCGTCCGCAATGCGTTAGCCAATTACACTAGAGAAAAACCGATCCTGCTGATCGTTGACAGCATTGATACTGCAGAACGTGACATTCATGAATTTATCACCAGCCTTCCGCAAGGCGTAAAAGTTCTCCTTACAGCGCGGGAAAACGTAAAGCAAACTTATCGGGAAAGCTTCGGAGAAATGACAGCCATTCAGCTAAGCGGTCTTGACCAAACAGATGCCCACGAATTTTTTCAACAAGAAGTGCATCACTGCTTACAAACATGCAACCTCCCACGTAAACGGGAAAAGCTGGAGCAGCTGTTACATCTATCATCTGACCTGAAAAACGAATTCATTTCAGCGACTGCCGGAAACCCGAAAGCCATGGCACTCAGCATTGCCTATATGTCAGACGATGACATCCCCGCTCAGCAGCTGATTCATGAGCTTGGAAAAGCAGGCTACTCACTGCTGGAATTGTTTGAATTCCTCTTTGGCCGCACCTGGGATAGATGCAATGAAGATACGCGAAAGCTCTGGCAGACGCTTTGCTTTTTCAGCAAGCCGCCTGATGAAAAAAGCCTGGCGGCAGCAGCCGGATTAGACGCCCGCCGTTTTCATTACGCTATGGAACAAATGCGGTCATATGCGCTGATTCAGCCGGAACGAAGCCAAGGCAGGACACAATACTTAGCGCACCAAACCGTTGTCGCTTACGGAGAACAGCACTTGTCCGAACAGCACGAATATGAAAAAGAAGCCCGCAATCGCTGGGCGCACTATTATATTGATTATGCCGAAACCCATTTAAAGCGGGAACAGCCCAACTCTATCTATTGGAGCTACCTGCTGGGACGGAACTTAGATCAAATGAAACAAGAATGGCCAAACATCTTAAAGGTCATCCAATGGGCAAGTGAAACTGAACAAAAAGAAATCCTAATCGAACTCATCACCCGCATTAGCCATTTTCTAAGCAGAATCAACCTGCCCCTGCGAATCGAATACGGACGCAAAGCGGCCGACGCCGCCCATCACTTAGGCCAACACACACGAGAAGCGTACTTCCGAATCGACACCTCAGGCTGGGCATTGATGGAAGTCAATGATTTAGACGGAGCGC
Organism: Bacillus sp. LM 4-2; assembly: GCF_000978495.1. NCBI lineage: Bacteria > Bacillati > Bacillota > Bacilli > Caryophanales > Bacillaceae > Bacillus > Bacillus sp. LM 4-2. The sequence continues at coordinate 643,354 of NZ_CP011101.1, read as the reverse complement.
TTCAGCAAATAGAAGCCGGGCTGAAGATTCTTGAACAATCAGACGCTCACGATGCCTATGATCTAAAGGTTTGGGGACATGCACTCAAAGCAAGGCTGTTTTTAAAAGACGGGCAACAGGAAAAAGCAGAGACAATTTTAAACGAAATCGAAAATCAACCGATTTCCCCTACCATTCAACACAGAGTTCTATTGGTTCGCGGTGACTTAAGCTTTGCGAGAGGTTATCATGTAGAAGCCATTCAATTATACGAAGCGGCAAATGAAATCAGCTCCACATACGGCGGCGAAAAAACGATAGAAGCCTATTTCAATCTGGGTGTCGCTTACGTGAAATGTGATCAGTTTGAAAAAGCGGAAGAAGCCTTTGAGCAAATGCTCTATGACAAACATAACGCCAATCAAGTTGAACTGATCTACTATCACTACGGAATGGCGCAGCTGTTGTATCGTAAAGGAGAGAAAACGAAAGCGGTGGAATCTAATCAGAAGGCGATTCGTTTGATTGATTCGTGGGAGCCTGCGATTGGGATTCGGGGAGAGGTTGAACGATTAGCAAGGGCAACTAAAGAAAACGAGTAGTACGTAGTTCTGTCAGCAATCTCACTCAATTTCTTTATTATAAATAGGAAAGGCCAACTGAAGTCGCAGTTGGCCTTTCGTTTCTTATTAAAGTCTACAAATGTATCAAACCAGTTTTTCTCGTATAAAGGAAAGCGTATCATTTGCCAGCTTTTTGCGACAAAGAACAATACCGGAATGACCACAATTGTAGACATATCTTGTAGGTCTCCCCCAACTTTCCCATAAATAATCTGCATCTTTCAAGTCAATATATTGATCATGTTTAGCAGAAATCAGCAGTACGTTATCTTTATTAACTTTCGGCAAGGCTTGACTAGGATCTGTGATATCCCAATATTTTATTAACTCATTATAGGTCACACCATTTTGTTCTAATTCTTCTCTTATGTATTTACCTGGGATCGTGTTCCATATCGAATAAGAAAGGCGATTGGCATAAAAGATAGATACCACTACATCAATTTTCGATTCCAGGGTAGCAATTAGATTAGTAACCCATCCCCCAAGGCTTACTCCGACTATGATAACAGGCCCTTTTTTATTTGCTTTTATCCAGTGAATGAACGCCCGTAAATCTACAATAGCCTGTCTTGTCGACTCAATTGTACGATCAATATTAACTAAGAATAAACAGAAAGGAAAGACTGATTTATCATGGTATATTCATTTAAAAGAGACCCTTTAGGATACTTAAGAATAGTTCTTCCAACAAGAACAGAACTAGAATACTTTTCCGATTTCATTGAAGATATTGTTTCAGTAGAGGAAGCTGATGAATACTTTAAATATTGTTCAAGAAGTATTGAATGGTTCTTCTGAAGAATATGAGATTCAATTAAACACCACTAGATTCATTCAAATCAATTGAAACATCAGCTATATTTGCACTGTAAAATTCCTCTCTATCATTGATATCGACTGTAAAAGCAGCAGAAAAATGTTTATCTATGCTTCTTTTTCTGTGTAAATCATATAAAGCCAAACGATCTATCATTTTTGAGACATGCACTATTAAGTCCTCCTTGATAATATCAGAGTTGATAATTAGGTTGTCTATCTCCATAGCGTCGGGACGGATTTTATTAAGGTACTGTTGGAAGAATCTAACTCCATCGACAGTGAATTTTTGGGGATCAGATGTCATTATTCTGTCGCTCTTTATATTTAACATAAAAGACGAGTTCCTTATTGCAAGGAAAACATCGTCTTTTAGCTAAAAAAGCAAAGAAGCACAAGATTTAACAGGATTCCTCTTTGACAGTGCTTTTCTAGGGGAAACAGTCTAAGAGTGGGTGGCACTACTTATTTAGATAACTGGGTCTTTTTTGTGTCGTATGAGAGTATACCAATAGGGTATCCTGTCTGCAATAGAGAGAGAAGCGGTCCATAAATGAAATGCCATGTAAGCTTGTACACACTACACATGTTTATTTATACATCAAAAAAGAAGCTTCTCACAAGTTCGGTGAACTCATGAGAAGCCTTGAAAATTTGCAAATGGCCAAAAGGGCATCAAAAATAAAAGTCCGTTGCCGACAAACCCCTGTTTATCAAGAGTTTTTTGTCGGTTTTACATCATGCAACCCATTCATTCCGACTAATAACAGTTGAAAATAGTATTAAAAAAACCAGCTCAAAATACTGTTTTTTAGACTTAACATTTAATGCTGATAAATATTTTTAAAACTATAGGAGGACAAAACCGAGGACAAGTATTATGTTATCGGCTTTTAACCTTCTAGAACTAATTTTTATCACTTAATCTTTTTGTAAACAAAAACATATTACCATACAATGTTGAAGTTATAACGCTATGTCGTTTTTTTGACTTATTAATTTCACTTACAAATTTAAATAAGTCATCAGTGGAAAATGTTTTATTTTCAAGATATAAGTTATAAACTTGTTCAGCAGAAATATAAACAAGAGTTACAGCGGCTATATCAAGAAAATCAAAATCAACAGAACCAAATACTTTAAAGGTATTGGTTGAATTAGAGGAAGGAAACAGAAAAGCATTATGTTTTGTTTTACCTCTGGACAGTTTTTCAAGTGCCTTATCATATAACAGCTGCTTAGTTATATCTTCAACCCCAGGATTCCCCTCCAGCTTTTTTCCGTCAAAATTTATATTATAATATTTAGCATCTAATATTAAAAAGTATTCTTTTGAACGGTATTCGAAAGCCTTAATAATATCGGGTTCTAGTGTTTTTTTCTCTTTATTAACCTCTATATCCGTAAAGTTAATCCAATTTGGCCTTGATATCTTTTTTACGTATTCATTAACATGGGAAAATACGGTCTTACATACTTCCTCCCATACTCTGTGAAAGTATTTTGTTCCATACAGAGAAAGAGTGGGTCGTTTAGAAAACTGATTCTCTTCCCTATCAATTGCGGTTTTCAATGCCTTTAACAATTTAACGTCACGATCAACATATGTGTTCACGATTTCTTTATTTATTACTGAGCCAAAAAAATCAGCGTAGTCCAAAATTTTCATACCATCACAGGATTTATCAAATTCTAGTCCCGTAAAACCTAAAATGACTCCGAAATCATTAAAATATTTACTTAAAGCCCATTTATGAATTTTAACTATCAAGTGATACTCGTCTTTTTGTACCACTTCATTATAAGTACTGAAATAATATGGAACTCCCTTTGAGAATACTGGGGTAATTTCATTAACTGTCTTACTCCAATCTATAATTCCTTCTCCATCAATTTCATATTCAGTAAATTTTTTTTGATAATACCCATTCAATGAGAAATCATTAAGCAAATAATCTGCTATCATAAAGTCGGAGACTTCATCACTATCTAGCTCCGATACGAAATAATCAGATTCCCGGCTTTTATTTAAACCTGAATATTTTTTAAAAATCTTCAGCAACTTATTAAACAAAGTCCGCTTTGAATGTTCATCTAAGTGCCTGTTACAGTATTTAGGCAAAATGAATATTACATTGCGCCCATTAGATATAACACCTACATAGTTAAATATTAAATCCCCACTAGAATCTTCATATAATATACCTTTACTTTTGAGTAAAGCTAAATTACCACCGAGTACACGTACAATCCTTTCTTTATTGTATTTTTGATCTTCAAAGAAGAACTTACTTGACTTATCCATAGTTAATCACTCACAAAAGACGAATCATCTATGTCAAAAGTAAAAATGTTATCCGAGCCATCATATTTTTCAATTAGCTCAGAGAAAGTACTAGCATTTAAAAAATCAATCGTTGGATTATGCTTGAAAACATCTTCCTTCAAATAATAAAGCAGTTTATTTTTAAATACATTCTGATTCCACAGTTCACTTTCTTTCAGGAAAAAAGGTCCAAGCAGCTTATCCTCTGGTACTTTTCCTTTAAGACGCTTATTAATAATGTCTCGGAAATCATTCCACATAATTACTTTATTATGACCTTTATATCTGAGGCTCAGCTTCCAAGAGTCCACTGCCTTTCTATACTTTTCCAACTCTAAATATTCAAATGACCACCTTCTCTTAAAAGCGGTATCGAGCGGTAAAACACCCTGATCCGCATTATTCATAGTTGCCCAAATAAAGAAATTGGATGGTAGCTTAATCATTTCATCTTTAATTCCGTTTCTCGCTAAATAATTCATAATGTCCGGCCCGAATGTAACAGGATAATCACTTTCACCGTTTTTATTTCTGTCTAATAATTGAAAAATATCACCAAAAACACTTGCTGCATTGGCACGATTAATTTCTTCGATAATTAATATAAAATTAGTGTATCTATTTTTCAGAGCTTTAATTAATACATCGATAAATGGGCCAGGAACAAATTGATAATCAATCATTGGCTCAAAGTTTTCCATCTTATCCCTAAAGTTTGAACTAAATATCTCTTCCTCACCGCTTAATTTTTTATATATAGGAACCGGTTTATAAGCACCTATAAATTGTCCATATGTATAACCAGGGAAAAAAGTAACTCGGGTGAATACATATGGATTATCACCAAAGATCTTTCCCACTTCCCTTTCTAGATAATTACTCTTCCCTGTTCCTGGTGCACCATAAATAATCCTATTCCTAGGAATACTGCGTAAAACGCTGAATTTTGGTAAAGTGCCTTTTTTCTTTTCTAGGCTCAATAATAAATCTGAAGTTTGTTTGGATATTTCCATCAGTTCATTTCCCCTATTTAAAGTTTATCGCTTAGTTATTTTCAAAGTCTTCCGGTAAGTCATCCGATGATGTAGTAGCGTTCTCATCAACAATGTCCCCAGATACAAATCCCTCACTTCCATTTTGGACATTTGGATGTAAGTCTAGAAATGAAATCAAATCTTGTTCAATATTTACAAACTTAAGCAGTGAATTCTTATCAACAGGTTCATTATATTTATGTTTTATCTTACACACCACAAGATTTTCAACGACTTCAATTACTTCCAGTCTGCGTGTGATAGCTGATGAACCATTAGTATGTGAAGCCGTCCAAATCATATCACCAATTCTATAGGTTTTGTCTTTATCTTCTACAAATTCCACAATAGAACCATCTTCCTCAATATCAAGGAAGACTACATAGCTCTTTGCACTTTCCTCATCTTCATTTTTAGCGCTTTTGTTATTTTCCTGGGCTGGGGATTGATTAGCTCGCGGGTATTCTTTGAGTTCAATTCCTGGAATCAATTCCTCAGCCTTTTCCTTTAATTCAAAATCGTTCTCGAAAACTAAGAATGCTAGCGGATACACTTTGGTTTCACCCTCAAATACTAAAAAAAGTAATATTCCGTCAAAAATCGTGCCCCTTTCTTCCCCGTTACAGAATTTAGATGAGGTTGTAATTGCACTATTTCTCGTTCTTATAATTAGTTCATCTAATTCCGAATCGTCCACAGAAGGTATAGAAATAAAAGCAACTGCCATCCGGGTATGTTTATTCCGTTGATTTCCTTGAGCAAACCGAGTGTCCAAATTGCTAATCCTTCTTGATGTTCCCGTTACATACACTTCATTTTCACCGATCAAGAAGGCTTCTGAAACAATCTTTCGTATTTCGTTATACTTACTAGTACTGGTACTAGATACTCCGGCAGGGTAATTCCCTAATAGAGTTTCATAAGCGTCCTCTAATCTTTTTATAAAAGTCATTGATTTTACCCCCATAAAATCACACAAGCTAATATGTATGTATTTTCTAATTAATATAATTGTATCATAATAAATAAAGAGGATGGAATTGTTTGAGAGACCAATTCAAATATCGAATTGGTACTGATTGGGGCTGTCGAAAAAGAAATTCCTCGCCACCATGATCTCATCAAATTTAGAGACAAAATAAAAAAAACCAACTATAACTAGACATAATCAGACAAGAGCACTCGATTTATGTCAGAAAGTCGTCGTTCGAAAACCTCTAGACTATATTATAATGAACAATAATGTTATTTTATTGTAGGTCAATCATAGGCTGGAAAAACAAAACAGAAAAATGGCTACAGTTTAGTCAACTTGCACCGAGCTAAAATCGGGGTTGGGTAAATCAGGAAGGAATGAGAAAGACCTGGAAGATGCTTTTTATAAGGAATTTGGGATATGGAACAGGAGGCATGCGCGGGGAAATTGGAGCTGGAACAAACCGGATGACATCTATACGTTAAGGAAAGTTTCTGCTGGGTTGGCGGCTTTTATAATGGAAGCCGCCAGGACACTGGCATCCAGCGCATACGTTTTCGAGTCATTAAGGCCTACAACCGTGTTAAGTTTGCAGTACGTCACCTTCATGGTTTTGCCGGTATTGTTGTGACTGCGAGCCATAACCCGCCTGAATACAATGGATATAAAGTTTATGGGCCAGATGGCGGCCAGCTTCCTCCTAGCAAAGGGCCTGATCAAAATATAGCGCAGAGGTGGACAAGGCATACCTTGAACTATTTCAGAAAACTCAAATATTTAAGATGAAACAGACATCAAGGTTGTATTTACGCCGCTTCATGGTACAGCAAATCTACTGCAATGGCCTTGGCGGCAATGAACTACAAGCATGTAGCGGTGGGAAAAGAACAGGAGCAGCCTGCCCTCTGTTTTCCACTATCACCAGTCCAAATGCTGAAGAACATGCCGCGTTTGAGCTGGCCATCAGGGAAGGCAGCAAATTGACGCCGATATTTAATTGCAACAGATCCCGATGCAGACAGGCTTGGAATTGCTGTTAAAAATGAAAATGGTGAGTATACGGTTTTAACCGGAAATCAAACCGAGCCACTTCTGCTCCACTATATCTTAACCCAAATAAAAAAGAAAGGAACACTTCCATCTAATGGGATCGTTCTTAAAACGATTGTTACCTCGGAGCTTGGGAGGGAAGTTGCAACCTCTTTCAGAGTCGAAACAATCGGTGTATTAACGGGATTTAAGTTCATTGCCAGAAAGATTAATGGCTACTACAAGACAGGAGAACATAATTTCCTCTTTGGGTACGAAGAGAGCTATGGCTATCTGATTGGCGACTTTGTCCGAGACAAGGATGCTGTTCAGACGGATGTCCTTGCAGTTGAGGTATGTGCTTACTATAAGAAAAAAGGATTTCACTATACGAAGCTCTCCTTAGTATTGAAGAATATGGCTACTTTCAGGAAGGCCTGCGCTCATTAACACTAAAGGGAAAAGAAGGGGCAGAACTGATTCAGCAGACCCTCGCTGCCTTCCGTTCTGAATTTGGCCAGCTTTGGTTCCGTCAAGGTTACCACTGTTGAGGATTACTTGACCGGAATCGAGAGACTGTGGAAGGCCCTGAGGAACTCATGGGCCTTCCACAGTCAAATGTTCTTAAATGTTTTCTTGAAGTCGGATCCCTGGATGTGCCTGCGACTTTCAGGAACAGAACCAAAAATCAAATTCTACTTCAGGGTAGATGAAAGTCTTGCCGAGACCCGAAACCCCCAAAGAATTGAAAAGGAGTTTATGGAACTGGTCGAATAAAAGATGGAATAATGCAAAAAAAATTAAAGATAAAAAACGGAGCTGGTTTTATCCAGCTCCGATACTTTTTAGTATGCTCTCTTTAATGTGAAAAGTTAAACCTTTTGAAGTTGCCTATCCTTACAACGTTCTAACGAGTTAATAAATTCATCCGAATAATTTACATTTGTACACCTGGCTGCTCTACCTAAAAAACCGTTTAATGCCCTAGCAGATAAAGGTTTTAATGGATGATTTAAAAACTCTGAAATAGCTATTTGTTCTGTGTTTGCAACCCATTTTGATACGGGAACTTTATACTTTTTATCTCCGTACCCCCATGCTGCACTTGGCCAAGTCTTGGTCACTAATTCACCTTCAAAATCTGATATCGACCCTTTTGGCTGACTTAAGTTTTCACCAATCCATTTAGAAACCCTTACCGAAACAGCATTTCCCACCAATCTCCATCTGGCACCTTCTTTTATATCCTTACCTGTTTCAGTAGTGATATTTGTCCAATCTTCCGGGAATCCTTGTAGGCGCTCAGCATCCCTTATATTAATGGTCCCTACTATATCCTCGTAAGGAGACCAAACTGCAGGTGGAGAGGCTATACCTACAGACGATCCGCATTTTATAGGTGGAACTGCTTCACGTGCCCAGCCGACACCTCTTAACCCTTCCGTCCAATAAAAACCATAATAGTTGGAATGATCCACAACAGAAGGCTTTCCATCTAAATCTGGTTCTGAATGATCCTGTGAAAAAATCACATCTTTTGGATCTTCAAATAAAGAGGCTAACAAAATAACTCTATGTCTTCGTTGCGGTAAACCAAAACAACGAGCATCAACAGTTCGATATGCCCAAGTATAACCTAATTCAGAAAGGACAGATGTTAAATATGACATAGCTTTACCACGGTTTAACCTTAACATATATGGGACATTTTCAATTAGTATCCATGGAGGGCGATTTGCATGTTCTTTCTTTTCTATAAGTTCAAATAGTTTCTTAACTAAACCGGAGCGTGATCCGTCAATCCCTTCTTTACCTCCAGCTTGACTTAAATCTTGGCATGGAAACCCTGCCGCAACTAAATCACAGCTTGGTAACTCTCTAATTTCATTAATATCATCTTCTATCTTAACGCCAGGGAAGTTTTTTGATAAAACAGCTTTTGCCAAAGGATCAACCTCACAAAATATTTCTGTTGTATGTCCTGACTGATGAAGGCCAAGCTCTATTCCGCCTATGCCGGAGAATAAACTAACAACTTTCAAAGATATCAACCTCAAATCTTTTTATCTTAATTGATGTAATGCTAATAAATAGGATAGTTTGGAAGGCACAGCATTACCGATAACGTCTTGATACTGTCTCCTCCGAAGGTCACCAAAGTTAAAAAAGTCCGGGAAGAACTGAATCCTAGCTGCTTCATGGGGAGTTATCGTTCTCTTTAACAAAGAATGAACAAATCTCCCTTGACCTGTTGATCCAAACCCTCTGGTTATAGTGGGAGCAGGTCTATCCCAATACATTCTGCCATACACAGATTTGTATGAATGTGGTTTTAGCCGATGACAATCCGGTCTTTCTGAATTAGGTAATTCAAACAAGTTATTTTCAAAAAGATATTCTATTCTCCTTTTGTTTTCCAATGAATGCTCGGAAGCAGTGTTGAATATATCATCACCTACATTTTCTACTAAATCTGATATTGCCCAACTAATTGGCCTACTATTGGTTGAATAAAATTCATTTATTTGATTTAAGGAAGATACAGGAGTTTTTGAAGCAAAAATAAAATATCTACGACGTGCTTGTGAAACACCTAGTTTTTCAGCATTTAGTACGATTTCATCGAAGTAATAACCTTGTGTCTTTAAATGATTCTTAAATTCTTTAAAAGAACCAGATTTATCATGAATAATTCCTGGTACATTCTCCACTAATACTGAAGAAGGTTGGAACAACTCTATAACTCTACTTACTCTCATTAGTAAAGCGTTTCTAGGGTCTTTTCGTCTAGTATGGTTATTAAGATCAGAATGCCCTTGGCAAGGAGGACCTGCTAGAATGAAATCTATTTTTTTCACCTTATCTTTTATTCTTTGCTCTTCAACAGTTAATGGAGCACCTAACTCGCCATTAATATGTTTTTCGATGGATTCATTCAAGCTAAAATCGGGAGAAAAGTTTTTTTCGTACACAGATAAGGCAGCTTCGTTAAGATCACAAGCAAACGAAAATCTTGGATTTATCCCCAGGGCACGGCATGCCTCCCAAACCCCTAAGGATAGACCTCCACATCCACTAAATAAATCCGCAATATTTATACTCTCAGTAGTGAGCTCAGTATTGGGTCTGTTTTTCATACGGAGCCAAGATTCATCGTATAATTCATGAAGGTTCTTGTTTTCTAAATCTTGGGTGCTAAGGACCGGAACCCGTGATGTAACTCCTGAACCTGATCTACGGATTATCTTTCGGACTAAATCTGTACCATCTATATAAAAATTTTCTATGTTCTCATCTTCAATTGCCAATGATAACTGTTTATTTTCATTTAAAATAAAATTTGTCATTATATCACCCTAAGACATTATTTTCATTCTCAGAGAAAGTACCCCATACAAGAACGAATGTTCTTTATCATTATACCTTTTATACAAAACTTTTTCAGTAGCTTATATAATACTTTAAATTCATGAAAGAATGAAGGTTTTTGCTTTGGATATATCATCCTCTTGAGGGCATTTACGGTATTTTTAGTTGTAATGTGCGTTAATGAACACCTTATCATTCCTAGTATTACACTAAACTTGATCACTTAATCCTTCTATATAAGCTTGCTCACGTTACCACACCTCCATATACAATTCTAGAAGCCTTAGATCACTCTCATTCGAATTTAGCTTCTTCCTCATTCCCTGTTTTAATTTCACCAGTATGTTCAATCTATTCCTTGAAGGCCGCATTTGTTTTAGTAATATACTCAGACGCCTTTAGTCGCTCTTTAACCGAACTATTCCATCGCGTATAATAATTGTCCAAAACATTTTTACCTCAATAATGTTTGCTATGCGCTCCGCTTCTAGTTGATTATTTCTTTGCTCTATATAGTTTGAATGTCTAGTTTTGACAAGTTTTGAGAAGCTACTCTGTTGAGATTTTTCCCTTTGTTTCCGGCTAGACGCGTAGCCTCTGTTGTATTTCTAGTTTCTGTAAAGAAATCACAAAAGCGTCGTTGTCTCTCTGTCAGCTTCATTTTTTGCCCTTCCTTCTCAACTAGCCCATTATCCGCCAATGAAAAGCAACTCCCGCTTGGTGATATAACACTAGCAGGAACTATATCCTTTTTTTCGCGTCCGTTATCGTTTGAGGCTAGTTCATAATGAACACTGTTTCTTTCGATATTAGACAGTTTCTTAAAAGGGTGAATCACTCCTACACGCCATGATGAGCTATTCTTCAAAGTCCCCGCTATTCTTGATTACCGTTTTATATAAGACATTTCCTTTTATCTTAAACGGCTGGGGAATAACATTTTGATGCGATTTTTTTGTGGATTCTAAATACAATGGAAACTGAGCTTGTTCCAGTTTCCATTTGATAGCATATATGGTGAGTTTATAAAATTCCTCCAAAGAGAAATCTTTTTTATCCAGCAGAAGGTATTTATAAATCAATTCCATGGCCTTGCTAATTTCGTATGGTTCCACCTTCCAGGCTTTCAAATGTGTAGCAAATTTAAAGTATCATTTCTGCTACCAACTCTGTCGATTGGTACAGGGAATACATATTTTTCACCAGTGTTGTTGTCCTTTACATTAACAGAATTCCGTACAGGCCTCAGATAATTAGGTATTTCATCTAACTCATTAGGACTCTTAGTTACTATATATCGTCCTCAGTGTTACTTGTTGGGAAAACAATATAGCCTGCCCCAGCGATCCCAGCATCGACTATGATACCTATTTGAGTAAAAAATTTGGTTATTTGTTTAATTTTCTTTTCCCCATGTTGGTTATCCTTAAAAATAAACTGCCACCCATTAGGGTCCTAATACAATGACAATGAAAGTTTTGCGCATCTAGTAAACCTTTCACTAGCTCTCCCTGTTTTGAATCATCAATATCGATGACAATTCCGCCAGCTGGAATGCTTGCACCAATCCAATGACCTTTTCTAATCAGAATTGCTATCTCTGATCCGGATAAACCTGCGGCGACCTTCCACTTTTCTACCGGGGATTTTGCAATGGTGTATACTTTGTGGGCCCTGCTGTATCCCCTCAATTTGATTACTTTTGCACCTGGCAATAGATACTGTACATTCTCCAGTGTTTCGGAAACAAAATTATTATCACTTAGCATAATTTTCACCTCACATCGCTTATCGTTTTATTAAATTTTGCTAGTTAGGCGAAAGTGAAAGATATATCAGGCCCTCTTTTTCCTTTTAACCTCAATTGACCACCAATCAATGTATTCTTGGACTTCTTTCTTGTTAAAAAGCCATTTGTTCCCCAATCAAATAGATGGAAAATTAGGCTCGATTAAGAAGGTCTGTTGCACAGTAGGCCAGGATAAAATTAGAAATTTACAAAGCTTTTAGAATCCATCAGGATTGATTCCATCTCAAATTTATCCAATCTTTTGAAATATGAAGGGCAATTATTGACCAGTCGAGAGAAACAAAAATTATTAAACTCACTTAAAGACCAATTTGATGAAAAAAAATTAGTTAGGGACAAATAAATGGCAAAACTCAAGCAATGCGGTAAGACGTGGAGTTATCATATCTACTAGGCATTGACCCTTTAACCAAAAAACGTCTAGAAATATCCAAAGGAAGATTTAAAACAAAGAAAGAAGCCCCAGTAGCAGCCCGTCACGTAGAACTCCAAAACGACAACGGGACTTTTATTAAGGAGTCAGATATGCCCTTCAAAACATTTGCAAAAGGTTGGCTTAAGATTTACAACCGGAGTGGGGTAAAAATAAGCAGTGTACGGGCCAGTGAAAAGAAAATGATGCATTTTATCGCAGTATTGGGTCAATACCCGATTAGCAAAACACAAAAAAATGTATGAAGACCGCACGTTAGAACTGAACGAGCAATACAGTCACAATTGTTTGGGAGGTATTCATGCCTGCGGCCGTATGATTTTCCGAAAAGCTAAAACTCAAGGGATTATTAAAATGAACCCAACTGGGGATTTTCAATTACCCAAGAAGCAACAAAGCATTGGAAAAAGAGGTGCTGACACATTTTCTAAAGCTCGCTCAATCTGACGGGCTAGAAATGGACCATTTGGTCTTTACCGTACTTGCCTAGACCGACCTAAGAATTGGTGAACTTCTTGCTTTAAAATGGACAGATTTCAATGATAAGCCAGGTCACAAAGACCCTATACACCCCTAACAATCAAATTGAAAAATACCAATTGCTAACACCTAAAACAACAGGATCTGTTGATATCGTTCGAATTGATGAAACGATGTCAATCTACTAAAAAAAAATAAAATTTATCAAAATGAAATTAAGCTTAAAAATAGATTGATTTATCAAGACTCATCATTTATTTTTGAGCGGGAGGATGGTCATCCGCAATTAAGAAAGGTTATTGAGACTAGACTTAAACGGCTGCTCAAAAAAGCTGGGATAAAAAGAATGTCACCCCCCACTCTTTTAGGCATACCCATACCTCCTTACTAATTGAGGCAGGAGTAGGCATTAAAGAAATCCAGCAACAATTTGGTCATTCGGACATAAATACGACGATGGACATTTATGCTCATATGACCGCTAATATGGAGAAAAGGTCTCCCAACAGTTTAGTAAACTGATGAAAGACCTTCTCTTTTTTTATTCACGCTTTGTCTAGTTTTTTAAGACGGTTAAAACATTGATGTATAAGGGTTAATATCCCTTTATTACATCATTCCACCCATACCGCCCATGCCGCCCATATCAGGCATTCCTGCGCCGCCACCGTTTTCTTCTGGCTTGTCAGCGACAACAGCTTCTGTTGTTAAGAACATTGCAGCTACAGACGCAGCGTTTTGAAGAGCTGAGCGTGTAACTTTAGTTGGGTCAACGATACCTTTTTCGATCATGTTTACCCATTCGCCAGTTGCAGCGTTGAAGCCTACGCCGATTTCTTCGTTTTTGAGGCGCTCAACGATGACAGATCCTTCAAGACCAGCATTGTGTGCGATTTGACGGATTGGCTCTTCAAGCGCGCGAAGCACGATGTTGATACCTGTTTGAGCATCGCCTTCAGCTTCAACTGCAGCGACTTTGTTATATACGTTTACAAGCGCTGTACCGCCACCGGATACGATGCCTTCTTCAACAGCTGCGCGAGTTGAGTTCAAGGCGTCTTCGATGCGAAGTTTACGCTCTTTCAGCTCAGTTTCAGTCGCAGCGCCGACTTTGATGACAGCTACGCCGCCAGCAAGTTTCGCAAGACGCTCTTGTAATTTTTCTCTGTCGAATTCAGAAGTTGTTTCTTCCACTTGAGCGCGGATTTGAGTCACGCGGGCAGAAATTTTGTCTGTTTCGCCAGCGCCTTCAACGATTGTTGTGTTTTCTTTAGTAACGACAACTTTAGAAGCGCGTCCCAATTGAGCGATTTGAGTAGATTTCAGGTCAAGGCCAAGATCTTCTGTGATGACTTCTCCGCCAGTAAGGACAGCGATGTCTTCAAGCATTGCTTTACGGCGGTCACCGAAGCCAGGAGCTTTAACAGCAACTGCGTTGAATGTGCCGCGAAGTTTGTTCACAACAAGTGTTGCAAGTGCTTCGCCTTCAACATCCTCAGCGATCAGAAGCAATGGTTTGCCTTGCTGAACAACCTGCTCAAGCACAGGAAGGATTTCTTGAATGTTTGTGATTTTTTTGTCTGTGATTAAGATGTAAGGATTGTCAAGAACCGCTTCCATCTTATCAGAGTCAGTTACCATGTAAGGAGACGCATATCCGCGGTCGAATTGCATACCTTCAACAACTTCAAGCTCAGTTGTGAAGCCTTTAGACTCTTCGATTGTGATAACGCCGTCGTTTCCTACGCGCTCCATTGCTTCAGCGATAAGGCTTCCGACTTCCTCATCAGCAGCAGAGATCGCAGCAACCTGAGCGATAGACTCTTTGCCTTCGATTGGCTTAGAAATTTCTTTTAAGTTTTCGATCGCAACCGCTACAGCTTGTTCCATCCCTTTACGCACGCCTACAGGGTTAGCGCCTGCTGTTACGTTTTTAAGGCCTTCACGGATCATTGCTTGCGCAAGAACTGTTGCAGTTGTTGTACCGTCACCGGCAACGTCGTTTGTTTTGCTGGCTACTTCAGCAACAAGCTTAGCACCCATGTTTTCAAACGCGTCTTCTAGCTCGATTTCTTTAGCGATTGTTACACCGTCATTTGTGATTAACGGAGAACCGAATTTTTTCTCTAGAACCACGTTGCGTCCTTTTGGTCCTAAAGTTACTTTAACAGCATCAGCAAGTGCATCGACACCGCGAAGCATTGCGCGGCGAGCTTCTTCACTAAACTTAATTTCTTTTGCCATGTTTACAAGACCTCCTCAAATGTTTTAAGTATTGTTTATTTAAGAATTAGCCGATAACAGCTAAAATGTCGCTTTCACGTAAGATTAAGTATTCAGTACCTTCGTATTTCACTTCAGTACCTGCGTATTTTGAGAAGATAATGCGGTCGCCCTCTTTTACTTCTAAAGCAACGCGCTCTCCGCTTTCTAACACGCGACCTGAACCAGCTGCCACGATTTTGCCTTCTTGCGGTTTTTCTTTTGCAGAATCCGGCAACACAATTCCGCTGGCAGTTTTTTCTTCAGATTCTACGAGTTCAATGACAACGCGATCACCTAATGGCTTTAACAATGTAATAACCTCCTCAATAGTATGAATATGTAATTTTAGCACTCAGCACTAAAGAGTGCTAACACAATTCTTATAATAAAGAATCTCCCTTCCAATTTCAAGTGATAAGATAAAAAATTTTTCACGCTTACATCATTCTTTTCCGCTCCCTTTTCCGTTAGCTTTTTCACCCCCGTACCGATTATGTTACAATAGCTGTAGATGAACGAAACCCACTTAACAAAGGAGTACATACCATTTGAGAAAACAGTATTGGTTTATTATTTTGACATATATCATCATGCAGTTTTCCGCATTAATCGCGATTCCCTTGTTATTTAAATTCGGTTATGCCGGAGGACAGCCTACAGATGAAAATATGCTGCATGCACAAGGATTATGGTCCGTTATCAGCTTTATCGCCTGTCTCGTTGTTGTTCTGCTCATTCTGAGAACCGTTCCGAAAGAAACGCTGCGAAACGGACAGAAGGACTCAATCGGACTTTCTATCCTTTGGGCGATAGCCGGTTTTTTCATTGCCCTTTTCTCTCAAGGAATAGCAGGCTCTATTGAATATTATGTTTTTGGCATCGGAAGAGAATCAGAAAATACACAAGCGATTCTGGATGTCATTCAGGCAGTCCCGCTCATGATTATCGTTTCTTCCATCGTCGGGCCTATATTAGAAGAAATCATCTTCAGAAAAATCATTTTCGGCGCGCTGTACGAAAAAACGAATTTCTTTTTCGCAGGACTGATCAGCTCGGTTATCTTCGGTATTGTTCACGCTGATTTGAAGCATCTTCTTCTATATACAGCAATGGGCTTTACCTTTGCCTTTTTATATGCGAGAACAAAACGGATATGGGTGCCGATTTTCGCCCATTTAATGATGAATACATTCGTCGTCATCATGCAGCTTGAGCCTGTTCGGAATTACCTTGAACAGCAGAGCACACAAATGCAATTGATTATTGGAGGATTATTTTTATGAGAAACCCGGTAGTTTGGGGAATGATCTACTTTGCCGTAGGGTGCATCTTTACTTATCTTGCCGCAAGCTCGCCAGGCAGCATGTGGTCATTTTACTCCATCCTGCTGATGGTGTTCGCCGCTTACAACATCAGCATTTCTTTTAAGATGTTCGCCTTTTCATTTAAAATCAAAAAGAACCAAAAATAAAGAAAATCCATTTCTGAATGAGAAATGGATTCAAATTAAATCCTAAAACGGCTTTCGTTTTAGGATTTTGTCATTTTCAGCGTGATTGAAAACCCTTGAAGTCTAGGAAAGGCGAGCATTGGATCGGAGCGAATGTTTTCATTCGTGAGCACCAACGCACAGACTTGACAACGAATGCGGGGGTTTGTCAACACGCTGAATCCATTTCTCGCATGAGAAATGGATTTTTTATTATTGCCCAGAAGACACGTCCTGATCGGCTGCACTGCTTTTCTGCGCTTTCCGATAGGCGGCCTTCGATATCAGAATACTGATTTCATATAAAATCAAAAGCGGGACTGTGACCATCATATGGGACAGAAGCTCAGGCGGTGTAATCAGGGCTGCGATCACCAGCAGCGTAAAATACGCATACTTTCTGATTTTCGCCAAGAACATCGGTGTCACAATTCCGAGCCTGGTCAAAAACATGAGGATGACCGGCATTTGGAACAGCAGTCCAAACGGAATCGTCAGCTGCAGAAGAAAATGAAAATATTCATTAATTCCGATCACCTGATTGACATTCAAGTCCTGAGAGATCCGCTTCATAAAATCAACAACAAAAGGAAATAAAATATAATATGAAAAAGATAAGCCCGCTAAAAACAGCAAAATAGAGATCGGAATGTAGCTGAGCGTTACTTTGCGCTCTTTCTCATAGAGGCCCGGGCTCACAAAAGCCCAAAGCTGATAAAGAATAACTGGCGAGGTCAGGACTATGCCGATGATAAACGCAAACTGCATAAACACATAAAGCGGGTCTGTCAGGTTAAACGCGTTAAGCGTAAGCTGCTTCGCTTCATCTGTTTCTTGCAGATACACAATAATCGGCTTCGCTAAAAAAAATCCAGCTATAAAGAAAACGACAAACGCCAGCGCTACAATCAGCAACCGTTTTCGAAGCTCAGCAATATGCTCCAGCAGCGACATTTGATTCACTTTCATTCGTGTCATCCTAACTTACTGATCTTCTTTCTTTTTTTCCTCTTCATCACTCGTTAATCCTTTTGTAGCGTTTTTGAATTCACGAAGTGTGTCTCCCGCTGCTTTCCCCAATTCAGGCAGCTTTTTAGGACCGAAGATAATCAGAGCAACGATTGCGATAACAGCAAGGCTTCCAGGACCGATCGGCATATTTGGGCTCCTCCTTTCCCTCTATTCGATTTCCTCTAAAACTGAATAATGCTTCAAAAAATAAACCAGTGACTGAAGCTCAACTGCTAAATCTATATGATGAATTCGAATGTGTTCCGGCACATTCAAACGGGCCGGCGTAAAATTAAGGATTCCCTTGATTCCTAATGCGACCAATCTGTCTGTAATGGATTGAGCGGCAACTGCTGGCACTGTAAGAATGGCAACTGATTCATCTTTTACGTGTTGTTCAAGGTCATCAAGGTTATAGACGGGCACGCCGCCTACCTCAGTTCCTATTTTACTCTCATTTATATCAAAAGCCATAGAAATTTTTGTGTTATTATTTTTTGTGAAATTATAGTGAAGAAATGCCGTTCCCAAGTTTCCGACACCAATCAAGATGACGTCTGTCATCTCATCCTGATCTAGCGTTTTCCGGAAAAAAGACAGCAAATAATCCACATTATATCCGTATCCTTTTTTGCCAAGAGCTCCAAAATAGGAAAAATCCCTCCGAATCGTGGCAGAATCAACCTTTACGGCATCACTGAGTTCAGCGGATGATACACGCTGTTTTCCTGACGCATGCAGATTCTTTAAAAAGCGATAGTAAAGCGGCAGCCGTTTCGCCGTCGCCTGCGGAATTTTTGATTGATCCTTATTCATTTTTGGTCCTCCAAATTATACTCGGATAGTTCTCTTTTAAAGTCACCGTTTTTCCCGCCTGTCTTCTCCAGCAAGAAAGTAGGGCCGATGACCATCCCCTTATCAAGGGCCTTGCACATATCGTAAACGGTAAGAGCACACACCGATGCAGAAGTGAGCGCTTCCATTTCCACACCTGTACTCCCTTTCGTTTTGACCTGTGCTTTTATATGAAGTATAACTTCTACTTCTTTTATTTTCCAGTCAAAAGATATATCTACCCCGCTCAATGAAAGCGGATGGCACATCGGAATGATATTCGACGTTTGCTTTGCGGCCATAATGCCTGCCACCTGTGCGACAGCCAGTACATCTCCTTTGCCGATATCGTGACTTTGTATTTTCTCGTACACTTCATTCTTCATGTGTACGCTTGAAACAGCCGCCGCAGTACGGACAGTCGAAGATTTTTCGCTAATATCCACCATCTGGGCTCTGCCCTGTTCATTAAAATGAGAAAATCCATTCATATTAAAACGCTCCTTAAACAGATCATACACTATTTTCTTCTCTATGTCTTATATGGCCAATGTATTGTTTGCTGACTTCTGGTTCATAAGCTACACTTAACTTATTATAGCAGAGGTGAAATAATATGATGATCTTACAAGTTAATCAGCTGTCCAAATCATTTGGTGCTGATACTATTTTAAACAATATAAAGCTGGAAGTCAGAAATCGTGATCGCATCGCCATTGTAGGAAGAAATGGCGCCGGAAAATCCACGCTCCTTAAAATTATCGCAGGCCAGCTTTCGTATGAAAAGGGCGAAATTATTAAACCGAAAGATATTACAATGGGATATCTCGCCCAGCATACTGGCTTGGATTCTAAGCTTACCATAAAAGAAGAGCTGCTGACTGTTTTTGACCACTTAAAAGCAATGGAAAAGGAAATGCGGGCTATGGAAGAAAAAATGGCGGCAGCTGACCCGGGTGAATTAGAAAGCATCATGAAAACCTACGACCGCCTTCAGCAGGAATTCAAAGATAAAGGCGGCTATCAATATGAAGCGGATGTAAGATCTGTGCTGCATGGTCTCGGCTTCAGCCATTTTGACGATTCTACACAGGTTCAAAGCCTCAGCGGAGGCCAGAAAACAAGACTGGCTTTAGGTAAGCTTCTGTTAACACAGCCTGATTTGCTCATTCTCGATGAGCCGACAAACCATCTGGATATTGATACGCTTACCTGGCTTGAGCATTATTTGCAAGGCTATTCAGGCGCCATTCTCATCGTTTCGCATGACCGCTACTTTTTGGACAAAGTAGTAAACCAGGTATACGAGGTATCAAGAGCAGAAAGCAAAAAGTATCACGGCAACTACAGCGCTTATCTCGACCAAAAAGCCGCGCAGTATGAAAAAGATCTGAAAATGTATGAAAAGCAGCAGGACGAAATTGCAAAGCTGCAGGACTTCGTAGACCGAAATCTGGCGAGAGCCTCTACCACCAAAAGGGCGCAAAGCCGCAGAAAGCAACTGGAGCGAATGGAAGTCATGTCAAAACCGCTTGGCGATGAAAAATCCGCAAACTTTCATTTTGATATTACAAAACAGAGCGGAAATGAAGTCCTCCGTGTTCAGGATCTCACAATCAGCTATGAAAACCAGCCGCCGCTTTTAACAGAAGTGTCATTCATGCTGACAAGAGGAGAAAGCGCCGCGCTTGTCGGCCCTAACGGAATTGGTAAATCAACATTGCTGAAAACATTGATAGACACCCTAAAACCAGATCAAGGAACGATCTCATACGGCTCAAATGTCAGTGTCGGCTATTATGATCAGGAACAGGCTGAGCTGACTTCCTCTAAACGTGTCCTTGATGAGCTGTGGGACGAGTACCCCGGGCTCCCAGAAAAAGAAATCAGAACGTGTCTCGGAAATTTCTTATTCTCCGGAGATGATGTGCTGAAACCAGTTCATTCACTGAGCGGAGGCGAAAAAGCAAGATTGGCTCTAGCTAAGCTGATGCTTCAAAAAGCCAACTTTCTCATCCTTGATGAACCGACTAACCATCTGGATTTAGACAGCAAAGAAGTTCTCGAAAACGCGCTGATTGATTATCCAGGCACACTGTTATTTGTCTCACATGACAGATATTTTATTAACAGAATCGCCACAAGAGTATTGGAGCTTTCTTCAAGCCATATAGAGGAGTATCTGGGAGATTACGATTATTATACAGAGAAAAAAACAGAGCAGCTTGAATTGGAGAAAATAAATCAACAAGAGGAAACTGAAAAAACGCCAGCTACAGTGAAGTCTGACTCCAAACGTTCCTACGAGGAAGAAAAAGAATGGAAAAAGAAAGAGCGCCAACGACTCCGTCGGATTGAAGAAATTGAAACCACTGTTCAAACCATTGAAGAAAACATCAGCCGCAATGATGAATTGCTATGTGACCCTGAAGTCTATCAGGATCATGAAAAAGTACAAGCTATCCATGCAGACAATGAGAAGCTCAATCAGGAGCTGGAATCTCTTTTGTCCGAATGGGAAGAACTATCCACAGAAGAAGATTAAAAAAGTCAAGCACCTCTTTTTAGAGGTGCTTTTTATCCACAGAACATACCCTAATAAGCAAAACAAAGTAAGCGCTTTATACACAATATCCACAAAATATTCTGAATTTATCCACTTTATTAACAGCGACTTCAGCCCTTTATCCATCTATATCTCTATAATTACTCACAGACATGTGGATAAATTGTGAATTATCTGTTAATAACAAACATATAAAAAGTCTCACGCTATTATCTCGTGAGACTTTTATAAGAAGTCAATTCAAGGCCGGGCTGGCCATTCATATCATATGCACCGCGAATTCCTTTTTCAAAAGCAATTGTACCAGCAGCAGCAATCATCGCAGCATTATCCGTGCATAAAGCTAATGGAGGAATGACAAGCGTAATCCCTTCATGCTGGGCAAATTCCTTTTCTAATGCAGCTCTGAGGCCTCTGTTTGCAGCTACTCCTCCGGCTAAAAGGACCTGTTTGACATCATATTCCTTTGCCGCGCGCGCCGTTTTGGTTACCAAGACATCGATCACACTATTTTGGAAGCTGGCAGACAAATCTTCCGGAGCAATCTCTTGCCCTTTTTGGGATGCATTATGAAGCGTATTGATCACTGCAGACTTCAACCCGCTAAAGCTGAAGTTGTAAGAGCCTTCTTCAAGCCATGCGCGAGGAAGCGGAATATTGTCTTTCCCTTTTTCAGCTAGCTTGTCAATTTGCGGTCCACCCGGATATGGCAATCCCATCGTCCGCGCCACTTTGTCGTAAGCTTCTCCTGCCGCATCATCAAGGGTTTCCCCAATGACTTCAAATGATCCATGTTCCTTCATATAAACCAGTTCTGTATGGCCTCCTGAAACGACCAATGCCAGTGCCGGGAACACGATGTCTTCTACAAGACGGTTCGCGTATATATGACCGGCTATATGATGAACGCCTACTAACGGAATGTTATGTGCAAAGCTCAATGCTTTAGCGGCATTCACTCCAATAAGAAGCGCCCCCACCAGTCCCGGACCTTCTGTTACTGCAATCGCATCAATATCACTATACGTCATGCCAGCTTTGCGAAACGCCTCTTCTATAACCAAAGTGATTTGTTCAACATGATGTCTTGAAGCAATTTCCGGAACAACGCCTCCGAAGCGCTTATGGCTTTCAATTTGAGAGGCTACTACGTTTGAAATGATCTCTTTCCCGTTTTTCACAATAGCTGCAGCAGTCTCATCACAGCTTGTTTCAATTCCTAATACGTACATGTCTTTTTGCTCACTCATTTATCGTCACCCACATAATTAACGCATCTTCCCCGTTATCAGTATAATAGTTCTTTCTTATTCCGCCGGGCTGCATCCCGAATTTCTTATATAAGCCTTGAGCAGGATGATTCGAAACCCTCACTTCAAGCGAAAGCCGCCTTGCGTCTTTTTCTTTGCACAGTTCAATAGCTGAGCGAAAAAGCGTTTCTCCTAAAGACTGGCCGCGATACTCTGGTTTTATCGCTATATTTGTAATTTGGGCATCGTCCATCACAATCCAAATCCCGCAATACCCAGCAAGATGGCCGTCCTTTTCAATCACGAGATAATGAGCATACGGATTTTCCAGCAGCTCATGATAAAACGAATCCTTCGTCCAAGGAGACGTAAAGGAGGATGCTTCGATTTCGTATACGTGATCTATATCTTCAGGCCGCATATTTCTGACCGCTGCTTTTGTTTTCATCCTATCACCCTACTTTTGACTTTCAATCCATTTCGCTTCAGCTTCTGCCAGCCGCAAGTAATCCGGGACAAGCCCATGAACATCAGCTGCTTCCTTTTCCTTCCCGAGAAAAGCCAATTCTGAAGGACGCGGGTTATGCTGGGCGGCAGTTCCAATGAACCCTTTTGTTCCAAGCACATCCTCGATCATCTGCTTGTGAAGAGAAGTATCATGGCCTAAAAACAAAACAGGGCGGTCCTTTTCTTTTAGCATCTCCAGCCAATCTGCCAGCATCACATTTTGATCTGGAACAACTTGCTCTAAAAGCCCATTTTTATATTGATACAGACCTGTGTACACCTGTCCCCGTCTAGCATCAAAGATTGGGCTGATCAGACCGTCAAAATGCCGGCCATTTGCCGCAAGCGTCTCAAGACTTGATACAGCACTTATTGGAATGTCTAAAGACCAGGCAAGTGTTTTGGCCAACGTCACACCTATTCTTACTCCTGTGTATGAACCAGGGCCTTTTGCAACGACAATTTTAGAAAGGTCCTGCGGTGCCATATCACAATCATTCAGCAATGAATGAACAGCAGGCATCGCTCTTACAGAGTGGTTTTTTTTCAAGTATGTAATGTATTCTGCTATAACGGTGTCTTCTCGAAGCAGCGCAATGCCCAATGTATAATTTGATGTATCAATTGCTAATATTGTCATGTCTACTTAACTCCTCACAAAGCATTTCATACCGATTCCCGACAGCAGTAAAGGTAATTTCCCGCTCATCATCACCAGCTCTTTTGATGACAATTTGCAGTCGCTCCTGCGGCAGCTGTTCTTCAATTAAATGAGCCCATTCAACGAGACAGACACCTTGTCCGTGAAAATATTCATCAAGTCCCAAATCTTCACTTTCATCTTCCATTCTATACACATCCATATGATAAAGAGGAAGTAAGCCATCGTTATATTCTTTTATAATTGTAAAAGTCGGACTGTTTACAACACGTGTAATTCCCAGCCCTTCTGCAAAACCTTTCGTAAAAGTCGTTTTTCCTGCACCTAAATCGCCCTCTAATGTCAGGACGTCTCCCGGTTTAGCAAACGATGCCGTCAGCTTGGCAATTGCTTTTGTTTCTTCTGGATTTACAGTTCTCCATTTTAATTGCTTCACACGAGTCACCCGTCTTATTTAAAATGATTATATCCCTTTTTCTCTAAGATCATTGATGTTTGATCTGTTTTTAGGATCACTTTAGATTTTGTTTTTTCCCTGACATGGCCAATCTTTGTAATGGGAAGTTGACGTGCTGCGCACTGTTGCTTCAACACTTCCCACTCCTCATTTGAAACCGTCCCTGTCAGCTCAAAATCCTCACCGCCAAACAAAGCCCATTCTTTCCAGTTAGGATGAAGCTTAGGTAAATCAGAATGAATTGGAAGCATGCTTTCATCAATTTCAATTGAAACACAGCTGGCTTCTGCAATCTCGTTCAGTTCACTAGCCAATCCGTCACTAACATCATTTAAAGCTGCCCGTTTAAAAATCGAGCATAATCTGCCGACGCTTACTCTTGGCTCAGGCCGTTTATGCCTGTGGATAAAGTAATCCGTTTCCACAGATGAGTTTTGAGGATTAGTCTCTTCCAGCAATAAAGAAAGCCCTGCTGCAGAAGAACCGATTTCACCGGTTACAAACACAATATCATTCGGTTTTGCTAAGCTGCGCAAACAGGCCTGTCCCTTTTCAACTTCACCGATCACAGTGACTGTAACGACTAATTTGTCAGCGGTAGAAACTGTATCGCCGCCAATCAGATCCATCTGATATAGTTTCGCCAGTTCATTCATTCCTTCATACATCGCCTTGATTTCGGATGCCGTCCATTTTGAAGGTACCGCAAGTGATACCAAATAAAATTTCGGAATGCCTCCCATCGCGGCAATATCACTTATATTAACGGCTAACGCCTTATACCCGATATCTTCAGGTGAGGAATAGTGTAATTTGAAGTGCACGTCTTCTACCATAGTATCAACACAAACAATTTCCTGAACGCCGTGTTTCGCAGTGTAGAGCGCTGCATCATCACCTATTCCTACATCAACGGAAGAATGGTGAATGGTCCGCGGAGTAATGCTATGTATCAAATCAAATTCATCCATGAACCAAAACCTCCTTTCAACCCTGCTTATGCCTATTTGTGCTCTTCCTAGTTTATCGAATTTTGCTGGAATATCCAAGATGTTCCCGATATAAAGAAAGCTTGGCTATGACACCAAGCAGAAGATACAGTAAAAGAAAACACAAAAAAAACGAAAACATGATCGTTTCGTTTACATTAATGGCGGTCCGGACGGGACTCGAACCCGCGACCTCCTGCGTGACAGGCAGGCATTCTAACCAACTGAACTACCGGACCATATTTGTATAAGATTATTTTAGTTGTACCCTTAGGACACTACTTATTTAATCATATATTTGGTTGCGGGGGCAGGATTTGAACCTGCGACCTTCGGGTTATGAGCCCGACGAGCTACCGAACTGCTCCACCCCGCGATGATAAAAGTAATGCTTGGCGGCGTCCTACTCTCACAGGGGGAAACCCCCGACTACCATCGGCGCTGAAGAGCTTAACTTCCGTGTTCGGTATGGGAACGGGTGTGACCTCTTCGCTATCGCCACCAAACAAATTGAGAGTGTTCTCTCAAAACTAGATAACAGATGTGACATCATTCAAAAATATGGTTAAGTCCTCGATCGATTAGTATCTGTCAGCTCCATGTGTCGCCACACTTCCACCTCAGACCTATCAACCTGATCATCTTTCAGGGATCTTACTTCCTTGCGGAATGGGAAATCTCATCTTGAGGGGGGCTTCATGCTTAGATGCTTTCAGCACTTATCCCGTCCGCACATAGCTACCCAGCGATGCCCTTGGCAGAACAACTGGTACACCAGCGGTGCGTCCATCCCGGTCCTCTCGTACTAAGGACAGCTCCTCTCAAATTTCCTGCGCCCGCGACGGATAGGGACCGAACTGTCTCACGACGTTCTGAACCCAGCTCGCGTACCGCTTTAATGGGCGAACAGCCCAACCCTTGGGACCGACTACAGCCCCAGGATGCGATGAGCCGACATCGAGGTGCCAAACCTCCCCGTCGATGTGGACTCTTGGGGGAGATAAGCCTGTTATCCCCGGGGTAGCTTTTATCCGTTGAGCGATGGCCCTTCCATGCGGAACCACCGGATCACTAAGCCCGACTTTCGTCCCTGCTCGACTTGTAGGTCTCGCAGTCAAGCTCCCTTGTGCCTTTACACTCTGCGAATGATTTCCAACCATTCTGAGGGAACCTTTGGGCGCCTCCGTTACCTTTTAGGAGGCGACCGCCCCAGTCAAACTGCCCACCTGACACTGTCTCCCCGCCCGATAAGGGCGGCGGGTTAGAAGGTCAATACAGCCAGGGTAGTATCCCACCGATGCCTCCACCGAAGCTGGCGCTCCGGTTTCCAAGGCTCCTACCTATCCTGTACAAGCTGTACCAACATTCAATATCAGGCTGCAGTAAAGCTCCACGGGGTCTTTCCGTCCTGTCGCGGGTAACCTGCATCTTCACAGGTACTATAATTTCACCGAGTCTCTCGTTGAGACAGTGCCCAGATCGTTGCGCCTTTCGTGCGGGTCGGAACTTACCCGACAAGGAATTTCGCTACCTTAGGACCGTTATAGTTACGGCCGCCGTTTACTGGGGCTTCAATTCGCACCTTCGCTTACGCTAAGCGCTCCTCTTAACCTTCCAGCACCGGGCAGGCGTCAGCCCCTATACTTCGCCTTACGGCTTCGCAGAGACCTGTGTTTTTGCTAAACAGTCGCCTGGGCCTATTCACTGCGGCTCTCTCGGGCTTGCACCCTAACAGAGCACCCCTTCTCCCGAAGTTACGGGGTCATTTTGCCGAGTTCCTTAACGAGAGTTCTCTCGATCACCTTAGGATTCTCTCCTCGCCTACCTGTGTCGGTTTGCGGTACGGGCACCTCTCACCTCGCTAGAGGCTTTTCTTGGCAGTGTGGAATCAGGAACTTCGCTACTATATTTCGCTCGCCATCACAGCTCAGCCTTGCGGGAAACGGATTTGCCTATTTCCCAGCCTAACTGCTTGGACGCGGATATCCAATACCGCGCTTACCCTATCCTCCTGCGTCCCCCCATTGCTCAAATGGTGAGGAGGTGGTACAGGAATATCAACCTGTTGTCCATCGCCTACGCCTTTCGGCCTCGGCTTAGGTCCCGACTAACCCTGAGCGGACGAGCCTTCCTCAGGAAACCTTAGGCATTCGGTGGAGGGGATTCTCACCCCTCTTTCGCTACTCATACCGGCATTCTCACTTCTAAGCGCTCCACCAGTCCTTTCGGTCTGGCTTCACAGCCCTTAGAACGCTCTCCTACCACTGTTCGAAGAACAGTCCGCAGCTTCGGTGATACGTTTAGCCCCGGTACATTTTCGGCGCAGAGTCACTCGACCAGTGAGCTATTACGCACTCTTTAAATGGTGGCTGCTTCTAAGCCAACATCCTGGTTGTCTAAGCAACTCCACATCCTTTTCCACTTAACGTATACTTTGGGACCTTAGCTGGCGGTCTGGGCTGTTTCCCTTTCGACTACGGATCTTATCACTCGCAGTCTGACTCCCAAGGATAAGTCATTGGCATTCGGAGTTTGACTGAATTCGGTAACCCGGTAGGGGCCCCTAGTCCAATCAGTGCTCTACCTCCAAGACTCTTACCTTGAGGCTAGCCCTAAAGCTATTTCGGAGAGAACCAGCTATCTCCAGGTTCGATTGGCATTTCACCCCTACCCACACCTCATCCCCGCACTTTTCAACGTGCGTGGGTTCGGGCCTCCATTCAGTGTTACCTGAACTTCACCCTGGACATGGGTAGATCACCTGGTTTCGGGTCTACGACCACGTACTCATGCGCCCTATTCAGACTCGCTTTCGCTGCGGCTCCGCATCTTCTGCTTAACCTTGCACGGGATCGTAACTCGCCGGTTCATTCTACAAAAGGCACGCCATCACCCGTTAACGGGCTCTGACTACTTGTAGGCACACGGTTTCAGGATCTCTTTCACTCCCCTTCCGGGGTGCTTTTCACCTTTCCCTCACGGTACTGGTTCACTATCGGTCACTAGGGAGTATTTAGCCTTGGGAGATGGTCCTCCCGGATTCCGACGGAATTTCACGTGTTCCGCCGTACTCAGGATCCACTCAGGAGAGAACGAAGTTTTGACTACAGGGCTGTTACCTCCTATGGCGGGCCTTTCCAGACCTCTTCATCTACCTCGTTCCTTTGTAACTCCGTACAGAGTGTCCTACAACCCCAAGAGGCAAGCCTCTTGGTTTGGGCTAATCCCGTTTCGCTCGCCGCTACTCAGGGAATCGCATTTGCTTTCTCTTCCTCCGGGTACTTAGATGTTTCAGTTCCCCGGGTCTGCCTTCTCATATCCTATGAATTCAGATATGGATACCACTCCATTACGAGTGGTGGGTTTCCCCATTCGGAAATCTCCGGATCAAAGCTTGCTTACAGCTCCCCGAAGCATATCGGTGTTCGTCCCGTCCTTCATCGGCTCCTAGTGCCAAGGCATCCACCGTGCGCCCTTTCTAACTTAACCGTTAAAAAGAATCACTATGTGATATCTTGTATTACTAATTTGAATGTGATGTCTACTGTTATCTAGTTTTCAAAGAACACGTTTCGAAGGAATGATCCTTCAAAACTAAACAAGACAGGGAACGTTCTGTTTATAAGACCCAAGGTCTTATATTCCGTATAATATCCTTAGAAAGGAGGTGATCCAGCCGCACCTTCCGATACGGCTACCTTGTTACGACTTCACCCCAATCATCTGTCCCACCTTCGGCGGCTGGCTCCTAAAAGGTTACCTCACCGACTTCGGGTGTTACAAACTCTCGTGGTGTGACGGGCGGTGTGTACAAGGCCCGGGAACGTATTCACCGCGGCATGCTGATCCGCGATTACTAGCGATTCCAGCTTCACGCAGTCGAGTTGCAGACTGCGATCCGAACTGAGAACAGATTTGTGGGATTGGCTTAACCTCGCGGTTTCGCTGCCCTTTGTTCTGTCCATTGTAGCACGTGTGTAGCCCAGGTCATAAGGGGCATGATGATTTGACGTCATCCCCACCTTCCTCCGGTTTGTCACCGGCAGTCACCTTAGAGTGCCCAACTGAATGCTGGCAACTAAGATCAAGGGTTGCGCTCGTTGCGGGACTTAACCCAACATCTCACGACACGAGCTGACGACAACCATGCACCACCTGTCACTCTGCCCCCGAAGGGGACGTCCTATCTCTAGGATTGTCAGAGGATGTCAAGACCTGGTAAGGTTCTTCGCGTTGCTTCGAATTAAACCACATGCTCCACCGCTTGTGCGGGCCCCCGTCAATTCCTTTGAGTTTCAGTCTTGCGACCGTACTCCCCAGGCGGAGTGCTTAATGCGTTAGCTGCAGCACTAAGGGGCGGAAACCCCCTAACACTTAGCACTCATCGTTTACGGCGTGGACTACCAGGGTATCTAATCCTGTTCGCTCCCCACGCTTTCGCTCCTCAGCGTCAGTTACAGACCAGAGAGTCGCCTTCGCCACTGGTGTTCCTCCACATCTCTACGCATTTCACCGCTACACGTGGAATTCCACTCTCCTCTTCTGCACTCAAGTTCCCCAGTTTCCAATGACCCTCCCCGGTTGAGCCGGGGGCTTTCACATCAGACTTAAGAAACCGCCTGCGAGCCCTTTACGCCCAATAATTCCGGACAACGCTTGCCACCTACGTATTACCGCGGCTGCTGGCACGTAGTTAGCCGTGGCTTTCTGGTTAGGTACCGTCAAGGTACCGCCCTATTCGAACGGTACTTGTTCTTCCCTAACAACAGAGCTTTACGATCCGAAAACCTTCATCACTCACGCGGCGTTGCTCCGTCAGACTTTCGTCCATTGCGGAAGATTCCCTACTGCTGCCTCCCGTAGGAGTCTGGGCCGTGTCTCAGTCCCAGTGTGGCCGATCACCCTCTCAGGTCGGCTACGCATCGTCGCCTTGGTGAGCCGTTACCTCACCAACTAGCTAATGCGCCGCGGGTCCATCTGTAAGTGGTAGCCGAAGCCACCTTTTATGTTTGAACCATGCGGTTCAAACAACCATCCGGTATTAGCCCCGGTTTCCCGGAGTTATCCCAGTCTTACAGGCAGGTTACCCACGTGTTACTCACCCGTCCGCCGCTAACATCAGGGAGCAAGCTCCCATCTGTCCGCTCGACTTGCATGTATTAGGCACGCCGCCAGCGTTCGTCCTGAGCCAGGATCAAACTCTCCGATAAATGGATCACAGGTTAAGTTCACCGCATCCCGCGGTGACACCTGTGTGACCTGCGTCGTGCAGGCCCTAGTTTGACTGACTACGCACATCGCTGTGCGATTTTTTAAAACTGAATTAACAGGTACGTTTTGTCTTGTTTAGTTTTCAAAGATCATTCAATAATGGAGCGGGTGATGAGAATCGAACTCACGACATCAGCTTGGAAGGCTGAGGTTTTACCACTAAACTACACCCGCGTGGTATCTTATATGGCGCGCCCGAGAGGAGTCGAACCCCTAACCTTTTGATCCGTAGTCAAACGCTCTATCCAATTGAGCTACGGGCGCTTATGAGCGACTTAACTATCATACTATCATTTGATGTTGAAGTCAAGAAGTTTTTTAAAAATGTTTTCCGAATGTTTTTCAATTCGACTTTTCTTATTATACACATTTTTAAAATCTTGTAAACACCTTAGAAAAACTTTTTTGTTTTTCGTTTTGTTTCACGCTGTTCATCAGCGACGTTTAATAATATACCATGCCTGTTTTATTTGGTCAACACTTTTCCTGTATTTTTTTATTTTCTTCTTTCACGCCTTCCCATGCTTATCATGTATATATTTTATCTCATCTTACAAATAATATAAGAAAATCTCTTAAGAAGAAATGAGGCGTGTTATGTATTACTACAAAGAGGAACTGATTAATATCATTAAACCGGACAAGCCAGACCCGGCAGCTGCTAAGGTCCTGCAGGAGATATTAGGCGGTCATTACGGAGAAATGCGTACAATGATGCAGTTTTTTTTCCAAAGCTCTAATTTCAGAGGAAAGCAGAAACAGTACCGCGATCTGCTTCGCGGCATTTTTTTAGAGGAGATTGCCCACGTTGAACTGGTTCAAAACACAATCAATGCTTTATTAGATGAATCAGGCGGTGAAGGTGTCGGCAGTCAAGGTACAGATCAAGCGCCACTTGATGAAGCGGTTAAACATGCTAATCCTCATCATTATATTATTGGAGCGCAAAGTTCCCTTCCCGTTGATGCAGGGGGCAATCCGTGGAACGGGTCGTGGGTGTATAACCACGGAAACTTAATTACTGACCTGCTTGATAATCTGCTTCTTGAGTCGACAGGTGTGCTGCAAAAAACAAGAATTTATGAAATGAGCTCTAATCAGACGTTCCGCGAAACACTTGCTTTTCTGATTGTACGCGACAATGCTCACCAGAATGCATTCGCGAAAGCGCTCGAGACATTGGGCGTTGAGTGGGCGAAGCTCCTCCCTGTACCGAATTATGACATTAATAAATATCCTGAGTGCAGAAAGTATGTCGAATTAGGCTACCATAATGCACAGTTTAACTTTAGGTTGGATGAAACGAGAATCGGTGAAATCTATCAAGGGAAATCTCCAAGCCGAAATGGCGGAGAGTTACAAGTAATAGATCCTCCGGCAGGGTTTCCCGTACCAGTGCTTCCTGAAATACCGAATGAACACAGTCCTGGGTTAGGCGATATGAATGCTTAATCCAGTGGGAAGGTGCTCAAGAAACTTCTTGAGCACCTTCTTATTGTACATTACTGATTCATTCAACGATTGGCGTTAAAGAATCACCATTCCATATTTCTCCCTTGTTGAGTGTCCAGCTGTCATGATATAAAGCTGAAGCACCCTTGTTTACTGCTGGGCTCCATTCATCATTCCATGCCAGAAAGTAAATGGTTTTAGGATATTTTTGTTTTATTGCATTGATGAACAGGCTGTAATCGAAGCTGCCGTTTGCTGTTTGCGGGCCGACTTCTGTAAAAGCAAATGGTTTATTAAGCGCTGTTAGCTGATCGTATCCATTGATCGAGTAGGCATCTTGAAAATACGCATCTAATCCGACAATATCCACGTAAGACGCGCCCGGGTAAAAATCAGTTTTAAAATCTCGGTTGGCGTCGGGAGAGTAAACCCAAATCAAATGATCAAGTCCTCTTGTGTCGGTCATATAATGATAGATTTTCTTGTAGAGCTGTTTATATAGAGAGATTCTTTCATTATCCTTTTGGTTATATGATGTAAGTCCCCACCAAAACCATTCGCCGTTCATTTCATGCAGCGGCCTGAACAGAACAGGCACACCTTGGTTCTCCAGCTCTTGAAGTCCGTCAGCAATTTTGCTGAGCATGGCATTTAGCCGTTTTCCTTCTGCTGTTGAAGAATCTAGTATTTTTTTATACTGATCGTTTGTAATCGGTGTTTTAAAATGCCCTGACTGAAAAGCAGGGTTCGCCAGGTGCAAACTGATTTGCGGAATTCCGCCATTTTTCCAATACGACATTAAATCACCGTTGCAGCTTACATCTATTGAATCTTCAATTTTAGCTGTTTCAAGCCACCCTCTGGCATAATCGCAGCCGTAAATAGCAGGCGATTGCCCGGTGGCGCTTCGGATTCTATCAGCCTCAGCCATAGAAAATGTGTCATGACTGTAACCTCCGAACGCTCCGGAAAGGACTCTGTTTTCCGTTCGGTTCGGCAGGTGTGCAAGCCAGTTCATCACTGCTTTTGTTGTCTGCTGGGCATTAGGATTCACAGGCGACACAGTATGCGCTTCAATTGGTTTTGCTAAAACAGCAGACGCAAGTAAAAATATAATGAGCAAAGAGATCGTATGTTTCTTAAACAAATGCAACTCCCCCATTCATTAAGGATGAGATATCATGAATTCACATGTTCCTTCTATTGAAAACTCGCCAAAATGCGCAGGCAAGACAAAGTGTGAGCCTGCATTGCATTCATACTGAATACCATTATTTATGATTCGTCCTGATCCGCTCAGAACACTCCCCAGCAAATAGGTTTGATGTGAAGGAAAAGCAGCTCGGCCGCTAATCTTCCATTTGTACACTGAGAAATAATCTGATTGCACATAAACAATGATCTCAGCGTTACCAACTTCTTTTACTTCCGGTGTATGCACTTTATCGATATGCGGTATCGTTATGACTTCCATGGCTTTTTCTATATGAAGAGTTCTTTTTTGGCCCTGGTCATTACAGCGGTCATAATCGTATACGCGATACGTTGTATCAGAGTTTTGCTGGATTTCAAGGACAAGGGTTCCCTCACATAATGCATGGAGTGTACCGCTTGGCACATAAAAGAAATCTCCGGGCTTGATTTTGATTCGCCTCAGCAGCCCGTTCCAATCACCGCTTTCTATTCGTTGTTTGAATTCCTCCTTTGTGCTTGCGTGATGTCCCAAAATCAGTTCGGCGTCATCTTTGCAATCAATGATATACCAGCACTCCGTTTTACCAAGGTCGCCATTTTCATGCAGTTTTGCATAATCATCATCAGGATGGACTTGCACGGAGAGATCCATATTGGCGTCCAGCAGCTTTACCAGCAGCGGAAACACCTTACCATCCGGAAACCCGAATATCTCTGGGTGATCTTGCCATACTTGATCTAGTGTCTTTCCTGCCAGCGGGCCGTTCTTTACAGCCGACGGGCCATGGGCATGTGCAGAAACGGCCCAGCACTCACCTGTTTTTTGTGAGGGTATTGCGTAGCCAAAAGCGTCACGAAGCTTCGTCCCTCCCCATAGTCTTTCTTTAAAGACAGGCTCTAAAAATAATGGATGCGTCATGATCGCACCTCCCCGGATGCTGCCTCTGCTTGTAAGGCCTGATGCGCTAAAACTAGCGTGCCGATGATTCCGGCGTTACTGCCTAAACGTGGAGGTACAATATAATCACTTATATCATCTGACAATTCAGAAAAATCTAAGTAGTTGTTCATGATTTTCGGTACATATTGATAGATATAAGAAAACACTTGTTTCTGTTGCATGACGCCGCCGCCAAGAATGATTTTTTTAGGTGCAAGGATCAAAATATACTGAGCCAGTGCTTGGGCAATATAGTACCCTTCCAGTTCCCAGACTTGTGCTATACCTGATAAATCCGCGGCTTTTTTTCCCCAGCGCGCTTCAATGGCGGGACCGGAAGCCAAGCCTTCAAAGCAATCTCCATGATAAGGACACTTCCCTTGGTATGCGTCATCCGGGTGCCTCCGGATATAAATATGGCCCATCTCTGGGTGCGACAGCCCCTGAAGGAGCCTGCCCCCTACAATTGCGCCCGCACCGATGCCAGTACCAATCGTTATATACAGGCAGCTGTCGAGACCCTTCGCTTCACCGAAAAGGAATTCACCCAGCGCCGCAGCGTTGACATCTGTACTAAATCCGACTGGAATTTTCATTTCGTTCTTAACAGTTTGCAAAAAGGGGTAGTGTCTCCAGCCCGCTTTCGGCGTGGCCATAATGGTACCGTATGTTTGACTGGTTTTATCGTTATCAACGGGGCCAAAGGAGCCGATGCCGATCGCCTGTAATGAAAATTGGCGAAAATATTGAATCACTTTCTCTATCGTTTCATCCGGCATCTTTGTAGGGAATTCTATTCGGTCAATGATTGTTCCATCTTCTTTACCGACAGCACAAATAACCTTTGTGCCGCCTGCTTCAATACCGCCAAGCATGCAGATGGCCTCCTTGTTGTCTCCGCAATCAGCGCCGTATGTTTACAGAAGTCACAACAAACTTGTCATGCCGATGACGTGAAAAGGAATATTCAAATGGAATCCCGGTATCTAAGAAGCCCACATGTTCCACTTCAAGAATTGGATCATCCTGTTTACAGCCCAGATGCTGCTGGTCAATATGATCAGATTTGCAGGCTCTGATTTTCCGATGCGTTCCGGCGATTTTGAGCTGCAGCACATTTGTAATGTGATTGTAGATCGAATCATGAAGGACATCGTCATTAATGCCCGGTATTAAATGAGTCGGCATATATGTTTTTTCTAATACATAGGGTTCACCTTCTACAATTCGCAGCCGAACGACATAATAAACCGGTGTTTTCTGATCAATAGACAAATGGGCGGCCACTTCCTCAGTGGGAAATTGCACTTCAAACTGAATGACCTTGCTTTGGATTTTTTTATCTTTCAGCAAGTTGGTCAATCCGAGAATCTCATTGCTGACTACATGTACATGGTCATCCTGTATTGCAGATTGAATAATAAACGTGCCATGGCCTCGTTTTCTGAACAGCAGACCCTCGGCAACTAAATTATCCAAGGCTCTCTTCATCGTCATGCGGCTTGAGTTAAATTCTTTTGCAAGAGATACTTCATCAGGAATGGGCTGATCGATCGGATATACGTTATTTTTAATTCTATTTCTCATTTCATTTGCAATAATTTCGTATTTATTCATTGGCATCCTCCGGCAGCTGTTAGAGTCTGATATCACATAAGCTTTTACGGATATCATAAGTTCTTTTCCCTATTTCATCAATGTTGCGGATTTTCGTCATCTCTATTCGTTATGATGATTGCCGGAAGATCTTGGCCTTTAGGAAAATCTAGAAACCGCTATGTTCAGCAACCTTTTTAAACCATTTTCCGCTCTTTTTGACGGTTCTTTCCCCGTCTTTCTCAAGATTGACTGATACAAACCCGTATCGGTTTTTATAGGCATTTGTCCAAGACCAGTTGTCCATGAACGTCCATAAGTGATAGCCTTTTACGTTCGAGCCTTCCTGTATGGCGCGGTGAATCCATTTGAGGTGCTCTTTTATAAATTCAATCCGGTAATCATCTTGAATGATGCCTTGTTCATCCCTGAATCGCTCTTCACCTTCAAC
Organism: Bacillus sp. LM 4-2; assembly: GCF_000978495.1. Lineage (NCBI taxonomy): Bacteria > Bacillati > Bacillota > Bacilli > Caryophanales > Bacillaceae > Bacillus > Bacillus sp. LM 4-2. The sequence continues at coordinate 607,543 of NZ_CP011101.1, read as the reverse complement.
CCCCATACCGTTTTCAGAGATAAAACACTCGATGTTGCCGTAGTTTTCTTTTAAATTAATTAAAATATCATAAACGCCTTTTTCATAGATCTCCCAGCCGCGATGCGGATTCATTTTGCGGCCCGGCATGACGTAGGGATCAAAATACCTGTCAGGCAAAAAAGGAGCGTCGGGATTCGGAAGATGTTCTTTCGCTTTCACACGTCTCGGCTGGTAATAATTCACTCCCAACAGGTCAACCGTGTTCTTTTTGATGATGTCAAGATCTTCAGCGTTGTAATCAGGCATAAAGCCTTCATGCTTCAAAATGTCAACCAGCTCTTTTGGAAATTCGCCTTTGACAGATGGGTCTAAAAAGGATCTGTTAAAAAACGCGTCTGCGATTTCCCCGGCTTTTACATCCGCCGGATGGCTGCTTCTCGGGTATGATGGGGTCAAATTTAAAATGATTCCGATTTTTCCGTCCTGCTCCATCTCCCTGTAAGCCTGAATGGCGCGGGCACTTGACAGCATCGTATGAAATCCAACCTGGACGGCCTCTTTAAAGTCTACCTTGTTTGGATAATGAAAATCATATAGGTATCCGCCTTCTACGGGAACGATTGGTTCATTATGCGTGAACCATTTTTTCACCCGGCCGCCAAACAAACGGAAGCAAGTTCTTGCATAGTTTTCATACGCGTCAACCGTCTCTCTGTTGACCCAGCCGCCGATTTTTTGAAGCGCCATCGGCATATCGAAATGAAACAAATTGACAAAAGGTTCAATTCCGTTAGCGATTAACTCATCAATGACATTGTTATAGAAATTTGCGGCTTTATCGTTGATCTCGCCCGTTCCGTTTGGTATTAAACGTGACCAGGAAATCGACATCCGGAACGAGTTGTGGCCAAGCTCCTTCATCAGCCTGATATCTTCTTTATAGTTGTCGTAAAATTGGGATGTGTCTGCGGGGCCGACATGATCAAAAAAACGATGCGGTTCTTTTTCAAACCAATAATCCCATATATTCTGGCCTTTTCCGTCTCTGTCGGCGGCACCCTCCGTTTGTGTTGCTGAAGCCGATGATCCCCACCAAAAATCCTTTGGAAAACGATATTGTTCTGTTTGTGCCAAGTCTCTCTCCCCTTATGTCACATTTTTATGCTGTTATCATTTTGCTGAGCAGCTGTCTCCTGCACAGCCTGTTCTTTTTCTTTTGCCAGATTTAATTTATCCATTGCTTTTAGGAACGGAAACCAGATCACGAAGACAATCAGCAGATTGATAAGCTGCATCACGCCCCCCATGATTGAGTTCGTCGCCATGATGCCATTAATGAACAATGGAACCGTCCACGGCACTGTCACACCAGTCGGAGGCGGAACGAGCCCGGCTGACATAGCCAGATAGGTGACGAGCGTAACAACCATCGGTGCCAGCACCCAAGGCACAATAATGATCGGATTCATGACAATCGGAAGCCCGAAGATAATCGGTTCGTTTACGTTAAAAATACCGGGAGCGAGGCCAAGTTTTGATACTTGCTTCATCTGCCTGCTTTTCATGAATATGAGAATGGTAAACACAATCGCAAGCGTCATCCCGGTTCCGCCCATCCCTACTGTATAAATCTCCATAAACGGTTTTGAAATAATATGAGGGATTTCTTTTCCCGCCATGTAAGCAGAAAGGTTTTCTACCTGCAGTGTATTCCAAATCGGGTCCATCACGGAGTTGATAATGATCTGTCCATGCAGTCCGAAAAACCAAAGAATTTGTATGAAAAACACGGCAATCAGCGTTGGAATGATACCGCTTCCAAGTCCGACAAGCGGAGCCTGAATCGCGTGATAAATAACGTCGTGCATATTTGTTTTAAAAAACAGAGTCACCATTACGTTAATCAACAAAAATACGGTCAATGTGATAAAAGCCGGAATAAGTGCGGCAAATGATTTTGCTACAGCAGGCGGAACGCCGGCTGGCATTTTGATTGTCAGGTTTTTTTGAACGATTCTTCTGTAAATTTCACCAGAAAGAAATGCCGTAATCATCCCAAGAAACATCCCTTTTGCACCGAGACGATCGACCGGGATAACCCCTGTAATGGCATCTCCTGTTTCTGGCTGAATGATAAATGGCGTTAAGAGCAAAAAGGAAACCAAAGCGATCGCTCCGCCAAATACAGCTTCGACCTGATAGCTTTTTGACAGGTAATAGCCTATCCCGAACACAACAAAGACAGACATAATGCCCATTGTCGCCGTGGAGGCAATGCCGAAATGAGACTGAAACGACGTAAGCATTGAGGCGTTCATGATTTTGTTTAGAAACGGCAAATTCGTTAACACAACAAAAATGGACCCGAATATCGTCAGCGGGAAAGCCAGCATAAATGCATCACGCAACACTTGCAAATAGCGGTTATTGTTTAACCTCCCTGCAATTGGAACAAGGAATTGGCTGATTTTCTCGAACACCCTATCCACCCCGATTATTTATAGATTCTTGGTTTTAAAGAGATCAAGCATCTCTTTCACTAATTCTTTCATGGATAATGTTGACATCAGATGATCCTCTGCATGCATAAGCAGCAATGAAAAAGCTGTTGCTTCTCCGCCGGATTCCTTCTGTATCATTTGAAAGTGAATGTCATGGGCCGCGGATAAATCCTGCTCAGCCTTGGCAATGAGGGCATCAGCCTCGTCCTTGTTCCCTTCTTTGTAGGCGCGCAGTGATTGTATGATGCAGCTGCGGGCATTTCCGCTGTGCAGGATTAGCTGAAAACTGATTTGCTCGTCTGTTAAATTCGTGATTTTCATCTGTTCCATTATTGATTCACCATTAAGGACAATGCCTGCTCATACGCTTTTTTCCCATCTGCCATTCCGTAGGCCATCATGTCAATGACTTCAACCCGAATGTTGTATTGATCCGCTTCTTTTTGGAGTTCGCTTTTCAGAAAGCTCATTTGCGGACCGATCAAAACGGCATCCGCTTTTCTCATGTCTTCTTTTGCTTTATCCTGGCCAACAGACCAAATCTCTGCTTCCTCACCGATAGACTGTGCGTATTCCTTCATTTTTGTCACCAATAAACTGGTAGACATTCCTGAACTGCACGCGAGTAATATTTTTTTCAACTGCTATCCCCCCTTGTGATTAAAACGCTTACATGGATTATTATAGTCATTTATTTTTAAATGTCTATACTTTTGTAAAATAAATATAATCATATGCTTGTCCGGTTCATCATTTTGTAAATTTTTCTATGGAAGATTCATTCATAATGTGGTACACTCATCAACGGAAACGAATCAATTAAATAGCTATTATCACTTGTATAACCTCAATAATATGGTTTGAGGGTGTCTACCAGGAACCGTAAAATCCTGATTACAAAATTTGTTTATGACATTTTTTGTAATCAGGATTTTTTTTATTTATCAAAACATTTAAGTAAAGGAGTTTGTTATGAATTTCAAAGTTTTCCTGCTTGCAGCTTCTACGATTGCAGTCGGATTGGTTGAGTTAATTGTGGGGGGAATTCTTCCTCAGATCGCAAATGATTTAGACATTTCCATTGTTTCAGCCGGACAGCTGATCAGTGTGTTTGCGCTGGGATATGCAGTATCTGGGCCGCTGCTTTTGGCATTGACTGCGAAGATTGAGCGGAAGCGCTTATATCTAATTGCTTTATTTGTTTTCTTCCTTAGCAATCTTGTCGCCTATTTCAGCCCTAATTTCGCAACACTGATGGTATCTAGGGTATTGGCAGCAATGAGTACAGGGCTGATTGTTGTGCTTTCTTTAACAATTGCCCCGAAAATTGTAGCGCCTGAATACAGAGCCCGCGCAATCGGAATTATTTTTATGGGATTCAGCTCTGCTATCGCATTAGGCGTGCCGCTCGGAATCTTAATCAGCGATTCCTTCGGGTGGCGGATTTTGTTCCTTGGCATCGGCCTGTTGGCACTGATCTCCATGCTGATTATTTCAATCTTCTTTGAAAGAATACCGGCGGAGAAAATGATTCCTTTCCGGGAACAACTCAAGACGATCGGTAATCTGAAAATCGCGAGTTCACACCTCGTCACGATGTTTACATTAGCTGGCCACTACACGCTTTACGCTTACTTTGCGCCGTTTTTAGAAGAGACTCTTCACCTGAGCTCTTTCTGGGTCAGCATTTGTTATTTCCTTTTTGGGATATCTGCTGTATGCGGAGGCCCTTTCGGAGGAGCGCTATCTGACCGGCTTGGTTCCTTTAAGAGCATTTTGCTGGTGACCGGTTCCTTTGCCATCATTATGTTCTTACTGCCGCTGTCTACATCGTCTATGATTTTCTTTTTGCCTGTCATGGTGATTTGGGGTCTTCTGAGCTGGAGCCTCGCCCCGGCTCAGCAAAGCTATTTAATTGAAATTGCACCTGATTCGTCTGACATTCAGCAAAGCTTTAACACATCGGCCCTCCAAGTCGGAATTGCCCTTGGCTCAGCCATTGGCGGTGTTGTTTTGGATCAGACAGGTACTGTAGTGTCAACAGCATGGTGCGGCGGATCGATTGTGATCATCGCTGTCCTGTTTGCTTTCATTTCTTTAACAAGACCTGTTCAAACAGCAAAAAAATCCTCCTTGTAAAAGGAGGATTTTTTATGATTTAGCAGAAAGCTCATCTTCGGTGACCCATTTGTGGTTTTTCACTTTTTCGCCGCTTGTTGTCGATGTATAGTCAACCATGTATACAGTTGTTTTTTCCGCGGAATCGATCTCGGCTGTTGCTCCTTTCATGCCTTTCATATGAGAAGCCTCTAAAATCACCTGATCTCCGGGTTGTAACGTTTTATCTCCGGCATCTTTGATTTCTTCTTGGATCACCCATTTGTGATGATCCACACGCTGTCCCCCATTAGTCGGAGTATAAGAAACAACATACGCAGTTGTATCATAGGCGCCTGTTACCGTAGCTTCAGCACCTTTCATGCCTTTCATATGGGAAGTATTGATGATTACCTGGCTGCCTACTTTGTATTTCGGATTTTTAGATTCCTGTAATCCCTCTGGAACGTCAGCTGATCCGGAATGGTCCATCTCTTCATGTGTTGAGGAGTCTGAATGATTGTCATGTGTGCTTTCTTTCGTACTGTTGTTATTGCCGCATGCTGATAAAACAAAAACAAGAGATAACATCAGAATTCCCAGTGCATTTTTAGAGATTTTCATGTTCATTCTCCTTTGCTTCATTTTTTTCCTGTAACTTTTGCCCGCAGACAATGAAAACATGCCCTCTCGATAATACTATACCCCCGAACGGTATGTAAATACGCTGATATTCTCATAATGCGTTCCCGCAGTTTGTCCTATTCCCCTTTGTTTGCAAAGCCAAACATAAAAAAAGCCGCTGTCAGGCGGCATTTATTGATTTAAGACTTTTATATACACACCTTTTTTTGCTTTTTGATAAGCGGCCTCCCCCATTTTCCTCACCTTTTCAGAAGCATCTGAGGATTTGATCCATTCGTCATCAAGAAAAATGGATGGATCGATTAGGCGCATTTTCTTCTTTTGATGGAAATCGTACTGGATGTCATCTTCTATTACTTGTATGCCGGGATGAATAGATGTAAGCAAGCTCAGAACTTCTTCATTTTTTGATGCACGCAGGATGTTCAGTACCTCTTGGTCCGTTTTCAGCAGATCCTCTGCGGATATGACATCATGCCGCAGCGCTGCCTTCAATGCTCGCGCTAAATACTCATATCCATATACATTCACGGGATTCAAAAAGAAATCAATCACTTCCTTGTAGTACACACTGACAAACCATTCGGCAGCTTCAATACTATCAGGAAACATCCTTCCGTTTCTCACAATAAGATGATCCAAAAAGGTTTGCGCTTCGTGCAGGTTAATGTGTCCATATCGGTACATATCACGCAGCGTATAGTCTGTCCGATCAGCACACAGCTCCGGTGCGGGCTGTTCGAGCAATGTCCACTTTGAATCGTCAGATAAAAGTTCTTCAGTATGATAGCTGTGTTTTTGTAGAATGTCCGGGATTTCAGAGTGAACAATGACTTGTTGAAAGATGTTTTCATGATAGTCTTCTGCTTGATTTTCAAAGACAACGTCAACCACATGAGAAAAAGCTGTGTGTGATACATCGTGGAGCAGACCTGCAATCTGTTCTTCTATCGTTCCTCCGAGCTTTTTGATGAGGAGCATTACGCCGATGGAGTGCTCATACCTGGTCACATTCCACCTTCGATTGACTAAAAAGCTTGCTCCGCCTTGATAGATCCCTTTTAATCTTTGCACAGGCGCGCTTTTGATAAGCTCTTCCAGCACTCCGTCTATATGGTGGTGCCCGTAAATAACATCGCTGATTTCCATGCCGTCACCTCAACATCTATTTTTTTTGTTATATATTGTTTATATTGATAGTACATATGCAATCTTTCAATAGAGGAGTGTTATGATGATGATCATCCCAAACAATGAGATAGCGAAACAGATGTTGATCGATTTTTTTGCCAAGCATTGGGGTACACCCGAGATGGCGATTTCCAGCGGCATTTTTCGGTGTGATGAATTAGATGGATTTGCCGCAGTAAATGAAAGCGGCGAAATCATTGGCTGTATTACATACACAATAGATGGGAAAGATTGTGAAATTATTTCATTAGATAGTATGATTGAAAATAAAGGAATCGGCACAGCTTTACTCCAGCAGGTTGAAGAGACGGCTAAATATGCACATTGTCAACGAATAAAGCTTATTACAACGAATGATAATGTACATGCGATGGCGTTTTATCAAAAGAGAGGCTATCAATTCGCCGCAGTGTTTCCGAACGCAGTTGAAAAAGCGCGCCGACTCAAGCCGGAGATTCCCGCGGTGGCTGAAAACGGCATTTTGATTCGGGATGAAATTCTATTTTCGAAGGTAATTGATTAAACGAATAGGAGTCTTTTTATGTCCAGTCATTATAAATACCCTCTCATTTTCACGGCATTCCCATTAATCGCTTTCTGCTTGATCTTTTTTTCCTATCACCTGATTCATCATGTTCGTTTGGAGTATCCGAATTGGCAGGGAGAAAGCAAAGATCAGAATTGGGAAGCTGTTTTCACAAAAAATGAAGATGCACCGAATGAATACAGCGGCGAACTTTATTGGATCGGTGAACCACATGAAACAGACAACACTTATTTGGAATCACTGATTGTAAAAAAGGATGATGAAATTCTGCTGAGTTCTGACACGGAAATCCCGATGCATGATTATTCTGGAGGCACTTTTTCTGATGGAAGCGCAAAAGAAAAGTCCGTTTCTTTTTTAGAGCGGTTAGATGAACATGAGCTTGAAGGCCATGATATTACGATTGAAGTGAAATGGAAACAAGGTAATCATTATTCTGCGAGCCAGCTTACGCTCAATGAAAAGACCTTGTTTGAAGAAAAGCAGCAATAGATGATCAAAACGAAAAATAGACAAATGAAAAGGCGTAACATATTTTATACAGCTCATATGTTATGCCTTTTTCCTTCATTTTCGCCAAAAAGTGGAGCATTCCGCCTTGTCCAGAATATTAAACTCAATCATTTTCTCAAGTAGCGTGTAATCAACTGGACCATTCCAAGGGATACGTATTAGCTGCTCGGTGTAATCATATCCGGCCTTCACAATATCATCCTCTACGTGCGCTATCGTTACTTTTTCAGGAGCGACAGCTAAATGCTTTTTAGAAACACTAAAGCCAATAATAAATGTACCGTGATCCGTAAACATCGGTTGGTTCCATTTTATTTCTGTATGTAAATTTGGATATTTATTTTTTATCCAAGTTAACACCTCTTCCGTTCTTTCTCGGTGGAACGGGTCATCAATCCCCGCTAAATACTCAGAAAAAACGTCCATGTTGTTCCCTCCTAAAATAAAATGATGCCACTCCATATGAACTGCTCAGACATGTACTTACACAATACCTCTTTCCAACATAATCCTTAAAATTGTTCAAGATGTAAGCGGGTTGCTTCTATGCGACTATAGCAGATTTCAGTCCGCCTATCCACGGCCAGTATCTATTCCTCCAATTTATTTCTTTAGTACTATCACTCTTTCCTTCTAAAACTTCTCATAAAAGAATAACCATTATTTAAGGGTGCCAGTTCATTATTCTTGTAAATCCAATCTTTAAAATCGATTAATACTAGCTTAACAGTTTAAAAATATAATTGGGTTGTCATTGAGATTTATCTATTTTTAGGAGGTTATCCAGTTGAAAAAATTCCCGAAGAAATTACTGCCTATCGCGGTTTTATCATCAATTGCGTTCAGCAGCTTAGCCAGCGGCAGTGTGCCTGAAGCCAGCGCCCAGGAAAAGAAAAAGGGAAACCAAGACGAAATTAAGAATGTTATTGTTCTGATTGGTGATGGTATGGGTGTGTCTTATACGTCTGCTTATCGATACTTAAAGGATAATAAAAAGACAAAAGTTGTGGAGCCTACGGCTTTTGATCAGTATCTTGTCGGCCAGCAAACAACTTACCCCGATGATCCTGAACAAAATGTAACGGATTCTGCAGCGGCGGCAACGGCTATGTCTGCGGGAATTAAAACATACAATAATGCCATAGCGGTGGATAACGACGGATCAGAAGCCAAAACGGTGCTTGAAGCTGCGAAAGAAAAAGGAAAAGCAACAGGACTTGTGGCCACTTCAGAAATTACACACGCCACTCCGGCCTCTTTCGGTTCACACGACCACAGCCGAAAAAATATGAACTCAATTGCGGATGATTATTTTGATGAGATGGTCAACAGCAAGCACAAAATTGATGTCCTTCTAGGCGGAGGAAAGAGCAATTTTGACCGTAAGGACCGTAATTTGATTAAGGAATTCAAAAAGGCGGGGTACAGCTACGTGGATGATCGCAAAGACATGCTGAAAAACAAAGACAGCCAAGTTCTCGGCCTATTCGCTGACGGCGGCCTACCTAAAAAGATTGACCGGACGAAGGATGTTCCATCACTTAAAGATATGACAAACACAGCCATTAAAAAATTAAACAAGGATAAAGACGGATTCTTCCTCATGGTGGAAGGCAGCCAGATTGACTGGGCGGGCCATGACAATGATATCGTCGGCGCCATGAGCGAGATGGAAGACTTCGAACAAGCTTATAAGGCGGCTATTGATTTCGCTAAAAAAGACAAGCACACATTGGTTGTCGCAACGGCTGACCACTCAACCGGCGGATATTCCATCGGTGCGGACGGCATCTACAATTGGTTCAGTGAACCCATTAAAGCCGCAAAGCGCACACCTGACTTTATGGCAGAAAAGATCTCTGACGGCGCGGATGTTGAAAAAACGTTGAAAACATATATCGATCAAAAGAAATTGGCTTTAACAAAAGCCGAAATTCAATCTGTTGAAGAAGCGGCAAAATCGAAGGAAGTACTGGATATCGATAACGCAATCGAGAACATCTTTAATAAACGCTCTCACACTGGATGGACAACAGGCGGACATACCGGTGAAGATGTGCCCGTCTATGCATACGGTCCGTCTAGTGAGACATTTGCCGGCCAAATTGATAATACAGAAATCGCCAAAAATGTTTTCAAGGCTTTACAATACAACATTAAGATTAACGATAAGTAAAAGAATACAAGGTGTCCCGTTGCTTGTATGAAGTAACGGGATCTCTTTTTAATGGAGGAATCATCATGAGAAGAATTCTTTCAATTTTCGTTTTTGCTATCATGCTTGCGGGCTGCTCATCAAACGCCAGTACTGAAAAACAGCATGCAGGCGGGGAGAAAACAGTAAAAGCTGAGCCGCAAAGCACTTCATCCCAGAAGGACAGCACAGATGATTATCAGCCTAATTCCCAGGTAACTGATGACCGGACATTGCATAAGGTCGGCCAAACGTTTTCAGATGATAAAGGAAAAGCTGTCTTAAAAGATATCAAACAAGTGAACAAAACCTATAAAATTGGCGACGTGGAGTTAACAGTAAAAGAAATGAAGCTGATCCACTTGCGCCCGGACTACAGCATGATTGATTACTTTCATGAGTTAACACACGATGAAGAGTTTGATTTCGTTAAGGTTTTCGTTGATATCAAGAACACCTCTACAAAAAAAGTAAATGTTGCGCCGATTGCATTGATGAAAACAAATACGGGTGAAACCTTTGATTGGAACAAAGATATTTATCTTGAAGAGTTAAACGGCGAATTGGAAGGCGGCGCCGAAAAGTCCGGAAATCTCGGCTTTATTGTGAACGCATCAAGCGGCCATGCTCATGATAAGGCCGCGGATGCTGAGAAGAAAACAAAAGAGATCAAGTGGATCGAAATCACGACAAGTGACGTCTTTGACCATAACCATAAGAAAATCAGTGATGCTCAAAAAATCAAAATCAAGTTTTAAATCAAGAACTCCCGTACAAGGTACGGGAGTTCTTTTTCTTATTTGTTTTTTTGGCGAATCAACTCATCAATCCGCTCCATCACTTCTTCCATGTCCATACATTCTTTGAAGCTTTGATTGATTTTTTTAATGCCTGCCGTATACTGATCGTTGCGCAAAACCTCATCTACGGCCTGTTGTAATATTTGGGCATTGACTTCATCTTTAGAGATGACATAGCCTGCATGGAGTTCAGAGAGACGCTGCGCCACCATCGGCTGATCCTTGTCATGAGGCATGACAACCAGTGGCACGCTGAAATGAATGCCTTCGTTTACGCTGTTCATTCCGCCGTGTGTAATGAAAACATCCGATTGCTCCAGCACTTCCAGCTGAGGGACATACGGAGCAATGATAAAGTTTTCCGGCGCCTGCTTTAATTTGGTCAGGTCCGCTTTTTCTCCGGCAGCGATGACGACTTTTCCGTTAAAGCTTGAAAATGCATCAATACAAAGGTTGAAGAAATCCTCTGTATGATCCAGTACAGTCCCCATTGAAATATAAATGACCTTCTCATCTTTTAGCTGTTCAATCGGGAAATCTGTTTTTTCCGCTCTCTTTGGAAAGCTCGGCCCGATAAACAGACATTCATCCCCGAAACGATCACTTTCCGGCTGAAAATAACGGCTTGTATACACTACGTTCAATTCCCCTTTATTGTTCATGAATTGAACCAGGTTTTTCGGGGCAACACCGTACGTTTCTTTCATTTTTGCCAAAAGGTCTTCGCACTCTTGATCCAATTCAAGCGGCGCTCCAGACTCCGGATGCAGCGGCAGGATTTTCAGGTGCTCCTCGCCAAACAAGAAAGACGCCGATGAAGAGACTCCTGGAATATCTAAGTAATCCCTTACCAATTCCCCCGCGCCGAATTTATCATAATAAACAAAATCAAATTCAATGCTCTTAGATAAGTCTTTGACAATCTGTAAAATGTCCAATGACGTTTTGATATGGATTTTCACGAAATCAAGAATGCCATTGGGCGAACCGACATGAATAGGTGTCGTTCGCAGCAGATCCCGGTGAAGATGGACCGTTGCTCCCGCTGCTTCTAATCGTTTTTTATATTTTTCAGTGGATATATAATGGACATCATATCCCTTATCGGAAAACGCTTTTGTAATGCCTAAGGTAGGATTCACATGGCCTTCCGCAGGAAAATTCAAAATCAATACTGTCTTCATGTAGACAACTCCCTCTCAAATCGTATTCTGACTCTTTGTTTGATCAGACTACTACTAATCGTAAAATGGGAACACAACCCATGCAAGGTACAAATGAATGAACTATTCTGCTGCTCTGGACTTAATCAAAAAAAAGACACCCAAGCTCTGGTGTCTTTTTTCACACTTTTCTGATCGTAAAAAATTTCCGCAGAAGCCATGGGCCCGGTGTAAAGCCCAGCGTTAACTGCCAAGCGCCAATAGCCTGCAATCTGTATTCGCGGACGATCTGCATCTTCCGGCTCATGCTCCTGACATCCTCAAACCATACCTCATGCGTCCGCCCCTGCTGATCACTGTACCGGAAAAACGGTGATTGATATTCGGCTGAATATTGTATCGGGGCTTGGTACCTCATCGCTCTTTCGATTGCGTTTTGATTTGAAATCGCTGAAGCAACTGTGCCCGGCTGGTACGGGATGATCCAGTCGTACCCGTAGAGCGGGACTCCGATAATGATTTTTCTGCTCGGCACCTGCGCAATCGTAAACTCAATGGTTCTCCTTATTTCAGTAATCGGCGCTACAGGACCCGGCTCACTTCCGGCATGATGCCAATCATAAGCCATGATAAACATATAATTGACAACCGCTCCTATCCCCCCGTAATCGTAGCCTCTCAGCCATGGAATATTATCGCTTGTTTTTGCAGGAACGGCTATCGTCAGCACATACCCTCCCGCCTGAAGGCGATCTCTCAGCTGGCGTAAAAACCCAGTGAAAAGATCGCGATCCGCGGCGCTCACCTGTTCAAAATCGATTGTCACACCGCCATATCCCCTTGTGGAAACTAAGTCATAAATATTGTTGACCAGATTGGTTCTCGCTGTGGGATTGTTTAGCACTTGGTGAACAATCTCCGTACTGAAGCCTCCTGATGTAAGGTTCGTTATTGTTGCCAGCGGCGTGACTCGTCTTTGCCATGTTGTCTCAATAGCGGCCGCATCATCTAACTGGTTTGCAATGTCGCCGTTAGGTGCAATATGATATTCAAAAATCGAAATTGAAGACGAGTATGGCGCATAATCATTGATTAATTCCCGATCGAGGTCTGGGTTTCGTAGCACATAAAAACTTAACGTTCCCGCAATGTAATTTGAGATCGAAGGAATCGTTATTTTTGCTCCCGCTTGTAAAGCATTTGGGCTGATGCCCGGATTGGCGGCTCGCAGTCGCTCTAATGGCACAAACGCTTTTGCCGCAATGGCGGTAAGCGTGTCTCCCGGTTGGACTGTATATACATAAAGAGGGATAAGCAGAGCCTGCCCCGGCACGATATTCGTTTCATCTAAACCATTCACACCCCGTATTTGATCAACAGAAGCACCGTATCTTCTGCCTATCGAAAACAAAGAATCACCAGGCCCGACGATATGGATAAACATGTTTAACCCCCATTATTCGTTAGTCAAACCATCATAAAATCTTATTAACGGGGCCTCTTAGATATGTGGTGAATACATAAAAAAATACCAAGGGTTCTGCTCCCCCTTGGTACCGGATCATACAAATCAATTCTCTTTTCCTTCTTCAAGCACATGCTTCAAATGCTCACAGTCATGATTGAAATGAGCCAGCACATGCTGTTTGGCTGCTTCTTTGTTTTTCTTTTTCACTTCTTCAAATATCCTGCGGTGCTCACGCAGTATCGTTTCTGCACGGTGGTCGCCGGTATAATTAAGGATTCTGCAAAAATGAATCAGGTCATTTACATGCTCAAGCAAATTTTTCAAATGTCTGTTATGGCTGAAATCAACCAGCAGCTCATGAAATTTTTGGTTTAAACGAATGATTTCTGTATCTTCCGTGCCGTTGTGAATCGCTTTCTCTGTTTCTTCAAGCTGTTTTTCGAGTATGGTCAGCTCTTCTTCGTCCGCTTCGTCTATGACTAATTCGACTGCCAGCTGCTCCAGCGGAATTCTGATTTTATAAATCTCATCTACATCTTTTGCCGTTAATGACGTGATCGAAAATCCATTTCGGTCATCCGCTTTTAACAAACCATCTTTCTCAAGCAATCGCATGGCTTCCCTTATCGGAGAGCGGCTGACGCCAAAGCTTTTCGCCAGCTGTGTTTCGTTTATCCGTTCCCCAGGCTTAAAAGTCCCGTTGAAGATCATTTTTTTTAGCTGGTTATAAAATTGCAGGTAGTAGGGAGTCGGCTTATCTAATTTAAAATCGTCCATATATAATACCTCTTTTGAATATATTCAAGGGCTTTTCTTCATCAAAATCATATAACAGATGGTAATGGGAAGCAACAAACTGCCTTGTCAGATCCCAGAATTTGAGGTACGATATGTTTGCTGAACGACGGTCGACGGACTACTGGCAACTGAAAAAACGGCGTGTTTTTCTTCGTCAATAGGACACCATACCTCCGCCAGAATAGCACACGATTACATTTTTACATCTTTTCAATGGAGGAAAAAATATGCTCATTATTCTTGTTATGTTTCTTCTAGGAATTATTTTAGGCTTTATTGGCGCCGGTGGAGCCGGCTTTGTCATTGCCCTTTTAACGCTTCTTTTTCATATCCCGATTCATACGGCTTTAGGCACTTCGCTTGCCGGCATGGCTTTTACAAGCTTATCAGGGGCATACAGCCACTATCGCGAGGGCAACATTCAAATGAAAATCGGCTTAATAGTCGGAGGCTTTGCTGCGGTTGGCTCATTTTTCGGCGCCAAGCTGACATCTTTTATTCCAGCTGATTTGCTTCATTATTTGACGGCTGGAATGTTATTTTTATCAGCAATTCTCATTTTAATCAGATTATTTATTTTAAAAGAGAAGGCTCAAGTGAATCAAAGCACTCTTTCAACGTATACGAGAGCGGTCATCTTAGGAATTGCAGCCGGCGTTCTTTCCGGCACATTCGGCATCGGGTCGGCACCTTTTATTCAAATCGGTTTAATGATTATGCTGAATCTGTCCATTCGCCATTCTGTCGGAACGACGATGCTTGTGATCATCCCTCTGGCTGTAGGTGGAGGCATCGGATATATCACAGAAGGTTTTGTTGATTATGTATTGCTGATCAAAGTTCTGGTCGGGACAATGTGCGGTGCCTATGTAGGCGCGAAATTCACCAACCTCATGCCAAAGGTGGTTTTGAAATCAGCCATCTTTTTGACTCCGGCGATTGCAGGCCTGCTGTTGTTATTCTAAATAAAACAAAAAACCTGACATCATGTCAGGTTTTTTATGAATTCTGCCCTACTCGTTCTTTCGTTAATCCAAAAAACGCTAATGAGCCGATGACAGCTGTTACAAACATGATGGCTCCCATCGGAACGGCTGTTGTCTCATTAATGCCTACAAGCGGTGACACGATTGAACCGAGGAGCAGCGGAAGCATTCCAAGCAGCGCACTTGCACTTCCGGCGCGGTGCCCCTGCTTTTCCATGGCCAGGGTAAACGTGCTGGTCAGAACCATGCCGATCGTAATCATGTAAATGAAAATGGATATGACTAATGTAGCAAGAGGACCGTGAATCATGGTCATGGTTAATAGCACAGCCGTCGCAATCATAGCCGTAATGGCCGCTATACGAAGCAGGCTTTTTTCATGAATGATTCCGCCAAAGCGTCCGATGATAAAGCTGCCCGATATAATCGCCAGCCCGTTAATGCCAAAAAGAATACTAAATACCTGCGGAGACACCCCGTAGATATCCTGGTATACAAAAGGCGTACCAGACACATATGCAAAGCTTCCCCCGTGAATAAATCCGACAGTTAACGCGTACCCCATAAAGGAGCGATCCTTCAGCAGGCTGCCCATCGTTTTGACGGATGTTCCGATTGAGCTTGGAATCCGTTTTTCCGGCGGAAGCGTTTCTTTTAACCTCAATGCAATCAGAAGAACTAGTAAAAATCCGATGATCATGAGGACGTGAAAAATTGTATGCCACGTTGCGAACGGCAAAAGCAAAATGGCACCGCCTGTCATAGGCGCAACCATTGGCGCCACCGCGGTAATGACCATTAACAGCGAGAAAAATTTAGAAAGCTCTCTTCCGGTAAACACATCGCGGACGATTGCGCGAGACAGCACAAGCCCTGCAGAAGCAGTGAAGCCCTGTAAAAAACGCGCAGCCACTAAAGTTGTTATATTGGGTGACAGTGCACAAAACAGAGAAGATAACGCAAATAAAAAAATACAGATTAATAGCGGTTTTCGTCTTCCCTGCGCATCGCTGACCGGCCCGACAATCAGCTGGCCGATCGTAAGTCCGACCAGACAGGCTGTTAAACTTAACTGAACAAGTGAAGCACTTGCTGATAAATCTTCCGCGATTTCAGGAAAACTTGGCAAATACATATCTATATTAAGCGGGCCCAATATAGCAAGCATGCCGAGCAGAAACGCTAGTGCCAAGCGTTCTTTTCCAGTTGGATTGTGCAGCATGTTATCAAACCTTCCCTTCAACCTAGTCCCTTATATAATGGATGTCAGCTCCAACTATGGATTGAAGCTGTGAAACATTTGTATATTGTATCATAACTTTCAGCCTGTGAAAGCCGCTTGAGCACGGGCTAGGCAAAGTGATATTCAGAACACCTATAAAGGGAATGATGCGGGGAATCATCGTGATCAGCATCATCTGAAGAAACGGCCAGCTTTTTTTGCTAAGTTCTAGCCTAGCGAATTTTATGCGCTGGGAGGTTGTTCAAAAGTGCAAATGGCTTGCAAGATGAAATCAATCGTTGTATATTAATTGACGTGTCAATCATTGATATATCAATTAATAGTTTTGACAGGAAAGAAGGGATGGGTTTTGGCGTCATTTTGTTCAGAGGAAGCCGAGATTTTATATCAGCTGCAAGGCGTGAACAAGGTGATTGGCGTGAAGTTCGAGGCATGCACGGGCATCAGCCAATCTCGTTTGGAATTGCTGACATTGCTTTATCATGCAGATGAGATCAGTCAAAGCGACCTTCAAAAGAAAGTAAATATCGATAGCGCAGCCGTTACCAGACACCTGAAACAGCTGGAAGCTAAAGGCATGGTATCAAGGCGGCGCAAGCCTGAGGACAACCGCATCACCCTTGTTCGGTTAACAGACCAAGGAAGAGAGCGAATTGAGTCTTCTAAGAAGGAAAAGGAGCGTTTCATGAAGGAAATGCTCGCAAATGTAAGCGCAGAAGAACGCCGCCTGCTCATTGATGTGCTGGCGCGCATGCGAAACAATATAAATAATATCGAAGCTTAAGAGGAGTGTATCAACATGATCAAAACAAACGATTTTATGGAAATTATGAAAGGCCGCCGTTCTATCCGCAACTATGATCCGGCAGTAAAAATCAGCAAAGAAGAAATGACAGAGATCTTAGAGGAAGCAACAACTGCCCCATCTTCTGTTAACGCGCAGCCATGGCGTTTTCTTGTCATTGACAGCCCGGAAGGAAAAGAAAAGCTCGCACCGCTTGCAAGCTTTAACCAAACACAGGTCACAACATCATCTGCTGTCATCGCTGTATTTGCAGACATGAACAATGCAGACTACTTAGAAGAAATCTATTCAAAAGCTGTGGAACTTGGTTACATGCCGCAGGAGGTCAAAGACAGACAAATCACCGCGCTGACCGCACATTTTGAAAAGCTTCCGGCACAGGTCAACCGTGAAACGATCCTGATTGACGGAGGTCTCGTTTCCATGCAGCTGATGCTGACTGCACGCGCGCATGGCTACGATACAAACCCGATCGGCGGATACGATAAAGAAAACATCGCGGAAACCTTCGGATTAGATAAAGAACGTTATGTACCGGTTATGCTACTTTCTATCGGAAAAGCAGCAGACAAAGGCTATGCTTCCTACCGTCTGCCGATTGATACAATTGCAGAATGGAAATAAAACAAAGAGCCCGGGAATGTTTTCCGGGCTCTTTGTTTTTAAGTACAGCCGCCGTTTGATCGTCTGATCTTTTTGGGTAACACGTCTGAAGTTAGTCGTTTAGTCATGAAAAAAGAGTGATGACCATTCATCACTCTTCTCTCGATTACTCTTTTCCTTTCTTCCTGCCGAACGGCCACCAGTTTCCTTCTCCAAAGGTCGCAATGATTGCCGGGATGAAGAGCGGAAGTATGACAAGGCCGTAAAGCAAGAGCCCGATGATGATAACACTTGCCACCTGCATCAGTGTATTAACACCTGAAGGCATCATCGCCGCGAACGTACCGGCCAATATAATGGCAGCTGTAATAATGACAGATCCCATTTTGCTCATTGACCTGACGACACCTTGCTCAATGCCAAGGTGCACCTCTTCCTTAAATCGATCCAGCAAGAAGATCGAATAATCTACCCCTAACGCGATCAAGATGACAAAGCTGAAGAATGGCACTGCCCAGCTGACACCCGCGTTTCCTAAGCCGTTTACAAAAATTAATTCTGTTATGGATATCGACGTATAGTACGTCAGCAGCAATGACGCGATCATATAAATCGGCATGATCATTGAGCGGAACAAAATGGTTAACACGATAAACAGGCCTATAATCATAATCACCATTGTTCTAGAGAAGTCCGTTGTGGACAGCTCTTTTAAGTCCGCATTCATACTCGTGACCCCGCCGTACACGATCTGTGCATTCTCCAAAGGAGTGCCGTCAACTTCGTTTGCGACAGCTTTTTTGATTTGGTTTATTGTCGTAATAGCTTGTTCTGAGTACGGATTTGAATCCAGAACGACACTTAATTGAACACCTTTGCCGTCTGCAAAGGAATACTGGTCAATTGACTTCTTAAAGTCTTTGTCCTTCATTACTTGATCAGGAATGAATATGCCAGTATCTCTTACAGTTGGACTTTTGCTCATGTCCTCTAATATATCACTGGAAGCTGTAATACCGTCAGAGACTTTCGTCAGGCCCTCATTTGCGCTTTTCACGCCTTCGGACAGCTTTTTCAGGCTTTCTGTCAGCGTTCCGGCTTGTGCCTGCTGGCCTGAGAGCTGTTGGTTCGCTTGTTCAAGGCCGGTTTGAATCTGGCCAAGCTGTCCGCTTATTGCCGTAAGCTGCTGCACGGTCTGTGCGGTATTGCCGGTTTGGGAAATCTGTTTGCTCACGAGCTGCAGCTGCTGATTGATTTTGCCCAAGCCATCTGCCGCATCGCCCAGTGAACCGCCAGACCCTCCATTTGAGGCCGAGCCGGTTTGCCCTGCCATTTGATTCAGTCCGTTTTCTATATCCGTTAATCCGCTTTGGACATCGGCAATCCCTTTTACCGTCTTATCCAGCCCGTCTGAAACCGATCCTAGCTGGTTATCAATATATAAATCTTTGATTTTTTCACCAGTCGGCTGCGTAATGGTCATAACAGAGTCAACATGATCAACTTTCTCGATCGCTTTGCTGATATTTCCTAGATAGGGGATTGTATCAGCTGTTGTAAGATCTTTGTCTCCTTTTACGACAACATTGATCGGGAACGCTTTTCCTTCCCCGAATCCATCCTTAATGGCCTCGAGAGCTTTTATAGATTTATAATCGCTGCTGATTTCCGCAGTTGAGTCGAATGAAATCTGGTCATCATAGGTCAAGATGAACGGAAGCGTAATCACCACCGTGATGACAATGAACAGAAACGGACGCGCAACGGAGTGTCTGCCGAGAAACGCCCATAGTTTGTTATCACTGTGTGACAGCACTTTCTTAGAAGGCCAGAATAATTTTTCTCCCAGCGTCACCATAAATAATGGTAGCAGTGTGTAGAGGATGATCATTAAAATTCCCACACCGACTGCTACCCCTACTGCGGATTGGAAAATCGCAAACTTCGCAAATCCTAAGGCGGAAAATCCGATCAATACCGCAAATCCGCTGATAAATAAGGTTTTTCCCCCTGTGCGGTAAGCGATAAGCGCCGCTTCTTTTTTATCATGCCCGTTTGCCAATTCTTCACGGAATCGTGTAAGAAGCAGTATGCAGTAATCTGTTCCAATGCCGAACAGGATCGCGACTAAGAAGGTTTGCGTAAACGTCGAGATTGGAAAATCAACATTGTATACAAGGATGCCCAGTATGGATTGACTGATCAGATAAGAAAAACCGACAACCACAATCGGGATAAAAGGCGTCACAACAGATCGGAACACGATCAACAGTAAACCGATGATCAGGCAGACTGTGATCACTTCCGTTTTCTTAAGCCCTTCCTCTGAGCTGTGAGCGAAATCCTGGTTGATAAGGGAAGCTCCCGTAATATATGCCGTCAAGTCATCAGGAACGATTTGATAAATCTCGTCCGCAATTTTTTCCGCCTTTTTATCAGAACCTGTAATCGTGACAGGCATGAGAACGGTTTTCTTGTCTTTCGACATCAACTGGTCTTTGACTTCTTTTTCCGCTGACAGAGGAGATGTTACCTCTTCTACACCGTCGATCTTTTTAATTTTATCGATCATTATCCGGAGCTGATTCTCTGTTTCTTTCTTTAAAGCGTTGTCTAATGTAAAGACAACACTGATCGAATTATTGTCTTCTCCTGCTTGTTTTAAAATGGCGTTTGCCCTTTCTGAAACAGCATCAGCGGGAAGCTGGGCCTGCCCCTTTTGATTGGCCAGCTCCGTTAAGTTCGGAGAAAACAAACTCAAAACGACGGTAAGTGCTAATACTATGGCTGCAATTGCCCACTTGAATTTGATGATTGCTCTCATTCGGCAGAATCTCCTCCTTTAAATTTGCTTTTTAAAATGGTGAATATCTCGATGATGGAATGTAAGTGTTCCTCATCTATATCATCAATCAGCGGTTTGAGCGCGTTAAAGATGGCTGAATCTAATTCTTCTAGTATGTGTTCACCACTGGGTGTAATGTTAATAAGCTTAGAGCGCCTATCACTTTTTTCCGGACAGTCGTCCCATTGAACCAATCCCTTTTCGAGCAGCTTTTTCAGTCTGTTAGAGATCGCGCTCTTATGTACATTTTGGTACATGGCCAGGCTGCCGGGAGAGGTTGGGCCCTTGACTTTTAAAATTTTCAACAGGTCTGCCTGTTCCCTTGAGATATGCTTGAAGACATCCTGATTGATTTCACGATGCACAAATTCTGTCCCTTCAAGCAGGACTTCCACAAACAGGTTTATCGCCTGACATAGCTTTTGTTCATTCAATATCTTCCCCTCCTCATTATAGTTTACCCCACTAAACTTTATGTTCAATGTCAATTAGTTTATTCCTCTAAACTATATATGTCAACAAATTTTATTTTCGAGCACTCTACATAAGAACTCATGTTCGTGTATAATGGAAGCTATACACACGAAAGGGGGAATTTTAACATGTCAGATTTGGCATTCAAATTGTATGAATATAACGTCTGGGCCAATCAACAAATATTCAACCGATTAAAAGAGCTTCCAAAAGAGATATACCATCAAGAAATTCAAAGCGTGTTTCCGTCAATATCCCATGTATTGTCTCATGTTTATCTTTCTGATCTCGGCTGGATTGAAGTGTTTTCCGGCAAAACCTTGAGCGATGCGTTGGCTTTAGCTGAACAGCTTAAAGAACAGACAGAGGCTAAAGAAATAGAGGAAATGGAAGACCTTTTTCTGAGGTTATCCGAGCGCTATATACTATTTTTACAGCAAAAAGAACAGCTCAATAAGCCACTCCAGGTTCAAAATCCCTCAAGCGGAATCATGAAAACAACTGTTTCCGAACTGCTTCCCCACGTTGTCAACCACGGGACATACCACCGCGGCAATATCACAGCAATGCTGCGGCAGGCAGGCTACGCATCCGCACCGACAGATTACGGGCTCTACCTGTTTATGACAAAAACTGAAAAAGCATAAAAAAGCGGCTCCCTAAATGGAGCCGCTTTTTTCGGGAAATAGTCCAAATCACATTAAAATTCTTTTCATCAATCCTTTTTTAGTAAAAAAGATAGAAATTTTAGTGTTATAATAATCATTAAAAATAGATTGCTGACTCAATAAACAATTTTCAATGGAGGAACACATAAAGTGACAGACGACATGACGAAAGACAATATAAATCAGCAAACGTTGCAGAGAGGCTTGAAAAACAGGCATATCCAGCTCATCGCCATCGGCGGAGCCATTGGGACAGGCTTATTTCTCGGCTCGGGCAAATCGATTCATTTTGCCGGACCTTCGATTTTATTTGCTTATATGATCACAGGGATCATTTGCTTTTTAATTATGAGATCGCTGGGTGAACTGCTGTTATCAAACTTGAACTATCACTCTTTTGTGGATTTTGTACAAGACTACCTAGGCGATATGGCAGCATTTATCACCGGCTGGACATATTGGTTCTGCTGGATTTCCATTGCGATGGCTGATCTGACAGCAGTCGGGCTCTACACTCAATATTGGCTCCCGGGTGTGCCGCAATGGGTGCCTGGCTTAATCGCTCTAATTATTTTACTGATTATGAACCTGGCGACAGTCAAGCTTTTTGGAGAATTAGAATTTTGGTTCGCTTTGATTAAAGTCATTGCCATTTTGGCGTTAATCGTCATTGGCCTTGTGATGATTTTCAAAGGCTTTTCCACAAGCTCAGGAGTGTCCAGCTTCACAAACCTCTGGAGCCACGGAGGCCTGTTCCCGAATGGCATGCACGGGTTTATCCTCTCGTTCCAGATGGTTGTGTTTGCTTTTGTCGGCATTGAGCTTGTCGGGCTTACGGCCGGTGAAACAGAAAATCCTGAAAAAGTAATCCCTAAGGCGATCAACAATATTCCTGTCCGTGTGTTGCTTTTTTATATCGGGGCTCTTCTCGTGATTATGAGCATCTATCCTTGGGATGTCATCAATCCCAGCGAAAGCCCATTCGTACAAGTATTTGTCGCGGTTGGCATCGTCGGGGCTGCAAGTATTATCAACTTTGTTGTATTGACTTCCGCTGCTTCAGCGTGCAACAGCGCTGTATTCAGTACAAGCCGTATGGTCTATTCCCTGGCGAAAGATCACAATGCGCCTGAGTCAATGGCGAAACTGACTCAGCGTAAAGTGCCAAGAAATGCTTTATTCTTTTCAGCTATCGTGATTTTAATCGGTGTTACGTTAAACTACATCATGCCAGAAGGCGTATTCACCCTGATCACAAGTATTTCAACCGTATGCTTTATCTACATTTGGGGAATTACGGTCATCTGCCATATGAAATACCGCAAAACAAGACCTGAATTAGCGAAAACAAACAAGTTTAAGCTTCCGCTTTATCCGTTTACAAATTACCTGATTCTTGCGTTCCTGGCGTTTGTTCTGGTTGTGCTGGCACTGGCACAGGATACTCGTGTTTCCTTATTTGTCACACCGGTTTGGTTTATTTTGCTGATTGTGATTTATAAAGTGAGAAAAGCGAAGCATCAATAACACTCGAAACTCCTGCCTCAAAAATGAGAGCAGGAGTTTTTTTGATGAAAATGACCTTTGCTTTTGAATTTGAAGGTATGCTATAGTGTTTGTAATCAAAACAAGAAGGGATGATGGGTGGACAATGATTAACTAATCTTATTTTTACCGTTTGAAATCAATATTTCAAATCAAAAAAATAGGATTAGTCTGCCCATTTTCTATATAAACGACACTGCTATTTATAAAAAATAGCTTATTGATCATGCACAGGCACGGCTAATCCTTCCAACACATTTGGGAGGATTTTTTTATTCTCCCTTTAAAGCGAGGGATATGGATGAAAGAGATCGTAACATTAACAAACGTTAGCTATGAAGTAAAGGATCTGACTGTTTTTAAACATGTAAATGCCAGTGTTCAGCAAGGAGATATCATTGGGATTATCGGAAAAAACGGCGCTGGGAAATCTACGCTGCTGCACCTCATTCACAATGACTTAGCCCCTGCACAGGGTCAAATCCTTCGAAAGGATATAAAACTGGCTTTGGTTGAACAGGAAACAGCGGCATATTCCTTTGCGGATCAGACACCTGCCGAAAAGAAGTTACTGGAGAAATGGCATGTGCCTCTTCGTGATTTTCATCAGTTAAGCGGCGGTGAAAAACTAAAAGCGCGGCTGGCGAAAGGACTATCAGAGGATGCAGATCTGCTGCTGTTAGATGAACCGACAAACCACCTTGATGAAAAAAGCCTGCAATTTCTCATCCAACAGCTGAAACATTATAACGGCACTGTGATTCTCGTTTCTCACGATCGATATTTTTTAGACGAAGCCGCAACAAAAATATGGTCGCTTGAGGATCAGACGCTGATTGAATTCAAAGGGAATTACTCCGGGTATATGAAGTTCCGGGAGAAGAAAAGACTCACCCAGCAGCGTGAATATGAAAAGCAGCAAAAAATGATTGAACGGATTGAAGCACAAATGAATGGGCTCGCTTCTTGGTCGGAAAAAGCCCATGCTCAATCGACGAAAAAGGAAGGGTTTAAAGAATATCACCGGGTAAAAGCGAAGCGTACGGATGCCCAGATAAAATCCAAGCAGAAGCGGCTTGAAAAAGAGCTTGAAAAAGCAAAGGCGGAACCCGTTACCCCAGAATATACAGTCCGCTTTTCAATCGATACAACCCACAAAACAGGAAAACGTTTTTTAGAAGTTCAGAATGTAACAAAAGCGTTTGGAGAAAGGACCCTCTTTAAAAACGCAAACTTTACGATTCAGCACGGCGAAAAGGTTGCGATCATAGGCCCCAATGGCAGCGGAAAAACGACATTACTGAACATCATTCTTGGACAGGAAACAGCAGAAGGAAGCGTATGGGTGTCGCCGTCCGCAAACATCGGCTATTTAACGCAGGAGGTGTTTGATTTGCCTTTAGAACAAACACCGGAAGAGTTATTTAAGAATGAAACATTCAAAGCAAGGGGGCACGTTCAAAATCTGATGAGGCACTTAGGTTTTACAGCCGCCCAATGGACTGAACCGATCAAGCATATGAGTATGGGTGAGCGTGTAAAGATCAAGCTGATGGCATATATTCTGGAGGAAAAAGACGTGCTGATTTTAGATGAGCCGACAAACCATCTCGACCTGCCGTCACGCGAACAGCTGGAAGAAACACTATCACAATACAGCGGCACATTGCTGGCGGTTTCACATGACCGATACTTTCTCGAAAAAACAACAAACAGTAAACTCGTCATCTCGAACAATGGCATCGAAAAGCAGTTAAATGACGCCGCTCCTTCTGAAAGAAATGAGCGGGAGGAGCTTCGCTTAAAGCTTGAGACAGAAAGACAAGAAGTGCTGGGAAAGCTCAGTTTTATGACGCCAAATGATAAAGGGTATAAGGAGCTTGATCAGGCTTTCAATGAGCTTACGAAACGAATAAAAGAGCTGGATTGAAGCCGTGAGAACCTCTATGGATATAAAGACGCATGGCAATAAAAAGGACAACAGCTGTTGTCCTTTTTTCTTTATATGTTCAAGCCTTCCCATGACCTTAATGTCTCTAATGATGACTTATAGTACCCTGCCACTGCTTCCAAATAGTCATTTCCTTTGATCGGGGTGAACGGGTCTGGTCCAGCTGCCACCATCTCCATAATAATCGGGCCTTTATAACCGATAGAATGAAGCGCTTCGATTTGCCTTTCCAGATTCGCATGGCCGTTTCCGATGGCCTGGCGATTTGAATCAGCCACGTGATAAACGCCGAGTTTCTGCCCTGTCAATTCAATGGCTTTCACAGGGTCAGCTTCTTCTATGTTCATATGATACGCATCGAGAAGAACATAGAGATTGGGGCTGCCGACATCACTTATTAATTGCAATGCTTCTTCCCCAGTGACCACTTGATGATTTTCGTATCGGTTCAATACTTCAAATACAACCTGAATCTGTAATTCCTCCGCTCTGGCCAGGATCTTTTTAGCGCTTTCGACCAATAAACTCCAATCCCTCGCCTCATCCCCGCTCCCTCTCACTTTGCCGACATCACCGTGAAGACAGATACGAGGAGCTCCTAAAGCCACAGCCCAGTCTAATAAATCGAAGTAATACTGTACAGCCTTTAACTGAACCTCTTCATTTGCGCTTGAAATATCCACATTCCTTGGTGTTATTGATAAAACCTTTACATGATGAGCAGCAAGTGTCTCGGCAAGGTCTCTCGGATTCAGCGAAATATCTCCTTCAACCTCCACTCCGTCTACTCCAATTTCTGCAGCCAGCCGGCATTTTTGTTCAAATGGAATGCTGCCAAAAGTCCATAAGCATATACCATATTCTCTTTCCATATTGAAATCCCCCTTTTATAAAGGTGAAACTGTATTCTTTGCCATGATTTCTCCCTCAATTTGCTCCAATGATTTGCCTTTTGTCTCCGGCACAAATTGATAAACAAAGAGAAAGGCAAGAATGCCAATGGCGCCGTACATGAGAAATAAAGAACCTGTACCGATCAGATCTAAAAGCAGCGGGAAGGACAGCGACACTGCAATATTCGCCAGCCACAGACAGGTACTTGCGATTCCCAGCGCCGTCCCCCTGATCTGTAACGGGAAAATTTCAGCCAGCACAACCCAAACGACCATTCCCCAGCTTGCTGAATACGCTACCATAAACAAGCATAAGCAGGATAACAGTAGCCACCCGGGTGCATGAAAGAATAGCGTACTGACACCCAAAATACCAAGTGCCAAGGACATTCCGACATTGCCGATCAGCATGAGATTTCTTCGCCCTATCATATCAATCAGCAGCAAGCCAAGGATCGTAAATAAGACATTGATGACGCCGATGCCGATGGTTCCCGTGATGGCACTAGAAGCGCCGAACCCCGCATTTTCTAAGATGGTCGGTGTATAATAAATAATCGTATTTGTGCCTATTACTTGCTGAAAGATGGCGACCCCAATACCGATAAATAAGATCGGCCTGATTGCCGGAGATAATAAAGTTGATATGGAAACACGCTCTTTCGTCTTAATCTCTTTCATACTGCGGATCTCAGCATCGATTGTTTTCGGATCTCTCGTCAGAAGCAAAATATGGCGTGCTTCCTCCTCACTTTTTTTCTGCAACAACCATCGCGGACTTTCTGGCATAAAAAACATACCGGCCATGAGAATGAAGGATGGAATCACTGCTAATAGGAGCATCAGATCCCACCTGCCGGAAGATGAAAAAACGAAGTTTACAATATAAGCCATGAGAATCCCGAAGGAATTCATCAATGTATTCAATGAAGCAATTCTGCCTCTGATCGCAGCAGGCGCCATTTCTGACAGATATAAAGGAACGATTGCAGAAGCTCCTCCAACTGCTATGCCCAGTTCTATTCTGAATAGTAACAATATTCCGATATTACGAGCTAAACCTGTACCAATGGCTCCAATTGTAAAAAGCACCCCCAGCCAGATGATTGTTTTTTTCCTGCCATAGCGGTCGGAAAATCTTCCGCAAAAGGCTGCTCCGGCTAAAGCACCGATCAGCACTCCGCTGACAACTAATCCTTCTAGTAATGGCGACAGCTCCATGTCTTCTCTTATAAACAGCAGCGCGCCGGATATTACACCCGTATCGTACCCGAACAGCAAACCTCCTAATGCCCCGAAAAAGTAAATGAGACTGATATAAGCCTTTTTGGACGTCATCAAGAAACCTCCGACTCATTGTATTTAAACGTTTAAGCAAGGGAGATCTCTCAAAGATCCCCCAAATCGTCATAACTGTGATGCGGTTGAATCCCGTACAATTAATGAAGGAGACAGCATCACGCGCTGTATCACTTTCTTTTGTTTTGAATCGGCCATGCCGTCCATCAGCAGTTCAATTGCTTTTTCCCCCATTTCTTCAGTCGGCTGTGCGATAGTTGTTAATTGGGGATCACTGATCTTTGCAAGGATGCTGTTATCAAACCCAATCAGAGAAAGAGATGAAGGAATAGGAATATGAAGCTGCCTTGCAGCCTGCAAAACGCCTAAAGCAAGCAGCTCAGTCGTCACAAAGACAGCCGTCGGCCTTTGTTTTTGATTAAGCAGCTTTAAACTGATGTCTTTACTGGCTGACAAATCATATGGACAGTCTAGAATGGCTGATTCATCGATTTGGATTCCTGAAACCTGCAGTCCTTCTTGAAAGCCGAGGACACGATTTTTGATTGATGTATTGTTAATCTTTTCTGCTATGACAGCTATATTAGTATGCCCTAATTGGGCTAAATGGACGGCTGCCTCGTATCCCCCTTTAAAATCATCCGCAACTACAGTGTCTACAGGCAGGTGCGGTATATCTCTCGATAGCATGACAACCGGCATGTCGCTTTCAATCAGTTCCCGTATCGCCTGACTGTTTTTGAGGCCCGTCGCCACAATAATGCCGTCTACATGCTTTTGCTTCAGCATGGCGATATATTCTTCTTCTCTCAGCGAATCGTTGTCCGTACTGCATATGATGACGCTGAAGTCCTTTTTACGGCCGCTGTCCTCCACAGCTCGGGCAAGTTCGGCCATAAAAGGATTGGCGATGTCAGGAATGAGCAGCCCGATGGTCTTCATCATTTTTCTCGCTGACGTTACAACACTTGGCTGATATTGAAGCTCCTCAATCACTTTCCAAATTCTATTTTTGGTTTTCTCACTTATATTGCCTGTGTTATTCAGAACCTTTGAAACCGTAGAGATTGAAACGTTTGCTTCCTTAGCAACATCATAAATGGTTGTTTTCATTAAGAAGGCCACCTTTATATAATAGATCCTCTTTAGTATAAACGAATGCTTACCAGAATTTCTTTTTAAAAAGGCGCTTCTTCTATCAAATACTCAAACCGTTTGCGGCACTCCATTTTTTAACGTGACAGGCTGCTTCGTTTTGCAAGACTCTATACAAGCTGCGGCAATGGCAAGTGCTGCACGCGCATCTTCACCTGTTACTGAGGTTGGTGAATTATTTCGAACAGCGTCAACAAACGATTGTAACTCATCAACATAAGCATCAAATAATAAATCTTGGTCGTAGCGAATCGTGTTGTAGCTGACTCCGTCTTTGTTATACCTTGTCATGTTTGTATGGCGGAGATCTCCGATGGTCAGCATGCCTTCAGACCCAAACACCTCTCCGCGGACATCATATCCATAAACCGCTTGAAAGTTTGCCTCCGCCGTTGCAATCGCTCCGTTATCAAATTTGATCGTGACTACTGCCGTATCCAAAAATCCTTTGTCTTTAAAATCAGGCCTGACAAGCGCATCAGCCGAGGCATAGACTTCAATCGGCTTCGCATTTGGATTGAGGTAAAGTAACGTATCAAAGTCATGAATCAGCGTCTCTAAGAAGATCGTCCATTGAGGAATTGGTGTTGGATCGCCGAGTGCCGGGTCTCTTGTAATGGAACGCATTAACTGAGGCGTTCCGATTTTTCCTGCACGGATTTCCTCATATGCACTGCGAAAGCCTTTAGCAAAACGTCTGTTAAAACCGATCTGAAGCGGAACAGACTCTTCATTTACTACCCTTATGACTTCATCCGCTTCTTCCAGTGTGACAGCCATCGGTTTCTCACAAAATACAGCTTTCCCCTTCTTTGCCGCTGCCATAATGTTTGCTGCATGCGTCCTTGCCGGCGAAGCAATGATGACCGCATCAATATCAGGATGCTCCAGCATTTCTAACGGATTTGTAAACGCTTTAATATTTGAGCCGATTGTTTTTGCAAATGCTTCTGCATTCCCCGGAACCGGATCTGCAACTGCATACAAATCTGCTCCTTTCACACGAAACGCAATACTCTCTCCATGGAAAGCTCCCATCCGTCCCGCACCTAATAGCCCAACCTGTACATTTCCCATCAGCACCACTCCCATTCTGCAAATATAAGGAAAGTCTTTCCTTGATTATCTCATATAAAAAAACAAATCATGAAATTGCTATAATATTAGTTTATTAATGAAGGAAAGTCTTTCCTAATTGTTTTCAATTGTAACCCCTTACATTTTACAGGTCAATCTTTTTTTCTGTTTTTAAAGCCAACCTCTCCTATAGCCGCCGTTCAAGCCTGCGATGGGTTAGGAATTTAGGGAGCAAAAAAATACCGAGGGTGTGCGGCACCTCAGGTGGAAATTTCCCGCAATAGAAGAAGGTGATGAAGAAAAGCAGAATATGAAATGAAACAAACAAAGTGAGGATGATATGACTGAAGACTTTTACTGAGATGAAGTATTTAGCGGCAAAACGAAAGTAAAGAAGGTGCTAGAGACAGATTACGTATTGGCTGATTACATACAAAGCCTTTTTATCCAGTCCATATTGTGGCTGTCCCTAAGAAACATATTTCCTCATTGATCACTCTAGAAGAGAACGACCATGACTTGCTTCTTGAATTAATGGGTATCATTCAAAAGATCGCTTCCATGATGACGGAAGAAAAAAGCGGTGTGATCACCAACTCAGGAGCTTACCAGGACTCTAAACATCTACATTGGCATATTGTGTTTGGGAAGCCGCTTAAGTAAGCAGCTTTTATCAGCATAGCTGTTTCCGCATACGTATATTGGTCATGGCATAGCCCATCTTCTGATAAAGATAGACGGCTGTCTCGTTGTGTGCAAATACATGTAGAGCCAGCCTTTCCGCACCAAGCTCTCTTGCTCTTTCATCAAGCGTTTGAAGCGCCAATTGAGCAAGTCCTTTTCCGCGAAAGGCTTCATACAATCCAAAGGAATAGATAAACGCTTCCTTTTGCGGATGTAATGGATCAGCATACAGCCAGAGCCAGCCCATTCTTTCTCCTTGGTCATTTGTGATGTTCCAAAAATAATGATTACTGCTGTCTCGCCCATTCGGAATCATGTTTTCATATGCCTGCTCCGATTTCTCAAACGCCTCTTTTTCCGTCCAAGTTCCTGACGTTATGTTTTGTTTCGCAAAATTTTGCACGGACATCCCGCGAAAGGCTTCGAACTCTTCCTCAGTCATGTCTTCCAAAGTGAATGCCATCCTGTATTCCTCCTTTATAAAAAAAGCCCAGCTGATGCCAGACGAATAACACAGAAATGGAGCTCTATTTTACTGATTCAGTTAATTCCTGGACTTTCTATTATTCGATAAGAAAAGGAGATTTCCTGCAAATGGGCTTGTTCTTAAACATTAGTGAAAAGCTTACGTGTAACTCCCCATGATGATCATGATAGAAACAATCAAACAAATCATCGCTGGTATCGCCATGATGACCGATTGTCTTGCTCGAAACATATGCGCATGAGTTGCTCCCGCCATGAGAACGACAAACAGAACACCTGCTCCAATCGCTGCATACCGATTCCAAATTCCCGCTGTCATAGCAAGTGCCCCGGCTATTTCGAGAATGCCGGTAACAGTCAGAAACCATAATGGATATTGATAATGCCGCCAATGCTCAACTTGAAAGGGAACACGGCTTACCTTTATGATGCCTCCCGCAAGCATAAAAACTGCCAAACTGACTTTCATCATAATAGATATCATCTTACGTCATTCCCTTTCGGAAGCATCCCGTATATTAAAAGATTCACAACCTCTGCTGCGAGGCTTGCCGGATCTTTGATTCCGGTTAACAAAAATGAATCGGTTAAATGTTCAATCATGCCGATCAAACACTCAGCGACAGTTTCCATATCCAGCTCAGAGTGAAAATAGCCAAGCCGCTGTTCTGCTTCTAAGTTCTCTTTCAAAACCATCGCCAAGTCTTTTTTCATTTGTTTTGCTTCCGGGTTGAGAAAAAAGCCGATCTTGGTTAAATCCTTGTCCTCAGCCAGACATTGAAAAACAGATTCCACAGCAGACAGCACCCGTTTTGTCACATCCTCCGTGTTTAATCCGTTTTCCAGAAGAAGTGACTCTGTCAGCTTTCTTACTCGGAAGTGAAAATCGGTGATTAACTCCTCAAAGATGGCTTCTTTGCTTTGAAAGTACAGGTAAAATGAAGGCTGCGTGAACCCAGCTTTTTTTACAATTTCACTTACCTTCGCGTCATGGAATCCCCGAATCGAAAATTCATTAGCGGCAGCTTTGAGTAACCGTTTCCGGCTTTCTTCCCCTTTACGTCCTTTTTTACTTTTCAACGAGGACCACCCCCAAAAATAATACTCGCAAGTAATGTTACTAACGAGTATTATTTCATGACATTAGCTTCATTGTCAATGATTTCAAACTGATCCTGTTTGCCAGCTTCCTTTATTAAAAGGTCTCATGCATTTCGAATAACTGAATCAATTCATTGCTTCCTATATCAATGGCTTTTCATTCACTGATAAGTATTTGCTGAATAGATTGACATTCAGGCTGTGACAAACTTTATTCTTTTTTCTAACGAGCATCACTCCAGGGCCAGATAGAGTTTTGCCCGCAAATGCTAGGAACAATTGGGTGCAGCGGCGCATAATGTACTGTACAGAAAGATGGAAGGGTGTGATGGGATGCCGTCTACAGTAATCAACCTATATTATTTGAAGATCAACAGTATTTCGGGCAATGGTTCAATTACAATAGGCGAAGCTGCTTATAACAGCCCTACCAACAATCAAAAATCTCAAGGGACCAACTCTTCTTTCGGTGATACATCACCTACAGAATCCGTAATGGAAAACTTCTTAAACGATCCTGATGTAAATGACCAGACATCTATCGGCAACTCTGATACATCCAACGTTAATGCTCCTCCGATTGCACCACCGCCAATTTTAGATTAAAGGGGTTTCGTCTATGCCATATCAAATTAATATCGCAAATATTAAGATCAACGGCGTCACGCAAAACGGAAATATAGATGTCGGTCCGACTGTGCACAACAGCCATACTGCGAACAGCAAATATTTTGGAGCAAACTTTTCCTTAGGGGATCTTTCGCCTACGTCTTCACTTTTGAACACTGGAAATATTGATTCAGACGTTAGTGACCAAGACCAAATCGGAAACCCTTCTGCGCCGATTTCAAATCAAATTTAAGGAGAATCTCATATGGATTTCGAAAAAATTCGAAAGTGGCTTGAGATTACGAATGAATATAAACAAAGTGACTTTTGGACAAATGTGCTCAAATATAAAGCCCCGGAACATTTTTTTGATTCCGAAGCTTCTACGTTTGTTTATGACTTTTATCAAGATGAGGAATATAATTTTATCATTGTGGAAATGCCCGGTGTGTATGAGGAAGAATTAACGATCCGTTTACTGTCTAAAACCCAGCTGCTGATCAAAGGAACGATCACGCCTGTTTTTCCAGCCGAAATGGAAGTGCTGCGTGAACGGTATTACGGAGAAATTGAGCGAATCATTCAGCTTCCCGAAGCCGCTGAAACTCATTTGTTACAGATTCAGCTGTTAAACGGGCTTCTGCATATTTCGTACCCAAGACAAGTTGAAACCATTGCGTTCAATAAGGGGCTTTAAGATTGATTGTTCCTTCATTCCTTATCCATAGGGACTGATATATGGTCTTTATATTGATCCACATAAATATCCCCATTACCCAGCAGCACTGCGTACACGGTCTCTTTCACCTTTATGTCTCTTTTTCGCAATTCTTCCAAAAGCCAGGATTCCGTCAAACGATTCTGCTTTAAATTATTCTCAATGATTTCTCCGTCCATAATAAGTTCTATCGGAAGCCTTTGTTCTTGGTTTACCGCAATCATTAAATCCTGTTTGGTCACATGCCGGAATTGCGGTTTTCTTAACACAGTCAGCTGACCATTCGTTTCAAGAATGGCAAAAAGAACTTCTTCGATATTAAATATTTCTTTTTCCCGTAATTGCTGATTTAAATAATCAAGTGTGTAACGCATTTTCCTCATATTTGATTCAAGTATCTTCCCGTTTTGAATCAGCACTGTTGGATCTCCGGCAAAAAATTTCCTCAGCTTCCTGTTCTTTATCGACAGAAACGAAATTAGAAAAATGGTTAGCACAAAAATACTAAACGAAATGGCCATATTGTGCGGTTTTATTGAAGTATTGTAAGCTAATCCGGCAGCAATCGCCCCTAGTGTGATCGCCGCAATAAAATCAAAAATCGTCATTTGAGAGATTGTCTGTTTGCCTAAAATTCGTTCTGCGATTAACAGCAAGCCAAAGCTGGCAACCGTTCTAATGACAACTTCAAGTTCAATCATGTTATGGCGCTCCCCGCTTCCCAGATTGTTTCGGCCAAAAAACTCCTGTTGCTATCATTGTTTGGCTTAATATATCCATCTATACCAAAAATATTGTTCGGTTCAGGACAGAATGAACCGACTGCCTTTCGGATATATTAAATTGCGATTGGCCGGAAGAAAAGCCAATCCCATGACAAATCTAATTCATCATTGGTCAGGTGGTAGCATGAATTTCACTTGGGAATCTCTTGTTCTCATTGTAGCCGGGGTCATTTTGCTGAGAATTTCAGGAAGGAAATCAATCGCACAAATGACGTCGACTCAAACGGTTGTCATGATTTCGATCGGAACTATTATCGTTCAGCCAATCATCGAGTACAGCCTCTTCAAAACATTAATTGCAGCGGCAATTTTCACAAGCACACTCATCGTTATGGAATGGATCCAAATGAAATCGAACACCATTGAAAAGATGTTAACCGGAAAAGCAAAAATCGTCATTGAAAACGGACAGCTTCATATCGAAAACTTAAAGAAGATGAGACTTACAGCTGACCAGCTTGAAATGCAGCTAAGGCTTCACGGCGTTACGGCTATACAAGATGTCAAAATTGCGACATTAGAGGCAAACGGGCAATTAGGAATAGAATTAACTGATGACGCCAAGCCTTTAACAGTCAGGGATCTGAAAAAACTCATTCACCCCGATTTCATAAATAAGGACGGACAAGCCCAGTCTGGCAATCAGAATATTTTTGATGAAGTTGGCAAAAAAAATAAAAAAAACGTCCCTAAAAAGCTGCATTAACAAAAGGCGCTTGTGGCATTTTGCAGGTTTTTGTCTCTTACTGAAAGTTTTTGCCGTTTTGTTTAAGCAACTGCTGCTCACACACCATATTGTATAAACAGTCATAACAGAGAGGAGAGATGAATGATGAAATTCCCAGTTTATATTCATTCGATATCCGGGAACAGCGTTTTTAATAACGGATTTGCAGTTTCCATCAGCCCGTTCTCTGTGTCTAAAACAACAGAGGGTTCCGGTGGGAGTAATACAGGTTTGGTTTTTGAATCCAATGCTTTAAGCCAAACAAGCTCCGCCAATCAAGCCCAAAATGTAACATATGCGATCCAAGAGCTGCTTTCCAAGCTTTTAGCGTAAAAATTAAGAAATAAACACTTCATGAGGTGCCGTATGGCTTTTCCAATTATTCACACGAACTTTTGGGATGCTGTGATAGCTGTTCCAATCATCATATTGATAACCCAAATCCTCAAAATATTATTGAAAATCCCCAAAACTTTTGTACCGTCAGTTGCCTTAATAACAGGCCTTGTCATTTCTGTTTTCATAAGCCATCGACACAGCCTCTTTTCTGGCGTATTTATGGGCTGGTTTTATGGCTACGCTGCTATAGGCTCCTACTCATCATTAAAAACGACTATCTTATCCTTCAGGCAAACGAAAAACGATACATCAAATTCATAGATGACATATAACGATCTGCCGCCTCTTTATCAGGCGGCTTTATTTCTGCTGATAGGTTGATCATCTTCAAAAGATGATCATTCACTCGCTATTATTTTTACCATTATGTTGATGCAATGATATAAAAACGCAATATCATAGAAGTAAATAGACTGCCAGCGTCCTTTATGACAGCTACTTCTGAGTGAAAGGAGTTTTTGAAGCATGCGATCTCAAATCAACATCTCAAATCTCACGATAAATGGAATGACACAAAACGCCAATACAGATATCGGACAAAACTTGCAAAACAGCCATACTGCGAACAGCAAAAATTACGGAGTGAATTTCACATTAGGAGATTACTCTCCTTCTCATTCAATTATTATTTCAGCAAGTTGTGATAATGATACAAGTGATCAAGGGCAGGTTGATAACCCTTCTTCGCCTAGTGAAGAATAAAAAAAGAACTCATTTGAGTTCTTTTTTTGCCTTATTCCTTTATTCGCCTTCATATAATCGATAAACCCTTTTCAGCTTTTGTTCAAGCTGTTCAAAATGAACAAAACGGGCTTCTCTTAGAAACTCAGTCCCATCAATGAACAAAAGAAGCACAGGAACGGTGAAAACTGAAAATCTGCCGGCGACCTCTGCTACATCGTCAGCATTGATATGCCCCAATTTGATGTTTGGAAACTGATCCAATACTATTCTGAGCTGGGGCAGAACTGCGTGACATACTGTACAGCCAGGCCTTGATATATAAATAAAACTGAATTTGTGCTGTTTGATAAAGTTTTCTATAGAAACTAATGAATGTAATCCTGTCATCTCTTTCATCCATTTACTCCTTCAAATAGGTCTGTTTTTCATGACCAAGCTCATCAATACGTATCATTCACTATACAGATTTATATTTATGATATCCGCTTTTTTGCTTTGCAGAGTACCTGCAAGCTTGCCGAAAATGTGAAAATAAAAGAACAGTTACTGACAAGCAGCAACTGTTCTTACATACTTTCGTATTAAAAATGCAAAGCGTAAGCTCCTGAACCGATGAGTGCAACCCCTATGGAAACTGCAATGAGCACCAGGTTATATTCAAAACCTCCGGCGCCATTCGCAAAACCTTTCGCTCCATGGACTTTTACGATAGCACCTAACATGATGATTGTTATGATAGCAGCTCCAAGCGGGAGGAATACGCCTAAAATAAATAGAATTCCGCTTACTAACTCCCCAAGACCTGATAGAGCGGCCGCAACGTTTCCTGGTTTCACCCCAATTGATTCGAACCATTGTCCGGTTCCTTTAATCCCGTATCCGCCAAACCAGCCGAATAATTTTTGTGTGCCATAAAACAAAAACACCACACCAATCATTATACGAATAAGCAACAGTCCTGCATCTTCCATTTGTATCTCTCCTCATCTTTGATTTTATCTGATTCTTTGCTGACAGTACCATCCAGCAATCATCAATTGAATATATGTTTCTTTATTTTTTATGTGTCAAATCAATCTAACTCTCTTACTTCAAACGGCAGCAGCCCTTGTTCAATTTGTGTGCGATGCGGTTCATATTGCACAGGCAGCATCAGTTTTTCGCCCATTGTTTCCTGTGTTTCATCATGTGCAAAGCCTGGGGGATCAGTTGCGATTTCAAACAGGATTTCCCCGTGTTCCCTGAAGTAAATGGCATTAAAGTAGTTTCTATCCCGAACAGGAGTTACACCATATCCGTGGGAAGCAATATATCTTTGCCAATCTAACTGATCTTCATCATCGTTAGCCCGCCAAGCGATGTGATGCACCGTTCCGGCCCCCATTTGCCCGCGGCCAATAGGCGTTAACTTAAGGTCAATCACATTTCCGATATCACCGGCGGAACGATAACGAACGAAGTCTCCTTCTTTGCCGACTCGCTCCAGCCCCATGATGTTTTCTAAAAGGTCAGCGGTTTTGTCAGGCTGCTCTGATAATAGGGTTGCACCCCCAAAACCTTTAATGGCAACATCGGGCGTTACTTCTCCGAAAGTCCACGTATTAGCCTCTCCTTCTTCTCTTTCCACGATTTCTAAGTGCAGTCCATGAGGATCATCAAATTCTACATATTGTTCCCCAAAGCGCTCGATTTTGGTGTAGGGAACGTTGAACTTTTCTAGTCTCTTTTCCCAAAATGCCATAGCCCCTTTCGGCACGACATACGAAGTCACGCCAACTTGACCGTCTCCAATGACGCCTTGGCGGGCTCCGGCCCACGGAAAGAAGGTAATGATTGTTCCCGGCTTCCCGCCTTCATTCCCAAAATAAAGATGATACGTACCTGGGTCATCAAAATTGACAGTTTGCTTGACCAAACGAAGCCCAAGCACTCCTGCGTAAAAATCTGTGTTCTCTTGAGGGTGACCGACAATCGCTGTAATATGATGAATTCCCATCGTTTTTTTAGCCATTTTTATCCGCTCCTTTTACATATACTCAACAAACTCATTCACAGGCTTCCGGTAGCCGCGCGGTCTTCTGCTCTCTGTTTTTTCTTTTCCAATCGTAATCATCATGACAACCTCAAATTGGTCGTCTATGTTCAAAATCCGTTTTACGGCTTCCGCATCAAAGCCGATCATCGGGCAGGTATCCCAGCCTTTTTCCTTAGCACTCAGCATAAACATCATCGCAGAAAGTGAAGCATTCCTTATCGCCTCATCTCTCTTAAATTGTTCTCCCCTGTTTTCATAAAACGAAACGGTGTCTTGCACCATGTGGTCATACTCTTGCTTATTTAATATCCCCAATACCTTTAAACCTTCATAGATATCGGCCGCTTGTTGATATGCCTGCTTATCCCCTAATACCAAGAGAACCGCAGAAGAGCTAACCACTTTATATTGTCCGTTTGCGGCCTGCTTCAGCTTTTCCTTTACGTCCTGGTCAAGAACCGTCACATATTTTGTATGCTGCAAATTAAAAGCCGATGGTGCCAATGCAACCAATTCAAACATCTCATTGAGATCTTCTTTTGTGATTGGATGACCTGAAAGAAAATTGCTTGCAGATCGTCTTTCATTGACTAAATGAGTAAATTCAGCCATTACGCTACACTCCCTTTTATCTCGAATTCGAGATATTATGTTATAAAAAATCATATTGAATATTGTGTAAAAGAACTGACAACGATTGAACACTTAGAGTTGCGCTTGATCGCTGATCTTTCCGACCAAATATCTCAAATTAAAATATCTTGAATATGAGATAATAGTAAAATACAGATCTTCTCATGTCAATAGGTTTTTGAAAATTAGGTGGAAATTTTTCACTGACGGCAGCATTTTAATAGCGAATCATCACTGTTGTTACATAAGAACTCATTTGTTTGCTGTATGACCTTTTTAGCATAGCTCCAACTTTTTTTCTGTCACCTTATTTATTAGTAAACAGGAAACAACGTTGCTATAGACCCACTCGAAATTGAATTGGTATGATAAACAAAGTGATTACACAGGAAATGATACGGAGAGCGTATATAGAGCACTCCTATTTTTTTGTGCAGTTTTATAGGAGGAAAAAATGGCAAGTGAAAGAGAACAAATAAGCAGAAAAGTTGCTTTGATTGCATTGATCGCCAATCTGATCTTAATGGCAGGAAAGGTCTTTTTTGGGCTGGTAGGCGATAGTGAAGCCGTGTTTGCAGACGGAATACATTCCGCGGCAGATGTCGTTGCTTCGATTGCAGTCTTGGCAGTGATCGGAATTTCCAATAAACCGCCCGATCAAGACCATCCTTTTGGTCACGGAAAAGCTGAAGTCATTAGTGAGGCGATTGTAGGAATTATCTTAGTGATCGTATCCGTTTATATCCTCATAGAAGCGATTCTGTCCTTTGTTAAAGGGCCAAGCGTTCCCCAATACAGCGCATTGTTTGCGGCTCTGATTTCGTACGTGGCTAAGGAAATCTTATATCGTTATTCTATAAAGCAAGGGAAAAAATGGAACAGCAAAGCGATTATAGCGATTGCGTACGATCATAAAGGCGATATCGTTGCCTCTCTTGCCGCTTTTATCGGCGTCCTGTTGGCTATCATCGGAAACAGCCGTGGATGGTCCTATCTGTTGTACGCCGATGCCATTGCCAGTGCAATCGTTGCTTACCTCATTTTTAAGATTTCAATGGAATTAATCAGGCCGTCTGTTGATGTGCTCATGGAAAAGAGTGTTGATCCCGAGCTGATAGAGGAATATAAAGCTGTTATTTTTCAATGTGATCAGGTAAAACGAATTGATAGAATCCGCGCGCGAGAACATGGCCACTATAAATTGCTTGATGTCCGTTTATCTTTGGATCATGATTTGACAATTAAGCAGGGACACGACATTGCCCGCGAAATTCGAAATGAAATCAAAAGACAGTTTTCAGATGTAGAAGAAGTGCTCATCCATGTAAATCCTTATTTCGAAGAATGAAAAGCTCCTTTTTAGAAGGAGTTTTTTCTTTATGCTGCAAACTTTACCTTTAGTACTCGCCGTACTATATAATGTGTGTATATCAATCATAGGACAGAAAGGTTGTTAGAATGAAGGAATTTTTTTCGATTGGAGAAGTGTCAAAGTTATTCAATGTGAAAATCTCTGCTCTTCGGTATTATGATGAAATCGGCCTTTTGAAACCGGAATATAAAGATGAGCAAACGAACTATAGATATTATTCTACCCAACAGTTTGAGCGGCTGGATACCATCAAGTATTTGAGGGCCCTAGGCCTGCCAATCAATAAGCTTCTTGATTTTTATAACTCTCAAAATACAAACACTCTTCTTCATTTACTAAAAAGCCAGCAGGTTGAAATTGATCGCAAGAAGAAAGAATTGGAACGCATTGAACGAAAGATCTCCCGACGCATCACACATATAGAAGATGCCGTTAACATGCCGTTACATCAAATTTCAAAAATCAAACTTCCCGCAATGCGTGTGGCCTATTTGCAGCATGAATATGTTCTCGGCCATGATATCGAACATTCGTTAGCTGAATTGAGAACCCACCTGAATGTAAACGAAGATATATTCATAGGCAAGATTGGTTTATCCATTTCTGCAGCAAATGTGAAAGCAAAACAGTTTGACAAATATTCCAGTATATTTATGATTCTTGAAGATGAAAATGAAAAAACTTCTTCAGAAATCATCTTTCCTTCAAGAGAATATCTGCAAATTAGGTTTAAAGGGTCACATCCAGAAGCCGAACCATACTACAAAAAATTACTGGCATATATGAAAGAACATCATTATGAGGTAGCAGGGGACTCAATCGAAATCACACTCATTGATTATGGCATTACGAATAACCTAGATAATTACGTGACTGAAATCCTGCTGCCCATCAAATAATCTCATGAATATGTTTTGATCTCCCTTGACTCTCTACTAACTAGAGGGTTTATTTTTTATGCAGGAATGATTTTTGGAGGAGAAAGCTTATGTTTGGAACGATTTTTAACACAGTGATGATCATTGCAGGAAGCATAATCGGGGGGATATTCAAAAAAGGCATTAAAGATGAATACCAGGATATTTTGATGCAGGCAATGGGATTCGCTGCGGTCGCACTGGGGATCAACGCCATTACACAGCATTTGCCTGATAGTAAATACCCCATTCTATTCATCGTGAGTTTAGCCATTGGAGGTTTGCTAGGCCAGATCATCAATTTAGAATTACGATTCAACAAGCTGGTGAACAAATTTTCTAAAAGCAATTTAGCAGAGGGCTTATCAACTGCGGTCTTATTATTTTGTATAGGTTCGCTGTCAATATTAGGCCCTGTTGAAGCCGCTTTGCATGGAGATTATACATACCTTCTGACAAACGGGATGTTAGATGGGATCACCTCCATTGTGCTCGCTTCAACTTTTGGTTTTGGAATAGCGGCTGCCGCACTTGTATTATTTTCCTGGCAGGGCTCCATCTATTTATTTGCACAAGTAATGGAGAGCGCAATCAATACAGACCTTATTAATGAAATCACAATTGTGGGAGGCATACTCATCCTCAGTTCAGGTCTAAGCATTCTTGGAATCAAGAAGTTCAAAACACTGAATCTGCTGCCTTCCCTCCTGATCCCTCCTGTTGTGATTTTTGTGATTCATGCATTTGGATTGCGGTTTTAATGAAGCGGCTCCACAAAGGAGGTTAATATTCTGTTATATTGATTTTCAATAATCTGTTTCAATCGTTTTTTTCCTTTTCATCTTGGATTTGACGTCTAATAACAACTGTATTATATTGTAAATAAAGTCTGTTATATCAAAATCAGATTCCCCATCACGAAACGGCACATTCATTTAAACAAAATTGGGAGGGGCATTTGTATGTCAAACCATTCATCTAGTATTCCCGAATTAAGTGACAACGGTATCCGCTATTATCAAACTTATAATGAAAGCCTTAGTCTTTGGCCGGTCCGTTGTAAATCATTCTATATATCTACTCGTTTTGGTCAAACACATGTGATTGCAAGCGGCCCAGAGGATGCCCCGCCGCTTGTATTACTCCACGGAGCATTATTCAGCTCGACGATGTGGTATCCCAACATCGCCGATTGGAGCAGTAAATACAGAACTTATGCAGTTGATATCATAGGTGATAAAAACAAGAGTATTCCTGAGAATGTAAGCGGTACAAGAACGGATTACGCCAATTGGCTTCTTGATGTGTTTGACAATCTGGGGATCGAAAAGTCCCACATGATCGGACTTTCGCTTG
Source organism: Bacillus sp. LM 4-2 (assembly GCF_000978495.1). Taxonomy (NCBI): domain Bacteria; kingdom Bacillati; phylum Bacillota; class Bacilli; order Caryophanales; family Bacillaceae; genus Bacillus; species Bacillus sp. LM 4-2. Next base: position 565,594 of record NZ_CP011101.1, on the reverse strand, counting down.
GCGGTCTCCATACGATGAATTTCCTTTTACGTATGCCTGAGAGAGTAAAAAGCGCAGCTATACTGAGTCCGGCAGAAACGTTTTTGCCATTTCATCACGATTTCTACAAATACGCTCTTGGCCTTACAGCGTCAAATGGAGTTGAAACATTCTTAAATTGGATGATGAATGATCAGAATGTGCTGCACCCGATTTTTGTGAAGCAGTTTAAGGCAGGGGTAATGTGGCAGGATGGATCAAGAAATCCAAATCCTAATGCCGACGGATTTCCGTATGTTTTTACCGATGAGGAATTACGTTCAGCAAGAGTTCCTATCCTATTATTACTTGGTGAACATGAAGTCATCTATGATCCCCACTCAGCCCTGCACCGAGCCTCTTCATTCGTTCCAGATATTGAGGCGGAAGTCATTAAAAATGCCGGACATGTTTTATCGATGGAACAACCCACTTACGTAAATGAACGTGTAATGCGTTTTTTCAATGCAGAAACAGGCATTTCACGGTAAGGGCTTATAAGATAGTGATTTGCATTCATAAAGTCCTGCAATATGCTTCTAGCCGGGCACTTCAAAAAATAGAGTCCCTCTTATGGACTCTATTTTTCTTGGACAAAACCCGCAGCTGGTTTTGTGTGCTTGTTTCTTTAGGTTTCTTATATGATCAGTTGTAAAATCCTTTATTTTCAAGAAGGATTCTCAAGATCCTTGGCATCAAGTAGTGAATGCAAAGTCAAAAAATCATGTCACTTCTCCTGGGATGCCTGCTAGTATGATGCAGCTTCTGCCAATATGAAACAAAGTTCCATCCATATCGAAAATGAGTGATGGCGCCATAAGCGTCTCCTTTTAACTGCCGACTTCATCTTCTAAATACTACCATAAGCAAAAGAGCAGATCATAAAAGATCTGCTTTTTCTATTACACACTGATTTGTTTCTTTTGTTCATGATCTATTTCCGGCTGTATTTCCTTTGTCAGTTGATGCCCTTCTATATCCACATTCGGAATAATCTTGTCTAACCATTTCGGCAAATACCAGGCTGCATTCCCCATCAGCTTCATGACACTTGGAATCAGTGTCATTCTTACAATAAAGGCATCAAAGAGTACACCAAAGGAAAGAGCCAGCCCATTGGCTTTAATAGAAGCTTCGCCTGCAAAGATAAATCCTGCAAAAACGAAGATCATGATCAAGCCGGCTGCTGTAACAACAGGACCACTGTGTTTTAATCCAGCCTGAATGGCTTGTACTGGATTGTTTGTTTTTACATATTCTTCACGCATTCTGCTGACAAGGAATACTTGATAATCCATGGCTAACCCGAACAGAATCCCAATCGATAAAATCGGCAGGAACGCGAGTATCGGCCCTTTTTCAGGTATTTTGAAAAAGTCGATGAGATTCCCGTCTTGCAAGACAAATACACAGATTCCAAGAGTGGCTGTCATCGTCAACATGAAACCTGCAACAGCAACAAGCGGCACAAGCAGCGAACGGAAAACGATGGTCAGCAATACAAACGCAAAGCCAACAATAAGTACAGCAAACACCGGTATCGCATCATTCAGGCGATCTGAAATGTCAATATTCACTGCAGTTGATCCAGTAACAAGCAAATCTACTCCGTTTTTATCTGATAAACTGCGTACATCATGTACCAAATCTTTCGTTGTGACATCATTTGGACCTGTTTCAGGAACGACCGTAATGATGGCAAAGTTCCCTTCTTTATTAGGCATTGCAGGAGTGACACTTGCTACATGGTCTAAGCCCTTTATTTCTTTCACTGCATCTGCGAAAGCCTCCGCCTTATTTTCTGTAGCATTTGTGGCATCCGCTACGATTGTTAATTGGCCATTAAATCCTTCTCCAAAGCCTTCGGCAAGCAAGTCATATGCCCGGCGATCCGGATTATCCTTAGCTTTCATCCCAGCATCAGGCAAGCCCAGTTCCAAATGCATAGATGGGATACTAATGACGATCAAAATCAGAATGCTGCATACACTTAGCATGATAGGATTTTTGGTGACAAAGCGTCCCCAGACATTTGTTTCAGTGCTTTGTTTTTCTATTTTCTTGTTTGATTTCGGAATCATCCGCTTCCCTGCAATCGATAAGACCGCAGGCACAAGTGTGATGGAAGCCAAAACAGCCATCAGTACACTAAGCCCTGCTGTCAGCCCCATCGCAGACATAAAAGGAATGTTAACGACAGTTAATCCGCAAAGTGCAACGATAACAGTAAGTCCGGCAAAAACCACTGCACTTCCCGCTGTTCCCACGGCTCTCGCAATTGATTCATTCTTTTGTATGCCTTCGCCTAAAAACTGGCGGTGTTTCGTAAAAATAAATAAAGCATAATCAATACCAACAGCAAGGCCAATCATTCCGGCTAATGAAAGACTGACAGAAGCAATATCAAATACTTGTGTCCCAATCAAAACCAGTCCAATACTTACACCTAAACCAATCAGTGCAGTTAAAATCGGCAAACCTGCTATTAATAAAGAACCGAATGTAATGGCTAAAACGACAAAAGCCAAGATAATGCCGACAATTTCAGAGACACCGCCTATCTCCATCTCCGCTCCCGGTACATCTCCGCTTAGCTCAGTTTGCAATCCTTCATCATCAGCCATTTTCAAACTGTCTTTTAAGTGTTTGATAGAGTAATCCTTTATATCATCTGCTGATGATTTATACTGGATATCAGCATAGGCAACTGTGCCATCTTTCGCGATTGTCCCTGTCACAAAAGGACTTGCAATCGAGTCAACAGAATCATCTTTACTGATTTCTTTGAACGTATCTTCTATTGCTTTTTTTGCTGGCTTCCCAGTAAGTTTCTCCCCATCACCAGCACCGAAAATAACCCGTATGCTCCCTTTATCAGGACCATGAGGAAATTCTTTTTGAATCACATCCATCGCTTTTTCCGAAGGTGTGTCAGGTATGGACATATCCTCAGAAAAACTTGGTTTCAAGGTCACTGCAAGGCCTATCGCAGCAACTAACACAACGATCCACGCACATATTGCTTTTATGCGATTGCGAGCAACCCATCCTCCTAATGTATATAACATTTTTGACATGATAATCTCCTTTCAACACATTGCTTGATCACATTCTTTCTCATTGTAGTTGACAATGAAATGAAAAAAACGTACATTCGGGCATGTACGTTTGGGCAATTTTCAAATATGCAGTTTAGTTGTCTATTGTCAGAATACCTTTTTGCATGGCAATCGTTACTGCCTCAGTTCTTGAATTCGCGCCTAATTTATTGTAAATGGACGTTAATCTGGACTTTACTGTTCGCTCAGAGACGCCCAAATCAAAGGCAATCGCTTTGCTTTTAAGACCTTTAGCAATTGCTTTTAGAACAATGACTTCCTTTTCTGTCAGCTGCGTCTCATTGCGCTGCTTTTTCATCCGCTCAAATTGGATTTCTTGCAGACGTTTAAGGATATCAGGCTGCAATAGCACATTTCCTCTGATGGCTGCATCCATTGTGTGAAAAAGGGTTTCTGAACTCGTATCTTTTAACAGATATCCTTTCGCTCCTAATTCAATCCCTTCGATCATTAAGTGATCTTCATTATATGTAGTCAAAATAATGATGGGGGTATCGTGTTTTTCTTTTATTTGTTTAATGGCCTCTAACCCGCTCATCTCCGGCATATACAAATCCATCAGAATGATATCCGGTTCTAATTCATCTGCAAGACGGACTGCTACTTTTCCATTTTCCGCCTCTCCTATAATGGTGTATTGATCATTCGTTTCAATTAAAAGCTTCAGACCTTCCCTCACGACAAGATGGTCATCAACGATTAAAACCTTATTCATCTTGCATCTCTCCCTGAATTGGTACAGTGATCTCAATTTGTGTTCCTTTCAATTTTGTACTCTTGATATTGAATTGGCCATTTATTGCCCTGACGCGTTCTTGTATGCCAAGAAGCCCATAATGTCCTCTCTTTTTCTTTCCTTTTTCAACATCAAATCCCTTGCCGTTATCCTTAACTGTTAAATGGAGCCTTCCCTTTTCATCATCCCAAATGGATATCCAGATTGTTTTCGCCTCAGCATGCTTTGCCGCATTCGTCATGCATTCTCCAATGATGTAATAACAGTTTTCAGCTGTACGCACATCCAGCACCTGATGCAATCTGTAATCTAATAAACAAGCCATGCCTGTCGACTCTATAAAATGATCCATTAGCGAGGTAATTCTTTCTTTTAAAACACCGATTTCTTCTGATTTGCTGCGGAGATCGTCAATAGCTGAACGTGCATCAGCTATTGTGCTTTTCACTCTTTTCATCGATTGTTGTATGATTTCCTTCGCTCTCTCTGTGTTGCCTTTGGCGAGATGAACATGAATCGCATCCAGCTGCATATTTAAACTGACAAGACCTTGAGCAAGCGTATCGTGTAAGTCTCGGGCCATCCGCTGTCTTTCGTTCTGCAGCGTCAGCTGTTCTACCTGCTGATGAGCCAGCTCCAGCCTTTCAAGAGTCAATTGAGCTTTTATTTTTTCATCGACTTGGGCAAAAAATGTTGCGGCATAAGTGATGATGACAATCATGATCGGCGCAGCAATAACAATAAAATGCAAAACTTCACCTTTATGAAGGTGATACGCCGAATTTATGACCAGCAGCAGCAATAGATAAAGAATGAGAAAAGTCCTTCTTCTGTCTGCCATTCCTATAATTTGTCCAATTAAAAATGCATAAAGGCCGATAATCACAAGTATAAAGAAGCCAGTCATGAGATTAGCAAGTGCAAAGGTGATCAAACCTTGTACCGCGAAATACAGAATCACTCTTTTCTTAACCCAGCGATATGAGTGCCAATGAAGCAAAGCAAAAATGGCGATTAATATGGTAAACGCATAAAGCAATAAAATGGACCAGCCCCCAGAAACAAATTGCAGCACGATAGAGGCTATATAGATCATGAGAATAAAAGCCAGGCCCGGCACTCTGAGTGCAAGCATGTTTAATGCCCGCCTATCATGTGAGTAATATTTATCTTTAAAAGGATTCCTTATAAGCAAACCTTATCCACTTCCTTTACCTGTTTCACCGAATAGAGATTCATGAAAATCGAACCCATATTTCAACGTGCAAACATACATGTATCCAATCATTTTATAGGAAGAGAAGGAACACAACAATATCAGGTGCAGGGAAACATTAGAGTTTCCAACAAGTGATCATTGCCCAAACGTACATGAACGTTCTGCCTCTATGTACGTTTTATCTTTTCAAATTTACCTTTAAAATCATAAGGAACTTACTATTCATTGAAGGAATGATCATCATTGAAATCGATTGATCTCACAATTTTATCATTAAAGAGAAAAGGAATCCGGACCGAAAAGGTATTAAAAAATCAGAACCCTGATCGATTAAGCCATATGACAGACAAAAATGCGCAACCAAAAAGCAAGGAAAAAGAGGAATGAACATGTATTGGTTTCTAGGTGCTTTATTATATTTTCTGATCGGTACTTATATATTCATTAGAGTCACTAGAGACAGCCAATCAGGCTCATGGATACTGCTTGCATTAGCAGCTCCACTCATCATTGCTGGCTACCCTTATTTTTATTCAAAGAAGCTTCTTTCCAAAAGACGCTGAAACAGCTGTCATTCAAACCGCACATTGGTAAAATGATCAATACCGGGATACAATCTAGGTATTCTATGGAAAGGAGTCTTGCTTTATGAGTCAAAGAGTGTCCTACTATGAGATTGCACCTGAAGGTATGAAAATCATGATGGATATGGAGAAATACACGAAACAATCCTCAATTAACCGAACGACGAGAGAACTAATCAAAATCAGAGTCTCTCAAATGAACGGCTGTGCCTTCTGCATAGATATGCATACGTCCGATGCCCGCAAAATGGGAGAAACTGAACAGCGAATTTACTGTTTACATGCTTGGAATGAATGTGATTTTTACTCACCTGAAGAGAAAGCGGCTCTCGAACTATCTGAACACATCACGCTCATTCCATCTAAAAGGGTTCCTGATGAGCTATATCATCGGGTGCGGGAACATTATGATGAGGAACAATATGTTGACCTTGTTCTGATCATTAATCAAATAAACAGTTGGAACCGCATCTCTATTGCAATGGGGAATCGAGCTGCTTCAAAATAAGAAGAAGGAGTAAGATTAGAACAAATCTTACTCCTCCTAGATATCGTGCCTCATCATCTGATGTTTCCGCTTCAAAATCCTAAATCTTCACGTTTAGGTGCTTTTCAAACGCGATTTTCCCGCTTTGTGTAATCCTAATCGCTCTCGTTTTAGGCATACGAACGATCCATTCTTCTTCTAACATGCGCACCAATAGGGCGTTTCCTAATGCTCCTGCAATATGATGCTGCCGTTCACTCCAATCCAAACAGCAGCGGGCAAAGGCTCTCCTCTTATTCCGTTGTTGCTCTTCATTGATGCCTAACTTCGAAAAGAATAAAGCACCCTCTGAAGTCACCTCAAAGTTTAAATCAACTTTTTTTAACATCCCCTGCTCAACTAGTGAATGTGCCATTTGCACGCCCACATAACCTGCCAAATGATCATAACAGGTCCGGGCGAAATGCAAGTCCTTTTTCTCTTTTGACTCTTTTAAAGATTTGACTTTTGCTTTAGGCGCAATATGAAGCAATTGTTCGATCACATTTGCAGCATCTGAGTCAGCCAATCTGTAATACCGATGTCTCCCATGCTTCTCTACGCTAATCAGCTTTGCTTCAAGCAATTTATTCAGGTGAAAACTTGCAGTTTGAGGTTTAATGTTAGCGAGATATGCAAGCTCTCCCGCAGGGTGTATCCTTCCATCCATCAGACTGAGAAGAATGGAAGAACGCGAGGGATCTGATAGCAACGAAGAGATTTTTGCAATATTAGGATTCATGATTTTCCTCCTTACATTCATATTTCGATGATAGTTGAAATGTTAATCCTTTACAATATAAATGTAAGCGTGACAAGGAGGAAAAAACGTTGGACATCAAAAAACAAGACACTCGTCGATTTAAGGAAATCAAACCCAAGATCATGTATTATGGTACCTCGACATTTCTTCTAACCACATTGAATGAGGATGGAACCACTAATATTAGTCCTATGTCTTCTTCTTGGGCTCTTGGACATTATATAATCCTTGGAGTAGGACTGGGAGGAAAAGCCATCGACAATTTGGAAAGACACAAAGAGTGTGTCATAAACTTGCCTGGCCCGGATTTATGGGAAAACGTTGAAAGAATTTCATCTTATAGCGGAAAAAAGAGTATACCGCCTTTAAAGAAGCAGATCGGATTTACATATAAAAAAGAAAAATACGAGGCAGCAGGGTTAACGCCTTTACAATCAAAAACAGTATCACCAACACGAATTAAAGAATGCCCTATCCAAATCGAAGCCGAAGTGAAACACATTCGGCTTCCAGAATATGAATCGTCATTCGCAATTGTAGAGACGCAGGCACTACATTTTCATGCCGAGGAAAGTATCATTCTGGACGAAAACCATATCAACCCTTCCAAATGGAGCCCGCTTATCTATAATTTCAGACACTACTTTGGTTTAGGAAGAGAAGTCGGAAAGACTTTTCGTTCAGAGACATGATTATTTTAAGACCGAACCATGATTTGGTCTATTCTAGTAACCCTTGTTATTATCAGATCAAGCGATCATTAGGCTTGATCTCTTTTTTAGTGAAACATCCATTTAAGGATATAAAAGTTACCTGCTTGCCAATTCTTTAATCATTAAACCCAACTCATAAATCCCCTTTTGAAGGTCTTCAAGAGATGCATAAGCATATGATAAGCGAATATAATTCCCTTTTTCCTGAGCATAGATACTGCCGAGATTGATCAGAATCCCTTTTGATAAGGCTTTAGTATAAAGTAATTTCATTGATATGGAAGGCAATATTTTTATCCAGACAAAAAACCCTCCTTTTGGGATATTCCATGTCGCCACTTCTTTCAAATGAGTTTCTAAAGCACTCAAGGCCAATTCTCTTCTCACCTTTAATTGCTGCCTAACCTTTTCTACATGCTGCTGGTAGTGGCCGGAAGTAAACCACTCTGCCGCTACTCTCTGGGATAGCGAACTGGATCCGTAATCTGTTTGCATTTTAATGTCAGATAAACGTTCAATCACCGGTTCCGGTCCGACGATCCATCCAATCCTCAAACCTGGGCTTAATGTTTTCGATAAACTTCCTATGTACAGTACGTGTCCATTTTTATCAATTGTTTTAATAGGATATGGCGGAATTTCATCGATCCATAACTCACGATAAATGTCATCTTCAATAATAGGAAGCTGTGTATTCTCACTTACTGCTAGGATTTCTTCCCGTCGCTTTTTAGACATAAGAATACCAGTCGGATTGTGAAAACATGGATTTGTATATAAGATAGCCCTTCCCCGCTCTCCTCTTGTTAAATGAACATTTTCAGGCAAAAGTCCTTCATTATCCATAGGAAGTCCAGTCAGCTTCATACCAGCTGATTGAAATACGTGTAATGAATAAAGGTAGGAGGGCTGATCAAGATAAACGGTTGATCCTCTTTGTAACAGCCCCATTGATATCAGCTGCAAGGCTTGCAACGCTCCTGAGACAATCAGAATGGAAGAAGATGAGACGTTGATTCCAATGGTTTTTAAATAGTTGCTTAATGCCTCCCTCAAAGGTAAGTAACCTTTTGGTTCTTCATATCCGAATGCCTCCATGTGTTGAGATACCTTCCCCATTATTTCTTTCATAACAGCCAAAGGAAAAATCTCAGCTGAAAGTTCACCTTTACTGAGCTGTATAAGGTCTGTATTTGATTCTGATTGATTTATCTCTTGAACGATTTTTCGGCTTGGCATCTGAATGCCAGAGGTGACATATTGATCCCAATCGGGAGCAGAATTCTTAGCCATCAGTGTCCATGTGTTGTTGATAACAACTGTGCCTTTCCCCATTGTGCCTTCTATTAGCCCATCGGCCATCAATTCCTCTAACGCTGTAATCACTGTGCTCCGATTTACCTGAAAATCTTTTGCAAGCGTGCGCTGGCTTGGAATCTTGCTTCCAATCGGCCACTCTCCATTTCCTATTTTCTCTTTAATAAAATGAACGATTTGTCTGTACTTAGGGAGCTTTTTCATCTTTTTTTCTTCTGGAAAGCTCATAGAATCGGTCTCCTTAAAATAAATTGGTTGGGTCAAAATCCGTTTAACTGGTTGAAGCCATATCACCAAATCTTTATTAATATAAAAACACATTAAATAACTGGTTGGTTTTTGTAAAGAGGAGTGGGAAATATGCAAAAGAAAACAGTTCAATTGATAACCTCAAACAGTCTGATGATCTGTTTATGGGCATCTGCTTTTCCGGGAATTCGCGCAGGACTAGAAGGGTACACACCAGAACACCTTGCTTTATTTCGTTTGTTAATCGGCTCTATGGCATTATTGCTTTTTGCTGTTTTGACTCAGATGCGCCTACCCGACTTGAAAGACATTCCTGCCATTTTTCTTTTAGGGTTTTTAGGATTTGCACTCTATCACATTTTGCTGAACATCGGTGAAAAAACAGTTAGTGCCGGAGTTGCAAGCTTACTCGTTACTACGGCACCGATCTTCTCAGCCATGCTATCCCGCCTGTTTTATAAAGAGCATTTTGGATTTACGAAATGGCTTGGCTCTATGATCAGTTTATTGGGTGTATTATTGATTGCATTTGGGGCGGGAGACTTTACATATTCAATGAGCGGTATCTTGGTCATCCTGCTGGCAGCATTTTCGGAGAGTATTTATTTCGTTTTTCAAGCCCGCTATATAAAAAAATATGGTTTTATTCCATTCGTTACATTTACCATTTGGGGCGGAACAATACCTATGCTTGTGTTTCTGCCAGGCTTAGGCGAAGAGATGATGAACGCTTCAATAAGCGCAACTTTGTCTATCGTTTACTTAGGATTATTGCCGACGGTTATTCCTTACTTCGCACTAGCATATGTCACTTCACTCGTCGGTGCTTCAGAAGCAACCCTTTCACTTTATGTTACACCGGCTTTAGCCTTGATCATATCTTGGATCTGGATCGGCGAAATACCCACACTGCTCTCTCTGCTAGGCGGAGTGGTTACAGTTGGCGGGGTATGTTTTACCTACCTAAAAGTAAATAAAATGAATAAGATTTTCATCACCCATTTTTCTGCTAAAAGGGTAAAAAAACTCTAAAACAAAAAAGATACCAACATCGGTTGGTATCTCCTTTTAAGGTTCTTTCATTAAGATTAGCCAGAGTAGTAAATAGTGTATTCCGTTACCGGCTTAAACCCTAGTTTAGCTGCTAATGCAATGGACGAATTGTTGCAGATATCACAATCCCAGCTAGGAACAATCCCATTTTCCATACAAAACGCTATAAACCTATTTGCTACGCAATAAGCTAACCCCAGTCCTCTATATTCCTCAAGTGTATAGATATCCATTTCCGCTCGATTATGCCCTAAAAATATAGAAGTACACTCACTTACTACATGATTGCCATGTAATACGGCAAATCCAAAACCTTTTGAAGCAAACTTTGAGACAGAATTCCAATACTCCTCATAATAAGCGCTGTTAAACGCTGTGCTGTGTGAAATGATGTCTTCGTCAATTCTTTTCAATACAAGCCCCTTTGGCAGTTGCAAAGTCTTTTTGAAAGATTTTGGTTGATAAGAAAATGCAGCTCTTCTCATTTGGTTCAAGTCATCTTTCAGTATGGGTTTCAGTACACTATCCCATGTATCACTGGAAGAAAACAAGGTAAATCGTTTTGATGATTTCACTTGTTCTTCATAATATCCTGCAATGAAATCATGAAAATCCCGATTCCCTTGGTCTCCCGCAATAAAATAAATGCCTGATTCAGTTCCTATAAAAAACGATTTAGGAAAGGTTTGATCATCTGCATAAACAGCTCCCGGAATGGTTTGGTCTAATATTGAATAGACAAATGTGGGACAATATTTGTCATCAAACATTGTTTTTAAGCTACTGTATTTTTCTTTTGTTAATTCCTGCAAAACAGACAACTCCTTTAAAACACCGTCTCCTTCATGATTCTGTTCACAAATCAATTTTCCTCTGTCACCAGCTAAATAACTTCCCTGTTACGAATCTCAGACAAATAAAAACAGGTGTCTGCACTCAGCTCGCAGACACCTGTTGAACAACACATTGCATTATATAAACCCAAGGAAACGCTGAGTATATCGATTTCTTATTCCCCAGTTACAGCAAACTGTTTTAAACAGTCACCAATTTCATCACATACCCTTTGGAAACACTTCTTCTGTTCCGTGTGCTTTTGCCGGATCATCAAATTTATCCGATGTTTGATTTGAAATATCAATCCCTGCTTCTTTCATTGCTTTGACAGCACTCGATGTCATCCATGAGCTTCGATTCCTGCGCTGTACACATTCCACTTAGCCCCAAGGTATTTTCTCCCCCACCCTTCAGCCATTTGGCTGCGGCAAGAGTTACCAGTGCATTGTTTTCCTTGATATAGTGACCTTGTCCTTTTAGAAACAAGAATGGATTATCAGCAGCCAAATATACAGGCCGACAAGTGTGATCAATAAAGTGGGTATCGTGAGGATAATTCCTGTTTTAAAATACGTGCCCCAGGAAATCTTCATACCTTTGTGCGAAAGAACATGAAGCCATAATAATGTCGCTAAGGAACCAATCGGTGTTATTTTAGGCCCTAAATCTGAACCGATCACATTTGCATAAATAAGCGCTTCTCTCATCATCCCATGTGTATCTGTACCGGCAATGGCCAATGCGTCAATCATAACAGTCGGCAAGTTATTCATAATGGAAGAAAGAATCGCCGCAATAAAGCCCATTCCAATTGTCCCAGCAAACAATCCTTGATCAGCTGCGGCTTGAATCACATCTGAAAGGACATCCGTTAATCCGGCATTTCGGACACCATACACAACAACGTACATGCCAATTGAAAAGAATACGATAGCCCATGGCGCCTCTTTCACCACTTTCTTTGTATGGACGGCCGGACTCTTTTGCGCAGCGATTAAGAAAATGATTGCAATGCTGCCCGCTACCACTGATACAGGGATAGAAAAAAATTCACTTGCAAAATATCCAATTAACAGCAGCCCTAAGATATACCATGACAGTCTGAACATGTTTTGATCTTTAATTGCTTCAACAGGTTTTTTAACCTCAGTCAGATCATAGCGTTTTGGTATGCTTTTTCTAAAGAAAAGGTAAAGTACAATGATGCTCGCCAGCAGCGAAAACAGGTACGGGACAACCATTCTGGATGCATAATCAATAAACGTAATATGAAAATAGTCCGCTGAAACAATGTTGACCAAATTGCTCACTACTAAAGGAAGCGAAGTGGTATCCGCAATAAATCCGCTGGCAATGATAAAAGGAAAAACTAATTTTTCATTAAAATGTAATGCTCTGACCATCGCTAATACGATTGGTGTCAATATAAGAGCTGCACCGTCATTTGCAAATAACGCGGCGACAATAGCTCCTAATAGAGATACATAAACGAACATCCGCACACCGTATCCTTTTGCAGCCTTAGCCATATGAAGCGCTGCCCATTCAAAGAAACCGATATTATCAAGAATTAACGATATCAGTATGATGGCCACAAAAGCCAATGTCGCATTCCAAACAATCCCTGTCACAGTTAACACATCATGAAAATTGACAACACCTGCTATTAGAGCTAAAACTGCGCCTCCACAGGCTGACCACCCTATAGATAAATTTTTCGGCTGCCATATGACCAATACTAGAGTTAATAAAAAGATGAATACTGCCAAAATCATTGATGTCAATCTAATGCCTCCTTACTGGCAACACGCTTGAGTTTTCTTTTGTTTGATATGGTTTAACAATTCATCCTCCTGATCAATTTGATGTAAGATCAATTGCAATGTATCAAACTCAGGACAGGAACCATTTATTGAATAATAACGCCATTGGCCTCTTCTGTCCTCATTCACAAAACCTGCGTTTTTTAATTTCCGCAAATGCTGGCTTATGGCGGGCTGGCTCATTTCGAACATATCAACCAATTGACAGACACAATATTCTTTTTCAAGAAATAATCTCATCATTATAAGCCTAGTTTGATCACTAAGTGTTTTCAAACAACGACTCATCGCCGCAACATCAATCGTCATATGAGCTCCTCCTTCCCAAATCAATATATAAGCAAATCGTTATATACACGCCAAATGATTATACATTCCCCTTTACGTTTCCATATGTAGCGCTCCGTATATCTTAAGGATCAAAACTTTGAAACGAAAACCTGAGTCGCTCCCCGCGTTTCCTTAGCGCCCCCGTCATTATATAAACTTTTATTTATATAAACAATCCCTTATATTCGGAACATCAGATATTCCGGTATAAATATTAGACTATTTCAGTTATGGGAGTAGTCATAGAACCCAAGATGAAAATAGACAGATCCTCTGGATATTAAAAAACAGGTCTCTTTAGAGGCCTGTTTACATTGCAAGTATTTTTTCGATTGCCATGACATCTACATAATGGCCATCGATTTTCCCCTGTTCTTTAAATACTCCAACTTTGCGATATTCCATTGAAGTATAGAACCCTTGTTCCAATCGATGAAAAGGAAATGTAATAATATAATGTATTCACGATTGAATGACTTCTTTTTCGACATCCGATAAGAGAACTTTTCCCTCGATGATTCCGCTCAGCAACAAAAATCTTATCTTTCACTGTGCGATTAGAGAGAACCAATTTGTCATATAAACCGTAGCTTTTGCAGTTCTTATCAGCTACATACTCTCTGTAGCAGAGGTAGCTTGAACTCCCTTAAACGCGTTCATCACCAAATCATGCACATAGGAATCATTCACCTCATCCCCTGTTATAAGCAGACGATAGAAAATTGGTCCGTAAATGAGATCTATGCTTACTTCAATATCAAGATTCTCTCTCAATTCACCTTTCTGAATTCCCTTTTCTAGAAGGCCTTTCGCTTGGAGGCGGCGAGGCTGGAAAAATCGCATGCGATATTCTTCTGCCAATTTTTCATCCAACTGCCCTGCACCTATTAATTCCTTAATAACGGTTCCTTCCCGGCTTGTCAAAAACCTAGCTAAATTCGTGGCGTGGGTTACTATATCTTGTACTGACGACCCTGTATCAGGCACAGGCAGCCTGTCCGTCGCTGTCGAAAGAAAGCTGTCCATGATAACGGCAGCTTTGTTAGACCACCATTTATAAATCGTTGCTTTACTCACTTTCGCACGCTCGGCAATTTTATCGACTGTCACCGCATCGAAGCCTTTTTCCAGCAATAGGCCATAGGCTGCAGAGAGAATCGCCTTATGAGTTCCTTCATCACGCGGCCGCCCTCGTTTACTCTGCACATGAATCATTCCTTCCCTAAATATAAACTATACGTTCAGTATACTTAACCTGAATAAAAAAGAAAACAGAAACCTATTTACAAAACTGAACGTTCAGTATATTATTTTCATTAATCAACAAAACTGAACGTTCAGTTTATAAAATCACTTGTGTTGAGAAGTCATGATTACACTCAAAAAACCACTTAAAAAGGAGTTCATTCTTATGGCTAATGGAAACAAACAAGCAGGTCAGAGGATTTCACCCAGTTTAACCCTTCTTCTCGCAACTGCATGCGGTATCATTGTTGCTAATCTTTACTATGCACAACCCTTGGTCGGATTAATTAGTAAGGCAATTGGACTTTCTCCAAGCAGTGCTGGATTAATTGTCACACTCACTCAAATCGGATACGTTGCCGGCTTATTATTTCTTGTCCCTTTGGGAGATATTATCGAAAACAAAAAACTTATTGTTGTATCGCTCCTTCTAAGCGCAGCGGCTTTGACACTAACAGCATTTGTGAAGCATGGAACACTGTTTTTAGCAGCTGCGTTTTTCGTCGGATTGGGATCAATCGCAGCCCAAGTGCTTGTTCCATTTGCATCATACCTTGCATCAGACGCTGCACGCGGCCGGGTTGTTGGCAATGTCATGAGCGGCTTATTACTCGGTATTATGCTTTCCCGTCCGATATCTAGTCTAGTCGCTGATATCTGGGGTTGGAATGCAATATTCGCTTTGTCCGCCGTGGTAAGTGTTATCCTGGCCATCGTATTATCAAAAGTGCTTCCTGCCAGAAAACCAACAGTAAATACAAACTATACTGCCTTACTCGGTTCAATGTGGAAGCTGCTGCGCACGACTCCAGTCTTACGCCGCCGTGCCATCTATCATGCGTTTGTATTTGGAGCTTTCAGCTTGTTCTGGACAACTGTTCCTTTATTATTGTCCGGTCCTGATTTTCATTTTTCTCAGAAGGCAATAGCACTCTACGCATTGGTGGGCATTGCGGGTGCAGTCGCTGCACCAATAGGCGGCCGCCTGGCTGATCGAGGCTTAACCAGGCTTGCCACTGGAATCGCTCTCGTTGTTGTCATTGTCTCTTTATTACTGCCCCTCATGATTCAGAGCAGCTCCCCCGTCGGTATAACAGTTCTAGTGGCCGCAGCTATTCTGTTAGATATGGGTGTATCTGCAAACCTTGTGCTCAGTCAACGTGCTATTTTTTCGTTGGCGCCTGAAATTCGCAGTCGATTAAACGGATTATTCATGGCGATCTTCTTTCTAGGCGGTGCGATAGGGTCATCAATTGGAGGATGGGCATATGCCTCAGGCGGATGGGATACAGCATTATGGATTGGCATCGCTTTTCCGGTCATCGCTTTGCTTTATTTCATCACAGAGAAATAAGTCTTTCACCAAAAATAAGCAGTCAGGACCAAGCGAATAGCTTATTTTTGGTGGCTTCTTCTTTTTTCGCTATATGTTAAAATCCCTCTGCTGAACAAGAAAAAATCCCGCTTGGTTAATACAGAATTTTCCAAAATCAATCTTTATGTTAAATCGACACCCTCCAGCTGTTTCAAATATCTTTGCAGGCGAACCTTCGGGTTTAATTCTATATTTGTAATATGCTTTACATACCGATTCGCACTTTCGGCAATTTCTTGGTCACTAATTGTATTGGCGCGATATTCGGCAAAGGAAGGCAGATAGGTCATGCCTACTAAATGGGCAGATGCTTGGAACGGTTTTGTCAGCTCGCTTATCGAAAACAAGTTATATCCGCCGGCTTGATAAGAGTGTTCAGGTGAACCGATGGACATGGCAGTTACCCACTCTTTCCCCTTCAATTTATTTCCGCCGGGACCATGAGCCCAGCCAAACGTAAACACTTCATCAAACCACTGTTTTAAAAGCGGGGGGCTGCTGTACCAGTAAATGGAAACTGAAAAACGATACGGTCATGGGCCAGGAGCTGCTGTTGTTCAAATTCCACATCAATTGGTTGATCACGATATTTTTCATAAAGATCATGGACAGTTACATCCGGTTCACTTAAAACGGCTTCTTTCCACTTTTTATTGATACGAGAGGATTCTATATTCGGATGTACAACGAGTACGAGTGTTTTCATATGATCCATTCCTTTCATTCCTTTGATGTGACATCATTATATGATGTATATTAAAATATAAAAAGTACGCACATTGAATGTATATAGTATCAAAAAGTATACTATTAGGAGTGAACAGCTTGAGAAATCGTAAACTCGGCATTGATTATTCTTCTGATGACTTTGAAGGATGTCCGGTGGAGACAACATTAGATATCATCGGAGGTAAGTGGAAAGGCATTCTTCTTTATCATCTCATTGACGGTAAAAAGAGGTTTAATGAGTTTCGAAAACTATACCCAAAAATTACCCAGCGTATGCTCACGCTGCAATTAAGAGAATTGGAACGGGATGGCGTGATTCACCGCGAGGTTTATAAACAGGTCCCTCCAAAAGTCGAATACTCTTTAACTGAGTTTGGAAGAACATTAGAACCTGTTATCCTGCACATGAAGGACTGGGGAGAAAAATATAAAGACAGGATTGATAAGCTCGAAGCAGCACGTAAAGCTGAAGATAAAATCTAATAACCAGAAAAAATACCAAGGGTTTTGACGCCCTTGGTATTTCTGTGATTCAGACCTTCACCGGTTATTCACCCACAAGCCTCAAAAAGTGTTTTTGATTACATTTACCGTCGGCATGTCAGTTACGGTTAAAAAGGTCATTCTATTTTTTAGTGATGATTAAGATTTCTAAAATTGCTGCCCTTCACTTCAGCTACGTCATATACGGTGACAAAGGCGGATTTATCAATATCATTAATAATTTCCTTTAGTTTGGTTTCTTCTAAACGGTTGATGACACATGTGATTTCTTTAAATTTCTCGTGGGAAAAACCCCCGTAAGCTTCTTTATATGTGGCGCTTCGGCCTAATTGATCACGTATTGTCTCTACCATTAATTCAGGTTGGGTTGTAATAATTTGAAAGGTTTTAGAGCCGCTTAAGCCTTCCTCCACAACATGAATCACTTTGGATGCAATGTAGTAAGCAATGACTGAAAGCAATGCCCCTTGTAAGCCAAATACTGTGGAAACAAAAATAAACACAAATAGGTTTAAGAATAGAATGAGATCGCTCGTTCCGAATGGCAGTTTTCGGGATAGCAGCACAGCAAGCATGTCAATTCCATCTAATGCGCCGCCATTACGCAGCGCCAGCCCCATTCCGAATCCAAGGATAATCCCGCCGACAACGGTAATTAACAGGGTATCTCCTTCTATGATGGCGGGTGTGTGGTGGAAAAAGCTTGTCCCCGCGGCAAGCGATACGATTCCGATAATTGATAATAATGCAAAGCTTTTCCCAATTTGCTTATATCCTAACCAGACAAATGGAATGTTGATCACAGCAATCAAAATCCCCAGCGGCAAGTTGAATAGCTGTGAACCAACGATGCTAAGACCCGTCACCCCTCCATCAGATACACTGTTTGGAATGAGCACTGTTTCTAGTCCATATGCCGCTATGATTCCTCCAATGATAACCATGATGATTTGGAGAATCATTTTCGCTTTAAATTTCTTATGTTTTTTGGGTGTATTCATACCATTCCTCATTTCTCAAATATTTCGTTATATTTAAATATACCATAATAGATATTTTCAGCTAAAAACATGCGTTTTTTTAAATAAAGTAACTAACAGTAAGGTAACCCTCTTTGACTTAGAACATTCATGTACCGTGCCGCCTGTTGAGCAAGCGGCCCCTTTCACTTCAGATCGTGAATCGCCCTCAAACTTCAACACCGAAAACCCTGAATTATTCTGTTATGATACTAAAAAAAGGAGGTTTGATTACAGTGAATAGCTTGTGCCGCAGTAAACAAGCCCCATTTGAATACACCTTATCTCTTATAGGGGGCAAATGGAAAATGAGAATTCTCTATGAGTTAGGGTGTGAAAAAACGATGAGATACGGCGAGCTGAAAAGGGCTATGCCCTTCATCACCCATAAAATGTTAAGCGCACAGCTTAAGGAATTGCAAACTGACGGCCTTATTCATCGGTCTGAGGTTTCTCAAACCCCACTGAAAGTAGAGTATTCGTTATCTGACAGAGGGCGATCTTTGTATCCCCTCATAGATGAAATGTGTAAGTGGGGAATGGTACAAGGAATGCCTCATATGTAAAACTACTTACAAAAAAGTGCGTACTTGTTTCCCAATGAGAGGAATTTTATACTGAATGAAAATATTTCTTAGGAGGAAAACATGACAAAACAAGTCTATATCATTCATGGCTACAGAGCCTCCTCAACAAATCATTGGTTCCCTTGGCTGAAAAAACGTCTGCTCGCAGATGGGGTCCAAGCAGACATTTTAAACATGCCCAATCCGCTCCAGCCAAGACTTGAGGATTGGCTGGATACACTCTCTTTATATCAGCACACTTTACATGAAAATACGTATTTGGTTGCGCACAGCTTAGGTTGCCCCACCATTTTGAGATTTTTGGAACATCTTCAATTACGAAAACAGCTTGGCGGAATCATACTTGTTTCCGGCTTTGCCAAATCATTGCCCACTTTAAAGATGTTAGATGAATTTACACAGGGATCGTTTGATCATCAAACAATCATTGAGTCCGCGAAGCACCGTGCTGTCATTGCTTCTAAGGACGACCAAATTGTGCCTTTTTCATTCAGCAAGGATCTGGCACAACAAATTGATGCTGCGTTATATGAAGTTCAGCACGGAGGTCATTTTCTAGAAGATGAGGGATTTACTTCTTTGCCTATTGTTTATGATGTTTTAACCTCTTATTTTTCAAAGGAAACTCGCTAACATCTTTCCCCCATCTGCTTCAATCGAGCCCGCGAAAAGCGGGCTTTCTGAGTTATCGTTTGATCAATACAGATAACTCACCTTCAAACACTTTTACTTCTTTTTGATTATAAGTAGATAGCAATACTGTGAGTATTCCCAATTCATTTCTCTTTGGCTGCTTATCAAGAACCTCAACAATTGTAAACAATTCATCATCCGGATATACAGGTTTTATGAATGTCATATGATTCATCTCTGTTCCGGCTATAATATCGTCTCCATAGAAACCTTCTTCAATCCAAAGTTTAAAAGATATGGCCAGTGTTTGTATGCCGGAAGCGATAATTCCATTAAATCTGCCTTTACTCGCTTTTTCTTCATCTACATGCATATACTGAGGGTCAAATTCACCCGCAAACCGCATAATATCATCTTTTGATACTTTTAATGATTTCGTTTTGAAGACCTGGCCAATTGTAAACTCATCTAACTTCATTCTTACACCTCTATTTTTTCAATTGTCTATTTTGTTTATTTTAGCACTGTGAGGAGCAAATAAAAAATTCTGTTTTTCGCTAAACAGACATATCGTGGACTGGACTGCTGGCACTCATCATATACTTAAAAAATATTGAACAGCTCTCAACACTTAGTCGTCACTTGGCCGTTTTGCTAAACTGAAAGCTCCCTCATATCTTCCAGGCAGCCTTCAGTTTTTTTATACCTTCTCTTATGTCGGATTCAGAAACCCCTGCAAACCCGAGCGAGACCGTTTTTGCAGGAGGATGATTTTGATAAGAAAGAGAAACAGGATAAATTTTTACTCCATGTTTTTTCGCCTTCTCAATTAACTCTTTTTCACCAAATGGCAAATAAACGTCAAGTAAGATACGAAGCCCAGAGTTTTCTCCGCGGATTCTGACATGCTCTCCTAATTCCCTTTGCACTGCCTCTAATACAATGGCTCTTTTTTTGCGGTAAAGTTTTCTCATTCTGTTGATGTGTTTTTGCCACTCTCCATTTTTTATAAATTCAGCTAGGGTTAGCTGACTGTGGCAGGACACTGTTTGCTTATATAAGGACGTGATTTCATGCCCCTTTTTTAAAAGAGGTGAAGGAAGAATCATATAGCTGATACGCAGCGAGGGCAAAAGAGACTTAGAAAAAGTGCCCATATAAATGACACGGTTATGCTGATCAAGCCCTTGAAGAGAAGGAACCGGCTGTCCTGTGTACCTAAATTCCCCGTCATAATCATCCTCTATGATAAAGGATTGATTTTCGGCCGCCCATTTGAGCAGCTGAATTCTTCTGTTTATTGTCATTATGGTTCCCAGCGTAAATTGATGGGAAGGTGTGACATATACAAGGTTTGGCTGCTGTTCTTTGATCTTCTGTATACAGATTCCTTCCTCATCGACTGGTATCGGAACAATATTCATGCGGTTGGCTTCAAAAATTTTGCGTGCTCTTGGATAACCAGGATCCTCATACCCTATAGAAATATTCGGCTCAAAAACTTGGCACAAGATTTGCAGCAGAATAGGGTTCCCGGCACCTATAATCACTTGTTCAGGGCCGCAATGAACACCCCGAGATTGATACAGGTACTCTGCAATGAGTGTTCTCAGCTCAAACTCTCCTAAAACATGTCCCGGCCGATAAAGCTCGTGTCCATATTGGTCTAAGCTATTGACCATGCTTTTTCGCCATGCGGAAAAAGGGAAGTAAGAAGAATCTACATTCCCATAATGAAAATCAATCCATTGTTTATTTTCTTCTGCTTCTTGTTGAATGGGTGTTGTGCTTGGCATTCTATCATAAGCAAAATCAGAATCATGATAATCAGCAAACCACCCGCTTCTTGGCTTGCTCACAATATAGCCCTCAGCAGCGAGCTGTTCATAGGCACGTTCTACAGTCGTTTGGCTGATGGAAAGCTGATTCGCCAAGAGTCTTTTTGAAGGAAGCTTCATTCCTTTTTGAATACGGCCCCGATGCATATTTTCTTTAAAATACCGATAAAGCTGCTGATAAAGCGGAATATCCAGAGTTCTATTCAAAAAAGGCGTGATATCCATTTGCACGTTGTTCTCCTAACTGGTATGCATTTTTTTATGAAAACTGGCCGTTTAAAAAAGGCCAATTCCAGTTTATAGTCATTGTAATCCTTAGCTGCTGGTTTTGTTAAGAAAATACAGACAATGAACAAGAAAGATATGTGGAGTGATTATAATGAACAAAACAACAAATGGCTGGATAAATGGTTTTATAGGCGTACTCATTTTCAGCGGCTCGCTGCCTGCGACCCGTTTGGCTGTGTCAGACTTCGATCCGTTATTTCTCACCGTTTGCCGTGCTGCGATAGCTGGTGTACTGGCGGGAGGTCTCCTTCTCATCTTCCGGCAGCAGCATCCTGCCAAAAGAGATCTCATTTCATTATTAGTGGTAGCGTTTGGCGTAGTGATTGGTTTCCCGTTGCTGACAGCTTTAGCGCTTCAGCATGTCACATCCGCACACGCCATTGTCTTCATTGGACTTCTTCCACTCGCAACGGCGGTCTTCGGCGTACTGCGCGGGGGTGAACGCCCTCGGCCCGTCTTCTGGATTTTCTCAACCGTTGGCAGCTTGTTAGTAGCAGGTTTCGCCCTCATTCAGGGGGGAGGTTCATCCCCGCTTGGCGACGCGTACATGCTGGCTTCTATTGTCGTATGCGGTCTTGGTTATGCAGAAGGGGCAAGGCTTTCACGTCGTCTGGGGAATTGGCAGGTGATCTCATGGGCACTCGTTCTGTCGCTTCCTCTTATGTTGCCATTGTCGTTCTTTTTTACGCCGGACTCATGGTCGGACATCGGCGTTCCCGCACTGCTCAGTCTTGCATATGTATCCTTATTCAGCATGCTGATCGGCTTTGTGTTCTGGTATCGAGGTCTTGCCCAAGGAGGAATTGCGGCGGTTGGGCAGCTCCAGCTTCTCCAGCCTTTTTTTGGGCTGCTGCTTGCCTCAGTGATTCTGCACGAGAAAGTGGGCTGGGCACTCGTAGCAGTGAATATCGCCGTTATCATGTGCGTTGCAGCAGCTCGGCGATTTGCAAAGTAAGGCAGACCTTTAAGCATAAACTTCAAAAATGCATGAAGGTATAAAAATACCAAGGGCCAGCAACCCTTGGTATTTTGTATGCGATCGAGGAGACTTGAATCTCCCGCCTAGACAAATAAGTCAACACCCATTTCCTGCCTCCATTATAAAATCCGCTCTAGTAAATCCCCCACTTTTTCTGCCATGACACGAGGCGGATAAGGCATTTCGTTTTTTAACCACCACTCCACTACCCCTACGTAAGCATTTGCTATAAATTCAACAATGACATCTTCACTTTGGCCGTAATTCTTGCCTTTCGTTACATCTACATCTTTCCTGAACTCTTCGATATTAAACTTAAGGAACTGACTGCGAAAATATCGAGCGCCTTCACTGGCTAACATCGTCGAAAAGAATAAATAATTACTCTCAAGGTATTCCATGCAGTGTACAGTCGATTCAATCCAGTCCATTTCAGCTGCCGACTCACAAAAATCCCCCATATTATTTATATGCTCTTCCATAATTTTTTCTAATAGATCAAATTTATCTAAGTAATGAAGATAGATTGTTCCCCGGTTTACATTTGCCCTTTCAGAAATTTCCTTAATCGTAATATGATCAAAACTTTTTTCAGTCATCAGCTCAATCAGAGCTATTTTAATAGCCTCTTGGCTTTTGGTTATTCTTCTATCCACTTTGGACATAGCTTTTCACCAAACTTTCTTAAGATAATCAACAATTTAGAGTGGAATGTTGAATAATCAACAAATAGCCTGAATGTAACCATTGTACACACCATGTTTGTATTTACAATAATAAATAAAAGCTGATAGTGAATCATGCTTTTTCCCGAATGAAGTCATTGTCCATTTTAGTTAGTTGAGAATTATTTTGTAAACACAAAGAAAGGGTGTTATTTCGATGAAATTAGACCGCTTATCCTAAAGGTACTCTAAATTCGAATTTGATCTGCAGCCCAACTATAAATCCGTCAAGAGGCAGAATGTAATGAGGTGAAGAATGATTAAAAGACAATTTACGATCATTAAGGAAACAGGGTTTGCGCGACCAGCTACCCTGTTAGTCAGTATAGCTCATCGGTTTACATCAGATATTTTTCTTGAATACCAAGGGAAAACTGTTAACCTCAAACAAGCGCCAAAAGCCATCATGGACATTATGGATTTAGGAATTAAACCAGGAACCGAAATACATATATACGCTCATGGAGCCGACGAAGCGAAGGCAATTCAAAAAATGAAAGAGCATTTACTAAAAAACGATTATATACAGTAATCAAAATCTATCGTAGTAGCGAGATTGTTATCGTTGGTTGATTTATTTATTTTGCGACAAAACAGCTTTTCAGATCATGCGTTCATTTTTCTTCTGGTGATCATTCAACCTAAAATACAAAAATTAAAAAGGATCTACAAACGAAAATGGAGGGTTTATATATGTGCAGCAGAACATAATACCAAGGGCAGTTATACCCTTGGTATTATTGGATAACGAAAGAACTTAAATCTCTACAGGTGCTTATAAGCTATAAATGGTTAGTCTCGTGGCATTTCTATGTGCTCCGTTTATGCTTAAGGGTGTTCCACATTTTAATGGATACAATAGAAACCAAAACAAATGATGCGACAACCAATACAGTTCCCATTAATGACTCACTAAAATTGATCACAATGAAATTCGAAAATATCAATAAAGGGATATTCGTAACGATAACCGTTAAAATGTAAGTGGTATACTTGATTCCTACAGCTGCCGATAAAAAACAAACGACATCTGTTGGAGCTATTGGACAAATCATCCCCAGCGCCAAAAACTTATAATTGTAAGTCTCCAATAATTTTTTCAACTCTGGATATTTACGTTCTAAATCCTTCATCATGTTCCCGCTTGAAAACACAGAAAAAGGGGCAAAACTTCTTAAGAATTCTTAAGTTTTCGCGATGCTATTCAAGATCGTTTCCTCTTCTTAAACAGTTTTCAATATCATCCTATCTATTCCATGGTAATATTTAGATACATAAACTTATATATGAAGCTGACCTGAGTTAATGGAGAGGAATGAAAAAATGAAGAAACACAGAAAGATATATTTTTGTATTACTGCCCTGCTGCTCATGATTTTGCTTGCTGGATGTACGGGCAGTAAGAATGGAGAAGCACATCAACCTTCAAATCAAGCTTCTGCTGTGCAAACTGACGAAAAACACACTGAGCCTGAAGAGAGAACCAAAATACGCAAGGATGAAGCGGAGCCAATAACAGAATCAGAAGAATCCGCAACAAAAGCTGCAAATGATACCTCTTCAGCAGAGGAGAAAAGCAAAGAAGACAATGTATTGGCAGCATACTCTTCGGAAAAAATTGAATATGCCAGGGTTTGGCTTCAACTGGGACCTAATCAAGAGATAGATGAATTAAACGTTCGACATATTTCGGCTGGCGAGCCAATTAATCCTAATGATGATACAAGTGCCAGCTATCCAGAAGATGTGACCCAGTTGGCAGGTTCTCGTTTAGTGGATGGATCAGTCACTTATCATGGCAATGGGGATGGCACGATTCATGTATATAATGTGCCTTTACGCTGGGATTCCGCTGATGATATAGAAAAAGGCGTCATGAGGGAAGTGACTGAGAGTATCATAAAAAACAGAAAAACAGTGTACGTTGATACAGGCGACGATGAAAAAATCAAACGGCTCATTGATATCATGATGATTCATTAATCAGTATTCGTTTGTCTGCACCTGACTAAAAACAATGGTTAATAAGGTATATTAATACAAAAACAAAGTTTGGAGTGTAGTAACTTGCTAAAAATCTTCCGGTTCTATTAGTTCTCCTAGGCATTCTAAATGTGATGAGCCGTACCATTGAGCTATTTCTAGGTGTTGCATTAATATTTTATAACGCTGTCTAGTGGCATACAATGTTAATCAAAAGAAGCATTTCAGCAGTAAGTGAATGTTGTCCTAAGAAAAAACAAGCATCTTACTATGCTTGTTTTTCTTCTATAGAAAGGATCTTATTACGCTATGATGATATTCCTTTAGCCTGAACCTTGGCGTGCCTAATCCTTTAATCCCTTTCCATCGAGAATTTTTTGCACATATTTTTCGACTCTCGATTCTCGGGTTTTGGATTGTTTGGCTTGAGAAAAATAAAGAGTGTACGCTCTTTGCCGTCCCGGGGTCAAAGCTTCAAAAGCAATTTTCAATGCAGGGATTTCATCGAATTTATTTTGAAGTTCTTCAGGAATGTTCAATTCAATATTTTTGTTAACTTCCACTTTCAAACCGGCTTTTTCAACTTCAATGGCTTCGTGAATATAGGCTTTCAAAATGTTTTCTAGCTCATTTATTTCCTGAACAGTTGTAAACCGAATCTGGCGCGCCGCCTGTACATTCTCCGTTTGTTGAATGAGAATTCCATCGGTATCCTGTAATAGGGCACCTTTGTGAAACAGAAGCGCACAATATTCTTTAAACCCATGTATTAAAACGACATTTTTATTATTGTATGTGTAACAAGGATGCATCCACTTAAAATCTTCAGTCAGCTCACAGTCAAGAATGATGGTTCTCAACTTCTCAAATTCTTCCTTCCACTTTTTCGCTTTACTTAAAAATTCATCAACCTTCGGATTCGTTCTGCTATTTGTCATGAAGGAATTCCCCTCTTTCCAATCTTTTTACATTTACGTGAATTGACAATAATGAAGTCCAGTTTTATTTTTGACATCTCGGTATTTATTTTATTCTTCTATAGGTTCCTTCTCTTATTATTCAATAGATTAAGCTTAAAGTGGGGATGATGCAACAAAAAAAAAGAAGGCCCACAAGCCTTCTCTTTTTGTATAATTATTTCACTGACAATCTGAAAAAATAACAATTCGATGATTATATATCTTTTTTATTCTTGCCAATGCATAAGGTTACGGCAACACTAGCTATACTGACTAAAGTTCCTGCAATAGAAACTAGAATTGTCAAAAAGCCATTGGGAATAAGAAATCCAATTGGAATGAGCCCCAGAAAAGTGAAAACGATAAAACATTGGTATACACCAGATATTATTCTTACAACCAAATTGCCAAAAAAGGACATGACTAATGGAGGGATAAATAAAAATACAACGATTCCAATTGAGATCATCAAGATAAGAGGTTCATCAAATGAGATGACATGATCTCCAGGCGACTCTTTAGCGGCCGCTAAAACAACAAGTATAGACATCATTAGTGTAACAAAAACAAGAGAAAACCTTTTTAACAACGTGATGACTCCTTTACCTAAAGCGAGTAATCCTGCCTTTTTCAAATCCGATAACCATTTTATGTGATTCAATTAAAGAATATGCAGTGAGTGACACAGCTATAAGGAATCCTAGTCAAATCTTTATAATAGATTTAATTGAGCAACTATAGTTAGTTAGAATATTAGACGACGCAATAGACTTTATCTAACAATATAACAAATTAATGTAAATTAAACAATCCTATCCTTTAGCGGCCCCTAAACCATACCACCACTGGAATGAGTAATAAGGACAACATCCCTCCAGTAAATGATAATGCGAGGTAACTTGACCCTGCCACAATCATTCCAGATAATGCTCCGCCAGCAGCTCCTGACAACGCAATCAGAACATCCACTGTCCCCTGCGTTTTAGCTCGTGTGGCACTATCAGTTGAATCTACAATAAGGGCAGTCCCGCTTATCAAACCAAAATTCCACCCTAATCCGAGTAAAGAAAGAGCAATGACGAGAAGAACCATAGAATCTCCCGGAGCAAATGCTGCTATTACACCTGCCAAAAGCAACGTTGTTCCAGAGGAAATAGCCATTGCGGTACGTCCCAACCTATCTACAAGAACACCTGTAACCAGTGAAGGGAGATACATAGCACCTATATGAAAACCAATAACAAGCCCTACTGCCCCCAAGTCATGCCCATGATGTCTCATATGAACCGGTGTCATTGTCATAATAGCTACCATTACTATTTGAGTAAGAACCATAACTGTTGCCCCAACGATTATCCCTTTTTTGTTTTCTGTATGCTCAGTTGCCGCCAAATGTCCTTTATCACCAGGCTCTTCATTTGCCACTTCTATTGTTCTTGCTATAACTAATGGATCTGGACGAAGCATAATGAAAAGGACCCCACCTGCTAACATATATGCTGCTGCGGCTAAAATGAAAGGGCCAGCAAGTGATGGAACACCAATAGAAAGAGCGAAATCCCCCATCACATTCACTAAGCTTGGACCTGCCACTGCGCCAAATGTAGTAAAAACCATCGTAATACTAACAGCAGTCGCTCGCTGCTTATGATTTGCTAAGTCTGTACCAGCATAACGGGCCTGTAAATTTGTGGCTGTTCCTGCACCGTAAATAAGCAACGAAATAAATAACAAGAAAATACTATTTATGATTGCTGCCATAATAACGCCTATTGCTCCAAGTCCGCCAATCATAAAGCCAGCTGAAAGACCTGTTCGACGGCCATAACGTTGAGAAAGTCTTCCAACAATTAATGCAGATCCTGCTGACCCTAAAGTAAATAAAGCAGAAGGCAAACCAGCAAACGCATCAGTGCCAAGCATTTGCTGTGCAATAAGCGCACCGACAGTCACTCCTGCCGCCAGCCCCGCACCGCCAAAAATTTGTGAGATACTCACAACGAATAGTGTACGCTTGTATAACGATTTTTGTTTTTCTGGTGAACTGATGTAGCTTTGTAATGAAGCAGTTTGAACATCTATTGCTTTTACGCTGTCCTTGTCTAACATCATCTGACCTTCCTTTCTAAAAGCCAATTTTGTATAAACCTCCCTCTAGATGTGGATCATCATAACACGCACAAAAAAGCCATACAATGTCTTAATTGTATGGCAAACAATATTAGGTAAGATCGTCTAGCAAACGTCTCAGGATCATTAATCCTTGTTCAAGCTCTTCAAGTGTTTTTGGTGCACAGACAGAAACCCTTACAGCCCTTTCAGGACAACTATTTCCCACTACAAAGCGTTCAGCCGCATACACTTGCACGCCATGTCGAGCAGCCAATTCTTCAAATTCGGCACCAGACATTTTACCCGGTAACAACAACCAGCGAAAAATGCCTGTTTCAACACCTAAACATGTATATCCCGCAACATATCGGTTTACGAGTTGATTTCTGCGAATGGTTTGTTCACGATGACTCTCAATTAAGACTTCAAATTGATTTGATACAATCGTGCGAGCAGTAAGTTCAGCTAATAGCGGGGAAACAGTTATATTTAAATTATAAAGCGCCTTTGATATTGGCTCCTTATATTGTCTCGGCACTGCTACATAAGCCAAACGCAGGCCTGGCGCTAACGATTTTGATAAACTTGCAATATGGATAACCTGTTGCGGTGCGAATGAGGCGAGTGCCGGAAGCGGCTTTTTGCTAAGAAGATGGTACGATGCATCCTCAATAACAAACAGATTATATTTCTTTGCAATGTCTGCAACCATTCTTCGATTCTCAACAGACATAAAGGAAGTCGTCGGATTATGATAATCCGGGATTAAATACAAACCTTTAATATTTTCATTTTTACACGCATATTCAAGTGACTCCGGACTCATTTCATCGTTCTCTGATTTTATCGGTACGATTTGCACACTAAGCAATGATGCAACAGTTTTTAAACCAGGGTACGTATGATGGTCAACTCCGATGCGGTCTCCAGGCTTACAAAGACTCGCCAATGTCGCTGCAATCGCATTTTGGCCTCCATTTGCAAATAAAATGTGTTCAACAGTTGTTTCAAACCCGCCTCTTTGGATGAGCTTTACAGCTGCATCTTTTTGCCAAAGGCTTTCACCTGCCCGGCCATAGCTAAACCATTTTTCATAATCCTCCTCCTGAACCATGTTTTTTAGTTGGTGTAACAAGGGCTCATATGAAGCGTGATCTGGAAGTATTGCTCCCATTTCAATTAAATGTTTCGGCTTTGTATCCTCAAGTAAATACGCATTCGATAACGCATCATACGATACAAATGTGCCGCTCCCTACAGTCGCACTTAACAACCCCTTTAACTCACACACTTTAAATGCTTTTGAAATCGTACTCACATTTAAATCTAAATAATCAGCCAATTCTCGCTGCGGAGGAAGTTTTGTTCCAGGTAATAAAACTCCGTTTAAAATATCCTGTTCCAATTGCCCTGCAAGTGCTTTATAAATAGGCTTTTCAGCTTTATCAATCGATGGCTTCCAGCTCATCGGATAATTTTCAAAAGAATTGATAGGCATGATACGCATCCTTTTTCACTCAATTATATGAATGTGCCGTTTATAAGACAATTATAACTTTCTTTTATTGATGCCTTTTTATGAACAGCATGCTTCAATAAAACCTGTACAAATACAAGTGAATCACTTACTTTATTTCATATAAGTCATCCTGCAAAACTGTGCACAGAATGTCGGATAAATACATTTCACTCCTGTTATTCTTTGGTTAAAGGAGGCCAAATAAATGGATTTGCTTAAAAGTATGAATAGGGCGTTAAAGTATATTGAAGAAAACCTCACTAATGATATTGATTTTCAAGAGGCAGCAAAGCTTGCTTTCTGCTCTGAATATCATTTTAAAAGGATGTTTTCCTTCCTTGCAGGTATTTCATTATCGGAATATATTCGTCGCAGACGTCTTACTCTTGCAGCTTTTGAACTGAAAGACAGCAATGTAAAAGTGATTGATATTGCAATAAAGTACGGTTATAACTCACCTGATTCTTTTGCACGGGCATTCCAAAATTTACATGGCATAAACCCATCAAAAGCCAGACTTAATGGCCATTCCCTTAAAGCTTATCCACGAATGACCTTCCAGCTAACAATTAAAGGAGGAAATGAAATGAACTACCGTATTGAAGAAAAAGAGGCATTTCGCATCGTTGGCATTAAAAAAAGAGTTCCTATTATTTTTAAAGGGATTAATCCGGAGATTGCATCTATGTGGGAAAGTTTAGATGAAAAAGCAATAAATAAACTAAAAGAGCTTTCTAATGTAGCACCATCAGGCCTCATTAGTGCATCCACCAATTTTTCTGAAGGTCGGACAGAGGAAAAAGGAGAGCTCGATCACTATATTGGCGCAGCCACAACGAAACAGTGTCCAGATAATTTCTCACGGCTTGAAGTTCCTGCCTCAACATGGGCTGTATTCGAATCAATCGGGCCATTTCCGGATACACTGCAAGAAGTATGGGGACGCATTTATTCCGAATGGTTTCCATCGTCAAATTACGAACAAATAGAAGGTCCAGAAATATTGTGGAACGAGCATAAGGATGTAACATCACCATCTTTTAAAAGTGAAATTTGGATACCAATTACAAAAAAGTAATACGTTTTTCGATCAGAGAAGAAAAATTGAAGGTTCTTGAAGAAAAAATACCAAGGGCGTCAAAACCCTTGGTATTTTTGATATTGCCGAGAGGGCTCAAACTCCACCAGTGTTTTTCATTGTCGGACCGGTCATGTAAGCAAAAAAAGCCCCTATATATCCCGATTTGCATGATTCCTAATCTTTAATATCGATTTTTCACTCTCCATAGAAGGCTCTTTATGTAAAGCCAATATTAAAGTTATCCCTATAATACAAATAGCACCAATCCATTGAAAAGAACCAAATGGCGCTTTTAACCAAACGACAGTTGTTACAACAGCGGATAGAGGTTCTAAACTGCCTAATAGGCTTGTTTCTTTGGGAGAAAGGCTTTCCAAGCTTTTTATGAAGAACCAGAACGCAATCATTGTTCCAAATAATATCACAAATAAAATATATGCATACGCCTCAGCAGTTAATCGTTGAAAATCCAGTTGCCATGGCGGATGGATAAAACCCAATGCAAAACCGCCAATAATCATAGCCCAACCTACAACGACAAGAGAATCAAATTTATGTAATAAACCAACGGCATACAAAGTATAAAAAGCTGCCGCGAATCCTGATAAAACTCCCCATACTACTGCAGCTGCCGGCACTGAAAGTTGAGACATTGAACCATTTGTTAACAAAAAAAAGCAACCCACTAAAGCAAGTACAACAGTAATGATATCTTGTTTGGCAAGAACCGTTTGTTTTCGCAAAAGCGTGTAGATAATGACGATTACTGGGGATAAATATTGCAATAATGTAGCAACGGCAGCATTCCCATGTTGAATGGATGCCATATATGTGTACTGCACAGCTAGCATTCCCAATAGGCCAAAAATAAGAAGCTGGACAGCCGACGCTTTGTTTTTCCAAACCTCAATAACCTGGGAACGATCCTTTCTGAACAGTTGCAGCATTAAAAGTAACATTCCAGCCGTAAGCAAGCGTGTCGTTACAAGCCAATTGACATCAATTTGATATTCTTGAAAAAGTTTTTTGGCTACTGTGCCTCCAATCCCCCAACATGTCGCCCCTGTGATAACATAGAACAATCCCATTCTTCTATTGGAAGTATTCATACATGACTCCTCACTAATAAATATAATAATAGTGTTATAATAAATGCAAAACATGATAAAAAATACTCAAATTGAATGAAAAAATATAAATATATTGAGGTGTGAAGTCAGAATGAAGAATTTTGTGATCGATCAAAATTTAAAAGAATTAACAGAGCACCGAACGGTAGAATTGCCAGTTGCCTGCTACAAGACAACGATCAATCAAAATATAAATGGCTATATTCCGCTTCATTGGCATGATGAAATCCAATTTGTTTTGATACTAAAAGGGATAGCTCTCTTTCAAATAAATGAAGAAAAAATAGAGGTTCACGAAGGGGATGGATTATTTATCAATAGCGGCTGCCTGCACATGGCCGAAGAAAAGGAAGGCTCGGATTGTACGTATATTTGCTTGAATGTGTCACCCCATTTCGTTTTATCTCAAGAACTGTATTCCAGCTATGTTCAGCCCTATATGTTTTCAACCAATTTGCCCTATTTATTTTTGGATGGAAATCAACAGTGGGCAAAAAATATTCTAGATGCTGTTAAAAAAATAAATCAATTGATTCAACAAAAGACATCGCTCTATGAGATTGACATTACGATGCAATTAACGTTAATGTGGAAAAACCTGGTCGTTAATGGTTTTCAATTAGAGTACGATCAATCTGAAATGATAAAAAGTCATCGAATGAAACAAATGTTAAACTGGATCCATCTCCATTATGCTGAAAAAATCACATTAGAGGACATTGCAAAAGCTGGCCAACTGAGCCGTTCTGAGTGCTGCCGTTATTTTAAACGAATGCTGAATAAGACGCCATTACGTTATGTAATGGATTATAGAATTCAAAAAAGCTTATTATTACTGCAACACCCTGAATCCAATGTGACAGAAGTGTCTTATCAAGTTGGATTTAACAGTACCAGTTATTTCATAAGTAAATTTCAACAAGCGATGAATATGACGCCATTATCATACAAAAAAATGAATTCATAAAGTTTATTCTATTAATAAACGGAGTCCCCTTAAGGTGTTTACGGCTTTATAACCAACATTGTATAATGATAGTCATTCTTAAAAATCGAGGTGATCATAACATGTTTTTAGCTCCACTATTTGAAAATGATGTTCCAGTAGCACTTCTCCGCCCTTAATGGAGTAAAGTGACTACTTCTCTCCGTTAGGGCATTTATTGACCTAATTTTAAATACGGAGGGAACAAAAAAATGAAAAATACCCTGTTAGGTTCTATATATTTAGCTTTAGCCGCTAGTATCTGGGGTGGCATGTATGTTGTGGTTAAGGTTGTTGTCGCAGTGATTCCGCCTTTTGAATTGGTTTGGACCAGGTATGTCATCGCCATCCTTGCGCTTCTTATTGTTGGTTTAATAAGGAAACAATCTTGGAAAATTCATAAGCGCGATCTTTTATTAATTGTGGCCATTGGAATTGTTGGCAACACCATTTCAATTGTTACACAAGAATATGGAACGATGTTGTCTTCAGCACAAATGGGAGCAATTATTACGTCCTCCACACCAGCGTTCATGGTTATTTTTGCTCGTCTATTACTTAAAGAACCATTGACTATCAAAAAAGGAACCTCAATTATTTTAGCGACCATAGGTGTATTCTTTATTGTGGGAAACGGACATATTGATACATCTCATCAGCTTGGCGGTATTTCTCTGCTTGTTGCAG
This sequence comes from Bacillus sp. LM 4-2, assembly GCF_000978495.1. NCBI lineage: Bacteria > Bacillati > Bacillota > Bacilli > Caryophanales > Bacillaceae > Bacillus > Bacillus sp. LM 4-2. The sequence goes on along the minus strand of NZ_CP011101.1, from coordinate 531,929 downwards.
CCCTTACATGGGCACTTATGTCAGTGCTGATCAAACGCGTTCCAAGCAGTTATTCACCAATACTTGTTACAACATATTCAACTTTTGTGGCCATTGTGGCGCTAACTCCTTTTGTAAAACCTAGCACCATTTTTACATCACAACTGCTTGACCCTAAAATTCTAGGTGGTCTTTTGTATTTGGGAATTGTTTCAACCGCTTGTGCTTTTTTATTGTGGAACCGAGGCTTACAGTTATTAAATGCCTCAAGTGGAGGCCTCTTTTTCTTTTTTCAGCCTCTGGTTGGAACCTTACTCGGATGGATTCTGCTTGGAGAACAAATAGGCGGGACATTTTGGATAGGTTCGTTTTTAATTCTGAGCGGTGTTTTATTAGTCATTAAAGAGAAAGAAAAAGAAGTGAATTCATAACAAAAAGAAAAGCAAACTATTTTATATAGTTTGCTTTTCAATTAACCTTGTTCTTTCCCCTTCACTTCTTTATGTTCTGGTCTTCATTTATAATCTCTCCTTTCTTTATTTTTCTTTTCACCTCAATACCCATTTGAAGGTTGTCAATTTCCATGATAATAATGCCAATTTGGTGGCTAAATGTTTATCAACAAACCTTTTTCTGTTCACAAGATAAGTGAAAATGCATCATTAAGTAAGTGGGCCGTTATCCATATCAAATCGGTAAAGAAATTAGAACTTAATCATGTGCTTTTATTATTTTTAGCTGACATTTCACAAATATCGTTCCTTCTTATTTCTACTCAAATCATTTCTGTGATGTCATTGAGCCAATGAAAAACTGATCACACGGATCAATTGACCTTTTCCTTGATTGGAAATCCGACACGTTCCCTATTGTTTTTGCTTGATCTGTTTTTCCAAAAAAGTTATTGACATCAAAAATTCGATCATGTTATTATTAAAATTTTGATATTACACCTCCATATATGGTAATCTTAAGAAGGTTACCATATATGGAGGTGGATGATATGTTTCAAATTGGCGATAACATTGTTTATCCAATGCACGGAGCAGGTATAATTGAAGCCATAGAAGAAAAAGAATTCTTAGAGGAAAAACAACAGTATTATGTCATAAGAATGTCAATCAGTAATATGACCGTTATGATTCCAACGAGTAAAATATTGAGTTCGAATATACGACCAGTTACCGATATACTTGCATTAAAACACATTATGGACATTTTTCAGCATGGAGAATCGGATAGGTTACTGCCATGGAAGCAAAGGTATAAAATAAACACGGACAAAATAAAAACAGGTGAAATACAAGAAGGCGCTGAAGTTGTACGTGATTTAATGCGTATGAAGGAAGAAAAAGCACTTAATGCAAGCGAAAAAAAAATGCTGGATAATGCATATGAATTTTTGATTAGTGAACTGGAAGTAATTAAAGGAATCACTGAAAAACAAATAAAAAGTTTTGGTTAGATACATCCCAAAAGATATTTCGGAATATTATGATGAAAAGCAAATCTTCTCCAACTTATGTTTAGAACATTAACGACCTCTTTTGTTATTCCTACATTCTAATCCATTTTTATTATTTACATTTCTTCTGCGAAGATTGAAGTTTTACCAAAAAACTCAATAAAATAGTCACTTTTTTTAGTATCCTGATTCACACTGGCACGGACAAGGAGCCGTAAGGATGGAAGAGAGGTAGGGCTTTCATTGTTTTAGGTATCTCTAAGTGATTATTTCCAGGAGAAAAAAACAATCGATCTCCTCATTATTTTTAAGAATTTCTTATATCCACTGCCACATTGAATAATAATTGTTTATCTTCTTCTCATAAAAGAGATATGCGAGTTGATAACATTTAGATGAAACCATTTTTATAATTCATCTAATCTTACTTAAATGAACGAACAGGTTAGTGAAAAAAAGAGTCAGTTATCTATATTTGAACAAAAAAATAAATATTTTATATACATTCCGCATATTGTCAATCCAGTATGTTATACTGTAAACAAACCTTTGAAGTTTTAAATCTTTTTCTATTACCTTGTAGCATCTCCCTACTCGAACGTTGAGTAGGGTTTTTTATTGAGTATGATATAGACATAAAAAAACAGGCCCTATATAAAGAGCCTGTTTGTATAAACGATTGAAGATTAAGCTTTTTGAACGTTAGCAGCTTGAGCTCCACGAGCACCTTGCTCAACGTCAAACGATACTTTTTGACCTTCGTCTAAAGATTTGAATCCGTCACTTTGGATTGCAGAAAAGTGTACGAATACATCGTCTCCATTTTCGCGTTCGATAAAGCCAAAACCTTTTTCTGCATTAAACCATTTAACTGTACCTTGTTCCATTTTTGTTGCCTCCTAGTGTGTAACCACACAGTATATACTATCCTTGCCCAAAGTATCATCAAGACGAAAAGTCAATCTTCATACTATCCTTTACACCGAACAAAAATAATTCTTCTTTATTATATCAGGTATCGGAAATAACTGCAAATTAATATTGATGGCATTATTTGTTAAACTTGACCTCAAATCATCTTTCTTTGCTTTATTAGGAAATTCAACTCAATCGCAAAGCCCCCTATTCGGGAAAATCATTTCCAGCAAATTAATCAACAAATGGATTTCCATATTTATCACAAAAATGATAAAAACCATAACGATTCATATACATCATTTTCTCTATGTTCTCAGGAGTATCAAAATCAATCATCTCTAAAATTAAATTAGTAAATTCAATAGGGGCAGTTCCATTAGCAGTAACCAAATTTTTATCTCTTACTGCTTGTTTCTCTACAAAACTGCTAATCGGTTTATATTGTTTGTAATCTTTCCATAAGTAAACAAAATTACCTGTATGGCTATGATTATTCAGCAAACCATTCTTCGCCAAAAAATCCACTGCACCGCATATCGCTGCTATTGGAATGTTTTTTTGAAATGCAGTTTTTACAAAATGTAATAGTTTTTTATTGTCATTACTCCAGGAATCCCCGCCAATCATAACTAGCAAATTAAAATTTGCAGGTTCTAACCCTATTATGTAATCGACAGATGTTTTAAAACCACCTATTGAGCTTACAATAGGGTCTAAAGAAACAGTGTGAACCGACCAATCTTCTCTTTGATTTAATGCAGATGCTAAGTAAACACCTTCCCAATCTGCATACTGGTCTAATATAAGAAATAACGCCTTTTTCACAACTATATACCGCCTTAGATTATAAGTTTTTTATTATCCAACCTTTTCGATTTGTTACGAAGAAAAAATACTCTATCTTCCGTACCTGCCCTTCCCCAACAATTTGGGGTCAGGTGAGTGCGATAAAGAGGAGTGTTCATCACATCCCTGTAATCTTTGAGTAACGTTTCCTCTTGCAACATTCATACGATAATATTTCATCAGAAAGCATTAAATCTCCTGTTCATGAAAATAATCAACGACTTCAATTGATTATATAAGCTGTAATCTCCAATTTGTTTCATTTTTCAAGGAATAATAAAGAAGGATACTACATAAGTAACATCCTTCTTTCCCAACTTTATGACTTTTAATTTGCTTGCTGTGCTTGTTTTACTGATTCTTTGCTAAAAAGTCCAACAATATTCCACAACACAATTACAGAAGCTATTATTAAACGAGTAGTACTGACTTCTTGGTTAGTAAATAATTTATAACCATATATTGATCCCAATGCTACTATACAAAAAACATTGAACCATTTACTCCAACGCAATTAAAAAACTCCTTTTTAATTAATTACATCTCCATACAATCTGTATACATTTATTATAGTACCAGTATTTTATTGAAAATATATAAAATTTTTCAATATCTAATCTTAAACCTTTCTTAACTGATCCTACAAATCATTACTTTCACACTTGTTACGTTGGCAAAATAAAAAGAAGACTACACGTTGTAACACCCTTTTTTATGCTTTGACTTCCATATAAACTTTTGAGCTTGGCATCAACCGTCCGGCTAATATCTTATTATTTAGAATGTGTAGCGATACATAGAAAAACTAAATTAGCAAGAAAAAAACATGTTATATCAAAATTGAACCAAGTTTTTTCCAAGATTCCTCAGACGAGGGATTTTACTTCTGTATAACAAAAAATCACTTTGTCCTTTATAAAGACAAAGTGATTTTAAAATTAGCTATTAGGTAAATCTACTTTTGCAGGAGTACTTGTCCAAGGTTTGCCCATTTTCTTTTTATGAGCTTTATCTTCAAAAAATTGAACTGTAGCATACTGATACCAACTATCAGTCATTGCTCCTTTTTCGTATAAATCATATTTATAATACGCATCAGGGATTTGTTCTTTTGCCCAATAAGAGAATAAAATAGTGGCAGCCTTACTCCCCCATCCCAAGCCAGGGACAATACCGACTAATGACATTGTAACTGATAACGCATTTTTAGCTGCTTTTGTATGCCCAGATAAAGTCCCCACATAATGGTATCCCTTTTTAGGTTTTGCAGCCTGTGTTGTGAATTCATTTGATTTCAAATTATTGTTTTCATAATTTGTTCTTTTAGCAACATTTTCATCATACTCAAAGTTTAAACCTTTTTGTTCTATGCCATCGACTTTTACAGTATGATTATTTCCGTTCATCTGAACTTTGTGAGTTTCATTTCCACTCACATACTCAATTTCAACTAATTTCCCGTTCGATGAAATCTTTTCACTTTTCATTTTGTAATGTAGAGCTAGTTCTTCGTAAGAAGGGGTTGTCTTAGAGTCCTCCTTTGCAGAAGCGTAACCTGCAGGTAAAAGTGAGCCTAAAGTCAATGATGCAGCCATAACACAAGTAATAACTCTTTTCTTTCTCAATTGAAATCCTCCTTGTGTTACACCTTAAGAATCTGAATTACTAAATACTTGCTTAATTTTATAAGCAATAACAGCGAGGTATAAAATTGCAACAAACACTAAAACTCCAGTGCCATAATCAGTTTTTGCAACTAGAAAAAGACTTAACACACCGAAAATAATGTACATAACAATATCAAAGATATTTTTCTTGTTGTTCATATAAACTCCCCCGTTTAGCAATTGATTCCAGGTGCATATTTGATTGCAGCCCCAGTGTATTAAACACTTACAATTTTGTCCAATTGAAACTCTCTGGCAATATTACTTTAATCATATCGCAAAATAATTTTTTGAATTATTTTCAGCACACCTACTCTAACATGATTCTTTTTTGATTTACATAAAAAATCGAAAAATTGAGTCATTTTTCCTTGGAGAATAAGTGTGTAAATCTTAAAAAGGACTATTCATTCATTTTGAAAATTAGAGATACATACGCTAATCATTTTATTTTCATTAAAATCCTTTTCGTGTTTGTTGATAATATGGAGAGGTGATGAAAATGTTCAAAAAAAGAAATCTGACTCCTGTTCTATGTAGGATACCGTTTTTTGAATTATTTGGTTTGGGGATACAGGGGAATATGAAATATAATAAGTGGTTTTAAATAACTGGTGAGTATTGGTTAGCATACGATCTTCCATAGTCGTTTTTCTGCATAAAAAAATAACACCAAAGATGGTAAACCCTTGGTATTATTGGGGTGCGGCCGAGCGAACTTGAACTTTACGGGTTATTCCCCCCACTGGGCCCTCAACATTGTAAATCCATATCATTGATTATGAAAGCTTGTTTTCATTACACTTTCTAACTCCACTTTACATCATTTCTATAAGGTTGTATGAATTATGGTTAATAATTGGCGGCAAAAAACCCCCATACTTTCCCACATCTCCAAATCTCATTATAAAATGATTTCATATTCGTTCCCTCTCCTAAAACAATTAAAACTACAGAGACACTATCTTTCTCGGTAATTGAATTCACAAAAAATCTTTTTTATATCGAACTGCTAGATAGATTGCTGAAGCGAAGAATGCAATAGAATACTTAAATAAGAAGAAAACTTGCCACATATATTCTTTTGGGAAAAGCAAGTCGCAAAAAATTAGTGCACATAACGTACAGAGACTACCTTTTAAAGCGATTTGGTTTGTTCTTTCGTCAGTCTTACCCATTTTTTTAGTAAATACGAATGTCAGAATCAATCCGACTACAAGCAATACAAACCCACTGCCAATAAGAATATTCCAATTTCCCGGAGAATGTTCAGCCCAGGACTTTAAAGGGGAAAAAATTGCGTTGGTGATCGTATCTGTGATCGAATTCATTTTCATTTTTGATCATTTCCTTTCTCATAAGTAAAAATCTCGTTTACATCCACTTTGAAAAATTCGGCAATTCGAAAAGCTAACAGCAGAGTCGGAACATAATTTCCTTTCTCCATTACAAAGATGGTTTGTTTGGAAACCCCGACTTTCTTTGCTAATTCTTGCTGAGACAATCTGGCAAGTACACGATATTCATAAACCTTATTTGAGATCGAATCACCAAAATCTTTCTTCATGACCATCACCTCTTGAACCAAATTATAAACTCACCTTATAAAAAAGTAAAGTAAACTTATATAAAAATATAAAATACTTTTATGTTTATTAAGATTACTTTGATTTAATCATGAACCAGAATGCAGAAAGAACCTGACGAAATTCATGATTCCGTCAGGTTCGATCTAGTGTAATTTATATTTTTAAAAGAACACGGTTTTGATGGCGCATACAGAATAATGATTCTTGGTTATGACTCTGAGGCGCTGAAGTTGTAGAGCAAACAAAAGAATACAGAATCACTGATTATGTAAGAATATTTTCATTACACTTTCTAACTTCTCTTTACGTTAATAATTGGTGAGCAAAAAAACACCCTTACTTCATATTTCTCCCACTCTCATTATGTTCAAATAATCTAAGATTCGTTCCCTACCCCTTAAACTTCATATCTATTCCATGGTAATATTTAGATATAAACTTACTGTAAGGATTGGACAATGAAGGTATTTGAAGCTAAGTCTTTGTTATCTGAAGCTGAAAACCGCGCAAAAGATTATAAAGAATTGAAAAATCAAATGATTAAGCTAAGAAAAGCATTTAAGGCTGTTGCCGATCTTGATGACAGTGAGTTCTCTGGCAAGGGAGCAAACAATATTAAAGCTTTTTATCACGATCATGTGGGTGTCACTGATCAATGGATTGATTTAATTGAAATGAAGATCGCTTTCCTTACTAGTATCTCCGGTGTTTTAGAAGATGCCAGCTTATCTGACGCATATATCGAGGAATCCTTCTTAGAACATGAACTAACAAACGCATATAAAAAATCAAAATCAATTATGTCTGAGCAGAAGAAAGCAATGAAAGATATTCTGAATGATATCGATGACATTCTTACACTTGATTTATTTTCAACAGAGACTTTTAAAGATGAACTCTCTTCTGCCGAAAACAAACGGAAAAAGACTGTTGATAAAATAGGCGATGTGGATGAAAACTTAAAAACTGAATATGCGATAACTGAACCTAACGAACAATTCATTAAAGCAGACTTTCAAAAGTTACAGGAATCAACAGGTAAGGGCAAGAATGCTACACCCCTTCACTATAATGCCAAGGCATATCGTGAGAGCGATATACATAAGAAAAAAGGCGATATCGAAAAGCAATCTGAAGCATATTTAAAGATCAAAAAAGAGGAAGCTAACAAATGTGAGATAAAAGATTTGAAAAAGCAGCTTGTAAAGGTAACAGATCCAGACGAGTATTTAAAAATTGCGAAGAAAATAGGATACGAGAATTTGGAACCTGAGCAGCAAGTTTATTTCCGCCAACTCGAAGAACTCCAACAAAAAGCTGAAATTGGAAAAGGTATTGCAATGGGAATGTATGAAGCAGGTAAAGATACAGTGATGGGTCTCTATCAACTTGCAAGACACCCGATTGAATCGCTTTCTGGAACTGTGAACGCAGCCTTACATCCAATCGATACTTATAAGATCATAGCAAAAGACATAGAAGACACATTTCAACGTGAAATGATTAATGGAGATAGCCACAGCAGAGCAAAATGGGTTTCCTATGTCGGCAGTACTGTTGTTCTTGCAATAGTTGGTCCGAAAGGTATTGATAAAGTATCCAAAGTTGCAAAAGCCGGTTCAAAAGTTGCTGCACTTAAGACACTTGAAGTTTCAAAAACAGGAATAAAAAAAGGTATTGAATACGTTAAAATACCAAGTGTTTTTGAACAACAGTACGCAATGGCTGGTGGTTCAGGGACTTTTCCTTTTAACGTGCTTGATGGAGAGAATTATAAAAACTCTGCACTTGAAATATTTAAGAACTCGTCTACTGTACAAGGATTAAAGAAAGCTAAACCGCATGAAGTTGTAAACGAATTAAAAACTTTCCAAAGCAGAAAATACACTTTTGGAGGACAATCATTCCTCATTGATAAGCGAGGAATGAAGCATTTTTTAGAGCGCCATCATCCTAATTTATGGGATGGTTCAATTAAGTCTCAACAATCTTTTCTCAATAAAGAGATGACTGTTAACGATGTTGCAGATGCGATAGAATCAATTATGAAACAAAACCGTGAAGAGTTAACGAAAAAAGGAACTAAATTTAGTTATCAAATTAGAGGATCATATGAGGGTCAACAATATGTTGTAGGCTTTCAAAAAGGAAGAGTAGGACAATTCTATCCGGAAAAATAGGAGAGGTAAAATGTTTTATATTGAATCATTAATTCTTAGGCCAAATAAGAAGATAAACGATCTTTCAATCTTAAAAAATAATATTGACGATTACTTTGTTCCACTTAGCAATATAGAGGGACTAAAGAACATAAAACCACAGTTAGACTCTTACTATTTATCTGGGGCGATTATTTTAAAATATGGTGAACAAGATTTGCTTGATGTCACTATGTGGGACTTGGTTGACCAATTGTGGGCTTATTTTTTAAATCTAATTGAAGAAGCTATTGAAACAGGAAAAAGCGAAACTTATTTTCCAGATCAACCCCTTCTATTGAAAATGAAATCAATATCGAACGATATGTTGTTATTTGAAATTGACCAAAAACAAAAAGTATTACTACCGAAACTTGATTTTTTTGAATCACTCTTAAAGAATGCGAAAAGTTTCTTTGAAACTATGAATTTTGTTTTAGAAGGTAACTGTGATTATGAGTATGAACTTAATAAGATCGATGAATTGCAAACCAAAATTAAATGTATGTGAGGCTAAATGTGAATTACTCTAGAGTAAAAAAATTCTTTGATGAGAATAAAAAATATTCAATTCTTACTGGAGGTGTCATAGATAAACAAATAGATACCAAGAAGTTGTAACTCGTCCTCAAAAATTATTTCTTAGAGATAAGAGTTTTCATTACTTATTTTCAATTTTTAACATTGAACTTCCGAGAGGAGAAATCAAATGAATCCTTTATTGTTAGATGTGCCTTTACAATTGGAAACAGAAAGACTAATCCTTCGGGCACCACACCAAACAGGAGACGGGAAAATTGTAAACCAAGCAATTAGGGATTCCTTTAATGAATTAAAAGCGTGGTTGCCATTTGCTCAAAAACTTCCCACTGTTGAAGAAACAGAGATAAATTTAAGACTTGCCCATATAAATTTTCTAAAAAGAAAAAGTTTTCGTTTTCTTATTTTTAATAAAGATACCAAGGGCTTTATTGGAATAACTAGCCTTCAGGGGATTGACTGGGACATACCTAAATGTGAAATTGGATACTGGGGAAATACCACATTTAGCGGGAATGGGTATATGGTAGAAGCAGTAAAGAAATTAGCTGACTTTGGGTTAAACAATATCAAATTTAGAAGAATTGAAATAAGGTGTGAATCGACAAACCTTAAAAGTCGTGCTATTCCAGAAAAACTTGGTTTTGTATTCGAAGGCACTTTAAGAAATGATGATTTATCCGCAGATGGAAGCAAGCTGACCGACACTTGTTTTTATTCCATAATAAAGTAACATTGTACCCTTAAAATAACGGAGGCGTTATTAAAACAAAAAAGGGCATAACATATTTTGTATGCTAATATACAATGCCCTTTTTATTATTAAACTATATACTTTTGCGGACAAATCAGACCACCTACTTAAAGTAAGTGGTCAGTTTTAGTCACAAAATACGTTCTGTTCAAAAGACACAAAAAATACCAAGGTACTCTAACCCTTGGTATCATTGATGCGGCCGAGAGGACTTGAACCTCCACGGGTTATTCACCCACTAGGCCCTCAACCTAGCGCGTCTGCCATTCCGCCACGACCGCGTGATCATTAAATTGTGTTGTGCTGGTTTAGTAGGCTCTTAACCTAGTAAAACAGATTTGCGTGCACTTTGTAAATAAAGTGCGGGTGAAGGGACTCGAACCCCCACGTCGTAAGACACTAGATCCTAAGTCTAGCGCGTCTGCCAATTCCGCCACACCCGCAAAAAGACAAATGGTGAGCCATGAAGGACTCGAACCTTCGACCCTCTGATTAAAAGTCAGATGCTCTACCAACTGAGCTAATGGCTCTTACTATTAGATTTCAAAAATAAAAATGGCTGGGCTAGCTGGATTCGAACCAACGCATGACGGAGTCAAAGTCCGTTGCCTTACCGCTTGGCTATAGCCCAACGAAATGGAATGACCCGTACGGGATTCGAACCCGTGTTACCGCCGTGAAAGGGCGGTGTCTTAACCGCTTGACCAACGGGCCGATGGTTGAGAACTTATATCGAAATCTTATGGCGGAGAAGGAGGGATTTGAACCCTCGCGCCGCTTACGCGACCTACACCCTTAGCAGGGGCGCCTCTTCAGCCACTTGAGTACTTCTCCAATATGGCTCCACAGGCAGGATTCGAACCTGCGACCGATCGGTTAACAGCCGATAGCTCTACCACTGAGCTACTGTGGAATAATGAGACAAGACTTATTATATCAGCCTTGATTTGCAGTGTCAAGAGGTAAATGTTTTTATTTATCTCTCGTGACGACTTTTATAATGTAACATAGGCTTGCCATATTCGTCAACCTTTTTCACGAAAAAATTCTTTTTATTTTTCCGCGGCATTTTCCGCATCTGTATCTGTCAGGGTTCATGGCGCGCTTCTTTATATACTGTTGGCCGCAGGTCGTACAGATATACATATAAGTTTTTTTGTTTTCCGCTTTTTTCTTAAGGGGTGTACAGAACCTCGGCGCGTTGACCTGCTGCAATAGCATTCTAAAATCTCTGTCTCTGTGCTTGTACCCTTTTCCTTCAAGATGAAGATGATAATGGCAGAGCTCGTGCTTGATGATGCCAATCAGTTCCTCCCTGCCGTGTTCAATCAAATATTTTCTGTTCAATTCAATGTTATGGGAGGTTAACAGGTACCTGCCGCCAGTGGTTTTAAGCCGGTCATTAAAAAGCGCCTGATGGCGGAACGGCTTTTTAAAATATGTTTCAGAAATATCCTCTGTCAGCTTTTGAAGCTCTTTGTTATCCATGGTGCACCTCACTTAAAAAACATTGAACGGGACAATTCACCGTTCGCATACAATATGGTAATCACTGTCCCTCTTATGATAAAAGCTGAGGAGGAATGAGCCTATGCCAAATTGGCTTAAAAAGCAGATGCAAAAAGCGTTCCTTGAAAAAGATAATTACCAAATTAAACTGCTGAATCAATGCTGGTATTTCTATAGGAAAAAACACTGCTCGTAAGCAGTGCTTTTATTTTACCATAGACAGCGATACTCTGCCTTTTTGTACATCTACGCCGTCAACCCAAACTGTCACAATATCGCCGACAGATACGACATCAAGAGGATGCTTGACGAATTGATTGCTCAATTTTGAGATATGCACAAGCCCGTCTTGTTTGACTCCGATATCAACAAACGCTCCGAAGTCCACTACATTGCGCACGGTGCCCTGCAGTTCCATTCCCTCTTTCAAATCTTCCAGCTGAAGGACGTCTGTTTTCAGCAAAGGCTTAGGCACCTTATCGCGTGGATCGCGTTCCGGCCTTGTCAGCTGTTCACAAATGTCTTTCAGAGTGATTTCGCCGATTCCCAGCTCTTTTGCCGTTTCAGAGAGCGCCAGCTGATTGATTTTGTCCTTCAATTCCGCCGTGCCGATATGTTCTGTTGAAAGTCCGAGTTTTTTCAAAAGTGCTTTTGTTTCTTTATAGCTTTCCGGGTGGATGCCTGTTCTATCCAAAGGCTCTGTCCCTTCCTGCACTCTTAAGAAACCGATACATTGCTCATAGGTTTTCGCACCTAACCTTGGGATGTCCTTCAGTTCTTTTCGATTTGAAAACTTTCCGATTTCCTCACGTTTTTTGACAACGTTGCCTGCTACAGACTTCGATAATCCAGCTACATATTGAAGCAGCGCGGCGGAGGCTGTGTTGACGTTTACTCCAACCTGGTTTACGACAGTTTCGACGACAAACCGCAGAGATTCATTTAAGCGTTTTTGGCTGACGTCATGCTGATACTGTCCGACACCAACAGACTTCGGATCGATCTTAACGAGCTCCGCGAGCGGGTCTTGAAGTCTCCGAGCAATAGATACGGCACTGCGCTCTTCAACCTTAAGGTCAGGGAATTCTTCTCTGGCAAGCTCTGAAGCCGAATAGACGCTTGCTCCCGCTTCATTGACGATCACATAATAAATTTTGCGCGGCATGTCTCTGAGTACATTGACGATGAATTGCTCTGTTTCTCTGGATGCTGTGCCGTTTCCGATCGCCACCATCTCGACTTGATACTGCTCAAGAATCTTTTTCACTTTTTCATGGGCTTCTTTTGTTTTGTTGACTGGCGCATGCGGATAGATCACATCAATTTTCAAGACTTTTCCGGTCTCATCTGACACAGCGAGCTTACAGCCAGTTCGAAAGGCTGGGTCAACACCGAGAACGGTTTTGCCTTTCATCGGCGGCTGCAAAAGAAGCTTTCTCAAGTTCTCTGAGAAAATATGAATCGCCTGTTCATCAGCTTTTTCTGAGAGCTCTTTCCTGATTTCACGCTCGATTGCCGGCTGGATCAGCCTTTTATAGCTGTCTTCAATTGTCTCCTGCAAAATCTCTCTTACGGATGTTGAGCGATTTTTGATGATTTGTTTTTCTAAATACGCCTTAATGTGATCCGCAGGCGGTTCGATCGCTACCTTTAAAATGTCTTCTTTTTCGCCGCGGTTCATTGCCAGCACCCTATGCGGAACAACTTTTGCAATTGGCTCTTCATACTCGTAATACATTTCATACACATTTTTCTCATCGGTGTCTGCCGACTTTCCGGCTGCAGACTTAATGGTTCCTCTTTTGAAGGTTTCCTGGCGAATCCACTTTCTGAAGGTCGGCTCGTCTGAGATTTGTTCCGCAATAATGTGCTTGGCGCCTTCAATCGCTTCTTCTCGTGTGAACACTTCTTTTTCTTCGCTGATGTATTGGTCTGCAGTTGCTGCCAGATGATCATCTTGGGGAAGTGTCAGGATATAGTCGGCAAGCGGCTCAAGGCCTTTGCTTTTGGCGACTGTCGCCTTTGTTTTACGTTTTTGTTTATAAGGGCGGTAAAGGTCTTCCACTTCCTGAAGCTTCACCGATTGCTCGATTTTACGTTTTAGATTATCTGTCAGTTTATCCTGCTCTGCAATCAGCCTGATGACTTCTTCTTTTCGCTGATTCAGGTTTTGTATGTATTGCCAGCGTTCAGAAATCGTCTGAATCTGAACCTCATCCATTGAACCCGTCTGCTCTTTTCGATACCGGGCAATAAACGGGACTGTATTGCCGTCCTCAAGCAGGCGGATGACACTTTCAACATGTTTTTGTGATAAACCTATTTCTTTCGCAATTTGCTGTTTTAAAAGGGCTGACGTTTCCATGTAACCAAAGCCTCCAATTTTGTCGTTCTTTCTCTAGTGTATCAAAAACCGAAAAAAACACATAAAAAAAGACAGCTGGCGCTGCCCGTATCTTTACTCATGTTTCAATAGTTCCTGTAAGCCGCTCAGAAAATTCTCTTTTTTCATCGCAGCTGCAAAGAAGGCTTGATCAATCTTCTCAACAATTGGCAAAGCCGCTGTTACTTTTTCTCCTCCTATTTCTGTAAGAGACAGGAGGACCTCTCTTTTATCCTGGGGATTTTTGCTTCTTTCGATAAATCCTTTTTTCTCAAGCGTCCGCACAACCTCCGAAACCATCATGATATTGGTCTGGCTGAAGCTTGCAAGTTTTTTTTGCGTGACGGTTTCTCCGTGAGCAATCATATACTTGCACGAGGTCAGCAGAACAAATTGAACGTGGGTCAGGTCAAACTCAGCCAATGCTTTTCCTACTTTCCGCTGCCAGCTTTGCGTGGCCTGCCATAATAAAAAGCCAGGGCTTGTGTTCGGACCGCTAAATTTAGAGTGCCATTCCACTTATGTTAACTCCCATCGCTTGTGCTATTGTCAAAAAATCTTTTTTGCTTATTTCAAAGTGTCCTCTGCGAAATAAAAAGCCAAGATGCTTGGTTTCCTGAACAAATTCAAGCTTTGATTTAATGTCGTAAAAACCGATTTTATGGCATGGATAATAGTCTATATCTAATCGGTATGGAATAAAATTCGGAGCCATTTGATACGGATAGATGTTTCCGCTTTTTACTTTGCCGATCGCAGTAAAGCTTCTCAGCAGTTTGCCGTCTGGATATGCGTCTCTCGGAGAATAATAAATCAGCCAATCTCCCTCTTTCATTTTGGCGAGCGGGGCTTTTTTTCCATGGCACAGCTGTGCAAAACCGCCGGCAGCGCCTTTTAATACATGCTGCTCTGACACAACGCCGATCCAGTAATTTGTGTTCATTTTATCACTCCTCCGTAAAGATGGACAAGCCTGCTGACAGCCGTCGGCATGTCTTTAGACAGTTCAGTCCCAATGATTTCTCCCCACTTTTTTGCTTCAGCGCCTTCTAATACAATTCCATATGTGATACACAAATCTTCTTTTTGCTTTTGAAGCACGTGAAAAAACTCCATTATTACATTGCTATGCGGGCATGTTGACCATGACAGAAAACGCCCGATGTTTCTCCACATGCTCAAGCCATAAGAGAATTGTTTTTCCTTGCAGAAGCAATGTTCCTTCCGTTCCATTTTGAAATTGTCCTTTCAAAGAATCTGATGCAATACCCGTCTCCCATTGATCCATTGTTTCTGTTTCCTGATAACAGTTCCAGGTTTTCCCACATCCACTTCAGCTATCGCTGTGTATTCATAATTCCACATCCCATAAGCTCCCAGAATGATAAGTTCACTTATTAATTATAATAAGCGCACTTATTAATAGTCAACCGCAAAAAAAAGAAGCCGGCATTCCGGCTTCTTCTTGTTCTTATTCTCTAGGACAGCTGTCCGAGAATATAGGTCAGGTCATCTTTTCTCGATGTCGTATACATTTTCAGCGAATTCGATATTTCTTCTACCGATTGGCCTTTTTTCAAATGGGAGCGGATATCAGGTACGTTGAGTCCATCTGTATGTATAATGAACTTTGAACCCTTTTCATAGGTGGCGGTGTGCGTTTTGTATTTTTGCGGCTTGCCTGATAAATAGCCCGAAATCGGCAGAGGATAAAAGCTTTCACCAGACGGGGAATGCAGAATAAACCGTACATTTCCGACAGAGCAGTACGTAAACTGCCTTTGCTCAAAATTGATTTTCAGGATAGATGCTGTAGCGCCTCTTTTGTTTTTCATCGCCTGATTACAGCGTTCGATAATGCTTTCTACGTCTTCACTCGCATAGTTTTCCACTAAGTCTTTGATGGCTGCAGAGGATTCATTAGCAAGTGATCCACTTCCCAGTCCGTCAGCAACCGCGCAAATTAACTCCTTATCATCAGCTTTCATAAAAAAACTGTCACCGCAAATCGATTTCCCTTCTTTATTCAGTTGATATACTAGAGTTTGAATATGCTCGTTTTCTTCAACCTGGATCATTACATTAACTCCATCGAGGGATCTTCAATCAAGGCCTCTCTGAGCTTCTTCACAGCTTTGCGTTGCAAGCGCGAGACGTGCATTTGAGATATACCGAGAATGTCCCCAGTTTCTTTTTGGCTTTTGTTTTGAATATACGTAAGGTCTATGATTTGTTTCTCACGGTCTGAAAGGACATGAAGCACGCTTTGCAGCATCAATTGCTGGTTGACCCGCTCATATCCGTCCTCCTGTGATCCGACGATATCAAGAATCGTGACAGTGCTTCCGTCCGAATCCGCTTCAATGCTGTGGTCAACGGATAAGGCTTGATAGCTTTTGCCCATTTCCATCGTTTCAAGAACCTCTTCTTCAGAAACATCGAGGAATTCGGCAATCTCTTCGACTTTCGGCGATCTTTGTGTTTCAGTGGTCAGCTGATCAACCGCCATTTTGATTCTTGGACCCAGTTCTTTAATTCGTCTCGGCACATGAACGCTCCATGTTTTATCTCTGAGGAAACGTTTAATTTCACCGATGATTGTCGGGATTGCAAAAGCTTCAAACGATTTGCCGACAACAGGATCGTATCGCTTAATCGCGCCTAGCAGCCCGATCATGCCGACCTGGCGGAGATCCTCGTGGAAGCTTTTGCCTTTTGAGTATTTTTTCGCAAGCATGTCAACCAGATTTGTGTACACCCGCACAAGCGTTTCCTGCGCTTGTTCATCTTGCTTTGTTTGGTAATCGCTTATGAGCCGATCGACTTCATCTTTAGTTAGTTTCGTAGTTTTTGATGGTTGTGTCATGATCAACTCGCTCCCCATTTAAATACTTTGTCATCGCTACGGTGACGCCGGAGTGGTTTTGCACTCTGACTTCATCCATGAGCGTTTCCATTAAATATAGACCGAGCCCTCCTTCTGATAATTGATCAACTGTGTGCGAAGGTGTGTACGGCCCTAGATCCTGCTGCTTTTGATCAAAGTCAAAGCTGTCTCCTTCATCCGCCACAATAACCTCTAAACGGTCTTCAAACACACCGAATCGTATTGACACTTCCCCATTTTTATCTTCTTTGTAAGCGTGCTGAACCGCATTTGTGCACGCCTCACTGACTGCGATTTTCAAGTCTTCAATTTCATCGTACGTATAGCCCATTCTGCTTGCGACCCCTGACAGCGTCAGTCTTATAATTCCCACATATTCAGGTTGGGCCGGCACTTTCATTTCGATGTAATCAGCATTATTCTTCATTGCACTCCACCTTCTGACTTTGCAGAAATATCAATGATGTCCTTCAAGCCTGTAATGTCAAACAGTCGGATCAGCCGTTCAGAAAGATTTTCAAGTTTCAGCGAACCACCTTGTTTTTTCACCATTTTAAAGGTCCCTACAAAAACGCCCAATCCGGTACTGTCCATGTAGCTGACATCTTTCAGGCAAATTCTTAAGTCAGCTCCTTGTTCTGCCAGAGGAACGAGCTTCTCTCTAAGCACCGGGGCTGAGTATACATCAATTTCTCCTGCAATGTTTACTTGTATATCATTCTCGTTTTGCTTCACATCAACATTTATATTCATTCGTATCACCTCAAATTTTCCTTCAAATCACTAGTTGCTTTATACCCTCGTCTGACAGACGTTAAACCTTTCTCCGCAAAACAATTAACGTAAAATCATCGTGAAGCTGAAAATCCTGCAATTTGAGGAGGCTGTCATAAATGTTTTTGACCATTTCCTGCGCAGAGGAACACATATGTTCCTCAATGAGCTTCTGCAGATCAGGACGCTCCAAGAAACCGTTTTCCGTTCTGCATTCTGTGACGCCGTCAGAAAATAAAACAATCATATCGCCCTTTTCCAGATGCTGATCGAATTGTTTGTAGTCATAGTCCTGCGAGATGCCGAGAACGAGTCCTTTGGCCTCTAAATCGTAAAACGTGTTGTCTTTTTGAGAATAATAGAATCCCGGTTCATGTCCCGCTGAAGCATATGTAAATTGATGCTTGTCCATATTGTAATTCGCATAAAACATCGTAATAAACATACTGGCATCAACGTTTTGTTCAACAACACGATTCAAATTTTTCAGCACTTGAGAAGGGTGTATGCCCGTTTCCGGCAAAGAGTCCATTGCGTATTTAATCATGGACATGCATAAAGCCGCTGGAATGCCTTTTCCGATCACGTCCGCGATTGCGATATTGATGGATTCCTTGTCTTTGACAAAGTGGTAGTAATCACCGCTCATCTGTTTAGCGGGAACACTGATGGCGCCGATATCCAGCGCTTCCTCCTGAGGAACTTTAGTTCCGAGAAGCGTCTGCTGGACATTTGCCGCGATTTCAATTTCTGATTTGATTTCCTGCTGTATCCCTCTAAGGGTTTGATGCTCCTGATAAGCCATTCCATAGCCAATCATGACTTCTATTAAAAAATCCAGCGAATGAAACACATCTTCCGGGAGACTTGGATACAGCTCCTTCAGCACTTTTCTGTGAATGCTGATGATTTCTTCCGGAGGAATTTGGTGCTCGATTGTTTTTCGGCTGAATTTTTGGGCTTGATATAAAGATGTTTCTGTTAATTCGGCTATATATCGACTAAGCAGCTGATGATACCGCTGCTCAATAACCTCCCTAAAATCCACGTTCTTACCTCCTACCGAAGCCATTTGATGGCTTGTATCTCTGTTCCTTCCCCCGCTACGGAATTTAAGCTGAATTCATCCATCAGCCTTTTGACCCCGGGAAGTCCCGCACCAAGTCCTCCAGACGTTGAAAACCCGTCTTCCATGACTTTTCGGATATCAGGAATTCCCGGCCCTTGGTCTTCCGCTATGATTTTCAGGCCTTTTTTTCCTCTGTCTGCGACCTGTTCAATTCCAATCTGCCCTTTGCCGGCATATAAATAAATATTCCTGGCTAATTCTGAAATAGCCGTTGTAATTCTAGCCTGGTCTACCGTGCCGAAACCCAGTTCTTTCGCAACGTTTCGTCCCAGCTGTCTGGCGGCCACAATATCCCATTCTGTCATGATTCTTACACAGGATTGGTCGTTCATTCGCTATTCCCCCAATTCCCGCTTCAATGTCTCAAGCCCCTGCTCTAAGTCGAGCGCAGTTTCGATTTCCTCAAGTGCGATTCCAAGTTCAATCAGCGTCACTGCCACAGCAGGCTGAATGCCGGTCAAGACGACTTTAGCCCCCATTAACTTAGACATTGTAATGACGTCGCCCAGCACTTTCGCGATAAATGAATCAATCATATCCACAGATGTCAGGTCAATGACGACTCCGTTAGCACCTGTTTCGTATATTTTATTTAATAAGTCTTCTTGAAAGGTTAATGCTGTTTGGTCATCAAGTTCCCACTGAATGGACACTAATAAGCAATTATACAGTTTCAAGATCGGGATTTTCGGATGTCTCAAAATGTTATTCCCCCAATGAAACGATTTTTCGATCCGTCATTTCCAATGCTGTTTGAATTCCTTTTTGCAGGGTATTCTTAGTTATAACTTGGGATAAATCAATCCCCAAATTGACGATGGTTTGAGCAATTTCCGGGCGGATTCCGGCCAGCAGGCATTTTGCTCCGACAAGCCTTACAGCTTCTGATGCCTGAATAATATGATGGGCAACCATCGTATCGACGACAGGGACACCTGTAATGTCAATCAGCACGACTTGGGAACGGTGTTTGACGACGCCATTAAGAAGGTTTTCCATAATTCGTTTCGCGCGTTCGGTATCAATTGTTCCGACAAGAGGCATCACAGTGATATTTTCAAACACCGGGATAAGCGGCGCAGACAGCTCTTGCAGCGCGATTTTTTGCAGAGATACTGTTTTTTCCCATGAGATTGAGTATTGATTAAAAATTTCTGTGTTAATCGGGCTGAAAAAGCGGTCAATCTGCCAGATTAATTCCGTGCTCTCTTGATCTGGCAATCTCTTATCATTCATTTTCGTGTAGAGACGCTTCCAGAATTCAGCAAGCGCAGTAGCCAAAAACTTCATAGACAGTCCGATTTGGACCGCTCGAAGCGCCAGTTCGCTGATTTGGCTTTCAGCAGCATTTTCGTCCTTAACAGACAGCAACAGAATGTCGATATATTCTTTAGTTATATTTTCATACACTTGGTCAGTCAGCTGATAGGATTCTTGCTCGCTTAATTCTTTTAGTGTGTCAGTCCACAGTTGGAGCAGTTCATTTTGATTTTCGGCAATGAACTGGTATACAGTCTGGTTCGACATCAAATTCGCTTACCTCCCAATAAAAAACAACATATTTTTTCGTTATTTCACTATTATATCGTTTATGTTTTTTGAAAACAAAAAAAGTTGCTCTATTTGAGCAACCTGCAAATATGTCTAAAAATCAATGAGTGCCAAACTGATTTGTAAGGCTTCATCAACCTTATCCATCATTTCATCATCCAGATGAGTAATCTTATCCGTTAACCTTTGCTTGTCAATCGTCCGAATTTGCTCCAGCAAAATAACGGAATCTCTTTCAAAACCGTAGCGTTTTGCATCGATTTCGACGTGGGTTGGTAATTTCGCTTTCTGTATTTGTGCTGTTATGGCTGCAACAATAGCAGTTGGGCTGAAGCGATTTCCGATGTCATTTTGGATCACTAAAACCGGGCGCACCCCGCCTTGCTCTGAGCCAACAACAGGAGATAAATCAGCAAAATAAACATCGCCGCGTTTCACAATCAAATGATTATCCTCCGCTGACTAAGCGCTCAACTGTCGTTTCAGCCTCGCACTCCGCAAAGTGAGCCTCAGAAGAAATATTCAGGTTGATTTTCGCCATTTCCATATAGCCGCGTCTCATCAAATCACGGTTGTGACGAGTTGTTCGTTCGCTGACATACGCTCTCACTGCTTGTGATATCAGTTCGTTTCTGCTTCGTTTCTCCCGCATCGCTACACCATCCAATTCAGCTACTAGGTTTTCGGGCAAGCTGATTTTCATTTCGGTTCTTGCGCTGGATTCAGACAAAAAACATACACCTCCACCAAACTTACGGATACGACTCTTTTATCCATCCAGTGATAATGATACCATTATTCACTCTTCAAGCAAAGCTGTTTTATGAATTCTCCATTTAGGTAAGTTAATTGCTTGTATTTACCTGCAATAAAGGATTTCTTACTTCCATTATACTCCCATTTTCCAAAAACATACGGGGAACACGGGAACTTATTGTACAGGCCACTTCGTAGTTAATGGTTTCGAGCCTTCCTGCAATCTCATCCATGGAAATATATTCATCCCCCTGCCGGCCTATTAATGTAACTTTTGTGCCCGGCGGATATTCCTGATCCAGCTCCACCATAAATTGGTCCATGCAAATTCGGCCGGCAATTTTCAAGCGTTTTCCCTTCACAAGGATGTCAGTCCCTTTCAATTTTCGGAGCCAGCCGTCCGCATAGCCTACAGGCACCGTCCCGATCCATGTGTCTTTTTCTGCTGTGTACTCGGCTCCGTAGCTGACGCTCTCGCCTTTTCTGATCAGTTTGACATGTGACAGCGTCGAATGCAGGGTAAATGCCGGACGCAGCTGAAACGGTATCTCGTCCGAAATGTCAGCAGACGGGCGAAGGCCATACATGCCGATGCCGAATCTGACTGCATTAAAAAAGCCTTTTTTCAGCCGGAGACCGGCGGCGCTGTTCGCGCAGTGGACCATCAGATTCTTTAACGGCAGCGGAGCAATCAGCTCTTTAAAGCGCTCAAACTGCATTAAGAAATAGCCTCTTTCTTTTTCATCCGCTGTCGCAAAATGGGTAAATACCCCTTTGCACTTTAAACGAGGGTTGCGGTCAAGAATGGCCATCACGTTCTGAACTTCTTCCTCTGTTTTTACACCAAGCCTGTTCATCCCCGTATCGACCTTCAGATGAAAATGAAGAGAACCTTTTTTCGTGTGGCGGGCTGCCTCCTGAAGCCATTCAACAGAATAACCTGTTAAGGTCACGTCATACTCAGCAGCGATTGCCACATACTCTGGGGGAACCGCGCCAAGCACCAATATAGGCGCCTTCAATCCCTTTTTGCGCAGTGAAATCGCTTCATCCAAAATGGCCACGGCCAGGCATGAGGCACCTGCGTCAAGAGCAGCCTTTGCTGTTTCTGCATCACCATGCCCGTAGGCGTTTGCTTTCACAACTGCCATCAGGTGGACATGTTCACCGATATGTTTTTTCATATTGCTGACATTTTCCTTTATTGCGGACAAGTCAATTTCCGCCCACGTATCTCTGTAAAAAGGTTTTGTGCTCATTACGACACTTCCTAGCTTTTATTCAATATCATTTACATATCATACTAAAATTAAAGGCTAAAGGGAAACGATGTCTAACGAAAAAAAGGCCAAATCATGTTTGGCCTTTGGCGGTTATTTCGATGATTGTCCCTGCATGCTTTTCGCTACTGTCACCATTTCCTCTTTAGAAAGATCTTTAGAAGAGAGAAGGTAATCTACGCCGTCATATGTCCATGATAATGATGCATCCGACAGGGCGCCGATGGTGTAGCCGAGATTTACCGGTTCGCCGTTCAGCGTAACGGAGGAGGAAGCCTTCGCAATCTGGGCTTTTTCCTGAATTAACGTAAATGATTTTTCTCCTCCGTACGTCATGATGATGCGCTTCCCGTCTTCAGTAGATATATCTTTTTCTTCAAGCAGCTTGACGCCAAGCGGCAGTTCCAGCGGCGTTTTGACCGCGAATGTATCGGAAGGCTTTGCGCTTGTGGCAACATCCATTTGAGAAAGGGTCATATTTTTCTTTTCGTCAAATGATTCTTTATCAAATTGTTTATTAAATTCAAAGCTGCTGAATTCTACTTTGACCATCACTTTCCGGTCAGTATCCATCACTTTGACAGATGACGGGCTCATATCTTTTTTGTTAAATGTGATTTCTTGCGTGGGCAGCATTTTGTTATGCTGATAATTTGTTTTTGTTTCGAATACGTATTTCTTTTCTTTCGCTGTGAAAACTGCATCCGAATCGTTTTGAACATCCTTTACGAGCGATTCAAACAGATAAACCTGGCTGCTGTTGTTCGGCCAATCGCTTTGAAATCTGAAGCTCTTATTTAAAGACGGCGTGAGAACGAATACTCCGTTTTCATTTCGTAAAATGACTTGGTTTTGGTCCTTTTTCGGATTTTCTAAATAAACCCTGTACAGAGACGGCTTTTTGTGCCAGATTTCCACATTGTATACTTGAGGCTCACTCCCTGTCTCGATGGTCATTTTCGCTTTTGCTTTGTACGAGGTGTATTCTTTCGCCTTTTCATCTAACCCGGCCACAATATCTTGCTGTGTTTTTTGCCCGCAGGCAGAAAGAATAAGAACAGCAAGCAGTCCCGTTAAAAGCAAAACAAAGCTTTTTCTCACCTTTTTCAACCCCTTTTTCTCAATTGATGTAAAAGGAAGAAATCGCTTGTTTGACTTTAACGGTACGCTCGGTACACGTTTAGGCAGAACAGATGCGTACCATAAAAGCCTCAAACAACTTGTCTCCCTTAATGCACTATCAAATATATGAGTGGGGTTTCCCTAATATGCAGACTAGCTTGACAACCTTTCAATCACAACCTGCGCGGCAGCGTATTCTTTTGTATGAGTGATCGATACGTGAACGGCGGCTTGGCTCAGTTTCGTGCAAATGATATAGGGCTTGCCATTTTGGTCTTTCCTAATTTCAATGTCCTGAAAGCTGAGCTGCCTCCCAATGCCGGTGCCAAATGCTTTCGAGAAAGCTTCTTTTGCCGCGAATCTGCCCGCGAGAAATTCGATTTTTCTTTTCTCTGAAAGCTCATAGTATTGGTCAAGCTCGCTTCGCGTCAAAATCCGCTCGGCAAACCTTTTCTGGCGCCCAGCCATAGAGGCGATGCGTTTAAGCTCGGTAATGTCCAGCCCAATGCCGTAAATCATGTATGATAACCTCCTTTGCCTACGTACTATTTAAATGGTTTGTCTCATAAACGTGTTACTATAGATATACCAAAATGAAGAAAAGGGGCTCGGAATGTTTATACGGACTGAAAATTTTCAAACGTTTATCAGGCTTTACCCCGTTGTCACCTTTATATTGGCTTTGCAAGCTGTTCTCTGGCTGTTTTTTTCACTTCCTGCCCATTCAGTCGTGTTATGGAGGGATACCGTCACAGGCTATAATCTAGGTGTCGCAAACGGTGAATGGTGGCGGCTGATCACACCGATTTTGCTGCACGCCGGTTTCACACATCTGCTGTTTAATTCCATGTCCATCTTTTTATTTGCCCCGGCTTTGGAACGCATGCTGGGAAAAGCGCGTTTTCTTCTTGTATACGCCGGCTCCGGCATCATCGGCAATATCGGCACTTATGTTACAGAGCCGCTTGATTACGTGCATGTCGGTGCTTCAGGCGCAATTTTCGGGCTATTCGGCGTGTACCTGTTTATGGTTCTTTTTCGCAATGAACTAATAGGGCAGGAGCATTCCAAAATGATCATCACACTGCTCGCATTTGCCGTTCTCATGTCGTTTATCAACTCCAATATTAACATGATGGCCCATCTGTTTGGACTATGCGGCGGGCTTCTTCTTTCGTTTTTATTCGTGCAAAAAAAAGAGCGGCGGTATTAACCGTCGCTTCAGATTGTTGACAAAATCCTAAAATGGTTTTCATTTTAGGATTTTGTCATCTTTTCAGCGTGATTGAAAACCCTTGAAGTCTAGGAAGGACGAGCATAGGAGCGGAGCGAATGTTCTAATTCGTGAGCACCGAAGCGCAGTCCTGACAACGAATGCGAGGGTTTGTCGACACGCTGGAGCGGCGGTATTAACCGTCCGCTTTTTCATATGAGTACCAGTTTAAAATGAAGGCTGCATCCTCTTCACCTACATCCCTCACCGTTAATTCTTCCATATGGCTCGATGATTTCACCGAAGTAGAAATGGTATACAAGCGGCCTTTCTTTTGGAAATAGGATTGGCTGAACTTGCAGACCTGCATTCGTTTTTTCAGTACAATGGCGGTTGTTCTGCCTATAAATCTAGACGTCAGCTGAAGACGGTCCCCGTTGATCGTCCATGCAGCCTCTTTATACGCGAGATAGCCGAAGAGCAACTCTATCGGCAACAGGATGGCTGACAGATAGCCCCATGGCTGAAAGAAGATACATAACGGGATGATCAAAAAGAGTGAAAAAATGACAGAACGGAACAAATAGCGTTTCAACGCGCGCCGCGGCAGGCGGCGGCAGTTTTCTTCCAGCGTATATTCCGGCGTAAATGTTCGGAGCATGTGCGGAAGCTTTTTTTTATGAATCATTGGAAAGAGAATGGTCAAAGCGCCTTCTTCTTTTTCCCGGTCGCCGCCTCCTGCGCTGACGATGGACACCGTTACAAAGCCGAAAAGCTGGCGAATGATATTTTCTTTGATTTTAATGGCTTGTATTTTTCGCAACGGAATCGTGACTTGATGTTTTTCAATAATTCCCCTTGAAATCACCAGTTCCTGCTCTTTTTTTATGATTTGAAAGTTCGCGTATCTAAACATCATGCCCGCGATGCTGAAAATCCAGGCGATAAATAAACCGATAAAAATGAGTACCGCGTAAATACCAATACTGGCGTGCTGAAGGAAGGAAAATTTATCAAATAACCAATCCATTGGCAGCACTTCATCAAGCTGGGAAATAAGTGCAAATACAGCGGAGATAATGACTCCGATTCCGCCGGAGGTAGAAGCGGCCATGAGCAATTCTTTCGCGTTCATGCGATAGTGCTCTTGCACCTCAACGGCCGGAACCAACTCCTCTTCAGCTTCAAGCCGTTCTTCATCAAGTTCATTTTCTCGTCTTTGCGCTTTTTTCTTAAAGACAGCTTCTTTGATGCGTTCGGCTTCTTCAACAGAAATAGCAGAAAGAACGGCTTCTGCCTCCTTGCCTCCGCCTGCTGTTTCAATTTGCAGCTTCACAAGCTTAAAGATTTGCTGGACAAGGCCCGCGCTCGTATTCATCGTTTGAATCCGATCAATCGATATGTATCGCTTTTTCGTAACAAATAAGCCTTCTTCGATTCTAAATTCATCATCTTCAATTCGATAGGTAAACCTTCTCCATTTGATAATGCTTGCCGCTACAAGCCAGATGAATAGCACACCGAGCGCAATGGCTCCGTAAAAACGGACAGTATGGTTTGAATTGACAATATACACAAAAAAGAATGGCAGAATGATATTTTTTATCGTTTGAATAATGGTATGGCATAAATTCAAAATGACTGCTGCCGGGTGCAGGCGTTTCGGTTCAGACATCATCATCAGTCACCCTCGCCAGACGGGAAATGGAGTCTCTCAGCCGATCCGCTTCCTCCATCTCTAAAGCGGGGATCGAATGAACGGTCGCGGCCGTGGAAATTTTCACCGTTGCCAGGTTGTATTTTTTTAATAATGGCCCTTGTGACGTATCGACGTGCTGAACTCTGACCATCGGAACAATCACACGTGTCACCACAAAAATACCTGACTGAATATCTATTTCATGTTCATGGACTTCATATCGCCACACCTTATGACGGACCTTCGGAATGATAAAGACCGTCACAATCGATCCCAACAGCCAAACCGCGCCGAGCACGCCGCTGATCCAGTACGGCCAATGAAAATAATAGCTTAACACTGCAACTGCAATGACAATAAGTAAGCAAACAGCGGATATGATGATCTCTTGAAGTCGCCAAACCTTTAATCCGTCTGGACTGATTTGGTTTTTTGGCTGCTCTCTCAAAAATACCTACCTCCCTTTTTTTCGTCGTTATTTATACGTCTCTTTTACAGAAAGGTTTCATTCTTAAGCATACAGAGAAAAATGGCTTCCGTCAGCTGAAAATTTGCTGAATAACAAATCGCGAACATAAAAAAGCCCAAAACATCATGTTTTGGGCTCTGAATCGATCAAATTAGTAAGATTTTTTCTGGCGTCTGTCACCTGAAGAACGGCGATCGTTTGAACGCTTTTTGTCATAGGAAGAACGGTTGTTGCTTTTCCCTTTTCCGCCGCGGTAGCCGCCGCCTTGACCGTCTCTGCGTTTAGAAGAGCGCTGGTTCTTGTAGCGTTTGCTGACCATCGGCGCTTCGTCTGTTAAGCGAACCGGTGTGTCGTCTGGCTCTTTTGTAGCCATTTTGATAGCCGCCGCAACCACTGTTACTGCATCATGATCTTCAAGCAGCTCAGCTGCCGCTGTCATGTAGAAGTTCAGGTTGTTTTCACTGATTGTCGTGCGAAGACGTTCAACAGTAACCTGCTGCTGGCCTTCTAACGCTTCATCAAGTGTAGGCTCCTTCATGCGGTCCATTTTGCGTTTTGTTGTTTGTTCAATTGCGCGAAGCATGCTTTTCTCACGCGGTGTAATGAACGTCATCGCCATACCTGTTTTTCCTGCACGGCCCGTTCTTCCGATACGGTGAACGTAGCTTTCAGGATCTTGAGGCACGTCGAAGTTGTATACGTGTGTAACACCTGAGATATCAAGTCCGCGAGCGGCAACATCAGTTGCGACTAGAACTTCGATTGCGCCTTCTTTAAATTTACGAAGCGCAACCATACGTTTCGCCTGCGTTAAGTCACCGTGAATACCTTCAGCTGCATATCCGCGAAGGTTCAGGGCTTCAGCCAGCTCATCGACACGGCGTTTTGTACGTCCGAATACGATCGCAAGCTCAGGAGACTGAATGTCAAGAAGGCGAGTCAGTGTATCGAATTTTTTGCGTTCTTGCACTTCCAAATAGAACTGCTGAATGTTAGAAACCGTCATTTCTTTCGCTTTTACTTTTACGTGTTCCGGCTCAGTCATAAAGCGCTCTGCAATGCGTTTGATCGGCGCAGGCATTGTGGCAGAGAACAGAAGTGTCTGATGCTCGCTTGGCACGTTTGAAAGGATAGATTCAATATCATCAATGAATCCCATGTTCAGCATTTCATCCGCTTCATCCATTACAACAGTATTAACATTGTTTAAACGAATGGTGCGGCGATTGATGTGGTCAAGAAGACGTCCAGGTGTTCCGACAATAATATTCGGATTCTTCTTTAACGCCCGGATTTGCCGTCCAATATCCTGTCCGCCGTAAATAGGAAGAACCTTCGCACGTTTATCTTGTCCGATTTTATACAATTCTTCAGATACTTGAATGGCTAATTCACGGGTTGGCGCGATTACGATTGCTTGAATATTAGGAGACTCGGGGTTAATTTTTTCAACAAGGGGTATACCAAACGCAGCTGTTTTACCTGTACCTGTTTGCGCTTGTCCAATGACGTCTTTATTTGAAAGTCCGAGCGGTATCGTTTGTGCCTGAATCGGTGTTGCTTCTTCAAATCCCATACGATTAATTGCTTTCATGAGATCAGAACTTAAATTAAAATCTTGAAACGTTATAGTCAAATTATTCAAACTCCTTCTAATTGCTGTTTCAGTAATGTCGTGATTTACCACTTATAAAACTGCCCTTTAGACAAGAAGGACAGGATCCATCCGTATACAAAGCCCGAATTACTTTAAGTTTTATCTTACCATTACACTATTTGTTTTTCAATAAGATGAGAAGCAGATCGGCATCTCGAATATGCCGGCTGCTGCTCCATCCGCTCCCAAGAATCCAGCGGAGAACTTCGGCTCACGATGAAAAGTCCGGACGAATATGTTCGTATCGCGAAATAACCTATATATATTGTATCATAGCCGCAGCCGGCCAGATATACATAATTTTCGGCCGGCATACATTAGTGTTTGCACATCATGTTATTTTATGATGCAATATGCGTTTTTTCGCAAAATATTTTCTTACGAAAGCGGGCTCTCTATTAAATCTTTAACGATTTCTTCAAGCTTCATACCTCTGGACGCTTTGAATAAAATCAAATCGCCTTTTAATGCGTTTTCCTTCACAGCTTGGAGGAGATCTTTTTTCTCAGTGTAATGGCTGACGCGGTCTTTCTCAAAGTGTTTCAGGGCGCCTTCCGCGATAAAAGCTCCCAGTTTTCCGTACGTAAAGACGCGGTCAATTTTATCAGGGCTGATCACAGCGCCGCACTCTTTATGGAACGTTTCTTCAAGATCGCCGAGTTCAAGCATATCACCGAGCACGAGCATTTTTTTGCCGTAGCCTTCGAGGCTTTCTGTCAATTGAATTGCAGCTTTCATGGAAGTCGGGCTCGCATTATAAGCGTCATTGATTATCGAAAGGCCGCTGTCTGTTTTGATGAGTTCAAGTCTCATCCCGGTTACCTTTAGGCCGCTCAGTCCTTTTGCCGCACCCTCAGGCGTGATGCCAAAATAAGCTCCTGCAGCAATCGCTGCCATGGCGTTCATCACATTGTGCTTGCCGAGTATTGGAATAAAAAACGTGTTTTTTATCCCTTTGATTGTAAAATGGGTTCCTTCCTCACTCTGGCTGACATCCTGAAGCTGATAATCATTATGCGCTCCCGTACCGTACGTTTTCGTCTGGCAGCTGTATGCATTTTGAAGAAGCGGTTCGTCCCCGATATAAATCAGCACTCCGTCTTCTTTAAGCCCGTTAATGATTTCAAGCTTCGCCTCCGCGATGCCCTCTCTAGAGCCAAGGTCTTGCATATGCGATTCGCCGATATTCGTAATCACTGCCGCATCCGGGTTTGCCAGTCGGCTCAAGAGGTCAATTTCTCCTTTGGCGCTCATTCCCATCTCCAATACGGCGATCTCCGTATTTTCAGGCATCGCTAAAACCGTCAGCGGCAAACCGATATGATTATTGAAGTTTCCTCCTGTTTTGTGAACACGGTACTTGGTCCCCAGTACGGCGTGAATCATATCTTTTGTTGTCGTTTTGCCATTGCTTCCGGTTACTCCGATGACACGTGTGCCAAGCTCCTGCAAATAGGCTTTTGCAAGCTGCTGAAGTGCGGTAAGGGTATCGTCCACTAAAATGACGGCGTGATTCTCGGGCGGATTTGGTTCTGACCGATCCCAAAGAACAGCCGCTACACCAGCTTCAAAAGCCTGCTCCACAAAAGTGTGGCCGTCAAAACGTTCCCCTTTCAGCGGAATGAAGAGCTGATGTTGTTCCAGTTTTCTTGTATCGGTTGCCACTCCATGAATGACTGTTTGTTCATATTGCGGATTTGTTAGTGTGCCATTAACCATTTCGGCAATGTTTTTTACTGTTCGCTTAATCAAGTAAGGTCCCTCTCTTTCTTTTGTATATACGGGAAAAAACACTGCCCTTTTACCGGCAGTGTCCTTCTTCATTAGAATGTATGCTTAATCAATTGTTTTTCAGCGTGGCGTTCTTTTGCAAGCTCCACAAGCTGTTCAATCAGGTCAGCATATTCCACTCCGGCTTCTTTCCAGAGCAGCGGGAACATGCTGAAAGGTGTAAAGCCAGGCATTGTGTTGACTTCATTGATCAGAACTTCGCCGTCAGCTGTCAGGAAAAAGTCCGCTCTGACGAGTCCTGAACCGTCGATCGCTTTAAATGCTTTGATCGCCATATCACTGATTGTTGCGTATTCCTCATCAGTCACAATCGCCGGAATCATCAGATCAGTATCTCCATCCTCATATTTCGCTTTGTAATCGTAGAAATCCGTCTTCGGTGCGATTTCCCCCACAACAGAGCATTTAGGATCGTCATTTCCAAGAACGCCGATTTCGATCTCGCGGCCGTTAATGCCTTCTTCGACGACGACTTTGCGGTCATATTGGAAAGCAAGCTCAAACGCTTTTTGCAGTTCTTCACGGTTTCGGCATTTGCTGATTCCGACACTTGAGCCGAGGTTAGCCGGCTTTACGAAGCAAGGGTAGCCTAATTCCTGTTCAACCTGCTCGCAGCTTTCTTTCGGAGAACGAGTCCAGTCTTTCTTAAGGAAAGCTGCGTATTTAGCCTGAGCAAGGCCAGCCTGCGCAAATAAATGTTTCATGACAACTTTATCCATGCCAGCTGAGGAAGCAAGCACTCCGTTGCCGACATAAGGAATGTTCAACAGCTCGAGCATTCCCTGAATCGTACCGTCTTCTCCGTTCGGTCCGTGGAGGAGCGGGAATACGACGTCGATGGCTTCATTTTGCTGTGACGCTTCCTGCGGAAACATCTCCTGGTTCAAGGCAGCTGGAGAAAAAGCACTGCCTCCTTGCTCAAATTGAAGCATTTTCACATTTGAAACAGGCTCAGTTAAACGGGCGCCTCTTACCCATTCGCCTTTTTCTGTTATATAAATCGGATGTATATCAAACTTCTCAGTATTTAGCGCTTTGATTACAGCCAGAGCCGTCTGCAGGGAAACATTATGTTCTGCCGACTTTCCTCCGTACACTAATCCTAGACTTGTTTTCAATGGATACTCCCCCCACTACAATTCATCTTTACTATCTTATCATTTTCACCGGAAAATGATCTAATTATTTTTGGGCATGCTGATGTTGAATGCATTTGTATGTAATTCCTTTTTATTTTATATTAAAATGGCATTGAAAAGGAGATGTGACATATGAAAAAAATCACAACAAACGAACAATTTAATGAACTGATTCAATCCGATAAAGAAATCATTGTAAAGTTTTATGCTGATTGGTGCCCAGACTGCACACGCATGAATATGTTCATCGGCGATATTTTGGAAGAATACAATCAAAACGATTGGTATGAGCTGAATAAGGACGAGCTTCCTGACCTGGCTGAAAAATACCAAGTAATGGGCATTCCCAGCCTGCTTATTTTCAAGAACGGTGAAAAAACAGCTCACCTTCACAGCGCCAATGCCAAAACGCTTGAAGAAGTGACTGAATTTTTATCTGAACATATAAGCTAATTCGTTAAACAGCCTTATTTTATGTCGTCAGGCTCTACATGAACATGAACATGAGTGACATCGTGTTCATGTTTTATTTTGTCTTCTACTTCATCCGCCACTCCATGGCCTTCTTCTACTGTAAGCTTCGGATCAACCGCAATGACCATCTCGATATGAACTGTACTGCCTAAATACCTCGCTTTCACATCCTTTAGGCGATGCACATTTTCGATCCTGCCGACGGTCTGTTTGTAAGGCTCAAGATCTTTTAAATGGAAGCCGTCTGTTAAGGAATGTGAAGCGTCTTTAAAGATATCCCACGCTGTTTTGCAAATGATGATGCCGATGATAAAAGCCGTTACCGGATCAATCCACGGCAGCTTCAGCTGGGACGAAAAAACACCGATAAACGCGCCGGCGCTTACAAAAGCGTCTGACCTGCTGTCCTTTGCCGCTGCCATCAGGGCAGAGCTTTTAATGGATGCTGCCAGCCTTTTGTTATATAAATAGATGCCATACATAAACACAGCACTGCCTAACGCCGTCCATGCCGCGATAAGATTTGGCGTTTCCGTTGTGCCGCCCGCAATCGCTTTTCCTCCGCCGATTAACACTTCAATGCCGACTGCCATCATAATAAAAGACGCAACAAGAGACGAAATTGTTTCAGCCCGATAATGGCCGTATGGATGATCGCTGTCAGCCGGTCTTTGAGAAATCCGCAATCCTATCAGCACTGCTACTGACGCAACAATATCTGTTCCATTATTTAACCCGTCTGCTCTCAGCGCTTCAGAATGATATAGAATCCCGATGACTAGCTTTACAACAGCAAGAATGACATATGCAAAAATATTGAGGAGCGCCCCTTTTTCTCCCTTTTTCAGATTTTCTGTCCGCTCCATTGAATACCAGCCTCCATTCTATTACATAGTATGGTTCAAAACATGAAAAATAGCAGGGTGCGTTCAATGAAGCGGAATATTTCGACAGCAAATTATTGCCCGGGAAACTTTTTGTCGATTTGTTGAATGTTTGTAAATTGGAGAAAGAATAGGACTCTTTTCATCTTTACAGGCTATTGCGGACATTGTATACTGAAGTTAATTGATAATGATTATCAATATCGTTTGATTGGAGGTTGGTGACACAATGACACCTCAGTCTGCAGAAATCAGAAAAAAACAGCTCATTCATCTGTTAATACAGAATGGTATATACAAAAAGTCAAAGCGTCATCTGTATGAATTGTCGCTGACGGAGTTAGAAAGTGAATACAAACATGTCAGGAGGGCGCCGGAGCATGCCGAAGCGTAAAGTGAAAACTTACCAACAGCTGATCCAGGAAAACAAAGAGGCGATTATGGGCAATCCAAAGCTGATGAACGTTATTTATGACAGAATTGACCGCAAGCATCAAAAAAATCTGCAAGAGCAAAACAATACATAAAAAGAGCCGGTAAGGCTCTTTTTTTTATGACTCAAACGCTTCAGCTGCCAGCTTGTGTATCACGGCGTCATCCATCGGCGGGTTGTGAAGACCGGCGCGCACATCACGGTAATAGCGCTGAAGCGGGTTGGTTCGTCCCAGGCTTTTGGCCCCGACAATTCTCATCGCTTTATCAACAACAGACAGCGCAGCGTTTGTGACGATATGTTTCGCCGCACCGAGCTCGCTGGTCAAGTGTGGACGCCGCTCCGGATCGTCATACAATTGAGCGATATGGAAAAGAAAGTGTCTGGCATTGAGCAGTTCAAGCTCCATTTCGCCTGTTCTTTGCTGTACGGCCGGGACATTCTTGATCGGTCCATTCAAGCTGTTTGGAGAATACTCAGATGCAAATTGCACTGCATAGTCACGAGCAGCTTGAGCCACACCAAGATAAATCGCAGGAATGTGAAGCAGCCAGCCATTCGGCTTAGCTCCACGAGGCCCTTGAAGCAGTTCCACCAGCTTATTCTCATCAAGCATTACTTCGTTCAGTACAAGGTCATGGCTCCCAGTCGCCCGCATCGCCATCATATCCCACGTCTCTTCAATCGACAAGCCGGGATCATCTTTATGAATGAGAAACACGCCTGTTGTTTGTTTGTCTTCAATCCATGCGGTTACTAAAAAATAATCCAGAGCTTGTGACATCGTCGTAAAGGTTTTTCTCCCGTTCACTGCCCATTTGCCATCCTTTTTGACGGCGTGTGTACCCGGACGCCCTCCTCTTGTCGGGCTTCCGGTTTTCGCTTCAGTCGCCGCCCTGTTAATGACGGCTCCGTTTTGGACTTCCTTGGCAACAAATGCAAATACGTCTTCATCCCAGCTGTTGCCTTCTCCAAGCTCCCCGATCACGCTCAAATGCCAGCCGATGCTAAGAGCCGTCGAAGCATCTCCCCGTGCAAGCCGTTCTTGAAACAGGAGCATATCGTAAACAGAAATGCCCCCTCCGCCATGAGATGCCGGCAATGTTAATGCTGTATACCCAGCATCACGCAGTTTTTGTATTTTCTCTGCAGGAAAACGTCCCTGTTCGTCATCTTCAGCAGCTGTTTGCTGAAATTCATCCGCAATCCGTCCGATTTTCTCCATCCATTGCCGCTGTTGATCGTTTTGTATAAATAATGACATCCGGCAGCCCCCCAAGTTTTAATTCCGATAAATTTAATATGTATTATAGATTTCCTGCCATTTTTCCGCAACTGTTAATCTTTTTGTCCAGTATAGAAAAACACGCCGTTCCCAAAGGGAACAGCGCGATTACACAGGATTTGCATCCCGGTCTTGTTTCATGCCGAGATAAATCAGCATATATGTCAGGTAACCCATCGTCATCACCAGGCCGCCAAAGAAAAAGCTTGAGAAAATCGGCTCTTCAAAAGCGGTCACTGCGGCCAACACAATCCAGCTGGCATACAGATAGATGATAAAATAGCGGATGCCCGTCTTCATTTTATATATCATGTACAGTCCCACGAGAGAAAACAACCCAAGCGCGAGCCTGAAATAAACAAGATGTTCAAACTGAAACATGAATGACACAAATGAGAATCCAAGCAGCAATACGATCGGTAAAGCGGTAATAAAGTTCCTCAATCGAGACACCTCCGTCAGTACCTTTAGTATAAACCAAAATATCAAATGATATTGATTTACGTGAGCTTTTTCACAAAAATGTCATTCCTTGCCTTTAGACCCGAACATCCCGTTTACAGAAGCACCACCAGCCAACAACGATGAAGAATATGGCATGTATGATGAGAATTCCAATTGAAAACAATGGCGTCATGCCTGAAAACAACGCTGTCTCTCCGCTTCTGTATTGCGTAAAGTCAGTGTTCGCAAAAAGCAAAAAGCTGCCCCACTTGTTTTCAAACAACTTCATGAGCTGAACAAGTGTACTCGCTCCGTATAAAACGACAAAAGAAACAACAACTGCTACCGCGCTGTTGCGGAACAGCGAAGAACAAAGCAGCCCGAATAATCCCATCATTACAGCTTCAAGCCAGTTTGACCCGATCAGCGCCAAGGTGTTGACCAGCAATGTCTTTGATTCCGCAGTCACCGATGTGCCAAAAAACACGAGACCGAATAATAATGCCAGAATGTAGTATGCCAGATACAAATAGAAGCTGACCATCACGACTGTGATTAATTTTGACCAAAAGACCTTTTGGCGTTTAACCGGACGAATGAGCAAAAATTTGATCGTCTTTTTATCAAATTCCATCGAAACAATTGTTGCTGCAATTACGATCGTTAAAGCCTGCAGCAAAATGTTCAGGCTCGGTGTATACGATAAATAGCCGATGAAGTTTTCATCTGTTCCGGCACTGATGACAATCCGTTTAATGATCAATGCCATGAAGAATTGAAAGACAGCCATCAGGATAAGAGAAACCAAAGTGACCTTCCGATTAAAAAGTTTCATATGTTCATTCCAAATTAATTTAGACAAGCTCTTCTCCCTCCTCTTGATGAGCTGTTGTCGCTTTTATAAATTCGTCTTCCAGTGACTGCGTGTAAGGCGTAATGGAAAACACATTCAGATCTTGTCCGACAAGTGATCGGTTCAGCTCCGGTATGTTTTCTTTTGCCACCTCAACTACAATTGTCCCGTCTTGGCTCTCAGCTTGATATTGATTGCCTGTCAGCCAATTGAGCGCTTTTTCTTGCGGCTGCACTTCTATAATCGCTTTTTCTGTGGTTTGATCAGTTCCTTGTAAGCTGACTTCCGCTTTGATCTCACCTTTTTGAATGATGATGACACGGTCGCACAAGTCTTCAACCTCGCGCAATAAATGAGTGGCGAACAGGACAGCTGTTCCTTCCATTTCTGCGAGCTCTTTAATATGATCGCGAAAATCCTTCATCCCCGCAGGATCGAGGCCGTTTGTTGGTTCATCTAGAATAAGAAGCTTCGGCCGGTGAAGAATTGCCTGGGCGATTCCCAGACGCTGGCGCATCCCAAGGGAATAGGTTTTCACCTTATCATGAATCGCTGACGTCAGCCCGACACGTTCCACCACTTCATCAAGCCGTTCATCCGCTATTTTTTTGTGCATATTCGCAAAGTGCTTGAGGTTTTCCCAGCCTGTCAGGTACGGATAGAACTCAGGGTTCTCAACAATCGCTCCAACCGCTTCCATCGCTTTTTCAAACTCTGTATCATGCTGGAATCCGCTAATTGTCACGCTTCCGCTGTTTTGTTTCAGCAGCCCGACGATGATACGGATGAGTGTTGTTTTTCCGGAACCATTTGGACCGAGAAGGCCGATGATTTCACCCTCCATGACGTCCATGCTGATCTGTTTTAAAATCTGTTTAGACCCAATCTTTTTATCGAGGCCTTCAATATGTAAAATCGGCTCAGCCATAAAGCCTTCCTCCTTTTTCGACAAAAAATAAACAGTGCCTAACATTAGGCACTGTTTGTATTATAGCATTTGTTGCTTCCAAATGTTTGGTTAAACCGATGATGAGCGTTTACTCCGACTGTTTGTTCTTTTCAGTTTCTGTAATGATGACAGGCATTGTCACCTGTTGTGTTCACCACTGTGCGAAGCAATGCCAAGCTCCGATTCCGAGTCTTAATTCCATGCCTTGAACAGGCAGGCCGGCAGATCGAGGCACACTCATTATTCGATTTTAAACTACATTTTATCGCTATTCTCTCGGGGTCCTTTAGACCTATCTTCCTTGTTGGTGACATCCAGAATATCAAGGAGAAACACAAAGATCGGAATCCCGATAATTAAACCCCAAATGCCGAAGAAGTGTTCAGAGAAAATGAGTACTGTGAAGGTGAAAAAAATTGGCAGCTCTGTTTTCGCCGACATCAGCTTCGGATTTAAGAAATAGGTTTCGATCGCATGAATGGCGAATATGACAAGGACAATGTAGAGCACATACATTCCACCGCCAGTGCTGTAGGCGATAATGCTGAGCGGAATCAGGGAAATGACGACGCCTGCTACAGGGATCAATCCAAGGAAGAACACCATAATCGAAAGCCCAAACAGCTGCGGAAAATGCATAATCCAAAGCGCGATAAACGTCAGAATACAGTTGACGAGCGCAATGATAAATTGAGCCTCGAGCACCTTGCCGAACGTTCTTGCAAATTTGCTTCCGAAAAAAGCAATCTCCTCATAAAAGACCCTCAGTTTGCTCGTTTTAAATTTCGCCATGAATTCAGAAAGCCGTTTTTTCTCAAATAAGAAAAACATGCTGAGAATGAGCGCCATCACGACCTGCAAGCCGAATGTGCTGATATCGGCCAGATACGTATACACTACATTGAAGCCCTCTTTGACATATGAACTGATGTTAATATCCCCGAAGACACTGGTGATCTCATCAAAGAAAGGGATGCTGTCAGGATGATACGCAATATGTTTAATCTGCTTTACCAGCTGCTGGATCTGCGCCGCGACGACCGGATAAAACACAAAGCCCCCGACTGTGAGCAGCACAGCCAGCAACATGTAAAGAAACGTAATGACAACCCGCTGGCTCACGCGGAAGAACTGGCTTACAAACTGCCGCACGACAAGCTCCAAACGATCCATTAGAAATGTGAAAATGAAGGTAAGCAATATTAAGTTGATCATGCTCTTAAATAGATATAACACACCAGTTAACACGACAAAGATGGAGAAACGCCTTACTCCCGGGTGCTGAAAAAATTTAACTAAAGCGGCCATTTATACACTCCTGTTAGGACAAACGTCCTTCATTCAATATAGTATCCATTTGTAAATTATATAACAAAAAAATGCTGAGGTCTCTGTCCTTACCTTAATAATTCTTAAACAATTAAAAAAACGGCCCCATGGATGGGCCGTTCTTTTTTCAGACTGCTGTTTTCATTTTTTTCATGCCTTCAACAGCCTCTACGCTTTTTTCTTCATCAAATTCATTTTCGCTTTTAGCAACAATGATCGTGGCGATTCCGTTTCCGATCAGGTTCACAATGGCTCTTCCTTCACTCATGAAACGGTCAACCCCTAGCAGGAGTGCAAGACCCTCCAGCGGAATGACCTGCAGCGCTGACAGCGTTGAGGCAAGGACGATAAATCCGCTTCCCGTCACACCTGCCGCTCCCTTCGATGTCAGCATCAGAACGAGGATAATCGTAATTTGCTGGCCGATGCTGAGGTCTACTCCAAACACCTGTGCCAAAAAGACAGTCGCCATTGATAAATAAATGGATGTGCCGTCGAGGTTAAACGAATAGCCCGTCGGAATAACTAGCCCGACAACGGATTTGGAACAGCCGTAGCGCTCCATTTTATCCATCATACGCGGAAGCACCGATTCGGAAGAGCTTGTGCCAAGCACGATCAGAAGCTCATCCTTAATGAAGCGAAGGTAATTCCACAGGCTGAATCCGTAAAGCTTGCAGATGATATTTAAAGCAACAAATACGAACAGGAACATCGTAATATAAACAGACATCATTAAGCTTGCCAGCGGTTTGATGGAATCGAGCCCGAAGTGTCCGATTGTATACGCCATCGCCCCGAATGCCCCGATTGGCGCGGCACGCATAATGTAGCCGATAATTTTGAAAAAAACGTGAGAAACCTTGTCGAAGAAATCAATGACGCTTTTCCCTTTTTCGCCTAATGCCGCAAGACCCACTCCGAAAAGAATAGAAAAGAATAAGACCTGCAAAATGTCCCCTTTTGCGAAGGCATCAACCATATTGGATGGAACAATGTGTGTAACAAATTCAATCCAGTCGATTCCCTGACCGCCATTTTGCGTGTATTGTGATACATCTCCCTTTTCAAGCTTGCTGTAATCAAGACCCGCACCCGGCTTCATAATATTGACGACAAATAAACCGATAATGAGTGCGAGGGTGGTGACAACCTCGAAATAGATAAACGCTTTTCCCCCTACTTTTCCAACCTTCTTCATATCGCCCATTTTTGCAATCCCGAGAACGATTGTGAAGAAAATAATTGGTGCGATCACCATTTTAACAGCGTTGATAAATGTATCGCCAAGCGGTTTCATTTCTTTGCCGACATCCGGCCAGACCAGCCCGACAATGACCCCGATGATGACCGCGGTTATGACCTGAACTGTTAAATTTTTAAACAGTTTCATATCCTTCATCCCCCTGTCCTATTCGCCTTTTGTGTCTTTCTTACTAGAATGATAGCGTTTTCATAACGTCTGGGGAAGTTTATGATCATAACGGACATTTTGGTCTTTTTGGTCTCAGGTTTATCCTTTTAACACGTAGCGGTTGACCGGCCGGCCGACTCCGCCGTATTGAACGTCCAATTTGATGATCCCGGTTTTTTCTAAGTAATCAAGATATCGTCTGGCTGTCACTCTGGCGATGCCGAGCGCCTTGGCGACCTCTTCAGCAGAAAGGGATGCGGTTTGCTGTTTCAAAAAAGCAGTGACTTCATTCATCGTGAAGTGATTCAACCCTTTCGGCAGATCCTGTACGGCCTGCTGCGGAATATTCAGGATCGCATCGAGCTGTTCCTGGGACAGCGTATCATTCGCTTCGATTTTTTGTTTATATTGCTTGTACTTTTCGAGTGCCTGTCTCATTCGCTCAAGCTTAAACGGCTTTAAGATATAGTCAACCGCCCCGTTTTGCAGCATGAGTGAGATCGTTTCCTTGTCTTTTGCAGCGGAGACGACAATGACATCCACTTCAAGCTTTTGCTTTCTGATCTCCTGCAAGGTCTTGATGCCGTCTTTTTTCGGCATGTACACATCGAGAATGACGAGATCCGGCTGTTCTTCTTTAATCAGCTTCATGCCTTCCTCTCCGTTTCCTGCCGTTGCACAGACAGTAACGCCTTTAACAGTTGTAATAAAATCCTTATTGACCTCTTGAACCATCGGATCGTCTTCAATGAGCAGAACCTTCCATTCTTTACGAGCCATGCTGTGCTTCCTCCCCCTTCATTGGAAAAACGATAGAAAAAGATGTCCCCTGCCCCGCATGTGAATCAACTTCTATCGTGCCCGATCCTTTGTCTATGATTTGTTTCACTAGATACAAGCCATAGCCTGTGCCGCCAGTTTTATTGACCGTAAAACCTTTGTCGTAAAGGCGAGGCATATGTGCCGGATCAATTCCGCAGCCGTTATCTTCTATTAAAA
Source organism: Bacillus sp. LM 4-2 (assembly GCF_000978495.1). NCBI lineage: Bacteria > Bacillati > Bacillota > Bacilli > Caryophanales > Bacillaceae > Bacillus > Bacillus sp. LM 4-2. Next base: position 491,550 of record NZ_CP011101.1, on the reverse strand, counting down.
TAGCAAGGATATCATCTGTTTGTTCGATACTAATGTCAATTCGTTTGTCTTCAGATTGAACGGTTTCAAATGAGCCGAAGGCATTTTCAATCAGATTCCCCAAAAGCACCACAATATCATGCTGATCAACATGCTCGGGAAATTGCTGAAGACTGCTGTTTTCATCTATATGAACAGCAACGCCGAGCTCTCTTCCCCTTCTGATTTTACTTAATAGAAGGCCTGCCGCAGCGTCATTTTGAATCGAGCGGTGCAGAAATTCAGTCACATTTTCCTGCTCAGTTGACGCCTGGAATGCAAGCTGCAAGGCTTTTTCAGATTTCCCCAGCTGGATGAGACCGGCGATCGTGTGCAGCTTATTCATATGCTCATGGTTTTGGACACGGAGCGCCTCCACAAAGTTTCTGACACCAGTCAATTCCTCTGCCATCTTGGCCGCTTCCGTTCTGTCCTGAAAAATCGCGACGGCGCCGATCACTTTTTTCTTCATGACGATCGGAATTCTGCTGCTCATGATGACTTTTCCGCTAACACGAATTTCTTCATTATAAACCGCTTTGTTCCGCTCCACGATTTCGGGCAGGCGCGAATCCTTGAGAACCTCCCAAATCACCTTGCCGATCAGATCCCCCTGCACTTCAAAGATCTGTTTCGCTTTTTCATTGAAAATCGTAATGACGAGCCGATTGTCAATAGCGATCACCCCTTCATTCATCGAGTGAAACGTCGCTGTCCGTTCTTCATACATTCGGACAATCTCATGGGGTTCAAGCTGAAACATTTGTTTTTTGATATGGCGGGCCAGCAAAAAGGAACCAGCAAGGCCAAAGCCGAGTGTCAGCACAACGATGAATGCAATATCACGCTTTAAATGAAGCAGGATGTCAGCGATCCCCGGCAGCGTTTTTCCGACAAGCACCACGCCTATTTGGTTCAGGTCTTGATCCTTAACCGGATAAAAAGCGCGAACCGCCGTGCCGAGCTCGCCCTTTGCTTCAGAGAAATAAATGTGCTCCGCAAACGCTGCCTCCTCGTCTGCACCTTCTGATTTCTTGCCGATGCTTGTGCTGACAGGATGCGTATATCGGATGTGATTCATATCCATGACGACAATATAGTCTGCTTCATTAATCATCCTGATTTCTTCAACCGCATGGCGAACAGCTTCTGTTTGTTTTTTTCGCGCCAAGGCTTCTTTCACTTCTGTCATCTCTGACACCGTCCGGGCCGTATTCATCAGCCGCTTTTTCAGCTCCCGCTCCTCTGTATGCTGAATGTTGCCGATGAGCACAATGCCGCCGATCAAAAAGGAGAAAATGACGAGTATATAGGATAAGATTGTGATTTTCCAACGGATTGAGAGCTTCTTTTTGTTCATCAGCTTCTCCTTTCAGGTCTTTACGAATGTCATTGCCCCCATTATCCTTAACATAGGGGAGGGCTTTTCATGAAGAGTTTGCTTGCATGTCTCGCACTGATGATCGCTGGAATTGCAACCGCTTTATTTATTGGATTCCATGATCATACAGGCAATAAAAAGATTGTTTATGATGACGACCAGGAAGGCCTGAAGGATCAAATCGTGTTTAAATTCAGCCACGTGGTTGCTGAAAATACGCCAAAAGGGCTGGCCGCCAATAAATTCGCTGATCTGGTGAACGAAAAATCAGGCGGGAAAATAAAAATAGAAGTATTTCCGAATGGAAGCCTGTACTCGGACATCGAAGAAATTGAAGCATTGCAAAACGGTGATGTTCAATTTATCGCCCCCTCCACATCGAAGCTCGGCATGCTCTCGCCTGAATGGGGAGTGCTGGATCTGCCGTATGCATTTACAGATTACAACGCCGCCAAAAAAGGGCTGAACGGAAGCATCGGCACACAGCTGTTTGATTCTCTAAAGAAAAACCAATTAAGAGGACTGGCCTATTGGACGAACGGCTTTAAGCAAATCACAACAAATCAAGGGCCGGTCAAAACACCGGATGATTTAAAAGGGCAGGATCTGCGCATTATGCAAAGCGATGTGATTGAGGATCAGTTCAAGCTGCTTGGCGCAACACCTCATCAGGAATCCTTCAATTCTACCTTTCAGCTGTTAGAAAACAATGTAGTCGATGGCGAAGAAAATACAATTTCAAACATCTATTCTAAAAAATTTTATAATGTTCAGGACTATTTGACAATAAGCAGCCACGGTTACCTCGGCTACGCTGTCATGACTGATGAACACTTCTGGAAGGCGCAAACACCAGAAACAAGACGCATTTTGACTGAAGCGATGAAGGAGACGACGGAGTGGAATGAAACGTATGCCGAACAAATGAACAAGGAGCAGCTGGAAGAAATCAAAAAGAATTCTGCTATACATATTTATGAGCTGTCAGATAAAGAGAAACAAGAATGGATGAAGCGTCTTGACCCTGTTTACCGGCAGTATGAGCCCATCTTTGGCCGGGAGCTGATCCGGGAACTGTTGGAGCTGCGAAAAGATTCATAGTTCCCATCTCGATACGCTGTTTTTCGTTTATCTTTCTATCGATCGGAAATATAAAAAGAGATAATCGAAAAAGGAGATGGGTACATGTTTAAGCACACAAAAATGCTGCAGCATCCTGCTAAACCAGATCGTCCAGATCCATTATTCGCTAAAAAAATGCAAGAAATTTTAGGCGGGCAATTCGGAGAAATTTCAGTTGCCATGCAGTACTTATTTCAAGGCTGGAACACAAGAGGAAATGAAAAATACAAGGACTTGCTGATGGATACGGCAACTGAGGAGCTCGGGCATGTTGAAATGATCGCAACGATGATTGCCAGACTTCTTGAGGATGCCCCTCTTGATCAGCAGGAAAAAGCTGCTGAAGATCCGGTCATCGGCTCCATCCTGGGCGGCATGAACCCTCACCATGCGATTGTATCAGGACTTGGCGCCATGCCGGAAAGCAGTACAGGCGTACCTTGGAGCGGCGGTTATATCGTAGCAAGCGGAAACCTGCTGGCAGACTTCCGCGCCAACCTGAATGCGGAATCTCAGGGCCGTCTGCAGGTCGCACGCCTGTTTGAAATGACGGATGACAAAGGCGTCAAAGATATGCTCAGCTTCCTGCTGGCGCGTGACACAATGCACCAGAACCAATGGCTTGCCGCCATTAAAGAATTAGAAGCACAGGAAGGTCCGGTTGTGCCGGGTACATTCCCGAAAGCGCTCGAAAAACAAGAGTTCTCACATCAGCTTATCAATTTCTCTGAAGGCGAAGAAAGCGCCGAGCAAAACTGGCTGAATGAAAAAGCGCCGGACGGAGAAGCCTTTGAATATGTGAAAGAAGCAAAAACGTTTGGAGAAAAACCGGAGTTAAAACCAGCACCGCCTTTTGTTCATAATACACTTCCGGGACGCGAGTAAAGAGACAAGCCCAAAACATGATGTTTTGGGCTTTGATTATGCCTTCAGAACCGTCCAGTCTGGTTCGTACCGGATATCAGGGTTATGTAACAGATCGTGAACGAACGGTTTATCCTCTTCGTACACCGTCACCTCTATCGAAAGAATTACAGCCTTCTGATCGTTTTCCTCGTATATGCTGTCATGTTCGTTCTCCATAAAATGATCATAGGCTTCTCTGTTTTCCCATACACTGATGATTTCTGCGGTGAGCGGCTCGTCTATCGTTTTTCGCCAGCCGCCGGCCTGTTTGATAAAGCCGCTTATATGCGATAATGCTTCCCACTGTGACTGCGCTTTTGCAAATGCTTCAGCGTTTGCAGCGTCTACTTCACATATCACCTTTTTGATTAGCATGGCTGCTCCTCTATGATGACGGTTTCGGCTTGTTTATGCTCCACACAGAGATTAACCGTTCTGACATAAGAGCGTGTGCGGTGAACCGTGCCTTTCGGGATCAGCAGGCTGTCATTTGCTTTGAGCACCGCGGTTTCTTTGTCCTTAAAATCGATCAGCAGCTCCCCTTCAAGAACAATAAACAATTCGTCTGAGTCAGGGTGATGGTGCCAGTCATATTCTCCCGTAAACACCGCAAGGCGCACGCAGTGGTCGTTGACCTCTGAGATTGAAAAATTGGCGTGCTTTTCTTTGACTTCATTTGCGATGGCGAGCAAGTTTTGCATCTTGGACATTAGCGAAAACCCCTTTTTCACTTATTGTATCGCAATAGTGGCATAAATTGAGAAGATTCCAAAAAAAAAGCGATCCAGCTGATGTGCCGGATCGCTTTTTTATTTACAGGTTGTCTGCCTTTATGCTTTTGATTAGTCGTTGTTGCGGGCGTTTCCGCCTTTTGAGCCAATTTCTTGGTAGAATTCTTTATCATGATTTTTGCTTGTTGCCTCTCCGCCTTTTCGGCCGATTTCTTGATAGAATTCTTTATCATGATTTTCGCTAGTGGCTTCTCCGCCTTTTTCACCGATTTCTTGATAGAACTCTTTGTCATGATTTTCGCTTGTGGCTTCTCCGCCTTTTTCACCGATTTCTTGATAGAATTCTTTGTCATGGTTTTTACTTGTGGCTTCTCCGCCTTTTTTCCCAATCTCTTGATAGAATTCTTTGTCATGGTTCTTGCTTGTTGTTTCTCCGCCTTTTCTACCTGCTTCTTCTCTGCTCATTTTGTTATCGTCTGCCATTTTGAATTCCTCCTTTAATTGGTGTTGGTTGTTGTATTCCCGCTATCAATTCTTTTAAACAAACAAAACACATTGGGTGTGTTTCCACTAAAAAAAGCAGGCGGATCGCGGTGTCCGTCTGCTTTCTGCTATTCCATCTCTCGTTCTGTTTCTTTCAGTCGTTCAAGAATGCGCCTCTTTTTGTACAGCATCATGCCTGTCTCGGTAATGTCGTTTAATGTTGAGCGATTGGCAGCGGCGCCAAAAACCATTCCGGCAACCGGCACCATCTGGAAAAGTTTTTTCCAGCCAAACGTGTCTCGATAGCCTAAAACAACTTCTCGCCAGCCTTGGATTTGAGAAGCGACATTCTTATATGTACGGTCTTGATCGTAGTGTTTTAATTCTTGCAAAATCGATCTTTTGCCGACAACATCAGCCGACGTCAGCTGCAGACATTTCACAATGAAGACGCGTTCTTTTTTCTCCTTTGGGTCATAGCCGTATGCGACTGCGATATCCTGTAATGTTTTTAGTGATAAGCCAAGCACTGCCGGAATGTCTGCCGCCAGCGTAAACACGCCGCCCACACCGGTTGTCGCGCCTTGAACGGTTGCTGCGTTGGTTCTGTTTTTGCCCATTCCTTCCGCAATTTCATCCATGACAGGAAGAGGCGCTTTCCGGATGTCCTCCAGCGATTCAAAGATCTCCTCCGGCAGTTTCTTTTGAAACATCCTGATAATCTGTTTTTCAGATGTCAGGTACTGTCCGCCTGTTTGAACAAAGCTGCCGACCTCATCCAAGAGCTTGCCGATCTTTTTCTGGATGAATTCCGGTGTCAGCTTGTCCAGCAGCTGAAACGGGAGACGGCTGAGCTTTTCCCAAAACCAGACTTTTTGCTGATCTTTTTCCCATTTCTCTATCTCTTTTAATTGCTGATGTAAGTCTTCTTTTCGTTCTGTTGGCACCCAACCCGCACTTCCCTTCCGTTTTTTCTACTATATAGTATACCTTCATTTTTTCGGATGCGTTTTTATTTTTCACCTGCGGGTACCATTTTTATAAAAGGAAAAGGAGTGATAGACATGCCTTGGTCGATGAAGGATTATCCTGCTTCATTAAAAAATCTTGAGAAGCCGGTGAGAAAAAAGGCGATAGACATTGCGAATGCGATGATTGATGAAGGCTATGAGGAAGGGCGCGCGATTCCAATTGCGACAAGCAAAGCGAAGGAATGGGCGGAAAACGCCTCTACAGATGAAATTGATGATTTCCTGACGCATGATGATGAGACAGAACGCGATGCTGATCCAAGCAGCGGCAGCGGCTCCGAGCTCATGAACAAAGCAGAACATGTTATTAAGCATAAAAAAGGCTGGGCAGTCAAAGCCGAGGGCGCCAAACGCGTGTCTGAAATCAAGGATACAAAGAAAGAAGCGATTGAACGGGCAAAGGAAATCGCGGCGCATAAAGGCACTGAGGTCATTGTTCATTTAGCTGACGGCAGTGTGCAGAGAAAGATTAAAACAGGATCATAAAGGAATATGCTTTTAGGTGTTTCGAAATGATCAGGAGCGGTTATTGATTGGTAAATCATTTATGAGAGGTGATCATGATGCTTAGCTTTTTGGTTTCATTAGTTGTTGCTATTGTTATCGGATTAATTGGGAGCGCCATTGTAGGAAACCGGCTGCCGGGAGGAATTTTCGGCTCTATGATTGCCGGGCTGATCGGCGCTTGGATTGGGCACGGACTTCTTGGCACATGGGGACCGAGCCTCGCCGGCTTTGCTATTTTCCCGGCCATCATCGGGGCAGCCATCTTCGTATTCTTGCTGGGCCTTATATTCCGCGGGCTGCGGAAGGAAGCCTAGACTCATTAGATACAGAAGGCATCGTTTCGAAATGAAACGATGTCTTTTTATATGGGACCTTATCCCGAATCCCTACATATCATGTTACATAACAGGGAAAAATTCAGAAGTGTATTTTGAACATTTTCGGTTGACAAGAAACCGGGATGGTCATATGATGTAGATAAAATAATTTGCCTTAAGGAAACTCTTTGTTGTACGGCAAAAACAAACAGAATTCAGGTGAGACATGATGAACAAGGACATCACAGCACAATCTCCCCGTTCCAAAGCCGTCCAAGATGCGCTTGACGGGAAAATCAGAGGATTCAGAGGGCTGCTCCCTTTTCTCGGCCCTGCATTTATAGCAGCCATTGCCTATATTGATCCCGGCAACTTCGCAACGAATATTTCGGCGGGTTCTAAATACGGATATATGCTCTTATGGGTGATCTTATTTTCTAATATCATGGCCCTTTTAATTCAATCCCTATCCGCCAAACTCGGTATTGCGACAGGCAAAAATCTGCCTGAGGTTGCCCGTGAAGAATTCCCGAAGCCTGTCTCGATCGGATTATGGATTCAGGGCGAGCTGGTCATTATCGCAACTGATCTGGCGGAATTTATCGGAGCGGCTCTGGGACTGTATTTGCTGTTCGGCATTCCGATGCTTGAAGCGTCTATTATAGCTGCGATCGGTTCTTTCGCGATATTGGAGCTTCAGCGCCGCGGTTATCGCTCACTTGAAGCCGGTATTGCCGGTATGCTGTTTGTGGTCGTGATCGCCTTTGCGCTGCAAACCTTTTTCGCAAAACCTGATGCCGTGTCTGTGATGAAGGGCCTTTTTGTCCCGGCGTTTCATGGCACCGACAGTGTGCTTCTTGCAGCGGGTATTCTTGGCGCAACTGTTATGCCGCACGCCATTTATTTACACTCTGCCCTTACACAGCGGCGGGTGGTTGGCAAAACTGATGCAGAACGGAAAAAAATCTTTAGGTTTGAATTTATTGATATTTTAATAGCGATGCTGATTGCAGGGGCTATTAATGCAAGTATGCTGATTGTGGCTGCTGCATTATTCTTCAAAAACGGCCTGTTTGTTGAGGATCTTGACGTCGCATTTCAGCAATTCGGACATCTTGTCAGCCCTATGTCTGCGGCTTTATTCGGGATCGGGCTGCTCGTTGCCGGTCTATCCAGTTCGTCTGTCGGCACACTTTCAGGCGACGTGATTATGCAAGGATTTATCAACTACCGCATTCCGCTGTATGTACGGCGTTTTATCACGATCATTCCGCCGATCTTGATCATCGCGTCAGGTGTTAATCCGACGACCGCTCTCGTACTGAGCCAAGTCGTGCTGTCATTCGGGATCGCCTTTGCCCTCATTCCGCTTATTATGTTTACAAGCAATAAACGGATCATGGGATCTCTGATCAACGCCAAATGGGTCACAGTGGTGTCTTGGCTGATTGCTGTATTGATCGTTGCTTTGAATGTGTTTTTAATTGTAGATACGTTTCGATAAAAAACCGGCTTCTAAAGCCGGTTTTTATTTTTTCGCAAAAGCTCATTGATACCCTTTTTGACAGAAATTTGTTATGATAGAAGAAAAATCGGAGTTTTGATGATGTCAGTATTTATTCTGTTTTATTTGTGGATTGTTCCTATTGTTATCGGCATTTTATGTTCTGTTGCTGCCCATAGATCCAAGGGAAAAATGAGAGTCGCGCCCGGCATTGCCATGATCGTGCTCAGTATCATTTCCCTAATCACGGCGTTTACGGCCGGACACACAAATTTCCACGTGTTTATCGGCGGCATGTTTTTATTCGGCACCTTCTTGGTCGGTTCTGCTTTTCCTTTCTTCTTCGGGCTGAAGAAAAAAGAGAAATAAGCTTATAATGAGAAGAATTCTGTAAGATTTGATAAGAATAAGCATGCAAGGACAAATGCATCTTCCTTTGAAACAAGATGCATTTGTCCTTTTGTCTGTTTCGAGTATGGCGAAATCAGTTCCTAATACATACACCGATCATTTTATGAATTCAAACATGTTATAGCTGAAAATACGTTTGTTTCCAACAAAAAACAGAGGCCTTTTGGGGCCCCTGTTTTTTTAAAATAACCGTTTCAAACTTTTCTTCAGTGACGGCATTTCAAATTTTTGGTTTTCGAAGAAGTTTTTCAGCATGTATTTGCTAAAGCCTTTCGCCTGCCCGTAGGTGATTTTGCCAGGCAGCGGCGGTTCGTTTCCAATCATGACATCCACTACGACCGGTTGGTCAGAGTGCAGCGCCTCATGGAAAGCCGGCGCAAGCTCTTCCGCTTTGGTCACTTTGATGCCCTTTGCTCCGCAGCTTTCTGCAAATGCGGCATAGTCGACATTTTGAAGTTTTGTGACATAGTCGATATTGCCTTTGACCTGCTGCTCGTACTCAATCATGCCGAGATTTTCGTTGTTTAAAATAACGACTGTGATCGGGAGCTTATATTTGACGGCGGTCGGGAGGTCCTGCATGACCATGGAAAATCCCCCGTCACCGCAGACGGCGATCGCCTGGCGTTCCGGTTCGGACAAGCTTGCTGCGATCGCTCCCGGCAGGCCGCAACCCATTGTCGCAAGCCAGCTGGAAACGATGAAATCCTGGTTCGCGTTCATTTTGAAATGACGCGCCATCCAGACTGTCACAGTGCCGACATCGACAGAGAGCACCGCATCATCGGCTGCCGCTTCCTGAAGACGTGCCACGACCTGCTGAGGTTTAAGCGGTGTTGTTGCCTCTGTCTCATCTTTTTCAATTTCGTTCCACCAATGCTGCATATGTTCTGTGCAGGCATTTAGGAATCTTCTGTCTTCCTTGCGTTCAATATACGCTGTCAATTCGCGCAGACCGAGAGCCGAATCGCAGACAAGGCCCGCTGTCACCGGATACCGTTTTCCGATTTTTGCCGGGTCTGAATCGAGCTGTATCGCCGGCGTGTCATCTGGCAAATAATCACGGTACGGGAATGACGTTCCGAGCATGATTAATAAATCACATTCCTCCATTGCCTCGTAAGCCGGCTTTGTTCCGATCTGCCCGAGGTTGCCGAGAAAATGCGGGTGCTTATCGGGAACAACACCCTTTGCCGGGAGTGTAACAACGATCGGAGCGGCGGCTTTGTCCGCAAATTCTAAGAGCTCCCGTTTCGCCTTTTTCATTCCCTGCCCTGCCAAGATAATCGGCTTCTTAGCGTTATTAATATATTGGGCGCAGGTGACGAGCTGTTCTTTTTTCGGTTCAAGGTTCCCTTCAATGTACACTGGTGAAGTATACACGGGCTCGCGTTTGATTTTCTCCGCAAACAAATCATCTGACACGCTCAATACCGCAACGCCTTTTTTGCTGTAGGCGGTCCTGATCGCCTGATTTAAGAGATCCGGAAGTGATTCTGCGCTATGTACCTCTCTGTTGAACACAGCCACGTCCTCAAACATTTGCTCCAGCTTAATCTCCTGGAAATAGTCCCGTCCGACTTCGCCAGAAGAAACCTGTCCTGCAATCGCCAGCACAGGGGCGCCGTCGGCTTTTGCATCATATAAACCATTTAATAAGTGCACCGCTCCCGGCCCTGCGATTGACAGACAGACTCCGATCTTGCCGGTGAGTTTTGCTTCAGCCGCGGCTGCCAGTGCCGCTACCTCTTCGTGGCGAGTTTGAATGAACTTCAGTTGATTTCTCTCGTGTCTTAATTCTTCAATAAACTCATTTATACTGTCTCCGGGGATGCCATATACATGATCAACTCCCCATTGCTCAAGCAGCTCTGTCATTGCTTGTCCTGCAGTTTTGTGTGCCATAACGTATCCTCCTTTTTCCTTTTTTCAATACCACAGGAGAAAGGCTTTAAAACCCGGAGACCTGAATCACTTGCCCAGTCTTCTTTTCAACAGGTCGATCGCCGCGAGCAACCCTCTATCCTTGACGGTGACATTTACATCTTGAGCGCCGTTCTTGAAATCATTGATCTGCCTTTTTCGGTTCGGCACCATAAAAAGCGGCAAACGCCCCGGAGAAACCCACTTTAATCCCGCTGTCTCTGTGCCGTCAGCCATTGCTTGTCCGCCTGTTATGCTTCCGAAAAACACATGCTGTTCATCTTGAAACTTTGGCCTTTGGTAAACACCTATTTTCGCAGAAAGCGCTGCATTGTATCCCGTTTCTTCTAATACCTCCCGCACTGCCGCTTCCTCAGCCGATTCCCCGGGATCAACCCTGCCGCCCGGCAAATCCCATAGAGGGACATCTTTTCGTTTCACCAGCAGAATTTGCTGACTTTCGTTCAGTGCGATCACAAAAGCACCTTGTGTATACACCGCCATACCTCCTTTTCCCGCAAAAAAGGACCAAGGTGATTCCCTTGGTCCTAGTGCTTTACTTTTTAAAATGATACGGCAGTGTGGCAACCATTATGTCCTTTTTCCAGAACAGCCGGACTCTGAGGAGGAAGGCCGATTGGTTGTGAAGGATGGTATGCCAGCGTTTTTTCGTTATAAATTGCGGAAACAGCACCATAACGGAAAACTGCTCCTTCTTCGCTTTTGCCTCAACTGTTTCCAAAAACTTATCAAACGGATGGACAAGGCTTCTGTACGAGGAGTGAAGCGTAACGAGACGCACGCCGTTATTAAGCTCTTCCCAGCGTTTTTCGAATTTCTTTTCCTGTTCTCTGTCAAATGACACGTGAACGGCGATCACCTGGTCGGACAGTGATTTCGCATAGTGAATCGATTTTTGCACGACGGTGGTGACACCGGCCACAGGCACAATCACAACGGTGCCTTTGATTTCTTCCGGCTCTTTGTCTACGATGCGAAGCTGTTCGCCAACTGCTGTATAGTGATTTTTAATCGCATAAAACAGCAAAACGACGATAGGCATAAAGATTAACACAGGCCATACGACATTAAACTTTGTCACAAACAGAATGGATAGAACCATAAACGATATCAGAGCGCCGCAGGAGTTGATCAGCATTTTTCCGATCCAGCCTTTTGGTTTTTGCTTGATCCATTTAACGCACATGCCGGTTTGTGAAAGCGTAAATGGAATAAATACGCCCACAGCATATAACGGGATTAAGTGCTCCGTCTGTCCTCCGAATAAGATAATGAGCACAATGGAGGCAAAGCCTAAAAAGATAATCCCATTTGAGAAGCCTAAGCGGTCGCCCCTGACTGTAAACATTCGCGGCATATACTGGTCTCTCGCCAGGTTGAAGGCAAGCTGCGGGAAGGCTGAAAATCCCGTATTTGCCGCAAGAACCAAAATAAGCGATGTGACACCTTGGATGACATAGTAGAACACATTCCGCCCGAAGGTTTCGGACGCAATTTGTGAAACCACTGTTTCATCAGGTTTCGGCGCCGTACCATACCCGTACGCGAGAACCGTGATGCCGGAAAACAGAATCGCCAGCAAAATCCCCATCATCGCAAGCGTTCTCGCCGCGTTTCGCGCAGGCGGGTTTTTGAATGCAGGAATCGCATTAGAAATGGCCTCTACCCCGGTCAACGCTGAGCACCCGGAGGAAAAAGCCTTAAGCAGCAAAAACAGCGTAATGCCGGCTACAGGTGTGCCGAGCGGTGTATGATGGGCTGGCTGGTCTATTTGTCCTGTCATAAGTTTAAACAACCCGACTGCAATGAGAACCAAAAGCGCCACCACAAACAGATAAACCGGGTAGGCAAGAATGGATGCCGATTCCGAAAGCCCGCGCAGGTTCAAAATCATAATCACTAACACGAGAAAAATAGCGATCGGCACATGATAATCATGCAATGCAGGAAAGGCTGACGTGATGGCGTCCGTGCCTGCGGAAATACTTACCGCTACTGTTAAAATATAATCAACAAGCAATGAACCGCCCGCAATCAATCCCGGTTTTTCACCGAGATTTTCTTTAGAAACGACATACGCCCCGCCGCCCTGCGGATAAGCGTAAATAATTTGCCTGTATGAAAGAATCAGTGCGAGCAGCAAGATGAGAACGCCAACCGCAATCGGAATGGAGTACCAAAATGCGGCAGCACTGATTGTTGCCAAAATGATTAGAATTTGTTCTGTCCCATATGCGACAGATGACAGCGCATCTGAGGAAAGCATAGCCAAGGCTTTTAATTTCGTCAGTTTTTGCTCTCCAGCTGCTTGGGATTTTAGTGGTTTCCCAATCAAAAAACGTTTGATTGAATGATACATCGATGTCTTCCCCTTTTAATTTCTCATTTTTCAATTAAAACAATAAAACATCAGTGTCTTGCTCTCACATGTTGATGATAGTCCTTTCTGCTATGATGTCTCTGTATGCGATTTGCATTCAAAAATGAACAACAAAAAACACAGAGGCAAACGGATGCCCCTGTGCCATAACATCGAACACAGGTTTCATTCATCTCCTCTCACGAACGCTTACGAGGTTAGCTGACGGATTCGGGCATATGAGAGTTAGCCCTACCTAAAAAGGATTCACCCCAACGGCAAAAAGCCGTTCTATTGGGTCCCCCGCTCTGATTTCAGATTAAGCGATTTGTTTTCTAAAAGAGATCATACTCCCGTTCCCGCACGTTGTAAAGAGGCTTATTGGCTGAGAGAAAAAAATAAAATGACAGGTTCCACAAATGGAATTTACTTACCAAAAATAAAAAAACAGAGGCTAAAATCGCCTCTGTTTTATTCTGTATCTGTCTTTCTTTTTCTGCGTCTTACTGCAATCCAAATGAACACTGCCGCAACCACCATAATGAGTGCCAGCACACCAATATACATCCATTTCTGGCTATGATCCTGTGTTGGTTGTTCTGCATCGGAACTGTTTGTTTCCGATTTGAGCTGCTGGTGGTTTGTAAACACCTGCTGGCTGTTTGTTTCATTAAGGACGGTTGCCGACTCATCGTTGCTGTTCAGATAACTGATGATCTCTTTTGTGACAGCCGTGCCATCTCCTTTTGACGGTGCAAAGACTGCCATTGTATAGCGTGAATCCCAAACCGATGCTTGGGTAAATACCACTTGTTTTGTTGTCTCATTCAGCATCTCGAAACCAGATACATCAAACGAGCCGTTCTTTTCCTGCGGCACAAGCAGATCTGATGATTTCTCCTTCAGAAGAGAAAATTGATTGATCCCCCCTATGAAAATGAGGTTTCGTCCTTTCGCATCCTTTGCTGTAACGTCAGATGATTTCTTTACCGTATATGAATGCTGTGCTTCGCTGCCAAAGGATTCCGTTACGAGAGAAAGCTCCTCAAGCTTCGATTGGCTTACGGTGTCAGGAAGCACGATTAATGTTGTTTGATCCTGGTTTCCGGCGTAAGGAAGCGGCCACTCTTGAAAATCCGCTGACGGAGACATGCCTTTGATGGCGTATGATAATGTACTGTTTTTATCGATAAAAACCCACTTTTCTTCATCAGTGGTGTTGCAAGGGTTGTTTTCCTTTAAACCGGTCGTGACGAACTGAATATCAATGTAGCGGTTTTTTTGCAGCAGTTTAGGGTCCACTTTCACTGTGACATGATAGAATCCGTTTTTATCTTCTTTTCCTAATTCATCAAGTCGGACCGAGTGCGGCTGGCCGTTGATCATCACTTTCAGTTCTGCGGCCTGAGAGGCAGACTCGTTTTCAGCCGCTGAGGCTTGAATCGTTTCAGACTTTTTCAGTTTAAGCGACAGCTTCGCCGATTGGTTTTCATCTAAAACAGCCGAAGCCGGATAAAAATAATGTGCTGAAGATGTTTTGTCAGCTCCAATTGTGATATCGCCCGCTCCAAAATTCTCAAGGGTCAGCTTATCGCTTTCTTTTTTTTCAGTCTGCTGAAGCTTGCTGATTGAAAGTGTATCGCCGCTGAGCTGGCCTGTATATGTCTGATCTGTTATCACGCTGATTTTTTTAGTGAGCGCGTCCTCGGACGCAGCTTGCGCAAACAAAACCGACTGCTGCTTGCCCTCTGCTTTCAGCACCCGCTCCGCAAGCAGAAGGTTTTCTCCTTTTGCCTGTAGCCCAGCTTGTTTCAACAGTTTTTTCACTTTGCCGTTCCAATGCTTGTCCACGCCGATAACAATCGTCGGCTTATCGATTTTTTTCAGTTCAGATTCCGTGACATACGCAATACTGACACTGCTGTCCACCGTTTTCAAATAGCCTTCTGTTTTAACAGCAGCTTCTATTTCTGCTGAACTTGGGTTATCCGGAATGACGATAGCTGTTTCTTCAGCTGTATTTCCAGATTGGGCGAAAGGATACGGATAATGGTCCAGCGACGTTCCCTTCGCTTCACTGCTGTCAGCAAGTGTCAGCCGGCTGTCCGGATAAATTTTGATCCAGTTGCCTGATGTATCCTGTCTGACGCACACGCCCTCTTTCATTACGCCGTAGAATTTCAGCGATACGTTGTGATAGCCTTGCGCAGACTGGCTTTTATTCAGATTCAGCTTCACTGTTTTCCGTTTGGAATCACCATCAAGCTTTAACGTCTTGACCGGTTCATCATCAATGACAGCCGTTAACGATGATGGAGAAATTAAAAGATTTGATGCCTCGTATTCGATTACCAATTGCTGATTGCCCGAAGAGGCGCCTGCCGGGATCTGATACGTCAGCTCTGCGCTGTCTTTTGATCCATACAGTGTAATCAACTCGCTTGTCAGCACCTGCTGTTTGGCTTGTTCTTGGCTGCTTTTCCCGAGGAGCGAACCACTGACCTGTACGTCTTTGGCAAGAGCCGTTTGTCCAGTCATCGCCAGCAGCATGAAGCTTGTGAGAAAAATCATTATTTGTTTCAAAAAGGTCACCCGCTTTTATGTTGATTGTATCGTTCTGTCTTGTACCATTTGACCTCTTGCTTGAATAAACGGTGCTTGATTTCTACGAATAAAGAGTAGATAACAAGCACAATCCATGCCTGCGAGTATGTGAAGTACATGAGAAATACGATAAAAAAGTTTTGCTTGTTCATTTCTGTTTTTTCAATGCTCAACGTAATCATGACCTCTGTCATAAATAAGAAAAACGCCAAAATCCAGAGAATCATTGCCAAAAATCCAACAGACAAATGCAAATCATAAAACAAATTCACTACAAAAATCGCATTTGACATGATCACGCCAAAGAAAAACAGGAAGTACGTAAAGAAAAAATAAAACAAATCAAAGATAATCCGTTTTCGTTTCAGCTTAAAAAACTGCGCCAAAAATTTGAGCACGACATATTGATTGCCGCGCGCCCATCGGGTGCGCTGGCGCCACCATACCTTCCATGTTTCCGGTTCCTGCTCCCACGTGATGGCGGCAGGGAAAAAGCGGATGTGATAGCCGAGATTATATACCCGGATGGTCAGCTCAGTATCCTCAGCGAGCGCTTTGTCATCCCAGCCTCCGAGCTTTTCGATAATGCTTCTGCGGATCGCGAAGTTGGTGCCTGGGATCGTGGCGATTTTGAACCACTTCCATCTGCCTCCCTGGGCCATCCACTGAAAACAGATCGTTTCGATATTAATAAACCTCGTCAGCAGCGTCTTTGCCGCATTGATGACGCGGAATTTCCCTACCACGGCGCCTGCCTTTTCGTCATTCATCAGGCCGAGCACGAGGTAATACACGGCCATTTTCTCAGGCGTGTTGTCGGCGTCATACACACAGATCACATCGCCGTTCGATTCGGCAAAACCCGAGTTAAGTGCAGAGGATTTTCCTTTTCCTGCATTTGGCGGCTTCGTAATCACCATTTTGATGAAATCGTATTTCTCGGAAAATTCATTGACGATATCACCCGTCCGGTCTGATGAATTATCATTAACGACGATAATCTCCAGCCGGTCCTTCGGATAATAAAGGTTGACCATGGCCTTCAGCGTCTGCCGAATCACAACCTCTTCGTTATGCGCCGGGATGAGGACGCTGACCTTCGGCAGTTCCTTCATATTTTCTCTCCACTTCGGGATATTCCGTTCGAAGGTCATATAGTGGCGAAACCCGCCCTGCATGAGGAACATGTGGTAGAGAAGCATAACCCATATTAAACTTAGCGAGATAAAGAACAGCGTATTACCCAAGGCTTCTTCTCTCCTTAAAAATTCGTTTTTTCAATGTGGCTCTCAAGTAAAACGTATAACTGACAAACATGATGACAAATAAGAGCACAACAGCGGAGAGAATCCATAACGCCTTTTCCAGAGGGGTTTGCCGGTGATGATCGAAAAACTCGTAAATGGGGCTTACGCCGTTTTTCACCTGAATCGTTCCGTCACCGCTTGTATGAATTTCCACTTTGTCTGTTTTGACGGTTTGTTTCGTTTTCTTTAAATCAAGCCATTCACTGTCTGGAATGCGTTCCATCTGATCAACCAGCTCAGGCAGATATTTCATCCCAAGGTACGGGTGATAAAATCCTCCGGCTACTCCGCCTTCAAAATCAATCATCTGGGAGATATGCTCCTCCATCTCACCGAGCGGGTTTTGCTTCGATGTGTCGACAAAGCCGATCGTTTCCGGATAAAGCGTCATTCCGTGCAGCATCGAAGGAGCAGTCACAAACGGAGGTGCACCGGATGTTTTCCATGTTGTGCTGCTGAGCTGGACCTGGCCGAAAATGCTTGTAAAATACTGCGAGGCGATTTGATAGCCATATTCGGACATCGTGTAATGCGGCGCTTCAAACGCCAGCGGGTAAAGACCCGATGATGTCAAATCCTCAATGGCACGCGTCAGTTTTTGTTTTGTATACGTTTCTTCCTTTTCCCGAAATGGTTCAAGATAGCTGTGATAGGCTTGTTCGTTCGGGAAGTCCTGTTCTTTCTCCAAAATGGACGGGGGGTCTTCGGCATTTCCGGATGTAATCGGCTGATCCGCCTTTGCATCCCAAAATTCAAATCCCTCTCCTGTTTCACTGTAGCGATAAGCGTGAGTATAGCCGTGAACTATGATACTGCCGCCCATGCTTTGCAGCTTCTTCAGCACCTTGACCATCTTCGGTTGATTAGACAAATACACTTTGTCGCCTGTTTCCGGATTCAAGTAAACCGGAATGACCGCCAGGATAAAAGGAATATGCCGCTTATGCAGGTATGTACCGGCTTGAAGCAGCAGTTTTTCATCAGACATCGGGCTGATATCCTCGAGACGCAAATACAATAACGTCGTCCCCGCCTTCTCTCCGAAAGCTTCTCTGAGCTGTTTCGCCACGATCAAATTGTCATTTAACAAATTTGTTAATCCAATGTACACATTCCCTTTTTTTGTTTTCCATATAAAAGAATGCGTTGTGCCTTCATCCGCTTTGAAGGTGTAAAGCGCCGTTCCTTTCAGGCCTGATACACTCAGCACGTTAAGCCCGCTTTCCAGAGACACATCGGCCTTTTCTGACCTGCTGTGAACCTGAAACACATTTTCTTTGCGGGCTAATGAAAGCCCAGAAAATTGGCTGATTTGGCCTGCGTTATAGCCAATGGCGACAACCGGTTTTTTTACGCCGCTGATAAGAGACAGCAATTTTTGGCTGAGCTTTCTTTTCGTTTGGCCGTAATAAATCACATGGTCTTTCCCTTTGAAATCCGACGCTTCAACGTCTGAATCTTTTTTGACTGTCACATGGGATGTAAAGTGGCCCGCAAGCAAATCGAGCATTTTGACTTGTGACGACTCTTTGCCGTCCAAGGTTGAGTAGATGATGAGAATGCCGGCATCCTGATCTTTCGCTTGCGCAGAAACGGGAAAAGACGCAATAGCTGAAAATAGAAGCATCATGACGCATAGCAATGTGATTCCTTTATAGTTCATTCATCATCATCTCGTTTTCCAGTTCTTCTAAAAATTGATCAGCTGTTTGGATATCGTTGCGGTAGGGCAAATAGCAAACGTGGAACGTAAGCGACACATACTTTCCATTTTCCAGCTGATATGTATCCAATTGTTTCTTCAGCTTAGTCAGAACGGCCGGCATATGTTCAGCAGGCGTGTGCGTCAGCACGATCCCGATACGCTCGTCAGAGGGACGGAATTTCTTATCCGTTTCCCGAACGCTTGTCCTGATTTGCTGACCGACATATTGGAAGAGGCGGTCCGTTTCTTTTTCACCGTACAAAGACTTAAACTCTTTGAAATAATGCATATGGAGCAGCAAAAACACAAAAGAATTGCCGTAGCGCTCCGCCCGCTTGATTTCTTCTGAAAGTTCCAGCTTCATCCTTTGCTTGTTATCAAAACCAGTCACTCTGTCAACAGCAACATAGCTTTTAATTTCGGATTGAAGCCGTGTCATTGAGCGCCGAAGCTCTGCTGTAATATCGTGGATTCTTCCAGAAATAAAAGAAAACAGCAAAAGCGCGATTCCCCACACGACAAGCATTCGCAGCCCTTCCTCAGCCGGAAAGAGCGATGTCTGTCCAGTCTGGAAAAACATCATTAAGGTGCCGAGAACAAAGAGTACGATTAAGGTCACTGCCAGCGCGTAAATCGGGCCGAACCAGATGCCTGCGGCGATGACGCCAAATGTGATGCAAAGGATCAGAGCACCTTCTGATTGCTGGGCTGACACATAATAAATAAACAAAGACAGGGCCGCGATGAGCCCTGAAAAATAAGCAAATAATTTTTGTGATTCACTGAATGATATTTTCATTAAAAAGCTTCCTTTCGGCTAACAGCGGCAGCAGATTGTCAAATGAATGCGTCTGAGTGCCGCTCATATAGCCTCCATAATACGATTTCACCGGATCATGAATTTCAAAGTCATTCATTCTATCATATATGGCTTTGATGACAGAACTGTTTTCATGCTGTTTTGTCAAAAACAATACGGCTAAGGCATATACGGATGGAGACTCATATTGGACGGCAGGCTCCTTCGTATATGCCGAATACCGCCCGTACAGCTTTCCGTTTTTCTGAAATTCCTGCTTGATCCAGTCCGCTAAAACAGATGCTTTTTCATCCCCTTCCGGCAAATGCCAAGCAGCGTAAAGCTGATCAATCAGGTTGATTTCACTATCATATGTGTATTCCTTCGTCTCCGAGCTGTATGTCTTCGGCAGAAAGCCATTTTTTAAAGGAGCTGAATAGAGAACATTGGCATTCCGCTGTTCTGTTTCTTCGTCTATGATTCCATTCTTCTTTAAGACAGCTAAGGCATCAGGCATGACGTATGAAAGCGTCACATCCTTTGAAGCGGCCTGTGAGTCGTAAAAGTCTGTAAAAAACCCGTTGTTCATATTGTATGTCTTCAAAGACGTGCCGATATCCCTAGCCGTTTGCGCGTAGTCGCTGCGGCCCCATTTTGCGGCGGCTTGGTCAAGAGACAGCATAATTCTCATATCATCTATCAGCGCATTCGTCCCGCTCGCTTGGCCATTTTGAATCTTCCACGTCACCAAGTGATTGCTCATCAGAAATGAATCAGTCAGATGCTGATATTGATCCTGGAAATGTGGTGCGTCATTTTTGCTGAGCAGAAACTCCATCCACAGTCCGAGAGATTCCGACAAGTAAGAAGGCTGGTCTGAAAAATCGGTTTTGATCAGCCCTTTGTCATTCATTAAATTGTGATAGATGAAATATTCCGCCGGCTGGAGCGGGCTGGCATTCACTTCTGTCGCCGACTGATTTTGGGTCTTGTTTCCAGCTTCAGCACACCCTGCGGAAAGTCCGATAGATAAGAAGAATAAGATGACAGCAATTAGTACATGCCTCACAGGCAAATCCCCCTTTGTCGCCTGAAGCAAATCAGACGCTCACAAATAGTTATAGACGAAAATATGACTGCCATGTTACAAAGTACATTTACTATAAAAGAAAAAAATGCAGATTGCTAGCTTTTTTTCCCCTTTTTGAACATTAAGAAAACAGGACCTAAGTCCAATAAAAAACCTGTGCGATAGGCACAGGTTTTTTTATTATTTATCCAAACCGAGTTTTTTCAGCTGTTCTGCCAGCGCGTTGTTAATCGGCTCATCTTTATTTTGTTTTTTCATATAAGAGGATACGTCCCGTTTGGTAGCACGCGCTTTGTCTTTGTTTTTTCGTTTTTCAAATACAGAGAGCTTTTCACGGTGACCGCACACACACGCAAAGGTTTGGCCCTCGCCTTGGCCGCGAAGCTCCATTCTTTTATGGCAATTTGGGCAGCGTGCGTTTGTTTTTCGGGCAATCGTTTTTCTGCTTCCGCATTCACGATCTTGGCACACGAGCATCGTCCCGCGTTTGCCGTTTACTTTCAGCATCATTTTGCCGCATTCCGGACATGCCGTTCCCGTAATGTTGTCATGTCGGAAGGTTTGGCTGCTGTTTTTGATTTCTTTTACCGTTTGGTGAGCGTAAGCCTTCATATCTTTAATAAAAACAGCCGATTTCAATTTGCCGGCCGCGATCGCAGACAGCTTTTGCTCCCATTCTGCTGTTAAGGCCGGTGATTTCAGATCCTCCGGAACAAGCTGCAGGAGCTGTTTTCCTTTAGATGTGATAAAAATATCTTGGCCTTTTTTCTCGATTAAAAAGCTGTTGAACAGTTTTTCAATAATGTCGGCACGCGTTGCCACCGTGCCGAGGCCGCCTGTTTCTCCAAGCGTTTTGACGAGGCCTTTTTCTTCTCCCTGCATAAACGCGCTTGGGTTTTCCATCGCTGACAGCAAGGTTCCTTCATTAAAGCGGGCAGGCGGCTTCGTTTGGCCGCTTGTTTCCGTTAACGTGCGGACGGCAAGTGTGTCGCCTTTTTGAAGCGCAGGAAGTGTCTGATCTCTGTCATCCTCCTGCTCATCATCCTCATCCGCCATATCATAAACGGCTTTCCACCCTTGCGACTGCACGGTTTTGCCTTTCGCCGTAAAGGTTTCTCCGCCGATTTCTGCGATGACCTTTGTTTCCTCATATTCGAATGCAGGCATTAATACAGCCAGGAAACGTTTCGCAATCAGGTCATACAGCTTTCGTTCTTTATCACTCAGACTGCTGAGAACGAGCGGCTCTTCGGTCGGGATAATCGCGTGGTGGTCTGACACCTTCGCGTCATTGACATATCCTTTATGAGATTTAATGCCGCGTTTTTTAATTTGGCTGACATATTGGGCATACGGTTTTACTTCCATGCCTTCCAGACGGTCTTTTAACGTCGGGACGATGTCACTGGATAAAAATCTAGAGTCCGTCCGCGGATATGTGACGAGCTTATGCTGCTCATATAGCTTCTGCAGGACAGAAAGCGTTTCTTTGGCAGAAAAACCGAAGCGCTTGTGGGCGTCACGCTGCAGCTCCGTTAAATCATAAAGCGCAGGCGCAAAGCTTTTTTTCGCTGTTTTTTTCAGCTCAGCTACGACCGCTTGCTTTCCTTGGAGATTTTTTAGCAGACGGCTTGTTACATCTTGATTGAACGTTCTCGTCTGCTTTGATTTCTTATCCTGCCACGTCAGCGTCATGCCGTCGACTGCAGCACGGATGCCGTAATACGGAACGGGCGTAAACGCCTGAATGTCTGCCTCGCGCTTTGCAATCATGGCAAGCGTCGGAGTCTGCACACGCCCGCATGAGAGCTGGGCATTGAATTTTGTGGTAAGTGCACGGGTGGCGTTGATCCCCACAATCCAATCCGCTTCCGCTCTGGCGACGGCAGAATGGTACAGGTTTTCATATTCTTTGCCGCTGCGCAGCTTTTGAAAACCTTCCTTGATCGCTTTATCCGTCACAGATGAAATCCACAGCCGCTTGATTGGTTTTCGGACATTCGCTTTCTCAATGATCCAGCGCGCAACAAGCTCACCTTCCCGGCCTGCGTCAGTCGCGATGACAATCTGATTGACGTCTTTACGGGTAAGCTGGGATTTGACTGCATTGAACTGCTTTCCGGTTTTTTTTATCACCACAAGCTTCAAGGGTTCTGGAATAATCGGCAGATCCTCTAGGCGCCATGATTGAAATTCTTTTCCGTAGCCTTCCGGATCAGCAAGCGTCACCAAATGGCCTAAAGCCCAGGTCACAATATATTGATCGCCTTCGAGATAACCGTTTCCTTTTTTATGGCACTTCAGCACCCGGGCTAAATCCCGGCCGACTGAAGGTTTTTCAGCTAATACAACTGTTTTTGACATGCTTGATCACTTCTCTTTCTTTCGCGCTCATCCTGTTATTATAACAGACTTCACGCGGCACTCTCTAACCGCGCCCGTTTTTCGTGTCAATTTCTGAGAAAATGACGTGAGTGACGGTTTGCGCGTAGGGCGATGTTTTGTTAATGAAATCTTCTACCGCTTCGAGGCTTTCGGCATTGATTTTCAGCATATAGCAGGCTGCACCTGCAATCCGGTAGCAAAATTCAATATTCGGCAATGTTTGAATATAGCTTTTGAACCGCTCGTAATCCGCGTTTTTAACGGTTGCTTCCACAATACAGGAAACGGGAAGCCCAAGTTTTTTCTGGTCGACCTCCAGCGTGTATTGCTTGATGATGCCAAACGATTCAAGCTGTCTTACCCGTTCTGTCACAGATGGAGGCGACAGCTTAATTTTTCTGCCTAATTCCCTCATCGACAAACGGCTGTCCTTCTTAAGCTCCTCAATGATATTCAGATCAATCTGGTCAAGTTTCATTTCAACATCCTTCTTTTTTGATTTTGTACACATTATCTCGGGTATTTTTGTAAATGACAAGTACAGTTCCCTAGAAAAGGCATGTAAAAATGAATGTTTTCCGAACATTTTTTGAAAGCTGTCATATGCCCCTCCGGATTGTTTATAGTATAAAATGAAAACGTGTCCACAAGGAGGGCGATTTATGCTGCACACGCCGATCGGAAGACTTCGCACGATGGGTTTTATTGAAGGAATGTCACTCTTAATCCTGTTGTTCATCGCTATGCCGCTTAAATATTGGGCAGGCCTTCCGCTTGCGGTGACAATTGTCGGTTCGGTTCACGGCGGGTTGTTCATTTTGTATTTGCTTGTCTTGGCTTATGCAACCTTCTCTGTCAAATGGCCGCTGAAATGGTCAGCTGCCGGCTTCGTCGCTGCTTTCGTCCCATTCGGAAATTTTTTGTACGACCGCGGATTAAGGAAATATAAATAAGGGAACGCAAAAAAGGCTGGATCTTTATGATCCAGCCTTTCTTATTAAAACCACTTTGTCAGCCACGCGATATAGTAGGCCCCCGGAATAAACATGAGCTGGGCGAGGAGTGTGCCCGCCACCCTTGATGTGACCATTGTGATAGAGGTCCATTTTAAATAGAGATAGCTTCGTTTTCCTTTTGCCACATCATCAGCTAGAACGGATACTTTAGGATCAACAAAAATGGCCAGCAGCATCGTCGCAATTCCGTTGATCAAACCCGAAGCCATGACGGCTGTCGTGCTGCGCTCCGGCGCCAGAAGGCCTGCGTATAAAGCCGAAAGCACGCCAATCGTATAAATCGATGTGATCAGCATGTTGATGACAAACAAACGCTTCGGAATCAAGCGCATATGAAATCCTTTTACATATGAAATGGACGGCAGACGCAAATAGGAAAGGGCATTTTTGAATCCTTGTTTCGAGAATCCCTTTCGGAATACTTGAAAAACGGAGCCGCCGCCGCCCGCCAAGTGAATAATCGCCCTTGAAAAAAGAGCGACAAAAGACGGGAGCAGGATAATGCCCAAAATGGTGCCGACTGTCGATCCGAAAATTAAAAAGCGGAACTGCTCCCCTACAATCGCCAGTGCGTTTTTTCCAGCAGCATCAATTAAATGCCCAGTAAAGGGCTGCTG
The DNA here is from genome assembly GCF_000978495.1 of Bacillus sp. LM 4-2. Taxonomy (NCBI): domain Bacteria; kingdom Bacillati; phylum Bacillota; class Bacilli; order Caryophanales; family Bacillaceae; genus Bacillus; species Bacillus sp. LM 4-2. Next base: position 467,313 of record NZ_CP011101.1, on the reverse strand, counting down.
CACCATGTTCGACATTCTGGATACGATGACCATGACATTAAACAGAGAAAGCGCGGACGCAATAAATCCAACGCGGGCCCCGGAAAGCCTTGTAGCATAGGCTAAGGTTTCTATCGAGTGAATCAGCAATAAAAAACAAAAAATAAAAAGTACTTGTGTTGTAATGACATGCACGTTATTCTTCCTCCAATTTCATCCTAGAGATAAGACTGGAAAGAAGACAAGGAGGTTTCAGTACGATGTGTTTTTTGCAATAAAAAAACCGTCCGGCGTACGCCGGGCGGTTTGTCTTATTCTTTTCTATACGCAAATAAAGATTATATCATCCGCCAAGTCAGGCGGGTTAGATTCATAAAGCATTGTTCCGAAGAATCATTCTGGAAAGTAAACACCATGGAAATTTCTTGAACACAAGACAACGAAAGCCCTACCTCTCAATCGTCACTGCGGCTCCGAAGCCGCGCCGGTGTGAATTGTAAAACAAAAAAGTCTTTTTTCCATCTCATCGTTAGGGGCGATTTGTTATGAAGGAAAAGAATAAGGGCAGCTGGTTATGCTGCTTGGGAAGCGGTAAGCTTCTCTCTCAAAACAGAAAAAAGAAGTTTACTTTCTTTTTTATTTGCTTATTTTTCTTACTAGCTATTCATAATAACATATCGCCCTTGAAAACACAAATTTTTTATAGTTCGAGTGAGACCGGCGTTTTCTCCCCGGCATTCATCAATCTGATATCCTCCGGTTCAATTTCAAGAATCACCAGATTCGGATCATCCTTGCCGTCAAACCAGCGCTCTAATTTGGAACTCCATATTTTGTCCTTGAGTTCTGCCGAATTGTTGATTTTGGCTTTTCCGGCAACTTCGACATATGCGTCGCCAAAGCCTTCACAATCATAGCCTAATAAAATGTGGACATTGGGGTTGTTCTCAATTTCTTCTGCTTTATGAGTTTCCTTGCTTGTCGGTGTGTAAATCGTCAGCCCGTCATGGAAAAAAGTCATGTAGCGGGAATGCGGTTTGCCCTTTTGAACCGTTGCGAGCGAACCTACTTTATGGTGATCTAGAACATCAAGCACTTTTTGTTTAATGTCTTGCTGATTCATCTCGAATCACTCCTTTTTAACGTCTCCGCTGTTACTTTTCCACATCCGGGGAAGATTTAAACAAGAAAGTGTGCTCTTTATTTTTCGCCTTCCCATTCACGCTTTAACAGACTGTAGTAGACGAGGTCGTGATGCCTGCCGTTTACGTATAAGCCATCCCGTGCCCTTCCTTCCTCTAGAAACCCGATCCGCTCCGGAACCGCTCTGCTTTTTTCGTTTCCGACAGCCGCACAGATCGCCACACGATTCAGCTCAAGCTCTTCAAAAGCATACGTAATGAGTTTTCGGCAGGCAGCTGTAATAATGCCTTTCCCTTCAAAGTCTTTAGCAATCCAATATCCGATTTCAGCCTTTCGATTCACTTGATCAAGGTTATGCAGGCTGATCATGCCGCATAGGCTGCCGTCATAAAGGAGCCCCGCCTCAATGCCGTTCAGGTCTGCATACTGATGCCGCCATTCTGGAATGATGGTTTCTCTGTACGTGTCAGCGCTGCTTGGATTTTCCGCCCAAAACAGCCACTGGCTGAGCCGCTGCTGATTTTGGATAATGAGGTCGGCCAGCCGCTCCGCATCATTCGGCTCCAATAATCGGATGGTGATGTGCTCATTTACCTTGCAAGTGAACATCGCTTCGCCCTCTTTCCTTTTTTACCCATTATATCGATGATTCTGTTTTTTTCAATACAAAAAAGGATGGGCTGCTAAGCCTCATCCTTATATTCTTGGATCGGTAAAGATATCATGTTTATCCGTGCTCGTCGATGACATTTCCGTCACGACGGCACCTTCTTCCCCGGCCTGGAACCAATGCTTTGTATTCGGGGGGATTGTATATTGCCCGCCCGGTTCTAGCTCAATTTCGTGCCAGACCGTATAGTGTTCTCTGTCTTCCTGAGGAGGGAGAACTTTTGGAAGCGGCGTTTTTTCTCCTTCTACGTAAAGATACACTTTTCCGTAGCGGCAGCGGAAGGTCTCCTGCTTGCCTTCCTGGCCGTCGACCGGCGGATGGCGGTGTTCCGGGCAAGTCTGTCCCGGAAACAGCACCAATTCCTTTGAACAATAACGGTCTGTATTGACGTAGACGAAGAGCTGGAGCCCGACTTTTCTTTCTTTTCCTAAGCCGTAATCCATCAGCTGGATTTGGTCTACTTCCTCGTCCGTTAATACAATCCCTGCTTTTTGATAGTAGCTGTTCACTTCTTCTTTCGTGATGCCCATATGTCTCACTCCCTCTTATGTCGTCACAAAGTTTCCGCCGTTGACATGCAGGGTCTGTCCTGTCATGTAAGAGGACTCATCTGATGCCAGAAGCACATAACAGCCGACGTGCTCAACAGGCTGTCCAGGACGGCCCATCGGCGTATCTTGCCCAAATTGAGCAACTGTTTCTTCAGGGAACGTAGCTGGGATTAGTGGCGTCCAGATTGGACCCGGCGCGACTGCATTTACACGGATGCCGTCTTTAACAAGCGCCTGCGCCATTGTTCTTGTAAAGGCGTTGATCGCCCCTTTTGTCGCTGTATAATCAATCAGTGTCGGGTTCCCTACGTACGGGTTGATGGATGTCGTATTGATGATGGCGCTGCCCGGTTTCAGGTAATCAATTGCTTTTTTAGTCAAATAAAATTGAGAATAAAAGTTTGTTTTGAATGTGCGGTGAAGCTGTTCGCTCGTAATCTCTTTGATGCTTTCCTTCGGATGCTGTTCACCTGCATTGTTGACAAGGATGTCAAGGCCGCCTAGTTCCTTGACCGTTTTTTCAACCGCTTCATTGCAGAATTCCTCTTCACCTACGTCACCAGTAATCAGCAGGCATTTTACGCCTTCTTGTTCAACACGTTTCTTCGTCTCCTCAGCGTCTTCATGCTCATCCTTATACACAATGGCGATGTCTGCGTCTTCCTTTGCATAAGCGACGGAAACCGCGCGTCCGATCCCGCTGTCGCCGCCTGTAATAAGAGCTACTTTTCCTTTTAATTTGTCTGCTCCTTTATAATCCTCGTACTCATACACCGGACTCGGATTCATTTCGCTTTCAATTCCCGGCTGGCGACTTTGAGTTTGTGCCGGCAGTTCTTTTGGATAATTTGCCATGATGATTCTCCTCCTTTGTTTTCATGTCTATTTGTTGTGTACCTCACACACTCTTTGGATAAACATGGCTTGGCACCTTCGCATTGCTTTATCAGAAAAATGTTTCACATGGAACGCTTGGAGGAAATAACTCAAAAAGGGGGTTGGTTGCTGAATGATTAACATGCTTTCTAGAAGATTCAGCAGGCCAAAGGGCGTCATCGGCATGATTGCCGGGTACATCATGGCTGCTGAAAATCAAACACTGAATCAGTGGACAATCAATCAGCTGGGTATCACGCGCGGGGACAGCATTTTAGAAGTCGGGTTTGGCCCGGGATACTGCATAGAGCAGGTGCTGAAACGCGAGAAGGATGTTCAGCTTCATGGGATTGATGTGTCAGAGGCCATGCTGAAGCTGGCCGCCCGCAGAGTGAAATCCAAGGGTGTGCGCCTGATACAAGGAAGCATCGAGACATTTCCTCTCCCCGCCTCGTTTTATGATAAAGTGATTTCCGTTAACAACTACACCATTTGGAATAACCAAACAAAAGGCATGAAACAGATTTATCGGGCATTAAAGCCAGGCGGCAAAGCAGCCATTACGATGCAGCCGCGGGAAGCGGATGCCAGTCCTGAGAAAACCAAATCATTTGGAAGACAGATGATTGCTGACTTTAAAGCAGCCGGCTTCGAAGACACTGATATACAATTTAAGAACATTAAGCCTGAGCTTTCCGTCTGTGCAACTGCAAAGAAGCCCGCCACATAAAGTGGACGGGCTTCTTCTTTTATGAATGTACAGCCTGATTGCGCAGGACGTCTTTTTTCACCTTGCCAAGGTTGTTTTTCGGCAGTTCGTTAACAAATTCAACTTCAGGTATTTTGTAAGCGGACAGGCGTTCTTTACAAAATGCGATGACATCCTCTACCGTGATGCGCTGGCCGCCATTTTTCACGATAAAAGCTTTCGGTTTTTCACCGTAAAGCGGGTCAGGAATACCGACCACAGCCGTTTCAAGGATTCCCGGGATCTGCTGGATAACTTCTTCAACCTGATCAGGATAGACGTTATCGCCTCCGTAAATAATGACATCCTTGTAGCGTCCCGTGATGAAAATAAAGCCATCTTCATCCACATATCCTGAATCTCCGGTTCTAAACCATCCGTTTTGCAGCACTTTCGCTGTTGCTTCAGGATTGTCTTCATAGCCTTTAAATAAGAATGGAGTATGAACAACGATTTCGCCGATTTCTCCTTGAGGAAGTTCTTCTCCGGTCAGAGGATCTTCCACTTTGACTTTAACACCTGCCACAGGTTTTCCTGCAGATGCCGCTTTATCCATTCCCATATCAGGCGTCCATGTGCTGATGCCCCAAGCCTCAGTACTTCCATAGCCATGCGCAAGCGGAATGCCAATATCAAGATAGCGGCGTATTAGGCTGCTCGGCACTTTTGTTCCGCCTGTCATTAAAATAACAAGCGAAGATAAGTCAGTTTGGTGCTTTTCCCACGCCTCAAGCAAATACGTGTAGAACACAGGAAGAGCCATCACGGTCTGAATCTTCTCTTCTTCAATGACCTTCAGCATGTGAACAGGATCTTGATCCTTTGTAAACACAAAGGTTGTTTCTGCAAACGTTCCAAGCATGATGCAAATGAGCGCACTCGTATGATAAATCGGATGGCACGCGAGAAAACGAAGGCCCTTCATGCGTGCTATTGAGCTGTTGGATTTTTTAACATATCTGTATATGCCGCCATGTGTAATCATGCATCTTTTCGGGTTTCCCGTTGTTCCAGATGTAAACATCAGAAGTGCTGTATCATCAGGTGAAACCATTTCCGTCTCTGGCAAATGATCAGGACCTGCAAACAGCGCTTCAAATTCAGCAGATGTTTCGTAAGCTGTTCCTGTTTCCATTGTTACACACAGTGAGGACAATTCAGGAAGAACTTCATCCAGTATCTCTTTAAACTCCGCTCCGTAAAACATCGCTTTCGGTTCACTTGCTTTTAAAATGCCTGTCATTTCATATGGTTTCAGCTGCCAGCTGACAGGTACGACAACAGCACCTATTTCAAGTGCGGCGAACATAACAGTTGAGGCGGGATGGCCGTTTTTGCAAAGCAATGCAACACGGTCGCCCTTTTGAATTCCTTTTTGAAGCATGGCATTCGCCAGCTGATTAATCCGTTTACGGTAACCTTTATATGTCAGTGTATGGTCTCCGCTTTTTACAGCCTCTATTTCTTCGCTATTCGGCATGTCATGCAGAATCAGATGCTGTAATGTTTCCATATCGTCATCTCCTATATTCTCTTGAATCTTCAATAATTTGTTAGATTTTCTTCCTTACCTCACCCATTTTAACCCAAAAAAGATAACTTGTAAAACTATTTCATTTTGGAATTATTCCAATACTGAATGATAAAATAGTCCCACATTTTCTTATTTTGTTCCCCCTCCACAGAAAAACACACGCCAAATTTTTGACGTGTGCCATGCAGGTTTACAGTATGTTTTTTTCTTTCATCCATGTGAAAAATATGCGGTTTAACCGCTGATACAATTCTTGTTCTCCTTCTTCCTGAAACCCCGCCATGCTTTCTCCGCTCTCGATAATTGCCGAGCTGATCGCGCTTAAAATCTCCGACCCTTCAGCGGATAATGAGCTAGGCGCCATCATGACGAGGATGCGTGTCATCCTGAGGGTATTTCCGTCCATGCCATCCACTTCATAGGGGGTGCTGAGATCAAACATTTTGAAAAAAGGCAGGACGATTTCATCATTTTTGAGATGATAAAGCGCCATGTTTGTTCCGGGGATTCCCAATCCCCCTTGTTTCTCCCGCTCAGCCAGGCAAACCGCGGCTTTTTCCGGATCACGGATCAGGCCATCCTTCTTCAGCTGTTGAAAAAGCTCTAGCAGAAGCATGCTATGGTCCGGGTTTGTTTGGAGTTGAGCTAGCGTAAAATGGCGCAGAACATCTTGGATAACTTCCATATACCGCCCTATGCTTTCCGCCGCCTCCAGCATGTCAGGTACATCAGCTTGCTGCGCCTCTTCCTTCGGGCTTCTTTTTTTGTTAAGAATAAGGGGGATCTTCCGCTTGATATACTGCTTGACCTGGTTTGCGTCTTCCTCATTTAATAGCGGGCTGACCATGATGTAATCAATGTTTTCATAAGGAATCGGTACAGTGGACACAATCATATCATAGGCTTGAACATCCTTCCCCTTTAGCTCGATCAGGGATGACATATCAAACGATTCAATTTCCGGCAGCTCTTTTTTCAGTCTGGAGGCAAGCATTTTCGAGGAGCCGATCCCGCTTGAGCAGACGACAAGCGCTTTCACTTTTGCTTCTTCTTTTTTGATTTCAAGAGCCGAGCCAAAGTGAAGAACGATAAAAGCGATTTCATCATCAGAAAAGGACATGCCCGGAAAATACTTTTCGACGCCTTCTTCGATCGCCATATAAAGCAGAAAATAATCGCGCTTGATCTGTTCCTTCATCGGATTGTATATCTCAATATTTTCTTTTATGCGGCTGACGGCCGGCTCCAAATGGGCAATCAAGCCTTCATATAAAGAGTAGTTTTTCGTCAGATCCATTCTGATTTTGTCTGAAATAAAAGCAATGAGCCGCTTTGTTTGCAGGGCTGTTTCCAGCTCAATTTCCTGCGCTTTGTATTCTGTTTTGTATTTTCGATTAGCGCTTCGAAGGTGGATTGTAATATAGCCGACCTCCGCCTCTGGAATCGTCACGCCGAAGGCACGTTCAAGCTCGCCCGCGATTTCAAGAGCCGAACTGTATTCTTTCGCATTCTTCAGTTCCTCAAACTCATTTTGCTCCATGGTAATAGTTTCCCCAAGCTTAATTCGTTCGATCGCATACGTCAGATGGACGACGAGCGCTATATAGGAGCTATCGGACAATGAAAAAGCGATTTTTTCTTTGAGCTGAAATAAGATGCGCTCCATTTTTAACAGCTCACCTTTGCTGACAACCCCGAACATTTTCTCTGAAGAATCGGCTTTTCCTTTGATGTTTAATTCAACCGCTTCCAAAAACATTTGGATGTCGAGACGGTTCACAATCAAGTTGCCGACAATTTTCCGTTTCGCATTCTCCGGCCCTATAAGCTGGATGCCAAAACCTCTTTTGCGGATCAGTGTCAGTCCGAAGGGAGAAATCCACTTCTCGAGCTCATCTAAGTCATAGCTGACCGTGGCATTCGTCACCTGGAGATCATGAGCAAGAGTGTACAGTTTGACGGGCTCCTGAGACTCTAATAACGAACAAAGAATGAGCAGTTTCCGTTCGTCGGCGCTGTATTCATGCTGTTCATATGATAAATCAGTAAGCAGCTTTTGTTTATCCTCGGGACTTCCCACTGCTTTCAACCCTTTACCGGGCTGTTTATCTAACGTAAGCCCCACGGTTTCCATCAGCGGTTTAATTGATTTGAGTTCCCTGTGAATGGTTCTCGTGCTGACTTGCATCAGCTCAGCAAGCTCAGTTACGGTTATATATCTGTTTTGTAATAATAAGTGCTTTAACAGCTTTTGTTCTCTGGCAGTCATATACATAAAAAAGACCTCCTAGCCAATCTTGATGTGCGGATGAAGTCGCAAGGAGATGCAGTAGAGGATATAGAGAGGTTTCCTTTTAATATAAAACGCTTTCAAGAAAGAATCAATCACTTATAAATGGTAATTTGGCACTATGCGGTGTGACAATATTGAAAAAGCATCAGCTGGTAAGCTGATGCTTTTTATGGAATATCGTAACCCTGTACGGCTGTAAAAATGCGGAACCATTGATCCTGGTCAAGCTTGTATGACAACGCATTTATCGCGGCGGAAATCCGCTCGCGCTTTCCGCTTCCGACAATCGGCATAATGCCGGCCGGATGCGTGAACAGCCATGCGTACATGACCTCGCCCAATGAAGCGGCGCCAATCTCTGCTTGAACGGATTCAAGCGCCGTGCGGACACGCCGGTCTTTTTCCGTGTCACCAGTGAAAACTTTGCCGCCTGCCAGAGGCGACCAAGCCATCGGCGGAATCCGTTTTTCCTGGCACAGGTTCAAAGTGCCGTCGAGCATATTTTCTAATTCGTATGCGGAAAGCTCAATCTGGTTGGTCACAAGCTTCTCAGGCAGATACGTTTCCAGCATCCGATACTGGTGATCTTTAAAATTTGAAACGCCAAAGTACCTGACCTTGCCAGAGCATTTCAAGGCCTGAAACGCCTCTGCTACTCCCTCCGGATCCATGAGCGGGTCCGGTCTGTGAATCAACAGCACATCGATATAATCCGTCCTAAGGTTCATAAGCGATTGCTCAACAGAAGCCAAAATATGCGATTTGCTTGTGTTATAATGATGCGATCTGTGAGCAGGCCGTTCAGGCGATTCAAGAACGATGCCGCATTTTGTGACCAGCTCTACGTTTTCTCTTAATCCAGGCGAAAGGGCAAGGGCGTTTCCAAACAGCTTTTCGCACGTATAGCCTCCATAAATATCCGCATGATCAAAGGTCGTGATGCCGTGATCGATACACCATTCAATGAGGCTCAGAAGTTCAGCATCTGAATAGTTCCATTCATTCAGCCGCCAAAGCCCGTGTATGACTCTTGAAAATTGAAGATCCTCCGCCAATTGAATACGCTGCATGCAAAATCCCTCTTTTCTTTGTATAAACCGGGTTTTGCCCCTTACTAGTTCATTCGGCCTCAGATCCCCTTTTTCCTTTCGCTCCTTTTAAAAAGACATTTTAATTCGATTGAAATTGCTTTTTCGCTTTCTCAACGACATAGTGGCTGCCGCCGCGGTCCTGCACATTTTGGATCATCATGGCGACAAGCAGGTCTTTGTTTTTGTAATCGTAGCCGACAAACCAGCCATTTTCCGTGCCGTCTTTATCATCTTTTGATGTTTTCAGCTCGGCTGTTCCTGTTTTCCCGGCCACTGTGATTCCTTTTACGACAGGCTGATACGCTGATCCGCGCTCATCTTCCACAACGCCTTTCAGACCTTTTGTAATGTCTGCCGCCCCTTCCTTCGTGACCACTTGCTTGTGCCAAACATCAGCTGTTTGTGAATCTTTTTTGATCAGCGTCGGTTTGACAAGGTCTCCATTGTCAACAAATGGCGTGTAAGCAGTTGCCAAGTGAAGCGGAGACATTTGCATTTGCCCTTGTCCGTAGCCTGTATCCGCAAGCAAAATGTCTGAATCAAGCTTGTCATTTGCAATAGACGATTTCTGGATCGGGAATTCATACGGAACGTCCTCTGAAAAACCGAATGTTTTTAAGCCTTTTGTGAAGGTGTCCGCTCCCATATCAAGCGCATTCTGGGCAAAATAAATATTGTCTGACGTAATAAGGGCGTTTTCCAAATCGACTTGTTGAAGTCTCTCAGACACACGTGTCACTGAATAGCCGCCCCAGCTCGAATCTTTTTGCCACTCCTTGCCTTTGATTGTTTTCTTCTCATCGGCTTTAAGGGTGCCGTTTTTGATTCCAATAGCAGCCGCAATCGGTTTAATGGTAGAACCTGGCGCGTATGTCTTATTGAATTTCGCTGAAAACGGATTGTTTTTATCTTTGTTTAGCTTTTTCCATTCCTTATCGCTCCAGCCGAAAATAAATCCGTTTGGATCGTAGGAAGGCGCGCTGACAAGGGCGAGTGTTTCGCCTGTCTTCGGCTGCAGCGCGACTGCCGCCCCGCTGTCATCCTTCAGTTCATCATACAGCTTCGTTTGCGTTTTGATATCAATTGTGAGGTGAAGATCCTCGCCGTCCTTTGCTTTCTTTTCAGCGATGACTTCCCCGGTTTGCGGCACGTAGATTTTCCAGCCAGTTGTGCCTCTTAGCTTGTCTTCATACACATTTTCAAGTCCGGCGATACCGATGTTAGACGTATCGCTGTACGTTCCTTCTTTCTTTTTCTTCAGTTCTTCCGCTGTAATGGCGCGGACATAGCCTGTCAAATGGGCTGTCTTTTCGCCATACGGATAGTAGCGGGAGCTGACATTCGTTCTTGTTACGCCTTGTAATGACGTCGCTTCAGAAACTAATTTCTCCTGGTCAGGCTTGACCTTTTTGAGCGGCACAAACGAATCGTCTTTTACCCAGCCTTGATCCAGCTTTTTCTTGATGTCGTCTTCAGTCAAATCAAGTTTTTTGGCGAGTTCTTTTATAACTTTCTCTTTTTTATCGCCAAGCTCTCCGGGAACAATTCCAATTTCCGGAACATCTGTATTGACAGCTAAACCTTTTCCATTTTTATCGTAAATTTGGCCTCGTTTCGGTTCAATGCTCATAATTTGCACGGTTTTGTCGTCAGCCAGCTGCTCGAAAATAAACGATGGGTCCCAATCTATATTCCATGACTCCTCGTCATCTGTTTTTTCTAATTTCAGCACAGCAGTATTCTTGAAGCTGACTTTGCCGGCATTTGTGTTCATGCTGACTTTATACGGGATATGTTTCATTGTCTTGTTGTCTTGATCGTCCTTATCTACTTCTCCCGCAGTGACTTTCAAATTTTTTACGCCAGCCTGCTCATAGATGGCTTTATACCTGTTGACGAAATCTTTTTTGGAGATTTCTTTTTTGACATCTTTAGTCAGGCTTTGATACATGTCATCGAATTGCTGATCGTTCCACTGTTTCACGAATGCTTCCATGCGATCCTCTGGTGAATCTGTTTTGGAGCATCCGATTAACCCAATCAATCCGACGCATAGAAATACTAGTAGAATACACTTTTTTAACATGACTTTCCCCTGCCTTCCACTTGTTATTTTCTCTTAATTGAATTGGTGCGTGCAAGATTTTTTTGAAAATGAAGGAAAAGTTCACCGATTTTGCAGAAATCTCCTATCGTTTGCTGTAGACTATTTGAAAAGACAGAAAGAAGGGATAGCATGGTCAGAGAGGCAGCAATGCTTCACATTAAAGAAGGCCTTGAACAAGAGTTTGAGGATGCATTCCGGCAAGCGGCGCCGATTATTTCCGGCATGAAGGGCTATATCACTCACTCATTATCAAAATGCATGGAGGAAACGCATAAATATCTGCTTCTTGTGGAGTGGGAAACACTTGAGGACCATACGGAAGGCTTTCGCGGTTCTTCAGAGTATCAAGAGTGGAAAGCCTTGCTTCATCGGTTCTATACCCCGTTCCCGACGGTCGAGCATTTTCAGGATGTGTAATAGATTTATATAATATGAAGTGTAAAACCGATAAGGGAGACAGACCATACAAAAACGGCGGTATAAATATTAAAAGCGCCTGAACCGTCATTTTCTTTTTTGCGTTCTTCAAGCCCCTGCATAAACATGACCGCACCAAGAAAGACGAGCATGACCGATTGGATAACAGAGGTGTGTTCCGTATAGTTAAAAGCAATAAGCGCCAGTATAATAATGATAACCGCAAAAGACATTTTAAAAATCCGAAACAAAAGGACCATCCTTCCTTATATACGAAATATTGAACGTTATGGCTATATTTGCCTACGCCCTCCATTATTCTAGCGCACTTTGTTTGTCTGTAGAACAGAAGACAGAGAATTTTAAGTTTCTTTTAATATTTCGATCACACATAAAAAACGCGCCTGTCATGAGGCGCGTTTTCTATGAAACTGATAATTCTTTATAGCCTAGCTTGTGAACGGCTTCAGCCATCGCTTGATAGCCTTTGCTGTTCGGATGGACACCGTCAAAGGACAGATATTCCTGTTCTTTGCCTTTGAAGATGCTATAGGCATCCGCGATTTTGACATGGGGTGCTGATGCAAGTGTTTCTAAATGTGAATTAAACGAAGTGATCCATTTGCCGGCGATATCAATTTCGGGAAACGGATTGTATAAGTTGAACACACGAATGGCGTACGGGGAAGGATTTTCTCCTTTAATCTCGGCGATTTCGGCAATCATCTTTTCAAAATTCTCATGGCAATGGGCGGATACACGGCTGAAAATCGTTTCATCCTTAGAGGTTTGGTAGGCTAAGACCGAATCGATGAGATCGTTTCCGCAACCTGTGATCGTTATCATATCAGCATCTCGAATGCATTTTTGCACATAGGGATATGACAGGAGTCCCAAAATCTCTTCTGTATTCAGGCCTGATCTGGCAAATATGTTTATTGCCGTTCTTGTTTTCAAGTCAGCTTCCATCATGTCCCCAAAACGCTGGACGAAGCCGGGTGAAAACAGCCCGGAGCCTCTCCCTGTCGTCAAGGAATCGCCCAGAGCTGTATATCGAAGCACCATGTTCTTTCCTCCACTCTTGAACGTCGATACGTTAATGTACGCAGCAGAGAAAAGATTGGCTACTTATGTATATCCTATTTTTCTTGAAATCTGTAAAGCGGCGTCCTTCACCTTTTCTGTTAAATAGGGCAGCCTGTCTTCTGTAAATCTCGCTTCAAAGCCTGCAATGCTAATGCCGGCTGCCACTTGGCGCTTATGGTTAAAGATCGGGGCGCCGATCGCCGCCGTATAGTTTTCGAGCTCTGAATAGCTGACAGTATAGCCATTTTGCACAGAGGCATCAATCTCCTGAAGCAGTTTTTCGGGATCGGTAATCGTTCCGGAGCCAATCGAAATGAGCTCGGTTTGTTTGATGTATGCTTCGATTTCTTCACGGGGAAGAAAGGACAGAATGCTTCTGGCGCACGCTCCCGCGTATAGGGGGGAACGCCTGCCGATCGCCGTATACAGCCGCACAGTCTGTGTCCCTTCTATTTTCTCAACGTATATCGCTTCATTGCCGTCTCTCATGATCAACTGCACGGCCTCATCCACTTCCCGGCACAGCTCTTCCATCACCGGTTTCGCTATTTTTCTGATATCCAGCCTGTCAGCGACAAGCTGTCCGAATTCCAAAAACACCAATCCCAGCGAATAAGCGCCGGACGCATCCCGACTGAGGAACCCCATTTCCTCCAAAGAGCTGACCATCCGGTGAACAGAGGTCTTCGGCATTCCTGTCAGCGCCACCAGTTCACTTAAGGTTAGGCTTGGTTTATGCAAAAACAAATTGAGCAGCGCCATAGATTTGACTACGGTTTTATTTTTATTCTGCATCATTCATCCCCTTTGCTATGTCAGCCATTCCATCTTCATTCTCGTTTTCAGTTCTTTTATATGCTGTTCCCGTTCTACCGCAAGCGCTTCTGCCTCCTGAAGGGACACAGGTTCAAACTGGACGTGCTCACCCGGCATGATTTGGGAAACAATCGGAAGATCAGCGGATATGATGTGCGCGATCCTCGGATAGCCGCCAGTCGTCTGCCGGTCTGCAAGCAGGATAATCGGGTTGCCGTCAGGCGGCACCTGAACTGTTCCGAATGAAACCGCTTCCGACACCATCTCAAGCGGGGCCTTCAGTTCGAGCGGTTCTCCTTTGAGCCTGTAGCCCATACGGTCAGACTGCGGCGTGACACGAAATGCTTCTTCATAAAAACGCGTTTTTGATTCTTCTGTGAAAAAGGCAAATTGCTTTCCTTCCAGCACCCGAATGACGGGATTCTTCTTCAATGGCAGAAATCTGCCGCGGCTGACTGACCACTTCGGTGCTGCAAATCCCTGTTTTCCAAGCTGCGAACTTAAGCGGGAAAGGATGGTTTGCGAAAGAGCTGACATCTCTCCAATGTTCAGTTCATCTTCTTTTTGAAGCGCTCTGCCATGAAGTCCGCCGATGCTTCCTCTGACGTATGTGCTTTTACTTTCCATGACGGCAGGCACCTCAATGCCGCCGGCTGCCGCCAAATAAGCACGGCTGCCGAGTTTGCAGGGGCCAAAGCTGACTGTGCTGTTTTCCTTGATGAGCACAGGCTTCCATAAAGGCGCTTCCTCGTCATTAATACGCAGCGTGAAGTCCGCCCCTGTCACAGCAATCAGTGTCTGTTTTGAAAAATGAAACGACGGACCGGGCCCCATCATCGTTATTTCGAGACCTGCTTCATTTTCGCCGTTTCCTATCAACAGATTGGCAATGCGCAGTGATACCGTGTCCATAGCGCCGCTGGCCAGAACGCCGTATTTTTGGTAACCCGTTCTGCCTATATCCTGAACCGTTGTGAGCAGTCCGGGCTTTAATACTTTCATGCTCAATTGGACTCCTCCTTATAGGCGTGATAGTCTTTTTCTGAGATGCGAACGAATTTCACAGTATCTCCCGCCCGCAGCAATGTCGGCGGGTTTTCCTGCGGCCGGAAAAGAGCCAGCGGCGTTTTGCCGATCAGCTGCCAGCCGCCCGGCGTTGAAATCGGGTAAACGCCTGTCTGCAATCCCGCAATACCGACCGAACCTGCGGGAATCGACGGTCTTGGCGATGATTTTCTCGGAGCTGCAATGCGTTTTGACATCCCGCCTAGAAAAGGAAAACCGGGCGCGAAGCCAAGCATATACACCACATATTCACCGTTTGTATGAATGTCGATTACTTCCTCCGGTGACAGCTGATTGATCTTCGCCACCTCTTCTAAATCCGGACCAAATTCACCGCCATAGCAGACGGGAATTTCTACAATACGGCGGTTGACCTCATAGTCTTCGGCTATTTCTGCCAGGCGCTCTTCGACATCGCGCTTGACCTTCTCAAAAGGTGAGCTTATGCCTTGAGGCAAATGCTTGTACACTTCATACATATCATAAAATACGGTTAGACTTGTAAAAGCTGGGATACATTCAATGAATCCCGGAAATGGCTGTTCTTCTATATAAGCGGCCGCGGCATGGACAATGCCGTTGACCTGTTCATTGATTTCTTCTCCGAATCGGATCATCATTGCAGAATCACCGAGCTGTTCGATTTGATATCGTACAGTCATCTTTCTCACCTCTTTTAATTCTCGTTCATCAGGATGACGAGAGGTTACAGCACCGCAAGCGACTCGTCTCGAATATCTGTGATGAGCATATGCCCCGGCGCATGTGTGATGACCATTTCAGGTTTTACATTCATAGCCACGGCTTGCGGTGTCACTCCGCATGCCCAAAAAACAGGAACCTCGCCTTCTCGAATGGGAACGGCATCTCCGAAATCCGGTTTCCCGAGATCGCGAATCCCGATTGCTCCCGGATTGCCGATATGGATCGGCCCTCCGTGCACAGCCGGAAAACGCGAGGTCACTTGCGCGGCACGTACAGCCAGCCGTTCAGGAACCGGTCTCATGCTGACAACCATCTGTCCGTGAAACGCCCCCGCCGGAACACAATCGATATTCGTTTTATACATCGAGACGTTTGTCCCCTCATCAATATGCCGGACAGCTATCCCATTATTGATCAGTGCCTGTTCAAAGGAGAAACTGCATCCGATCAGAAAGCCGACAAAATCGTCCTCCCAGTATGGCGTAATATCAGATACTTCTTCCGATAAGATACCGTGCCTGTAAATACGGTATTTCGGAAAGTCCGTTCTGATATCAGCATCCGGCGCAGCCAGAGACGGCACAGGCGAACCTGCTTCAGTCACATCCAGCACGGGGCAGGGCTTTTGATTTCGCTGGCAAAACAGCAGAAAATCAAAAGCAAGGTCCTTTTTCAAAACCACAAGATTCGCTTGGGCGTAGCCGCCGGACATGCCTGCGGTCGGCCCGTTTATTTTCCCCTCTCGTATCAGGGCGCGTACATCCTTCGGCGCCATTTTGTTTAATTGCTCCACTTATATCAGCTCCACAATTGAGGAAGTTGTGTACATAACGTGTAGATTCCCATAACTGCCATTACAATCACTACAAGCGCGCCTGTGCTTGTCAGCCAAAGCGGATGCTTATAATCACCGACAATGTTTTTCTTGTAGGCGGCAACAAGCAGCGTTCCGAGCGCAATCGGCAGAATTAAGCCGTTCAGTGAACCGACAAGGACGAGGATCTTCGCAGGCTGGCCGATTGTGACAAAAGCTAACGTAGAAACCACAATAAATCCGATAATAATACCGCGTGAATTCTTTTCAATTTTTGGAGAAAAGGTCTTGAAAAATGAAACAGATGTATAGGCTGCTCCAATAACAGACGTAATCGCCGCAGACCACATGATCAATCCGAAAATTTTATAACCAACATTTCCAGCAGCCAGCTTGAAGACAGAAGCCGCCGGGTTGCTTTCATCGATGTGCAGCCCTTTCGATACAACGCCTAGAACCGCAAGAAAAAGAGCGATACGCATGACAGATGTAATTAAAATGCCGACAACCGAGCTTTTTGTCACCTGCGGAATGGATTCCTTTCCTTTAATTCCGGCATCAAGCAAACGGTGTCCCCCGGCAAATGTGATATAACCGCCGACGGTTCCGCCCACTAGGGTGACAATGGCAAATATGCTGATGTGTTCCGGGACGAATGTATTTGCGACTGCCTGTCCGACCGGAGGAGCTGTCGTCGCCGCAACGTAGACCGTTAAAATAATCATCACGAACCCCGCGATTTGCGTAAAACGGTCCATCGCTTTTCCTGCTTCCTTGATGACAAAAATCAAAATGGCGATAACGGCACTGATTAAAGCGCCTGTTTCAGGTGTAATGCCGAACAGCACCTGAAGTCCCAGCCCGGCCCCTCCGATATTCCCAATATTAAAAGCTAGTCCGCCAAGCACGACGAGAATGGCGATGAAATACCCCAGTCCGGGAAGCACCATATTCGCAATTTCCTGACCTCGTTTTCCAGAAACTGCGATGATGCGCCACACATTGGTTTGGGCGAAAATATCTAAAATAATAGAGATTAAGATGACAAAACCGAAGCTTGCTGCGAGTGTGTTTGTGAATGTTGCGGTTTGGGTGAGGAAACCCGGTCCGATTGCTGATGTCGCCATTAAAAAGGCGGCGCCCATCAGCAATGACCAGCTGCCCGCTTTTTTTCCTGCTGTCTTTTTCTGCTGCTCCATCTATTGTTCCTCCTTTATGTTGACCTCTGTTCTGAAATAGCTGTCACTTCAATTCCAGCCGCTTTGAGCTGTTTTCTGATTTTTTGCGCAAATGTCAGCGCATGGGCTCCATCTCCATGAATGCAGACTGTATCTGCTTTTAATGACACATCATGTCCTTGCTGAGATTTGACCGCCCCTTCTTTCACCATTTTGATGACCTGGGTGACGGCGGCATCATCACTTTCAATGAGTGCGTCCGGCTGGGAGCGCGGTGTCAGCGTGCCGTCCGATTGGTATGTTCTGTCGGCGAACACTTCATTTGCGGTCTGAAGTCCGATCCGTTCTCCCGCTTTTACAAGCTCGCTCTCAGCAAGACCGAAAAGAATCAGGCCTGGATCAACCTTATAGACAGCTTTCGCGATAGCATCCGACAGTTTTTGATCGACTGCCGCCATATTGTATAAAGCGCCATGCGGCTTGACGTGCTGCATGTGAAGTCCCTCTGCTTTTAGAAAGCCAGAGAGCGCGCCAATTTGATAAACGACAAGATCATACGCTTCCTCAGGAGAAATCGCCATATTGCGGCGCCCAAAACCGAGTAAATCCGGCAAGCCCGGATGCGCACCCATTTTCACGCCTCTTTCTGCTGCAAGCGCGACGGTTTTTCGCATAACACTAGGATCTCCTGCATGAAATCCGCATGCGATATTCGCTGATGTCACATACTCTAAAATATCTTGGTCAAGGCCTATCTTGTAGGCTCCGAAGCTTTCTCCTAAATCACAGTTTAAATCAATCTGAAACACAGAATCCCTCCTGCCAAAGCAAACGATATGCTTTATGTCATTTATTGTCCCGAAATCCGGAACGACTATTCCGAATTTTTGAACTTTATTTCATTATAAGTGAATCATATCTGTTTGTGAAATACTTTTGTCAGAAAACCTACCATGGTCCCAGAAGAAAACCTGCCAAACTAAAAAAGAGAGTCCATCTTAGGACTCTCTTTTTTTATAGTACCCAATGGCGAATCGCTTTAGCGACACCATCCTCAATATTTGTATCCGTGATATAATCAGCCGTTTCTTTTACGATGTCTTGCGCATTGCCCATTGCGACGCCAAGACCCGCTTCTTTGATCATCGCAATGTCATTAAGGCTGTCGCCCATCGCCATCACATTCTCCATTGTAAAGCCGAGTTTTTCCGTAACCTTGGCAAGGGCTGCAGCTTTGTTGATGCCAAGCGCGTTGACTTCAATGTTTGTCGGACTTGAATTTGTGATTTCGAGCTCTTTGTTTTTTCTCAGCTCCTCAAGCACTTCGTTTCGGATATCGTCATCCTCGATGTCAAAGCCGAATTTGAGCCATTCATGATCCGTAATGTTTTCCGGAAACTCGCCTCTCCATACTTTATTCACCGTAGAAGCCCAGAAATTAGTGTTGTGCTTATTCCGCAAATCCCACATCATTTGAATATGGTCCGTATGAAGCAGCTTCCGTTCCACCAAATTAAAATTCGAATCCCAAATTTCACTGCCGTTTGCCGTGATTAGAAAGGATGACAGCTTTAGCGATTCCGCCAGCTCCCGGCACGTCATCAGCGTCCGGCCCGTGCTGATCACCACATACACACCTTTATCCTCCGCTTCACGAATGGCTTTGCGGTTTTCATCCGAGATCAGCTGCTCGTCGTTCAGCAGTGTACCATCCATATCAATTGCGATCAGCTTGATATCTACATCTTCTCTTTGAACAGACATATATGTACCTCTCTTTATCTTTTTGTTGTGCTTCTCTCTATTCTAATACATTATACCCAGCGGGACAAAAAAGCGATTTCCTATGTTTGAGGAGAACGGATAAGAGGAAAACAAACGGTGAGGTGATCAAACATGACAGAAAGAAAACAGCAAAACAAACCAAATGAAAACCCCGAGCACAACGACTTAACCGATCCGATTCCTAATGAAGAGCTGAAGGAAAATATGAATGATGAAAAACACAAACGCCAGCAAAGAGATAACTCTCAAAGCGAACGGGATTACGACACAAAATAGAACCCCTCACAAAATGTTGTGAAGGGTTTTTTTCATTTTTCAATATAGATGCCGATTTCAGCTTCAGCAACAGGCTGCTCTCCAACTGATGCCTTGGCATGTCCGAACACAAACCCGCGCCGATTGCGCGTGACTTCAAACGTAAGATCAAGCCGGTCACCAGGCACAGCTTCTCCCAGCTTTTCCGCTTTCTTCACCGAAGTCAATAATCCCAAGCTGTTCTCATCTGTAATTCCTGTAAAAGCCGCGGTTTGCGCAAGCGCTTCAATCACAAGTGAAAACGGCATTTCTGTTTGCGTATCAGTGATAAACCAGTCGTTCTCACTAATCAGCTTATAAGCTGCCGCATGTTTGCCGGGCTCGCTATCCGTCACGCCATCAATAAACAAAAATGGATAGCGGTGAGGCAAAGATAATGAGTTCATTTTATATCTCCTTTTTTGACCATTATATCTCAGCCTAAAGTGAAACGATAGGATATAATGGAAAAAACACAAAAGGAGGCCGTTATGTCCCCAAAACCGCTTGTCATTCTCGTACACGAAATATACGGTGTAAACAGCCATATGAAAAAGATGGGCCGGCTGATCAAAATGGCTGGATATGATGTGTTGACGCCCAACCTGCTCGGCGAGAATGAAGTCTACACACTGCAAGAAGAAAAAACGGCATACGAACAATTTACAAAACACGAACGGCTGAAAACGGGAGAAACCATCATCCAGAATGTGATCAGGCAAAACGCCGGACGGCACATCTTTGTGATTGGATTCAGCGTGGGGGCTACTATCGCATGGAAATGCAGCAGTATGCCTGAGGTGAGCGGATCGGTTTGTTATTACGGTTCCCGGATACGCGACTCTCTTCATCACGTGCCAGCCTGCCCGGTCCTATTGTTTTTCCCTAATTATGAGCCGTCGTTTGACGTAGCGCTTCTTATCAAAAAATTGCGGGAAAAACAGCATACCCATCTTGAGATTTATCAATTCGATGCGCTTCACGGCTTCGCCAATCCTGATTCTGTTTATTTCAACAGGGCCCTTTTCTTCAAAACGCTTTCTATCATAAAAAACGGGGCGGAAAGCCGGCTCCGCACCGTTTCATCATCATTTTTTTAAACGTGCACGGCGCTTTATTATCGGTGCCGTCATGTTCCATGTTCTTTTTGCATTGCATTTTATTTTGCCTGTCTCATCTCACCGAATGGATAAAAGACGAGAGATTCAGTACCGATGATATCGTCTTCAGAAGGCATGCCCATTCCGTTTCTGCTATCCAGTGAATTGAGACGGTTATCTCCCATCACAAAATATTTACCGGAAGGAACCTCAACTTCGAAGTCACCTGTTAAGGTTACACCCGACTCTTTGACCTCCTGTTTATATTCCTTTAAGTATGGTTCTTCCACCTTTTTATCATTTATGTATAGCTGATCATTTTTCATTTTAATGCTGTCACCAGGCAAACCGATTAAACGTTTGACAAATGAGCGGCCGCTCTTTTTGTCATGAATGACTATGATGTCGCCTCTGTGAAACCCGCCAATCCATTTGACTGCTTTATCAACCAGAATTCTTTCTGAGTCTTTAAGCGTTGGGGCCATTGATGATCCTTCAATAAGAAAAGGCTTGTAAAACACCAATCTAATCGTAAAAATGAGAGCTGCGATCATAATGATACTGAGTGCAACGATCGTTTTGATTTTTCTTTTTTTCTTTAACGTGATTGTTTTTGCATTCAACTTCCTTCACCCGATGCTTTCCTAAGAATTCCAAATTATTATACAGCATTTGGATCTGCTTGGTTAGACTTTCGTGGAAATTTTCGTAAGGAAATGGACAGGCCGAGGCAGCCATCTGCCACCGGCCTGATTCATCAGAGCTTTCTTAAGCGCGAACAGATTTCATCAGTGACCTCAGCCGTTGTGCTTTGTCCCCCAATGTCGCGTGTTTTGATGCCGTCGGCAGTCACTTGCTCCATTACATCCAGAATGTTCGCCCCCAGCTCTTCCTCTCCGAAGTGGTCTAGCATCAGCTTCGCTGTCCAAATCTGGCCGATCGGATTGGCAAGGCCCTGTCCGGCAATGTCAGGAGCTGAGCCGTGAACCGGTTCAAACATGGACGGATATTTGCCGGATGGATTGATGTTAGCAGAAGGCGCAATGCCGATGCTTCCCATCAGGCTTGAGCTGATGTCGGTTAAAATATCACCGAACAAGTTGCTCGCCACAATGACATCAAACGTTTCCGGACGCGTCACAAAAAAAGCGGCCAGCGCATCAATATGCTGAGATGATGTTTCGATTTCGCTATAATCAGCTGCTGTCTGCTGAAAGACTTCATCCCAAAACGGCATCGCGTGATAAATGCCGTTAGACTTTGTGGCGCTTGTCACATGGCTGCGCCGTTTTTTTGCCAATTCGAAGGCAAAGCGCATGACACGTTCTGTCGCTTTTCTCGTAAACACGGCATTCTGGATGGCGATTTCATCATCGCCTCTGTGAATGCGCCCGCCGACTTCACTGTATTCACCTTCACTGTTCTCGCGAATCACCACGAAGTCAAAATCATTTGGATGCAGAAGCGGCGACGTAATGCCTGCCATTTGTTTGGCGGGTCTCATATTAATGGAAAGCTCAAGCTCCCTCCGGATTTTCAGCAGCAGTCCCCATAACGATATATGATCGGGAACCAGCTTCGGATTTCCGACGGCTCCCAAAAAAACCGCTTCAAATTGAGTAAGCGTATGTATTCCATCTTCGGGCATCATTTTGCCGTGCTCCAAGTAATAATCACAGCTCCATGGAAAAGCCGTGAATGAGAATGACAAACCTCCGTGTACCTCAGCGGCTGTATGAAGCACTTTCTCAGCAGCCGCTACAACCTCTTTTCCTACTCCGTCTCCCGGTATTGCCGCAATCTCGAATTGTTTCATCGTCATTCTCCTCCCCCTGTTTTCGTAAGCGCTTTCTATTATACTAGATTGCGAGATAGTAAAAAAAGCCCGTGACATTGTGTCACGGGTGATCGGTTATTGATTAAGTTTCTTTAAAATGATGGCGTGCAACGGTTCATGGGACTGAATACCGCACACCTCTTGAAGTACGCCGCTGTATCCTTTTTCTTCAATCAGCGCTTGCAGTTCAACCGCTTCAGGGTCACCGGTGAAATCGAAGCGCAGGGCTGCGGCAATTCCTTCCGCCAGTGCATTCGGCTCTTTTATTTTCTTTGCCGGGCCTACAAGTCTATCATTTTCTCCCAGTTTTCTGAGAGGTGACCTCGCTACGCGGGTCACATCGTCCGAAATGAAAGGATTTTCAAAGCGGCCGATGATTTTTTTGATATATTGTTCGTGTTCAGTTTGCTTAAAGCCATACGATTTGACGAGATAGTCACCAGTTTCAAGCAGCGCCGAATGAACAACACGGCGGATTTCCGGATGATCGATTGCTTCTTTGACCGTCTTGAGTCCGCGCTGATAGCCGACATACGCTGTCACCGCGTGTCCGGTATTGACCGTAAACAGCTTCCGTTCGATGTACGGCGTTAAATCATCAACAAACAGTGCGCCGTTTATGACTGGTGTTTTCCCTTTAAAGCCTGATTCATCAATGACCCATTCGAAAAATGGTTCAACCGATACTTTCAGCGGGTCTTCATGATGCTGAATCGGGACGATCCGGTCAACGGCAGAATTCGGAAAACCTACCGTTTCACTGACGGACTTCTGCTCTGCTTCCGTTAAATGGCTGTATATTTCTTTCTTTAAGAAGCTGCTTCCGCCAATCATATTTTCGCAGGCAATGATATTCAGTGTGTCTGCAGTGTTTCTCCGTCTTAAACCTTCTGCGATAGATGGAGCAATCAGCTTCAGCACATTCGGACCGACAGCTGTTGTGATGAGCGCCGCCTCATTCATCAGCCGGTACAGCTCTTCGGGCTGACTGCCGCTGTTAATCGCGCTGACCGGGCCAATGACCTCTGATGAACGTCCCTCTTCTGCCAGTTCTACTGTGTATTCTTTTTTTTCGTTGAGGAGGCTGACCATCGTGTCGTTTACATCCGCAAACACCACATCATAGCCGGAGTGGTGAAGCAGCGCGCCGATAAACCCTCTCCCAATATTCCCCGCACCGAAATGTAATGCGATCATGTCAGTTCACCTCGTTGAAAATGGCGATCAAATCTTCTTCGCTTTTAGCGGAGATCAGGCGTTCAATATTTTCTTCTTCTGAGCAGATAATGGCGATATTAGACAAAATGTCTAAATGCTCATTGTTTTTACCCGCAATGCCGAATACCACTTTTGCCGTGTTGCCTTCTCCGTACTCAACGCCCTCTGGAATCTGTATGATTGAAATTCCAGAGTGAAGCACCTCGCTTTTCGCTTCTTCTGTGCCGTGTGGAATGGCAATGAAATTCCCCATAAACGTAGAAGACGTTTCTTCACGTTCAAACATTTTGCTAATGTAATCCTCTGTCACGTAGCCGTTGTCAATCAGCGTCTGGCCTGCCAATTTGATGGCCTCTTCTTTTGATGATACCGTTTGATTGAGTTTAATATTTTCCTTTGCGAGTACTTGCATGAGTATCACTCTCTTTCTATAAGATTACTTTTTCAGCTTTTCAATCAGCTCGTCGTATTTCGGGCTGTTTAAGAAGTTATCCACTGATATGTGCGTCGCGTTCGGCAGCTTTGCTTTCGCGCGGTCTGTTAAATCTTTGTGGGTGATGACAATATCCGCATCGCTTGGCAGATTGTTAATGGCCGTGTTGGTCACACTGATGTCAAGCTCCGCTTTTTTCACTTTGTTTCTTAAGATGGATGCCCCCATGGCACTTGATCCCATTCCCGCATCACACGCAAAGATAATTTTGTTCACGCTTTCAGGAGACAGCTCAGACGCTTCTTCTGCTTTGGCTTGTTCCGCCTCTAAAGCAGCTGCTGCTTGGCTTTTCTTCCCCTTCATGGACTGCATTTTTTCTGTTGCGGCAGCCAAGTCTTCTTCACTAGCTTTTGAGGATTTCAGGATCACTGCTGAAACGATGAACGATACAGCTGCAGCGACCAATACACCCGCCAATACCCCGAAATAGCCTCCTCTTGGCGTCATTGCCATCAATGCGATAATGCTTCCCGGTGACGCTGCCGCGACAAGTCCGGCATTAAAGATCGTAAACGTTAAGAGTCCGCTTGCTCCGCCGGCAATGGCTGCGAGAATCAGGGCCGGTTTCATCAGAATGTACGGGAAGTAAATCTCGTGAATCCCTCCGAAGAAATGGATGATCGCCGCACCGGGAGCCGTTGATTTTGAAGATCCTTTGCCAAAGAACATGTACGCCAGCAAAATGCCGAGCCCCGGTCCAGGGTTTGCTTCTACTAAAAACAGAATTGATTTTCCTGTTTGGGATGCTTGCTCGATTCCGATCGGGCTTAAGATTCCGTGGTTAATGGCGTTGTTGAGGAACAACACTTTCGCCGGTTCTACAAAAACACTGGCTATCGGCAGTAAATTAGCGTGTACAATGACTTCCACACCAGCCGCCAGCAATTTATTTAGCGTCAGGACAACCGGGCCGATGGCGTAAAACGCGAGAATCGTTAAAGCCGCGCCGACAATCCCTGCCGTAAAGTTGTTGATCAGCATTTCAAAGCCTTGTTTGACTTTATCCTTGAATAATTTATCAGTCTGTTTAATGAGGTATCCGCCAAGCGGACCCATAATCATTGCGCCTAAAAACATTGGAATATCCGATCCGACAATCACCCCAATTGCCGCTGTCGCTCCGACAACTCCGCCGCGGTGGTCGTAGATCATTTTTCCGCCTGTATACGCTATCAAAAGCGGCAATAAATACGTAATCATCGGGCTGACCAGCGTGTTCAGCTGTTCATTCGGAAACCATCCTGCCGGAATAAACAGCGCGGTAATGATACCCCACGCGATAAACGCGCCGATATTCGGCATAATCATTCCGCTCAAATAACTCCCAAAGCGCTGCACTTTCACTTTCATGCCGCCTTGCTGCTGTTCTTGCTGCTGCATATATAAACCCTCCCTGTTTTGTTTGTCGCTGTAAGATAAAAAAATATGTTCAGAGAATGATGCTTCCCTTTGACTCTATGTTAAAACGCTTACAGTCCCTATACAATTGAAAGTAAAGAGGACTTTGGCACATGACTGTGACAATTTTTTAAAAATAAAAAGGCTCCTGGTTTCAGGAGCCTTTTCTCTTTCCTCTATAAATAATGTTGCCGTTTTGAATCACGTACTTTGCGATCATCCGCTCACTCACAATAAAAACGGGATACGCGCACACAAGCGCAAATACAGCCATCGGCACGTGCTGTACAGCTGGCAGCACTGAGCCTGCCGCATTGCGGAGGAGCATCAAAAGATAAATAAGCAGCACGATGGCCGCTAATGATACCAGCATAATCGGAGCTGAAACTTTATATTCATAAAGCCGTTCCCGGCAGTGGCCGCAGCGAAATTGACAAGGCACATTTGATGATCTGACCATATCGCCTGTCAAAGGTTTGCCGCAGTTCGGGCATGGTGTTTCTTTCATAGGGTATTCCTCACTTTCTATTCCATCTGTCTATTATACCAGAGTCCCTTCTGTTTCGTTTTGTTGCTGTTCAACACATTTTCACATTTTTTATCATCCACTTACTTGTCTCCGTCTCTAAAATCCTCTACGCTTAAATAGATCTTAATGAAGAGGGTGTATGAATGCTTCCGATTAATAGACAGCAACACATACTGAAGTGGCTGAAAGAAGAAGGCTCGCTTAGAATTTCTGACATCAGCGCAAGGTTCGGCGTTTCGGAAATGACGGTATATAGAGATGTCAATCAGCTGGTTCAGTCAAATCAGGTCATAAAAACCGCCGGCGGTATCACGCTCCCCGTCCGAACACCTCAAACAGATCATATGTGCAGCTATTGCTTGAAGCCCGTCAATCAAGCTCATTCGGTTCAGCTGATTACGGTAAACCAAGACATTGAACAGCTATGCTGCGCACATTGCGCGTTTTTGCGTTACGCGGATAAAACGGAAGAGGTTTCACACTTGATTTGCAGAGATTTTCTGTTACAGACAACCGTCAGTGCCGGTTCGGCTTATTTCGTCGTAAATGCTGAATTAAACCTGCACTGCTGCCAGCCGCAGGCCATTCCGTTTGCGACACTTGACCATGCCGAACGATTTCAAAAAGGATTCGGCGGAGCCGTCCGCACTTTCGACCAAGCGCTGGAAGATATGCTTCAAGACAGAAAGAAACGCTGCACCTGCACCAAGAAATAACACAACACATACAGCGGAAGGTGGTGTCTGAGTGATGAAGCGAAACAGATGGTGGATCATCCTTCTGCTTTTTCTTGTTTTCCTGCCGAAAACAAGCTTTGCTCACGCCTATATTGTCAAATCTTCACCTGGGGAAAACAGCGAATTAAAAAGCGCCCCTGCGCAGGTGGAAATCGAATTTAATGAACCGGTTGAAGAAGGGTTTCATTACATTAAAGTCTATAATTCAAACGGCGACCGTGTGGATACGGACAAGACTGAAATCAAAAAAGATAATCATCACATCATGACAGTGAAGCTGAAGAAGAATCTGCCTCATGATGTGTACAGAGCGGAATGGAATGCTGTATCCGCGGACGGGCATCCTGTTTCCGGCGTCATTCCGTTCAGTATCGGGAAAGCGGATGGCGGATTCAGCAGCCAAAAAGCAGCCGATTCAGCGCTGAATCCGGGAACAGCAGCAGATCGCGCGATTCTGTATACAGCCTTATCTCTGTTTATCGGAACGGTTTTCTTCCATCTTTTCTGGTATAAAGGGAAATCAGAACAGCTCGTCAAACGGACGAGACGTATCCTGATCGTTTCGATCGCAGCATTGGGGCTAGCGCTTTTGCTTCAGCTTCCGATTCAGACAAAAGCGAACGCAGGCGGCGGCTGGGGCAGCGCATTCCAGCCGGGCTACATCAGAGAAACACTGTTTGAGACAGCAGGCGGCTCCATTTGGATCATACAGGCCGCGCTGTTCGTGCTGCTCGCACTGTCTGTAATCCCTGCGATACGGAAAAACCGCTTTTCATCCTTTGGCTATTGGACAGCGCCGCTCATTTTCTTTTTCGGTCTCCTGCTTGCCAAAGCGTTTACCGGGCATGCCGCTGTCGTTGAAGAAAAAACGGTCGGCATTTTGATGGATTTCCTTCATTTAACTTCCGCTTCCATCTGGGTCGGCGGAATAGCGGCACTCGTTTTGCTGCTCTCAAAAGAATGGAGGCAGCCTGACAAAACGCTCGCGTGGGAGACGGTCAGACGGTTCTCCCCATGGGCGCTCACTGCAGTCGGCGTCATTTTGTTTTCAGGCTTGCTCAATGGATTTTTCATCATTCGTTCAATGGATTCACTGTTCCATACAGCGTACGGACAAGCTCTTTTAGTGAAAAGCGGGCTGTTTGTTTTCATGCTGGTCTTAGGCGCAATTCATTTTCTGCTTACCAGAAAGCAGCGCCGCACAGGAATCAGCCGAACGTTGAAAGCGGAGTGGGCAATCGGCATCGCTGTATTGATCACAGCGGCCGTGTTTACAAGCCTGCCAAGCCCGCCTGAGCCGGCGCCGGAACCGTTCTACCAAACCAAAGCGATTGAGAACGGACAAAGCGTTTCTCTCAGCATCAGCCCAAACCAGCCCGGAAAAAATGTTTTTGAGCTGCGGGTCACCGACCATAACGGAGATCCCGTGAAAAACATCCAGCAAATCACGTTAACCGTTTATAAAACAGGCCTGTCAGGCAGCGAAAACAAAAGCACTTTTACATTAAAAGAAAAAACAAAAGGCGTCTTCCAGGATCAAAACCTGTCGATTAATGAAAAAGGAAACTGGAAGATCAAAGTCCACGGCCTGACCGGCGACTTTAACGAAATCAATATCATGTTTACAAAGACCAATTAAGGAGTGTTTACGTTGTTGAAAAAAATCGCATTGACACTATGTCCGGCTATTGTCGGCTCCCTCTTATTCTTTACGGCCCCTGCCAGCGCGCATGTTTCTGTAAAACCGGCTGAGTCTGCTGCAGGCTCTTGGGAAACGTATACAATGAAGGTTCCTTCAGAGAAAAATCTGCCGACAACGAAGGTAGTCCTCAAAATGCCGAAGGATGTTGAATTCCAGCAATATGAGCCAATTCCGGGCTGGAAGGTCTCCACTCAAAAACATGATGACAAATCAGTGTCCGTGACATGGGAGGCGACTGACGGAGGCATTCAGGAAGGACAGTTCCAGCAGTTTACCTTTGTTGCCAAAAACCCTGACAAAGCGGAGGAAGCTGCTTGGGACGCATACCAATATTACAAAGACGGCAGCATTGTTGAGTGGACAGGTGACGAGGATGCCGATACACCTCATTCCATTACAAACATCACGTCTGCAAAACAAGTGACAGATGAGCACGGCGCCACGAAAACAGAAGACGATTCCGAAGACTCAGGTTCTTCAGCTCTAGACATTACAGCGATTGTGCTGTCTGCGGCTGCCATTATTTTATCTGTAGCAGCACTTGTTAAGAAAAAGCGTGCGTAATAAAAAAGCGATCCAGATGTGATGTCTGGGTCGCTTTTTTTGTTTAACCGCGTCCTGCCTGGAATGAAGGATATTGTGTCATACCGCCGTCCGCGAATAACGTGATGCCTGTGACGTAGCTGGCTTCCTTCGAAGCAAGCCAGGCTGCTACTGCGGCGATCTCCTCCGGTTCGCCGATATATCCCATTGGAATCATGCTTTCTACATCAGCTTTCTGTTTAGGGTCAGCGAATTTTTCAGCATTGATTGGCGTGTTGATCGCACCTGGCCCAATATTATTGACGCGAATGCCCTTCGGCGCGTATTCCAACGCTAATGTTTCTGTCATCAGCTTTATCCCGCCTTTACTTGCCGCATAGTGGACAAATAACGGCCAAGGAATCACTTCGTGCACACTGGACATGTTAATGACATTTCCCTTGATATCGTTTTCTACGAAATATTTAATCGCTTCACGGCTTCCTAAAAAGGCACCCGTTAAGTTCGTGCCGATGACTTTATCCCAATCCTTGAGCGGCATTTCGTGAGATGGTACAGGATTTTCAAGACCGGCATTATTAATCATAATATCGAGTGTGCCGAACTCCTTAATTGCCGTTTGCACGATATTTTTTACATCTTCCTCTTTCGTGACATCTCCTTGGACGACAACAGCTTCACCGCCCGCCTTGATGACCTCTTCTTTTACCTCGTTTGGATCTTGTTTATTACTATAATAGTTGATAACCACTTTTGCCTGCTCCTTGCCGAAGCGAATGGCCATCGCCTTTCCGAGCCCTGAAGCAGCTCCTGTAATAGCGACGACTTTTCCTTTTAAATCCGGATACATATACATCCTCCTCCATTTGTTATGAATTTGTTTTGGCGATTCCTAAGAATACGGCGGCGGCAATAATCAGGATAATCCCGATCGCAATTGCTATTAGCTGGCGTTTCGTTTTCTTTTCACGCAGGATGAAAATACCGCCGAGCGTAGAAATGACAATTCCCATTTGTGAAAGGGAAAAGCTCGTTGCAACGCCGACTCGCGGCTGAGAAATAAACAAAAACATATTTCCGCCTGCCCAGATTAACCCTGGGAGAATATTTCTGATCGCATACTTGTTAAAGGGTTTGTGTCTATAGGTTAAAACTAACCCCCCGACCACCATACCAATTGCCTGTGGCAGCAACGCGGACCAGCCGGACACATTGAATAATCTAGCCACGACTACATAAACCAAATAACCAAGAGTCGAAACAAGGAGAATCAAAATGCCCTTTTTCAAATTGCTTGGCTCGCCCTCTTTTTTATCATTCTTATCTTCCAAGGACGTGAGAATGATTCCTACAATGATAAAGATCAAAGCGAGAACGCCAAGCGTAATCGCAATCGGTGTTGACCATTCGCGGAACACGATCACACCGAACAGCGAGGTGGAAACGAGCTGCATTCCTGTGGAAATCGGCATTGTTTTCGACACGCCCATCAATTGAATGCTTTTCAGCTGGTTGGCCTGTCCAAGTGACCAAAATAAGCCGGATACGATTCCAACAATAAAAATGCGAAGGGACAGAACGGGCTGAACAAAAAAGTAAATAACGATAGAAACAATGAGCGCCCCGATCGTCGTTCCCAGTGTCTGGCTGTACGGCCCGCCGCCTAATTTCACATTGAAGAGAACAATGCTCCCCCAAAACAAAGCCGGGAGAAGAGCCAATAATAAATCCATTGTTGGGGAACCTTCTTTCAAAATGTATTTGCTGTTATTTTGGCTGGAATTGTTGTGATTATTCGCCGGAACACAAAAAGAGCTGCCGGAAAATCCGGCAGCTCTTAGGAGCGTGCATTCTTTTATAAACCGATGGACAAATATTTTGTTTCAAGGTACGGCTCGATACCTTCTGAACCGCCTTCACGGCCGATGCCGCTTTCTTTCATTCCGCCGAATGGCGCTTGAACAGCTGACGGTCCGCCGTCATTCCAGCCGATAATGCCATACTCTAGATTCTCGGAAATATAGATGCCGCGGCGGTAGTTTTCTGTGAAGAAGTAAGCAGCCAAGCCATACGGTGTATCGTTGGCAAGCTGAATCGCTTCATCAATATCAGAAAACGTGACGATCGGGGCGACCGGGCCGAATGTTTCCTCATGCATGATGTTCATGGACGGATCGACATCGGTGAGCACTGTCGGATTCACAAAGTAGCACCCTTTGTCATCGTTTCGGTTATATGTGCCCCCAGCAATCACTTTCGCGCCTTTTTCAACCGCATCATCTATTTGGCTGACGATTTTTTCGAAGCCTCGTTTGTTGATGATCGGGCCGACATTGACGCCTTCCTCAAGTCCATTTCCGACTTTCAGCTTAGACACTTGCTCGCTCAGTTTCGCAGCAAATTCATCTTTAATGGATTCATGAACGATCAGGCGGTTGGCACATACGCAGGTTTGGCCGGCGTTTCGGTATTTGGACGCCATCGCCTGTTCAACGGCAAGGTCAATGTCCGCATCTTCATCTACGATCAGCGGGGCGTGTCCGCCGAGTTCCATTGAGACGTGCTTTACGGTGTCCGCGCTGTTTTTCATAAGGATTTTCCCTACAGGTGTTGAGCCTGTGAACGTGATTTTGCGGATTTTCGGACTGCTTGTGAACACATTTCCGATTTCTTCTCCATCGCCGATCACAACCTGAAGAACATCCTTCGGAATGCCCGCTTCATATGCGAGGCGCGCTAGTTCATAAGCAGACAGCGGTGTGTCCGGCGCCGGCTTGATGATAAATGTACAGCCGGCGGCAAGAGCAGGCGCCGCTTTGCGTGTAATCATCGCATTCGGGAAATTCCAGGGCGTGATAGCAGCAACAGGGCCGACCGGCTGGCGTGTGACAACAATTCGTTTACCAGTTGTCGGGGCCGGGACCGTTCTTCCGTACACACGCTTCGCTTCCTCTGCGAACCATTCGATATAGCCTGCGCCGTAAAGTACCTCGCCAACTGCTTCCTTGTATGGTTTTCCGTTTTCCTTTGTAATTAAATCTGCAAGCTCTTCTTTATGTTCAACAATCAGCTCATACCATTTTTTCAAAAGAGACGCTCTTTCGTTCGCTGATGTTTTAGACCACGTTTTAAACGCTTGATGTGAACGTTCAATGGCTTCTTCTACCTCTGTGGCTGATTGCTGAGGAATCGTTTTGATCTCCTCGCCCGTAGCCGGGTTGTAGACCGTTAATTGATCTGGCATATTGAACATTCCTTTCTTTTCATGATTACTTAAAATGATAGCAGACCCGGCCATTTTCTTTCCAATGATTAAGCTCGCAGGCCCGCCTCCAAGATGCTGAGCCCTTCATTTAATAGGCTGTCTGAGATGACGAGCGGTGTCAAAAAGCGGATGATATTACCGTTAATTCCCGCTGTCAGCAAAAGTAATCCGTTTTGATTCGCATAGGCTGCGATCGCCGCTGCTTTTGCTTTATCAGGCTCACGCGTGTCTGGATCCTTGACGATTTCGATTGCGGCCATCGCCCCGAGCCTGCGGATGTCACCGATGATCGGGAATTCTTGTTTCCACTCATACGCCTTGTCTTCAATGATTTTGCCAATTTCTTCAGATCGCTCATTCAGTCCTTCTTCTTCGATAATATCCAAGACTGCCAAAGCCGCCGCGCAGCCGAGCGGGCTGCCGGCATACGTGCCGCCCAGCTCCCCTGGCGCTGCCGCATCAAGCATTTCCGCACGCCCAATCACACCGCTTAATGGCAGGCCTGCCGCAAGCGATTTAGAAACCGTGATCAGATCGGGCACTACATCAAAGTGCTCAATTGCGAAATAAGTGCCAGTTCTGGCAAAGCCGGTTTGGATTTCATCAGCAACAAAAACAATGCCGTGTTCTTTGCAGAATGAAGCGACGTGCTGTACGAACCGTTTCGAAGGAATAATAAATCCGCCTTCTCCCTGCACCGGCTCCATCACGACACACGCCACCGTTTCAGGCGCCACTGAAGCGATAAAGAAATCATTGAATGCTTGAATGACCATATCGTCATAGCTTTCATCACTCATGCCGGCCGGCTTCTGATAATAATAAGGGAACGGCGCTTGATAAACCTCTGGCGCAAAAGGCCCGAAACCGAATTTATAAGGTTTTACCTTGCTTGTCATGCTCATCGTCATATTCGTGCGTCCATGAAACCCGCGCGTAAACGAGACAACGCCTTGGCGCTTTGTATACTTTCTGGCGATTTTCACAGCGTTTTCGACCGCTTCTGCCCCTGAGTTAAGAAAAATCGCTTTTTTCTCATGGCTGCCCGGCGCGATGCCGCACAGTTTTTCTGCTAATTCGATATAAGTCGGGTACATCATGACATTAAAACCAGGATGAATCAGCTCCTCCGCCTGCCGCTTCACAGCCTCAACCACCTTCGGATGCGAGTGTCCGACATTTAACGTGCCGATGGCGCCTGCAAAATCAATAAATCTCCGGCCGTCCAGATCGTACAGCTCGGCCCCTTCTCCTTTGACCGCCAGACTGCGGTTGCCGTTGCTCACACCTTTTGACACAAATTGATCCCGTTTTTGCTGCCATTGTGCAGTTGTGATGCTTACTGTTGTTTGACTCATGTGAATATCCCCCTGTCGGTATTTTCTTATCATTCTGACTTCTCTTTGGTATGATGAAAAGTACCAATTATAACTTTTTGATGGTATCAGAAGGAGAAACTACAAAATGGATATCACAATTACACTCGATCGTTCAGAGCAAGCCGATTATATCTATCAGCAAATTTATCAAAAGCTGAAAAAAGAAATCCTCAGCCGCAATCTGCTGCCGCACTCGAAGGTTCCCTCCAAGCGGGAGCTGGCTGAAAATCTCAAGGTCAGCGTAAATTCAGTGAATTCAGCCTATCAGCAGCTGCTGGCTGAAGGGTATTTGTACGCCATTGAACGAAAGGGTTTCTTCGTGGAGGAACTAGACATGTTTTCCGCCGAGGAGCACCCTCCATTTGCACTGCCGGATGATCTAAAAGAGATTCACATCGACCAGAGCGATTGGATATCGTTTTCACACATGAGTTCCGATACAGACCATTTTCCGATCAAAAGCTGGTTCCGCTGCGAGCAAAAAGCGGCCTCCCGCTCATACCGCACGCTCGGCGATATGTCACATCCGCAAGGGATATATGAAGTGAGAGCTGCCATTACCAGGTTCATTTCCCTGACGAGGGGTGTAAAATGCAGGCCAGAACAAATGATCATAGGGGCAGGCACACAGGTGCTCATGCAGCTGTTGACTGAGCTTTTACCCAAGGAAGCCGTGTATGCGATGGAGGAGCCTGGCTACAGGCGCATGTATCAGCTTTTGAAGAGTACCGGAAAACAAGTAAAGACGATCATGCTGGATGAAAAGGGCATGTCGATTGCTGAAATCACCAGACAGCAGCCAGATGTGCTGGTGACTACCCCGTCGCATCAGTTTCCGTCCGGAACGATTATGCCTGTATCCAGAAGAATTCAGCTGCTGAACTGGGCAGCCGAGGAGCCGCGCCGATATATCATTGAGGACGATTATGATAGTGAATTCACATATGATGTAGACAGTATTCCAGCGCTGCAAAGCCTCGACCGTTTTCAAAATGTTATCTATATGGGAACCTTTTCAAAGTCCCTTCTCCCCGGCTTGCGGATCAGCTATATGGTGTTGCCGCCTGAGCTGTTGAGGACATACAAACAGCGGGACTATGATCTGCAGACTTGCTCGTCACTCACGCAGCTCACTCTGCAGGAATTTATCGAGTCTGGTGAATATCAGAAGCATATAAAAAAAATGAAGCAGCATTATAAAGAAAAGAGAGAACGCCTGATCACCGCTTTAGAAGCAGAGTTCAGCGGAGAGGTTACCGTAAAAGGGGCAAATGCGGGGCTGCATTTTGTTACCGAATTTGATACCAGGCGCACCGAACAAGACATCCTGTCACATGCTGCCGGGCTGCAGCTTGAAATATTCGGAATGAGCCGATTTAACTTGAAGGAAAACAAGCGGCAAACGGGCAGGCCAGCTCTCATTATCGGCTTTGCACGGCTGAAGGAAGAAGATATTCAGGAGGGTGTGCAGCGGCTTTTCAAAGCGGTTTACGGACATAAAAAAATCCCCGTTACAGGGGATTGATTCACCAGCGGTCCTGGTCTACATTCAGCACGGCTTCAAGCAGGCCCGGAAATGCCTTTTCAAGGTCTTCAGCGCGAAGCGAATAATACCGGCGCTTTCCTTCTATCCGAACTTGAGCGATGCCTGATTCTCTCAAAACTTTAAAATGATGCGATAAAGTCGATTTGGCAACCTGCACATCTGCACAGGTGCTGCACGTTTTTTCTTTTGCTTCAGCTAATTGCTTGACGAGCTCTAAACGAAGCGGATCACTAAGTGCATGAAGAACCTTTGTCAGCTGCAATGTTTCTGTTTCTGGATGGTTTGGAATGTTCATGACACAAATGTATCACACAACAATTAGAATGACAATTTTACTATTTAAGGGTTTTTCCTTTACCTCAATTAGAATACATGTTACATTTAGTTCGATGAAATTCGAACAATAAATTCGCATAACAACGGAGGAGATTTAAATGATCGTATTACAAGCTTATATCAAAGTAAAACCAGAAAAACGCGAGGAATTTTTGAGCGAGGCTCAATCACTTGTTCAGCATTCAAGAGCTGAGGAAGGCAACGTGCAATACGACCTATTTGAAAAAGCAGGCGAAGAAAATACATTTGTCATGCTTGAAAAATGGAAAGATGAAGCGGCAATGAAATTCCATAACGAAACTGCGCATTTCCAAGGGTTTGTTGCAAAAGGAAAAGAACTGCTGAGCGCTCCTCTTGATGTTGTCCGCACAGAGCTTAGCGAGTAAAGGAAGGGTGTCTCATATGAATGAAGTGATTAAATCTTTAACAGACCACCGCTCGATTCGCAGCTACACAGATGAGCCTGTAGCTCAGGAGCAATTGGACCAAATCATTGAAGCGGTGCAATCAGCCCCTTCTTCTATCAACGGACAGCAAGTGACTGTGATCACAGTCCAGGATAAGGAGCGCAAAAAGAAAATCTCCGAGCTGGCAGGCGGCCAGCCATGGATCGATCAAGCTCCTGTTTTCCTGCTGTTCTGCGCAGATTTCAACCGGGCCAAAATTGCGCTTGAAGATCTGCATGATTTCAAAATGGAAATCACAAATGGATTGGAATCTGTTCTTGTCGGCGCAGTAGACGCTGGTATTGCCCTCGGCACAGCAACAGCAGCGGCGGAGTCACTCGGACTTGGCACAGTTCCGATCGGTGCAGTTCGCGGAAATCCTCAAGAGCTGATCGAACTGCTTGAGCTTCCAAAATACGTGTTCCCTTTATCCGGCCTTGTCATTGGGCATCCTGCCGACCGTTCAGCGAAAAAACCGCGCTTGCCGCAGGAAGCTGTCAATCATCAGGAAACTTATTTGAATCAGGATGAGCTGACGTCTCACATTCAGGCATACGACGAACAGATGTCTGAATACATGAATAAACGGACAAACGGAAAAGAAACAAGAAACTGGTCACAGAGCATCGCTTCCTACTATGAGCGCCTGTACTATCCGCACATCCGTGAAATGCTTGAAAAACAAGGATTTAAAGTTGAAAAATAAGCTCTTATTCGGCCTGTCGGATTTTCCGGCAGGCCTTTCATTTACCCGGTTAAAATCCATTGACTTCTATTTTGTTTATTTGGTAAAATTTTTTCATAGTTACTCATTGGTTTTCTGTGAACCAATGGGTTTTCTAATGTTCAAGAAAGAAGGAAGCCATGAGATGCTTGATAAAAAAACAGATATCTTGTTAGCCGCGCGAAAGCTTTTTTCGGAAAAGGATTTTACGTCGGTTTCCATGCAGGCGATCGCAGAAGAATGTAAGATGTCAAAAGCTTCGATATATAAGCTGTTCCAATCTAAAGAAGATCTGCTTTTGGAGCTGCTGTCATTTAACCAGAAGCAAATGGTGGCCGCAGCCTCAAGACTTCAGGAAAATACCGCACTTACACCGGAGGAGCGTTTGACGCAAAAGGTCAAAATGGAACTGGAGGGCTTCAGGCGGA
Source organism: Bacillus sp. LM 4-2 (assembly GCF_000978495.1). Classification (NCBI taxonomy): domain Bacteria; kingdom Bacillati; phylum Bacillota; class Bacilli; order Caryophanales; family Bacillaceae; genus Bacillus; species Bacillus sp. LM 4-2. The sequence goes on along the minus strand of NZ_CP011101.1, from coordinate 430,480 downwards.
ATCAGCAGTTTTTCAATATGCTGACCTACGGAAACCCCAAGCTGCATAATGACCGGGTCAAACAGCATATCCATCAGACCAGATCGACGATTATCTGCTGGCACCGCGATTCGCTGATCCAGGCGTATGGAGAAACCATTCTCCCGTTTGTGTGGGATTTGGTTATCATTCTTCACGGCATGATGCGTGAGTTTTTAATGCTGATCAAAATCGAGGAAAAACCGCTTGAGCTTGACCCGATCGCAGAGTTTATCATCAGCACCCTCAATCAGATTATCAAAAACAGGGAAACCCGCCAGTCTCTTCTTCCGCCCGAAGCCATCGAGCTTTATATTCATTCAGCATCCTCCTACAAGCCAAAGGATAAGTCAGTCCTATTATCGGAAAGCCTGAAGGAATTACATAAAGGCATCTCTTCCCTGCCCGCCGCGGACTATGACGTAGATGAACTGACATCCGCAGCCGCCATGCTGGAGGAAGAAGCGAAGAAGGAAGAACCCCGCGCTTTTTTACTCAAATCACTGATTGGCTATCTGGAACAAACCGGTGTTTTAACACAGCCCGTTTCCATGTTAAAAACACTGTTAATTACTTAGAGAAAAGAAGGGATATGTATTGAACACAAGTATTGAACAAAAACCTTTTAACCGTTCTGTCATTGTCGGCATTTTGTTAGCCGGAGCGTTTGTGGCGATTTTGAACCAGACATTGTTGATTACCGCACTTCCCCATATCATGAGGGATTTCAATGTCGATGCCAACCAAGCACAATGGCTGACAACATCATTTATGTTAACCAACGGGATTTTAATTCCGATTACCGCGTTTTTAATTGAGAAATTCACAAGCCGGGCGCTGCTCATCACAGCAATGAGCATTTTCACTGCCGGAACAGTCGTCGGAGCGTTCGCGCCGAACTTCCCGGTTCTGCTGACAGCGCGTATCATTCAAGCGGCTGGAGCCGGCATTATGATGCCGCTCATGCAGACTGTATTCCTGACAATCTTTCCGATTGAAAAGCGCGGCCAGGCTATGGGTATGGTCGGATTGGTCATCTCATTCGCGCCTGCGATCGGACCGACTCTTTCCGGATGGGCTGTCGAAGCTTTCTCTTGGAGATCATTGTTTTATATTATTCTTCCGTTTGCTGTGATTGATTTGATTCTTGCCAGCATCCTGATGAAAAACGTGACGACTTTAAGAAAAACACAGATTGATATTTTATCAGTCATCCTTTCAACATTTGGGTTCGGCGGCCTTCTGTACGGCTTCTCAAGCGTCGGCTCTTATGGCTGGTCCAGTTCAACCGTCTTGATTTCACTGCTGGTGGGTGTCATCGCGCTGCTCTTGTTTATCACAAGACAAATGAAGCTTGAAAAACCGATGCTGGAATTCCGCGTCTTCACGTTTGGCGTTTTCAGTTTAACAACACTGCTGGGAACCCTCGTCTTTGCATTATTGATCGGTACGGAAACCATCCTGCCGCTTTATACACAAAATGTCAGAGACGTCACAGCTTTTGATACAGGGCTTATGCTCCTTCCGGGAGCCGTTGTGATGGGCTTTATGTCGCCGATTATCGGCAGAATTTTTGACCGTGTCGGCGGAAGAGGGCTGGCGATTGCCGGTTTCTGCATCATCTTCCTGACATCTCTGCCGTTTATGCAGCTGACTGACCATACGTCACTCGCTTGGATTGTCGTTTTATACACCGTTCGTCTCTTAGGCACCGCCATGATCATGATGCCGGTGACAACAGCTGGAATCAACGCGCTGCCGCGCCACTTGATTCCGCACGGAACTGCGATGAACAACACGATTCGCCAAGTCGGCGGCTCGATCGGAACCGCACTATTGGTTTCCGTGATGAGCAACCAGGCGGCACATGCAGGCACGACAAATGTAAAGCACGCCGCCCTGCACGGCATGAACGCCGCTTTTATTGTGGCTGCCGTCATTGCACTTGTCGGCTTCCTTCTCTCATTCACATTAAAAAAACCTCAGCGCCCTGCCGAACAGCAGCCGGCACGCTGATTAACAAAAAAAGAGCCCCGCTATTTAGCGGAGGCTCTTTTTGGTTTTACTTTTCTAAACCGTCTTTCACTTCTTTGATCATTTGTGCCATAGACTCAAGACCGCCTCCTGATAAGTACCAAGTAGCAGAATCAAGGTAGACGACATGATCATTTTTCACTGCGTTTACATTTTTCACATAATCATTTTCAACGACTTGTTTAGTAGATGATGTTTCACCGATCGCTGTACCGCGGTCAATGACAAACAGGTAATCCGGGTTTGTTTTTGAAATGTACTCGTAAGAAACGCTTTGTCCGTGAGTAGACGCTTTGATGTTTTTATCAGCCGGTGTCACGCCGAACACGTCATGGATCAGGCCGTATCTTGATTTAGGACCGAATGCGCTGATCTTCCCGTCGTTCGCCATGATGACGAGACCGTTTTTGTTAAGCTTTTCAGCGGTTTTCTTTACATCTGCGATTGAGTGATCAATGTTTGCGAGCTCATCTTTCACTTTGTCTTCTTTATCAAAGATTTTACCGATTGTTTCAGCGTCTGATTTAAATGATTCCATGTACTTCGCTGTATCTACACCAAGGTAAATCGTCGGCGCAATTTTAGAGAATTCTTTGTAAGACTCAGATTGTCTTGCTGAAATAATGATCAGATCAGGATCTAATTCTGCCACTTTGTCGAAGTCTGGCTCTTTTAAGCTGCCGACATCAGCGTATTTGTCATCCTTGAATTTGGACAGATATTTAGGAAGGACTTGTTTCGGCAGGCCCGCTACTATATCATCAAGTCCTAGTTTATCTAATGTATCTAAGCTTCCAAAGTCAAATACGACAACTTTTTTAGGGTTCTTCGGTACTTTTGTGCCGTTTTTGTCGAGCTGGTGTTTCACTGTGATTTGTTCTTTCTTTGTATCAGAACCTTTGCTGCTTGTGCTTTGGTTTCCGCATGCAGAAATGACAACGGCAGTGACCAAAGCGATGAATAGTAACGCGAACTTTTTCATGCTCCTCACCTCTTCTATATATTAAGAAAAATAAACACCTATTCTTTGATTATCAATCGTCTGAATCGGGATGGTCATATCGTAGATTTCCTCAAGCACTGATGTTTCTATCATTTCTTCAGGCGGTCCTTCTTTAACGATTCGGCCGTTTTTCAAAGCGACGATATAGTCAGAATAGACTGAAGCAAAATTGATATCGTGAATGACGATCACGATCGTTTTTCCAAACTCCTCTACCAGCCGTTTCAGCAGTTTCATAATTTCAACTGAGTGTTTCATATCCAGATTGTTCAGCGGTTCATCCAGAAAGATATAATCTGTGTCCTGGGCAATGACCATGGCGATAAATGCCCTTTGGCACTGTCCGCCGCTCAGCTGATCCAAGTATTTGTCTTGAATGTCTTCCAGCTTCATATAGCTAAGCGCCTGGTTGATATGAACCCAGTCTTCCTCTGTCAGCCGGCCCTGTGAGTACGGAAACCTGCCAAAACTGACGAGGTCTTTGATCGTGAGCCTGATATTGATTTGGTTCGCCTGCTTCAAAATGCTCATTTTCTTGGCAAGCTCTTTGCTGTCACATGCTCCAATCTCTTGTCCGTCTATGTAAATCTCGCCGGAATCCTTTTTGATCAGGCGGCTCATGATAGACAGCAGCGTACTTTTGCCGGCGCCGTTAGGACCGATAAACGAGGTGATTTTGCCCTTTTGAATCGTGACTGACGTCTCTTCAAGAACAACTTTCCCGCCATATTGTTTGCTTACATTTCTGACCTCTACCATGATTTATTCTCCTTTAACAGCAAGTAGATAAAATAAATCCCGCCGGCAAAATTAATAATGACGCTCAGCGTCGTTGAGAAGGTAAACACTTTCTCAACCACAAACTGCCCTCCGACCAGCGCAATGATGCTGATGAAAACGGAGCCTGCGATTAAGTATGAATGCTTATATGTTTTCAGGAATTCTCTCGCCAGGTTGACGACCAGAAGGCCTAAAAACATAATCGGCCCGACTAGCGCTGTTGAAACAGAAACCAAAATCGCAACCACGATCAGCATCTGCTTCACCACTTTGTCGTAGTCAATGCCCAAATTCACGGCGTGCTCGCGTCCGAGCGACAGCACATCGAAAAATTTTGTAAAACGCCAGACATAAACGCCTGTCAGCAGGAAGATGATGAACGCGAGCCATAACAAATCCGTATTGATATTGTTAAAGCTGGCAAACATCTTGTCCTGCACAACTTGGAACTCGTTCGGATCAATCAGCATCTGCATAAAAGAAGACAGGCTGCTGAACAGCGTGCCAAACACGATTCCGATAAGCAGAAGGAAAAAGATATTTCTCCCCTCACCCTTGAACATGATCTGATACAAAACAAGAGAAAACAGTATCATCAGCAGAACAGAGATGATAAAGTTGATGTTTTTATTCATGATGACCATATTCGCAGAACCGAACAAAAAGATAATGCCAGTCTGAATCAGCATGTAGAGAGAATCAAGGCCCAAAATGCTCGGCGTCAGGATGCGGTTGTTCGTAATCGTTTGAAAGATCATGGTCGAAAACGCAATCGCTCCCCCAGTCAGCACAATGGCAGCGACTTTTTTGATTCGTCTCGGCAGGGTGTAATCCCAATTTCCTAAGTCATAAAACAAAAACAAGCCAATACATACAATGGCTAAACCAACGAGCAAAGCTATTTTCATCTGGTTACGCATAGGCTTTTCTCCTTAACAGCATAAACAGGAAAATGCCGCTGCCGATGATTCCGACCATCAGGCCAATCGAGATTTCATAAGGGAAGATAATGATTCTGCCCAGTATATCGCAAAACAGCACAAAAACTGCTCCCAACAGCGCAGTATGCGGCAGGCTGCTCTTCAGATTGTCTCCTCTGTAAATCGATACAATATTCGGGATGATTAAACCGAGAAACGGCAGCATACCGACAGTCAAAATGACAAGAGACGTGATCAGGGACACGATAATGAGCCCGATGTTCACAACCCGTTTATACTTGAGGCCGAGGTTGACAGAAAAGCTTTCACCCATACCGGCCAATGTGAATTTATCCGCATACAAATAGGCAATGATGACGAGCGGAATACTCAGATAAAGAAGCTCGTATCTTCCTTTCACGACTAAAGAGAAGTCTCCCTGCAGCCATGATGACACATTCTGGATCAAGTCATATTTATATGCGATAAATGTCGCGATTGAACTGACGATATTCCCGAGCATTAAACCGACAAGCGGAATAAAGATGGTGTCGTTAAACTTGATTCTTTCAAGGATTTTCATAAACAGAAAATTTCCTGCAAGGGCAAAGACAAACGCGACCAGCATTTTGATCAAAGGACTGGCGGATGTAAACAGCAGCAAGGAAATTAAAATGCCGAGCCTCGCCCAATCCATCGTGCCCGCCGTCGTCGGTGACACGAATTTATTTCTGCTGATCTGCTGCATAATCAAACCGCAGATGCTCATGCTTAATCCCGCGATGACAATGCTGATCAATCGCGGCAAACGGCTTGCAAACAGCGTTGACGCCTCTTGTTTGCTTAAATCGAAGAGATCAAGCGGCGACAGATCTTCTACACCGATAAATACAGATGTGACTGCTAATATGATAAGTAGAATAAATAAGTAACGTAGCTTCATGCTGCCTCCTTACATCCTTACAGCAAAAAGAACGTATCTCCTACTCCGCAAGGACTCAAAACAATATGGCCATATAGTAATTGATTATCATTATCATTTACATATTACCATTTTTATAGGGTTAGTCAATATTCTTTAAAAATATTAACCTAGTCATTTATCAATTTTACTAATCATTCTAACCATTTTCCATCCCAAAACGTTAGGCTGTTTACCATATTTATCTTTATAACGCAGGCATACGGTCAGCAAACCTAACATTATTCCTCGTGAAAAATACAAATGTTCTCCTGAGAAAGAAATTCCCCCTTGATTTACAGTACTGAAAGAGAGATAATAAATACTAAATTTGTGTGAAAATTTTAAACATTAGGAGATGTAAACATGAAGGTCGTTAAATTCGGAGGCAGCTCACTTGCTTCAGGCGCCCAGCTTGACAAGGTGTTTCACATCGTTACCTCAGATCCGGCACGGAAAGCTGTAGTCGTTTCAGCTCCGGGAAAACGCTATGCCGAGGATACGAAAGTGACTGATCTCTTAATCGCATGTGCAGAACAATATTTGGCAACAGGCAGCGCACCTGAACTGGCGGAAGCTGTTGTGGAACGGTACGCTCTCATCGCCAATGAGCTTCAGCTGGGGCAAAGCATTATCGAAAAAATCAGAGATGATCTGTTTACGCTTTTAGAAGGAGACAAAAGCAATCCCGAACAATACCTTGACGCAGTCAAGGCCAGCGGAGAGGATAACAATGCCAAACTGATCGCCGCTTACTTCCGTTATAAAGGCGTCAAAGCGGAATATGTAAACCCGAAGGATGCCGGCCTCTTTGTGACAAATGAACCCGGCAACGCGCAAGTTCTTCCTGAATCCTATCAAAACCTCTATCGTCTTCGGGAACGTGACGGACTCATCATTTTTCCCGGTTTTTTCGGATTCAGCAAGGATGGCGATGTGATCACATTCTCACGGAGCGGTTCTGATATTACCGGTTCGATTCTTGCCAACGGACTACAAGCCGATTTGTACGAAAACTTTACAGACGTGGACGCTGTGTATTCTGTCAATCCGTCCTTCGTTGAGAATCCAAAGGAAATCAGCGAGCTGACATATAGAGAGATGCGGGAGCTGTCCTACGCGGGTTTTTCAGTGTTTCATGATGAAGCGCTCATTCCGGCATTCAGAGCGGGGATTCCTGTTCAGATCAAAAATACGAACAACCCCTCAGCCGAAGGCACCCGCGTCGTCAGCAAGCGGGATAACAAAAACGGGCCTGTCGTCGGCATTGCCAGCGACACCGGTTTTTGCAGCATTTATATCAGCAAGTATCTCATGAACAGAGAAATCGGTTTTGGACGCAGAGCCCTTCACATCCTGGAGGAGCATGGTTTGACGTATGAGCATGTTCCATCGGGAATCGATGACATGACAATCATTTTACGGCAGGGGCAAATGGATGCCGCCACTGAACGCAGCGTCATCAAACGGATCGAAGAGGATTTGCATGCCGATGAAGTCATCGTCGAGCATCATCTCGCCCTGATTATGGTTGTAGGGGAAGCGATGCGCCACAATGTCGGTACAACGGCAAGAGCCGCCAAAGCATTATCAGAGGCCCAGGTGAATATCGAAATGATCAATCAGGGATCTTCTGAAGTGAGCATGATGTTTGGCGTAAAAGAAGCCGAAGAAAGAAAAGCCGTTCAAGCATTATACCAGGAATTTTTCACGGGCGTGCTGATCTCTTAATCGTACATAAATAGCGGGCGGCAGCGCCCGCTATTTTTTTATATCACCTTCATATAGCCGAATTCTTCATTTTTTCTCTTGTCCACTATTATCCCTGCCAAATGGATCGGTTCAGCATATCTTATAGTATCCTTCATAGGGAGGTGAAACCTTATGTCAGGATACTCTAACGGCGGCGGTTACGGCGGCATCAGTTCTTTCGCTTTAATCGTTGTATTGTTTATTCTATTAATTATCGTAGGGACTGCGTTTGTTGGCGGCTTCTAAGCTGCTGACCGTCTCTGCGGGACCCTGTCCGCCACAGTTTTGCAGCATTTGCTGAAGCAATCTCGCAAGGAGGTGCACAAAATGTCAGGTTACGGAACTTCTTTCGCTTTGATTGTTGTGTTATTTATCCTCTTGATCATTGTGGGAACTGCATTTGTAGGAGGCTACTAAATAAACGTAATCTCCATGAAGGCGGCACCGCAAGACTATGTCTTGCGGTGTTTTTTTGAAAAGAAAAACCCCTTCTCGCTAATGAGAAGGGGCTTGTTCTTACGTCATTCCTCTTTCTGTCACATGAAAGTCGAGTGCTTCCGCATTAGCAGAAACGCCAGCCGCTGTAAAAATCGCGGCTGCGGCCAAACAAATAACAAACAACTTAGATTTCAATTTCATACAAACCTTCACTCCTTTGTATTTGTTTTCTTGCCTCTTCAACTTGTAGAAAGTAGGAAGCAGACAGTTTAAACCATTTCTGTTCATAGTAATATTTTGCTACTTCTAGGGCTAAATCCTCTATATCAGCGTACATATTTTTATTTTTTAAGTACTGGAAACATCGTTCGATTCCTTCTTCATTGGGCTGATCCAGATATAGGGATTGCAAAAACTCGAATTTTACGGCATAGTCTGCATCGTCTGTTTCTTTAGCATATTCATAGCCCCGCTTGTGATATTCCGAAGCTTTATCATGTTTTCCCTGTTTATAATAAATCAGGGTGATTAAAAAATAGGCTTGCGGGAGAGAATTGACGATCCTGCTGCTTTCAAATGTGGAGACCGCTTTTTCAAAGTAATCAATGGCAGGGTCTAGAAGGTCTTGATTGTAATAGCATAATCCGAGATTGTAGTATGCTCTTCCGACCAGCTGGGCTTTTTGTTCCGCTTGGGCCATGTTGAGCGCCAATTTGAAATGGCGTGCGGCTTGTTCGAAATTTCTTTCATCCATCAGGTTGACCCCGAACACGAAATGGCATTGAATGATTCTTACATTATAGGTTTCCTGCTCCACGTAAATTTCATAGGCGTTTTTTATATTAATCAAGGAAAAATACGTTTGCTTCATATAATAATAAGCTTCCGCGATTTTAAAATAGAATTCAGCCCGTTCAATATGGTCTGCTACAAAGGAGAGCTTTTTCTCCGCCTGTTTATAGTATGTAATGGCAGAAATAAATTCCCGCTTATCAAACTCATACATCCCGCGAAAAAAATTCACGTAATAGTCGAGCAGCCCTTTGAGATCTGCCTGATTGCTGTCAATGTTTCTTGATAATTCAGACAGGCTTGGCTGGTCTTCGATATTTAATTTCTCTAACGGCTCAAGATAATCCAGCATAAGCTGGTGCCGGAATTCCATTAGTGAATAATAAAGCAGCAAGTTGGAATCATGCTGCATGTGTTTCAGTTCCTGCTGGATTTCAGCTTTTAACACTTCGGCATCCGGCACGCTGAATGTCCGGATATATCTGTACCACTCGTTAATTTTTTGACCGACCGCTGAAGAAGGAATTACCCCGCTCTTCATTCCTTCACCCTCTCCCATCAAAAACTGTTTATGTCATATTTTATCATGTTTATAGACCGTCCCAACCCGAAAAACACGCAATCTTTGTTTTCGGGAGCACGCAATAAACCGAAGCGGTGTGCAAAAAAGGCGGCTCCATCAGATGATGCCGCCGCCCTGTATGCTATTGCTGTTTTGCCGTTAAAGGAAGGCGGATGATGAACTTTGTGCCTTTCCCTTCTTCACTCTTGATTTCTACTGTGCCCTGGTGCATTTCAACAAGCTGCTTGACGATCGAGAGACCGAGTCCGTATTCACCGTATGCCGTGTTCGTTCTTGAAATATCTGCTTTATAGAATCGCTCCCAAATATGCTCAATATCCTCTTTTGGAATGCCGATACCCGTGTCTTCAATTTCAATAATCGTCTCTTTATAACCTTCCATTCCGCGCAGCCAAATGTCACCGTTTTTCGTAAATTGGATGCTGTTTTTCGTAATGTTGACGAGAATTTGAATGAACCGGTCATAATCGGCATGTACGATGACGTGATCCTCTACCTGGATCATCAGCTTGTTTTGTTTTTCTTCCGCCTGCTGCTGCAAGTGCTCTTTCACGATTTCAAACACCTCGATCAGAGGAACGTTTAGCTTGTTCAAGGTAATTTGCTGGGATCTGATTTTTTCATAATCCAGATTTTCTTTTACGAGCCGCAGCATGCGCTTCGTTTCCTCACTGATCAGCGAGAAGCATTTATCCTTCTTATCCTCAGGAATCGTATGGCTGTTCAACCCTTCAACCAAACCGTTGATCGTCGTCAGCGGTGTTTTTAATTCATGTGACACGTCAGCGATAAACTGCCTTCTCCGCTTCTCAAGGCGATCGATTTCATCCCTTGACTGCTTTAGTTTTTTCGCCATGATATTAAAGTCAGACGCCAGTATGCCGATTTCGTCCCCGTAGCTGTTTTCCAAATGGATGTCATAATCGCCGGAAGCCACTTTATCTGTCGCTTCTCTCAGCTTTTGAATCCGCTTGACATGGAATTTGGACAGAAGCCAGCTCACAAGAATCGTAATCACAAGCGTGCTGATCACAGCGTAAAACATATAGAGGTTGACCTGATTGACCATCTGTTCAACACCGCTGATCGGAGAAATCAGCAGAACGGCGCCTTTAAATTCGTTCTGAACAAATATAGGCTGCGCCACAAGGGACACTTCATCATCAAAACGGCCATCTGCCCTGATCATGACAGTCTGCCCTTTTTTCAGCTTATTCCATTCTGATTTCTTCAGCTGTTCCCTTGGTGGGTGATGAAAGCCTTCAGGAAGAAAATAAGGCTGCTGCTCTTCATTAAAGATGATAAACTGCGTCTTTCTTGTGCTTAAAATGTCCTGATAAGGATAGAGCCTGCGCATGTCCACCTGGCCGGATTGGAATTCATTTGCAATCTGCACCGCATATGACGTCAATTCCTCTACTTTGTTCTGATAGGCAAATTCCTTCACAAAGTGGGAAAACAGAGAAATGATAATGACAAACGCTAAAATCAAAATGCTGATATGGCTTAGCAGCAGCTGATATAAATATTTAATCTTCATCAAATTTATACCCTACTCCCCACACAGTATACAGGAAAGGCTTGTCCTCGCTGGCAAGCTTTTTACGCAGCCGTTTGATATGAACGTCAACCGTTCGTTCATCTCCATAAAACTGATAGCCCCATACCTGCTCGAGCAGCTGTTCTCTGGAGAACACCTGCCGCGGATTTTGGACAAGGTAATAAAGCAGATCGAATTCCTTCGGCGTGAGATTTTCTACAGGCTCTCCGTTTAATAATACTTCTCTCGTCTTCTTATTAATGGTAAAGCATTCTGATTCGATCATATCTTCATCAATAACCGCTTTGCCTGTCGCCTTGTATCTTCTGATGACGGCTTTGATGCGGGCAACCAATGTCAGCGGGCTGAACGGCTTTGTGACATAATCGTCCGCCCCCATCTCAAACCCGATGACCTGATCTGATTCAGTGTCTTTGGCAGTCAGCATGATAATCGGCACCGTGCTTGTCTCTCTTATTTTTCTGCAGATGGTCACGCCGTCCATAGATGGAAGCATGATATCCAAAATGATCAGATCCCAATTTTCTTCCGTAAAACGCTGGTACCCTTCTAACCCGTCATGAACGAATTCCGCTTCAAAACCTTCTTTAAAAAAGAACATCTCCGTCATCGTACATACACTAACATTATCTTCTATCATTAATATTTTCATTATATCCTCCGGTTGTTTTGATGCTTTTTTATATAATAGCACCATTTTAAACAGAAGGTTTTGCGTTTCACAATTGTTAGTTTTTATTTCATCAACTAGAAATAGATTGTTCATATTTTTTTCATACCTTTGGACTACTATTAATTTATCAGCAAGGGGACGCGCCCCAGAGGTGGTCTTATCAATAAAAATACCTATACGGAGGAACATAAATGAACTTTATCAAACGGGCCTTTTGGAATATGAAGGCTAAAAAGGGAAAAACGTTATTGCAATTATTTGTGTTTACAGTCATATGTGTCTTTGTTCTATCAGGCCTCACCATCCAGTCGGCAGCACAAAAGTCAAGCGAACTGGCCAGACAGGAACTCGGCGGAAGCGTGACACTTCAGGTTGACCGCCAAAAGCAAATGGAAAAACAGCAGGACAGCGGTGAAAAGCGCAGCTTCGAATCCACACCGATCAAAGTGTCTGATGCGAATAAGCTTGCAGCGCTTGATCATGTGAAGAGCTACAATTACACCACATCAGCTTCAGCCAACGCGGGAAACTTTGATGCGATTGAAAGCTCTAGTTCAAGTGATTCCAGCTCCAGCAGTTCAAGCTCAAACGCTAAAAACAGTCAAGGCGGAGGACAAGGCGGACCGCAAATGGTTCAAGCTGATCTTTCTATTGAAGGTGTCATCAGCACAGCGTTAGTCGATGATTTCTCTGACGGAGATTCAAAAATCACAGACGGACGCGCGATTACAAAATCAGATGTCGGCAAAAAAGTAACAGTGATCAACGAAACATTAGCGGAAGAAAATGATTTAAGCGTTGGCGATTCGATCACAATTGAATCAGCAACGGATGAGGATACAACAGTAAAACTGAAGATCGTCGGTATTTATAAAACAACATCTTCTGGTGATGACCAAGCCCAAAATTTCTCTTTCTTAAATCCTTATAACAAGCTTTATACGCCTTACACAGCAACAGCGGCGCTGAAAGGCGACGACTATAAAAATACGATTGACTCAGCTGTTTACTATATGGACGACGCGAAAAATATGGATGCTTTCGTAAAAGCAGCGAAGAAAACATCAATTGACTTCGATACGTACACACTGAATACAAACGATCAGCTTTACCAGCAAATGGTCGGACCGATTGAAAATGTAGCTTCTTTCTCTAAAAACGTGGTGTATCTTGTATCAGTGGCAGGCGCCGTCATCCTTGGCCTGATTGTCATGATGTCAATCAGGGAGCGCAAATACGAAATGGGCGTGTTAATGGCCATCGGTGAAAAACGATGGAAATTGATTGGACAGTTCTTGACTGAGATTCTGATTGTGGCCGTTATCGCTATCGGCCTTGCATCTGTGACGGGAAATCTCGTCGCGAATCAGCTTGGAAATCAGCTTTTATCCCAGCAGATCAGTTCATCAACCGATTCAACGCAAACCGCAAGCGGACAAATGCCCGGCGGCGGTGGCGGCATGGGCAGCAGAATGTTCGGCCATAGTTCATCAAACGTGGACGTTATCGATTCACTGAACGTCGCGGTTTCTATGAACGACATGCTTATTCTTGGCGGGATCGGCATCCTAATCGCAATCATTGCAACATTGCTGCCGTCAATTTCAGTACTGCGGCTTCATCCGAAAACGATATTGACAAAACAAGAATAGAAAGAGGCGGAACCTATGAGCTTATTAGAATTTCAGCAAGTCGGCTACTGGTATAAAGACAAAAGCCAGCCATTGTTTCAGGATATTAACATCAGCTTTCAAAAAGGCAAATTCTACACAATCGTCGGCACATCAGGGACGGGGAAAACCACTTTCCTGTCTCTGGCAGGCGGACTTGACGCACCAAAAGAAGGAAACATCCTTTACGGCGGAAAAGCGGTTTCTAAAATCGGCTTAACCAATTTCAGAAATCAATATGTATCAATCGTCTTTCAGGCGTACAACCTGCTCCCGTATATGACGGCTTTGCAGAACGTCACAACCGCTATGGAAATCACAGGTTCTAAAGAAAAGAACAAAGAATCATATGCGCTTGACATGCTGCAGAAGGTTGGCATCAACGAAAAACAAGCCCGGCAAAAAGTGCTCACACTGAGCGGCGGACAGCAGCAGCGGGTATCAATTACAAGGGCTTTCTGCTGTGACACGGATCTTATCGTAGCCGATGAACCGACCGGAAACCTTGATGAGGACACATCAAAAGAGATCGTACGGCTCTTTCAGGATCTGGCGCACAAGGAAGATAAATGCGTCATTATGGTGACGCACGATGAACAAATTGCAAAAGTGTCAGACATCAATATCAGACTTTCAAGAGGAAGTTTTACTGTGAAGGAAAACGTCGCAGTCGTATAACAAAACGCGCCTCTGCCAGTGCAGACAGGGGCGCACCCTATATCCCCCTTTTATATAGAAGTGAACATAAAAAGAGCGGCGGCTGCATCCCCCCGCTCTTTTTATCATTTTTTTGCTTCCGCCCCTTTTGACTTCTCTCTTCGTTTCTTTTTCCAAACAGCCACAATAAACAGAAAGAGCGGAAACAATAATTGAAAAGGCAAATGAATATACAGCGGCACCACATTCAGGCCTTCATTCAAGTGCTCCGAAAAGTTAGTCGCGATCGTTATAGAAAGGATTAAGATGCCCAATCCCATCGGATAAGCCAATTGAGAGGGATTCTTTTCCTTAAAGAGCGTAGATGTCCCAACCACAGTGGCATATAAGTAGAGGCTGACCTTAAAGAAGCCCCCGATGATCAGCGCCAGCATAAAAAAGACATCGAGTCGGTCTAAAAATTCTTCGACCTTGATTGTCTGGATCGTGCTTAAAAGCGGAAACTGGGATCTGAGTGTAAGATCAACATCAAGCACGCTGATATTAATCGCCACGGTGAGCGCCACAACCAATCCGCTAATAGCCATGGCGATCATCCCCATTTTTTTCACATCTTTTCTGTCATTCAGGTTAGGGAAAATCATCACAAATAAAACAACTTCACCAAATGGAACGTACATGGTCTGCGTGAAAACAGAGTGAAGGATAGGAGAGATACCGTTTGCCAAAACCGGCTTTAAATTGTGCGGGTCTATAGTCCCTGAGACAATAATCAGCACAAGGCCGATCGCGCCCAGTAAATACATGGCCCCGAAAAGAAGTTCGGCCGCGCGTGCGAGTACTTCAATTCCTTTTCTTACGGCATATATGCTTACTACCATTAATAAAGCATTTACAATAATGATAGGTGTATCATGATAAGCAAACGTCAGCAGCATTTCTCCAAAGTCACGCAGCACCCTTGCGGCAATATAGGCAAAGTACAAGATATAGAGAAATGAAAACAGCCAGCTCAGCTTGGTTCCCAGCATATCATCCATATATTCTTTCGGAGAAGAATTCGGATAACATTGATAAATGCCTTGATACAAATAGAAAAGAAACAGTCCGATCGCACAGCCTAATAAAACTGCTATCCAAGCATCCCTGCCCGCCATCGAGCCCGGTGTAATCAATAAGGAGCTGCCCAGTTCAAAAATGATAATCATGACAAACAGCTGCCTTATGCTTATTCTGGCTTTTTCCATCTGTCACTTCCCCTTTCTTCAGACCTAATCATCTTTAAACTGGTGTTTGATCGGATTGTTTCGCAATCCCGTCCTTCTGATATACGTCTCGGCCTTCACATCGATGGGCAGTTCCGGCAAATATTCTTTGTCCCAAGTGTCCTTCATTTTCTCCCACTGCTCCGGATACTTTCTATATATCGTGTCACCAAAACCGATAAAATCTATTTTATTCTTCTTAATCTTTTTCACAGTATGGCTGATTTCCTTTTCAAGCTCTTTGTTGAGCGCTTTTTCAATAGCGGCCAGCACCTTGGGATCAGACAATTGGAAAGGGTATTTGACAGCATCTATAATACCTTCAACCGACACTTTCACATGGATGTACGGGCGTCCGTTCCGCATTTTCGGTACCAGCTTTGTATCTTGATGGGTAACCTGCAAGCTGACCGCATCCTTCGTCTTGCCCCAGTCAGCATTAATAAACGTATGCTGGATCTTATTCATAAGCCAGACTGCCCCCACGCTTTCATCATCTTCCAGCCAATACTTTAAATATCCTGCCTTATCAAAAACCGCCAAACCATCTGCCTGAAGAATGGCTTTCGGGTCAGTCGCCTGCGTGTTTTCCATGCTGACTCCTTTTTTATCGTCACCAATCATCATATATCCGGGGATGACCGGTGCCATAGTGTTGGCGGCAAGTGTTTTCAAAACGTCCTGAATATTGATTTTGACCACCCGCCCGTATTGTGCCTCCGTGAAATCGAGTGTTTTATTGACTTTATTTGACGGAATTTTATCAATCGGCGTCAAGATTTTCACAATATTTTCTGCTTTTGTTTTATGGGCAACGACGAATGTTGCTGTTGTCCTGAATTCTGTGTCCCGGTCAAGATTATCTAATACAAAATCCAAACCTTCTTCTTTTGCCAGCTTTTCATTGATCACGACTAGATTGGTATGGGCAAAATAAAGCCGCCGTGATACCTTCATGGAGGCTTTTCTGAGTGCTTCCGTTATATTGTTACCTTCAATCGAATAGACAGATACAGGCGGCCTGTCTCCAGCACCGCCTCCCTGAAGGCCGCCGGCAACATTTCCTGGATTGATAATTTGAAGATGCAGCACGTAGTTGCTGTCGTTTGTCCGATCGATGCCAATCGCCGAGATAATCGCAAGATCCGTCAGCTCCCGCTTATCCCAGCAGCCGGGCAGCACAATGACGCTCAAAAGCATGAGAACGGCTAATAGACATTTACGTACCATTCTGATCCCCTTCTTCCAAATCTTTGTTCACCATTCCTCGTGAAGCGGCCGGCTCTGGGCGTTGATCTTTCCCCTGCCGCACCTTATCTTCCTTGCTGACCGATTCCGGCCTTTTTTCATCGGCCCACCACGGAACCCGGAAAAGCGCGTCCTTTACGCCTTGTGAAGAAAAAGGTGCAAGCGGCGACATATATGGAACGCCGAATGAACGAAGACTGCATAAGTGGACAAACATCATAATGATCCCTAAAATCAGCCCGTAAAAACCCATAACAGCTGAGGCAATAATAAAGATAAACCGAATAAGCCGGGCTGAAATCGCCATTGCAAACGCCGGTGTTGCGAAGCTCGCAATCGCGGTGAGTGCCACGATAATCACCATTGCCGGAGAGACGATACCAGCCTGTACGGCAGCCTGGCCGATTACGAGCGCGCCTACGATTGACACTGCCGAGCCGACAACCCGGGGCAGCCTGACTCCCGCTTCCCTCAGAATCTCAAAAGCAACCTCCATCGTCAGCGCCTCCACAACAGCCGGAAACGGGACAATTTCCCGCTGGGCCGCAATGACCACTAACAGCTGAGTCGGTATCATTTCTTGATGAAACGTCGTGGCTGCCACGTATACAGCTGGTGCCACAAGCGAAATGAAAAAGACTAAAACACGAAGAATTCTTATGCTTGTCGCAATGTCAAAACGCGAATAATAATCCTCAACAGACTGAAAAAACTGGACAAATAAGGCTGGGGCAATAAGCACAAACGGTGTTCCGTCCACAATAATCGCGAATCTTCCTTCTAACAGATTACCCGCTACAACATCAGGGCGTTCTGTATGATACATAGTCGGAAACGTCGTAAAGGTTTCATCTTCAATCAGCTGCTCAATATATCCAGATTCCAAAATACTGTCAATATCTATTTTTTCCAGGCGCTGTTTCACTTCCTTCAGCACCTTTTCATCACATATTCCTTGAATGTACATGAGAGCGATATCCGTATTCGTAACAGAACCTTTTTTCATTTTTTCGACCCATAAATTGGGATTTTTAATGTATCGCCGAATCATGGAAATATTGGTTTGCAGAGATTCTGTAAACCCTTGGCGCGGGCCGCGGAATGACACCTGGGTGCTCGGCTCTTGGATAGAGCGCTGCTCTCCCCCTTGAGTGCTGCAAATCAGCGCTTCGGCATAGCCATCGGCAAAAATGAGCGCATTGCCGAGCATTAACTCGGAAAAAAGCTTGTCCCAGCTCTTTTCCGCTTTCACTCCGCCCAGCGGGAGCGTTTTTTCAAGAATTTGCTGGATCGCATGGGAATTCTGGATAGACTCATCCTGTACCAAAGGATCGATTAACGACTCATGGATTGTGTTATTATCGACCAGGCCTGCAATATAAATAACAGCCAAATGGACATGATCCTGCTCCCCGATTTTAATCTCGCGAATGATGACGTCAGAGCTACTTCCGACTTCCTTTTTCGTTTCCGCTATATTCTTTGCCAAACTTGGAGAAATGAGAACCGGCCTTTCTTTTTCTTGCTGCTGTTCCTGATTCCTTTCGTCTGTATTCTGCTTGTCTTTTGAATCGGTATTGTTCTTTCGCTTAGAAAATAAAGGCATACACAAATACCTTTCCTTGTCGTTTTCTCATATTCTTCCTTTTAAAATTGAGATTATGCATTAGGGTTAGATGCGGTATAACTTCTCCGCCAAAGATAGACACTAAAAGCGGAGGATGATGAAGCATGAAGATATTGGGCGTGACCGGATTCATATTAATTTGTTTATTAGCTATTTCTGTGTTGATGGACATGCTTCAAGGGTTCAGTTTAACAAAAGCCGTTTATAACAATATGTCCAGCTTTAAGATGACAACATTTGCGGAATGGGTCGTGCTTTTATTTTTTGTGTTAGTACTTGTGAGAGAAATGTACGTGATCTATAAATCGAAAAAAAAGAACCCCTAAAGGGGGGCGCTTTTTTCAGACAATCATATTGCCGTCTATTGTATCACTGCTGTGTTTGTTGATGGTCCCTTTAAAAATGCGGTTGCCGATGATTTTGGAATTGGTTGACGTGTTTGTTTGAATAGCTGTCGCAGTGCCCGCGGAGAGGTTATTGATGGTGTTTCCAGAGATGATAGAGCCTGCAGAGCCATTGAGATAAATCACAATCGGATTCCCGGCTGTTCTGTTGACTGAAATGGTATTATCAAAAATCTCATGCACACCTGCGCTGATATAGATGGTGACCAAAAGCGGGGATCGCTCTAAGTGGTTGCCGATAATTGAGGTTTTTGCACTTGTGGAGCAATAAATGGGGTAATTTTTGAACTCTTTAAATGTATTGTTTTTGATGATGGCGCCGGCATTGTTTGTGACGGAAACAGAATATGATTCCGGCACTGCTTCAAACGCGTCAGGATTCAGTGTATTCCCTTCAATCACCGCGTTCCCTTGAGCAATCCAAATGCCCCGGCTGAATTTTCTCAGGAGATTATCTTTAATGATCATATTTCCGCCGGAAACGTTCACACCGTCAACGACTTGAATGAGACAGTTATTCAGAAATGCGATGTCATCTGACAGCACTGCGCGAAGACCGATGCTGCGCCTTGTTTCAGACAGTCCGTTTTGAATTTGGTTTCCGTCTACCTTTACGTCGGAGGACTGATAAACCAATATCCCTGTGTTTTCAAAGTTGCTGATTTTGTTGTTCGTCACAAGAACGCTCTTTCCCCTGACATCAATTCCAGTTGAAAATCCGGTAATGAGGTTGCCAGCGATCACTGCATCACTGGTCTCTTTTCCTTGTGATACACCGAGTCCGGTTATCCCGACTCTTGGCGCAGCCGCCGCGTCTTCAGGGCGTCTCAGAATATTGCCCTTGATCACTGTTTGCGTCCCATATCCGTAGCTGATTGTATTGTCTGAGTGATTTCCTTCTATTAAAATGCCATACCCGTTAAAATTGGTCACAGAACTTGAAACGTTTCCAACAAAGTGGTTATTGCGAATTGATACATTAATCGGTTCCTCATAATCAACGTCACCTTCGCCATATCCTTCAATGTCAATTCCGAATTTCGGCGCTGTTCCATTCCCCGTTCCGGCATCTTCAATCAAGCATTCCTCCACCGTGACCATGTCACATCCGGTAATGGAAATGTTATTTCTCCTCGACCGCCGAACCTCACAGCGGCGGATGATAATTTGCTCTGACGTTCGATAATCTTGATTGGTCTTTAATCCCCTTGGGCTGACTATGATCCCATCGCCGGTAAAATCGGAAATTTTCACATCATCAATGACAACATTCGAGCATCCTTCAATACATATGCCAAAGCCCCATTCATGGGTTGACCTTATCCCCGCCGAGGCATACGTATGCTCATCCCGTTCGCCGATAATTTGTCCTCCGGAAATGGTTATATTCTCTTGCTTGCCTACATAAAATGCGGAATAACCCCACGAACTATTCGGTATCACTTTCATGATACATTCGGGGTCCATCATAATCTCAAGGTTGCCGGGAACAATGATCCCCGCGTTTCGAAACCTCTGATTAAGATCTCCGCCAAGCGTTGCGTCTATTAAATATGTTCCCTTTGGAAACCAGACAGTATGATAGCCTTTCGAAACAGCTGTACTGAGGCACTGATTAATCCGTTCTGTCGAATCCGTTTTACCATCTCTAGGAACACCGAAATCCGCTGCATTTAATATGAATTCAGCCAATTGCGAGCCTCCTTCTCTATGATTACTATCATGTTACTCACAAAGGCCCGATCTGCTTGTACATTTCTCTAAAATTTTATTAAAAAAATATAAAGGAATAGTTGTGTAAGAAAATCTCACGATAAAAAGTTTAAAAATTAGGAGGAAATCACTATTTTTAGGTATTTATAATTTTTCCAATATGGAACTATTTGAAATGAGTATAAATTATATTGACACAAGTATTATATAAGAATATGATTTTTATAATACACTTTTTTTAGAAAGGGTTTGGCTGACATGGCTTCGATTGATAACGAAAGTATCATTAAAAGCGTCCCGCAAAAAGGGTTCTTTGGTCACCCGCGAGGACTATTTACACTATTTTTCACCGAATTTTGGGAGCGTTTCTCTTACTATGGAATGAGAGCAATCTTACTTTACTATTTGTATACAGAGACGGTAAACGGAGGGCTCGGCTTTGACAAGGGCACTGCGGTTGCCATTATGTCGATTTACGGATCACTCGTATACATGTCCACCATTATTGGCGGATGGCTCGCTGACCGGGTATTCGGTACCGCAAACACCGTGTTTTACGGCGGCATATTCATTATGTTCGGCCACATTGCACTCGCCTATCCGGGCAGTTCGATAGCATTCTATATCAGTATGGTGCTTATCATTGTCGGAACAGGCTTATTAAAACCAAACGTTTCAAGCGTAGTTGGGGATCTTTACACGAAAGAAGACCCGCGCCGCGACTCAGGTTTCAGTATTTTCTACATGGGGATTAACCTCGGTGGTTTACTCGCGCCGTTAATTGTCGGAACACTCGGACAGAAGTACAACTATCATCTCGGATTCGGAGCTGCCGCGGTCGGAATGCTTCTCGGACTTATCGTATTTGCTTTGACAAGAAAGAAAAACCTCGGGCTTGCAGGTTCCAATGTGCCGAATCCGCTGTCTAAAAAATCTGCAATTGGCACCGGAATCGGTGTTATCATTGTGGCGATCGCAGTGATTATCTCTGTACAAACAGGCGTGCTGACGATCAAACGTTTCATTGACCTTGTAAGTATTCTCGGTATTTTGATTCCTGTGATTTATTTCATCATCATGTTTACAAGCAAAAAAGCGGACAAAACAGAAAAATCCCGTCTTGCCGCTTACGTTCCTTTGTTTATCGGTGCTGTCATGTTCTGGGCCATTCAGGAACAGGGAGCGACCATTCTTGCGGTATACGCTGATGAACGCATAAGACTTTCATTGGGCGGATTCGAACTTCAGTCATCATGGTTCCAATCATTAAATCCATTGTTTGTTGTCATTTTTGCGCCAATATTCGCATGGCTCTGGATGAAGCTTGGCAAACGTCAGCCGTCTACACCAGTTAAATTCTCAATCGGAATTATTTTAGCCGGATTGTCATTTATCATTATGGTATTCCCTGCTATGCAAGGAAAAGAAGCACTCGTAAGCCCGCTTTGGCTCGTTCTCAGCTTCCTGCTTGTCGTGCTTGGAGAGCTGTGCCTGTCTCCAGTCGGTTTATCCGTGACAACGAAACTGGCACCAGCTGCCTTCTCTGCACAGACAATGAGTATGTGGTTTCTGACGAACGCAGCAGCCCAAGCGATCAATGCCCAAGTAGCCGGATTGTTTGATAAAATTCCTGAAACAATGTACTTCGGCACCATCGGTTTGATTTCTATCGTTCTTGGCGGCATTCTCCTGCTGCTCTCGCCGGTGATCAAACGCGCGATGAAAGGGGTCTTATAATCAGAAACAGCCCGCGGATGTTGATCTGCGGGCTGTTTTTTATTGATCAAGCCATTTCCTGAAGCTTTGATCAAAGGCTTCCGGTTCTTCCAGCATCGGCTGATGGCCGCTCTTTTCAAAAATAACCTTATCAACATGGGGATATAAACCGTCAACAGCATCCCATAGCGAAACGGGCGCAACCAAATAATCATATCTCCCTAATCCGATATACACCGGCATACGAACATCAGCTAACCGCTGAAGAAGATCAATCCGGGCAAATGTATTGCCCCATAATTCATCAATGATCGGCATATTCGTGAATACACCGTCCCATAAGGCAGCAGCATGCGGCCGCTCTTGATAAAAGCTTTTCGCTTCAGCGCGAATACACATGTGCACAAAGCGCCTTTCAGGATCTTTGTCGATGTCCTGCGGCAAATTCTCGATGTCTTTTTCAAAGCGTTTCTTTCTCTCAAGACTGGCTGTTTCCATGAAAAATGATTCGCTTTTTCGCTGTCTTTCTTCACTGTTATCAGGCGCAGTATTAAAGAGCGCCACCTTCCGAACTTGTTTGGGATATGTCCTGGCATACTCTAAAGCCATAAAAGCGTGCCCGGAATGTCCCAGGATAGTAACATCCTCAAGCTGAAGAAATGTTCTCATCCTTTCGATATCAGCCAAGACGGCATCAAGCCTCGAATCCTCCGCACGAAGCTCCCGCTTAGGCTTAGCAAATCCCCTATGGTCGACAAAGACCCATTGATATTTCTGTTTGATATCTGAGGAAAAAAGGCGCGGATAGTAAACCGCACTCCCGATCACAAGGATGGGTGCGCCCTCGCCCTCAATTCGATAAGCTAAATCAAAGCCGTCCGAGTGACAGATCCCCGCACGTTCCATTTCTCACGCCCCCTTTTGTTTTCATTATATAAAAAAAGCCTGACGCATGGCGTCAGGCTATCGATATTACCGTTTTAAATCTTCCAGGGTCTTTTTCCATCTGCTCAGCACCTCTTCAGGGCTGTGAAGCTGTATACGGACACCTGAAGTCAAATCAGCGTATTTCGCAACGTCCTCTTTCACTGAAACGATGCGGCAGGAAAAACGGTCTCTTTCATATTCGGCATCTTTCAAAGGCGGTAAAGGCGCGCATTCAAGCTTTACATAATAGGCCGCTCCCTTCCACCACGCCGTGAACTGTGCTTTTCCTGTGCGAAGGATGTTGGCCGAAGTCATTGTGTTTTTCCACAGAGCGATTCGGATATCAGTTCGGCTCAGCGCGATGATTTCACCTGCACTGATCATAGCGGCATGCGGCCAGCCATCCTCTGATACTGTTTGCAGAACGAAGGCCTCATGCTGCTTCTCATTCAGGCAGCTCCCGTCAAGCAGCTCAAAGAGACGGTCTGACATACAGTTCACGCGGATCAAGCCTTTCGTTCCGGCACCGCCGGAACTTCAATTGCTGTTTCTGTTTCCTTTGGATCAATTTTAAACGCTGGATTGTATTTTTCGGGATTTGTAATGCTTTCCGGTTCACAGGATCTCCATGTAAAAAAGCATGTTTGGCACTGATAAACTTCCCATGCGCCTTCTACAGGCGATTTGCTCATGACTTCTCCCTTTTTTGAGTCGCATCGAGGACATGTATGCATTTCGAACATCCTTTCCTTATTTATTCATTAAGTCCATTAGTTTTTGTTCCCATTCTTTCGTTGTTAGCGGAGAATCAAGCGGCTGTGAATAATGGCCTCTTGTTTCCGGCGCAACCGGTGTAGTGGCGTCTAGAATCATTTTGTGAGTGATTCCTGATGGATTGGATCCCGGATCAAGCGGCAGGACAGATAAGTCCGGAATGATGACCGCATCATGTTTCGGATGCATTTTGGTCGAAAGCGCCCACATGACCTGCGGAAGGTTGAATGGATCGACATCCTCATCAACGACTATGACCATTTTGCAGTAGCCGAGTCCGTGCGGCGTTGTGAGTGCGCGCATGCCGACCGCTTTCGCAAATCCGCCATAGCGGGTTTTTGTGGAAACAATCGCGATTAAACCGTGTGTGTACATGGCGTTCACTGCCACAATTTCGTTCGGATACGCTTCTTTTAACTGCTGATAAAGCGGCACGCATGTGTTAATGCCGATCATGTAATCGCATTCTGTCCAAGGCATGCCTAAGTATAAATGTTCAAAGATCGGATTGTTTCTGTGATAGACGCGTTTAATTTTGATAATCGGCATGCTGCGTCCGCCGGAATAATGGCCTGTGAATTCACCGAACGGCCCTTCATATTCGCGCTCTCCGGCAATAATCTCACCTTCAAGCACCACTTCAGCGCCCCACGGAACATCAAGATCAGACAGCTTTGATTTGACGATGCGATATGGTTCGCCTTGAATCGCACCTGCCATTTCGTATTCTGATTGATCATAGAGAAGCGGAGTCGATGCCGCCGTTGTAATGACCGGCTCACAGCCGAGCGCAATAGTGACCGGAAGGTTGATGCCGCGTTCTTCAGCTTGGCGCAGATGGATTGCAATATCGTGCTGCGGGACAGGCTGAATGCCAAGGCGGTCTTTTCCTTTGACTTGCATTCTGTAAATGCCGACATTTTGTTTGCCGAAGTTGTCAGGGTCCTCAAGATCACGGGAAATGACACATGCTTTGTCTAAATAGTAGCCTCCATCACCCTGGTTAATTCTGAAAAGAGGCAGTATATCGAACAAATTGATATCTTCTGTGATTTCATTTTCATGAAATGGCGCTGTTTCCTCACGTTTGACCGGCATCGGAAACTGGTCATAACGCTTTGCGAATTCAAAAAACTGTTCTTTTACCGGTGTGTCTTTCGGCATGCCCAGCATCATGGCATGGTTTGGCCAAGAGCCGATGACATTCATCGCAATTCGCGCGTTATGATAGCCGTAAATGTTGTTAAATAAGAGCGCAGGGCTTTTATCGCCAAGATTGCTGGCTGCCCGTGCGGAGGCCCCTAAATCCGGTTCCGGCTTTACCTCTTCATTCACTGTAAGCAGCTGTCCTTCTTTTTCAAGGGCAGCGAGAAATTCTCTGAAATCTTGATAAGCCATGATCAAGCTCCTCCTTTTTGTTTTTCAATCCCATTCCAGCGCTTCGCTTCAGGAAGCCGAATGCCGAATTGGTCCAACGTTCTAAAAACAATATGGTCAACCATTTCCTCTAAGCTTCTCGGCCGATTATAAAATGCCGGCATCGGAGGAAGAATGATGGTGCCCATTTTCGTAAGCGCTAGCATATTTTCGAGATGAATTTGGTTCAAAGGCGTCTCTCTCGTTAAGAGGACGAGTTTTTTTCTCTCCTTGAGCATGACATCCGCCGCACGTGTCAGCAGATTATCCGCCATTCCTGTGCGAATGCTTGCGAGAGATTTCATGCTGCACGGCGCAACAATCATTCCATCGGTATCAAACGACCCGCTTGAAATGGCTGCCGCCTGATCCTTATGTGAGTAAGTGTATGTGGCCAGTTGTTCTACTTCTTGTAACGTATAGCCTGTTTCGTGTTTGATCGTGACGTTTGCCCAAGGAGACACAACGAGATGGGTTTCCACTCCGGCGGCCTTCAGCCACTGCAGCAGCCTGACCCCGAAAATGGCCCCTGTTGCCCCTGTCATTCCGACAACGAGTTTCACTTTGCCCCCTCCTTTACGCTTGAATTCTGCTTTCATTTCAATCATACTCCTGATATATCCATATGAAAAATATCTATTAAATCTATAATTAATACCTAAAAGGTATGATAAGGAGGCGCTTTCTTTTGGATATTCGCCAGCTTCGATACTTCATTACCATTGCCCAAGAACAGAAAATTACGTCCGCAGCCAAAAAGCTTCACATGGCGCAGCCGCCTTTAAGCAGGCAGCTCAAACAGCTGGAGGACGAACTTGGTGTTGTTCTGTTTGACCGTAACAAGAAAAAACAAATGACTCTTACATATGAAGGAGCTGTTTTTCTAAAAAGAGCAAAAGAGATTCTGCATAGGTTTGAAGATGCAGTCATTGAGGTACAGGAGCTGAAGGAGGAAGTAGCCGGTACACTTGCCGTGGGATCAACGATTTATTGCGCGGCTCTGATGCTTGAAAAAGTAACACAGATCAAAGAGAGATACCCCCATCTCACCTTTAATATTTGGGAAAATGAACCCGCGACACTGTTGGAACTGCTGGAAAGCCGGCAAATCGATGCGGCGGTCACGACAACACTGATCAAAAGTGACACAGTACAATTCAAGCAGCTTGATGACATTCCATGTGTGCTCGTGCTTTCAGATGAAGCCGGATATCCGTGCGGAGACACCATTAAGATGGTGGACATTCCTTCATTTCCGCTGATCCTGCTGCGGCCTGTCAACGGAAAAGGCGTCTATAATCAGGTCATGAATGAATTTCATCGTTTGAACCTGGAGCCGCGCATTGTTTGTGAATGCCACGACTCTGCAACTTTGCTCAGCCTCGTGTCATCCGGATTCGGCGCGTCTATTTTGCCTGTCACAATGATTCCCGTTCATATGAGAAATCACGTTCACACCGTCCATATCGAAAATAATCCCTTCATTATGACACCGGCTGTCATGTGGAGAACGGACAGTTATTTGCCTAAACCGGCACAGCAATTTTTGGATTTATTTTAAAAGATTTTGTCTTATGAAAACCAAATACTTGACTCATACTAAAAAAAAGTTATCCTTTAGATTTGTAAGCTAATTTTTTATTTCAATAAAATCAACCAGAAAAGTGGGGAATAAGATGAAAAAAGCATTATTGGCTTTATTCATGGTCGTAAGTATTGCAGCTCTTGCAGCTTGCGGAGCAGGAAATGACAATCAGTCAAAAGATAATGCCAAAGATGGCGATCTTTGGGCTTCAATTAAGAAAAAAGGTGTGCTCACAGTCGGAACGGAAGGAACATATGAGCCGTTCACTTACCACGACAAAGACACTGATAAACTGACTGGCTATGATGTCGAAGTTATCACAGAAGTCGCAAAACGCCTCGGGCTTAAAGTCGACTTTAAGGAAACACAATGGGACAGTATGTTTGCCGGCCTGAATTCCAAACGGTTTGACGTTGTTGCCAACCAAGTCGGAAAAACAGATCGTGAAGACAAATATGATTTCTCAGATAAATACACAACATCAAGAGCCGTTGTCGTAACGAAAAAAGACAACAACGATATTAAGTCTGAAGCAGATGTAAAAGGAAAAACGTCAGCTCAATCACTGACAAGCAACTACAACAAATTAGCTACAAATGCCGGCGCTAAAGTAGAAGGCGTTGAAGGCATGGCGCAGGCCCTTCAAATGATCCAGCAAGGCCGCGTCGATATGACATACAACGATAAGCTTGCCGTATTGAACTACTTAAAAACATCTGGCAATAAAAACGTGAAAATCGCGTTTGAAACAGGTGAGCCTCAGTCAACATATTTCACGTTCCGTAAAGGAAGCGGCGAGGTTGTTGATCAAGTCAACAAAGCATTAAAAGAAATGAAAGAGGACGGGACTCTTTCTAAAATTTCTAAAAAATGGTTCGGCGAAGATGTTTCTAAATAATCTGCCGGCATTGACGCTTGGCACGGCGATCCCGTGGGATCTGGTGCAGCAGTCATTCTGGCCGATACTTTCAGGGGGAATCTACTATACGATTCCCCTTACGATTCTTTCCTTTATATTCGGAATGATCCTGGCGCTGATTACGGCGCTTGCCAGAATGTCGAAAGTGAGACCTTTGAGATGGGTGTTCAGCGTATACGTATCCGCAATACGCGGCACTCCTCTTCTCGTTCAATTGTTCATCATTTTCTATCTGTTCCCGGCCTTTAACGTCACATTAGATCCATTTCCAAGCGCAGTTATCGCCTTTTCATTAAACGTCGGCGCCTATGCATCTGAAATCATTCGGGCATCTATTTTATCCGTGCCGAAAGGGCAATGGGAAGCCGGCTACACAATTGGCATGACACATCAAAAAACGCTGTTCCGCGTCATTTTGCCGCAGGCGTTTCGTGTGTCGATCCCGCCATTATCCAATACCTTTATCAGCCTGATTAAAGATACATCCCTCGCCTCTCAAATTCTGGTCGCTGAGCTGTTCAGAAAAGCCCAGGAAATCGGCGCGCGGAATCTTGATCAAATTTTAGTGATCTATATTGAAGCAGCCTTTATTTATTGGATTATCTGCTTCCTGCTCTCACTCGTCCAGCATGTCATCGAACGGCGTCTTGACCGCTACGTGGCCAAATAAGGAGGTTCCGAGTATGCTTACCGTTAAAGGATTAAACAAATCATTCGGTGAAAATGAAATTTTAAAAAAGATAGATATGAAGATTGAAAAAGGAAAAGTCATCGCCATACTTGGGCCTTCAGGTTCAGGGAAAACGACGCTGCTCCGCTGCCTGAACGCTCTGGAGATCCCGAATCGCGGAGAGCTTGCATTTGATGATTTCTCCATCGATTTCTCCAAAAAGGTGAAACAGGCGGATATCCTAAAGCTTCGCCGAAAATCCGGAATGGTGTTTCAGGCGTATCACCTGTTCCCGCACCGCACAGCCCTCGAAAACGTGATGGAGGGCCCTGTTCAGGTGCAAAAACGGAACAAAGAGGAAGTCAGAAAAGAAGCGATTCAGCTTCTTGATAAAGTCGGATTGAAGGACAAAATGGATTTATATCCGTTCCAGCTTTCCGGCGGCCAGCAGCAGCGCGTCGGCATCGCCCGCGCACTGGCGATACAGCCTGAGCTCATGCTGTTTGACGAACCGACCTCAGCGCTTGATCCCGAGCTTGTCGGAGAGGTGCTGAAGGTTATCAAGGACTTGGCCAATGAAGGCTGGACCATGGTCGTCGTGACCCACGAAATCAAGTTCGCGCAGGAGGTTGCGGATGAAGTCATCTTCATCGACGGCGGCGTTATCGTGGAGCAGGGACCGCCGGAGCAAATTTTCTCCGCACCAAAAGAAGAACGGACACAGCGGTTCTTAAACCGGATTTTGAACCCGCTGTAATAAGAAAAACAGAGCGTCAGCGCCCTGTTTCAGATTATTGACAAAATCCTAAAACGATATTCGTTTTAGGATTTTGTGATTTTCAGCGTGATTGAAAACCTTTGAAGTCTAGGAAGGGCGAGCATTGGAGCACAGCTAATGTTAAATTCGTGAGCACCGAAGCACAGGCCTGACAACGAATGCAAGGGTTTGCCAACACGCTGAAACAGGGCGCCTCCGGCGGCCCTGTTTTTTTGTTGAGCCCCTTTCGCCTATTCCGCCCTTCTGTCAGATGTGCTACAATGACAATCGACTGATTTTTACGAAAGAAGGGACCTCACGTGAAGCAAGAACTTGTTCTGCGCTGGACATTTTATTTTGCCGGTTTGATCATTTTGGCTTTTGGTGTATCCCTGACGATAGAAGGAAAAGCACTCGGCATTAGTCCGTGGGATGCATTTCATTACAGCCTGTTTCAGCACTTCGGGCTTACCGTCGGCCAGTGGTCAATCATTATTGGAGCGCTCATCGTCGGATTCACGTCATTGTTTACGAGAGCTTGGCCGAAAATTGGTGCCCTCCTGAATATGGTGCTCATTGGTGTATTTATAGATTTTTTCAATTTCATTCTGCCTGCCCTCTCGACCTACACAGGCTCGATCATCGTCTTCTCTCTAGGCGTGGTGCTGATTGGTTACGGCGTCGGTGTTTATGTATCAGCAGGCCTTGGCGCGGGGCCGCGTGATTCACTGATGATGCTGATTACAGAAAAAACCGGCTGGAATGTGCAATGGGTGCGGAACGGCATGGAATTAACCATTTTGTTTGCGGCATGGGGCATGGGCGGACCGATCGGTTTTGGCACCATTTTGACCGCCATCCTCACCGGACTTATTTTGCGTTTTTCATTGCCCCAGTCAATCCAGTTGCTGAATTATGCTGTGGCAAGGCGGACAGCCGCAGTGAAAGCATCTCCGCCTGTACACTAAAACAAAGCCGCCTTGGCTTTGTTTTTTTATTTTCTCCTCTATATGAGTCTTGTGGAAGTATGATAGGATGGTTTTGACAATCTTTTGCAGACGGAGGATCTAGAATGAAGATTTACGGAATTTATATGGACCGCCCGCTTTCACAGGAAGAAAATGAACGGTTCATGTCTTTCATATCACCTGAAAAACGGGAGAAATGCCGGAGATTTTATCATAAAGAAGATGCTCACCGCACCCTGCTGGGAGATGTGCTCGTTCGCTCAGTCATAAGCAGGCAGTATCAGTTGGACAAATCCGATATCCGCTTTAGCACGCAGGAATACGGGAAGCCGTGCATCCCTGATCTTCCCGACGCTCATTTCAACATTTCTCACTCCGGACGCTGGGTCATTTGCGCGTTTGATTCACAGCCGATCGGCATAGATATCGAAAAAACGAAACCGATCAGCCTTGAGATCGCCAAGCGCTTCTTTTCAAAAACAGAGTACAGCGACCTTTTAGCAAAAGACAAGGACGAGCAGACAGACTATTTTTATCATCTATGGTCAATGAAAGAAAGCTTTATCAAACAGGAAGGCAAAGGCTTATCGCTTCCGCTTGATTCCTTTTCAGTGCGCCTGCACCAGGACGGACAAGTATCCATTGAGCTTCCGGACAGCCATTCCCCATGCTATATCAAAACGTATGAGGTCGATCCCGGCTACAAAATGGCTGTATGCGCCGTACACCCTGATTTCCCCGAGGATATCACAATGGTCTCGTACGAAGAGCTTTTATAAATGGCTCATCAACAGCTTGACACCGCGCTCAATATCTTCCGTTTTCACATTGGAAATATTGATTTTTAATAGATTTTCTTTCGGATAATCTGATAAATAATGACGGTCTATCGCCTCAAGGAGAACCCCTTGTTTTTCCAGTCTATGAATCACTCTTGAGGCGGGCAGATCCTGAGGAAGCACCAGATGGGTGTGCATACAGGGTGCCTGCCCGCTGGAGAACGTAAAGCGTCCGCTTCCCAGCTGCCTGTGAGTTCGAATGGCTTGATGTAGCCTCAGCGACCGCTCTTTATAAGAATCTCTGATTTTCTCCTTATGCCTGCCGTACATACCGCTTTTCAGGTAAATCTCCAATGCCGCTTGAGAAATCATCGAACAGTCGATGTCGTTCAGCTTTTTGTACGCATAGAACGTGTCAGTCAGCGCTTCGGGCAAAACAGCCGCCCCCACGCGGAGGCCGGGGAACATCATTTTCGAGAAGCTTTTCAAATAGATGACATGTGAGGACAGATCATATGCGTACAGCGGATCTGCCTTTTTATTTTCCTCCAGATCACCGAGGTAATCATCCTCAACGAGATAGACATCATACGCTTCTGCCAGTCTCACAAGCTCCTGTTTATCACGCTCTGACAATGAGCACCCAAGCGGGTTATGGAAGCGCGGCATCGTATAAAAAAATTTAATCGATTCTGTTTGAAATAACCGCTCAACCTTGGCTATATCAAGCCCTTCTTCCGTTCGTTTCACCCCGATGGCGGGAATCCCAAGTGTCTCAAGCTGTTCGACCATCAAATGGTAGCCCGGCTGTTCAATGGCGATCTTCTCTTTCCCATTTGGGAACGGCATGGCACAAAGCAAGGATAACGCCTGCTGGACACCTGATGTAATGAAAATATGCCGTTCATCCGCAAATACCTGTTGAGTGGCCAAGAGCTTTCGGAGTACGCGGATGAGTGATGGAAGCCCCTTTGGCGTCCCATAAATAAACAAATCGTTTTTGTATGTATCAATCGCTTTGTTGATGCAGTGCTGAAAATCAAGATACGGAAACACATCGGGATCCGGCGCAGATGTGGCAAAGTCGATGGGGCCAGGCTGCCCGCTTTTTGATTTCCCTGACTTTTTCACAATATAATAGCCGCTTTTCGGAACAGAATAGATAAGGTGGCGCTTTTCCAGCTCCTGCAGCGCGCGGATCACTGTGCTTTTGCTGACTTGGTAGCGGGCGGACAGCTGACGGATAGATGGAAGCCTGTCTCCTTCTTGATATGAGGTGCTTTGCATCATCTCCTCTATCCTCGTTAATAGACTCATATATTTCTCCATGCCTTCTCCCCCTGTTTTGTACCGGTACAGTTCATTGTTTTTCTCATTGTACCGTTCTGACCGCGGCCATACAATAAAGGGAGCGACCGGCGCTGCAATTCAGGTAAAGGAGCCCTTCCCATTATGGTTAAACATCAGCAAACCCCCGCTTATATAGCGGCTATTTTATATTCGTTCATTATCGGTTTATCCTTTCTATTCGTAAAAATCGCACTGCAAACAGCAGAGCCGTTTGATATTTTGGCGCATCGGTTCACCATTGCGTTTGCTGCGGCCACTGTACCGATCTTATTCGGCTGGGTAAAGCTATCAATCCGCGTAAAGGACGTCATTGCCATTTTGCCGCTCGCCCTGCTGTATCCCGCGTTATTTTTCAGCTTTCAGGCATTTGGCCTTGTGTACTCGTCCTCCTCTGAAGCGGGAATTATTCAGGCAGCCATTCCGATTTTCACGATGGTCTTTGCCGCTTATGTTTTAAAGGAACGCCCAACGTGGACCCAAAAGGGGTTCACGGTTTTATCCGTTGCCGGCGTCATGTTTATTTTTGTGATGAAAGGCGTTGACGTGGAATCAGCCAGCTTAAAAGGGTCTTTGCTGATCCTATTGTCCGCTTTGTCTTCAGCGATGTACAATACTGCTGCCAGAAAAATGACGCAGCGGTTCAAGCTGACCGAGCTCACCTACATCATGTCAGCCATCGGCTTTGTCGTCTTCAACGCCATCGCCCTTGTGCGTCACGGAGCGGCGGGAACAGTCGGCACTTATTTTCTGCCGTTCCGGGAGCCCGGCTTCGTTCTCGCCATTGTGTATTTGGGCGTGCTGTCTTCACTTGTTACTTCGTTTCTGTCTAACTATACGCTGTCGCGAATTGAGGCGTTTAAAATGAGCGCTTTTAATCATGTATCTACCATTGTGACGATGATTGCAGGAGTTTTGATTCTCAACGAAAGCCTGGCCTGGTATCATCTTGCCGGGGCTGTTTGTATTATGATTGGCGTGGTGGGGAGCAATATCAATCTGGAGAAAAAAACAAAGCGCCTTGGTATGCCTGCAAAAAAATGAGAAATTATGCTAGACTGAAAGGAAAAACATGGTTAGAGGTGTAGGTTTACCGTATGATTCAATATGCTAGTGAAAGTATCAATCTTCCAGGAGAAATCGCTTTTAAGGATGTAAGAGAAATCTTTTTTTATCAAATCGCAAAAATATCATGCTTTTACTTTCTGTTGTTTTGCGCCATATTTGCTGCAGTTAACTTCATTAACGGATGGCCCCGTATCGTTTATGGCAGTGACGCGCTTAACTTGTTTATGAACAGTATGTTGATTATCGTGATGTCCGTTCTGTTTACACTGCTGCTTCTCCTTCTTCTATATGTGAAGTTTTCCAGAGCATACAAGAAGAACGAACGGATGAAATCTAAAAGAACATATACTCTGAACCAAGAAGGAATTCGTATATGTTCTAAAAAATATGACCTCATTTTCAATTGGGATGAAATCACAGCTGTTTTCGAATATAAGAATATCTTCCGCATCAATACATCCAGCAGCCAATATATTGCGATCCCAAAACATTTTTTCATTCCCAAGTGGAGATGAATAGATTCAAGAAGATTATCCTTAAAAATACCGGAACAAAAAAACTCAAATTTAAAAAGGATCAGCATTGACAGTGCTGATCCTTTTATATTGAATGGTGAGTTTCTTTTGCCTTCTGTTTATTGAAAAACGGCACCAGCTCTATTACAGCCGATAAACCCACAAACACAATGCACACAGCGACAATCAGCAAATAACCATGAGTCATGTCAAAAAACAAACCGCCCGCATACACGCTGAGAGCTCCGGCAACCTGATGGATAAAGAAATTGATGCCTAACAGCGATCCGATCAATCCTGTTTGATAGCTTTCCGAAATTGACGCCGCGGTCAGCGGGATCACGCCTGTGTAACTGAGCCCGAATAACAGGATAAACCCGAAGTACCAAAGGTCGCTGTGATGAATTCCGAGAATGGGAATGAGCAGGCAAATGAGGCTGAGCAGCCGAATGAAAAATAAGATGGATAGCATGACGCTTCTGCTGCCGAGGAGATCTGACAGCCAGCCCGCCAATAATCCGCCAATGATGATAAATGCCCCGAACGCGGCCATCATTCCGTTGACATGAGAGACATGCGCATCCTTCAGTATCGGGACGAGGTGAGCATCAATAATTCCCATTGTAAATCCGCAAGTAAACACGCCGAAGTACAGGATATGAATGAGGCGGGATTGCTTCATCACGTTCCAAAACCCTCGCCAATCATAAGATTTTTTCACAGTTTCCGCTTGCGCATGTGGCGGGTGCTTCATCCCAAAGACGAGGAGCGGCAGCAGAACAGCCGCCATGACGATTCCCAAAATGGTATAGGTGCTCTGCCAGCCGGCATGATACGGAGCCGCAGCCCAAATGGGCGAGAGAAGCAGCAGGCCCGCAGAGTTGGCATTGGTCAAAATAGCAAGCGCCAGACCTTTGTGTGTGTCAAACCAACAGCTGATGAAATACTGGGTCGTCACGCCGACCGCGCAGGAATACCCGATTCCGCCAAGCACACCGTAAATGGCGGAAAACACATGAACATTCGGTGAATAAGGAAGCACCAAAAAGCTTGCGCTGATGCAAACAGCTCCCAGCGCCATAATTTTTCTGACACTGAAACGGTCGATAAAAAAACCGACAAAAAACTGGACGATGCCGGTTGTGATCATAAAAATGCTGACAGAAACCGAAATCAGCGACCTGTCGGCATGGAAGGCGTCTGCCATTGGCAGCATAAAAAATTGAAAGGAATTTCTGAATGAGTTCATTCCGATGGCGAAAACAAACGTAAACAGCAATACAAACCATTTCATCCTGGGAGACGTGCGCATGTTTCGACCTGCCTTTATTTGAGTATTTCGACTATTATACCATGCAGAAATTGGCATTCAACACAAAAAAAGCGGAACAGCCGAAGCTGTCCGCTTTTGATCACGGTTGAATGATCGGATGCTGATTCAAGATCGCAAAAATCCGTTCTGCGACTTCTTCCGTTTGTGACAGCAGGAACATGTGCCCGCCGTCAAATTGATGGAATGTGATGTCTTTTGCCCACTTCTTCCACCCTTCCGCATCTCGTATGCACTTTTTATCATCAAGCCCGTTAAAGACATGAACAGGCGACTGGATCTGGGCCAGATCGTAAAGCTCAAATTGTTCAAGAGCCCGGTAATCTGATCGGAAAGAAGGCAGGAAAAAGGACATGACCTCCTTATTTTCAACAAGCTCTGCGGGCATTCCGCCTAATTGGATAATATGATCGAGAAACTGATCATCAGGCAGGTGGGACACTTTCTTCCGCTGAATATGAGGCGGCTGGATTGCAGAAATGATAACCGCCTGCGGAAAGATGCCTTCACGCTCAAGCTTTTGTGCCAGCCTGAAGGTGATCATTCCGCCCATACTGTGTCCGAACAGCACAAACGGCCGATCAGGGCGAAGGTTCAGTTCTTGCTTGTACAAATCCGTCAGCTCTTCGAGATCCTCAATGGCTGACGTTTGATTCGTGCCGTGTCCCGGCGGCTCGGCAGCGAGCATCTCGCACTCCCCCTGCAAAAAAGCATGGAGAGGGCGAAACGACGCCGAATAGCCGCCGGCAAACGGAAAACAGATGAGCTGTGTTTTTTCCGACGCATCAAATGATTTGAAGAGTTGGCTCATTGGCTGTCTCCTCCTTTCATCACTTCATTTATGAAACCGTTACGGTTTGTGTATTAAGAAATTCGAGCAAAATCCCGGCATTCCTATCTAGCGTTTCGCCCTGCAGCATTTCTGCGTGTGTTCCGAAGCCTCTTTTCATACGGTAAGCACCTGTTGTAGCTTCTTCCCATGATGCAAGCCATTCCGGCATGTCAAAATCAGCGCCGGAAGTCAGCAGATCAATATCTGCTTTCACCTGGCCTGTGCTGATCAGGTTGACGTAGTATGAGTAAAAGGCATGTGTTTTTTGCTTGAGGCCGTGTTTGACGGCTTCGCTGTTGAGCGCTTCATTGTCCCGATTGACATTCATCAACGCTTCGACATCACTTTCAACCGTGCGTCCGTCCAGATCACTGACACCTTGTTTTTTATAGGAATCCACCATGATGATCCGCTGAACAATACGGCCTTGTTCCTCAAGCTTTTTCGCAGCTTCAAACGCCAGGCTGCATCCCGCTGAATATCCAAACAATGTTAAAGGCCCTTCCGGCTGCAGCTTCTGGATCAAATCCGCATAGCGGTCAAGCCGGTCTTCCTCCTCAATAAAATCAAAGGCGCATAGCTTGTATGACGGCAAGCGGCTGGACAGATTTTGGTACATAAGGCCATAGCCCAGAACCGGCGGAAATGCGAAAATGATCTGCTCCTGATCCTGATTCATTATCGTTACATCCTGCAAGCCATCAGAGCCCCCGTTTTTCAAATACGCTGAAATGCCGGCGATCGTCGGCGCTTCAAACAAAAGCTTCACTGGAAGATCAATCCCGAGCTCTTTCTTGATGCGGGACGCGGCGGTCATGGCCTTCAAGGAATGCCCTCCGAGCGCAAAGAAATCGTCATGAATGCCAATTTGCTTTCTGCCGAGAACCTCAGACCATATTTGTGCGATTGTTTCTTCCATCTCGTTCCGCGGTCCAATCCATTCTTCCGCCAGCTGATCCTGATCAGGTTTTGGGAGCAGCCGTTTATTGACTTTCCCGTTCGTCGTTAAAGGAAGCTCATCCAAGAAGGTAAAGGTTTGCGGCACCATGTAAGCAGGAAGCTGTTTTTTCAGGTGCGCCTTCACGTCTTCAGCTGAAAGCTGCGTTCGGTTCACAAGGTAGGCATTGATTGATGCATCGCCAGACTCATGGCGGTCCGCCACAACGACCGCATCTTTCACACCTGGGTATTCCTGCAGCTGCTTTTCGATTTCTTCAAGCTCAATCCGGTGTCCGCGTATTTTGACCTGGTCGTCAATACGGCCGGCGTATTCAATCGTTCCATCCGGCAGCCAGCGCGCTAAATCCCCTGTACGGTAAAGCGTTTCTCCCGGCTTGAACGGGTTCTCGATAAACTTTTCCTTCGTGAGGTCAGCACGATTTACATACCCTTTTGACACGCCCATTCCGCTGATGCACAGTTCACCGACCGCCCCGAATGGCTGGAGCTGGCTTTGCTCATTCAGAATATAAACACTGGCATTGCTGATCGGCTTTCCGATCGGCAATGAGGAGATGGAATCCGGCAGATCATGCACGACGTGAGCTGTCGCAAACACTGTTCCCTCAGTCGGCCCGTAGCAGTTAATCAGCTTGCCCGGCCCCATGATCCGCAGCGCTTTTCTGACATGAGGCACTGACGCGCGCTCTCCGCCGAATAATATACAGCGAAGCCCCTTCATCCAATCCTCTCCCGCATCTGTGAGAAGATTAAATAGTGCGGTTGTCGCAAACATGACATTGACATTCTCTTGCAGGATCAGATCTGTGAGCCGTTCTGTATCAAGCAGCGTATGTTCATCTGCGATAATGAGCCGTGCCGCATTCAGCATAGAAGCATAGAAATCAAAGGTAAATGCATCAAAGGCGTAATTCGAAACAGACAAGAACGTATCCTGATCAGAAAATGCCATGTAGTCTACATGCTTGACCAATCCTTGAATATTGGCATGAGTGGTGATATTGCCCTTTGGCTTTCCGGTTGTGCCGGACGTGTACATGATATATGCCGGATCATTAGGATCAATCGCGGTTGCAGGATCGCTTGCCTGTTCTTCAAACCGTGTTTGATCATCAATGAAGAGCGTTGTGCCTGTATACGGCAGCTCAGCCGCTTGTTCTTTCATCTCCTGATGCGTCAGAAGACAGGCTGCCGCACTGTCAGCCAGCATATACGAGATTCGGTCCTCTGGCAGCTTCGGATCAACCGGCAGATAGGCTGCTCCCGCCTTTAATACACCGAGAATGCCGATCACCAGTTCAAGTGAGCGCTTCGTGTACAGCGCTACAACAGAGCCTTTGCCCGCACCGTGTTTTTGCAGCCGGCGTGCAATGCGGTTCGCTTCCTCATCTAATTCGCGATAAGACAGGGTCTGGCCGGAATACGTAAGCGCCGGTGCATCCGGATTGGCGTTCACTGCTTCCTTGAACCAATACGTCAGAGGCTTTGTTTCATGAGCTTGAGCCGGCGGGTTTAAGCCGGTTAGCAAAAATTCTCTCTCCCTGTCGTCAACGAGGTTGATCGTGCTGACAGGCTGATCAGGATTCTGGATGAGCTGCTGAATTGCTGTAAGAAGCTGAGATTTCAAGCGCAGGATAAACGCCTCATCAAACACATTCTCATTATAGGCAAGCTTAATCAGCATCTCATCTCCCGGGGAAGCCATCAGGTTGAGATCATAATTCGACTTCTCAAAAACATGAACATCCACCATATCAAAGCCGTTTTCACTGCTTTCTTCATTTTTCGCATCCTGAAGCGGATAGTTCTCAAAAACAATGATGTGGTCAATCAGTTTCGGCTGATCGGCCTGGCTTTGGATGTCATAAAGCGGCACATATTGATGCGGCTCGGACTGCAGCGATTGCTCCTGCAGCCGCTTGAGCAAGCCGTTAAATGTGATACCCTCAGACAGCTTCACACGTCTCGGGACAACGTTGATAAACAGCCCGACCATATGTTCAACGCCTTTGATTTCCGCGGGACGCCCTGAAACAACTGTACCGAAGGCCAAATCGCCAGACTGCTGATAGCGGCTGATCAATACGCTCCAGACTGCCTGCAGCGCCGTACTCAAAGTGGTATGCTGCGATTTTGCAAGCTCGGTAAAGGCCTTTGTTTCCGCCTCCGACAGTGAAAAGAGCAGCTCTTTCGGCTCATAGCCGTCCTTTTGTTTCTTTCTTTGCTCCGCAAACGTCGTTTGTCCTTCAAAGCCCTCTAAATATTCGCGCCAGTAACGCAGTGATGCTTGTTTATCCTGCTTTTCAAGCCACTTGATGTAGTCTTTATACGGTTTGACGGGCGGCAGGCTGTACGGCTTTTGTTCGCGCAGAGCATTGTATACCTTAAATAGATCCTGTACGACGATGCCGAAGCACCATCCGTCCAAAATAATGTGGTGGTAGCTCCACACCCATTCAAAGCTTTCTTCAGCTTTCTTGAAAATGGCTGCCCGCATCGGAATATCCCGCGTCAAATCAAAACCCCTGATCTTATCCTGTTCTTTGTACTCATTGATTTTGGCTGTTTGCTCGCTGCCCGTTAAGTGTGTCAGATCGATTTCTTCTATATGGAACTGCCGTTTTTTCAATACGACTTGGACAGGCCTTTTTACTTTTTCGTGAATGAACACGGTACGAAATACATCGTACCGGTCCATGATCACATTCATGCTTTCTTCAAGACATTTGATATTCAAGCTGCCTTTTACTTTCATCGTGATTTGTTCAAGGTAAAAGCTTTGGCCGGGATTCAGGATGGCATGAAAAAGCATCCCTTCCTGCATCGGCGATAGGTAATACATATCTTGAACCTGATCCTTGCTAAATTGACTCATATGTTTCGCTCCCGCCTTCTGTAATTCCCTTGCGTTTTATTTTAAATTCTCCTCAAGCATGTCAAAGATATCTCCCATCTCGTCCATTTCAAGGTCTTCGGCGCTGAAGTCGCTTGGTGTGAATTCCTTGTCTTCTTTTTCCGTGCAATGGCGGATTAGCATCAGGAGGTTTTCTTTAAACCGTTCCATTTGCTCCTCGACTGTAGCTCTTTCAAACTCCTTCTCATTGTAGGAGCAGGAAAGCACAAACCGGCCGTTTCTGATCATGCCGCTGAAGCTTAATGCGTACAGCGCCTCTGATTCTCCGCTTACTTGGCGCCCCATATCGAAAGCGGACGGTTCAAAGAAATCGGTTTTGACTTCACTGTCGAATTGGCCCAAATAGTTGAAGCTGATCTCCGGTGTGAAGCCCTTTGTTTCCGCTGTTTCTGTGAAATAACGAAGAATGCCGTAGCCAACACCTTTGTCCGGAATGCGGCGCAGGTTTTCTTTGACTGTTTTGATCACAGCTGAGGCATCTGCGTCAGATATGTCGAGCACAACAGGGTATTGTGCCGTAAACCAGCCGACCGTTCTGGAGATATTCACATTCGGGATAATGTCCTCCCGGCCGTGTCCCTCAAGGTTAATGCCAATTTTGGCCCCCTTTGTCCATTCTTTCATTGTCAAACCGAGCGCGCTGAGAAGAATATCGTTGATTTCAGTTCCATATGGCTGATGAACATCTGTTAAAAGATGCTTAGTGTCTTCTGCCGTTAATTCACATAGGACAGATGATGTATCCTTGACGATCCGCTGCTCTGTTTCACAATCCTTAGGTAAAGGAGAAACCTGTTCAGCGGCAATTTGCGACCAGTATTCAGCCTGCTGTAAAAGATGCGCTGATTGGCTGAATGCCGCCAGTTCTTCCGCCCAATCCTTGAAGGAGTTTGTTTTTTGCGGGAAGACAAGGCTCTCTTCTTTCTCAGCCTGCATGTAGCCTGAAGCAAAGTCTTCAAGCAAAATCCGCCATGACACACCGTCGACCACGAGATGGTGTACAGCAATGAGCAGGTGATCCCCAGCTTCTGTGCGATATTGCTCCGCCTTTAAAAGCGGCCCGTTTCGCAGATCGAGACTGCTTTGCAGCTTGTTCGCGAGAAGCTTAATCTGGCTTCTCAGCATCTCTTCATCGGAGCCGTACAGATCCACGATTTCGAAGCTGACCTTGCTCTCACCGATCGGTTTATACACCTGAACGATGTCCCCGTTTTCCTCGCGGTAGACCATGCGGAGCGCGTCATGATGCTCGATCAGCGCCTGCAATGTTTTCTCCACCCGTTCAGGATCAAAGCCCTTTTTGGCGTGAAGCATCACCGATTGGTTCCAGTGGTGCTTGTTCGTGAAGTTCTTTTCAAAGAACCAGCGCTGGATCGGCGTCAGGATGACTTCGCCCTCCACCGGGCCTTGGTCTGCCTGTTTGCCTTCGGCACGCTCTACGTACTGGGTGAGCTCTTCGATCGTCGGATGCTGGAAGAGATCTTTCATTTCCAGCTTCCAGCCGTGCTGATTCAAGCGGCTCGCCATTTGAATTCCTTTGATGGAATCTCCGCCAAGCGAGAAGAAATTGTCGGTGACACCGACTTCAGACATTCCAAGCACGTCCTGCCAGATGCCGGCAAGCAGCTCTTCCATGTCGGTCGTCGGCGCTTTGTATTCTCCGCTTCCCGCTTCGATGTCCGGCTCAGGCAAGGCTTTGCGGTCGACTTTGCCGTTTGCCGTAACCGGAAGCTCGTTCAGCGTCACCCAGAACGCCGGGATCATGTAATCCGGCAGGGTTTCCTTTAGTGTTGATTTTAGTGCTTCTATGTCAGCTGTTTCCGGTGTGACATACGCCGCGATCGCTGTATTGCCGCCTTTATCTTTGACAGCTGTCACCGCCGCATCCTGCACCTCAGAAAGCTGGGCGAGCTGGACTTCAATTTCTGAGAGCTCGATCCGGTAGCCGCGGACCTTGACCTGCTGGTCGATCCGGCCGATGTATTCGATGCCGCCGTTCACCCACTTCACCAAGTCGCCGGTGCGGTACATGCGTTCACCCGGCACAAACGGATCAGCGACAAACCGCTTCGCGGTTTCGTCTTCTCGATTCAGATAGCCTCGTGCCAGTCCGCGCCCCGCCACGCAAAGCTCTCCGGCTACGCCTTCCGGCTGCACCTGATTGCCCTCGCCGAGAATGTATACTCTCGTATTGGCAATGGCCCGTCCGATGGAAAGCGAGCCTTCCTCCGGATGGATTTCTGCGCTTGTGGCAACGACCGTATTTTCTGTCGGCCCGTAGTTGTTGACGAGTGTGTACGGCTTTTTCACTGCCCGCTTCAGCTTGTCTCCTCCGGTCAAGAGGACGCGAAGTGATGTGTTCTCAAGCTCCATGAACTGTTCCGCAAGCTGTGTCGGCAGGAACGTGATCGTTACGCCGTTCGTTTCAAAATAATCGTTCAGGCGGACGATATCGAGGCGGATCGCTTCATCAATGACGTGAAGTTCAGCGCCGATCGTCCAGGTCGGGAACATCTCCCAAATGGAAGCGTCGAACCCGAAGCCCGCGTACTTCGCACTGCGGTCCTCCGCTGTCATGCTGAACGCGTCGTGGTGCCAGAAGCACAGGTTCACAAGCGCATGGTGCTCGACCATGACACCCTTCGGCTGTCCGGTCGTTCCAGACGTGTAAATCATGTACGCCAAGTTCTCCGCGGTTACAGCGGTTTCTGGATTTTCCTCGTCGTTTTCATCAAGCGGCAGGCTTAGAATCGTGCGGCTTCCGTCGAGAAGAATGACATCTCCCGTATAGCTGTCCGGCACTGAAATGCCTTCCTGTTTCAAGAGAAGCTTCGCGCCGCTGTCCTGTAAAATATACTCAATCCGCTGATCCGGGTAGTCAGGATCAATCGGCACAAACGCCGCTCCGGCTTTCAAGACGCCGAGCACCGCGGCGGACATTTCAAGCGACGGCTTCGTGAGAACGCCGACGCGGTCATCCGGGCTGATGCCGCAGTCCATCAGAATCCGGGCGAGGCGGTTTGCCTTCGCGTTCAGCTCGCCGTACGTCCAAGATTGGCCGTTGTATGTGACAGCCGGGCGGTCTTTGTGGCGCTGGACAGTCTCTTCGAATAGCTGATGAACCGTTTTGTCTGTCGGCACAGGCAGCGCTTTGCCCTTCCATGCCTCAAGAAGCGCTTGCTTTTCTGTCTCGGTGACCAGTAACAGACTGGAAAGCGGCTGGTTCGGGTTATCCGCAACAGCCTTTAGTAGCCGCAGAACGTATTCGCTCCATTTTTCAGCTGTTTCTTTTGCGAACAGATCTGTCGCATATTCGAGCTGCAAGCCAATGCCATTTTCATCAGTAAATCCGCCCAGTGTCAGATCAAACTTAGAAGTTCCCTGATGAGCCTCATAAGGTGAAATGCTCAGATTTTGCAATGTAAGCTGTTCTTTATCAGGGTTTTCTGTCGTCACCATCACATTAAACAATGGGTTTCGGCTCATATCCCGAGGGAGATCAAGCTGATTAACCAGATCTTCAAACGGATACTCCTGATGCTCAAGGGCTGACAGGTTCGTCTGCTTTGCTAGCTCCAAAAGCTCCGCAAATGTTTGCTGTTCTTTCGCTTCCATTCTCAGGGCAAGTGTATTGACGAACATTCCCGGCATGTCCTGAACATCAGCATTCGTCCGGCCGGCAGTAACGGAGCCGATGACGATATCCCGCTGTCCGGAAATTTTGCTTAAAAAGACGTGGAAAACAGCATGGAGCACCATGTGCAAGGTCGTTCCGGTTTCGGCAAGCAGTTTTTCTACCGCCTTTGCCGTCTCACTTCCCGTACGGAAACGGATCGTATCTCCTTTAAAGCTTTGCACAGGCGGACGGGCATAATCGAGCGGGAGATCAAGCTCTGGCAGCTCGCCTGAAAGAACTGACATCCAGTACGCCTCATGCTCCTTCATCCGTTCTTTTTGCTCAGCTTCATTTTGCCAAACGGCGAAATCTTTATAATGAAGCGTCGGCTCCGGAAGCTGCTCTCCTTTGTAAAGCAGCGCCAATTCTTTTACAAAGATGCCTCTTGAGACGCCGTCTGCGATGATATGATGCATATCTAAAAGCAGCAAATGTTTTTTCGCTTCTATTCGAAGCAAAGCTGCGCGAATGAGCGGTGCGTCGTTTAAGTCGAATGGCCGGATAAATTCCTTAATCTTTTGGTCCGCTTCGTCTTCTTTGGCTTCAAACACATGAAGATCAACCTCCGCCTTCTCAATGATGCGCTGAACAGGCTCACCATTAGCTTCCATAAATGACGTCCGCAATGATTCGTGACGGTTCACAAGCTGATTGAGTGAGTCGCGCAGGCGCGAAATATCAAGCTCTCCTTCCATTAGAAGAACAGATGGCATGTTGTAGCTTATCGTCTGGCGGTCAAGCTGATTGAGCACGTACATTCGTTTCTGTGCGGATGACAATG
The DNA here is from genome assembly GCF_000978495.1 of Bacillus sp. LM 4-2. Classification (NCBI taxonomy): domain Bacteria; kingdom Bacillati; phylum Bacillota; class Bacilli; order Caryophanales; family Bacillaceae; genus Bacillus; species Bacillus sp. LM 4-2. The sequence goes on along the minus strand of NZ_CP011101.1, from coordinate 386,447 downwards.
GATACATATCCTGCTTGTCAGCCGGTTTGAGTACTTGATGGCCGCCTGAAACAGCAGACGCCTCCATATAAGCCGCCAGCTGGCGAACTGTCGGCTGCTCGAACAGTGCTTTAAGCGGTACGCTTTTCTCCAATTCCGCCTGAATGTTGGCAATCAGCATCATCCCTTTTAATGAATGGCCGCCTAAATCGAAAAAATTGTCATCAATGCCGATGGCTTCTATGCCAAGCGTTTTCTGCCAAATGCGGCATAAGCTTTCTTCAAGCGCTGTCTCCGGTGCGGCCAAGGCCTTGCCTCCGGATTGTGCCGCGTTAGGCTTCGGCAGAGCGTTTCTGTCGGTTTTTCCGTTTGCCGTCAGCGGAATCGCGTCAACCTGCACAAAGAAAGCAGGAATCATATGAGACGGCAGTGTTAGGGAAAGCTGGTACCGGAGCTCTGCTTTTTCAATATCTTGATCCGACGTATAATACGCGCAAAGCTCTTGAAGACCGCCCTCGGAAACCGCTAGTACAACCGCTTCTTGAATTCCGCTGAGGCTGAGCATGACCGTTTCAATTTCTTTCGGCTCAATGCGGTAGCCTCGGATTTTCACCTGATCATCAGCCCGGCCGATAAATGCAAGCGTACCGTCAGAAAGTCTTCGTACGACATCTCCGGTTTTGTACATGAGGCTTCCCGGCGAATATGGATTTTCTACAAATCTCTCGGCTGTCAGCTGAGGCCTGTTGAGATACCCTCTCGCGAGCCCCTGTCCCGTGATATAGAGCTGTCCGCTCGCTCCAGGCGGCACAAGCTTCAATGCTTCATTTAAGACAAGCGCACCGGCATTCGCAATCGGGCGTCCGATTGTCGGGCGTTTCGCAAATGCATCCGGCTCATACAGATCAACCCGCCCGGCGATGGCGCCGATCGTTGCTTCTGTCGGGCCGTAGTGATTGATAAATTCGGTATGTCCATACATCTTACGGAAGGCGATAACATCAGTCGGGATGATTTTTTCTCCTCCCAAGACGATCAAGCGCAAGGATTCAAAGTTCGCATCTTTTGCAAAACTGGCGGTGTTCACTATTGTATGGAACAGAGACGGTGTCAGCTTGATATAAGTGATCCCATGCTCCTTGATATAGTGCGCTATTTCATCCGGCGCCGTATAGGTTTCCTTCTGGACGATATGGAGCTCGCCCCCGCCCAGAAGTACAGGGAACATGCTCGTATAGCCAAGGTCAAATGCGTAAGATGAAAGCAATACAGTCTTATCATTTTCCGTCAGGCCCGCCTCTTCACTAAACCAAGAGACATAGTTTGTCAGATTACGATGCTCAATCTGCACGCCCTTTGGCTTTCCGGTCGTACCGGACGTATAAATGACGTATGCAAGATTGCGAGACCCGGAAATGGATGATGGGCGCTCCTTGCTTTCATTTCTCCATTTACCGTCATCAAGGCTGACAATTATCCCTTCATATTGCCCAATAGCCGTCATGTTTCTTTCATTCACGACCGCAAATTTTGCTCCGCTGTCCTCTAATGAATAACGGATTCGTTCTTCAGGTGTATCAGGATCAATCGGAAGGAAAGCTGCCCCCGCCTTCATGACACCGAGAATGGATACCATGACTTCAGCTGACCGGTCCATAACAATCGCGACGATGTCTTCATTTCCTGCCCCTTGGGCACGAAGATGATGCGCCAGCTGGTTCGCCTGTTCATCAAGCTCGCGATAGGTCAACAGATTTCCGCCAGCCTTCACCGCAGAATGGTCAGGTGTTTGCTGGGCCTGTTTTTCAAAAAGTGCTGCAAAGGTTGCTTCGGTAATTTGAGTCATATGTCTTTCTTCTAGCAAAGCAGCCGTTTCTGCAGATGAAAGCAGATCTACATCAGACAGCCGAACGTTCGGATTAGCCGCGGCCGCTTTGATGATATTGACAAAGTGGCGGCTCCAGCGGCGGATCGTCTCGTCCTTAAACAAGGCAGTCGCATAGTCAAAGCTTAGGCCGATATCCTCTTCACGCTCGACCGCTTCCAAGGAAAGATCAAATTTCGCAACATGATGAAGCATGGAATACGAGGAAATCTTCAAATCTCCTAATCTTAATGAAGGAATCTCCATATTCTGCATGTTGAACATCACGCTGAACAGCGGACTTCTGCTTGTATCCCTTGTAAGCGGAAGCTTTTCAATCAGCTCCTCAAGCGGATAGCTCTGGTGCTCGAATGCTTGAAGGCTGGCTGTTTTGACCTCTTCAAGGAATTGCGCGAAGGTTTTATCTCCCGCTGGTGCCGTTCTGAGTGCCACCGTGTTGACAAACATACCCGGCACACCTTGCAGATCAGGATGTGTTCTGCCAGCTGTCGGCGAGCCGACAATGATATCATCCTGTGACGCGTACTTGGAAAGGAGTACATTGAACGCCGCCAGCAAAAACATGTACATTGTCGTATCTGTTTCTGCCATGAGCGATTTGATTTGAGCCGTGATTTGCTTATCAAGCCCAAACATCACGCGCTCTCCCGCAAAGCTCCGTTCAGCAGGCCGCTCGAAATCCGCGGGAAGATCCAGTATTGGCAGTTCGCCTTTAAAGACATCGAGCCAGTATTCCTCATCTTTTTGATAATCAGTTTGTTCTTTGTGCCAAACTGCGTAATCTTTATAGTGAATTTGTGGCAGTTCCATATCTGCGCCTTGATATATTTTGGCAAGATCACCGATTAGAATGCCTGTTGAACTTCCGTCAGTAATAATATGATGCATATCAATGAGCAGCAGATGGCGTTTTTCTTCCAGCTGGACAAGCTTCGAACGGACGAGTGGCGCGCGGTTTAATTCAAACGGCTGAACAAATGCTTTGATTATCTCTTCCGCGTCTTCTTCCCGTCCCTTGGCAGCCTCCAGCTGGAACGATATGTTTTTATGAACGGTTTGCACAACCTCTCCGTCGATCATGTCAAACGATGTACGGAGGATTTCGTGCCGGTTGATTAATTGCTGAATCGCGTTTTCAAGCCGGTCTTTATCTACTTCTCCCTCCAGCAGAAGTACAGCGGGGACGTTGTAGCTTGTGTTTGCTTGTCCAAGCTGATTGAGGATATACATTCTCCGCTGGGCCGGGGATACAGGATAATGCTGCTGATAAGATGCTTGCCTGATCGATTCAAACGTCTGCTCCTCCTTGCTTTCGTTCTCTTCCAAATACAGTGCCAGTTCTTGAATAGTCGGCTTTTCAAAAAGCACTTTTATCGGAACTTCCTTATGAAAATGCTCTTGAATTTTCGCCGTCATCATCATCGCTTTCAAAGAATGGCCGCCGATCATAAAGAAGTTATCGGTAACGCCTGCTTTGACGCCGAGTATTCCTTCCCAGATCTCCGCTAATTTCTTTTCACTCTCTGTTTCTGGTGCTGCGTATTCCGGCTGCACGGCTTCTGATTGCGGTGCAGGCAGTTCTTTTTTGTTGATTTTCCCGTTTGGCGTGAGCGGCAGACTGTCCATTTGAATCAGGTGGGCAGGGACCATATAGTCAGGCAAAGACTGAGACAGTGTTTTTCTCAGCTCACTCACAGCCACTTCACGATCCGCCGTGAAGTACGCGCAAATTTCATTTTCATCTGCTTTGTTCTTGCGGATGATCACCGCAGCCTCTGTCACATGCTCAGCCATGTTCAGTTTTGTTTCAATTTCGCCAAGCTCAATTCGGAAGCCGCGCACCTTCACTTGGTTGTCGATTCTGCCTAAAAATTCGATATTGCCGTCCGGCAGCCATCTTGCCAAGTCACCAGTGCGGTAAATTCTCTCACCCGGTCTGAACGGGTCTTCCAGAAATTGCTTCTCCGTCAGCTCAGGGAGATTGACATACCCACGCGCTACACCGATTCCGCCTACGCAAAGCTCACCAGGCGCGCCGATTGGCTGCAGGCATTGCTGCTCATCCATAATATAGGCAGTGGAATTTCCGATCGGCTTCCCGATTGGGATAGAGCCGCCATACTCGCGGTCGATCAGAAAACTGGTTGAAAACGTCGTGTTTTCTGTCGGGCCGTATCCGTTCCACAATGAAAGCGACGGCGATGCCTGTTTTACTTTGCTGACAATATGCGGGACAAGGGCATCTCCGCCGATGATTAAATGGCGCAGTGTGCCGAACATACCCGCATCCTTTGCAGCAAGCTGGTTGAATAAAGGTGATGTCAGCCACATAGTTGTGATGCTTTGCTCACGCAGGAATGCAGCAAATTGTTTCGCATCAAGCAGTGTCTCTTTTTTGACCGGATAAAGTGCTGCGCCATTCAGCAGTGCGCCGAATACCTCAAACGTTCCGGCATCAAAGCTGACAGCTCCCGTTTGCGCCATGCGGTCTTCTTCAGTAACAGGAACGTACCCGGCATTTTTGACGAGGCGCAGAATGCTTTTATGTTCGATCATGACGCCTTTCGGTTTGCCCGTTGAACCGGATGTGTACATGATGTACGCCAAATCAGACGGGGCGGATGGCAGGTTGAGATTGTCAGCCGCTTCACTCTCTTCAAAGCCTATGTCCAGTGTAAGAACCGGCACTTGCAGCTGATGTGCCTGCCCTGTATAAGAATTTCCGATCAAAACCATTCGAACGGAGCTGTCCTCTGCCATGAAACGAAGACGATCCCCAGGAAGCGCTGGATCAAGCGGCACATATGCGGCGCCTGCTTTTAAAACAGCCAGCATGCCGACAACGGTTTCTACTGAGCGGTCGTTCATAATCGCTGCTGTTTCCCCTTTTTGAAGCCCATGTTCGACAAGCTTTCTCGCCAGACGGTTAGCCGCTGCATTCAGCTCGCGGTACGTCAGCTTGGTTCCTTCATATACGACGGCGGTGCTCGCCGGCGTCCGTTTCGCTTGCTCTTCAAACACTTGGTGAACAGCCATTCCTTCAGGGAGTTCGGCTTTCGTGCTGTTAAACACCTCGACAATTTGCCGCTGCTCTTCGTCTCCCACAAGCCCGTACTCACGCACAAAAGCGGCCGGCTGATCGACAGCTGCTTCCATCATGCGGGTAAGGTGCTCCGCTGTCCGTTCGATAAAAGCGGAATCAAAGGCGGCTCCGTTATATTTAATTTTGACGGTCCACGTTTTGCCCGGATACACAATCAGGTTGAAATCGAAGCTCGTTTGTTCAAATGCGCTTTCTACCTTAATCGAAAACCCGAGGCGGTCTTCCATGCTGCCGTTTTCAAGCTCTTGATCAAGCGGATAATTTTCAAACGCGACCAGATGGTTTAAGAGATTGCCATCAAGAGCTGAGCGTTTTTGAATCTCATAGAGCGGCACGTAATCGTAACGCTCTGCCTCTACTGCATGCTGCTGAACAGCTGTGAAAATATCAGCGAATGCAGCATCTCGTTCAACTTTCACCCGCACTGGAATGGTGTTGATAAACAGCCCCGCCATCGTTTCGATTCCGTTGATTTCAGACGGTCGTCCCGAGACGACCGTTCCGAAGATCACATCATCCGTAAAGTTGTATTTGCTGAGAACAATGCCCCAAACGGCCTGAAATAGGTTAGGCCCTGTCACTTGATGGAGATTTGCAGTTTGCTGAATACGGGCAACCAGTGTTTCGTCCCATGTAAATGAATATTCTTTATTGACGTATTCGTCTTTTTTCACAGGCAGGCGGCCCGGGAGCACGCTTGGCTGTTCAAAACCCGCCAAGCGCTCGCTCCAGTAGCTCTCCGCTTCTTCATTGTCCTGTTTTCCAAGCCACTTGATGTAATCGGAATAAGGCTTGCCCTGACCGTTTGCCGGTGTCCTGCCTGCTCTGAGCGCTTCATAGTTTTGGAACAGGCTTTTCATGAGGACGCCCATGCTCCAGCCGTCCATCATAATATGATGATTGCTCCAGACAAGATACAGCTGATCTGCAGCAAGGCGGAAAACCGCTACCTTGAACAATATGTCTTTTGCCAGGTTAAAGCCTTGGCGCTGAACGTCTTGTTTGTAACGCTCAATGTGCTCTTTCTGGCGGTTTTCGTCTGCATGACTGATATCCTCATAATGCACTTTTGTTTTGCGTTCCGCTAACACGACCTGACGCGGTTTTTGCAGCTGCTGATGCACAAATACCGTACGGAGAATATCGTATGACCGAATCAGTTCATTGACGCTTTTCTCAAAGATTTCAAGATCAAAAGCGCCGTGAATCCCAAGCTCTAATTGTGTGAAGTACGAGGAAGAATGCGGATCAAGCATCGCATGATACAGCATTCCCTCCTGCATTGGTGTCAGTGCGTACACCTTTTGAATCGATTTTTTGCTCATATGCCACCTCTATTAGAAAATTTCCATTAATTTATCCAGCTCATCCAGCGTCAAATCGTCGTCACCAAGATCACTCGGGGTCAGTTCCGTACCATCTTGAGATAGGCAATGTTCAATGATTCTGAGAAGATGCGCTTTAAAGCTGTCACTGAATGTTTGTACTGTTTTTTCATGAAATTCAAGAGAATGATAGGCCAGTGACATCGTCAGTTTTCCGTTTTCGATATATCCGACAACATCCAGCGCATTCGGTTTTTCTGTTTCAGGGCTTAATGACTGTCCTGATGGCAGCTCTGATCTCGTAAACAAACCTGCATCCGACATTTCGTCAAACTGACCTAAATAGTTGAAGCTGACATCCGGCTGAATCGAGAACGCCACATCTTCTTTATGTTCCGGTGCCGTCAGATAGCGCAGAATGCCGTATCCGACTCCCTTATTCGGCACATGTCTGATATCTTCTTTCATTTGCTTCAGCTGGTAGCCCAGATCATCCGCATGCTTCATATCGAGCACCATTGGGTACATACTTGTAAACCAGCCGACTGTGCGAGAAATGGTCAGGTCTTCTATGATTTCTTCACGTCCATGCCCCTCTAAATGAACACTTACTCGATCTTGACCCGTCCACTCCTTCATTGCCAATCCGAATGCCGTCAGCAAAATATCATTCATTTCTGTGTGATATGCCTCATGCACCTTTGTGGTGAGCTGTTCTGTCTCTTCAGCAGTCAGCGAGAATTCAATTGTCTTTGTATGTTTCATTCGCTGATCACCAGATTCGCGGTCTTTCGGAAGCTTTGCCGCAACAGCTTGTTCTTCAAGCTGTCTCCAATACTCTTTTTCTTTCAAAAAGGCTTTGGAGTTCGCGAAGTCTTGCAATCTCTCTGCATACTCTGCAAATGAATGTGTTTTCTGCGGGAGAACCGGTTCATTGCCTTGCTCAAGCTGTGTATATACCGCGGCGAAATCCTCCAGTAAAATCCGCCACGACACGCCGTCAACCACTAAGTGGTGAATGGCAAGAAGCAAGTGATCTCCGTCTTCCGCTTGGAACAAGCCTGCTTTTAACAAGCCGCCTTCCTGCAAGTCGATGCTGCTTTGCAAACGCTCCGCTTCTCTCTCTATTCGGTCTTCGTAATCTGCAGCTTGGCCCTCAATCTGGATGACCTCCAATTGAGCTGAAGCAGCTTCAAGACCTCTGTTGTATTGAATGACGTCTTCCTGTCCCTCACGATAGACCATGCGGAGCGCGTCATGATGCTCGATCAGCGCCTGCAATGTTTTCTCCACCCGTTCAGGATCAAAGCCCTTCTTGGCGTGAAGCATCACAGATTGGTTCCAGTGGTGCTTGTTCGTGAAGTTCTTTTCAAAGAACCAGCGCTGGATCGGCGTCAGGATGACTTCGCCCTCCACCGGGCCTTGGTCTGCCTGTTTGCCTTCGGCACGCTCTACGTACTGGGTGAGCTCTTCGATCGTCGGGTGCTGGAAGAGATCTTTCATTTCCAGCTTCCAGCCGTGCTGGTTCAAGCGGCTCGCCATTTGAATTCCTTTGATGGAATCTCCGCCAAGCGAGAAGAAATTGTCGGTGACACCGACTTCAGACATTCCAAGCACGTCCTGCCAGATGCCGGCAAGCAGCTCTTCCATGTCGGTCGTCGGCGCTTTGTATTCTCCGCTTCCCGCTTCGATGTCCGGCTCAGGCAAGGCTTTGCGGTCCACTTTGCCGTTTGCCGTAACCGGAAGCTCGTTCAGCGTCACCCAGAACGCCGGGATCATGTAATCCGGCAGGGTTTCCTTCAGTGCTGATTTCAGTGCTTCTATGTCAGCTGATTCCGGTGTGACATACGCCGCGATCGCTGTGTTGCCGCCTTTATCTTTGACAGCTGTCACCGCCGCATCCTGCACCTCAGAAAGCTGGGCGAGCTGGACTTCAATTTCTGAGAGCTCGATCCGGTAGCCGCGGACCTTGACCTGCTGGTCGATCCGGCCGATGTATTCGATGCCGCCGCCCGTCCATTTCACCAAATCGCCGGTGCGGTACATGCGCTCACCCGGCACAAACGGATCAGCGACAAACCGCTTCGCGGTTTCGTCTTCTCGATTCAGATAGCCGCGTGCCAGTCCGCGCCCCGCCACGCAAAGCTCTCCGGCTACGCCTTCCGGCTGCACCTGATTGCCCTCGCCGAGAATGTATACTCTCGTATTGGCAATGGCCCTTCCGATGGAAAGCGAGCCTTCCTCCGGATGGATTTCTGCGCTTGTGGCAACGACCGTATTCTCTGTCGGCCCGTAGTTATTGACGAGTGTGTACGGCTTTTTCACTGCGCGCTTCAGCTTGTCTCCTCCAGTAAGCAATACGCGAAGTGATGTGTTCTCAAGCTCCATGAACTGTTCCGCAAGCTGTGTCGGCAGGAACGTGATCGTTACGCCGTTCGTTTCAAAATAATCGTTCAGGCGGACGATATCGAGGCGGATCGCTTCCTCAATGACGTGAAGTTCGGCACCGATCGTCCAGGTCGGGAACATCTCCCAAATGGAAGCGTCGAACCCAAAGCCCGCGTACTTCGCACTGCGGTCCTCCGCTGTCATGCTGAACGCGTCGTGGTGCCAGAAGCACAGGTTCACAAGCGCATGGTGCTCGACCATGACACCCTTCGGCTGTCCGGTCGTTCCAGACGTGTAAATCATGTACGCCAAGTTCTCCGCGGTTACAGCGGTTTCTGGATTTTCCTCGTCGTTTTCATCAAGCGGCAGGCTTAGAATCGTGCGGCTTCCGTCGAGAAGAATGACATCTCCCGTATAGCTGTCCGGCACTGAAATGCCTTCCTGTTTCAAGAGAAGCTTCGCGCCGCTGTCCTGTAAAATATACTCAATCCGCTGATCCGGATAGTCAGGATCAATCGGCACAAACGCCGCTCCGGCTTTCAAGACGCCGAGCACCGCGGCGGACATTTCAAGCGACGGCTTCGTGAGAACGCCGACGCGGTCATCCGGGCTGATGCCGCAGTCCATCAGAATCCGCGCGAGACGGTTTGCCTTCGCATTCAGCTCGCCGTACGTCCAAGACTGGCCGTTGTATGTGACAGCCGGGCGGTCTTTGTGGCGCTGGGCAGTCTCTTCGAATAGCTGATGAACCGTTTTGTCTGTCGGCACAGGCAGCGCTTTGCCCTTCCATGCCTCAAGAAGCGCTTGCTTTTCTGTCTCGGTGACCAGTGACAGGCTGGAAAGCGGCTGGTTCGGGTTCCCAGTAACTGCATCTAAAAGCTCCATCCAATATTGCTTCCATCGTTCAATCGTTTCCTGCTTAAACAGAGCTGTATTGTATTCGAGTACGAATGTAAGCCCTCCGTCGGTTTCGTCAGCCGTCAGCGTGAGGTCAAACTTGGCTGTTTTCCGTTCAAACGGATGCGGCTCAAGCTGAATCCCTTTCATTGTTAAATCCTTTATATTCGCATTTTGCATTGAAAAAACTGCATCGAATAACGGATTTCTGCTTGTGTCACGCTGAACCTGAACATTTCCGATCAAATCCTCAAGCGGGTAATCCTGCGCATCAAAAGCGCTGAGTGCCGTTTCTTTCACTTCGTTAAGATAGTCAGCAAACGTCTTTTCACCCTTCGGATACGTGCGCAGCGCCAATGTATTGACGAACATTCCGATGACGCGGCTGACGTCCGCTTGAGATCGTCCGGCCACAGGTGAACCGACGATGATATCGTCTTGCCCGCTAATTTTTGATAAAAACGCACTGTATGAAGCCAGAAGCACCATGTAAAGCGTGGAATTCGTTTCTTTTGCAAGCCTGCGCAGAGCATCAGCTTTGCCTGCTTCTAATGAAAATGCAATGCGGTCTCCCTCAAATGTTTGAACGGCAGGCCGACTGTAATCAGTCGGAAGCGTCAGCACCGGCAGCTCTCCGTCCAGCTCCTTCAGCCAATGCTCTTCTTGCTTCTTGTAAAGCTCAGACTGAATGAACTGCTTCTGCCACACGGCATAATCCTTATATTGAATACGGAGCGGCTCAAGGGTTTCTCCGTCGTACAGCTTTGAAAGCTCCTCAATCAGCACACCGACAGATGCACCGTCAGAAATAATATGATGCATATCGAACAGCAGCACATGCTCAGTGTCTGAATGCTTGATAAGCCCTATTCTGAACAGTGGAAGTTGGTCGATTTTGAAAGGCTTAATAAACTCAGAAACGATCCGCTCTGTCTCTTCTTCCGGGGCTTCGAAATAGGCTATCTCGCACTCAGCCTCTTCCCAGATCCGCTGCACCGTTTCTCCATCTTTTATTTCAAACGTGGTTCTCAAGGCTTCATGACGCTGCATTAACTGCTGCATGACGCTGTTAAGCCTTTCAACATCAAGCTCACCTGTCAGGCGCAGAACCGCCGGCATGTTATAGCTCGTTTGCGCATCCTCAAGCTGCTGAAGCACGTACATCCGTTTTTGCGGTGAAGAAACAGGATACGTATCTTGTTTCTCTGCCGGGCTGATACTTGCGGCTGTCCCTTTTTCAGCGGAGGCAATCACCTGTGCCAAGCCCTCAACCGTCGGTGACTGGAAGAGATCCTTGAGTGACAGCTCAACGCCCAGTTCCTGATGAACCAAGGCAAGCATCTTCATGCCTGCTAATGAATGTCCGCCAATGTCAAAGAAGTGGTCATAAGCGCCGACTTGTTCTGCCTGAAGTACCTGTGCCCAAATGTCCGCGACTTTTTGTTCCGTTCCATTGCGTGGCGCAACATATGAAACACCTCTTGAAACGTTGGCATCAGGAATCGGCAGCGCTCTCCGGTCAATTTTTCCGTTCCCTGTCAGCGGCAGCTCGTCCATTTGGATAAACACCGCAGGAACCATATATGCCGGCAAGTCCTTCGCAGCATGCTCTCTCATCTCTTGTGATGAGATGTCTCCCTCTCCGACATAGTAAGCACACAACAGTTTATCTCCCGCTCCTTGATCAACGGCAAGCACAACACTTTCCTGAACACGATCATGGGTTTGCAGCTGATGTTCGATTTCTCCAAGCTCGATGCGCTGTCCGCGAATCTTCACCTGATGGTCGATTCGCCCGATAAATTCGATGTCGCCATTCGGCAGCCATCTCGCAAGGTCTCCCGTTTTATACATGCGTTCGCCGGATGTAAACGGATGGGGAACAAATTTCTCCTCAGTCAGTTCTGGACGGTTGTAATAGCCTTTCACGAGTCCTTCGCCGCTGACGCAAAGCTCTCCGGCAATCCCGGCAGGCTGCACGTGTCCCGTACGGTCAAGAATGTATACTTCCGTATTGCTAACCGGTTTTCCAATCGGAACAGACAGCGTGTGCTCCTCCAATTCATCAACCGGATGATACGTCGCGAAAACCGTGCTTTCAGACGGTCCATACATGTGAAGAAGCTTGCCCTTTCCAACCGTTTGCAAAGCTTTTCTGACATGCTCAACCGAAGCCCGTTCCCCGCCAAACATAATCTTGCGAAGCGTTGACAAGCATGCCGGATTCAAGTCCACAAGCAAGTGGAACAAAGCGGTTGTAATCATGAGAATGCTGATGTTCTCCCGTTCAATGACGCGGGACAGGCGAGCCATGTCCAAAACGGTTTCCTTCGGTATCAGCACCAGCTTGGCTCCGTTTAACAAAGAGCCGAACATATCGAACATAAACGCGTCAAACACGTAATTGGAAAGACCGAGAATCGTATCCTGTTCTGTAATGCTGAGATAATTCGTTTCCTTCACCGTGCGGAGAATATTGGCATGTGTCACGATATTCCCCTTAGGTGTTCCAGTCGTTCCGGAAGTATACGTCAGGTTGGCCATTGCTGCAGAATCAAGAGGCAGTGCGAGATTTCGCGCATCGGCATGATAGCTTTCTTCCTCATCGGCTAGCACGATAACGCCCTTAAATTCCGCTTCTTCCGCCAAAGCCTTTAATTTCCTCTGAGTGAGAAGCACCTTTGCTCCGCTGTCACGGAAGAAATGCTGCATCCGCTGAATCGGATGTTCCGGATCGATCGGAACATAAGCCGAACCTGATTTTAATACTGCCAAGATCGACACAATCATATCCATTGACCGCTCGCATAAGACAGCCGCAGTTCTGCCTTCGCCAGCTCCAAGAGAAAGAATGCCGCGGGCTAAACGATTGGCCCGTTCATTCAGTTCACGATAAGTGAGTGATTCGCCTTCATATTGAAGCGCAGTGTGGTCTGGCGTATTCGCCGCTTGCTCCTCAAACAGCTGAACAATTGTTTTATCTTTCGGATAAGGTGTTCTGCCCGGGTTAAACTGCTGAATTTGCGAAGCAGCCTCCTCTTCAGAAAGAAGCTTATACTCAGAAATCGGCTTCTCTGGATCAGCCGCAGCATCTTCAAGCAAACGCGCAAAATGCGTAAGCAGCCTGTCTGCCGTGCTTTGTTTAAACAGCTTTGTGCTGTAATCCACATCAATCTCAATGCCTTCATCGGTTTCTCTCGCCTGCACCGTCAAATCAAATTTGGCAATCTTGAAATTGGTCTCTTGAACAGACAAGGAAAGATCGCCGACAGCCGGAATGCCCTCTGTCGCGTTTTGAAGGCTGAACATCGTGTCAAACAGCGGATGCCTGCTAACATCACGCGGGATGTTCAAATCTTCAACAAGCCACTCAAACGGATAGTCCTGATGAGAAAAGGCATCCAGCACCCGTTTGCGGACACGCGAGATCAATTGGGTAAACGTCTCATTCTGCTTCACCTCACTGCGAATCGCAAGCGTATTGACGAACATCCCGATAATGCCCTCTGTATCGGAGTGATTTCTGCCCGCTGACGGTGTCCCGACAATGATGTCATCCTGCCCCGTATACTTTGACAAAAGCGTATAGTAAGCGGACAGCATCACCATATATAAAGTGGCGCCGTTTTGTTCAGCCAAACGATTGAGGCGATCCTTTACCCCCGCATCCAGCTTGATTGACACCCGATCCCCTTCAAAGCTTTGAACAGGTGGTCTTGGGTAATCGGACAGAAGCTGAAGCACCGGGAGCTCGCCTGCAAAGACTTCCTTCCAATAAGCCTGGTCCTTCTTGTACCCTTCAGCAGCCTGTCTGCTTTGCCATACAGCGTAGTCCTTATACTGGAGACGAAGATCAGGAAGCTGTTCGCCTTTATAAATGCGTGCTAACTCCTCCAGCATAATGCCAATGGATACACCGTCAGAAATCAAATGGTGCATGTCAAACAGCAGCATATGACGGTTCTCTTCAAGCCCCAGCAAACCGATTCTGAACAGCGGAGCTTTCGCCAAATCAAATGTCCGAACGAATGAAGCCATAATTGCCTCATCTGAGCGGCCGCCTCTTTCAATCATTTCGATGTTGAAATCAACGCTATCGTGAATTTTCTGTCTCGGCGTGCTGTTTTCAAGAACAAATGATGTTCTCAATGACTCGTGGCGTCGGATTAATCCCTGAAATGCGCGCTCCAGCTTTTGAATATCTAAAGGCCCTTCCAGAATTGCTGCTGCTGGCATGTTATAGCCGACTCCCGCATCCTCGAACTGGCTGACGATATATGTTCGCTGCTGTGCCAATGAAAGCGGGTAATGCTCCTGTTTTTCAGCAGGTTCAATCACCGCAAAAGCTTTGCTTTCTCTGTGATCAGCTTCCTCTGCAAGAGCCGTAATCGTCGGATGCTCAAACAAAAATTGAAGCGGAATCTCAATGCCTGTTTCCTTATGAATCTTTGTTAAAAGGGTCATGGCTTTTAATGAATGTCCGCCAGTTTCAAAGAAATTGTCAAAGATCCCCGCCTTCTCAACGTTCAGCACGTCCTGCCAAATGGCTGCGATTGCTTTTTCAGTCTCATTTCGCGGCGCTGTATAGGCAGTGCCGCTGACAGCCTTCACCTCTAGTGCAAACAGCTTGCGGCGGTCGACTTTGCCGCTTGGTGTAAGCGGAATTTCTGTCACTTCTGTAAAGTAAGCCGGCACCATATAGTCAGGAAGCTGTCTGGCCGCATGCTCCCTCAAACCGGCTGGCGCAAATTCGCTTCCAGGCTTCTGCACAACATATGCGCAAACCTCAAGATTTCCCTGTTCGTCAGGGCGTGCCAAAACAACGGCTTTTGCAACGTCTGGCGCCTGCTGAATCACGGCTTCAATTTCCCCAAGCTCAATCCGGTATCCGCGGACTTTGACCTGGTCATCCTCTCTGCCTAAATATTCGATTGTTCCATCTGGAAGCCAGCGCACCACGTCCCCGGTCCGGTACATGCGATCGCCCGGCACGAATGGATCTTGTAAAAACTTCTCTTCCGTTAATTCAGGCAAATGTAAATAGCCTCGGCCCACACCGTCTCCCGCGATATAAAGCTCACCCGCCACGCCTTCAGGCTGCAGCCGGCCTTTTTGATCCAAAATATATAAGCGGTTATTCCCCAGCGCTTTCCCGATCGGCACATACGCTGATTGAACTGCATTCTCAGGGATAACCGGATGAACAGACGCGTCAACGCACGTTTCAGTCGGCCCGTACACATTAGTCAAACGCGGCGCTGTGCCGGCTTCTTTAAACAGCTTCAGCAGCTTGTCCGCAACAACAGATGACAGGCCTTCTCCTCCGATCAGCATGTGCTTCAGTTTTAGGCCTTCAAAATCGCCTGCTGCTGCCAGCATTTGCAAATGAGCCGGTGTTCCGTCCGTCGCCTCAATGCTGTTCTTCCGATAATATGCAGTAAGGGCGGCCCCGTTCGTCACTGTTTTCTTCGGTACGATATAAAGGGTTTGGCCCAAAAGAAGCGACGCGAAGATCTGCTTCACTGACGCATCAAAGTGGAACGGCGCAAGCAATGCCATCCGCAGGGTTTGGCTGCCGCTTTGATAAATCGTCTGCTGCAGAGATTCAACCAAATGATGAACCTGGCGATGCTCGATCATAACGCCTTTCGGGCGTCCGGTTGTTCCCGATGTGTAAATAATGTAGGCAAGGTTCCGAGCGTTCACATCTGCATTCAGGCTTTCTTCTGCACCTTCCTCAATCGCCTGATCTAAGTCAATCAGCTCAGCATCGGCTTCAGGCGCCGCAACCTTCGATTCAGTCAGGATGAAATCCGCCCCGCAGTCCTCCAAAATATATTGAATGCGCTCAGCAGGAAAACCCGGATCAATCGGCACATAGGCTCCGCCGGCTTTTAAAATTCCCATGATAGCTGTAATCATCCGTTCAGAGCGTTCAATCAAAACCGCGACAGGACTGTCCGGGCCAACCCCTTTCTGTTTCAGCACATTGGCGATGCGTGCAGATTGCTCATGTAACGTTCGATAGGACAATGTGCGATCTTCAAATACAACCGCTGGATGATCAGAAAGCAGTTCAGCCTTTTCTTGGAACAGCTCTGGTATCGTCATGTCCTTACGGTAGCTCACAGATTTACCGCCGGCCCTCGCAAGCAGCTTCTCTTTCTCCGCATCAGAAATCAGTGTTAATTCATCAATTGTATGTTCTGGATGCGTTAACGCGTTCTCCAGCATTGTAATCATGCGCTCACAAATCATGTTGATTTCTTCACTTGAAAATAAATCAGTGCGGTAATCAAAATCTATGGTGAGTTTCCCAGTATCCCATCGATCCTTTACATGAATTGAGACATCATTTAATCCGCTGCCGCTGAAAATCGGCTCAGTCAAAAAGGCAAGATCCTCTTCTTTCTGCCACTGCATCACTTGATATTCAAGAGAAACCGTGAACAGCTTGGTCAGAGAGCTCTTTGTTTCACGCAAATCGTTGATTAGGAGATTATACGGATACTTTTGGTGGCGAAGTGTCTTCATCAGATCCTTCATCCGGTCTTTGACAAATTCTGAAAACGCCTGCCCGCCGTCAATGTTTGTCCGAAGCGGAACCGTAGAAACAAACATGCCAAGCATCTGCTTCTCTTTCGCATTTGTCCGGTTGCCCATAAAGGTTCCCGTCACAACATCATTCTGGCCGCTGACCCTGTACAAATAGGCGGCGAGCAGCGATTGAAATACTGAAAGAACACTGACTTTATTCGCCTCACAAAACGACAGAATCTGCTGATGAAGCGCTTCAGGCACATCTTTAGAGAACCTCTCAGCATCTAAACTTCCCCCTGCGGATGCATTCCGTTTCAAGGAAACAAGTTCAGGCACCGATTCAAATTGTTTGTTCCAAAACGCCTTGTCCTTTTCAAACCGCTTCGATTGAGCATAGTCCTGTTCAGATAAAACATGATCGATAAATGAATGCGAGATTCCTTCTTTTGCCTCTGAGCCGCTGGCTAATTCTAAATAAATGTGCATGATCGCATTCCCGAGAATATTCATGGAGATACCATCAGAAATCACGTGATGAACATTTGCGTAAAACCATACTTCATTTTCCTTTATGGTGAACAAGGAAAAACGGAATAAATCACAATCGTACAACGGCAAAGGTTTTTTCGTTTCCTCCCGGCTCCATTGTGAAATAAACTCTATCGCATTCGGATCTTCAGTAGTGTCAGTATGTTTTATATCAGCAGGCCGATACTCGCTAATATATTGTACAGGCTCCCCGTTTTCATCTAGCCGCAACCGAAGGCGCATGGCGTCATTTCTGCGAATAAACTCTTGAATCGCCTGCTCAACAAGCACATAATCAATCGCATCAGCTGAAACCAGCTTACCAATCCCCGCAAGATTTGAAATGCTCGTGTGAGGATAAAATTTTTCTGTGTACCAAATTCGTTTTTGTGCATCCGTTAAAGGATAAAAAGTTATTTCCATATTGTCATACCTCCCCTAATCTTTATAAGCAGTGAACATGTGCAACGCATTTTCTCTTTCTTATCCATATCAGCTTTTAATTCTTATGAACTAACAGCCGAAATAGCCCAAAGTACTACACTTAAAAAGCAGTGCTTCCAATCAAAAAACAGATGGCCGCTATTAAAGCAGGCTGCCGTCAGTCAGCATTGCGGCGTTTAACATAAGCGGATAAAGACCGCAAGACCCCACCCTAATAAGAAACCAATTTTGGCTATTTATTCATTGTTTTCAATATTTTTTATCTTTCTACCGTTTACTTTAAATGAAAAAAATGTTTTTATCACCGAAAAATGGGTGAAAAGTTTCATGCGGGATGCCGAAAGATTCCAGTTTATTTACAGGGATATTTTTGCGGGATGCCGCAATCATTTCCACTAAACATTATTTACAGAAAAATAAAAATTTTTAAACCAAACTGCTGCGTTCAATCTTTTTTTATTGCTGAATGCAATTTACAATCTTTACATGACTATGTGTACCGCGCAAAAACCGAAAAAAAGGCAAAAAAAAGACACCCTTGCGAAGAGCGTCTTACAACGATTCTTTCATGACATTTTTGTCGATATCAATCAATTCCATATAACCTTTCCCCCACTCATACATGGCTTCAAGAATAGGCATGAGGCTTTCTCCGTGCGGGGTCAGAGAATATTCAACCTTCGGCGGGACAACTGGATACACTTCCCTGTGAACAATCATATCCTGCTCAAGCTCTCTCAGCTGATTCACGAGGATCTTCTGCGTAATATCAGGAATCAATGTTTTTAATTCATTGAACCGTTTTGTGCCTTCTTTTCCTAAATGCCATAAAATGAGCATTTTCCATTTACCGCCAATCACTGCAAGCGTTAATTCCTTCTCACAATTAAACCTTTTGTCGTCCATCCGGCTCAATAGAATCCCCCCCTTAGTAACCTTTTTGTATGTTAGATACGTATCATCACTTACTTTTTTGCAGACTCTTTTTTCATTATACTCACTCATAAAATCAAGCGAAAGAAATCTGATTGTCTCTCCTCACAGTATCCTCCAAGTAACTTGTTGACTTCAAAGTGCCTACTTCTCATCAAAAGAAGGAACCTATAGAATGAAAAATAATTCGAAAAAGGGAGTGGATCAACAATGGAATTACAGCTTGCATTAGACCTCGTCAACATCCCGGAAGCCATTGAGCTCGTCAAAGAGGTAGAACAATACATCGACGTAGTTGAAATCGGAACACCGGTCGTCATCAATGAAGGCCTAAGAGCCGTTAAAGAAATAAAAGAAGCATTTCCTCAATTGAAGGTTCTTGCAGACCTGAAAATCATGGATGCCGGAGGCTACGAAATTATGAAAGCGTCGGAAGCAGGCGCTGACATCATCACCGTTTTAGGGGCTACAGACGATGCAACGATTAAAGGCGCAGTAGAAGAAGCCAAAAAACAAAAGAAGAAAATCTTAGTGGACATGATTAACGTGAAAGATATCGAATCCCGTGCGAAAGAAATTGACGCACTCGGTGTTGACTACATCTGCGTCCACACTGGCTATGATCTTCAAGCAGAGGGCAAAAACTCTTTCGAAGAATTAACGACAATCAAAAATACCGTAAAAAACGCAAAAACCGCAATCGCGGGCGGCATCAAACTTGATACACTGCCAGAAGTGATCAAGCAAAACCCTGACCTTGTCATTGTTGGGGGCGGAATTACAAGCGCAGCTGATAAGGCGGAAACAGCTTCAAAAATGAAGCAGCTGATTGTCCAAGGATAACTCCTATGAAAACGACTGAATACGTAGCGGAAATTCTCAATGAGTTACACCGTTCAGCAGCTTATATTTCTAATGAAGAGGCTGACCAGCTTGCCGATCACATTCTTTCATCCCACCAAATTTTCACTGCGGGTGCGGGGCGGTCTGGCCTGATGGCAAAATCCTTCGCGATGAGACTGATGCACATGGGCTTCAACGCCCATATTGTAGGTGAGATTCTCACTCCGCCGCTCGCCGAAGGAGATCTAGTTATTATCGGCTCAGGATCAGGCGAGACAAAAAGCTTGATTCATACCGCAGCAAAAGCAAAAAGCTTACACGGAATTGTTGCCGCTTTAACCATCAATCCGGAATCAAGCATCGGAAAACAAGCGGACCTCATCATCAGAATGCCTGGTTCTCCTAAAGACCAGTCTAACGGAAGCTATAAAACCATTCAGCCAATGGGATCATTATTTGAACAAACTTTGCTGCTCTTCTATGATGCAGTGATTTTAAAACTCATGGAGAAAAAAGGACTCGATTCTGAAACTATGTTCACTCACCACGCAAACCTTGAATAGCATCACACAACCGGCCTGAAGATCAGGTCGGTTTTATTTTTTCTAAAATAAAACTTTAAACCCAAAAACCCGATAAGTAATATGACCTACAAATCGTAAAGGGAGGAATTATGTTGATAAAACGATTTAAGATGAAGCTAGGAACTAAAATTCTTTGCCTCGTTTTCGTGGTGATTCTTTTGTTTTCGGCATCAGTTGGCACTGTGATGCTTAAGGAAATTACAGAAAACATGAAACAAATGGCAACTGAAAAAGCGAAAGGTGATCTCGCTTTAAGCAGCACTTATATTGATGATGTCATGTCAGGCGACTGGCAGGTGAAAAACAATAAGCTCTATAAAGGGCAAACACAAATCAATGGAAATGAAGATATTGTTGATCTGCTTGGTGAAAAGACAGGTGATACCATTACCATTTTCCAAGGCGATACTCGTGTTGCAACCAATGTCATGAAGAATGGCGAAAGAGCTGTCGGCACCCAGGCTTCTTCTGAAGTTATTGCCGCTGTTTTAAAGAAAGGAAAGCGTTTTTACGGACAAGCAGATGTAGCAGGTTCTTCTTATCAGACTGCATACATGCCGTTAAAAGATCAAAATGGCAACATCATCGGCATGCTGTATACCGGAGCTAATCAAAGTATTTTAGCATCACTTACACAATCACTTTTCACTCAATTCGCTATCGTTCTTGTTATCGTCATTATGGTATCAGTCATCCTTGTCTTGGTTTTCACCAGAAAAATCAACAAGCGGCTGAACGCTTTAAAAAGCGCCTTTGAAAGTGCCGGAAACGGAGATATGACAATAGAGGTGTCAGACAAAACCGGTGACGAGCTATCAGAACTAAGCGTCTATTATAATAAGATGAGAATGAAGCTGAACGATACCATACAAACCGTACAACAATCAGCCCTTCAGCTTGCGTCAGCCTCTCAGCAGCTCTCAGCTGGAGCAGAGGAAACAAATCAAGCTTCAGAAAAAATCACAGAAGCTGTACAGCAGATTGCAAATGGAGCCCAAGATCAAATCACCCGAATTGAAAGTAGTGAAAGCTCATTAAAACAAGCTTCAGCAGACATCCGGGATATTTCTGCAAATACTGCCGCTATCGCTGACAAAGGGCAGCTCGCTCAATCAAAAGCAGACATTGGACAAAAGGAAATTGCAAATGTACAGGCGCAAATGGATGCGATTCACCAGTCAATTCAGAAAAGCGGAGAAATCATACACCAGTTAGACGGCCGCTCTAAACAAATTGAGCAAATTTTATCGGTCATCACCCAAATTGCCGATCAGACAAACCTGCTTGCGCTGAATGCAGCGATTGAAGCTGCCAGAGCCGGTGAACAAGGAAAAGGCTTTGCTGTTGTTGCTGATGAAGTACGGAAATTAGCAGAAGAGTCTCAACAGTCTGCGGGGCAGATTTCAAAACTGATCATAGAAATACAAAATGATATGAACCGGTCTGCAAGATCTGTTGAGCATGTGAAAACAGAAGCTGCAGAAGGGGTCACCATGATCCAGCGCACCAGAGATGCATTTAAGGAAATTGCAGCTGCAACAGGTGAAATCAGCGCCGAGATTAGTGATTTATCAGCATCTGTAACAAACATTTCAGCCAGTGCACATCATATAAATGATTCCTTTGCAGCCAATACGGCCGACATTAAAGAATCTACTAAAAATACCCGGCAAGCGGCTGCATTAACAGAGGAGCAATTTGCTGCAATGGAGGAGATTACCGCAGCTTCTGAAACACTTTCTCAATTAGCTGAGGAGCTTACCGGTATCATAAGCCAATTTAAAATGATTAATCAAGCCGAAAACGGCTGATGACTTACTATCATTATTGTAAATTGGCAATCGTATTTTGCTGAAAACAAATATTTCGATCTGCTAAAATTACGATTTCTGCAATAAACTGAGCGTAAAACATAAAATTTAAACCTTTACACCAAATGCTTTCTGGATTACTCTTGTGTCAGTTTTAAAAGCGGGAGGTGAACATCACGACGGACATCATAAAAACGATACTTCTCGTCATCGTCATCATAGCAGCTGCAGCTGTCGGTCTGATAAAAGGAGACTTTTTTTCAACTGATCAAAAAACGTCTCAAACGAAAGAATATGATGAAACAATCGCCTTCCCATCTGACCGGTATCCCGAAACTGCCAAGCATATTAAGGATGCGATAAATGAGGGACACTCAGAGGTGTGCACTATTGACAGAGACGGAGCTGAGGAACGCCGCGAGCAATCATTAAAGGACGTACCTTCCAAAAAGGGGTATGACAGAGATGAATGGCCAATGGCCATGTGCAAAGAAGGCGGTGAGGGAGCTTCTGTAGAATACATTTCTCCCGCTGACAACCGCGGAGCAGGCTCTTGGGTCGGGCATCAGCTTACCGATTACCCAGACGGCACAAAGGTTTTATTCACAATTCAGTAAACAGTACATAGAGGAGGAACAGCACATTGATCAAATCATGGAAGCCGCAAGAACTTTCGATTTCATATCATCAATTTACTGTATTTCAAAAGGATTCTACACCTCCTGTAATGGATTGGACTGACGAAGCGATTGAAAAAGGATATGCTGCGGCAGACGGAGCCATTTCCTTTGAGGCACAGCGAAATACAAAGGCCTTTATTCTTTTGCGCCTGAACAGTTCAGAAACAGTAAGCTCCTACGAAAAAAAAGTGACTGTTCCTTTTCATGTCACAGAAAACGGAATTCATATTGAAAGCATCATGTCTAAAAGACTGTCCTTTGATCTGCCTAAAGGAGACTATCAATTGACATGCTGGACTGTGCCGGCTGAAATGTCAGATTTGCACGCCGACACTTATATTATTGATGCTGTTTCTGTGTAATGAAAAACCCCTGAGAGAATAACTCTCAGGGACTCTTTATAAACTTTCTCCGTTCGTCTTGATGACATCTTGATACCAATAAAAGCTTTTTTTCTTCAAGCGTTTTAAATCGGATGTGCTTTCTTCATCACGATTGACATATACAAATCCGTATCTTTTTTGGTAGCCGTTCAGCCAGCTTAACAGATCAGTAAACGACCAGCTGCAATAGCCGATTAAATCGACACCGTCACTGATGGCTTGTCTGCATTGCTCAAGATGCGAACGCAAATAATCAATTCGATAATCATCCTGTACAGTGCCGTCCTCAACTTTATCAAATTCACCCAAACCGTTCTCTGTTATAAACACTGGAAGCTGATAGCGGCTTGTAATTCGGCGAAGACCGATACGCAGCCCAATTGGGTCAATTGTCCAATCCCAGTTGCTCGTTGTCAGATACGGATTTTTTTTCGTTTTGAACACTCCGGGTATCCCCGTCTCCTGATTGGTTCCCTTTTGGCCTGTCGTATTCATTTTCCCTTCAGACACACCATCAAGCGGATTTCGTTCATAGGTGATCGTCTGATAATAATTGACACCTACAAAATCAGGCTTCCCTTTGGCAAGCAGCTCCATATCTCCTGCTTCGATTGTCGGCGCCCATCCCTGTTTTTCCAAGTAGCGGAATGGAATTTGCGGGTAGGTTCCCCAGCAATACATGTCAAGCCACCAATTGTTCATAAATTCTTCGGCGTTTTCAAATGCCAGTATATCCTCTGGATGGCTTGATAAAGGGTAAGCCGGAGAATAAGCAAAGCTAGGACCTATTTTGCCTTCAGGCACATATTCTCTAAATGATTCGATGGCTTTTGCATTAGCCAGAAACGCAATATGGTTTGCTTCGTAAAATCGTTTTCTGTCTTTCACTCCAGGCGGATGCATGGCTGTAATAAATCCGTGATTAAAATTGTAGTTCTGTTCATTTAACGTAACCCAATATTTCACCCTGTCTCCAAAACGTTTATAAAGAGTAATACAATAGTGATTAAAATCCTCTATGATGTTTCTGGATTCAAACCCGCCGTATTCGTCCATAAGCGCTTGAGGCAAATCCCAGTGATATAAAGTCAGAACCGGCTCGATGTGATGAGAAAGCAATTCATCAATCAGACTATCGTAAAACGCTAGACCTGCTTCATTGATCTCTCCTTTTCCTTTTGGAAAAACCCGTGGCCAGCTGACGGAAAATCGATATGCTTTTAACCCCATCTCAGCCATCAGAGCGACATCTTCTTTAAATCGGTGATAATGGTCAACCGCAATGTCGCCATTGGTTTCTTTAAACGTTTTGCCCGGTATTTTCGTAAACACATCCCAAACAGAAGGGCCTTTGCCATCTTCATTCCAAGCGCCTTCAATCTGGTACGCTGCAGAAGCAGAGCCCCACAAAAAATGTTTCGAAAAAGATTCTGGATGCTGGTGGATCATAGTGTTTATCACTCCTGAATTATTTGATAAACCTATCATAGCTATGAAACGCGTTTCATATCAACTCGATGTTAGTCGCGGAACAGCTCAGCTAATATTTTTTCTCTTTGTCCAAGAAAATATCGTGTTAATTGAACATGCTCTGTATTCTCATATTCAATATGATGTATTCTTCCACCATCAAAGCTTAAAATATTAGCATTGGGATAGCCCAGTAGGATTGGGGAGTGAGTCGCAATGATCATCTGTACATTTCCGCCCTTCACCAAATCATGTATAACTCTCAAAAAAGCTAATTGTCTAGATGGAGAAAGTGCTGCTTCTGGCTCATCTAAAAGGTAAATCGCTTTCTCTTTAAAACGATGACGGAATAGAGACATAAAGGACTCTCCATGTGATTGATTGTGTAGCGGCCTCCCTCCATAGGAACGGTATGGCTGAGGAGCATCTAGTTCCATCTCATCCAGATGAAGAGAAAGATGATAAAACGATTCAGCCCTTAAGAAGAAGCCATTTGTTACCTTTGGAAGCCAAGATAAACGTATGTAATCTCCTAAATGGGAATCTGACTCCCGTAATTCATAGACATTATTTCTGCTTCCGCCCGCTGTATTGAATTCACACTTATCTGCTATCGCTTCAAGCAAAGTAGATTTCCCAGATCCATTTTCCCCCACAAAAAAAGTCACTTGGCTAGTAAATAAGATGTCATTTAATTGACTTATAGCCGGGATAGTAAAAGGAAATCTGTCAAAGTCCAAAATCTTATCTCGAAGAAGAGTAACCTTTTTTAAAAACATAGCATCTCCTTTCTATACTCAGTTAAATAATATATTGAGAAAGATCTTCTGCATCCATAAAAACATAGCCCATCCTAGTATTCCAACACATAATGCAAACCAAAACGGCACATGAATTTTCAGCAAAAAAGCCAAAATAGCTAGTAAACAAACTGTAGCTGGGATTCCTGTAAGCACACCAGATGCAAATTGACTTAATTGAGCTGTTTTTTCACCTTGTATTTGCATCCAAAAAAGGCTTAATAAGCTGACCAAGGGCAAAGCAGCAATGATGCCGCCATAGGTCGGATGTCTTTTTGATATTTCAGTAACAAAACCGATAATCAACGCAGAGATGATTACTTTACTTAAAACTGCCATTGTTTAGCTTCCCTACTTAAAAGTTCAAATGCCTGTTCAAGTAATTCCTTTTCTGATGTGCTCATTCGTTCAATTATTTCTTTTAATTTCTCTTTATCTAGCTGTGTATGCTGTTCAAGAACAGATCTTCCTTCTTGTGTTAAGAAAACTAAAACTTTTCGTTCATCCTGTTGACTTCGCCGTTTAGCTATAAATCCCTTTTGAATCAAACGTTTAGTATGCTCTGACGCCGTATTGTGAGAGACAGACAAGTATTCAGCCAAAGCTCCTATTGTTGCCTCACCTTGCTTTTCAATATGCTGCATAATCCGTATTGCCTGGTGAGAAATATTATCTTTATGTTGATAATGTAATAAATAATAAATATCTGTCCACTGCTGATTAAGTTTAGAGATTAAATCCATTTCCATCATTATACACCCCATTTATATCTTATTATAAGATATAATCAACAAAAGCGATATATTTTTCCGGAAAATTCATTCAGTAACTTTTAACAATAAAAAAGCACCCAATTCCAATTGGATGCTTACCATTTTAATGTCTTTTTTCAAATTTATGCGGATGAGGATGGTGCTTTGGAACAAAGCCGTTTTGTTTCATCATTTCAAAGTGTTTGTCCAAGTGATTTTTGATGTGTTCTCCTCTTTCTTTAGGCAGGATACCGTATTGTACATACTTTGAGATCACGTCTTTGCGCTTTTTAAGAATCTCTGCTTCCAGTTGTTCAATCTCTTTCTTTTGCTGATCTGTCAGTGTAACATTTGCGGGAGGCTGCTGCTGTTTTTCAGCGGCCTCTGCTGTACCGGTCAGAGAAATGACAGCCGCTGCAATGAACATTGTGATGATGTTGATGGTTATTCGTTTCATCCAATTTATTCCTCCAATCCTATTTTTCATATGTTTTGCTGCCTTGTATTTTTTATGCATAAAAATAAAAAGAGCGAACCATTATTCGCTCTTTCTAATCTCTTCGTCAGCATTAAGTTCTTCTTCACCTGGCGTCGCATAAGTGACATACGTTCCCGCGATTAAATCATGCAGGGTCCGTTTGTCTTCTCGTACGGCAATCAGAATCAGGCTGGCGATCAAGCCGAGTCCGAAGGTTATAGCGTAAACTAGGCCGGCTACAATAACCCGTAAAAACATTGTTAACAGGCTGACTTGTGATCCGTCTTTTTTTACGATTCTGATTCCGCAGATTCTTTTTCCGATAAGGTAGCCGCGCCAAAACACCGGCAGCAAAATAGAGTACAGCAGTACAATCCGGATGGTTTGTAAATATTCATTTGCCCCCATTATGGTTTAAATGTTTCCATTTTCTTTCTTATCGAATATGTCATATGCCTTAGGGGCATCAGCAAGACTTAATTTATTCTGAAGATCGGTTTCATGCTTCTTGACCATTTCTTACGGTATTGGCATAGATGAATGACGGATCTGCTGCACCTTCACTTCACAAGCTCCTATCCATGCACGTCTGGCATTCATCCTTGGACAACTCCTTTTTTCATCACCTCTTCCCTTCATAGACGCTTTTAAACACCCACTATGCCTTTTGTATACACAATTCGAACTTTTTGAAAACGTGATCAACATATTGCAACCCCTTATGTTCAATGCTATCTTTTTAGTTGATTAACAGATTGGGGGAACTATAGGTGAAATCATTCAAGCAATCCAAAGCCGTTATATTCAGTTTCACAATGGCTTTCTTTCTTATATTGGCAGCCTGTTCCGGCAAAAATGAAGCCGATTCCAAGGATACAGGCTGGGAGCAAATCAAGGACAAAGGGAAAATCGTAGTCGCTACATCAGGTACGCTTTATCCCACTTCTTATCATGATACCGACTCTGGCTCCGATAAGCTGACGGGCTACGAGGTTGAAGTCGTTCGTGAAGCGGCAAAACGCCTGGGACTGAAGGTTGAGTTCAAGGAGATGGGCATTGATGGGATGCTGACAGCGGTGAACAGCGGACAGGTTGACGCAGCCGCGAATGACATCGATGTGACGAAGGACCGCGAGAAGAAGTTCGCATTTTCTACTCCATATAAATATTCATACGGTACGGCAATTGTCCGAAAAGACGATTTATCAGGGATTAAAACGCTTAAGGATTTAAAAGGGAAGAAAGCGGCTGGCGCGGCTACAACCGTCTACATGGAGGTCGCGAGAAAATACGGCGCCAAAGAAGTGATTTATGATAATGCGACGAATGAGCAATATTTAAAAGATGTTGCCAACGGACGCACTGACGTCATTTTAAACGACTATTACCTGCAGACACTTGCGCTCGCGGCATTCCCGGATCTCAACATTACAATTCATCCTGACATCAAGTACATGCCGAACAAACAGGCCCTTGTCATGAAAAAAAGCAATGCGGCACTTCAGAAAAAGATGAACGAAGCATTGAAAGAGATGAGCAAGGATGGCTCTTTGACTAAACTGTCGAAACAATTCTTCAATAAAGCAGATGTATCAAAAAAAATTGATGCCGACGTTCAGGACGTTGATTTGTAATCGGACGCCATGATCAATAGCATTCAATGGGAATATATTTTCAACACGAAGCTGGCTATTGAATCGTTCCCTTATGTCATAAAAGGCATTGGGTATACACTGCTCATCTCTTTTGTAAGCATGTTTGCGGGAACTGTGATCGGCCTGTTCATATCACTCGCCAGAATGTCTAAGCTTGCTTTGTTAAGATGGCCAGCGAAGCTCTATATCTCATTTATGCGGGGCGTTCCGATTTTAGTGATTTTGTTTATCCTTTATTTCGGGTTTCCTTATATCGGCATTCAATTTTCCGCGGTCACGGCTGCTTTAATCGGCTTTAGCCTTAACAGCGCCGCCTACATTGCGGAAATTAACCGATCAGCCATTTCATCCGTCGAAAAAGGACAGTGGGAAGCCGCATCCTCGCTGGGTCTTTCCTATTGGCAGACGATGAGGGGCATCATTTTGCCGCAATCGATACGTATTGCGCTGCCTCCGCTTGCCAATGTGTTGCTCGACTTAATCAAGGCGTCATCTCTCGCTGCGATGATTACAGTGCCGGAATTGCTCCAGCATGCGAAAATCATCGGGGGCAGAGAGTTTGATTATATGACCATGTATATTCTGACCGCTCTCATTTATTGGGCCATCTGCTCCATTGCCGCGGTCTTTCAGAATATCCTTGAGAAAAAATACGCTCATTATGTTTAAACAAACGTTTCATTAAAAAAAGCCGCTCCCCAGGGGACGGCTTTTTTTCTATTGATTCAGCTTCCATTTAAACGGGTCCTCAAACAGCGACCAGTCGGAATCAAATTCATACTCAGTCAACAGGCATTGATCAAGCTCTTTCGTGATCGTTTCTTCATCCAGGTCAGTTCCGATAAAAACTAGCTGCGTTAGGCGGTCGCCGAACTCCGGGTCCCACTCCTCCAGGATTTCCGGCTCCTGCTGTTTGACTTGCTCCTGCTCAAGCTTCGGCAGCGCCGCCACCCAATAAGATACAGGCTCAATCGTAACCGACGGACCTGCTTGCGACATCAGCAAAGCAAGGTTGTTATGAGATGCGCACCAGACGATTCCTTTGGCACGTACCACGTTCTTTGGCATTTGATCCAACCAACGGTAAAATCGTGTAGAATGAAACGGCAAACGTCTCTTATATACAAATGAAGAGATACCGTATTCTTCTGTTTCCGGGGTGTGTTCCGCATGGCCTGCCGTCAGTTCTTGAATCCAGCCGGCCGATCCGCTCGCTTCCTCGAAGTTAAATAACCCTGTATGCAAAATCTCCTGCGGTTTTACATTTCCTTTGACGGAACGAATGAACCTGGCTCTTGGCTGCAGTTTACGAAGAACTTTTTCAAGCTGTTCGAGCTCTTGCTCGCTGACCAAATCACATTTATTTAAGATCAGTACATCGCAAAACTCAATTTGATCGATCAAGAGGTCGGCGATTTCTCTTTCATCCTCTTCCCCCAATGCTTCTTTGCGGTCCAGAAGGCTTTCACCTGACTGATAATCATGCCAAAAACGGTTGGCATCAACCACTGTCACCATCGTATCCAGCTGACAAAATTTTGTAAGATCGATTCCCATCTCTTCATCGATATAAGAGAAAGTCTGGGCCACCGGGATCGGTTCGCTGATTCCTGTTGATTCGATGACGATATAATCAAACCGTCCGTCTTTTGCCAGCTTCTCAACTTCAATTAATAAGTCTTCGCGAAGCGTGCAGCAAATGCAGCCGTTTGACATTTCCACAAGCTTTTCATCTGTTCTGGAAAGGCCCCCTTCCTGCTTGACCAAGCCCGCGTCAATGTTCACCTCGCTCATATCGTTTACGATAACCGCTATTTTCAAGCCTTCGCGATTTTGCAGAATGCTGTTCAGCAATGTTGTTTTTCCCGCACCTAGATAACCGCTCAGTACGGTAACCGGAATTTTTTTCATAATAGTGCCTCCATTAAAATAGAATGATTACGATTTAAATTGAATACTTCGCCGTATGTACAATGGTGTAGAGCAGCTATTCGCGCTTATTTCTCGCTGCCACCCGATTTCTAAATCAGTAAAGGCTCCAACCGCGTTTAATTCCTTTTCCCCATCGCAAATCCTTGCCTTTGCCGACAGCAAGATCCTTAATCGATGCCTTTCCGCTTTTCACAGATGCACAGACAATGATAAGCCATTTATCATAAAACGTAATTGTTACGATTTAAATTGTATGGTCTTTTTTCCTTTTTGTCAACGGTTTTCAATTCAGCTGATCACCACTTTTGTATGTTCAGGGATATTTTCATATACCCATTTCGCATCTGGAATGGTCAGCCTGATACATCCGTGAGATGCTTTCGTTCCTAGTTTTTCTGCTTCCGTTTTGATGACTTTTTGATCCTTAGTCATTGGCACACTATGAAATAAAAATTCACCGTGATTTTTCCATGATACCCAGTATTCTGCGCCTTCCTGGTATCCTTCGGAGAAAAACCATTCTCCCCGTTCAGGCTCTACATAAAAGGTGCCCTTTGGCGTAGCATCATCTTTTGTTTGATCAAGACCAGAAGAAATCATCATTGTATAGATGGTGTTGCTTCCTTCCTTGATGTAAGCCTTCTGCTCCTTCACATTCACATCAATCCAGACATGCTTCTGTTTAATATCCGGGTATTCTCCGCCCGAAGGCTTTGTCCAATCAATGCTTGTTTTTGCTGTTTTTCGAACGTCCGTTATGTTTTCGACCGTTTTCTTTGTATTGATACTTGCGTGTTCTTCTGCATGATCGGAGCAGGCTGACAGCAGGATGACTGGCATAAGAACTGCAATAATGAATAATGAGAGTTTCATATTTTATCCACTTCCTTCGAAAAACACAGCTTCGCATAGGCATCGTGAAGATGGATCGATTCTTCATTTCGGCATTCAATCTCAAAGGCTGACACCCATTCAAGCTCAAACAAATCTGCAGCAATCAGCCGGGCGAGATCCTCAACAAATCTCGGGTTTTCATAGGCCGTTTCTGTCACGGCTTTTTCATCAGGCCGCTTCAATACCGGATGCAGTCTCGCAGAAGCATTTGATTCTGCGGCGTGAAGCAAATCAGCTTTAACATCACTTGGCAGCGATGCGGCCGGGTGAATATCCGCCCAAATGCTGACCGTTCCCCTCTGATTATGGGCACTGTATTCGCTGATTTCCTTGGAGCAAGGGCACAGAGTCGTTACTTTTGCTGAGATGCCGGCACGCTGTTTAAACGGCTGATCTTTGCGATAGGTGACAGACATGAATATATCAGCATGCATCAAACCCGCTTTCTCAAGCTTCGGGCTTTTCCGTTCGAAAAACCACGGAAACCTCACTTCAACTGTGGCAGATGATGTGTCCATGTTTTCTGCAAGCTCTTTCGTAAATTGCTGAAGAGAGGAAAATGAGAGAATCCAGCCATTTTGATGATAGACTTGCAGCAGCTCTGTTAACCGGCTCATGTTAATCCCCTTCTGATTTCTCGGCAAATTACAAGTCATTGTAAAGTTCGCAGCCGTTGTTTGCTCGGCAGGCATCATGGCAGAAGTGATTGTGACTGGATGGGACACATTAGCTACACCTACATGCTGAATGTCAAAAAAATAATCCTTCCTGATATTTTGCAGGTCCTTCATTTTCTCTTTTTCCACTGGTTTCTCGCCTTTGATCGGACTGACCGATCCAAAGTATTGAAGACGCTCCGTTTTTTTCGGGAGCAGCGTATGTTGATTCATTCAGAAAACTCCTCTCACTAACAAATCGTAATAATTACTATTTATTTTGATCGGTTCACTGTTGAAAATCAAGAGAAAATAAAAAAGACACGCACAAATGCGTGTCCGTCAAAATCCTAAACATCCGCCGGGCTGCTTTCCGCGCTCCAGCTTTTCCGCCAGTAATAGCCTGCGGCAAGGACAAGTGCAAACGCCAGCAGCGCGATACAGGAAAACGTGATAAAACCGATAGCATATGTGCCTGTCATCTGTTTGAGAGATCCTAAGATGTTCGGCAGGAAAAACCCTCCGATTCCTCCGGCCGCACCGACGATTCCCGTCACCATGCCAATTTCTTTGCGAAAACGCTGCGGTACGAGCTGGAATACTGCGCCGTTTCCCATTCCGAGCCCCATCATTCCGACAAACAATAGAACAATAACCATTGAAAGAGATGGCAGGCTGCTGACTCCGGCCATACACAGTGCCACGATGACAAACAATACAGAAAGAACTTTCGTGCCGCCGACACGATCCGAAATCAAGCCCCCGACAGGCCGGAAAAAGCTCCCCGCCGCCACACATAATGTAACGAAGTCCCCTGCGTGAATTTTTGACAGCTGGTATTGATCAACAAAGAAAATAGATAAAAAGCTTGAGAGCCCGACAAATCCGCCAAATGTGACGCTGTACAGCAGGCAGAAAAACCATGTTTCCTTTTGCCCGAACACATGCAGATAGCTTTTGAGCGGCTGGGGAGACGGCTGTGCAGGGGAATCCTTTGCCATGGATACAAAAAGAATAAAGACGATCAATAATGGAATTAGCGCAATTCCCATGACAATGTGCCAGCCGAACTGCTCCGCCAGACGAGGGCCAAACAGGGTTGCAAACAACGTGCCGCTGTTCCCCGCTCCGGCAATCCCCATCGCAAGCCCCTGCAAATGAGGCGGATACCATCGGCTGGCCATAGGCAGCGCTACAGCAAAGCTTGCCCCCGCCACGCCAAGCAGAATCCCGATGGCATACAGCTCAGTCAGGGAACGGCCGCCTAATGTCCCCCAAAGCAGCGGAATCATCGACACCAGCATCCCGATCACTGCCGTTTTTTTCGGTCCGATTCTGTCCGTTAAAATACCAAGAATGATACGAAACACTGATCCAGATAAAATCGGCACAGCTACGACAAGCCCTTTCTCAAAAGGAGACAGGCCAAAATCCTGAGAAATATAAACACCCAGCGCCCCAAGCATAACCCATATCATAAAACTGACATCAAAGTATAAAAAGGAACAGAGCAACGTGAGTGGATGACCGCTAGTTTTCAGTTCCGACAGCTTCATAAGATTCCCCTTTCTAGACCCTCATTATTTTACATTTTCTGAATCAAGGATATAGGACCCTTATTTTCTGGAAAAGACATGTGTAAGTTTTTGTGACACGTTTAATGCGTTAACAGTGCATTGTGACATAATTTTTAATAGGAGAAAACTTACGAGCTTCGCCAAAGGAGGTCTGATACATGAAGAAACAAAGATTGGTGTTAGCGGGAAACGGCATGGCCGGAATCCGCTGTATTGAAGAAGTATTAAAGCTGAATCGCCACATGTTTGAGATTGTCATTTTCGGAAGCGAGCCGCATCCCAATTACAATCGCATTCTCTTATCCTCTGTATTGCAGGGTGAAGCGTCACTCGATGATATTACACTGAACAGCAAGGATTGGTACGACAAGCACGGGATCACGCTTTACACAGGCGAAACGGTTATTCAGATTGATACAGATCAGCAGCAGGTCATCACAGATCGGAAACGCACTCTGTCGTATGACAAATTAATAGTGGCAACAGGCTCCTCCCCTCATATTCTCCCTATCCCCGGGGCAGACAAAAAAGGTGTCTATGGATTTCGGACAATAGAAGACTGCCAAGCGCTGATGAACATGGCCCAGCACTTTCAAAAGGCTGCGGTAATCGGAGCCGGCTTATTAGGACTGGAAGCTGCAGTAGGTTTACAGCATCTCGGTATGGATGTCAGCGTCATTCACCACTCCGCCGGCATTATGCAAAAACAGCTCGATCAAACAGCGGCGCGGCTGCTGCAAACAGAGCTGGAACAAAAAGGCCTAACCTTTCTTTTGGAGAAAGACACCGTCTCCATTTCCGGCGCCACGAAGGCAGACCGAATCCATTTTAAAGATGGCTCTTCATTAAAAGCAGACTTGATTGTGATGGCGGCCGGCGTCAAACCGAATATTGAATTGGCTGTATCCGCTGGAATCAAAGTGAACCGCGGGATCATCGTGAATGACTTCATGCAGACAAGCGAACCGAATATCTACGCCGTTGGTGAATGCGCTGAGCATAACGGAACGGTGTACGGATTGGTGGCTCCGCTTTATGAGCAGGGAAAAGCGCTCGCCAGTCATATTTGCGGCGTTCCATGTGAGGAATATCAAGGCTCAGCACCATCAGCGGCGTTAAAAATAGCTGGAATCGATGTGTGGTCAGCAGGAAAGATCCAAGAGGATGAACGCACGACGAGCATCAAAATCTACGACGAACAAGCAGGCGTTTATAAAAAAGCGCTTTTTGTAGATGAAAAACTGGCCGGCGTTATTTTATTCGGAGACACCCGTGACAAGCAGCGGCTTCTCGACAGCCTCCTTAAACAACGAGACATCTCCATTGTCAAAAAGCAGATCATCGAACCGGAGACAAGCGGCCCTTTATTTGAATCCATGCCTTCCAGTGAAACGATTTGCCAATGCAACACAGTGACGAAAGGCGCGATTGAAGAAGCGGTGCACACGAATAGCTTAACAACTGTTGAGGAAGTCAAGCACTGCACCAAAGCCACTGGGTCCTGCGGAGGATGCAAACCGCTCGTTGAAGACCTTTTGAGGCACATGACCAACAGCGAATATACGAAGCCCGCCGGCACACCTTCGTTTTGCAGCTGTACTGATTTTACAGAAGACGACATCATCGCTGAGCTTCAGCGCAGGCCATTCACTAATCCGGCAGAAGTGATGAACCAGCTTGACTGGAAAACAAAAAACGGATGCAGTACTTGTGTTCCTGCGATTCAATACTATCTGGAAATGCTGTACCCTGGGTTTGTCCAGCCTGAGCCAGCCACTGAAGAGACATGCATCCTGATCCCGCAAATGTACGGCGGGCGGACAAACGCGGAGCAGCTAAGAACCATCGCCAACATCATTGAGGCATACAGCATTCCCGACGTATCCATCACTCACGGCCAAAGGCTGAAGCTTTCCGGGATCAAGCCTGCGGATCTCCCGAACATAAAAAAAGACCTGAAGATGCCCGTTTACACTAATGAACACCGACACGCGCTGCAAAGCATCAAAGCATGTACATGCGGGCAAAATCGATCAATTCAGCAGCTGGCAGCCCAAATCGAAAGACAACTTGAGATGCTTCCCTTACCCGCTCCCATTTCTATCAGCTTATCATGTGAAACAGACTGCACCGATGCCGCCCTGCAAGATGTCGGCGCAATTCGGAGACAAGCTGGCTGGGACATTCACATCGGCGGCGTCCGGGGAACTCATGCCCGTTCAGGAGCTTTGTTTTGCGTGACTGAGAACGAAGACAGCACTGCCGGCATGATCAAAGGACTGATCCAGTATTATCGGGAAACGGCTCATTACTTAGAAGGTGTTCATCAGTGGATAGACCGTCTCGGGATCGTTCATATCAGAGAAGTGCTATTCGAAGAAGACCTAAGGGCACAGCTGCTGGAAAGCCTCCAAACAGATCTGTCACTGATTCAAAACCCGACTGTAGAGACGGGTGCATATAAGAAAGGATGAGGCATTTTGACTGAACGACTGCTTAGATATTTCCGTGATAAACAGCAAGACGTCCAATCAGAAAAAACATATGACACTCAATGCCCGTTTTGCAGCATGCAGTGCAAAATGCAGCTCGTGGAACAAACCATCGTCACGCGCAAAAAGTACACTGCGATTGGGATTGATAATCCTACAACACAGGGTCGGCTATGCATGAAGGGCATGAACGCCCACCAGCATGCCCTGAACTCCTCCCGCATCACCCGGCCGCTGCTGAAGAAAAACGGCGAGTTTATGCCTGTTTCCTGGGAAGAAGCACTGAATTACATTAAAGACCAAGTGACAATGATACAAGTAGAACACGGCCATGACGCTATGGCGGTATACGGAAGCGCCTCGATTACAAATGAAGAGGCGTATTTGTTAGGGAAATTCGCACGGGTGGGCTTACAGACAAAATACATCGACTACAACGGGAGGCTTTGTATGTCCGCCGCAGCAACCGCAGCCAACCAAACATTCGGCGCGGACAGAGGCTTAACGAATCCCTTATCAGACATTCCCCACACCCGTGTGATCATTCTGGCCGGCACCAATATCGCGGAGTGCCAGCCTACGATTATGCCATATTTTGAAAAAGCGAAAGAAAACGGAGCTTACATCATTGCCATTGATCCGCGTGAAACAGCGACAACAAAAATCGCCGATCTTCATTTGAAAATCAAACCCGGCACAGACGCCGCCCTTGCCAACGGTCTCGTCAAAATCATCATTGACGAACAGCTTATAAACGAGGATTTCATTCAATCACGAACAAATGGATTCGAAGAGCTGAAGCAGCATACTGACTCGTTGGACCTGAATGACATCGCCGAACAGACGAGTGTCCCCCTGGCGGATATAAGAAAAGCGGCTGTAAAGTTTGCCAAGGAAACGTCCGGCATGCTGTTTACAGCCCGCGGGATTGAACAGCAAACCGATGGAACAGCGGCTGTGAAAGGCTTCTTAAACATGGTGCTGATCACAGGAAAAATCGGTACACCTTACTCAGGTTACGGGGCGATCACCGGACAAGGCAACGGGCAAGGTGCAAGAGAGCATGGCCAAAAAGCCGATCAGCTTCCGGGCTATCGATCTATTGAAAACGAACAACACCGGGCACATGTTGCGAAAGTGTGGGGAATCCATCAGGATGATCTGCCGCGAAAAGGTGTCTCAGCCTATGAAATGATGGAAAAAATCAATGACGGCGACATCAAAGGATTGTTCCTCATGTGCTCCAATCCCGCTGTCTCCAGCCCAAATGCGAATCTTGTGAAAAAGGCTTTACGTAAACTGACATTCTTTGTTGCAATCGATTTGTTTATTTCTGAGACTGCGAAATACGCAGATGTGATTTTACCCGCCTCCTCTTACTTAGAAGATGAAGGCACCATGACAAATGTAGAAGGACGCGTGACATTAAGAGAAACAAGCCGGCCATGTCCCGGCGAAGCAAAGCATGATTGGCAGATCATTTGTGATCTCGCATCCGCTCTCGGCAAGGGCCGCTACTTTTCTTATACGTCAGCGGAGGATATTTTTGATGAATTGAGAGAAGCGAGCCGAGGCGGGATTGCCGATTATTCAGGCATCTCATACGGCAGGCTCAGACGT
The DNA here is from genome assembly GCF_000978495.1 of Bacillus sp. LM 4-2. Lineage (NCBI taxonomy): Bacteria > Bacillati > Bacillota > Bacilli > Caryophanales > Bacillaceae > Bacillus > Bacillus sp. LM 4-2. The sequence continues at coordinate 349,798 of NZ_CP011101.1, read as the reverse complement.
GAAGGCGGCATTCATTGGCCGTGTCCGGAACCTGATCATCCCGGAATTGGACGCTTGTTTACAGAATCATTTGCTCATCCGGATCAAAAAGCGGCATTAAGTGTGATTCCAAACGAGCCACCTGTTCCAAAAGAGAAGCCGACAGCCGATTATCCGCTTTATTTAACAACAGGCAGAGTCATGTCTCACTACTTAACAGGCGTCCAAACAAGAAAAAGCGCCGCCCTTACCGCGAGACATTTTGAATCGTTTATCGAAATCCATCCGCAAACAGCAGCAACCTACAATATCGAGGACCGTGTGCTGGTAAAAATAGAATCGCCGCGGGGAAGCATCACCGTCCGCAGCAAATTATCAGAACAAATCAGAAAAGATACTGTTTTTGTTCCCATCCATTGGGCAGACGCTCAAAATGTGAATGATTTAATCGGGGAAGCCTTAGATCCAGCCTGTAAAATGCCCGGTTTTAAGGTATGCGCCGTCCGAATCAGACCTATTTAAATTTTTCATAAAATTTTTAGAACTTTTCGTATATTTTGTTACATTTTATAACATGTATCTTAAATATTCCTTTTTGCTGTGCTACGCTGGAAAAAACATTGATAAGGAGCGGATCATCTGATGGGAAAAAAACAGCTAGTTCTTGTTGGTAATGGAATGGCCGGGGTAAGGGCCATTGAAGAGATACTGAGTGTTGCTAAAGACGAGTTTCAGATCACAATTTTCGGAGCCGAACCGCATCCCAATTACAACCGAATCCTTTTGTCAAAAGTGCTTCAAGGCGATACAGATATTAAAGATATTACGTTAAACGATTGGGACTGGTACGAAGAAAACAACATTCAATTGTATACAAATGAAACAGTCATCAAAGTGGACACGGAAAACAAAACAGTCATCACAGATGCAGACAGAATCCAGCCTTACGACGAATTGATCCTGGCGACAGGCTCGCTCCCTTTTATCCTTCCGATTCCGGGCGCAGACAAAAAAGGCGTCACAGCTTTCCGGGACATAAAAGATACAGACACAATGCTCACCGCGTCAAAACAATATAAAAAAGCAGCCGTCATCGGCGGAGGACTTCTTGGTTTGGAAGCCGCTCGCGGACTGCTGAATCTTGGCATGGACGTGTCCGTCATCCACCTCGCCCCATTCCTGATGGAGCGCCAGCTTGATGCAACGGCAGGACGCCTGCTGCAAAACGAGTTAGAAAAACAAGGTATGACCTTTTTACTTGAAAAGCAAACCGAAGAAATTGTTGGTGACGATCGTGTCGAAGGCCTCCGTTTCAAGGATGGCACAAGCATTGAAGCTGATTTAGTGGTCATGGCTGTCGGCATCCGCCCAAATACAACGCTCGGGGCCGAGAGCGGCATTCCGGTTAACCGCGGCATCATCGTCAATGATTATATGCAGACTGAAATCCCGCACATTTACGCGGTCGGCGAATGTGCCGAGCACCGAGGAATCGCCTACGGGCTTGTGGCGCCGCTCTATGAACAGGCAAAAGTGCTGGCGAAGCATATTTGCGGCATCGAAACAAACCCGTATGAGGGCTCCGTTCTCTCCACACAGTTAAAGGTATCGGGCGTCGAGGTTTTCTCTGCCGGGGACTTTGATGAATCAGAGGACAAAAAAGCGATTAAAGTCTTCGATGAGCAGGACGGCATCTATAAAAAAATTGTCCTGAGAGACAACAAAATTGTCGGTGCTGTTTTATTCGGTGACAGCAGCGAAGGCAATCGCCTGTTTTCTATGATTCAAAAAGAAGCCGATATCTCTGAAACCTCTAAAATATCAATCTTACAGCCTCTCAACCAAGAAGCAGGCACAAGCATCACCGCAGCGATGAGCGACGATGAAATCATCTGCGGCTGTAACGGCGTGTCAAAAGGTGCGATTATTCAAGCCATACAGGAAAAGGGCTGCTCGTCAACGGACGAGATCAAAGCATGCACTGGCGCATCCCGCTCATGCGGAGGCTGTAAGCCACTCGTAGAAGAAATCCTCCAGCATACGCTCGGATCAGACTTTGATGCGTCAGCGCAAAAAGAAGCCATTTGCGGCTGCACCACATTGTCAAGAGATGAAGTCGTAGAAGAAATCAAAGCCAAAGGGCTGTCACATACAAGAGAAGTCATGAATGTGCTCGGCTGGAAAACGCCAGAAGGCTGTTCCAAATGCCGGCCGGCTCTGAACTACTACTTAGGCATGATCAATCCAACCAAATACGAGGATGACCGGACATCCCGCTTTGTTAATGAACGAATGCACGCCAATATTCAAAAAGACGGAACATACTCAGTCGTTCCTCGGATGTACGGCGGCGTGACCAACTCCACAGATTTGCGCAAGATCGCCGATGTCGTTGACAAATATGAGATCCCGCTCGTGAAAATGACAGGCGGCCAGCGAATTGATCTTATCGGCGTGAAAAAAGAAGACCTTCCGAAGGTATGGGAAGATCTTGATATGCCGTCGGGCTACGCATACGGAAAAACGCTCCGCACAGTGAAAACATGTGTAGGCGAGCAATTCTGCCGCTTCGGCACACAAGACTCCATGGCACTGGGCATTGCGCTTGAGAAAAAATTCGAAGGGCTAAACACGCCGCACAAAGTCAAAATGGCCGTGTCTGCATGCCCGCGAAACTGTGCGGAATCCGGCATTAAGGACCTTGGCGTTGTCGGCATCGACGGAGGCTGGGAGCTTTATGTCGGCGGAAACGGCGGAACCCACTTGCGTGCCGGCGATTTGCTGATGAAGGTGAAAACAAATGAAGAAGTCTTAGAATACGCAGGCGCTTACCTGCAATATTACAGGGAAACCGCAAACTATCTGGAGCGTACGTCCGCATGGCTTGAGCGCGTCGGTTTATCCCATGTCCAATCCGTGTTAAACGATCCGGAAAAGCGGCAGGAGCTGAACGACCGAATGAATGAAACACTCTCTGTCCACAAGGATCCGTGGAAAGACTTTTTAGAGGATAAACAAACCTCGAAAGAATTATTTGAAAATGTCGTGACCACATCATAATGACAAAAACAATCATTGAGGAGGAATGGGCATGGTAAACAAAGACGTAACAAAAGTATGTATCGGAAAAATTGAAGAATTGCCTGAACAATTAGGCAAAACAGTGTATATTGAAGATAAGGAGCTCGCGGTTTTCAAGCTTTCAGACGGAAGCATCCGCGCCATCGAAAACCGCTGTCCGCATAAAGGCGGCGTCCTGGCAGAAGGCATCGTCAGCGGTCAATATGTTTTCTGCCCGATGCACGACTGGAAAATTTCCTTAGAAGACGGAATCGTCCAAGAACCTGACCACGGATGTGTCAAAACATATGAAACGCTGATCGAAGGAGAACATGTTTATCTCGTATATTGATCAAAAGACCGGATCACTTTTCTAGTGGTCCTTCATTTTTTACAGTGACGGAAGGATGACATGATCATGAAGAACGGAATCGTATATTTCGTGGGAGCCGGACCCGGCGACCCAGGCCTGCTCACCATCAAAGGAAAACAGGCGCTCGAGGAAGCAGATGTGATTTTATATGACCGGCTCGCCAACCCGAAGCTGCTCGAATTTGCATCACCGGACTGCCAGTTTATTTATTGCGGAAAACTGCCAAACCGCCATTTTATGAAACAAAAAGAAATTAACGCCCTGCTGGTTGAAAAAGCATTAAATGGGTTAACCGTCGTTCGCTTGAAGGGCGGAGATCCGAGCGTATTCGGCAGAGTCGGCGAGGAAGCAGATGCTCTTCATGAGCACGGCATTCGCTATGAAATGGTGCCGGGAATCACCTCTGGAATTGCAGCGCCGCTATATGCGGGCATCCCCGTCACGCATCGGGATTTTGCATCGTCTTTTGCCATGATTACAGCGCATGATAAATCATTAAAAGGCACGCCGAACCTTGACTGGGAAGGGCTGGCCCGAAGCGTTCAAACCCTTGTTTTTTACATGGGTGTCAAGAACTTGTCTTATATTTGCCAGCAGCTTATTTCATACGGGAAATCGCCTTCTGTCCCTGTCATTGTCATCCAATGGGGAACGTGGGGCCGCCAGCGGAGTGTGAAAGGAACACTTGAGAACATTCAGCAAAAAGTGCAGGAACACCAGATTACAAACCCTGCGATTATCGTCATCGGAGACATCGTCAACTTTCAAACACACAGCTGGTTTGAAAGCAAACCGCTCATCGGACGGCATTTGATGGTTGTGACTCATGGCGAAGATGAAGACCCGCTTGCAGACAAGCTGCGCGATTCCGGCGCCGATCTCATCGAGTGGCCGAAATGGCGGACCGAAAACATGCCTGTCAATGAAGAAATTCTTCGAAAGATTGGCACCTTTGAAGACGTTTTTTTCACATCGCGCCGGGCGGTTTGTGAATTTTTCAGAGCACTGGCTTCTCAGAAAATCGACATCCGCCAGCTGACAGCCAAACTGAGTGCAGCATCTGAGCAAGCAAAGACAGAGCTTGAGAAACGGGGCTTTCTTGTCACCGCCATTCAGCCTGATTCAGAGAAACGTCTTGTTGTCGGGAGCCGCCATGCAGTGGAAAACATGCAAAAGCATGAATCCTGTTCGTTTTATATCACTCATGAAAACGTCATAGATGACCGGTTCACCCACATGATTCAGCGTACCATCAGTGAATCCCCGCTGCACATGGTCATTTGCCCAAACAAGCTGTCCGTTCAGCAATTGATCAATGGTGGCGAACAAATTGGCATTTTGCCGGAACCGTCAGCAAGCCGCCCTCCTATCGTCTGCATAGGCGATGACTCAGCTGCCGGCATTTATGGATTCACAGCCGTACAAGAACAGGATGAATTGCTAGCTTTCATCCACAATCAACATGCAGAGAAAAAACTCCTTCACACCTGATGGCAAGCAGCCCTTTTCCTCAAGGGCTGTTTTATTTATGCACCAATTTTTTATGATGGGTGGAATACATCGCCATATTCTCGGCCTTAGGGTCCAGATAAGCCTTGGCACTGTTGACCGCTGTCGGGCCTTCCGTAAATCCGCCGGCAATCAATCTCAGCTTGCTTTCATAAAAAGCCGCGTCGCCCGCCACAAACACGCCCGGAAGATTCGTTCGCATATGTCTGTCAGCTTTCACCCTTCCTTCTTCAATCTCCAGCCCCCACTCCATCATCGGCCCTAGATCAATTTTGAAGCCATGATTAATGATCAGCTCATCAATTTCTATGTCTTTCCTCTGGCCAGACTCAGTATGACAAACGGTCACGCTTTTGATGCCCTCTTCATCTCCGTTCAAATGCTCCAGCCGATAAGGCGTAAGCACCCGCACCGATGATTGCTTCATTTTCGTCACGCTGCTTTCCATTCCGCCGAATTCCTCACGCCGATGAACGACAGTCACAGACGCCGCAATCGGTTCAAGCTCATTAGCCCAATCGACCGCAGTATCTCCGCCGCCTGATATCACCACGCGTTTCCCTTTAAACGCATCGAGCTTCTCCACTCCATAATGAAGATTTTTGCCCGCATATCGGGCCGCATCCTCGCTGTCAAACTCATTGACCTCAAGTGTACCCATGCCGCAAGCCAAAATCACAGTTCTTGTATAGTGCTTTTCCCCTTCAGAACCCGTCAGTACAATGGTGCCGTCATTCAGGCGTTCAAACCCGGTCACACGCTGATTCAATACGATATCAGGATCAAATGTTGCCGCCTGCTCCTTCAGCTGCTCGATCAGCTGCTTTCCCGCAATCCCCGGTATGCCGCCGATATCGCGAATGATTTTCTCAGGAAAGAATAAAGACACCTTCCCTCCGAGCTTCGGCAAAAATTCGATTACCTTTGTTTTCAGCTCCCGCATCCCGCAGTAAAAAGCAGTAAACAGCCCGATCGGCCCGCCCCCTATAATCGTAACGTCATATACCTCTTGATTCTCAGCCATCCGTCCTGCCTCCCGTTCACATCTATATCAAATCATTTTAATTGAGAATGAATATCAATACAGAGTATATCATATTTCACGAGCCTGTGTTTATTCATTTCTTCACCTTGTGATCAATTGCTGAAAACTCTATAATAGGCAAAAAACAAATGGGAGTAACAGATGAAAAGACGAGTCGAAACGATCACCTTCGATGGCAGTACACTAGAATATTCTGTGACAGGCAAGGGAACTCCGATCCTTGTCATGCATGGCGGGCATTCAAATTGTTACGAGGAATTCGGATACATAGCGTTGATTGAGCAAGGGTATTCCATCATTACGCCTTCAAGGCCTGGCTATGGACGGACGTCAAAAGAAATTGGAAAAAGTCTTGCCAATGCCTGCCGTTTCTATGTGAAATTATTAGATCATTTACAAATCGAGAGTGTCCATGTGATCGCCATCTCAGCAGGAGGGCCGAGCGGCATATGCTTTGCCTCACATTATCCGAAAAGAGTAAATACATTGACCCTGCAATCCGCGGTCACCAAAGAGTGGCTCACCCCAAAAGACACTGAATATAAATTGGGGAGAATTCTCTTCCGCCCGCCGGTGGAAAAGTGGATATGGAAGCTGATTTCTTCTTTGAATAACGCTTTCCCGGGTTTGATGTTTCGAGCTATGAGCCCCCAATTCAGCACGCTTCCGTTTCAGCGAATCAAGTCCTTGATGGATGAAAAAGACATAGAAGCATTTCGGAAAATGAACAGCCGGCAGCGCTCGGGTGAAGGATTTCTGCTTGACTTGTCACAAACCGCCGCTGTAACTTTAAAAGACCTGCAAGCCATCTTATGTCCCGTGCTGATTATGCAAAGTGTTTATGATGGATTAGTTGGCTTGTCACATGCACATCATGCAAAAGAGCACATTCGTGGCGCTGTTCTCTGTTTGCTTCACTCATGGGGACACCTGATTTGGCTCGGAAAAGAAGCTGCAGAAACAGACAGTATCCTACTCGGTTTTTTGGAATCCTAACCAAAGTGAAACGATCCTTTCCCTTCCTCCGTCAAACAAGCAGTGCCTTTTTTTCTGGTATCATAAGAAAGGCAGCTTAACATGAGCGGAGGTTTTATTGTGACAGCACAATCATCTTTTCTTCAGCTGAATTCTATTTTTATCAGCATTTTAATAGAAGCCATTCCGTTTATTCTGATTGGTGTCATACTTTCCGGAATCATTCAAATGTTTGTTTCTGAAGAAATGATTGCAAGAATCATGCCGAAAAACCGTTTTCTCGCCGTTTTATTCGGTGCGCTGGCCGGCGTTTTATTTCCCGCCTGCGAATGCGGCATCATCCCGATTACGAGGCGGCTTCTGTTAAAGGGAGTTCCTCTGCATGCGGGCGTTGCTTTCATGCTGACCGCGCCTATCATTAATCCTATCGTTTTATTTTCTACTTATATTGCGTTCGGGAATAGATGGAGCGTGGTCTTTTACAGAGGCGGACTGGCTCTCGCCGTTTCGCTGATCATCGGGGTCATCTTATCCTATCAATTTAAGGATAACCAGCTTTTAAAGCCTGATGAACCCGGGCACCACCATCATCATCACGGCACCTTGCTCCAAAAACTGGGCGGGACCTTGCGGCATGCCATTGATGAATTTTTCTCCGTGGGGAAATATTTAATCATCGGCGCCTTTATCGCAGCCGCTATGCAGACGTATGTCAAAACATCCACTCTGCTTGCGATCGGGCAGAATGATGTATCCTCTTCCCTCGTGATGATGGGTCTGGCGTTTGTCCTGTCGCTTTGTTCAGAAGTTGATGCGTTCATCGCGTCTTCCTTCAGCAGCACATTTTCATTAGGATCGTTAATCGCCTTTCTCGTCTTTGGCGCAATGGTGGATATTAAGAATCTATTGATGATGCTTGCGGCCTTCAAAAAACGATTTGTTTTCCTGCTGATTACATACATTGTCGTGATTGTTTTAGCGGGATCACTACTGGTAAAGGGGTGATTGGGTGTTTCGTCTATTGGTGCTGATGGGATTTACGTTTTTCTTTTATCATCTGCATGCCTCAGGAAATCTAACAAAATATATCAATATGAAATATGCCTATCTATCCTTTATTGCGATCTTCCTGCTGGCCATTTTGACAGTCGTTCAAGCGTACCTATTTATCAAGTCGCCTGAAAAAAGCGGGCATCACCATGACCATGATTGCGGGTGCGGCCATGATCACGAGCATGACCATGAACAAAACAAGCCATTTTATCAGCGTTATTTGATTTATGTTGTTTTTCTTTTTCCTTTGGTGTCAGGCATCTTCTTCCCGATTGCAACGCTTGACTCATCCATAGTCAAAACAAAAGGGTTCTCGTTTAAGGCGATGGAGAGCGGAGATCACTACTCCCAAACACAGTATTTGCGGCCTGATGCCAGCCTTTATTACGCGCAAGACAGCTATGACAAACAAATGAAACAGCTGTTTAATAAGTATTCCAGCAAAAAAGAGATTTCTCTGACCGATGACGATTTCCTAAAAGGAATGGAAACCATCTATAACTATCCGGGTGAATTTCTCGGACGGACGATAGAATTTCATGGATTTGCTTACAAAGGAAACGCAATTAACAAAAATCAGTTGTTCGTATTAAGGTTTGGCATCATTCACTGTATCGCTGATTCCGGCGTGTACGGGATGCTTGTGGAATTTCCGAAGGACATGGACATCAAGGATGATGAATGGATTCACATTAAGGGCACTCTGGCCTCAGAATATTACCAGCCATTCAAGTCAACTCTCCCTGTCGTCAAAGTAACTGACTGGAATACCATTAAAAAACCTGATGATCCGTATGTTTACAGAGGATTTTAAGTGAAGACGAAACCAGTACAAGTACTGGTTTCTTTTTTATTTCTTTTTCATCAGCATCAAATCGAGATAGAGCTGGCACCGTGTTCTGAAATCGCTTAAATCGATCGATGTCATCTCAGTAATCTGTTTGATGCGGTAATTCAATGTATTTTGGTGAATAAACAGCTGTTCTGCCGCTGGTTTTGTTTTGCAGTTGTTGAGGAGATAGATTTCCAAGGTTTTGAGCAGCTCAGTGCTGCTTTCTTCGTCTTTTGCTTTTAATAAAGCTAAATCTTTATTCTCGTATTCTAAAAATTCATTTTTCTGTTCGATGCTTTCTAAATAGCGGTAAATGCCGAGTTTGGCATATTCATATGGAATGTTTTCCTGATTGCCGGTGATTTCTGCGGCTTTGATGACTTCAAGTGCTTCTGTGTAGCTCTTGCCAAGTTTTAATAGGTGATTATATTCGTTTCCGATACCGATATAAATAGGGGTAGGTATTTTTTGAAAGTGAAAATGTGTTAACAGCTTGTTAATAAACTCAGAAGCTGCTGAGGAGACGGAGCTTTTTTGGGAAAAACTCGCTACGACGATGACAATGTTTGATTCGATCGTTAAGACATGACTGACCTTATCCCGTAAATTCAGGTACGACCTGATATTTTCCTTTAAATCCTCAACCGCTTCCCCATCCCCATTTGCGGCGTGCAGGATAACAACTGAAAACATGGAAGGCAGCACGGTGTTGATCCTTTCAGCTTCCCGTCTGAGTTCCTTCTCAGAGGTAAATTGCTGATAGATCGCCCGTTTGATGAGATCCTCTGCTTTTTCTTCCTTTTCCTGTTTCAATTTATTCGTTTTATAAATGATTTTCCCGACATGGAAGGAGGTCTCGTACAAAAAGTCGAGCTCTTCATCCGTCAGATTTTGGTCCAGCTCCTGAATCCAGATGTAGCCCATGACTTCCCCTTTGTGCTTTGCACTCACGACCACCCTCTGGTTTAACCCAATGCTTTCAATTTTATTGACGCGAAAAGGCTCAGGCTCTGTTTTCAATTTTTCAATAATTCCGTCCTTCAGAAACCTCTCAAAAATCTGGACCGGACACTTTTTCGAAAAAATAGTCTGCTGGTTGGCAGAATCAAAATGGTTAATATAGTAAGAATTATAGGCTAACAAAAAGAAATCCGCGCTTTCCAGTATCACTGGCTTTTGCAGTTCATAGCTAATAAAATCAATTAGCTTATCAACATCTGAAAATGAAAAAACTCTCTCTAAAAGCTCTTCCATACCTTTTTCTCCTATACTTTTTTTACTTTAATCATATCCATACGGGGTCTTTTTGTATAGAAAAAAATACGTTTGTTTCCAAAAGAAAAAAATGGCCGCTTAAAAGGAGAAAAGAGGAAAAAGGGACAGCCCCTTCCTCCTCCTTTCGATCTTTATTGCGACATTGTATCTTGGTAGTCGTTGAACTGGTCTGTGACAGCTTGTGACGGAGCCTGCGTCAATATGCTGACAAAAAAGACAGATAATAGACTCGCAGCAAAACCAGGTATCATTTCATACAGAAAGTCCGAAAGACCGGCATTCGCCCAAATGATTACAGTCGCTGCTCCCACAATCATGCCGGCGAGTGCCCCCCATTTGGTCATTCGTTTCCAAAACAGACTGAGCAGTACAACTGGCCCGAATGATGCACCGAAGCCCGCCCACGCGTAGCTGACCAATCCAAGGATGGTGTTATTTTTCTCCCAAGCCAGAACCAACGCGACAATTGAAACAGCCAGAACAGCCAGTCGGCCTAAAAACACCAGTTCTTTATCTGAAGCTGAGCGTCTGAACATCGACTTATACAAATCTTCTACCAGAGAGCTTGATGTCACAAGCAGCTGGGAAGAAATTGTACTCATAATCGCGGCCAAAATCGCTGAAATCAGAAAACCCGTGATAATCGGATGGAACAAGATATTCCCTAATTGAATAAAAATCGTCTCTGGGTCCTTCAGTGTCATGCCGCGCTGATGGTAATAAGCGATTCCGCCCAAACCGGTCAGCACTGCGCCTACTGCAGACAAAATCATCCAGCCCATCCCAATTCTGCGCGCTCTTTTGATCTCTTTGACAGACGTTATCGCCATAAAACGCACAATAATATGCGGCTGGCCAAAGTATCCCAGCCCCCAGGCAAACAAAGAAATAATGCCAAGGACGCTCGTTCCTTTGAAAATATTAAACATATCAGGATCTACAGAGCGGATTTCAGCAACTGTATCACCTGCTCCTCCCGTGTGGAAAAACGTAACGATCGGCACAAGAATGAGTGCGGCAAACATAATAATCCCCTGAACAAAATCTGTCCAGCTGACTGCCAAAAAGCCGCCAAACAGGGTATATGCCACAACAACACCCGTCACAATCCACAGGCCGGTGTGATAATCCATCCCCAAGATGCTGTTGAATAAGACGCCGCCGGACACCATTCCGGACGATACATAAAACGTGAAAAAGACTAAAATGACAATTCCCGAAAACAGTCTGAGAAGCTTTGTTTGATCTCCGAAGCGATTTTCCAGGAATCCGGGAATTGTAATAGAATTCCCCGCTTTTTCAGTATAGGTTCTCAGCCGTGGTGCGACGTAAAGCCAGTTCGCCCACGCTCCAAGGCAAAGTCCGATGACGATCCAAGCGCCGCTCAGACCAGTAGAAAACATGGCGCCCGGAAGCCCCATTAGCAGCCAGCCGCTCATATCGGCAGCGCCGGCACTGAGAGCGGTTACTGCCGGACCCAAAGAGCGTCCTCCCAGCATATAATCCGTCAGATTCGACGTACGCTTGTAAGCAAAGTAGCCGATTAGCAGCATTCCCGCCATATAAATACAAATCGAAATAATCAGCTGTGTGTTTTCTATGGCACTTCCTCCTCTTTTTTATAGTATATGGATGAAATGGACACCCCCGCAGGGAGGATGCCCATTTAGTCCCGCTTAGAACATTTCACTGATTGTTTTTGCTTGCATATGCAGAGCCAAGTAATCCGGCCCGCCTGCTTTTGAATCCGTTCCCGACATTTTGAAGCCGCCAAACGGATGGTAGCCGACGATAGCACCTGTACAGTTGCGGTTGAAGTATAGGTTTCCGACATGGAATTCCTGTTTCGCACGCTCGATGTGCTTGCGGTTGTTTGTGATAACCGCGCCTGTCAAACCATATTCAGTATTGTTTGCCACTTCTAAAGCTTCATCAAAGTCTGACACTTTACAAAATGCAACGACAGGTCCGAAAATTTCTTCCTGCATGAGTCTTGCTTTCGGATCAAGGTCAGCGAAGATCGTCGGTTTGATGAAGTATCCTTTCGAATCATCACCAGTACCGCCGCTTACTAAACGCCCTTCCTGTTTTCCGATCTCAATATAGCTCATAATTTTATCATAAGAACCTTGGTCAATGACAGGTCCCATATAAACATCTGCACTGTCAGGTTTAGCTGTTACTTTTGATTCCGTAATTTCAATGACACGCTCTAATACTTGATCATACACTTTTTCATGAACTACTGCACGTGAACCTGCAGAGCATTTTTGTCCCGCAAAGCCGAATGCTGAAGTAAAGATCGATTGAGCCGCTAATTCAATGTCCGCATCCTCATCAACAACAACCGTATCTTTACCGCCCATTTCAGCGATGACACGCTTTAAATGCTGCTGGCCCGGCTGAACCTTCGCCGCGCGTTCGAAAATTCTCGTACCAACTTCTCTTGATCCCGTAAATGTGATAAGGCTTGTTTTCGGATGGTCAACAAGATAGTCGCCTACTTCCGCTCCGCTTCCCGGAACAAAGTTGACTACGCCTTTTGGCAATCCGGACTCTTCAAGCACCTCAACAAATTTTGCTGCAATAACAGGTGTAGCACTCGCAGGTTTCAGAACCACTGTGTTTCCAGTAACGATCGGCGCCACTGTTGTGCCTGCCATGATCGCAAACAAGAAGTTCCAAGGCGGGATAACGACTGTCACTCCAGTCGGCGTGTATACATATTGGTTTTTCTCGCCTTCACGGCTGTTGACCGGTTTGCCTTTTGCCAGTTCGATCATTTGGCGTGCATAATACTCCATGAAGTCAATCGCTTCAGCCGTATCGGCATCCGCCTCGTTCCAAGGCTTTCCTGCTTCTTTCACAAGCAAAGCTGAGAATTCATGTTTTCTTCTGCGGACTTTGGCAGCAGCGCGGAACAGGACAGCCGCTCTCTCTTCAGGAGACGTGTATCTCCACTCTTCAAATGCTTTTGCAGCCGCTTGAATCGCTTGCTCAGCGTGCTCTTGAGACGCTTTTGACACTCGGCCGACGACTTCTTCTTTATCAGCCGGGTTGATTGAAACGATTTTCGCTTCCGTTTCCACTCTCTCGCCGTTAATGACAAGCGGATAGTCTTTTCCTAAATATTCGCTTACTGTCGCAAGCGCTTTTTTAAACGCTTCCACGTTGTTTTGATCTTGGAAATTTGTGAATGGCTCGTGTTTGTAAGGTGTTGTCATGATAATCTCTCCTTTTTTACTTCTTTGTCATTCCTTTGAAAGCAAATGCAATGTTTGACGGACGTTCTGCAAGGCGTCTCATAAAGTAGCCGTACCAATCCTCGCCGTATGGCAGGTAGACTCTCATGTTATAACCTTCTTTTACGAGGCTGAGCTGGGTTTGCGACCGCATGCCGTACAGCATCTGAAATTCAAACTTGTCATTGGCAATGCCATGTTCCTTGGCAAGCTGCTTTGTAAAGTCGATCATTTTGTCGTCATGTGTGGCAATCGCTGTATAGTGACCGTTTAAGAGCTGCTTTCGGATGATTTTTTTGTAATTTTCATCGACATCGCTTTTCTCCGGGAAAGCTACTTTTTCTGATTCTTTATAAGCTCCTTTTACAAGGCGAAGGAACGGGTTTAAAGAATCCAAATCGTCAATGTCTTTTTCCGTCCGGTACAGATAGGCTTGCAGCACTGTGCTCACATGCTCGTATTTCTTTCTGAAATCTTTGAAAATATCAAGCGTTTTCTGGCATCTGACTTCGTCCTCCATGTCAATGGTGACCATGATTTTATGTTTCTCGGCCGTCTGAAGGATTTTTGTCATATTTTCATACACCAAATCCATATCTATATCCAAACCTAAAGACGTCATTTTTAAAGAAACGTGTGAGTTCAGCTCCTGATCTGCGATGGTCGCAATGGTTTGAATGCACTCTTCCGTACGCTCCCGTGCGACCTCGGCGCTGTTCACAAACTCGCCTAAATGATCGACAGTAACTGACAAACCTTGGCTGTTAAGCTGTCGAATGGTCGGGATTGAACTGTTAAAGTCATTCCCGCCGATAATTTTACCCGCTGCTACCCGGCTTCCCCAGTTCCTCGCCATTTTATTGAGAAAGCCGCTTTTGGATAAAAATAAGAAAAAATCTCTTGTGATCACTTCCAACCTCAACACCCCGCAATCTAAGAAGTATTTGTATGAGTTTATTGTAAATGGACAAAACCGACGTTCACAATATTCTCAAAATACAAAGATTCTGATTATTTTTGTGGGTTTGCCACAATCAGATAGTTAGAAAGTCGGGGGGGATTCTGTCGAATAAAGGAGAAAAGGAAGCGACAAAAAACATCAGCTTCCTCCATCCTTCCACACTTCTTCAACCGTATTCAAAAGCAAACGGTTCAATTCAGATGTCATATCTTTTTTCTCTGCCTTCAGTTCTTTTGCCGCTTCCATGATTCTTTCGATTTCCGTTTCAATGAATTGGTGAATAACATCGATTCTTGCTTCGAGGTCAAGCTCTTCCCCTCTTCTTTTCCGTTCAAGCAAGGTTTCCATTTCAGCCTTCAGCTCGGGTTCAGCAACAAGTTCATTCATCAAAACAGTAAAGTCCATTGGCGGTATGGTTCCGTGCTTTTCAATCCATTGGCAGGCCAAAATAGGCCGAAGAACGTAGAAGTACTTTTTAATTTTGACCTCTTGTCCTTGTAGATAATCCTTGACGTTCCTTCTCGCCATATTGATATAGTGATACACGCTTGCTTCAGGCTTAAATGCCTCCGTGCGCAGTTTTCTTAACTGCTCTGCGGTCGTAAATGCTTCATAATACACAATGTCTGAGGACAGCCATTCGAGTAGCGGAGGGTTTGACTTTTTGAAAAGCCGAAGCGTTTTTCTCAGCTCCCAGCCGCTGATATCCAGCAAATCGTGAATCGGTTCCTCAATGACATCACGCTCCTGCTCAATTGAAAAGTACCACTCCTTTTTCGGAACATAAATAAAGCGGACGTCGTAATCACTATCCTGCGAGGGAAATCCCCATGCGCGGCTTCCTGACTCGACGGCATACACGATTTTGACTCCGTATGACTGCTCGATCCGTTTTAATTCATCAATGATTCTTTGTTTCATATCTATTCGTCTCCAGTCTGTTCTCATTCCGGCAGTTTGCAGAAAAAAACCGCCTGATGATATGCGGCGGCTTTTCACATTTTATCAGCCTTTAAGATGCTGCTTAAAGAAAGCAAGTTTTTCCGTTTGAAAAGCAGGGATATACTCATGTCCGAAGTAGCGGTACACCTTCAGCTCTTTCTCTGTTTCCAAATGATTGTAGGCGGCAAACACGGTGGACGGCGGCGTGACCTTGTCAATCAGGCCGATTGACATCAGGACAGGCACCTTCACTCGGTCAGCGAGATTCATAATATCGAAATATGAAAGTGTCTTCATCGCCTGCACTTCTGTTTCCGGACTGCCATTTCTTCTGAAGAAGGAATTGATTTCAAGATACGGCTGTTCAAGCGCCACATCAATGGCCCGTTCGAAGTTGCTTAAATAAGGATAATCGGCAACCGCGGCTTTTGGAATGTCTGACAGCGCCGCTGCGGCAATGGTTAAACCTCCGCCTTGGCTTCCTCCTGTCACACCGATCCTTGTTTCGTCAACCTCGTCAAAGCTGCTGATAACCTCAAGCGCGCGGACGGCGTCCAAATAAACACCGCGGTAATAGTATGTATCTTTATCAAGAATTCCTTTCGTCATCCAGCCCAAAGCGTGACCGTGCGGTGAAATACTCGTATCCTCGCTGCTCTGCTGGCCGCGGACAAGCATGCCGAATGCGGCGTAGCCATGGAGTGCCCAGTTTACCATTTCATGAATCTCACCATCATAGCTTGCATTGTAGCCATGATATTTCACGATCGCCGGATGCGGGCCTTCCTTGTCAGGCACCGCGTACCATCCGGTAATGCGGGCGTTTTCGAAGCTTTTATATGTGAGACGGTACACTTTTACTCCGTCAGCAGGATAGTCAACCGGCTGTAAATCAGGTTCTGCTTGGACTTTTGCAAGTTCCTCCAAAGATAATTTCCAAAACTCAGAAAAATCTTTCGGTGCTGTTTTTTCAGGCTTATATGTTTGCAATTGGTCGAGCGGCAGATCGAATAGTTGCATTTCCGATTATTCCCCTTTGTTTTATAAGATTTAGTTTGTATTCCTATACTACCACGTTTCGTCTTTGTTTTCTAAATATTTTCATCTTTGTTTCCCAGACAGCCTTCATCAAACGTTTGTTTAAGACTTTCCCGGCTTAGTTCCATAAAGGCCTGGGCGGTCAGACTGACATAGCGGTTCTTTAAAAAGACAAAGACGAGGGTTCGTGATGGCGCGGATTGAATCGATAAATAGATCACACCCGGATCTTTATCCCTTCTGACCATATTCGGCGCCATTGTCACACCTAATCCGTTAGCCACAAGAGATTGGGCGGTTTCAATATGGCTTGTCTTAAAGGCAGCATTCGGCTTAAAGCCGCTTTCCGCACAGAGATCGAGAACTGTCCTGCGAAAGCCGAAGCCTTCTTTTAACAGAATAAATGGCACGTTCCTTACCATGTCAATCGGCACACACGGCTGGCGTCCCTCCTTACCTTCCAGCGCTTTCTCAATCAGCGCGACCAATTCCGGCGGCATCCACCTTTGTTTTTCCTTCGGCACCGCCAGAACAACCGGTTCCGTGAGCAAGGGTGTAATGGAGAGCCGTTCATCCTCGATCGGCAAGGATAAAACAGAAAGGTCAACTTCTCCCTTTGCCGTCATCTCCTCTAATGAAACCGGATCTTTTTCAACAAGCTGAACCTCCACATGAGGATAGCGCGCCAAAAACTGCTTCAGCAGCGGAGGAAAGAGATATCTCCCTGTTACAGCAGGAATCCCGATGGATAATTTATGACCGATTCCCTGAGATCGCTCCTGCATTTCCCGAAGCAAATCATCTCTGGAACGAATGATGTCCTCGGCTTTTTCAATGAAACGCCTGCCGTGAGGTGTCAGTGTAACAGAGCCATGGGATCTGTGAAAAAGGATAAGCCCCAGCTCCGCCTCAAGCTTTTTGATTTGCAGGCTGAGAGACGGCTGTGCGATATGAAGATGTTCCGCCGCCTTTGTAAAGCTTTGGCGCCGGGCAATTTCCGCTGCATATTCCATCACTTTAATATCCATTTCAGCCTCCATAGGTTGAACCTATCATTTTCATCATTTTTATATCTTGGACGAATCATAACAGAAATTGCTAACATAATCCATATCATCATTTACGAAAAGAAGGAGCTGGTTCAAATGACAAATGAAACACCGTTTTCTAAAAACGCCGAGATGTATCGGGATGAAAAGGTATTTGCCGAGGGGGAAGATTTGGGGTTGATGATCAAAACAGCGGAATGCCGGGCAGAGCATCGAGTGCTGGATATAGGAGCGGGCGCCGGCCATACGGCGCTGGCATTTTCTCCTTATGTACAGGAGTGCATCGGTGTTGATGCAACGAAAGAGATGGTTGAGGTTGCGTCCTCCTTCGCGCAAGAAAAAGGAGTTGAAAACGTACGCTTTCAGCAAGGAACGGCAGAGTCACTCCCCTTCCCCGACGATTCATTTGACATCATCACCTGCCGATACGCAGCCCACCATTTTTCAGATGTCCGCAAAGCTGTCAGAGAGGTTGCACGCGTACTAAAACAGGACGGACGTTTTCTCTTAGTTGATCATTACGCGCCTGAAGATCCCGTTCTTGATGAGTTTGTCAATCATTTGAACCGGCTTCGAGACCCTTCCCATGTTCGTGAAAGCTCATTATCAGAATGGCAGGCGATGTTCAGCGCTAATCAACTGGCCTATCAAGACATCCAAAAGTGGAACTTGCCGATTCAATACGATAGCTGGATCAAACGAGGCGGAACCCCCGCTGACCGAGAAAAACAAATCATTACCCACTTGAATCACGCATCAGACGAAGCACGCGACACGTTCTGTATTACATTGAACCAAAACGGACAGCCCATCTCCTTTTGTTTAAAAGCGATTTTGATACAAGGGATAAAACGATAAAAAAAGCCGTGCGCTGCGCACGGCTTTTTACATCGGCTGATAAAGATCCCAGCCAATTTTTAATGTCTCAACAATGTAATCGGCAACCTCTTCCGGGGAAAGGTTGTCTGTTGCCACTTTTGAATTGTGCTTGTCATAAATGACTTTTCTTTCGTTAAACAGCTGTTCCATTTCATCCATTGAACGGTTATGCAGCACCGGGCGGCTTTCGATCAATAAATCCGCGCGCTGCTTCCAGTTCTCCCATGACAGGTCCAGATGAAGCACGAGACAGTTTTCCAGACAGCAATTCCTGATTTCTTCTTGTTTAAAAGATCCCCCGCCCAGAGATACGATTTTGAATCGTTTATGATGGCAGATGTCTAAAATATATTCCTTCTCCGTTTTCCGGAAAAAGTCTTCTCCCTTTTTCTCAAATATCTCAGGAATTGACATATTGAAATCCTTTTCGATCTGTTGGTCAATATCAATAAAATCTCTATATAATTTTTTAGCGACCAATTGGCCGATTGTTGTTTTTCCTACACCCATGAATCCGATCAGGACGATATTTCTTTCTCTTACTGGGATGGCTCGTTTAGCGTTCATCTTCGGCGAAATCCTCCTAAGGAATGAAATTTTATATTCATTATATGCTTATTTAGCGAATATTTATATAGATACCGGCTTTACCGGTCAAGCTTATAGTGCGCTTTGTTGTTTAGCCATTTTTGCCTGAATGACATTCATTGTACAACATTTCTGCAGGTATTTTAATACTTCGACGCAAAAAAGCATTAAAACCTTCTGCCTTTATTGTTTTTCCAGCTGACTCTTCGATGGAAGGGTCTTTTTCTGTATGATAAATAGGAAGGGAGAAATGGCGATGATCATTTGGATAAACGGGGCATTCGGTTCCGGAAAAACACAAACAGCCTTCGAACTGCACAGAAGGCTGAACCCATCTTACGTGTATGATCCCGAGAAAATGGGTTTTGCGCTGCGCTCCATGGTGCCGCAGGAGATCGCAAAGGACGATTTTCAAAGCTATCCCTTATGGCGGGCGTTCAATTACAGTTTGCTAGCTTCTCTGACAGATACATACCGCGGCATCATTATTGTGCCTATGACGATTGTACATCCTGAATACTTCAATGAGATCATCGGCAGGCTCAGACATGAAGGCAGGATCGTTCACCACTTTACACTAATGGCTTCAAAGGAAACCTTGTTAAAAAGGCTGCGCACCAGAGCAGAAGGAAAAAACTCCTGGGCCGCCAAACAAATTGACCGCTGCATTGAAGGTTTATCATCACCCATTTTTGAGGACCACATTCAAACAGACAACCTGTCGATTCAGGATGTGGCAGAGAACATTGCCGCGAGAGCCGAACTCCCATTAGATCCTGATACGAGAGGCAGCCTCCGAAGGTTCGCCGACAGATTAATGGTCAAGCTGAATCATATCCGCATCAAATAAAGCTTCTGTACACGACAAAAGCCCGCTCCAAGAGCGGGCTTTCTTCAACTTATTTCCACCAGTCATCAAACATAGACGCCGGAACCTGGCGTTTATGTTCAGTCATGCTGTAGCGTTTTTCCAGCGCTTCTGATACTTTCGCTGATACTTCTTTTCCTTCGAGATAATCGTCAATCTCGTCGTAGGAAATGCCAAGCTCTGTTTCATCCGACTGCTGCGGTTTTTCGTCGAGCAGATCGGCAGTCGGTTCTTTTAAGTATAAGCGTTCCGGTGCACCCAGCTCTTTCAGCAAGGTTCTTCCCTGGCGCTTCGTCAAGCCTGTCAGCGGCAGGAGGTCTGCTCCGCCGTCACCGTACTTCGTAAAGAAACCAGTCACTGCTTCAGCAGCATGGTCTGTTCCTAACACAAGAAGGCCTTCCTGGCCGCCGATCGCGTATTGCGCGATCATTCTTGTTCTTGCTTTTACGTTTCCTTTATTAAAGTCAGTCAGCTGATCGCCTGTTTCCTGCTGATACTGATCAGAAAAAGCGCTGACTGTCGATTTAATATCAAACTTCCATGATTTATCCGGCTTAATAAACTTCAAAGCAAGCTGGGCATCGTCTTCATCCTGCTGTGTGCCATGCGGAAGACGGACCGCGATAAATTGAGCGTCTCCGCCCTCCTCGCGAATGCTCTCCACCGCAAGCTGAGCGAGTCTTCCCGCAAGTGTTGAATCCTGGCCGCCGCTGATTCCCAATACAAAGCCTTTAGCACCGGTTTTCTTTACATATTGTTTTAAAAAATTGACTCGGTCCTCAATTTCTTGCTTTGGATCAATTGAGGGCTTCACATGTAACTCACGCATAATCTTTTCCTGCATGCTCATCCCAATCATTCCTCCTGTACATTTTCCCTTGTTACTGATCATTTCCCCAAATCAATGAAAATGAATCATGACTGTTATGTATCCCTATTAAATATAGCACAGGTCTTCATTCACAGTGAACAAGAGAGATCAGCTGACTTCAACCCGTATGGATGTCACACTGTCGCCATTGCATTTCCCTTTTTCAATCGGGCAGGAAGAAAACGCGACAATTAAATCCATCTCCGCCCTGAGCCTTACATAATCTCCGGCATTCGAAAGCGGCGTTTCCACAGACAGATTCCCTTTCTCATCAAGGACAGTATTCATAAAAATCGCAAATGGGTAATGCATGTGAGGCTTCGGTACGCCAAACTGCTCAAGCGCACGGTTCATATTGTCATAGCACGTATCCTGAAACTCATCCTTTTGCTTCCCATATAAGAGCCTGTTCATATCAGGACGGCAGGCGGGCAGCAGCAGATCATGCTTGCCGACCGTATCTTCAATCAGGGTTAACATCGGCTTATACAGGTTGGAGTAGAGATGGTCGTTGACCTTCACATGAATGGAGTGATTGGCGTCTATCGTCGCTCCCTGATCAAGGTGTTCATAAAAATCCTTGGCATGGTATGCGACAAAATCAGCCACCTGCTGCCCTTCTACATCAACCACCTTTAAAATCTGACCCTTTTTCAGCTTCAGCCCAAGCCCTTTTTTCGGCTCCACAATATATTGCTGTGTCATTGGTTTGCTCCTTTTTTCATTAGTATGAGCGTCCGCTTCCTTCTCCATGTAAAAAGAGGCAAAAATCCGATGTATATAAGCTTCGGACAGATCACAATCTAACCTTAGATAAAAGGGGTTGAATAAATAATGAGCCAAACAAAAAAAGACCAGCCAAAAGGGAATCTGGCTTGGTGGCAGCTGTCACTGATCGGAGTCGGCTGCACGATTGGAACAGGCTTCTTTCTCGGTTCCAGCATCGCAATTGTAAAAAGCGGTTTTTCCGTTCTCCTTTCATTTCTGATCGCAGGGATCGGTACGTATTTTGTCTTTGAACAGCTCGCCAAGCTATCGGCGAAGCAGCCGGAAAAAGGCTCGTTTTGTGCGTATGCCCGAAAAGCATTCGGCAAATGGGCAGGCTTCAGCAACGGCTGGGTGTACTGGACATCAGAAATGCTGATTACCGGAAGCCAGCTGACAGCCATTTCGCTATTTACGAAGCATTGGTTTCCTCAAGTGCCGCTATGGGTGTTTGCCTCAATCTACGCAGTACTTGGGCTCCTTATTATTTTCACCGGCCTGTCCGTCTTTGAAAAAACAGAAAACGTGCTGGCAGTGATTAAAACAGCTGCTATTTTTATGTTTATTGTCATTGCCATCCTGGCTTTATGCGGTATCCTGTCCGGCGGAAATCATGGCATACATGTTCCAAATAAGACGAGTGAGTTTTTCCCATACGGCGCCATGGGGCTGTGGACAGGTTTAATCTACGCGTTTTACGCTTTTGGCGGAATTGAGGTCATGGGGCTGATGGCGGTTCACTTAAAAAAACCTGAGGAAGCGTCTAAATCAGGGAAACTGATGCTGGCAACGCTGGCGATTATTTATATCATTTCAATCGGGCTGGCTCTGCTTTTGGTTCCGTTACACAAGTTTACAGAACAGGACAGTCCGTTCATTACGTCATTAAAAGGATATAACCTTGAGATCATCCTTGATATATTTAACGGGATTTTCATCATCGCCGGGTTCTCGACTCTTGTCGCTTCGCTATTTGCGGTTACGACATTGCTTTGTACAATGGCTGATGACGGCGACGCGCCGAAATGCTTTACTCTAAAGGAAGGCAAAAAAATATGCTGGCCGGCACTTGGGCTGACGTTTGCGGGGCTTGTCCTCTCCATTATTCTGTCGTTAGTGCTGCCTAAAAACATTTATGAGCATATGACAACAGCTGCGGGGCTTATGCTTTTATACACTTGGCTGTTTATCCTGTTCTCCAGCAAAAAGCTGACTGATCCCGAGGGCATGGGAAAAACGCAAATTTATTTAGCGATGGTTCTGATTGCTGCGGCTGTGTCCGGTACATTGTTTGAAAAATCAAGCCGGCCCGGTTTTTTCGTCAGCATAGGTTTTCTCGTGATCATCGCCATCGTTACCATGATCTATCAAAAAAAGCAGGGTCATAAAGATCGCCCTGCCAGTCCTTGATTTATTTCATTTTGTTGAACATGTTCTTTAAATAAGAAAACGGGCACTTCGATACCTGTTTTTCGTCATCACGGAGGAAATACTGCTTCCATTCACGATTATCTTTTCCTCCGTACCAGCCTAATTGCGGGTGAATCGGAGCCTGATCATAGGCCTCTAAACGAGATCGGATCAGCCTGCTCATGTTACGGCCAAATGCAGTTGATCCATTTAGGTCATCAAACACCCACCTTGGCTGAAACGTGACCATAAAAAAAGGAAAGCTCCGGCTTCTTCTTGCCTCGTGCCCCGGTGTAGCGCACAGAATGAAATACGGCTCGCCGTCAAAACAAAACTCCCATTTATAATGCTCAGGATCGGCCGGAATGTCTTCCGGCCATTCTTTTTCGTCTTGATGACTCAGTCTATTTAAAAAGCGCCAAAACATCTCTTCATACGCTTCAATCGAATAATGCTCCGCCAAATCTTCCGGTGTATCAAACAACACAACGAGGGATGCGTATTTTCCCGTGTCACGCGATATCTTGCCGTACTCCGCAAGCAACGGAGCCAGTTCCTCCGCTGTGCGGTTTACCCGCGGATCTCCGGCAAAAGCAATCCGAAGCTGATCAGTCAGAAACGCCTGGCGTCCGGGAATGCACGGAAATGTATCCGCGTCGTCCCCCAGAGTTTCTGCCAGCAGCTCAAAAGCGATTCTTTGCCATTCAGGAAGCTCTTCCTGAATACGTTCCAGAAAACTTTTGGTGTAAATCCCATTCACCATTGATCCACCTCCAGTATCATCTGGATACTATATTAAAACTGGAAGCGGCAGGTGACTGTCCTTCATGAATCAGCCCAATAACTGTTTGATGCCCTGATAACCAAAGTAAAAGCCAAACACAAGGAGGGATACACCGGCGATTCCGGTCAATCCTCTCAATAGCTTTTCATGAAGCAGGTTTCTGAACGTACTGGCTGTGATAGCCATGCAGAAATCCCAGATTAAAATGCCGATCATGATGCCGGAGCTATAGATTAGAAGCTGATTCATATTGTAGGCCTCTGCTGTTTTCGCAAGAATGCTTCCGTAAATTCCAAGCCAAAAAAGGATGCTCAATGGGTTTGACAATGAAATGAGAAAACCCGATGCGAATGTTTTCCTGTATGACGGTTTCCCCCGCGAGCTTCGCACATCCATCGGTTCTCTGACGTTTTTAAGCGTTTCAATTCCGGTATAGGTCAGGACAAAAAAGCCGAAGAGCCACAAAAACGTTTTCACAAATGGAGCGGTCAAAAACTGTGACAGCCCGAAATAGATAAAAAGCATGTACAGCCCATCCGCTGTCATGGCGCCTAAACCGAAAATCCATGCATGCCAAAAACCGTTTTTAATTCCTTTGTCTATTTGCGCCGCATTCACTGGCCCCACAGGCGCAGACAAAGACAGTCCCAGCACAATATAGCTCAAAAAAATGTTCACCGGCCCGTACTCCCTTCTCTTATGTAACTTGTACAATTTATTCGGGAACGGGCCAAGCTATGCACAAATTCACTTACTGTTTCAGACGTTCAAGCTCTTCCTCCATAATATCGGCGGCTTTGCCTACAAAACTGAAAATGAGTTCCAGCTCCTCTTCCGTATATTCGCGGCACAAATCCATCGTCGACTCAGACAGAGGACGGAACAAATCCTTTATATGTTTTTTCGAAGCAGTCAAAGGGACGATTACGACTCTCCTGCGATCGTTCGGGTCCTTTTCACGAGCCACATACCCCGCTTTTTCCAGCCGGTCAACAAGCGCCGTGACGGAACCCGTGCTGAGGCCGGTTTTTTTCCCCAACTCTCCGGCCGTCATCGGCCCTGCTTCATTTAAAATGTCAGCTGATTTCAAATCGGTGGGAAACAGACCGAGAGCTTGAGCGGCTGCCTGATGAAACAGAACCGTTCTTGTGCCCAGTTTTCGAAAAAGCTGAACAGCAGTCTTTTCCAACTCACTTCTAGAATTTCTTGTTGACAACTGACAGTCCTCCCTATAAAATCGAGTTTATCTTGATAATCGAGATATTCAACAATCAAACTATTATCATGATATCAGAACTTACATAGAAAAGTAAGAGGAGGTAGAACAAATGGACACAACAACAGCAAAACAGGCTTCCACCAAATTTGTGGTCCTCGGTCTCCTGCTGGGCATCTTGATGTCTGCAATGGACAATACGATTGTTGCCACCGCGATGGGCAATATCGTAGCCGATCTTGGAAGCTTCGATAAATTTGCCTGGGTGACGGCATCCTATATGGTGGCGGTTATGGCTGGCATGCCGATTTACGGCAAGCTTTCCGATATGTACGGCCGAAAACGTTTTTTCCTGTTTGGACTTATTTTTTTCTTAATCGGTTCTGCTTTATGCGGGATTGCCCAGACGATGAATCAGCTGATCATCTTCCGGGCCATTCAAGGGATCGGAGGCGGCGCGCTCCTGCCGATTGCCTTTACCATTATCTTCGATTTGTTTCCGCCGGAAAAACGCGGAAAAATGTCCGGCATGTTCGGTGCTGTATTTGGATTATCCAGTGTTCTTGGTCCGCTCTTAGGCGCGATCATTACAGATTCGATCAGCTGGCACTGGGTGTTTTACATCAATGTGCCGATCGGCGCATTGTCATTGTTTTTCATTATTCGCTACTACAAAGAATCTCTGGAGCACAGAAAGCAGAAAATAGACTGGGGCGGCGCGATTACCTTAGTCGTATCCATTGTATGCCTGATGTTCGCCCTTGAGCTTGGCGGCAAAACATACGATTGGAATTCCATTCAGATCATCGGGCTGTTTATTGTATTCGCCGTTTTCTTCATTGCCTTTTTTATTGTGGAGAGAAAAGCAGAAGAGCCGATTATTTCTTTCTGGATGTTTAAGAACCGCTTGTTTGCCACAGCGCAGATTCTCGCTTTCCTGTATGGCGGAACATTTATTATTTTAGCGGTATTTATTCCGATTTTCGTTCAGGCGGTCTACGGCAGCTCGGCGACAAGCGCGGGCTTCATTCTGACGCCGATGATGATTGGATCAGTCATCGGAAGCATGATCGGCGGGATCTTCCAAACGAAGGCAAGCTTCCGCAATTTGATGCTGATATCTGTTATAGCTTTCTTTATCGGCATGCTGCTTCTTTCCAATATGACGCCTGACACAGCACGGGTATGGCTGACAGTCTTTATGATGATTTCAGGCTTTGGTGTAGGCTTTAACTTCTCCCTGCTGCCGGCGGCATCGATGAATGATCTTGAACCTCGCTTTCGGGGAACGGCAAACTCTACAAATTCATTTTTGCGATCATTTGGCATGACCTTAGGCGTCACCATTTTCGGAACGGTGCAAACAAACGTATTCACGAACAAGCTGAGCGACGCCTTCAGCGGGATGAAAGGCTCAGCGGGATCAGGTGCTGCGCAAAATATTGGCGACCCGCAGGAGATATTCCAAGCGGGAACACGTTCCCAGATTCCTGATGCGATCCTGAATCGCATTATTGACGCGATGTCATCAAGTATTACGTATGTGTTTTTGCTCGCTTTGATTCCAATTGTCCTCGCGGCGGTTACCATTTTATTTATGGGGAAAGCCAGAGTGAAAACAACAGCCGAAATGACAAAGAAAGCAAATTAACATAAAAAAGCAGTACATGCTGGGCATGTACTGCTTTTTTCTATTACACTCCTAATCTTGCAAGAATAAACGTCCATATACAAATGATCAATAACAGAATCAGGCTGTACGCCACTGTCCTTTTAAACAGTTTAGATTCCTTGCCTGTTTGGCCGACCGCTGCGGCAGCGATGGCGATAGATTGAGGAGAAACAAGTTTCGCCATGACACCGCCCGCCGTATTTGCGGCTAACAGCAAATCTGAACCCGCACCGATCTGCGCTCCCGTGACAACCTGCAAATGGCCGAACAAAGCATTATTGCTGACAACAGAACCGGTGATGAACACGCCAATCCAGCCGAGAACAGGACTGACAAACGGGAACAGGTCTCCTGTTTTCGCCAATGCTAACCCAATTGAAGAGCTGAGCCCTGCGAAGTTGGCCAGATTGGCAAACCCCATCACGAAGCAGATCGTGATAATCGGCACCCACAGCTCTTTTCCCGTCTCCTTCAAGGAAGCAAAGGCATCCCGATAAGAGAAATTTTTGCTGAACAGCCCTGTCACGATGACCGCCGCTAAAATCGCTGTTCCAGTCGCTGACAGCAGATCAACTTTAAAGACTGCATCTAACGGCATGGCAGATGGCGCAATCGGCGGCATTTTCATAATTTGCTGATGCAGAAAAGGCATTTTGAACAGGAGCGTTGATTGATATAACAGCCCGCCTTCTTGGAAAAGCGCTTTGAAGGCAGGAAGGCTCCAAATGGTGATCGCCGCAGTTAAAATGTAGAAAGGAGACCACGCTTTCGCAATGTCAGCGGCACGGTATGCCTTTTTCTCACCAGCATCGCCGGCCCCTTCCTCGCGGTAAATCTCTTTCGGCTGCCATTTGCGGAGGAAGAGGGCAAGCCCGCCCATGCTGAATAAGGCCGCCAAAATGTTTGCTAATTCCGGCCCGAGCACCGCCATTGTCAGTGTCTGAACCGCTGTATACCCACCGCTCACAACCAGAAGAGCGGGCCATGTCTGTCTGATTCCTTTCATTCGGTCTAATAAGAATACAAGCAGGAATGGTATTAAAAATGAGATCATCGGCAGTGTCCACATTAATGTCCGAGATAGCTCAAGAGCAGACAAATCACCAATCTGCGCCCCTGTGATGACAGGAATCCCAATCGCCCCAAAGGCTCCGGAGGCGGCGTTTGCAATCAAGCAGAGCGCCGCTGCTTTTAACGGTTTAAAACCAAGTTCGACGAGCAGCGCCGCACTAATCGCAATCGGAACACCAAAACCGGCCGCGCCTTCTAAAAACGCGTTAAAACAAAAACCAATTAATAATAGCTGTAATCGTTGGTCAGGCGAAATGCCGGCAATGCTGGACCGAATAATGGTAAATTTCCCGGTTTTCACTGCAATTTTATACAGCCACACCGCCATCAGGACGATGTAGCCAATAGGCCACAGCCCGCTCCCGATTCCTAACAAAACAGAAGAAATCGCTTTTTCAACCGGCATATGAAATGCCAAAACGGAGACGAAGAAACTGACGGCTAGGGTAAGAAATGCCGCAAGAATGCCTTTCATTTTCAAAACAGTTAAAGCCAAAAGAAAAAAGAGAATCGGAGTGAGCGCCACAAGTGCGCTCACATACTCGTTTCCAAACGGATCATACAACTGCTCCCACATTGACAATCAGCCCTTTACTCTAAAGTTGCGGTTAGTTGACTTTTTGTTCTGCAAAATGAGGTTTTAAAATGTTTTTAAGGACGCCGGCGCTGTGAAGGAACTGTTCTTTTTCTTTCTCATTTAAGTTCAGCTCATTGATACCTGCGATCCCTCCGCGGTTCACGACAGCCGGCACACCGATGTACACGTCATCTGCACCGTATTGCCCGTCCAAATATGTGCTGACAGTTAATATGCTGTTTTCATTATGAAGAATGGCTTTTGTAATGCGAGCAAGACTCATCGCAACCCCATAATAAGTCGCGCCTTTTTTCTCAATGATATGGTAAGCTGCGTTTTTCACATCATCTACAATTTGGTCCAGCTCCTCTTGTTTGTACGCATCGTTTTTCTCAACGAGTTCACTGACCGGCACACCGCCGACATTCGCGTGGCTCCAAACAGGAAGCTCTGTGTCGCCGTGCTCTCCGATAATATGCGCGTGCACGTTTTGAGGCGCTGCGCCAAAGTATTCGCTCAGCATGAAACGGAATCTCGCAGAATCAAGTGTTGTGCCGCTTCCAATCACCCGCTCTTTTGGCAGGCCGCTGAATTTCCATGTTGCGTAAGTCAGGATATCAACCGGATTTGTCGCGACTAAGAAAATGCCGTCAAATCCGCTCGCCATGACTTCACTAACGATGCCTTTGAAAATCTTCAAGTTCTTTTCTACTAATTCAAGGCGTGTCTCACCAGGTTTTTGGTTTGCTCCGGCGCAAATGCAGACAATATCAGCATCCTTGCAGTCTTCATATGTTCCGTAAGATGTTTTGACCGGTTGTGGCGCAAACGCCTTTCCGTGGTTTAAATCCATCACATCGCCCATTGCTTTTTCTTTATTTACATCAATGACCACAAGCTCATCTGTGATCCCTTGGTTAATTAACGCAAATGCATAACTGCTTCCAACAAAACCCGCTCCGATTAAAGCTACTTTATTTACATGTTTGTTCATCATTAATCATCCTTCCAGGGTATGTTTCTCTTTGATGTCTTTTTGTTTGTGAAGTATTTCACATTTATATTGTGCAACACTTCACAAACTTTTGCAAGAGAAAAGTTTTGTCTGATTTATGAACAAAAAAGAAACCATCATTGATGGTTTCTTTCGGTAAGTCCCGTCTAGCCTTGCCCTCAATGGGGAAGAGAACCGCTTAAGCCCGAGTCATTATATAAACCATTTAGCACGTAATCAAAGCCAGGCTGATTCTGACCGGGCACTTGGGCGCTGCCATTATTAAAAATCACTTTTGCGTTGGTTGTATCCGTGTCCGCAGGCAGCGTCAGCGTGTAAATTCCGTCTGCATTTTTAGTCATTGGTTTTCCAGGCCAAGATCCGGTCAATTCAATTACTCGGCTCCCATCATGTTTATAGATATAAGCATTTACCTGGCTCCAATGATTCGGATTTTGATAGCCGATGGTTTTGGCCGACGCTGGATCTCTTTTAACAAAACTGTATTTCTCGGTCCTCGTTACACCATCACTGTTCGTTCCTTTTAACATGATGGTGTATGTTTTGCCAAATGGATCTCCTTTTCCGATTGTGAATTGATCTCCATCCTTAAACGCCGTCTCTGGTCCATTATTGATTTGATAAACGGCTTTTGTTGTATTCGCATCTGCACGCAAGGTAATCGTCAGTTGATCATTGAAAGAATGTGTTACACCTGTTTTGTAATTCTCAAGGAAAACATGAGGCGCTTTTGCAATATCATCAGGATAAAGCACAGCTACAGACCTGGCATTGATCGTGCCTGTCAGTTTACCATCGTTCACTTGAAATGAACCCGCTCCAGCTTTATTGTCATACCTGCCATCAGGCAATTTTGTTGCCGTATTGATAGAGACAGAGGATGAACCTGCATTTGCCAGCACAACGCCATGTGAGCCGCGCTGATTCATAAATATCTGGTTGTTTCCATTCGGGTTCGAGAGTTCCTCAGGCTGTCCAGCCATCACATTGTGAAATCTATTGACCGCAGTGATAGCCTGATCTTCAAATAAAGCACTCCCGCGATCGCCTATTTGGCTTTTCCCCGGGAACCTCACACCATTTCCGCCTCCCTCAGGTCTGGAAAAGAAAAGAGGCGTACTGCCTGAACGAGAAGCTATCACCGCCCAGCCTAAACGGATATCATCATCGCTCATCCATGTCGACTCTTCATCATCATTGGCATACGTATCATGCGACTCTACCCATGTCACTAGCTTGTCCGCAGACACATCAGATGCATAGTGGGAGATATTCGACACGCCCAGATTACGATTCTTTAAAGCGGACCTTATGGAATGCCCATAGTTAGACGCTGTCACATCCATATAATTCGCATATGCAGCATCTCTGGAGGCACTATCCTGCAGGATTTCTCCGTATTGGAACTCTGCAGATGTATTTGTGATATTCGGCCAAAATTGACTGCCGTAACTGCCATCATCTGGAAGCTCTATATGTTTGGCGGCATCAAATCGAAAACCGTCTGCCCCGTCATTCAATGCCCTGTCTAAGAACCGTTTCAGATAGGACTGTACTTGTGTATTTTGTGTATTCCAGTCATACAGCCCGAGCAATGAATTCTGCGTGACATCCCATCGATCAGACCAGTTTTTAATTTGTGTGTTTCCATGTGTCCAGTTTGGAATACTCTTAACCTCATTGGAAATCGCGGCATAATCACTGGTGGTATGATTGATGACCGCGTCAACAATGACCTTTATGCCATATTCTTCAGCGGCTGCACACATTTCTTTAAATTCTTGTTCAGTACCTAAGTAACGGTTGCCAATTTGATACGATGTCGGCTGATACAGCCAGTACCAGTTCGACATGCTTTTATCTCCTTGATTCCCTTCCTTTACTTGGTTAATCGGAGATGTCTGAATGGCTGTATATCCTGCATCATGAATATCCTTCATATTGTGTTTTAACGTATTGAACGACCAATTCCATGCATGAAGAATGGTTCCGCTTTTGATCGACGGTGCTGTAAGCTCATTCGATTTGTTCGCCGTTTCAGCACTCGCAGCCGCCGGTCCTGCCAGAACCAAATGAAACAGCAATAAAAATCCAGCGAATAACGGCAGTAAAGAGGTTTTGAATCGTTTTGCAAACATTCTTGACACTCCTTATTTGATTTTTTGAAGACTTACTTCGGAGTCAAAAATCCCTCTTACTTCATTCTTCCGCTTCCTCCTTTCAAACCGATGTGAAGACTGGAGAATTTTGTTAACGCTTACATTTAAAATTATCACAATCACTCTATCAAAACAACTTGGCAGAGTGAATACAAATCAATGTTCCTATAAAAAAAGCTGCCCGAAACTGTGAACGCTTCCCTCGCTTTCCAAACAAAAAAAGAAACCATCTATTTTTCAAGATGATTTCTTTTTTATTTCTTCTTTTACCGCTCTTCTGTAAGCCAGCTTCACAATCACATACCGAAGCAGAAACAGAACGCCGCCGCAGACGATAAAAAGAAGAATCATTTTCAGCCAAGCGAAGAATGTATGGGGAATCCCCCTGTCGTACATCGTAAGCACCACTACCGCAAAGGCGACCGCAATTGATTCTATTCGCTGCTGCTTCACCCGTTTTTGCAGTTCTTCTTTGGTGTCTATTCTCGGCATGAGCATTCCGGATGCCGCAGCCCTGATGCAGTAATATAAGATAATGATGAACAAAAACACAAGGCTTGCAGCCCATTCTTTAAACGGAAATTCAAACATAATGCCGCGGATGATCACATCAAGCAGCGCAAATGCTCCCGCTATCATCCCAATCTCCGACCAGATTTTTTGTTCTTTTTCTTTTACTCTCTTATTTTTCCCATTCACGCCTGAAAGTCTATTACGCAGATTATTCATGACCTTCCTCCCGCACTTTTACGAATGGCTTATGGCTTACATGTTACAATAACAGCCTGCGCTTCTGCAATGAATAACTCAAAAGCCCGCCGTACAAGCCGGCGGGCAGCAATCGTTAAAACGGCCCCCAATTGATCATGACGCCGATCACGATAAAGACAAGCCCGATCAAGAACCAAATCAGAGCAAGCGGCACCATAAACCGCAGCCACTTGACATACGGAATACCGCTGGCGGCAAGCACCGCCATGAGAACGCCGGATGTCGGGTTCACACAGTTGACGACCCCTTCTCCAAGCATAACCGCTTCAACCGCAACCTGTCTCGTGATTCCCATCAAATCAGCGAGCGGCGCCAGGATTGGAATAAATACAACGGCTTCGCCAGAACCTGAAGAGATGAGAAAATGAAGCAGCGCACTGGCGATATACATGCCGATTGCCCCAGCAATCGGGCTGAATCCATCCAAAAGTGAAGCCAAAGCATTGACGACAGTATCGAGAAGCTTTCCATTTTCAAGGATAACGGAAATGCTTCGTGCCATCCCGACAATCAGCGCCCCGTATACAAGACTTTGGCAGCCCGTAATGAAGGTTTTGGCAATATCGTTCGCCGCAAGCCCGCCTATTAAACCGGCAAGGACAGAAATAAAAATAAATGTCGCAGCCATTTGGGAATCTGACCAGCCAAGCTTCAAAGCGCCGTATAAAAATCCGACAAGTGAGAGTCCCGCCACAGCCAAAATCAGCTTATGGCGAACGGTAAACGGCACTGACTGATCTTCTTCTTTACCGGCTTCGCCCATTCCTGCCGCAGGGAACCAATCTGTTCCTAACACACTGGCATCTTTTGATTTTTTTAATTTTCTCGTATACAAATAGATATAAATAATAGAAGACAGCAAAAAGCATATGTATATCACAACTCGCAGGCCGATTCCTGAGAAAAGAGGGAGCTCCGCGATTGATTGTGATAAACCGAGCGGTGACGGTGATAATATGGTGGAGTTAAATCCAGCGTAGCAGCCGATGTATATAACAGCGGCTCCCGCGACTGCGTCCCATTTTAAGGATCGTGCCACAATGAGGCCGATGGGGATAAAACCGATAACTGAATTCACGACAATCCCGGTTGTTCCGAGAATGGAGAACAATGCGCCGACAATACAAATAAATAATAATTGCTTTGTGCGGAATTTGCTGATGACATTGTAAATCAGGCCATTGATGGCACCCGTTTTTTCTAGAATAGCAATGGTGCCGCCTGTGAATAAAATCAGAAAGATGATGGGTGCTGATCCAACCATTCCATCCTGTAGAGAAGTAAAAAAGCTGATCAAGCTGACCGGAGACTGTTCAATTGAATGATAGCTTCCCGGAACAGCGGTCGTGACATCCCCCTTTGTCACGCGGTCAAATTCACCTGCCGGCACAATATATGAAGCGATTGCGCAAATGAAAGCAATCATAAATAAGAGGACATAGGCGTCAGGCATTTTAAATGTCATACGTTTTTTCTTAGGCTGTGTTTCGGCTGCTGGCATACTCATATTTCGATCCATCCCCTCTGTTTGAAAATATTAATTATTCTGAAAAGTAGCAATATGTGCTATATTATATACAGCCTATATTTCTGTTTCAATATAAATAAAGTAAAGAAGGTAAAAATTCATTCTGATAGAAGGAGGTATTTCTAACCATGCAAAAGCTTTCAGAAGAAATGAAACAAACCATTATGGACATCTTCGAGCATCTGCACGCGAACCCTGAAGTCAGCTGGAAGGAATATGAGACAACTTCATTTTTGAAACAAAAGCTTGAGGATTTAGGGTGCCGGACGCGCACGTTTTCAGACTGCACCGGGGTTGTCGGCGAAATCGGCTCAGGCTCACCTGTTGTAGCGGTACGCGCTGATATTGACGCGCTGTGGCAGGAGGTTAACGGCACATTTCGCGCCAACCATTCCTGCGGACACGATTCACATATGACAATGGCATTGGGCACGTTAATGCTGCTCAAAAAACAACCTGAGCTTCCGAAGGGCACAATCCGTTTTATCTTTCAGCCGGCAGAAGAAAAAGGCGGCGGCGCCTTGAAAATGATAGAAGAAGGCGTGCTTGATGATATCGACTATTTGTATGGCGTTCACGTCCGTCCGATCCAGGAAACACAGAACGGCCGCTGCGCTCCGTCTATTCTGCACGGATCAAGCCAGCACATTGAGGGAACGATCATCGGGGAAGAGGCTCATGGCGCCCGTCCGCACCTCGGGAAAAACAGCATTGAAATTGCGGCATTTCTTGTACATAAGCTCGGACTCATTCATATTGACCCGCAAATCCCGCATACCGTCAAAATGACAAAACTTCAAGCCGGCGGTGAAAGCTCTAACATCATTCCAGGAAAAGCATCGTTCAGCCTTGATTTGCGCGCACAGACCAATGAAGCCATGGAGGCGTTAATCGCCGAGACAGAAAGAGCCTGTGAAGCGGCCGCCGCTGCATTCGGCGCAAAAATCGATCTGCAAAAAGAACACAGCCTTCCTGCGGCAACACAAAACAAAGAAGCTGAAGCGATCATGGCAGAAGCCATTACAGATATCATCGGGGCTGAGCGGCTTGATGACCCGCTTGTTACTACCGGCGGAGAGGATTTCCATTTTTACGCCGTGAAGGTGCCGAATCTGAAAACAACGATGCTCGGACTAGGCTGCGGGCTCCAGCCGGGGCTCCATCATCCGCACATGACCTTTGACAGAAATGCGATATTTACCGGCATTCATATTTTGGCGAACGCCGTGCTCAAAACATTTCAGAAGGCGGAATCACTTGCTGCCGCTAACGCTTCTTAACGCAAAAAAAGCAGCCTGGCTACAGGCTGCTTTCTTCATTATTTATTCAAATCTTCAATTGAGTTGACATTTTTCATATATTGAGGAACAACAAGCCCCATCTTCACACCAGTCATACTGGTGCCAATATCATCATATTTGCCTTTATATTTAGCAGCGTATGCTTTATGGGTATTCGGCAGCCATGCGGAAAGTGATGCATCCGCACTTCCCGTTGCAATTGCAGTCCACATCGGCCCAGCCTCTACCTGAGTAAGTGTTACCTCATAGCCCAAGTCTTCTAAGACTTTGCCTATGACGTTTGTACTTGCAATCTCACTGTCCCACGCCACATAGGCAAGGTTGATTTTGTCTCCCTTCACCTTTTGAACGCCTTTTGTCCATTCGGCTATCTGATCCTTGTGTTTATTGACGTACTCAGCAGCAACTTTGGCAGGTTTCTCGCCTTCTTCCACTTTGATCATGATTTCGCCCATTTCGTCTTGCGTCCATTTAAACTGGCTCAGAAGCTTTGCGGCATTCGGCTGCTCTTTGCTGAAGCCTTTGCGTGTGATCGTATGGATTTCCTCTGCGCTGCCATAAGATTGTTTCGGATCATCGAGATATTTCAGCTTATATCTGGAGAACATCCAGTGCGGTGTCCATCCTGTAATGATAATCGGTTTCTTACGGTCGTATGACTTTTTAAGCGTAGCGGTCATCGCAGCACTTGACGCTGAAATCAATGTCCAGTCATTCAGGTCATAATCCTTCATCGCTTTGTCAGTCAGGGACATAATCCCTGAACCGGGGTCAATCCCGATGATGGTCTTATTCACTTGTTCTGCTGCGGATGCATTTTCATCGTTTTCTGAACCGCAAGCCGCAAGTGAGAGCGCCAGCATGGCTGAAACGCCGATGCCGATGATTTTTTTAAGCATCAGGCATTCCCCCTGCTTTTCTTCTTCACTTTAATATTTTGAGTAATACGGTCCAGGGTAATGGCAACGATAACGATGGCGATACCGGCCTCTACTCCGACCCCGGTTTTCAGCTGTGTAACGGCACTGTATACTTCAGAACCAAGTCCCGGTGCACCGACCATTGCGGCGATAACAACCATTGATAACGCAAGCATGATGCTCTGGTTAATTCCGGCCAAAATCGTTTTTGTCGCAAGCGGAAGCTGAACTTTAAACAAACGCTGAGCTGTTGTAGAACCGAATGCCTCAGTCGCTTCAATCAGATCCGCCGGCACTTGTTTAATACCGAGAACAGTCATGCGGATTGTCGGCGGCATCGCGAAGATAACAGATGCAACAACACCCGGCACAACACCGATGTTAAAGAAGAAAATCGCCGGCAATAGATATACGAAAGCAGGCATTGTCTGCATTAAATCAAGAATTGGCGTTACAATACGGCGAACCGTTTCCTTCTGAGACGCCCAAATTCCGATCGGTACCCCGACCACAATCGAAATAATCACAGATGTCAACACAAGCGCCAATGTTTGCAGCATTGGGTCCCAATATCCTAAATAATCGATCAGGAGGAATCCAATCAACGTAAATAACGCAATTCCCCTTGTACTGATCCACCACGCAAGTGCGGCGAAAATAATCGTTAACAAAATAGATGGAATAAATCCAAGACCGGTGACAATTCCATTTACAAAAGCGGCCAATCCGTTAGCGATTCCGTCGAAGAATCCGCCAAACGTCATCGTAATCCAGTCAACAAAACGGTCAATAATATCTGCTAAAGGTATTCTAGGCAGTCTATCCATCTTATTTCACCTCCTGTGCAGAAGGATCTTGTGTTTGTTCGTTAGTGCCTTCAGCATTGATATACTCGTTATTGCCGGCAAGTGCGCCAATCAGCGCGCCTCTTACGACAATTCCTTTCATTCTTTGCTTCTCATCCACAACCGCAATTGGAATATTCGCATCGGACACAACGTCAAAAATCTCAGTCAGATACGTATTCTCTGGTACAGTCGTAAATTCTGTATTCAAGATGTCTTGAAGTGACAAATCAGACTCAGCCGCTTTTTTCGCATCAGACGCATAGATAACACCTAATAATTTCTTTTGTTTATCCACTGCATAAATTGAAGAAATTCCAAGGTTTTTCATCAGTGTCAATGCTACGCGAGGCCCTTTATCAATCCGCACTGTTTCAGCGCGTTTCATAATGTGGCCTGCTGTGAGGACTTTAGACAAATCAACATCTTCGACGAATTTCTCAACATATTCGTTAGATGGATTCATCAGGATTTCTTCAGGCGTGCCGATTTGAACGATGTTGCCGTCCTTCATTAGGACAATTCTGTCGCCGATCCGCAACGCTTCGTCCAAGTCATGCGTAATAAAGATAATTGTTTTTCCGACATTATCGTGAAGATCAAGAAGCTCATCCTGCATATCTTTACGAATCAGTGGATCGAGCGCACTGAACGCTTCGTCCATCAGAAGGATGTCCGGGTCATTCGTCAACGCGCGGGCAAGGCCGACACGCTGCTGCATCCCGCCGGAAAGCTGGTCGGGATATTGGTGTTCAAATCCTTCCAGTCCAACGAGCTTAAGAGACTCAAGCGCTTTTTGCTGCCGCTCTTGTTTGTCTACACCTTGAAGCTCCAGTCCGTATTCTGTGTTTTCAAGTATCGTTCTGTGCGGAAACAGAGCGAACTTTTGGAAGACCATGCTGATTTTTTTCCGGCGGACTTCCCGGAGCTGGTCTTTTGACATATTTGTTATCATGTCACCATCAATGTAAATATTTCCGGCAGTCGGTTCAATAAGCCGGTTTAACATCCGTACTAAAGTTGATTTACCGCTCCCTGATAGACCCATGATGACAAATATCTCACCATCATATACTTCAAAATCTGCCTGATTAACCCCAACGGTTGATCCGGTTGCTTTCAGGATCTCTTTTTTTGTCTTTCCGTTGGCAAGCATTTGAACTGCCTTCTTTGTTTGTTTCCCAAAAATCTTAGAGACTTTCTCGACTTTTATCTTAATTGGTTTCTCATCTACACTCATATTTTCCCTCCATATTAAGCAATCTTTATTACCGTAACATTTATGTAACTTCCCACACAAACAGCATATTCTCTTTTATTCTGTACCATTTCTTTATAAACATCCATGTGACCACATGATCTTATTTATGCTTCTAAATGCTCTGTAATCCTCCTATATGATTGTATTTTACGGGTGATTTTTCTCCTACCTTTAGTTGAAAACGCTTTTATTGGAATTGAATTCCTCCTTCCTCTTATGACTTCCTGCTCCTTTACTGGAAAAATAAGTTGCTTTTTCAACACCCATTATGTATTATAGTTTCATGACTATGAAACAATCAGATGATCAAATCAGAGCGCAAATTTTTAAAGCACTGTCTGATGAATCAAGGCTTGCCATTATTCGTACGCTTTATGTCAGCGGAAAAGAACTCAGCTGCGGTGAAGTAGGTGAAAAGTGCAATATTGTCAAAACCACGGCATCTTATCATTTTAAAACGCTGCGTGAAGCGGGATTGACGGCAACCCGGAAAGATTCGCGGACAAAATACGTCAGTCTGCGTGAAGACACATTTCAAACATACCTGCCTGGCTTTTTGGAAACCCTCTAACAAAGGGTTTTCTCTATACATATCTGTTTCATAGTTTTAAAGTTATAAAACAATAGGAGTGATAAAATTTGAATCGCATTTGGCTTTTCTTCAGTGTCATGTTTGTCATTGGCACGGATACCTTTTTGCTTTCGCCGCTTCTCCCCCTTTTACAGGATCAGTTTCATGTCTCTACTGATTTGTCAGGCTGGATGGTCAGTGCTTATGCACTCGGTTATGCACTCTTCGCTTTCATTGCAGGCCCAATCTCAGACCGGCTGAACAGGAAAACAGTCATGCTGTGGGGACTTGCAGGCTTTATCGTATCCACATTTTTATGCGGCATCGCTCCCTCTTTTGCCGCCATGTGCCTGTTCCGTTTTGCCGCAGGCGTTAGCGCTGCGTTTGTGACGCCTCAAATTTGGGCGTCCATCCCAGTCATTGTCCAGCCTTCTCAGATCATAAAAGGCATGGGGATTGCGACAGCAGGTTTGGCCGCTTCACAAATGCTCGGACTTCCTATTGGAGGGTTTCTCGCTTCCTTTACATGGCATACGCCATTTTTCGTTTTGTCAGCGTGCTCGCTTATTCTTCTATTGATCCTGGCGGCGGTCATGCCTGGCATCCGGCCTTCTGAACCATTGGCGCGCCCATCAATTGTCAACCCCTATCGGGAGCTTTTTTCATTGCCGAAAACATCGGTCATTCTGCTTGCCTATTTTCTGTTTCAAACCGGAAACTTCGCATCGTTCAGCTTTCTGGGTACTTGGCTTTCCGCGGATTATCATTTAACCGTGTCACAAATTGGCGCAGCTATGCTTGTACTCGGACTGGGAAATATGCTCGGGAGCCTTATCGGCAGCCGGGTTTCAGAAAAGCTGGGCATGTTTAAAACACTGATCAGCGGGATGCTGCTAATGGGCGCTCTCTATTTCGCTCTTCCGTTCTTTCCAAACTTGTTTTTAGTAGAAGCCGGCTTTTTTCTCACGTTCTTTACAGCTGGCATCATCTTTCCGTTAATGATGGGTGTCTTTCAATCCATTGCACCAAATGCGCGAGGAACCATCGCTTCCCTTTCCAATGCCGCTATGTATGCCGGAACCACTGTCGGTACAAGTATTGCAGGTTTTTTATATCAAAGCACACAGCATTTCGGAGCTGTCACAGGATTTACTGCCATTCTGTTCATACTTTCTATGACGCTCTACCAGACAATCAGTAAAACCGGGAAACGCCAATCCACAGCCCGGGCGCAATTGTAAAAAAGCACCTCATTCAAGAGGTGCCTCAGATTGTTGACAAAATCTTTTCAGCGTGATTGAAAACCCTTGAAGTCTAGGAAGGACGAGCATAGGAGCGGACATTCACAGGATGTGATGACGACGGCGTTTAGGCAGGACGCCTGAGAATTTAGCCGTTGATCCACTTCGCATTGAGCACCGAAGCGCAGTCCTGACAACGAATGCGAGGGTTTGTCGACACGCTGAAAGCACCTCTTTTAAGAGGTGCTTTTCCTATTCTAGCTCAGTTTGTTTCGTTTCTTTCCCCATAATCAAAATACAAGCAACCGCAAGTAAGATTGCAATGCAAAAGATTGAAAAGATGACCGAAAACGAAATATGACGGGCTGCCAGGGTTCCGACGAGCAAAGGCCCGAAGATGCCGCCGATTCTTCCAAACGCTGCTGTCGTTCCTGAACCTGTTGCTCGAATCGCAGTCGGGTATTGCTCCGGGGTATAAGCATACAGCACGCCCCACGCACCGAGATTGAAAAACGATAACAGCACTCCAGCCGTAAGCAGAAGACTTAAGGAATCCGCCGTTCCGAAGAAATAGGCGCTTCCTGCTGTGCCAATCAAGTAAACGACGAGTATCCACTTCCGGCCCGCTTTTTCAATCAGCCATGCGGCAGAGAAATAGCCAGGTAGCTGAGCAAGCGTCATCAGCAGGACATATTCAAAGCTTTGAATCATGCTGAAGCCTTTCAGCAGCATGACACTCGGGAGCCATAGGAACATGCCGTAATAAGAAAACACCACACAGAACCAAACGATCGACAGCATCACCGTCGGCCGTATATACTGTCTTGCCCAGACGCTTTTTACATTCTCCCACATCGACCTCTTTTTGGCAGAAAGCGATTCATATTTCGGCGAATCAGGTAGACTCGTCCGCAGGTACAGCGCATAAAAAGCAGTCAGCGCAGTTAACAGAAGGGCAGCCTGCCAGCCGAAGCTTGGTATCACAAAGTAAGAAATCAAGGCCGCTGCGAGCCAGCCCACGGCCCAAAAGCTTTCCAAAAGCACAATCACTCTGCCCCGCTTTTCAGGCACAACCGCTTCCGAAACGAGTGTTGAAGCGACTGGAAGCTCGCCGCCAAGTCCCATACCAATCACGAAACGAAGGATTAGAAATGCCGATAAGCTCGTCACAAAAGCGGAAATGCCGCTTCCGATGGAAAAGCATAAAAGGGTGATGATGAACACTTTTTTGCGGCCGATTCGATCAGCAAGCAAACCAAACAAAAACGCACCCGCAGCCATGCCGATGGAATTGACGCTTCCGATCCATTTCATTTCTTCGGGCGACAGATTCCACTCTACATGGAGCGCGGCGATAATAAACGATAATATTCCGACATCCATTGCATCAAACAGCCACCCCAAACCGGCGACGCCCAGCAGTTTACGCTGGGATATAGGCTGTTGTTTTCCCATTGCCAACACCTCTGATATGCAAAATGATTACCGTTTAAGTTTACACCTGTCTTTACACATTGTCATTAACTAAATGATGTAATTGAAATACCCCGCTTATGTTCCACAAGCGGGGTTTTTATTATTGCTGCAATGCTGCTTTTTTAATATTATCCTGAAGCTGGGCAATTCGTCTCGCGCCGTCTTCGCGGAGGCGCTTGTTTTCTTCTTCGATTTGTTTTGTTTCCTGCATGCCGCTGACAATCGTGTTCCAAGACGATTCAATCGTTTCAATATCTATGCTCGGTCTGCCGGCCATTCTCGCAATTTCAACACTTTGGCTCGAGATGTTTTCAGCATTTCGTTTCAGCATCTCGTTTGTCCGGCGGTCAAGCTCGCTCATGGAATCAGCCACAAGCTTTTGCCGCTTTACCGTAACAGCCTGAATAATGCCGTTTTTGAAAATCGGAATGGTAATGATAAACGCGGAGTTGATTTTCCCGATCAGCTTTGCATTTCCTCGCTGCAGGAGACGGATTTGAGGTGCGGTTTGAAGCGCCACCATCCGTGCCATGTCAAGATCATACACCCGTTCCTCAAGCGCCTGAATGCCGTTGCGCAACGTATCGAGCTGCATTTGCGCCAGCTGGTTCCCGCTTGCCGCTTTTTCCTCATATGAAGGAAGGATCGACTGCATCTCTTCCAGTTTCATCTGCCCGGCAACGACGTATTTTTCAAGCTCCATATAGTATTTGATATTGTTTTCATACATTTCATCGAGCGTGTAGTTCGTCTTCGTCATCTCATCTTTGTATTTTGAAATCTCAACGTGGATTTTTTCAATCTCTCCGCCAAGCGTCTGATACTTTTTAAAGATTTTTTCAATCATGCTGCCGCCGCGTTTGAAAATTTTCGCCATTAATCCCTTTGGCTCATCAAAATCATTTTTGTCGAAGCGGTCCATGATTTTCCCAAGCTGAGTCAGCATTGTGCCGGAGTCTGTCACGCTTGTTGTTTTCATCATCCCCAAGATGCGGTCAGAGAACTTGGATATTTCAACGGCCGGCTCCTTGCCGTACTCAAGCAGCTCCATTTGGTTTTTGACGTCAATTTGTTGAGCAAGCCGCTTCACTTCTGGTTCCTGACGGAGCTGAAGACGGATATCGTCAGCTTTTTGCTGGGAAATCTCTTCATTTTTATCGAGAACAAGCGGATTTTGATTTTCTGTTGTCATGCTTTTCTTCTCTCCTTATTTTTGGGTAATGGTTCTGAAGAGCCTTTTCACAAGCGAAGGCTCTTTGTAGTCCTGCTGAAACACCATGTCATCCAGCCAGTGGATATCATACTGATCCTCTTCAATAAACTGCTCAATATCTTGGTGTCCGGGCGGATTATAAATGATGATATCGATTCCGATTTCATTCAGGAACAGCAGGGCGGCAGCATCCGAACGCGTGAGTCCGCCGCTCATTTCCGTATGATATAAAACGAGTTTCGGAACGGTTTGCGCATAGTCGAACATTTGAATCAATTTCAGCAGATTAGCAGGCAGGTTTGTTGTTTGTTTAAACAAATAGATTTGAACATCCTTGACTTGTTCCTGATGCAAGGCTTTAAGCCGCGGGTACCTGCACA
This sequence comes from Bacillus sp. LM 4-2, assembly GCF_000978495.1. Taxonomy (NCBI): domain Bacteria; kingdom Bacillati; phylum Bacillota; class Bacilli; order Caryophanales; family Bacillaceae; genus Bacillus; species Bacillus sp. LM 4-2. The sequence goes on along the minus strand of NZ_CP011101.1, from coordinate 307,083 downwards.
TTCTCGAAATCGTTTTGGCAATGGCAGTCTGAACGCCCGCCGGCAGCTGTTTGTACTGCCACACATTGCTTGCCATCAGCTTGTCCGGATCAATGTTCCCTTCTTGATCAAGTGCGTGGCTGTAGTGAAATTGATAGTTCGACTTTATTTCTTCTGTAAATGGAAAGCTTCTGACCATTTCTGTTTCCTGATAATCCGCTAGAGTATGAAGCCTGTTCCAATATTCCTTATTGTCTTTCGACACGCCCATAATTTTGGCGAATACATTCGGAATCTCAATGGAATGTTTATCAGCTTTGAAATTCGGCCGAATAAAGGCGCGTTCTTTCGTGATTAAAAACAATTCATCATAGGTCGTTTTCAGCGTAACGGACACCGGTGTGTGATCTCTGAACTGCCACGGCTTATATAGCATGGATTCCTCGTGATTCAGCACATGTTCAATTTCCTTTGTTGAGCGGTAAGCCACTGTTGATTTCCGGTCTGGTTTTTCTTTCGGAAACGGCTGAAGCTCCGAAACATCCGGGAGCTTTTCCGTAAAACCGAGCTCCTGCTTCGGGTCGACAAGCGCCAGCTGATCCGTTCCCGCCGGATGGAACAGCAGTACATCACAGCCGACCAGCATCAGATAATATAAGAAATAGAGCTGGCTTTTCGTCGCATCTCCATACCAAACAACCTTCGGCATCTCCCGCTCTATATCGGTTTTTTCCAGCCAAGGGTTCAGATGGTTTAAGGAAAACTTCGAGACATCAAGCAGCACTCTGCGAAAATCAGGATGATTCAGCCCCTTTTCATGACTGTCCGCAAAGGTATGTAAAAGCGTCATCAACGCTTTTCTTAAATGGCGGTGCATCAAGGGATTTGAGTGCTTCGCAATCAGCTTTTCCCCGTCCAGAAAGGCAACAAAGCGGCTGACTGACAGCCCTTTTTCTTTCTGATTGATGGAATGAATATGCTGAAGCTTTTGAAATGTTTCCGGTTCGATTGTTTTATCAAGCGTTTCACTCAAAATCGTTATGCGGTCGTTTACAGACAGCTCATACAGCTCGTTATAGTAGTCCGTCTCATCAATAGGCGTGCCCAATATCTGACCGGCAAGACGAGAAAAAGAAAGGCCTTGTGCAGTTTCATAGTGATCCCGCTCCGGCAATGGCTGAAACAGCAGGCTTTTCCAATCGCCATCAGCCGGAAGTGCTTTATGAATGGTTAGTTCTTCTTGTCTCATCATATCCTCCTTTCCGGTTTGTCATTGAAACGATATTTCGGTAACAAAAAAGGAAGGACATTGAACCTCCCTCCTTGTTTTGTTTTATTCTTCTTTTGAAGCGGCTGTTTGTTCGCGCACCTGCTTTTGTTTATTGATGTAGTGAATGATCAATGTTACCGCAAATGCAGCGATAATGATAATGAAGAATACAGAGTGCGGCATTTCGTAATGGAAAGCGCTCCCCGCCATTTTCAGCGCGATAATGCCGATTAAGACGAATGCTGTGTTTTCCAGCTCAGGAATTTTATCAATCAGCACAAGGAACACTTTTGCCACTGTACGCATCATTAAAATACCAAGCATACCGCCAATCAGAAGCACCCATACTTTTTCAGATACTGCAAACGCGGCCAGGATGCTGTCCACAGAGAAGGCAAGATCCATTAATTCTACTGAAATGACAGTCGCCCAGAAGATCCCGAACGTGCGGACCATCCAAGAGTTTTTCTTCATGCCGTCCGCTTCCTCTTCTTTTTCGCCTATCCAGAAGTGCTTAATGACGAGCCAAGCCAGGTAAAGCGCGCCAAGCACCTTGATCCACCAGAATTTAATGAGAAGCATACCGAGCCCGATGAAAATAAACCTGAAAATATAAGCTCCAAACAAACCATACGTTAACGCTTTTTTCCGCTGTTTTTCCGGCAGGTGTTTAACCATGACCGCAAGAACAAGCGCGTTATCGGCCGATAAAAGGCCTTCCAGAACAACAAGGGAACCGATCAAACCCCAGGAAACAGGATCAGTCAGAACTTCCCCCCACATTTTCCAATCGAAAAATGAAGCATACGTAGACAAAATATGATGTAAAAAGTCCAAGTTTTTTCCTCCTATAATTTGAAACGGTGACTTCTCTATTTGTCACTCGCTTACACTTGCAAACCGTAATTCCGGCACAATGCAGCCAGCCCGCCGGAAAATCCGCTGCCGATTGCATTGAATTTCCACTCGCCGCCGTGTCTGTAAAGCTCACAAACGACAACAGCTGTTTCAATGGAGAAGTCTTCTCCCAAATCGAAGCGAAGAAGCTCATTCTGCGTTTCTTCATCCACAACGCGGACAAATGCATTGGAAACTTGTCCAAAGTTTTGGCTGCGTGCTTCAGCGTCGTGAATGGTCACTGTGATGCCGATTTTCTCAATGTGAGCAGGGATTTTTGAGAAATCAACGATAATCTGCTCATCATCTCCGTCGCCCTCACCCGTGCGGTTGTCACCCGTATGGATGACACCGCCGCTCGGATGTTCAAGGTTATTATAGAAGACGAAATCGAGATCATTTACGCAGTTATCATGCGCATCAACTAAAAAGGCCGAAGCATCCAGGTCAAAATCGTGTCCGCCGGAGTACTTGTTTGTATCCCAGCCTAAGCCGATCACCGCTTTAGTCAGTCCCGGATTTGTTTTTGTTAAATCAATGCGCTGTCCTTTTGATAATTGAATGGCCATACTGCCTCTCTCCTTTCTGCTCTTCGTATTTGTCTTAACCGACTTGCAAACCGTAGTCTGTTGCAATGCGGGCAAGGCCGCCTTGGTAGCCTGAGCCGATTGCTGAGAATTTCCACTCGCCGTTATGTCTGTAAAGCTCCCCTGCAATGATTGCCGTTTCAATAGAGAAATCTTCTGCAAGATCGTAACGGATGAGCTCTTCATTTGTTTCTTCATTTACGATGCGGACAAACGCGTTTGATACTTGTCCAAAGTTTTGGCTGCGCGCTTCTGCATCGTGAATGGTAATAACAAATGAGATTTTATCAATGTTTGCCGGTACAGCGCTGAGATTTACTTTTACATTCTCATCGTCGCCTTCGCCAGCACCAGTCAGGTTGTCGCCTGAATGAACGACTGAACCGTTGCCGCCTTCAAGCTGGTTGTAGAAAATAAAGTCGTTTGGTGACGCGCATTTGCCTGCGGCGTCTAACAGAAACACACTTGAGTCAAGATCAAAGTCGTGTCCGCCGTCATACTTGTTCGTATCCCAGCCTAAACCGACAACAACCTTTGAAAGACCAGGATTTGTTTTTGTTAAATCTACTTTTTGTCCTTTTGCCAATGAGATTGTCATGTTTCATCCACTCCTTTTCTTTTATACGTATCGGCTGATAATATCTTCTAATCTCGTATCGTTTGTGCCTTCACCGATCGCCGCAAACTTCCACTCACTGCCGCTGCGGTAGATTTCTGCTGTAATCAGGCTTGTTCTGCCGGCGTAATTGTCTCTCAAATTGTACTTGAGCATTTCCTCGTGATTAGATTGATCAACTACGCGGATAAACGCATTTTGAATCATGCCAAAATCTTGTTTTCTTCTGACACAATCGTAAATGTTTACTACAAATACAAGCTTATCGATGTTTCCAGGCACTTTATCTAAATCTATCATAATTTGCTCGTCATCGCCTGCACCGTCACCCGTCAGGTTGTCGCCTGTATGCTGTACACCGCCGCAGCGGCTTTTCAGGTTGCCGAAATAAATCAGGTTTTTCTTATCGGTGAATTTTCCGTTTTCCAGCATCAGCACTGAAGCGTCACAGTCGATATTCGGACCGCCTCCGCCAAGCAGTTTGCTGAAGAATCCTCCGCCTGAGGACACTGGGTCCCAGCCGAGACCGACCATCAATTTTGACAGACCGGCTTTTCCTTTTGTTAAATCAATTCGTTGACCTTTTTCTAAAGAAATTGCCACACGATTCACTCCTACTCATCGAAATGTGAAGATAGTCACATTTATTTTTACGCTCACAAGGAAAATAAGCCGTAAATTACTAATATATACGTTTGTTATTATATCAAAGTTTCGTAAAAGTTAAGAATAATTGACGAAAAACCTCGAAAAAAAACTTCCATATTTGATATATGATTTGCAAATGCTATAAAGTGCGCTTCTTAAACAAACCATTTGACGCGGGCAAGTCATTTTGCCTATTCTGGTGTCACCATCTAAAAACAGACAGAAAGGAAGCGGCCTTTTGATTCATTTAAGCATACTTGATCAGGCACCTGTTTCTAAAGGAGAAAGCCCTGTGACAACTCTCCAGCATTCGGTTGAGCTTGCCCAATTAAGCGAAGAGTGGGGCTATAAGCGTTATTGGTTTGCCGAGCATCACAGCACGAAAGGACTGGCAAGCACAGCGCCTGAAATCTTGATCGCCCGCATCGCAGCACAGACAAACACCATTCGTGTCGGATCAGGCGGCGTGCTTCTGCCCCAATACAGCCCATTTAAAGTGGCTGAAACCTTTCGCCAGCTTGAGGCCCTGTATCCAAACCGGATTGACCTCGGCGTCGGTCGCTCCCCCGGCGGCACGACAAAAACCAGACTTGCATTAACGGACGGGGTGAAAAAAAGCTTAACCGAATTTAACAGACAGCTGCAGGATGTCTCTTATTTTCTAACAGATTCCCTTCCTCCCGACCATCCGTATGCCGGAATCAAAGCGGCGCCCCTTATTGGTACGGCACCCGAGCTATGGGTGCTCGGTCTTGGTGAAAACAGCGCAAGACGCGCGGCGCACCAGGGGATTGGATATGTATTTGGGCATTTCATTAATCCCGAGCGAGGAGAAAATGCATTCCGCATCTACCGGGAAAGCTTTCGGCCCTCAGCCCATTTTTCGAATCCATCCGCACTGTTTACGATTTTTGTCATTTGCGCAAAAACAGATGAAGAGGCAGAAGAACTCGCATTAAGCCAGGATCTGTGGCTTCTTCGCGTCGGAAAAGGCTTGGACAGCCGCGTGCCAAGCATCGAGGAAGCGAAAGCTCATCCCTATACAGCGTCCGATAAAAAACTCATAGAAGAAAACAGAAAGCGGATGGTGATCGGTTCTCCCACCACTGTCAAACAACAGCTGTTAGACCTCACAGGCTGCTACGAAACAAATGAAATCATGGTTCTGTGCAATGTGTTTGATTTTGAGGCGAAAAAAGAATCTTATGAGCGCCTTGCCGAATTGTTTCTATAAAAAAAGCAGTTTTCCCTAGGGAAAACTGCTTTTCATGTTATCGGCTTCTTTTTTTGCGCTGAGCTTCTTTTTTGATAAACGTCCAAACTCCCTGAACTGCAAATCCGATTAATAGCAAAACGATCAATAGCAGGGTAATAGACGGACCTGGCGGCGTCCCGAGCTGATAGGATGATGTCAGTCCCGTAAATACGCTGAATAATGAAATGAGTATGGCTGTAATGAAAACCATGTTAAAGCCTTTTGCAATTCTGATGGCGAAGGCTGCCGGCAATACGAGCAGGGCCGATACAAGAAGGACCCCGATGATCGGAATAATGACTGAAATCGCAAGGCCTGTGACAATACTGAATGACAACGAGAGAACGTTTGTATTGATTCCCGATGTTTTGGCTGTAGCTTCATCAAACGTCAGCAGGTAGAGCGGCCTTCTCAGTACAATAAAATAAAGCAGGATCAGCAGTGTGATAATACTGATAATATAGACCTGCTGCTGGTTTACTGTCACAAGCGATCCAAATAGGTATTGATCGATGCTCATATTGGCTGTGCCTTTGGAAAGGCTGATTAAAAACATCGCGAAGGACAAACCAGCTGCCATTAAGATGGCAATGGACACTTCTGAATAAGTCCGATACGCCCGCCGCATGTATTCAATTCCGATCGCGCCGATGGTCACGACGACTATGCTTGCTGCGGTTATATTGGTGCTGAGAAAAAAGCCGATGGCAACACCTGACAATGAGATATGTGAAAGTGTGTCAGCCATTAAGGCCTGTCTTCTGAGAACGAGATACACTCCTAGTATCGGAGCCATGACGGCGATCATGCCGCCTGCTAGAAAAGCTCGTCGCATGAATTCCAAGTCAAACATTTCCATCCGCCTTTTTCTCCTCTCTCTAATCGAATCACTTTATCTAAAAATTGCTGTACTTCGTTTTGTTCGTGAGTAACCATCACAACTGTGCGGTTGTGATTTTTCACGAGATGATGCATAAATTCGTAAAATCCTTTTCTGCTGTCGTAATCAACAGCTGTCGTCGGTTCGTCCAGCATCAGCAGATCCGGGTTGCTGGCGAGCATTCTGGCGATACAGATTTTCTGTTTCTGTCCGCCTGATAAATCACCGATTTTACGATGGCGGAGGTCCCACATTTCCACCATTTTCAATGCTTTTTCTACTTCAAGATGATCTTCTTCATTTAAACGTTTAAACCATTTCCCTTTTGTATAGCGGCCTGACTGAACAAGCTCCAGCACCGTGCTCGGAAATCCGGCATTAAATGAAGAAATTTGCTGCGGGACGTACCCTATGGTCAGGCGTTTCCCTTCTGTATTCCTTTTACTGATCGTCACTGTGCCTTCCCACGGTTTCAGCATGCCGAGCATTACCTTTATGAGCGTCGATTTAGAGGCGCCGTTTGGTCCAGTGATGCCGACGAACTCACCGCTTTCAATATCAAGTGATACTTTATCTAAAACAGGCGTATGGGAATAGCCGAAAACGATATCTTTCAATGAGACGAGATTCATGTTAATCTTCCTTTCTCACAAAGAAATAGTGTGCACCCCTCCGGCGCACACTATCTTATGATTTAACCAATAGTGAATCTTTCAGGGCATCGAGGTTTTGTTTCATAATGTCGATATACCCTAAACCTTTATCCTGTTCTTCTTTGCTCAAGCCTTCCAGTGTATTCAGCACTTCTGTCTTCGCGCCGATTTCACTGGCGAGCGTATCTGCGACCTTTGAGGATGCAATTTCTTCAAAGTAAATAACTTTTACATTATGTTCTTTGGCATATGTTTTCAGCTTTGCCAAGCTGGCTGCGCTCGGTTCTTGGTCAGGTGAAAGCCCTGCAATCGGAACCTGCTTCAAGCCGTATTCTTTTGCCAGATAGCCAAAAGCTGTATGCTGCGTGATAAATTCTTTTTTCTCCGCTTTTTTTGCGGTTGTACGATATAGTTTATCAAGATCCTGCAGTTTTGCAATATATTCTTTACTATTTTTCTCATAGTATTCTTTGTTATCCGGGTCCTGCTTCACGATTTGAGCCGTAATATTTTTAACTTCCTTCTGTGCCAGAACAGGGCTAAGCCATACGTGAGGGTCCATTGCATGACTGTGCTCATGCTCCCCATGATCATGCTCTTCGTGTTCTTCTTCAGAGCCTTCCATTAAATCAATGCCTTTGCTTGCATTAACGAAAACGGCATGGCCTTGGCCCATGCTTTTTTCAGCTGACGGAACCCATGTCTCCATGTATTCACTATTATAAACGAACAAATCAGCATCCTGAATGTTGGCAATGTCTTTCGGCGTCGGTTCCCAATCATGCGGTTCAACGGAAGATGGGATTAACAGATCCACATCGCCTTTGTCTTTTACAATTTGTTTTGTGAATTCATACATCGGGTAGAACGTTGTGACAACGTGCAGTTTATCACCCTTTGAATCCGCCGACCCTTTTGTTGATGAGTTGCCGCATGCTGCAACTAATAAAAAGCACGCTGCAATCACAAACAAACCGCTCCATTTTTTAAACATATCGTATATCCCCTCTTTTTCAGTAACTTTAAATCAAAATGATAACGATTTTGTAATCCTATATCATAATAAACCGAAGTCATTACGTTTTGCAAGAATAAATTTCATTTTCATTTATTCTTCCCGCCTGCAGAGCGAATATATGTACTAAAAAAACCCGGCTAAAAATGCCGGGCTACTTCAATCATTAGTTTGTTTTGTCCAGAAGATAGACCCTGCTCTCATAAGGCCGGAACACCATTTCGTCATCAAGATCATCGTTGTTATAATTGCTGAGAAGCAGTGAGGCCTGAGCTTTGCCGCAGTTCTTAGGCCACTGAAAAACAGCCTGCTCTTTTGAAAAATTATTGACCGACAAAAGCTGTTGTTTACTGTTTTCTCTCATGTATACAAACAACTGCGGATCGTCCGGAAGCAAAAGATCAAAGCTCCCTTTCATGAGGTCAGCGTACTGCTTTCTCAGGCTGATCAGCTTTTTGTAATAGTTTAAGACAGAATCAGGATCTCCCTGCGCTTCCTCCACATTGATTGCGGTGAAGTTCGGATTGACCTTCAGCCAAGGCGTGCCGTCAGTAAATCCGGCATTTTTGCCGCTGTTCCACTGCATCGGGGTCCGGGCGTGATCCCGGCTTTTGGCTAAGATCGATCTCATCACATCATTTGGATCATAGCCTTTTTCAAACACCCGTTTATGATACATATTGATCGTTTGGATATCTTTGTAGTCTTCAATCCGGGTGAACGGCGCGTTTGTCATCCCGATTTCTTCTCCCTGATAAATATACGGCGTGCCCTTCATAAAATAAATTACGGCTGCCAGCATTTTCGCTGATGCTTTGCGGTATTCCCCATCGTCTCCGAATCTGGACACAATCCGGGGCTGGTCGTGGTTGCACCAAAACAATGTATTCCAGCCTTGATGTTCAAGCTTCTTTTGCCATTTTGTCAAAACCGATTTTAAATCAGAAAGCTCAAGGGGCTTCAAATCCCAATGTTCTTTTCCGGGCTGCTGATCAAGCTCCATATGCTGAAAGTGAAAAATCATATTCAGCTCATGCTTATCTGTTCCCGTATATTTCAGGCCTTCTTCCGGTGTGACACTGCCGACCTCTCCGACAGACATGACATCATAATGAGAAAACACTTCATCTGTGATTTCTTTTAAATAGTCATGGATTCGTTCGCCATTTGGCTGAAAGGGCTTCGGCTCTGCCTGCTGATTGATATAGTCCTCATACGAAGGAAGATATTCTTTCTTAGAAATGAGATGGAGCTGATCAATTCGCAAACCGTCGACCCCTTTATCGAGCCAAAATTTCATCATGTCATACACCGCCTGGCGAACTTCGGGATTTTCCCAGTTTAAATCAGCTTGTTTGACGGCATTCATATGGAGATAGTATTCTCCGGTGTGCTCTTCGTATTGCCAGACCGGGCATCCATAGTTTGAGAGCCAGTCCGTCGGCGGGCCGTTCTTTGTGCCGGGACGCCAATAATAATAGCTACGGTATTTGCTGTTTTTGTCCAGCTCCGCTTCTTTAAACCACGGATGCTCGACCGAGGTGTGATTTAACACAAAGTCCATCACCAGCTTTAATCCCCGCTGATGCACCTGGTCCAGCAGCTCGTGAAAATCGTCCATTGTTCCGTAAGAATCCATAATCGCCTTATGGTTTGTCACATCATAGCCGTAATCAACATTCGGAGAAGGATAGATCGGGCAAATCCAAATCACATCTGCCCCGAGCTCCTTTATGTAGTCAAGACGGGAAATAATCCCCCGCAAGTCCCCAATTCCGTCTCCATTGCTGTCCTGAAAGCTTCTCGGGTAAATTTGGTACACCACTGCATCCTTCCACCAGTCTGTTTTCATCCCGCAATCCCCCTGTTTTGTCTTCTATTCAAGCTGAGATGGATAAAGTGTCATTCCGCCGTCGACGAAAAGTGTTGCGCCGGTCACATAGCTTGCTTCCTCAGATACGAGCCAAGCTGCTGCTGCCGCCACTTCTTCAGGCTTTCCGAAGGCTTTCATCGGGATTTTTTTCAATTGTTTTTGCCTGCTCTCTTCCTTTTTCGTATCAACATTTGATTCTGTGGCAATGGTGCCGGGCGCTATCGCATTGACGCGGATTCCCTTATCCGCATAATTGAGCGCCAGCGTTTCCGTCATCATCTTGATGCCGCCTTTGGATGTGGAATACTGAACGTTTACAGGGCGCGGAATCTGCTGATGAACACTTGAGATATTCAGCACATTGCCCTTGATATTGTTTTTCATCATGTGGTTAAGTGCTGCTTTCGCTCCCAGAAAGGTTCCGGTAACATTGACATCAATCACTCTCTGCCAATCTTCAAGACTCATCTCATGCGGCATCGCCTCAACGCCGTTAAAACCAGAGTTGTTTACCATCACATCGAGCGTGCCGAAATGCTCTAATGCTGTGTCCAAGAGCGCCTGAATCCCCTCTTCTTTTGACACGTCCGCCTCAACTGCGACGGCTTTCCCTCCGTTCTGCTTAATGATTTCCAGGGTTTCATCGGCTCCAGACGGGTCGCTGTGGTAGTTTACAACAACATTCATTTTCTCCTGTCCGAACCGTTCCGCAATGGCCTTCCCGATTCCTTTTGAAGACCCTGTCACAATCGCTGTTTTTCCGGTTAAATCTTTGTACATACTTGATATCCTCCTCTGTTTCTCACTATGCAGTGGAAAATACCCTGTTTTTCCGAGTTGAAAACAGCACAAAAAAAGCAGAGAACCTGTAGTTCTCTGCCATTTCCTATTGAAAACGCTGCTCGGCAAGCTTCTTTTTAATATTCATCAGCCTGCGGTAAAAGAAAGCGGCGGACTCGTAATGTTCCAGCTGATTGAAACGTTCCGCTGTATCATGCAACAGATCTTCGGCGTCAGCAAGAAGCTGCCTGGATTCCAGCAGGTCAAAGCATTCTGTAAGCACGTTCAGGTCGCCGCTTCCAAGATACAGCTCATGAATGAGGCGGAATTTCGTCAAGTACGAGTCATCCTCCCATTCAGCCGCGCTCTTTATCCCGCGGTCATACGCCTCTACTGCCTTGTCGTATTTTCCCTCTTTACAGTAGATATGGGTCAGTGAAAATACAGCTTGAACAGCTTGCTGAAAGTTGTGCTCCTCAAAAATGGCGGCGGCTGTTTTGAAATAGCCCTCCGCTTCTTTGTAATCACCCAGACTGTACTTACAGTGTCCGACATTATAATAGGCAGCGGCGATCATGTATGCTTCTTCAAGCTGCCTGGCATGATCTAAAGCGCTGCACAAGTGGGTCAGTGCTTTTTCATGATGATACACATCGGTCAAATTTCCGGCGATGATAAATTCACACTGAACCCGGCGGCGACCGTACAGTTCATATTTCGTATAGATATCAAGCGCCTGGCTCGCATAATTCATGGAAAAATACGTTTGTTTGATGTGATAATACACTTCTGCGACTTTAAAAAGAAACTCAGCTTTTTCGATCTCATCCTCGACATACTCGAGCTTTTCCTCGGCATGTTTATAATGGTCAATCGCTAATATGAAATTTTTCTGCTTGAATTCGTACATTCCTCTGAAATAATAAAAGTAGTATTCCAATAAGCCCGTGAGTTTTTGCTGATTGCTTTCAATTTCGTTCAGCATATCAGAGAACGGAGGCTTGGTGTCGCTGTCTTTCACCGGCATCAGCTTATCAAGCATGATTCGATGCCGGAATTCCATCAAAGAAAAATATAAAAGCAAGTCCTGATTCTCTTCCATATCTTCTAAATCATATTCAATCTCCTGCTTTAACGCTTCTGCTTGATCTGCTTCAAATGCGCGAATGAGCTTGTACCATTCATTCAGCTTTACTGCTACTTCTTCTGATGGAATCTTTGCTCTCATCGGTCTGCCTCCTTCCTCCTGCTACTATTTATGTTATATTTTATCATAGCTGTTCGCTTTTAGAGAGAGTCAATCACTTAAAAGCGTTAACATTCAGCACATCTTGAGAAAGTGAGACCGATATGAAGTTACCCGCAAAAACATTTGTTATCTTATGTATTCTATTTCCTCTAGATCTTTGTTTTAGTTATATTCGGCATGAATGGCATTCTCAAAACGCCTTGCAGGACATGCCTGTCCCCTCGGATCTTCATCCGATTGTGAAGCAGAATGCCGATGCACTCAAAGCCGCTGCAGCGAATAAAGGCATTACCGTCGTCATTACTGAAGGATTCAGGTCCTTTAAGGAACAAGATGAATTATATAAACAGGGACGTACAAAAAAAGGGAATATTGTCACCTATGCAAGAGGAGGGGAATCGTATCATAACTATGGTTTAGCGATTGATTTCGCCCTTCAAAAAAAGGATGGAAGCATCATATGGGATATGGAATATGACGGCAATCAAAACGGAAAATCAGATTGGCTGGAGGTTGTCGAGATCGCTAAGACACTCGGTTTTGAATGGGGCGGGGATTGGAAACGATTCAAGGACTACCCCCACTTGGAGATGATTCCTAACTAGACACCCCTCACAGCCTTTTCTTTTTCCTTATGTGCGCATCAATATAGGAAGGGTAAACCGGCTTATAGACAAGTTTGTAGTGCTGGTCACTGCCTGCTGTAAAGTCAGGCTGCCATTCCAGCTTCACATCAAAAGCGGCTAAAAACGCTTCTCTTGCTTCTTCAGCGGAAACATCCGGCCTGTGATTTATCGCTTCCAATTGTTCAGGTTCAATATCAGGCGCCATAAAAGCGTCAATCAACCCAGTTTCCGGATTGACAATGATGCGGGCAGCGCCGAACCGCAGCGGCACTCCTTTATACCAGACAGAAAAATGGTTGCGGACTCTCCCTCTTTCATCAATTCGGACGGGATTCACCCTGAAAAACTCAGCCGCTCTCGGATAAAGGGCATACAAAAATTGAAGCGCTATCTCTTGGCATTCTTCCGTGGAGCATTGGCGGTTGTTCGGCCGCTCCATAAAAGAAAGCGCTGCTTTTAATTTTCCGGTTCTTTTATCCGTCTTCATTTTGATTGTGTTTTTATTTCTCGTTTCAAAATAGCTTCCTATGCTTAAATCCTTACGCTCCGGCGCAGCGCCCCTGCGCCATGTGCTTCCAATTTGTTCTCCAAAGTCTCTTTCACTGACTTTCTGCATATCAGAGGTAAAACCCAGCAAGGCAAATATATCAACTTCTTCCTTGTTCTGAAGCGGCGGCAGTGGCGCCGTGTTTTCTATTCTTTCATCTGCGATATGCTGGTCGGGCACAATTTCGTCTACATCTGCGGGATAGCTGTATCCCGGGAGAATCGGTTCATAAACAAGCCTTGGTTCCTGTTCGCCATCAATGACATCGTACATCAGCTCAAAAGACATTGTGTTTAAGTAATGGGACACAACCTTCTCTTTTGCTACAAATTCCGTCGGAACTTCGGCTTTATGCCCTTCCCCGTAATATAGAAAGTGGACAATCTGACCGTTGCGTGTCATATCAATTAAAAAACCTGAATTGGGAATCGGAAGCCCCAGCTCCATTTTGGTATAGACAAACCGGATGTGCTGCCCCCGTTCTTCCTTGCCTTGAAAATGAAAATTCATAAATGTACCGGGATGATTGGCAGCGGCAAATTGAAGAGCCGTCAGCTTCAGCTCGGCATCTGGAAGTTGTTTGTCTGTCTCGGAGCGGACAGTTGTTGAAAAGGTGAGCAAAGCGCCGTCATTTCTGAGTTCAACTGTAATGTGCTTTTCCGGATCTTTAGGGTCCTTCCAGATAAAATATGCCTGCCCGTTCTTCTTTTGCTTTTGGTCGTAATCTTCTATCTCAAGCTCATAATGCGTCGGTACATTTCCGATCTCCTGCGCCTTCTTTTTCAGCTGTTTATTAACCAATGAAGTCATCCCTTTCAAAGAGTCTACGACAAAGAGAATCCTGTTTATTATATAAAAAGACCTTTCTTCTTTTAAAGTGAAGAAAGGTCCTTTTCTATTATTGTCATTGTTTTTCGAGATTCTTTCTGTTACTTTCATCACGTACTCTCTTCTATGCCTGAGGCAATTGCGTGACTTTTGGCTGTTTTACCATGAGCTGAAGACAGGCTCTCCTGTATGTGCATCGATAAAACGCGGATACACCGGCTTATAGACGAGCCGGTAGCTGTGTTCTTCATCATCTCCGTACTCTCTTTCCCAGCCAAGCTCAACTTTAAAATGCTGCCAAAAGATAGCCTTGGCTTGTTCAACTGAAATGGCCGGCACAGGATCAATGGTTGCCAGCTCATTTGGGTCAATATCCGGTCCCATATAAACGGTGATATACCCTGTCTGGCGGCTGACACAAATTTTGATCTGCCCAAATCGGAGCGGAACTCCGTGACAATGCGTTTCAAATGTAAAAACAGCGACTGCGTTTTCTTCTTCATCCTTTTCATCGTATCTGATCCTAAAATATTGATCGGCATTCGGAAATAAAGCAAACAGAAAGCGAAGCGCGATTTTTTCGCACTCTGCCAAGGTTACTGTCAGCGGCCCTTTTTCCTCCATAAATGACATGACGCCTTCGAGTTTTCCGGTTTCTTTGTTATAGATGGTTTTCAGCACTTGATGAGTCCGTCCCTTAAACCAGCTGTCCATGCTTTTATCCGCCGGCTGATACACAGGGTCATCCGGATTCCGCCAAACGATTCCGATTCTCCCATCTCCCAAATCCGCTTCCCGCTCTTTGACAAACCCATTTTCAATACCAATCATGCTGTCAGGATCGGCCTTTTCGCGGATGCCCTCGAATAAAGGGAGAGGAAAGCTCTCCGGCTCCCTGTAATCATCGTCATCATCAACTCCTCCTTGTTCTTCTTGAACCAAATCCGCAGGTACGGTAATCGCCCTACATTCAGGCTCATACACCAAATGCGGCTGATCATCTCCGTTTTTGTAAACAGAACGATGGAGAACCTCAAACAAAAGGTCGAACTCCACGTCCTTCTTGATAAAGGCAAGTGCCTCTTCAACATCCGCGACCCTCTTTGGCTTGATGATGCTGCCCGCTTCGCCGTAATAGCGGAAGTAAACGATCTCACCTGATAAGGAAACATCAGCCATAAATCCGCTCATGGGGAGAGGAAGCCCAGCCTCCATTTGAACATATGAAAATCTCACTTTATCGCCGTATGCAGGGTCATTTTCTTCACGAACAAAGGCAGAGAGTGCCCCCGGATGATGAGTCTCGACAAATTGGCGCATGATATCCTCTAGTTTCTCCTCAGACAGCCTTTTTCCGCTTTCAGGCTCAATATCACGGGAAAGGGATTCCAGCTCCCCGTCCGGTCCAAGTTCCACGATAATGCCGATATTCTCATCCTGAGGATCTGTCCAACAAAAATAGGCTCTTTTGTCATCACCGCCATAATCTTCAATTTCCAGTTTTAAGTGTGTCGGCACCCGGCCGATTTCCAGTGCTTTTTGTTTCAGTCCCTCTTTCTTCACAAAGGCGGCCCCTTTCATCCTTCTTAAGTTCCCTCCAACTAATCAAAAAGTAATAGTCTAAAATACACAGTTTTCTGAGTTTACCAGTTTTACCAGAACATTTTTCACCAAAAATAGGATGATGAACCTATTCAATATAAAAGCTAATAATCTTAAAATTAATTCCGTTGTAACTTTTTATAGGTCCATTCATGACAAAGGAGGGCGGAGTTTCCAGAAAATCCGGTGAAAACCGTGAGAAAAGAACTGATTTTTTTGGTTATATGATGCTAATCCATTCAAAAAGATCCATTTCTCAAAGACAAAAGACTCCCCTTTCCTAAACCATTTGAGGAGGAAAAATGAATGTTTCAGAAAAAAACGTACGCTGTTTTCCTAATTCTTCTGCTGATGATGTTTACAGCTGCTTGTTCCGGCAGCAAAACAAGCGCGGAGAAGAAAGAATCAGAAACAGAAAAAAGCTCAGATATAGCTCAAGTCAAAATCAAGGATGTCTCTTACACACTTCCGTCTAAATATGATAAGTCCACTTCAGATGACCAGCTTGTGTTAAAAGTCAATGTCGCGGTGAAAAACACAGGAAAAGACCCGCTGAATGTAGACAGTATGGATTTCACATTGTATCAAGGTGATACCAAAATGTCTGACACAGACCCTGAAGACTATAGCGAAAAGCTTCAAGGCAGCACGATTAACGCTGACAAATCCGTTGAAGGAAATCTTTTCTTCGTTGTAGATAAAGGCAAGCAATACGAGCTCAACTATACGCCGGAATCTTACGGTGATAAAAAGCCAAAATCAGTTACTTTTAAAATTGACGGAAAAGACAAAAAAATCCTGGCGACGGCAGATAAGCTTCAAGATTCTGCAAAAGCGTTATCAGCTTATGTTGATGTCCTTCTTTTCGGCAAAGATAACGCCGATTTCGAAAAAATCACCGGCGCTAACAAAAATGAAATTGTAAATGATTTCAATGAATCAGCCAAAGACGGTTATCTCTCAGCTTCCGGCCTTTCCAGCACATATGCGGACAGCAAAGCGCTTGATAATATCGTGAACGGCATTAAAGAGGGATTAAGCAAAAACTCTTCCATTCAAGCAAAAACGACTTCAATCTCTAAAGACGAAGCAATTGTTGAAGCCACAGTTAAACCTGTAGATGCATCTTCTCTTTCAGACCGTATCGAAGACAAAGTGAAAGACTACTACAGTAAAAACTCTAGTGCCAGCTATGAAGAGGCAGTGAAATACGCGCTTCAAGTCTACCCTGAGGAATTCAAAAAGCTTGGACCTGCTTCATCTGAAAAAACAGTTGAAGTGAAAATGAAGAAAAATGACATCGACCAATGGCAGCTTGATATGGATGATTACAGAGCAGCAGAATTAGTCGAAGCATTCATCAAAGAATAAAACACCAAAAGGAAATAGCCATGACGGCTATTTCCTTTTTTATTTGAAAATGTCGCTGATGAAATTCACTTCATCTTCGGTCAGTTCAATGTTCAAGGTTTTCAGGTTATCCTGTAATTGCTCAGGTCGTTTAGCTCCTGGAATAATGGCATCAATCGCCGGTCTCGTTAACAGCCACGCCAAGGCGACATGTGCCGTATCCGCTTGTTTTTCCTCTGCTACTGCTTTCAGCTTATCTACTTTTTTGAGATTGTGGATAAACGTTTCACCCTGAAATTGAGGTTTATCCTTTCTGAAATCATCAAAGACTGTGTCTTGCGTGAATTTTCCTGTCAGCAGTCCGGACGCAAGCGGAAAGTAAGGAATAAAGGAGATGCCTTGTTTTTCACAGTATGGAAGAAGCTCTTTCTCGGCATCACGCTGTATGAGAGAATATTCGGCCTGGAAGACCTCCAAATAGCCGTCAGCATTAAAATCCTGCAATTGCTGATAATCGAGGTTCGAAGCGCCGATCGCTTTGATTTTCCCCTCATCCTTCAGCTCTTTCAAAGTGCCCGCCACTTCAGCGAGAGGTGTTTTTCCATCCGGAAAGTGAACATAATACAAATCAATGTAATCTGTTTTCAGCCGCTTCAGGCTCTTCTCCACCTCGCTGCGAAGAAACTCCCGGCTATTGTCTAATTCAATGCTGCCGTTCACTTCTTTATGAGCTCCTTTGGTGGCGATGATGAGCTCATTCCGCACGCCGCGTTCCTGTACGACTTCGCCGATTAATTCTTCAGATCGCCCCAATCCATATATAAAGGCGGTATCGATAAAAATTGACGCCGCCATCCAATGCCGTGCGCACTAAATCCTTCCCTGTTTCATCATTTAGATTTGGAAATAGATTATGTCCGCCGACCGCATTCGCGCCGAATCCGATCCGCTTCACCTTCAGCTTCGTTTTGCCGAGTGTACGTGTTTGATCCATTGTTCCTTCTCCTTTGAAACCAATTTTGATGAAAAATAGTGCAGGGTCACTTTTTGTATTAGATATCCTTTTTCTATTTTCCTTCTTTTTTCAGGATATACAAAAAGGAGAAAGTGTATTTCTCCTTTCGCAAGTTTATTTTGGAAGAACCCATTTGTCTTTCAGGAAACAGGCTCTGGCTAGTAAAAAGAAGATGGCGATGAGCACGGCGATGGTTCCTGATGTAGACAAAATGGCAGCCGGGTCAATCATCCCGAATAAAAGCTGTTTAAATAACGCATGCAGGTTCAGAAACGGGATGAGAAAGTATGATAAGTCAAATTGGTTCGGTGCCTTGCTGAAGATGAAAAACATCGGGAATACAGGCAAAAAGACGACGAGAGACATATAACTTTGCGCTTCTTTTACCGAGCTGGACATGATGCTGATGAAAAGCTCCATCGCAGATATCAGCAATGCAGAGAGCACAATGATTAAGGCTGAAGCGCCGATTACACTCCACATATGATCTCCCAGCTGGAAGGCCGTTTTTAAATTTTCGGTAAATAACACGGTGGACAAAATCAAAAACACCAAAGCCAATACACCTGAAGCCACGCCAAAAGTGGAAACCGCAAGCCACTTGCCGACCAGCACTTTATTTCTGCTGACTGGCGTTAATAGCAGCGCCTCGATTGACTTCCGGTCCTTTTCACCGGCCATGATATCAAGAGCGATCGGCATTGCGCCGGAAACAATGGAAGTCAGAATCAGCATGGGCAGAATGGCGGAAAGCATAATAGCGGAAGTCCCTTTCTCCTCATCCGCTTCCTTTTGCTGAATTGTAAACGGCTGGATCACCGATTGATCAATATGCTTATTTGTTAAACGTTGCTGCACAATTTCATTTTTGTACTGATCTAAGGCTGACTGCACAAGCTGCATGGCATTTGACGACCCTTGATCGATTGAATTGCCGTAAACATCAACCTTAAAAGGTGTCATGCTGTTGACATATGAGTCGAACTCTTTCGGGACGTTCAGATAGGCATCTGCTTTTCCTTCATCAACTGCCTCTTCAGGCTTTGCAAATGTTTTTACGCTGATTTCGTCAATCGCATGAAGCTTGCTTTCCAGTGCGGGCGGAAGCGAATGGCCGACAGCCAGCGTGTACTGCTCCCCTTTGTCGGACAGCATGCTTTCATAAAAGAAGACAAGTCCAAGCATCATAATCATCGGCACTAAGATTGTGAGTAAAATCGTTTTTCTGTCGCGCAAAGCGTCGATCATTTCTTTTTTATAAATATGGCTCAGCATTTAAGAAATCCCCCTGACAAGCTTAGACATAAAGATGTAATTCAAATCCTCACTGCGCTCGCTCTCGTATAGTGATTCAAGCGCCCCTCGATAAATCACCTCTCCGCTGTGAATCATGATGACACTGTCACAGAGCGCCTGCACTTCCTCCATAATGTGGCTGGAGAAAAGAATCGTTTTTTGTTCTCTTTTCAGCTGCTGTATAAATTCGCGGAAGATGTTGCTTGACGTAATATCAAGCCCAGTTGTCGGCTCATCAAATAAAATGATGTCCGGATCGTGAATCAGCGCTCTGGCAATGGCGACTTTCTGCCTCATGCCTTTCGAAAACCCGCCCACTCTCCGGTTCATATAATCGCGCATGCCGAACCGTTTCGATAAATCTTCTATTCTTGCTTTGATCTCGTGGCGGTTCAGCCCATACAGCCTGCCGAAGTATTGGAGATTTTCTTTAGCGGTCATCCTGTCGTAAAGCCCGGTTTCTCCTCCGAATAAGACACCGATTCTTTGTTTGACCTCAGCCGGCTGCTTGACCGTGTCAAAGCCGTCTACTGTGATTACACCCTGTGATGGTTCAAGCAAGGAAGCAATCATTCTCAGCATCGTCGTTTTGCCGGCACCGTTTTCTCCGAGAATGCCGACGACTTCTCCTTTTTCAATTGTTAAGCTTACATCTCGCACCGCTTTGACTACTTTTTTCTTATCCTGAAACCTGCGGCTGCAATCGGTCAGTGTAATCATGTCACAATCTCCCTTATCTTTATTTCTAGTAATGACTATATACGAAAAGCTGGATTAGTTGGATAAAGTTGTCGCGAAGAGTT
This sequence comes from Bacillus sp. LM 4-2, assembly GCF_000978495.1. Lineage (NCBI taxonomy): Bacteria > Bacillati > Bacillota > Bacilli > Caryophanales > Bacillaceae > Bacillus > Bacillus sp. LM 4-2. The sequence goes on along the minus strand of NZ_CP011101.1, from coordinate 287,314 downwards.
CTTTTTATGTCGCGAAATGGGATAGAATAAAGATGATTCTATGTAACTAGGGGAATGATAATGGTAAAAGTCGGACTTGTAGATGATTATCGAGTAGATTTAGAGAAGCTGGAAGCGATCGTGTCCAGAATGCAGGACGTCGAAATTGTCTTTTCCACCGATTCAGCGAAGGAAGCCTACAGGCGGGTAAAGAACGGAGACATTGATCTGCTGCTTGCCGATATCGAGATGCCCCATATGTCTGGCTACGAGCTTGCTGATTTGATCAAATCCCATTCACTTGATGTGGATGTGATTTTTGTTACCGGCCACGGCGGTTATGCGGTTCACGCCTTTGACCTAAATGTCCATGATTATATTATGAAGCCGTACTATGCCGACCGTCTGGCCGCTTCCTTCGACCGGTACTTGAAAAAGAAAACGGAAACGAGTTTGAATGGGCGTATATTGATAAAGCAAAAGTCTGAAATGCACGTCCTGCAAAAGAAGGATATTATTTTCGCAGAACGGACGGGACGTTCGACGACGATTGTGACAACCGCCGAAGAGGTGCAAACGTATCAAACATTAAATGATATTAAAGGCGACCTGCCCGAAAAGGATTTTCTCCGTTCGCATCGTTCCTTTATTATCAACATTCATTACATAAAGCATTTTTCCGCTTATACCAAGCATTCATTCACAGTTTCCTTTGAGGGAACGTCTAAAAAAGCGATGATCACCAAGCAGCAGCTTGATTATTTTCAAAACTACTACTTTTGAGGAGTTCAGAACGTGATTACCCTTTTTCAATGTCTTTATCTGGTTTTATTTAGTTTCATATGTTATCAGGGAGCTGCTGCTTTTTCACACAGCACAGCCGTCTCTTGGCTCACCGCTGTTTTAGGCGCAGCTGCTGCAGGATTGTACATTTGGAATACGAAGCGGGTGTGGAAACACTGTTCCTCAGGGCTTTGTGCATGGATTGCCGTGATTCAAGTGATGGCGGCGGGAGTGGTGCTGATCGGCATAGACATCATGCAGGCATTATGTGTAATCGTAATATTTGCAGGGTGTGAAGGGCTCCGTATCGGACAGTCTGCTTTACAGGCAAGGCTTTCTGATCAAATTGATAAGCTGACTCAAGCTGAACAGCACGCCAATCAAATGCTGATTGATGTCAGAAGCCGGAATCATGACACAATGAAACATATCACTGCAATCAAATCAGCTCAGCCCAAGGCAGATACACAAGCATATATTCAAAACTGGGCGGATCAATACAGCCAATATGACCGTTTTTTGAAAGGAGAGAACGCGTACGTTGCAGGGGTGCTTTATGATTTTTTAGAAAAAGCCCGCGCCTCGAATGTGAGTGTTTCGCTGCATATGCATACACCGCTTTCTTCCCTTCCGTTTTCGCCTGCTGATCAGGTCAGCTTGGTCGGCAACATATTAGAAAATGCGCTCGACAGCGCAGCGGAGGCCCGAGAAAAAGCAGAGATTAAACTGGAAACTTCACTGCGCAGCGGACTTTATGTACTGACTTGTGAAAACAGCACTCCCGGGATGGACCCAAAAGTGCTCGATACAATTTATCAATCGTTTGGCCGCTCAACAAAAAACGGCGCTCATGAAGGCATGGGCACATATATCATTCAAAAACTGGTGAAGGGCGCTTTTGGCAGGCTGGATTTTACCTACCGCCACCCCGTCTTCCGGTTAGAAATCAAAATTCCGTTTCAGAAATAAAAAAACCTTGAAAAGCCTGGCTTTTCAAGGTTTTTTCCATTATGAGGATAACGCTTGTGCAAAGCGATCCGCTTCATCCTGCAGCGTGCTTTCAATTTCTTTGTAACGGCTGGAAATCGTTGATGCGCTGACGCCGTATTTTTTCGCCAGTTTAGCTTGAGAAACGGACGCGCCGTTAAGAGAAATCGCGTTTACATAATATTCAACTGCCGCAGCAAAAGCTTCCGGCTTTCTGATGACAGGTGATTTTTTCTCGCAGAATGTTTTCCAGATGTCAATAACAGCTGGGATCAATTCAGTCGGATACTCTTCCCCGCTCATGCCTTCTTCAATAGCCGCAGCGGTTTCTTTCTCCAAGTCGTTTGCCCACTCAACAGTGCTTACTTCCGCTTTTTCTGCTTGTGGCTCTTCATCTTTCTCAGCTAACAACGCGAACAGAACGTTGTTGAATTCCTGCTTCATGAAGTCCTCCGGCGTTTTGCCTTCCTTCACAGCGGCATCCGCATATTTCTTCACCTTGCTGATCAGCGCTTCTGTTCGCTTTACCGGGAAGATCGTGAACTGCATGAAGAATTCTGCTTTTTCCGCTTCGTGGATTGGGTATCCAAGAATCAGGCTTCCCACTGGAGGAAGGTCTTGATTGCTGGCGTCCATTTCCACTTCAAATTGTTTTGCCGTAATAACATCTTCAAAGTGAATGATGCCTTCCTTCAGGTCCTTCAGCAGCAATAAAGCAGGCGTCATGCTCTGCCATGATTCTACGATCTCACGCGTTTTCGGACGAGTGATCGAATCGCCTTTTTTCTGAAGGTACTCTTCGAAGATTGTCTTCTCACCAGCAAGCGGGTGGAAGAAGATTCCCCAGATTCCTAAGTTAAATACGCTGATGTCTTTCGTCTGTCTGTCCATAGCAGAAAGAAAATCATGCTGGTTGATAAAGCCTGAAATGCTTTCTCTATGTACTGTGAAGGCATACTCCACTAAGTCTTCCTGAATTTGTTTCGCTTCTTTTGCCGCTAGTTCCGCCGGGAAGTCGACAACTTTACTTCCGCAGCATTTTTTATATTTCTTGCCGCTGCCGCATGGGCAAGGGGCATTTCGTTTCACTTTTCCCACAATAAACCCTCCGAATTCTGTTGTAACTTTTCTATTTTAACAAAAATAACTTCTGAGGGCTTGGTTTCGGGCTAAAAAAGAATTTGGTAATGTAATAAGCTGGCTGATTATGCCAATTTACCTATGACATTTTCACCAATTTTTGTGATTTAAGGCTTATCACCTATTCCCACTTTAGGCCCTTCTTTTTTACAATCATTAGGTATTTATTTAACATTTTAAGGAGTGTTTCTATTGGAACTAGCTGGTTTCATGCTGCGCGCCTGCGCGCTTGTACTTGATGTAATCATTGCCGCAGCAGTGATTTTGGCAGCCGGATTTACGTTTGGCGATGGGTCCGCCGGTGTCATTATTGTCGCCATATTGATGCTGATTGTGTCCCCTTTGCTGATGCCGCTGACAAATTGGAAGGGCACACTGGGCAAAAAAATCATCGGGCTGCAAATCGTGAGGGACGAAACATATAAAAAAATATCCTTCCCGCAAGCCATTGTCCGTTACCTGATAGCGTGGGTGCATGTGTTCTCCCGCCTGATCTATTTGACTGCCGCATTTACGAAGAAAAAACAAACCGTTCATGATATGGCTGCGAAAACAATTGTGCTGAAAGCAGAATAACCTTGAAGAATAGGACTCTTCAAGGTTATTTATCTCATTAGTTTGTATTCTGGCCCCCGCCGTTCAGCCCTTCTTTAATCAGGCTGTTGACTTGGCTGCTGTACAGAAGGCCGATGTGTCCAACGCCATGGATTTGAACGTTTCTAGCACCGTCTAATCTTGATAAATAATTCATGACAATCATATCGGCACTGCTGTAAATGGATGTGTATAAAATCTTTTGATTTGGATCTGTTCCCGGAAGCGCCTTGCCTGTCGTCAAACGGTTGGCGCCGCCAAGCGTCACGACGTTTTCAACTTTATTTCCGCCGTCCAGATTTTTTATGTAGTAAAGTGTGTTCGCGCCCCCCATACTGTGAGCGACAATATCCACTTTTTTCGCACCCGTTTCATCTAAAACCTTTTGCACAAATCGTGACAATACCGGGCCATTGTTATAATTTGTGCCTGTCTTGTCCCAAAAATCAACTGCATACAGCTTGTCCCGCGACCAGCCCTGAGATACGAGATAGCTCTTAATTCCCGCAAAATTGAATGATGCCCCTCCAATACCGTGAACCATAACGACTGGATTGTGTTCAGCGGCTTTTGCTGACGGCTGCAACGCAAACAGCGATGTAACAGACAGCATCAAAATTGTTACAAGTGCAATGATCCTTCTTTTTACAAATTTCATAATATCCTCCTTTTTTTGTAACAAATTCTCCAAATATATTACGTTACCAAATTAATTAAGTAAAGGGTAATTTTGGCTTATTTTTAAAGAAATTTTAAGATTCATAGATCATTATTGGTCCTAAAAAGCCAAAAAAAGAAGGCTTATTCGCCTTCTTTTCTTCAATACTCATTGAAATAAGCTTGGATTTTTTGAGGATCATTTGTTTTGGTAAGCGCAAGCATCAGCAACATCCGTGCTTTTTGGGGGTTTAAAGAGTTCGATGCCAGCAGGTCCTTTTCCGCATAGTCTTGGTTTGGTGTGACGACACCATTTCCCGTGCGGGTAGAGCGCACCACTGTGACGCCTTTTTTGACTGCGCTGTCCGTCCCTTTTTCGGCTGCGTCAGATAAAGACCCGTTCCCAGAACCGGCAAATACAATCCCCTTTGCTCCGGCTTTTACAGCAGCGTCAAACAGGTAGCTTCCGTCATTTTGGTATCCATAGATAATGTCAACCTGAGGCAGCTCATCAAGATTAGAAACCGAGAAATCCGTGTCCTTCGTATGCTTACGGGTAATCTCATTATTAAAATAGATATCATCGGCAATTGTTCCGACAAAGCCCATTTCATCTGATTTAAATGTATCTGTTGTGGTTGTGTTTGTTTTGGTGACATATCGGGCTGAGGCAATCCGGTCGTTAAGAACAACAAGCGTCCCTTTCCCTTTTGCCTCAGGGGCACCTGCCACTTTCACTGCATTGTACAGGTTAGAAGGCCCATCAGCGCTGATGGCTGTGGAAGGTCTCATCGAACCGACAATAACAACCGGTTTATCACTTTTCACGGTGAGATTCAAAAAATAAGCGGTTTCCTCCAATGTATCTGTTCCATGAGTCACGACGATTCCGTCTACATCATCTGAAGCGAGCAAGTGGTTGATGCGTTTCGCCAGCTTCAGCAATATTTTATTATCAATATTTGTGCTGCCGACGTTAACAATCTGCTCGCCGCTGACGTTTGCAATGTCCTTCATTTCTGGAACTGCCTCGATCAGTGATTCAACGCCGACAACACCTGCTTTATATTCAGTTGTTGAGGTTTTCGATTGATCGGCACCAGCTATCGTGCCTCCTGTCGCTAAAATTCTAATGTTTGGCAGATCCTTTTTTTCAGAGGCAGAAGCCGAAGAGACTTTTTGTGTCTGCGTTTTTTCTTTCGGGGATTCTTTTGTTTCAGGAGAATGTGAACATCCGGTAAAAACAAACAATAGTGCGGTAAAAAGTACGAGCATTCGTTGTTTTTTCATCTATTTCTCTCCTTACATCCATATGATGATTAATCATTGAATATTTTATCTATTCAGTCAAAAGATCAGTCAGCTTTTCTCTCAGTATTTTTTGTTGTCATATCCTTCTTTTTTTGTCTTTTCATACAATGAATTTTTCTTGACAATTGATGATTGAATCAAGATAATAGACCAGTCACTATATTTTTGATTGCAATTCAGTAAGGTGGGAATGTTATGAGTTATGGAGATTCCCGTGAGAAAATCCTTTCGGCAGCTACCCGGCTTTTTCAGCTGCAGGGGTATTACGGCACGGGGCTGAACCAGATTATAAAGGAAAGCGGCGCGCCTAAAGGCTCTCTTTACTACCACTTTCCCGGGGGTAAAGAACAGCTTGCGATCGAAGCCGTGAATGAGATGAAGGAGTATATCCGTCAGAAAATCGCGGACTGCATGGAAGCCTGCACCGATCCAGCGGAAGGCATTCAAGCCTTTTTGAAGGAGCTCTCCTGCCAGTTTTCATGTACGGAAGACATTGAAGGCTTGCCTGTGGGCTTGCTAGCGGCTGAGACGTCATTGAAAAGCGAACCGTTGCGCGAAGCCTGTCATGAAGCCTACAAAGAATGGGCCTCTGTGTATGAGGAAAAACTGCGGCAGACTGGCTGCAGCGAGAGCCGTGCAAAAGAAGCCAGCACTGTGGTTAACGCGATGATTGAAGGCGGCATTCTTTTATCTTTGACGGCAAAAAACAGTACGCCGCTCCTTCATATCTCCAGCTGCATTCCTGACCTGCTGAAGAGATAAAAAAACGACATACTACATGCAGTTGATAGAGAGGGGAAATGATTTTGGAAACAACAGCTAAAGCATCTCAGCAATACAAAGTGATGCCGATTATGATTTCCTTGCTGTTGGCCGGTTTTATCGGCATGTTCAGTGAAACAGCACTGAATATTGCGTTAACCGACCTTATGAAGGAATTGAACATTACAGCGGCAACCGTCCAATGGTTAACGACGGGCTACCTGCTTGTACTCGGTATCCTTGTTCCTGTTTCAGGACTGCTGTTGCAGTGGTTCACAACAAGACAGCTTTTTACCGTGTCACTAATCTTTTCAATTATAGGAACCTTGATCGCGGCACTCGCGCCAAGCTTCCCGTTTTTATTGGCGGCAAGGATCGTTCAGGCACTTGGAACCGGTCTTTTACTGCCGCTGATGTTTAACACAATCTTGGTGATTTTCCCGCCTCATAAACGGGGTGCCGCAATGGGAACGATCGGGCTTGTCATTATGTTCGCGCCCGCCATCGGCCCAACTTTCTCAGGATTGGTTCTGGAACATCTCAACTGGCACTGGATTTTCTGGATCTCTCTTCCATTCCTTGTGCTGGCGCTTGTTTTCGGTATCGCATATATGCAGAATGTATCTGAAACGACAAAGCCGAAAATCGATGTATTGTCTATCATCCTGTCGACGATTGGCTTCGGCGGCATTGTGTTCGGATTCAGCAACGCGGGTGAAGGCTCCGGGGGATGGTCCAGCCCGACTGTTATCGTGTCGCTGATTGTCGGCGTTGTCGGCCTTATCCTATTTTCAATCCGCCAGCTGACAATGAAGCAGCCGATGATGAACCTCCGTGCGTTCAAATACCCGATGTTTATTTTGGGTGTGATCATGGTGTTCATTTGTATGATGGTCATTCTGTCATCTATGCTGCTTCTGCCGATGTATCTGCAAGGCGGCTTAGTCCTGACTGCATTTGCATCTGGTCTTGTTCTCTTGCCGGGCGGTATTTTAAATGGATTTATGTCCCCTGTTACAGGCCGCTTGTTCGATAAATACGGGCCGAAATGGCTTGTCATTCCGGGATTTGTGATTGTCACTGTTGTACTATGGTTCTTCTCAAATGTCACGACCACTTCAACGGCTGTGCTGATTATCATCCTGCACACCTGCTTGATGATCGGGATTTCTATGATCATGATGCCTGCACAGACAAACGGTTTAAACCAACTGCCGCGCGAATTTTATCCAGACGGCACCGCCATTATGAACACGCTGCAGCAAATGGCCGGCGCTATCGGAACAGCGGTTGCGGTCAGCATTATGGCTGCAGGCCAGCATGATTATATGAGTACAGTTAAAAACCCTGCCGATCCGGCAGTCATCCCGCAAGCTTTGACAGCAGGCGTACAGCACGCATTTGTGTTTGCAATGATTGTTGCCATTATCGGTTTAATTGGCGCTTTCTTTATGAAGCGCGTGAAGGTAGATCATTAATATGAAAAGCCCCTGACTAGTGTTCAGGGGCTTTTTTTATGTTTACTTGTGGATCGTTTTCGCCGCGATTTCATCAATCGCGTGCCGCATTTCCTCCTTCGTATTATAAAAATGGGGAGCGAGACGGATGACATTGTCCCGCGGCGCACAAATCACTTTTTTCTTCTTCAGCAACACCGCCGTTTCCGATGCCCGCTCATCCCGGATCGCAACCATGCCCGGCTGAATCCCCTCTTGTCCCGCCGCCAGCTTCAGGCCTTTTTCAGCGGCATATTGAACTGCATCGACACAGATCGTTTTCACATGATCCCGGATATGAGAAACCCCAATATAATTCAGCAGCGATAAAGCCGCTACAGCTGCGGATACGCTGATAAAAGCTGGGGTGCCCGTTTGAAAACGGCGCGCGCCTTTCGCATAAGCCCCATCAAATCCGTTCTCTCTGCCGAACCAAGCTGATGCTTTCGGTTTCAGTGCGTCAGCCAGCTCCTTTCTCACATAAAGAAACGCCACACCCGGTATGCCGAGCAAATACTTCCGGGTGCCTGCCGTCAGCATATCTACGCCCCATTCCTTCACATCAATGGGAATATGCCCGGCTGATTGATAAGCATCTACAAACAATAAAGAGCCCTTTCTCTGAGAAATCTCGGCAATCGCTTTTATATCCTGAACATAGCCGTCACGATAATGAACGTGAGGAACACACGTCAGTACTGTTTCATCCGAAATATCCGTTTCATACTGTTCGAGCGGCATCACACCGTCTATTGATGGAATGACGGATACGGTATAATCGGAGTGTGCCTGCCAAACATGAGGCACCGCCGGAAAATCCATATCTGTATATACAACGTGCTTCTTTCCAAATGCAGTTAAGGACGATGCTACAGAAACCAGCGCATCAGAAACTGACGGCACAATCGCCACTTCATCCGGTTCAGCCCCGATCAGCTTTGCAAACTCGTTTCTCGCAAACTCTGTTTTTTCGATCGCTTCTTTCCAGTTCGTCCCCATATACAGCAGGCTATCATGATAATCCTGGATCGCCCTTGATACAGGCTCTGCCAATGCGCTCTGAGAACAGCTGGCAAGCATCGTATGCGTCTGCAAGGTTGGGAATAAATGACGATACTGCTGCGGCAAATGCTCCATTATGATTCACTCCTTTACATTATTTTGATGAAAAACCCATAAATAAACAATAGAATAAAAGAAAAAGGAGATGAGAAGATGAGAAAAAAAGTGCTGATCACTGGCTTTGACCCTTTTGACAAAGAAACCCTCAATCCATCATGGGAAGCGGCGAAACGGCTTAATGGCTTCGAGACGGAAGAAGCCATTATTACAGCGGAACAAATTCCAACCGTCTTTAGATCCGCTCTGGACACTCTGCGCCAAGCCATTCAAAAACATCAGCCAGATATCGTGATTTGTGTCGGCCAAGCAGGAGGACGGATGCAGATTACACCGGAACGAGTGGCGATCAACCTTGCAGATGCGCGAATCCCCGATAACGAAGGGCATCAGCCGATTGATGAAGAGATTTCTCCAGATGGGCCCGCCGCTTACTGGACAAGGCTTCCCGTGAAACGAATGACTGCTAAGATGAAGGAACACGGCATTCCAGCTGCGGTTTCCTACACAGCGGGGACCTTTGTATGCAACTATTTGTTCTACGGGTTAATGGATCACATTAGCCGGACATCCCCGCACATTCGCGGCGGTTTTATTCATATTCCTTACATTCCGGAGCAAACAATCGACAAAACAGCACCGAGCCTCAGCCTGGACACGATTGTCCGGGCATTGAGAATCGCCGCTGTTACGGCCGCACAATATGATGAGGATGTGAAGTCACCGGGCGGTACGCTGCACTAAGCGGCCGCCGCTGTTTCTTCCCTCAGCCTCTTTTTGTAGACAAACGCCGATAGGGTGACACTCACTTCAAACAGGACAAGAAGCGGGATCATCACGAGAAAATCAGAAATAAAATCAGGCGGTGTAATCAATATGGACACGACAATCAGCAGAAAATAGGACAGCTTTCTCGCTTTGGCCAGTCTGTAAGGATTTAAGATGCCCAGCCTTGTTAAAAACATCACCACCAAGGGCATCTCAAACAAGAAGCCGAACGGCAGGCTCAAATTCACCATAAACCTAAAGTAGCGGTCAGCCGTAAACATCGTTTCAAAGTGGCCGGAGGATAAATGAGTCAAAAAGCTGAGCACGATCGGAAACAAGACAAAGTATCCGAAGGAGATGCCCGCCAAAAACAACGCAAATAAACCTGGTATGTACATGAGCGTCACCTTGCGCTCCATTTTCGTCAGCGCCGGTGCAACGAAACGCCACAGCTGGTACGCGGCAACAGGGATAGAAGCCGCAATGGCACAAATGCCGGAAAGCATCATATACACCCAGAGGATTTCACTCGGCCCAAGCACAGCCAGCTTTCCATCCAAATCCCTGATTAGCCAGTCATAAATGTCCTGTACGAACAAAAAAGCCGTGATGAGAAATAGAAAAAATGCCGCAAGGGTGACGATAATCCGGCGGCGAAGCTCTTCTAAATGCCCGATCAGATGGGTTTCTTTTTTATCCATTCAAAAAAGCCCTCCCTTTCATAAAAAAAGAGGCAGACCCGGTGTCTGCCTCATCAGCATTCAGCCCGCGTTTTTGTCCTGCTTTACCGCTGTCAGCTCAGCTGATTTCTCTTCTTTTTCATCACCAGACACAAGTGATTTTGTGGCGCTTTTAAATTCCAGCAGTGTCCGTCCGGCAGCTCGCCCGATTTCCGGCAGCTTGGAAGGGCCAAAAATAATGAGGGCGATGACAAAGATCAGAATCAAGCCCGGTATACCAATGTTTGAAAACATGTTTTTTCACTCCTTAATTCGTGATTTTTGCCCTTTTCTTAATCATTTGTTTTTCGTGGGCTTTGTTGTGCGCAAAGAAACGATCCTCCTCGACTTCATCGGATTGCTTCACCCCGCCTTGGATTGTTGTGGATGATACCTTTCTCAACCCAGTTTGGTCTTTCTGGTAAACGAATGAAGCCCGCGTGGAAATGGCTGCGCCCGGCTCGGTCACAAACGGCATCACCCGATAATCGGCTTTCCACTGGTGAGGCGTCACTGTACAGCGGACATATCCGCGATAGTCGTTAAAGAACTTGATGTGCGGATTTTCTTTTAAAATTTGGTCCGTATCCGCTCGCTTATCCGCTCCGTTCCCTCCGGAAGTGATCGAGGTTCCGACAAATTCGGCTCCGAATATTTTTGAACTTGTCTTCTCGAAATCGACATGCAAATTCGATGCCCAGCTTGCATGTACATCACCTGTCAGTACGACAACATTATTCAGATTTTTGCTTTTAATGAAATTGATAACCCGTTCGCGCTGAGCCGGATAGCCGTCCCACGAATCCATGCTGTAGATCGGGCTTGCGCTTGTCCCGAAATTCCACTTGGCAAAGAAAATCTGCTGCGCCAGCACATTCCAGTGGGCTGTCGAGCTGCCCAAATTGTTGAAGAGCCACTGCTCCTGTTCTTTTCCAAGCAGGGTCCGATTCGGATTGAGCGATTCATCAGAAGGCGGCTTATTGCCGTCGTTATTGGCTTGGTCGTCCCTGTACTGGCGGGTATCAAGCACATTGAAGGACGCCAGGTTTCCGTACGTAAAGTGCCGGTACAGCTGCATATCTGGGCCATTCGGCAAAGAGGAAATGCGGAGCGGCATATGTTCATAGTATGCCTGGTATGCTGCCGCGCGACGGAGCACGAATGCTTCAACCGACTGTCCTTTTTCAGGTATTTTATTGGCATAGTTGTTTTCAACTTCATGGTCATCCCAAGTTACAACCCAAGGGAATGCCGCATGTGCAGCTTTAAGATTGGCGTCAGAACGGTATTGAGCGTGACGGTTCCGATAGTCTTGCAGCGTAATGATTTCCGCGCTGTTGTGCGTGCGGACATTGCCTGTTTTTGATACATATTCATTTGGGCCGTATTCATATATGTAATCACCGAGATGGAAGACAAGATCAAGCTTTTCCTTTGCCATATGCTTGTAGGCCGTATAATATCCGTGCTCATATTGCTGGCAGGAAGCAAATGCAAAGGTCATTTGCGGCACATTGGCGCCAGGGGCAGGCAGTGTTTTTGTTTTTCCGACAGGGCTTAGTTCATGACCGGTTTTGAAACGGTAATAGTACACTTTGTTTGGCTCAAGCCCGTCCGCTTCCACATGAACGGAATGGGCAAGACTTGGTTTAGCCATTTCAGTGCCTTTTCTTACGATTTTGCGGAAATGCTCATCCTTTGCGACCTCCCATTTGACAGGCACTGCTTGCTTCGGCATTCCCCCGCCATTCAGCGGATCTGGTGCCAGACGTGTCCAAAGCACGACACTGTCAGAAAGCGGATCACCTGACGCTACCCCTAATGTAAACGGATAGCTTGAGAATTTAGGCGCAGCATTTACTTCAAAGGCCCCAACCGACTGGGCAATCGTTAATCCAAGAGAAAGTCCTGCAATCTTCCCCGCTCCTTGAATAAATTTGCGGCGGTCAAACGTATTGTTTTGAAAGCTTTCCTCTTTCAGTTTCTGTACCCATTCATCAAAACGACTGTCGTATGCCATTCAAGATCCCCTCTCTCCTCATTGATCGTCTCCATTATAGGAAATCATTGTTAAACGACTGTGAAGAAGTGTGAACTGATTGTAAGCGCTGAACATTAAAAACAGGTCTTCCCTCACAAGCCTGCTGCTGAAACATGCCGAAAGCTGGCTGAATGACGCGTTTTCTGCATATCCTGTCGTTTGCAAGCCGCCCATTCGGCCTATTTTTCTTCACATGATCTTAAAAAAACAAAAACACCGAGCCATTTCGCAGAATGACTCAGTGCTCTTTATCAGTTATTTCGAAAACAATCTGCTGAAAAAGCCCTTCTTTTTCGGCTTTTCAGCAGGAGGCTCTTGTTCTCTTACAATCCCTTTTTCCTTCGCTTCTTTCAGCCAAAATGGAAATTCAGCAAGCAGAGCATCATAAAGCTCATCATCAGAAATGCGGTCAATCTCTTCGATATGCAGGAAGTTCGTGTTATCAATGACACGCCCTTCTAACGTATCCAGTTTATTGAGAAAATCAAAGTTTCCGTTTCCGATGCCGACAAACTGCCAGAACACCGATTTATCAGAAGAAGCTTCAATTATCGGTTTGATTGACTTTTTACAGCCCCCGTCATTGATAAAAACAATGAAAGCAGGATACGAGCTCGGCTCCTCCGCAACATATTTGCGCAGCACGTCCTTCATGACTGGCGGCTCATCATTTCTGCCGAATTTATGCAAGCGGTCATTATTTAAAATTTCACGATCGACATAGCCCGAAAAATCCTTTTCTGAAACTGGCTTTAATCGGGAAAATTCATTATCATACACCCATACATCCAGCAAACCGTTATCATCAAACTGATCAGCCACTGCCAAAATCCGCTCCACCACATTTTGAACCGTCCCGTTTTTGTAGAGCGGTCTCATCGATCCCGTAATATCAAGAACCAGTCCAACACGAGCCGTCACCTTCGTTAACTGCTTTTTCTCCAGTACGATCTTTACACTTTTCTTTTGCAGGTCAATTGTTGCCATTCTGTCATCTCCGTCAGCTCTTTTTTCTTCGATTATCTCACAGGAATATTTTCCATTGCATCTTTTCAAAGAAAAACACCGTTCAATTTGAACGGTGTCCTGTCTCTAAAATGTGTTATATACATTTTCACACGTCTCCGCCGTCGGCTGATAAAAGCAGTGTGACTTAAATCTGGCCACAAACGGCTGGTTATACCACTGGGCTGGACAGTCCCCCTGCGGCCTGAAGTACCATAAACTAAATTTTGCAGGCCAGCGCCTTTCACCATTAATCGACCGGCGTGCAAGGGCACGCTCGCTATCTCGAGCCCTTTGATAAAAATATCCATGAGTCACAGCCTCAAACGCGTGTGGCTGATAAATCATCTGCCTGATGGTGCGGAGGCCTTTAAAATCTGAGCAATTCGCCCGCAGCCGATTAATTCCAACGTTGCCGACAAGCAGCATCCCCTGCTTGCCTTCACCTTCCGCTTCCGCTCTGAGCAGCCTTGCCATCAAATCGACATCCGCACTCGTTGCTTTCACGACCGCCATCACGTCACCTCCTCTTGATCTCTTTTCATCATATTTCATTACTTCAGAAGTGATGACGGAGGGACAGGAGAGTTTTTAAATTTATTCATCTAAAAACAACAAACATAATGGGCTGTTGGGCATCAAAGCAGCGTCCGGTGCAGTACAAGCTTCACATTTCCGCTGTCGAAGCGCCGCAGCCTCAATTCCTGGATTCACATCATTGACCCCTCCCCAGCAGATTTGCACCCGCCTCCGAAAAGAAATAAGGTTTAACTTTTTACATTTGAGGAATTATACATAACAAATCAAATGACAAAAGGAGGAATTGTAATGACACATGTGAAAGCGCTCGCTATTAAAGGTATTATGACGATTATTGTGTTGTATCTGGTGCTTGGTCTGGGCTTTGGTTTCACGTTTGGTGATACGCTGCTAATGACGATTGTGTTAGGGGTTATTTCTTATTTGCTGGGCGATCTTTATGTATTGCCGAAATGGAATAATATGATTGCAACTTTGGCTGATTTTGGCTTGGCCTTTCTCGTGATTTGGCTGATGGGCATGCCGCTTTCTATGGGGATGACTGGCGGTGAAGTTGCATTGGCGGCTTTATTCGGCGCGATCGTCATGGCAATCGGTGAATATTGCTTCCATTTCTATATGATGAGCAAAGAGATTGGCAAGAAGCATTATCTTGAAACAAGAACAGACTCATAATAGAAAGGCCGGTGCTGACAGCATCGGCCTTTTATACATATTGGGCGCCTTTGTTTACGCATCCTGCTTGTCCGCATTCCTGATCGCCATGTAGGAAAAGAACAATCCGAATGCCGCTAACGATAACGGGATATACACAACAGATGAAATCGAGAAGCCCGGACTTGTTGAACTGATGAGCATCACAATCACTACAGACGAAATGATGGTTGCCGGAACCGAGTGTTTACGCATTCCAAAAAAGATGGGAACTAAACTGGTTCCAGCGGCGCCAAAAGCGAAAACCGCCATTTTGACCGCCTGTTGAGAAATGATCTCGGAAGTAAGCTCTCCCGGTATGAAATGGCAGATCGAGTTCAGCCAAAAGAAACCGGCGGCTATGAGTATATTTGAAAGTAAAATCGTGATAAACGTCAGTCCGCCCGCGATCATGAGCTTAGCGGTGAGCAGCTTTTTACGGCTGATCGGGTACGTGAACATCACAAGAATGGTTTTGTTTTTATATTCCGAAATCACCAATTTTACGATCAGCACAGCGCCAAATACGATAAATACCGCTCTGACGAAGGTGCCGATGATGAGGAATGCTTCATCCGAACTTTGGAACGAAACCCCGCCATCGGCTTTTTCGGAATAACTGATCAGCCACATAAAGCCCATAATGATCACGTTGGCAATAAGGGCACCTCTGATATACCAGCCCATTTTCATTTTTCTTAATTCGATTCTGATCAAATTCATCAACGTGTCTCTCCTCCTTTACGCACTGATGCTATTGCCGTTGATCAATTTGATAAAATAATCCTCCAGCGACGTATATTTTCTGTTCAATGATTCAATGTCTACATCATTTAAAATCAGCGCTTTGGATATAGCAGCCTGTGAGGCTTCGGCTTCGTAAATTCGGATTGTTTTCTCATTTAAAATTTTAAAGTTGGTTAATTGCAGCTCTTTCTCCAGCACAAAGCAGGCCCTTGTCTGATTCGGCGTGACAAGCTCGATGTATTCAGTGTTCTGGCCCCTGACATCTTCCATTGACACCTCTTCTAGCAGCCTGCCGTCCCGAATGACGCCGATTGTGTCCGCGATTTGTTCGATTTCACCCAGCAGGTGGCTTGAGATCAGCAGTGTCATCCCGTACTCTTTGCTCAGCACTTGAAACAATTGCCTGATCTTTTTAATGCCGAGAGGGTCAAGACCATTCACCGGCTCATCCAAAATGAGCAGGTCCGGCTTCGTGAGGATGGCACGCGCAATTCCAAGGCGCTGCTTCATCCCGAGGGAAAAGGTTTTGACGGGTTTTTTGTCGATTTGTTTTAAATTCACCATATCCAGCACTTCTTGTATGGCTTTTTTATTGTGGTATCCCATATATTCACAATGCAGATCTAAATTTTCTTCAGCTGTCAGGTTTTCATAAAAAATCGGATAATCAATCATGCTGCCGATGTTCCCCAGCACCTCATATGACGTGTGGGTGAACTTGTTCCCAAGAATGATGATTTCACCGCTTGTCGGTTTGACAAGGCTCGTCAGCATTTTCATAATGGTTGTTTTCCCCGCGCCGTTCGGGCCGAGAAAGCCGTAGATTTCACCTTTTTTAATATGCATGCTGACATTGGATACGACCTCTATGCCCTGATACGTTTTGGTCAGCCCGTTTGTTTGTACGATATAAGTCAACTTTGTTTCTCCTTCCCTCTCTTTTCCTGTTTTCTATTGTAGCGGCGAGCCCTGTCATTTTTATTTCTCAAACCTTAAGAAATTCTTACGATTAATATGTCATGCGTTTCAATGTGATCGTAAATGCAGTCCGTTCGTACGGCTTGCTTTGGACGGATATCGTGCCTCCCATTTTTTCTGTAAGCCGTTTTGTGATGGTTAAACCCAGGCCGCTTCCTTGAAATGCTTTATTTCTGGATTCTTCAAGTGTGTACAGCCTCTCAAACACCCGCTGCTGATCGGTTTCACTAATCCCTTTTCCGCGATCCCATACGGTGATGGCGATGTTCCTCTCATCATAAGACAGCGTCAGCCCGATTAACTTGCCGGCCGCGCCATATTGAATCGCATTGGACAATAGGTTTTGCAGGATTCTGTCCAGAGCCTCTTCATTCGCCTGCGCATACACCGGCGTATCCGGGATATCGATGGCTGCTTGAAAGCCTTTTGACTGAACAGCGTCATAATAGTGCAGGATATTTCGTTTGCATATGTCATTCATATGTACTTTGGTGATCGGGATCTCTTTATCTTCAGATTCTAATTTCGCTAAATCAAAAAAGGAGTTGATCATCTGAATGAGTTCATTTGTTTTCTGGCGGAGCTTCTCCAGCAATCTTTCCCGCTCTTCGTCCGGCATGTTCGGATCACTTTGAATCGCTTCGATATAACCAAGAATGACTGTTAACGGCGTTTTCAGGTCGTGCGACATATTGGTCAGCATCCGCTTCATGGATTGCTCTGTTTTGGCAAATTGGGCGCTGATCTGCTGACGATTCTCAACGATAAGATTGATGTTAACAAGCAAGCCTTTGAGCGTATGATCGTCTGTAGGAAGCAAAATTTGTCCTGCCGAATCCCGGCTGAGCATGTAGCTAAGCTGGTCAGCCGTGTAAGCCAGATTCCCGTCCCGCTTCTTTTTCATTATGAATTGAATCACATTCAGACACGCCAGAGCGATGACAGCGGCCACCCATAGCACTGTCATTCTAAAACTCTCCTAATTTATAACCGATGCCCCATAGCGTTTTAATATATTGAGGGGAGGAGGGGTCATCCTCAATCTTTTCTCTGAGCCGCCGCATATGTACGTTAATGATGTTCTGATCATCAAAGTACTCTTCATTCCAGACGGAACGGTAGATTTGTTCTTTCGTAAACACTTTTTTAGGATTTGATGCGAATAAGCACAGCAGCTGCCATTCTGTTGACGTCAGCTGGAGCGGTTCTCCGTTTTTGAAAACGGACACATTGTCTACGTCTATCGCAAGCTGGTGAATCCGGATCACCTTATTCACAGCCGGCTCCTCTGCCGAATATTGCGTCGCCCGCCGTATCGCGGCTTTTACTCTGGCTGTCAGCTCAATCATCGAAAACGGTTTGGCGATATAATCATCCGCCCCAAAGCCCAGTCCCAATGCCTTGTCCACATCTCCATCTTTTGCCGAAATCATTAAGACCGGAACGTTGCTTTTTTCCCGGATGATTTTCAGAAAATCCATGCCGTTCAGCTTCGGGAGCATGATATCAAGGAGGACCAAATCGTATGAACCCTGCTGAAACAGCCGGATGCCCTCTTCTCCGTCGAAAGCATGCACAATTCCAAAGCCTTCTTTTGTTAAATAATGATCCACCATTTCACTGATTGAGTGGTCGTCTTCTACAAGCAATATGCGTTGCATCTTCTCACCTAACCTTTACAAAATCAAAAAACACACACGTAATTACACTTATTGTAATTGAAAAACGTGTGCGTTTTATAAAAATTATTCATTTTTTCCTGTTTTCAGCTTCCTGTATTCCATGCCCGTAATGACAAAGAATACGGCAGTGCATCCAATGACTTGAATAAGCCGATGCCGTTCACCGAGAAATAAAGCTCCATAGAAAATCGTCAGGATAGGCCCTGCCATTGAAATGGCGGCGGCTCGCTGTGCCCCGATTCGTTTTATGCCCTCAAGCATTAGCACAAATGGAATCACAGTGGTCACGACTGCAATTACCGCGAACAAACCATACATAGAAAGCGGATATGCTGCCATTGGCGTATTCATGCCAGCCGCCGATTTTATCCCTGTGTAAAGCATCATGGCAGCTCCAGCAGCTGTCATCCCGTATGCATTGAGACGGATCCCCCCGATTTGATGGACGAGATGCCCGGAAAGGACAAGATAACCAGCATAGACGGCCGAAGATAACAAAATGAATACAGCTCCAATCATATTCGCCTGGAAAAGCTCAGCATTCCAGCCGCCCAGCGCCAAGAAAAGCCCAAACATGACCGCCAGCACTGCGAAGAGGTCCTGAATTAAGGATATTTTCCGGTCACGACACGCGGTGAATCCAAACACAAACAACGGATAGCTCATCAGCAATATACGTTCAACCATTGCGGATACATGGTTCAGCCCGATAAAATCAAGCAAGGGAGACAGAAAAAAACAAAACACTCCCGCGCCACAAGCCTTCCATAGGTCTCCTTTTTTCTTACCGTCTGGCATTGGAGGACGGTATATTAAAAAAATCAGCCAAAACAGCGGAACAGCCAGCAGCTGCCTGTATAGCAGCACGGCATCTGGCTCAGCACCCATTTGGTATGCCCATTTTATCCAAATCGATTTAGACGCAAAACAAACTGTTCCGATCAGCAAAAAAATCGTACCTGCTGCGGCCTCACGAATCTTACTCTGCTCTTCTGCTCTCATCTCAGCTCAGCTTTTCTCCTTTACTTATTCAAATGCTTTTGGATAAAATCCAGAAGCGTATATCCTTGAGCAGTCAGAATAACACCTTTTCCGCTGCAGGCCGGGCAAGGTGTTCCTTCGATTTCTCCCGCTCTTTCACATTTAGGACATGCGACCTCAAGATCATCAGTTGCAATGACCATTTGATATCCTCCTTTCTAACTCATCTGCTATGCCACCACCAGCCATCGTCCATTGGCCGTCACCTCCTTTAAGAAACACAAAAACCCCCGTCCTATGCAAAGGACGAGGGTCTCGCGGTACCACCTTTATTAACAGCTATACAGCCGTTCACTCTAAGTACAGAAAACCTATGTTTCGATACTCCTCTCTTGGTAACGGGGAGAGAAACCCGGCATCGCCTACTATTCGTTCAGCAAAGCAATTCAGAAGCCCATTCGGCATCAGGGGAGGATCGGTTCACACCTGCCACCGACTCTCTGAACCTCCATTCTGATGCGTACTTGCTCTTCCTCACGATTGTTAATCCGTTCTATTATTTGTAGAGTTTATAATACTCGGTTCATGAAACGAAGTCAATTCTTAATCCGATGTTACAGCAAGTGCTTCCAGCGCCATATTGATGTGTTCCTCCTGCTATGTTTGCAGAGCGAATTTAGCTATTTCCAACGGATATGCAGCTTGCATCTCTGAGATGTGTTCCTGCATTTTTGCCCATTTCCGGCCGCCTGCTTGATCATAGTATTCAAGCAAACGGGCAGTTTCTTTTTCTCCGAAAATGGTTTGATAAAGAACAAAATCCTTAGCTGGGTCAGCAACCTTCGCTTCTGTCCAATCCAGAAGTCCTGTGACACGTCCATTTTGGTCGATAAGGATATGCGGCGGGTGGAGATCGCCGTGTATCAAAGAAGAGAAACCCGGCCAGTATGCATCATCATCTATCCACTTTTGCCATCTTTCCCAAAGCGTCGTAGATACGCCAAGCTTATTCTTCACATCAACCATAGAGTCTGCTGTCATTTGCCTGAAATCTTCTGGCCTTATCACTTCTATTCCGGATTGCCCAGCAGATATTTGATCCGTGCCATGTAATTCAGCCAGTATGTCGGCAAGTGTGCGGACAAAGTCGTCTGACGGCGGCTGATGATCCATATTCCATACATATTGCTTTTGTTCCAAGTCAATTCCAGCAGCCGGCGTTCCTTTTAACATTGGGTAAGCGATCAATTCCGGTGTATGAATTCTCCAATCCGGCACATCAGCAGTCAAATTCGCGCGGAGAAAGGCAAGCGTTATGCCTTCTGCAGATGCTCTTTCCACAACATCACTTCGCCGCGGTTTTCGCAGCACCCATGGCATACCTGTGTCGTCCTTGGCAAATACAACTTGAAAGTCCATTCCGGTTTCATTCAATTGCGCGTTCTCAGAATGAACCGTCAAACCTTGGCTGCGTGCAAGCCCGACAATCTCAGTGATAAGCTGTTTTTCGTTAAGGTTTGTCATCCCATTTCCCCTTTCTCATGCTCCGGCCTGCAGTAAAGAGAAGGGATGCTTGAAGGTACAAAAAAAGGGCAGGCACGCCACCCTCTTTTTTGATAATCATGTAAGGGCTCATACATAGGCGGATTCATCCCGTCTCGCATTCAGGCGAGAGTTGTTCACTATTGAATTCGTGTCACTCGGAATCTAATGAATGCCATGCTGTAACCCCTCCGTTTCCTATACGCTGATTTTCATTTTACAACATATTCCATCTTCCCGCTATAAAAACATGAATCAAGTCACTGGAGCAGGATTAAACAAGCACAAATCATTATGAAGGCCCCAACGGTCAGCCCACGTTTGTTTGCGGCCGCTTGCCACATCCAAAATCGTCCTGAAGATTTCCCAGCCTACGTCTTCGATACTGGCCTCTCCTGTCGCGATTCGGCCGGCATTGATATCGATTAAATCAGCCCAATGCTCTGATAAGGAATGCCGCGTCGATACTTTCAGCACCGGTGCAGCAGCCAGGCCATATGGTGTTCCCCTCCCTGTCGTAAACACCTGCAGATTCATGCCCGCAGCCAGCTGCAGGGTGCCGCACACAAAATCGCTTGCCGGTGTCGCCGCGAACAGCAGGCCTTTTTGCTCTGCTCTTTCACCAGGGCCGAGCACGCCGGAGATGGGGCTTGTGCCTGATTTCGCTACCGAGCCTAACGCTTTTTCCACCACATTGGATAATCCGCCTTTTTTATTGCCTGGTGACGGGTTTGCGCTTCGGTCTGCGTCTCCCCGCCGGAGATAGCTGTCATACCACTTCATCTCTTTGATCAGTGATTGTCCGACCTCTTCACTGACAGCCCGCGGCGTTAATAAATGAATGGCATCCCGCACCTCTGTCACTTCAGAAAACAAAACCGTTGCACCTGCGCGAACCAATAAATCAGCCGCGTACCCCACGGCAGGGTTCGCCGTCACGCCGGAAAACGCATCACTGCCGCCGCATTGCAGGCCGATAACCAGATCCGAAACAGGGCATGACACCCGGGTTCTGCTGTTCAGCCTGATTAACCGTTCCTCCGCCATTTCCAAAATGGATTGGATCATCGCCGCAAAACCTCGGTGATCCTGGAGCGATAGAATGTCATCATCATTTTCGGAGGCAATTCTTTCCGGGAGGAGCTTTTCACATCCCAATCCGATTACCATTACTTCTCCGCCGAAGTTCGGATGCTTCGCAAGATTTTGAATCGTGCGGATCGGAATGACAGCGTCGGGCGCATTGATCGCCACGCCGCATCCGTATTGATGATGCAGCGGCACAACGTCATCAACATTTGGGTATTTCGGCAGCAGCTCTTCTTTTATTCGTTTGACTGCATAATCCAAAACACCAACAACACATTGAACACTTGTCGTGATGCCGAGGATATTTTTTGTCCCCGCACTGCCATCCGCATTTCGGTATCCTTCAAACGTGTAGCCTTCAAGAGGCGGCCGCGGCTGCGGCACCCTGTTTGCGAGAGGAAGATCGTCTAACGCCGGAGGAGCGGGCATTCTCACGAGGGCTTCCCGTATCCAGCTCCCGCGTTTGATCGTCTCATCAGCAAATCCGATCACCTCTCCGTAACGCACGATCTCGTCCCCTTGATTGAGATCGGTGAGGGCCACCTTATGGCCTTGAGGAACATCCTCTTCAAGTACGAGCCCGCATGAGAAAACAGTGCCCTTTGGCAGTCCTCCATCATTTACAATAATCGCGGTGTTATCTATTTCATGCACTTTGATGTAAAGGGGCGCTTGGTTCTTCCTGAGGTTCATCGCCATATGAAAATCACTCCTCATAACTTAGTAAGCGTTTTCTAAATTGGTTTTAAAAAAACCGCAGCTCTTACGTTTCAACTGCGGTTGCTCACCATTATTTTTCATCCATTCCTTTTAAAATTTTGTCACGGACAAATTTCAGATGCTCATACATGTGGTAATGTGCTTTGTACGGATCTCTTTTGGCAAGGGCGTCGTAGATTTTTTTGTGATATTCGACCGTTACATCTCTCTCCCTGTACGGAATTTGGCTGTCAATTTTCGCATGGGTGATCAACAGGGACTGAATCATCCCTTCAACGACGGGGTTATTGGCGCTTAACGCAATAATTCGATGGAACTCTTTATCCGCTTCACCATAAAGATTGTCAGTGCTGTTGGCAATATCGTCGATCGTCTTCTGCAAACGCTGAAGCTCTTCCTCATTGATTTTTTCCGCGGCAATTGTCACGAGTCCGAGTTCTAGCGCCATCCGCGCTTCAATGATAGCCGGAAGATTATCAGTGGCCAAGGCAAGCATGACGGAAAACGGCTGCATGCCGATTTTATCGTTGAAATATGTGCCCCCTCGTGTTTTTCTCGTAATGACGCCCAGCGTTTCAAGTGAACTGAGTGCCTCCCGAAGCACCGGCCTGCTGACATGCAAAATGTCCATCAGTTCCATTTCTGTCGGCAATTTGTCTCCGGCCCTCAACTGTCCGCTCGATAATAAATGGACAATCCGTTCGATGACCTGCTTGGCTAATGTTTTCCGATTGACTGTATCGACTTTCAAATCCTCTAAACCTTCGTACACGAACAACTCTCC
Source organism: Bacillus sp. LM 4-2 (assembly GCF_000978495.1). Classification (NCBI taxonomy): domain Bacteria; kingdom Bacillati; phylum Bacillota; class Bacilli; order Caryophanales; family Bacillaceae; genus Bacillus; species Bacillus sp. LM 4-2. The sequence continues at coordinate 264,197 of NZ_CP011101.1, read as the reverse complement.
CTTCAGTTGTTCAATTGTAAGACAAAATAGCGGATATGACAATATTTACAATCAAACTTATCGCACAAGACACGGGCGCTTCCGGTCAAATTCCCAGTTGCTGATCAGGAACTGCATTGGGATCGCGTCATTCCGTGCGCCTAAATTCATTTTCCGATAGATCTCATGCGCTTTTTCCACTTGTTCCATATCAATATCGATGCCTAGTCCAGGCTTATCCGGCACCTTGACACAGCCAGAAGAAATCTCAAAAGGCTGTTTCGTTAATCGCTGCCCGTCCTGCCAGATCCAATGGGTATCAATCGCCGTGATCCGCCCCGGAGCCGCTGCTGCCACATGGGTAAACATCGCAAGGGAAATATCAAAGTGGTTGTTGGAGTGCGAGCCCCATGTCAAACCCCAATCATGGCACATTTGCGCAACCCGCACCGACCCTTGCATCGTCCAAAAATGCGGATCAGCCAGCGGTATATCGACCGCGTGGAGCTGAATCGCGTGACCCATTTCCCGCCAGTCTGTCGCAATCATATTTGTCGCAGTCGGAAGCCCTGTCGCGCGGCGGAATTCAGCCATTACTTCACGAGCGGAGTAGCCATTCTCATCCCCGCACGGATCTTCCGCATACGCGAGCACATCTTGCTTTCCTTTGCATAATGCAATAGCTTCCTCTAATGACCATGCCCCGTTCGGATCAAGAGTGATCCTTGCCTCTGGAAAACGTTTCGATAATGCGGTAACAGCTTCGATTTCCTCTTCTCCCTGCAGCACCCCGCCTTTCAATTTGAAATCCTGAAAGCCATAGCGCTCCTGTGCGGATTCGGCAAGACGCACAATGGCCTCCGGCGTCAGCGCTTCCTCATGGCGCAGACGGAACCACGCACAATCTGACTGCTCATCGCTTTGATACGGCAAGGTCGTCCGCTTTCGGTCGCCGATGTAAAAGAGGTAACCGAGCATTTTTACTTCATCACGCTGCTTCCCTTCGCCCAGTAAAGCCGCGACCGGTTCCTGAAGAAACTTTCCAAGCAAATCTAACAAAGCCGCTTCCAGTGCGGTGACGGCGTGCACAGTGGTGCGCAAATCAAACGTCTGGTTTCCGCGCCCTCCCCTGTCCTGATCGCCAAACTGCTTTCTGACCGTTTGCAATATCGCCTGGTACGCACCGATAGATTTTCCGACAACAAGCGGCTCTGACAGCTCCAGCGTGCGGCGAATATGCTCTCCGCCAGGCACCTCGCCGACTCCCTGATTTCCGCTGTTGTCTGTTAAGATTACGATATTCCGGGTAAAAAACGGGCTGTGTGCTCCGCTTAGATTCAGCAGCATGCTGTCATGTCCCGCAACAGGAATCACCTTCATTTCAGAAATTGAGGGAATATTCGATCTTTTTTCTTTTTGAACCTGCTCTTGTATCGGTGAACTCATGCATTTTCCTCCCTTTATAAAGCGCTTTCATAAATATTAGACAGGCAACGATTGATCGGGGTCTTGTTCTTGTTTCTTTAACACGACCCGTTTGATCGGCCCGACCAGCAGCAAATAGCTGAGGATCGCCGCAATCGCGTTAGCGCCGACAAACACAAGCGCGCCATTGAAAGATCCAGTGGCATTAACAATGTATCCGATAATAATCGGTGTTGTAATTGAGGCAATATTCCCGAAAGTGTTGAACAAACCGCCGCTTAATCCTGCACATTCTTTCGGAGACGTGTCCGACACGACAGCCCAACCCAATGCGCCGAAGCCTTTTCCGAAAAACGCGAGCGACATAATGACAACGACGAGCCATGCTGAATCTGTGTAGTTGCAGACAATCATACTGCAAGACAGCAGCATGCCGGCAATGATTGGCACTTTTCTTGCAAAGGTCAGTGAACGGCCTTTTTTGAGTAAGATGTCTGACACAATACCTCCAAGCACGCCGCCGGCAAATCCGCACAGCGCCGGCAGGGAAGCGACAAACCCAGCTTCAAGAATAGACATGCCGCGGGCCTGAACCAAATATACCGGAAACCATGTGAGAAAGAAATAGGTGAGAGTCGTAATACAGTATTGCGCGATGTACACGCCAATCAGCATGCGGTTCGTTAACAGCTGTTTGATATACGGCCATTTCGATTCTGTTTCTTGTTTGCTTTTACTGTCATCCATGGAAATCAGCCCGCCGCCCTGTTCGATGTACGCAAGCTCAGCTTCATTAACCTTTGGGTGTTTTTTCGGTTCATACACCGTTTTTAGCCAGATGACAGCCAGAAGAATGCCTGCAATACCCATGACAACGAAGACGGAATGCCAGCCGAAAGAGTGGGTAAGCCAGCCCATTAAAGGAGAAAAAATGACGATTGCGAAGTATTGTGCTGAATTAAAAAAGGCTGAAGCTGTCCCGCGCTCGGAGCTTGGAAACCATGAGGCAACAACTCTGCCGTTTCCGGGAAATGAAGGCGCTTCTGATAAACCAACCAGAAAACGCAGTGCAAACAGCAGGATAATCGCTGTGCCGGCGGAGAAAAAGCCAATCGCCCCTTGCAGCAGCGTAAAAAACGACCAGAAAAAGATGCTTAACGCAATGATAGTCTTTGAACCAAAACGGTCCAGCAGCCAGCCGCCCGGAAGCTGTCCGATGACATAGGCCCAGCCAAAGGCAGAAAAGACATATCCCATGGCGACCGAGTCCAATCCCAAATCGTGCTGGACGGAATCTCCGGTGATGGAAAGCGTCGCTCGATCCGCGTAGTTAATAGAGGTCACAAGAAACAGCATAAACACGATGAACCAGCGCACGGACGTTTTTTTGCCCGCCGGTGTAACATTCGCAAAGTCTTTTTTCATAGTATCTTCTCCTTTTCAAAGTAGAGAATCATATGCTGGCTGTGATAAAGCCGGGAAAGAGACGCATGCCTCTTTCCAGCACCATTACGGCTTCACAAAAACGGTTTTGATCGCTGTGAAAAAGTCCTTCGCTGCCTCACCCTGTTCTCGGGAGTGGGAGCTCGACTGCTTCATGCCGCCAAAAGGCGCCTGCAGCTCAACACCTGCGCTTTCTGCATTGATCCGAACCAGCCCGGCATCGATTTCATCAATGAAAGAAAGCATTCGGCCGATGTTTTCCGTGAAGATGGATGCACTTAATCCGAACTTCACATCATTGGCGATGTTCAGCGCCTCTTCCATCGAGTCCACCTTGATCAAGGCGATCACCGGACCGAAAATTTCCTCCTGGGCAATTGTCATCTCAGATGTCACATTGTCAAAGATGGCAGGCTGAACATAATAGCCGTTTTGATACTTTCCGTTCTCCAGCTTTTCTCCTCCTATTAAAAGGGAAGCCCCCTCCTGTTTGCCTTTCTCAATGTATGACAGGCAGTTATCAAGCTGATTCTTGCTGGCAATCGGTCCCATCCAGACATCCTCTTTTAAGCTGTCTCCGATTGTAATATCTTTTGTGCGCTGGAGCAGTTTTTCTTTAAAGCGCTCATAAATTTCGCTTTGTACAATGACACGGCTTGTCGCGGTGCATTTCTGGCCGGTTGAACGGAAGGCCCCCGTTATGACAGCTTCGGCCGCAGCTTCAAGGTCAGCGTCATCAGCTACGATGACAGGGTTTTTGCCGCCCATCTCAAGCTGGTACTTGGCTCCCCTCGCTAAAGCGGCTTGCCCGATGATTTTTCCGACTTGATTTGAACCGGTAAACGTAACGGCGTTTACACCGTCATGCTCAGCAAGCCCCTGCCCGACAACAGAACCCGGGCCTGTCACCAAATTGATGACCCCTGCCGGGAGCCCCGCTTCCTCAAAGCAGGCAATGATCTTCGCGCATGTCACAGCTGTTTCTGTCGCCGGTTTGATGACAACGGTATTGCCGTATACCAATGCCGGCGCCATTTTCCAAATCGGAATCGCCACTGGGAAGTTCCACGGAGAAATCACGCCGACCACACCGAGCGGAACACGGGTGGTAAACATGAGCGCGTCTTTGTCAGTAGACGGAATGACGTCACCCGTTTTTCGCATGCCCTCTCCGGCGTAATAGCGCAGAATGGCAATCCCCCGGGCTGTTTCTCCCTTCGCTTCCGGCAATGTTTTACCCATTTCACGCGTTGCACAGGCGGCGATTTCCTCCAAGCGCTGCTCCATAATATCCGCTGTTTTGTATAAGTATTGGCCGCGCTCGGCACCCGTCAGCTTTCTCCAAGCCGTTTTGGCTTCATTGGCGGCGGCGACGGCACGTTCCACATCTTCAGCCATTGAATTCTGTACATATCCGACAATGTCATTCACATCGGCAGGGTTTTCGACCTTGACCAAATCGCCTGATTGAGACTTAACCCACTCTCCGTTAATAAAGTTGAGGTACGTGTTTTGTTCCGTGATCACAGACATGCCCATTGCCCCTTTCGTGTTTTTTCTGGTCAAACCGTCGCGGCTTTTTTCGGAAAACGGTCAGCCGCCTGCTTCAAAATTGCTTCCAATTGCTGATAATGATCTTTTTCAACCGGGCCGACAGGCGGTCTGGCTGTATTCCTTACATTCAAACCCATGATTTCCATACCGGCTTTAATCAAGGATACGGCGTAGCCTTTTCGTTGTTTGCGAATGTCGTTGATCGGCAGAATCACATGCCGATAGAGTTCCTTCACAAGCTCGTCATTTCCGTTTTTCAATGCATCATAGAACATTCGCGAAATATGCGGGATATAATTTGAAATCGCTGAAGAGTAAGAGTGGAACCCGATCGGCAGATAAGCCGGCATCGTCACTTCAGCCATCGGCATTCCGTTGAGCCATCCTAAGCGGTCGCCGATCGTATAGACGAGGTTGATATTCAAATCCATATTTCCTACCCCGTCTTTGACACCGACAAGCTGTTCACATTCGGTCAGACGTTTGATCTGTTCAACAGAGAGAACTGCGTTATCGCGCTGATAAAGAATCGCGTTCAAGTCAGTGCTTTCAATAATCGTTTTCGCATACTGGTACAGCCCCTCCTGTTCGCCATGCACCAAATACGGAGGCAGGATCAAGTAGCCGTCGGCGCCTTTTTTCTCCGACAGCTGCGCCCAATCAAGCGCTGTGCTGAGGTTGCCGCCCACCCCCGTGTAGACCGGCACCTTTCCTCCGGCTGCCGAGACTGCGACTTCCACCATTTGCTCATATTCCTTCTGGCTGAGAGATTGGAATTCACCAGACCCGCAAGCGATAAAAATCGCTTCCAAGCCCTCATTCAGCAAAAACTCAATGTTTTGAAAAAGAGCTTCTTCCTCCAGTTTTCCTTGTGTGTTAAAAGGAGCAACCGGAAAACCTAAAATTCCAGCGGGTGCTTTTCTGATACGGCTCATCAACATAACCTCCTGTTATTTGTGTATACAGCCTCTATCTGTAAGCGCTATTATTAATTTTTCTTTCATATCCGCTCCTTCCCATATATCCTTTTGTTTAATTGTAAGACAAATAAACAATAAGTCAATATCTTTATTTTCTGATATTTTATAAAAAAGAGGTAAATCACTGTCCGGCCGGGATTCTGCGCAGCAAAAAAACAGCCAGGTCAGCCGGCTGTTTGGTTTATATCCTTCTTTGTTTCATCGTCTCATGCAAAAGCTTTGCTTCCAAAAAAAACACGTGGATGAATTTTTTCATATTTATTCTAGCAGGTGCAAGGGGTTTTGCATCCTTGGATTGGAGTTCTTTCATTTTCTGGCTGACAACCGGAAAATCAAAGAATTTGGATGCATAGGTTTCAAATTTTGGATTCGAAAAATCAGTTGTGCCCAGTGAAGCAAAATGGTGCAGCGAATGAATAATCGCTCTGCGGATACGCTGCTCCGAGGCTTTCATTTCGCGATTGACTTCCGTCTGTGAGGCCCCTGTGCCCAGCTTCCGTACCGCTACTTGGGTGAATATTTGTTTTAGCGAAGGGCTTTGTTTTTCGTGCGGCTCGGATTGCTCGTGTTCTGCTAAATACTGCAGGACCGCCATGAGATCATGTGCGCCGCCTTCTCCCATCATGCCCAGCTCGGACAACAGGAATGTTCCTGCCTCTTTTAAACCGCTGTCACTCTTCTGCTGGGGACGCGCTTTCCGTTCAGTCCGATTGACAAGCCGGCTTAGAGAATGCTGAATGGCTCCAATCGAGTGTTCAAGCTCGATCCGCTCCTTAACCTTTTGGAGAACCGTGACAATTTCAATGCGGTTAATCGGCTTATGGATAAAATATTCGATGCCGAGCGAGTACGCTTCCCCGACCATTTCCTTCGCCTCCACTTGAGAGATCATTACAATTTTGCCGGAGTACGTATTCTGGATCTGACGAATCGTCTCAATGCCGTCTCTTCCGGGCATTAACAGATCGATTAATAAAATATCAATCTGTTTAAATTGCAGCATATGCCCTTCCACTTGGCTTCCATCGTCTGCTTCACCAGCAGCTTCCCCGAGATCTTCGTCCTCAATGATCTGCCTTAAAATTGACCGCACCGCACGGTCATCATCTGCAATAAAAAAACGCATAGCTTTTGGTTCACCCTTTCTGAATCAAATGCCGGACAGGCAGCCTGATGGCAAACACCACTCCCCGCTGCTGATTATCAAACGTGATATCCCCTTCTAGCTCTGTCACGATTTCCTTTACGTAGGAAAGTCCGATACCCGTAGAAGGCGTGCCAAATTCGTCATATTTTGAAGTAAAGCCCGGGTCAAACACAATGTCTCCGATTTTCTCGGAAATCCCGGGGCCATTGTCTTCCACCTGGAATTCTACCATACTCTCATTTGGCTTACGGAGCCTCAGGCTGACCATTCCCTCTTCATCCATAGCCTCTACCGCATTTGCTGTTAGATTATTAATGATCGAAAGCACGATAAATACGTGATATTCGTCATGCTCTCCCTCGATCGAGCAGTAAAAATCAATCTGCTTCCCTAGTGCTTCAGCGTACTTTTCATTCATTCGAATCACGAGCTGCAGCAAATCAGAAGCCCTCATATAATCTCTCAAACTCTCATTCGAAATCAGTTTTGAAAGCCCTGCGAATATCCGCTGGTTGTCCTTTTTCACTTCATGAATCTCTCCGGCCAGTCTCAGGATTCTGCCGCTCAGCTGAACATCCTTGCCCTTCATTTCCCGATAGAGCTGATACGAATCGTTTGTCACTTTCTCTGTCGTTTTCAATGTCTTTTTTAGGTGCACCGTTTCTTCATATAAATTGGAAACGATCATCAGCATGTGCTCGTGCTGCTGCCTTGTCTGTTTTTCTCTCGATTGTGTTTCATACAGCTTCAGCACACTATAAAAGCTCATCACAATAAATGTGTGAGAAATCGCAATCACCGCAATGTCAGTGATTTTCTCAGGCGTGACAACCGTATGAAAAATGAGAAATTGCACAGTTAGCTCGACACAATCTGACACAACTTCAATCATAAACCCAATGAAACCGAGCATAATCGGCCGTTCACGGAAACGATTGGCCTTTAATATGGAAAACAGACAGGCGTAAGTCATATAAAAGAAAAAGCCAGACGCTTGATCATACAGAATCGGAGTCAGTCCATTGTGTCCTCCGCCCCATAATTCCAGGAAGACGCGAAAGATGAAAACAGCCGCTCCAGTCAGAAAACCCGGCAGCACAGCGGGCACATGCCGCAACAATGATAAAAAGAAGAAAAAAACCGGTGCCCCAAAGCTGACCCGGAATTCTTCATTGAGGGGATAAAATTTCAGTTCACCGGCCAGCGGCACCGTAATCAGCATCAGGGCCAATATATATCCGTCTTTTTCAATAAACCGTTCCAGTTTTATGTTGATCACATCCTCGCTTTTTATTTTGGGGAATCGGGAGAAAACCTGCAAATTGCTTTTGACCCAGAACATGAGGTTTTTATAAATCTTACTGCTTATTTTCAAAATGTTTTTGTCGTATTTTGTATGATTCTGTAGTCTCCATTATACAGTAATTATACCTTCCGCTATTATGAAAGCGTTTAACGCCCCTTTAGCCTTCGTTTTGATACACCTCAGTCCTTTAAGAAAAAAATCAGTGAGGAGGAATTCGATGAAAGAATTGATAAAAGAGCACCAGAAAGACATAAATCCGGCGTTACAGCTTCATGATTGGGTTGAATACTATCGCCCTTTTGCCGCCAATGGACAAAGCGCAAACTATATCCCCGCTTTAGGAAAAGTCAATGATTCACAGCTCGGCATCTGTGTATTGGAGCCTGATGGAACGATGATACACGCCGGCGACTGGAACGTCTCTTTTACCCTGCAAAGCATTTCAAAAGTGATTAGCTTTATTGCCGCCTGCATGAGCCGCGGCATTCCCTATGTGCTGGACCGCGTAGATGTCGAGCCGACAGGCGACGCCTTTAATTCAATCATTCGGCTCGAAATCAACAAGCCGGGAAAGCCCTTCAATCCCATGATCAACGCGGGTGCCCTCACCATCGCTTCGATCCTTCCCGGAGAATCGGCATACGAAAAGCTCGAGTTTCTTTACTCGGTGATGGAAACTTTGATAGGAAAACGGCCGAGAATTCATGAGGAAGTATTCCGTTCTGAATGGGAAACCGCCCACCGCAACAGAGCGCTGGCCTACTATTTAAAAGAAACAAACTTTTTAGAAGCTGACGTAGAAGAAACACTTGAGGTGTACTTGAAGCAATGCGCTATGGAGAGCACCACAGAAGATATTGCGTTGATCGGCCTGATCCTTGCTCATGACGGGTATCATCCGATTCGACGCGAGCAGGTGATTCCAAAAGATGTGGCAAAATTAGCCAAGGCATTAATGCTGACGTGCGGCATGTACAACGCTTCAGGCAAATATGCGGCGTTTGTCGGCGTGCCGGCCAAAAGCGGCGTCTCCGGCGGCATCATGGCGCTGGTGCCTCCAAGCGCCAGAAGAGAACAGCCTTTTCAATCCGGATGCGGCATCGGCATTTACGGGCCTGCCATTGATGAATACGGCAACAGCCTCACTGGCGGTATGCTGCTGAAGCATATGGCGCAGGAATGGGAGCTCAGCATTTTTTAAATATGAAAAAAGAGGTGATTGTATGCAGCAAATCCTAGAACATATCGTCGGTATTGCAAATGATCTTTTGTGGTCAAAGCTATTAATTGTTTTGCTCCTTTCTCTGGGAATCTATTTTACGTTCAGGCTTAAGTTTTTACAGGTTCGCATGCTGAAAGAAATGGTCAGGGTATTAAGAGAAGGTGCTGCTTCCCGGTCAAAAAACAGCATTTCTCCGTTTCAAGCCTTTTGCATCAGCATGGCAGCCCGTGTCGGAACGGGAAATATTACGGGCATTGCTATCGCCATTGCACTCGGCGGGCCCGGTGCAATCTTCTGGATGTGGATTATCGCCATTATTGGATCAGCATCTAGCTTTGTGGAAAGCACACTGGCTCAGATTTATAAAGTAAAAGATGTAAACGGCTTCCGCGGCGGGCCGGCGTATTACATGGAAAAAGGGCTGAACAAAAGGTGGATGGGCGCGCTGTTCGCTGTGTTAATCACCTTATCGTTCGGTATCGTCTTCAACTCGGTTCAATCCAATACAGTCAGCCTTGCCTTTGAAAACGCGTTTGGCACAAACCGCCTGACATTGGGACTCATTTTAATTGCTGTATTCGGCACGATTATTTTTGGCGGAGTCAAGCGCATTGCAAAGCTGGCTGAATCCATTGTCGTCGTATTGGCTGTCCTGTATATCGGAGTTGCGTTTTTCGTCATTTTCACCAACATTACGCAGCTGCCAAGTGTGCTTGCGCTAATCGTGAAAAATGCGTTTGGTTTTGATCAGGCCGCCGGCGGGGCTTTGGGCGCGGCACTCATGCAAGGCGTCAGACGGGGAATCTTTTCAAACGAAGCAGGAATGGGAAGCGCACCGAATGCCGCTGCCACCGCCACAACAAGCCATCCCGTCAAACAGGGGCTGATCCAAGCTTTTGGTGTACTGACAGATACACTGGTCATTTGTACAAGCACCGCTTTTATCATTCTGTTTTCGGATGCCTATCATACTCCGGGTCTGAGCGGAATCGCCTTGACACAAGCCTCCCTCAGCTCCCATGTCGGATCATGGGCATCAGGCTTTCTCGCCATTCTGATTTTGTTATTCGGATTCTGTGCTCTAATTGGAAACTATTATTATGGCGAAACCAATATCGGCTTTTTGAACAAAAGCAAAAAACTGATTTTTGTCTACCGTATCGGCGTGCTGGCAATGATCGTGTTTGGCTGTGTTGCCAAAGTCCAGCTCGTCTGGGATCTTGCTGATTTGTTCATGGGTTTGATGGTCATCGTGAATTTAATCGCGATTTTCTTACTATCAAAGGTCGTTTTTACGGCGCTGAAAGACTATACACGCCAGAAAAAAGCAGGCAAGGATCCGGTCTTTTATAAAGATGTGCTCAAAAACCATAATGGCATTGAGTGCTGGCCGGTTTCAGACACAAAGACTGACACGCACAACAAACAAATATCATAAGAAAAGGGTGTTCAGACATATGGGCTGAACACCTTTCTCTTTTTGCGTTTATTGACAAACACGTAAGCCTCCATTACGATTTTCATATCTTTTTCAAAAAAATCTGAAAGAAGGCATCGGTACATTCTATGAATCCTATCCAACACATATTAGATACATACCCGCTTATTGTGCTAGACGGCGCCATGGCGACCGAGCTTGAACGCAAGGGCTGTGATTTGAACGACAGTCTGTGGTCGGCAAAAATCCTGATGGAAGAGCCGGAGCTGATTAAACAAGTTCATACTGATTATTTCGCGGCAGGCGCCGATTGTGCAATCACCGCCAGCTATCAGTCTACATTTGAAGGCTTTGCCGCACGCGGGCTGAGCGAAGCGGAAGCACGCCGGCTCATCGAGTTATCCGTCAGCATCGCAGCTGAAGCACGTGATGAATTTTGGTCGCTTAAAGAGAACCGTTTGAATCGGCCAAAACCGATCATTGCGGCTTCTATAGGCCCTTATGGCGCTTATCTTGCAGACGGGTCTGAGTATCGCGGCAACTACGCAATATCAGAAGATGAACTGATTGAATTTCATCGCCCCCGGATGAAGGCGCTGATTGAAGCCGGAGCTGATGTTTTGGCATGCGAAACGATTCCGTGTCTGACTGAAGCCAAAGCGATTGTTCGGCTGTTGAAGGAATTTCCTGAAACGTATGCATGGATCAGCTTCAGTGCTAAAGACGGCTTGCATATCAGTGACGGAACACCTGCAGCTGACTGCGCATCGTGGCTTGATGAACACCGCCAAATTGCAGCACTCGGCATCAACTGCACGCCGCTTCAGCATATCCCTTCCTTGATAGAGGAGTTAAAAAAGAACACGTCAAAACCGATCATTGTCTACCCGAATTCAGGTGAGCAATATGATCCGGAAACAAAAACGTGGAACGGCGCAGCATGCGCAGAATCTTACGGGGCGAGCGCCCGCACCTGGCATGAAAAAGGAGCGAGGCTGATTGGCGGCTGCTGCCGGACAAAACCCGAAAATATTCAAGAAATTGCGGCTTGGGCCCGCTCTTTAAAAACAACTTGACTTATCGGAATAGTTTGTATATTCTAACTTAAAGCCGGTTCGCCGGAGTCTCGTGTCACTTTCTGACATGAGATTTTTTATTAGGAGGAAATAAATCGCTGATAGAAAGTTGGAAAAAGATGAACTCTGCCCACAACAAGAATGAGACAACCTTTCAGAGAAGTATGAAAAGCCGGCACCTCTTTATGCTTTCCTTGGGAGGTGTCATCGGAACCGGGCTGTTTTTAAGCTCAGGTTATACCATTCAGCAAGCAGGCCCGGCCGGAACCATACTCGCCTACCTAGTCGGGGCCGGCATCGTTTATTTGGTCATGCTATGCCTCGGTGAGCTGTCAGTCGCCATGCCTGTGACCGGCGCCTTTCACACCTATGCAGCCAAATACATAGGGCCGGGCACCGGATTTACGGTTGCTTGGCTGTACTGGCTGACATGGACCGTGGCATTGGGATCAGAATTCACAGCAGCCGGCCTGTTAATGCAGCGCTGGTTCCCCCATACATCGGTTTGGATGTGGAGTGCCGTCTTTGCGCTGTTCATTTTCTTGCTTAACGCATTTTCGGTCAAGTTTTTCGCTGAATCAGAATTTTGGTTTTCCAGCATCAAAGTATTAGCCATTGTATTATTTATTCTTTTAGGCGGCTCTGCCATGTTCGGCATCATCCCGATCAAAGGCGGAGAAGCCGCACCGATGCTGTCCAACTTCACCGCGGAAGGCGGGCTTTTTCCAAATGGATTTGTCCCGATTTTGATGACGATGCTGTCCGTTAATTTTGCCTTTTCGGGAACGGAACTAATCGGAATCGCAGCCGGTGAAAGCGTTGATCCTGACAAGACAATACCAAAAGCGATTAAAACAACGGTCTGGCGTCTCTCACTCTTCTTTGTCGGAACAATTTTTGTGCTGTCAGGGCTGATTCCGCTTCAAGATGCAGGTGTCATCAAAAGCCCGTTTGTCGCTGTCTTTGACAGAGTCGGTGTACCATACGCAGCCGATATCATGAACTTTGTTATCCTGACAGCGATCCTGTCAGCGGCTAATTCCGGACTCTACGCTTCTTCCCGGATGCTGTGGTCTTTATCAAAAGAAAAAACGCTTCATCCGACATTTGCAAAGCTGACGTCAAAAGGAACCCCTTTTAACGCGCTGGTGTTCAGCATGATCGGCGGCATTCTGTCGTTGCTGTCCAGCGTATTTGCGCCAGACACTGTATACGTTGTGCTCGTGTCGATTTCCGGTTTTGCCGTCGTTGTCGTGTGGATGGGAATCGCTGCTTCTCAATTCATGTTCAGAAAACGTTATATCGAAGCGGGAAACAAGGTTACTGATTTGAAATACAGAACCCCTTTGTATCCGTTCGTGCCGATTGCCGCGTTCCTGTTATGCCTGGCTTCCGTCGTTGGCATTGCCTTTGATCCGAATCAAAGAATCGCACTCTATTGCGGTGTTCCATTTATGGCCATTTGCTATGCAGCATATTATGCGAAAAACCGCAAAAGCCTGCCGGCTGCTGATATGACTCATTCAAAATAAAAAGAACCTGCCTTCGGGCAGGTTCTTTTTCGATTTTCACACTTCCACTGTCCAGTTAAACGGGCCTTTTACCTTGCCAAGCTGAATATCTGTTATCGTTTCATACAGCTTTTTCGAGAGGTCCCCGATTTGCCCGTCGCCTACAATCACCGTTTTTCCATGGATGTTGAGTTCACCGACAGGCGTAACGACTGCTGCCGTGCCTGTGCCGAAGACCTCTGTCAATTCTCCGCGTGCAGAGGCCGCATACACCTCATCAATCGATATTCTCTCTTCACGAACCGGAATGCCCCAGCTTCGAATCAATTCAATCGCAGACGCGCGTGTCACCCCGCTTAAAATGCTTCCGCTTAAAGCAGGTGTGACAGCTTCCCCGTTTATGACGAAAAAGATGTTCATGCTTCCCACTTCTTCCACATATTTCTTTTCGATGGCGTCCAGCCACAGTACCTGGTCATAGCCCAGTTCATTCGCTTTCCGCTGTGCCTGAAGACTGGCGGCATAGTTTCCAGCCGTTTTTGCAAACCCGACTCCTCCGTTGACCGCCCGCACATACTCATCTTCGACATAGATTCTAACCGGCTTCAGCTGATCGTCGCCATAATAGGAGCCGACAGGCGAAAGCACGATCATAAATGTATAGCTCCTGGATGCCTTCACACCGAGACTCGGTTCTGTGGCAATGACAAAAGGACGAATATACAGTGACGTTCCTTTTTTCTTTGGAACCCAATCTTTCTCCAGCTCAACTAATTGTGTCAATGCCTCAAGCACCAGCTCTTCGTCTAAAGGGGGCATGCTCATGCGCTCACACGATCTGTTCAGCCGTTTGATATTTTGATCCGGACGGAACAGGAGCACCCTGCCATCCTCTGTTCTGTATGCTTTTAATCCTTCAAAAACAGCCTGGCCGTAATGAAAAACAGATGAAGACGGATCGAGCGTAAGCGGTGCGTACGGTGCAATTCTTGGATGATGCCATCCAATTCCCTCTTCGTAGTCCATCACAAACATATAATCTGTAAAATATTGTCCAAACCCCAAGGAAGACGGGTCGGGCTTTTCTTTATAATATACAGTTTTTTCTCGTTCGATAAGCTTATTCAATCTGATCAGCACACCTTTCATATAATTGTTTAAATATTCAGTCTTTTTAAGGCTGCAAAAAACATACAGCCCTTCCTTTCATGATACGCCGCTTCACACCTATAAATTTCAGAATATTCTTTAGGATCATCAGCTATTATACACCACATTCATTGTCAGATGAAGCTGAAATTAAAGAAAACAGCCAGTTTTATTCTGGCTGTTTGATTTAGAGCGCTAAACAAAGGACGACAATGTGGCAAATCAGCAAAATATACACTGCGAATACAAATTGCCAATTGATCTTCCGCGCCCATGCAAACACCACCATCAAAACAGGCAGCATCACAGTCCCCGCCAGCTTGTTAACCGTCAGATCCGGACTGTTCGCAACATCATAATGAATCGGCATCTGCGTCGGCAGAAAAGGGTAAAATACAATTGAAAGGATGAATGCAGCAATCACTGCTCCCCACAGCACTTTTCCATTCGTCAATAAAAACATAGAACCACCATTCCCTTCTTATAAACACATTGCTTTATGAATGATATGACTGTTCAACGGTGAATTTCGTTCGGTCTCCCCGGGTAATAATTTGCGCATATTCCACCACTTCTTCATTTTTATCATAGGTAAGGGATTCTGATAAAAACGCAGGCGCTCCGACATTGGTTAATAAGTGGCCGCTGATCGTTTCATCCGTTAAAATCGGTTCGATCGATTCCGTGCCCCTGCTGATTTCAATATTGTATTTTGTCCTTAACAATTCAAACAGTGAGCCGGTGCATTCCTCCTGTGCCAGCCCCGGTGCCGCCTTCCAGGGAATATATGAGGTATGATACTGCAAAGGTTCCCCCTCGGCGTATCTGACTCTGACAAGCTTGTTGACAGGTTCATTCTCTTTCATTTTCAAAAGCTCGGCAATGGAATGATCGGCAGGAATCACCACAAGCTCAAGCACTTTTGATTCAGAACGAAGTCCTCTCATTTGTTCTGCAAAGCTCGTAATCTTATGCGGAATCGGCGTTTGTATTTTGGCCGCCGATACAAATGTCCCTTTTCCTTGAATTCTTTTAATATATCCCTCAAGCTCTAGCTGCTGCAGAGCCAGTCTCACAGTTGTTCTGCTGACATCATATTGTTCGCAAAACTCACTCTCCGTCGGCAGCTGATCATTCGCCTGATATTTGCCCGATTTAATTAACTCAATGATCTTAAACTTGATAACAGAATATAAAGCTGTCATTTCATTCTCCCCATTCTGTATGCAATCCGTTCTTTTTCATTGAGACCATAATACCATTTGCCCTCCCAATATGAAAGATTTGTATCCTTCTTTTATAACAAATTTTCAGAAATTAATATTGACAGTTTGATAAGGGCGGTGCTAAATTCGTAATGACAAGTATCATAAATTGGTCATAACAAATATGGTGCTTGTCTATCTCTTTGAGGGGGTGTCACATGAAGATTCTGATCGCCGAGCACTACGAAGAACTCTGTAAGTTAAGCGCTGCCATTATTAAAGAACAAATACAAGCTAAGAAAGATGCCGTTCTCGGCCTGGCAACAGGAAGCACACCGGTCGGCTTGTATAAGCAGTTGATTTCAGACTATCAGGCAGGCGAAATTGATTTTTCAAAGGTTACTACATTTAATTTGGATGAATACGCTGGTCTCTCTCCATCTCATCCGCAAAGTTATAACCATTTTATGCATGAGCATCTTTTTCAGCATATCAATATGCAGCCTGATCATATTCATATCCCGCAAGGAGACAATCCGCAGCTTGAGGCGGCATGCAAAGTATACGAGGATCTCATCCGCCAGGCGGGAGGCATTGATGTCCAAATTCTCGGCATCGGCGCCAATGGCCATATCGGTTTCAATGAACCGGGATCTGATTTTGAGGACCGGACACGTGTTGTGAAGCTCTCGGAAAGCACGATACAGGCAAATGCCAGATTCTTCGGCGGTGATCCGGTGCTGGTGCCGAGACTCGCGATTTCAATGGGCATTAAAACCATCATGGAATTCAGCAAACATATTGTGCTTTTAGCAAGCGGCGAGGAAAAAGCAGACGCTATTCAAAAGATGGCTGAAGGTCCTGTCACGACAGAAGTACCAGCCTCCATTCTTCAAAAACACAATCATGTAACCGTTATCGCCGATTATAAAGCAGCTCAAAAATTAAAGAGTGCACCATGCTCATAAAACAATAAAAGGAGACTGTCATGTTTAAAAAGGCATTTCAAATTCTGCAGCAGCTTGGCCGCGCGTTGATGACTCCGGTTGCCGTCCTGCCGGCAGCAGGTCTTTTGCTCCGTTTCGGAGACAAGGATTTACTGAACATCCCTATTATAAAGGATGCAGGCGGCGTTGTATTCGATAATCTCCCGCTGATTTTCGCCGTAGGGGTCGCGATCGGATTAGCCGGCGGAGAAGGTGTAGCCGGACTTGCCGCTGTCATCGGATACTTAATTTTAACCGTCACCCTCGACAATATGGGAAAATTACTCGGCCTTCAGCCTCCGTATGAAGGAGCCGAGCACCTGATTGATATGGGGGTTTTCGGAGGAATCATCATCGGGCTTCTCGCCGCCTATTTATATAAGCGATTTTCATCAATCGAGCTGCATCCGGTCCTTGGATTTTTCTCTGGAAAACGCTTTGTCCCGATTATTACTTCCGTCAGTTCATTGGTGATCGGCGTCTTTTTCTCATTCGTTTGGCCGCTGATCCAAAACGGAATTAACGCAGCCAGCAGTTTAATTGCCGATTCAACAGTCGGACTGTTCTTTTATGCAACGATCTATCGTTTGCTGATTCCTTTTGGCCTGCATCATATTTTTTATACGCCTTTCTATTTTATGATGGGAGAATACACAGACCCATCAACAGGCAACACCGTAACCGGCGACCTGACAAGGTTTTTCGCGGGAGACCCGACAGCCGGGCGCTTTATGATGGGGGATTTTCCTTACATGATTTTCTGTCTGCCGGCAGTTGCTCTTGCCATTATCCATACCGCGCGTCCGGAAAAGAAAAAAATGATCTCCGGCGTGATGATTTCTGCGGCGCTCACATCTATGCTGACCGGAATTACAGAACCTGTTGAGTTTTCTTTCTTGTTCGTTGCGCCCGTGCTCTATTTGATTAACTCTATTCTTGCCGGCGTCATCTTTGTCGTTTGTGATTTATTCCATGTCCGCCACGGCTATACGTTCTCAGGCGGGGGAATTGACTACGTATTGAACTACGGATTGTCTACAAACGGCTGGGTTGTCATTCCTGTCGGGATCGTGTTTGCTTTCATTTATTATTATTTGTTCCGATTTGCGATTCTGAAATGGAATTTGAAAACGCCCGGCCGTGAGACAGATGAAGACGGTCAGAATGAGGAGAAAGCTCCAGTTGCAAAAGACCAGCTTGCCTTTCACGTGCTGCAGGCCTTGGGCGGACAGCAAAATATCGCTAACCTGGATGCGTGTATCACTAGGCTTCGTGTGACCGTTCATCAGCCAAGCCAAGTCAGCAAGGATGAATTAAAACGGCTTGGTGCAGTAGGTGTGCTGGAGGTCAACAACAACTTCCAGGCAATATTCGGAACCAAGTCCGATGCCTTAAAAGACGACATCAAAACAATCATGGCCGGAGGCGTCCCTGCCACCGCCGCCACGCTGGACACGGTAACTGACAAACCGCAGAAGCCCGATTCCGGTGAGACCTTTATTTATCCGATTAAAGGAGAAACAGTCTCTTTAGGGGATGTGCCTGATCAAGTCTTTTCAGAAAAAATGATGGGCGAGGGATTTGCGATTATACCATCAGAAGGAAAAGTCGTTGCACCTGCGGACGGCGAGATCGTCTCGATTTTTCCGACAAAACACGCCATCGGCTTTATGAGCGCCGGCGGCACTGAAATCCTGATTCATGTCGGCATCGATACCGTCAAACTGAATGGGGAAGGCTTTGAAGCACATGTCACAAGCGGACAAGCCGTCAAACAAGGCGAACTGCTTCTCACCTTTGATCTCAATTACATCAAGCAGCATGCCGCTTCAGCCATAACACCGGTTATTTTCACAAATACCTCTGAAGAAGATCTAAAGCACATTCAAATGAAGTAAAAAAGTCCCCCCTGCTGCGGGGGACTTTTTCGCCAACATAATGAAAGCGCTGTCAAAATAAAATAACTTGAAAAAAGGTGTTTGCATTTGAATCACGAATGATATGAATATGCCTACATTCTATCGTTCTAAAGGGGGATTCATTTGAAAAAATTAATCGCGTTTCAAATTTTAATCGCTTTGGCTGTCGGCGCGGTGATCGGCCACTTTTTTCCTGATTTCGGGATGGCACTGAGGCCTGTCGGAGATGGATTTATCCGCCTGATTAAAATGATTGTTGTGCCGATTGTGTTTTCTACCATTGTCATTGGAGCCGCAGGAAGCGGAAGCATGAAAAAAATGGGCAGTCTCGGCATCAAGACGATCATTTGGTTCGAAGTGATTACAACGTTGGTATTAGGGCTTGGACTTTTATTAGCGAATGTCTTAAAACCAGGTGTCGGGCTTGACCTCTCCCATTTGGCAAAAAA
The DNA here is from genome assembly GCF_000978495.1 of Bacillus sp. LM 4-2. NCBI lineage: Bacteria > Bacillati > Bacillota > Bacilli > Caryophanales > Bacillaceae > Bacillus > Bacillus sp. LM 4-2. The sequence goes on along the minus strand of NZ_CP011101.1, from coordinate 245,408 downwards.
AGATATTCATGAACTTTCCGGCTACACAGACAAAGTTGTTGATTTCAAGCAAATGGTCCTGGATATTATCCCTACAAACATTATTGATGTCATGGCCAGAAATGATTTGCTTGCTGTTATTTTCTTCGCCATTTTATTTGGTGTCGCCGCAGCTGGTATCGGCAAAGCTTCTGAACCAGTAATGAAGTTTTTTGAATCTACAGCTCAGATTATGTTCAAGCTCACGCAAATCGTCATGGTCACTGCTCCTATCGGCGTGTTAGCCCTGATGGCAGCTTCTGTGGGCCAATATGGCATTGAACTCCTCCTCCCTATGTTTAAGCTGGTTGGCACCGTATTCCTTGGCCTGTTCCTGATCCTCTTTGTCCTCTTTCCGCTTGTCGGTCTCATCTTTCAGATTAAGTATTTCGAAGTATTGAAAATGATATGGGATCTGTTTTTAATTGCATTTTCCACCACCAGCACTGAAACCATTCTCCCTCAGCTGATGGATAGAATGGAGAAATACGGCTGTCCCAAACGAGTGGTATCATTTGTCGTTCCCTCCGGCTTGTCATTGAACTGTGACGGCTCCAGCTTATATTTATCGGTTTCTTGTATCTTTCTCGCACAGGCCTTTCAAGTAGACATGACATTGTCCCAGCAGCTGCTCATGATGCTTGTGCTTGTGATGACCAGTAAAGGCATTGCAGCTGTCCCCTCAGGATCACTTGTAGTTCTTCTGGCGACTGCCAATGCTGTAGGACTGCCGGCTGAAGGCGTTGCCATTATCGCGGGTGTTGACCGCGTCATGGACATGGCGAGAACAGGCGTGAACGTACCGGGACATGCGATCGCCTGTATCGTGGTATCAAAATGGGAAAAGGCTTTCCGCCAAAAAGAATGGGTTTCCGCAAACAGCCAAACCGAAAGCATATAGAAAAAAGAACACCTCAATACGAGGTGTTCTTTTTTTATTCAGCAGCAGCGTGATCTTCTGTTTCAATCGCTGCCAGTCTTGCTTTCACTTCTTCTTCTGTCATATTATGCTCTTTCACATACAGGTTTCTTGGGTTCGTGCGGCATTCGTGGCTGCAGCTGCGCATATATTTATACTCATTTTCCGGTGTGCATATCATTTTTTTATTGCAAGATGGATTTGCGCAGTTCACATAACGCTCACACGGTTCTCCTGTAAAGTAGTCCTTGCCGACAACCACATGCTCGACACGGTTGACAGGCACGCTGATTCTTTCATCAAATACGTAGCACTGGCCGTCCCAAAGCTTGCCTTGCACCTCAGGATCTTTTCCGTATGTCACGATTCCGCCGTCAAGCTGTGCTACATCTTCAAAGCCTTGCTTCACCAGCCATCCTGAGAACTTTTCACAGCGCACGCCGCCTGTACAGTACGTTAAAATCTTTTTGCCTTCAAGCATATCTTTGTGTTCTTCAATCCATTCAGGTAATTCGCGGAAGGCTTCGATGTCAGGACGGACCGCACCTCTGAAATGGCCAAGGTCATACTCGTAATCGTTACGCGCGTCGATTACAATTGTGTTTGGATCCTGCATCTTCTCATAAAATTCTGCAGGCTTCAAATGCTGGCCTGTTGTTTCGTTCGGATCGACATCATCTTCAAGACGAAGCGTTACAAGCTCTTTTTTATGGCGGACGAAGATTTTTTTGAAGGCATGGCCTTCTGCTTCATCAATTTTAAATACCATGTCCGCAAAACGAGGATCAGCTTTCATCGTTTCCATATATTTTTCAGTCTGTTCAACCGTACCTGATACCGTACCGTTAATTCCTTCAGAAGAAACAAGGATACGGCCTAACAAACCAAGCTCCTTACAAAAAGCCAGATGCTGCTCTCTAAACGCCTCTGGATCTTCAATCGGAACATATTTATAGTAAAGTAATACTCTGTATTGTTTTTCCATGTTTTAAACACCCTGTTCAATTATAGTTAGTTGCTATGCACACTCTTACTATATCATACAGGAAAATGCCGCAAAGATGAACAGATCCGCCCAGACTGATAAAAATATCCAAGCTCTTACAAACCTAAGCAGCACAAGGGTTTCTCATGGCAAACAAGTATTTTCCATTCATTTACTAATCGATATAGTTATCTGAAAACTATCAAACAAAAGGTGAACTCCACCTGTTATAGCACAGGGGACACCGCTCACTTGATAATGACAGAGGGCGTGATATGCTCCAGCCAAATGACACCGTCATATTGTTCCTTAAGGATCATCTGCTCTTCTGTGAATCCCCAATTAGGTTCTCTAGTCATTACGAGATAGATATAGAAAGAGTTTCCTTTTACTGCCAACAAAAAAAGCTTCTCTGTTGAAAGAAGCTTTAGCTGGATTCTCTCATCACCTGATGAAAGTAAAACCGATACGTATTTTGTAAAAATGTCTCAACCGGAAGCTGCACATCCGCTTGGTATTTGCTGATGATGAATGGAAACCGCTCGATTCCTTTTTCGCGCAAATTGTTCGCTTGTTCATCATCCATTGCTTTCTCTTGCAAAACCGCTTCAACGATCGGCCAGCACACTTCTCGCACTTGCCGCAGGACGGCTTCATCTCCGTTGTTCTGATAATCTGTAATCCAGCTGATGATTTGTTTCTCCATAAGTCTCACCTTTCTTCAAAAAAAGAGGCGCTGCGTTTATGCAAGCTCCTCTTTTTACTCTTCGTAACCTATCAGTTCTCCGACTTGGACTTCTTGGCCTTCTGCTAAATGGGCGGACGGCTGGAACGCGTCTTTTTCAAAAATCAAAATGACCGTTGAGCCAAATGAAAAGTATCCCAGCTCTTCGCCGATCTCCAATTCAGCACTGGTGCTCGTCTGCACGATAGAATTAATATTCATCGCGCCGACAGGAATCATCAGGACATTTCGGCTACCGCTATTCAGCTCGTACACAAACCGGTAATTTTTCGACAGCACATCTTTCCCGTATTTTAAGCCTAGTTGATTTACCGGGTATGAGCGATTTCCGAGCTCGGCCAGCTTTTGATACCTGCAGCTGATCGGAGAATGGAAACGGTGATAATGCCTCGGGCTTAGATACAGCACGACGAAATATCCGCCGTTGTATTGATGGTCTGCGCTTTTACAGCCGGTCAGCTCAGCAAATGAGTAATCTTTTCCCTTCACCGTAAAGGTTTGATTCGGGTTGATGATTCCTACCGTCTGAACCACACCGTCAACAGGGCTGACCACCGCATGCGCCTCTTTTGACACAGGGCGCCGCTCCAGATTTATTTGTCGAATGAACAATTCGGACAGCGATCCGTAATCAGCAGCCGTACCGTCCACATCATCCCAATTCAGCCGAAAATGTTTTGAGAAAAGCGGAATGACCGGTTTGCTGATTTTCGACTCGCAAAATCCTTTAATCAGATAGGATGACAGACGATGATTCGTCAGCTCTATCAATGATCGATACAGAATCTTTACAGCCGTATTAAACATGAATAATCCCTATAACCCTTCCGATTGTAATAAAAACAAAGCACCATAAAAAGGCGCCGATTGCAGCAAACGCAACATACGTTTTCAGATCCATTTTGCCGATCCCCGAAAAGTAGCACGTCACATGTCTGACGCCGGGAATAAAATAACCTAAAATAAGAGAATATGGACCGTATTTCTTCATCCATTTTTCCACTTTCATCATTCTTTTTTCTTTTAAGCCGACCCACTTGCCGTACTTGTCGATAAACGGGCGTCCGGCTTTTCTGCCAATCATGTAGCTGATCAGCATACCTAACAAAGCCCCGACAAAACTAATCAATATCGAAAGCTCATAATTCAATACATCGGTATGCGTGAAATAGCCAACAACGGTCATCATCACTTCATCTGGAATCGGCAATCCTACAATTCCTAATACCAGCATCAAAAAAATAGCGAGATAACCGTAATCCGCTATGAGCTGCTGAACTAATTCCATCTCCCAGACTCCAGGTTTTCTGCCGCATGTTTTTTAAAATGAGGGAATTTTATTTTACTCACCATCAAATATGAGAGTCCGCAAGTGCCGATTGCCAGAAGGATCGGGTTATAGGTGAAGCTTAGAATAACGAGACACATGCCCGCAAACGGAATCGGCATACCGATAAACGTCGGGAGCTTGCTTTGTTCAATGTTAAATTTAGAGAGGCGAAGCATTCCGCAAATGCTGTACGTCAATGCGCATAAGATCCCGATAAATGGCAGGGTATACAACGCGACACTGTAAGCAAGCATAGAAGGAGCCACCCCAAACGTAACCAGATCGGCAAACGAATCCAGTTCTCTCCCCATATCAGAAACGGCATTCAGCTTACGAGCAGCCATCCCGTCAAAGAAATCAAGGAACATGCCTGTAAAAATAAAAAGCACTGCTGAATGAATGTTGTGATATAGCAAGGAATGAATCGCCAGCAATCCGCAAATGAAGTTTCCTATCGTAATCATACAGGGGATGTAATTCACAGTGTAACCAAACCTCCAATTGTAAAACCATCTATATTATTTGACGATAGTGATCGAATAGCGTTACAGGAAAAATTTTTCTCCAATAAGCATGATAACATAGAATGCTCACAAAAAAAGCAGCATTCAAATTCTATTATTATACAACATTTGTTACCTTTTGAAAAATGAATGCCAATCTTTTCATGTTCCTTACTAGTTTATCCCCCCGCATAAAAAGGACAAGACGCGTTGATTGACGTACTCTGGCTGCTCCAGAGATAACAGATGTCCGGCGTTCTTTACGATTTCAGCCTGAATTCCCGGCACCAATACCGAAGCCCGCTCAAAGGCCATTTGCTGATGGTACATGGCCTCGTGCTCACCGAACATCAGCAGTACCGGGACTTGTATCGATTTCAATTCCTGGTCTGTGAACACGTACGGAAACCCGTTTTCTGTCGGCTTCAGGCTCCTTTGCTCATCCTGCCATTCCACGCCCGCCACAATTTGTCTTTGCAGTAAAGGATGCAGATCATAACTGTTGCCTGTGATCCACTTGATATATGATTCAGCTCCTCTTGCCCCTGTAAGCTCTGCAGCGTATTTATAGACATCCGGATGAAATGAAATAAACGCTTCAGCGGGACTCATAACAACCGCCCGCTCTACTCTTTCAGGCGCGCGGAGTAAGAAATTCACGATATGGGACCCGCCAAGCGAAAGGCCGGCCAGGTGTGCCGTCTCAAGTCCAAGAGAATCAAAGACATCTTTCATCCATTCTGCAAAATCAGCTCTCGTTTCCATGGCTGCTGATGGTATACTTTTATTTTTGTCTCCTATTATATCGACCGCATATGTACGAAATTGACTGCTCCACGCTGCGATATTCGGATACCACATCGCAGAGCTGAAAAGGCCTCCGTGAAGCAAAATGAGCGAAGGTGCGTCCTTTGGCCCACTTGCAATGATATGTGTTTTTCCAAAACGAGTAGAAACATAGAATGCTTCCGACTCAATCGGCCACAAAGAAAGGCTTTGATCATATGCCTGGTAAAAGCGCAGACCGCTTTCAACCGCGGCAAACTGCATTGAATCTTGTATCATTTTCTTCTTTTTCCTCCGGGTTTGATTGATATAAAATAAAGGATAACGCCCCTTTTGTCTCGTAAGAAAAAATACCTATTTCTTATTATCTCACATAATAAATTTCCAGTATATAGTTTGGTTTCCTGCAATAAATAAAAAAGGCAGTTTCCTTAAAATCAAGGAAACTGCTATTCTTTGAAGACTAATGGAATGGCATGATCTTTCTTATCCTCTGTTAACGAGATGTGATGGGTTACTGATATTTCACCCTTCGTCAACGCGACTGAGTAATCGCCTTTTCTGCCGGTATCCCATTTGATATCACCGTTTTTGTCTGTTTTACCGAGTATCTCGCCAATCTCTGTACTCGGCTCCTCATCTGAAGAGGGCGCTTTGACAATCGTCACTTGAACCCCTTCGACCGGCAGCCCCTTAGCATCCTCCACATGAAGAGTGACAGGAATAGTCGTTTCTTTTTGAGAAGAATGCGTCTGCGAACTGCACCCGCATAAAAACAAAATAGACATGAATATGGCTAGTTTGCTGTATTTATTGATTTGCCCAATATTGAATATTGTTGAATACATCGTTCGTCACCCTTGTTCCCAAGTTATATGACGATCCTCCGTTCGTGTGAATGGCAATAGCTGTCTGCCCTGTATCACTGTAGTTTCGATAAACAGGCGAGCCGCTTTGGCAGCCGTACGTATCGGTTGTATAGGTCAGCTTATACGTTTCAGCGGAGCGAATCGGCTTTGTATCAGACCACATCGTGCCAAAGGTTTTGTCACACGGGAATCCTGTCACTGACGAGGAAAGGCCCACGGGACTGCTGCTGTTTGTGGTCCGGTAGCCGTACCAGCCAACCGTGTTTCCAGGAGAACCGTTTAATTTAATAGCTCCGTAATCATAATTGGTGTCTTTGCTTTCCGTCCATCCTTTGACGGAGTAAAACATCGTGCCTGAATAAGTACCGTACGGATATGACGAACCATTGCGGCCCGGCGCGGCGGTTATCGTCGAAGCCCATCCATGATCCTGGCTGTACACACAATGTCCAGCCGTGACGACTGTATTTGGATTGACTAAAAATCCGGTACATCCATAAGTGCTTGAAGTGTTGGGATACTTGATTGACAGTTGAACAGTTGCTCTATATGGAAAAGATGTCGTGCTGGAGATTCTGGTGCGTTCATCAGTTCCGATAATGCTCGAAGGCTGTAAGGTTTGAATATTTTTCTCCAGTTCCGTTTGGCCGCCGTATAACGATTTACTTGTTTTTCCGGTTCCCTCATAAGGGGCAGAAACCTGTTCTGCTTTTGACGTTTGGTTTTTCGTAGCATCAGCTTCTTTACCAGTATTCGATACAGAAGTTTGCGAGTTCTCTGCCGCTTTTGCCGGTACGCCAAAAGATACCGCTGCTGCCAAAGCCAAACACAAAACCGTTAAGTAAGCGAACCATTGTTTTCTGAATCTTGGAACTAATTTCATTTTGTCATCTCCCTCCTTTAGTGTCAACCACCCGTATTGATGGAAGACTTTTACATTATAATCGGGTTTCTGATTCTTATGATAAAACTTTTACGGAGAAAGAAAAAAACAGGCCTTGTACCATGACAAGGCCTGCTCAAACTCTATTTTATCGTTAGCTGTTCCAACGCTTTCTTTGCATTCTCTCTTGCCGTTTCAACTGAATCAGCAGCAGAAAGCGCAACTGCCATACGACGTCCGGCTTTCGTTATCGGCTTTCCAAAGACGCGCATTTGAGTCTTTGGGACTGCCAGTGCGTTTTCCAATCCTTCAACAGTGTAATCCGCTAATTCTTCCGGCGCTTTGAGGGGCCTGCTGGCGCCAGGAGAAAGCTGTGTGATTTCTGTAATCGGAAAGCCGAGAATCGCCCGGACATGCAGCGCAAATTCTGACAAATTTTGCGTCACCAGCGTGACAAGACCCGTATCATGCGGACGGGGAGATACCTCACTGAAATATACCCTATCTTTCGCAAGGAACAGCTCAACACCAAACAGACCGTATCCGCCAAGCTTATCCGTGATCGTTTTCGCAATATGCTTCGCTTCTTCTATTTGCTGCTCTGTCATATCATGCGGCTGCCATGATTCGATATAATCCCCGTCCTTTTGCACATGACCGATCGGCTCGCAAAATGCCGTATCGTTAACCGCACGTACGGTTAAGAGTGTGATTTCTGATTCGAATGGGATAAACTCCTCAACGATCACGCGGCCGTTTTTCACCCGTCCGCCTTCCATCGCCGTCTCCCAGCAGCTCTCTAAATCCGCTTCAGAGCGGCAGATACTTTGGCCTTTTCCAGAAGAACTCATCAATGGTTTAACGACACAAGGAAAACCGATCTGAGCTGCCGCTTGTATAAATTCATCATATGTATTCGCAAATTCATAGCCAGCTGTCGCAAGTCCAAGCGTTTCCGCCGCAAGTCGTCTGATGCCTTCCCGATCCATCGTCAGCTTGGCCGCACGGGCATTCGGGATAACGTGAAATCCTTCCTCTTCAAGCTTCAGCAATTCATCCGTCGCAATCGCCTCCACCTCAGGCACAATCAAATCCGGCTTTTCTTTCTCAATAATGGTTCTGATCTGCTCTGGGTCCAGCATATCAACGACATAACTGTTATGCGCGACCTGCATCGCCGGAGCATGCTCGTAACTGTCAACTGCCACCGTCTGTACCCCAAGACGCTGGGCTTCAATCACTACCTCTTTACCTAATTCACCTGAACCTAACAATAAAACCTTCTTTGATTGATACATCTTTGCCCCTCCTATCTGTTCCAAACCATTATAACTGAAATATTTGAAAAATAAATTTTTATTAAAAAAGATAAAATTATTATTGAGGGTTAAAATCTTTTAAATTCTTAAACGAAAGCAGATCAATAACGGTCTGCTTTCTCTATTCCTAAACAGCAACATCATACAAGAAATCCCCCTAAATCATGCTACACTTAATTCAAGACCACCACACCGACAGGAGGCATCCCATGCAAAACGAAACCCGCACACTGCAGCTTGACCCACACCTTCATATAGAAGCCTACCGCTTCAAGGGAATTATGCAAAAATTCCCGAACCACTTTCACGATTATTATGTGATTGGATTTATTGAAAAAGGGCAACGGTATCTGGCCTGTCAGGATCAAGAATATATCATCAATCCAGGTGATCTTCTCCTCTTTAACCCCCGTGACACGCATAGCTGTGAACAGATTGACGGCCGGACGCTTGATTATCGGTGTATCAATGTCATGCCGGATATCATGGAGAAGGCGGTGAAAGAGATTACTGGCGCCGGGCATCTCCCTTATTTCTCCCAGCATGTGTTATTCCGCCATGAGCTGACAGCCAGCCTGCAGGAATTGCATATTTTGATATCCGAGGAAAAACAAGCTTTGCGTAAGGAGGAGCTGTTTCTTCATCTATTAGAGGAGCTGATCCGCCATTATTCAGATGTCACGTTCCTTAGCAGCGTTCCAGAACCATCAGACGAAGTCAAAATGGTTTGTGAATTTTTAGAAGAGCATTATGCCGAAAATGTTACACTCAATGATTTGAGTGAATTAACAGGCTGGAGCAAGTATCATTTATTGCGTTCATTTACAAAACAAAAAGGCATTACCCCTAATAGCTACATGGAAACAATCCGGATTAATCAAGCCAAAAAACTCCTTGAACAAGGGGTAAGACCGATTGATGCGGCATTTCAGACAGGATTCAGCGATCAGAGCCATATGACGAAGTTTTTTAAACGGCAGGTGGGGCTGACGCCGAAGCAATACATGAAGATTTTTGAAAAGGAGCTTCACAGATGAACATACAAAGAGAAACTTCGGGGCATATCGCAGCCATTGTGACCATTCTGATTTGGGGGACGACCTTTATTTCGACAAAAGTTCTGCTGGCTGACTTCTCTCCAATGGAAATATTATTTTATCGGTTTTTGATGGGCTTTATCGCTCTTATCCTCGTCCGTCCCAACATGATTCCGTTCAGAAATTGGTGGCAGGAGCTGTTGTTTGCCGGAGCTGGTTTATTTGGCGTAACCTTATACTTTCTATTAGAAAATATAGCTCTCACCTATACATACGCCTCCAATGTCGGCATGATCGTGTCCATTATACCGATGATCACTGCGGTTTTGGCCCATTTTCTGCTCGAAGGCGAAAAACTGCGTCTGACTTTTTTGATTGGATTTATCTCGGCACTGATCGGGCTTTTATTGATTACGTTTAACGGCAATGTGGTACTGCGTCTAAATCCGCTCGGAGACATCATGGCAGCCGGGGCTGCTCTCGTGTTTGGCGGATACTCGATATTCATGAAAAAATTAAGCGCTTACGAATACCACATCATCGAGCTGACACAGAGAGTATTTTTGTATGGCCTATTATTTATGGTTCCCGCTTTATTTTTGTTCGACTTCCATTTTGACCTAAGCCGATTTTCATCTGCTTCAAATATACTCAACATGCTTTTCTTAGGAATTGGCGCTTCTGCCCTGTGCTTCGCCACTTGGAATTATTCAGTTGGCGTGCTCGGAGCCGTCAAATCCAGTGCGTATATATACATGGTCCCGGTTATCACAATCGCCGCTTCCGTCCTGGTCCTGCATGAAAACATGACATGGATCGCTCTTCTAGGAGGCGCCCTTACGCTTTTAGGCCTCTACATTTCGGAGATGAAACCGAAAGCGAAGCTGATGGAGAACGGATGTAAAATGGATGCTTAACGGCATCCATTTTTTTATTTTGTCCTACGTTTGCCACCTATAAATGAACGCAATCTAACAAAGGAGGAATCGAAATGGTTGATGAAATGGTCTTAATCACACAGCAATGGCTAAACGATACGTACAGCGGCAAACATGGGTATAACCCAGTTGAAGAAAGCGGGAAAACTGGGTGGGATACAATCTACGGTCTGACTCGGGCGCTTCAAATTGAATTGGGTATCTCAGAGCCAGCCGATAACTTCGGGCCGACAACACAGCGCTTATTTAAGCCTCTTAAACGCCAAGCTCCAGATTCAAAACCAAGCAACATGAATTTTATTTTACAAGGGGCTTTATGGTGTAAAGGCTTTAATCCCGGCGGTTTTACAGGCGTCTTTTACGAAAAAACAGAAAATGCGGTAAAAGAATTTCAAAAAGCTGCCGGACTGACAACACAGGATGGGATTGTCACCACGTTAATTATGAAAGCCTTATTAGACATGAGCGCTTTTAAGCTGGTGTCTGGGGGTGATTCAAGAATTCGCCAGATTCAACAAAACTTAAATCGAGACTACAATGACTATATCGGGTTAATGCCTTGTGACGGACTGTATGGCCGCGATACAAATAAAGCTCTTATTTATGCCCTGCAAAAAGAAGAAGGCATGAGCACAAGTGTTGCCAATGGATTTTTCGGAAACGGCACCACAAGTTTGTGCCCTACTTTAACTCCCGGCGATTCAAGAACAGGATTTGTCTTAATTGTTCAGTACGCCCTCTATTGTAACGGAAAATCGTTCGATCCTGGTGAGTTTGACGGCAAATATGGTGTGGGTGTTGTTTCAGCTGTTAAAGCATTTCAAGAGTTCATGTGCCTGCCGCAAACAGGTTATGCAGATATGCCAACCATTAAAGCTTTATTATCAAGCTCAGGAGACACAACTCGCGCCGCTTCTGCTTGTGACACTGCTACAATTATAACCGCAGAAAAAGCTCAAACACTGCGGAATAACGGTTATAAAACGGTTGGCAGATATTTGACCGGAAATGTGCGGACAAGCAGCGGCCTCACATCTAAAGCCCTGACATCTAAAGAGCTTGCAGTTATTCTTGATGCCGGATTGAAGGTTTTCCCAATTTATCAAGACGGCGGCTATGAATCTTCTTATTTTGTCAAAGACCAAGGCACAAGAGATGCATATAGTGCCGCTTCTGCTGCTAGAAGATTAGGTTTTCCGTCAGGCACGACCATTTATTTCGCTGTCGATTTTGATGCATACGATTATGAAGTGACCGATAAAATCATTCCTTATTTCCAAGAGATTAAGTCAGCATTTACAAAAATGCAGACATTTTCAACCGCACCTAAGTATGAAATAGGGGTTTACGGACCAAGAAACATTTGTATCCGTACATCTGAAGCAGGACTGACAAAGTATAGTTTTGTGGCAAATATGTCAACAGGATTTAGCGGCAATCTCGGCTATCCGATGCCAAACAACTGGGCCTTTGATCAATTTTATGAAGGAACCATCGGAAGCGGTTCTGGAAGCATCGGGATTGATAAAGACGGATTTTCAGGAAGAGACTCAGGTGCAAGCAATGTAAATCCGCCGTCTGATCCGGTATATGATGCAAGGCTGCGTACACTGACAGACATTTTATCTACCATTCCGGCTTTAGAAAATCTAACAAGTTTGGCAAACGCGATGTTTGAATTTGATACGACAGAAACCATTTTCACATCACCTGAGTTGGATATTATTCTATCAACTTCACTTCTGGCAACCATACCAAGTGAAGGTTCACCAAACACAATTACCATTACAAATGGTAAACCAGGTGCCTATATCACGGGTTTATTGGGCGACACTCAAACGTCTCTCACTGCGTCACAAATCGACTCTTATCAAAACCTTTTAAATAGTCTGAGCTTATCAGTACGCAACGGTTATTTGGAGGTTTATGTAAATCCAACAGCTGAATCTTTAAACATTCAAATTAAAATCTATACACCTGATATTCCAGTCGGTGACAATGTCACAACTGGACTAACGACTACGATTACGTTTAAAATAAAGACGTACAAGGGAGTACCAGTTACGTCTCCCGAGAGTGAATTAGCGTTAGATTGGCCGTCTTATGATCAATATTTATTCCCTGTTGTAGGTGTTGCTGCACTTTTACTAATTGGGAATATGGGCAGTGATTTAACGAACAATAAAGGAGTCAAAGTCGCTACCGCATTATCTGCTATGTTACTGGCCATTTTTGCTTATTATACTAGCTAACTTTAATACAAAACTGCATGAACATAAGTTAAAATATGCTCATGCAGTTTTTTTAGTTTATCTATCGTCTTTTGGAGGTTTATCAAAAATGAAAAATGATCAAATAGTTTTTGAAAAAACAAAAAACATCGCTCATGATATCAATCAGATGCAAAATCAGCAGGAGATAATAGATTATCTTTTTCGCCAAGATTCTCTGACACTCAACCAGTTGAAGCACTATTATTCGGAACCTTCTCTTCCGCTTCAGTTTCTTGTGAAAGTAGCAGTTTTATGCATGTTTATATCTATGACTTTAGCTTCTTTCCTTTTCATCCAAGCAAAAGAAGTCTTCACCAATACTATTCTTTCAGATATTTCACCTGCAGTGTTTTCTATTTTTACAGTCATTTGTATTTTTATGACTTATACTAAAATCATAAAAAAAGGAAATAAAAACAAAGGAAAAGCATCCCTTAATCAACGATCTGAATTCTATGAGAAAAACAAGTTAATTAATACAATACTTTATAAAAAATATAAAATGGATCAACAAAACATACAGGCTAATAAACATACTGCCTCTGATAATGAAGATTCAATGAATTTTAGTGCTGTATTGAATCATGTTCTTACAATTAGTAAAAATGATAAAGAGCTTTTGGGCTACTTAGATACAAGAGATAATGCTATGCTAAGCCAATTAAAAGCATATTTTTCAACTCGTCCATTTTCCCTTCCACATTATATGAGTTTGATGTTTTGCGGAAGTATTATTGTTGTCTATGCAACTTCTTTATTTTCAGGACAAATCAATTACATTGACATACCACACATTTTTATCTTTCTATTATTAATTATTTTCTTGAAAATCCTTATTGATTTGATAAAGCTTTTAAATATATCTAGAAAAGGACAATTACATACTGTTCTGCACTTTGCACAGAGAGCCGAATATTTGCGAATGAGAGGAGTTATAGATTTTATTCTAACTGAAAGATATAACAAAAAAATCATGTAATTTTGTTTCATCCTTACTAAGAAATACTCAATTTTTATACTTTAAGAGATGTATATATTGAATGTAGACCACCATACATATAAAGAAACAGAAACAGCAACTTTATTTTAGAACATAAAAAAGATGATAAAGAACTTCTTATTTTCCTAAACAAATATGATTCAATCATGCTGAATCAATTAAAGGTATTCTTTAGTGAACCATTGCTTACATTCAAACACACTTGCCAAAATCGTATGTACTGTGACATTAATAACGTTATACTTCTATTTTTTCAGCACTCGTTTTAATGAATTAATAGAATTAGCTGTACAAATGTTTTTTGCCTTGATCGGCCTTTTTTGGGTTTTTATTGTTTCCCCATTTTCAAGAAAAGTTCAAATTTCTGAACGCTTCAAACAAAAATCCGAAAACGCCCGCATAGTCGGTATGATCGACTTCGTATTAGAACAAAAATACAAAAAAAGCATCTCTGAATAATCTCGAAATCAGAGATGCTTTCCCTTTGTCCTCATCACTTGTCTACCACAGCCGCACTGTCACGCGTAACCGCAGCTGGCTCCCTCAGCATCACATTCATTACGCTCGCAAGCACGAGCATTCCAATCGACAAATAAAAAGCCAGTGTATACTCACCCGTTACCGTGTAGATGACGCCGGGCACATACGCACCTAGTGCCGATCCGATCTGATGGGCGAGTGACAGCCAGCCAATCATGAGGCCGATCGAGTAGTTTTGAAAGTACTGGGTGGCGAGCATTTGAGTCGGTGCTACCGTTGCAAAGTCCACTAATCCAAACAGAATCGCAAAGGCTAAAAGCAAGTAGGGCTCGTGGCTGTAAATAAGAATCACGATCGACAGCGCCCGCACCGCATATAAAATGCACAGGATTTTCCGGCTGCTCCACCGGTCCGCTACAATTCCGGACAGCAAGATCCCAGCAATATTAAAGCCTGCTAGCAGACTGACAGCAGCACTCGTGACTGTCGTTGAAAAGCCATGATCATGAGAAAACGGAATCAAATGGGTATCCATCAGCCCCACGGTCGTAAATCCACAGATCAAAAACGGAAAAATCAAGAACCAGAATTGCCTCATACGAAACATCCCGGCCACTGAAAGAGCTGTTGTTTTGGGTGCTGTTTCTTTTTCTGATGCAGCCAGTCCGCCTATCGGCTCTGTATTCTTTTCTGAAGGATTGTTCCGCAGCATCAGCAGCGCAGCCGGAAAGACAATCACGATTAACAGCAGTCCCAACACCACAACCGTCAGCTTCCAGCTAAACCAATGGATCAACATGAGTGAGCCGGGAACGAGAAGCATTTGCCCCGCGCCAAAGCCTGCTTCCATGATCCCAAAGGCTAGTCCCCGCTTTTTGCTGAACCAATTGACGACCAATACACTTGCCGCCACATTCGATGCTCCGCCCACTCCAAGCGAGACACCCAGCCCGTAAAGCAAAAACAGCTGCCAAGGCGAAGTCACAAGGTATGTTAAGAAAATGCTGACTCCTGTCAGTAACGCACTCCATGCCAAAACAGCCCGGGCACCCCATTTGTCCACAAGCCGACCGATCACAGGCTGTGATATGCCATAAACAATAAAACTCACCGTCGAAATCAGCGAGATGGTGCTTCTATCGATTGAAAACTGCCGTTCCCACGGCTCCACAAACGCACCAAACGACAGCCGCACCCCCTGAACCGCCAATAAGATCAAAAAGGTGACGGAGACGATGATCCACGCATAATGCAGTCTTTTCATGACAGCTCCAAATCCCACCGTTCTTCTGTCAGCTGCTGTCCCCATAATGGCGCTTCTTGTTTTACTTCACTTATCCTGAATCCAAATTTTTTATAGAGCGGACGAGCCTCAGCCATCGTGCTCACCGTCCAAAGGAAAATGCGGTCAAACTTCATGTCTTGGCAGTATGCAACCAGATGCTCCAGCAATTGCGTGCCAAGCCCCCTGCCCCGAAAATCCGCATCAACCAGAAACCATCTGAGCTGGACTGTCTTTTCATCGTGCTTGACCAACCCGACAGAGCCGGCAAATTTCCCGCCGCTTTCCGCAATCCATATTTTTTCGATGTCAGCGTCAAATGTCTCCTGAAGATAAGCTAAAAACGTGTCATCCCAACCGTGAGCCTCCGCGTAAAATTGTCTTTGTTTCTCAATAAGGAGTTGAAGATCCTCCGAAAGAAAATAATCTCTAATCGATATCTCTGATGCTCTGGCAGAAAGCGACTGTGAAAGGATCGCTTCAATCTCTGCCATCGCCTCGGCAAGCTTGTGCTGCTCCTTTTGGTTGATTACCTTCAGCATCAGTTCTACTTGTTCGTTGGCTTTCTCCTCCAGCTTTTTATAAATCGTTTTTCCTGTTTCTGTGACAAAAATGTAATGGTGGCGGGCGTCATCTTTGCTCCTCTGTTTATAAATCAAATCTTCTTTTTCAAACTGCTTCACAATCCTGCTGACATATCCCCGGTCAAGCCCCAGCTTATCCTGAAGAGCTTTTGCCGTACAATTAGGCGTATTATAAATCTCAAATAAAATCCGTGTTTCTGTTAAGGAAAACGGGCTGTCGTAAATGTGCTCATTAAGGAAACCAAGGACGTTTGTATAAAATCGATTGAACTTTCTGAATTTTAACCCGACAGATGATTCTCTTGTTTTCAAATCAATTCCCACTTTCTAATATCGTTGACTAAAGCAATTATAATCACATATAGTTGCTTTAGTCAACGATATGTTAGAAAGTGAGGTCTTTTTAATTTCCTGATTCCTTCCTTTTCCTTACCACAATCAATGTGATATAGGATAAAGCCAGAGAAACCAAGCTATAGACAACAGCCCATCCCAAAAATGATTGATTAAAAATGGTAAAGGTGAGCACAAGAGAAATCACCAAACTAAGCATTGGCATCAGATACGGGTTTTTACAAATACAGGTCCCGACAATCGATAGCAGCATAATTCCTAACGGTAAAATAAAGAATGCGATATCTAATTCATCCATCTTTAAACAGCCTCCCTCCAGATTTTTATGTTACTAGTAAAAAAATATAATTGCATTTAGTAAAAGGATAATATTCACTTCCCTAAGGCCCAATTTGAAAATTACCCGTTTACATTCGCTCCGGACTATGATAATTTAAGAAAGCGCTATCATGATAAGTTAATAGCTTGGATGGAGATGAGGAGAGCCAGGAATCCAACCCCTTTTGACAAGGGGTGTTTTCTGGCTCTTTTTGTTTTTCGGGAAAGGAGGCACGCCACACATCCAGCACAAACAGCAAAGGGGGATAATTATTAATGCTTAATATATTTAAACCGGCTCCTCATATTGAGAGACTGGATGATTCAAAGATGGATGCGGCATACAAACGGCTCAGACTGCAAGTATTCATTGGTATTTTCATTGGCTACGCAGGCTACTACCTGCTGCGGAAAAACTTTGCCTTTGCCATTCCTTATCTGCAGGAACAGGGATTTTCGAAAACAGAACTGGGTTTGGTGCTGGCCGCTGTGTCCATTGCGTACGGCTTCAGCAAATTCATCATGGGAATGGTGTCTGACCGCTGTAATCCGAGATATTTTCTGGCGACAGGCCTATTTTTATCAGCAATCGTTAATATTCTATTCGTTTCAATGCCTTGGGTGACTTCGAGCGTCACCATCATGTTTATTTTTATGTTTATCAACGGATGGTTTCAAGGAATGGGCTGGCCGCCATGCGGCAGGACGATGGCCCATTGGTTCTCCATAAGTGAACGCGGCACAAAAATGTCGATCTGGAATGTCGCCCATAACATAGGCGGCGGTATTCTTGCTCCGCTTGTCACTCTTGGGATCGCGATGTTCGTCACTTGGAAAAGCGTGTTTTTCTTCCCTGCCATCATCGCCATTATCATTTCATTTTTAATTGTTTTATTGGTTCGTGATACGCCTCAATCCTGCGGACTCCCGCCAATTGAAGAGTATCGGAATGACTATCCAAAACACGCTTTTAAAAATCAGGAAAAAGAATTAACAACAAAAGAAATTCTTTTTCAATATGTGCTGAACAACAAATTTCTTTGGTACATCGCTTTTGCCAATGTATTTGTTTATTTCGTGCGATACGGCGTGGTTGACTGGGCGCCTACTTACTTAACAGAAGCCAAAGGCTTTTCTCCTGAAGACTCACGCTGGTCGTATTTTCTTTACGAATACGCAGGCATACCGGGAACGATCTTGTGCGGCTGGATCAGTGACCGATTCTTCAAAAGCCGCCGGGCACCGGCAGGCGTTTTGTTTATGGCGGGTGTTTTCATTGCCGTATTGGTGTACTGGCTGAATCCGGCCGGCAATCCGCTCGTAGACAATATCGCCTTAATCAGCATTGGTTTCTTAATCTACGGACCTGTTATGCTGATCGGCCTGCAAGCGATCGATCTAGCACCGAAAAAAGCAGCCGGAACTGCAGCCGGTTTGACCGGATTTTTCGGATACATCGGCGGATCCGCCTTCGCAAACGCCATTATGGGCTTTGTCGTTGACCGCTTTAATTGGAACGGCGGCTTTATCATGCTGATCTCTTCCTGCATTCTTGCCATCGTCTTCTTGGCTTTGACGTGGAATACAGGAAAACGGGCAGAGCATGTTTAAGAAAGACACATAAAAGATTAATAGTTTTCCAACACGCCGTTTACATCCGTTTTTTAATATGAAAGACAGGTAGTGCTTATCTATAAGGAGGAGAAATCATGAGAAAAAATAGAATACTGGCCTTGTTTGTTCTGTCGCTGGGCTTACTCTCATTTATGGTAACGCCAGTGTCGGCAGCGTCAAAAGGAAACCTGCTGTCACCTGACCGTATCCTGACCGTCGCGCACAGAGGGGCTTCTGGATATGTGCCTGAGCACACGATTCTGTCTTACGAAACCGCTCAGAAAATGAAAGCAGATTATATTGAATTAGATCTGCAAATGACAAAAGACGGGAAATTGATTGTCATGCACGATGAAAAACTGGACCGTACCACAAACGGAACGGGCTGGGTGAAAGACCATACGCTCGCAGACATTAAGAAGCTTGACGCCGGTTCTTGGTTTAATGAAGCCTATCCGGAAAAAGCAAAGCCGCAGTACGTCGGCCTTAAAGTTCCTACATTAGAAGAGGTATTAGACCGTTTCGGAAAGCACGCGAACTACTACATTGAAACAAAATCGCCTGACACCTACCCAGGTATGGAAGAAAAACTGATCGCTTCTTTGCAGAAACATAAATTACTGGGGAAGCATTCTAAGCCAGGCCAGGTGATCATTCAATCGTTCAGCAAAGAAAGTCTGGTAAAAGTCCATCAATTACAGCCAAAACTGCCGACCATTCAATTGCTGGAAGCCAAACAAATGGCGTCAATGACAGATGCTGCCCTGGAAGAAATCAAAACATACGCTGTCGGTGCGGGCCCAGATTATAAAGCTTTAAATCAAGAAAACGTCCGTATGATCCGCAGCCACGGCCTCCTGCTTCACCCTTACACAGTCAATAATGAAGCTGATATGCATCGCCTGCTTGATTGGGGCGTAACAGGAGTGTTCACCAACTATCCTGATCTTTTCCACAAAGTAAAAAAGGGTTATTAAAAGCAAAAAACCTTGCGACAACTATCGCAAGGTTTTCTTCTATATTTTATTCTTTTCCGGCAGCAGCTTCTGACTGTCCATTAAGCAGCTGAGAATTTATCTCTTTCGCATCCTTTAAGTATTCTGTCTGGTAGCCGCTCTTCAGCGCCCACACATAGAATACAAGTGATACCATCGCAATCAGAACCATATCCCAGCCATAATGAATGACATTCAGGCCGCCGAATTTATCACTGCCCAAATAAGAAATGACCATCATGGCCAGCAGATAAAACACCATCCAGACGCCGGCTTTAAAGTTCCTGCCAAACCCTTTCCATTTCGCCTTCGCCTGATAATAGAAATAAATCGGAAGACCGATCAGGATAATAAACAGAACCTGTCCTGTTAACGGCCAGCGCGCCCAATACAGCACCAGTGACGCAAAGATAAATCCAAGCGGCGCAATCACGTTTAAGCCTTTTAAACGAAGAGGCCTGTACAGGTCTTTCCCCGTCCGTCTCAATGTCATGACTGTGATCGGGCCGGTGATATAAGAAATTAACGTAGCAACGGAAATAATTTCCGCTAATACGCCCCACCCTCTGAACAGGAACAAAAAGATGAACGACACAATCAAGTTAAAGAACATTGCTTGTCGCGGAACGCCGTAAATCGGATGAAGCTTCCCGAATATACTCGGCATGTATTTGTTTTTTTCCATTCCGTAAATCATTCGGGACGTTGTCGCCGTATACGTAATCCCCGTTCCAGACGGTGATACAAATGCATCTGCATATAACACAATAACAAGCCAGTTAATATTCAGCGCAATCGCCAGATCAGCAAAAGGAGAATTAAAATTCAGATGGCTCCAGCCGTGAGCAATATCAGAAGGATTCACCGCTCCGATGAAGGCGATCTGCAACAGGACATAAATCACTGTCGCAACGAAAAGAGAGCCAACAACCGCAATCGGAATTGATTTCCCCGGATTTTTTGCTTCACCCGCCATATTAATCGGGCTTTGGAAACCGTTAAACGCAAAAACGATACCGGAAGTGGCAACCGCCGTCAGCACACTTGCCCAGCCATTCGGCGCAATGCTTTGACCGCCAGTAAAGTTTTCTCCGTGGAATCCGACAAACAGCAAAGCTCCAATCGTAAGACCCGGAATAATAATTTTAAAAATCGTAATTAATGAATTCGCTTTCGAAAATAGATTGACTGTCCAGTAGTTCAGCAGAAAATAAATGAGAAGCAATACAGAGGCAAATGCTAGTCCTTCCCCAGTAAGCGTTCCATTCTTCACCAAACCGCTTGTCCATTTCGCCCATTCCCAAGGCCAAGAACTCATATATTGAACGGAGGCCACCGCTTCAACCGGAATGACGGACACAATCGCAATCCAGTTGGCCCAGCCCGCAATAAAACCGATAAACGAACCGTGTGAATATTGCGTATATTTTACCATTCCCCCCGCTTCAGGGAACATAGAACCTAGTTCACTATAAGAAAGAGCAATAAATAAAATGACGACCATTCCAATAACCCATGAAATAATAGCAGCTGGTCCTGCTATTTGAGCCGCACGCCAAGCCCCAAACAGCCAGCCTGAACCGATCATCGACCCGAGCCCGACCATCATGAGGGAAAACGTTCCCATTCTTCGATGCAATTGATTCATATCGTAAACACCTTTCATGTATGATGACATTCTCTTGCTAATTATATTATTTCTGATTACTTTACTTTGTCAATATTTATCGAATTTTGACTGAAACTATAATAAGTCAATGTATATTACCTTCCAATACAGGAATGAAGTCACTAGTTTCTTCTTAAATGGAATTTACTGTTAATCCCAGTGATAAAAACACAATAGGTTTAGCTATTTCCAAAACGGGAATGATACAGGAAACACTATTCTTAAAATAGAAAGGAGTATCACCATGAAACAAAAGCTGTTACTTTCAGGTCTCGCTGTTTCAACTGTCGGCATCACTTCTTATCTATTAAAAGACCCGTCAAATCGCCAAAAGGCAAGAGAATTCATTCACAGCATGAAGATGAAAATAACAAAACAGCCAGACATGGAAACGTTCCCAGTTGATAAAGCTGGCCACCCTGACCCGCAAGATATCGAGGACAACAAAATGGTATCAGAAGGCTCCATGTATCCCGTCCAATACTACGATGAAAAAAAGAAGTAATCAAAAAGCTCTCTTCGATAAAGGAAGAGAGCTTTTTAATTTAACTTTTTCGTCTGATTCCGCTCATTACGAATCCGCTTTCAGGCAATGATGGCATTCTGGCGAGACTGTAATGCAGTGATTGTTCCGGAACATCGTATTCAATCTGATGGACGAGGAAATCCAGGCTCGCTTTCATGACTTCAATTGTAATGCCTTCCCCTGGACAGCGGTGGCCTTTCTCGGCGTGCCCCCCGCCTTGAGGAATCATATCAAACAGATTTTCTTCCCGCTCCGCAAATCGTTCCGGCCGGAATTCATCGGGATGATCCCATAGACGAGGGTCGTGGTTCGTTCCATATAAATCAAGCAGCACCGATGTGCCCTTTTTAAACTCACAGTTATTCCATATAAAATCTTTTTTGACAAGCGCCCCTAAAAACGGGCCGAACGGATAATATCTGCGGACCTCCTGCACAAACATTTCTCTTTCCCGGCTGTTTCCAGACCGCAGCCATTCCTTATACTTCGGATGCTCATGAAGCGCCAAAGCTGAAAACACCAGAAAGTAAGAAATGGCGACAATAGGCCGCAGTACATTAATCAGCTCAATGGCTGCCATGCGGGAATCCAGCTGGCTTCCATCTTCTTGTGTGTGAAAAGCCATTTCATGCAGCGCTGTTCCGGAAGTCGTTTTCAGCAAGCCGGCACGAGCATCTTCAATCATGACTTCAATCCACTCTTCCGCACGTGGCCTTGCTCTTCTTCCCTTCCAATGCCGCGGTCCCACAGCACCGAACGCGTCGACCATGTCAATGAAGTCATCCGCTCTCTCTTTGACTTCCGTTTCCTTCAACGGAACACCTGCCCAATAGCACGCTACCCGGCATAGGATTTCTTTTGCTTCTTCAAATAACACAACCTCATCTGCCTTCTCCCATCTTGTGACTGCTGCTTTCCACTCCTCTGTCATCAACTCAGCCAAACGTTTTTGATGCGGCGGTGTCATTAATGATAGAAAAAGCATCTTCCGATGGATATGCGCGCTGCCATCCATTCCCTGAATCGCATTAACACCAAACAGCGATTTCTGCACCCGCTTAGGCAAAGCGTTCTGCCGCTGGAATCGATCCGTATCATAAAACACCTTCGCCGCCTCAGCGCCAGTCATGCAAATAAAGTTTTTTCCCAACAAACGGGCCTGAAACAGATCTGAATTGTAGCGCTCTGTTCTGTTTTTAATAAATAAATACCCTTCCTTCAGCAGTATCAGGCTGTTATCGAGACTTTTGTCATGTGGAATCTGCTCATTCATCCGCTTACCCTGCCTTCCTTTTTACCCTCTATTTTCACGTTATCTTCCGAATATAAACCCAGTAACAGTATTTGTTTACAAAACCAAATTTAAGCGCTTTTTGATTATTTTTTAAAGGAAGAACAAACGAAAGAGAGAAAAGGTAGTTAATCAAAACGAAGGGGAGAACAAAATGAAAAAATGGATATATGTTGTGCTTGTGCTGAGTATTGCAGGGATCGGCGGCTTCTCCGTCCACGCAGCATCATCTGCTCATGAAAAACACTTGAATGTCAACAGAATGAATGTCGATGACGAATTCAAGGATACGGATGGAACCTTCATTCTTCACGATTTACAAAAGGATCAGACATTTGTCTATAACAGAAAACGGGCAAATCAAAGACAAACTCCGCAATCCACCTTTAAAGTCGTGAACGCTTTAATCGGTTTGCAGGTCAAAGCTGTAAGAGATGAATACGATGTTAAACGATGGGACGGGGTCAAGCGTGAATTCGAATCATGGAACCGCGACCATACGCTTGGCTCGGCCATGCGCGAATCCGCAATCTGGTATTATCAGGCATTAGCGCGGGATATCGGTGAGGAAAGGATGAAATCGTGGCTTCATAGACTATCTTACGGCAACGAGGATATCAGCGGGGGAATCGACCAGTTTTGGCTGCAAAGCTCGCTTACAATATCTCCGCTGGAACAAGAAACTTTTTTGGAGAAACTGGCTAAAGAGGAGCTTCCATTTGACAAGCCGGTAATGAAAACCGTCAAGCGCATGATGATTCAAGAGGAAGGCGATCATTACACGCTCTACGGGAAAACCGGAACCCGCCTGACTGATATGGGATTAGGATGGTTTGTCGGATTCATCAAAACAGAGCATGGCTCTTATGTCTTTGTCACCAATGTCGATGATTCCGGCACAAAAGCCAAAAACATCACCGTGGATATCCTGAAAAAGTATGGCCTGATCACATCCTAAATAAAAGAGCCCTGCACGGCAGGGCTCTAAATCTCATGCTCAAAACAATAATGATTCACAAGCTCTTCAATCAAATCATGATCGGGATATTCCCCGTTAAATTCAAATTCGATTTCTTCCACAAATTCTCCTTGATGGTACACATGGATGGCTCCGTTTTGACGGACAACGCTAAACTCCGGCTGAAATGTATATCCGCTTCGTTCAATTGCTCCCATTTCTTACCCGCCTTTCTCAAAGCAGTAATTCATACACCTCGTTTAATTCCTTGGCCCGTTTTTGATCCTGTTCATTCTGGGCATACTTAATTTCTTTTTCTAATACATGGTTCAAAAAAGACATTTCATTATCATCTAAGTCTTTTACAAATTCCCCTTCATTTGCATAACGCTTCGCCAGCATCTTCTTGCAAATACGCTGGCAGACTTCATTTTCTAGATGATTCGAAAGTGATTCGCGCAAATAACCGAGTGTAACATCCATTTCATGAACACCTTTCCTTCTGCTATCTTTACCCTATAGCTTGCTAAAATAGGGAAAATCCATACGCGAAAAATAAAAAAAGAGACATCCGTGAATGTCTCTTTTTTTATCGTTATTCAGCTGCTTGTTCGCTTTTTGTCAAATTGGCCTGCGTGCGTTTGCCAATCCCAAACACATAATAACTAATGACCACAAGCGCTAAGAAAATTACGCCTACAATCAGGGAGATACGAGTATCATCGTTAAACCACATGCCAACCAGAACCATCAGCAAGAAAGCAATCGTCAAATAGTTTGTAAAAGGAGCAAACGGCATTTTGAATGGATGTTTATCTAATGCAGCGCCCTTCGCTTTTCTGAATCCGATATGGCTGATCAAAATGATAAACCAAGGAATCATCCCTGGGAGCACGCTTGCGCTGTATACATAGACAAAGATCTTCGGCGGAGCGATATAGTTCAGCACAACGCCGACAGCCAAACCGATCAGCACCGCAATTGTGCCATACAGCGGCACACCATTGCGTGAAATCTTCTTAAAGAATTTCGGTGCTTGTCCATTGACACCCAGTGTATACAGCATGCGGCCCGCGCTGAAAATACCGCTGTTACAGCCGGACATTGCAGCAGTAATCACGACAAAGTTAATAATGCCGGCCGCTGCCGTAATTCCGATTTTCGAGAACGTAGACACAAACGGACTTCCGAGTGAGTTGAGCTCATCCCAAGGATACACCGTCACGATCACAAAAATAGCACCAATGTAGAAAATCAAAATACGCCAGATAATACTTTGAATCGCATTTCTTAGCGTGTTTTGCGGGTCCTTCGCTTCACCCGCTGTAATCCCGATCAGCTCAACTCCTTGATAGGCCGCAATGACAAGAGACAGTGCAAAGAAGAAACCTGAGAAACCTCCTGCAAAGAAGCCCCCGTGAGACCACAGGTTCGACAAACCGATCGCATCTCCGCCGTTGCCAAAACCGAAGAAAATAATTCCGATTCCCGCAATAATCATCAAGATAATCGTCACGATTTTAATCATCGCAAACCAAAACTCAAATTCCCCAAACGACTTAACAGAAATTAAATTCGCCGCACCAAGAATCACCATTGCCACGATACCAGGTATCCAAGCAGGCAAATCCGGGAACCAATACTTCATATAAGAACCGACAGCGATAATTTCTGACATGCCGACGATAATCCACTGGAACCAGTTGCTCCATGCTGTTATATAACCTGCCATCGGATGAATATATTGATGGCCGAACGTCGCAAAAGAACCTGTGCTCGGCTCGACATACAGCATTTCACCCATCGCACGCATAATAAAAAAGATAAAAATTCCGCATATTGCATAAGCCAGAAGGACAGATGGGCCAGTCCATGAAATCGTGCTGGCAGAACCCATAAACAAGCCAACACCGATTGTACCGCCCAAGGCGATCATCTGAATATGGCGCGCGCCCAGGCCCCTCTTTAATTCTTTATTTGCCACTCCTCTTCCTCCTCCTAACAAAATACTCATAAATGAGAAAACAGCAGACCTGCTTGCCTTCACATGAATCAGTGATAACAATCAGAAAATTCAAACTTAAAATTGTTATATAATCTCCTAAATTACTTATTTCATCATAATAAATTTCTCTGGAAAATACAATTGTTTTTTTCAGGTAAACACCTTTGTTCAGAGTTTTGAATCGTTCACTTCTTTTAAAATCTTTTATATAAAAATAATAAAATTGTTTGAATATTTAAATTAATATACCCCTTAGATTCTCATAAAAAATAAGCTGTTCTACATGAACAGCTTACTTAATAATTCACACCCGTTTGACGCTTTAATGCTTCAAGCCACCCGGTATCTCCGGTCCCATAGCTCTTGCTTTGTCCCACATCTCTCAGAGATCCATTGCTGTAATCAATTGATAGGATGAAATCTGGAATGGCATTATACCCGGCTTCCGCGATTTTACTGAGCTCTGAACGATAGTAAGATATAGCATAAGAAGCCGTTTGTTTCTGCACTGGATCTTTTTCAAGCTCTTCCTTATATACATCTAATAAGTCACGTCCATCAGGCGTGATATACCGCCCATCAATCACTTCTAAATCCTTCAATTGATAGCCTGTGACTTCGTACATCTCACGAGCTGCCTGATACTTTTGATAGGCCTCTTCGGAAAATTGTGTTGAATCACTGCTTTGGCTTTTCATGATGTGCAAAAATAGTTCTTTGCTGTTGTCTCCAGATTGCAGCACTTGCTCAATTTGCTTGATCAGATCCTGATCGTCTGTCCCGCTCACCCGCACCTGATAGTCAATCGGTGTGATTGTAAACGTCAGCTCTGTCCCCTCTGGAATATAAATATGGTTTCGATTCAACAGCACTTGCAGCTGCTGGTTAACCTGTCCCCGCTGATACACCTTTTCATTCTCAGCTTCCACTTCCCCATGAAATGTGACATTCCGAAACACAGCATCCTGAAGGTTATAGTTTTGCGCCTTCCCTTTGAATAACCATTCTGTTTCATTATCGTAAGCGGCCTGTCTTTCTGCAGCTGACAGATCACTTCTGAAATAAGGAGACTTTGAATTTTGGTACTTATCCTTAATATAGCCTAATGGATCAGACTTTGTTTTATTAATCGCATTCATCCTGCTGTATTTTTCATCTAGTATTTTGATTCTGATATCACTCTCAGATTCATAGGGGTTTTGGGATTGAATCACTGTTTCTTCCCCTGTGTCTGTCACTGTTCGATCATTCGCTGATTGATACACTTTGCTGAATGTCCCGCTGTTTCCCGACACGCTGATTTTAGAATAATTGAACTGATTGATTCCCCTAGTTGAAGATTGTGACTTAAGCCTGCTGTATGCCTTTTCCAGAACTGCCGCTGGATTTTCAGTCGCATTCTCCCGTTTGGCAGGCGCATTCTTGCTCAATATGTTCTGTGCCATCAGCTGAGTGCGGATAAATTGCCGATTCAGACGCATTGAATTCCCTCCCGAGTATTCTCTCTTATTCTTTTTTATCGGCAAATACAATGTATATATTAACCTCAAAAAACATTTATTTACACCTAAATCGTTATTATGTATGATGGAAATAAAAGGAGGTTGTTTGCATGGTGAAAAAATGGCTTATTCCATTCGCTGTTATGCTGTCTGTCTTATTCACCTTTACGTATTCGGCATCAGCTGCCGGAGTCACTGCTATCACAGGAAACAATTCATTTGATACCGCAATGCCGATCGGTTATTGGAAATATAAAAATATCGATACAACAATACTGGAAGCTGGTCAAGATGAAGCCTATTTCACTTTTACGGCTAATAAGGGAGAAAAAGTATACGTGAGGAGTACATACCAGAGCGCGTATACAGGGATGAAAATTGAAATTTATGATAAGAATAGAATACCTGTTTCTCAAGGGACAGAAGTCATTAACCCTAATACGTTTTCTTCTTTTATTTATGCAAATGCAGACGCCCAAAACACGACAGATACCTTTTATGTGAAAGTGTCACGAGGCACCTATACCGGAAACATGTATTTTACACTTTCAATTGAAGACCGAATCAAATCAGGCAGCGGAACGTTCCAATTCAGCGGCGTTGCTGAAAATAAAGGAAATACAACCCTTAGCCCCTCAGGTTCTGACTCCAGCGTGATCAAGGTTGATTTAACAAACCAATCTGGGATACCGCGTGATGCCATTGTAACCAGAGTTCAGACAACCGCCACTCAAACACCAAGCCAGGGAAATACACGGCACCTGATCATGACGAGCGAAAACAACGAATGGCGCCGTGCTCTTGTAAACAGCTCGACTTCAGGGTCTTATGATATCTCTTTGTCAGATCAACTCAGTGTGGCAAAGGTATGGAGTTTTAAATATAATACATTAGCGACAGCCAGATCGACGATGAGCAATGTAAAAGCAAAAATAGATTATGAATACGACGTGACAAAGCAGTTTTAACTTATACCGAGCCGGTTATCCGGCTCTTTTTTATTCTCCGTCTAGAAGGTAAACTATAGTCAGTACAACCAAGGGAAGTGCAGACATGGCATTAAAACTTCTAAAAAAACTGCTATTTGACCGCCCTCTAAAGAACGGCGTTATCTTAAATCATCAATACAAAATCGAAGAGTGCCTCGGTATGGGAGGCTACGGTTTGGTTTATTTGTGCACCGATATCCTAACTCAAACACCTTATGTCTTAAAACAGCTTCGGCCGACAAAAGCGAAAAAGGAAAAAGAAAAAGTCCGGTTCCAGCAGGAAATAAAACTGCTCAATAGCATTCACCACCCGCAAATTCCGGGCTTCATAGATGAGTTCATCATAGACGGACAGGCTTATTATGTCATGCAGTTCATTGAGGGAGAGAATATAGAAGAATTATTATTTTTTCGAAAACAGCCGTTCACAGAGCTTATGGCGTTACAACTGATTTCGCAGCTGCTTGAGATTATAGAATACCTGCATGATCGCCTTATCTTCCACAGCGACATCAGAACGCCTAATATCATCATCAATGACGGCAGGCTCTGCCTCATCGATTTCGGCCTTGCCAAACAATTGACTCCTGAAGAAATGGAGGAAATAAAGGTACGAAAACAGGATGACTTCTTCGATCTCGGAGAAACGCTGTTATTCCTGCTGTACTCTCAATATAAAGGAAAAAAGAAGAAAAACGGCACTTGGCTGGAGGAATTAACACTGACAAAGGAAGTAACCCTGCTGCTGAAAAGATTATTGGGCATTGATGAGGAGTATCAGCACACCGCTTCCATTCGCGAGGATCTAAACCGGGCCATTCAATCGATCACATAAAAAAACCCTTGTCCCAAAAGCGGAACAAGAACTTTTTTTGGATTAACTGCTGCTGTAGCTCCGGCGTTTGTAACGATGACTGCCGCCATAACGGTCGTAGTGTCTTCTTTTGCCCGAGCTGCTGCTGTAGCTGCGATAATGTCTGCGCCTGCTGCTGCTGTAATGCCGGTGTCTGCGATATCGGTCACTAGAACTGCTTGAGAGGTACTTAATCGTTTTGATGATTTTTTTAAACATATGCTTCACCCCATTTCTTTCTCCCTATTATATAAATTTTATAGGAGAAAGAAAAACATCAGCGGGGTCACTCTTTTGAAAACAAGAACCCCGTTCCGTTATCATTTGTATGCAGCTCATAAGTAATCGCAAGCAGCCTGCATGTATCATCAATAATCTTTAACCCAAGTCCCTCACTGCTCTCATTCCGATCAAATCCAATACCGTCATCACGAATAAAAACATCGCCATGTTCAATCGTGACTTCCATCTTTTCAGCTTTTGAATGCTTT
This sequence comes from Bacillus sp. LM 4-2, assembly GCF_000978495.1. Taxonomy (NCBI): domain Bacteria; kingdom Bacillati; phylum Bacillota; class Bacilli; order Caryophanales; family Bacillaceae; genus Bacillus; species Bacillus sp. LM 4-2. Next base: position 215,892 of record NZ_CP011101.1, on the reverse strand, counting down.
AACGTATTTTGAAAAATATTATCAAACAGCCTTTGCATCCATAACGCGTTGCTCATCCATATCACATCTTGATCTGCCGGCTTATAGTGCAGCTCAATCCCACTCATACTGTATAAATAATCCCACTTTTTCACCGCTGTTTCTAATAGCTCGTTTAGACGCACTTCTTCATTTACAATATAAGAGCTTTCCAGCGTCTCAGCGGAATATAGATTGAATTCATTGGTTAATTCCGAGATATATTCGATTTGCTGATACAATGATTCGAATACAGCCTGACCATGACATTGGTCTTCCAAATAAAATAACTGCAGCCTGAGAGCCGTTAAAGGTGTATTAATGTCATGCCGCAGTTTTTGCAAAAGCTCCTTTTTGATTTCCTCTTGCTGTCTCAGCTCCAGTTCACGATATGTCGTCCGTTCAATTAACAAATTGACCGACTTGATCAGTTCCCCGATTTCATCAGCACGCTTCACTTCAATTTTATCGGGCACCCTTTGATCACTCGCCAAATGCCGAATGGTTTGATTTAATAGATTGATTTTATGCAACAGAGAATGAATCGACTTTGAAAATAAAAAAGCTAACAATAAGAGCGATATCAAAAATACAACAATCATTGCCGGGTACGCAAACGACCTGTGAAAGGGCGTACCATGATTCATCGGTTTAAACATGCTGTCATAAATCACCGACATCAAAACACTTACCGCCAGCAATAGCATCGGAACACTAATGACTGCCGTAAACAATAACAACTGATATTTTGTCTTGAGCTTCATTTCTTGACAACGGTATTCAGCCGATACCCTTCTCCATATATATTTTCAATCATCTCACCCGCTTGATCATTGATTTTAGCTCTAATTTTTTTAATATGCACATTGACAATATTCGGGTTTCTATCTTCGAGCTGCCATAGATATTCAAAGAAATGTTCCTTTGTCAGGATACTGTCTCTATTTTCATATAAATAAAAGAAAATTTTCCGCTCAATCGCAGTAAATAATACCTCATCATGCAGGCTTTCATTGAACACTTTTTTCGTTACCGCATCAATATACAAATGTTTGATTTGCGTAAAGGTCCCATAATGATGCTCAAGCATATTCCGCATTCTTAATAGCAGCTCTCTCGGATCAAAGGGCTTTACCATATAATCCTCGCCGATCTGCAAACCTTGAAGCTTGCTGTCCATATCATTACGGGCCGAAAGAAAAATTACCGGAATGCCCAGCCCCAGCTCTTTGATTTTTGCAGACATTTGATACCCGTCTTCACCCGGCAGCATCACATCCATAATGACCAAATCCACCTTCTGAATCACCGAAAGCACATCCGCTCCATCTGTTTTCCATATCACACGATATCCTTCACGCTGCAAAATCTTTTGCAGCAATTCACCAATCATCACATCGTCTTCCACGATTAAAATATGATATCCCTTCATCCTAGCGAACCTTTCTCATAAACTCCATGGACAGTTTATATATTTGATCAGGCTGATATAAATAAATACTGTGTGTTCCCCTCAGTTCCTTTATATCGGCAGTATTGAATTGAGCCGCAAACGCTTCATAGTCTTTTCGGTTTTGTATAGCATACTTTGAATGTCTATTTTGGTCAGAGACCGCATCTAAAATCAAGACGGGAGTTTCCTTTGGCGCCGGCAGATTCACAGATTTGCTGCCGTTTTGGTAAGACTGTAAAAGCTCATGCTCCATATCTGCATTAAAAAATTGCTTAAAGTTAATGGCTTTATAGATTTCTTTTTCTTCATCAGTTAAAAACGACTGCCGTATCACCTCAGGATTATATACAGCGGAAGGCATAAACCGATGAAAACCAATCGAGGTTAACAGGTGGAACCCTCTCACTTTCAACCTGTCAACTCCGCTCAATTTATACGTGACGTACTGCTGGGGCAATCCAATATCCATCGCAATAATGGCCTTGATTTCCTTAGGATATTTCTGTGCCCAATACATCGCTTCAATCCCGGATATCGAATGAGGCATTAAAATATAAGGAGGCTTATTTCCGCTTTTCATAAGCGCTTTCCTCGTCTGTTCCAATACCGTATCAATATCTCTGTCATCGTGAGACACTTCACTGTATCCATAACCTGCCCGATCTACAACAGCAATCTTATTTTCTTTTGAAAACTTGCTGTACAGCCCCTTCATTTCATAAGCAGGCGCAGCAATCCCCGAACCAGACATAAACACAAACGTATCCTTCCCGCTTCCCTCTTGATACACATTCATCTTTTTACCATCAACATCGACTACTGTGCCTTTTTCTTTAAGGAGTGCCGCCTCCTTATTTAGCTGGAAATGGTGATAAATAAATACCGAGACGGATACAAGCAAAACCAAAGCAGCCAAGCTGACAAAAACAATTTTGAGGACTTTCCATAATGTTTTCATATGATGCTCCTTTCACTTGATACTGAAAGGATACAATATGAAAATAAATTTCTGATTAACTTTGGAACAGTTTTTTTCACATTTGACTTTGCCCTTACGGAAAGGTGTACATTTGGAGCATGGAGGTGATCACTCGGCTATCGATCAGCGAATTTTCAAAGATATGCAAAGTATCAACAAAAACACTGCGATACTATGATGAAATCGGACTCATCCACCCAGAAGACATTAATCCTGAAATCGGAAGGTCTATCCGCAAAGTCCGAGAATTTCTTATACGCAGCCTTCTCCAACCGAGAACGACATTGAGAAGGCTACCGCTAATATCAATCTTTCACAAAACATAATTCAGGGGTATTTAATCTATTTATTCCTATTTATTCACACAACAAAGTCACCACAAAGCTTTTTCTCTTCTTCCTGCTCGATAAACAGATAATTTTCAGGACGGCCCAAAACAGAAAAAAGTGCCAAAAGCAACTTCCAACCTCGAAGCGGACTTCCGCATCTAAACTTCAACACTTCTCCTTCCGCTAAAGTAAACCTCAAAGTTGGGCTTGTACACCAAGCAATCTTCACTTGAATAACATGCTCACCAGGCGGTAAATCAATTCGCAGCCTTCCTCCATCTTTGATAGTTCCCATCTCAGCCCCATCAATTAGCACTGAATACTCTCTCATTTTGTTGATGTACTGCGATGTCCTGCTCATTTCAATGTACGTCTTTTGATTCACGATGACACATCCTCAAAGTAATGATCTTACAGGCGAGAAGCGCTAGAACCCTTCTGCCATACCGTTATTTCCCTTCCTAGTATATTATAACTTGCTGTGCTTCTGCTCTCCGTCGGCAAAAATCCCTTTCAGCTTCAGTGTGCCTTCTACTTGAGCCTATAAAAAAACACCCGCTTGTATAACGAGCGGATGTTAGATCTTTCGAAATTATTGATTGATATCTTTTAGCGCTTGTTTCGGTTGCGAATTGAAAATCAGCAATGATGCAATAATGGCAATCATAACCCCTAACGCACCAACCCAGGTAATCGAGGCCAATGATACGTTTTCCACAAAAACCCCTCCTATACCTGCGCCGACCGCCATGGCGAATTGCATCATTGACTGATTCATGCTAAGCAAAACACCTGACATTTCCGGTTCTATTGTAGCCAGGTGAAATTGCTGTGTCGGACCGGTGGACCATGCGGCAAACGACCATAATATGAGAATCACCAACACTCCGATATAGGAATGAGTGACAAGTGACAGAAGAATCAGTGTGACGATATGCAACGTCATCCCGCCAACGAGTGTAAAGGGCACTCCCCATTTATCGGTGCTATATCCCCCAAACTTTGATCCAACCAAACTGGCAATTCCAAATATAAGCAAAACACCGCTAAGCAAGTTGCCGTTTATACCTGAGATGTTCAAGAGATACGGTGACAAATAAGTGTAAGCAACAGAATATCCCCCGAGCCAGAAGAAAGTGATTGATAATCCCATAGCCACTTTCCGTTTTTTGAAAAGAGCAAGCTGTTGAAGCAAAGGCACAGGCTTATCCCCTTCAGTATGCGGAAGAGTAAAGAAAATAACGACCATTGCGATCAATCCCAACAAAGCAATGGCTCCAAATACAGACTTCCAGCCTAATGCTACTGCTATCATTCTTCCAAGCGGAACACCAATGATTAAAGAAGCGGTAAATCCCATCACGACCGTAGCGATGGCACTTCCCTGCTTCCCTTCCGATGCAATCTTAGCGGCAATCGTTAATGCGGTGACAACCACCACACCTGCTCCCATCGCCATAATGATCCGCGCTGCAATAAACCATCCATAACCAGGCAATACAAAAGCCAGGACATTACCGAACACAAACAAACCTAGGGCATACATCATCAATTTGCGTCTATCCATACTTGCTGTCAACGCCATAAGTACGGGTGTAGAAAGAGCATATACAAGTGAAAAAATGGTAATAAACTGGCCCGCGGCAGCTAAAGTGATCCCGAGAGTATGAGCAATTTGATCCAAAATTCCGGAAATGATGTACTCTGAGGTTCCAACTAAAAAGCTGACAATGGCTAAAATATAAATTTTCCAAGTGTTAGACATAAAACATTCACTCCTTAATTATTAATAAACATATCACGAATTATCGATATGTTATTATAAAAAATAAACACATCGTAATATGTCGATATGTATGGTGTAAAAATAAACATCTTTTGATGTTTATTTTTATATCTCTGTTTTAAGAAAGTCAGCAAGTTTCCCAATGGCTTCTTCATCTCTTTTGTAATATGTGTACTTTCCAATACGCTCCGCCTTAATCAAGCCGGCTCTTAAAAGGATGGTAAGATATTGAGAAGCTGTCGATTGCGTCATTTTCAATTTGTCTGTTATTTGACTGACACATACCCCGATTGTGTTCATATCAATCCCTTCATGGGGTGCAAAATGACGATCGGGCTCCTTCAGCCATTGTAAAATTTGCAGCCTTGATTCATTTGATAAGGCTTTGAATACTTCAATTGGTTCCATATCGATTATTATATCGTTATATTTCGATATGTCAATCCGTTTTTTGGATATATTTAATTAAAGGTTTATCTCTGACTAATTCCGTGAAATGAAACTGAAGACAGCATATCAATTTTGTTCACCGCTTAAATTTATCATCAAGCTTTACGAAATTGGTCTCATAATCATTTCACAAAACACTTGGGTGAACCTGGAAGGTGACAAGGATGTTTTCAATTAAAGTGAATTTAATATTGTTCAAGTGACTAATCACCAGCATCAAATTCATGTATTTAAAATAGATGTAAAAAAACATCCGCTCATAACAACAGCGGATGTTAGATCTTTCGACAGGAATAACACAACAGTGTACTATGAATTGATATCTCTTTATGTCCGCTTAGGATATGAATAAAAGTTATCAATGATACCATAATTGTAAAACAAAAGAATCGGCAGTTCTTTATGTTCAATTCACAACAAATTCCATACCGTCTTAACATTTATTTTCTTTAGATTATAAGATCTTTTCCAAATTTTTCTCTAGATCATTACATAATTTAAATACCATCACTCGTTCACCTGTCCGGGAGCTTAAATCAGTATGAAAACTTTTCACTTTTTCTCCGGTTATTTTTAAGATAATATCCTTAAGGCCTTCTATACCTGATTCAACTAACTCCGAACGAGTTTGTTTGATAGATAACATACCCTCTTTTGATCCACAAACTACATATTCGGCTGGTGTTAAAATCCCTTTTAAATTGACGATGATCATGTCCCGCAGTATATCAGTCTTAACAGATACAGACCCCCGCCCAAGATAATCCTTCTCCCATTGAGTAATGGACTTACTGATCTCTGATTCAATAGAACCCTTAGACTTTTTCATATCTAATACATCTCCTGAGCAAAAAAATTGGCATATTCTATTTGTGATTTCGTCTCATTAATATTCTCTTACAACATATCCTTCATATACACCTTCAATATCCAAATCAGTTTTACCGTTTCTTGTGACCACTATCATTTTGGATAACATATTTTCTTCCATCATAGAGTGGACATGCAAAAATCGAACATTTCCTGAATGGGTTTCCTCAACTTCTTCATAAGACTTTAGATGATAAAAATCAATTGCTTTTCTAATTAGTTTTTTCATAAATTCCATATTTTCACGATCAAACGAGTTCATGTCCTCTATTGTTTTCGTGACAAAATCAGTTAAATTAGCGCTCATACAATCTCCTTAGAACTGCTTTCTCCATATATGGGTGCGTTTAGAAGTTGAACCTGTATTTCATCGTGACAAGCAATGATCAGGTATGGCTTGACCTGTTTTAGCATCAGGACCCTCCGCGATTGAGGGTTTTCCATCCTTATGATGAACGAATAAACCTCTAACTTTAACATATGACGGCACTAGGGGATGATGTCGAATCATATCAACACTTTTTTCAATGGTGTCACTGCTATTTTCATTTAGCCATTCATCGACCGTACCACCTAAAAATTCAGGCTTGCAATTTTGAAAAAGATAATCCAATGTTTGTATTTTATCTTTCATTGTTTCAAGTTGAGTTAGTCCATTACCTGCGGAAGTCTTCTTATCTTTTGTTCCTACTACAAAAATCTCCTCAACATCTTCCTGGTAAATCGCAAAAATAACAGACCTCATGATTTCTCCATAAGGATGTGAAATACCGGCACCATAGCTTTGTATAGTCAACATATTCTCTGCAGAAGTGTTAGTCGCTTCTTGTAAAATAGGCTCCAAACCGTTTTCAATATCCGTCAAAAATAATACTTTTTTATTTTGGTTTACATTCATACAGCACACCTCTTCCTTATGTTTATCATTTTTATTTTGAATAACAAATCCATTTGATAAATGCTTAGATTCATCATTACCAGCTTTCCCAACATCCTTCTGGATCAAGACTAGCCAGTCGGACCCATCCATTTTGAACTTTTTGCAGAAATGCTGAATCATTATTTAATAACCGTTCTACATATTCTCTAGGTGCTTGGATGAGTATCAATAAACGAAGAGGAGAATGATAGGCCTCGTGATCTGATTCCATGACGGATTGCCAAGGCAGTCCGGCTAACAAATCGCTTGCATTCCCCTGCATAACGCCGAGACCTGCAGTAACGGTTTGAGTTGCTTTATTTCCGCTGCCATAATAATGAGGTGCTACCGTTGATGCGTAATATTGTAAATTAATCCATTGGGCTACAGTTCCAGGTCCTGCAATAATATTTGCTAGGAGTTCACCGCTTTCATCCTGCTTCCAATCATAATTATGGAGAAAGGCTCTGCCTTCCAAATCACAATCCTGAGTTAGTTCACGTTTACCGATAATAAAAGCGGCATTACGAGCCAGTCCCCATTCCGGACGTATCTCACTCCAATCTTCCGCAAATCGGTTTGCCTCAGCCTTCGGATTTTTTAGCTTCGATTGGAAATTCGGTAATTGGGCTAGACGTTCTGCGTTTACATGATGTCTCACTTTCGGCATCACGGCTTCAATTTGTTCAAATGCTTCTTGTGCAGCTTCGGAAAGCTCTGGTACATAAAGCCAATGTAATTCATCTACTGTTGTATTATGTTCAGCTGCTGCAAAAACCGTATCCTCAGGAATTTTAATTCCTTCAGCTAAAAGAGCTTCTCGTACCTCTGATAGATTACATAAAGCAGCTAAAACTCTTGCATTGAATCCACCGGCCGCTCCACCGCAGGCACCACAATCAAGGGCTGCAGAATAAGGATTATTAGTGCTTTGACTGCCATGCCCGCAAATTACGACCAATGGTGCGATGTTCTCTGTTAACCCCATCATTTTTAATGCTTGGCGAGCATAGTTCACTTTTTCTTCATCAGTAAAACCCACAGGTATTTCTGCCTCTGTAGCATCATGATGAAGCGAGAGTTTTGTATCAGGTTTGCGTAACCAAGCCTCACGGAGATTACGAATGAAACGACCCGCCTTTCTTGGCACAAAGCTACGGGCTGCCATTTGCAGAGTAAGCCAAGGTCCGCTTAGCTCAGGCAGTAGTAAGCTCGAAAGCGCATTCTGCTTCATCGTTTTAAAGGTATGGCTTAAAGAATGAATTGCTTGCTTCCGTTGATTGTATTTTTTGAATACATCCTCATCTGCGAACTCTTTTATTTTATTTTGCGGTTTTTGTATGATCGGCAAGGAAGCATGACTGTGTTTACTGCCAAGTTCACAAGTTGCAATCGGCACCCCGAAGAAACCAGCAATACCAATCGTTTCAAACGGGCCTTCTTTTTCTAGATGACGACGAAAAGGTTCTGATCGTACATCGATGCAGAATGCTAATTGAGCTAATGCAGATTTTTTACCGCCGGTTTCACGTTGTTTCGAGATGATCTTCTGGCTTAATCGATCAGTGTACGTTTGTTCCCAAGCTTCTAACCAAAGTTTCTTGCGAAGTTTCTCATCAAAGCTGTAGGCAAATGATAAATATTCGTTTTGTTCAATGGCCGTCATCTGTGACCATTCTTCTAATGTATGCCCACCCCAATGAATCCAAGCTGCTATAAGGGGAGCAATTGAAATTGTTTTCTTAGATCGTTCATTCAAAGGTAAGTATGGCTTTATAAGAGCCCACTCCATGGATATTCGAACCGCTAAGTATTCTGTTAGGAGTGCATGTTCGTGGCTCGATTGCTGGGAGCGCCAAAGCATCATCCCTGCCCATCCAGGTAATGAAAGTAAATGACCTTCAAGATAAGTCTGGATTTCTGACTCTGGGATTTCTAGTGCGAATAAGGCTTCCTGTAAAGCCAAATGTGCCTCTTTCGGCCAACCTTTTAACCTTTCTCGCTGCTTTTTGCTAAGTGCTGGATCATATTGAATGAGATGCTGCCAAGCACGATAGAAACCTTCCTCACGATTAGGCATTGTCCAGCCTGCTTGAGAGTCATCAAGATATAATTTACTCCATTTAATGACATGATGATCTAGTATATTGACTAGCCTTTCACCATCTTGATTCTCTATATACGAACTTAGTGGCTGCATAAACACATTCTCGATATGATCCAATCCACTACATTCACCTACTAATTTCTCCAGCTCATGTGATGATAAAAGGTCGGAAGGCAGGGGATCTAACTTTAATGCAGCATGACAAAATCGCTCTGCCACGTCCCGTGGGATGTGATAGGAATGTGAATCAAGCCAACGCTGCAGCCCCATTTCCACAAAATCTTCATCAATCTCACCTTTATTCTTTGCTGAACGGATCATAGACGCACTAGGGTATATATCAACATCGCGAGTGTTTTTCAACCAACTTGCAACCTGATCAAAAGGTTGGTTTTCAAGTCCCATCCACGGATTACGTGCAGCAAATGTAGAAATAGGCCAAAGTGGTGCAATCACTCGGCTGGCAGATGTAATGAAAACGTTAAGATCCCTTTCTTGAACATCAATATCTGTATCTATCTTTTTTACATTATCTTTCGTTAATACGGATGTAATGCCCATCTCAGATTAGCTCCTTATGAAATATATTGTTTAAGGTAGTCTGGGTGACTCTCTACTGACTTTGGTTTTGCTTCACCTAATCGAACTAACCAAAGATAGAGCACCGCGAAAAAAACGGAAGAACGATAACGAGCAACCCATGTACCTAAAGCACTGCCAAATAATAAGAGACATACGACAATCATGACAGCTGACATTGGAGGTTGAACACTTTGAAAAATGGTTGTATGCAGCCACTTATAGAAAAGGTGATGAATGATAAAATATACGAGGGCTGCTCCTCCTAAAACAGTTAAGCCGGCAATTCGGCCAATTCGGCCCTCTCCAAAAGCGACAAGCTGATTCCAAGAAACGGACAATGACCACCCTAAGATCAGCGCACTAATGAATTGATATCCCTCTCCAGGAGCAGCGAGCCAAAAAGCAACACCTATAACTAAGGATAAAATCCGACCAGCCATGATCCATAAATAGGATGTTCTTTCATTAGTGCGAGCCGATACTTCATGACGCCCTACTGCTGAACCAGCTTGTAGAAACAACGTAGCTTTGAATAAACCATGTAAAATAAGATGAATAATGGCTGCTATATAGGCGCCTAATGCACACTGAATGAGCATAAACCCCATTTGTCCAATCGTGGAGCCTACTAACTGGCGTTTATAATCAACCTGAACTAAACTAATTCCAGTTCCAATCAATACAGAAATGCTAGCAAGCAGAAGTAAGATAATCGAAGCGATACCACCATGAAATAGAGGTGAAAATCGAGTTAGGATTATTCCTCCAGCATTTACTAAACCTGCATGCATAATTGCAGAAACTGGGGTGGGAGCAACAATAGACTCAACCAACCATCTTTGGAACGGCCATTGAGCTGCAGGAATGATCACCGCCAGTACAATCAATAGCTGAATCCCTGTTCTCTCCCATTCTCCCAGCCCAGCTAAACTTTCATTTGTTACAACCAATGATAACTGCCATTGACCTGTGGCATGAAAAAGCCACATCATTGCGAAAAACAAAGAAAACCAACTTAACAAAAATAACCGTCCAGAAATTTTGGCTGCTTCACTAGCCACTTGCCAAGCACTGTTTAACCTAATAAGTAAGGTTAAACCAACAAGAGTTGCTCCCCAAAATAGAACCATCAAGCGGAGATCACCACTTAACCATGTCATTGAAGCAGCTCCTGTTGTGAAAGTAAAAAGCGTAAAATATTTTCGATAAGATCGATCCCCCATTAAGTAACGTACAGAAAAACGCTGAATGATGAATCCAATTGCAAGAACAAAGAAAGTCATTAAACAAGCTAAGGAATCTAAGTGCCAAGGGCCAACATTTCCACTCACACCACTATTGGCAAGAATCAGTAAGGAAACCAAAAGTGGTAAAGCCAAGATCCCAATATGAATGCGGACAAAACTCAAGGGTACTCGCGGATGTAAAAACAATAGTCCACTTATCCCAGAAGCCATAAGCATAATAAAAAATAATGTTAATAATGATGACAAACTCAGCGAAACTAACATTCTAAATTCTCCCTTTTTTAAAACTCATTATTGTTCAAAAGACCTTTCAATCAGATCATATTTGTCTATTATTTATTTCAATTTTTATTTATCTCTATTTTTTTCCAACAAAAAAGCCGACAACTTCAAAATTTCAATGATTATGTTAGATCATTGAATCCTGAAAATTGTCGGCTTCACTTCAACTAACTTCAGCGAAGTTTTTTGAAGTGCTACCTTATTATTGGTCTTTACTTTATGCTATGTTTTCATTTCCTTTAATATAGTCCTGATTATCAAATAAATCGACTCATGTTCTCTTCCTTTTTTATTAGGATACTTTTTCATCCTATCAATATTTAAAATTAAATATGAAAAGAATGCTAAAGGCCTACATATTTTAAAAGGAAAAATAAACATCTGCATCGATTATTAAGTTACGTATAAGATATGCTAAATTTTAAAAGTTGTCAAGTTTATCAGTAAACTGGTCTTTACTTTCCTCTAAAATAATCCAACCCATATAGATGATTCACTTTCAATGAGGAACATCCATTTCAGATGAAGCTCGCTTTTCCAGATCGAGGAGCAGTGTCTTCATTTCAAATCCGCCCCGATAGCCAGTTAATGAGCCATTCTTTCCTATTACACGATGGCACGGTACAGTAATTAATACCGGATTAGCCCCAATAGCCGCACCTACAGCACGAACAGCTGCTGGTTTATTTATATCATTTGCAATGTCGGAATAGGATTTCGTCTGTCCATAAGGAATTTCACAAAGTGCATTCCAGACGGCTAGCTGAAATTGCGTACCGGCGTACTCAACTGGAACAGTAAAGTTTTTCCGCTTTCCTTCTAGATATTGAGTGATTTCAACAGCATAGGGTTCAAGCTTATCATCATCTTCAACAAGAAGACTTCCTGGAAAGCGTTTCTTAGCCCATTCGAACAATTCCTCGATTGGTTTGTTCTGTGAACCCACAAACACAAGCCCCTTTAAAGTTGAAGCAATATAAAAATTCCAATCCTTGAACATTAGTAAAGACCAATAAAGGGTTGCTTTATTCTTTGTTACCATTGTACGTTTCCTCCATTTTACTCATTTGACGAAATTGTGCTGGTGTCTGTCCAGTTTTCTTTTTAAATAAAGTAATAAAATAAGGCGCGTTAGCTATACCCACACATATAGCGATATCTCCAATCGCTTTATTTGTCTGAATCAAATACTTTTTAGCCGCGTGTACTCTAACTTGTTGTATATACTCAACCAGCGTAATGCCTTTAATCTTTTTAAATGTTCGATGCATATGATACGGACTCCCATGACAAATATCTGCTAACGATTCTAGCGTTAATTTTTCTGTGAAATTTTTATCAATGTATTCAGTAATTAAATCAACCCATTCGCTATCAGGCATTTTTTCATTAGTGGGCTTGCATCGTTTACAAGGGCGAAAATTTGCGCGGAGAGCTTGTTCTGCGTTTGGAAAAATACATACATTTTCTTTTTTCGGAACACGAGATTTACAGGATGGTTTACAGAATACCCCTGTCGACTTTACAGCGTAGAAAAATTGATTATTATACGCTGCATCATTATTTATAATTGCTTGCCACTTTTCATCTGTTATCATTTCTGCATCATTCGAAATTCTATGCTCATGGCTCTCTTTATGTCCGTTATTGATACTATCCGGCATTTATCTCACCTCTCCTTACAATGCTCATCTAATTCAGTTTGAATTGAATCCCAATTTAAATTTTCGACACGCGTTTTTTATATCTTGGGCCATTTTTATCTACTCCCGTTTAGCATTCTTGATAACTACACTATAACCTCATAAATAGAAAAAAATAAGGTGGTTAGAATGTAATAGCAAGATAACAAAATGAGTAAAGATGATTATGTGATAAACTAATTTCAACCAGCGTGAGTTTTCTTATAATTATTTAAGATAAGGAGAAAGAAAAAGTGGCATGGCATGAAGTCAATGATGTTATCGTCATTACATTACCTGAAATATTCGACATGAATGCGAACCTAGGCTACCTAACCAGGGAAAAAAATGAATGCATGTATGAAATAGAGAACAATATCATTACAAAAGTTATAGCCATTGGGAAAATTCGGTCCTTAGTGCAGGTAAGCGTAATCAATAATAAACAAATGATTGTTCAATTCCTAAACGATTCTAGACCTGTTGAGCAGTGGAAACGGGAAGAGATTGTAAAATATATTCATGAATGGTTTGATCTTGATAACGATTTAACTCCATTTTATGAAATGGCAAAAGCAGATCCATTACTTAAAATGCCTGCCCGAAAATTTTATGGGTTGCGAGTGATCGGCATTCCCGATTTATTTGAAGCTTTATGTTGGGGAGTTTTAGGGCAACAAATTAACTTAGCCTTCGCGTACTCCTTAAAGAAGCAATTTGTAGAAGCATTTGGCGATTCTATTGAATGGAATGGTAAAAAGTATTGGGTGTTCCCACCGTACGAGCGAATTGCACGGTTAACCCCTACCGACCTGGCAGATATTAAAATGACGGTGAAAAAAAGTGAATATATCATTGGAATAGCCAGATTAATGGCAAGTGGAGAATTATCGAGGGAAAAATTAATGAAAATGAACTTTAAAGATGCTGAAAAAAACTTAATTAAAATACGAGGAATCGGTCCTTGGACAGCCAATTATGTTCTAATGCGCTGCCTTAGGTTCCCGACAGCTTTTCCAATCGATGATGTGGGTCTTATTCATTCGATAAAAATATTACGTAATATGAACCGAAAGCCTACGAAAGATGAAATCTTAGAAATATCGGTTCCATGGAAAAAATGGGAATCATACGCTACCTTTTATTTATGGCGTGTCCTTTACTGAATCATTTCAACTTAAACCGGAATGTACTCAATAAAAAAAGAATGAACTTTAAACCTAATCCCACAAGTACATTCTCTTTTCATAACTCTTCTTTCATTTTAATGTCATGAATTTCTCGCCCTTTATTAATTGTCATAAAAAATCTATTGTCATTAGAATAGGCTCTCCGGTCTGCTATTACATTAGAAAATTTAGTTGAAAGTAAAAGCAATTTCGCTCCACTGAAAAATTCATACAGTCTACTAGTTTTAAAGCCTTTTAAGCTCGTTAACTGGCCTTATGTGGAAACATCTTAAATCTATAGCCATGGCCGATCGATAGTCGGGTCCTGTAACATTACCTTCTTTAATCCATTTTTCCACTGTAGACGTTCTTTCTCTTTTGGACATAAAAACACCCCTTTAGACAATCTTATCCAAAGGGGTTAAACATTTATTACTCCACAGTAACACTCTTCGCAAGGTTACGCGGTTTATCAACATCACAGCCGCGATGCAGTGCAGCATAGTAAGCGATCAGCTGCAATGGAACAACAGATACCAACGGAGCAAGCGCTGGGTTTACTTCCGGCAGTACGAATCTGTCATCCGCATCGTTTAGGCCTTTCAGTGAGATGATGCATGTGTTTGCTCCGCGAGCAGCAACTTCTTTGACGTTTCCGCGGATGCTTAGGTTTACGTGCTCTTGAGTTGCCAGTGCGAATACTGGTGTTCCTTGTTCGATCAAGGCAATCGTTCCGTGCTTAAGCTCACCGCCGGCAAAACCTTCTGCCTGGATGTAAGAAATCTCTTTCAGCTTCAGTGCGCCTTCGACACATACGAAGTAGTCAAGGCCGCGTCCGATGAAGAAAGCATTTCTGGATACAGTCAGGTATTCACGGGCGATCATTTCCATTTCGTCTTTCTGGTCGCATAGAGCTTCCATTGCGTTTGCAGCGATACCGAGTTCTTTGACGAGGTCAAATCCGATATCGATGCCGTTTTTGTCAGCAGCCACAGAAGCAAGAACCGCAAGAACTGCAATTTGTGCAGTGTATGCTTTTGTTGACGCAACAGCGATCTCAGGGCCTGCATGAAGCAGCAATGTATAGTCAGCTTCACGAGAAAGCGTTGATCCAGGTACGTTTGTGATTGTCAGGGCTTTGTGTCCGAGCGCTTTGACTTGAACGAGAACCGCGCGGCTGTCTGCTGTTTCTCCGCTTTGAGAAAGGAAAATGAAGAGCGGTTTCTTAGACAGAAGCGGCATGTTGTAGGAGAATTCACTCGCTACATGCACTTCAACCGGGACGTTTGCCCACATTTCAATATATTGTTTACCGACAAGTCCTGCATGGTAGCTTGTTCCGCAGCCAATGATATAGATGCGGTCCGCTTCCGCTACAGCGGCAGCGATATCGCCAGGCACAGACAGCTTGCCGTTTTCATCTTGATACGTTTGGATGATTTTGCGCATGACAACAGGCTGCTCATCCGTTTCTTTCAACATGTAGTGAGGGTACGTGCCTTTTTCGATATCACTGGCATCAAGCTCAGCAATATAAGACGCACGTGTAATCACGTCACCATCAAGGTTTTTGATGACGACTTGATCATCAGTAACAATAACCATTTCTTTATCCATCAGCTCTACGTATTCGTTGGTTACTTGAAGCATCGCCATCGCATCAGATGCTACGACGTTGAATGTATCTCCAAGACCTACTAATAGAGGGCTTTTGTTTTTCGCTACAAAAATCGTTTCTCTGTTGTCGTTATCGAATAAAGCAATTGCATAAGAGCCTTTTAACAGTGTAAGTGTTTTGCGGAACGCTTCTTCTGTCTCAAGTCCTCCATTGACGAATTGCTCGATTACTTGAACGACTACTTCTGTATCGGTGTCACTTTTGAGCTCTACATCTTGCAAATACTCTTGCTTCAGCTGAACATAGTTCTCGATCACGCCGTTGTGAACAAGTGTAAAGCGGCCCAGTGCGCTTTGATGCGGGTGAGCGTTCAGATAGCTTGGTTCGCCGTGTGTAGCCCAGCGAGTATGCCCAATTCCGGCTTTCGCTTCTACATTGGCATCCACAACTTCACGAAGATCTGCAATGCGTCCTTTTTCTTTGAACACATGGATTCCCTGTTCGTTGGCAACAGCAATACCAGCAGAGTCATAACCGCGATACTCAAGCTTTTCTAACCCTTTTAACAAAATTTCCTTCGCATCAAGCTGACCGATATAACCTACGATTCCACACATATTTTTCTTCCTCCTAAGATTGTAAAAGGAGACGAAGAAAGTCAAATTTCAAGGGGACTTTCAATCGTCCCCTCCTACATGTTTTTTGGAAGATCATGTGATTTCTCTTTGTTCAAGGAGTCACCCCCTTGGTTTGAAGAAATCCTTACGGCTGTGATCTGCATACTCAGCCGGGAGGCATCCGCCGAAAATTCGATAACCTCCATCCTCGTCAACTAAGCCTTTTTCCGGGCGCTTAGTTCGGGCGCTATAATTATAAGTAAAGCAATAATCCCGTCTTCTTTTCCTATTGAGAAAATAAGAACAAGACAAGCTTGATTTTACAACATGTGGCATAAACGGTCAATTGTTTTTTAAACAACTTTGCCGTATGTCTCACAATTATCTTATGTAAACCTCGCTTGTCTTGTTCACTCTCTGATAATAGACTTCGTTACTCTAATCCCATTTCTGACCGGACGACTTCAACAATGCGATTGACATACTCATCGCACAGCTCTTTCGTCTTCGCTTCAGCCATGACACGGACGAGCGGTTCAGTTCCTGAAGGACGCACCAAAATCCGGCCGTCGCCGTTCATTTCTTTTTCAACTTCAGAAATAACTGCTTTTACTTTTTCATTTTCTTCAACTTTATATTTATCAGTCACTCTCACATTGACTAACAGCTGCGGGAACTTCTGCATTTCAGCTGCAAGCTCTGACAGCGGCTTGCCTGTGGCTTTCAAAGTGTTCATCAGCATAATAGCAGACAATAAACCGTCCCCTGTCGTGTTGTAATCAAGGAAAATAAGATGTCCTGACTGCTCTCCGCCGACGTTATAGCCGTCTTTTTTCATTGCTTCTACTACGTAGCGGTCGCCGACAGCTGTCTGTACGCTTTTGATGCCTTCTTTTTCGAGCGCCTTATAGAAGCCGAGGTTGCTCATCACGGTTGAAACCACTGTATCATCCTTTAAGCGCCCCTCTGATTTCAGGTGTTTTGAGCATATGTACATGATTTGGTCGCCGTCTACAATATTTCCTTTTTCATCGACAGCAATCAGGCGGTCGCCGTCACCGTCGAACGCAAGACCAAGATCCGCATTTTTCTCTTTGACAAACGCGCTGAGCGCTTCGGGATGAGTCGAACCGACGCCGTCATTAATGTTTAATCCGTTCGGGGAAGTCCCCATTGTAGAAACATCTGCATCTAAATCAGCAAACAGGTGTGTCGCCAAGGATGACGTTGCGCCATGGGCACAGTCCAATGCCACATGAATGCCTGTGAAATCTTCATCAGCTGTCTGTTTTAAGAATTGCAGATATTTTTGTCCGCCTTCAAAATAATCGTTTACAAGTCCAAGGTCTGCTCCGACAGGTCTTGGCAGCTTATCCTCAGGTTCGTCCATCAGGCGCTCAATTTCAGCCTCTTGTTCATCAGAAAGCTTAAATCCATCTCCCCCAAAGAATTTGATGCCGTTATCCTGCACTGGGTTATGAGAAGCGGAAATCATGACGCCCGCCTCTGCATCCATCGCTTTTGTCAAATAAGATACACCTGGTGTAGAAATGACACCCAGGCGCATGACTTCTGCGCCAATGGATAAAAGTCCGGCGACAAGGGCTCCCTCCAGCATATGGCCGGAGATGCGTGTATCGCGGCCTATCAGCACTTTTGGACGTTGTTTGTCTTTTGTCAGCACATAACCGCCGAAACGTCCGACTTTAAAGGCCAGCTCAGGTGTAAGCTCACTATTGGCGACACCTCTTACACCGTCTGTTCCAAAATACTTGCCCATTTTATAATCGCTCCTTTTTTATTCCGATGAGGATTGTGAATTCGCAGTGGATTCATCCTCATCCTGATCTTGGTTTTGATCTTTATTTTCGTCTTGGTTTTGATCGTTGTTGTTTTTATCAGTGTTCTTTGTATCTTCTTGCTGATTGTTCTTTTGATCATTTGTTTGTTTATCTGTGTCCTGGTTCCCTGATGTATTGCTGCTGTTATCATTCGTTGATGTATTGCTTTTCTTAGACGTCAGCTTGATTTTGGCGTTTTTACGCCCCAAGGACCAAGTTACATTCTGTGGCCCGTTCACTTCAAGCTTCACGCTATGCTCCCCGTCCTCTAAATCTGAAACATTCACATACAATTCAATATCTGATTTTTTCAGCTTTTTTATATTCGTGGGAGAGCCTTTAGCCGTTACATCTATCGCTTGTGATTCAGGATCAAGAAATTCAATGTTTTGTGAGCTGCTCAGCCCTACAGTCTTGATAGGGACATTCTCGAACTTCTGATCCGCTTCACTATCGACTTCTATATGCAAAGTCACCTTTGACGGTGAGATTTTTTTGACACCGTCAGGAAGCGGAATATCTGCCTCGATATCGGAATCCTTGTTAATTTTACTTAAATCTAAGCTGACGCCGTCAATAAATTCAAGAGAATCCAACACATCCTGTGAGCCGTAAACCGTTACCTCACTGGGGCTGGATTCAATATTCGCTATGCTGACACCGTCAGGAAGGCTTCCTGTCCGTTCAATTTTAAAGGGCACTTTTTTACTCGGGCTTGTCACCGGAACGGTAATCTTGATGACCGAGGGCTCCACGTCGACAGGAAGCGCGTTTCCGTCTTTATCATAGACAGTCACTTTCGCTTCCTTTTCAATCGTTTCATCTGCGTTTTCCAAATTCACTGAAGCTTTTACAAGAGAAATATTATCGATGACATTTTTCGATCCGGTAATCTGCACATTTTTCGGACTGACAATCGGCTGCTCCGGAGAATAGCCTTTTTTCATCTTGCTTTTATTGTAGTACTCCACTTCTACGGGAAAACTTTTGGTCGTCCGTTCCTGAATGGTCACTGTCGTAACAGACGGATTAATTGAGATTGTCAGCCCATCCGACACGTTTTTGGCCTTAAGCTCAACCTTATGTGTGCCGGTTTTCAAATGTTCCATATCGGCATATATTTCAAAGTTTTTGGTCTGCCGAGCCTTTTTCACGGCGCTTGTCGAGCCTTTTATCGTGACATTAACCGTTTGCGGAACACCCGTCACGACGTAATTTTCATCATCATAATACGCTTTAACCGGAATATCAGTCAGAGTTGCTTCATCAGTTGTTGATGTCGGAAAGAAAGATTCACCCGGTTTTTTTGGAGTCGGTGCTTGGTTGCTGTTAACCGCCACATAAAGCAAGAGCGCGAAAAGCAGAGCAATGATTTTCACAGCCCAGCGGTTGTTTAAGAATTTATCCATTTTTCTTGCCCCTCCAATACCAGCGGTTAGAAGAAGTGTCTCTGGTGTTTTTCTTAAACTCGGCTTCAAGCATTTCTTTCAGCGCTTCTTCTGTAAGCTCTCTGTGAAGGTCGCCGTTCTTTGCCACACTGACGCCGCCGGTCTCTTCAGACACAATAATCGTCAAACTGTCTGTTACTTCACTG
This sequence comes from Bacillus sp. LM 4-2, assembly GCF_000978495.1. NCBI lineage: Bacteria > Bacillati > Bacillota > Bacilli > Caryophanales > Bacillaceae > Bacillus > Bacillus sp. LM 4-2. Next base: position 196,349 of record NZ_CP011101.1, on the reverse strand, counting down.
ATACCGACAGCTGCTCTGTGCCGCGTGCCCAGTTCTTTTGAAATAAACGGGCTCTCAGAAAGCGGCAGATAACAGGCGGCCGCGGCAATTTCATTATTTTTCATAATTACCGCACCGTCATGAAGCGGGGTGTTTGGGATAAAAATATTGATCAGCAGCTCAGAGCTGACTTTGGCATTCAGTGGTATGCCGGTCTCAATATAATCCCCCATTCCAGTATCCCGCTCAATGGTAAGCAAGGCGCCTATACGGCGTTTCGCCATATAATTGATCGCTTTTGTAATGGCCTCAATCGTTTTCTGCTGCGCTTCTTCAACAGGCGTGCCGCTCCTCGAAAAAAAGCGGCCGCGGCCTAGCTGTTCAAGCGCTCTTCTCAGCTCAGGCTGAAAAATAATAATAATTGCTAAAAATCCCCATGTTATCGCTTGGTCCATCAGCCATTGAAGTGTGCTGAGGCCCAAATATTGGCTGGCCATACGAACAAGCACGATGACTACAATTCCTTTTAACAGCTGAACCGCTTTCGTGCCACGTATCACCATAATCAATTTATATATCACATACCAAACAAGGAGAATATCAACGGCATTGCCGAGGTACTGCAAAAAAGGGATATCCTCAAAAGCCATTTCCTCGTCCTCCAAGATTTCAGTCATTTCGTATTTTGTGTTTTACGTGTTACGCATATGTACTTTACATAGCGAGCCCATTATACCACATTTCGATTTAGCAAGTGAAATGTGCCAGCCCTCTCAGCCCGCAAAAAAAGAGCAAAGCGGCTAACGCGCTTTACTCTTCTCCCTTCGGACTGAATGCATCGAGTACACTTTTCCCCGCAGACTTCATCTTGTACCATGTCCAATCGAATAATTGATTGATTTCTTCAATCTGACCGGTGACTTGTCCAGCAGAGGCCATATACTTTTCGCCGTTTACGACGGTTACATCCCCGTCTATTTTGCCTTTAATAATCAGCTTGCCGTTTTTAACAGTGACATCACCTTTGACCGTCTCACCTTCTGGCACGGTCACAGTATGGTTATGAACCACAAGATTCGGCTGCTTGGACACGCTGAAATTGTGGTCATTATGCCAGCTGTTAAAAAAACCCCCGCCCATCAAAATGATGAATACCGCAGCAGCTGCGATAACGGGATGGGATCTGAACCATCTTTTTACAGAAGCTCTTTTCTTCTCCTTAGGCAATTTTGCCATGACATTAGCGGTAAAATCCGCGGGGGCTTCGACATGCGATGTGCTCCGTACGAGCGCTATGGATTTCTCCATCTCGTAAAAATGCTTTCTGCATTTCTCGCATGTCTCCAGATGTTTATTTAATACGTGTTCATCTTTTGGAAGGATATCTCCATCAAGATGCATATGCATAAGCTGCACAATTTGTTCAGGACAGCTCATTTCATCACCCCACTTAAAGATCCCTTAATTGTTTTCTAAGAGCCTCTCTGCCTCTGTGAATCCGCGTTTTCACAGTCCCCACAGGAATATTTAGAATCTCCCCGATTTCAATTAATGAGAGTTCGTCAATATACTTTAATACGATGACTGTTCTGTATTTGTCAGGAAGCTTTAAAATTTTCTGCTGTATCGTGTTTGAGAGCTCCAGCGACACAACTGCATCTTCAGGCAAAACACCATCTGCGGCGATTTGAGAATACATGGTCAAGCCTTCCGTACCAGCCACCTCTGCATCGAGGTAATAATCCGGCTTCTTTTTGCGAATGCGGTCAATGGTCAAATTGGTCGCGATTCGATAAAGCCAAGTTGAAAATTTCCGGTTAATATCAAAACTGTCGATATTAACGTACGCTCTGATGAAAGCTTCCTGTGCAATATCCTCCGCCTCATGCACATTGCCAAGCATACGGTAGCAAAGCTGATAAATTTTATCTTTGTAAATATCTACGATGTCCGCAAATGCATTCTGGTCGCCTTTTTTGACTTGTTTAATTCTTTTTTTAATCATCATTTCCATATTTATCTAACCTCTGCCTTCACCGGTCTGTATGTATACGAGCTTCGTTTCAAAAGGTTTCAATTTTTTTATAAAATAAGTTTATCAAATTTTTGGCAGGGTGTAGATGGTAATTCGTGAATAAACTACCTTAACATATTTTTAAAATTATTATACAGACTGAACAGTTAGAAGTTGGAATGATTTTTCCGAAAAGAAAAAAGACACCTTTTGATCAAAGGTGTCTGTGACTGGGCTAGCTGGATTCGAACCAACGCATGACGGAGTCAAAGTCCGTTGCCTTACCGCTTGGCTATAGCCCAATAATGGTGGAGGGGGGCAGATTCGAACTGCCGAACCCTGAGGGAGCGGATTTACAGTCCGCCGCGTTTAGCCACTTCGCTACCCCTCCACATAAAATTTTGAAAAAACAGTGCCGGCAAGAGGACTTGAACCCCCAACCTACTGATTACAAGTCAGTTGCTCTACCAATTGAGCTACACCGGCAAGATGGTGGAGGATGACGGGCTCGAACCGCCGACCCTCTGCTTGTAAGGCAGATGCTCTCCCAGCTGAGCTAATCCTCCAAATGGTGACCCGTACGGGATTCGAACCCGTGTTACCGCCGTGAAAGGGCGGTGTCTTAACCGCTTGACCAACGGGCCGTTGTGTTCTCGTCGAGCTGACAAAAGTTATTATATACAGGTCACCCCCTGTTTGTAAAGAGAAAAATTAAATTTTTTATTTTCAAACTTTTTAACTCCTTTTTTAACTGAAAAAGCCTCCCAACTAAAGCCATTTATTTTATGATAGAGACAAGCAAAGCAAGAGAGGAGAAACCAATATGATACTAGTCAGTTCTTGCCTTGGAGGCATTGAATGCAGATATAACGGCTCTCACGCAGCGTCGGAGAAAATCAGAAAACTAGTCGATGAAAAGAAAGCAGTCATGGCTTGCCCTGAACTTCTCGGCGGCTTCTCTACCCCACGCGAACCCGCAGAAATCATAGGAGGCACTGGCGAGGATGTCCTCAATGGAACAGCGAAAATCGTGACAGCTTCAGGAGAAGACGTCACAGAACTATATATGGAAGGCGCCGCGAAAACATTGGCTTACGCAAAAGAAATCAACGCTTCTGCCGTCATATTAAAAGAAAACAGTCCATCTTGCGGAAGCGGTTTTATCTATAACGGCACATTCTCTGGCAAAAAAATCACCGGCAGCGGAGTAACCGCCGCACTGTTAAAACAAGCGGGCTACCGCGTCATTTCGGAAAACGAGCTTAACGACATATTGTAAGGAGGCCACCCCATGACTCAAGACATTTCTTTATCCTTCTATAAGCCTGAACACTTGCCCGAGCTCCAATCATTCACGCTCACCAACGATGACAAACGCTTTACCTCCCTCCCGAAAGAGGTGCTGTCTCAGGCTCTGGGCATACAGGACCGATACCCGGTTGTCATCTTAAAAGACGACCTTCCAGTCGGTTTTTTCATTTTACATGCATCAAAAGAAACGCTTGCTTCCTATTCTAACAATCCATTTGCTTTACTGCTCAGCTCCCTGTCTTTAAACGCTGTGCATCACGGAAAAGGCTATGCGAAAAAAGCCATGCTTTTGCTTCCCGCTTTTGTGAGCGGATATTTTCCATGGTGCGACGAAATCATCTTGGCCGTCAATCATCTGAACATACGCGCAAAACACCTTTATATGAAAAGCGGGTTCCTTGATAAAGGACGGCGAAGAATCGGGCCGCTTGGAGAACAGTTGATCCTTCATCATTTCTTATAGTCTTAAGTGAAATAAAATTTCAAAAATTTAAAAACATAGTTGAAATATCATAACAGAAATGAATATACTGAATATTGAGATATATCATTTTAAAACAGGGGGCATCCTCATGTCAGAACCATTAAACCTTCACCGTCTCACAACGGAATCACGCAATAGCCAAACAGTTGAAATCCACAAAGCAAACACTCTCGGCATCCTTAAAATGATCAACAACGAAGATATGAAAGTCGCTGCAGCCGTTCAGGAGGTTCTCCCCGACATCAAAACAGCTGTAGACTGCGCATATGAATCGTTTCAAAATGGAGGCCGGCTCATATATACAGGCGCCGGCACAAGCGGCAGACTCGGCGTCATGGATGCTGTTGAATGTCCTCCCACCTACAGCGTAAGCCCAGATCAGGTCATCGGAATCATGGCTGGAGGCCCCGAAGCCTTTTTACAGGCAGCAGAGGGCATTGAAGACAGTGAAGAAGCAGGAGCTGAAGATTTAAGAAACATACAGCTCACTTCAAATGACACCGTCATTGCCATCGCAGCAAGCGGCCGCACACCCTACGCCGCAGGCGCCCTAAGATACGCCCGCAAAGTCGGAGCACACACCATCGCCCTTACTTGCAATGAAAATTCCGCCATCAGCAAGGATGCGGATCACAGCATTGAGGTTGTCGTCGGACCTGAGGCCATTACAGGATCAACACGTATGAAAGCCGCAACCGCTCATAAAATGATTCTAAACATGATATCTACCGCTGTAATGGTCAAAATCGGCAAGGTTTACGAAAACTTGATGGTAGACGTCAACGTCAGCAACAAAAAACTAAAAGAACGCGCCATCAGCATCATCCAAAGCCTTACAAACGCTTCATACGACACAGCCAGATACACTCTGGAACAAGCCGATCATCACGTTAAAACAGCAATCGTCATGCTCAAAACAAGCACAGATCAGAAACAAGCAAAGACATTACTCGATGAAGCAAACGGTTTCATTGACAAAGCAATCGAACATTACCATCCATGATAAGGAGAGAACTAGAATGGCCACAGGCGGTTTAGCGATCATCCAATCAATGAAGCATAAGCTCCCTCCATCCGAGCGCAAACTTGCAGATTATATCCTAGCCCATCCCCACAAAGCAATCGAAAGCACGGTCAACGAAATCAGCGCCTTAGCCAATTCAAGTGACGCTGCCGTCATCAGGCTCTGCAAATCACTCGGTTTAAAAGGATTTCAAGATTTAAAAATGAGAGTAGCGGGCGATCTGGCAAAGCCTACTTTTCAGGGCTACCGGGATATTGTTCCCCACGAGCCGCTGCCCTCCATTTCCGAAAAAACGGCCGGCAATGCCATTCAAGCCATTCAGGATACTTCAGACCTGATGGACTACAAAGAGCTTGAGCGAGCGGTTTCTCTGCTTCTCAAAGCTCATACCGTGCATTTTATCGGCCTCGGGGCTTCCGGCATTGTCGCCAAGGACGCCCAGCAAAAGTGGCTTCGCATTCATAAACAAGCAACCGCGTTTACAGACACTCATCTTGTGGCATCTTTAATCGCAAATGCAGATAAAGACGACATCGTATTCGCCATTTCGTTTTCAGGAGAGACACAGGAAATCATTGAACTGTTTGCCATGGCTAAGGAAAAAGGCATCACAACGATCAGCCTCACACAATTCAGTCAGACATCCGTCTCCGCACTGGCTGATGTCCCTTTGTATACAGCCCATTCCAATGAAGCCTTGATTCGAAGTGCAGCCACTTCCTCCCGCCTCGCCCAGCTTTTTATAATTGATGTTTTGTTTTTAGGCATGGCGGCTGAGCAGTATGAAACGACAACCGGTTATATCGATAAAACGAGAGCAGCCATACAATCTATGAGAATAAAATAAGGCATCTTGAAGGGGAGGGGTTTTAATGAGCAAAGAAAATAACTACCATCATCTCGCACAGAAAATCCTTGAGCTATGCGGAGGAAAATCCAATATTTCTTCATATACGCATTGCATGACACGCCTGCGCATTACGCCTTACGATGAAAGCAAAGCGGATGCTCAGGCTTTAAGAAAGCTTGACGGCGTATTGGGGGTCGTTGAAGCTGAAACCTTACAAATTATCCTCGGCACAGGAGTCGTCAATCATGTTACAGCTGCTTTCTCAAAGCTCGTGTCAGCAGAAGAAGGTGCCGATGTCAAAGAAGCAGCCGCCAAAAAGAAAGCCGATATCAATCGGAAAAATGCCACTCCTTTTAAACTTTTCTTACGTAAAATTGCCAGCATTTTTATCCCTCTTATTCCCGCTCTAGTCGCTTCCGGTTTAATTACTGGGATTACCAAAGCAATTATTCAAGCAGGCTGGCTCTCTGCAGACTCACAAATTGCGATTATCCTGACAGTCATCGGATCAGGGCTGTTCACTTATCTCGGCATTCTCGTCGGTATTAACGCTTCGAAAGAATTTGGCGGGACACCCGCACTTGGGGCTTTGGCCGGGATCTTGATTATCAATCCGGAGATCGCAAAAATCAGTTTATTTGGAGAAGAGCTTCTCCCGGGCAGGGGAGGTCTGATCGGCGTCCTTTTCGCAGCCATATTCATTGCTTACACCGAACAATTTATTCGCCGTTTTATCCCTCAATCACTCGATATCATTGTCACACCCACCGTTTCACTGTTAATCACCGGAATCGTAACGTATGTCGTATTTATGCCTTTAGGCGGATTCATTTCTGATGCCATTACATCCGGCCTTCTGTCCATCCTGGACATCGGCGGCATCGCTGCAGGCTTTATTCTGGGCGCAACCTTCCTTCCTCTCGTCGTAACCGGACTGCATCAAGGCTTGACGCCTGTGCACATGGAACTGATCAATTCAATTGGCAATGATCCTCTGCTCCCTATTTTGGCTATGGGAGGTGCAGGACAGGTAGGCGCGGCCTTTGCCGTTTTCGTGAAGACGAAAAAAACAACACTGAGGAAAGCAATCGCCGGCGGGCTTCCATCGGGACTGCTCGGCATTGGTGAACCGCTTATTTTCGGAGTCACGCTGCCGCTTGGCCGTCCGTTTTTAACAGCATGTTTAGGAGCTGGAATCGGCGGCGCCTTTCAAGCTTATTTTCAAGTAGCCACCATTGCGATTGGTGTCTCCGGACTGCCGCTTTCTTTTCTAGTCCTGCCTTCGCAAATCATCCTGTATATCGTTGGGCTCTTTATTTCCTACGCGGCCGGTTTTTTATTGACCTATGCATTCGGATATAAAGATGAAATGGCTTCTCAGTTCGATTAAATTGTTTCTGTTTTAGGGATAGTAAACGGGATAGAAGCACAGAAAGGGGCTAGCCTGTGAAAACAAAGACACTGTTCATATTCAGTGCCATTTTAACCCTATCGATATTTGCGCCAAATGAAACCTTCGCACAAACAGCAGACAACTTGATTGAGCCGAAAATCATAAATGCAGAAACTGCACAATTCTCGACGAAGAAGCTAAGGAAGGTAGATCAGATGATAGAACGGGATATTGCAGCAGGATTTCCAGGCGCCGTTCTTGTGGTGGTGAAGGATGGACGCATCATAAAAAAAGCAGCATACGGCTACAGTAAAAAGTACGAAGGATCAGAACTGCTGCGCCGTCCGGCCAAAATGAAAACCCGCACGATGTTTGACTTAGCCTCAAATACAAAAATGTACGCAACAAATTTTGCATTGCAGCGCTTAGTCAGCCAAGGAAAACTTGACGTCTATGAAAAAGTTTCTGCATATTTGCCGGGTTTCAAGGATCAGCCGGGTGACCACATAAAAGGAAAAGACAAGATACGTGTCATCGATGTCCTCCAGCACCAATCAGGGCTCCCATCAAGTTTTTACTTTTACACGCCGGAAAAAGCCGGCAAGTACTATTCCCAGGAACGGGACAAAACGATTGAATATTTGACGAAAATTCCGCTCGATTATCAAACCGGGACAAAGCACGTATACAGTGACATTGGATATATGCTACTTGGGTGTATTGTCGAAAAACTCACTGGCAAACCGCTTGATGTCTACACGGAGCAAGAGCTCTACAAACCGCTCAGGCTGAAGCATACCTTGTACAATCCGCTGCAAAAGGGCTTTAAACCGAAACAGTTCGCAGCTACTGAACGAATGGGCAATACACGTGACGGCGTTATTCAATTCCCTAACATCCGCACAAACACGCTGCAAGGAGAGGTGCATGACGAAAAAGCGTTTTACTCAATGGGTGGCGTGTCTGGGCATGCCGGATTGTTCTCAAATGCAGATGATATGGCCATACTGCTGCAAGTCATGTTAAACAAAGGTTCATATCGAAACATTTCTTTATTTGATCAGAAAACAGCCGACCTGTTTACAGCACCTTCAGCAACAGATCTGACATTCGCTCTTGGCTGGAGGCGGAACGGAAGTAAAAGCATGGAATGGATGTTTGGCCCTCATGCCAGTGAAAATGCTTACGGGCATACCGGCTGGACGGGGACAGTTACAATTATTGATCCAGCATACAATTTAGGCATCGCATTGTTAACAAATAAAAAGCATACACCAGTTATTGATCCGGAAGAAAATCCAAACGTCTTTGAGGGTGATCAATTTGCAACAGGCAGTTATGGAAGTGTCATAACCGCGATTTATGAAGCGATGGAGTGAATGATTAGACGATAGGAGGAAGTTTCTATGAGACCTGTCTTTCCGCTTATCCTTTCAGCCGTTCTCTTTCTTTCATGCTTTTTCGGGGCCAGACAGACAGAAGCCTCTGCATCCAAACGTGCAATCGATGCCAATCAGATTGTCAATCGTATGTCGTTAGATGAAAAACTCGGCCAGATGCTGATGCCTGATTTTAGAAATTGGCAAAAGGAAGGCGAGTCCTCTCCGCAAGCCCTTACAGAAATGAATGATGAAGTCGCCAGCCTCGTCAAGAAATATCAATTCGGAGGCATCATCCTTTTTGCAGAAAATGTAAAAACAACAAAACAAACTGTCCAACTGACAGACGATTACCAAAAGGCAAGTCCAAAAATCCCGCTCATGCTGAGTATTGATCAGGAAGGCGGCATTGTAACGAGGTTAGGGGAGGGCACTAATTTCCCAGGGAATATGGCGCTGGGCGCAGCCAGAAGCAGAATCAATGCGTATCAGACCGGCAGCATCATCGGGAAAGAGCTCTCTGCCTTAGGCATCAATACAGATTTCAGCCCTGTCGTGGACATTAACAATAATCCTGATAATCCTGTAATCGGCGTACGGTCATTCAGCTCCAATCGAGAACTGACATCACGCCTCGGTCTATATACGATGAAAGGGTTGCAGCGGCAGGATATCGCGTCTGCCCTCAAACATTTCCCGGGACATGGAGACACGGACGTTGACAGCCATTATGGACTGCCGCTCGTTTCCCATGGCCAAGAACGGCTTCGTGAGGTCGAGCTTTATCCTTTTCAAAAAGCAATTGATGCTGGTGCTGATATGGTGATGACAGCCCATGTTCAATTCCCTGCCTTCGACGACACCACATACAAAAGCAAACTCGATGGATCGGACATTCTGGTTCCAGCTACACTTTCGCAAAAAGTGATGACAGGTCTTCTTCGTCAGGAAATGGGCTTTAATGGGGTCATCGTTACCGATGCGCTCAATATGAAGGCAATTGCAGATCATTTCGGACAGGAGGAGGCTGTGGTCATGGCCGTAAAAGCTGGTGTCGATATTGCATTAATGCCAGCCTCAGTCACTTCAATGAAAGAAGAACAGAAATTCGCACGTGTCATTCAAGCTTTGAAAGAAGCCGTGAAAAACGGGGATATTCCTGAACAACAAATCAACAAATCAGTTGAAAGAATCATTTCCCTGAAAATAAAACGCGGCATGTATCCAGCACGAAACAGCGACAGTACAAAAGAAAAAATAGCCAAAGCCAAAAAAATCGTAGGAAGCCAGCAGCACCTGAAAACAGAGAAAAAAATAGCTGAAAAAGCAGTAACTGTATTAAAAAATGAACAGCACACTTTGCCGTTCAAGCCTAAAAAAGGCAGCCGAATCTTAATTGTGGCACCTTACGAAGAACAAACTGCTTCAATCGAACAAACCATTCACGATCTCATCAAGCGAAAGAAAATCAAACCCGTATCTGTCGACAAAATGAATTTTGCCAACCAAGTATTTAATGCCGAGCATGCAAAACAAGTAAAAAAGGCTGATTATATCATAACCGGCTCCTATGTCGTCAAAAATGACCCTGTCGTCAACGACGGTGTCATCGACGACACAATATCAGATTCAAGCAAATGGGCCACCGTGTTTCCGAGAGCTGTCATGAAAGCCGCACTGCAGCACAACAAACCATTTGTCTTAATGAGCCTGCGCAACCCATATGATGCCGCCAATTTCGAAGAAGCAAAGGCACTGATTGCAGTCTATGGCTTTAAAGGATACGCAAATGGCCGTTATCTTCAACCTAATATTCCGGCCGGAGTGATGGCGATTTTCGGCCAGGCAAAACCTAAAGGCACACTTCCAGTTAACATCCCATCAGTCACGAACCCGGGGGACACCCTTTATCCATATGGCTACGGATTAAATATCAAAACGGGAAGACCGCTTTAATAAGGAGGGACACATGAGAAAAACAATATTCGCTTTTCTGACAGGGCTCATGATGTTCGGAACGATAACCGCTGCCTCTGCTTCACCCGATTCAAAGAATCAAACGGCTAAAAAACCTAAAGTCCAGACTGGGATAGACACGCTCTTGCCAGACTATAAAAAACAGCTCAAGGGAAAACGCATCGGACTGATCACCAATCCAACCGGAGTAAACGCATCTCTGAAAAGCAGTGTCGATATTCTTTACGAGAACCCAGATATCAAACTGACAGCTTTATTCGGCCCTGAACACGGCGTCCGCGGTGACGCCCAGGCTGGAGACGAAGTAGGCTCTTACATTGACGAAAAAACCGGGGTTCCCGTATACAGCCTCTACGGAAAAACGAAAAAACCGACTCCAGAAATGCTGAAAAATGTCGATATTCTAATGTTTGACATTCAGGATGTCGGGACCCGTTTCTACACGTACATTTATACAATGGCATACGCAATGGAAGCCGCTAAAGAAAACGGCATTCCATTTATGGTGCTAGACCGTCCGAATCCCCAAGGCGGGAATCATATTGAAGGGCCAATCTTAGAACCTGAATACGCCTCATTTGTCGGATTGTATCCCATTCCATTGAAGCATGGGATGACGATAGGCGAATTGGCTTTACTGTTCAACAAAGAATTTGATATTGATGCCGATCTTACAGTGGTAAAAATGAAACACTGGAAACGAAAAATGGATTTTGACGATACCCGATTGCCTTTCGTCCTCCCTTCGCCTAACATGCCGACGGTGGAAAGCACATTTGTTTATCCTGCAACCGGGCTGATTGAAGGAACAAATATATCCGAAGGGCGAGGGACAACAAAGCCATTCGAATTGATCGGAGCTCCCTTTATCAAAAGCACAGAACTTGAAGAAACATTAAACAGCCTCCATTTGCCGGGCGTAACATTTAGGGCAGCATCCTTCACACCGACGTTTTCTAAACATCAAGGAACGCTTTGCCACGGTGTGCAGCTCTATGTGACAGACAGAGATAAGTTTGAAGCCGTTAAAACGGGTCTTTCAGTCATTAAAACCATACACGATCTCTATCCTGAGGATTTTGAGTTCCTGTCAACAGGTTCATTCGATAAACTGGCAGGCAACGGCTGGATCAGGACAAAAATTGAAAATGGAACTTCGGTTGAGGGCATCATAAACAGCTATGAAAAAACACTCCAACAATTCAGCAAAACAAGAAAAAAATATCTCATTTATTAGAACGTAAGCATCGTATGTTACACGTGTAACATATTCTTACTGAACGAAAGACCCTTACTTTTACACATAAGTAAGGGTTTTTTTCATGCTAAAAACCCACCCGCTTTATATAGGAAAACTTTCATTTATTTGGTACAATTTTTATTGAAAATGATTATCAATTGAAAGCTTCTGAAAAGGTGGTCTACTCGTGCAAAATGCAGTGATTTATCAACCGATACAAATTGAATATCTAAAAAAGACAAGTGATCTCTTCTCAGAACAGCAATTAGCCGATTCATTCGTGCTGATTTTTCATTTAAAAGGAAACGGCTATATTTCGATCGGAACAAACACCAATCCTCTGCAAAAAAAGACACTTTATGTTTGTCCGCCTAACGAGACCTTTGGCTTTATGCCAGCAGCCGATGGACATATAGATGCCTGTCTGATCAGGCTTCAAAGCTATATCAAGGAAGCCGGCCAAGATATTTACACACCGTGCACAGAATCGGAATTAGCCAAACTGAAGCTTATGAATGTTTCACATATCGAAAATCTTGCAGTCCGGCTTCAAGAGCTTGCCGCACTATGGAATGAATCGTCTCAGCTTTCTCAGCTAAAATGTGTGATTGAAGTACAAAGCCTGATTTATGATCTTTTTACTGCCAGTTTATCTGATCAAACGGATACACATTCAGCAATCGAAAAAACAAAACACTATATCGAAACACATGCCGATACAAAAATCACGCTTGCCCAGCTGTCGCAAATGGCAGGAATCAGTGCCAAACACTACAGTGAAAGCTTTAAAAAATGGACAGGACAGAGCGTAACAGAATTTATTACGAAAACACGAATCACAAAGGCAAAACGGCTCATGGCAAAATCAAACTGCAAATTGAAAGAAATCGCACACCAAACCGGTTATCAAGATGAATTTTATTTCAGCAGAATCTTTAAAAAATATACAGGCTGTTCACCTACAAGCTATATGAAAAAACGCCGAAAGAAAATCGCCGCATACGGAAGGGGCACAATGGGCCATCTCATCCCTCTTCACCACATACCTTTTGCGGCCGCTCTGCATCCGAAATGGACGTCTTACTACTATCAGCATTATTCGACAGATATACCCGTCCAGCTCAGTGCATACCGGTTTAATGAAAAGTGGGAAGAAAACCTGTACACGTTATCGCAGGCAGAACCAGATGTGATTGTCAGCATGGATTCTATTTCTCCAGAAGAACAAAATCGCCTGAATCGCATCGCAGAAGTCATGTACCTTCCTTCAGAAGAAAGCTGGAGAACCCACTTTCTGCAAACTGCCTCATTTTTAAAGGAGGAGTCCGAAGCAGAAAAGTGGCTAGCGGATTATGACCAGCAGACAACAGCCGCCAAAAAAACACTTCAGCACGTTCAAGGGCTGCGTTTTCTCTTTTTGAGGCTGCATAAGCAAAACTTCTATCTGGCACATAACCGAAGTGTCCGCGAAGTTTTCTTTGGGGATTTAGGATTCAGCTCGGCAACAACGGCTGACACACCTTCAGAACAAGCGATTTCGTTAGAAAATATCGCAAATTACCAAGCTGACTGTATGATGCTTTTTCTTTTTAAAGAGCCGGAGACCATAGCTTACTACCAGCAATTACAGCAGACAGAAGCATGGCAAAACCTAAGCGCGGTACGAGATAACCGTGTTTATCTTCTATCCCTTGACCCGTGGAATGAATACTCAGCTTGCGGGCACGAACGCATCGTTCAGCAAACTGTTTCTTTACTATCCGGAGATTGTCCATGATAAATCAGGAATTTGTCCATGGTGTTATATCTGTTCATTCTCTATAATTCCAATTGATAATAGTTATCAATTGAACAGGAGGCTCTATAGATGAAAAAGATATCTCTTACCTTATTAATCTTGCTTCTCGCGCTGACGGCGGCAGCTTGCGGCAGCAAAAATGAATCAACTGCCAGCAAGGCAAGCGGCACAGCATCTGAGAAGAAGAAAATTGAATATCTTGATAAAACATATGAAGTAACTGTACCGACAGACAAAATCGCCATTACGGGAAGCGTTGAATCAATGGAAGACGCGAAATTGCTTGACGTTCATCCGCAAGGCGCAATTTCATTCTCCGGCAAATTCCCTGATATGTTCAAAGACATCACTGATAAAGCCGAACCAACCGGAGAAAAAATGGAGCCAAATATTGAAAAGATTCTTGAAATGAAGCCTGATGTTATCCTTGCTTCAACAAAGTTTCCGGAAAAAACGCTGCAAAAAATCAGCACAGCAGGCACGACGATCCCAGTTTCTCATATCTCTTCAAACTGGAAGGAAAACATGATGCTGCTTGCCCAGCTGACCGGAAAAGAGAAAAAAGCAAAGAAAATTATTGCAGACTATGAACAAGATCTAAAAGAAACAAAAACAAAAATCAACGATAAAGCGAAAGATTCAAAAGCGCTTGTCATTAGAATTAGACAAGGCAACATTTACATTTACCCTGAACAGGTGTATTTCAACTCCACACTATACGGTGATTTAGGCCTTAAGGCGCCTAACGAAGTAAAAGCTGCAAAAGCGCAAGAGCTGATTTCATTAGAAAAATTAAGTGAAATGAACCCGGACCATATTTTCGTCCAATTTTCTGATGATGAAAATGCAGATAAACCTGATGCCTTAAAAGATTTAGAGAAAAATCCAATCTGGAAAAGCCTTAAAGCAGTCAAAGAAGACCATGTGTATGTCAACTCAGTGGACCCTCTCGCACAAGGCGGCACAGCTTGGAGCAAAGTCCGTTTCCTGAAAGCGGCTGCTGAAAAATTGACACAAAACTAATTCAGAGTAGGTTTTTGTATGTATTCAAAACAGTGGACACGTATCATATTGATTACTTCTCCATTTGCTATAGCGCTGTCACTTTTACTTTCAATCCTTTATGGGGCAAAGCATCTTAGCACAGATATTGTTTTTACATCTCTTATTCATTTCGATCCGGGAAACACAGACCATCAAATTATATGGCATTCCCGGATTCCAAGGGCTGCCGGCGCTCTGCTCATAGGGGCAGCCCTTGCTGTTTCTGGAGCGCTTATGCAGGGCATTACGCGCAATTATTTAGCTTCGCCATCCATTATGGGTGTTTCAGATGGTTCAGCGTTTATCATTACGCTTTGCATGGTTCTGCTCCCGCAATCATCTTCGATTGAAATGATGATATACTCTTTTATCGGCTCAGCGTTAGGAGCTGTGTTAGTATTCGGCCTTGCCGCCATGATGCCAAACGGATTTACCCCCGTGCAGCTCGCCATCATCGGCACAGTCACAAGCATGCTGCTCAGCAGCTTATCAGCGGCCATGTCGATTTATTTTCAAATTTCTCAGGATCTCAGTTTCTGGTACAGTGCCAGACTTCATCAAATGAGTCCGGATTTCCTGAAGCTCGCCGCTCCGTTTTTCCTGATTGGCATTATAATGGCCATTTCTCTCAGCAAAAAGGTAACCGCTGTATCATTAGGGGACGACATTTCTAAAAGCCTGGGGCAAAAGAAAAAAACCATTAAAATCATGGCGATGCTTTCCGTCATCATTTTAACCGGCAGTGCCGTAGCGCTGGCCGGAAAAATTGCGTTTGTCGGATTGGTTGTTCCGCATATCACGAGATTTCTCGTCGGCTCTGATTACAGCAGGCTGATTCCGTGCTCCTGTATTTTGGGCGGAATCTTTTTAACCCTGTGTGATCTCGCAAGCAGATTTATCAACTATCCGTTTGAAACACCGATTGAGGTCGTAACATCCATTATCGGCGTACCTTTCTTCCTTTATTTAATTAAACGAAAAGGAGGGGAGCAAAATGGCTAAAAAATATGCATTGTTCATCGCTTTGATTCTTGTTGTCAGTTATTTCAGCTTAACGAGCGGATCATTTTCTGTTCGTCCTGCTGAGCTGCTCTCCACTCTTTTTCAAATCTACCCGAATCCGCAGTATGAAATTTTGCTGTTCGATTTAAGGCTGCCGCGGGTTGTCATGGCTGCTATTATTGGACTCGGTCTTGGCATTGCAGGCGCTGTTATCCAGGCCATCACGAGAAACGGGCTTGCTGATCCTGGAATTCTCGGAATCAACGCAGGGGCAGGAGCCGGCATTGTAGCGTTTATGCTCTTATTCCAAGGCCAGAAGGAAGTGACATCCATAGCTGCAGCGATGGGAATGCCGCTCTTTGGATTGATAGGCGGGCTCATCGCGGCGATCCTGATTTACATATTTGCATGGCACAGAGGCAATTTAGATTCAGGAAGAATTATTCTGGTAGGGATTGCGATCAATTCAGGATTCAGCGCCCTGTCTTTGTTTTTATCTTTAAAAATGGACCCGCAAGACTATCAAATGGCCATGGTGTGGAAAAACGGAAGCATCTGGTCTGCCAACTGGACGTATATCACAGCCGTTCTCCCATGGATGCTGCTGTTTATACCGATTCTTATCGGCAAATCCCGCCTGCTCGACACCATTCGTTTTGATGAAGACACAGTCAGAAGCCTCGGCATTTCATCAAATAAAGAAAAAACCATCCTGCTCGTAGCCTGTGTAGCAATCATCAGCGCCTGTGTCTCCGTAGCGGGAAGCATGGCGTTTGTCGGCTTAATTGCTCCCCATATCTCACGGAGACTGGCTGGCGTCGAACATCGCTATATCCTGCCACTGAGCGGTTTAATCGGGATGCTTCTTGTGATAAGCGCAGACTTTTCCGGAAAACTGTTTTTTCAGCCCGCAGAAGTGCCCGCAGGCATCATTTTGGCGATCCTCGGAGTTCCTTATTTCTTATATCTGCTTTTCAAGCAAAAAAAGGGGGAGAATGCTTGAAAGGATCTCTTTCAGAACACAAAGCCGGCAACAGGAGGTTCACGCTGTACCTCCCTCCTTCCTACAGCACAGACAGCGGGGGATTTCCTGCTGTTTACGTGCAGGATGGCAGTTCTTTGTTCCAAAACCAAATCGAATTATTAGAAAGCGCATATCAACAGCAAAGGCTCCCTGAACTCGTGCTGATCGGTATCGAACCCGAAAACCGGCTAAATGAATACACACCTTGGCCGGCTGCATCACTCAGTGATCGGTTCACGGACTTCGGCGGAATGGGATATCACTATCTGTCTGATATAACGAACCAGTTCATTCCGCTAATCGAAGAAAACTGGAACGTCATCAGGGAACCGCAGTCAAGAGGAATGATCGGTGCCTCATTAGGCGGCCTCATCTCAATGTTCGCCTTATTAAAATATCCGTCAATGTTCGGGAAAATAGGCTCTATATCAGGTTCATACTGGTACGAGAACGCAGCGGAAACCATTCATATATCTTCTTTAAAGCCCGGCACTACACGTGTTTTCATGTCTGTCGGGAGTGAAGAAGGCCGTGAAAAACAATCCATTCAGCGACATATGCTGAAAAAAACAAAGCAAGTTCATCAAAGTCTAAAAGAAAAAGGCTTCACTGAAGACCGGTTGTATCTTTCAATTGAAAAAGGAGCGGTGCACCACCGCAAGTATTTCTGCAAACAGTTCATCAACGCGCTCGAATGGCTATACGGAAAAAACCGCTCAACCCTATGAGCGGTTTTTTTATGCTTTCTGCAACATGGGTTTTAATTCAAAACGATTCAGCATATAGCCAAACAAAGCAGCCAATATCTGCTGAAACAGCATGCCAATCACAACAGGAACGGCAACCTGAGACGGGAAGAACGTAACGGCAAGAACTGCGCCGGCACTAATATTCCTCATGCCTCCCGTAAATATAAGAGAGACTATTTCCTCTTGCCGCCTTTTCATCATTTTTCCGATCAGCCAAGCAGCGGCATAGCCTGTTAACGCGATAAAGAATACCGTTACAGCTATTCCTGCAAATCTCAAATCAATGGATTTGAAATAAGGAGCAATCGCTGAACTGTTAATCGCAATCACTGCCATCAAGCAAAGCTTTGAAAAAGGCGACAGCGCACTGCTCACAGACGCAGTTCTTTCTGGAGATGACATCTGATTAAACAGCATGCCCAAAAAAGAAGGAATCACGACCATTACAATCAGACCTTTCATCATTCCCCACACATCCATGTGAACCTGAGCGCCGGCCAGCAATGAAAGACTCAGCGGTACGATTAGCGGTGACAGCACAGTATCAACTAAAATAATTGAAAGTGTCAAACCGACATTCCCTTT
Organism: Bacillus sp. LM 4-2; assembly: GCF_000978495.1. NCBI lineage: Bacteria > Bacillati > Bacillota > Bacilli > Caryophanales > Bacillaceae > Bacillus > Bacillus sp. LM 4-2. Next base: position 178,496 of record NZ_CP011101.1, on the reverse strand, counting down.
GTACATCGCTGCCCAAATCAAGCTTGTAATCCCCGTAGGAATCACAACAGCCAATGTTAAACCGGTAATCGTCAAAGGATCACCTTTAAATATAAGATGGCCGCTGCCCCAAGCAAAAAGCGGCATGAAAATATGAAGAACGAATAGTGCAAGAATCATAGGGAGAGGGTGAGACAATGCATGTCTCAAAGATTGAAAGTTAGCGCTTAAACTGCCTGCAAACGTAATAAAAGCAAAGATCCAAGGTACAGCCCATTCATACCCATTTAAAAACTGAGACAGCAGCACGCCCAACACCACACTAGTCGGCGTTAACAGCGGCATCACTCTCCCCAATACACGGTTCAGCTTCTGAAGCATCATATGCAAGTCCCCTATTTAAAATTTCTCTTCTCTCTATTATATCAATGCTGCTTAAGTGTATGTTATATAAAAAAGCCCAGATCTCATTCATCTGGGCTTCTCTATTTTATGCCATCTGTTTCATTAGAGATTTACTCGCTTTATTCAAACCTTTTAACTCAGCTTCAATGCCTTGTTCCTTAAACTTCGCAACAATCTTATCAAGTGCGGCCGCTCCAGAATCGTCCCATACGTGAGCTTCAGTTAAGTCAATCACAACCCGCTCAATATCCTCTTGATATATAAACGCATTCGTAAGATCAGTCACTGACGCAAAAAAGATTTGCCCCTTTACTTGATACGTTCTAAGCTTTTGTTCCTCTGCATGAGAAACGATTTTCAGCTTCGAGATTTTTGCCACAAAGAACACGGCACTTAAAAGAACACCGACAAATACACCCTTAGATAAGTCATCCGTCACAACAACCGTAACCACAGTCACAACCATGACAATCGAGTCCGTGAGCGGCGCTTTTTTGAGACCTTTTAAAGAAGACCAATCAAAAGTGCCGACAGACACCATAACCATTACAGCTACTAACGCCGCCATTGGGATTTTCACCACGACATGACTTAACACCGCAATTAAAAACATCAGAAAAGCACCGGCAACAAATGCTGACAAACGTCCGCGACCGCCCGCTTTTGTATTAATGACAGATTGTCCGATCATAGCGCAGCCTGCCATTCCGCCAAAGAGTCCAGTCACGATATTCGCAATTCCCTGTCCGCGGCTCTCTTTATTTTTATCACTGTCCGTATCCGTCATTTCATCAATAATCTGTGCTGTCAGCAAAGATTCAAGCAACCCGACAAACGCTAAAGCAATTGAATAAGGAAAAATAATTTGCAGTGTTTCAAAGGTAAACGGAACATCAGGGATTAAGAAATGAGGCAATGAACTAGAAATATTGCCCATATCACCAACCGTCCGCACATCCACATGGAAAGTGACCGCAATAATTGTCATCACAATAATTGCCACAAGCGGAGACGGAACAGCAGTCGTAAACCTTGGCAGCACATAAATAATAACCAACGACCCGGCAAGCATCGCATACATGCTCCAAGAAGCACCTTCAAACTGGGGAAGCTGTGCAGAGAAGATAAGGATCGCCAGCGCATTCACAAACCCGATCATCACAGAACGCGGGATGAATTTCATTAATCTTGCAATTTTACTGATACCTAAAATCACCTGAATAATACCTGTCAAAATCGTAGCCGCAAATAAATACTGAAGCCCATGATCAGCAACCAGCGACACCATAACGACTGCCATTGAGCCTGTCGCAGCTGAAATCATGCCAGGTCTGCCGCCAAAAATAGAAATAATAATGGCTATACAAAATGACGCATAAAGACCGACCATCGGATCCACACCGGCTATAATAGAAAAGCCAATCGCTTCAGGAATTAATGCTAACGCAACTAAAATGCCAGCAAGAATGTCTTTTCGGATATTGCCGAACCATTGCTGTTTTAATGTAAAACTATTATTCAAATATAACGACTCCTTTTTAGTAAAAAATAAATCCGCACCATATCTATTGTATTGGGAGCTTTTTTTATTTTACGGGAGAAAATGAAAAGAAAAACGACCGGAGAAAACGGGGAAACGTTGAGTATATTGTATTGAGGCAAGGAGTTGTCATACAAAGAGTATCATAATAAATTTTTATCAATTACGCAAGATGAATGCTGAAGAAAAAAATGGCTCAAATATAGTCTGAGACATTTTATCATATCCGGATGAAACCAAGAATCGTTTTAATGACAGTAATATCTTTTCTCTCATTTGGCAACCCGAGCCGGTTTCCGAAAAAATAACCTATCATCATTATCTCAGGCTGATAAATATGAGCGGCCTCATTTAACTCTGTATTTTGGCAATCAATAAAACAGCTTTTGCAGGGATTATTCTTAGTTTTTTCTTAGGACTTATTTATGGCCGGCTTGTTCGCCATTATCTTAATTGTCACCAATCAATTTTATCATGGAAAAACAGAACAAACGACAGGCATGCTGCTCGCTGCCAATTGCAGACGGATGGAGTCTGGATGAGTCTCCCGTTACAAACTGCATTTTGATTATTTATGACTCTCATGTTGATCATGCTGGTGATTGTATTGGATTCAAAAGTATTAGAAAACTTAAAAAGCAGAAGCTTGATAAAATGGATACTGATGAAAGCAAATCGGCACAGATATAAAATAAAAAACCCAGCTCAATGAGCTGGGTTTAAGCTTGCTTGGCGGCGTCCTACTCTCACAGGGGGAAACCCCCGACTACCATCGGCGCTGAAGAGCTTAACTTCCGTGTTCGGTATGGGAACGGGTGTGACCTCTTCGCTATCGCCACCAAACAAATTGAGAGTGTTCTCTCAAAACTAGATAACAGATGTAACATCATTCAAAAATATGGTTAAGTCCTCGATCGATTAGTATCTGTCAGCTCCATGTGTCGCCACACTTCCACCTCAGACCTATCAACCTGATCATCTTTCAGGGATCTTACTTCCTTGCGGAATGGGAAATCTCATCTTGAGGGGGGCTTCATGCTTAGATGCTTTCAGCACTTATCCCGTCCGCACATAGCTACCCAGCGATGCCCTTGGCAGAACAACTGGTACACCAGCGGTGCGTCCATCCCGGTCCTCTCGTACTAAGGACAGCTCCTCTCAAATTTCCTGCGCCCGCGACGGATAGGGACCGAACTGTCTCACGACGTTCTGAACCCAGCTCGCGTACCGCTTTAATGGGCGAACAGCCCAACCCTTGGGACCGACTACAGCCCCAGGATGCGATGAGCCGACATCGAGGTGCCAAACCTCCCCGTCGATGTGGACTCTTGGGGGAGATAAGCCTGTTATCCCCGGGGTAGCTTTTATCCGTTGAGCGATGGCCCTTCCATGCGGAACCACCGGATCACTAAGCCCGACTTTCGTCCCTGCTCGACTTGTAGGTCTCGCAGTCAAGCTCCCTTGTGCCTTTACACTCTGCGAATGATTTCCAACCATTCTGAGGGAACCTTTGGGCGCCTCCGTTACCTTTTAGGAGGCGACCGCCCCAGTCAAACTGCCCACCTGACACTGTCTCCCCGCCCGATAAGGGCGGCGGGTTAGAAGGTCAATACAGCCAGGGTAGTATCCCACCGATGCCTCCACCGAAGCTGGCGCTCCGGTTTCCAAGGCTCCTACCTATCCTGTACAAGCTGTACCAACATTCAATATCAGGCTGCAGTAAAGCTCCACGGGGTCTTTCCGTCCTGTCGCGGGTAACCTGCATCTTCACAGGTACTATAATTTCACCGAGTCTCTCGTTGAGACAGTGCCCAGATCGTTGCGCCTTTCGTGCGGGTCGGAACTTACCCGACAAGGAATTTCGCTACCTTAGGACCGTTATAGTTACGGCCGCCGTTTACTGGGGCTTCAATTCGCACCTTCGCTTACGCTAAGCGCTCCTCTTAACCTTCCAGCACCGGGCAGGCGTCAGCCCCTATACTTCGCCTTACGGCTTCGCAGAGACCTGTGTTTTTGCTAAACAGTCGCCTGGGCCTATTCACTGCGGCTCTCTCGGGCTTGCACCCTAACAGAGCACCCCTTCTCCCGAAGTTACGGGGTCATTTTGCCGAGTTCCTTAACGAGAGTTCTCTCGATCACCTTAGGATTCTCTCCTCGCCTACCTGTGTCGGTTTGCGGTACGGGCACCTCTCACCTCGCTAGAGGCTTTTCTTGGCAGTGTGGAATCAGGAACTTCGCTACTATATTTCGCTCGCCATCACAGCTCAGCCTTATGGGAAACGGATTTGCCTATTTCCCAGCCTAACTGCTTGGACGCGGATATCCAATACCGCGCTTACCCTATCCTCCTGCGTCCCCCCATTGCTCAAATGGTGAGGAGGTGGTACAGGAATATCAACCTGTTGTCCATCGCCTACGCCTTTCGGCCTCGGCTTAGGTCCCGACTAACCCTGAGCGGACGAGCCTTCCTCAGGAAACCTTAGGCATTCGGTGGAGGGGATTCTCACCCCTCTTTCGCTACTCATACCGGCATTCTCACTTCTAAGCGCTCCACCAGTCCTTCCGGTCTGGCTTCACAGCCCTTAGAACGCTCTCCTACCACTGTTCGAAGAACAGTCCGCAGCTTCGGTGATACGTTTAGCCCCGGTACATTTTCGGCGCAGAGTCACTCGACCAGTGAGCTATTACGCACTCTTTAAATGGTGGCTGCTTCTAAGCCAACATCCTGGTTGTCTAAGCAACTCCACATCCTTTTCCACTTAACGTATACTTTGGGACCTTAGCTGGCGGTCTGGGCTGTTTCCCTTTCGACTACGGATCTTATCACTCGCAGTCTGACTCCCAAGGATAAGTCATTGGCATTCGGAGTTTGACTGAATTCGGTAACCCGGTAGGGGCCCCTAGTCCAATCAGTGCTCTACCTCCAAGACTCTTACCTTGAGGCTAGCCCTAAAGCTATTTCGGAGAGAACCAGCTATCTCCAGGTTCGATTGGCATTTCACCCCTACCCACACCTCATCCCCGCACTTTTCAACGTGCGTGGGTTCGGGCCTCCATTCAGTGTTACCTGAACTTCACCCTGGACATGGGTAGATCACCTGGTTTCGGGTCTACGACCACGTACTCATGCGCCCTATTCAGACTCGCTTTCGCTGCGGCTCCGCATCTTCTGCTTAACCTTGCACGGGATCGTAACTCGCCGGTTCATTCTACAAAAGGCACGCCATCACCCGTTAACGGGCTCTGACTACTTGTAGGCACACGGTTTCAGGATCTCTTTCACTCCCCTTCCGGGGTGCTTTTCACCTTTCCCTCACGGTACTGGTTCACTATCGGTCACTAGGGAGTATTTAGCCTTGGGAGATGGTCCTCCCGGATTCCGACGGAATTTCACGTGTTCCGCCGTACTCAGGATCCACTCAGGAGAGAACGAAGTTTTGACTACAGGGCTGTTACCTCCTATGGCGGGCCTTTCCAGACCTCTTCATCTACCTCGTTCCTTTGTAACTCCGTACAGAGTGTCCTACAACCCCAAGAGGCAAGCCTCTTGGTTTGGGCTAATCCCGTTTCGCTCGCCGCTACTCAGGGAATCGCATTTGCTTTCTCTTCCTCCGGGTACTTAGATGTTTCAGTTCCCCGGGTCTGCCTTCTCATATCCTATGAATTCAGATATGGATACCACTCCATTACGAGTGGTGGGTTTCCCCATTCGGAAATCTCCGGATCAAAGCTTGCTTACAGCTCCCCGAAGCATATCGGTGTTCGTCCCGTCCTTCATCGGCTCCTAGTGCCAAGGCATCCACCGTGCGCCCTTTCTAACTTAACCGTTAAAAAGAATCACTATGTGATATCTTGTATTACTTGAATGTGATGTCTACTGTTATCTAGTTTTCAAAGAACACGTTTCGAAGGAATGATCCTTCAAAACTAAACAAGACAGGGAACGTTCTGTTTATAAGACCCAAGGTCTTATATTCCGTATAATATCCTTAGAAAGGAGGTGATCCAGCCGCACCTTCCGATACGGCTACCTTGTTACGACTTCACCCCAATCATCTGTCCCACCTTCGGC
>NZ_CP011101.1:165000-170000 GCF_000978495.1 Bacillus sp. LM 4-2 | reverse complement strand
TGTCTCCCCGCCCGATAAGGGCGGCGGGTTAGAAGGTCAATACAGCCAGGGTAGTATCCCACCGATGCCTCCACCGAAGCTGGCGCTCCGGTTTCCAAGGCTCCTACCTATCCTGTACAAGCTGTACCAACATTCAATATCAGGCTGCAGTAAAGCTCCACGGGGTCTTTCCGTCCTGTCGCGGGTAACCTGCATCTTCACAGGTACTATAATTTCACCGAGTCTCTCGTTGAGACAGTGCCCAGATCGTTGCGCCTTTCGTGCGGGTCGGAACTTACCCGACAAGGAATTTCGCTACCTTAGGACCGTTATAGTTACGGCCGCCGTTTACTGGGGCTTCAATTCGCACCTTCGCTTACGCTAAGCGCTCCTCTTAACCTTCCAGCACCGGGCAGGCGTCAGCCCCTATACTTCGCCTTACGGCTTCGCAGAGACCTGTGTTTTTGCTAAACAGTCGCCTGGGCCTATTCACTGCGGCTCTCTCGGGCTTGCACCCTAACAGAGCACCCCTTCTCCCGAAGTTACGGGGTCATTTTGCCGAGTTCCTTAACGAGAGTTCTCTCGATCACCTTAGGATTCTCTCCTCGCCTACCTGTGTCGGTTTGCGGTACGGGCACCTCTCACCTCGCTAGAGGCTTTTCTTGGCAGTGTGGAATCAGGAACTTCGCTACTATATTTCGCTCGCCATCACAGCTCAGCCTTATGGGAAACGGATTTGCCTATTTCCCAGCCTAACTGCTTGGACGCGGATATCCAATACCGCGCTTACCCTATCCTCCTGCGTCCCCCCATTGCTCAAATGGTGAGGAGGTGGTACAGGAATATCAACCTGTTGTCCATCGCCTACGCCTTTCGGCCTCGGCTTAGGTCCCGACTAACCCTGAGCGGACGAGCCTTCCTCAGGAAACCTTAGGCATTCGGTGGAGGGGATTCTCACCCCTCTTTCGCTACTCATACCGGCATTCTCACTTCTAAGCGCTCCACCAGTCCTTCCGGTCTGGCTTCACAGCCCTTAGAACGCTCTCCTACCACTGTTCGAAGAACAGTCCGCAGCTTCGGTGATACGTTTAGCCCCGGTACATTTTCGGCGCAGAGTCACTCGACCAGTGAGCTATTACGCACTCTTTAAATGGTGGCTGCTTCTAAGCCAACATCCTGGTTGTCTAAGCAACTCCACATCCTTTTCCACTTAACGTATACTTTGGGACCTTAGCTGGCGGTCTGGGCTGTTTCCCTTTCGACTACGGATCTTATCACTCGCAGTCTGACTCCCAAGGATAAGTCATTGGCATTCGGAGTTTGACTGAATTCGGTAACCCGGTAGGGGCCCCTAGTCCAATCAGTGCTCTACCTCCAAGACTCTTACCTTGAGGCTAGCCCTAAAGCTATTTCGGAGAGAACCAGCTATCTCCAGGTTCGATTGGCATTTCACCCCTACCCACACCTCATCCCCGCACTTTTCAACGTGCGTGGGTTCGGGCCTCCATTCAGTGTTACCTGAACTTCACCCTGGACATGGGTAGATCACCTGGTTTCGGGTCTACGACCACGTACTCATGCGCCCTATTCAGACTCGCTTTCGCTGCGGCTCCGCATCTTCTGCTTAACCTTGCACGGGATCGTAACTCGCCGGTTCATTCTACAAAAGGCACGCCATCACCCGTTAACGGGCTCTGACTACTTGTAGGCACACGGTTTCAGGATCTCTTTCACTCCCCTTCCGGGGTGCTTTTCACCTTTCCCTCACGGTACTGGTTCACTATCGGTCACTAGGGAGTATTTAGCCTTGGGAGATGGTCCTCCCGGATTCCGACGGAATTTCACGTGTTCCGCCGTACTCAGGATCCACTCAGGAGAGAACGAAGTTTTGACTACAGGGCTGTTACCTCCTATGGCGGGCCTTTCCAGACCTCTTCATCTACCTCGTTCCTTTGTAACTCCGTACAGAGTGTCCTACAACCCCAAGAGGCAAGCCTCTTGGTTTGGGCTAATCCCGTTTCGCTCGCCGCTACTCAGGGAATCGCATTTGCTTTCTCTTCCTCCGGGTACTTAGATGTTTCAGTTCCCCGGGTCTGCCTTCTCATATCCTATGAATTCAGATATGGATACCACTCCATTACGAGTGGTGGGTTTCCCCATTCGGAAATCTCCGGATCAAAGCTTGCTTACAGCTCCCCGAAGCATATCGGTGTTCGTCCCGTCCTTCATCGGCTCCTAGTGCCAAGGCATCCACCGTGCGCCCTTTCTAACTTAACCGTTAAAAAGAATCACTATGTGATATCTTGTGTTACTAATTGAATGTGATGTCTACTGTTATCTAGTTTTCAAAGAACACGTTTCGAAGGAATGATCCTTCAAAACTAAACAAGACAGGGAACGTTCTGTTTATAAGACCCAAGGTCTTATATTCCGTATAATATCCTTAGAAAGGAGGTGATCCAGCCGCACCTTCCGATACGGCTACCTTGTTACGACTTCACCCCAATCATCTGTCCCACCTTCGGCGGCTGGCTCCTAAAAGGTTACCTCACCGACTTCGGGTGTTACAAACTCTCGTGGTGTGACGGGCGGTGTGTACAAGGCCCGGGAACGTATTCACCGCGGCATGCTGATCCGCGATTACTAGCGATTCCAGCTTCACGCAGTCGAGTTGCAGACTGCGATCCGAACTGAGAACAGATTTGTGGGATTGGCTTAACCTCGCGGTTTCGCTGCCCTTTGTTCTGTCCATTGTAGCACGTGTGTAGCCCAGGTCATAAGGGGCATGATGATTTGACGTCATCCCCACCTTCCTCCGGTTTGTCACCGGCAGTCACCTTAGAGTGCCCAACTGAATGCTGGCAACTAAGATCAAGGGTTGCGCTCGTTGCGGGACTTAACCCAACATCTCACGACACGAGCTGACGACAACCATGCACCACCTGTCACTCTGCCCCCGAAGGGGACGTCCTATCTCTAGGATTGTCAGAGGATGTCAAGACCTGGTAAGGTTCTTCGCGTTGCTTCGAATTAAACCACATGCTCCACCGCTTGTGCGGGCCCCCGTCAATTCCTTTGAGTTTCAGTCTTGCGACCGTACTCCCCAGGCGGAGTGCTTAATGCGTTAGCTGCAGCACTAAGGGGCGGAAACCCCCTAACACTTAGCACTCATCGTTTACGGCGTGGACTACCAGGGTATCTAATCCTGTTCGCTCCCCACGCTTTCGCTCCTCAGCGTCAGTTACAGACCAGAGAGTCGCCTTCGCCACTGGTGTTCCTCCACATCTCTACGCATTTCACCGCTACACGTGGAATTCCACTCTCCTCTTCTGCACTCAAGTTCCCCAGTTTCCAATGACCCTCCCCGGTTGAGCCGGGGGCTTTCACATCAGACTTAAGAAACCGCCTGCGAGCCCTTTACGCCCAATAATTCCGGACAACGCTTGCCACCTACGTATTACCGCGGCTGCTGGCACGTAGTTAGCCGTGGCTTTCTGGTTAGGTACCGTCAAGGTACCGCCCTATTCGAACGGTACTTGTTCTTCCCTAACAACAGAGCTTTACGATCCGAAAACCTTCATCACTCACGCGGCGTTGCTCCGTCAGACTTTCGTCCATTGCGGAAGATTCCCTACTGCTGCCTCCCGTAGGAGTCTGGGCCGTGTCTCAGTCCCAGTGTGGCCGATCACCCTCTCAGGTCGGCTACGCATCGTTGCCTTGGTGAGCCGTTACCTCACCAACTAGCTAATGCGCCGCGGGTCCATCTGTAAGTGGTAGCCGAAGCCACCTTTTATGTTTGAACCATGCGGTTCAAACAACCATCCGGTATTAGCCCCGGTTTCCCGGAGTTATCCCAGTCTTACAGGCAGGTTACCCACGTGTTACTCACCCGTCCGCCGCTAACATCAGGGAGCAAGCTCCCATCTGTCCGCTCGACTTGCATGTATTAGGCACGCCGCCAGCGTTCGTCCTGAGCCAGGATCAAACTCTCCGATAAAGTAGTTTGACTGACTACGCACATCGCTGTGCGATTTTTAAAAACTGAATTAACAGGTACGTTTTGTCTTGTTTAGTTTTCAAAGATCATTTTGTTTGTCCGCTTTGTTAAAGCAACTTTATTAGTATACAACGTCACTTCTTCAAAGTCAATAACTTTTTTAAAAACTTTTGGTGGAGCCTAGCGGGATCGAACCGCTGACCTCCTGCGTGCAAAGCAGGCGCTCTCCCAGCTGAGCTAAGGCCCCATAAAAAATGGTCGGGAAGACAGGATTCGAACCTGCGACCCCATGGTCCCAAACCATGTGCTCTACCAAGCTGAGCTACTTCCCGATTTCCTATCTATTCTATTAAAAGATATGGCGCGCCCGAGAGGAGTCGAACCCCTAACCTTTTGATCCGTAGTCAAACGCTCTATCCAATTGAGCTACGGGCGCAATTCAATTTACAATATCCCGTTGGGATAAATGGAGCGGAAGACGGGATTCGAACCCGCGACCCCCACCTTGGCAAGGTGGTGTTCTACCACTGAACTACTTCCGCATATCGCAATAAAAAAAGCTTTCTCCTTATGAGAAACCTTGGTAATAATACATTTAAGCTTCCAAGCGGGCTCGAACCGCTGACCTCTTCCTTACCATGGAAGTGCTCTACCTGCTGAGCTATGGAAGCAATGGCTCCGCAGGTAGGATTCGAACCTACGACCGATCGGTTAACAGCCGATAGCTCTACCACTGAGCTACTGCGGAATAATATAAAGCTTCATAAACAAACATGGTAGAATTAATAAATCTGCTTGGCGGCGTCCTACTCTCACAGGGGGAAACCCCCGACTACCATCGGCGCTGAAGAGCTTAACTTCCGTGTTCGGTATGGGAACGGGTGTGACCTCTTCGCTATCGCCACCAAACAAATTGAGAGTGTTCTCTCAAAACTAGATAACAGATGTAACATCATTCAAAAATATGGTTAAGTCCTCGATCGATTAGTATCTGTCAGCTCCATGTGTCGCCACACTTCCACCT
>NZ_CP011101.1:0-162500 GCF_000978495.1 Bacillus sp. LM 4-2 | reverse complement strand
CCTATGGCGGGCCTTTCCAGACCTCTTCATCTACCTCGTTCCTTTGTAACTCCGTACAGAGTGTCCTACAACCCCAAGAGGCAAGCCTCTTGGTTTGGGCTAATCCCGTTTCGCTCGCCGCTACTCAGGGAATCGCATTTGCTTTCTCTTCCTCCGGGTACTTAGATGTTTCAGTTCCCCGGGTCTGCCTTCTCATATCCTATGAATTCAGATATGGATACCACTCCATTACGAGTGGTGGGTTTCCCCATTCGGAAATCTCCGGATCAAAGCTTGCTTACAGCTCCCCGAAGCATATCGGTGTTCGTCCCGTCCTTCATCGGCTCCTAGTGCCAAGGCATCCACCGTGCGCCCTTTCTAACTTAACCGTTAAAAAGAATCACTATGTGATATCTTGTATTACTTGAATGTGATGTCTACTGTTATCTAGTTTTCAAAGAACACGTTTCGAAGGAATGATCCTTCAAAACTAAACAAGACAGGGAACGTTCTGTTTATAAGACCCAAGGTCTTATATTCCGTATAATATCCTTAGAAAGGAGGTGATCCAGCCGCACCTTCCGATACGGCTACCTTGTTACGACTTCACCCCAATCATCTGTCCCACCTTCGGCGGCTGGCTCCTAAAAGGTTACCTCACCGACTTCGGGTGTTACAAACTCTCGTGGTGTGACGGGCGGTGTGTACAAGGCCCGGGAACGTATTCACCGCGGCATGCTGATCCGCGATTACTAGCGATTCCAGCTTCACGCAGTCGAGTTGCAGACTGCGATCCGAACTGAGAACAGATTTGTGGGATTGGCTTAACCTCGCGGTTTCGCTGCCCTTTGTTCTGTCCATTGTAGCACGTGTGTAGCCCAGGTCATAAGGGGCATGATGATTTGACGTCATCCCCACCTTCCTCCGGTTTGTCACCGGCAGTCACCTTAGAGTGCCCAACTGAATGCTGGCAACTAAGATCAAGGGTTGCGCTCGTTGCGGGACTTAACCCAACATCTCACGACACGAGCTGACGACAACCATGCACCACCTGTCACTCTGCCCCCGAAGGGGACGTCCTATCTCTAGGATTGTCAGAGGATGTCAAGACCTGGTAAGGTTCTTCGCGTTGCTTCGAATTAAACCACATGCTCCACCGCTTGTGCGGGCCCCCGTCAATTCCTTTGAGTTTCAGTCTTGCGACCGTACTCCCCAGGCGGAGTGCTTAATGCGTTAGCTGCAGCACTAAGGGGCGGAAACCCCCTAACACTTAGCACTCATCGTTTACGGCGTGGACTACCAGGGTATCTAATCCTGTTCGCTCCCCACGCTTTCGCTCCTCAGCGTCAGTTACAGACCAGAGAGTCGCCTTCGCCACTGGTGTTCCTCCACATCTCTACGCATTTCACCGCTACACGTGGAATTCCACTCTCCTCTTCTGCACTCAAGTTCCCCAGTTTCCAATGACCCTCCCCGGTTGAGCCGGGGGCTTTCACATCAGACTTAAGAAACCGCCTGCGAGCCCTTTACGCCCAATAATTCCGGACAACGCTTGCCACCTACGTATTACCGCGGCTGCTGGCACGTAGTTAGCCGTGGCTTTCTGGTTAGGTACCGTCAAGGTACCGCCCTATTCGAACGGTACTTGTTCTTCCCTAACAACAGAGCTTTACGATCCGAAAACCTTCATCACTCACGCGGCGTTGCTCCGTCAGACTTTCGTCCATTGCGGAAGATTCCCTACTGCTGCCTCCCGTAGGAGTCTGGGCCGTGTCTCAGTCCCAGTGTGGCCGATCACCCTCTCAGGTCGGCTACGCATCGTTGCCTTGGTGAGCCGTTACCTCACCAACTAGCTAATGCGCCGCGGGTCCATCTGTAAGTGGTAGCCGAAGCCACCTTTTATGTTTGAACCATGCGGTTCAAACAACCATCCGGTATTAGCCCCGGTTTCCCGGAGTTATCCCAGTCTTACAGGCAGGTTACCCACGTGTTACTCACCCGTCCGCCGCTAACATCAGGGAGCAAGCTCCCATCTGTCCGCTCGACTTGCATGTATTAGGCACGCCGCCAGCGTTCGTCCTGAGCCAGGATCAAACTCTCCGATAAAGTAGTTTGACTGACTACGCACATCGCTGTGCGATTTTTAAAAACTGAATTAACAGGTACGTTTTGTCTTGTTTAGTTTTCAAAGATCATTACCGCCGCTTAACGAAGCAGCTTTATTACTATAACATTTACCTTCTTTTAAGTCAACAACTTTTTTTAAAGTATTTAATGAAGCTTTTAGTTGATGTCAGCTGTTTATCAGCGACGAATAATAATATATCACGGATATTATCAAAAGGTCAACACCCAATTTAGGCTGTATGTGAAGAGACATTTTATCGGTTATATTCAATTGTCCATGCTCATAAGATGTAAAACAAGAATGATGGACAAGATAAGGAGGCATCATCAGTGAATCACTTCTATGTGTGGCACATTAAACGGGTAAAACAATTAATTATTATACTTATCGCCGCATTTGCAGCTGCCAGCTTTTTTTATATCCAAAGAGCTGTCCCGCTTCCCGTGTTTTCAACTGACACCGGACCTAAAGCCATTTATAAAGGAGAAACAGACTCTAAAGATATTTCACTTACTTTCGATATCAGCTGGGGTGATGAGAGAGCAGAACCGATACTTAATACTCTGAAAGCACACGGGATTAAAAACGCAACGTTTTTCCTGTCCGCTTCTTGGGCAGAACGCCATCCCGACACAGTGGCCCGTATCGTAAAGGACGGCCATCAAATCGGGAGCATGGGCTACGCTTATAAAAACTATGCCAATTTAGAGAGCAGCGAAATAAAAAAGGACATGAACCGTGCGCAAACAGCCTTTGAAAAGTTAGGGGTCAAAGACATACAGCTATTAAGACCCCCTACCGGCCAATTCAATAAGAATGTTCTAAAGGTCGCAAAGCAATACAATTATACAGTCGTTCATTACAGTGTGAACTCTCAAGACTGGACAAATCCCGGAGTTGAAAAAATCATCGACAATGTGACCAAGCAAGTTTCCGGTGGAGACATTATTCTTTTACATGCCTCCGATTCGGCAAAACAAACAGAAGAAGCATTGCCTGATATCATCCATCAGCTGAAAGAAAAAGGATTAAAAAATGTAACCGTGGGTGATCTCATCGCAAATTCTGATGCCAGATCCGCAGAGGTAAAGTAATTACTTTGCTGCAAACTTCGGCAGCATCAGCAATTGGAAGGCATTACATGCCATTAACGGAAAAAGCATTAAATAAAGCCAGTCCTCATCATTTACTCTTAATGCAGGGAACCATTCTAATGCGGTAATCACAACCATCAAAAACAACGATGACACAAATGTTTTCTTAGAGGACTGCTTTTGCTTTATATAAGCTGTAATCACTCCAAAGATCAATAAAAACACCGGTAACCACGCATAGCCAGCCAGCGATTCTCCGCTCTCTCCAAAAAATAAAAAACGCACGTACATTAAATCAAAAGCAACAAACAGGATGAAAAACAACTGCAGCAAATTCCACAAAGAGGAGGACCTTAATATCTCAAGCGCAAACCGATGAACTGTTAAAAACACGAAAAAACCCATTTGGCTGATCACACTGAAAATCATGCCTACACCGATAAACCAAAATAAAACAGAGAAAATCTGTCCCGCTTCAAATGTTAGAAACAGCCCTCTATATTCTCCCCACTTTAAAGCAAAACCCACAATACTCGTGATAAGCGCCCCGACAGCTAAAATAGAAAAGAAAAAACGAACTAAACCACGGCTTTTCATTTCTTTATTCATCCCCTCAAAAATCGCGAACAGCGATATTTTGTTATGTATAATTCCAAACAGATGAATCATATTAAAGGTAAGACAAGTATGTGAAAGGAGCTTAAGCATGTCAAAAGCCAAAACGCTATTGATGAGCTGTTTTTTGTTATTATCTGTAACAGCTTGCGCTCCAAAAGACCAAGCAGCGGATATGGACTATGATCAGACCAAAAAAATGGTTGTTGATATATTAAAAACTGATGATGGAAAGAAAGCTATTAAGGAATTATTAAATGATGATGCCATGAATGAAGCGCTGGTGATTGACCAAGATGCAATTAAAGGAACAATAGAAAAAACACTCACATCTAAAAAAGGTGAAGAATTTTGGAAAAACATCTTTGAAGACACTGATTTTGCTGAGGGCTTTGCCAAAACTCTTCAGACAGAGCATGAAAAAGTGATTAAAAAGCTGATGAAGGATCCAGATTACCAGAAGATGCTGATGAGCGTTATGCAGGATCCCGGCATGGATAAAAAGTACAGCCAGCTGGCAAAAAGCCAAGAATTCCGCAGTTATTTAGAAGAGGTTATTAACGAAACACTTTCTAGTCCGCTTTACAAAAAGCAGTTCGAAGATGAGCTGAAAAAAGCAGCAAAAGACACAGCAAAAGAAAGTGAATAAAGGGAAAGCCGGGATCTGGAATCCCGGTTCACCTTTTATACCTGCACTGACATTTTTGCATCTATTTTTTTTGCGATGTCCTGATATATTTCTCCGATTGGATGATTTTCGTCATAAACAGACGGAGCAAATTGGTCCTTATCCCAATCGGGCTGTTTCAATGGGATTCTGCCGAGCAAAGGCACGTTTAGTTCCTCAGCCAGTTTATCTCCTCCGCCTTTTCCAAACACATATTCTCTTTCCCCTGTCTTTGCACTTTCATAATAAGCCATGTTCTCTATGACACCCACGACCTCATGATCGGTTTTAATCGCCATAGAGCCCGCTCTGGCCGCGACAAAAGCAGCTGTCGGATGTGGCGTAGATACGATAATTTCTTTGCAGCTCGGAAGCATTGTATGTACATCGAGAGCAACGTCCCCTGTACCAGGCGGAAGATCAAGAACGATATAGTCTACTTCTCCCCACTCTACTTCATGGAAAAAGTTATTCAGCATTTTGCCGAGCATCGGCCCTCTCCATACGACCGGAGCATTTTCTTCTACGAAAAAGCCCATTGACATGACCTTTACTCCAAAGCGTTCAACAGGAAGAAGTTTCTCTCCTTCAATTGTTGGACGCACAGTGATACCCATCATGTCCGGCACACTGAACCCATAAATATCCGCATCAATTAAACCAACCTTTTTCCCTAGACGAGCCAGAGAAATAGCTAGGTTTACTGACACAGTTGACTTGCCTACGCCGCCTTTTCCACTTGCTACAGCAAGAAAGACTGGCGGGTTATCCATATTTAATAATGTTTTTTTCTCAGCTGACGGCGCCCGGAATTTAGCAACCGTTTCTTCAGGCAGCTCTTCAAATCGAAGGCCGACTGTCTCAGCTCCTGCCCCTTTTAATACGTTTACGATCTCTTGCTGAATCTGCATTTGTTCTGCAGTTCCTGTTTTTGCAAGAGCGACTTTTACACTGATATGCCGTTTTTCAGGCTTTATTTTAATTTCCTTAACGGCATCCAATTCTCCCAGAGGTCTTTGAAGAAAAGGTTCGCGCATTTCTCCGACTAGTTTTCTTACTTCATCTTCTCTTATCATCGAACCTCACCCTTTTGTGTATTCGTTTACAATTATTATTATATCATACATAAATGGCGGGTGTCTTATGCTTAGAACCACAAGAAAACCCTCCATTACTCCGGAGGGTCTCCTTTTTCTGTGAAATATCGCAAAATGCCTTTATATATGGAAGATGCCACCTTGTCTTGATATTTCGGTTTACCGAGTAGCGTTGCTTCGTTTGGATTGGATAAAAATCCGACTTCTATAAGCGCCCCCGGTTTGGTGACGTTTTGCATTAAGTAGATACCATGAATCCGCTTTGCTTTCCGGGTTGTGTTTTCCAGATTTCTTCTCAGCTCATCTTGGATGTATTTTGCGACTTTCTCATTTTCCGCATATTTCCCGTAATAAAAGCTTTGGGCTCCGCTCCATTTTTGTGACGGAATCGCATTAAGATGAATGCTGATATAGAGCTCCGCCTCTGAATGGTTTATTAATTTGACTCGTTGTCTTAGATCCTCAGCTTTTCGTCGACTATAGCCTTTTGTTCCTTCTGGAGCGAGATCAGTATCACTTTCTCTGGTCATGATAACAAGCGCTCCTTGTTCTTGAAGATAATCCCTGACTCTAAAGGCCACTTCCAGGGTAACATCCTTCTCTAACAGCTTTCCGCCGACTGCTCCGCCGTCAGGCCCGCCATGACCTGGATCTAGATAAATGATTTTACCGCTCAAGGGCAGGCTCCACGGCTTCCAAGAGTCGTTATTGCTGAACTGATATTTGAACAGAAATAGTAATACGATGAAGCCTAGCAAAAAACTGAGCCATTTAAGCTTTTTCCTCATCCCTTCCCCTCCCGCTTGTCCGTTATTACATAACTATGGGACAGGGCCGGGAAATATGATTATCGCATGCGAAGCTTACACTGTTTTTCTCTTTGAACAAACCCCGCTGTCCACCAATCTTTAATGAACTTGCGTGCCGCTTCATAAACCGTGTTTTTATCAAATGTTGCGTATTGCTCGTGTATCCAATTATAGAGATAATCAAAAAACTCCATACGTAGCTCTTCTTCTTCTCTTGCAGAGCGGGCACTGATACTCTGCATGGATTCTCCGTAATAGCCGAATATCCCAAAACGCCCGCCTAACAAATAAGCTTCAATCGCAAAATCAATACAGCCTTCAGTAATAATATCTCGTTCATCATGTAAAAATGGAAATAATGGTTCCAAACAATCCTTAACAGACTGGATAATTTGTCTCAGAGAGAGTTCTTTGAGCAAGTTCTTTTCTAATTCAAAATCCTTTTGGCGTTTCACATCCATAAAAGACAGTACTTCTGCCATATAAATTCACTCTCCTTTTACCGATTATTTTGAGGTTTGGATGATGAAACAATGCCCGAATTCGGTTGGAAATTCGCCCAAATGAAGGTGTAAAATCGATAAAAAATCAGCTTTCCGCAGGGTGCGGAACAAACGTTCTGTAATTGGTTATGAAAAAAGCAGCCCCTCTAACAGGTCGCTGCTTTTCATACTTTCACGCTTCTTGTTGCAGAATATGTATGGATATATTGGTCTAATACAAACCCGCCTTTATCTTCATAAAAACCAGTAACGATAAAACCAGCATCAATTTGGCCTTTGATTTGGTCTTCTAAGGAATGGCCGAATTCCAGAGCCTCATTATTTTCGATCAGTTTTTTCACTCTATGTTTCGGAAGATCTTCTGGGTCAGCATATGGAATGGAGTGTTTTACTTTTAAAACACCTTGCTGTTCTAATTCTGTATCAAACAGAAATACAACAGGATTGACAAAACCCGAGATTAGAACACCGTTCCTTTTCAACACACGGTGCGCTTCCTTCCATACCGGGAGGACATTCTCAACAAAAACATTGGCAACAGGATGTACAATGACATCAAATGATTCATCATTAAATACACTTAAATCGTCCATGCTTCCTTTGACAGTGTGTATCGTGAGACCATCTCGCTCAGCAACCATTCTATCCTGATTCAGCTGTTTTTCTGAGTTATCTAATACGGTGACATCCGCGCCTGCGGCTGCCAAAACTGGACCCTGCTGGCCACCGCCTGATGCTAAACAGAGTACTTTCAGACCTTTGATAGGCGGAAACCAATCCTTCGGTACATCTTTCATTGGTGTTACCCTTATATCCCAATTGCCTTTTTTTGCTTGTTCGATAACCTGCTGTTCAACAGCAACAGTCCATTCATTGCCTGTTTCTACTTTTTTATCCCAGGCTTTGCTATTATGAGCTACTAACGCATTCATGAATCTTCTCCTTACTTTAATGTATAGAGTATAACAAATATTTCTAGATTGATATCGCTTTCCCTTTGCATATTTAGAAAAAAGTTCATAAAAACGCAAAAAAATCACAAAGGAGATATGTGATTTATATCATCAGATTTACTTTTACTTCGTTACATAAAGCCATTAGCAATGAGAGCTATTGTTTCTCCGGGTTAATCAGCAGTGAACTTTAACGGATGAGATACAGTGGTTAGATGGAGCTGGCCTGATCACATAACGATAATAAACATTGACCGAACTTCCAATTGAATAAGAATGAAAGCTATCATGATTATTACAGTGAGACCGTTTATAAAAAACAATTTGCTTAACGCCGTCAAGCGTCCATTCAGTTGTTATTTTTATGCGAAGCTGCCACGTTTTATTGAAAGAAAAAAGCTCCCAACCCAAGGTCGAGAGCTTTTCGAAAACGTAAAATTAACGTTTTGAGAACTGAGGTGCACGACGAGCGCCTTTAAGACCGTATTTTTTACGTTCTTTCATACGAGCGTCACGAGTCAGAAGACCTGCACGTTTAAGAGTTGTACGGTATTCTGGATCTGCTTCAAGCAAAGCACGAGCGATACCGTGACGGATTGCTCCAGCTTGACCAGATAGGCCGCCTCCATGTACGTTTACTAAAACATCATAAGTGCCAGCTGTTTCAGTCAAAGTTAATGGTTGTTTGATATCTTCGATTAAAGCTGCAGATGGGATATGTTCGCTGATTTCACGATTATTAACGACGATACGGCCTTCTCCTGGAACTAAACGCACACGCGCTACAGAGCTTTTACGACGGCCAGTACCGTAATATTGAACCTGTGCCAAATTGGTAACCTCCTTTTTAATTAACCGCGAAGTTCGTAAACTTCAGGTTTTTGTGCTTCGTGTGGATGCTCAGAACCACGGTATACGTTCAATTTTTTGAACATTTGACGACCTAGAGAACCTTTTGGAAGCATGCCTTTGATAGCAAGCTCAAGCATTTTCTCAGGGTAGTTTGTACGCATTTCAAGAGCAGTTCTTGATTTTAATCCGCCTGGATGTTGAGTGTGACGGTAGTAGATTTTGTCAGTTAACTTTTTACCAGTTAACTCGATTTTTTCAGCGTTGATGATGATCACATGATCTCCAGTATCAACGTGTGGTGTGTAAGTTGGTTTGTGTTTTCCGCGAAGGATAGCTGCAACTTCTGAAGAAAGACGACCTAAAGTCTTGCCAGCAGCATCAACAACTAACCACTTGCGTTCAATAGTACTTGCGTTAGCCATAGGTGTTGTACGCATTGAATTTCCCTCCTAAATGATCTGTCATTTTCAATAAACTTCGATTACGTTCTATTTCACAACACAATAAGTTCCGGGGCTTATCGTGGGGTTGAAATACATACCATATGATATCTTATAACTTTATGCAGACTCTGTCAAGAAAATATTATACACCTGGTTTAGTTGTCATAGTAAACGTTCCATAAATATAGCCCGTGCCCCGGCGCTGTGCGCCCTGCCGCTTCGCGATCCTTCGCTTCCAGCATGGATTTCACCTCATCGGGAGAAATTTTTCCAATACCTACATCAAGCAAAGTACCCGCAATAATTCTGACCATATTATATAAGAAACCGCTGCCTGTGATCCGCATTTGCAGGCCGTCAGCCGTCTCAGTCCAATCAAGTTCGTATATCGTTCTTACCTTGTCCTGCACTTCTGTTTTAGCCGCGCAAAAGCTCGTAAAATCATGTGTCCCTATAAGATGCTTTGCCGCTTCTCTCATGTCCTGCACATTAAGGCGATATGAAAAATGGTAAGCGTAATGCCGTTTAAATACGTCCGGGTGTTTCTCCGTGTATACAAAGTAGCGATATTCTTTTTTGACTGCGCTAAATCGTGCATGGAACCCATCATCCGCAATTTCTGCCTGTTTGACTGCGATATCGTCCGGAAGCAGTGCATTTAAGGCATATGGCCATCTCTCAGCCGGGATAGACAGTGGAGTGTCAAAATGAATCACCTGTCCGGCTGCGTGAACCCCGCTGTCTGTTCTTCCAGACGAAACGACCG
This sequence comes from Bacillus sp. LM 4-2, assembly GCF_000978495.1. Classification (NCBI taxonomy): domain Bacteria; kingdom Bacillati; phylum Bacillota; class Bacilli; order Caryophanales; family Bacillaceae; genus Bacillus; species Bacillus sp. LM 4-2. The sequence goes on along the minus strand of NZ_CP011101.1, from coordinate 152,594 downwards.
GAATTCTGTCTTTTGACTTATGCAGGACAGCCAAAGCCTTCTCCAGTTCATCCTGAACCGTTCTTTTGCCCGGCTGAACCTGATAACCGTTAAACAAATGTCCGTCATAAGAAATCGTGCATTTCAGTCTCATACAGCACCTCTAAGCCCTTAAGAAAAATAACAAAGCAGCTAATACAATTAAGCTGACAATGACAGAAGTGTCTTTTCCTGTCCATACAAGCTTTCTATATTTCGTACGTCCTTCTCCGCCTTGATAGCCTCTTGCTTCCATTGCCACCGCAAGCTCTTCGGCGCGTTTAAATGCGCTGACGAAGAGCGGGACAAGAAGCGGGACAATAGCCTTCACTCTATCTTTGACAGGCCCGCTTGTAAAATCAACGCCTCGCGCCATCTGAGCCTTCATGATCTTATCTGTCTCCTCCATCAGTGTCGGAATAAACCGTAAAGAAATTGACATCATAAGAGCCAGCTCATGAACAGGAAGCTTTAATTTTTTCAATGGGTTCAGCAGCTGTTCCATTCCATCGGTAATCTCAATCGGTGTAGTCGTAAGCGTTAATAAGGTTGTGATTAAAATCAAATAGACGAATCTAAGAGAAATGAATATCCCCTGAACCAGACCGCCCTCATAGACTTTGAAAAAACCTATTTGAAAGATAATCGGTCCTTCATGTGTCATAAGGATGTGAAGAAGGAACGTAAAAAGAACAATCCAGATGATTGGCTTCAGCCCTTTCATTAAAAAAGAGAAAGGAACTCTTGTTAAAGAAACGACGCCAATTGTAAATAAACCAAGCAACGTATATGTCTGAACATTATTGGCTAAGAATACGATGCAGACAAATAAAAAGATCGTGATCAGTTTTGTTCTGGGGTCAAGCCGGTGCACAAGTGAAGTACCCGGTACATACTTGCCGATAATCATGCTGTCCATCATAAAGTCTTCTCTCCCTGAAAAAGAGCACGGATTTCAGCAGCGGCATCTTCGATTGTGAGCATAGGCTCATTAAATCTCACACCCAGTGCAGCTTCAAGGTGTCTTTGGAATTTTATTGTTTCTGGAAGATCCAGCCCCCAGCCGGCCATCTCTTCACCCTTTAAAAACAGATCACGCGGACTGCCTGATGCTTGTATCGTTCCTTTATGCATAACAATCATTTCATCAGCGTATGCAGCTGCATCCTCCATGCTGTGTGTCACAAGGATCGTCGTCAGGTTCCCACGTTGATGAAGCTCATAAAACATGTCCATAATCTCTTTTCGCCCTCTTGGGTCCAATCCTGCAGTCGGTTCATCCAGAACAAGCACTTCAGGGTCCATTGCAAGTACGCCGGCAATTGCAACTCTGCGCATTTGTCCCCCGCTTAATTCAAAGGGTGACCTGTCCAAAAGCTCTTCTGATAAACCTACAAGCTGCAGCATCTCTCTCGCTTTTTGTTCAGCATCTTCTTTTTTAACACCAAAGTTCATCGGTCCGAATGAAATATCTTTAAGAACTGTTTCTTCGAATAATTGATGCTCAGGAAATTGGAAAACGATTCCGACTTTTTTACGAAGTTTTTTCAGATCTTTATTCTTTTTCCCTGCCTGAATGACAGTGCTACCTAGTGATATCTGTCCCTTCGTCGGCTTCAGGAGACCATTTAGGTGCTGAAGAAGAGTGGACTTGCCAGAGCCTGTATGCCCGATAACGGCTACGTAGCTTCCTTCTTTAATCGATGCATTGATATCATACAGTGCTAGGCGCTCAAACGGCGTCTTCATCTGATAGCGATGCTCTACATCTTTGATTGTAATGTCCACAGCTCTTTCACCAGCCCTTCCTGAGTCAAATGGTTTTCTTCCAAATCCAGTCCATTTTCTCTTAAAAGCTGGCTAAGCTGGAATGAGAAGGGTAAATCAAGCCCAATTCGAACAAGTTCTTTATTCAATTTAAAAATCTCTTCAGGCGGCCCTTCAGCATATTTTTTACCGCCATTCATGACAATGATCCTGTCTGCTTTTGCTGCCTCATTCAGATCATGTGTAATGGATATGACAGTCGCCATGCCCTGCTCTTTTAGATGTCTTACCGTTTCAAGCACTTCTTCTCGCCCGATCGGATCAAGCATGGATGTTGCTTCATCTAAGATAATAATATCAGGACGTGCGGCAATAACCCCCGCAATCGCAACTCTCTGCTTTTGGCCTCCGGAGAGATGGTGCGGCTCTTGATCGAGAAAATCTTGCATATTCACCTGTTTTACTGCCCAGTCTACTCTCTCAATCATTTCTTCCCGCGGTACACCATTGTTTTCTAAACCAAAAGCCACATCATCGCGAACAGTCGTTCCGACAAATTGGTTATCCGGATTTTGAAAGACCATACCTATCTTCTTACGCACTTCCCAAACGGATTCCTCTGTCAATTGAATCCCGGCAACCTCAATGTCGCCTGATTCAGGAAGAATTAAACCATTCAATGCGCGGGCCAGTGTTGATTTCCCTGAACCGTTATGACCTACGATTGCAAGCCATTCACCCTCATACACCTGCAGGGAGACGCCGTCTAGTGCTCGTCTTTCTGCGTCCTTCCGATATCGAAATACGATATCCTCTACCGATATCAACTGATTTTGATTCATGGAAAACCGGCCTCCTCTCAGCTAATGCTCTGCTTTTCTCTCTATTAAAAGTTACAGTATCTAAAAAAAGGGCATAGATCCAGTTAGAAACTGTCCCGCCCTTCTTTAGATACACAAAAATATGTGATTAAACCAATTCGATAATTGCCATTGGTGCTCCGTCACCACGGCGAGGACCAAGCTTCATAATACGTGTGTATCCACCTTGGCGCTCCTCGTAACGAGTTGCAATGTCAGAGAATAATTTTTGAAGTGCATCTTGGTTATTTTCTTCGTTTGCAACCTCGTTGCGGATGTATGCAGCAGCTTGACGGCGAGCGTGAAGATCACCGCGTTTGCCAAGCGTGATCATTTTTTCAACTACAGAGCGAAGTTCTTTCGCACGTGTTTCAGTTGTTTCGATTCTTTCGTTGATGATCAAATCAGTTGTAAGATCACGAAGCATAGCTTTACGCTGTGCACTCGTACGTCCTAGTTTTCTGTATGACATGTGATGTCCCCTCCTTTATTGGAATGCTGTTTCTGAATAATAAACACACGAAAATCCTAGTTCACAAGGGAAACTAGTCAATCGTCTTTGCGAAGTCCGAGTCCAAGTTCTTCTAGTTTCGCTTTCACTTCTTCAAGTGATTTGCGTCCTAGATTTCGAACTTTCATCATATCTTCTTCCGTCTTGTTCGCAAGCTCTTGAACCGTGTTAATACCCGCACGCTTTAAGCAGTTGTAAGAACGAACAGAAAGATCCAATTCTTCAATTGTCATTTCAAGAACTTTCTCTTTTTGATCTTCTTCTTTTTCAACCATGATTTCAGCATGTTGAGCTTCGTCAGTTAAACCAACGAATATATTAAGGTGTTCAGTTAAAATCTTTGAACCAAGCGCAATTGCTTCTTTCGGTCCAGTGCTTCCATCAGTCCAAACATCAAGTGTAAGTTTATCATAGTTTGCAACTTGGCCTACACGAGTGTTCTCTACCTGATAAGATACACGAGAAACTGGCGTATAGATAGAATCGATCGGAATCACGCCGATTGGCTGATCGTCTCTCTTGTTTGCGTCAGCAGGCGTATACCCACGTCCTCTTTGAGCAGTAAGGCGAACTCGGAAACTCGCATTCTCACCAAGAGTCGCGATATGAAGATCAGGATTTAAGATCTCTACATCACTATCGTGTGTAATATCAGCTGCCGTTACAGTTCCTTCACCCTGTACATCAATTTCTAGCGTCTTCTCTTCATCAGAGTAGATTTTCAATGCAAGCTTTTTAATGTGTAAGATAATCGTTGTAACATCTTCCACAACGCCTTCAATTGTCGAGAATTCGTGCAGTACACCATCTATCTGGATTGATGTTACAGCGGCACCAGGGAGTGAGGATAAGAGGATACGACGTAAGGAGTTACCCAGAGTTGTACCATATCCACGCTCAAGTGGCTCTACGACAAACTTACCAAATTTGGCATCGTCGCTGATTTCAACCGTTTCGATTTTTGGTTTTTCAATCTCGATCATTACTTAAAACCCTCCTTCAAAACGTCGAAACCTCGAATAGAATCATATGAGATTCCATCCGAAATTCCCCATTGTTTAGTCCCGTATGTGCTCAGGCAACGAGTCGGTGCATTCGTTTCATAAATAACTGTATCATAACCCATTATTGACAGGGACACAAAATCTATACAAACAAATTACACGCGGCGACGTTTTGGTGGACGGCATCCGTTATGAGGAACAGGAGTTACGTCTCTGATAGCAGTGACTTCTAGTCCAGCAGCTTGAAGTGCACGGATTGCAGCTTCACGGCCTGAACCAGGTCCTTTAACAGTAACCTCTAGAGTTTTAAGACCATGTTCGATTGAACCTTTAGCAGCTGTTTCTGCAGCCATTTGCGCAGCAAAAGGAGTAGATTTACGAGAACCTCTGAATCCTAAAGCTCCGGCACTAGACCAAGAAATAGCATTACCATGAGTGTCAGTGATCGTAACGATCGTGTTATTGAAAGTTGAACGAATATGAGCAATTCCAGACTCAATATTCTTTTTCACGCGACGTTTACGCGTGTTAGATTTACGAGCAGCAGCCATTGTTTAAGAACCTCCCTTACTTATTTTTTCTTGTTAGCTACAGTACGACGCGGACCTTTACGAGTACGCGCATTGTTTTTAGAGTTTTGTCCGCGAACAGGTAATCCTCTGCGATGACGGATTCCGCGGTAGCTTCCGATTTCGATCAGACGTTTGATATTAAGAGAAACTTCACGGCGAAGGTCACCTTCTACTTTCAGTTTGTCAATAATATCACGGATTTTACCAAGTTCTTCTTCAGTAAGATCGCGCACACGAGTATCTTCTGAAACTCCAGCTTCTTTTAAAACTTGCTGAGCCGTTGTGCGTCCAATTCCGAAGATGTATGTTAAAGAAATAACAACACGTTTGTCACGTGGGATATCTACACCAGCAATACGAGCCATTCTCTGGGCACCTCCTTATAAATTATCCTTGTTTTTGTTTATGCTTTGGATTTTCACAGATCACCATTACTTTTCCTTTTCTGCGAATAACTTTACATTTTTCGCAGATTGGTTTAACTGATGGTCTCACTTTCATGTGTTTCCAACCTCCTTCAGTTTCCGGAGTGCTTTATTTGTAACGGTACGTAATCCTGCCACGAGTTAAGTCATATGGAGATAATTCTACCGTAACTTTGTCTCCAGGTAAAATGCGAATGAAGTGCATGCGGATTTTACCAGATACATGAGCCAAAACAGTGTGGCCATTTTCAAGTTCAACTTTGAACATCGCGTTTGGCAGTGTTTCGACTATAGTACCTTCCACTTCAATTACATCGTCTTTCGCCATTCAAGTGTTCTCCCTTCTTCAAATCAGTAACTTGCTTTCTGACAAATTTCAAAAGAAGTTTGTCACACGCCCTGTTTCGTTTATACTGTTCTGAACTTCCGGAGATACGCAATCATAAAGGGTTAAATGATTGATATTCTTTTTCTTAGGAGAATGAAATGTACGCTTTTCTCCGTCTGCTGTTAGTACATTGATGATGGTTAAAATTCCAACGACAAGCAGCAAGATGAATTCGGTCTTGCCAATGTTCACCCAAGCTTTCTGCCCTATCAAGCTTGAAAAACATCTGTCTTCGGAATTATTTTCATCATCTAGACTCTCGTCAGTATATCAAAACCCGTTTCCGTAATCGCAATCGTATGTTCAAAATGAGCACACTTTTTCCCATCTACCGTTACAACCGTCCAGTTATCAGCCAATGTTTTCACGTAGCGGCTGCCAGCGTTCACCATAGGTTCAATAGCGAGAACCATGCCAGGTTTAAGCCGTGGTCCTTTGTTGGGCGGACCGTAATGAGGAATTTGCGGGTCCTCATGCAAGTCTTGACCAACACCATGTCCGACATACTCCCTAACAACTGAAAACTGCTCATTTTCGACATACGTTTGTATTGCGTGGGAAATATTCGACAAACGTTCACCTGGTTTTGCTTCCTGCAAGCCTTTATATAAAGACTCCTCTGTCACTTCCAGAAGTTTTTTGTCATCATCGCTGATGTTTCCTACCGGATATGTCCATGCAGAGTCACCATGATAACCATTTAATTTAGCACCGATATCAATACTGATGATGTCACCGTCCTTCAGCACCCTGCTGCCAGGTATGCCGTGAACGAGTTCTTCATTAACTGATACGCAAATGCTCCCGCGAAACCCATTATACCCCTTAAAAGATGGGATTGCACCCTGCTTCTTAATAAAACGTTCGGCAATTTGATCCAATTCTTTTGTCGAGATTCCTGGTTTAATGTGCTTTTTTAACTCTTCATGAGTTAAAGCCACGATTCGCCCTGCTTCCCGCATGATACCAAGTTCACGTGGGGTTTTACAGATAATCATTTTTTTAATCCTCCAAGAAGATCCTTCACATCTGCATAAACGTCTTGAATGTCCTGCTGGCCATTCACGTTTGCAAGATAACCTTTCTCTGAATAGAAATCGAGTAAAGGCTGAGTTTGCTTCATGTTTACCTCAAGCCGTTTAGAGACTGTTTCCTCATTATCATCTGCCCGTTGATAGAGTTCGCCTCCGTCTTTATCACAAATACCCGGCGTTTTCGGCGGATTAAAGACTAAATGATAGGTTGTGCCGCAAACACTGCAAATTCTGCGTCCAGTCAGACGTTCCATAAGAGCGTCTTTGTCGACTTCAATGTTAATGACATAATCAATCGGCTTGCCGTATTCCTCAAGAATTTCTTCAAGAGCTTCGGCTTGAGCGACTGTTCGCGGAAATCCGTCCAGAAGAAAACCTCTTTCACAATCATCTTTGCCAAGTCTCTCTTTTACAATTCCGATTGTGACTTCGTCAGGTACGAGCTCTCCCTTATCAATATAAGATTTTGCTTCGAGTCCGAGTGGTGTTTCTTCTTTCATAGCAGCACGGAACATATCTCCTGTTGAGATATGAGGAATCCCATAATCCTCAACAATTCGTTCGCCCTGTGTGCCTTTACCGGCACCAGGAAGCCCCATTAAGACTAAGTTCATTCGGATTTCCCCCGTCCTCTCTTTATTAAGAGGGAATGGATAAATCCATTTCCTCTAGTTTTTCATAAATCCACGGTAGTTTCGTTTCACCAACTGGCTTTCTAGTTGTTTCATTGTCTCCAAGGCTACCCCGACAACAATTAACAAAGATGTTCCGCCAATTTGTGCACTTTGAGGCAATCCAGCGAATTGAATGAAAAAGATAGGAAGAATGGAAATCACGGCTAAGAATATAGAACCCACAAACGTAAGTCGATACAAAATGCTCGTAATTCTATCTTGAGTCATTTTCCCTGGACGAACCCCCGGGATATAGCCACCCTGTTTTTTAAGGTTATCAGCCATTTGTTCAGGGTTTACCTGTACAAAAGCATAAAAGTACGTAAAGGCAATAATCAACGCAACATATATCGCCATACCCACCGGATGCGTATTATCAAAGTTGTTTTGAATCCACTTTGTCACATCGTTTGTTCCAAAGAATGACGCGATCGTCCGCGGCGTTATCAAAAACGCAACCGCAAAGATTACCGGAATAACCCCTGCAGGATTCACTTTCAATGGAAGGTGTGTAGACTGACCTCCGCCAGCAGGTGAACGACCTGTGCCTTTAGCATATTGAATCGCAATTTTCCGTACGGCTTGCTGAATGAAAATAACTCCAACAATAACTGCTAAAATCGCAATCACAAGAAGTGCGACTTTCACAATATGAATAAACAACTGATCGTTGCTGCCGACAAATTGAGTCTCATATATTTGCCCAATTGTTTTTGGAATACTAGACACAATCCCCGCGAAGATAATGATCGATATTCCGTTGCCTACTCCATGAGAAGTAATTTGTTCCCCAAGCCACATTAAAAAGGCAGTTCCGCCAGTGAGCACTAAAGCAATGATAAGATATGTCGATACACCGGATTTTTCGATCAGCATACCGTTTGCCAGATTGTTGAATCCATATGACATACCTAACGCTTGGATGAAACCAAGCACAATCGTAAAGTACCTTGTGAACTGAGCTAATTTACGGCGGCCAACTTCACCTTGCTTAGACCACTCGGTAAACTTCGGTACCACATCCATCTGAAGCAGCTGAATGATGATCGAAGCCGTGATATAAGGAGTAATTCCCATTGCGAAAATGGAAAATTGGTAAAGCGCACCGCCGCCAAATGTATTAAGGAGATCAAAAACACCCATTTGAGACTGTGCCTGTAACGCTTCAGCGTTAACGTAAGGCACAGGAATAAACGCACCTATGCGAAAGACGATAAGCATGAGTAAAGTGAATATGATTTTATTCCTGATATCACTCACACGCATAAAGTTGGAGATTGTTTTAAACAAGTTAGATCACCTCAGCTGTACCGCCAGCAGCTTCAACAGCTTCTTTCGCAGAAGCAGAGAATTTATTGGCTTTTACAGTTAATTTTTTCTCTAATTTACCGTTGCCAAGAATCTTTACTCCTGCATTAAGTTTGCTAATAACACCAGTCTCTAGAAGAAGTTCAGGAGTGACTTCCGTTCCTTCTGCAAAACCGTTCAATTTGTCTAGGTTGACTACAGCGTATTCCTTGCGGTTGATGTTAGTGAAACCGCGTTTAGGAAGACGTTGGAATAAAGGCATTTGTCCCCCCTCGAATCCAGGGCGTACACCGCCGCCAGAACGAGCGTTTTGACCTTTGTGACCTTTACCAGCTGTTTTACCGTTGCCAGAACCAATACCACGACCTACGCGATTACGCGTTTTGCGTGAACCTTCTGAAGGTTTTAATTCATGAAGTTTCATTAGGACACCTCCTTATCCGATCAAATATTTTTATTGTTCTTTAACAGAAACTAAATGAGATACTTTATTAATCATACCACGGATCGCAGCGTTGTCTTCATGAACAACAGTTTGGTTTGTTTTCTTTAAACCAAGTGTTCTTACAGTAACGCGTTGGTCTTCCGGGCGACCGATTACACTTCGTTTGAGGGTAATTTCTAATTTAGCCATTAATGTTCCCTCCTTATCCTAACAGTTCTTCTACAGATTTTCCACGAAGCTTCGCAACGTCTTCAGCACGTTTAAGTTCACTTAAACCTTGAAGTGTTGCACGAATCATGTTGATCGGTGTGTTAGAACCTAAAGACTTAGAAAGGATATCAGCTACACCAGCTAGCTCAAGTACCGCACGTACAGGGCCTCCAGCGATAACTCCAGTACCTTCAGAAGCAGGTTTTAACAAGATGTTACCTGCACCGAAACGTCCGATGATTTCGTGTGGAATTGTAGTTCCAACCATTGGTACTTCAATCAAATTCTTTTTCGCATCTTCAACAGCTTTGCGGATCGCTTCTGGTACTTCTTGTGCTTTACCAGTACCGAATCCTACGTGTCCGTTTTTGTCACCGACAACGACTAGAGCTGCGAAGCGGAAACGACGACCACCTTTAACAACTTTCGCTACGCGGTTAACCGTAACTAAGCGTTCTTCTAACTCTAATTTGCTTGGGTCAATACGACGCATAATCATGTGTCCCTCCTTCTTTTATTAAAATTTAAGTCCAGCTTCACGAGCGGCATCAGCCAAAGCTTTTACACGTCCATGGTATAAGTATCCGCCACGGTCAAATACTACGTCAGAAATGCCTTTTTCAGCAGCGCGTTTTGCAACTAATTCTCCAACTTTAGTAGCAGCAGAAGTATCTCCAGTGCTTTCAACGTTCAAGTCTTTATCGAGAGTAGATGCACTAGCAAGTGTTACACCATTTACATCATCGATGATTTGAGCGTAAATGTGCTTGTTAGAACGGAAAACGTTCAGGCGCGGTCTTTCAGCAGTACCGGAAAGTTTAGCGCGAACACGAGCGTGTCTTTTAAGACGAGCAGCATTTTTGCTAGTTTTCGTAATCATCTAGGTCACTCCTTTCTTCACTTTAAGCGATCTTACTTAGCAGATTTACCTTCTTTACGGCGAACAACTTCACCTTCGTAGCGGATTCCTTTACCTTTGTAAGGCTCTGGAGAACGTACAGCGCGGATGTTAGCAGCAATAGCTCCTACGCGTTCTTTGTCTGTACCTTTTACAACTACTTTTGTTTGAGAAGGAACTTCGATTTCGATGCCTTCTTCAGGAACGATCTCAACAGGATGAGAGTATCCAACGTTTAAAACAAGTTTATTTCCGGATTTAGAAGCACGGTAACCGACACCGACTAATTCCAAACCTCTTTCAAATCCTTTAGATACACCTTCAACCATGTTGCCAAGCAGACTGCGAGTCGTACCATGCAGGGCACGGTGCTCTTTTTGATCAGAAGGACGAGCGACTGTAAGCACATTGTCCTCTACTTTAATCTCCATATCAGGGTGAAACGTACGAGTTAATTCTCCTTTTGGTCCTTTCACAGCTACAGTGTTGTTATCATTTAACGTTACTGTAACATCAGAAGGAATCTCAAGTAGCTTCTTACCTACACGAGACATACCAAACACCTCCATTCATGTTAAACTTCTTACCAAACGTATGCTAGAACTTCTCCACCAGCTTGTTTTGCACGGGCTTCTTTGTCCGTTAAAACACCTTGTGATGTAGAAATAATCGCGATTCCAAGACCGTTAAGTACGCGGGGTACTTCATTAGATTTAGCATAAACACGCAAACCAGGCTTGCTGATTCTTTTAAGACCAGTGATAACGCGCTCGTTGTTTTGTCCGTATTTCAAGAAAACGCGGATGATACCTTGTTTGCTGTCTTCTACGAACTCAACGTCACGAATGAAACCTTCACGCTTTAAAATTTCAGCAATTTCTCTTTTCAATTTAGAAGCAGGAATTTCAAGCTTCTCATGACGTACCATGTTTGCATTGCGAATACGAGTTAGCATATCTGCAATTGGATCTGTCATAACCATTATATAATTACCTCCTTCCCTTTCTTGGGGATTACCAGCTGGCTTTTTTCACGCCAGGAATTTGTCCTTTATATGCAAGCTCACGGAAACAAATACGGCAAAGTTTAAATTTACGAATGACTGAATGCGGACGTCCGCAGCGTTCACAGCGTGTGTACTCTTGTACTTTAAACTTTGGTGTACGTTGTTGTTTCGCAATCATAGACTTTTTAGCCACGATTTCGCCTCCCTTTCATTGATTATTTCTGGAACGGCATACCTACTTGAGTTAATAGCTCACGAGCTTCTTCGTCAGTATTAGCTGTTGTTACGATAACGATGTCCATTCCGCGAACCTTTGTTACTTTATCGTAGTCAATTTCAGGGAAGATTAACTGTTCTTTGATACCAAGTGTGTAGTTACCGCGACCGTCGAAAGATTTTTTAGAAACCCCGCGGAAGTCACGTACACGCGGTAAAGATACAGAAATAAGTTTATCAAGGAAATCATACATGCGCTCTCCGCGAAGAGTTACTTTCGCACCGATAGGCATTCCCTCACGAAGACGGAATCCAGCAATTGATTTCTTCGCACGAGTAACGACAGGTTTTTGACCTGCGATAAACGTTAATTCTTCAACAGCACTGTCGATTGCTTTGGCGTTTTGAACAGCGTCACCAACACCCATGTTGATTACGATTTTTTCGATTTTAGGCACTTGCATGACTGAATCATAGTTGAACTTAGTCATTAAAGCAGGTGCAATTTCTTTATTGTACTTTTCTTTAAGGCGGTTCATGAGATAGACCTCCCTTCCTTTTAATACTATTTATCTAGAACTTGCCCAGATTTTTTTGCTACACGAACTTTTTTGCCATCTTCCACTTTGTATCCTACGCGAGTCACTTCACCTGTTTTAGGATCGAGCGGCATAACGTTTGATACATGAATTGGCGCCTCTTGATTAGAAATACCGCCTTGAGGGTTAGCTTGAGTTGGTTTAGAGTGTTTCTTTACCATGTTAACACCTTCAACTAAAACGCGGTCCTTTTTAGGGAAAGCAGCAAGGATTGTTCCTTGTTTGCCTTTATCTTTACCAGAGATAACCATAACTTTATCGCCTTTTTTTACATGCATCCTGATCGCACCTCCTTGAGTAAGGCATTTATTTCATTAGATAACTTCTGGAGCTAGAGAAACAATTTTCATAAAGTTGTTTTCACGCAATTCACGAGCAACTGGTCCGAAGATACGAGTTCCGCGTGGGCTCTTGTCGTCACGGATGATAACACATGCATTCTCATCGAAGCTGATGTATGAACCGTCACTTCTGCGCGCTCCGCTTTTAGTGCGAACGATAACAGCTTTTACGACTTCACCTTTTTTGACAACGCCTCCTGGTGTTGCTTGTTTAACAGTGCAAACAATTACATCACCAATGTTAGCTGTTTTACGTCCAGAACCACCAAGAACTTTAATAGTAAGTACTTCACGTGCGCCAGAGTTGTCAGCTACTTTTAAACGAGTCTCTTGTTGAATCATTATTTGTTACCTCCCTTCGGAAAAAGAATTCCGAACTTTATTAGATAATAACAGCTTCTTCGACAACTTCAACTAGACGGAAACGCTTAGTTGCAGACAATGGACGAGTTTCCATGATCTTAACGATGTCACCGATTTTAGCTTGATTATTTTCATCATGTGCTTTGAATTTTTTTGAGTATTTTACGCGTTTACCGTAAAGTGTATGTTTTTTGTATGTCTCAACAACAACAGTAATGGTTTTATCCATTTTGTCAGAAACAACACGGCCTTGGTAAACTTTGCGTTGGTTACGTTCGCTCATGCTCACGACCTCCCCTCAGTGATTATTTATTAGCAGCAATTTCTCTTTCACGAATCACAGTTTTCATGCGCGCGATAGCTTTGCGCACTTCACGAATGCGAGCAGTATTTTCAAGTTGTCCTGTCGCTAATTGAAAGCGAAGATTGAAAAGTTCTTCTTTAAGAGACTTTACTTTTTGTTCAATTTCAGCAGTGGTAAGGTCACGAATTTCATTAGCTTTCATTTGATTCACCACCAATTTCTTCACGTTTTACGAACTTCGTTTTAATTGGCAATTTGTGAGATGCAAGGCGAAGCGCTTCACGAGCAACCTCTTCAGACACACCAGAAATTTCAAATAAAACTTTGCCCGGTTTTACAACAGCTACCCAACCTTCTGGAGCCCCTTTACCGGATCCCATACGTACCTCAAGTGGTTTAGCAGTGTAAGGTTTAGAAGGGAAAATTTTGATCCAAACTTTACCGCCACGTTTCATGTAACGAGTCATCGCAATACGTGCAGCTTCGATTTGACGGTTAGTAATCCAAGAAGCTTCAAGAGCTTGGATACCGAATTCTCCGAAATGTACTTCAGTACCGCCTTTCGCACGGCCACGCATTTTTCCGCGATGCTCTCTGCGATATTTAACGCGTTTTGGTAATAACATATTATTTTCCTCCTTCCTCAGTTTTCTTCTTAGTAGGAAGAACCTCTCCACGATAGATCCAGACTTTTACACCGAGCTTACCGTAAGTAGTATCAGCTTCAGATGTTGCATAGTCAATGTCCGCACGTAATGTGTGCAATGGAACAGTTCCTTCACTGTAGTATTCAGAACGAGCGATATCTGCACCGCCAAGACGACCAGAAACCATTGTTTTCACACCTTGTGCTCCAGCACGCATAGTACGTTGGATTTGTTGTTTCTGCGCACGGCGGAAAGAAACACGGTTTTCTAATTGACGAGCGATGTTGTCAGCAACTAGCTGTGCATCAAGATCTGCTCTTTTGATTTCAAGAATGTTAATGTGTACACGCTTGCCAGTAAGGCTGTTAAGGGCTTTGCGAAGTGCTTCGACTTCAGAACCGCCTTTACCGATAACCATACCAGGCTTAGCTGTGTGGATCGTAATGTTAACGCGGTTTGCTGCACGCTCGATTTCTACTTTAGAAACAGAAGCGTCAGAAAGGCGTTTGCTAATGTATTCACGAATTTTTAAATCTTCGTGCAGGAAGTCAGCGTAATCTTTACCAGCGTACCACTTAGATTCCCAATCACGAATGACTCCGATACGAAGACCGACTGGATTTACCTTTTGACCCACTACTTATCCCTCCTTCTTTTCTGATACAACGATTGTAATGTGGCTCGTACGTTTGTTGATTTGGCTCGCACGTCCCATAGCACGTGGGCGGAATCTTTTTAACGTAGGGCCTTCGTCAACGAATGCTTGAGAAATAACCAGGTTGTTAGCGTCCATTTCATAGTTATGCTCAGCATTTGCAATAGCGGATTTTAATACTTTCTCGATAATTGGAGAAGCAGCTCTTGGTGTAAGGTTCAAGATTGATACTGCCTCACCTACTTGCTTGCCTCGAATCAGGTCCATTACTAGACGTGCTTTACGAGGAGCAATACGGACTGTTCTTGCAACAGCTTTAGCTTGCATTTAAAAGCCTCCTCTCTTAGCGTCTTGTTTTTTTGTCATCACTAGCATGACCTTTGTACGTACGAGTTGGAGCGAATTCACCCAACTTGTGCCCTACCATATCTTCAGAGATGAATACAGGCACGTGTTTACGTCCGTCATAGACTGCGATTGTGTGACCAATAAACTGTGGGAAAATAGTAGAACGACGAGACCAAGTTTTTACGACTTGTTTCTTGTCTGTTTCATTTAATTTCTCGATTTTAGTCATCAAGTGTCCATCGACAAATGGTCCTTTTTTTAAGCTGCGAGCCATTTTGGAACCTCCCTTCGTGATTGCACTACGGTCCGAAAAGAACCGTAGACAACCCCGTTATTTATTTTTACGACGACGTACGATAAATTTATCGGATTTGTTCTTTTTCTTACGAGTCTTGAATCCAAGAGTTGGTTTGCCCCATGGAGACATTGGTGATTTACGTCCGATTGGCGCACGTCCTTCACCACCACCGTGTGGGTGATCGTTAGGGTTCATTACAGAACCACGAACTGTAGGACGGATGCCTTTCCAGCGAGAACGTCCAGCTTTACCAATGTTGATAAGTTCGTGCTGTTCGTTACCTACTTGACCGATAGAAGCACGGCAAGCAGAAAGGATCATGCGAACTTCACCAGAGTTAAGACGTACAAGAACGTATTTACCTTCTTTACCAAGAACCTGAGCAGATGTACCAGCTGAACGTACAAGCTGTCCGCCTTTACCAGGTTTTAATTCAATGTTATGCACAACTGTACCAACAGGGATGTTGATAAGTGGAAGTGCATTACCTACTTTAATGTCAGCTTCAGGACCTGACATGATTTCAGTACCTACTTGAATTCCTTTAGGAGCAAGAATGTAACGTTTTTCTCCGTCTGCATAGTTGATTAGAGCGATGTTAGCTGAACGGTTTGGATCGTATTCAACTGTAGCAACGCGTCCAGGTATACCATCTTTATCGCGTTTGAAGTCGATAACACGGTATTGGCGTTTATGTCCGCCACCTTGGTGACGTACAGTCAATTTACCTTGGTTGTTACGTCCGCCTTTTTTGTGAAGGGGAGCAAGCAAGGATTTTTCCGGCTTGTCAGTCGTGATTTCGGCAAAATCTGAAGTTGTCATGCCACGACGTCCATTAGAGGTCGGTTTATACTTTTTAATCGCCATTTTGAATTTCCCTCCTTCTTTTTACAGATAATTAAGCTTCAAAAATTTCGATTTCTTTGCTGTCTGCAGTAAGTTTTACGATCGCTTTTCTGCGACGGCTAGTCATACCAGTGTAGCGTCCAACACGTTTTGATTTGCCTTTGTAGTTCATGATGTTGACTTTGTCAACTTTCACTCCAAAGATGCTTTCAACCGCGTCTTTCACTTCTGTTTTGTTAGCTCTTACATCAACTTCAAAAGTATATTTTTTTTCAGTCATTAAATCGGCAGAACGTTCAGTAATGACGGGGCGCTTTAGAACATCACGAGGATCTTTCATTATGCAAGCACCTCCTCTACTTTTTCAACCGCTGCTTTTGTAATCAGAAGCTTCTCGTGGTTGACAACGTCTAAAACGTTGATTCCGTTAGCTTCAACAACAGTAACTCCAGGAATGTTACGAGCAGATAATGCTACTGCTTCGTTTGCATCCGCAGTTACGATTAAAGCTTTTTTCTCAACAGATAATCCTTTAAGGATAGCTGCCATTTCTTTTGTTTTAGCCGTATCAAGAGTAAGATCTTCAAGAACGATGATGTTGTTGTCGATCACTTTAGAAGACAATACTGATTTGATTGCCAAGCGGCGAACTTTTTTAGGTAATTTATAAGAATAGCTGCGTGGTGTTGGGCCGAATACGACACCACCTCCGCGCCATTGCGGTGAACGGATTGAACCTTGACGGGCACGTCCAGTACCTTTTTGACGCCATGGTTTACGACCTCCGCCGCGTACTTCAGAACGATTTTTTACTTTGTGAGTTCCTTGACGTAAGGAAGCTCTTTGCATAAGAATAGCGTCGAATACAACACTCTCATTTGGTTCGATACCAAATACAGAAGCGTTTAATTCGATGTCACCAGCAGTAGAACCGTTTTGGTTGTATAATGCTACTTTTGGCATAATCAATTTCCTCCTTTCCTAAGAGAATTATTTAGATTTAACAGCACTTTTAACAGTGATTAAAGATTTCTTCGCACCAGGTACGTTACCTTTGATCAAAAGAAGATTGCGTTCTGCATCAACTTTTACGATTTCAAGGTTTTGAACAGTGATTTGCTCTCCGCCCATACGTCCAGGTAATAATTTACCTTTGAATACACGGTTAGGATCTACAGGTCCCATTGAACCAGGACGACGGTGGTAGCGTGAACCGTGAGACATAGGTCCGCGAGATTGTCCGTGGCGCTTGATCGCACCTTGGAAACCTTTACCTTTAGATACTCCTGTTACATCTACGATTTCTCCAGCAGAGAAAATTTCAACCTTGACTTCCTGACCAACTTCATACGCATCCATTTCCACTCCGCGTAATTCTTTAACGAAGCGCTTAGGAGCAGTTTCCGCTTTTGCAACGTGCCCTTTTTCAGGTTTGTTAGAAAGCTTTTCACGCTTGTCGTCAAAACCAAGCTGGATTGCTTCGTAACCGTCGTTTTCAGCTGTTTTCTTTTGAAGAACAACGTTTGGAGCAGCCTCGATAACAGTTACCGGAATAAGATCACCATTCTCAGCGAATACTTGCGTCATACCAATTTTTCTTCCTAAGATTCCTTTGGTCATTCGTCACACCTCCTATTAAGATCATTCTATATTTTAGAATTAAAGTTTAATTTCGATATCGACACCAGATGGTAAGTCTAATCGCATAAGAGCATCAACAGTTTGTGGTGTTGGGTTCACAATGTCGATTAAACGTTTATGTGTACGCATTTCAAATTGCTCACGAGAATCTTTGTATTTGTGCACCGCACGAAGGATTGTGTAAACTGATTTTTCAGTTGGCAACGGAATCGGACCAGATACGCTGGCACCAGAACGTTTTGCCGTTTCAACAATCTTCTCTGCAGATTGATCAAGGATTCTATGATCATATGCTTTCAAACGAATACGAATTTTTTGTTTTGCCATTATTTTCCCTCCTTTTCGCCTACATCACGTTAGACAGTTCTCCGTGAGAAAAACCTGAACACCTTGCCATGGCAAAGCGGCCGGGTGTGTCAGCAACCTCTCACTTCATCGCAGTCAAAGACCAACATACACCATTATACAGAAAATAGGCGCATGTTGCAAGACTTATTTAAAATATGCATGGTTTGCACACTTTTTTTATTATACAGGGGTTTTTCTTATTTATCAAGGATCTATCATAAATGGTGTCGTGCATGTCGACTTAATGTGTTCGCGAATAATGATGGCTCCTCAATATGCGGGGTGTGAGCTGAGTTCTCAAATTGAAACCAGCGCTTTTCGGGTGCCTCAAGCTCTTGATAATACTGTTTCGATATTTCAGCAGGAACAATTAAGTCATGTTTCCCTGAAATGAAAACACACGGTACTTTAATAGAAGGAACTGATGTAAAAGCATTAAACCGGTACAAGTCACCAGTTAAATGTTTTTTACTGAAGCGCAATCCATTGAGGAAGCTGTGCATGTTCCGCACTCCATACTCATTGCCAGTAAGCATTTGAAATAATACAGCTAGATATTGACGATGACGGCGAGTGAAGCCTCCCCTGCTTAACTCGACACAAAACCGATAGATAAGGTGCTGGATATCCTGCTTCCAAGGCGGAGCACCAATGAAACGTGTGAGGAAAGATAATAAGCTGGCTTTTTTTGATTCAGAAATTTCACGAATATGTTGATAAGCAGTTGATTCTTCATCGTGAGGGTTAACAACCTGGCTGATTCCATAATACGCGTAAAATAAATCAGGACACTGCTGCAGCACATGAAGCGCCAGTATTGACCCCCAAGAATGACCGACTAGGTAAAGTTTTGATTTTGAAAAATGAGCTAAAAGCCATTGAGTGACTTGGATTGTATCTTTAATGAAGTGATCTATTGTCATAGAGTGATGCGAAATTCGCTTAGAATAAGAAAGCCCCGATCCTCTCTGATCCCAATGAACTACTGTAAAATACTGTTCCAGCTCTTTTTGATAATGTCTAACATATCCGATTTGCGGCGTTCCCGGCCCGCCATGTAAAAAAAGCAGCAATGGATTTTTCACGTCAACTCCATTAATCATCAGCATTTGCTTTGTATTTCCAATGCTTAGTTCTTTCATGATTGCGATTGATTTCTTTTCAGGAATCATAAATATTAACCCCTCGAATATGATAGATCCTATTATACAAGAAAAAGATAAGCAAACAAAAAAACGAGACCCGCAGGGGTCTCGTTTAAAATCATACTATTACTCAGTGATTGTAGAAACAACGCCTGAACCAACAGTACGTCCGCCTTCACGAATAGAGAAACGAGTTCCTTCTTCGATAGCGATTGTAGAAATAAGTTCAACGTTCATTTCAGTGTTATCTCCAGGCATAACCATTTCTACGCCTTCTGGAAGATGGATGATACCAGTTACGTCAGTTGTACGGAAGTAGAACTGAGGACGGTAGTTAGAGAAGAATGGAGTATGACGTCCACCCTCTTCTTTAGAAAGAACGTAAACTTCAGCTTTGAATTTGCTGTGTGGAGTGATTGTACCTGGTTTAGCAAGTACTTGACCACGTTGGATTTCTTCACGAGATACACCGCGAAGAAGGGCACCAATGTTGTCACCAGCTTCAGCGTAATCAAGAAGCTTACGGAACATTTCAACACCTGTAACAGTTGTTTTCTTGTTCTCTTCTTGAAGACCGATGATTTCAACTTCGTCACCGACTTTAACTTGTCCGCGTTCTACACGGCCAGTAGCAACTGTACCACGACCAGTGATTGAGAATACGTCCTCAACTGGCATCATGAATGGTTTTTCAGTGTCGCGTTCTGGAGTTGGGATGTACTCATCAACCGCATCCATAAGTTCGAAGATTTTAGCTTCCCACTCAGCGTCTCCTTCAAGAGCTTTAAGAGCAGAACCTTTAACAACTGGTACATCATCACCAGGGAAGTCGTATTCGCTAAGAAGATCGCGAACTTCCATTTCAACTAGTTCAAGAAGCTCTTCGTCGTCTACCATGTCGCATTTGTTTAAGAATACAACGATGTATGGTACACCAACGTTTTTAGAAAGAAGGATGTGCTCACGAGTTTGTGGCATTGGGCCATCAGCAGCAGATACTACAAGGATAGCTCCGTCCATTTGCGCAGCACCAGTGATCATGTTTTTAACATAGTCAGCGTGTCCTGGGCAGTCAACGTGTGCATAGTGACGAGTTTCAGTTTCGTACTCAACGTGTGCAGTAGAGATTGTGATACCGCGCTCGCGTTCTTCTGGAGCACCATCAATTTGATCGTACGCCATAGCTGTACCTTTACCAGATTTCTTATGAAGTACTGTTGTGATAGCAGCAGTTAAAGTTGTTTTACCATGGTCAACGTGTCCAATTGTACCAATATTGGCATGTGATTTGGAACGGTCGAATTTTTCTTTAGCCATTCTAAAATCCTCCTTAAGAGCTTTTAATTAGTAATGTATAGAGTGATAGGAAGTGAAAGAAAGCTTTCACTTCCTCATCTTACAATAGTAGTTATACTTGAGTTAAGCGGCAAAATCAATTATTCGCCTTTATTTTTTTTGATAATTTCTTCTGCGACGCTCTTCGGCACTTCTTCGTAGTGATCCATGTGCATAGTGAACGTACCGCGACCTTGCGTATTAGAACGAAGTGCAGTAGCGTAACCGAACATTTCAGCAAGAGGAACCATAGCGCGAACAACTTGAGCGTTACCGCGTGCTTCCATACCTTCTACGCGTCCGCGACGTGAAGTGATATCACCCATGATATCTCCCATATATTCTTCTGGAATAACCACTTCCACTTTCATGATTGGTTCAAGAAGAACTGGGTTACATTTGCTGACTGCATTTTTCAATGCCATAGAAGCAGCGACTTTAAATGCCATTTCGTTTGAGTCAACATCATGGTAAGAACCGTCGAAAAGTTTAGCTTTAATGTCGATAAGCGGGAAGCCTGCTAGTACACCATTTTCGAGTGCATCTTCCAGACCTGCTTGAACAGCTGGGATGTATTCACGAGGAACGACCCCACCGACAATCGCATTTTCAAATTCAAAGCCAGCGCCTTCTTCGTTTGGTTCGAATTCGATCCAAACGTGTCCGAACTGACCGCGTCCACCAGACTGACGTACGAATTTACCTTCAACTTTTGCACCGGTACGGAATGTTTCACGGTACGCAACTTGAGGAGCACCAACATTGGCTTCTACTTTAAATTCGCGTTTCATACGGTCAACAATGATATCAAGGTGAAGTTCACCCATACCAGAGATGATCGTTTGGCCAGTTTCTGGGTTTGTTTGAGTACGGAATGTAGGATCTTCTTCAGCAAGTTTCGCTAAAGCGATACCCATTTTATCTTGGTCAGCTTTTGATTTAGGCTCAATAGCAACGTCGATAACTGGTTCTGGGAATTCCATTGACTCAAGGATAACAAGATCCTTCTCATCACATAGAGTATCTCCAGTAGTTGTATCTTTTAGACCTACAGCAGCTGCGATATCCCCTGCGTATACAGTAGAGATTTCTTCACGGCTGTTAGCGTGCATTTGAAGAATACGTCCAACACGCTCACGTTTGCCTTTAGTAGAGTTTTTCACGTATGAACCAGAATCAAGTGTTCCAGAGTACACACGGAAGAACGTCAACTTACCAACGTAAGGGTCAGTCATAACTTTAAATGCTAATGCAGAGAATGGCTCTTCGTCAGAAGAATGGCGCTCAATCTCTTCATTTGTATCAGGACGTGTACCTTTGATTGCAGCAACGTCAGTTGGTGCAGGAAGGTAGTCAAGAACAGCATCAAGTACTAGTTGAACACCTTTGTTTTTGAAGGCAGAACCAACAAGAACAGGGTAGAATTCAACATTTAATGTACCTTTACGAATTCCTGCTTTTAACTCGTCAATTGTGATTTCTTCACCCTCAAGGTACTTATCCATAAGCTCTTCATCAAGCTCACATACAGCTTCAATAAGGCTGTTGCGAAGCTCTTCAGCTTGCTCTTTGTACTCTTCAGGGATTTCTTTTGCATCAGAACGAGTTCCGAGGTCATCTTCGTAGAAATACGCAACGTTTTCTACAAGGTCGATGATACCTTCGAAGTTATCTTCAGCACCGATCGGCAATTGAATTGCATGAGCGTTTGCTTGAAGACGGTCTCTTAAAGTTCCTACAGAGTAAAGGAAGTCTGCACCGATTTTGTCCATTTTGTTAACAAAAACGATACGCGGTACTCCATAAGTTGTTGCCTGACGCCAAACAGTTTCTGTTTGAGGCTCAACGCCTGATTGCGCGTCAAGTACAGCAACAGCACCATCAAGTACACGAAGAGAACGTTCAACTTCAACTGTGAAGTCTACGTGTCCTGGAGTATCGATGATGTTTACGCGGTATCCTTTCCACTGTGCAGTTGTCGCAGCGGAAGTGATTGTGATACCACGTTCTTGTTCCTGCTCCATCCAGTCCATTTGTGAAGCTCCTTCATGAGTTTCACCAATTTTGTGGATACGACCAGTATAGAACAAGATACGTTCTGTAGTAGTCGTTTTACCGGCATCGATGTGAGCCATGATACCGATATTACGAGTTTTTTCTAAGGAGAACTCTCTTGCCATTGGGTAATTTCTCCTTCCTTATTAGGAAATTGTGTTTTGTTAATCTATAAATCCTACCAGCGATAGTGAGCAAATGCTTTGTTTGCTTCAGCCATCTTATGAGTGTCTTCACGTTTCTTAACAGCAGCACCAGTGTTGTTAGCTGCGTCAAGGATTTCGTTAGCTAAACGCTCTTCCATCGTTTTTTCTCCGCGAAGACGAGCGTAGTTAACTAACCAGCGAAGTCCAAGAGTCGTACGACGTTCAGGACGAACTTCTACAGGAACTTGGTAGTTCGCACCACCTACACGGCGTGCTTTTACTTCAAGTACAGGCATGATGTTTTTCAATGCTTGTTCGAAAACCTCCATTGCATCATTGCCAGTACGTTCTTTAATGATATCGAATGACTTGTATAGGATTGTTTGAGACTTACCTTTTTTACCATCGATCATCATTTTGTTGATTAAACGAGATACAAGCTTAGAGTTGTAAATCGGATCAGGTAAAACATCTCTTTTTGCTACAGGACCTTTACGTGGCATCTGAATATCCTCCCTTCATCAATTATGCGTATTTTCGTATATTATTTTGCTTTAGGTTTTTTCGTACCGTATTTAGAACGGCCTTGTGCACGGTTTTCAACTCCAGCAGTATCAAGCGCACCACGAACGATGTGGTAACGTACCCCTGGTAAGTCTTTTACACGTCCGCCGCGGATAAGTACAACACTGTGCTCTTGCAGGTTGTGACCGATACCAGGAATGTAAGCAGTAACCTCGATTCCGTTAGTCAAACGAACACGAGCATATTTACGAAGTGCTGAGTTCGGTTTTTTCGGTGTCATTGTACCAACACGAGTACATACCCCGCGTTTTTGTGGAGAAGATACGTTAGTGTGCTCTTTCTTAAAGCTGTTGTATCCTTTGTTAAGTGCAGGAGACTTTGAGTTTTCTACTTTACTCACGCGTCCTTTGCGAATTAGCTGATTAATTGTAGGCATGAATTTTTCCTCCCTTCATTACGTTTTATAACCCACATACCCAGGTGGTTCATCAAAAGGCAAAAAACAATGTCTTTACACAAGATGGAATCTTACGCAAAAACAAAAGTACGTTATAAAATAATGGCAACAGCGGCTGCTCCTACCTCAATTCCGCAGGCTTTGCCGAGCTTTTTCATGGATTCAACCATTGAGACAGAGATACCTTGATCTTCAGCAAGTGAAACAACACTTGACGTGAGTATCGGATCTGCGTCTTTTGCAACGACTACTTCCTTTACTGAACCTCGCTTTAGAGCTTTCACTGTTTGCTTCGTACCAATAATAATTGATTTGGCCTGTGATACTTTATCATAAGACATAAACATATCCTCCAAAGTAACAGGTTTATTTCGAGCACCTTGGTTATATTATCATTCTAGGAGACGAATGTCAACAAGGTATGACATTTTTTAGATTCGTTCTTCTCATAGAGTGACTTTTTCATAAATATATCTGCTGAAAGACTGTTTTTGCAGTCTTTCAGCAGCATTAAATCAGTTATTCAACCGGGACCATATCGTCAGTCGGCTGAACATTTGATACTGGTTTTACTTTACGGTATTTCATCATTCCTGTACCAGCTGGAACAAGTTTACCGATGATAACATTCTCTTTCAAGCCGAGAAGCTCGTCACGCTTACCTTTGATCGCTGCATCTGTAAGGACACGTGTTGTTTCCTGGAAGGAAGCAGCAGATAAGAATGAATCAGTTTCAAGAGATGCTTTTGTAATACCGAGTAAGACAGGACGGCCTGTAGCAGGTCGATTGCCTTCAAGCAATACCTTTTTGTTCGCTTCAGTAAATTGGTGAATATCAAGCAATGTACCTGGAAGCACATCAGTGTCACCGGCATCAATCACGCGTACTTTGCGAAGCATCTGGCGAACCATTACTTCTACGTGTTTATCACCGATTTCAACACCCTGCATACGGTAAACCTTTTGAACCTCATGGAGAAGATACTCTTGAACAGTTGTCAGGTCAGTCACTTTAAGAAGTTCTTTCGGATCGATTGAACCTTCTGTCAGTACTTGGCCTCGAGTAATTTTATCTCCTTCCGCTACTTTCAGGCGGGAGTTGTAAGGTGCCGTATAAGAACGTGTTTCCACTGCGCCTTGAACCACAATTTCCTGTTGCTTATCACGAACTTCATTGATCTCAACGACTGTACCGTCGATTTCTGTAATTGTTGCCTGACCTTTCGGATTACGCGCTTCGAAAAGCTCTTGGATACGCGGAAGACCCTGTGTGATATCGTCTCCGGCAACCCCGCCTGTATGGAATGTACGCATTGTTAACTGTGTACCAGGCTCACCGATTGATTGGGCAGCAATGATTCCGACAGCTTCACCGACTTCAACATCGGAGCCAGTTGCAAGATTTCGGCCATAGCATCGTTTACATACACCATGAGGCGTATTACATGTGAAGGCAGAACGGATCCACACTTCTTCAATGCCGGCTTCGACAATCTCCAGTGCTTTATCTTCATCGATCAGTTCGTTTTCATTCACAAGCACTTCACCTGTTTCAGGGTGCTTCACTTGTTTTCTTGCAAAACGTCCGATTAAGCGTTCTTCTAAGCGCTCAATTGTTTCAGTTCCTTCTTTAAGAGGCTTAGCAAGAATGCCTCGGTCAGTTCCGCAATCAGTTTCACGGATGATAACATCCTGCGCAACGTCAACGAGACGGCGTGTAAGGTAACCTGAGTCAGCAGTTTTAAGAGCGGTATCGGCAAGACCTTTACGCGCACCGTGTGTGGAGATAAAGTACTCCAATACTGTCAGACCTTCACGGAAACTTGATTTGATCGGCAACTCAATGATACGTCCAGCCGGGTTGGCCATCAGGCCGCGCATTCCGGCAAGCTGCGTAAAGTTAGATGCGTTACCACGGGCACCAGAGTCACTCATCATGTAGATCGGGTTGAGTTCATCAAGTGATTTCATCAGTTTGCCTTGGATAACGTCTTTTGCAGCACTCCAGATAGAGATGACTCTCTCATAGCGTTCTTCTTCAGTGATAAGACCGCGGCGGAACTGCTTCATAACGTTGTCAACTTTGCTTTGCGCTTCTTCAAGAATTTCTTGTTTATCATCGAGTACGACGATGTCAGAAACCCCAACTGTAATACCAGCTTTTGTTGAATATTTGAAACCTAGGTTTTTCATGCGGTCAAGCATTTTAGACGTTTCCGTAATATGGAATCGTTTAAAGATTTCCGCGATGATTTTACCCAGAATGCCTTTTTTAAACGGCGCATTGATTGGCTGCTGTGCGATAACAGCTTTAACGTCAGCACCTTTTTCTAAGAAGAAACGGTCAGGTGTTTTCTCTTCAATGTTGCTCTTCGTTGGTTCATTCATGTAAGGGAATGATTCCGGAAGAATTTCATTGAAGACAAGCTTACCGACAGTTGTAATTAACAATTTTGAGCGCTGTTCTTCGGTAAATGTCACATTCTTAAGTGAGTTAGCTGCAACAGCTACTCTCGTATGAAGGTGAACATATCCGTTTTGATAAGCAAGAAGCGCTTCGTCTGTATTCTTGAAGACCATACCTTCACCGACAGCACCGGCACGCTCAAGTGTCAGGTAATAGTTACCTAGTACCATATCCTGAGACGGTGTTACAACCGGTTTACCATCTTTAGGGTTCAAGATGTTTTGAGCAGCAAGCATCAAGATGCGTGCTTCAGCTTGTGCTTCAGCAGATAATGGTACGTGAACCGCCATTTGGTCACCGTCAAAGTCAGCGTTGTAAGCTGTACATACGAGCGGGTGAAGACGGATTGCGCGTCCTTCAACAAGCGTTGGTTCAAACGCCTGGATACCTAATCTGTGAAGTGTAGGGGCACGGTTCAGCAGTACCGGATGCTCCTTAATAACTGATTCTAGTACATCCCAAACTTCAGGCTGTACGCGCTCAATTTTGCGTTTCGCACTCTTAATGTTGTGAGCAAGACCTTTTTCAACAAGTTCTTTCATAACGAAAGGTTTGAAAAGTTCAAGCGCCATTTCCTTCGGTAATCCGCATTGGTACATTTTCAAATGAGGACCAACAACGATTACAGAACGTCCGGAGTAATCAACACGTTTACCAAGAAGGTTTTGACGGAAACGGCCTTGCTTCCCTTTCAGCATGTGAGAAAGAGATTTTAACGGTCTGTTACCAGGACCTGTTACAGGGCGTCCGCGGCGGCCGTTGTCAATTAGGGCATCGACAGCCTCTTGAAGCATACGCTTTTCGTTTTGAACGATGATGCTAGGCGCACCAAGGTCCAAAAGGCGTTTCAAACGATTGTTACGGTTGATGACACGACGATAAAGGTCATTCAAATCAGAAGTCGCAAAACGACCGCCATCTAGCTGAACCATCGGTCTAAGCTCCGGAGGAATAACAGGAAGCACATCAAGGATCATCCAAGAAGGCTTGTTTCCTGAGTTACGGAAGGCTTCTAAAACTTCAAGACGTTTGATCGCACGAGTACGGCGTTGTCCTTGTGAAGTTTTCAGCTCTTCTTTTAACATATCAACTTCTTTTACAAGATCAATATCTTGAAGAAGTTTATGAATTGCTTCAGCACCCATAGATGCTTGGAATTTATTACCGTATTTATCAAGATAAGCACGATATTCTTTCTCAGACAGAAGCTGTTTCTTTTCAAGCGGTGTATTCGCCGGATCAGTTACAACGTAAGAAGCAAAGTAAATGACTTCTTCTAAAGCACGAGGTGACATATCCAGCACAAGACCCATACGGCTTGGAATACCTTTGAAATACCAAATGTGGGAAACTGGGGCAGCCAGTTCAATGTGCCCCATTCTCTCACGACGGACTTTAGCCCGTGTTACTTCGACTCCGCAGCGGTCACAAACTACGCCTTTATAACGAACTCGCTTGTACTTCCCGCAATGACATTCCCAGTCCTTAGTCGGTCCGAAAATGCGTTCGCAGAATAGACCGTCCTTTTCAGGTTTTAACGTACGATAGTTTATCGTTTCAGGCTTTTTCACTTCACCAAAAGACCATGAACGGATTTTATCTGGTGAAGCAAGACCGATGTTCATATACTCAAAATTGTTCACATCTAGCAAGGGGCCTACCTCCCTTTTTATCTTCGGATTAACCGATGTCACTTGCCTTTATAACTAGAGATTATTCTTTTGTTACTACATCGCGTTCAACGTCTGCAGATGCTGTTTCTTCCGGCTCTTCATCACCTGATAATGCCAGGCCGTCAGCTTGTTTCGCATCTTCTTCGTCTTCTAAATCTCTCATTTCTATTTCTTCTTCATCACCAGAAAGGATTTTGACATCCATACCTAAGCTTTGAAGTTCTTTGATTAATACTTTGAATGATTCCGGAACACCTGGTTCAGGAACATTGTCGCCTTTAACGATGGCTTCGTATGTTTTCACACGTCCAACCACGTCATCAGACTTAACAGTCAGAATTTCTTGAAGAGTGTAAGCCGCACCGTAAGCTTCAAGTGCCCAAACCTCCATCTCACCAAAACGCTGTCCGCCAAATTGCGCTTTACCGCCAAGAGGCTGCTGCGTAACAAGTGAGTAAGGGCCTGTAGAGCGTGCATGAAGTTTATCGTCAACCATGTGAGCCAGTTTGATCATGTACATGATACCGACAGATACACGGTTATCAAACGGCTCTCCAGTACGTCCGTCGTAAAGCACTGTTTTGGCGTCACGAGACATGCCGGCTTCTTCAAGTGTTTCCCAGACATCCTCTTCTCGCGCTCCGTCAAATACAGGAGATGCAATGTGAATGCCAAGGTAACGAGCGGCCATACCCATGTGAAGTTCCAATACCTGCCCGATGTTCATACGTGATGGTACGCCCAGCGGGTTAAGCATGATATCAATTGGTGTGCCGTCAGGAAGGTAAGGCATATCCTCTTCAGGAAGAATCTTAGAGATAACACCTTTGTTACCGTGACGACCGGCCATTTTATCCCCTTCAGAAATCTTACGTTTCTGAACGATATATACGCGTACTAACTGGTTAACACCTGGAGGAAGTTCGTCTCCGTCTTCACGGTTGAAGACTTTAACGTCATGGATAATTCCGCCGCCGCCATGAGGCACACGAAGAGAAGTATCACGAACCTCGCGGGCTTTCTCGCCAAAGATGGCGTGAAGAAGGCGTTCTTCGGCAGTCAGTTCAGTTACGCCTTTAGGCGTTACTTTACCAACAAGAAGATCTCCGTCTTTTACTTCTGCCCCAATACGGATGATTCCGCGGTCATCAAGATTGCGAAGCGCATCTTCACCGACGTTTGGAATATCGCGAGTGATTTCTTCAGGTCCAAGTTTCGTATCACGTGCTTCTGATTCGTATTCTTCAATGTGGATAGATGTATAAACATCATCCTTCACTAGGCGTTCACTCATGATGATGGCATCCTCATAGTTGTAGCCATCCCACGTCATGAAGCCGACCATTACGTTACGGCCAAGTGCAAGTTCACCAAGCTCCATAGAAGGACCGTCAGCAAGGATTTCTCCTTTTACCACTTCATCGCCGACACTTACGATCGGACGCTGGTTGTAGCACGTACCTTGGTTAGAGCGGACAAATTTCAGCAGGCTGTATTTATCCAGGTTTCCTTTTACTTTTTGACCGTCTACTTCTTCATAACGGCGAACCCAAACGTTTTTGGCTTCTACGCGTTCAACGATACCAGGGTGTTTACAAATAACAGCGGCACCAGAGTCTTTTCCTGATACGTATTCCATACCAGTTCCAACAAATGGCGCTTCCGGCTGCATCAAAGGCACAGCCTGACGCTGCATGTTCGCTCCCATGAGGGCACGGTTGGAGTCATCGTTTTCTAAGAACGGGATACATGCTGTCGCAGCAGATACAACCTGCTTAGGCGATACATCCATGTAGTCTACACGATTTCTGGAAACAACGGTGTTCTCCCCGCGGAAACGAGCTACGATGCTGTCATCAATAAAGGCGCCTTCGTCATCAAGACGAGCATTCGCTTGAGCGACAACATAGTTATCCTCTTCATCAGCAGTTAAGTAATCGATTCTGCCCGTTACCTTCCCTGTTTCAGGGTCAACGCGGCGATATGGCGTTTCAATAAAGCCAAAACGGTTTACTTTTGCATAAGATGATAGTGAGTTGATCAAACCGATGTTCGGGCCCTCAGGCGTTTCAATCGGACACATACGGCCATAGTGGGAGTAGTGAACGTCACGCACTTCCATTCCGGCACGCTCACGTGTCAATCCGCCCGGTCCTAATGCTGACAGACGACGCTTGTGCGTTAATTCAGCAAGCGGGTTCGTCTGATCCATGAATTGAGAAAGCTGTGAGCTTCCAAAGAACTCTTTAATGGACGCAATAACAGGACGAATATTGATCAGCTGCTGAGGCGTAATTGTATTCGTATCTTGAATTGACATTCTCTCACGAACCACACGCTCCATACGGCTTAAACCGATACGGAATTGGTTCTGAAGAAGCTCGCCTACAGAACGTAAACGGCGGTTTCCAAGATGATCGATATCATCTGTGTCGCCTACTCCGTGCAGCAAGTTGAAGAAGTAGCTGATTGAAGAAATAATATCAGCAGGCGTGATGTTTTTAATCTCTTCTTCGATGTAAGCATTGCCGATTACATTAATAACCTGTTCTCCTTCTTGATCAGTCGGAGCAAAGATTTTAATTGATTGAAGAGTCACTTCATCTTCAACAACGCCGCCATTCGGATACAGCTTTCTAAAACCGATTCCGTTTTCTAAGTATGGCAGTACTTTATCAAGTGTTCTTCTATCAAGAATCTGGCCTTTTTCAGCAAGGATTTCTCCTGTTTCAGGATCAACAAGCGTTTCAGCAAGTCTCTGATTGAAGAGGCGATTCTTAATATGAAGTTTTTTATTAATTTTATAGCGTCCTACATTGGCAAGATCGTATCGTTTCGGATCAAAGAAACGAGAATCAAGCAAGCTTTTCGCATTTTCTACTGTAGGCGGCTCTCCAGGACGGAGACGCTCGTAAATTTCCAGCAACGCTTTGTCACTGTTTTCTGTGTTATCTTTATCAAGCGTATTTCGCAGGTATTCGTTTTCTCCTATGAGATCAAGAATCTCTTGATCGGAGCCGAAGCCGAGAGCACGCAAAAGAACCGTAACCGGCAACTTACGTGTGCGATCAATGCGGACATAAACAACATCTTTCGCATCAGTTTCGTATTCTAACCATGCGCCACGGTTTGGAATGACAGTTGCGGTAAAACCTTTTTTACCGTTTTTGTCTACTTTACCACTGAAATATACACTTGGAGACCGAACAAGCTGGGAAACGATAACACGTTCCGCACCGTTAATGATAAAAGTACCTGTATCTGTCATAATAGGGAAATCACCCATGAAGACATCTTGGTCTTTTACCTCTCCAGTTTCTTTGTTAATTAAACGAACCTTCACTCTTAGCGGAGCTGAGTAAGTCACATCACGTTCTTTTGATTCCTCTACAGGATATTTAGGCTCACCTAAACTATAATCAATGAACTCAAGAGAGAGGTTACCAGTGAAATCCTCAATTGGTGATATGTCTTGAAACATCTCTCTAAGACCCTCATCAAGAAACCACTGATAAGAAGAGGTTTGAATTTCAATGAGATTTGGTAATTCTAACACTTCGCTAATGCGAGCATAGCTTCTGCGCTGGCGGTGTCGTCCATACTGAACTAGTTGACCTGTCAACTGATTCACCCCTCAAATCATGCGTATTATATGTGTAATAAGCATTTCTTCCAAAGAAAGAAAATACTTTTACAAGACAAAAGAAAAAAGGGTTTCTAATTAAGAAAACCACATCCAAAAACAAATACCGATTTTATTAGCATTTCCATACTTGTATAATTTATACATAGATATTGACAATTCATCATATCAAGCAAAATATATACATTGGCATTTTACAATATTAACATAGTTAAAATACCGAGTCAAACTTTTTTTGCTTTTATGATATAATAGCCTTTCTTTTTTTGAACGACGGAAACTTCATCGAACAGTTCCTCGAGCTTTTCAATGGCAGAAGGCGCGCCTTGCTTTTTCTGTATGACGATCCACAATTCACCTGAAGCTTTTAAGTGTTCAGCGCTTTTCTCAAAGATAGCATGGACAACTTTTTTTCCGGCTCGGATTGGGGGATTTGTAAGAATAGAAGCAAATGTTTGAGCAGAATCAACGTTTGAAAACAAATCGCTTTGATAAATCTTAACGTTTGTTATTCCGTTCTGTTCCGCATTTTCATTTGATAGTTCTACGGCTCTCTCATTAACGTCAATCATGTGGATAGTCCGGTCTTTAAAGTCGCTGGCGAGCGATAAACCAATCGGGCCGTACCCGCAGCCTACATCCAAAATGCCGCCCTCAACCTCAGGCTCTTCAAAAGAATCAATCAGCAGGCGGGAGCCGAAATCAACTTCTTTTTTAGAAAAAACCCCGCTGTCGCTGGTAAACGTGAAATCTTTATTCCGAAGCCTAAAAGACCAGGTTTGCTTGTTGCTTTTTACTGAAGGTTTTTCTGAATAATAGTGCTCACTCATTATTAGAACCTCCTTTTTTCATGGCTTAAAGAATGGCAAAGAAAAAGCTCGCCTCATAAAAGCGAGCTTCCCCTACAGGTAAGTGAAGATTACTTAACTTCTACAGAAGCGCCAACTTCTTCAAGTTTAGCTTTAAGCTCTTCAGCTTCTTCTTTAGCAATACCTTCTTTAAGTGGTTTTGGAGTGTTGTCAACAAGTTCTTTAGCTTCTTTCAAGCCAAGACCAGTGATTTCACGTACAACTTTGATAACTTTGATTTTTTGAGATCCTGCACCAGCAAGGATAAGATCGAATTCACTTTGCTCTTCAGCAGCTCCGCCTGCAGCAGCTCCGCCAGCTACAGCTACAGGAGCAGCAGCAGTTACGCCAAATTCTTCTTCGATTGCTTTTACTAGGTCGTTCAATTCAAGTACAGTTGCTTCTTTAACGGAAGCAATGATTTCTTCGATATTTAAAGCCATTTGTAATTCCTCCATTTTGTTTTAATTTATGAAAAACTGATTAGATTAAGCGCCTTGTTCTTCCTTTTGTTCTGCCACAGCTTTTGCAGCAAGAGCAAGGTTACGAACTGGAGCTTGAAGTACGCTAAGCAACATAGAAAGCAAGCCTTCGCGTGATGGAAGTTCAGCAAGAGCTTTCACTTCTTCAACAGTAGAAACTTTACCTTCGATAACGCCAGCTTTGATTTCAAGAGCTTCGTGATTTTTAGCGAAGTCATTAAGAACTTTAGCCGGAGCGACAACATCTTCAGTGCTGAATGCGATCGCGTTCGGTCCAGTTAAGAAATCATTCAAACCATTAAGCTCAGCTTGTTCAACCGCACGGCGAGTCATCGTATTTTTGTAAACTTTGAACTCAACGTTAGCTTCGCGAAGCTGTTTACGAAGTTCAGTTACTTCAGAAACGTTAAGTCCGCGATAGTCAACGATGATCGTTGATTTACTTTCTTTCAGTTTAGAAGCAATTTCTTCAACAACAACTTTTTTTGTTTCAATTGCGCTGCTCATGGTTACACCTCCTGTAGATTCTTGTGTAACACTTATACCGTTAGGTGATCACGACTGAGACGACGGATTCCATATAAAAAGCCTCCATGAGACATGGAGGCTGTATATACAAGCATACGTAACGTAATAGCTGTGATAATATACACCTCGGTAGGATAATTAAGCGGTTAGGCCCCTACTGTCTACGGTATAAATGATATTCTATTTTACAACATTTTGAATAATATCAGAATGTTGATGTCATGTCAATATTATTTTACGTTAAAAGTTGAAGAGTCTACTTTGACACCAGGTCCCATAGTAGAAGTTACAGCAACGTTTTTCACGTAAACGCCTTTAGCTGCAGCAGGTTTAGCTTTAAGGATTGTATCGTACATTGTTGTGAAGTTCTCAACAAGTTTTTCATCCTCGAAAGAAACTTTACCGATAGGAACATGAATGTTTCCAGCTTTATCAACGCGGTATTCAACTTTACCAGCTTTGATTTCGCCGATCGCTTTTTCAACTTCGAAAGTAACTGTACCAGTTTTAGGGTTTGGCATTAAACCTTTTGGTCCAAGTACACGACCGATTTTACCAACTTCACCCATCATGTCAGGTGTAGCTACGATAACATCGAAATCGAACCAGCCTTGTTGAATTTTGTTGATGTAGTCAGTATCGCCTACGAAATCTGCACCAGCAGCTTCAGCTTCTTTCGCTTTTTCGCCTTTCGCGAAAACGAGAACGCGCTGAGTTTTACCAGTTCCGTTTGGAAGCACAACTGCTCCACGGATTTGCTGGTCGTTTTTACGAGGGTCAACCCCTAAACGGAAAGCCACTTCAACTGTAGCGTCGAATTTAGCTGTGTTTGTTTTTTTAACGAGAGCTACTGCTTCAGAGACGTCGTAAGCTTTAGAACGGTCTACAAGCTTAGCAGCTTCAACGTACTTTTTACCTTTTTTAGCCATTTTAAAATTTCCTCCTTATGTGGTTATAGCGGAATAACCTCCCACGAATAAGGGTTGCGAACTTGTTAAAACTCGCAACCCGACAAGAAACAAATTAATCCTCGATTACAATACCCATACTGCGGGCAGTACCTTCAACCATGCGCATTGCCGCTTCAACGTCTGCTGCGTTTAAGTCAGGCATTTTCGTTTCAGCGATTTCGCGTACTTTATCGCGCTTAACAGTTGCCACTTTATTACGGTTTGGTTCACCAGAACCAGACTCAATTCCAGCTGCTTTTTTAAGCAATACTGCAGCAGGTGGAGTTTTTGTAATAAATGTAAATGAACGGTCTTCGTAAACCGAAATTTCAACAGGAATGATTAAACCAGCTTGGTCAGCTGTACGAGCGTTAAACTCCTTACAGAATCCCATGATGTTAACACCGGCTTGACCAAGTGCAGGTCCAACTGGTGGTGCTGGGTTAGCTTTTCCAGCAGGAATTTGCAATTTTACAACTTTAACTACTTTTTTAGCCACGAGACACACCTCCTTAAGTCCGTGATGTGGTAATAGGGTAAACCCTCCCACTCAAGGTTTCATTCTTTATATGAATGACGAAATATCATGCTAGTTGCCTTGGATAAGTCCAAGACGTACCTTTGCTATATTATCATTTATATATAGCAATTTCAAGTTTTTTCACATTACAATTTATCGATTTGGGTAAATTCCAGCTCAACCGGCGTTTCACGGCCAAACATATTAACGAAAACTTTGACCTTGCTTTTATCATAATCAATCTCTTCAATTGATCCTGTAAAGTTAGCAAAAGGTCCGTCTATTACTTTCACTGTCTCTTTCAGTTCAAAGTCAATATCAGTTTTTCGTTCATCCATGCCCATTCTCTTCAGAATGGTTTCTGCTTCGCCCGGAAGAAGCGGCGTCGGTTTTGAACCTGACCCGGCAGATCCTACGAATCCAGTAACGCCCGGCGTGTTGCGGACAACATACCAAGAGTCGTCTGTCATTACAATTTCAACAAGCACATAACCAGGGAATACTTTCTTTTTCACGACTTTTTTCTTGCCGTTTTTGATATCTGTTTCTTCTTCTTCGGGTACGACTACACGGAAAATTTTATCCTGCATCCCCATTGATTCAACACGTTTTTCCAAGTTGGCTTTTACTTTATTCTCATAACCAGAGTACGTGTGAACAACATACCAATTCTTTTCCATTCTATTCAGGACTGTCCAGTCCTTCCCTCCCCGCATTTGGTTTTAGTGAATTACCATAACGCTTCAAAAAATAGGCGGCAAGCCTATGATAACTTTCATTTTAAGCCACAATAAAAAACCCGCTGAACGGGTTTTGGCAAGTAATATTATGATCTATTATAGCACGTATTGCTGATCATTATTCAACTATTAAACGAATTAATTGAGAAATTCCTGTGTCAAGGAGGGCAAAAAAGATAACAAAAAAGATAACTGTTGAAATTACCGTAATGGTATAACGCGTTAACTCTTTTCCTTTAGGCCAGCTTACCTTTTTCATTTCTTTCCCAACATCTTTAAAGAATTTCATAATACGCATGTAAAAGACCTCCACAATTTAAAAGCGCAAAAACTATTTTGTTTCAAGATGAGCTGTATGTGAATTGCAAGTACTGCAGTATTTCTTTACTTCTAATCGCTCAGCCGCTGATGCAGAGCTCTTCATTGTCGTATAATTACGGTTTCCGCATGTCTTGCATGCTAACGTAATCTTTTTTCTCATGTCATTACACCTTTTTCTAAATAGACATTAGTTCTTATCTTTAGTAACATATCATAGTCAGAAAAATACTGTCAATATAGCATAAATTCCTATTACAAACTGATTTCGCGAATTTCCAAGTACTTCTCCAGCTTGCGTTTCACACGCTGAAGGGCATTGTCGATCGATTTCACATGTCGGTTCAGTTCATCAGAAATCTCTTGGTAACTTCTCCCGTCGAGATATAAGACGAGTACTTTTCTCTCTAAATCACTTAATAGTTCTCCCATTTTCATTTCAATATCATCAAATTCTTCCTGATTAATGATCATTTCCTCAGGATTTAAGGTTTTCGCTCCTGAAATGACATCCAGCAGCGTTCGGTCTGATTCTTCATCAAAGATCGGTTTATCTAATGAGACGTAGGAATTCAAAGGAATGTGTTTCTGGCGAGTAGCTGTCTTTATTGCGGTAATAATTTGGCGGGTAATACATAATTCTGCAAAAGCTTTGAATGAGGTAAGCTTGTCCTCTTTGAAGTCACGAATAGACTTATAGAGGCCTATCATGCCTTCCTGAACAATATCCTCTCTGTCCGCCCCTATTAAGAAATAGGATCTTGCTTTTGCCCGAACAAAGTTTCGGTACTTCGTAATCAAGTAATCTAACGCATCACTGTCCCCAACATGAACCTTTTCAATGACCTGCTCGTCCTCCAACTGGCAAAACTGCTCTTTGTTGAATTTTCCCTTGTTGTTCTGTAGATTCACTCCGATCCCCCCGGCGCACGTAGATAGAAATATTATACAGTATTGGGCAAAAAAGCGTCAACTTAATCTAAGTCTCCCCGCCTCCACTTTTCAAACGTTTTCAAAACCTCTTCCGATAAAGCAATTTTACCCGCCGGCTTTTCGGAAGTGATTTTTCTTACCCGTCTCTCTATTCGCCTTTCAATCGTTTCTACCTCTCTCAAAAGCTCCCGGGCCGATTTTCGCAATGCCCCCTGTCCGAAAATCGCCCACTGCTCAGTATAGTCAGAGGTCGCAACGTGAATTTGAGTCGCAATATTATTCAAAGCCTGAGCGAGCTTTTCTATCCGCTCATCAGCCGTCTCATTTTCTTTTGTAAAAATTACTTCAACTCTATGGTTGGTCTGTTTTTTCTCAAGCCCTTTTACGAGATGCGCGTCAAAAACAACAATAACCCTGTTTCCTGTATACGATTGATATTCCGCCATTTTCTGAATCAGTACGTCTCTCGCCTCTTCAAAACTGTTCGCTTTTAAATCCTTCAGCTGCGGCCAGGCTCCAATCATGTTGTACCCGTCTACTAACAGGATATCCATGGGTCTTTATTCTCCCAGAGGATTTCGTTTCCGGTAGACTTCATACATCAAAAGACCAGCCGCGACAGATGCATTTAGTGAAGTTACCTTTCCGGCCATCGGGAGTTTAATGAGAAAATCGCACTTTTCTTTCACAAGGCGGCCCATCCCTTTTCCTTCACTTCCGATGACTAGAGCCAAAGGCATATTGCCGTCCATATTACGGAAATCCTCACGCGCGGACGCATCCGTTCCGACAACCCAGATTCCCCGCTCTTTCATCTCTTCTAACGTCCGTGCCAAATTGGTGACTCTTGCTACAGGAATGTGCTCAATTGCTCCTGTTGAAGCTTTTGCCACTGTTGTTGTCAGCCCGACAGCTCTCCGTTTTGGAATGACGATGCCATGAGCGCCGACCGCATCTGCTGTCCTCATAATGGAACCAAGATTATGAGGGTCTTCAAGCTCGTCCAGAATGAGGAAGAAAGGCTGTTCATTTTTTTCTTCGGCTGCTTTATATAAATCGTCCAGTTCTGCATATTCATACGCTGCAACCTGTGCCACTACGCCCTGATGCTGTCCTGTCACCATTTGATCGAGTTTTTTTCTCGGGACGTATTGAATCGTGATTCCCTGCTTTTTGGCAAGCTCAATCACTTGCTGTGCTTGTCCCTTTACGGTGTTTTCCGCCATCCACAGCTTATACAGCTTCCGATCAGATTTTAACGTCTCGATCACTGCATTTTTCCCTATGACGTAATCATGTTGCTGACTCATTTGTTTTCCTCCCTGACGTCCCGAATTGTATAGCTTCGGCTACGAGCTGACTAAGTCGTTCCTCTTTTTTCTCTAGAAAAAGGTAGCCCAGAAGCGCTTCAAATGCTGTACTGTAGCGGTACGTCTGAACATCTGTATTTTTAGGTGTTGTCCCTGACTTGGCATTTCTGCCTCTTTTCAGCACCGCTTCCTCTTCTTCCGTAAAAAATGATTGATTCTGCAGAAAAAATAGGATCTCAGCCTGTGACTTTGCTGAAACAATCCGGCTTGATTTCTTATGAAGATCATTTGGTTTGGTAAAGCCCTGCTTAAGCAGGTGATGCCTGACATACACTTCAAAAATGGCATCACCTATATAAGCAAGCGCAAGACCGTTAAGCTGCTTAGAATCTTTTATCGTATCAAATTCAAGCATCTGTTATTCTCCCCGTTTCCAGCGAGTGCCTTGAGCCGTATCTTCAAGAATGATATTCATGCTTTTCAGCTGGTCGCGGATCTGGTCTGACAATGCAAAATCGCGATTCCGGCGCGCTTCATTTCGCTTTTCGATTAAGTCTTCAATCTCTTGATCGAGAAGTTCCTGCTCACCCAACGAAAAACCGAGGACAGAAACAATGCGGTCAAACATCTCAATAAACGCCGTAATCACATGATCAGCCGTATGATCTTTCTGAAGATAATAATTGGCGTGTTTCGCTAAGTCAAACAAGACTGAAATGGCATTCGCCGTATTAAAATCATCGTCCATCTCTTCTTCGAATGCTTTGCGGTGTTCTTCAACCTTTTCAAGCCATTGATCGTCATCTTCGGTTAAATTCGTACTGCTGTTCAGACGGTGCTGAAGATTGCTGTACGCTGTTTTTAAACGGCTGAACGCGCTTTTCGTATTCTCCAGAAGCTCTTCTGAATAGTTAATCGGATGGCGATAATGAACAGATAGCATAAAGAATCTCAAAAGCTGCGGATCATGCTGTTTAATGATGTCATGCACAAGCACAAAGTTGCCTAGTGATTTTGACATTTTTTCATTATCAATATTGATATAACCATTATGAAGCCAGTACTTCGCAAACGTTTTGCCTGTCAGCGCCTCAGATTGCGCAATTTCGTTTTCATGGTGAGGGAATGTTAAATCCTGTCCGCCCGCATGGATATCAATCTGGTCACCGAGATACTTTTTCACCATTGCTGAGCATTCAATGTGCCAGCCCGGACGCCCTTTCCCCCAAGGGCTATCCCAAGAGATTTCTCCTTCTTTTGCCGCTTTCCACAGTGCGAAATCAAGAGCATCTTCTTTTTTCTCGCCGACCCGGATGCGTGCACCTGATCTTAGTTCATCGATTGATTGCTGAGAAAGCTTTCCGTACCCTTCAAATGCTCTGGTTTTGAAATATACGTCACCTTCTGATTCATATGCGTAGCCCTTTTTCACGAGCTGATCTACGAATTCGATAATGGCATCCATGTTCTCCATTACTCGCGGATGAAGGTCGGCTTTTCGGCAGCCGAGCGCACCTACGTCTTCAAAGTATGCTTTAATAAAACGCTCTGAAATGGTGGGTACATCCTCACCGAGTTCATTTGCCGCTTTAATTAATTTATCGTCTACGTCTGTGAAGTTAGAGACATACTGCACATCATAGCCTTTATACTCTAAATAGTTTCGAACCGTATCGTAAACGATTGCCGGACGCGCGTTCCCGATATGAATGTAATTGTAAACCGTGGGTCCGCATACATACATTTTCACTTTTCCCTCTTCAAGAGGAACGAATGTTTCCTTCTGTCTAGTCAATGTATTATAAAGTGTGATTGTCATTTTTGATTGATCCTTTCTTTTCTGTCTTCAAGTTCTGCCTTCAGCTCTAAAATCTGCTGTTCCAAAGACTTAAAGCGGTCAGCAACTGGATCGGGCAAATCCTGATGGTTTAAATCGCGTCTTACTTTCTTGCCATTTTGTACAACGACCCGTCCAGGGATACCGACAACTGTTGAAAAATCAGGAACATCATGCAGCACTACTGAACCAGCGCCAATCTTTGAGCCTTCACCGACCGTAATAGAACCGAGCACTTTAGCACCTGTGGCTATCAATGCGTCATCTTTAATCGTTGGGTGCCTTTTTCCCTTTTCTTTTCCCGTTCCCCCGAGGGTAACCCCCTGAAAAACGGTTACGTTATTGCCGATTTCACATGTCTCCCCAATGACAACCCCCATGCCGTGGTCTATGAAAAATCTTCTCCCGATTGTAGCGCCGGGGTGGATTTCTATCCCGGTAAAAAATCGGCTTACTTGAGATATAAGGCGTGCAAGGAAATAAAATTTTCGTTTATATAAAGCATGTGCAATCCGATGCGCCCATATAGCATGTAAACCGGAATAAGTTAAAATCACTTCAAAATAGCTTCTTGCTGCGGGATCTTGATCGAACACAGTATCAATGTCTTCTTTGAGCATTCTAAAAAACACATGCTTCCCCCCGTTTCTCTATCTGATTTCCTCTACCCAATAAAAAAAGCGTCTCTGCATGTAAACATGACAGAGACGCTTTAACCGCGCGGTTCCACTCTGTTTGAAAAGCAGACTTCTGCTCTCCCAACTTCAGCCTGTAACGGCGGCGGCCGCCTTTGAATACTGATTTCAAAAAACGTTCTTCAAAGGTCTTAAGGGCGCACTTCTAAAACCCGGCTCATGGATCTCTCTCAGCCAATGAAGATCCTTTCTGTAATGGCCTAAAGCTTTATACTCTTCCCTGTCAACAATCATTTATTTAGATATTTTTTAAACGCTGAATTGCAGTCTCTTTACCGATCAATTCAATTGATTGCGGCAGTTCCGGACCGTGAGTTTGCCCTGTTACAGCAACACGAATCGGCATAAACAGTTTTTTCCCTTTATGGCCAGTTTCTTTCTGCACTGCTTTGATCGATGCTTTGATGTTATCCGGAGTGAACTCCTCAAGCTCTTCAAGCTTCGCTGCGAATGTACTGAGCACTTCAGGAACCTGTTCTTCTTCCAGAACAGCTTTCGCTTCTTGATTATACTCGATCTCATCCGTAAAGAACAAATCAGTCAGCTCAACAATTTCCGCACCGTAGCTTAATTGCTCATGATACAGGGAAATCAGTTTACGAACCCATTCTTGTTCTTCAGCAGAAAGCTCAGTGCCAACTTTGCCGGCTTTTTGCAAATGCGGAAGCGTCAATTCAACAACCTGATCAAGATCCAGCTTCTTCACATATTGGTTGTTAACCCATTTTAGCTTATGCATATCAAACAAAGCTGGTGATTTAGATAAACGATTTACATCAAAAATTTCAATAAACTGCTCTTTTGTGAAAAGCTCTTCTTCTCCAACCGGTGACCAGCCTAACAGGCCGATAAAGTTGAACAGTGCTTCTGGCAGGTAGCCAAGCTCTTTGTACTGCTCGATGAATTGAATAATGGATTCATCACGTTTACTGAGCTTTTTACGGCTTTCGTTTACGATCAGCGTCATGTGTCCGAACTGAGGAATATCCCATCCGAATGCTTGATAAATCATAATCTGTTTCGGTGTGTTAGAAATATGATCCTCACCGCGCAGCACGTGTGTCATTTTCATTAAGTAGTCATCAATCGCTACCGCGAAGTTGTAAGTCGGCGTTCCGTCCTTTTTCACAATAACAAAGTCGCCGATGCCATCTGATTCAAAAGAAATTTCGCCTTTTACGATATCATTGAAGGCGATGATTTTTCCTTCCGGCACGCGGAAACGAATACTTGGTTTTCTGCCTTCAGCGATAAATTTCTCCTGTTCTTCCTGAGTCAGGTCTCTGTGTTTTCCGGAATAACGAGGCATTTCTCCGCGGGCAATCTGTTCTTCACGCTCTTTTTCAAGCTCTTCTTCCGTACAGTAACATTTATAAGCAAGCCCTTTTTCAAGAAGCTCTTCATAGTACACTTTATAGATATCGTTACGCTCTGACTGACGGTATGGGCCGTACTCTCCTCCGACATCCACACTCTCATCCCAGTCAATACCTAGCCACTTCAGATAATTCAGCTGGCTTTGTTCTCCGCCCTCAATATTGCGCTTTTTATCAGTATCCTCAACTCGAATGATAAACTTACCGCCTTGATTGCGGGCAAATAAATAATTAAAAAGCGCCGTTCTGGCATTTCCAATATGCAAATGTCCGGTTGGACTCGGTGCATAACGGACGCGTACTTCGTTTCCCATTTTCAAATACTTCCTTTCATGTCATGTATGGCCTCAGGCAAAAATGTATGAATCTATTCTACCACCAAATAGACCCGGCATCAAAACAAGTTAGCCTTTTTGTATCAGTACTGTCGCCTGAGCCGCTATTCCTTCCGCCCGGCCTGTAAATCCAAGCTTTTCTGTCGTTGTTGCTTTTACATTTACTTGAGAAACTTCTGCCTCAAGGCCTTCAGCAATTCTTTTTCTCATATCTTCTATGTACGGCAGCATCTTCGGCTTTTGCGCTATGATGGTGCAATCAATGTTCCCAAGGACATACCCCTTCTGTTTCACGATTCCCCAGACATGCTGAAGTAATTTGAAAGAATCTGCGTCCTTGAACTCGGGATCTGTGTCAGGAAAATGCTTGCCGATGTCTCCTTCACCCACAGCTCCCAGGCAGGCGTCAGCGACGGTATGCAGCAAAACGTCTGCATCAGAATGGCCAAGCAGCCCTTTTTCGTACGGGATTTCAATTCCGCCAATAATGAGAGGACGCCCCTCAACTAATTGATGCACATCAAATCCTTGTCCAATTCTAAACATGTTTATTCCCACTTTCTGATTCCATGATAGCTTCAGCTGACGTCAAATCGTCTGGCGTCGTCAGCTTAATATTTGTATAGCTGCCTTCTACAACACGGACCGAACCGCCCTCCATCTGTTCAACGAGGCTGGCGTCATCCGTCCCTAAAAATCCCTTGCGCTCGGCCTCAGCGTGAGCCTTCATCAATAAAGAAAGACGAAAAGCTTGTGGCGTTTGGACAGCCCACAAGCTTGAACGTTCAATCGTCTCACTGACTTGTAAATCTTGAACGCGTTTAATCGTATCTTTTACCGGAACAGCAAGGATGGCCGCTCCTGTCTGTTCCGCCTCTGCGATCAGTTCGTCAATTTGTTCATGTTTTATAAATGGGCGGGCACCGTCATGTACAAGGACAATCTTTTCCTGCTTTACGGCTTTCAGCCCCTTATACACACTGTGCTGACGCTCATCTCCGCCTGCAACAAGCTCAATTGAAGTTTGAAACGGGTAATCGGACAGCAATTGCTGAAAGTGCTCCCGCTCCTGCTCGTTAATCACCAAAATGATTTTATCGCACTGCCGGTGACTGTCAAACACTCTTAACGTGTGTATGATCACCGGGTCTCCCTTCAGCTCAATGAACAGTTTATTTCTCCCTGCCTTCATCCGCTTTCCCTGTCCGGCTGCAGGAATCACCACATCATAACTCATTGTTTTTTCTCCCTTTACAGCGCCTTCTCCAACAGCTTAGGCTTCGCAAAAATCATTCGTCCCGCTGCTGTCTGCAGCACACTTGTGACGAGTACATCAATATGCTTGCCGATATAATTCCGTCCTTCTTCAACGACAATCATCGTACCGTCATCCAAGTAGGCAACTCCCTGATTATGCTCTTTCCCGTCCTTAATGACCTGAACATTCATTTCCTCGCCAGGAAGCACAACAGGCTTGACCGCATTGGCAAGGTCATTAATGTTTAATACTGCTACCTTCTGAAGCTCGCACACTTTATTTAAATTAAAATCATTCGTCACAACGACCCCGGATGTCAGCTTAGCAAGTTTGACGAGCTTGCTGTCAACCTCCTGAATATCTTCAAAGTCGCCTTCGTAA
Organism: Bacillus sp. LM 4-2; assembly: GCF_000978495.1. Lineage (NCBI taxonomy): Bacteria > Bacillati > Bacillota > Bacilli > Caryophanales > Bacillaceae > Bacillus > Bacillus sp. LM 4-2. Next base: position 108,911 of record NZ_CP011101.1, on the reverse strand, counting down.
ATTTCAACTTCAATGTCTAATTCTTTCTGAATGCGGTTCAGGATATCAAGACCGCGGCGTCCTCTGTTTCGTTTTAAAACATCTGAAGAGTCTGCAATATGCTGCAATTCCTCAAGGACAAACTGCGGAATCACGATAACTCCCTCTAAAAAACCAGTCTGACAAATATCTGCTATTCTCCCATCAATAATAACACTAGTGTCCAAAATTTTCAGCTTCTTGTCTTGAACCTCATGTTCTTCATCAGCTGTTCCTTTTTTCTTTTGCATTCTGGCGGAAATGGAAAACAGGCTGATCAATTCATCCTTTTTCTTAAAGCCCACCTGGAAGCCGAGATAACCGAGGAAGAAAGCCAAAAATACAGGAATTATTGTGCTGAATATGCGGTAAGGTATATTGTCTAAAGGAATAACATTTACGATAAGATAAGCAATTATAAGTCCAAAAACTAAGCCAAGACTTCCAAATAACAAATCTGGAACCGGCGCTTTTAACAATGAATCCTCTATCCACTTCACCCAGTTCACAACGTATTCTGTACCCCATATACTGATGAGAAAAAAGATAATTGCTCCTATTGCCGCAGACGTATATGCGTTTGTTATTAAAGGTATGTCCTGTATATTTAACAGTACAAACAATTCAGGTATCAAAAATATACCAACAACGCCGCCAAAAATAATGAAGAACGCCTGAACTATTCGTTTTAACATACCCCCACCTCCTTTTTTAACATTTTTAATTTCACAAAGTCTTATGCATCCTACGAATATCAGAATAAACAAAAACCAACATTAATATACCCGTATTCATAAGGTTTTAACCGAAATCACAGTTGTCTGTCTAAATAATGCTTCTCTTGCAGGCGTTTTAATCCTTTTTTGATTTTTTGGGCTCGTACTTCACCGATTCCCTCTACTTCATCTAATTCTTCTGCACTCGCCTCAATAATCCTTGGTAGGACTCCAAATGCTTCTACAACATTTTCAACAATCGGCATCGGAAGACGCGGTATCTTATTTAACAGCCTGTATCCTCTCGGCAATACATAATCATCAAGATTAGTAGAAGCAGGGTAACCGAGAAGCTTATACACAATGGAATCATCCAGCAGATCATAACTGGACATATCCTGCAGCTCCTTCAAGAGAACAAACGGATCTTTAATCTTTTCTTTTACATAGTCCTTAATAAATAAAGCGGCCTCTTCTTCCATATCCGTAATCAATTCAATGACTTGCAGTTTGATCAGATGCCCTTCTGTCCCCAGCTCTTTGATATACATATTAATTTCGTTTTTGATTCTCAGTACCATTTCATAACGATGCATGACAGACAAGACATCACTGAAGGTAACAAGTTCCTCAAACTCTAACGCGTTCAGTGCATTAATCGTTTTATCGAGGATTGTCTTATATTTTTCAAGTGTTTGAATGGCTTGGTTCGCCTTGGTTAAAATAAATCCTATGTCTTTTAGTGTATACTTCATGTTTTCCTGATATAACGTTATGACATTTCTTCTTTCAGAAATGGCGATTACAAGACAGCCAGTTTGCTTAGCTACTCTTTCGGCAGTTCTGTGCCGCATTCCTGTTTCTGATGAAGAAATTGTGGCATCCGGCATCAGCTGAGTATTCGCGTAGAGGATCTTTTGACCCGAATCACTTAAAATGATCGCTCCATCCATTTTAGCCAACTCATATAAATGCGCCGGAGAAAAAGCCGTGTTTATGTGAAAGCCGCCGTCCACCACTTCTTTTACTTTATCATTATATCCAACAACAATCAGACCGCCTGTATTTGCTCTCAAGACGTTTTCCATCCCCGCTCTGAGCGGTGTACCCGGAGCAACAAACTGCAATATAGATGACAGGTCTAACTCGTGTTTCGCCCCTTTTTTCTCTTTTTCCATCTATTATCCTCCTAATGAAGTACGAAGCGCTTCTGCAACATTTGCTACTCCGATAACCTCAATCCCTTTTGGTTTTGTCCATCCATCCAGATTTGCCGCGGGTATGATCATGCGTTTAAAACCAAGCTTTGCCGCTTCTTTCACACGCTGTTCAATTCTTGAAACCCGCCGGACTTCTCCGGTTAATCCCACTTCTCCAATAAAACAATCTGCAGGATTTGGAGGTGTGTCTCTAAAGCTTGATGCAATACTAATCACAATCGCAAGATCAATTGCCGGTTCATCAAGCTTAACGCCGCCAGCCACTTTCAAATAAGCATCCTGATTTTGCAGCAGCAGTCCAACTCTTTTTTCTAACACAGCCATTAACAGAGAAACCCTGTTATGGTCTATTCCCGTTGCCATACGCCTTGGGTTGCCAAAGCTTGTTGGCGAGATGAGCGCCTGAATTTCAACGAGAATCGGTCTAGTGCCCTCCATAGAGGCAGTGATACTCGAACCTGCGGAACCAGCAGAGCGTTCTTCTAAGAAAATTTCCGAAGGATTCAAAACCTCAGTGAGCCCCTCTTCCCGCATTTCGAAAATGCCCATTTCGTTTGTAGATCCGAAACGGTTTTTTACAGCCCGCAAAATACGGAAAGTATGGTGGCGTTCTCCTTCAAAATATAAAACAGTGTCAACCATATGCTCCAACAGTCTCGGACCTGCAATAGACCCTTCTTTCGTCACGTGCCCTACGATAAAAATCGGAATACCTTTTGTTTTTGCAATTTTCATCAGCTCAGCGGTACATTCTCTGACCTGTGACACACTGCCTGGAGCAGATGTAATATCGCTTTGGTAAACCGTTTGAATAGAGTCAACAACGACAAACGATGGATTCATCTCTTGTATAGCAGACGAAATATACTCCATATCGGTTTCAGATAAAACATGCAGTGACGGATTATTAATGCCGAGACGGTCTGCTCGCAGCTTCGTTTGCTTTACAGATTCTTCTCCCGAAATATACAGGACACTGTTTGATGAGCCTGATAATTGAGCGGAAACCTGCAGTAATAGCGTTGACTTTCCGATACCAGGATCACCGCCAATTAAAACGAGGGAGCCTTTAACGACACCTCCGCCGAGTACTCTGTTAAACTCGCCAAGCTGGGTTTTGACGCGGGGTTCTTCTGATGTTTCGATTGATGTAATAGGTGAAGGTTTCTGTACAGTTTGAACAGAATGAGAAAAAGCCGCTCTCCGATTGGCCGGTGCTTTTTTAATCATTTCTTCCACCATTGTATTCCAAGCACCGCAGCCCGGACATTTCCCCATCCATTTTGGAGACTCGTAGCCGCAGGATTGGCAGATGAATTTCGATTTTGTTTTTGCCATATATAGTGTAAGACCTCTCCCTTGTTCTATTTCTTGATATGAAAGTGAGGCATACACTTACATGCTGTATGCCTCATTTCCGTCTTCTATATTAATTCGATTTAGCAGTCGTTTTTACGACAAATTCGCCATCTTCTACATCAAGAACAATATGCTGTCCTTTATGAATATTTCCTCTGAGGAGTTCTTCAGATAAACGATCCTCGACATGTTTTTGGATCGCTCTTCTTAACGGACGGGCACCGTATTCCAGGTCAACGCCCTCTTCCGCGACTTTCGCTTTTGCAGCATCTGTCAATTCGATAGAAAGATCTTGTTCTTTCAGGCGTTTCGTTAATTGATCAGACATTAATGACACAATTTCAGTAAGATGTTTTTTCTCAAGTGAATGGAAGACAATGATTTCATCGATACGGTTGATGAACTCAGGTCTGAACGCTCGTTTTAATTCACCCATCACTTTATCTTTCATGTCTTTATGATTTTGAGTTTCATCCTGAACGTTAAAGCCGACATATTTATTGCGTTTCAGCTCACTTGCTCCGACGTTTGATGTCATGATCAGAATGGTATTGCGGAAATCGACTGTGCGTCCTTTAGAATCAGTCAATCGTCCGTCTTCAAGAACTTGCAGAAGGATATTGAAGACATCAGGGTGCGCTTTCTCGATCTCATCAAGAAGCACGACAGAGTAAGGTTTTCTTCTGACTTTCTCTGTCAATTGACCGCCTTCATCATATCCCACATATCCCGGAGGTGAACCAACAAGTCTTGAAGTTGAGTGTTTTTCCATGTATTCAGACATATCAATTCTGATCATGGATTCTTCATCACCAAAAATGGATTCAGCGAGTGCTCGTGCAAGCTCTGTTTTACCTACACCTGTAGGGCCTAAGAAAATGAATGAGCCGATTGGGCGTTTAGGATCTTTCAATCCTGCTCTCGCACGTCTGACGGCTTTTGCAACAGCTACAACTGCTTCATCCTGGCCGATGACGCGGGAATGAAGAATGTTTTCCATATTGAGAAGCTTATCAGTTTCAGTTTGGGCGATTTTAGATACAGGCACACCGGTCCAGCTGGATACAACCATCGCAATATCATCCACAGTAACCTCTGAGTTTTCCTGCCCTTGCTTCTCTTTCCATGATTTCTTCGTATCCTCTACTTGCTCGCGCAGGCGTTGTTCAGTATCACGCAAGGAAGCAGCTTTTTCAAACTCTTGGCTTTGCACTGCCGCATCCTTCTCTTTACGAACCTCATCAAGCTTCTGCTCAAGCTCTTTTAAGTTAGGAGGCGTTGTAAATGAGCGCAGTCTCACCTTTGAACCTGCTTCATCGATCAAGTCAATTGCTTTATCCGGAAGGAAGCGGTCAGAAATATATCTGTCAGAAAGCTTAACCGCAGCTTCAATGGCATCATCAGTGATAGAAACGCGGTGGTGGGCTTCGTATCTGTCACGCAGACCTTGTAAAATTTGAATACTTTCATCTACAGATGGCTGATCAACCTGAATCGGCTGAAAACGGCGTTCCAGTGCTGCATCTTTTTCAATATATTTACGGTACTCATCAAGAGTCGTTGCACCAATACATTGGAGTTCGCCACGAGCAAGTGAAGGTTTTAAAATATTAGATGCATCAATAGCACCTTCTGCTCCGCCTGCCCCGATTAATGTATGGAGCTCATCGATGAATAGAATGATATTTCCTGCCTGGCGAATTTCATCCATGACCTTCTTCAGGCGATCCTCAAATTCTCCGCGGTATTTTGTGCCGGCAACAACTGTTCCCATGTCTAATGTCATCACACGTTTATCACGCAAAATTTCGGGTACTTCATTATTGATAATTTGCTGTGCCAAACCTTCTGCGATAGCCGTTTTACCTACACCTGGTTCCCCAATGAGAACAGGGTTGTTTTTCGTTCTGCGGCTTAACACTTCAATGACACGCTGGATCTCCTTGCTTCTGCCGATTACAGGGTCAAGGCTGTCTTCCTTCGCAATAGCAGTTAAGTCTCTTGCCAAGCTGTCAAGCGTAGGCGTATTCGCATTGCTGTTTGTTCCTGCCGCTGATGATCCTGTTTCATTACTTCCTAGAAGCTGGAGCACCTGCTGTCTTGCTTTATTTAAGCTGACACCGAGATTATTCAGAACTCTCGCAGCAACACCTTCTCCTTCACGAATCAGACCAAGAAGAATATGTTCTGTTCCCACATAAGAATGACCGAGTTTTCTTGCCTCATCCATTGAAAGCTCAATGACTTTTTTAGCTCTAGGAGTATAATGAATCGTTTGAGACATTTCCTGCCCGCGCCCAATCAAACTTTCTACTTCTTTCTGAATTTTATCTGAACCGAGTCCAAGCGCTTGAAGAGCTTTAGCAGCAATGCCCTCTCCTTCTCTTACCAGTCCTAATAAAATATGCTCAGTGCCAATGTTATTATGACCTAACCGAAGTGCTTCTTCCTGTGCTAGCGCCAGTACTTTTTGAGCTCGTTCTGTAAATCTTCCAAACATCATATCGATTCATCCTCCTGTCTTTTCCCATTCATTTCTAAGTGAAGCCGTTCTCTGATGAGAGCCGCTCTTCGAATGTCCCTTTCGTTCGGACGCAAAGCGCCTCCCGAGTATTGCTGTAAAAACCCTGGCTGCGTCAAAATCATAAGTTCGTTAAGTATGTTGCTTGAAAGTCCTTTTATAATGCCTAGGTCTATGCCTAACCGAACATCTGAAAGGCACTTTGCAGTTTCTTTCGATTCTATCATCCGGCAATTAGACAAGACCCCATAAGACCGATATACCCGATCCTCAAGTTCAATTTTAGAAGTTTGATAAATCGCTTCTCGGGCAGATCGTTCTTGTTCAATCAACTGAGCAGCAACACTGTTAAGATCCTCTACAATATCCTGCTCTGACTTACCAAGCGTGATCTGATTTGAAATTTGAAAGATATTCCCTACTGCTTCGCTGCCTTCCCCATAAATTCCTCTAACAACTAAGCCTAATTGATTAATTGCCGGTATAATTCGATTTATTTGCCTAGTTAAAACCAGTGCCGGCAGATGCATCATGACCGAAGCCCTTAAACCTGTACCTACGTTTGTAGGACAGCTGGTTAAGTATCCTCTTTGCTCATTGAATGCATAATCAACTTTTTCTTCAATCCAGTCGTCGACCTGGTTTGCGGCTTTCATTGCTTCTAAAAGCTGAAATCCAGGGAAAAGACACTGAATTCTAATATGGTCCTCTTCATTTAACATGACACTTACTTCCTCATTTTCAGAAAGCAAACAGCCGCCAAAAGGAGACTCTGTCAGATTCGGACTGATTAGATGTTTTTCAACAAGTACACGCTTCTCTAAAGGCTGTGCATCATTCATTCTAATCAAAACAAATTTGCCGATTCCGGGAATTTCTTGCTCTGAAAACTGATCTTCAAATTGCTGTATGATGGATGAGGCTTCTTCATTGGAATACCGCGTAGGGAACCGAATATGCTCAAAGTTCCTTGCTAAACGTATGCGGCTGCTGAGTACAATGTCACTTTCAGGTCCTTTCTGCTTCATCCAACTGCTTAGTGCGTCCTGAATAAAATGCTTTAGCGACATTACTCCTGTTCCTCCTCACTATCTGTACTTTTGAGTGATTGTTCTAATGAACGAATTTGATCTCTTACATGAGCTGCATTTTCAAATTCTTCTTGATGGATTAAGGATTCTAATTCCTTTTTTAGCATATCAATCTGCCGTCTGACATGAAGATTGCCGCCTATTCGTTTCGGTATCTTACCTGCATGCACAGTGTTTCCGCTGTGCACTTTACGTAGGATTGGTGTAATGTTGCTATGAAATGTTTTGTAACATTCAGAACATCCAAAACGGCCAATTTTTCTGAATTGCTGAAAAGTCATTCCGCATTTCGGACAAGCAGATATTTGCTCCGAGTGACTGAACATTTGAGTTCCTGCATTTTGAAATGAAGAATCCATGTTCAGTAGACCCGAAAGTAAATTATGAATAGAGAAACCCTGATTTGCACTTATACCATATGAATCACTATTTTCTTTGGCACATTGTTCACAAATATGAACTTCTATTTTTTCTCCGTTAACAACCTTTGTAAAGTGAAAAGTGGCTGGTCTCTCGTGGCACTCTTGACAAATCAATCTTTTCACCCGCTTATTTTAATTTTAAAGAAGTCAGCATTGCCTTCATCATTCTCGCTCTTAATTCATCACGTTCAGGTAAGTCAATGTGTAAAACTGAGCGGTCCATTACGCTGACCATCATTTTTGCTTCTCTTTCTGAAATTACCTTGTCTTCTAATAGCCTTAAAATAATGTCATCAGAGGCTGCTTGAGACAAATGGGTATTAATTTGAGAAATAATATTATTGATCAGGACAACTTCATTGTTCATTTTAATTTTAATGATTCTGATGTAACCGCCGCCCCCGCGTTTGCTCTCAACAATATATCCTCTTTCGCTTGTAAATCTGGTGTTGATGACATAATTTATTTGGGAAGGAACGCATTGAAATTTATCTGCAATTTCACTTCGTTTAATCTCTAAAATTTCCTTGCCATTTTGATCTAACACTCGTTTTAAATATTGTTCAATGATGTCAGAAATATTATGTCCCACTCAACCCCCTCCTTTACTGACTTTGACTATATTTGACTATAATCTTACTATAAGCCGTTTCTCGAGAATTTTCAACTTTCTCGCTCTATCCTTTATTATTTCCATTTTCTCGGTCCACAAAACCTGATTGCTGATTTAAAATTCGGTATAAAGTTATTATATTATACAGTTAAGTGGAATTTTATGATACCAATAAACCAAAATACAAAAAACCCAGCTCAATGAGCTGGGTTTAAACTTGCTTGGCGGCGTCCTACTCTCACAGGGGGAAACCCCCGACTACCATCGGCGCTGAAGAGCTTAACTTCCGTGTTCGGTATGGGAACGGGTGTGACCTCTTCGCTATCGCCACCAAACAAATTGAGAGTGTTCTCTCAAAACTAGATAACAGGTGTGACATCATTCAAAAATATGGTTAAGTCCTCGATCGATTAGTATCTGTCAGCTCCATGTGTCGCCACACTTCCACCTCAGACCTATCAACCTGATCATCTTTCAGGGATCTTACTTCCTTGCGGAATGGGAAATCTCATCTTGAGGGGGGCTTCATGCTTAGATGCTTTCAGCACTTATCCCGTCCGCACATAGCTACCCAGCGATGCCCTTGGCAGAACAACTGGTACACCAGCGGTGCGTCCATCCCGGTCCTCTCGTACTAAGGACAGCTCCTCTCAAATTTCCTGCGCCCGCGACGGATAGGGACCGAACTGTCTCACGACGTTCTGAACCCAGCTCGCGTACCGCTTTAATGGGCGAACAGCCCAACCCTTGGGACCGACTACAGCCCCAGGATGCGATGAGCCGACATCGAGGTGCCAAACCTCCCCGTCGATGTGGACTCTTGGGGGAGATAAGCCTGTTATCCCCGGGGTAGCTTTTATCCGTTGAGCGATGGCCCTTCCATGCGGAACCACCGGATCACTAAGCCCGACTTTCGTCCCTGCTCGACTTGTAGGTCTCGCAGTCAAGCTCCCTTGTGCCTTTACACTCTGCGAATGATTTCCAACCATTCTGAGGGAACCTTTGGGCGCCTCCGTTACCTTTTAGGAGGCGACCGCCCCAGTCAAACTGCCCACCTGACACTGTCTCCCCGCCCGATAAGGGCGGCGGGTTAGAAGGTCAATACAGCCAGGGTAGTATCCCACCGATGCCTCCACCGAAGCTGGCGCTCCGGTTTCCAAGGCTCCTACCTATCCTGTACAAGCTGTACCAACATTCAATATCAGGATGCAGTAAAGCTCCACGGGGTCTTTCCGTCCTGTCGCGGGTAACCTGCATCTTCACAGGTACTATAATTTCACCGAGTCTCTCGTTGAGACAGTGCCCAGATCGTTGCGCCTTTCGTGCGGGTCGGAACTTACCCGACAAGGAATTTCGCTACCTTAGGACCGTTATAGTTACGGCCGCCGTTTACTGGGGCTTCAATTCGCACCTTCGCTTACGCTAAGCGCTCCTCTTAACCTTCCAGCACCGGGCAGGCGTCAGCCCCTATACTTCGCCTTACGGCTTCGCAGAGACCTGTGTTTTTGCTAAACAGTCGCCTGGGCCTATTCACTGCGGCTCTCTCGGGCTTGCACCCTAACAGAGCACCCCTTCTCCCGAAGTTACGGGGTCATTTTGCCGAGTTCCTTAACGAGAGTTCTCTCGATCACCTTAGGATTCTCTCCTCGCCTACCTGTGTCGGTTTGCGGTACGGGCACCTCTCACCTCGCTAGAGGCTTTTCTTGGCAGTGTGGAATCAGGAACTTCGCTACTATATTTCGCTCGCCATCACAGCTCAGCCTTATGGGAAACGGATTTGCCTATTTCCCAGCCTAACTGCTTGGACGCGGATATCCAATACCGCGCTTACCCTATCCTCCTGCGTCCCCCCATTGCTCAAATGGTGAGGAGGTGGTACAGGAATATCAACCTGTTGTCCATCGCCTACGCCTTTCGGCCTCGGCTTAGGTCCCGACTAACCCTGAGCGGACGAGCCTTCCTCAGGAAACCTTAGGCATTCGGTGGAGGGGATTCTCACCCCTCTTTCGCTACTCATACCGGCATTCTCACTTCTAAGCGCTCCACCAGTCCTTTCGGTCTGGCTTCACAGCCCTTAGAACGCTCTCCTACCACTGTTCGAAGAACAGTCCGCAGCTTCGGTGATACGTTTAGCCCCGGTACATTTTCGGCGCAGAGTCACTCGACCAGTGAGCTATTACGCACTCTTTAAATGGTGGCTGCTTCTAAGCCAACATCCTGGTTGTCTAAGCAACTCCACATCCTTTTCCACTTAACGTATACTTTGGGACCTTAGCTGGCGGTCTGGGCTGTTTCCCTTTCGACTACGGATCTTATCACTCGCAGTCTGACTCCCAAGGATAAGTCATTGGCATTCGGAGTTTGACTGAATTCGGTAACCCGGTAGGGGCCCCTAGTCCAATCAGTGCTCTACCTCCAAGACTCTTACCTTGAGGCTAGCCCTAAAGCTATTTCGGAGAGAACCAGCTATCTCCAGGTTCGATTGGCATTTCACCCCTACCCACACCTCATCCCCGCACTTTTCAACGTGCGTGGGTTCGGGCCTCCATTCAGTGTTACCTGAACTTCACCCTGGACATGGGTAGATCACCTGGTTTCGGGTCTACGACCACGTACTCATGCGCCCTATTCAGACTCGCTTTCGCTGCGGCTCCGCATCTTCTGCTTAACCTTGCACGGGATCGTAACTCGCCGGTTCATTCTACAAAAGGCACGCCATCACCCGTTAACGGGCTCTGACTACTTGTAGGCACACGGTTTCAGGATCTCTTTCACTCCCCTTCCGGGGTGCTTTTCACCTTTCCCTCACGGTACTGGTTCACTATCGGTCACTAGGGAGTATTTAGCCTTGGGAGATGGTCCTCCCGGATTCCGACGGAATTTCACGTGTTCCGCCGTACTCAGGATCCACTCAGGAGAGAACGAAGTTTTGACTACAGGGCTGTTACCTCCTATGGCGGGCCTTTCCAGACCTCTTCATCTACCTCGTTCCTTTGTAACTCCGTACAGAGTGTCCTACAACCCCAAGAGGCAAGCCTCTTGGTTTGGGCTAATCCCGTTTCGCTCGCCGCTACTCAGGGAATCGCATTTGCTTTCTCTTCCTCCGGGTACTTAGATGTTTCAGTTCCCCGGGTCTGCCTTCTCATATCCTATGAATTCAGATATGGATACCACTCCATTACGAGTGGTGGGTTTCCCCATTCGGAAATCTCCGGATCAAAGCTTGCTTACAGCTCCCCGAAGCATATCGGTGTTCGTCCCGTCCTTCATCGGCTCCTAGTGCCAAGGCATCCACCGTGCGCCCTTTCTAACTTAACCGTTAAAAAGAATCACTATGTGATATCTTGTATTACTAATTGAATGTGATGTCTACTGTTATCTAGTTTTCAAAGAACACGTTTCGAAGGAATGATCCTTCAAAACTAAACAAGACAGGGAACGTTCTGTTTATAAGACCCAAGGTCTTATATTCCGTATAATATCCTTAGAAAGGAGGTGATCCAGCCGCACCTTCCGATACGGCTACCTTGTTACGACTTCACCCCAATCATCTGTCCCACCTTCGGCGGCTGGCTCCTAAAAGGTTACCTCACCGACTTCGGGTGTTACAAACTCTCGTGGTGTGACGGGCGGTGTGTACAAGGCCCGGGAACGTATTCACCGCGGCATGCTGATCCGCGATTACTAGCGATTCCAGCTTCACGCAGTCGAGTTGCAGACTGCGATCCGAACTGAGAACAGATTTGTGGGATTGGCTTAACCTCGCGGTTTCGCTGCCCTTTGTTCTGTCCATTGTAGCACGTGTGTAGCCCAGGTCATAAGGGGCATGATGATTTGACGTCATCCCCACCTTCCTCCGGTTTGTCACCGGCAGTCACCTTAGAGTGCCCAACTGAATGCTGGCAACTAAGATCAAGGGTTGCGCTCGTTGCGGGACTTAACCCAACATCTCACGACACGAGCTGACGACAACCATGCACCACCTGTCACTCTGCCCCCGAAGGGGACGTCCTATCTCTAGGATTGTCAGAGGATGTCAAGACCTGGTAAGGTTCTTCGCGTTGCTTCGAATTAAACCACATGCTCCACCGCTTGTGCGGGCCCCCGTCAATTCCTTTGAGTTTCAGTCTTGCGACCGTACTCCCCAGGCGGAGTGCTTAATGCGTTAGCTGCAGCACTAAGGGGCGGAAACCCCCTAACACTTAGCACTCATCGTTTACGGCGTGGACTACCAGGGTATCTAATCCTGTTCGCTCCCCACGCTTTCGCTCCTCAGCGTCAGTTACAGACCAGAGAGTCGCCTTCGCCACTGGTGTTCCTCCACATCTCTACGCATTTCACCGCTACACGTGGAATTCCACTCTCCTCTTCTGCACTCAAGTTCCCCAGTTTCCAATGACCCTCCCCGGTTGAGCCGGGGGCTTTCACATCAGACTTAAGAAACCGCCTGCGAGCCCTTTACGCCCAATAATTCCGGACAACGCTTGCCACCTACGTATTACCGCGGCTGCTGGCACGTAGTTAGCCGTGGCTTTCTGGTTAGGTACCGTCAAGGTACCGCCCTATTCGAACGGTACTTGTTCTTCCCTAACAACAGAGCTTTACGATCCGAAAACCTTCATCACTCACGCGGCGTTGCTCCGTCAGACTTTCGTCCATTGCGGAAGATTCCCTACTGCTGCCTCCCGTAGGAGTCTGGGCCGTGTCTCAGTCCCAGTGTGGCCGATCACCCTCTCAGGTCGGCTACGCATCGTTGCCTTGGTGAGCCGTTACCTCACCAACTAGCTAATGCGCCGCGGGTCCATCTGTAAGTGGTAGCCGAAGCCACCTTTTATGTTTGAACCATGCGGTTCAAACAACCATCCGGTATTAGCCCCGGTTTCCCGGAGTTATCCCAGTCTTACAGGCAGGTTACCCACGTGTTACTCACCCGTCCGCCGCTAACATCAGGGAGCAAGCTCCCATCTGTCCGCTCGACTTGCATGTATTAGGCACGCCGCCAGCGTTCGTCCTGAGCCAGGATCAAACTCTCCGATAAAGTAGTTTGACTGACTACGCACATCGCTGTGCGATTTTTAAAAACTGAATTAACAGGTACGTTTTGTCTTGTTTAGTTTTCAAAGATCATTTTGTTTGTCCGCTTTGTTAAAGCAACTTTATTAGTATACAACGTCACTTCTTCAAAGTCAACAACTTTTTTAAAAAACTTTTGGTGGAGCCTAGCGGGATCGAACCGCTGACCTCCTGCGTGCAAAGCAGGCGCTCTCCCAGCTGAGCTAAGGCCCCATAAAAAATGGTCGGGAAGACAGGATTCGAACCTGCGACCCCATGGTCCCAAACCATGTGCTCTACCAAGCTGAGCTACTTCCCGATTCCCTATCTATTCTATTAAAAGATATGGCGCGCCCGAGAGGAGTCGAACCCCTAACCTTTTGATCCGTAGTCAAACGCTCTATCCAATTGAGCTACGGGCGCAAAACATAATGCCGAGGGCCGGACTTGAACCGGCACGGTAGTCACCTACCGCAGGATTTTAAGTCCTGTGTGTCTGCCAATTCCACCACCCCGGCGTGGATGGTATAGTTGGAGCGGAAGACGGGATTCGAACCCGCGACCCCCACCTTGGCAAGGTGGTGTTCTACCACTGAACTACTTCCGCAGACAGGATGTCCAGTTTTTCTAACTGTTATCCTATATAATGCGGGTGAAGGGACTTGAACCCCCACGTCATAAAGACACTAGATCCTAAGTCTAGCGCGTCTGCCAATTCCGCCACACCCGCGTAAAATGGTGAGCCATGAAGGACTCGAACCTTCGACCCTCTGATTAAAAGTCAGATGCTCTACCAACTGAGCTAATGGCTCTTCTACAAGAGACTTGAGTATTATATCATATAAAAGTGGTGCCGGCAAGAGGACTTGAACCCCCAACCTACTGATTACAAGTCAGTTGCTCTACCAATTGAGCTACACCGGCATAATGGTGGAGGATGACGGGCTCGAACCGCCGACCCTCTGCTTGTAAGGCAGATGCTCTCCCAGCTGAGCTAATCCTCCATAATTGCACTAACGTGCAATTGCTTGGCGGCGTCCTACTCTCACAGGGGGAAACCCCCGACTACCATCGGCGCTGAAGAGCTTAACTTCCGTGTTCGGTATGGGAACGGGTGTGACCTCTTCGCTATCGCCACCAAACAAATTGAGAGTGTTCTCTCAAAACTAGATAACAGGTGTGACATCATTCAAAAATATGGTTAAGTCCTCGATCGATTAGTATCTGTCAGCTCCATGTGTCGCCACACTTCCACCTCAGACCTATCAACCTGATCATCTTTCAGGGATCTTACTTCCTTGCGGAATGGGAAATCTCATCTTGAGGGGGGCTTCATGCTTAGATGCTTTCAGCACTTATCCCGTCCGCACATAGCTACCCAGCGATGCCCTTGGCAGAACAACTGGTACACCAGCGGTGCGTCCATCCCGGTCCTCTCGTACTAAGGACAGCTCCTCTCAAATTTCCTGCGCCCGCGACGGATAGGGACCGAACTGTCTCACGACGTTCTGAACCCAGCTCGCGTACCGCTTTAATGGGCGAACAGCCCAACCCTTGGGACCGACTACAGCCCCAGGATGCGATGAGCCGACATCGAGGTGCCAAACCTCCCCGTCGATGTGGACTCTTGGGGGAGATAAGCCTGTTATCCCCGGGGTAGCTTTTATCCGTTGAGCGATGGCCCTTCCATGCGGAACCACCGGATCACTAAGCCCGACTTTCGTCCCTGCTCGACTTGTAGGTCTCGCAGTCAAGCTCCCTTGTGCCTTTACACTCTGCGAATGATTTCCAACCATTCTGAGGGAACCTTTGGGCGCCTCCGTTACCTTTTAGGAGGCGACCGCCCCAGTCAAACTGCCCACCTGACACTGTCTCCCCGCCCGATAAGGGCGGCGGGTTAGAAGGTCAATACAGCCAGGGTAGTATCCCACCGATGCCTCCACCGAAGCTGGCGCTCCGGTTTCCAAGGCTCCTACCTATCCTGTACAAGCTGTACCAACATTCAATATCAGGATGCAGTAAAGCTCCACGGGGTCTTTCCGTCCTGTCGCGGGTAACCTGCATCTTCACAGGTACTATAATTTCACCGAGTCTCTCGTTGAGACAGTGCCCAGATCGTTGCGCCTTTCGTGCGGGTCGGAACTTACCCGACAAGGAATTTCGCTACCTTAGGACCGTTATAGTTACGGCCGCCGTTTACTGGGGCTTCAATTCGCACCTTCGCTTACGCTAAGCGCTCCTCTTAACCTTCCAGCACCGGGCAGGCGTCAGCCCCTATACTTCGCCTTACGGCTTCGCAGAGACCTGTGTTTTTGCTAAACAGTCGCCTGGGCCTATTCACTGCGGCTCTCTCGGGCTTGCACCCTAACAGAGCACCCCTTCTCCCGAAGTTACGGGGTCATTTTGCCGAGTTCCTTAACGAGAGTTCTCTCGATCACCTTAGGATTCTCTCCTCGCCTACCTGTGTCGGTTTGCGGTACGGGCACCTCTCACCTCGCTAGAGGCTTTTCTTGGCAGTGTGGAATCAGGAACTTCGCTACTATATTTCGCTCGCCATCACAGCTCAGCCTTATGGGAAACGGATTTGCCTATTTCCCAGCCTAACTGCTTGGACGCGGATATCCAATACCGCGCTTACCCTATCCTCCTGCGTCCCCCCATTGCTCAAATGGTGAGGAGGTGGTACAGGAATATCAACCTGTTGTCCATCGCCTACGCCTTTCGGCCTCGGCTTAGGTCCCGACTAACCCTGAGCGGACGAGCCTTCCTCAGGAAACCTTAGGCATTCGGTGGAGGGGATTCTCACCCCTCTTTCGCTACTCATACCGGCATTCTCACTTCTAAGCGCTCCACCAGTCCTTTCGGTCTGGCTTCACAGCCCTTAGAACGCTCTCCTACCACTGTTCGAAGAACAGTCCGCAGCTTCGGTGATACGTTTAGCCCCGGTACATTTTCGGCGCAGAGTCACTCGACCAGTGAGCTATTACGCACTCTTTAAATGGTGGCTGCTTCTAAGCCAACATCCTGGTTGTCTAAGCAACTCCACATCCTTTTCCACTTAACGTATACTTTGGGACCTTAGCTGGCGGTCTGGGCTGTTTCCCTTTCGACTACGGATCTTATCACTCGCAGTCTGACTCCCAAGGATAAGTCATTGGCATTCGGAGTTTGACTGAATTCGGTAACCCGGTAGGGGCCCCTAGTCCAATCAGTGCTCTACCTCCAAGACTCTTACCTTGAGGCTAGCCCTAAAGCTATTTCGGAGAGAACCAGCTATCTCCAGGTTCGATTGGCATTTCACCCCTACCCACACCTCATCCCCGCACTTTTCAACGTGCGTGGGTTCGGGCCTCCATTCAGTGTTACCTGAACTTCACCCTGGACATGGGTAGATCACCTGGTTTCGGGTCTACGACCACGTACTCATGCGCCCTATTCAGACTCGCTTTCGCTGCGGCTCCGCATCTTCTGCTTAACCTTGCACGGGATCGTAACTCGCCGGTTCATTCTACAAAAGGCACGCCATCACCCGTTAACGGGCTCTGACTACTTGTAGGCACACGGTTTCAGGATCTCTTTCACTCCCCTTCCGGGGTGCTTTTCACCTTTCCCTCACGGTACTGGTTCACTATCGGTCACTAGGGAGTATTTAGCCTTGGGAGATGGTCCTCCCGGATTCCGACGGAATTTCACGTGTTCCGCCGTACTCAGGATCCACTCAGGAGAGAACGAAGTTTTGACTACAGGGCTGTTACCTCCTATGGCGGGCCTTTCCAGACCTCTTCATCTACCTCGTTCCTTTGTAACTCCGTACAGAGTGTCCTACAACCCCAAGAGGCAAGCCTCTTGGTTTGGGCTAATCCCGTTTCGCTCGCCGCTACTCAGGGAATCGCATTTGCTTTCTCTTCCTCCGGGTACTTAGATGTTTCAGTTCCCCGGGTCTGCCTTCTCATATCCTATGAATTCAGATATGGATACCACTCCATTACGAGTGGTGGGTTTCCCCATTCGGAAATCTCCGGATCAAAGCTTGCTTACAGCTCCCCGAAGCATATCGGTGTTCGTCCCGTCCTTCATCGGCTCCTAGTGCCAAGGCATCCACCGTGCGCCCTTTCTAACTTAACCGTTAAAAAGAATCACTATGTGATATCTTGTATTACTAATTGAATGTGATGTCTACTGTTATCTAGTTTTCAAAGAACACGTTTCGAAGGAATGATCCTTCAAAACTAAACAAGACAGGGAACGTTCTGTTTATAAGACCCAAGGTCTTATATTCCGTATAATATCCTTAGAAAGGAGGTGATCCAGCCGCACCTTCCGATACGGCTACCTTGTTACGACTTCACCCCAATCATCTGTCCCACCTTCGGCGGCTGGCTCCTAAAAGGTTACCTCACCGACTTCGGGTGTTACAAACTCTCGTGGTGTGACGGGCGGTGTGTACAAGGCCCGGGAACGTATTCACCGCGGCATGCTGATCCGCGATTACTAGCGATTCCAGCTTCACGCAGTCGAGTTGCAGACTGCGATCCGAACTGAGAACAGATTTGTGGGATTGGCTTAACCTCGCGGTTTCGCTGCCCTTTGTTCTGTCCATTGTAGCACGTGTGTAGCCCAGGTCATAAGGGGCATGATGATTTGACGTCATCCCCACCTTCCTCCGGTTTGTCACCGGCAGTCACCTTAGAGTGCCCAACTGAATGCTGGCAACTAAGATCAAGGGTTGCGCTCGTTGCGGGACTTAACCCAACATCTCACGACACGAGCTGACGACAACCATGCACCACCTGTCACTCTGCCCCCGAAGGGGACGTCCTATCTCTAGGATTGTCAGAGGATGTCAAGACCTGGTAAGGTTCTTCGCGTTGCTTCGAATTAAACCACATGCTCCACCGCTTGTGCGGGCCCCCGTCAATTCCTTTGAGTTTCAGTCTTGCGACCGTACTCCCCAGGCGGAGTGCTTAATGCGTTAGCTGCAGCACTAAGGGGCGGAAACCCCCTAACACTTAGCACTCATCGTTTACGGCGTGGACTACCAGGGTATCTAATCCTGTTCGCTCCCCACGCTTTCGCTCCTCAGCGTCAGTTACAGACCAGAGAGTCGCCTTCGCCACTGGTGTTCCTCCACATCTCTACGCATTTCACCGCTACACGTGGAATTCCACTCTCCTCTTCTGCACTCAAGTTCCCCAGTTTCCAATGACCCTCCCCGGTTGAGCCGGGGGCTTTCACATCAGACTTAAGAAACCGCCTGCGAGCCCTTTACGCCCAATAATTCCGGACAACGCTTGCCACCTACGTATTACCGCGGCTGCTGGCACGTAGTTAGCCGTGGCTTTCTGGTTAGGTACCGTCAAGGTACCGCCCTATTCGAACGGTACTTGTTCTTCCCTAACAACAGAGCTTTACGATCCGAAAACCTTCATCACTCACGCGGCGTTGCTCCGTCAGACTTTCGTCCATTGCGGAAGATTCCCTACTGCTGCCTCCCGTAGGAGTCTGGGCCGTGTCTCAGTCCCAGTGTGGCCGATCACCCTCTCAGGTCGGCTACGCATCGTTGCCTTGGTGAGCCGTTACCTCACCAACTAGCTAATGCGCCGCGGGTCCATCTGTAAGTGGTAGCCGAAGCCACCTTTTATGTTTGAACCATGCGGTTCAAACAACCATCCGGTATTAGCCCCGGTTTCCCGGAGTTATCCCAGTCTTACAGGCAGGTTACCCACGTGTTACTCACCCGTCCGCCGCTAACATCAGGGAGCAAGCTCCCATCTGTCCGCTCGACTTGCATGTATTAGGCACGCCGCCAGCGTTCGTCCTGAGCCAGGATCAAACTCTCCGATAAAGTAGTTTGACTGACTACGCACATCGCTGTGCGATTTATAAAAAAATGAATTAACAGGTACGTTTTGTCTTGTTTAGTTTTCAAAGATCATTTTGTTCACTTCGTTCAAGCGACTTTATTATTATAACTCGTTGACTCAGTGAAGTCAATAACTTTTTTTGAAGTTCTTTTTTTCGTTATCGCCTTGTTTAGCGGCAACGAATAATAATATACCACCTAGTAAATAATAGTGCAATAGTTTTTTTGAAGAAATACTAAGGAATTTAAAAAGAGCGGCATCCTTTCCCTATGGAGGATACCGCTCTTCTTTATTAGCGTTGTCTCATTTGCGGGAATAACAGCACATCGCGAATAGAAGGGGCATTCGTCAGCAGCATAACCAGACGGTCGATACCGATGCCTAAACCTCCTGTTGGCGGCATACCGTATTCCAGAGCTTCAACAAAGTCTTCATCCATTAGATGAGCTTCATCATTACCGGCTTCACGCTCTTTTAATTGCGCTTCAAAGCGTTCTCTTTGATCAATAGGATCATTCAGCTCTGTAAACGCGTTGGCATGTTCACGGCCAACGATAAACAGCTCAAAACGGTCTGTAAAACGCGGGTCCTCAGGGTTTTTCTTAGCAAGAGGAGAAATTTCTACAGGATGCCCGTAAATAAACGTTGGCTGAATAAGCGTTTCTTCAATTTTTTGTTCGAAGAATTCGTTGATGATATGGCCTACTGTCATAGAGTCTTTAATTTCTACTCCATGTTCTTTTGCATATTCACGCGCCTGTTCAACAGTAACCTCTTCCCAGAAATCAACGCCGGTCGCTTCTTTGACTGCGTCAACCATATGGATTCTTTTCCACTCCGGTTTAAGGTCGATTTGCTCTTCCCCGTATTGAATCGTAGTTGTGCCAAGCACTTCTTGGGCGATATGAGCGACAAGGTTTTCAGTTAAGCTCATGATATCTTTATAGTCCGCATATGCTTCATATAACTCAATCATTGTAAATTCAGGGTTATGGCGTGTAGAGACACCTTCGTTACGGAAAACACGGCCGATTTCATATACTTTTTCTAAACCGCCGACAATTAGACGTTTTAGGTGCAGTTCGATAGCAATACGCATATAGAGTGGAATGTCTAACGCGTTGTGGTGAGTGATAAACGGACGTGCAGAAGCTCCCCCAGGAATGCTGTGCATTGTAGGTGTTTCTACTTCTAAGTATCCATGATCATCAAGGTATCTTCTCATAGCTTGAATGATCTTGCTTCGTGTAATAAACGTATGTTTGCTGTCTGGGTTTACGATAAGATCCAGGTAGCGCTGACGGTAGCGCTGCTCAACGTCTTTTAAACCATGGTATTTGTCAGGAAGCGGACGAAGCGCTTTTGTCAGCAATTCAAAGGAAGTTGCTTTAACAGACAATTCGCCTACATTTGTTTTGAAGACTTTTCCGGTTACGCCGATAAGATCACCGAGGTCAGAAGACTTGAAGATTTCATATTGGTCGTCACCGACACTGTCTTTTCTTACGTAGATTTGGATTTGGCCTTCTAAATCCTGAAGATGGGCAAAGCCGGCTTTTCCTTTGCCGCGTTTTGTCATCATGCGGCCTGCGATTGTAACTTCAATCGCTTTTTCTTCCAACTCTTCTTTGGTTAGATCTTGATATGCCGAAATAACTTCTTGAGACTGATGAGTTCTTTCAAAACGTGCGCCGAATGGATCGATGCCGTTATCTCTCAGCTGATTCATTTTATCGCGTCTGACTTGCAGCTGATCATTCAATTCTTCATGGTTATGCTCTTCTTGACTCATTGTTATCACTCCATTACAGATATTGTTTCATGAAAAAAGCAGAAAAACTGCCAGCGTAAAACTAGCAGTGAGCAGCAAATAGAGGTGAGTATTATCCTACTTTTGCATTTTGAAGCTCTTTTGCCTCAACTTCAACCGTAAATGCATCTAAAAGCTGTACAAACTCTTCTCTCGTCTCGCAATGATTGATTTCATTACGAACGTTCGCATTGCCTTTCACGCCTTTCAGATACCATGCAGCGTGCTTTCTCATTTCTCTTACCGCTACGTTTTCACCTTTTAAGTCAATCAGGCGGTCAAGATGCAGTTTGCATACGGCCATTTTTTCGCGTACTTGCGGCTCTTCTTTTAATTCACCTGTTTCAAGATACTGAACCGTACGGTAAATCATCCACGGGTTGCCCAATGCAGCGCGTCCGATCATGACCCCGTCTACTCCTGTCTCATCGAGCATACGCTTAGCATCCTGCGGTGTCTTAACATCGCCGTTTCCGATAACCGGAATCGATACTGATTGTTTTACTTCTTTGATGATATCCCAGTTTGCCGTTCCTTCGTACATCTGCACTCTCGTACGGCCGTGAAGCGCAACTGCTTTACCACCCGCACGTTCTACAGCCTGTGCATTTTTCACTGCGAAAATGTGGTCTTCATCCCAGCCCATTCTCATTTTCACTGTAACTGGTTTATTAACAGCATCCACTACTGCAGAAACCATTTCGTAAATCTTATCAGGATCGAGAAGCCATTTGGCTCCCGCATCGCATTTTGTAATCTTCGGCACGGGACATCCCATGTTAATGTCAATGATATCAGCAGTTGTGTTTTGGTCTACAAACTTCGCCGCTTCCACAAGGGTTTCCTTTTTTCCTCCGAAAATTTGAAGGCTGAGTGGTTTCTCACGTTCATCGATATAAAGCATACCCATTGTTCTTGCATTGTTGTAAAGGATCGCTTTGTCACTGACCATTTCAGCGCATACCAATCCGGCTCCGAATTCCTTTACAGTCAATCTGAACGCAGAGTTGCAGACACCAGCCATAGGTGCGAGCACAACCCGGTTTTTCAATTGAATATCTCCGATTTTGAACAATTTTTCTCCTCCTTTCATTTGTTCTATTTTTCTGGCGGCGCCAATTCGTCCGCACTTATATTTAAAACATCTGCTGCATCTTGAATGATGGCAGCTGACGGCAATCGGTTTCCGCGTTCAATTTCGCCGAGAATAGAAACTGATATACCTAATGCTTTTGCAAATCCTTCTTGAGTATAACCTTTCAGCTTTCTGAATGCACGAATTCGTCTACCCCAGATTTCTGCTTCCATACTCTTACACCTTCTTGGTCTGTTTCGGCGCTTGTAGCCTCTTTTTCAACCTGCTGGCAAATTTCCGCAAGCGGCGCAAGGACAAACAAACGCTCATACATTCTCGGATGCGGAACAATTAGTTGCTCTGTTTCAATATTTTCACGATTAAATAACAAAATGTCAAGGTCTGCCGTCCGCGGCCCCCATCTTACTTCCCTTGTTCTGCCTAATTCATTTTCTATCTGCTGCGTCAGTTCAAGGAGTTCAAAAGGGTTCAATGATGTCTTGATTTCAACAGCCATATTCAAAAATTGAGCTTGATCTTCGTATCCGACCGGGTCAGTTTCGTAAATAGACGACACTTTAGTGACTGTCACCGCAGCATGCTGATGCAGTGAAGCCACTGCTTGCCTTAAATACGTTTCTCTATCTCCAATATTAGATCCAAGTGCAATATAAGCTATGTTGTTCATGACTTTTTTCTCGTAATTTCAATTGCTACTGATTTATAGTGTCCGGGAATTGGCGGGTCTGGCTTAATCACTTTCACCGTACATTGCTGAACAGGCTGAAATTTTTCGAGAACAGTGCCAGCAATACGTTCCGCCAGCGTTTCTACCAATTTTACAGGCTCCCCTTCCACGATATCTTTACATACGTGATAGAGCTCAGCATAGTTGATCGTTTGCTCAAGGTCGTCTGTTTGTCCGGCTTTGCTTAAATCCAGCTCAGCGGTTAAATCGACTTTAAACCGCTGGCCAAGTTTGTTTTCTTCTTTGAACACACCGTGATATCCGTAAAACTCCATACCTTCTACATAAACTTTATCCATGGTGCACCCCTCCCTTATTCAGCATCGCGTCCATCATTTTCGCCATTCTGGCAATTTGCTTTACATCATGGACCCTGACAATGTCACAGCCTTTTTGAATGCCGAGACACACAGTCGCGCCTGTGCCCTCAGCCCGCTCCTCAGGCGGAAGATCCAGAACACGTCCGATGAATCTTTTTCGGGAGGTTGCCAGAAGAACCGGATACCCCAGCCCGCTGAAAATCTCTAGTTTGTTCATTACTGCCAAGTTATCGTGATAGGTTTTCGCGAAACCGATACCGGGATCAAGAATAATGTTCTTCTCGTCTACTCCGGCCTCAACAGCAATTTTTACACTCTCCATTAAGTCCGACAGCATATCCGGCAATAAGTCATTGTAGTTTCTTTCAGGGCGGTTATGCATGAGTACAATTGGAACATTATGTTCAGCTGCAACGGAAGCCATCTTCGGATCATGTTTGGCTCCCCAAATATCATTGATAATGGATGCACCGGCTTTCACTGCTTCATCTGCGACAGAAGCCTTGTACGTGTCTACAGAAATAGGAACACCAAGCTCTTTCGTAATCCGCTCAATCACCGGAATGACTCTGGACATCTCCTCATCCTCAGATACGCACTCAGCGCCAGGCCTTGTCGATTCCCCTCCAATATCAATGATATGGGCACCATCATCGATCATCTCTTTCGCGTGCAGCAGCGCCTTGTCCAAGCTGTCATATTTTCCGCCGTCCGAGAAAGAGTCAGGCGTTACGTTTAAAATTCCCATCACCAGCGTCTTCTCTTTATATGATAAAGCGCTGGGCTTAGTGTGGATTACTTGTGTTTGATCTATTGTGTGCTGCGCCATGCTCTTCCTCCCTTTTCATGAATCATGTTCTTTATTTCTTTTTTGTATAACAATTGAAGAGCGGAGGTTGCTTCTCCGCTTTGGCTTCCATAGTTTACTTCTTCTATTTTAGTAAACGGGATGATTTCAAGAACCGAGTTCGTCATCCACGCTTCGTCAGCTGTCAAGAGAGCTTCTAGCTCATATCGGCCCGTTTTGAGCTCCAGGCCGATATCCTTTGCATTTTCTATGATAAAACGTCTCGTGACGCCGTCCAGAATACCAGTATCAAGCGATGGCGTATAGATACAACGACCTTTTCTCCAAAAGACATTAGATATGATACCCTCTGCAACAGCTCCATCCTCCGTTAAGAAAATTCCCTCGACACGCGGATCATTTCCAATTTCCCGTTTCGCATACATATTATTTAGATAATGATGAGATTTTAACCGGAACGATCCCTCAGGAGTGTTTCTCCGTATCGATAAAACCTTCCCTTCTTTTTGCAAAGGAAGGCTTTCTGGTTTCAGCTGATTCACAAAGCATAAAACGGTCGGCTTATCGTACGTCTGGGCGACAAAGCCTTTATCGCTGATCCCCGCTGATATGTTCAGTCTGACGCGGGCATTGCCATCCTTGATGTCATTTAGCTTAAGCAGCTTGTCCAGCATCTCAAGGATCTCATGCTTTGAAACAGTATATTCGATTTGCAGATCCTTAAGCGCGCGTTCAAGCCTTTCTATATGCCAATCAAGCAAAAACGGGCAGCCTTCGTAGAGCCTGAAGGTTTCGAAAACACCGATCCCATATAAAAACCCATGGTCAAAAGGAGAAAGAACTGCATCTTTCTCCTCCATATACCGGCCGTTCACATATATCATCACGCAATAACTTCCTTGCGATATGTTTCAATAAAATTTCTGAGCATTTCTTTCCCAAAGGAGGTCATAATAGACTCTGGGTGAAATTGCACGCCCTCTATCGGGAGGTCATTGTGGCGAATAGCCATGATTTCTCCTTCTTTCGTTTGTGCTGTTACTGTAAAACAGCTTGGCAGCGTCTCAGGTTTTACGATCAGCGAGTGGTATCGCGTCGCAACAAGGGGGTTTTTCAACCCTTCAAAAATGGTTTTGCCGTCATGCTCGATATCCGAGGTTTTCCCGTGCATAAGCCGTTCTGCCCTAACAACATCACCACCGAACACTTGCGCGATGGACTGATGTCCGAGACATACACCGAAAATAGGAATTTTCCCTGCGAAATGTTTAATTGCTTCGAGGCTGATTCCCGCCTCATCAGGGCTACACGGTCCGGGAGATATCATCAGAAAGTCCGGAGACAGTTCTTCAATTTCTTCGATTGTGATGCTGTCATTGCGTTTCACAACCAGCTCTTCCCCAAGCTCGCCCAAATACTGTACCAAGTTGTACGTGAATGAATCGTAGTTATCAATCATTAAAATCATTTCTCCGCTCACCTCATCTAATTTTTGTCTCTTCTTTGCTCAGCTCTAATGCTCTTTGCATCGCAAAAGCTTTTTTGAATGATTCCTTGTATTCGTGCTTCGGAACAGAATCAATCACAACTCCTGCGCCGGACTGCATAAATGCCTGCCCTCCGGTTGCATAAATGGTTCGAATGACGATATTAAACTGCAGATCGTGATTATATCCAAACCATCCTATAGATCCAGTATAAAGCCCTCGGCGTGTCGGCTCAAGTTCTTCTATAATTTCCATCGTTCTTACTTTCGGTGCACCAGTAATGGTTCCTCCGGGAAACACAGCATGAATAATATCTACAGCATCATACCCATCCTGCAGTTCACCTTGGACATTAGACACAATGTGCATCACATGCGAGTATTTTTCAATTGCCATGAATTCATTTACGCGCACAGACCCGTAACGTGATACTCTTCCCAGATCATTTCGCTCAAGATCAACCAGCATGACATGTTCCGCGCGTTCTTTTTCATTGTGTATCAATTCGTTTGCAAGCGCCTCGTCTTCTTCATTTGTTTTCCCTCTGGAACGGGTGCCCGCAATCGGTCTTGTCTCTAATAGCTTGCCCTTTTTGCTGACAAGCAGTTCAGGCGATCCGCAAATGATTTGGAAATCAGGTGTTTCTAAATACGCCATATAAGGAGAAGGATTTACTTCTCTCAAGGTTTTGTAAATTTGATATGGGTGGGCAGACAGTGACTGTGACTGCCTTATTGATAGATTGACTTGAAACACATCTCCGCTGGCAATGTATTGTTTGATTTTCTCTACAGCTTGTGAGAACCCATCCTCGGTAAATGGCGCCGCGAAAGAACCATCTGTTTCAGGGTTCATCTCTCGCGAAGAGACAGCGGGAAGCTCAGTCAGCCACATCTGCTCTAACTCAGATAGCTTCACATCCGCTGTTTCCTGATCAGAACCATTAACATGAGTAATCAGCCATAGAGACTCTTCTTGATGGTCATAAACTGCTATATCATCAAAAACAAGAAAATAAATATCTGGTGTTTCTAGATCATCTAATGAGAGCATTTTAAAATTTTCAATGTACCGTGCGTAATCATAGCTGAGAAACC
Organism: Bacillus sp. LM 4-2; assembly: GCF_000978495.1. NCBI lineage: Bacteria > Bacillati > Bacillota > Bacilli > Caryophanales > Bacillaceae > Bacillus > Bacillus sp. LM 4-2. The sequence continues at coordinate 82,690 of NZ_CP011101.1, read as the reverse complement.
CGATTGCCCCGCCTTGAAAGTCAGGGAACTCATGATTCGTTTCTGTTTCCAGCGTTTTAAACCAGCTGTGGAAGGCCCGTAATGGATCACCTTCTTTAAACAGCATCTCATCACCATGCTTAATTGTAGTTATTCCGTCTTTTCCTTTCACAGTCGCAATTGGATCAAGACCGGCTATACTATATCTGCCGCCTCTTGCACTTTCGAGAAGTACATGATGTTTTCGGGATTGCGCAAGTTTCTCAAATTGTTGTAAGAATGAGTCTTTTTGAAAAGGTACTTTTTTGCCTGCCGGTCTGCGTTGTGCCATTTGTATCATTCCTCTATTTTCTTTTTTACTTGTTTTTAATTGTAAAGCAATGTTGTTAGTGAAAAAAGTGAATTTCTCTTCCAAAAATAACATTCGTCGCAGACATGGCATATTTGATGCACGAAATATAAAAAAACTCCCGGCGGACCGGGAGTTTTGGCTTTTTTTAATCGAATTGATACAGCGGCGTGCTTAGATAACGTTCGCCGTTACTTGGAATGATGGCCAATACTTTTTTGCCTTTTCCGAGTTTTTTTGCTACTTGAAGAGCAGCATAAATTGCCGCACCTGATGAGATGCCTCCGAGAATTCCTTCTTCACGTGCAGCTCTGCGGGCATATTCGAATGCTTCTTCATTCTTCACAGGGAAGATTTCATCATATACTTCAGTGTTTAAGATGTCCGGCACGAATCCAGCTCCGATTCCCTGAATTTTGTGGGGGCCTGGTTTTCCTCCTGAAAGCACTGGGGAATCTGACGGTTCAACAGCGTAAATCTTGATGGAAGGGTATGCTTCCTTCAGCACTTCACCCGCTCCCGTAATCGTTCCGCCCGTTCCGATTCCGGCTACAAATGCATCAATCTGGTCATCACCGAATTGCTCAACGATTTCTTTACCAGTTGTTTGGCGGTGAATTTCTGGGTTAGAAGGGTTGTTAAACTGCTGCGGCACAAAGTATCCGTGCTTTTCAGCAAGCTCTTCAGCTTTCTTAATGGCACCTTTCATGCCTTCCGCACCAGGAGTCAGCACAAGTTCAGCACCGTATGCGCGAAGAAGGTTGCGGCGCTCCATGCTCATTGTATCAGGCATAACCAAAATGGCTTTTAATCCTTTAGCAGCAGCAACCATTGCAAGCCCGATTCCAGTATTTCCGCTTGTCGGTTCAATGATTGTATCACCGGCTTTTAATTTTCCTTCTTTTTCAGCCGCTTCAATCATGGCTAAACCGATACGGTCTTTTACACTGCTTCCAGGGTTCATGTATTCAAGTTTTAGATATACATCCGCACTGTTTTCATCTGCAAGGCGATTTAATTTAACGATTGGCGTATTCCCAATTAATTCAGTAATGGAGTTTGCTACACGTACCATTCTCGACACCTCAATTTCCGACTATTTGTATTGGTATTATGTATATAATCTATCAATTTCAAAATTTTTTGTCAATCACTTAGTACTTTTTTCCCCATAAAACCAAGATACATCGGCTTCTTTCCAAAGTGTCTTAACTGTCGCTTTATCGCCTAGCTGATCCATTGCGATTTGCCGTCTGATCTGGTCCTTTACTTCATCAAATGAGAACGTTCTTGCCTTTAGTTTTTCTTTCAGCTGGATAATGGCATATCCGTTGCTGACCTTTATTGGTTCCTGAGACCATTCATCCTCTTTGAGTGTTTTCGCCTCTTCAATGTATGCTGATGGAATGTTGTCTGATGCCTCTGTGACAAAACCTAAATCTCCGCCGTATGGTGATGTATATCTGTCAGTGGATCTTTCGGCAGCGACAGCTTCAAAGCTTGATCCGCCTTTCAGTTCTTTCAGGACTTCTCTCGCTTCTTCTTCATCTTTTACAACAATGTGCCGAATTCGATACGAATCATCAAACTGATATAGTTCCTTATTTTTATGATAGAATGATTCCAATTCTTTGTTTGAGATATCGATATCCCTTGTTAACAATTCCTCAAGGAGGATATTATAACGAATTTGGTCTTTCCACTCTTTCTCCGTCGTATGTTCATCTTCGTAAAAGGAATTATTGACCGCTTTAATCAGCAAAAACTCACGATCAACTTCGCTTTTGGATATTTTAAGGTTGTTCTTTTTAGCCAGCTGCTCAACAACTCGGACATTGATCATATCTTCAAGCGTTGACTTACCATACTGATCTTCCATTTCTTTCAGCCATTCTTCTCTTGTCACACTCTTGCCCCCGATAGTCGCAATAGACTCACCGGATGACGATGCGCCGGCTTGGGATTTCGTCAGCGTATATGCAACAGCAATACAGCAAACCAACAGCGCCCCTAAAATAATGGTCCAGATTGTTCTTGATTTCAAACCTGCTTTCAGCCCCTTTTCTCAAATTAAAAACCCGCTAAAGAGCTTAGCGGGTAGTTTGGTCACGAAGCCCTTCCAGCTCTTCTTTTGTAAATAAGTACTTTTCATTACAAAAATGGCATACTGCTTCGGCTTGTCCATCTTCTTCTATCATATCTTGAATTTCTTTTTTGCCTAGTCCTAAAATGGCTGTTTCGAACCGTTCTTTTGAACAAGGGCAATGGAATCTGACAGGCATCGTTTCCAAAATCTCAGGTTTCTCGCCTAGGACTTCTTCTAAAATTTCTTCTGGTGTCAGCCCTTTTTGGATGAGCTTAGAAATCGGCTCTACTTGAGATAGACGCTGTTCAATTTTTGTGATTGTTTCATCATCTGTTCCCGGCATCAGCTGAATAATAAAGCCCCCTGCCGCAAGAATGGTATTGTCAGGATTTACGAGCACACCTACGCCCACTGATGAAGGAACCTGCTCAGATGAAACAAGATAGTAAGTGAAATCATCGCCTAATTCTCCTGAAACGATTTCTACTTGTCCTGTGAAGAACTCGCGCAAACCTAAATCTTTTACGACACTTAACGTTCCGTTTGTTCCAACCGCACGTCTGACATCAAGCTTGCCTTGTTCATTTAAATCAAAATGAACTTGCGGGTTAGAGACATAGGCTCTGACTTCTCCTTTGGCATTGGCATCAGCTACAATAGCTCCGATCGGACCTCCGCCCTCGATTTTCACGGTCAGCTTATCATCGCCCTTCAGCATAGCGCCGAGCATAAGTGAAGCTGTCATTGTACGGCCTAGTGCAGCGGATGCTGTCGGCCACGTACCATGGCGTCTCTGCCCCTCATTTACCATATCAGTCGTTCTCGCTGCATAAGCCCGAACTTTTCCGTCATACGCAAGTGCTTTTACTAAATAATCCATTACTAAACCTCCTATACACTTCCTACGCGGTTTCTTTCATAAATCAATTCCAGCCCTTTTAGGGTTAAGAATGGATCAACGATGTCTATACAATCTGATTCGTTCGCAATGAGCGGCGCCAGGCCTCCTGTCGCAATGACCTTTGGTTCCTGTTTTGCCTGCCATTTCATTCGCTTAACGATTCCTTCCACTTGGCCGACATAGCCAAATAAAATTCCAGATTGCATCGCGCTAACAGTGTTTTTTCCGATAATATTGTCGGGCCGGGTGATTTCGATACGAGGAAGCTTTGCTGCACGCGAGTAAAGCGCCTCTGTCGAAATTGTAATCCCAGGGGCAATCGCCCCGCCCATGTATTGTTTGTTTTCATCAATATAGCAGTACGTTGTGGCGGTTCCGAAATCGACAACAATTAATGGATTGCCGTATAAGTGTATCGCAGCGACAGCATTTACGATTCTGTCTGCCCCCACTTCTTTCGGATTGTCATATTTTATATTTAAACCGGTTTTCATACCTGGACCAACAATTTGAGGCTCGATATGAAAGTATTTTGTGCACATTCTTTCTAACGCAAACATGATTGGCGGCACTACTGACGAAATAATAATGCCATCTATCTGTTCAAACATAAGCCCGGAGTGATCAAATAAGGAGCGCAAAATCATCCCAAACTCATCTTCTGTTTTATGCCTGCTTGTTTCTATACGCCAGTGATATTCTAATTTTCCATCATGATATACACCAAGTACAGTATTGGTGTTCCCCACATCGATAACCAGTAACAACCTCTATCACCACTTTTGAATAGTTTCTCTACTTTACTTTTTACAAACATTCTACAATACCATACACGATCAGCGGCTCATTTGTAAACAAATCGATACCAGAATTGGATGATTGCAAAAGCCGCACCTGAGCCCATAATTTACATAAAAAAACTGCCAGCGTCAGCCGGCAGTTTTTTTAGAAAGAAAGCGAATTACTCTTTCGTATCGTCTTTCTTTTCTTCTGTTTTTGTCAGAATGTTTACTTTCACATCATCGTTCTTTTCATCATCTGAGAAATTACGCTCAGGTAATGTTCCATGATCGATAAGGTGTTTGATTTGTTCAGCGTCAAGCGTTTCAACTTTCAGAAGCGTTTGGGCAATCAATTCAAGCTTGTCACGATTTTCAGTCAGGATTTGTTTCGCACGCTCATAACATTCTTTGATGATGCGCTGAATTTCCTGATCAATTTCGTAAGCGATTTGATCACTGTAGTTCTGTTCGTTGTTGAAATCACGGCCTAAGAATACCTGACCGCCCTGAGACTGTCCAAATTGCAACGGTCCCAGTTTTTCTGACATACCGAATTCTGTAACCATTCGTCTTGCAATATTCGTCGCACGCTGGAAGTCATTGTGCGCCCCTGTGCTGACTTCACCGAAGATAATCTCTTCAGCAACACGTCCGCCCAAGAGGCCGACAATTTTATCAAGCAGCTCCGGCTTTGTTTGGAAATAACGGTCTTCTCTTGGCAGCATAACAGCATAACCGCCAGCCTGGCCCCGAGGAACAATCGTTACTTTATGAACCATATCTGCCTCATCTAAAACGAGACCGATAACGGTGTGTCCGCCTTCGTGATAAGCCACGATATTGCGTTCTTTCTTGGAGATAACGCGGCTCTTCTTAGCGGGTCCGGCAATTACACGGTCCGTCGCTTCGTCAATATCACGCGCATCGATTTTTTTCTTGTTTTGACGAGCCGCTACAAGCGCAGCTTCATTCAAGAGGTTTTCTAAGTCAGCGCCTGAGAAGCCTGGTGTTCTCATGGCAATTGATTTTAGGTTAACCGTTTCATCCAGCGGTTTGTTTCTCGCATGGACTTTCAATACAGCTTCACGGCCAATGACATCTGGACGGTCCACTGTAATTTGACGGTCAAAACGTCCCGGACGAAGTAAGGCTGGGTCCAAGATGTCCGCACGGTTCGTCGCAGCAATGATGATAATTCCTTCATTAGCGCTGAATCCGTCCATTTCAACAAGCAATTGGTTTAGCGTCTGTTCACGTTCATCGTGTCCACCGCCGAGACCAGCGCCACGCTGGCGTCCGACTGCGTCAATTTCATCAATGAAGATCAAACAAGGCGCATTCTTTTTCGCATTTTCAAACAAGTCACGCACACGGGAAGCACCGACCCCTACAAACATTTCAACGAAATCAGATCCGCTGATGCTGAAGAAAGGTACGCCGGCTTCTCCTGCACAAGCCTTGGCAAGCAATGTTTTACCGGTACCCGGAGGTCCGACTAAAAGCACGCCTTTCGGTATTCTGGCGCCGAGCTCGGCAAACTTGCGGGGATCTTTCAGAAACTCAACAACTTCAACAAGTTCTTGCTTTTCTTCGTCAGCCCCTGCAACGTCTTTAAATTTGACGCGTTTCTTTTCCTCTGTATACAGCTTCGCTTTACTCTTGCCAAAGTTCATGACACGGCTGCCGCCGCCTTGAGCCTGATTGAGCAGGAAGAAAAACAGAATAAAGATAATGACAAATGGGATGATGGTCGTCAGGAACGTCACCCATCCGCTTGTTTCTTGCGCGGGCTCAACCTTTACGTCTGTCTTTTTCAAAGCGTTAAATATCTGGTCTGCTCCCTTTCCTTCAGGAACATGAGTCAAAAAGTATTGATCTTTGTCGTAGTTTTTCAGCTGCCCTTTTACCTCATAAACACCTCTGACAGGCTGAACCGATACGCTATCAACTTTCCCGTCATCCAGGTTTTTGATGAACGTACTGTACGACATATTTTCTGTTTTCGGATTTGAGGTCTGGAAGTAGCTCACAACCCCGATTACTACTAATAAAATAAGTAAATAAAAAATGGTATTACGGAAGACCCGATTCATTCCTTACCTCCTCCCACAGTAAGCACAACTATGTTCAATAGTACCATAGAAAATCATTCCAATACAAACAATAACCATCTCGGAAGCAGGCTGCCGATCAGCTTTCATAAACTGCCGGTTTTAACACTCCGATATAAGGCAGATTGCGATAGCGCTCAGCATAATCAAGTCCGTAACCCACTACAAACGCGTCAGGAACTTCAAAACCGACAAAGTCTGCTTTGATGTCCGCTTTTCTTCCGCTCGGTTTATCCAAAAGGGTAACAATCTTAATTGATTTTGCTTTACGGTATCGGAAGAGCTCTACGAGATAACTTAAGGTTAACCCACTGTCGATGATATCTTCAATAATTAAGATGTCCCGGCCCTCTACAGATGTATCCAAATCTTTAATGATTTTTACTTCTCCAGAAGAAACCGTAGAATTTCCGTAGCTTGATACATCCATGAAATCCATTTCCAAATATGTATCAATATGCTTGATAAGATCCGCCATAAAAGGAAGTGCTCCTTTTAACACACCGATTGCCAACGGAAATGTATCTTGATACTCGCTCGTTAATTCTGCACCTAACTCTTTTACTTTCTTTTGTATCTCTTCCTCTGAGATCAGTACTTTCTCGATATCATGTTTCATCATGATTTTGCTTGCCCCCTACACTTTTCATGCTGTCTATATTGTAATACAATGCGGTCGCTGTTTGGAATCACAAGATCTTCAAAAATTGATTTTTTCAAGCCAGGTATCCAGATAATTTCACCGCTTGCGTCCGTCACAATCGGCCAGTTGTCTCTTTCTTGGAGAGGCAATTTCTTATCAATAAATATATCCTTTACCTTTTTTGAGCCGTTCATCCCTTTTAGTTTGATCCGGTCTCCAGCTTTTCTCGTCCGGATTGTTAAGGGAAATCGCACCTTTTTTTCACTTGTGATAAAAACAGCATTCCCATGTTCTTCAGGCGAGTCCGCATAATGCCTTGCCTCTATCAGATATCCATTAGGGAGCACTGCCGTTTCATCAGCAGCTCCGCTAATTTGGTATTCAAAGGGAACATTTTTGCACTGCCATTGTTCAAATGTAAACAAACATGTCTGATATGATTTGACCACCTTCAGCCCTTTCGGAAAGTCCAGTACTCCTGAAGGACTGCCATTTTCCGCCCAATCGAGAAACTGCTGAATGTGATGGGCTGAAAAGGATGATGGAACGTTTTCATAAAGATAGTTTAATATTAGTTGAACTCCTCTTCTTTGTAAAGGCATCGGGAGGGCAAGCAATTGAGAGGAATTGATTTCAACTGATGTATTAGACTGGCTTGTGATTACTTTATTCATTTCATCTTTCGTTAATGACTGTAAGAATTGCTCATCTTCCGTCAGTGCTTCACTCACTTTCTGAAACCTTTTATGCACATCCGGAGATTCCTGCTTCAAAAACGGGAGCACTGTTTTTCTGAATCTGTTTCTTGTGTAGTCATCTTTGGCGTTGCTTTCATCCGTCCGGTAGCTCAAGCCGTTTTCACGGCAATAGTGAAGGATCTCTTCCTTTGTAATGGTTAAGAACGGCCTGATGATCCGCCCCGTCCCAAAACGTCTAACCAGCTGCATTCCCGCAAGTCCCGTTCCAAGCGTACCCTTAGCCAGTTTCATAAGCATTGTTTCAACCTGGTCATCACCATGATGCGCAAGAGCCAGATAGTCCGCTTGGTGCTTCGACATGATTTCCTCAAAAAACTGGTAGCGGCAATCGCGTGCTGCAGCCTGCTTATTGAGTCCTTTTTCCTGTGCATATGCGGTTACATTGATTTGAGCCGTTTCGCACACGAGCTGTTCAGCTTTACAATAAGCTTGGACAAAACGCATGTCCTCCTCGGATTCCGCACCTCTGAACCGATGGTCAACGTGAGCTGCAATAACATTCGCTGAACGGCCGCATAACGTATGCAACGCGTGAAGAAGAGCCATTGAGTCCGGACCGCCGGAAACGCCTACAATGATTGTCGCCCCTTTTAACGTAAGATTGTGTTTGTTTAAAAAATCTTTGACACTTTTCACAATGTCCTCCTCACAATGAGCAGGTATTTTAAAGATATTCATATCCTAACACTTTCAACCCCTCCAAGCAAAGAAGAAGCATAGGCTCTGCAGTTTGCGCCATTCAGATTAAGAAAAAGATAATATAGGCGAAATAAAGCGCTAAAACACTGATCACGATCAGCGTTGTTTCAAATAACCCCCCCGACTTAGCCGGTTTCTGTTTTGGGGTATATCGCGTCTTCGTTATTTTTCCTTGGCGCGGTTTTTGCTGTCTTTGTCGTGTGGCAGGCTGCGGTGATGCTTTTATAGGCTGTTTTCTTTGTGCTGCTTTTTGCCCCGCGTCCAGCATATCCTTTTTCATTTCATCTGCGGATTGATAATCTCCGTTCAAGGCTGAAAAAAGCACTTTTTTATACTTTTGAAGCAGCGGGTTTCCTTCGATGAGAGACCTAAGCTGTTCTTTGGGCTGGCTCGTTTTCTTAAATTCTTTTTTATGCACACTGTTGATCATAATCATGGCAACTGCGAACAGATCATAGGATGGCTCTGCCTTCCTTGTTCCATACCCCCAATAGCCTCTGTCATAAAACTCCGTATACTCTTTTATCGCCCGGCCTTCCTTTGTCGTGCCGCCCACATCAATGCAGCGGATCCTTGCGGGCGGACCAGTTACGATCAGATTATCAGGTTTAAGATCGCCGAATATCCATCCTTGCTGGTGAAGCACCGATAAGCTGGATAACAGCTGAATCATTAATACAGGTATCCACTCTGCTCCTTTATCACTGACATACTTCAAAAGCAGCGGCCCTTTTATGTATTCCATTGCATAAAATGAAACTTTCGTATTGGTACCGGGAATATAAGCATCATCCGTATCAAAAAAAGAAGGCCCCATCGTAACGGACTGGGCCTTTGAGAAAGATTTCAAGACATTCACTTCAGAAGTAATAGACAGGCTGTCATCACTCACCTTTAAGGCAACATGTCCATCTGATGCTTCTGCCAAATACACAATTCCATTGGCCCCTTTACCAAGCTGTTTACGCAATGTATAAGTGTTTCCATTCCACTTGCCTTTGATTGTCGTACCCGGCTTGAGGCTACATGCCAAACTCGTCAAAGCGTCGTTCATCATCTGCCAGCATGCCCCTTCTTGAGCGTATTTTTTCAAACTGCAGTGTCGCTTCACGAATCGCCGGACCTGTCGGCGTGATGCCGCCTGTCGAAAGCTTTGCAAAGAGTGTGGAAAGAGATTGCAGCTTCGGTGTCCAGTTCAGCACAAGCTCGACCTCTTGTTTTTTCCCGGGAAATATACACATCGCAAATTCGTTATTCCCGATTCGGGAATTGAGGCTTACAGACAAATCAATCAGCGCCTCTTTTACTGTTGGAAGCTTTGGCGCCATACTTGCACTTGTATCAACAAGAACCAAAACCTGAAGATGCACCGTTTCTCCAAGCTCGTCTACCACTTCCATGACTTCGCCGCGTTTTTCTGGAGAAAGCTCTTCCATTTCCACATTCTTTCCGAGAATCTGTTTCAGTTCTTGATTGACTACACCTTGTAAGGTTTGCGTCATCGCTTTCTTTGTTACCATTTGAACAGTTTGTGAAAGCTGAGATGCATAAACGACTTGGTGCACGCCTCCTCCGGCAAGTGCAATCCCTTCGACTTCCTTCATTGCCTCAGGGTCAATTTGATTTTCTTCCATTATACCAATGACATTTACCGTAATCCCCTGCTCTTTAGCAAAAGCAGCCATTGCAAGCGGGTCTTCCCCATGGTTTGAGCAGCCATCCGTTATCAGCAAAATTTGATTTAAATGTCCGTTGTTCACATTCATTCCTCCTGGAGAATACGAGGATTCTCAGATTCATATATTCCCATCTTCGCCAGAAGAAATTTGATTTATACGGAAGCGTTATGAAATTTCTTGTTTGTTTTGAAAGATTGCCGGAACAGGAATGGATGCCCACTTCGGTGTATTGTGATCAATCCGGACAACAACAACAGTCATATCGTCCTCAATTTGGCCGGATCTTGTGCGGATGACTTCTTCCATAAGCAAATCGGCAATCTCCTGCGGGTCATTTGTTTTCAACCCTTTCATTTTACGTTTCATCCATAAGTCGTGATTTTCCACATGCTTAGGCCCCTCAAAAATGCCATCACTCATCATAATTAAGAGGTCACCCGCTTTCAGCTGTTCACTCACAACCTCCACATCGAATTCATTAATAATACCGATTGGCAGATTGCTCGCTTGAACTTTCATGACCTGGTCACCCCGTTTGATAAAGCTAGGCGTCGATCCAACCTTCAAAAATTTACAGCTGGCATCTTGAAGATCGATAATAGACAGGTCAAGCGTGGAATATATTTCGTCAGTTGTCCTTAGAGACAGTATGCTGTTGATCGTTTTAATTGCTATTTTTTCATCAATTCCCGATTCAAGGATTTTTTCAAGAAGCTTGATCGTTTCATTGCTTTCAAAGTGCGCTCTTGCGCCATTGCCCATTCCGTCACTGATTGCTGCAGCATATTTTCTGGCTCCAAGCTCCATCATGCTGTAGCTGTCGCCGGAGACAAGGCCGCCGCCCTTCGCAGCGTGAGCAGCTCCCGTGGACACCCTGTATGATTTTGTTGATCCAAAGGCGACATGGCTGTATCCATTCGGATGCGGAGAGTGCTGTTCGGCTTTCACAAGAATTTGTTCCTCCAGAATGTCAGAAAGCATAGGAGCAATGATTTTTTCACTTTCTCCATGTCCGCTGAACGGAATGGTCATTTCAATATCGATATTTCCTTGTTCAAGACTATAGATCTCGACATGCTGAATCTCAATTCCGAAATGCTGAAGCGCTTCTATGATTTGCTCTTCCTGCAGAAAGTGCTGTTCTCGCTCTCTTTTTATTTCCCGAGAAAAGTCGGCCATAACCTCAGAAACGCCTAAAAGCTGTTCAGCAACAAGGCGCCTGCTGTCTTGGACTTTTTTCTTGAGTGTCAAATGGGCATGATGATGTGCGAGCTCATCCTCAATCAGCTCTTCAACCTGCTTGGATTTAGAACAATACTGTTGAAACTCTTTTTTCAGCCTTCGGTTTGATGCATATTCTTTTTCCTCTGTTTCAAGCATAACTTGTTTCATTAAGTCATATGTTTTATCAAAGTTCTGTACCCAGCACCTGTTTTTCTTGTAGCACGTCTGGCAGGAATGCTCCGTGATTTTGCTTAAGAACAGATCAACTTCGCTGTCATCTGTCTGTTCGTCTGATGCTTGATAAAAGGTTGCAAAGCTTTCAGACAGCGCGTGAAATACATTGGAGAATTGGTCTACCTTCTGAGCAGTGACATCACGGATTTTTCTAGCGTATTGCTGTTGCTCTTGAAGATGCTCGACAGTTCCCGGAATATATCTCGCCACTTTCCTCGTAATAGATTGAGGTGTGAGCAAAAACAGGCCGACTGCGATTAATGACTCATAGAGCGTTGTCATCAGACCGGCAGAGCCTTCACCATATAAAGATATAAGAAGTGATCCAACGATCAAACCAATTGCTGCACCCGCTTTTTTCCCTTCCTTCAGCAAACCGCCCAATAAACCGGAAAAAGCAAGCAGACTCATTTGATATAGGTTTCCGATATTCGCCAAGCCAAGAATCAGGCCGGTCACAACCCCAACCGTACAGCCGATGCTTGCTCCGCCAATAAAGGAAAAACTCAACACAACATAACGAGCCAATATATGTTCTGCCTGCATCCCTTGGTAGGACAAGCCGGCCAGCCCCGTTAAAACAGAGGCAATAAGAATCATAAAGCAAATGATTTCCTCTATTTTTAATGATTGTTTCACTTTTTTCACAGTAAAAATCGGAAGGCTCTGAAGGAAAATCAGTGTTAAGATAAACGATAGTCCAGCCTCAACGATAGCCATTACATAATCATAGGTTGTAAATACGCCATTTTGGGCATAAACAAACCCGGCTCTTGCTGCAGCCATCGAGAAGAACACGACAATCGGGAGTGCTTTTACACGATCGTCGGTAATGAAGGCAGCCACTTTAGAAAATACGAAGAATGCCAGCAATGCCGCCAGTATGAGCAATGAGTGCTTTGGAGATATGGTCAGCGCACCTGCAAGCACAGCCAAAACCGCATAAAACGCTTTGTCTCTTCTGATAAGAAGCATCGCTCCAAAGAAAGGAAGTACGAAAGGAAGCACCTCGGATAATATGAAAGCCCGTCCAAGCAAAAATCCGATGACAACATAAATGAATCCTTTATAGAAAAACAGTGAATGCAAATGATGAGTCACCAGCTTCGTGCCCCTGTTAAAAAACGATTGGAGTTTTTCCAAAGCTTGTCCCGCCATTGGCCCGTTCACTCTTCTTTCTGCTTTTTCCATTCCTCTCATCTCCCACCTGTTATATTCGTTGCCTGTCATTATAGCGAAAGCACAGATAGGATTTTGTCAAAAGAAGGTAACAATACCAAAGAAATCTTCGACGGTTTCTGCCTTGATATTCGTTTATCAAAAGAATTTCTGGAATGTTGTCTAAAAATGAAAAAAATCGGCTTCTGCAAGAGAAACCGATTTTTTAGGATGACCCGTACGGGATTCGAACCCGTGTTACCGCCGTGAAAGGGCGGTGTCTTAACCGCTTGACCAACGGGCCAAACAAATATGGTAGCGGCGGAGGGGATCGAACCCCCGACCTCACGGGTATGAACCGTACGCTCTAGCCAGCTGAGCTACACCGCCATATTGTTTTGTGCTTCTAAGCACAAGTTATATAATACAAAGGTTTGTCTCTTTCGTCAACAGAAACTTTAATGTTGTAATTTTCTGACTCTTAAAGAGGATGAGGATAATAAAAAAGCATCCGTCGGGATGAACGGATGCTTCATTTATTTTATAGAAAGCAGCAAGTTATCCTCTTCTTGCTCCGCGCCCTCCACGTTTTGATTCCGTATTGCGTTTTAAAGATGACAAGCGATCTTCGCTGTCTTTTAAAAACTTATTCATTTTCTGTTCAAAAGATTCTTTCGGACGGAAATCATTTCTAGGTCTGGCTTGCGGACGGTCTTTAGCTTTTTTAATAGATAAACCAATTTTCCCGTCTTTTTCAACGTTGATGACTTTCACTTCAACTTGGTCGCCGACTTTTAAGTGGTCGTTAATGTCTTTGACATAATTATCAGCTACCTCACTAATGTGAACGAGACCGGTTGAGCCTCCAGGCAATTCAACAAATGCTCCAAAATTTGTAATACCTGTAATTTTCCCTTGCAACTTGCTGCCAACTTCAATCGACATAAAAAAAGTGCTCCTCCTTAGGCTTATAAAAAGATCGTTTGCTTAATTATACCTAAATAAAAATTTAAGTGTCAACAAGGCTACTTGCTCTTCTTCTCCACATTGAAGATAATTTCTCCGTCTCCAGACATGAATAAGTCCCTTCTGGCAAGCTCTGTGACGTAATCCTCATCCTTCAATTTGGATATTTCTTCTTTTAAATCCGTTTGTTTTGTCTTTAAACTTTTCAGTTCTTTTTCAAGCTGTTCTTTCTTTTCTTCTTTTGCACTAAGGGAAGATGTTTGGGACCATACAGAGCTTGCCAGCACAATTGCCGTCAGGAATACTAGGGCGCCGAATACAGTTAACCGTCTGTACAGCCCTTTGCGTCTTCGTTTCTTCAGCTGATTTTGCCGTTCTACTTGTTCTTTATAGTCGTTTTGTATTTCAGTTATCGTTCGTTCCCTGGAAAAATTCAAACCAGACGGTCCTCCTTTCATTTCTTCAAAAACCGTGTAATGGTCGTTCTTATGGTTATCAATAGTTTCTTCTTCTTTTTGAGAAATCCTGCACCTTTTTCAAAATAACGTCTAAAAGTTAGACGCATTTTCACAGGAAGAAGTTTCAAACATTGTTTCGCGATAAAACGGATCGGAAAACACAGAACCATGACTATTTTATATAGACACAGCAGGAGAAAACCTATCAGGCTGTATGTTTTCTTGAATAAAAATGCCGCCAGCCAGATGATCGCTCCGCATGTCCACACAATAGGACGAAATAACACGTGCTGAATGAGTTTTTTGAAGAATTGATAAACAGAAACAACAAGGTAAATGACGAATTTCAGTATTTTTATATAGATTCGTTTGCAAAGGCTCTGATACGTCGCAACGCCCAGCAGAACCGCTAAAAAGATGTAAATCCTGAATTCTCCCTCATTTACATGAAGCAAGACATAAAAGAAAAGCAGCCCTTGCACAATCCAGAAAAGAATATCATGAATAAATAATAGCCATCTGGCTGTTTTGGCACGAATGACAAAGAGCCGGTATGTATCAAGCGAAGCACCAAGCCAGAGACCCATACCGGACATCGCCAGCATTGTATAGAATTGTGTCGTCAGCGTCATTTAAACAACTTGCTAAAAAACCCTTTAGCTTTATCCCCTTGTTGTTCGTCTAAGTACACTAAATCAAATACCCTGCCTTTAATCGAAACAATCCCTTTTTCCACATCAAGATTTTTCATTTGCAGGTTTTGGCCTCTGACGGAGAGCATTCCCATCACCGTTTCCAGCAGGAATTCTTCGTTATCAAAACTCTCCACATGCTTAACCCCAGAAATATCTAAATGCTTCCGGCCTTTCATTGTCACATCATGCTGTTCCGGAACAGACGAAGAACCTTTTTGATCATAATATGAATTCATCTATTCAGCCCCCATATCCTCGATACTTTTAGCATTATTACTGCATTGTATGAGGTAGGGGATTTTTTTAGAACAAGCCTATTCGCCGAGTTTTTCTTCTTTTAGAATCGTGTACATGTTTGCAGCTTCTTCTTTTTTCGTCGTGTCTTTCAATTCATTAACTTGAACCGTTACAAGCTTTTGGCCGAAGCGGACCGTTAGTTCATCTCCCGGTTTTACGTCAGAGCTAGCTTTAGCTTGGTTTCCGTTAATAGAGATTCGTCCTTGGTCAGCTACTTCCTTCGCTAGTGTACGCCGTTTGATCAGCCGTGATACTTTCAAAAATTTATCTAATCTCATATCTATGATCTCCTCTCAGTTTCTTTTGCTTCATTCCACAGTTTGTCCATGTCCTCAAGGGACATATCAGCCAACTCGACTCCCTCTTCCTTCGCTGTTTCCTCAATGTACGAGAACCGTCTCCGGAATTTGTCATTAGTCATGGTCAGCGCTTCCTCTGGCTCTATTTTGTAGAAGCGGGCTACATTCACCAGCGCGAACAAAATGTCGCCAAACTCAGCTTTAAGATTGTGTTCGTGAGGAGCTTCAGAAACCTCAGAAGAAAATTCCTTCATTTCCTCACTTACCTTTTCCCAAATATCGCTGACGTCTTCCCAGTCAAAACCGACCTTCGCTGCTTTTTTCTGCAATTTAGCTGCTTTCGAAAGAGCTGGAAGGGTTTTCGGTACGCTGTCTAGTAATGATGATTCAGATGTATTTTTTTCGGCCTTTTTTATATCTTCCCAATTGGCTAAAACATCGTTTTCATCCTGAACCTTAACATCTTTAAACACATGGGGATGTCTTCGGACCATTTTTTCACTGATTCCTTTTATGACATCATCAATTGTGAAATAACCTTCATCTTCACCAATTTGCGCGTGAAGCAAGACCTGAAGCAAAACGTCGCCAAGCTCTTCGATCATATGGTCTGTGTCTTCTTCGTCAATAGCTTCGAGAAGCTCATAACATTCTTCAATCATGTACTGCTTTAATGACTGATGCGTCTGCTTTTTATCCCACGGACATCCATTAGGTCCGCGAAGCTCTCTGATGATGCTTCGGAACGTGGAGAATTCGTGATAAAGCAGCTTCTCTTCTTTAATCGGCGGAATATACACACTTGTTAAGTTGTTCAAGGCGACATTGCGGTCCAGCTCAAATAATGGCACTGTCCTGATCTCCTCGCCACGGCTGCCTGCTGCAGTCACAATGACGACCTCATAATCATCAGGCAGCTTCTCCATCAATGTCAGCTTGACTTCAGAAGCCGTCATTTGGTCGTAAACCTGACATATGATCAGATGATGTCTGAGCTCAAGCTCATCCGCGGACAATGTGCCGGCATCCACAAATTGAAAACCTTCAATCGGGTCAATTTGCAAGGCATTGAATGTGGCATCAAGGAAACTTTGTCCCCCCGCGACTTTCACTTGAACGTTTTCCTTTTCCTGCCGCTCCGTCAGCAGCTGAACTGTTTTTTCTGCGACAAACGGATGTCCCGGCACAGCATAAACCACGTCCTCACGCCGCGCCGCTTCAAAGAGGGTATCCGCAATTTCTTCATATACCGCCTCGAACTGATCATGTTTCTCATATATATCATCAAAGAAACGGATGTTCTTCGTTTCTTTTTCAAGCTCCTCAATTAAAGGATGATCCTTGGTTCTGACATACAGCGTATCTGCCTTCGTCAGCAGCTTGTGTATACCAATTGTCAATTGGTCCATGTCTCCGGCACCAAGTCCGACGACTGTAATTTTACCCGCCATTTTGTTCTCTCCTTCTCATGAATTTGCTTAACTTGCTGCCGAATGGCACACTGTTCAGCTCTTCATCTGTAAATATTCCCAATCTCATCATACAATAAATAAACACCGCGCCACCAATGGCAACAGCAGAAAGACTCTCAATCACAGCCGCTCCTCTTCCTGTAGCAGGAAACAAAAAAGTCCAGAAACGGATATACGCAAGCAATCCAGCTGACATCAAAAGAGCAGATCCAATAATCGGAATCAAAACGCCTCTAAGCTTATCGAGCCATTCCTTTTGCCGAAGCTGATACAAGTTAAGGCCGGCGACAGCCGCAAAGGAAGCCGCTGTCGCAAGCGATGCGCCTTCAATCCCATAGCGCGGAACCAAAAGTGTGTTTAACACCCATTTCACCGCAACACCCGCGCCCACCGCTATCGCAGGAAAAACTGTGTACCCCGCTCCCTGTAAGACTGCCGCTGCCGTTACCGCCAAGGATGCAAACAAAATGGAGCAGCTAAATACTTGTAACGCACCTGTCCCTTCTCCATTTTGAAACAGCATGATATTAACCGGCTTAAGAATGCAAATCAACCCAGCCGATGCGCCTGTACCGAGCACAAGGCATAGTTTCAAAGATGACGTGATTTTTTCTTTCATGATCTTCAGCTCTTTGTTTTTTACAGCCATAGAAATATACGGAACGAGTGACGTCGCAATGCTTACGGCAAAAACTGAACCGAGCTGCAACAAGGGTTGTCCCCGATCATAGATCCCCTTTAGGCGTTTTGCTTCTTCGCTTGCCTCACCACCCGAAAGTAATGCATATAAATTCAAAGCATCAACAAGCTGGATAAACAAAAGCAGCAAACTGCTTACACAAATTGTAACCGAATATAAAAGCAGTTTTTTCGTCAATTCTTTTGTTGTGATGACATTTTCTTTTTGCCTATCCGTTTGGTTGTCTCTTTTCGTTTTGAACCAAAAAAACCCCAGTATTATCAATGCAACCAAACTTCCGGCAAGAGAGCCTGAAGCGGCTGCCGCTCCCGCAGTATAAAGCGAGGCTCCCTTTTTCACGAGCCAAAATGATAAACCCAAGAGCACCGCAACACGCAGAAACTGCTCTGTCATCTGTGATAAGGCTGAAGGGAGCATTTCGTGCCGCCCCTGAAAACCGCCTCTAAGCAATGCGACAAATGGGAACAGCAGAAACGCGTACGCGGCCACTTGAATTAACACGGCTAGATGCGAATCCCCCATAAAGAGTGCAATAGGAACAGCACCCAGATATAAACAAAGAAATAATAAAATACCGATTAAAGACAAAAATAACGCTGATATTTTTAATATGGTGTGATGATTTTTTTCACTATAATCATTCATCAGCTTTGAAATAATGACTGGAAATCCTGATGTGGACAGCATGACCGCAATACCAAGAAAGGGGTATACCTGCTGATATATATAAAATCCAACATCGCCGACAATGTTTTGAAACGGGACTCTGTAAACAGCGCTTAAAATTTTTGTGATGACGCCTGCCAGAATTAAAACAAAAGCCCCCTGCCAAATCCAATGCCGTTTAACGCCTATTGAATCGTCCATCCAAAAGCTCCTTCCCAACGTCAGGGGCAATACGGTTCACGTATTACCGCGGCACAAATAAAAACGAGGTTATTATACCACATCCCAACCCTTGGATTCCTTTTTCGGCACGCATGAAAAAGAACAGCGTCCCAAGGAGAGCTGTTCTTTACATACCTATTTTCGAAGAAAGGAATAAGACCTACTGTTCCATTTGACGAGCCAAAAATCCAGCTGCTGTTTCAACGGCTTTATGCTCTACTTCGCCCATTGTCTGGTCTTTTGAAAAGATCACCACAGCACCTATCGGATCACCGTTCGCCACAATTGGGCCGACAGTATAAGAATTCATGTCCTCATCAATTCCATTCACAAGCTGTACTGATTTCGCATCACTCTCAAGCACGGAGCTGCGCTGATCCATTGTTCTTTCCAGCATTTCACTGATTGACTTGTTTAAGTAATCTTTTTTGGAGCTGCCGGACACGGCAATATATACATCACGATCACAAATCAGCACTGAATGGCCGAGGCTGTCGTAAAGCGCGTCTGCATACTCCTTTGCAAAGTCTCCAAGCTCACTGATCGGAGAGTACTTTTTCAAAATCACTTCTCCGTCACGATCTACAAAAATCTCAAGCGGATCGCCTTCCCTGATTCTCAGAGTTCTTCGAATTTCTTTAGGAATCACGACCCGACCTAAGTCATCAATACGACGTACGATACCGGTTGCTTTCATCTCTGGTGCCTCTCTTTCATTTGATGGTATATACATGTGGGAAAGACCTAAAGCAGTTACTTTATGTACCTTCCGCCTCGCTTGAAATTAGTATCCGTCACATCAAATGTAATATACACCAGAGAGTAACAAAATTTACGTTGATGAAATGGTTTGCTTTTTCACATCTTTTAAGCCCTTCAGCATGCCCAGCACGGTGTCGAGCCATTCATCGGCACTACGGCCTTTCGTCTGTATGGAGATTTTGAGTTTTTTCCCTTCCATTCCCAGTCCGATTTGTCTGCCATATTTATTGCCAAGCTCAAACAGCTTCTGTCCGTCAATTTCAGCACTTGCTTCTTCAGAAATCGTCAATCTGACAGCATCTTTATCCTGCTTAATCAGCTCGACACGTTCCTGTCTCGCATAGACTTTCATTTCTGCAACAGTAAACAAGTATTCGACTTCTTTTGGATAGTTTCCAAAGCGGTCGATCATTTCATCTTGAAGCTCATTCTTCTCTTCGATTGTCGCCACAGACCTGAAGCGTTTATACATATCAATTTTCTGTTTGCCGTCTTGAATATAAGTTTCCGGAATATACGCATCAAGCTCGACATCAATTTCTGTTTCAAACTGCTCTGTCTTCGCTGTGTCTCCTTTACGCTCCTCAATGGCCTCCTTCAGCATTTGTGAATAGAGGTCAAATCCGACCGAATCGATGAAGCCATGCTGCTGGGCACCAAGAAGGTTCCCAGCTCCGCGAATCGTTAAGTCACGCATTGCGATTTTAAAACCGGAACCTAACTCTGTGAATTCTTTAATAGCCTGCAGCCTTTTTTCAGCCACTTCTGTCAGCACTTTATCCCGGCGATACGTGAAGTACGCATACGCCACACGGTTAGAACGGCCGACACGCCCCCGCAGCTGGTAAAGCTGAGAAAGTCCCATCTTGTCGGCGTCAAATACGATCAGCGTATTGACGTTCGGGATGTCCACGCCAGTTTCGATAATGGTTGTGCTGACAAGAACGTCTGATTCTCCTTCAAGGAAACTTAGCATAACGGTTTCTAATTCATTTTCTGTCATTTTCCCATGCGCATATGCTACCTTCGCGTCAGGGACTAGCATTGAAATTTCATCCGCTTTCCGCTCAATGTCCTCTACCCGGTTGTACAAGAAATAGACTTGGCCCCCGCGTGCAAGCTCACGTTCAATTGCCTCTCTGACAAGAGCTCCGTTGTATTCCACAACATACGTCTGTACAGGGAACCGATTTTCCGGCGGAGTCTCGATGACTGAAAGGTCCCTTACGCCAAGCATAGACATATGCAGCGTACGCGGAATCGGCGTTGCTGTTAACGTTAATACATCAACATTGGCTTTTATTTGCTTGATCTTTTCTTTATGGGTTACACCGAAACGCTGCTCTTCATCAATGATGAGGAGCCCTAAATCTTTATACACGACATCCTTTGATAGCAGCCGATGCGTCCCGATGACGATATCAACCGTTCCGTTTTTCAGCCCTTTGATTGTTTCGTTTGCTTCTTTTCTCGTTCTGAACCTGCTGAGAAGGCCGATATTAATCGGATAGTCCTGGAAGCGCTCTTTTATGGTTTCATAGTGCTGCTGTGCCAAAATTGTTGTCGGAACGAGCAGAGCTACCTGCTTTCCGTCACCGATCGCCTTAAACGCGGCACGTATGGCAACCTCTGTTTTACCGTAGCCCACATCTCCGCACAGCAAGCGGTCCATCGGACGTTCTCTTTCCATGTCTTTTTTGATTTCGTGAATCGAACGGAGCTGATCATCAGTCTCTTGATAAGGGAAAGCCGATTCGAATTCACGCTGCATCTCATGGTCAGGAGAAAACGCATAGCCCTTGCTCGCTTCTCTTTCGGCATACAGCTTAATTAAGTCGTCAGCAATATCCTGAACGGATGTCTCTACTTTTTTCTTGACCCGCTTCCATTCACTTCCGCCTAATTTATACAGCTTTGGCTCTTTTCCTTCGGAGCCGACATATTTTTGGACCTGATCAATTTGTTCTACAGGAACGTAAAGCTTGTCACTGCCCTGATAATGTATATTTAAATAGTCTTTATGAATGCCGTTGATTTCAAGAGTTTCAATCCCCAGGTATTTTCCGATCCCGTGATTAATATGAACGACATAATCTCCAATTTGAAGCTCAGAATAGCTTTTGATGCGCTCTGCATTGGTAAGCTTCTGTTTTCGCGGCTTCTTCTTTACACGGTTTTTGAACAGTTCTTCTTCCGTGATAACGGCAAGCTTCATTAACGGCAGCTCAAATCCCGATTGGAGCTCGCCTTCCATGATATAGACCTGTCCCTGAACAAGCGCTTTTTTGCTGTCTGTCATGGCAGCCTCGATATCATAATCAGCCAAAACAGATGACAATTTCTGTGTACGTTCCTTGTTTGCTCCTAAGAACACAACAGTGAAATTTGATTTTTTAAAACGCTCCATTTCGCCCGCAAGCACGTTCATTTGGCCATGGAAACTCTGCATTTGCCGGCCTGACACATTGACGATATTTTGCGGGCTCGTATGGTGTACATGCCGCAAAAATAAAGAGTAGTACAGCAGAGGCCGTTTTTGCTCAGCCACTATTTTTTGGAAGCTGAATGACAAACGAATGTCATGCAAAATCTTCCCTTCCTCAAGAAGATTTGTGATAAACTCCGCTTCTTCTTTTTGAAGCTGTTCTTCCATCTCATGAATCCGACTGACTTCATCCAAAATCAGAAGTGTATTATCAGGTGTATAATCTAGTAAACTAGCAGGCTTTTCATAGAAATATGAGAGATACTTCACGAGCTCCTGATCTGTCTGGCCTTCAGACAAGCGTTCTTTATCGTGAGAAATATTCGCATGAAGTATTTCTTTTTGTTTGTCAGCCTTTAATTTTTTCAAGCTCGCGGCAAGACCACTATCGATTTTCTCCATCGCCCGCGCTTTTTCTTCCGGTCTGATAATTAATTCCTTCGCGGGACCGATATTGATCGAGGTAAGGGTCTCAATTGACCGCTGATCATCTGAATTAAAGCTGCGGATTGAATCCACCTCGGTGTCAAAAAGTTCAATTCTCACCGGATTCTCTGAAGTCAACGGATAAATGTCAATGATTCCCCCGCGAATACTGAATTCCCCGGGCGCAGAAACCATATCAGACCGCTCATACCCTACCTCTATCAGCCGTGAGGCAAGCTGGTCAGGTTCGATATCATGGCCTACTTGAATGAGCATCTGGCTGCTTTTCCACACCTCAACAGGCGGCAGCATTCTTCTGATCGCAGCTACCGGAGCAACGACAATTGGCGCTTCTCCATTCGTTAGTCTATTAATGACATCTAATCGCTGCGCCCGCAATTCAGGGCTTGCAACTGCGATTTCTGATGAAATGAGTTCATTGACGGGGTACAAAAGGACAGACCGATCCTCTAGAAGTGAAGTCAGATCATCTGTTACTTTCTGGGCTTGATATAAGTTATGGGTGATTAGAAAGATAGGCTTATTCGTTTCATTAGCCAGAGCAGAAGTAAAAACAGAACGCGCGGAACCCGACAGACCCGCGAGCAGCTGTTCCTTCAGGCCCTCGTGTAAACCGTTGATGATGGATTTAAAGTCATCGCTTTCTTTTATAAAGGTTTGAATGTTGTCCATATGGCCCCTCCTCTCTGTTTCCTGCGAGAACAGAAAAACGCTTTGGTCTAGTGTCTACACCAAAGCTTTTTATTGAATAAATGTGTGATATTCGTGGTAATGCGGATTTCGGTCAAGCGCCTCTTGGCAGTCTTCACATATCGTCAAAACATGGACATCTCCATTTTCTTTATAAGAAATCATATCGTTTCTTTCCTCATTTGTTAAGTGCTGAAATCCAAGTGAGTCTGTCGATACCATTGAAGATTCGAGACTGCCTACTTTCACTCCGCAATGACGACAATAATAATGCAAAGCCATACAAGGGACCTCCTGATGAAAAAGTCATTTTGGTGTAGTATGGACTTTGTTGTTACATTTTATACCTTTGCGTTAAATTCGTTCATGACTTCTAAAAACGGTTTACTCAAAGAAACCTCACAAGCCTTCACAGATTTATCAACCGCTTCTTCGATCTCAGGTGCCTCCTCCTTGGTAAAGGAGCCCAACACATAATCAACGACCTTCATGCCGTTTACAGGCCGGCCGATTCCGATGCGGATACGGTCAAACTCGGATGTACCAAGATGCTGGATCAGTGATTTGATGCCATTGTGCCCTCCGGCGCTTCCTTTCGTTCTTAAACGGATCTTGCCAGTCGGAAGGTCAAGGTCGTCGTAAATGACTGTCAAATCTTCGTTATCGACATCATAGTAGTCCATTAAAGGCCGCAAACATTCTCCTGATAAATTCATATATGTAAGCGGTTTAACAAGTAGAACCTTTTTGCCGGAAACAAATCCGGTTCCGTATAATCCGTTAAATTTATTTTGATTCAGCTCTATATTCCATTCCTTTGCAAGCTGATCTATCACCATAAATCCGACATTATGCCGTGTATTTTCATAGTTCTTCCCCGGGTTTCCGAGACCGGCAATCACAAGCATGGCGAATCCTCCCTTAGTCACATAACTCCCGTCTTCATAAACGGGCTATAATTCTTCTCATTCTAGCACAAAAGACGTAACCGCGGGAGGGTTACGCCTTAAGCTATTATTGTTCGTTTTCACCTTCTGGCTGAGCATCGGCAGATTCCTCTTCATCGACCTCAGCTGCTTCCTGCTGCTGCGGAGGAAGGATTGAAGCCACAACCTCATCTGACTCATGATTAAAGGAGTAGTCACCGCCAGCAGGCAAATCTGCAATCGTCAGTACTTCATTTACATCGAGGCTTGAAATATCAGCCTCAATCGTTTGCGGAATGGCTTTTGGCTTGGCCTTTACAGTAAGTGCATATAACGGCTGCTGCAGTACGCCTCCGTTTTTCACTCCAATGGCTTCTCCGGTCAGATGAATCGGAACTTCCACTTCAATGTCCTCACTCATATTAACTACTTGAAAATCAGCATGAGTGATTTCATTTTTCAGCGGGTCCGTCTGCAGGTCTGTTACCATGACGGAGTGTTTTTCTCCGCTGACCTCAAGCGTAATGACTGCATTTTTGCCTTCGTCCCTCAGCGTTTTGATGAGCTCCACACTGTCTAATGACACAGGTTTGTTGCCCGTATCCTTCCCATATATGATACCTGGAACATGTCCTGAAGTACGGATATTCCGAAGAGACGAACGAGTAAAGTCCGTTCTTTCTTTTGCCGTTAAAGTTGCCATATTCAGCACCATCCTCTTGTCGTTTTAGTTGTCCTATTACAAACAATACCCATAACGATAAGGATTTAAACCTCGAAAAATGGTTTAGCTGAACAGATAGCTGACTGATTGCTGCTCATGAACGCGAATAATCGCTTCGGCCAGAAGCGGTCCGACTGAAAGCTGCTTAAAGCGTTCAATTTTCTTTTCTTCGGGAAGCTTGATGCTGTTTGTCACAACAAGCTCTTTAATTGTTGAATTATTAATCCGTTCTACCGCAGGGCCTGATAGTACAGGGTGTGTACAGCATGCATATACTTCTTTCGCTCCGTTTTCAACGAGCGCATTAGCAGCAAGTGTAATCGTACCTGCAGTATCAATAATGTCATCGATGAGGATAGCAGTCTTCCCTTCGATGTTACCTACAATATTCATGACTTCCGCCACGTTTGGACGCGGACGGCGTTTATCGATAATCGCAATTGGCGCTTTTAGTCGGTCAGCCAGTTTGCGGGCACGTGTCACACCGCCATGGTCTGGTGAAACAATGACGATATCTTCAAGATTTTTGCCTTCAAAATATTCTCCTAAAATCGGAACACCCATTAAGTGGTCAATCGGTATATCAAAGAATCCTTGAATTTGCGGCGCATGCAGGTCAAGTGCAATCACACGAGTCGCACCGGCTGTTTCAAGCAGGTTAGCGAAAAGTTTAGCTGTGATTGGCTCACGGGATCTTGCTTTTCTGTCTTGACGCGCATAACCGTAATAAGGAATAACAATGTTAATCGTTTTTGCAGAAGCGCGTTTTAACGCATCTACCATAATCAGCAGTTCCATAATATGCTCGTTAACGGGGTCACTTGTAGACTGGATGATGTAACAATCACATCCGCGAATACTTTCTTCGATATTAATTTGGACTTCCCCGTCACTAAATCTTGTGACAGAACATTTCCCTAATTGAACTCCAACTATATCTGCGATTTCTTTTGCAAGCTCTGGATTCGAATTCAAAGAAAAAATCTTTAAATTCTTATCTCCGTATTGATTAGACATGGATAAACCTCCGAATTTAGGATTATTTTTTATGAATATTTTTCACATAATCGTCTTTATTTACTTGTCTCGCTCTGGCAATAGCAAGTGCTTTTCCAGGTACATCTTCCGTAACAGTTGAACCTGCCGCCACATAAGCGCCTTCTCCGACTGTGACAGGGGCTACCAAGTTGGAATTGCAGCCGATAAACGCGCCATCTTCAATTTTTGTCAAATACTTATTCTTTCCATCATAATTGACAGTAACTGAACCGCAGCCCAGGTTTACATCAGTGCCTACCTCAGCATCGCCGACATAGCTTAGATGAGATGC
This sequence comes from Bacillus sp. LM 4-2, assembly GCF_000978495.1. Taxonomy (NCBI): domain Bacteria; kingdom Bacillati; phylum Bacillota; class Bacilli; order Caryophanales; family Bacillaceae; genus Bacillus; species Bacillus sp. LM 4-2. Next base: position 56,948 of record NZ_CP011101.1, on the reverse strand, counting down.
CTTGCTTCGGTCTCCGAATTGAGTCTTTTTAATTTCTACAAAATTCCCGATCTTCACTTCATTCCCGATGACAGAATCAGGTCTGATGTGAGCAAAAGGTCCTATGTTTACATCATTCCCCACTTTACTGTGATTGACTACCGATTGTTTAATAACCGTACGGCTGCCAATGGCACTATTCATAATCTCCGTATGAGGGCCAATAATCGTATCTTCTCCGATTTGCACCTCACCTTTAATCACAGTTCCAGGGTAAATCACAGTATCGCTTCCGATAACAGCGTCAGGAGAAATATACGTATTCATCGGGTCGATCAACGTCACGCCATTTTGCATATGCCGTTTATTAATGCGCTCTTTCATAAATTGTTCTGCCTGAGAAAGAGCAACTCTATCATTAACTCCGAGCGTTTCTTGGAAATTACCAGTCTGGTAAGCGGCAACAGTTTCGCCTTCATTTTTAAGAATCTCTATGACATCCGGCAAATAATACTCGCCTTGGGCATTATCATTAGACACCTGATCAATAGCCCGAAATAGCGCTTCATTGTCAAAACAATACGTACCGGTGTTGATCTCAGTTACAAGACGTTCTTCTTCAGAGGCGTCCTTATGCTCAACGATTTTTTGAACCGCTCCGTTTTCGCTGCGAATAATGCGGCCGTATCCGGTTGGATCTTCTGCAACCGCAGTTAAAATCGTAGCTTTCGCTTCTCTTTGTGTATGTTCTTTCAGCATCTGTTCCATCGTCTCTGCTGTCAAAAGCGGCGTATCTCCGCAAATGACAATTGTGACGCCTTTTTCGTCAGCAAGAAATGGCTGTGCCTGTTTTACAGCATGAGCAGTGCCAAGCTGTTCTGCTTGAAGCGCGTACTCGCTTTTATCACCAAGCTGCTTTTTCACTTCTTCCGCACCATGTCCGACAATCGTGACAAGCTTTGATAAAGATAATTTTAAGGCTTCGTCCACGACGTGCTCTACCATAGGCTTACCGCAAACTGGATGAAGGACTTTATAAAGCTTCGATTTCATTCTCGTTCCTTGTCCAGCCGCTAAAACAACTGCAAACCGCTTATCCATTTATTGGCCTCCAATATCCCTTTTATCCATAGAAAAATATATCCTAAATATCTTCTGATTTCAAGGAGACTTCATGAAGTGCAAGAATTTTCTATTGAGTGCAACTAAGTTTGAAAAATCAGAATTAAAAAAGGACCGCCGGCAAAAGGCTTATGTCAGCCCTTTCAGCAGTCCTTGCTTTTTGGTTATTTTTTAAGAAGCTCCAGCTTCTTCGAATTCTAATGCTTCAGTGTCACCCAGACGATGATACTCATTTAACACGGCATCTTGAATCTTTCCTCGCGTGCTTGAATTAATAGGATGAGCAATATCGCGGAACTCTCCATCAGGGGTGCGTTTACTCGGCATCGCAACGAAAAGACCATTGTTTCCATCAATCACACGAATATCATGTACAACAAATTCGTGATCCAGCGTGATGGATGCAATCGCTCTCATGCGACCATCGGTATTCACGCGGCGTAATCTTACGTCAGTAACTTCCACAGTAGTTCACCACCTTTTCCCTATATAAAAGCATTAGTGTATCAATTCCACGATTTTTTCTGAAATCCTGCTCGTTTTTAAAATATTTTTTGAAAAAATAGGATATAGTTACACAATTAGGTCATAAAGCTTTCATTTCGGGCATAAGGTAAATAAAAAAGTGATCCCGGGCTCTCCCAGAATCACTTTTCTTATTATTTCACCAGTGCAATAACTTCAATCTCGACTAACGCATCCTTCGGGAGTCTCGCGACTTCAACACAAGATCTCGCCGGTTTGTGAGTGTCAAAGTATTGTCCGTACACTTCGTTTACTTCCGCAAACTGTTCCATATCCGCGATAAATACAGTTGCTTTTACAACTGTTTCAAAAGAAGCACCCGCTTCTTCCAGAACCGCCTTTAAATTGCTGAATACTTGATGAGTCTGCTCCTTAATATCGCCGTTCACCATTTCCCCTGAAGGAGTCAAAGGGATTTGGCCTGAGCTGTAAAACATATTGTTGACGATAATCCCTTGTGAATAAAGCCCGATTGCCGCTGGGGCATGTTTTGTGTGGACTGCTTTTGTCATGATTCTGTCTCTCCATTCTTTAAAAGATTGTCTTTAAAAAAACGCAGAAAATTGCCATTCTGAATTTCAATGGACTTCTCTTTCATGTTGATGGTTGAAAGAGTAAGAAGTGACATATATTCATCAACAAGACGTTCATCTACTCCTTCGGCTTCAACTAAGACGCCGATTCCCGCCACATTTGCGTTAAACTCATCCAACAGGTTGATCATACCATTAATGGTGCCGCCTGCTTTCATAAAGTCATCAATAATGAGTACGTTTGAACCCGTTTTCATGCTTCTTTTCGCAAGTGACATTGTTTGAATGCGGTTTGAGGAGCCTGAAACGTAATTAATGCTGACTGTGGAGCCCTCTGTTACCTTATTGTCTTTACGAACGATCACAACAGGCACATTCAAATAGCTTGCAGCTGCGTACGCAAGAGGGATGCCTTTCGTGGCAACGGTCATGACAACATCAATTTCGCGCTCTGCAAACACGGAAGCAAACAGCTTCCCTACCTTGGAGAGTACAGATGGCTTTCCTAAGATATCCGTTAAATATACATAACCGCCCGGAAGGATACGCTCAGGATTTGCCAGCGACTGTCCAAGTGTCTGCACAAACTCTTCAGCTTCAGCCTGCTTCATTTTCGGAATATATTTAACGCCTCCGGCAGCTCCGGGAACAGTAAGCAAAGTACCAATCCCCTGCTGTTCAAAGGTTTGTTTTATAATTGTTAAATCTTCACTGATCGATGATTTTGCAGATTCATACCGCTCAGAGAAAAAGGTTAGCGGTATTAACTCGTGCGGATGGGTTAACAAATAATTTGTTAAGTCCACCAATCTGCCGCTGCGACGAAACTTCATGAACTTACCCCCAAAATCCGAATATTTTAAGATCAATATAACTTAACATACGGATTTAATCAAGAGCATTCTGTTCGCCAATCATTCTCACCGCATAAACTTGATCGCAGAAGCCTCTTAACCCGTTATAAATTCTCTGCACCTTCGACTCATACTGAACCAGTCCAAATACTGTCGGGCCGCTCCCGCTCATTAACACGGCATCTGCACCAAAGCGTTTCATCTGGTTTTTGATCATCGCAACTTCAGGATGCATATCGAGTGTAACAGATTCAAGCACATTGCCTAACCGGCTGCACATCTTCTGAAAACTCTTCTCTTCTATCGCCTCGATCATGCCTTGTACATCGGGATGCTCTATACCATCCAGTTTCAGCGCTCTGTACACTTCAGCAGTTGAAACACCGATTGTCGGCTTCGCTAAAATGACCCAGCAGTGCGGAGGCGTGCTGATATGTTTAATTTTCTCGCCGCGCCCTGTTGCTAATGCAGTTCCGCCATAGACACAAAATGAAACGTCAGAGCCAATTTCCGCTCCAAGCTCAGCAAGCGTTTCCGCGGACAGATTTAAATTCCACAGTCTGTTCAGCCCTCTGAGTGTCGCCGCCGCATCACTGCTTCCGCCGGCAAGACCGGCAGCCACCGGAATTACCTTCGTAATCATGATGGAAACTCCCTTTTTCACGTTGTATCTGTCCTTGATCAGCTTGGCAGCCTGATAAGCTAAGTTTCTTTGGTCATCAGGCACAAATCGGTTGTGGGAGGAAACCCTCACTTCATCCTCTGCAAGCTCCGTCAATTCAATTCGATCAGCTAAATCAATTGTCGTCATGATCATTTCGACTTCATGATAGCCATCCGGGCGTTTTCGGGTGACGTCAAGTGACAGATTGATCTTAGCTGGCGCTTTTTCTAAAATACGCATAGCTTTCACCTACTTCTCCATCTAAACATAAGTATGAACATTGTATCACATTTGAAGTACAGGATGAACATATCCATATTCAGCCCATTATGTATTTAAATCCAAAATAAAAAAACCAGGGAACAGCACGTCCCCCGGGTCACATCCTTATCGGTTATTCTGATTCTGAGCCATTTGCTGTTCGGCGATTTCTATAGCGCGCTTTACCATGTTACCGGCATCGCGAGCCCGAATTTCGCCCCAGCCGCCATTTTTTACTGTGTCATAAAAACCAAGGTCTTTAGCCAGCTCATATTTAAACTCACCTGACATAACTCCACGACGTCTGCCCAAACGAAACAACCCCTTTTTTAGAAGTGATAGCCATTCGTGCACGTCACGATAATATGTGACTGTTTTATCTTTTGTTAAATCAGATGGAACTTTCGTTAAAATTATTGGAAACCAAAAAAGGGCAAAACAAAAAGCAGTAAACAAAAGGTTCACTGCCCGTTAAAATGCCACTGAGCTTGCGGCGTCATCATTAAATGTCAGCTCAACAGTCTCAGTCAAAATATCAGCATAACTGTATGAAACTCTTTCAAACGAGTTCTCGTCTTGATCTAGTTGTATCACAAAAACAGAAGGGTACGTCTCAGCTAAAATGCCCGAACGCTCAATCGTTTTTCGGCGGCCACCGTTTGCTTTTAACGTCAGCCTTTTACCTAAATTCCCATCAAGCGATCTTTTAATATCGGACAACGTCTTCGCCATTGCATCCACCTCACTACATTTATTGTACAACACGAGCCCATTTTTGTCAAATAAAATTTAAATTATATCAACGTTAATAAGACGTTGTCAATAAAATTATTTTGACAAAATTCTATGATTCCTCAATTATGTTCCGCAAGTTTCGGTAAATTATGTATCATTATGTAAAATAAAAAACCCGCATAGCTCTCCTATGCAGGTTTTCAACTGTTAATTGGACTTATAAGGCATACCAATTCTCAGAACTCCTCTTGTTTCAATACCTCCAAGCCCTTTCTCTCTTGTCAGCGTATTACGGAGCACTTCCCATACATTAATCCGTTCCATAAACGGCGTAAAGCTGATCTTCGCGACGATATATACCGGATCAAGCGCATGAATATTGACTCTTGACGGTGAACTCGCAAAATTCGCACCCGCTCTGATGAGTGATTCAAAATGGGATTGGCAGGCCCCCGCAAAAATAACAAGCTGATCTAAGTGAGGGATCTTTTTTCGGGCTGTTTGAACAGTTTCAACAAAGTGCTTAGAATGTCTGTACGCATTCAAATCATCAATGCCGCCCTTTTGCTTCGAATACGCATCATGCCCTGTGATCACCAGGATATCAGGTCGATATTTGTCGAGCAATTCTTCAATAGAAGCAGACATTTTCTTTTCATGGCAATGGATGCCATAGACCGGCACTCCAATTTTTTTATAGACATTCAGGCATTTTTTCAGATATGCTTCGTCACCATCCAGATGAAGCACTTTGCCCGGCATATGGAAATAATGCTCCTGATGCTGATATTGGCTTGTCGCATAGTACTCCTGTTTTTCTCTGAGCAGTTTATAATCCTGGCGGAGCAATTCGAGCGACTCATTCATTCTGCTCTCATCTTTCTTTTTCCGCATCATCTGCTCATCTTTTTTCACTGCCACCAGATCAGAAAAATCCGAATCAGCAATCAGCCTGACTTCATCTCCATGCAAAATGGCAATTGAATTTCCTTTGCTTGTTTGCTCTATTCCTATAATTCGAAACAAAACATCCATCTGATAGGATTTTCTGGCTACCATATCCCCTATTTGAAATTGCACATTCCTCACTCCACACATAGACTAAGCCTCATCATGAAAGAAAGAGCCTTGAGAAAGCGCCTTTTTTCGCTGAGTCCAAGTTTTTTCTTATCATTGAATGAAAGGTCCTTCTCTAGCCTATGTAGCGGCAGTCCATGTGGTGCGCAAAACAAAAAGCCCTTTTAGAAAAGGGCTTTATACAATCCGTTAGACAGCGCTGCGAACTCCTCAATAGACAGGGATTCACCTCGGCGCTTACCGTCAATATTTGTTTCTTCAAGCACTTGCTCGATTGTTGATTTTTGCGCTTTTCCTTCAGGCAGATTGTTAACTAAGTTATTGAGCAGCGTTTTACGACGCTGTGCAAAGCTTGCCTTGATGAGCTGAAAGAAAAAGGATTCGTTTTCCACGTCCACTGCCGGGCCGTCTCGGAGAACCAGACGGATGACTGCGGAATCGACATTAGGCTGAGGAACAAATACGGTTTTCGGAACGATCATCACCGTTTTGGCTTCTGTATAAAACTGCACCGCGATTGAAAGCGAGCCGTACTCCTTAGATGAAGGATCAGCCGCCATGCGCTCAGCCACTTCTTTTTGCAGCATGACCACAATTCCTTTCAGCGGAAGATGTTCTTCAAGCAGTTTCATGATAATCGGTGTTGTTACGTAATAAGGAAGGTTGGCAACTACCATAATCTCATCACAATCTTGAAATTGTTCTTCAATGACCGATTTGACATCAGCCTTTAACACGTCCTGATGAATGACAGTGACATTGTCGTAAGGTGACAGTGTATCCTTCAGAATCGGCAATAATCGCTGGTCAATCTCAAATGCCACGACCTTTTTCGCCCGCTTGGCAAGCTGTTCGGTTAAAGCCCCGATTCCCGGGCCGATTTCAATGACACCTGTTTTCTCAGTCACTTCCGCATGATCAACAATTCTGTTTAAAATGTTCGTATCAATTAAGAAATTCTGTCCTAAGCTCTTTTTAAAAGAAAAACCGTATTTCTTCAGTATCTCTTTCGTTCTAATCGGTGTCGCAATATCTTTATTCATTCTGTTCCTCCCGCATAACGGTATCGAGCGCACTCATAAAATCACTTTTTTTAATTTGAAACATTTGCAGCCGTTTTTGAAGCTGTTTGCCATTTGTATAGCCGATTTTCAACAGATCACCCAGTCGTTCCCGGCGGCGTTTGGCCGCAGGCCCGCCTATTAGTCCGGCATGAATCAAATCCTCAGCTGAAATGTCACTCGGCTGCGCTTCCATCTCCTCATGCACATTTTCTAAACATGCCCTAATGCTTTCAACCGATGCATGCTCCACACCAATCCCCCGCTTGTTTTTAGGTTTGGCAAGATGCTTTGGCAAAAATGCATGCTTACAGCCGGGTACAGCCTCTGAAATGGTTTTGCGAATCTTCTCTCCCGGAAAGTCCGGATCCGTTAAAATAATGACGCCTCTGGTCTTCTGGGCCAAACGGATTTGGTCAATCACATGATCATCGATGGCTGAACCATTTGTTTCAATTGTGTCTGCATCAACAGCCAATTTGATGCGGGCCGTATCATCACGCCCCTCGACCACAATGATCTCTTTAATTTTCATTATTTCCTCCAAGACAAAATAAAAACTTTTGTATATTCATGAAACTTTTTCTTATGTCGAGCGTCTAATAAGCAGAAAATGCACTTTGTCTATTATAACGAAAAAAACAGAGGGCGCAAAACCCTCTGAATACATAAGTATATACTAATTTAAGATTTTAATTTTGACTGTTTTATTTCCCCATCGGTACGCCGATGATTTCTCTGGGAAAAAGACGTCTATCTTGTTCCCTTTAATCGCTGAACCGGTATCTGCAGCAATAGCATATCCATAGCCTTCCACGTGGACTTTGGAGCCTAGCGGAATGACATTTGGATCCACAGCGATGACTTTGGCATTCGGATTATTTTTTAAATTGACGCCTGTCGCTGTATGTCCTGAACAACCGCTGCAGCTTGCCGTATAAGCCGTAGATGATACAGTCATGACTTTGCCTGTTGATTCATTGCTGCGGGACACAACTGTTTTTGAATCACCTGAAGCACTGACCGTTTCAACTTTTGGACTGCTTTGCTTTGTGCCGACAGCAATCACTTTATCTTTGCTTTGTTCAGCTGTTTCTTCTTTTACAAGCTCTCTGGACACTTCTTTACCGTTTTCTTTAACGACTTCGAAATGTTTTTTTAGCTTGCCTTCTTTTCCTTTTTGGACGACCTTTTCTTTCCCTTTTTCAAGAGAAGCGTCTTCTTGCTTTTTCACATCGTACGCAATCTTCTCTTCAACTACATCGGTGACCTTTTCGATACGAGTAATTGTAATATCAGCCTTTCCTTTCGTCAGCTTTGCATCTAACGCAGGCTTGATTTTATCTTCGTCTTTTATGTTCATCTTTTGCTGTTTTAAAAAGTCAGCGACCGTAGTCGAAGTCGTCCAGATCTTCTTTTGTTTCCCTGCATCATTCACAGTAACCTGAAATGCGGGCTCTATGTTAATCTTCATGTCTTTCGAAATATCTGTATCTATTGCGGGATCAATTTGATCTTGTTCTTTCACATCAACATCTTGTTCGTCCAGTAATGCACCGACCGTTTTTGCTGTTGACCATAACGTCTTTTCTTCCCCGTTTATTGTAAGCTTCACAGGTTTTGCAGCCTCATACACAACGTCCATGTCTGCTGTTATCTTTGTCTGTTTAGCAGGTGTGATCTTGTCTTCGTCTCTTGTCTTTATATCAAGCGTCTCCAAAAGATCACCGACTGTATTTGCATGTGTGCGTATATGTTTCTTTTTGCCATTGATAGAAACTGAGACTGATTGTTTCGTCAGCTCATGAGCCGCGTACGCAGTCCCGCTTCCTGCCAAAAGCAAACAAGCAGCAACCAGAATGACTTTGCTTTTGCTAAGCTTTACGGAAAACAGCTTTTTCATTTTTTGTGTGATGAAAAACGCCTCCTTCTCCTCGGAGAGATTATATAGAGTATCTAAAAGGCTGTCAACCCTCCCTTCTCTTTCTCCCAAAAGCTCAGTGTCCTCTTCATTATCCTGAAATACACTGAGAAACGGAAGAAAGACTTGTCGACAAACCTATCCTATGAGGAGAAGAAAGCATGTAGAACTTTTATAGAAAAACGCTGTAAGGGACAAGCTCTTACAAAACCCGCTAGCGTTTTTTGTCAGTTTATACGGAAAAGTCTTTTCGCATTTTCAGTCGTGATGGAAGCAATCTCTTCAAAGGTCATTTCTTTTAATTCGGCGATTTGTTCTGCCACATATTTCACATAGCTTGGCTCATTTCTTTTCCCGCGGAAAGGGTGCGGTGTGAGAAACGGGCAGTCCGTTTCAATCAGCAGCCGGTCATTGGGAATTTCCTTCACTACTTCCTTCGGTTTCTTCGCATTTTTAAATGTCACCGGTCCCCCAAATGATAAATAAAAATTCATTTTCATGCATTCTCTTGCCACTTCCGCACTTCCTGTAAAGCAGTGCATGATTCCGCCCACAGCTTCTGCGCCTTCCTCTTTTAAAATGGTCACGACATCCTCCGTTGCATCACGGTTATGAATGATAATAGGCAAATTGACCTCTTTCGCTAAGGCGATTTGTTTTCTAAACACCTCTTTTTGAATATCTTTAGGTGATTTATCCCAATGATAATCCAGTCCCATTTCCCCTATCGCTACCACTTTCTCATGAGCAGAAAGCTCTTTAATCCACGCTAAGTCTTCCTCTGTCATGTCAATAGCGTCAACAGGGTGCCAGCCAATGGCTGCATAAATAAAATCATATTCCTCAATCATTTCCATCGCACGGGTAATCGTCGGACGGTCAAAACCAACTACGACAATTCGTTCAACTTTTTCAGCTTTTGCCCGTTCAATAACCTCTTCAAGATCAGTATCATATTGTTCTGCATTTAAATGCGCGTGTGTGTCAAACAACATAAGTGAAAAACTCCTTTCTTGTCGAAACACAAAAGGTGTTCGACGAATTGTTACACGTGAAACACCTTTTGTTTTATCATTATTTAATTCTTGTGCCTTTTGGTAACGACTGATCGATAGACACGACCTTTAAAACGCCGTCTGCTTCTCCTGCAAGGATCATACCTTGAGAAAGCTCTCCTCTGAGTTTAACCGGTTTTAGATTTGTTACACAAACGAGTTTTTTTCCAACAAGCTCTTCAGGCGTATAATGCTTCGCAATGCCGGATACCACTTGGCGCTTTTCAAAACCAAGATCAAGCTGCAGCTTCAATAAACGGTCTGCTTTTTTCACTGGCTCTGCCTCAATGACCTCAGCTACGCGAAGCTCTACATCCATAAATTGATCAATCGTAATTTCAGGTAAACGATCGACCTCTTGAGGCTCTTCTTCTTTTGTTTCTTCTTTCGCTGGTGCTGAACCTTGCATTTTCCCTTTGATGTAAGCAATTTCTTCTTCTGCCTCTAAACGAGGGAACAATGGCTCGCCTTTTTGTACTTTTGTATCTTTCAGCTGGCCGAAAGTTGTAATGCTGTCCCAAGCTTTTAAAGATTCATCAGTAATGCCCAGCTGCTCGAACATTTTTTCAGGTGTTTTTGTTAAGAATGGCTGAAGCAGTACCGCTGAAATACGCAATGATTCAGCGAGATGATACATAACTGATCGCAATTCTTCTTCTTTTGCCGGATCTTTCGCAAGCACCCATGGAGCTGTCTCGTCAATGTATTTGTTTGTGCGGCTGATGAGCTGCCATAAAGTCGAAAGTGCTACCGAGAACTCCATATTTTCCATTGCTTTCTCATAAGCTTTCACTGTTTCTTCAGCAACAGAAGTGAGCGTTTGGTCAAATTCCGTAACAGCACCTTTGTAAGAACCAATTTGTCCGTCAAAATACTTATTGATCATCGCAACAGTACGATTCAATAGATTTCCTAAATCATTCGCTAAATCATAGTTGATTCGCTCAACAAATCCTTCCGGCGTGAAAACACCGTCTGATCCGAACGGCACTTCGCGAAGCAAGTAATAGCGAAGTTCGTCTAAACCATAGCGTTCAATTAATGTAACCGGATCTACAACGTTTCCTTTTGATTTCGACATTTTTCCGTCTTTCATCAAAAACCATCCATGCGCGAATACTTGCTTTGGCAGCGGAAGATCCAGCGCCATCAGCATAATTGGCCAGTAAATAGTATGGAATCGTACAATCTCCTTACCGACTAAATGAACATCGGCAGGCCAATATTTTTGATAAAGCTCATCATTTTCTGTATCATAACCGAGTGCCGTTAAATAGTTAAATAGTGCGTCAATCCAAACATATACAACATGCTTTGGATTTTCCGGCACCTTCACGCCCCAATCAAAAGTGGTACGTGATACTGCCAAATCCTCAAGTCCAGGTTTGATAAAGTTATTAATCATTTCGTTTTTGCGTGATTCTGGCTGAATGAATGTCGGGTTTTCTTCATAGTATTTCAGAAGTCGATCCGCGTATTTCCCCATGCGGAAGAAATAAGATTCCTCTTTGATCAATTCAACTGGGTGACCGCTGTCAGGGCTTTTTCCGCCGATGACCTCTCCCTTTTCATTCCGCTCAATATCAACGAGCTGAGTTTCCGTGTAGAACGTTTCATCAGGGATGCTGTACCAGCCTTCATACTCATCAAGATAGATGTCCCCGTTATCAAGAAGCTTTTGAAACACTTTTTCAATGACAACTTTATGCCGTTTTTCTGTTGTGCGGATAAAGTCGTCGTTTGAGATTTCAAGCTGCTTCCACAGTTTTTGAATATCTGCCGCTGCACGATCCACATACTCCTGAGGTGTAATGTTTTCCTGTTCAGCTTTTTGCTGGATCTTTTGTCCATGCTCGTCCGTTCCCGTTAAATAGCGAACATCGAACCCTTTTAATCTTTTGTAACGTGCCATTGCATCTCCCGCGACTGTCGTATATGCATGGCCGATATGTAATTTTCCGCTCGGATAATAAATCGGTGTTGTAATGTAAAATGTATTGTTTTCTTGCGGCATCTTGAAACCTCCTAATCAGAATGTCAAAAAGCTCCCGCCCAAAGGACGAGAGCGGCGATAAGTGCAAATCATATATGAATATTATTTATATTTATCCTTTATCTATGATACCATCTTAGCCTTTAAGATCAAGAATATATACATACGCCCTGAAAAAGAATAATTAAAATTAAAAATCTTTAATGAAAATAAAAAAAGTCTGTTCGTGTCGAATTTTGTCGTATATAATCAAATGAAATAAAAAACTTTGGTTCGAAAGTCTTGATTTAAAAGGATTTTTAGTAGGATAATAGCTTTATTAAATATTTATAAAATGCTGTTATTTCGGTAGTTTCTAAGACATTACTGACTATAAGAACTAATTCTTACAATCAATAGTAAACAAAATGATTGACGATTATTGGAAACCTTGTTATGCTATGAAGGTAAGGATTTTGTCGAATAATGACGAAGAAAAATATAATTTAAACAAATAAGTATCTCTTGGGAGGAGAATGTTTATGAAATCTACTGGTATTGTACGTAAAGTTGATGAATTAGGACGTGTAGTTATTCCTATCGAACTGCGTCGTACTCTTGGAATCGCAGAAAAAGATGCTCTTGAAATCTATGTTGATGATGAAAAAATCATCCTTAAAAAATATAAACCAAACATGACTTGCCAAGTAACTGGTGAAGTTTCTGATGATAACCTTAAACTTGCAGGCGGTAAATTGGTTCTTAGTAAAGAAGGCGCTGAGCAAATCATCAGCGAAATCCAAAACCAGCTTCAAAACCTTAAATAATCATTTCTTGTACAAAAAACGTTCTTGTTATGACACAAGAACGTTTTTTTATTGCTTAATATGGTAAGCATCGTACACTTCACGCTTTGGTACATTGCGATCGACTGCTGCTTTTTTAATGGCTTCTTTAGAAGTAGCGCCTTTCGAGATGTAATGCTCGACATGTTCTTTCGCAGTGAGGGTTTCCCACCATTGTTCTTCCTCATCTATCTCTTCATTATTACTTCCTTCTACAACAAGACAAAACTCGCCGCGTATCTGATCCTCGTTTGCCCATCCAATGACCTCGGATATCGTTCCTCGGATAAACTCTTCATATTTCTTAGTGAGTTCACGCGTTACAGCAATTTCCCGATCTCCTAATATCTCTGCCATCGCTGACAAGGTTTCCTTCAATCTGTGAGGCGCTTCATAAAAAATGATCGTTTCCCGCCGTTTTTTAAGGGCTTCAAGCTCCTTCTTCTTTTCTTTTTTCTGTCTGTTGAGAAAACCGTAAAAGAAAAAAGGCTGCGGTACAATACCTGAAGCAATAAGAGCTGTTAATGCGGCATTTGCTCCCGGCAACGGAACAACATAACCGCCTATATCCGTAAAATCCTTTACAATTTCCGCTCCGGGATCAGAAATCGTCGGCAGACCGGCATCACTGACAAGAGCAATGTTTTTTCCCGACTTCAGCCATTCAATAATTTTGTGCCCACTGCTTTCTTTATTGTGTTCGTGATAGCTGACGAGCGGTGTTTCAATTTCATATACATGACAAAGCTTTTTCGTTTGCCTCGTATCTTCCGCAGCAATCGCATCCACCGATTTCAGCGTGTCGATCGCCCGGAATGTCATATCCTCTAGATTTCCGATTGGGGTTGGGACCAAGTAAAGAATCCCCATGTCCGACTTTCCATTAAAGCTCATTTGGCGCCTTAACATATACAGCCTCCTTGCCTTTCCGCTTTTCTTCTATATAAAGCTCTTTTTTCTTCCGAGTTAGTTTTTTGAAATAATATTCCGCCTGCATAGCTTCCCGCTTTGTTGAAAAGCTCTCGGCAAAAATTAATTCAACCGGACGTCTTACTTTTGTGTACTTTGCGCCCTTTCCATCATTGTGCGTTTTCACTCGTTTATGCAGATCGTTGGTATATCCGGCATACCAGCTATTGTCCTTACATTTCACGACGTAGAAGAAATGGTTATTTGTCTCCATATAAAATGGTCCTGATTTCTTTTGTATATTCATTTTGTTCATCATAAACGAATAAGGGAGGAAGAATTTTCAAATCCGGACGCCCGCCTTTAATACCTTCAACCAAAATGGTATTGGCTTCTTTCCCTTGCTTCGGATAGACAAATTGTACACGTTTTGGCTCGATTTGATAAGCCTTCATCAGTTCAAAAATCTCCAGAAGCCTTCCCGGCCGGTGAACAAGAGCTGCTTTTCCCCCTTGCTTGAGCAGCTTGCTGCTGACTGAAATGACATCCTCCAATGTGCAGTGGATTTCATGTCTTGCGATTCGGAGATGCTCGTTCATGTTTTGTTCAGTTTGTTTCGGCGTTTTAAAATACGGCGGATTGCAGGTGACAACATCATATCGATTATGTCCAAGTTTCTCCGGCATGTTTTTCAGGTCATCATGTATGATCTGGATCTGATCATCCAGCTTATTATACTCCACGCTGCGAACAGCCATATCATGCAGCCTTTCTTGTATTTCGACTCCCAGAATGTCTGCTTTTGATCTTGTACTGAGCAGCAGCGGCACAATACCATTGCCGGTGCATAAATCAACGATTTTCCCTTTTTGAATCGGAACGTATGCAAATTTGGACAGAAGCACAGCGTCCAACGAAAAAGCAAACACTGTTGGGCTTTGTATGATTTTCATGTCCTCTGCCAGCAAATAATCTAATCTTTCATCATCATGTAATGAAACCATCTTCTTATCCTTTCAGTACCTTTGAAAAAGGCTCCCGTCTTATGCGGAAGCCTTTTCCCTATTTTTTATTTAAGAATGACAGACAGAAAAGACAATCCTCTTTTCGAACACTTCCATAGTGGACATTGCAGATATGAAATCCTTCTTGATACAGACGTGCCAGATTATCATATCCTTCCCCTATATCAGTTTGCTCTGTCTTCTGTGTTTTTGATTCTTTTTTATCAGCTTTGAACTTTTCAATCTGCTGCGTCGTATCGTCCAGCCGTTTGCGCAAATGCTTGTTTTCAAGCTGTAAATGATGATTTTCCTCAATCATCTCACCGATATGCTGCTTCAAATCCCCCAGCTGCCGGTACAGTGAACCAATTTGTTCTTCTAAGTTAATGACTGTATCAAATAACTCTTTTTTATCCAAGGTTCCACACCTCGTTAATCTGTGGTTTGTGCGGATACGACGCCCTCTTCCAAGAGCTCTTCCCAAGTATATTCTATCACTTTTTCACGGTTTATCAGTTCCACCTGAAGCACCCGTTCCAGAATATTTAGTCCGACGACCTTCGCGGGACCGTTTGCTGTCGTAATCATTTCTCCTATATCCGGAAGCTGTTCTTTTGCCGTCTCATACTCATCGTTCTCATATTTTAGACAGCACATCAATCGTCCGCAAAGGCCCGAAATCTTCGTAGGATTTAAAGACAAGTTCTGATCCTTGGCCATTTTAATGGAAACGGGTTCAAAATCTCCAAGAAACGTTGAACAGCAAAGCATTCTTCCGCAAGGACCGATTCCTCCGAGCATTTTTGCCTCATCCCTCACTCCGATTTGGCGCAGCTCAATTCTTGTCTTAAAGATAGAAGCCAAATCCTTTACAAGCTCTCTAAAGTCGACTCGGCCGTCAGCAGTGAAGTAAAAAATGACTTTATTGCGATCAAACGTGAATTCAACATCGACCAGCTTCATATCCAAGCCATGCTCAATCACTTTCTTTTGGCAGATATCAAATGCTGATAGTGCTTCCTGTTTATTTTCTTCTACAATGAGAAGATCGCGCTCGTCAGCTACACGTATCACTTTTCGAAGGGGAAGCACCACATCATGCTCATCCACCTGTTTATTTGCAATTACGACCTGGCCGTACTCAACGCCTCTGACAGTTTCTACAATTACGCAGCTGTCATGTTCTATATGAAATCCATTCGGATCAAAATAATATATTTTACCCGCTTTCTTAAAGCGGACACCAATTACATTGTACAAGCTTATCCCTCCTGCAACATTAACACCAAGTGCTCCATTAATCCTTGTACATTCACATTGGAATGAAGCCGTTTCTTTGCTTCTAAAACAGCAAGTATCTGATTCGTAACGCTTTGTTGTGTTGATTGTAGCGCATGCTGTTTTATTGATTGGAATAAGTCTTGATAAATCAATTTATCTTCATTTCCTATTTGGATGGACAACACATCACGATATATCAATAAGAGCATATCAAGACCCATTTCTTGATGGGTTTTTTCTTTGAAAAAGGGCATCCATTGATCTTGAATAAAG
This sequence comes from Bacillus sp. LM 4-2, assembly GCF_000978495.1. Lineage (NCBI taxonomy): Bacteria > Bacillati > Bacillota > Bacilli > Caryophanales > Bacillaceae > Bacillus > Bacillus sp. LM 4-2. The sequence continues at coordinate 40,877 of NZ_CP011101.1, read as the reverse complement.
AAAAAAGCATGTCCTTTCCGCTGGTGTAGGACTTCATACAATTTTATCACTTTCGCTCTAGACTCTGCAAACTCATCATTTCGACTTAATTCGACTGCTTCTGCTACATTATTAGTCATGTTGGCCAGAAGCCTTGCCATATGAGGCGAGACGTCCTGTTCGATCAGTCTGTCTTCAATTGCTTTCGGCTGCAAAGGCTGAAAAGGAAGGGTTTGGCATCTTGAAATGATGGTATCCAATAACCTTTGGGGCTGCTCAGTGATGAGGACGGCCATTGTGTCTTTGTTCGGTTCTTCTAAAAATTTCAGCAGGCTGTTCGCCGCATTTGCTGTCATTTGATCTGCGTGCGAAATAATATACAGCTTTTTATGCGATTCAAGTCCTGTCTTAGAAAACTCTTCTTGGAGCGCTTGAATTTGCGCCTTTTTGATTGATAAGCCATCAGGCTGAACAAGATGGAGATCAGGATGGTTCCCTGACTCTATCCGTTTACAGTTTCGGCAGCTCTCGCAAGGCTCCGCGCCATCCTCCAGACAAAAGAAGCTTTTTGCAAGAAGCAGCGCGGCATCAAGCTTGCCTGTTCCTTTTTTCCCCTCAAACAAATAAGCGTGTGATAGTCTGTCCTTCTCAATACTATTATATAAAAGCTTCATCACTCTGGGCTGAAGCTCGTTCATTTCCTTCCAGGATATTGCCATTGTATCACTCTCTATGTGTAAAGGTTAATTAATAAACCTTTTATTTCGCCAATACGCTCCAGCAAATCAATTGCCGGTTTTTCCTGATCCATCATCTCTTCCGTAAGCTGTATCAATTTGTCATCTATTTCTTTCACAAGTCCCAGCGTTCTGCTGTTCCCATAAAGGTCAAAGCTTTTCGATGTTTCATGTGAAAGGCCGCTGTCCACAGCTTCTTTGACAAAACGTTTCACAAGTCCTTTAAATCTCGCTAAGTCTTTAAAATTCCGAGATTTCGTTAGCCTTTTTCCGAATGCTTCTATATCAGATAACAGCCTGGTAAGCTGATCAAGCTTCATTTTGCTGCTTTGGTTTTCCATTGATGTTTTAAACGATGCCGTGATCTCAGATGTTTTCACAGAGGGAATCTGCTTATTATCTATAAATGTACGTATATCTTTATTAATTTTCACAGTTTCAGATCCTTAAAATTGATGAAATTCATCGACTGGAAGGACAAATACTGTCGCTCCGCCAACTTCAACTTCGACTGGATAAGGGACATAGGAATCAGCATTTCCGCCCATTGGAGATACAGGGGCAATCATCTGATCACGTTTCTGCCCGTTTTCTTTAATGAGACTCAACGCTTTATTGACGCGTATATCCTCGACACCGATCATAAACGTTGTATTGCCTGATTTAAGAAATCCTCCTGTCGTCGCAAGCTTTGTGACTCTGAAGTTGTGATCCGTTAAGGTTTTCAAAAGTCTGTTGCTGTCCTGATCTTGTACAACTGCCACTATCAATTTCATCTGTGAAGGCCTCCTTTAGATTGGAAACAACGTGATCTCGTTTACATTATTATATCAACTATTGGGAAACAGGTCACAATTGAATTTTTTTCAACGCTTCATCGATCACCTTTAGAACATCCTGAACGACGAGGTCTTTGGATTGCCCGGCATCAACTGAATGATATCTTTCCGGAAATCGCTTCATCAGCTCTTGATAACCTTCTTGTACTTTTGTATGAAAGTCCAGTTTTTCTAAATCGAGCCTGTTTTTCTCCCGTGAGCCGTTTGCGTAAATACGCTTCAGTCCTTCTTCCGGATCAATTGAAAAATAAACCGTTACATGGGGCATCATATCTCCAATGGCAAATTCATTAATCGACAGAACCTCATCAATTCCAAGCCCTCTTGCATATCCTTGATAGGCAAGAGAACTGTCTATGAATCTGTCGCAAAGAACGATAAGCCCCTGTTCTAAAGCAGGTTTTACTTTTTCAACTAAATGCTGGCGTCTTGCAGCCGCATATAAGAGAGCTTCTGTTTTTGGGTCCATTAATGTATTGTTCTCATTCAGAATAACCTCTCGAATTTGTTCTGCAATATCTATTCCGCCTGGCTCTCGAGTTGCCATAACCTGAAGGCCTTCTGCTGTCAGTATGTTTTTGATCTCCTGCAGAACAGTCGTTTTCCCTGCACCTTCAGGACCTTCGAATGTAATAAATAAACCGCTCATGATTTCTCCTCTTCTATATAAACAAGTAGTTGTTTCTCTTTGATTTTCATATTCCCTTGAACATGCGTTTTCATGCTGATCAAGCGGCTGAGCTTTTGCACACTTTCTTTTGTTATTCTTTCTCCCGCCATAATCATCGGGATACCCGGAGGATAAGGGATGATATCTTCTGCATTCAGCCGGCCAGCTGCTTCCTCAAAGCTCACATATTCTTTCTTAAACGAATGTAAGACCTTTTTTGGATAAGGCAAGACAGTAACAGGCTGCACACCCCATTCTGCAGAAACAAACGCCTGATCCGGAGGCGTTTTCTCAATCTCTTCATCAATGCTTCTAATGGTTTCAGCATTTATTCTCCGTTTTCCTCCCAATGGGAGAACGAGCAGAACTTGATTTTCATCAGCAAGCTCAGTGAATATGTTGGCACGCTCTAATATGCTTTGCAGCGTATAGCCAGAATGCCCGCGTTTTGAACGAATTGTGAGCTTTAGCGGATCCGTGATGATCAGTGGATTAGCAGGGTTAACAGCTTCTGCATTTGTAAGTGAATCAAACGTTTGTTTAAGTGTTTCTATCCGCTGCAGAATGTCAGAAAGCTTTTGTTCTTCTATAATATGCTGTACATAAGCGCGGGCAATATCTAACGAAGCCATAATCGGATAAGACGGGCTGCTGCTTTGTAATCGGTTTAAATACTCTGCCACCCGATCCCTGTTAATCCTGCAGCTGCTGTTGAGATGCAAATAAGAACCCATCGTCATGGCAGGCAACGTTTTGTGGGCCGACTGAACAACAATATCTGCCCCCATTTTTAAAGCTGAGACCGGAAAAGGCTCACCTAAAATAAAATGTGCGCCATGCGCTTCATCGACCAAAACAGGAATCCCGTAATGATGGGCTTCAGTAATGATCTCAGTCAAATCAGCACTATGTCCGTAATATGTCGGATTGGTCAGTACCAAGCCTTTCGCATCTGGATATGCTGCCAGGGCCTCTTTAATTGTTCCAAGCGGGACATGCGTAGGCACATGCATCGCTGAATCAACGTCAGGTGCAAGATAAACCGGCTCAGCACCGGCCAAATCAACAGCATGAAATACAGATTTATGACAGTTTCTTTGAACCAGAATTGTATCACCAGGTTCACAAACAGATAAAATCATCGCTAAGTTTCCGACAGTCGTACCATTTACCAGAAAAAAACTTTCCGCCGATCCATATAATTGACTGGCAAGCTCCTGAGCTTCCTTAATCACCCCAGAAGGATGATGGAGATCATCCAGTCCTGCCAGTTCAGTTACATCAATGGTGAGAAGCGGATCGAATATTGACTTAGCGTCATCAAAAAAGACATCTCCATTGTGATGTCCCGGAACATGAAATGAATGAGGATTTCTTCTCGCATGTTGAATTAATGCTTTATATAAAGGTGTGTTCATGAAAACAATCCTTTGAATGTGTCTTCTTACACCTTATTATATCGTGCCTCTGAGAGAACTTAAAGCCAGACTTACTGGTAACTATCTTTCCTTTATTGTAAGCAGCTTTTGCTTCAGGTCGCCTTCCATCATCATGAGCTCTTCTTCTGCCTGACGGCGTTTGATTCGTCCTTCTTCTTGTATAGTCAGTGTTTCTTCAAGCGTGTTTATTAAGCTTTCCTGCACCTTCTTCAAGGTATCTATATCAACAAGGCCTCTTTCATTTGCCCGTGCAGTTTCAATTGTATTGGTTTTTAAAAGCTCCGCATTTTTCAGCAAAAGCTCATTGGTTGTATCAGATACTTTCTGTTGTGCATCCGCTGCATTGCGCTGCCTTAAAAGCGTCAGCGCAATGGCAACTTGATTTTTCCATAACGGAATCGCTGTCACAATGGATGACTGGATCTTTTCTGCTAACGCTTGGTTTGTGTTTTGAATCAGCCTGATTTGCGGTGCACTTTGGATTGTAATTTGCCTGCTCAGCAGCAAATCATGCACCCTTTTATCTAACCGGTCAGCAAATTGAATTAAATCATTCACCTCTTGAACGGCCATTTGGTTATGATCACTCGATTCAGCCTGTTGCTTCAGTTCAAGAATCGTTTTTGTTTTTAATTCCTCCAGCTTCAGTTCTCCTGCAGCAATATAAACATTCAGCGCGGCAAAATATTCTTTATTTTTTTCATATAACTGCTCTAACAGCTTGTTGTCACTGATTAAAGCATTTTTAGAGTGCTCCAGCTTCAAGCTGATTCTGTCTATCTGCACACTGGTCTTTTGGTATTTAGACAGCACCTCTTGAAGAGAACTTGATACTCTTCCAAACATGCGTGCCAAAAAACCCTTTTTCTTAGATTGGAGATCATCAGGATTTACTTGCTCCAGCTTTTTCATCAGCTCTCCAAGTATTTCGCCAATCTCCCCGACATCCTTCTTTTGAACATGATTAATCATATCATGAGAAAAGTTCAGCAGTTTAGATTGAGCTTGTGAACCGTATAAGACAATACTTTGCATATTTTTATGATCAATCTGTCCAGCAAGCTGAATTGCTTTTTCCTTGTTTTCCTCAGGAAGAACATCAACAAGCCGTACTTGCTCTTTCTCTGCTTTTACAGCCTCCGAACCTGGTATCTCTATGTTACCACCAAAAGGATCTGCCAATAATTCATCTATATGAAGGTCGCTTTGGTCTCGGTTCATCGCTCTTACCCTCTTCCCTTATTTCTTTAATGAATGTTTTGCTGCGTCTAATTCAAAGTGCAACTCGTCAATGTCATCACCCATTACTTGAGTTAAATCTTCCTCTAAACGCTTGGTCAATTCAGTAAGAGTGATGCGTGTCTCACTTAACGACATCGACAGTTCTTTGCTTTTTTTTGGGTGAGATGATAGAAAAGCATACTTCTCTGTCAATTCAACAACCGAATCGAGAGTTTGATAAAAAAATCGTTCTGCCTGATAAAACCGCTTTGGCTCTTTTTTGGTGAGGAGATAAATCCTTCTCACAATCCTTAGCATTTCTGCATTTTGCTTAAACATTTGAATGCTTTTAGCCTGAAACAAGGCTTTCCTAAGACGGATCATTTTCTGCCTTGCTTCCTCTAAGTTTTTCTTAATGTAAGCATACTCTCTTCCTGTCAATTCATGCTTTTTAAGAAATAACCGTCTTGCATTCCAGATGCCAGCTATATATACGGCTGCTCCAGAAGCAAGCCCATAAACAATAGATAAAAAAAGCGACTGGTTTAAACCGAAAAAGCTCAATATTCCAATGAAAACAAAAGTCGCACTGCTAGTTAAACTCCACATCAAAAAGTGAAAAAATCTCTGCATGAGATAATCGACTCCTGTGTCTATACTCAGTTTTAATATTATTATCTACTACGTTCAATCCTTAAACAAGTTTCATCTTCTTTTTATTATTAAGGGTACAAAAAAAGACCTTTTCAGGTCTATGAATATAATGGCGGTGTATGAATGCTCTTTAGTTTTTTTACGTAAAACGCATAGTCAGGATCAGAAGTTGATGTAGAAATTACTTTTCTCTCACAATCTAAGCATATGAATTTCGTATAAAGATAAATGCCTCTATTCTTCTCTTGATCACAAATCACACATGTATGATTAAGTTTAACTGTTTCGTCCATCTTCTCCACCTCCGTACAGTTAGCCTCCCCTTAAAACGGATATTGTATACACTATTTAGACCTTTTTGAAACTTTAAATCAGTATATGGGCTATATAAGCCCTCGGTGTTTGTATTTGTTTGATTTTCTCGATCTTGAGTAAACAAAAAACCCAGCTCAATGAGCTGGGTTTAAGCTTGCTTGGCGGCGTCCTACTCTCACAGGGGGAAACCCCCGACTACCATCGGCGCTGAAGAGCTTAACTTCCGTGTTCGGTATGGGAACGGGTGTGACCTCTTCGCTATCGCCACCAAACAAATTGAGAGTGTTCTCTCAAAACTAGATAACAGATGTAACATCATTCAAAAATATGGTTAAGTCCTCGATCGATTAGTATCTGTCAGCTCCATGTGTCGCCACACTTCCACCTCAGACCTATCAACCTGATCATCTTTCAGGGATCTTACTTCCTTGCGGAATGGGAAATCTCATCTTGAGGGGGGCTTCATGCTTAGATGCTTTCAGCACTTATCCCGTCCGCACATAGCTACCCAGCGATGCCCTTGGCAGAACAACTGGTACACCAGCGGTGCGTCCATCCCGGTCCTCTCGTACTAAGGACAGCTCCTCTCAAATTTCCTGCGCCCGCGACGGATAGGGACCGAACTGTCTCACGACGTTCTGAACCCAGCTCGCGTACCGCTTTAATGGGCGAACAGCCCAACCCTTGGGACCGACTACAGCCCCAGGATGCGATGAGCCGACATCGAGGTGCCAAACCTCCCCGTCGATGTGGACTCTTGGGGGAGATAAGCCTGTTATCCCCGGGGTAGCTTTTATCCGTTGAGCGATGGCCCTTCCATGCGGAACCACCGGATCACTAAGCCCGACTTTCGTCCCTGCTCGACTTGTAGGTCTCGCAGTCAAGCTCCCTTGTGCCTTTACACTCTGCGAATGATTTCCAACCATTCTGAGGGAACCTTTGGGCGCCTCCGTTACCTTTTAGGAGGCGACCGCCCCAGTCAAACTGCCCACCTGACACTGTCTCCCCGCCCGATAAGGGCGGCGGGTTAGAAGGTCAATACAGCCAGGGTAGTATCCCACCGATGCCTCCACCGAAGCTGGCGCTCCGGTTTCCAAGGCTCCTACCTATCCTGTACAAGCTGTACCAACATTCAATATCAGGCTGCAGTAAAGCTCCACGGGGTCTTTCCGTCCTGTCGCGGGTAACCTGCATCTTCACAGGTACTATAATTTCACCGAGTCTCTCGTTGAGACAGTGCCCAGATCGTTGCGCCTTTCGTGCGGGTCGGAACTTACCCGACAAGGAATTTCGCTACCTTAGGACCGTTATAGTTACGGCCGCCGTTTACTGGGGCTTCAATTCGCACCTTCGCTTACGCTAAGCGCTCCTCTTAACCTTCCAGCACCGGGCAGGCGTCAGCCCCTATACTTCGCCTTACGGCTTCGCAGAGACCTGTGTTTTTGCTAAACAGTCGCCTGGGCCTATTCACTGCGGCTCTCTCGGGCTTGCACCCTAACAGAGCACCCCTTCTCCCGAAGTTACGGGGTCATTTTGCCGAGTTCCTTAACGAGAGTTCTCTCGATCACCTTAGGATTCTCTCCTCGCCTACCTGTGTCGGTTTGCGGTACGGGCACCTCTCACCTCGCTAGAGGCTTTTCTTGGCAGTGTGGAATCAGGAACTTCGCTACTATATTTCGCTCGCCATCACAGCTCAGCCTTGTGGGAAACGGATTTGCCTATTTCCCAGCCTAACTGCTTGGACGCGGATATCCAATACCGCGCTTACCCTATCCTCCTGCGTCCCCCCATTGCTCAAATGGTGAGGAGGTGGTACAGGAATATCAACCTGTTGTCCATCGCCTACGCCTTTCGGCCTCGGCTTAGGTCCCGACTAACCCTGAGCGGACGAGCCTTCCTCAGGAAACCTTAGGCATTCGGTGGAGGGGATTCTCACCCCTCTTTCGCTACTCATACCGGCATTCTCACTTCTAAGCGCTCCACCAGTCCTTCCGGTCTGGCTTCACAGCCCTTAGAACGCTCTCCTACCACTGTTCGAAGAACAGTCCGCAGCTTCGGTGATACGTTTAGCCCCGGTACATTTTCGGCGCAGAGTCACTCGACCAGTGAGCTATTACGCACTCTTTAAATGATGGCTGCTTCTAAGCCAACATCCTGGTTGTCTAAGCAACTCCACATCCTTTTCCACTTAACGTATACTTTGGGACCTTAGCTGGCGGTCTGGGCTGTTTCCCTTTCGACTACGGATCTTATCACTCGCAGTCTGACTCCCAAGGATAAGTCATTGGCATTCGGAGTTTGACTGAATTCGGTAACCCGGTAGGGGCCCCTAGTCCAATCAGTGCTCTACCTCCAAGACTCTTACCTTGAGGCTAGCCCTAAAGCTATTTCGGAGAGAACCAGCTATCTCCAGGTTCGATTGGCATTTCACCCCTACCCACACCTCATCCCCGCACTTTTCAACGTGCGTGGGTTCGGGCCTCCATTCAGTGTTACCTGAACTTCACCCTGGACATGGGTAGATCACCTGGTTTCGGGTCTACGACCACGTACTCATGCGCCCTATTCAGACTCGCTTTCGCTGCGGCTCCGCATCTTCTGCTTAACCTTGCACGGGATCGTAACTCGCCGGTTCATTCTACAAAAGGCACGCCATCACCCGTTAACGGGCTCTGACTACTTGTAGGCACACGGTTTCAGGATCTCTTTCACTCCCCTTCCGGGGTGCTTTTCACCTTTCCCTCACGGTACTGGTTCACTATCGGTCACTAGGGAGTATTTAGCCTTGGGAGATGGTCCTCCCGGATTCCGACGGAATTTCACGTGTTCCGCCGTACTCAGGATCCACTCAGGAGAGAACGAAGTTTTGACTACAGGGCTGTTACCTCCTATGGCGGGCCTTTCCAGACCTCTTCATCTACCTCGTTCCTTTGTAACTCCGTACAGAGTGTCCTACAACCCCAAGAGGCAAGCCTCTTGGTTTGGGCTAATCCCGTTTCGCTCGCCGCTACTCAGGGAATCGCATTTGCTTTCTCTTCCTCCGGGTACTTAGATGTTTCAGTTCCCCGGGTCTGCCTTCTCATATCCTATGAATTCAGATATGGATACCACTCCATTACGAGTGGTGGGTTTCCCCATTCGGAAATCTCCGGATCAAAGCTTGCTTACAGCTCCCCGAAGCATATCGGTGTTCGTCCCGTCCTTCATCGGCTCCTAGTGCCAAGGCATCCACCGTGCGCCCTTTCTAACTTAACCGTTAAAAAGAATCACTATGTGATATCTTGTATTACTAATTGAATGTGATGTCTACTGTTATCTAGTTTTCAAAGAACACGTTGGTGGAGCCTAGCGGGATCGAACCGCTGACCTCCTGCGTGCAAAGCAGGCGCTCTCCCAGCTGAGCTAAGGCCCCGTTATATAAGATGGTGGGCCTGAGTGGACTCGAACCACCGACCTCACGCTTATCAGGCGTGCGCTCTAACCAGCTGAGCTACAGGCCCATCTTAACTTATTCAAGGAACAAAGTTCCTTCAAAACTAAACAAGACAGGGAACGTTCTGTTTATAAGACCCAAGGTCTTATATTCCGTATAATATCCTTAGAAAGGAGGTGATCCAGCCGCACCTTCCGATACGGCTACCTTGTTACGACTTCACCCCAATCATCTGTCCCACCTTCGGCGGCTGGCTCCTAAAAGGTTACCTCACCGACTTCGGGTGTTACAAACTCTCGTGGTGTGACGGGCGGTGTGTACAAGGCCCGGGAACGTATTCACCGCGGCATGCTGATCCGCGATTACTAGCGATTCCAGCTTCACGCAGTCGAGTTGCAGACTGCGATCCGAACTGAGAACAGATTTGTGGGATTGGCTTAACCTCGCGGTTTCGCTGCCCTTTGTTCTGTCCATTGTAGCACGTGTGTAGCCCAGGTCATAAGGGGCATGATGATTTGACGTCATCCCCACCTTCCTCCGGTTTGTCACCGGCAGTCACCTTAGAGTGCCCAACTGAATGCTGGCAACTAAGATCAAGGGTTGCGCTCGTTGCGGGACTTAACCCAACATCTCACGACACGAGCTGACGACAACCATGCACCACCTGTCACTCTGCCCCCGAAGGGGACGTCCTATCTCTAGGATTGTCAGAGGATGTCAAGACCTGGTAAGGTTCTTCGCGTTGCTTCGAATTAAACCACATGCTCCACCGCTTGTGCGGGCCCCCGTCAATTCCTTTGAGTTTCAGTCTTGCGACCGTACTCCCCAGGCGGAGTGCTTAATGCGTTAGCTGCAGCACTAAGGGGCGGAAACCCCCTAACACTTAGCACTCATCGTTTACGGCGTGGACTACCAGGGTATCTAATCCTGTTCGCTCCCCACGCTTTCGCTCCTCAGCGTCAGTTACAGACCAGAGAGTCGCCTTCGCCACTGGTGTTCCTCCACATCTCTACGCATTTCACCGCTACACGTGGAATTCCACTCTCCTCTTCTGCACTCAAGTTCCCCAGTTTCCAATGACCCTCCCCGGTTGAGCCGGGGGCTTTCACATCAGACTTAAGAAACCGCCTGCGAGCCCTTTACGCCCAATAATTCCGGACAACGCTTGCCACCTACGTATTACCGCGGCTGCTGGCACGTAGTTAGCCGTGGCTTTCTGGTTAGGTACCGTCAAGGTACCGCCCTATTCGAACGGTACTTGTTCTTCCCTAACAACAGAGCTTTACGATCCGAAAACCTTCATCACTCACGCGGCGTTGCTCCGTCAGACTTTCGTCCATTGCGGAAGATTCCCTACTGCTGCCTCCCGTAGGAGTCTGGGCCGTGTCTCAGTCCCAGTGTGGCCGATCACCCTCTCAGGTCGGCTACGCATCGTTGCCTTGGTGAGCCGTTACCTCACCAACTAGCTAATGCGCCGCGGGTCCATCTGTAAGTGGTAGCCGAAGCCACCTTTTATGTTTGAACCATGCGGTTCAAACAACCATCCGGTATTAGCCCCGGTTTCCCGGAGTTATCCCAGTCTTACAGGCAGGTTACCCACGTGTTACTCACCCGTCCGCCGCTAACATCAGGGAGCAAGCTCCCATCTGTCCGCTCGACTTGCATGTATTAGGCACGCCGCCAGCGTTCGTCCTGAGCCAGGATCAAACTCTCCGATAAAGTAGTTTGACTGACTACGCACATCGCTGTGCGATTTTTAAAAACTGAATTAACAGGTACGTTTTGTCTTGTTTAGTTTTCAAAGAACTTTGTTTACCGCTCGTTTAAGCGACTTTATTATCATAACATTTACCGTCGCTACTGTCAACAACTTTTTAACATTTTCTTTTCAAAAAAGCTGTTCGTCATCAGCGACGTATACTAGAATAACACCTTCGGTTGTCTAAGTCAATACATAATATCAATTAAATGATAAATTGCTTAATAACGACTAACGCAGCTATTCCGGGTATCCCTAAAATTCCGCTGATAGCTGTTGTAACCAGATTAATCGGCACATGAATGCCAAGACTGCCGCCAAACATATTTACACAAACCAGCAGCAAAGCACCTGCCACAAATTTAACAGCTGTGATGCCAATCCACTTTAAAGGCTTCGCAGCTGAACCTGATAAAAAAAGAAGAATAACCAGTCCTAAAATAATCCCAATAATAAAAATAGGCTCCATGAATCTTCTCATCTCCTTCGCTTGTTCTAGTACAAGCTTATGAGAAGATCCAGGAGTTTAGACCACTTACTTCCACCGGCTGATTTTTAAATTTCGCTGCTTCGCTTCCCTTAAGTAAAAAAAATACTTCGCTTCAGCTACTTTCAGTTCGTATAACACTTCAGCAGACGGTTCTAAGCTTTTTTCGACCAGCTTTTTTTGCCTGTTCCACTCTTCCTTTTGCTTAAAAAGCTGCTCGGTTAGTTTTTCATCAAACTCTCTTCTTAATGTTTTCTTGCGAAGAAAACCCATGGATCGCTTTTTCCTCCTTACAATTCACGTCTTCCTTCAAGTGCTTTAGAAAGAGTGACCTCGTCAGCATATTCCAAGTCACCGCCGACGGGCAGTCCGTGGGCAATACGGGAGAGCTTAATACCAGACGGCTTGAGGAGCCTTGATATATACATCGCCGTTGCTTCCCCTTCTATATTAGGGTTTGTCGCGAGGATCACTTCTGTCACTTGATCATCCTGTAATCGTTTTAACAATTCTGGTATTTTAATATCCTCCGGTCCAATGCCGTCCATTGGAGAAATAGCGCCGTGAAGAACGTGATACTGTCCGTTGTATTCCTTCATTTTCTCCATAGCGATAACATCCTTAGGGTCTTGCACAACACAGATAACAGACTTATCCCTGCGCGTATCTTCACATATATAGCAAGGGTCCTGATCTGTAATATGCCCGCAAACTGAACAATATGTCAGGTTGCGTTTCGCATTTACTAATGCTTTCGCAAAATCTAATACTACATCTTCTTTCATACCTAGAACAAAAAAAGCCAGACGAACCGCTGTTTTCGGTCCGATCCCTGGCAATTTCATAAAGCTGTCAATCAGCTTTGATATTGGTTCAGGATATTGCATGTTCTTTTATCCCCCTAGAATAAACCTGGCATGTTCATTCCCTTTGTAAATTGACCCATTGTTTCGTTTGTGATTTCGTCAACTTTTTTCAAAGCTTCATTCGTTGCAGCAAGCACTAAATCTTGAAGCATATCAATATCTTCAGGATCAACGACTTCTTCTTTGATGATAACATCCAGGATTTCTTTTTGGCCGTTTGCTTTTACTGTTACCATACCGCCGCCTGCAGTTCCTTCAACAACCTTTTCTGCAAGCTCTTCTTGAGCCTTCGCCATGTCCTTTTGCATTTTTTGCATTTGTTTCATCATTTTTTGCATATTACCCATTCCGCCACGCATAGCATTCACTCTCTTTCATTTTGTTAGTCTTTTATTTCAATTAAATCCGCTCCAACAAGCTTTTTCGCTTCGGCAATAAGCGGGTCTTCTTCAGCCGGTACATTTGATCCTTCATTTTCCTGCTGATGATCTTCTAAAAATTCTTCTCTTATTTTACCCCATTGTGCTTCTGGAACGCCAATCAAATCCATTCTTTTTCCGAGCATCGATTCTAAAATCTGTTCAAGATTAGTCCGGACTCCGTTGTTATCCTCAGCGACCATTTTACAATGAATTTCATATTTGAATTTCAGAACAAATGCCGCCGATCCGGCAGCCACAGGTTCACTGTCATTCAGCAAAGCGGCATGTGATACTTTGTTTTGCTGTTTGAGATGAGCAAGAAGCTTGCCCCAACTGTTTCTGAGCAGATCAAGATCCGGTCTTGTGGCTTCCTTCAAAATCTCATGAATTCTGCCTACTGGCGCTTTGTAATTGGATTTCCCGCCCTTTGGCACACGCGGCGCTTCTTTTTTAGGGCTTTCCGCAGCTGCTTTTATGCCCGTTGTTTTGAGCCGCTCTACTTCCTGTTCGAGCTGCTGGATTTTTTTCATCAGCATATCCACTTCCGGGAGATCAGCAGCAGATTGATGTGAGGTTTGGCAAATCTTCACAACGGCCACTTCGAAAAAGATACGCGGATGATTTGTCCATTTCATTTCCTGATGGCTCTTGTTCAGAATATCAATCATTTCATATAGGGCCTGAGCCGGAATTTGTTCACTTAGTTCCCGGAACGTTTCATCGACTTTTACTTTCTCAAGCACTCCCTCTAAGCCAGGGGCTGTTTTGTACAGCAGCATGTCCCTGAAATAGAAAATCATATCTTCTATCAGCTTAGCTGGATCTTTTCCTTGCTGAAGCAATTCATTTAATGTTTCCAGTGCGTCAGAAACGTTTTTATCATGCAGGGATTGTGCAAGCTTCCCGATATATAATTGAGAAACAGCACCCGTAATTAAAAGCGCATCTTCGACTTTCAGGATATCGCCGCTGAATGATATGGCCTGATCAAGAAGGCTCAGGGCATCCCTCATCCCTCCGTCTGCAGCACTCGCGATGATATCCAGCGATCCTTCCTCCACTTGCAGCTGTTCAGCATCAACAATTTTATTCATGCGCCCTACAATCGCTTGGGAGGTAATTCGTTTAAAGTCAAAACGCTGACATCTAGAGATAATGGTTAAAGGAATTTTGTGCGGTTCAGTTGTTGCTAATATGAAGATACAATGCTCAGGCGGCTCTTCTAATGTTTTTAGTAATGCATTAAAAGCGCCGATAGAAAGCATATGCACCTCATCTATGATATATACCTTATATGTGACGGCCGATGGGGCAAACTTCACTTTATCGCGAATGTCACGAATCTCATCAACACCGTTATTAGAAGCGGCGTCAATTTCTATGACATCGGATATTGACCCGTTTGTTATCCCTTTACAGGCCGCACATTCGTTGCATGGCTCATCAACAGGAGCATGTTCACAGTTGACAGCCTTAGCAAATATTTTGGCTGCACTGGTTTTTCCGGTTCCTCTTGGCCCGGAAAACAGATAGGCGTGAGAAAACTTTTTTTGCAAAAGGGCATTTTGCAGCGTTTTTGTAATGTGTTCTTGTCCGACCACATCTTCAAAGCGCTGAGGCCTGAATACTCGATATAAAGCTTGGTAACTCACGGGTTTGCCCTCCTCCGTTATTCATCATTCCCATTATACATGAACCTTGTTTCGATTCCAAAAGCTCTTTTTACATAACAAAAAACTCACCTAATATTAGGTGAGTCTGAAAATTTGATGATTGATTTACCGTGCACCTTCTGTCGATTCGCTACCCTAAGCGTTACTTAAGCAGTTAGCTCGGCCCAGGCAACCCTGCGGCACATGAGAGGTTTCACTTAATGCTGCTTCCTTCCGGACCTGACATGGTTCATGAATTCCCATTGCGCAGGACCCAAACGTCAACACCACTTACTTAAGGCAGGCCTTAAAGTAAACGAACCTCGAGAAGGGATTCGGCCCTGCTAGAGCGGATTGCAGGTACAGGGCACCGCTACCTCCCCGCTTAGCACGGCAAAATAAATATCAAATTTTAAGTTGCATCTATTACGATGCACACTTAAGTATATCTGTTTCCCCTAAAAATTGCAACCGTACTATTCAGACAAGTTTTTCCTGGCAGCTTTCTTCTTTTTTCTTAGTTCTCTGAAAAACGCACTGAGCATTCCGCCGCATTCTTCCTCAAGTACACCGCTCACCACTTCAGCCTGATGATTAAAGCGTTCCTCCTGGAGAAGGTTCATTAGCGTGCCTGAACAGCCGCCTTTCGGATCAAATGCGCCAAAAACCACTTTTTCCACTCGAGAAAGTACGACTGCACCAGCACACATTGGACAAGGCTCAAGCGTCACATAAAGAGTCGCACCTTCCAGCCGCCATGTTCCGAGTGCCTTACACGCTTCATCAATTACAAGCATTTCTGCATGGGCAATAGATCGCTGTTCAGTCTCTCTTAAATTATGCGCACGCGCTATAATTTCACCATTAATGACAAGCACCGCACCTATTGGCACTTCACCTTTCTCTTCAGCCTTTTTCGCTTCTTTAATTGCTTCTTTCATATAAAGTTCATCTTGTGTCATAAGGATAAGCTCTCTTTTCAAAGTTTTTTCATTGCCTAAAAAGGCTACATATTAACTATAACTGAAACGGAAAGGAGACTGTCGATTGTCCAAAGCAGATAAAGCCCTTCTCATTGTAGACATGATCAATAATTTTGAATTCGATATGGGGGAAACCCTCGCTAAAAAAACAGAAAAAATCGTTCCTCATATTTTATCATTAAAGGAGCACGCGAGACAAAATGAATGGCCGATTATTTACATCAATGATCATTATGGACTTTGGCAAGCTGACATTAAAAACATACAGCAAGAATGCACAAATGAAAGAAGCAAGGATATCATCACAAAGATAGCTCCGGTAGATGCTGATTATTTTTTAATCAAACCGAAACATTCCGCTTTCTACGAAACAGCACTTCACACCCTTCTTACTGAGTTGCAGGTGAGACATATTATCATAACAGGTATAGCCGGCAATATATGCGTGCTGTTTACCGCTAATGACGCTTATATGAGGGAATACAGCATCACGATTCCTAAGGACTGTATCGCGTCAAACAGTGACGAAGATAACGAATTCGCCTTAACCATGATGGAGAATGTTCTTTTCGCAGAAATTACGACGGAAGAACAAATTATAGAAAAATAAACATGATCAGCGCTTTTCTTTCATACATTGATAGCGATATGAAAGGAGGCGTTTTTCATTCAAATTTATGTGGTAAAACAAGGCGACACTCTTTCTGCTATCGCTTCACAATACAGAACAACCACAAATGACATCACTGAAACGAATGAAATACCGAATCCCGACAGCCTTGTTGTCGGACAAACCATTGTCATTCCAATAGCTGGCCAGTTCTATGATGTGAAGCGAGGTGATACCCTGACATCCATCGCCCGGCAGTTCAATACAACAGCAGCCGAGCTCGCAAGGGTTAACCGCATCCAGTTAAATACCGTGCTTCAGATTGGTTTCCGTTTATACATCCCTCCAGCTCCTAAACGAGACATCGAATCAAATGCTTATTTGGAGCCCCGAGGAAATCAAGTCAGCGAAAATCTCCAGCAGGCGGCCAGAGAAGCGTCGCCCTACTTAACTTACCTTGGCGCATTCAGCTTCCAGGCACAGCGGAACGGAACCTTAGTCGCACCGCCTTTAACGAATTTAAGGAGCATTACAGAAAGTCAAAATACAACATTGATGATGATTATAACGAACCTAGAAAACCAGGCATTCAGCGATGAACTTGGCCGGATCCTTTTGAACGACGAAACTGTAAAAAGACGGCTTCTAAATGAAATAGTCGAGAATGCCAGAAGATATGGCTTCCGTGACATTCATTTCGACTTTGAATATTTGCGGCCCCAGGATAGAGAGGCCTATAATCAATTCCTCCGCGAAGCAAGGGATCTTTTCCATCGAGAGGGCTTAGAAATTTCTACGGCTCTTGCTCCTAAAACAAGTGCAACACAGCAGGGCAGGTGGTATGAAGCTCATGATTACAGGGCACATGGCGAAATTGTCGACTTTGTTGTTCTCATGACATATGAATGGGGCTATAGCGGCGGACCGCCTCAAGCGGTTTCTCCAATTGGACCTGTCCGTGATGTCATAGAATATGCTTTGACTGAAATGCCTGCGAACAAAATTGTCATGGGCCAGAATTTATATGGATATGACTGGACGCTGCCATATACAGCAGGGGGAACTCCAGCAAGAGCAGTAAGCCCTCAGCAAGCCATTGTCATAGCTGATCAGAACAATGCTTCCATTCAGTATGACCAAACCGCTCAAGCTCCTTTCTTCCGCTATACTGATGCAGAAAACAGAAGGCACGAGGTATGGTTCGAGGATGCCCGCTCGATTCAAGCAAAATTCAATCTGATTAAAGAGCTGAATTTAAGAGGCATCAGCTATTGGAAGCTGGGTCTTTCCTTTCCACAAAACTGGCTGCTGCTGTCTGATCAATTTAATGTTGTCAAAAAGACGTTTCGATAATTTGGAAACGTCTTTTTTTCATGGGGGCACCCAAGGGTTGTGATACAATATGAAGGTCGGTAACTGACGCACGTTTTTCAGATATAAGGAGGATTCCGATGAATACAGCCCCTTTTATTGCAATAGAAGGTCCTATCGGGGCAGGAAAAACAACTCTCGCAACGATGCTCTCACAAAAATTCGGATTCCCTATGATCAATGAGATTGTAGAGGATAACCCGTACCTTGATAAGTTTTATGACAATATAAAGGAATGGAGCTTCCAGCTCGAGATGTTTTTTCTTTGTCACAGATACAAACAGCTTGAAGACACCAGTGATCACTTTTTAAAAAAGGGACAGCCTGTAATAGCTGATTATCATATTTATAAAAATGTGATTTTTGCGGAACGAACCTTGTCTCCACATCAGCTGGAAAAATACAAAAAGATATATCACCTGCTAACGGATGATCTGCCAAAGCCGAATTTCATCATTTACATAAAGGCCAGTCTGCCTACATTGCTACACCGCATTGAAAAACGCGGGCGCCCCTTTGAGAAAAAAATTGAAACTAGCTATTTGGAGCAGCTGATTTCAGATTATGAAGTCGCCATCAAGCAGCTGCAGGAAGCAGACCCTGAACTTACAGTGTTAACCGTAGATGGTGATTCAAAGGATTTCGTTTTGAATAAGAGCGACTTTGAACGCATTGCCGCCCATGTAAAGGAGCTTATCGTATGAAGGAACATCATATCCCTAAGAATTCAATTATTACAGTAGCAGGAACAGTAGGTGTCGGAAAATCGACTTTAACAAAAACTTTAGCTAAACGGCTTGGATTTAAAACATCGTTGGAGGAAGTCGATCATAATCCATATTTGGAAAAGTTCTATCATGATTTTGAACGTTGGAGCTTTCACCTTCAAATTTACTTCTTAGCTGAACGCTTCAAAGAACAGAAAACAATTTTTGAAGCCGGCGGAGGTTTTGTACAGGATCGTTCGATTTATGAAGATACAGGAATTTTCGCAAAAATGCATGCTGATAAAGGGACAATGTCAAAGGTTGATTATAAGACTTACACAAGCCTTTTCGAAGCAATGGTAATGACACCGTATTTCCCACATCCAGATGTGTTGATCTATTTAGAAGGAGATCTGGAGAACATTTTAAACCGGATTGAACAACGCGGCCGTGAGATGGAGCTTCAGACAAGCCGGTCTTATTGGGAAGAAATGCATACACGCTACGAGAACTGGATAAGCGGTTTTAATGCCTGCCCTGTTTTAAAACTTCGCATTGAAGATTATGATCTTCTGAACGACGAAAACTCGATTGAAAATATTGTAGATCAAATTGCTTCAGTTATTCATGATAATCAAAAAAAGTGAATCTCAGTCGAGATTCACTTTTTCTTTAAAATAAAAAATCCGCCGCACCGAATGCAACGGACAAAACAATCTCCAATATATGCTTGTGTTTCATTAGAATTAAAATCAATATGGCGGAGGAAGAGGGATTCGAACCCCCGCGGGCTTTGACACCCCTGTCGGTTTTCAAGACCGATCCCTTCAGCCGGACTTGGGTATTCCTCCGTATCGACAAGACTTACTATATCACGTATGTTCTCGTGTGGTCAAGCATTTTTAAAAACTTTTTTTGTTTTTATGAAAATGCCGTGTTTACATAAGCAAAAAGGCGCACCTTGTCAGGCACGCCTTTCCATAATTTACGGTTTCATTACTTCTCTATTCCCCATATAAGGACGAAGCACTTTCGGAATCACAACGCTTCCGTCTTCCTGCTGATAATTTTCTAAGATAGCAGCAACTGTTCTTCCAACCGCCAGTCCTGAACCGTTCAGTGTGTGTACATGCTCAGGCTTGCCTTTCGCTTCACGTCTGAAACGAATATTCGCACGTCTCGCCTGGAACGCTTCGAAGTTGCTGCAAGAAGAGATTTCTCGATATGTGTCTTGGCTTGGAATCCAAACTTCGATATCGTATTTTTTCGCAGCCGTAAAGCCTAAGTCACCCGTACACATGCTCATGACACGGTATGGAAGCTCAAGCAGCTGAAGAACCCGTTCTGCTTGGTTTGTAAGTTTCTCTAATTCTTCATAAGAATCTTCAGGCTTCACAAACTTTACAAGCTCAACTTTATTAAATTGGTGCTGACGAATTAATCCGCGTGTGTCACGTCCTGCTGAACCAGCTTCAGAACGGAAGCAAGCACTGAATGCCGCATAGTTGATCGGCAGGCTGTCACCTGAAAGGATTTCATCGCGATGCATGTTTGTAATCGGCACTTCCGCCGTTGGAATTAAGAAATAATCTTCTTCTCTGATTTTAAATGCATCCTCTTCAAATTTAGGAAGCTGCCCCGTTCCCGTCATGCTTGCGCGGTTTACCATATATGGCGGGATCACTTCAGTGTAGTTATACTCATCCACATGCAGATCAAGCATAAAGTTATAAAGCGCACGCTCCAGACGAGCACCTAAGCCTTTATAGAACACGAAACGGCTTCCTGTTACTTTGGCAGCACGTTCAAAATCCAGAATACCCAGCTCATCCGCAATATCCCAGTGCGGCTTCGGCTCATAAGCAAATGAAGGCTTTTCACCCCATTTACGCACTTCTACGTTGTCGTCTTCTGTTTCACCGACAGGTACAGACTCATGCGGAATATTCGGGATTGAGAGAAGGATTGTATCAAGCTCAGCTTCCACTGTTCGCAATTCTTCATCAAGCTTTTTAATTTCCTCGCCGACTTCACGCATTTCTTTAATAATGTGATCCGCGTCTTTTTTCTCACGCTTCAGCACAGCAACCTGCTGAGAAACTTCATTTCGTTTTCCTTTTAACTCTTCAACCTTGCCGATAAGCTCTCTTCGTCTATCATCCAGCGCCTCAAACTTATCAAAATCAGTTAAGTCTTCGCCTTTGTGTACAAGCTTTGCTTTAATTTCTTGAAAATTTGCTCTCAGCATTTTCGTATCAAGCATGCGAAACACTCCTTTTTTTATTGATTTATCGAAAATAAAAAGAGCCCTCATCCCCATAAAGGGACGAGAGCTCTCGCGTTGCCACCCTGATTGAAAACAAATCAAAGACTCGTTTTCCACTTTCAAACATAACGGTTATCCCGTAAATGCCTACTTGCTTCAGCATTTCGCTCAAGGATGGATTCAGACAGCATCTTTCACCGATTCGCACCAACCATCGGCTCTCTTAGAAAGAGAGGCTCCCTACTAGTTCCTATCAACGCTTTTCGATCTTTATTTGTGCTTATAATGTACTATAAGTTTCCACAGCTTTCAACTGTTTTATACAAGTGCCTTTTGCTTGTATTCCTCAACCATTTCAACAAACAGCTTTGTCACTCGGTGATCTTCTGTCAGCTCCGGATGGAATGAGCAGCCAAGGAATTGCCCCTGTTTCGCGGCTACAATACGACCATTATGCTCCGATAGAACTTCAACATTTTCACCAGCTTCTAAAATATGCGGAGCACGGATGAATACCCCTGTAAAAGGCTCGTCCAAGCCTTTAATTGTTAAATCAGCTTCAAAGCTGTCAACCTGCCGGCCAAATGAATTACGTTCTACAACCACATTCAGAAGACCTAAATGAGGATTATCTGAACCGGCAATTTCTTTTGCTAATATAATTAATCCGGCACATGTTCCAAACATCGGTTTGCCCTGAGCAGCGAATTCACGAAGCGGCTCCATGAATTGATACGTATCGATCAAACGGCGCATCGTCGTGCTCTCACCGCCCGGCAAAATCAACCCGTCAACTTCGTTCAGCTGCTCCGGACGTTTTACGACAAGACCAGCCGCGCCGCATGCTTCAATCGCATGGATGTGCTCTCTAACTGCTCCTTGAAGTCCTAGTACACCTATTGTTAACATGTCAGCAGCGCTCCTATGTTCTTACCAGCCGCGTTCTTGCATACGCTGTTCTGGAAGTAAGTTTGAGATTTCAATCCCTTTCATTGCAGTACCAAGCTCTTTTGACAACTCAGCGATCAATTTGTAATCAGTAAAGTGAGTTGTTGCTTCCACAATTGCTTTCGCGAATTTAGCAGGGTTGTCTGATTTGAAAATACCAGAACCAACAAATACTCCGTCAGCACCAAGCTGCATCATGAGAGCAGCATCAGCTGGAGTTGCTACGCCGCCAGCGGCAAAGTTAACGACAGGAAGCTTGCCGTCTTTTTTAATTTGAAGAAGAAGCTCGTAAGGAGCACCTAGATTTTTCGCTTCTGTCATTAGTTCATCCTCACTCATCGCAACTACTTTGCGCACTTGAGCGTTAACTTTACGCATATGGCGAACAGCCTCAACAATATTACCTGTTCCAGGCTCACCTTTTGTGCGAAGCATAGAAGCACCTTCCGCAATACGGCGTGTTGCTTCACCAAGATCACGGCAGCCACAGACAAAAGGAACTGTGTATTCATTTTTATTTAAATGAAATTCTTCGTCAGCCGGCGTCAGAACTTCACTTTCATCAATATAGTCAACACCCATAGCTTCAAGCACACGCGCTTCAACAATATGTCCGATACGCGCTTTTGCCATTACCGGGATAGATACTGCATTCATTACTTCTTCCACGATTGTAGGGTCAGCCATACGGGCAACTCCTCCAGCCGCGCGAATATCTGCTGGCACACGTTCTAGCGCCATTACAGCGACAGCTCCAGCTTCTTCAGCGATTTTCGCTTGTTCCGCATTGATGACGTCCATGATGACGCCGCCTTTTTGCATTTCTGCCATTCCGCGTTTTACACGTTCAGTACCTGTTTGAGCCATTTCTTGGTCCCCCTAATCAAGGTATAGTTATATGATTTCTAATCCTTATTGTATCCTAGAAATCCAATAATTCATATGGATATATACTATTTTATTCGGTTTTTAGCGCTTTGAAAATCATTTTTTATTAAAAATTGGGTTTTTTCAGTATATTACGCGAAAGAGCCCTAACATCCATCAGAGCTCTTTCAATTGATTAAAACCAGCCGGTTACCGTATCAACAATGCTTCCCCAAATTCCGGCAAAAAATCCGCCGATACTGCGCATTGTCAAAACAAACCAGTTTGCTTTTTCTACATTTTCTTTTGTAACAAGGTCTACGCCAGCCAGATCGCTGTTAATGAATCCGTAATCCTTTTCATCACCTGTGTATTCCGCAGTCAGCTTCCCAACCTTGGTTCCTTTTTTCACAGGAGCAGTTAAGTTGTCTTTATTCAGTGTGACCTTCGCTTTGTAATTCTTTTCTTCACCATTTTTGACAGGAAGAGAGAACGCCTTGTTTGTCACAATGCCTACTTCTTTCTCTTTACCCTTATCAACTGAAATTGTTTTATGGCCTTTTACTTGATCGCCTTCAGCATAAATTTCTTTCATGGAGAAATTGTCGAAAGCATAATCAAACATTTTCTTCGTTTCATCGAAACGGCCTGTATGAAGGTTGCCCTTTGCGTTCAAAACAACAGTGATGACACGCATACCGTTGCGTTCAGCTGTTCCTGTAAAGCATGAACCCGCAGAGTCAGTAGAACCTGTTTTCAGTCCGTCTACAGTCGCTTTTTTATACTCGCTGACAAGCCCCTTCAGCATAAAATTCCAGTTCGGCATGTCCATTTCATCATCGGTGCCTTCTCTGAATTTCGTTTTGGCGATACTGGAAGTCTCCAGTATCTCAGGGTAATCAGTAATCAAGTGATCCGCAAGAATCGCCATATCCTTTGCAGAAACTTCACTTTCTTCATTTACGCTTGTCCCCTCAGGCTGATGCCCGTGAAGATCTTTGTTTTCAAGACCTGTTGCGTTAACAAATTTGTAATCTGTTAAGCCTAGTTCTTTTGCTTTTGCATTCATTTTTTCAACAAACTTAGTTTCAGAACCGGCAACGATTTCTGCAATCGCAATAGCAGCAGCATTTGCAGAATAAATTGCTGTAGCTTGATATAATTCTTTTACTGTGTATTTCCCGTCTTTCCGAAGAGGAACGTTTGATAAGCTGTTATCTTGGGAAATTTCATACACATAGTCATCAGGCGTATAGGTTTGGTCCCATTTCACTTTACCTTGATCAATTGCTTCCAATAACAGATACTCTGTCATCATTTTTGTCATACTCGCAATTGGCAGTCTCTTATCTGCATTTTTACTGTAAAGAATTTTACCTGAAGAAGCTTCGATCATAATAGCAGCAGATGCATTGATATCAATTGGATCGCTGGCTGCTTTTGCTTTTGACATTGGAGCCAGACACGTGACAGCTAGAGTTAACACAACCAATGACATCAGTAGCTGTTTACATTTCTTGATGTTCAATCGTACGACCTCCGTATTTCATTTTCTTCATCTATAATTAAGCCGTTAAGGACATTTTCAATGCACAACAGTATAAATTTTATCATAATCAGTATAAAAAAAATAGACAGAGTCAGAGACCCTGTCAAATGTTTTTAATTTGTAACAATTTATTATGAAATTGTATAGTTAGGTGATTCTTTTGTAATCTGTACGTCATGCGGATGGCTTTCGCGAAGTCCTGCGCCAGTCATGCGAATGAACTGAGCTTCTTCTCTTAGCGCACGCAGATCTTTGGACCCGCAATACCCCATACCAGAACGAAGGCCTCCGACTAGCTGATAAACGGTTTCTTCAACTGGTCCTTTGTAAGGTGTGCGTCCTTCAATTCCTTCAGGAACAAATTTTTTGTTTTCTTCTTGGAAGTAACGGTCTTTACTTCCTTTTTCCATTGCAGCAACTGATCCCATGCCGCGGTATACCTTAAATCTTCTGCCTTGGTAGATTTCAGTTTCACCAGGGCTTTCTGATGTGCCTGCAAGCAAGCTTCCGAGCATAACAGCATGTCCGCCGGCTGCCAATGCTTTAGTGATATCGCCAGAGAATTTAATCCCACCATCGGCTATGATTGTTTTGCCGTGTTTTCTTGCTTCAGTCGCACAATCATAAATTGCTGTAATTTGCGGAACACCGACGCCGGCTACAACACGTGTAGTACAAATTGAACCAGGTCCTATTCCAACTTTGACAACGTCTGCTCCAGCTTCGATAAGCGCTCTTGTCGCTTCAGCTGTTGCCACGTTTCCAGCAATAATGTTTAATTCGGGATACGTTTCACGGATTTTTGTGACTGTGTTTAAAACGCCTTGAGAGTGTCCGTGAGCTGTATCGATAACAATCACATCAACATTGGCTTCAACAAGCTTTTTGACGCGAGTCATTGTATCGCCAGTTACACCAACTGCCGCGCCAACGATCAGGCGGCCGTGAATGTCTTTAGATGAGTTCGGGAACTCAATGACTTTTTCAATGTCTTTAATTGTGATAAGACCTTTTAATTTATTCTGGTCATCTACGAGAGGAAGCTTTTCAATTTTATGTTTCTGCAAAATCTTTTCAGCTTCATCCAGAGTAGTTCCTACAGATGCAGTAACTAGCTCTTCTTTCGTCATGACGTCGCTGATTTTCATTGAGTAGTCAGAAATAAAACGAAGGTCACGGTTTGTAATAATTCCAACAAGCTTCTGGTCTTCTTCATTATTTACAATCGGAACACCGGAAATTCTGTATTTCCCCATCAAATGCTCCGCATCAAATACTTGGTGATCAGGAGTTAAAAAGAAGGGATTTGTGATAACGCCGCGCTCAGAACGCTTTACTTTATCAACTTGTTCAGCCTGCTGTTCAATGGACATATTTTTGTGAATAATGCCCAAGCCGCCCTGTCTTGCCATTGCAATTGCCATTGCTGATTCTGTTACAGTGTCCATACCTGCGCTGATGACAGGAATATTTAGCTTTAACGTTTTTGTAAGTTCTACAGATAAATCCACATCACGCGGAAGTACCTCAGACTTTGCTGGTACAAGCAGCACATCGTCGAACGTTAAGCCTTCTTTTGAAAATTTACTTTCCCACATTAGTAAATCCCCCTCTTTTCGGCAAAATATTATATGTAGATTATCAACTAGCCAAGAGCATGTCAAGGAAGCGGGAAAGAGTTGAAATATTTAGATAACGGAAAGGATTAAGAAATATACATGACATATCATGAGTGGAAAGACTTAGCGCTATTTTACTCCGTTGAATCAACCCAGAAATTTCTAGAAAAGGTTTATATCTTAAACGGTATTGACGATGCGAAAAAAAACTCTTTTAAAAACAGTGAACGGTTTATTTATTTCTTAAAGCATGCCGAATCGTTTTATAAACAAGCCGCATATTCTCCCTTAGAAATCAAACCGATTCTTTTATTTTATGGAATGGCACAGCTTATCAAAGCATGCTTAATTACACGTGATCCTCATTATCCAAGCCATACATCAGTACTGGCGCATGGCGTAACAACAAGAAAACGAAAGAAACAAAATTATTGTTTTAGCGACGATGAAGTGAAAATACAACGGAATGGCCTATGCGTACATTTTATGAAACATTTATTCGGACAATCGGATATAGTAGATGAACGGTATACCATGAAAAAATTATTAATGGCCATTCCAGAACTTAGCGATATTTTCTACTTTCAGCAGAAAGAACGATTTATGACAAAAGTTGAGAAGGATAAGAACGAAATTTTTGTACCGGAGGAAGTAGTAATCAATTACAAAATGTCTGATTCAAGGTTTGCTGAATACATGTCCCATCATTATCAA
This sequence comes from Bacillus sp. LM 4-2, assembly GCF_000978495.1. Taxonomy (NCBI): domain Bacteria; kingdom Bacillati; phylum Bacillota; class Bacilli; order Caryophanales; family Bacillaceae; genus Bacillus; species Bacillus sp. LM 4-2. Next base: position 14,770 of record NZ_CP011101.1, on the reverse strand, counting down.
TGGTCTTTTACAAAAAAAAATGAACACGGGCTGCTGTTCGAAATTTCACCACAAGACAAGGAGCCATGGACATCGACCAGCTTATTGTTTGACATGGAAAAGAACCAATATTATATCCCTTCTCAAAGGGAGCAATTTCTGAGGCTTCCCGAAATGACAATTCATTATTTGATTTTGTACAACGTTGGGATGATTGCAAGGTATGAAACAGAATGGTGGTATGAGTTATTAACACAGCATATAAGTGATGACTACGTGTTAATTCAGCAGTTTTTATTAGTATCAGAAAAGAAATTCCCTAAATACGCTTCACAGTTTCTTCTTCATTTTTAACAAACAAAAAACCCAGCTCAATGAGCTGGGTTTAAACTTGCTTGGCGGCGTCCTACTCTCACAGGGGGAAACCCCCGACTACCATCGGCGCTGAAGAGCTTAACTTCCGTGTTCGGTATGGGAACGGGTGTGACCTCTTCGCTATCGCCACCAAACAAATTGAGAGTGTTCTCTCAAAACTAGATAACAGGTGTGACATCATTCAAAAATATGGTTAAGTCCTCGATCGATTAGTATCTGTCAGCTCCATGTGTCGCCACACTTCCACCTCAGACCTATCAACCTGATCATCTTTCAGGGATCTTACTTCCTTGCGGAATGGGAAATCTCATCTTGAGGGGGGCTTCATGCTTAGATGCTTTCAGCACTTATCCCGTCCGCACATAGCTACCCAGCGATGCCCTTGGCAGAACAACTGGTACACCAGCGGTGCGTCCATCCCGGTCCTCTCGTACTAAGGACAGCTCCTCTCAAATTTCCTGCGCCCGCGACGGATAGGGACCGAACTGTCTCACGACGTTCTGAACCCAGCTCGCGTACCGCTTTAATGGGCGAACAGCCCAACCCTTGGGACCGACTACAGCCCCAGGATGCGATGAGCCGACATCGAGGTGCCAAACCTCCCCGTCGATGTGGACTCTTGGGGGAGATAAGCCTGTTATCCCCGGGGTAGCTTTTATCCGTTGAGCGATGGCCCTTCCATGCGGAACCACCGGATCACTAAGCCCGACTTTCGTCCCTGCTCGACTTGTAGGTCTCGCAGTCAAGCTCCCTTGTGCCTTTACACTCTGCGAATGATTTCCAACCATTCTGAGGGAACCTTTGGGCGCCTCCGTTACCTTTTAGGAGGCGACCGCCCCAGTCAAACTGCCCACCTGACACTGTCTCCCCGCCCGATAAGGGCGGCGGGTTAGAAGGTCAATACAGCCAGGGTAGTATCCCACCGATGCCTCCACCGAAGCTGGCGCTCCGGTTTCCAAGGCTCCTACCTATCCTGTACAAGCTGTACCAACATTCAATATCAGGCTGCAGTAAAGCTCCACGGGGTCTTTCCGTCCTGTCGCGGGTAACCTGCATCTTCACAGGTACTATAATTTCACCGAGTCTCTCGTTGAGACAGTGCCCAGATCGTTGCGCCTTTCGTGCGGGTCGGAACTTACCCGACAAGGAATTTCGCTACCTTAGGACCGTTATAGTTACGGCCGCCGTTTACTGGGGCTTCAATTCGCACCTTCGCTTACGCTAAGCGCTCCTCTTAACCTTCCAGCACCGGGCAGGCGTCAGCCCCTATACTTCGCCTTACGGCTTCGCAGAGACCTGTGTTTTTGCTAAACAGTCGCCTGGGCCTATTCACTGCGGCTCTCTCGGGCTTGCACCCTAACAGAGCACCCCTTCTCCCGAAGTTACGGGGTCATTTTGCCGAGTTCCTTAACGAGAGTTCTCTCGATCACCTTAGGATTCTCTCCTCGCCTACCTGTGTCGGTTTGCGGTACGGGCACCTCTCACCTCGCTAGAGGCTTTTCTTGGCAGTGTGGAATCAGGAACTTCGCTACTATATTTCGCTCGCCATCACAGCTCAGCCTTATGGGAAACGGATTTGCCTATTTCCCAGCCTAACTGCTTGGACGCGGATATCCAATACCGCGCTTACCCTATCCTCCTGCGTCCCCCCATTGCTCAAATGGTGAGGAGGTGGTACAGGAATATCAACCTGTTGTCCATCGCCTACGCCTTTCGGCCTCGGCTTAGGTCCCGACTAACCCTGAGCGGACGAGCCTTCCTCAGGAAACCTTAGGCATTCGGTGGAGGGGATTCTCACCCCTCTTTCGCTACTCATACCGGCATTCTCACTTCTAAGCGCTCCACCAGTCCTTTCGGTCTGGCTTCACAGCCCTTAGAACGCTCTCCTACCACTGTTCGAAGAACAGTCCGCAGCTTCGGTGATACGTTTAGCCCCGGTACATTTTCGGCGCAGAGTCACTCGACCAGTGAGCTATTACGCACTCTTTAAATGGTGGCTGCTTCTAAGCCAACATCCTGGTTGTCTAAGCAACTCCACATCCTTTTCCACTTAACGTATACTTTGGGACCTTAGCTGGCGGTCTGGGCTGTTTCCCTTTCGACTACGGATCTTATCACTCGCAGTCTGACTCCCAAGGATAAGTCATTGGCATTCGGAGTTTGACTGAATTCGGTAACCCGGTAGGGGCCCCTAGTCCAATCAGTGCTCTACCTCCAAGACTCTTACCTTGAGGCTAGCCCTAAAGCTATTTCGGAGAGAACCAGCTATCTCCAGGTTCGATTGGCATTTCACCCCTACCCACACCTCATCCCCGCACTTTTCAACGTGCGTGGGTTCGGGCCTCCATTCAGTGTTACCTGAACTTCACCCTGGACATGGGTAGATCACCTGGTTTCGGGTCTACGACCACGTACTCATGCGCCCTATTCAGACTCGCTTTCGCTGCGGCTCCGCATCTTCTGCTTAACCTTGCACGGGATCGTAACTCGCCGGTTCATTCTACAAAAGGCACGCCATCACCCGTTAACGGGCTCTGACTACTTGTAGGCACACGGTTTCAGGATCTCTTTCACTCCCCTTCCGGGGTGCTTTTCACCTTTCCCTCACGGTACTGGTTCACTATCGGTCACTAGGGAGTATTTAGCCTTGGGAGATGGTCCTCCCGGATTCCGACGGAATTTCACGTGTTCCGCCGTACTCAGGATCCACTCAGGAGAGAACGAAGTTTTGACTACAGGGCTGTTACCTCCTATGGCGGGCCTTTCCAGACCTCTTCATCTACCTCGTTCCTTTGTAACTCCGTACAGAGTGTCCTACAACCCCAAGAGGCAAGCCTCTTGGTTTGGGCTAATCCCGTTTCGCTCGCCGCTACTCAGGGAATCGCATTTGCTTTCTCTTCCTCCGGGTACTTAGATGTTTCAGTTCCCCGGGTCTGCCTTCTCATATCCTATGAATTCAGATATGGATACCACTCCATTACGAGTGGTGGGTTTCCCCATTCGGAAATCTCCGGATCAAAGCTTGCTTACAGCTCCCCGAAGCATATCGGTGTTCGTCCCGTCCTTCATCGGCTCCTAGTGCCAAGGCATCCACCGTGCGCCCTTTCTAACTTAACCGTTAAAAAGAATCACTATGTGATATCTTGTATTACTAATTGAATGTGATGTCTACTGTTATCTAGTTTTCAAAGAACACGTTGGTGGAGCCTAGCGGGATCGAACCGCTGACCTCCTGCGTGCAAAGCAGGCGCTCTCCCAGCTGAGCTAAGGCCCCGTTATATAAGATGGTGGGCCTGAGTGGACTCGAACCACCGACCTCACGCTTATCAGGCGTGCGCTCTAACCAGCTGAGCTACAGGCCCATCTTAACTTATTCAAGGAACAAAGTTCCTTCAAAACTAAACAAGACAGGGAACGTTCTGTTTATAAGACCCAAGGTCTTATATTCCGTATAATATCCTTAGAAAGGAGGTGATCCAGCCGCACCTTCCGATACGGCTACCTTGTTACGACTTCACCCCAATCATCTGTCCCACCTTCGGCGGCTGGCTCCTAAAAGGTTACCTCACCGACTTCGGGTGTTACAAACTCTCGTGGTGTGACGGGCGGTGTGTACAAGGCCCGGGAACGTATTCACCGCGGCATGCTGATCCGCGATTACTAGCGATTCCAGCTTCACGCAGTCGAGTTGCAGACTGCGATCCGAACTGAGAACAGATTTGTGGGATTGGCTTAACCTCGCGGTTTCGCTGCCCTTTGTTCTGTCCATTGTAGCACGTGTGTAGCCCAGGTCATAAGGGGCATGATGATTTGACGTCATCCCCACCTTCCTCCGGTTTGTCACCGGCAGTCACCTTAGAGTGCCCAACTGAATGCTGGCAACTAAGATCAAGGGTTGCGCTCGTTGCGGGACTTAACCCAACATCTCACGACACGAGCTGACGACAACCATGCACCACCTGTCACTCTGCCCCCGAAGGGGACGTCCTATCTCTAGGATTGTCAGAGGATGTCAAGACCTGGTAAGGTTCTTCGCGTTGCTTCGAATTAAACCACATGCTCCACCGCTTGTGCGGGCCCCCGTCAATTCCTTTGAGTTTCAGTCTTGCGACCGTACTCCCCAGGCGGAGTGCTTAATGCGTTAGCTGCAGCACTAAGGGGCGGAAACCCCCTAACACTTAGCACTCATCGTTTACGGCGTGGACTACCAGGGTATCTAATCCTGTTCGCTCCCCACGCTTTCGCTCCTCAGCGTCAGTTACAGACCAGAGAGTCGCCTTCGCCACTGGTGTTCCTCCACATCTCTACGCATTTCACCGCTACACGTGGAATTCCACTCTCCTCTTCTGCACTCAAGTTCCCCAGTTTCCAATGACCCTCCCCGGTTGAGCCGGGGGCTTTCACATCAGACTTAAGAAACCGCCTGCGAGCCCTTTACGCCCAATAATTCCGGACAACGCTTGCCACCTACGTATTACCGCGGCTGCTGGCACGTAGTTAGCCGTGGCTTTCTGGTTAGGTACCGTCAAGGTACCGCCCTATTCGAACGGTACTTGTTCTTCCCTAACAACAGAGCTTTACGATCCGAAAACCTTCATCACTCACGCGGCGTTGCTCCGTCAGACTTTCGTCCATTGCGGAAGATTCCCTACTGCTGCCTCCCGTAGGAGTCTGGGCCGTGTCTCAGTCCCAGTGTGGCCGATCACCCTCTCAGGTCGGCTACGCATCGTCGCCTTGGTGAGCCGTTACCTCACCAACTAGCTAATGCGCCGCGGGTCCATCTGTAAGTGGTAGCCGAAGCCACCTTTTATGTTTGAACCATGCGGTTCAAACAACCATCCGGTATTAGCCCCGGTTTCCCGGAGTTATCCCAGTCTTACAGGCAGGTTACCCACGTGTTACTCACCCGTCCGCCGCTAACATCAGGGAGCAAGCTCCCATCTGTCCGCTCGACTTGCATGTATTAGGCACGCCGCCAGCGTTCGTCCTGAGCCAGGATCAAACTCTCCGATAAATGGATCACAGGTTAAGTTCACCGCATCCTGCGGCGACACCTGTGTGACCTGCGTCGTGCAGGCCCTAGTTTGACTGACTACGCACATCGCTGTGCGATTTATAAAAATGAATTAACAGGTACGTTTTGTCTTGTTTAGTTTTCAAAGAACTTTGTGTGCTTCTCTCAAAGCGACTACTTAATAGTAACATTTTTAGTTAACTAGGTCAATACTTTTTTGAAAAAGTTTTTACTAGTCATAATGGTCATGCTTGTGTCTTTAAAAAGACAACAGAAATGATTATACCATAATTTTTATGACTGTAAAGGGTTATGACACAAAAAAGCGCAGCTATTTCAGCTGCGCTTTTTCTCACACTTCTTCTTGTTCTTCTTCATTCTCATCTTCTTCGTTTTTCTCTACTAAAGCTACTGTAGCAACATGCTCTTCTTCTGCCATTCTGATGAGACGCACACCTTGAGTGACACGTCCGGTGATGGAGATATCATTGATGTCCATTCTGATGAGTACGCCGCTAGCTGTAATAATCATTAGATCCTCTTCACCTTTAGTAGCTTTCACTGCTACTAGTTGACCGTTGTTCTCGGTGATTTTCGCTGTTTTGAGTCCTTTTCCGCCCCGGCTTTGGGTTCTGTACTCTTCAGCCGGAGTTCGTTTTCCGTACCCTTTTTCAGTTACGATAAGGACGTGTGATTCTTCCTCTAAAATTTCCATGCCGACAACAACGTCGTCATCCGTCAGGGTGATGCCTTTTACGCCCGCCGCAGTTCTTCCCATCTCCCGGACATCTGTTTCAGGGAAACGGATCAGTAAACCGTTTTTCGTTCCAATGATGATTTGTTTTGTGCCGTCAGTCAGACGTACACCCATCAGTTCATCATCTTCACGAAGACCCAGAGCGATTAGACCATTGTTGCGGATATTAGCGAATTGAGATAGCGATGTTCGTTTTGAAACCCCATGCTTTGTAGTGAAGAAAAGGTAAAGCTCCGCATTGAATTCCGTGACTGGAATAATCGCGTTGATCCACTCACCCTTTTCTACCTCCAGCAGGTTAATAATCGGGATTCCTTTTGCCGTTCTGCCGTATTCAGGGATTTCATACCCTTTTGCACGATACACTTTCCCCTTGTTCGAGAAGAAGAGAATCGTGTCATGAGTTGACGTAGAGATCAAATGTTCAACGAAATCATCTTCGTTTGTTCCCATACCTTGTACACCTTTTCCGCCCCGTTTTTGACTGCGGTAAGTTGATGCAGGAAGACGTTTGACGTATCCGTTGTGCGTCAGAGTAACTACGATATTTTCTCTCTCGATGAGATCTTCATCTTCAATTGTCTCCAGTCCGGAAGTGACGATCTCAGTACGTCTTTCATCGTTAAAACGCTCTTTGATTTCCGTGAGTTCTTCACGAATGATCTCAAGCACTTTATATTCATTTGCCAAGATGTCTTTTAGCTCTGCAATTAATTTAACAAGAGATTGGTATTCTTCTTCTATCTTTTCACGTTCCAGTCCCGTTAAACGCTGGAGCCTCATATCAAGGATCGCTTGTGCTTGCTTCTCTGTCAGTGAGAATTGTTCAATTAAACCTGTTCTCGCAATTTCAGCCGTTTGAGAATTACGGATAAGGGAGATAACTGCATCGAGATGATCCAGTGCAACTCTCAATCCTTCCAGGATATGAGCTCTCGCTTCCGCTTTACGCAATTCATAAGCAGTACGGCGTCTAATGACAACTTTTTGATGGTCGAGGTAATGCTCTAGGCATTGCTTAAGAGTTAAAACTTTCGGCTGGCCATCAACAAGTGCAAGCAGGTTGATGCCAAAAGATGTTTGTAGAGCAGTTTGTTTGTACAGATTGTTTAAGATGACATTTGCATTGGCGTCGCGTCTGATTTCAATGACAATTCTCATACCTGTACGATCTGACTCATCACGCAGATCTGTGATACCCTCTATCTTTTTGTCCCTTACGAGATCGGCAATTTTCTCAATTAATTTCGCCTTATTTACTTGGTAAGGTAACTCTGTAACGATAATTCTTTCTTTACCCGAAGATGTTTGTTCGATCTCAGCTTTTGCCCGGATCGTGATAGAGCCTCGGCCTGATTCGTATGCTTTCCGGATACCGCTGCGTCCCAAGATTTGACCCGCGGTCGGGAAATCAGGCCCTGGAATGACTTCCATAAGCTCTGGAATTGTAATGTCCGGATTCTCACTGACAGCAAGTACACCGTCAATGATTTCTCCCAGCTGGTGCGGAGGAATGTTTGTTGCCATACCTACCGCAATGCCGGCAGCACCGTTCACGAGCAGATTCGGGAACCTTGAAGGCATAACGACAGGTTCTCTTTCTGACCCGTCATAGTTATCCTGGTAATCGATTGTGTCTTTTGTGATGTCACGAAGAATCTCCATTGAGATTTTAGACATTCTTGCTTCTGTATAACGCATGGCCGCCGCTGAGTCTCCGTCAACAGAACCGAAGTTTCCGTGACCGTCAACGAGCATATAACGGTAGTTGAAATCCTGAGCCATTCTGACCATGGATTCATATACCGCTGAATCACCGTGCGGGTGGTATTTCCCGATAACTTCTCCAACGATACGCGCGGATTTTTTATAAGGCTTGTCACTTGTCATGCCTAAATCATTCATTGCATACAAAATCCGTCTATGAACCGGTTTTAAACCGTCTCGAACATCTGGAAGAGCACGGGACACGATAACGCTCATTGCATAATCCAAGAAGGACGTACGCATTTCCTGACTGATATTTATTTCACGAACTTGTGGTGTGTTTTGTTCACTCATTAAAAAACCTCCCTGAAGTATCACATGAAATATGTGGGAGTAGATTGTCCATTATGACCTTCAATACGATTTCACTATTCTCCATTATATCAATAAACTTATGATTATACACATTAAATTGCTAGAATATATAGGTATTGCAAGCATTGCTGCATCTGATCTTGTTCAGAAAAAAGCCTTATTTCTTATTGGAAATAAGGCTTTTTATGATTAGATGTCAAGATTTTTAACGTATCTCGCATTCGCTTCTATGAAGTTTCGGCGCGGTTCTACCTTGTCGCCCATAAGCATTTCAAAAGTCTCGTCCGCATCCATTGCATCTTCAAGAGTTACCTGAAGAAGTGTTCTGGAACTAGGATCCATGGTTGTCTCCCATAGCTGGGTGGCATTCATTTCACCAAGACCTTTGTAACGCTGCAGTCCAGGCTTAGGCGTTTGAGGAAGAGTTTTTAACAGCTCTTCAAGCTCCTTGTCATTGTACGCATATTCAACGCGTTTCCCCTGTTGAACCTTGTAGAGCGGCGGCTGCGCAATGTACACGTAGCCATTTTCGATAATTTGGCGCATATATCTGTAAAAGAACGTTAACAGAAGTGTTCTGATGTGCGCGCCGTCAACATCGGCATCTGTCATAATGACAACTTTGTGGTAACGGGCTTTCTCAAGGTTGAAGTCTTCCCCAATACCTGTGCCGAGCGCTGTGATCATAGAGCGAACTTCGTTGTTAGAAAGGATTTTATCCAGTCTGGCCTTTTCAACGTTTAGGATTTTACCTCTAAGCGGCAAAATGGCTTGGAAATGTCTGTCGCGTCCTTGTTTAGCAGATCCTCCGGCAGAGTCACCCTCTACGATATATAACTCGGAGATGCTCGGATCTTTTGAAGAGCAGTCCGCTAACTTACCGGGCAGGTTTGAAATTTCCAAAGCACTCTTACGACGTGTTAGTTCACGGGCTTTTTTCGCAGCCATTCTTGCTCTTGCCGCCATTAAGCCTTTATCGACAATTTTTTTGGCTGCATCTGGATTTTCCAGCATAAATGTTTCCATCGCCGTAGAAAATAACGTATCGGTGATCGTCCGTGCTTCTGAGTTGCCCAGCTTTGTTTTCGTTTGGCCCTCAAACTGCGGATCAGGGTGTTTGATTGAAATAATCGCTGTCAGCCCTTCCCTTACGTCATCTCCGCTTAGGTTTGGATCATTTTCTTTAATAAGCCCTTTTTTTCTGGCGTAATCGTTGATAACACGAGTCAGGCCCGTTTTGAAGCCAGCTTCATGGGTACCGCCTTCGTACGTGTTAATGTTGTTTGTAAACGAGTAAATGTTGCTTGTGTAGCTGTCATTGTATTGCAAAGCCACTTCAACCGTAATGCCGTCCTTTTCGCCTTCAATGTAAATCGGCTCTTCATGGACAACCTCTTTAGAGCGGTTTAAATACTCTACATAACTTTTAATTCCGCCTTCGTAATGGTATTCATTTTTGCGCTCTTGTCCTTCACGTTTATCCTCAATCGTGATGTTTACGCCCTTTGTTAAAAAGGCTAATTCACGTACGCGGTTGGCAAGCAGATCATAATCATACTCGGTTGTTTCTGAGAAAATTTCAGGGTCCGGGACAAAATGTGTCGTCGTTCCTGTATGATCCGTTTCGCCAATGATTTCAAGGTCTGTAACCGGAACTCCGCGTTTATAAGTTTGGCGGTGAATTTTACCGTCACGGTGAACCGTCACATCAAGCTCTGTTGATAGTGCGTTTACGACAGACGCACCTACACCGTGTAATCCTCCGGATACTTTATAGCCGCTTCCGTCAAATTTTCCTCCGGCATGAAGTACCGTCATAATGACTTCTACCGCAGGACGGCCCATTTTTTCATGAATACCGACTGGAATACCGCGGCCATTATCTACAACCGTGATACTGTTGTCTTTTTCGATTTGGATATTGATATCCGTACAATAACCGGCGAGGGCTTCGTCAATACTATTGTCGACAATTTCCCATACCAGGTGGTGAAGGCCTTTGCTGTTTGTCGAACCGATATACATCCCCGGTCTTTTACGAACAGCTTCCAATCCTTCTAGTACCTGTATCTGATTTTCATCATAACTGTTTTGCTGCTGTTCCATAGCCACGTCATTCACCTACACTTTTCTAAACGATATATTCGTGATAAAAAATTTCTAAGAATCTATTTCAAACATAAATTGCGCACGTTTTTTTAATGTGCTGGAAGATAAGGGAGAGTAATATATATTCTGAACCGTGACTACGATAGATTTGGGCGTGCCGTTTACGGAAGGCACCACCTTGTGTTTCTGTTTTTTCAGAAATTCTTCAACAATAGGCGACATGTTGGCTTTAAAGTCAAAAATGCCGACAATATCTCGTGTTGAAACCACAAAGTCATCACCTAAATGAATATACAATTGCTCACCTCATTTCTTCACTTCACTAACGCACCATTTTGCACACGGAACATTCCTGCTTGACGTAAGGTTTCGTGATCAATGCCATCAACGCTTGTCGTTGTGACAAACGTTTGTACACGGCCTTGGATCGTATGAAGCAAGTGTGACTGGCGATAATCATCCAGTTCACTCAGTACATCATCCAATAGTAAAATGGGATATTCTCCGATTTCTTCATGGATCAGGTCAATCTCCGCCAGCTTAAGGGACAACGCCGTCGTTCGCTGCTGTCCTTGAGAACCATACGTCTGCACATCGCGTCCGTTCACATAGAAAAGAACATCATCGCGATGAGGCCCTGACAGCGTCACACCACGCTCAATTTCTTTTTCTCTTAATTTAGAAAACGCTTCTTGATAGCTATCTCCTATTTTCGACAAATCTAGGGGATCTGATACATCAAGAGCTGTATGGTATTTCAGGGTCAGTTCTTCAAGCCCTCTTGAGATGCCTGCATGGATGGGCTGCGCCCATTTCTCGAGCTGTGCTGTAAACTGCAGGCGTTTTACGACGACTTTTGCTGCAACTTCTACAAGCTGATCGGTCAGAACATCGAGCATCGTCCGGTCAGTTTGTTTTCTTGTTTGCAGCTGTTTCAAAAAATGATTCCGCTGGGAAAGGATTTTCTGGTAAAGAGAAAGATCATGAAGGTAGACGGGAGAAACCTGTCCGATTTCCATGTCAAGAAACCGCCTTCTCACTTGAGGGCTTCCCTTTACAAGATTTAAATCTTCCGGCGCGAACATAATGGTGTTGAGGGCCCCGACATACTGGCTGAGCTTTTGCTGTTCAATATGATTGACCTTGCCCTTTTTACCCTTTTTGGAGATGACGAGCTGCATCGGGATTGCCCCGTTTTGCTTCATCACTCTTCCCTCTATTTTAGCATAGTCTTTGTCCCACCGTATAAGTTCTTTGTCATTTGATGTCCGGTGCGATTTCGCCATGGACAAGACATAGATCGCCTCCATGAGGTTTGTCTTCCCCTGGGCGTTTTCTCCGATGATCACATTTACTTTATTTTCAAATTGAAGTTCAGCATGGTCGTAGTTGCGGTAAGATGTCAGTTCTAAGTTCTGGATATACAATCAGTGTCACCCGCTTTAATTGACGACTTGAAATGAACCAAATCCTTCAATCTCTACCACATCTCCAACATACAGTTTTCTGCCCCGGCGGTTGTCCGGCTCATCGTTCACAAGCACTTCATGCTCGCTTAAAAACCACTTCGCCATACCGCCAGACTGAATCACATCGGCTAATTTTAAAAATTGTCCGAGTGTAATCATCTCTGTATCAATTGAAATCGGATTTGCCATTATATCGACCTCTTTCAAATATCACTAATATCTAATTGTACTAAAAAAAAACGAATTAGGGAAAGGGAAAACTTGTCGGAGCAGATACCGAATAGAAAAGCTGCCGACAAGTCGGCAGCAGTGTATCGGATTAATAGGTTCTGACAGGAAGGATAAGCTGTACAATCGTTTCATCATTCGGCGTGCGAATTAAGAAAGGTCTCATTGCGCCTGTAAAGCTTACGCGTATTTCTGCTCCTTCAAGCACCTTTAGTGCATCCAGCATATATTTTGGACTAAAAGAGATATTTAATTCCTCACCTTCAATTTGATCCGCAACAATTGCTTCCACAACTTTACCGATTTCCGGCGAGTTGGAGGAAATTTCAATGGATTCAGCCGGTTTTGCGGACAGTTTTACAACGTTGTTGCGTCCCTCTCTAGCTAAAAGAGATGCACGATCAATGGCCTGAAGGAATTCTTTTGTGTTCACAATGATTTCTGTTTTGCTGTCTTGCGGAATCAGGCTGGTTGTGTCTGGATAATTCCCGTCCAGAAGCCGTGAGAAGAATAAGACGTTTTTCGCTTTAAACAGAACTTGGGTTTCTGTGATGACGATATCTACAAGTTCCTGGTTGTCATCTAAAATCTTGCTGAGTTCAGTTAAACTTTTTCCTGGAATCACGACGTTATAAGATCTGTCTTCTGGAATATCAAGTTTTGCCTTTCTTAATGCAAGACGGTGGCTATCCGTTGCAGTGCATAATAATTCACTTTGCTCCACTTTCCAGTTTACACCTGTCAAGATAGGGCGTGTTTCTGAGGTGGACACTGCAAATACTGTTTGTCTGATTAGATTTTTTAACAAATCAGTTGGGATCTGAATCGCATGATGCTCTTCAATCTGCGGCAAGTGCGGATATTCATCAGCATCCAGTCCGTTTAGATTAAATTCAGCTTTACCAGAACGGATAATCGTCAAATACTGATTTTGGACTTCAATTTCTACAGTTGCCATCGGCAATTTTTTTACAATTTCACTAAAAAAGCGAGCCTGTAAAACGATGCTTCCGGGCTGTTCAATAGTGACAATTTCTTTATCTCCTTCTTCTTTTGGAATGAAGGATTCAATAGAAATATCTGAGTCACTCCCTGTAAAGGATACTCCATCATCTGATGCAACAATTTTAATACCAGTCAGAATGGGAATCGTGGTTCTGGATGAAACTGCTTTTAATACATCTTGGACACTTTCAACAAGACGATCTTTTTGAATCGTGAATTTCATTTTTATCCTCCTAACGGATAATGTATTAATATATATATTTATAAAAAATAGTAGAAGTAATAGTAGGGCCTGTGGATTTGTGGATAAGTTGTGAAAAAGACAGGAAACACAGCCTATCCACATGTGGACAGACTGTGTATGACTTCCGAAAAGTTATTCACACTTTCCCCGATTGATCCCCGGTCCTGCTATTTAAGCTGTTCTTTAATTTCTTTTACATGCTGCTGAAGCTGTTCATCATCTGCCAGCAGTTTTGAAATTTTTTCATGCGCATGAATAACGGTCGTATGATCACGTCCTCCAAACTCTTCACCGATTTTAGGAAGAGAGGAATCAGTCATTTCCCTTGATAAGTACATGGCGATTTGACGCGGAAAAGCTACTGACTTTGTCCGTTTTTTTGCTTTGAAATCCTCGAGTTTAATATTAAATTGCTGGCCTACTATCCTCTGAATTTCCTTTATCGTAATGACTTTCGGTTTTGAGGAAGGAATAATATCTTTCAACGCCTCAGCGGCTAGATCAGCATTAATATCTTTATTAATTAAAGATGAATAAGCGACAACTCTGATTAATGCTCCTTCGAGTTCCCGAATATTGCTGTCGATTTGATTCGCGATGTAAAGCATAACCTCGTTCGGAATATCGAGGCCTTCTGCTTTGGCTTTTTTTCTTAAAATCGCAATTCTCGTTTCTAGATCAGGCGGTGTGATATCTGTAATAAGTCCCCATTCAAAACGTGAGCGCAATCTGTCCTCAAGTGTCGGAATTTCCTTTGGCGGTCGATCACTTGAAATGACGATTTGTTTGCTTTCTTCGTGCAATGTGTTAAATGTATGGAAAAATTCTTCCTGGGTTTGTTCTTTCCCCGCTAAAAATTGAATATCATCTATCAAAAGCACATCAACATTTCGATAGCGATTGCGGAAGTCGACGGCTTTATTATCTCGGATAGAGTTGATGAATTCGTTTGTAAATTTCTCAGAAGACAGATAAACCACTTTGGCAGAAGGATTATGATCTATTACATAATGGCCGATCGCATGCATTAAGTGCGTTTTCCCTAAGCCGACGCCCCCATAGATAAATAAAGGGTTGTAAGCTTTCGCGGGTGCTTCCGCTACTGCGAGGGAAGCAGCGTGTGCAAATCGGTTTCCAGATCCGATGACAAAAGTATCAAAAGTATATTTTGGATTGAGCATATTTTGAGGAAAATCAGATGTATCTTCTTTGACCGCTTTTTTGACTTGCGGTTTCGGCATAAAGTCCTCAACATCTTGATTTTGAGGAATGACAAACTTAATGCTCAATTCTTCCCCGGTTAATTCATATATAGTATCTGCAATCAGATGCAAGTATCTGGACTCCAGCCAGTCTCTGGCAAATTCATTGGGAGCCGTGATTGTTAATGTATCGCCTTGCAGTGAGTGGGCTTTGGTTGACTTCATCCAAGTCTCAAAACTCGGTTTGCTCAACTTTTTTTCGATTTGAGCAAGGGCTTGGTTCCACAGGTCTAATATATTTTCCAT